>NZ_BMLS01000002.1 GCF_014645355.1 Bowmanella pacifica | reverse complement strand
AAGATCCTTGAGTGATTCTGATTGCTTAAGTGATTGAAAAGGCTCCTTCGGGAGCCTTTTTTATATCTGTCTAATTAGCAAGAATGTGAATGCATTGCTTTAAAATGGTTAATATTGATGGTGGAGCCTGACGAAACGATACGTTACTCTCGTTATCTGAGTTGTAACGGATAAAATCGTAATGAAAATTGAGCTTTGGTTTCCTACCGCCATTTATCATCATGACGCCTCAGAACAAGAGGCTGCTGAAGTCAGAGCCGAGTTGCAGTCCGTGGTCGATAGAGAATTGGATGAGATCCTGAGCAGAAAGGATGCCAAAAGCCGTTCTTATATTCAGTCACGCCAGGCAGGGCATCGTCAGATCATCCAGAAGTATGACTTAACTCACTTTCATGCTTTTCTTATCCGCCATGCAGGTGCCTTTCTTAGTAAGCTTCATCCTGAAGCTCAGGGTGTTGAAGTAAGAGAGAGTTGGTTTAACTTCTATGCGCCAGGTGACAGTCAGGAAGTGCATAATCATCTGCACGCAATCCATCCCTCATACTTAAGTGGGGTATTCTATCTGTCAGCACCTCCAGATTGCGGTGATATCAAGTTCTACCACCCCAATATGCAAACGGCAGTAACCAACCCTCAAGGCAGCATAGAGAACTATGAGACTTGTTATACGCCGATAGAAAACCGCCTGATGCTGTTCCGCTCCCATGTCCCCCACGCTGTCTTACCCAATCGCAGTGATGCTCTGCGAGTCTCTATAAGCTTTAATATTTATGTCATCTGAACCGCTGTCATCCTTTCAGCAGACAAAGCTGAATCATCGTATTTGCTCTTCGGTTAATCAAAGGGAACAATATTCCTCCAAACTCAAATAAATAATGCTCATTGCTAATTATCCTTGTCCGCCTGTGAGCTACAGGGGCGTATTAACCTCTACTCTTTGCTTCGCTTAGTCCTCTGTTTTAGCTCCTGTTCGCAGTTTGCATTTAGTTCTTTTAGCGTCAGACGGCAACACCAGTATTTGGATGAACATAAGCCAGGGGCAGCAATTAAAAGTCGAGCGCATTAGATCAGGGCGCAGATTGCTGGTAGAGCTAGAGTGAGTTGGCAGAGATTCGCTGCCCTAGGGGCGTCGTCACGCAGGGAAGCGAGGGAATCCACTTCACAGCGGAGCACATAGTCTTTTCATCAGGGAAAATGGTCAATATGGGGTTGAGCTTGCTGCGTATAGCCCCAATAAAACTAGATTCAGTAACACAAAGAGATAAGCCATGCAGTACAGCAGATTAGGCAAAAGTGATTTACAGGTTTCCAGAGTGTGCCTGGGGACTATGACCTGGGGAAAACAGAATAACCAGACAGATGCCGATGCTCAGTTGGATTATGCTCTCGCTCAAGGGATAAACTTCATTGATACGGCCGAAATGTACGCGGTGCCACCGAGTGCCGAGACCTATGGTAAAACCGAAACCATTCTGGGTAACTGGTTGGCCGAAAATGCTCCAAAACGTAAAGATTTAATTATTGCCAGTAAGATCGCTGGCCCGGGTCTGCCATACATCCGAGGTGGAGGAGAAATAACCGGTGAGGCGGTGATCCAGGCGGTGGATGCGTCGTTACAACGTTTGCAGACCGACTATATCGACCTTTATCAGTTGCATTGGCCTAATAGAACAACCCCGCACTTTGGTAAGCATTGGCCCGGGCAGGTGAACTTCACCGAGGTAAATACGCAGATGCACAGTAATCAAATGCTGGAAATTCTGCAGGCCTTGGATAGCTGTGTTAAAGCCGGCAAGATTCGCTACTGTGGTCTGTCTGATGACACCACCTGGGGGATAGCAGAGTATCTTCGCCTCAGTGAAAAGCACAGTCTGCCTCGTATGGTATCTATTCAAAATGAATTTAGTCTGTTGCATACCAAAGACTGGCCTTATCTTATTGAGCAATGTGTTCACTCTGATGTAGCGTATTTACCCTGGTCGCCCCTTGCCGGGGGGATGCTGACGGGTAAGTATCTTAATGGTCAGCGTCCGGCAGGCACCCGTTGGACACTCACGCAGCGAAATGGGCTATTCAGAGATACTGCAACATCGCAGGCCGCTATTCAGGAGTATGTTGATCTGGCGGCATCCTTATCAATGACATCCGCACAACTAGCACTGGCCTGGGTAAATCAGGTGGATGGCGTAACATCAACTATTATTGGTGCCACCAGTATGGCGCAATTAGAAGAAGATGTTGCTGCCTTTGAGGTGTCGTTAAATGATGCAAAAATGCAGGCTATCTCCACTGTTCTCCAGCGTTATCCCGTCGCATTTTAATAACGTTTTAAGCAAAAAAGCCCCGTTTGTAAGGGGCTTTTTGATATCTATTCACCTGTGTTAGATGTCGGGGGCGATACTGCGGCCGTGGGGGCCTGAATAATGTTTTCCAATTGTGTGATACGTAAGCCCAGATCCTGAATATTCTGTTGGCTGTCACGCAATTTACCTTTCAACTCATCTAACTGGCTGTTCAGTTTCGGTTGCGCTGAGCTGATCTTCATCAGGCTGGTATGCAGTGTATCCTGACTGTTCTCTAATTTAGCAAACTGTTCTTCAATGGCACTGACCCGAGTTGTGCTCATTGACATATCGGTTTCTAACAGACGCGCTTTTTCAGCGACAGACTGATGTTGCTTCTGCATGTTACCTAATGCGTTAGACAGTTCTTTAATCTCTGATTGGTTTTTACGCCAGGCTGATGCCCAGAGTTTGTCCATTTGCTCCCAGAGTTCATCGGTCTTCTCTGTCACGGCCTTGAGCTTAGCCTGCAGGGCGACGGTGGATTCACCCATTTCTTCACCTGTCGCTGACAGCTTGCCTTCGAGATCCTCAATACGGTCTTTGGCAGCCTGCAGATTTTGCTTTTCTGTTTCCAACTGCTGATAAAGCCAAGCATTTGCGCCAAGGCCTGCCAGAGCCAGCAACATAACAAAAGAGACTAAGCCTTTTCCTGCACCGCCTTTAGGCGCGACAACATGAGGTTGTTCTGCCGCACTGCTCTTATCTGCTTTGGGTTGCTTGCTGCGTTTGTTCAGATAGGCGTCTCTATCTTCCGGTTCCAGCTGGATGCTGGGCATATCATCTGTCTTGGACATGGGTCCCCTCTGAAGCGCCAATAGAAGTTATTAAGCCTATCATACCAATTTTGTTTGGATACGCAGTATTTCCACACCCCAATGTTCAAACAACTTAACCTGTGTGGTTAAAAAACATTCTCTTATAGGGCGAAGAAAAGGCAAGGTGAATTCAAGCTAAGTGTTGTCGCAAAATTGTCTGACCAGGTGATTTGCCAGGCATAAAAAAGCCGACCAGAAGGTCGGCTTTTCTTAGCTGTAAAAGCTATTACTTCTTAGCAGCAGCTTTACGAGCTTTGGCTTCTTCGATGACTTTCTCAGATACGTTGGCCGGGCAAGGCATGTAGTGTGAGAATTCCATTGAGAACTGGCCACGACCAGAAGTCATAGTACGCAGAGAACCAATGTAGCCGAACATTTCAGACAGAGGCACATCCGCTTTTACACGTACGCCAGTCGCGCCCGCTTCTTGGTCCTTAATCATGCCGCGACGACGGTTCAGGTCACCGATAACATCACCCACATTATCTTCAGGGGTGAATACGTCAACCTTCATGATAGGTTCCAGCAACTGAGGTGCAGCTTTTGGAATAGACTGACGGAAAGCGCCTTTGGCAGCGATTTCGAACGCAATAGCTGATGAGTCAACTGCGTGGAATGAACCATCGTACAGTTCTACTTCTACATCCAGAACGGGGTAACCGGCCAGGGTACCTTCGTCTAGCATGCTCTTGAAGCCTTTGTCGATGGCAGGCCAGAATTCTTTAGGTACGTTACCGCCCACAACAGTGGAGCTGAACTTATAACCAGAACCTGGTTCACCAGGACGGATGCGGTAGTCAATCTTACCAAACTGACCAGAACCACCTGACTGCTTCTTGTGCGTGTATGAATCTTCAACGGCTTTGGTGATAGTTTCACGGTAAGCAACCTGAGGTTTACCCACAACCAGCTCAACACCGAAAGTACGCTTCAGAATGTCTACTTTGATATCCAAGTGCAGCTCACCCATGCCTTTCAGGATGGTTTCGCCTGAGTCTTCGTCGGTTTCAACGATGAAGGTTGGATCTTCTGCAATCATCTTAGACAGAGCGTTACCCAGCTTCTCTGAAGCACCTTTATCTTTTGGCGCAACGGCAATAGAGATTACCGGCTCAGGGAAGATCATGGGTTCCAGTGTGCAAGGGTGATTAGGATCACACAGGGTGTGACCAGTCTTCACGTTCTTCATACCAACGAAGGCCAGAATGTCACCGGCTTGGCAACCTGCCAACTCGTTACGGTCATTGGCGTGCATTTCCACCATACGGCCGATACGCTCGGTTTTACCAGTAGCAGAGTTCAGGATGGTGTCACCCTTATTCAGCTTACCTGAGTATACGCGGATAAAGGTCAGGGCGCCGAAACGGTCATCCATAATCTTAAATGCCAATGCACGGAAAGGTTCTTCAACGGCAACTGTTGCGGTTTCACCTGTTGGTTCACCGGTTTCAGGATCAGTCATGTCCTGAGGCTGTACTTCAGTTGGGTTAGGCAGGTAATCAACAACCGCATCCAGTACCAACTGCATACCTTTGTTTTTGAACGCAGAACCGCAGAAAGTGGGGAAGAATGACAGGTTGATAGTACCTTTACGGATACAACGCTTCAGATCTTCCATAGATGGCGTTTCACCATCCATGTAAGCCATCATCAGGTCATCGTCTTGCTCAACCGCGGTTTCTACCAGCTCGTCATGATACTTATTGACTTGGTCAACCATATCCGCAGGGACTTCAGATACCGTAAAGTTATCGGGGTTGCCGGTGCTGTCCCAGACATAAGCTTGTTTGGTCAGTACATCAACTACACCAACAAAGTCATCTTCACGACCGATTGGCAAAGTCATGACCAGAGGCTTAGCGCCCAGTACGTTTTTGATTTGTTCAACAACGCGGAAGAAGTCTGCACCCATACGGTCAAGCTTGTTGACGAAAATCAGACGTGCAACTTCAGAATCGTTGGCATAACGCCAGTTGGTTTCTGACTGAGGTTCAACACCGCCAGAACCACAGAATACGCCGATACCGCCGTCCAGTACTTTCAGTGAACGATATACTTCTACTGTAAAGTCAACGTGTCCGGGAGTGTCGATAACGTTAAAGCGGTGACCTTTCCAGAAGCAAGTTGTTGCTGCTGACTGGATTGTAATACCACGCTCGGCTTCCTGGTCCATGAAGTCCATGGTGGATTCGCCTTCGTGCGTTTCACCGAGTTTATGGATTTTGCCGGTGAGCTTAAGAATACGTTCAGTAGTGGTAGTTTTACCCGCGTCAACGTGGGCGAAAATACCAATATTTCTGTAGAGGGATAAATCTGCCATGGTTTCCTTCACAAAGTTTAAGGGAAAAAAATCGCGCGCAAGTATACAGGAAAACGCAGTTAAAAACCCGTTTTCTGCTAAATATTTGTGCAAAAGTTCTTTCTGCCGCCAAGAAGAGCAGACAGAAAGCTGTTGTTGCTCTTTATTCACGGCGTAACGGCTCGCCGAATAACAGTGACAGTTTAACCTAAGTTTATTGATCCTGATTAACACCTGCCAACGAAATTCTGCCTAGTATGCCATTTTCCTTTCATTCTTCGCGGAGTTATTTATGACGACCTTAAAGGGTAAACCGGAGTTACTCAGTCCTGCCGGAAGCTTGAAGAACATGCGCTATGCCTTCGCTTATGGTGCTGATGCGGTTTATGCCGGACAGCCTCGTTATTCATTGCGAGTCAGAAATAACGAGTTTAACCACGCTAGGTTGGCCGAAGCCATCGATGAAGCCCACGCACAGGGCAAAAAACTCTATGTGGTAAATAACATCGCTCCCCATAACAGTAAGTTGAAAACCTTTTTGCAGGATTTACGCCCAGTCGTAGAGATGAATCCTGACGCATTAATCATGTCAGATCCTGGTCTTATTATGTTGGCGCGAGATGCTTTTCCTAATCTGGATATTCACCTTTCTGTACAGGCTAACGCCGTTAATTGGGCGACCGTGCGTTTTTGGCAGCAGGAAGGGATTAAGCGGGTCATTCTTTCCAGAGAACTTGGGCTTGAAGAGATCGAAGAAATTCGCCAGCGCTGTCCTGATACTGAACTTGAAGTCTTTGTGCACGGTGCTTTATGCATGGCTTATTCAGGTCGTTGTTTACTTTCCGGCTATATGAATAAGCGGGATCCTAATCAGGGGACCTGCACTAATGCCTGTCGGTGGCAGTATCAGGTACATGGGATGCAGCAAGACTCCTGTGGGAGCGGGGCAGAAAGCGAAACGTGCAATCCTCAGGCATTCTTGCAGGAGGCTTTACGCCCAGACGAATTAATGCCGGTGTTTGAAGATGAACATGGCACTTACATTATGAACTCCAAAGATCTCAGGGCCGTACAACATGTGCAGAAACTGATGGAGATAGGGGTGGACTCCTTGAAAATAGAGGGGCGTACCAAGTCGTTCTATTATTGTGCCCGCACAGCTCAGGTCTATCGGCGAGCTATTGATGAAGCGGCTGCTGGTAAACCTTTTGACCCATTATTGCTGGCAGAGTTGGAAAAGCTGGCTAATCGTGGTTACACAGAGGGATTTTTGCGTCGCCATACCCATGATGAACATCAGAACTATGAGGATGGCAGTTCAGTCAGTGATAGCCAGCAGTTGGTTGGTGAGGTGTTAGAGCAAAGAAGCGATGGTTGCTTGCTGGTGGAAGTTAAAAACAAATTCATGCTGGGCTGCAGCCTGGAATTGATGACTCCTACTGGTAATTGCGATTTTGTTTTAACCCAGATGCACACCGAGTCAGGCTTACCCATGCAAGTGGCCCCAGGCGCTGGGTACCGGGTTTGGATTAAACCGCCCGCCAGTATTGATGCCCAATACGGCATTGTTATGCGCAATCTGCCACTACAAACCACTACCAGGCAGCCATTTTATCAGGTCGGGAGTTAATTTTATGGCGTTACATATTACCGAAGAATGCATCAATTGTGATGTTTGTCCCATGGAATGTCCTAACGAGGCGATCACTATGGGGGCTGAGATTTACGAGATTGATACTAACCGATGTACCGAATGCGTCGGCCATTACGATGAACCACAATGCGTGGCTTGCTGTCCGGTGGATTGTATCGAGTCCGATCCCGCTCATCCGGAAACTCAGGCGCAGTTGCACACAAAGTTCCTGGCTATGCATAGTCAATGACGGCATAGTTGAAAGTTGAAGGCCGATGTTGGGCTGGTAAATCTCCCAATAGTGGAGCTTGCCAAGGAAAGCGTTAAACAGGCACACCTATATATAAGGAAGATGCTGTGATAAAAGGCAGTTGCTTGTGTGGACAAGTTCGTTATGAGATTTGCGGCAACGTAGGGGATATTGTTCATTGTCACTGCCGAACTTGTCGCAAAGCCCATGGGGCTGCATTTTCCAGTGTGGCCTCGGTCGTTGATTCTGACTTTAGACTCTATGGCCATGAGCTGTTAAGTGAGTTTGAGTCTTCACCAGGTAAACACCGGTATTTTTGTCGCCGATGCGGTACACAAATTTATGCCAAGCGTGAGAATACCTCCCATATTATATTGAGGCTAGGGTCGCTGGATGATAATCCGCTCAGTCAGGAAGCCAAGCATATATGGGTATCGGATAAGGCATGCTGGTACGACCTAAATGCAAGCTTGCCGGAATATCAAGGCTTTTCCTGAAAAGTCTATCGCGTGAGTAATGGTTCACTGACCTTCATTTGCTTAAAGGCATAACGCGGTTTCGGCCCAGCGTTTTTGCTTGGTATAGCTGTTTGTCAGCCTGTTCGAGTAGATCACTGTTACGCATTGAGCCGCTAAATTCTGCCACCCCAAATGATGCGCTGATACCATCCAGGGTTTTGCCTGTACGGCGATCAATGACGCTGACTTTTTCAATGGCGCGGCGCATCACGTCTGCCTGATGAATGGCCTGATTAAGTTTGCTGGTTTGCAGCAGGATGGCAAATTCTTCACCGCCAAAACGAAACGCCATGGCATTGTCGCGGCAACAGTCCTTAAGCTTTTTTCCTACCGCTTTAAGTACGCGGTCTCCCATCTGATGACCAAATTGGTCATTGATGGATTTGAAATGATCAATATCCACCATAATCAGACAGGTTCCTTTGTCTGGTTTCATCACCCTTAATTCTTCATCCAGGTAACGGCGATTATGCAGGCCGGTCAAAGCATCGTACAGAGCATGCTGTTGACTGTCTTTCAACTGTTCGCGAAGATCGGCAATCTCTTTTTCTGCGGTAGCCAAGGCGGCCGCGAAATCCAGCGTGCTGCGCTTGATATGCTGGGTTTCTTTCACCAAAGAGCGGACAAGTTGCATCACCTCCTCAACCGACCAGCCCTCTTTTTCTACCTTATCTAGATCTGACAGGCGGTTATCAATACTCTGTTTGAAGTTTTGTGTATCGCTGCGGGTATCCAGCAGCGACTGCGATAGCTCGGTTAGCATGGCCTCGAGAGACTGCCGCAGTTGCCAGGCGCCCACCTCCTGACTATCGGCAATGTGCTGGCGATATAACTCCTGTATTTTAGCAGAGGACAGCGGGTGATCGTTTAAAGTCAATCTGTCCAATTCGGCATTTAATGGTGCCGATTGATTACTGGCGTAGGTATACCACAGGGCATAATTAGTGGGGATGGCTGAAATCTGATGCTTAATTAGCAGTGGAATAGTTTGCTTGAGGATCTGAAATGATTGTTCCAGTTCATCTGCCATAACGTTTACTCAGTTGAGCAGCGTAGATAAACACAGTGTAGCAAAGGGCGGGCGAGTATCGCGCAGCCCTATTCTGTGCCGCTGATAATTTGTACTTGGGCAATGTCCGTATCTCCCTTTATCACCTTATAGATACCGTCCTGGGTCAGGGTACGCATACCGTCCTTCATTGCCTGTTCTTTCATAGCCGACACAGCCGCTTCCTTATATACCAAGGCTCGCAACTCTGGCGTCATTGCCAGCAACTCATGAACGCCGGTTCTACCTTTATAGCCGATATCGCCACAGGCCTCACAACCCTTCGCTCGATAGAGCATCAGTGGTTCAGGAAGATTGAGTTCTGCTATGTACTCTTCACCATATTGGCGATGAATAAAACCGATATCGGCGTCACTGGCCTGGTATTCTTCCTTACAGTTAGGGCATAGCGTACGAATCAGGCGCTGGGCTAATATGCCCACACAGGCGTCGGAGAAGTTAACCGGGTCTAAGCCAAGGTCTAACAAACGGGTGATGGTCTCTGGGGCCGAGTTAGTGTGCAAAGTCGATAATACTAAGTGTCCCGTTAATGACGCCTCAATACCGGCATGGGCGGTTTCTTTGTCCCGCATCTCACCGATAAGAATAATATCCGGGTCAGCACGCAAAAATGCACGTAATGCATTGGCAAAGGTAAAACCAATTTTGGGGCTGACCTGAACCTGCTGTAGACCGGCTTGGGTTATTTCTACCGGGTCTTCCGCGGTCCAAATTTTCTTCTCTGGGGTATTAAGATCCCCTAACACTGCGTGCAGTGTTGTGGTTTTTCCTGAGCCGGTGGGACCTACCACCAAGATAATGCCGTGCGGCTTTTTAATCATTTCCTTTAAGCGTTCAGCATTGGTTGGGGCAAGGTTTAGTTTTTCCATCGGCATTGCACCACCGGATGCCAGTATCCGCATAACGACTCCCTCACCGGCAACGGTCGGAATAGTTGCTACCCGCACTTCTACTAATTGGCCCGACATTTTTACTGCTAGCTTGCCGTCCTGAGGTACGCGCTTTTCTGCTATGTTCAGGTTGGCGAGAATCTTAATGCGCGCTACAACTGCACTATGATGTGAGGCTGGGATCTGGGTGATATCACGGCAAACGCCATCTACCCGCATCCTAACGCGGGTAGGGCCACTTTTTTCTGCATCCACGTGAATATCGGAGGCGTTCAGTCGCTTAGCGTCATGCAGAATACGGCTAACCAGTCTGACGACCGCTGGCGCATCATCGGACAGATCATCTTGCTGCTCTTCTAGGTCTTCGCCACCGCCACCGATTTCGTCCAGTATCTCGTCCATTTCCCCTGGTGCGACAGCACCGCCGCCACTTTCACCTAAATACTGCAATACGTGGCTGGGGAGAGAAACATGGATGTCGTAACTGTCGATACCAAGCGCACTTTCAATTTCCATCAACAATGCGGCATTGTTGGGCTCGGCCATCAGAATGATGGGGTTATCGGAAACGTCTGCTACAACTGCTACATAGTTGCGTTTCAAATAGGACAGGTTGAGTTTACTGTTGCCCTGATAGATGTGGTACTTATCCGGTAGGTAAGCCAGGTAGGGAACCTGATAGTGAACTGATAGCGCATGGCCTAACTCGTTCTCGGCTATGCGATGTTCACTGATAAGCCTTTGCACTAGCTGTTTAGGGTCCTTACAGCTCTCCAACAATGTATCCAGATTCGTTTCGCTAATCAGTTCCTTATGTACAAGATATTGAAACGGTTTGTTGGTTCCTCCCAGTTCGAAACGGAATTTCTCTCCGATCATGGCACCCAACTGATTGGCGAGTTCCAAGTCATCAGAGTTAAAGTCACCCTGGCGTTTGTTAATTATCTGCATGACCCCCAGCAGCACGCCTGCGTTCATTACGGGGACACAAATAATGTTGCGGGTGACAAAAGAAGAAGACTTGTCGAACCTGTCGGCAAAACGCAACCTAGGGTGAATGGCGGCCAACTCCTCGGCATTGTATGGGTCGGATATCAGTAGCGGCAACTGACTGAGCGCGACATAGCCGGCGATAGACTGGGGGGTAATTTGAACCTTAATTTCACGCACTTCACGACCGGTTTTAAACCGCGCCACCAAATCCTGATGCTGACGTCGACGCTGGAAGATACTCATACGCTCGGCATTGAACATGCCCAGCACTATGCTCTCCAATTTCTCATAAGCATCCATCAGCCCACTGTAATCGTCTAATAGCTGACGAATTTGAGTTAGCTGGCGGTCTGATTTGCTCGTGATCATGTTTTACAAAGTTATCATGTACTTACTATGTTAGGGCTACTATAGCTGACCACCCGTGCGGTGGATATAGCTAAGGGGCATTTTGTACTATCTGGTGAAGCTTTATATAAAGCTACCGCCAGGTTGATAATCTGGGAGCTAAATCTCAGATTATTTGCAGTATTTAGGTTGCATAAAAAACCAACGTAGGTATAATTCGCGCCCACTGCCAAAAAGGCAGGCTTTGTTGGGATGATTTATCAAACCAGCGATGAACACAAGACCCTAATTTTGGGTCGGCGGTTTACACCCATCCTCCCCCTGATTATTCAGGTTGGTGAGGGTGAATTTTTTTGTTCTTTTGATTGGAGCTTGGTCGATGCCAAATCAAAGAATTCGTATTCGTTTGAAAGCGTTTGATCATAAGTTGATCGATCAGTCTACGGCTGAAATCGTTGAAACTGCCAAACGCACTGGTGCTCAGGTTAGCGGTCCTATTCCTCTGCCTACCCGCAAAGAACGCTACACGGTTCTGATTTCTCCTCACGTAAATAAAGATGCACGTGACCAATATGAAATCCGTACCCATAAGCGTCTGGTGGACATCATCGAGCCTACTGATAAAACAGTAGACGCGCTGATGAGGTTGGACTTGGCTGCCGGCGTTGATGTTCAAATCAGCCTGGGCTAACAAGAGAGGGTTTTAACAATGGCGATTGGTATAGTCGGTCGTAAAGTAGGTATGACCCGCATCTTCACTGAAGATGGCGTGTCCATCCCTGTGACTGTTATCGAAGCAACGCCTAACCGCGTCACTCAGTTGCGTACTGATGAGAAAGACGGTTATCGCGCATTGCAAGTCACTGCAGGTACCAAGAAAGCTAACCGCGTAACTAAAGCTGAAGCAGGTCATTTTGCTAAAGCTGGTGTTGAAGCGGGCCGTGGTCTGTGGGAATTCCGCCTGAATGACAATGAAGGCGAAGGCATTGAAGTCGGCAGTGAAATCACTGTTGAAATCTTTGCTGAGAATGCCAAGGTTGACGTAATCGGTACCTCTAAAGGTAAAGGTTTCGCCGGTGCTATCAAGCGTTGGAACTTCCGTCACCAGCGTAATACGCACGGTAACTCTTTGTCTCACCGTGCCCCTGGTTCTATTGGTCAGAACCAGTCACCTGGTAAGGTTTTCAAAGGCAAGAAGATGGCTGGTCACTTAGGTGACGAGCAAGTTACTGTTCAGTCTTTGGAAGTTGTACGTGTTGACGCTGCTAACAACTTGTTGTTGGTTCGTGGTGCAGTACCCGGTGCTACAGGCGGCGATCTGATCGTCAAGCCTGCGGTTAAAGCGTAACGTCTGGGAGATTAGTGATGGAATTAGTATTGAAAGACGCGAACAGCGCTCTTGAAGTATCCGAAGCTACCTTTGGACGTGAGTTTAACGAAGCTCTGGTACACCAGGTAGTAGTAGCTTACGGTGCTGGCGCTCGCCAGGGCACTAAAGCTCAAAAGACGCGTTCTGAAGTCAGCGGTGGTGGTAAGAAGCCATGGCGTCAAAAAGGTACTGGCCGTGCACGTGCTGGTACTATCCGCAGCCCAATTTGGGTTGGTGGTGGCCGTGCATTCGCTGCTAAGCCTCGTGACTTCGATCAGAAAGTAAACAAGAAGATGTACCGTGGTGCTATCAAAAGCATCCTGTCTGAACTGGTTCGCCAGGAACGTCTGATTGTTGTAGAGAAATTCGGTGTTGAAGCACCTAAGACCAAGGAACTTTTGGCTAAGCTGAAAGCCCTGGATCTGAAAGACGTATTGATCGTGACTGCAGAAGTTGACGAGAACCTGTTCCTGTCTGCACGTAACCTGTACAAGGTTGACGTTCGTGACGTAGCCGGTATCGATCCTGTCAGCCTGATCGCGTTTGAAAAAGTGTTGATCACTGCTGATGCAGTGAAACAACTCGAGGAGGCGTTGGCATGATTAACGAAGAACGTCTACTGAAAGTGGTTTTGGCGCCACACATCTCTGAAAAATCTACTATGGCTGCCGAAGGCAACAACACTGTAGTTTTCAAAGTGCTGAGAGACGCGACCAAAGCTGAAATCAAGCAAGCGGTTGAGAAACTGTTTGAAGTTGAAGTCAATGCTGTTCGCACCGTGAACGTGAAGGGTAAAACCAAGCGTACCGGTATGCGTATTGGCAAGCGCAGCGACTGGAAAAAAGCTTACGTACAGCTGAAAGAAGGTCAGGACATCGACTTCGTCGGTGGCGCTGAGTAATAGGGGATTTAACCATGCCATTATTGAAAGCGAATCCAACTTCAGCCGGTCGTCGTCACGTTGTTCAGGTCGTCAACCCTGATCTGCACAAAGGCGCACCTTATGCACCTTTGTTGGAGAAGAAAAGCAAGACCGGTGGTCGTAATAACGGCGGTAGCATTACTGTTCGTCACATTGGTGGCGGTCATAAGCAACATTACCGTGTTATTGACTTCAAACGTAACAAAGACGGTATTCCTGCTGTAGTTGAGCGTCTGGAATACGATCCTAACCGTTCTGCTAACATTGCCCTGGTGCTGTATGCAGACGGTGAGCGTCGTTACATCCTGGCTCCTAAAGGAATCAGCGCTGGCGATAAGCTACAGTCTGGTGCTGCTGCACCTATCAAAGCTGGTAATGCTATGCCAATGCGCAATATGCCTGTTGGTACAACAGTACACGCCATTGAGATGAAGCCTGGTAAGGGTGCCCAAATGGCACGTTCTGCTGGTGCTTATGCTCAGATTCTGGCCCGTGACGGCGGTTACATCACTCTGCGTCTGCGCAGTGGTGAAGTACGTAAAGTTCTGGCTGATTGTCGCGCCACCATTGGTGAAGTCGGCAACGCTGAGCACATGCTGCGTCAATTGGGTAAAGCGGGTGCTACTCGTTGGAGAGGTGTTCGTCCAACCGTTCGTGGTGTTGTCATGAACCCGGTTGATCACCCTCACGGTGGTGGTGAAGGACGTACCTCTGGTGGTCGTCACCCAGTTTCTCCTTGGGGTAAACCTACCAAGGGTAAGAAGACCCGTAATAACAAGCGTACCGATAAGCTCATCGTACGCCGTCGTAATAAGTAATAGCGAGGATTCACCATGCCACGTTCTCTCAAGAAAGGTCCATTTATTGACCTGCACTTGTTGAAGAAGGTAGAGACTGCGGTGGAAAAGAATGATCGTCGTCCAATCAAAACTTGGTCACGTCGTTCCATGATCATCCCAAATATGATTGGGTTGACCATTGCAGTCCATAACGGTCGCCAACATGTTCCAGTACTGGTTAGTGACGAAATGGTCGGCCACAAGTTGGGCGAATTTGCGCCAACGCGTACTTACCGCGGCCACGTCGCGGATAAGAAAGCTAAACGTTAAGGGGTAGGATAATGGAAGCATTAGCTAAACACCGTTTTGCCCGTACGTCGGCTCAAAAAGCGCGCCTGGTTGCGGATCAAATTCGCGGAATGCACGTTGAGAAAGCCCTGGAGCTTCTGACTTATAGCCCTAAAAAAGCGGCTAGTCTGGTTAAGAAAGTTCTGGAGTCTGCCATCGCCAATGCTGAGCATAACGAAGGTGCAGATATCGACGAGCTGAAAGTCGCGAAGATCTTCGTCGACGAAGGCCCAACCATGAAGCGTATTAAGCCTCGTGCTAAAGGCCGTGCGGACCGTATTTTCAAGCGTAGCAGTCACATCACTGTTGTTGTGGCTGATAACTAGGAGTAGATAATGGGACAGAAGGTACATCCTACAGGTATACGCCTGGGTATCAGCAAACCATGGACTTCTACCTGGTACGCTAATACTAAAGATTACGCAGACAACCTGTTCAATGACCATCAGGTACGTCAGTTCCTGACCAAAGAACTGAAGAATGCGTCAGTTTCTAAGATCGTCATCGAGCGTCCAGCCAAGAGCATCCGTGTGACTATTCACACTGCACGCCCTGGTGTGGTTATCGGTAAGAAAGGTGAAGACGTAGAAAAACTGCGTAAGCACGTTTCTAACCTGGCCGGCGTTCCTGCACAGATCAACATTGCGGAAGTTCGCAAGCCTGAGCTAGATGCTCAATTGGTTGCCGACAGCATCTCCAGCCAGCTGGAGCGCCGTGTAATGTTCCGTCGCGCTATGAAGCGTGCGGTACAGAACGCTATGCGCATTGGTGCCAAAGGTATCAAGGTTGAAGTAAGCGGTCGTCTTGGCGGCGCTGAAATCGCTCGCTCTGAGTGGTATCGTGAAGGCCGTGTGCCATTGCACACTTTCCGTGCCGACATCGATTACGCTACCTCTGAAGCCAGCACAACCTACGGTATCATCGGCGTTAAAGTGTGGATCTTCAAAGGTGAAGTTCTGGGTGGTCTGCCAGCAGCCAATGCTGCCGAGCAAGCTCCAGCTCCAGCACCTAAGAAGAAAGGCCGCAGCGCTAAGCAAGGGGGCTAAGAGATGTTACAACCAAAACGTACGAAATTCCGTAAGCAGCACAAAGGTCGTAACCGCGGTCTGGCAATTGCAGGCGGTAAGGTAAGCTTCGGTACTTTCGGCTTAAAAGCCACTGGCCGTGGTCGCATGACTGCTCGTCAAATCGAAGCTGCTCGTCGTGCCCTGACTCGTCACGTTAAGCGTCAAGGTAAGATCTGGATCCGCGTATTCCCCGATAAGCCAATCACTGAAAAGCCTCTTGAGGTTCGTCAGGGTAAAGGTAAGGGTAACGTTGAATACTGGGTATGTCAGATCCAGCCTGGTCGCGTACTTTACGAAATCGAAGGCGTTTCTGAAGAGCTGGCTCGTGAAGCATTCTCACTGGCTGCTGCTAAGTTGCCCTTCAAGACAACCTTTGTAACTCGGACGGTGATGTAATGAAAGCTACTGAACTGAAAGACAAAAGCGTAGAAGAGCTGAACGCAGAGCTGCTGAACCTGCTGCGCGAACAGTTCAACCTGCGCATGCAACACAGCACAGGTCAGCTGGAAAAATCTCACCAGTTGAAATCAGTGCGTCGCAGCATTGCGCGTGTTAAAACCATTCTGACTCAGAAGGCAGGTGCCTAATGACTGAAAAAAATACACGTACACTGCAGGGCCGTGTCATTAGCAACAAAATGGACAAGTCCATCACTGTCGCTATTGAGCGCAAGGTGAAACACCCGATTTACGGTAAATTCATCAAGCGTACTACTAAACTGCATGCACATGATGAAAACAACGAGTGCAGCATTGGCGATATCGTCACTGTAAGAGAGTGTCGTCCTTTGTCTAAGACAAAGACCTTCACTTTGGTTACCGTTGTTGAGAAATCCACCGAGGTGTAAACCTCTTAGGATTTTGTTAAAAAGCGCCTTAGGGCGCTTTTTTTATGTCTGAATCTCTCCTTATTGTCTTCCTGCTTTCGGTCATCTGCTGCTTAAAAGATAATCAGGTATAACTTCGCTTACCTATTCGAGATCTGAAGCAAGCTATGCTTGAACCTCATTCCCTGAGGTGAAGGTTGGGCTCATGCATAGGTACAAATTGTTATTGCTCAGTTTGCTCACTAGCACGGCGGTTGCCGAGCTCTCGGACACCAGTGGATTCGGCGAGGATTGGCTACAGTCTGATAGAGCGCTTAGTTACCAGCGCTGGGAGTCCGGGCATGTGGACTTTTATCGCTACCGTCAGCAGCAAGTTGAATGGCAACAAGCGGTAAATGAAGATATGCAGTTTTCTTTTCAGGTTAGTAAAGTGGACAAAACCCTTTCTGCTTGCCCCAATAGCCACCGTATTTCTGAACTGGCTTTTTCAGTGGTACCGCAATTCAGATTTGCCGAAGATGTATCTGTGGGATTTGGCTGGCAACTGGCGCATGCTGGAGAGTTGTCGCTGAGTCAGTCTCGCGCTATTCCATTAGGCAGTCGGCAAGGGTGGTTAGTGAATGCCCAGGTGGCGCTGGCTGAGCAACAGACCTTACTGTTGACCCTAAAGGGGGTTGAGTATCAGAACCGATTTGATTCTGGGCGCCAGGATGGCGAAAACTTCAGGGAAACCCAGCTGCACTTGTCTTATTCGGTGACATTCTAAGTATTATCCTTATTCAGGTTGAGCGCGCTTTTTCCTTTCATTGACGCTGTTTAGTTAACTATTCCTACCTATAAAAAAAGATTGATTAGCTTAACGTCCTTCGGTAGAACTGATGGTTAAATAATCGGCAAAGTGAACAAGGAATGCCCATGCTCATCGGCGTACCCAAAGAAATCCTTACTCATGAAACCCGCGTAGCCGCGACTCCCAAGACGGTAGAGCAGTTATTAAAGCTTGGCTTTGACGTGGTGGTTGAATCCGGCGCGGGAGAATTGGCCAGCTTTACCGACCAAGCCTATGCCGATGCTGGGGCAAGGCTCGCCAGCAGGGAAGAAATTTGGCAGGCCGATATCATTTTTAAGGTCAATGCGCCGATGAAAAACGGCCGCAAAAGGATAGACGAATTTGAGTTGGTTAAAGCCGGGAGCACTATTGTCAGCTTTATCTGGCCTGCTCAGCATCCTGAGCTGTTGGCTACCCTAGCCGAGAAACAGGTTAATGTGCTGGCAATGGATGCCGTACCACGAATTTCCCGCGCTCAGTCACTGGATGCGCTGAGCTCTATGGCAAATATTGCCGGTTACCGTGCTGTGGTGGAAGCCGCCCATGAGTTTGGGCGCTTTTTTACCGGGCAAATTACCGCAGCCGGTAAGGTACCGCCTGCCAAGATACTCGTGGCGGGGGCTGGGGTGGCTGGTTTAGCGGCTATAGGCGCAGCGGGCAGTCTGGGCGCTATAGTGAGAGCTTTTGATGTACGTCCCGAAGTGAAAGAGCAGGTTCAGAGTATGGGCGCTGAGTTTCTGGAAGTCGATGTCAAAGGCATGGAACAAAGCAGCGATGGTTACGCAAAAGAAACTAGCGATGAGTTTAATCAGGCCGCTGAGCGTTTGTATGCCGAACAGGCTAAAGAGGTGGACATCATCATTACGACGGCACTGATCCCTGGAAAGCCGGCGCCTAAGTTGATCAGTAAAGCAATGATCGACAGCATGAAACCCGGCAGTGTGGTGGTGGATCTTGCTGCGGCTAATGGTGGCAACTGTGCTTACACTAAGGCCGATAAGCTAGTTACAACACCAGGTGGTGTAAAAGTCATTGGCTACACAGATATGACCGGTCGCCTGCCTACTCAGTCCTCACAGCTATACGCAACCAACCTGATTAACCTGGCCAAGCTGTTATGCAAAGACAAGGACGGTCAGATCGCAGTGGATTTTGAAGATGTAGTGATCCGCGCTGTTACCGTCGTTAAAGACGGCGAAGTGACCTGGCCAGCCCCGCCTATTAAGGTATCGGCGCAGCCTAAAGTGAAGCCGCAGCAGATAAAAGCTAAGACAGATCAAAAGCCAATGGATCCGAAACGTAAATATCTGCTGATGGCGATCGCGGCCAGCTTATTCGCTTGGTTGGCCAGCAGTGCACCGCCTGAGTTTTTATCGCATTTTACGGTATTTGTGCTGGCGTGTGTGGTGGGGTACTACGTGGTGTGGAACGTGACTCATGCGCTGCACACCCCCTTGATGTCGGTTACCAATGCGATTTCGGGGATTATCGTGGTGGGGGCATTGTTACAGATAGGTCAGGGGGATGGGCTGGTGACTTTCCTGTCCTTTATTGCCGTGTTAATCGCCAGTATCAATATCTTTGGTGGCTTTACGGTGACCAAGCGAATGTTGGAGATGTTTCGTAAGGGGGGCAAGTAAATGTCTGCAGGATTAGTACAAGCCGCCTATATCATTGCCGCCCTGCTGTTTATATTGAGTCTGGCGGGGCTGTCTAAACAGGAAAGTGCCAAAGCCGGTAACTATTTCGGTATGGCGGGTATGACCATTGCGTTACTGGCAACTATTTTCAGCCCGACATCCGCAGGGTTGGGCTGGATTGTGTTGGCCATGGTGACCGGTGGGGCTATTGGCATGCATCTGGCACGCAAGGTAGAGATGACCCAGATGCCGGAATTGGTGGCTATACTGCACAGCTTTGTAGGGTTGGCGGCGGTATTAGTAGGATATAACACTTATATCGATCATCCACCTTTGTATGGGGCCATGTTAAGTATTCATTTGGTGGAGATCTTTCTCGGCGTATTTATCGGTGCTGTCACTTTTACTGGCTCAATTGTGGCATTTGGTAAGCTGAAGGGGATTTTCTCTTCCAAGCCCATGATGCTTCCTCACCGTCATAAACTGAATTTAGCCGCTGTGCTGGTGTCTGTTTTACTGCTCTCGCATTTTGTTAGTGCCCAGGGCTCTGCCTTAGCGTTGTTATTAGTAACCTTCATCGCACTGGCGTTTGGCTGGCATCTGGTGGCATCCATTGGCGGTGCGGATATGCCGGTAGTGGTGTCTATGCTGAACTCCTACTCGGGCTGGGCGGCCGCGGCGGCCGGTTTTATGCTCTCCAATGATTTGTTGATTGTTACCGGTGCCTTAGTGGGAAGTTCCGGGGCTATTCTGTCGTACATTATGTGCAAGGCCATGAACCGCTCTTTTATCAGCGTGATTGCCGGTGGATTTGGTACCGACGGCCTGTCTTCCGGTGACGAAGAGATGGGCGAATATCGGGAAATCCAGGCTGAAGAGGTGGCCGAACTGCTTAAAGAAGCCAGTTCAGTGATCATTACGCCAGGCTATGGTATGGCGGTCGCCCAGGCACAATATCCCGTGTATGAAATGACCGAGAAGCTTCGCGGCATGGGTGTTGAGGTGCGTTTTGGGATTCATCCTGTGGCGGGGCGTTTGCCTGGGCATATGAATGTATTACTCGCCGAGGCGAAAGTGCCTTACGACATTGTTCTGGAAATGGATGAAATCAATGAGGATTTTGCATCAACCGATGTGGTGCTGGTGATAGGTGCCAATGACACCGTCAATCCCGCTGCAGCAGAAGACCCTGGTAGTCCTATCGCGGGTATGCCGGTATTAGAAGTCTGGAAAGCGCGTAAGGTTATCGTATTTAAGCGTTCCATGAATACCGGCTACGCTGGCGTGCAGAATCCACTGTTCTTTAAAGACAATACCGCTATGCTGTTCGGCGATGCCAAAGCCTCAGTGGAGGCCATCTTTAAAGCATTGTAATTTACTAGGGCAGGAAGGGGCATCGCCCCTTTTTTGTTGGGGAAAAGTCTTGACCCGCATGTGAAAGAACAAATAATCTTTTGTTTCATCCAATTCAAAGGAGTGTAGTTATGACTTGGACGACCATTGCCATGTTGGCAATCCCGCTGGTTCTTTTATATGTCTGGTATGCCTCAATTATTTCTCGTCGTAACGCTGCTCAGGAAGCTTTTTCAGGGATAGATGTGCAGCTCAAGAAGCGTACTGACTTAATTCCCAATATTCTGAAGATAGCAGCCAGTTTTATGCAGCATGAAAAAACCTTACTGGAAGATATCACCCGATTGCGTACCGAAGTTTTGAAAGCCTCAGGACAAGCCGCTCAATCAGAGCGCTTTGCCTTGGAGGCCGACTTATCACAGAAAATGGGTAGCTTGCTGGTGGCAGTGGAAAATTATCCCGAGCTGAAATCACAGCAAAATATGTTGGAAGCCCAGCGGGTATACGCCGACGTGGAGGAGCATATTTCCGCCGCCAGACGCAGTTACAATGCGGCCGGTAAAAGCTATCGTGATGCCATTCAGATATTCCCCGGCAATTTAATTGCTGCCATGCTGGGCTTATCGCCTATGCCATTTTTTGAGGTGGTTGAAGCTGACCGCAAGCCTGTTGATGCCGATAGCTTCCTGAAATCATGAGTAATTTTCTTCATACCTTTCAACAGGCTGGTGTTGCTATCCGTCAATTGGCAGATGGTTCCGCCTTTAAACGACATGTTGAAGTAGACACACCTCTATCGGACGAATTTAAAGCGCTAATTGAATCCGATGTGAAACCCTTATTGGCACCATTGGAAGCTTTTCGGCTGGAAAAGCTGGCCACTAAAACGCGCAATAAAAAATGGGCATTACGGCTGGGGTGGATTTTGTGGTTACCCGCCCTGATATGGGATCTGTTGTATCTGGCCAGTGGTGACTTACATATTAGTGTGCTTTTTGTGGCGGCAGGCCTAGCTATTTGGGTCATTTATCCTGAAATGCAGTACCGCAAGCATTATAAACAAATGTTGATGCCTGTATTAGTAAAGGCCTTTGGCGATTTTCGTTACGATGAAAAAGGCTGTATTGATATTGATGGTGTGCAGACACTGGATACCATGCCGTCTTTTTCCCGTAAGTCGCATGAAGACTATATTAGCGGCAAGGTTGAAGACATCGAGTTTGAATTTTGTGAGTTGAAACTGGAGCGTAAAGGGCACAAATCTTCTACCACGGTATTTCGAGGCGGGGCAGTGGTACTCAAGCTGCCATTTCAATTAAGTGGCCACACTGTGGTAGGGATGGACTACGGAAAGCTTGGCAATATGTTTGCGGCCTCTATGGCCAGACGTAAAGTGGCACTGGAAAACCCTGAGTTTGAGAAGCGTTTTGAGGTTAGCAGTACAGACCAGCAGTATGCCCGTTATTTGCTTTCTCCTGCCATGATGGAGCGCTTACTGGCGTTAGATACTCTGTTTCGAGCACGGGCCAAGGGCTCGGGTCTGAGCTGTGAGTTTAAGGGCGATCAGGTACTGCTGATGATTTCCTATTTTGGCGACCTGCTGGATACCGCTGACTTGAATGTATCGGCTTATGATTTGGATAAATTGCCGCTACTGGAGCAAGAGCTGGCGATGATCACCGGGCTGATTAAACAGCTTAAGCTGGATTATCTGGCGGCTAGAAATCAGGCCGTGGATAGATATTCTTCGTCGCTTTAGATGAGAGAGCAAGCCCTGCCATCAGGCAGGGCGAGACCTTATTCACGTCAGGCAAACACCACAGTTTTGTGCTGGTGGATGATCACTCTGTCTTCAAGGTGATAACGAACACCGTTAGCCAGTGCCTGTTTTTCACAATTCTTACCTTTGCGCACCATATCGGCTGCTGAGTCACTGTGGCTGATACGCATGACTTCCTGCTCGATAATTGGGCCTTCATCGAGATCTGAGGTGACATAGTGACAGGTGGCACCAATAAGTTTAACGCCCCTGTCATAGGCTTGCTGATAGGGCTTGGCCCCGGCAAACGAAGGTAAAAAGCTGTGATGGATATTAATAGCTTTACCCGCCAATGCTTCGCAAAGCTGATTGGGTAGAATCTGCATAAATCGGGCTAAAACGGTGAGATCAGCCTGATAGTGATGAAGCAGGTTCTGAATTTCCTCAAAGGCCTTTTCCTTGCCCAACGTTTGGAAATCCACCCAATGAAAAGGCACGTTATACCAGTCAGCAAACTGCTGCATATGAGGGTGGTTGGCGATAATGCAGGGAATGTCACAATACAACTCATTGGTATGCCAACGATGCAGTAAGTCAATTAAACAATGGGACTCGTGGCTAGCCAGTAACGCCACTTTTTGCTTGCGGTGTGAGTCCGTAAGGCGCCAGTTCATCTGATACTGTTCGGCCAAAGGGCTAAATACCGAGCGAAATGCTTCCAGGCTTAGCGGGAGTGAGTCGGCCCTAATTTCGTGACGCATAAAGAAGCGCCCTGTTTGCAGATCGGTATGGTGACTGGCTTCTACTATGGTGGCGTTATGCCCCGCCAAAAATTGACTCACGGCGGCCACTAAGCCGACTTGGTCCGGACAATCAATAACGAGGCGAAAAGTTTGTTGCATGGCTGCATCCTTCAGTTTGCTTGGCTCACGTTATACCAGTTGGCAAGGCGGGGTAAAAGCGGCATTTTTAGGATGTTGTCATCGAAAGAGGCTGGATTTGAACAAAAATATACTCAAATAGGGCTGTCTGCCCGTAGCTGCTAGATGTCACTGGAAATGCCCCCGGGCCAATTTTTCGCGGATTGAGCCAGGCTCTGTTAATGGCCAGCGTTCCATGACCCGGTAACGAACACCTGTTGCGGTAGATTGCGACTCAAATAAGCAAAATTCCTTAACCTGAATATGCATGTCCGGGGCGCAAAGCGGTGCGGGGGGATTCTCACGCAGTTTACGGAACAAACTGATATGTGGCTGATAAGGGCGATTGTCTGTCGATATTTGTTGTTGCTTCAGTTTATCTCGTAACTGCAACACCAAGGTATCAAGTGCCATTGGTATGTGCGAAGGGCCAATCCAATAGACTTTAGGTTTGGACCAGTATCCGGTTTGATCTATATGCAAACTGAAGCTTTGGCCAGAGGCTTGATTAGCAGCCTGATACACCCTTTCAAGAGCGCTGTCCGCCGTCTCCCCCAGAAATGCCAGGGTAATATGCAGGTTGGCGGGGGCCACCTGTTGGGCCAGCGGAGGCAGCATCTTGCTACGCCATTGATCTATTGTCAGTTTGTCAGGACCAGTAAAGTCGAGGCCAAAGAACAGTCGCATAGGGGGTCTCTAATCATTTTACTTTAAAGGGGATCGGTTACGCACCAATACCGCCTGTGATTGAGCTGTGACCTTACTATGAAAGGGGCTGGGTGGGAATGCTAAGGCGAGGGGCTCTTCAGCTTGAAACATGGCATGATACAATCTGCGCACTTGTTGTCGTGCGCTAAACGCAAGTTGTCAATTTGTGCTGATAAGATGTTGTACCTACTTGGTTTGTCAGGCACTGAACCAGCTACTCTATCGCTAAGGTGAACTCCCGAGCATGTCCCTGCCCGTTGTCAGTATTAAATCCCGGTTACTTGAAGAGATTGACCATAGTAACGTTATCTTAAGTGCTCCCCCTGGTGCTGGTAAGTCGACAGTTATTCCGCTATGGCTGTTGGCACACCCTAGATTCAAAAATAAGAAGATCCTGATGCTGCAACCCAGACGGGTTGCTGTGCGTGCCATTGCGGGTTATCTGGCGTCTCAGTTAGGAGAGCCTGTGGGGCAGACCGTGGGATATCGAATCCGTGGGGAGAGTAAAACCAGCCATAATACTCGCCTGGAAATCCTTACCGAAGGCCTGCTGACCCGCAAATTGCAGCAGAATCCGGAGCTTGCAGATACGGCTGTGGTGATTTTTGATGAGTTTCATGAACGCAACCTGCATAGCGATTTTGCGTTGGCCCTGTGCCTGGAAAGTCAGGCCGCATTACGAGACGACCTACGTTTGCTGGTAATGTCAGCCACCTTGGACGAACTGGGGCTGGAAGCTGTGTTGCCTGATGCTGCCCGTTTACAAAGTGAGGGGCGCAGTTTTCCGATCGAATACCACTACCATGTACCGCCTTCTGCACAGCAATGGCTGCCCTTTATGGCCAATATTATTCGTCAGGCCCTAGCCCTGGAGGGCGGGGTGCTGGCGTTTCTACCGGGGGCCGGAGAAATTCGCAAGTTGGCGGAACTCTTATCATCGCAATTAGATAGCAATGTGCGGCTGCACTGTCTATACGGTGAACTGGGTAAGCAAGCACAAATGGCGGCGGTAGCGCCATTACCGGCAGGCATGAAAAAGTTGGTACTTGCTACCAACATAGCTGAAACTAGTCTTACCATTGAAGATATCAGTCAGGTGGTGGACTGTGGTTTGGAAAAGGTCGCGCGTTTTGACTTAAACCAGGGCGTTACTCATCTAAACACGCAACGAATTTCACAGGCCTCAGCCACACAGCGGGCAGGAAGGGCTGGGCGTACTGGAGCGGGTATCTGTTATCGGCTGTGGGGACAAGAGCAGCAGGCCCGAATGGCCACTCAGAGTCAGCCTCAAGTCCTGCTTGCTGATATCGCTCCCCTGATGCTGGAAGCTGCAGCCTGGGGCACAGAACTTACGGCCTTGCCCTTGTTGGATCCTCCCAGTTTGGCTCAACTTGCCCAAGGGCGGAAACTGCTGGAGCAACTACAAGCTGTGGATGCTGGTGGGCGTATTACCTCTCATGGTAAAGCCATGTGTCAGTTGGGTTGCCACCCTCGTCTGGCGAATATGATGTTGCATGCCAAGCAACAAGGTCCAAGTTCATTGACTTTGGCTTGTATTCTGGCGGCCTTATTGGAAAGTAAAGACCCACTGAAAAACGCACATACCTTGTGTATCAATGAACGCGTCGATTGGTTACAGCGCCATCGCCAAGACCCTATTATGCAACTCGCCTCAAGTTGGGCCAGGCGACTGGATAGCCCCTTAGCTGCAGACCTGAATAGCGCTGACGCGGGACAATTGTTGATGTTGGCATTTCCTGATCGTATTGCCAAAGCCCGTGGGGCTGGCCGTTATCTGCTCGCCAGAGGAATAGGCGTTAAGCTAGATGAACGTGACCCGCTGTGTGCCAATGAATACCTGCTGGTGGCTGACCTGATTCAAACTGGCAGCGGTGCAGATATTCGCGCCGGGTTAACGGCGCCACTTGCGCTGCGGGTTATTGAAGAGGGCGCAGGCCATTTATTTGAGGAGCAATTGAGCAGTGATTGGCATGAGGATGTCGGCCAGATAAGAGCGCGTAAATTACTGAAGCTGGGTAATATTGTGCTGCGCAATGAGGTCATGGCTAATCCCGGAAAAGCCCAGTTGGGACAAATCTGGGCGTCATTACTTTCGCAAAAGGGAGTATCATGGCTACCGTTGGGTGAAGCTGGCCTGCAATTTTTACGTCGTGTGCGCCTGGCGTGTGAATTCCTGGGGCAACCAGAACGTGCCGAGTGGACGGACGATGCGCTGCTGGACAGTCTGGCGGACTGGTTGATACCTTATTTGGATGAAGTGCGTACCTTCAAACAGTTGCAGGCATTGGATTTTGTCAGTTTGCTGCGCAACCGCTTAGATTGGAACTGTTCGAGTCTTATCGATAACGCCTTACCGACTCATCTGACAGTGCCCAGTGGCAGTCGCTGCAAACTGGATTATCAGGAAGACGGTCAGGTTACCCTGGCTGTGCGTATGCAGGAAATGTATGGTTTGGCCAGCACACCACGCCTGGCAGAGGGCCGTATTGAATTGGTGATTGAACTATTATCGCCCGCCAGGCGTCCACTGCAAAAAACCCGCGATTTAGCTGGCTTCTGGGCTGGCTCATATAAGGAAGTACAAAAGGAAATGAAAGGACGCTACCCCAAGCATTTCTGGCCGGATGACCCGGCAACGGCGCAAGCAACCACGCGAACCAAGAAGGCGATGTAATGAGTAAGAGTAAGGCGGGTAAGCCGTCCCGCAATCCGTTTAAGTGGCTATGGCGTCACAGCCTTAAGATTATATTGGTCAGTCTGGTGTGCCTGACGGCTTACTGTTTGTATCTGGATGCACAGATTAAAGATAAGTTCAGTGGCAATAAATGGCAGGTGCCCGCCCAAATTTATGCTCGGCCGATGTTGTTGCAGGTCGGTCAGGAACTGGATATGGATGAGGTGGTGGAAGAGCTGGAATGGCTTGCATACCGCCGTGTCTCGACAGTCAAAGGGAGCGGTCAGTATAGTCGGCAAGGCAACAAGTTAGTTTTTCATCGCCGCGCTTTTGAGTTTGCTGATGGTTTTGCAGATGAAGCCTTGGTGACATTAAATTTTGCCAAAGGCGAACTGACTTCCATACAGTTGGATGGTGGTAAAGCACAAAAGACCCTCAGGCTTGAGCCTTGGTTGGTGACCCGTTTTACCAATAGTAGCCAGGAAGATAGGATGCTGGTGGAACTGGCTGATGTACCTTCTGAATTAGTGCAAATGCTGTTGCTGGTGGAAGACCGGGATTTCTATCACCATTTCGGCGTGGCGCCTTTGGCTATTGTGCGGGCCTTAATTGCTAACCTTAGCGCCGGACGAGCGGTGCAGGGCGGCAGTACCCTAACCCAGCAGTTAGTGAAAAACTTCTTCCTCAGCCAGGAAAAATCACTCAGCCGTAAGCTCAATGAAGCGCTGATGTCATTGTTGATCGAGCTGCGCTACAGCAAAGATGAAATCCTCGAAGCATACCTGAACGAAGTCTTTTTAGGGCAAAACGGTGCCAATGCGGTACATGGGTTTGGCTTGGCCAGTTACTTTTATTTTGACCGGCCGCTAAATGAGCTGAGTGTTCCTGAAATGGCGATGCTGGTGGGGATCATTAAGGGGCCCTCATTCTTCAATCCCAGGCGCCATGAAGAACGGGTGACCGAACGACGCAATCTGGTACTGCGTCTTTACTTTGATGACCAGCAGGCTTCCGCCGCCGAATATGCAGCCTGGCTCAAAACGCCACTTGGTCTGGCGCAGGGTTCTAAGCTGGCCAAAGGTAAACATCCGGCCTTTATGGATCAGGTGCGGCGGGAATTACATGTTGCCTTACCGGATCCTTCTTTGCATCAAGCCGGCATTAAGATTTTTACTACCTTGGACCCACTTGCTCAGCGCAAGGCTGAGCAAGTGGTCAGTCAGGGGCTGAACAGCATAGAGAAACGTCGCAATATCAGTGACCTTGAAGCGGCCATGGTGGTGAGTGACATTGCGACCGGAGAGATACGTGCGTTGGTCGGCAGCCGCAATACCGATTATCAGGGATTTAACCGCGCCTTGGACGCCCGTCGACAGATAGGCTCGATCATTAAACCTGTGGTATATCTTACCGCGCTGGAGCAGCCGGCTTATTATAATCTGGCCACGCCGCTGAGAGATGAGCCGATTAAGTTAAAAAGCAGCCAGGGGCAGTTGTGGTCGCCACAAAATGCTGATCGAAAGTACCGTGGGGAGGTGTCTCTGTTGATGGCGCTCAGTCGTTCACTCAATGTGCCGACTGTTAGCCTGGGGATGGAAGTGGGCTTGAGTGAAATCGCTTACACCCTCAAGCGCCTGGGGGTTGAAGAAGATGTCAGTGAATACCCGGCGCTGACCTTGGGGGCAGCTGCTTTTACGCCGCTTGAAGTGAATCAGATGTACCAAACCCTAGCCAACGAAGGTTTATATATTCCCCTTCATAGCATTGATACGGTCACAGACTCTGATGGTCGTTTGATATGGCAACAGCAGGTGCACGCCGAGCGCCGTGCCGACCGTAAGGCGGTGTATTTGCTCAACTATGCGCTAAACAAGGTGACCCGGGATGGCACGGCCAAGGTGCTGAAGCAGACCTTCCCTAACCTGCATCTGGCAGGCAAAACTGGTACCACAGACGATTATCGGGATAGTTGGTATGCCGGTTTTGACCGCAACAATCTGGCCACGATCTGGTTAGGAAAAGACAATAACGACACCACAGGTTTGGCCGGCGCAAGTGGTGCCTTGCCCATTTACATCGAGTATTTAAAGCGCCAGCACCCCAAATCCTTGGTGAGACCTTTCCCGCAGGGATTGGGGATTGCCCATTTTGACAGCGTAACAGGTCAGCATATGCAGCCTGGCTGTCCTCAGAGTATCAGTGTACCTGCGGTGCTTGATGCCCTGGCAGCACCTAAGGACTGCGATGGTAAGCGTGAACCTAAACAGGCGCCTAAGAAGAAGAGTTTCTGGGAACGCTTGTTTGGTGACTAATCTGGCGTTGATGGCCAGCAGATATTGTCTATTGAGGCTTTAATAACTAACTTGTCCTGTTGAGCGAGTTGTGGCCAATGACAGGGCGGTGATGGCAGATAGGTTTTTTGCACGCCCTCAATGCCAATCCAGCAGTGCTTTCCCGACGATTTGGCCGCATACAGGCAGGCATCAGCAGCCTCCAGCACCTGCTGCCAGCCAATTTGTTGAGAATGCTCCGGTGCTAACGGAAAGCAGCAATATCCAATGGAACAACTTTTCGGCAGCAAGGTGCCGTCCGTTAAGGTAAAAGGGTGTTCAAGTACCGTGTCTAACAGACGCTGTGCCAGCTCGGCGGCCTGCTTTCGGTGTGTAAAACGGGAAATAACCAAAAACTCCTCACCGCCCCATCTCAATAGGTAGTCCGAGCCGCGGAATACCTGTTTCAGCAGGTCGGCAAATTGTTGCAAGACCAGATCGCCGGCACTATGGCCATACACATCGTTTACCTGTTTAAAGTCATCCAGATCCACCAGGAAAAACAATAAGTCCTGCTCGACGCTTTCGGGATGATCACGATGCAGCCGTAAGCTTCTTTGCAGATCCGGTTGCAGATTTTGCTCAAGAAAACGTCGGTTTCTCAGCCCGGTCAGCGGATCTGTGGTACTGGCTTGTTCTACCTGGCGATACGCTTCCTGCAATTCCTGATTTTTGGCATTTAACTGTTCGGTGCGCTGGGCCACCTGCTCGCTGAGGAGACGAGTTTGGCGGCGCTGGCTGTATTTTCCATATGCCAGAAACAGCACCAGAAAGCCGCTGGTCAGGGCGACTATCCATAGCGACCAAAAAAAACGCTCCCGTTCGGCAGCGGTAAGCTGCAGCTCCTGATCTTTTTTCAGTAAGGCAATTTCCTGAGCCCGGCGGGTAAATTCAGCCTGACTTTGCATGCGAGCCAGAGACTCGGCCCGGTGTTTGTCCATCAACTCGTCTTTTAGTTGCTGGAGTTTCTGTTGTGCAGAAAACGCCTGATAGAAGTCTTGCTGCTGTGCAAAGAGGTTGACGCTTAATGCTTCAAAATCCGCTTGTTTTTCCTTACTTTGTTGCTGTCTGGCCAGGGCGTAGCCTTGCTCTATATGCTGTTTGGCTAAATCAAGTTGCTTCTGTTTCAGGTACAGCTCGGCCAGTTGCAGATGGGCGTCGACATTGAGGTCGAGCACCTCTTTTTCCTGAACACCAAGCAAAGCGGTTTGCAGTAGTTGTTCGGCCAGAGACAGATTTCCGGCGGTAAATTCTATTCGTGCTTGCACTAATGTAGCCCACAGACTGTCGCGCTCGGCCTCGATGTGCCGGAACAGTTGCTGTGCTTCTTTTACCTGCTGCCGGGCTTCATCAAGGCGACCTAATTCCATTAAAACCGTGGCAACCTTAGTGTGACTGTAGGCAATGTTTTTAGGCTGACCGGAGTCTATATCCAGCCGCAATGCATCCTGGAAGTAGGTAAGGGCGGTGCTTTTATCGCCCAGGTCACGATGAATTTCGCCAATATTGTAAAACGCGGTCGCCAAACCGACGATATCGTTGTATTTACGGGCAATCTCCAGAGCACTGTTGTAGGCCAGCAGTGCTTCTTGCCAGGCACCCTGCCATTCGAGAGAGACACCAATGGCGGTGTAGGCGTCGGCCATCCCTTTTTCATCCCCGATACCTTTATATAGTTCAAGGGCTTCTTGGCTAAGGGTTAGCGCCTGTGGATGCTGGCCCTGTGTGCGCAGGTTGGCGGCTTTGGCATTTATCACTTTTGCCTGGGCTTGAAGATCCTGGGTTTGTTCCAGCACTTGTTGAGCGTGGTTTAACTGTTCAACAGAAGCGTCGATATCTCCCCGCTCCCGGGCAATCTCGGCTAATTCCAGCAATGCTCTGCCCTTATCAGACTGGCTGGCGCTGTCTTTAGCTAAGGATAAGGCTTGCTCGGCCAACCGCGTTGCCTGGGCTGTTTGACCCATTTCACGTTGTTGCCGCGCCTCTTCAAGCAATGTTCTGGCATAACTATCCTGTGCCAGAGCAGGCAAGGCGCAGCCCAGCAGCAAACAGAATATTAATGACAACAGATGCGGTGATTTGCTCATCCCTATCCCTTTTGATGCAACTTCCTTTCAACTCGTTGGCAAACGAAGAAGGTATCGCTCCTTGTTACCCATGCTAATATAGTTTTAACCTAAGTGTCACATTTGTAACCCGAACTTAGTGGTGTTTAACCTGTGTTTTAGCAAAACTCCCGCGCAGTAAAGGTGAGGAGTCGTTGCATTGAACATCCTTGTTGTCAGCTTGATAAAGCGGAGCCGACTTGAAGCAGAATCTTGAGCTATTGATGGAGATGTTGGCAGCGCTGCCCGATCCGGTGTTCGTGCTGTCTGAATCGGGTAAATACCTTGCCTTAATCGGTGGTCATGATGCCCGTTATTACCATGACGGTTCTCACTTAGTTAACTTCAGCTTGCATGACGTTATGCCAAAAGCGCGGGCCGACTGGTTTTTACAGCAAATTCAGCAAACCCTGGAAGAAGGACGTTTGCGTACTGTCGAATACTCCCTGGGGGCGCACGAAATAAAAGGCATGGAGCTGGCGGAGGGACCCGAACAGGATATTTGGTTTGAGGGGCGCGTTCAGCCGCTTCGCAGGCCATTTCGGGGCGAGCGGGCCGTGGTATGGGTCGCCCGCAATATTACCGAACACTACAACATGCAAAGGCAACTGAAGACGCTTTCAGAACAGGATGAATTAACCGGGGCCTATAACCGGCGAAAACTGATGGAGGCATTACAGGAACGGGTCGCCGAGTTTCATCGTTATTCCCACCCTTTATCGCTAATTATCTTCGACCTGGATCACTTTAAACGGGTAAATGATAAGTTTGGTCATGTGTCTGGCGACAAAGTGTTATTCAGTATCACGACTTTGTGCAACAAACAGCTTCGTCAGCAGGATCTGCTATGTCGCTACGGCGGTGAGGAATTTGCGGTATTGCTGCCCAATACCAACCTGGAAGATGCCGTTCAACTTGCTCAGCGGTTGCGTACCACTGTCGGCAGTTATGATTTTGAGCAGGAACTAGGGGAGTCTTACTCTATCACCATCAGCGCAGGGGTAAGCACGTTGACACCAGGAGATGACATAGAAAGCTTAATTAAAAGAGCCGACAGCGGGCTTTATCAGGCAAAAAATAGTGGCCGAAATTGTGTTATCGAAAAGGCTAGGCAATTGTAATAGCATTTTGTTTACATTGGTATTTCATTTTGATTGGCTAGACAGGAAGTTGTAGATGCATCAATTTTTCAGAAACACTGCCATTGTCATTCCGGATTGTTGTTAGACTCTGTCGTTTTTTTGTTGTGGTTCGCTAGTATTCTGCTGAAACCAACCAGTATTTGCTAAATACCCCTTTGCTAAAATGGTGTGCTTTAAGATTCAGGCAAGGAATTTCCATATCCAGATAATGTAGTGCGCTTTGTGGAGACATTCACCTGATATCATCACAAAGCGCCTACGTTTAGTTCATTCAAGCAGTTTTTCTTACAAACTGCCCAGCACTTTATCCGCTGCTGCCAGGGTTTGCTCGATAATCGTCTGATCATGACAGGCAGAGACAAAGCCAGCTTCATAGGAAGCGGGAGCCAGGTAGACGCCTTCAGCCAACATGGCGTGGTAGAAGCGGTTAAATTGCTCCTGATTACAGTTAATCGCTTGCTGGTAATTGGTCACCCGTTCGACGTCGGTAAAGAACAAGCCGAACATGCTGCCCGCGTAATTAATGCTCATGGGGATGCCGTGTTTATCCGCCAAGGCTTTAAAGCCTTCCGCCAATTGTTTGGTGGTTTGGCTGAGTTGCTCATACAAACCAGGTTGCTGAATGGCGGTGAGTGAGGCAATGCCGGCGGCCATAGCAACCGGGTTGCCGGATAAGGTACCAGCTTGATACACAGGTCCTGTGGGTGCGATATGGCGCATAATGTCGGCTTTACCGCCAAAGGCACCGACCGGCATGCCGCCACCGATAACCTTACCCAAACAGGTCAGATCCGGGGTGATACCATAATGGGCTTGCGCGCCGCCCAGAGCGACACGAAAACCTGTCATTACTTCATCGATAATCAACACCGAGCCATATTCATCACAAATGGCACGCAGACCTTGCAGAAAGCCATCAACCGGCGGGATACAATTCATATTGCCAGCCACAGGTTCGACGATAATGCAGGCAATCTGCTCACCCACCTCGGCAAATGCCTGACGAACGCTATTCAGATTATTGTATTCCACGGTCAGAGTATGCTGAGCGAAGTCGGCAGGGATCCCCGGCGAGCTAGGCACTCCCAAGGTTAAGGCGCCAGAACCGGCTTTTACCAGCAACGCATCGGCATGGCCGTGGTAACAACCTTCGAATTTCAGGATCTTGTCGCGTCCCGTGTAGCCGCGGGCCAAACGAATGGCACTCATGGTCGCCTCGGTGCCAGAGTTCACCATACGCACCATTTCCATTGACGGCACTAATTGGCTAACCAGTTCTGCCATCTGTACTTCGACTTCGGTGGGGGCACCGAAGCTTAAGCCTTTGTCCACAGCGTCCAACACTGCCTGACGAATGGCAGGGTGATTATGGCCCAGCACCATAGGGCCCCAGGACTGCACATAGTCGATATAGCGTTTTCCATCGGCGTCGAACAGGTAGGGGCCGTCAGCCCGTTCAATAAACAGCGGTGTGCCGCCCACCGCTTTGAAGGCACGAACCGGTGAGTTAACGCCACCGGGAATATGCTGCTGGGCACGTTCGAACAACTGAATGGATTTTTGCATGTTAACAGCCTGAATTAGTTAAAAGAAAAAAGGATTAGATATTCTGTTTATTGCTGTACCACTGCACTTCGCAATCGTACTTCTCGACTATGTTCTCGACGCCCAGGGTTAAAGCGAACAGGGCCATACGGATTAGCACGCCATTATCCACCTGGCGGAAAATGGCCAGATTAGGGTTGAGATTCAAATCGTTGTCCAGTTCATTGGCATCTGCACGGGAGTCTCGCGGTAGCGGGTGCATAATCACGGTCTTGGACTGGAAGTGGCGGGTATAAATATCCTGGTTCAGACGGAATTTACCCCGGTATTTGTTGGCTTCATCTTTGCTCGTGAAACGCTCTTCCTGAACGCGGGTTTGATAACAAATATCCGCATCTACACTGCCTTCCAACTGATCCGTTATCCGCAGGCTGTGGCCTGCATTTTCTATTTCATCCATGATGTATTGCGGCATGGCCAATTCCTGCGGGGAGATCAGGGTAAAGCGGATGTTCTTATACAAGCTCAGCAGTTTGGATAGCGAATGTACGGTGCGACCATGTTTAAGATCGCCGATCATGGCGATATGCATGCCTTCTATGCTGTCACCGTGGAACTGCAGTTCCTTGCTGATGGTATAGAGATCCAGCAAGGCCTGAGTGGGGTGCTCATTGGGGCCGTCACCACCATTGATGACCGGCACACGGCTGCCTTCGGCAAATTCGGCCACCGAGCCTGCATCTGGGTGACGCATGGCAACGATATCCGAATAACTGGATAGCACTCTGGCGGTATCAAACAGCGATTCACCTTTGGATAGGGCCGATGTAGCCATACCGGCGGTTTCTCGTACCTCGCCTCCCAGCAGATTAAATGCCGTGCCAAAACTCACCCGGGTACGGGTGCTGGCTTCAAAAAACAGGTTGCCCAGAATGGCACCATCCAGCACTTTAGTGCGCTTTTGGCGATGCGCGTAGGGGCGCATTTTATCCGCCACCTGAAACACTTGCTGGATGTTGTCGCGATTGAACTGATCGACAGAAAGAATGTGCTGACCTTTGAACTGGCTCATGGGGATATCGGCTTGATTGGGAGTAGACGGATTTTAGCAAGACCAGAGGGGGAAGACTATCCCAGCGCTGGGTTGCCTGGCTTTTTATCTGTGCTTTTTAAGGTTTAGCCAACCGAGGCTGGCTAAACGCCGAGAGCTAAAGACCAATGTCCTTATGGCTGACAATATTCAGCTTTTCATGATCACTTGGGCATTCGAAGAATCCCGTGACATGCCGGAACACGGCCTCGGTATCGAAGTTGGCGCGCTCAGGCTGTTCAAGGCGGCGTTTTGCAATCTGGGTCAGGCATTGCTCGTCGCTGATATCTAGGTAGATAAGCTGATGAGGACAGTCAATTTCGTTGCAAAGGGAGATAAACCAAGCCCTTTGCTTGACAGTATTGGCCGGAAAATCCCTCACTACATTGGTGCCGCTGGTTAGAATCTGCTGCACATGCTGCTTCATAAAGGGTTTGATGGCTCTTGATAACCTTAGGTAGTCGTCGAATGTCTCGATTTGGGCGGGATAATGTGCCGCTAGCCAGTTATCTTCCGAAATGTGAACTCCATGGTGATCAGATGCCACCCGTTGTGACCAGGTAGACTTACCGGCCCCCATTTTTCCACAGAAGAAAAAAAGTGTTCCCATTGTCAAAACATCTATCTCCCTATATGCCTAAACAAAACTGCAGCAGCGCTTAGGTAAAGCCTAATCAACCTTGTCACTACAGGCTTAAAGCAGTGGCTTGACTACGGCCAGACAAACTATTGCCAGTAATATCAATACCGGCGCTTCGTTTAAAAAACGGTAGAAGCGCGGTGAATGGTGATTTTCATCCCGGCCGAATTGCTTAAGTAAACGATACAGATAAAAGTGATAGGCATAAATGACAATCACACCGACTAATTTGTAATGCAGCCACATGGACGCGCGAAACCAGTCGCGGCCATAGGTAAAGATGAGCGCCAGGCCAAATACCAAGGTGAGTACGGCAAAGGGGGTTACAAACCACCACAAGCGGCGTTCCATGACCTTAAACTGGTCTTTAACCGCTTGGTTGTCCGTTTGTGCATGGTAAACAAACAGCCTTGGCAGATAAAAAATCCCAGCCATCCACGCCACCATAAAGAAAATATGCAGGGCTTTAAGCCACAAAATCATCAATATTGCTCCTTCATCAATTGGGCTCGCAGACTGTTCCAGGTGATCACGCCGATGATATCGCTGGGGGTATCTTCATAGATATACACCGCGCCATCACGGCCAGCCTGGAGTATTTCATAAACTTCGGCCAGGGTGGCCTGAGCAGGCGCCCCCTCCATCACTACGTATTTAAGTGGGTGACTTTGATCGGGACTCAAGCTGACATCAAACTGCACCAGTGAATATTGCATGCCAATTTCAAAATCTTGAGCTAGTACCAATAAATCTGTGGGGTGCTGTTGCAAGTGGGCCAGCATGGGGTGCTCAGGGCTATCATGAAACAGCTTAAAATCCTGTCTTGCTTCGGCCATAACACCGGTTTTTTGCAGATGCTCCCGTATAGAGGAGGTGGTATAGCTGAGTTTCTGGTAATCCAACTGGCGAATAAAAATGGAGCGGTTTTTGAACAATTGTGTCGAGGTGACATAAGCCGGCACGATAACCAGCATGGCCGGCAGAATGATTTCGGGTGATAGCGACAGCTCCATGGCCGCCGACAATGCTGCCAAGGGGGCATGCAATACCGCACTGAGTAAACCGGCCATACCTAATAACGCGAAGGTGCCGGTATAGGCCGAAGTATCCTCCACAAACCACCCCAGAGGTAGTAGCATGATGGCGCCGCTTAGCACACCCATGCCTATTACGGGGCCTATCACTCCTCCTGGTACTCCCAGGCCCAGCGCTATCAGGGTTAGCAGAAATTTGGCAGCCAGAATGGCAAAGAGCAGCAGCAAATTATCCGGTGAACTGACGACAAACTGGATTGAGCTCATTCCCGAGCCCATGGCCTGGGGAAGTAAGTAGCCTACCATGCCGGTTAACAAACCTGCCAACAGCAGGCGACTGGCCATATTCAGTGGCCTGAACCAGCGAATCATATTCATCAACTGATTATTGAATAATGTCGCCATGGCACCCAGTAAGATGCCGACGGGGATGAGGTATAAATAGAACCAGTTGCTAAACTGGCCAAAGTTTAATAACGCCAGTTCGCTGCCATCTCCGAATACCAGGCGGGTTAATACCGAGCCACAGGCTGCTGCCAGCATAACCGGAATAAAAATGTGGATCTTATATTCGCGAAGTACCACTTCCATTACAAATATCACCGCCGCAAAAGGCGTGTTAAAGGAAGCAGAAATACCCGCCGCAATACCACATCCGGCCAGTATGCGAATACTGTTATAGGGCAGTTTTAGCCATTGCCCCAGAAAGCTGCTGCCTGCTGCGCCCAAATGTACGCTAGGGCCTTCGCGGCCGACCGAAAAGCCAGACGCCAGTGCAATCACGCCACCAAAAAACTGATTGATGCTGGTACGTAAAGGTATGTGTCCGTAACGATGCTTAACCCGGTGAATAACATAGGGAATACCCATACGGTAATGTTTGAAACCTGTGATAAAGGCGAACAACAGGATTAGCACAGCACCGATAATAGGCAGAATAAATCGGTCAACCGCATCCATAGTGGTGAAATTGTCGCCCTGTTGCAGGTACAATCCCTGCAATAATTCGATGGTCAGGCGAAACAGAATTATTACTGTTGCCGCGCACACACCACCAACAATGCCGAGCAGGCAAAGTTGCACTGAGGTTCGTGGGTGAGCAAGTTCCTGGCGCAGTCCCTGTAAATTCATGCTGTGGCTGGCTGTACTTTTGGCTCAAGTCTACCACAACTCTGCGGAAGAAAACCCTGATATGACAGACACTTTGGTCAAAGAGGAAACGAATGTTGCTGTCCCCTAAAGCATTAAAAATGAAGTTGGGTGCCATGCGCTTTTATTGGCTGATGTTCGCCTTGTTAGCACTGGCCGTTTACCTTGGAATAAGATGGGGCAACCATCAGTATGTTTATCAGGCGCGCCAAATCGCTGCGTTGGAAGAAAGTCTGGCGAATGTTACACAAGAGAATAACAGGCTGATTAAAAGCTTGAATATTCTGGGTGTTGAACTGGAAGTCGAACGCTTGGCCAGTCAGCAAATGCAGGGTAGCCTGACTCAGAATCTGCAAAAACAGGCTGAGATTCGCCGAGAGTTGTCGTTCTACCAGAAAGTCATGGCGCCGGAAACGCAAGAGCAGGGGGTAGTGGTAGATTCCCTGGATATTGAAGCCACCAAGAGTCCAGGTTACTTTCGCTTTGCTCTGGTGATGATGCAAAAGAATAAGCGTAAGGATTTGGTTCAAGGCCAGGCTCAGGTGGTTATCTACGGCAGCCAGGATGGGGTGCCAGCTCAGTTGGTGCTTACTGACCTGATGGATTCTGAACAGAAAGCGTTAGGCTTCAGGTTTCGTTATTTTGAAGTGTTAGAAGGGCTCTTTAAGTTGCCGGAAGGCTTTATCCCGCAGCGGCTGGAAGTGGATTGCAATCTCACCAAGCCGAAGCGGGGTGAATTAAAGCGCACTTTTGAATGGTTGCTGTCGGTGTCGGAAACGGCCGAACTGAATAGTTGATAGAAATAGTCGGGTATAAGATAATAGCTACCGAATGTCGCAGTCGTTATTGCGGCTGCAATTATCCTGATTGAGGTTAAAGATGTCTGTCGAGTCAGCCTATCCTGTTGAATTCTCCGATGCGGCGGCGCGTAAAGTCAAAGCATTGATTGAAGAAGAAGAGAACCCGAATCTGAAATTACGGGTGTTTGTTACTGGTGGTGGCTGTTCTGGCTTTCAGTACGGTTTTACCTTTGATGAGAAGGTCAATGACGGTGACACCACCATAGATAAAGACAGTGTCACTCTGGTGGTGGATCCTATGAGTTTGCAATACCTGGTGGGAGGCATTGTAGACTACAGCGAGGGCCTGGATGGCAGTCGTTTTTTGGTGAATAACCCCAATGCCACCACTACTTGTGGTTGCGGTTCCAGCTTTAGCATCTGATTGATTTGGCCCGCTTTTTGTGGGCCAACAGCTTTTCAATTGAAGCCGTTTTCGGCTTAACCCGCCCCCTAAAGTAAAATTCATATACAAATAGTTAACGCGCTCTAGTATGGTATTAATTCTTACTTAGCTTGAGCTTGTTGCATTTGAATAGACATTGGCAAACCGGCCTGATGCGCTGGGCCTGGTCATTCCTCTTGGCGTTAAGCTGTCCTGTGTTAGTTGCCGACGAGCTAAAAACACTGAAGATGGATAGCCCCATTCAGCCTGATAGTCCGCACAGCCTGTTTGTGGGGGAGCTGTTGGGAAATGCCTATGCGTCACTGGGTTATCGTTTGGAACTTGAGTCCATGCCCCTTGGGCGAAGCTTCATTGAGGCTGATGAAGGGCGTTTGGATGGTTTGCGGGACAGGGGGCAAAGTATAGCTAACGCCTATCCGCATCTGATTCGGGTTCCTTTCCCGCTCTATGACTTTAATCTGGTCTTGCTGGCAGATCGGCGTCGATGCGGGCTGTGCGAGCTGAGCGATATGAATAGCCTGGTGACCTTGCGAGGCTTTCAGTTTCAGGAAGATTATTTCAACGCACAGGCGGTGCATCCACCGCTCATTAAGCTGGGTGACACCAAGGCCGTTTTGGATATGCTGACGCTTAAACGGGTGGATGCAGCGGTATTGACCGAACTGATTGTGCCCCCCAGTTTTTACCAAAGCTCGGCCCATTGGATTCAGTACCCGTTAGACAGCGCGTCTATTTTTCATTATCTGCATGCCAAACATGCCGCTCTGGCCAGAAGGCTGGTCAGCAAACTGGAAGAAATGGAATTAACCGGTGAAGTCTGGCAGTTGCGGCAAAAATACGGCATCCCGCCGATCCATATTGCCCCTTCGCTAGGCCCTGCGGGAAAAATTTCTGCCATTTCCGGTAGCTGGCAAGGTTATACCGACACGCCTCAGGCCACATACTGGCGTATGTTAAGGCGAGCCTTTGCCGAGCAGCGCGTTGAGGTTGAAACGCGGCCCTCCAACTGGAAGCGGGCCAAGCAGGCGTTTGCTGAAGGCCGGTTTGATATGCTGATCGGCGCATATGCTTTTGAAATACCGCCAGGTATGCTGCGCTCCGATGTGCATATTGATTATGAATATCCCGTTGTGGCAGTCGGTCCTGATGCACAAAGTTTGGCTTTGATGCTGGATAGAGGAGAGCCGGGCAAAGCTTGCCAGGTGCTAGGTTATGAATTTGCTAAATGGCTACCGGCCAATATCGAGGTATATGAAGCCAGCACGGCGCAGAACTGCCTTAAACTGTTGCAGAGCCAGCGGGTGGATATGCTGGTGGACTTCAGTTACAACCTGAGCGATGAGGAGCGGATAAGCTTAGCGCAGCGCGAGATTAAAGAAGCTCTGCCTCTGTTTGTTGCATTTCAGAACAGTAGCCGCGGTCATTTGCTGAAGAAGATCTTTGAACAGGGCTTTCGCGACTTGGTTGCTTCTGGAGAGGTGGCCAGCTATTTTCCTGAACAACTTAGTTATCGTCAGGCTCGTCTGACAAAATCCCCTTAACCCTCAAATGGAGCATTGCCATGCTTAAGCTTTACGGCTCAAATACCTCACCCTTTGTGCGCCGTTTACGCCTGCTGCTAGTTAATCAGCAACATGAGTATATTAATATGCAGATTTTCGACGGCGCGGATAGGGAACTACTGCGCTCGTTAAACCCGACCCTGAAGATTCCTATGCTGGATAATGACGGTGAGGTAATTTTTGATTCACGAGTGATTTTCCGCTATCTGAGCGACAAGCTGGGACTGCCCAGATTGAGTTGGGGACAGGAAAACATCCTGACCCTGATTGATTCGGTCAACGATGCCTTGGTACAGGCGCTGTTAATGCAGCGCTCAGAGGTGGCAGCGGATACGGAAAAATTGATCTTCCGTTTGCAGCAGGAACGTATTGAATCCGTGTTTGCTGAGCTGGAGAAGCTGGCCGGAGAAGGGGCATTTGATGCATGGGACTATCCGTCCATTTGTTTGTATTGCCTATTGGACTGGGCACTGTTTCGCGAATTACACAATGTACTGGCTTATCCGGCACTTGCTGCATTTCATGCTAAACACCATGCTAAGCCACAAGTGCAGGCAACGGATCCCAGATTGTAGAAAGGTTTATACTATGTGGCGGCCCTTATTCTTCGGCCGCCTTTTTATTTGATTCGCCAAACGTCATTTTACTCCTTTCCCTGAGCTGAACTAAATCAGAAAGCGTGTCATTCGGCTTGATGATGTGATTTTGTATTTAATTTGTTAGATATTTGTTTATTTGGAATATAATTCTGATTAATCTGTTGATGTTTTAACCAAATTAGGTAGGGTTATGTCAGATATTATTCAACAGGCAAAGCTGCTCTCTCCCCGTCGCAATAGCTCCCATGCTCAGTCGATGCAGGAGTTGGCACAGGAGCAACTGCAACATTTCGGGATAGATGCAGCATCGGAATATGGGCAGGCCCTCCACCAAGCGGCGCTGCATCTTTATCAAACTCAGGGTGATATTGCCCGGCTTTGGCAAGTTACCCAGGACACGTTAGAGGGACTTAGCCGGGAAGATAAGATCGCTCGTTTCAATGCTAAAAAGTTTTTATCATTTCAGATTGCTAAAGTATTGGATACCCTGCAAAACCCCTTTAGAGCGGTACATCAAAGCCTGCATCGCCAACAAGGATCGCAGCTGGCTCGCAATCATTATCCGCTGTTTGATAATGTAACAGCGCTGTTTTCTGCCACCCCGGTAGTGGTGCGAACAGCGACCTATGTGTACGCCTGTACTGAATGGGTGGATGATGCTTTTCAGGGGAAAGAAGCGACCCATCAGATTTATTCGCGTTTGTTAAATCCAACCGCTATTTCACTGGCCAATGCTATCGTTGATCTGGAGGCTGGGCCTTATGCTGGAGAATATCTGGCCTGGAACTTTAATTCAGGTATGGCGGCTATTGATGGCATGCTTTCCAACGTATTGCGACATGGTGACGTGTTAGTGGTCTCGCGCAATATTTACGGTGGGGTATTCCAGCTTTTGCATGACTATTTTGCCCGTTCGGATCGTCTGGCAATTCAGCTCGAGTGGTTTGACGGTTATCAGGCTGATGAGTTTGCCGTTTTTTTAGATAAGGTGAAGAGTAAACATACCCAGCGTTTGGCGCAGGGCAAAAAGCTGCATGTTTACTTAGAATCTCCCTGTAACCCTCATGGGTATGTGTTGGATGTGCCCGGTATTTGTCGCCTTGCTCATCAGGATGAGCACCTTGTGATGCTGGATGCGACGTTGGCGACACCGGTGCTGAGTCAGCCATTGCAATGTGCCGACCGAGCTGAGCGTCCGGATTATCTGGTGCACAGTTATACCAAGGATATCTGTGGAAGCGGTGCCACTACGGCTGGGGTAGTGATAGGCGAAAATCATCGCATGTTTCAGGCCAAGGGCGACAACGTTAATGGTGTGGATTGGTCACAAACCATGTTCTGGGATGTGTTCTATATTAAAGGCGCGTTTCTTGACTCTGAAAAAGCCTTCGATGTCCTCAACGGTATGAAAACCCTGGAGCAGCGTATGTTATCCAAGGTGATTAATACCCAGGTATTCTGCCGCTTTTTGGCTTCTCACCCGGATTTTAGGGTCAACAGTCACGCGGTTGAGGGGCACCCTAATGCCGGATTACGCAATAAATTGATGCGCCATGGTTGGCCTTGCTCACTCTTTACCGTGGATATGGAAGGGGCCAGTCTGGACAGGCAGACTTTTGTGCGTTTCTTTGACTCGCTTGAGCCAGCATTCAGCCATCAGGTCTCTATTGGCCAGAACAACACTATAATTTTATGTCCGGCGCTCACGTCTCATTCTGAATTGGCCGAAGCTGACCAACATGCCGCCGGCATATTTCTGACCACTATGCGGGTGGCCATGGGCACGGATAATGTCAAGGAGCTGATTGCTCAGTTTATTCAAAGCGCCAGGTTGCATATTGATCCGCTAAGGCCGGGTTTCACTGATAAGTTTATGTCGCCGGCCGATATTGATGCCCTGTATCAAAGTGTGGCCCTAAGCAGTGCCGGGCAGCATTATAGCTCCGGCCCTAGTATGGCTGCGTTGTTGAGCTAAGTTGCCAATAAAAAGATTGCAGAGAATGCCCTGTCTGCCGATGATAGGGCATAGCCGTTTTTTGTTGGACAACCTATGTATCAATTCACCCTGAATGTTAAGTTTGATGCGCCGCTGTCGCGCTTGTTTGAAGCCTGGTACAAGACCGAGTTGATGCAACAATGGTGGGCGCCTGGCGATCTACAGGTCGCGCAAATAATGTCCAGCTTTCAGGAAGGGGGAAAGTTTCGTTTGGTGATGCAGGATGCAGAGTTTAATCAGCACATCGTCATGGGCGAGTATCTGCAAATTAAACAAAATGAGAAACTGGTATTCAGCTGGCAATGGCAGGACAGTGAGCTTGTGAGTGAAGTGAGTCTGGACTTCGCCAGCGTTAACCCGCACACCTCTGAGCTAACCCTGACTCATAGTGGCTTTACTGACCAGGCTATGGCCGATGACCATCAGGCTGGTTGGGTAGGGTGTTTAGAAAAACTGTCGTTGCTGACGTTATAACAGCTGAGTAGGGTGGGGTTGTCGAGACTAGTGTTTTTTATGTCAGTTGCCGAAGCTTAAAACTTCGGCAAACTTTGGCTCTGACAATAATCATAAACCAGTGCTGTTTCGACGTGATTAACTTCTGCCCTGGCGGTCACAGCGTTAAACACGAAGTCACGCAAATGGTGAGTATCTGCGACTGTGACATGGACAAAAAAGTCATTTTCACCGCCCATATGGTAAAGGCGCATCACTTCCGGCATGGGCAGCAGGTCGGCCATAAAGGCATCCACGGTTTCTCTGTTGTGATTGGATAGCCGCACGGCAATCATGGCCTGAATATGCCCTCCCAGGGCATTCATATTCAGTGTCAGGCTGCAGCCTTGTATCACTTGTTCGACCTGCAGTCGCTTAACGCGCTCCAGACAGGAAGAAGGGGCCAAGCCAACGCGACTGGCCAACTCTTTGTTGGTCAATCGCGCGTCCTTGTACAGCAGAGCTAATATCTGCAGATCCATATTGTCTAAGGGGCGCATGATAGGTGCGAAAGTGCCTCAACGCATGGCCAGCATAATGCGGCGATTGTTTTCCAGATGGGTCATATACTGTTCTGCCAGGGCTATGAACTTAACCTTGTCCTGTTTGGCAATGGGTTCTGCCTTGGGAAGGGTGACGGTACGTGGATTACGATGCACGCCGTCAACCAGGAACTCATAGTGCAGGTGTGGCGCCTGGGACATACCAGTAGAACCCACATAGCCTATCACCTGACCTTGCTTAACGGTTTGACCTTTTTTCACCGCGCGTTTGGAGAAATGCAGGTATTTGGTCATGTATTTTTCACCGTGCTGCACAAACACATAGTTACCGTTGTATTTGTTGTAGGCCGATGCCACGACCTTACCATCACCAGCTGCGACCACAGGCGTACCGGTGTTGGCGCGATAGTCGATTCCATTGTGGGGCTTGACCCGCTTTTGAATGGGATGAAAGCGCTTGGGGTTGAAATTGGAACTGATGTATTTGAAGTTCACCGGTGCGCGCAAGAAGCTTTTACGCATACTGCGGCCCTCAGGGGTATAATAGTTACCGTCCTCGTAACGAACCGCCTGATACACTTCACCCTGGTTACTGAATTCTGCCGCCAGAATCTTACCGTACCCAATAAATTCACCGTCGATAAATTCTTCTTCAAAGACCAGATTGAAGCTGTCGCCTTCTCGCAGTTCCAAGGCAAAATCGATATCCCAGCCAAAGATATTGGCCAGGCTCATAATTTGTGCTTCCGACATGCCGGCTGCAATCCCCGCGTTCCAGAAACTGCTCTTAATAGCACCACTGGCATAGCCGAGGCGTACATCCACGTCTTTACTTTCAATGCCGCTGGCCAGAAGCCCTTGATCATCGGGCTGGATATACAAGGTTTCTGTTGCTGAAATATTGTAGCTCAGCGCTTGAAATTGCCCTTGATCATCAATGGCCAAACGCAATATATCGCCGGGCATCATTTTCAGCAGCGCTTTGGCATCTTTTCCGGCATTGGAAACTTTGTAGGTGTCCTGAGGGCTCAATCCGGCGCGGGAAAAAATCTTGGCCAGGTTGTCGCCACGCTCAACCTTGAACTTTTTCCACTGGAAACGATTCTCGCTGATCTGCTGGGCTGGCAATTCATCTACCGATAACTGCAACGGGTAACGTTTACCCAACTCCAGCTCTTCGGTTTGACGCGATGCAGTAGCCGGCTCAGATGGCAGTACAAATGCCAAAAAGGCCACCAGGCTTAAACCGGCAATCATCCACTTATGTGGCTTGGGTAGTTGTTTTAAGGTTTGCTTGACCACCTACTACAACCTCTTACTTTAAATTCGGAACAACGGCATTCTGACCTGCGAGATGAAAAAGGGTTCCACAGATCGGGCGCTTCAGCGCAGAATATCTGCTTCTGGCGAGAATTTCTACTCCTGTGGCTTTTATTGCCTACAGTGCAAGGCTAGAATGGCCAGCTATTTTTATGTCCCGGAATAAATGAGAAGCAAGTTGATGACAGATTGGCAAACCGCCTTTGCGGAGATAAAGCGAGGCAGTGAAGATATCCTGCTGGAAGAGGAATTGATCGAAAAGCTTAAAGAGGGTAAACCCCTCAAGATCAAGGCCGGCTTTGATCCTACCGCGCCGGATCTGCATCTTGGTCATACGGTGCTGATCAACAAGCTACGTACTTTGCAGCAGTTAGGTCACGAGATCATCTTTCTGATCGGTGACTTCACCGGCATGATTGGCGATCCCTCGGGTAAAAATGTCACCCGCAAACCGCTTTCCCGTGAAGATGTGTTGGCTAATGCTGAAACCTATAAAGAGCAGGTGTTCAAAATTCTCGACCCGGCCAAGACTCAGGTACGCTTTAATTCTGAGTGGATGAGTAATCTGGGCGCTGACGGCATGATTAAACTGGCGGCGCGTCAAACCGTGGCCCGTATGCTGGAACGGGATGACTTTAAAAAGCGTTATGCTGGTGGGCAGCCTATTGCCATTCATGAGTTTTTATATCCGCTGGTACAAGGCTGGGACTCGGTCGCGTTGCAAAGTGATATGGAGCTGGGGGGAACCGACCAGCGTTTCAATTTGCTGATGGGCCGTGAACTGCAAAAAGATGAAGGCATGCGCCCTCAGACCGTGCTGATGATGCCGCTGTTAGAAGGGTTAGACGGTGTGCAGAAGATGTCCAAATCTCTGGGCAACTATATCGGTATTACCGATACCCCAACGGATATGTTCGGCAAAATGATGTCCATCTCTGATGATCTGATGTGGCGTTACTATGACTTGCTAAGCTTCAAGCCGCTGGAAGATATTGCTGCGCTGAAACAGCAGGTCGCTGATGGGGCAAATCCCCGTGATATGAAGATTCTACTGGCTAAGGAAATCATTGCGCGTTTCCACGATATCGAAGCGGCCGAAGCCGCCCATCAGGACTTTATTCAGCGTTTTTCTAAAAATGCGCTGCCGGATGAAATGCCTGAGCTGACCATCAGTTTGCCAGCAGATGGACTAGCCATTGCCAATTTGTTGAAAGATGCCGAACTGGTGGGGTCTACGTCTGAAGCCTTACGTATGATTAAGCAAGGCGCGGTAAAAGTGGATGGTGAAAAGCTGGAAGACGGTAAGCTGGTACTTACCGAGTCTGGCACCGCGGTGTATCAGGTGGGTAAACGCAAGTTTGCCAGAATTACTCTGCAGTAATTTAGACTAAGGCGCCAATGGCGCCTTAGTGCTATCAGGGCGTTGGTTTCTTTTGCTGACAGATTTGGTCTCGTCATCGAGCAAATAAAAAAGGCCCGCTATGCGGGCCTCTTAATTTATCGTCTGCAGTTTAGTTAACGGTTAACTTGCCGCCTTTACCTAAACCACCTTCAACATTCTGCGCTTTATAATTACGCAAGGAATTAACCATATGGTTGTAAGAGTCTGCAAAAGCCGCAGTGATCACTTTGCCTTCTGGCGTGTCAGAGAAGCCGCCCGCACCGGCGAATAAACCGAACCATGCGCCACCAAAAAGACTGAAGTCCCAGTTTTTAGCGTTACCCACAGAAGAAGATATCTGGACACCAGAACGGTTATCGATCAGCAGCAAGGTAGTCGCTGCTTCATTACTTCTGGCACCACCGGCAACAGCGCCAACCCAGCCACCTAATAAGCCGCCCATACCACCAGTCTTCTCTGAAAACTGAATGGATGGTTGCATGGTGTAATCAGCAGCGACCAGTTGACCCTTGCCAAAATTACTGCCTTCACGAAGCTCACCAGAATTCATCAGATCCCGCTCGGTATCCATGGCCGACATGGTTCTGCCACGTTCTACAACGACAAAGCAGTTAGACTGCTGAATCATGGTACGCAGTACCGGCAGTGTGCTGCCCAGATTTGGATAATGCCTGCGATAGGTATACCACCAGTCGTCGTTTTGATCTTCGAAAACAGACATAGTGCCCAATGGCGCGTCACATTTCTCAAGTGCGCTGTTTGTACCTTCGGCGTTTGCACCGCTGGCTGCACCCGTTACTGTGTTGCCACTGGAGCCACCCATTGTTGGGGTGGTGCTGACGCAGCCGCCAAGCAAACCCATAAGGGTGAGTGCTAAAGTGGCTTTGATTAGTTTCCTACTACCTGGGTTTTTTTCAGACATTCTTCTATCATCCTGAAACTAAATGAAAATTTGGAACGGCATCATAGCTTTGTGATGTTTATTTGTCCATGTTGCTAATGTGGCAATTTAGTCATCACTTATGCACAGCTATAACATACTTTTGTGAAGGTTAAGTGGTTGGGGTCTTTACTCTTATGCTGTTGTAACTTTTTATAACAAGCCGTCACGAAAGCGTCCAAGGTGATAAAAAGCCCATAGTCCAAGACGGCGAAACTGTGCCATTGGGAATTGGGGCAGGGGGGATTGCATAAAAGGTAAGGTCGGTAAATTCAGATCTCCGGCTACGCGCTGGGCCAGGCGTTTTCCGGCCTGGCTGGCAAAAGAGACACCCGAGCCACAATAGCCCATGGCATAAAACACTTGTCCCTTATCATCAGCCTGGCAAATTCGCGGGTAGTCATCCAGTGATACGCTAACCCAGCCGCTCCAGAAATACTCTGCCTGTATCCCATTGAGCGCAGGTAGCGTCTGTACTAATGCATCCAGTAAGCGTTTTTTGTACACCGGATGATTGGCGTCCTTACCCCGAATAGCACCGCGCCCACCAAATAGAATACGATTATCAGGTAGCAGGCGGTAATAGTATTTCAGGGTGCGGGTATCCATGGCCATCAGGCCGCTTTTTAGTCCACAGGCTTGTCGTTGGGCATCACTTAGTGGTGCGGTCACTATGATGCTGGACAGCACCGGGAAATGACGTTTATCCACTGCACTATGAAACTGGTTTGGGGTGTAGCCGTTACTGGCAATGACCAGTTTGTCCGCCACTAGTGAACCGCTCGGGGTCAGCAGGCGAATCTTACTGCCCTCCGGTTGAATTTTTATCACCGGTGACTGGGGATAAATCTTGGCGCCCGCCTGGTGTGCCATATTGGCATAGCCTTGTGCCAATTTAAGCGGGTGCAGACCGAAGCAGTATGGGTAATGCAAGGCACCATGGGCCTGAGGAGAGTGCAGGTAGTTTTTCTCTAACGCTTGAGCACTGAGAAAGCGTAGCGGGTCACCAAACTTACGTTGCATTAAAATGGCTTGTTGCTTGAGTAGCTCAACCGATTGGCGGTTATGAGCAATCTTCAGGTAACCGCCATATTCAGGAGCACAAGGAATATCGCCGATATCTATTAGTTCTGAGACGGTATCAATGGCCTGGCGGTACTCTGCGTAAACAGCCTGTGCGGTTTGTTCACCCCATTTGTTTTCTATCTGGGCAAATGACAGCCGGCCGGTGCCGTTTAACACGAAGCCACCGTTGCGGCCGCTACAACCCCAGCCAATCTGATTGGCTTCCAGCACGGTAGGCTGAATATCATGCTGGCTGGCCAGATGCCAGGCGCAGGATAAACCGGTGTAACCACCACCAATGATGGCTACCTCGGTTTGTTGTTCACCGCTTAGGGCTGGCGCAGACCAGGGGTTAACCCCTTGCGCCCAGTAAGAAACGGGGTAGGGCCGACCCGTGCCGGGGTTGCTATCCAAAAGTGGATCATAAAAGCTCGACAACATGCGCTACCAGTGTGCTGAGTTTAGTTTTAGTCCTCGAAGGTTAACAGCATTTCTGCTGCCACACAGTCGCACTGGGTGCCACAAATCGGGCAAACATAGCCTTCATTGTCACAGTTTTCCTGCCATTTCCCAGGGTGCTCTTTCACCAACTTGCCGCCGCATTTAGAGAAGTATTTAAATGCACTGTTGCCTGGGCTTTGCATCCATATATGGGCTAGACCAGCCTTGGCGCCTTGTTTGGCTGCTTCTTGAATAGACAGCTTTAACATTTGTGAGCCAATACCTGCAGCACGGTAGGTGCTGTCTACGGTATTACATTTGAAATAGCACACTTTGTCTTGGGGATGTCCCCATAAGTCAGGGCTGCTCCATTTATCCGGTTGCCAGTGACCTGCAGCCCAGGTAATACGGAAGCCTACCAGGCGTTCACCATCCAGCGCTACCCAACTGGCATTAATACCATTGACCATACCTGCCTGGTGATAGCTTTGCAGCGACGGTAGGTCCATATAGTTGTCGCCATGTACGCTATTGGCTAAGGCCAGCAGGCGCTCGTAATGATCTTCATGTAGGGGAAAGTACTTAATATTGCTCATTTTTTTTTATTGGTTTGAATGTTCAGACTTTGCAGGTAGACGTCCAGCGCTTCTACAGAAATACGGATCTCGGCCACTGACAGCCACAGGGACCATAACAGTAAGATCAGGCTTAGGCCGAATATCCAACTGCCAGCTACCTGATAATTGAGGTAGATGGCCAGCATCGACAATACGCATAAAAAGAAACTGGCTACCCCGGCCTCTTGCATACGCTTGATAAGCTGAATGCGTTTGCGCAGATTAGCGATCTGCTTATGGGTGCTGTCGCTGTTATCAACGAAATTGCGGATGATGCTGGCTAAAGTTACAAACCTGTTGGTGTAGGCCAATAACAGTAACGAAATAGCTGGAAACAGCATCGCTGGTGTAGTCAGGGTAATATTCATTTAGGGTTAGGCTCAGAAAACAGCGTCCTGCAGGAATTTCAACATGGCCGCCTTGGCTTTGTCCAGATCGGCGAAGATTCTCTTTTGGATATCAGTGCTTATCTTGCTCTCTCGGCGTATTTGCGCCAATTGATTGATACCTACAGGTGAGTCGATGCAGTAGGCATCTCCCACACAGCCCAGTTTAAGGCACTCTTCATAGGCTTTTTGCAAATTACTGGCGGCATCGGGAATGGATGCCTGGTAGCCCGTGCAGTCGGCTATATATACCCAAGGTTTTCCCTGCAACTGCTGGGCAAGTTGCAACAGATTATTCAGATAGCTTTTACTTAAGCCCGAGCCAATCACTCCGCTAACCCTGGCTATCAGCAACTGCCCCTCTATCTGTAGCTGGTAGCCGCCGTACTTATCGCGTTTGCCGTAGGACTGGTTCATTTCTCAACCTGAAGCCCTTGTTCCTGCCAGCCCAGCATATCGCCTTCAAGCAGTGTGATACTGCCAAACCCTAGCTTATGCAGTTCATTGGCGGCTAACTTGGCGCGACGACCAGAGCGGCAATAGAGGACTAATTGGCTGCTCTTTTCATTGTCTAACTGCTGCAAAAATTCGTTGATACGATCATGGGGCACATTAATAGCACCGGGCACATGGCCCTCGGCATATTCTTCGGGCGTTCTTACATCTACCACAACAACGTCTTGTTTCCTCTCTAAGAGTTGTTGCGCCGAAATAGAAGAGAAGCCGGTCCCAGATGCAGAGGCTAGGCTGGTAAACAATACCAGGAGTAGGATGTATAAGCGCATAGATTACTCGCTTTGTCATGTTTCAAGCATATTAAACCCAAGGGGCCGGCGTAGTACAGAGCCATCCGTGTTTTGTTGTCAGTAAACACCAACTGTCACATTCCGTTAGTAGCGGTAGTCGTGGTGTTTAAATGGCCCATCTATCCCTACTTGAATATAGTCGGCCTGTTGCGGCGTCAGACGGGTGATGACGCCACTAAATCCCTCCACCATATATCTGGCGACCTCTTCATCCAGATACCTGGGTAATACATCAACCCGCAGGTTTTCTTGCTTTTCTGCATTCTCCATATGGGCAAAGCCTCTCTCAAACAGGTGTATTTGGGCCAACACTTGATTGGCGAAGGAGCCGTCCATTACCCGGGAAGGGTGGCCGGTGGCATTGCCTAAATTTACTAGCCGCCCTTCAGATAAAAGTAACAAGGCATCGTGAGGCTCATTGCTTCGGTAGATTTTATGCACTTGGGGTTTTATCTCCTCCCAGTCCCAGTTTTGGCGCATAAAACCGGTATCAATCTCATGATCAAAATGCCCGATATTGCATACCACGGCACCGGCTTTCAGGCATTTCAGCATATTGGCGTCGCAGACATTGATGTTGCCTGTGCAAGTGACGACCAAGTCGATGCTCTGCATCAACCCCTGGTCTATGTCGGCCAGTTGACCACTGTTGTTGCCCATGCGGTAGGGTGACACCACTTCGTAACCGTCCATACAGGCTTGCATGGCACAAATGGGGTCAATTTCGCACACCCTGACAATCATGCCCTCCTGACGTAAGGACTGCGCCGATCCTTTGCCCACATCGCCGTAACCAATCACCAAGGCCTTCTTGCCCGCCAGCAAATGATCTGTGGCACGTTTAATGGCATCGTTGAGGCTATGGCGGCAGCCATATTTGTTGTCATTCTTAGACTTGGTTACGGAGTCATTGACATTGATGGCGGGAACTTTAAGTCTGCCTTGTCTCAGCATTAACAACAGACGATGCACGCCTGTAGTCGTCTCTTCGGTAATACCATGTACTTGCTCCAGCACGTGCGGGTACTTGTCATGCAATATGGCAGTGAGATCGCCACCGTCATCCAGTACCATATTGGCCTGCCAGGGCATACCGTCTTTTATAATGGTTTGTTCGATACACCACTCATATTCGGCTTCTGTCTCGCCTTTCCAGGCAAATACTGGCACCCCGGTAGCCGCCATGGCAGCTGCGGCATGGTCCTGAGTGGAAAAAATATTGCAGGATGACCAGCGTACTTCTGCGCCCAAAGCGGTCAGGGTTTCTATCAGCACCGCGGTTTGAATAGTCATATGAATGCAGCCCAAAATTCTGGCCCCGGCCAGTGGTTGCTGCTGATGATACTTGTGACGAATGGCCATCAGCGCTGGCATCTCTGATTCGGCTATCTGAATTTCTTTGCGGCCCCATTCTGCCAGAGCCAAATCGGCTACTTTAAAATCCCCTGATAAACCGGTTGCCATCTTTCCATCTCCCTCAACTGGTGTTTATGGATGAATGGTAAGCATGGTATTGAATTATCAAGCTTTCAAATCTACGGCTCAGGGGAGTGAAGTTTTCCACAGAGTTCGTCTATGCCTTGAGGTAAACGCAGGGAAAAACGGTGTAAGGTATCAGGATTAACACTATGAATTGCTTGTTCGGATACCGCCAGAACTCCTTTCCAGGGCTGCCAGAAAGCCAGCAGTTGCGCTCGGGGTTGTGTAAAGGCTGCCACGATTTGTTCTGGCTTACGCGCCAACACACCTTCCATTGCGACTTCGGGATAATCGGAAAGCGCATCGGCAAAAATGTTCTGTGCATTACAGATACTCAGCATCTGACTGGCCCAGGCATTGGGGCCGATGCTCATCATGGGGGTTGGCCACAGATAGTAAAACACTTTCACAGGTGGTTGCTGTGCGTAGTGGGTTTTCAGCGCCCGCAATTTTTGTAAGTAGTTGTCTGCCAGTTGTTCGGCCAGATCTGATTTACCTAAACGTTTGCCCAAAGCCTTTAGCTCGCTGGCAATATCTTCCGGACGTTTGGGGCTGGATAGGAATACCTCGAAGCCAAGTGATTGTAATCGCTCAATATCCTGTGGCTTATTGCCCCCTTGCCAGGCCAAAATCAAATCAGGCTTTAAGCGCATCAGGGCTTCAAAGTTTACTCCCTGATAACTGGCCACTTGCGGCAGTGCCTTGGCTGCTTGCGGGTAATCACTAAACTCGCTGACCGCCACAAGCTGCTCACCAGCCTGTAGAGAATACACCAGCTCGGTGGTGTGAGGGGCGATGCTGATTATGCGCTCTGCGGTCACTCCCGGTAGGCTGAACAGCAGACTAAGTAAGGTAAACAAGAAAGGTTTCATTCAATTCCTCAGAGGACCAGGGGCAGGGCGGATAATAGTGCACTGAGCACAATCAGCAGCCATTGGATTTTTACTATGGCTATTCTGGCTGTCTGGATATCAGCCGCTTCGGCCTGACGCTCGCCGCCGCATTTGGGCAGGCGAACTTTGTGTCCGTTGTAAAAGGCGGGGCCACCAAGCTGAATACCTAATGCGGCGCCAGAATAAGCAAGCAAGGTGACTCGGGGCGTGCGCTGGGCTCCCTGCTGAATACTCGCCCGGCTGCCTTTTTTAGGCGGCTGCAACATCAGCAATAACAACATACTTAGCCTGGATGGGAAAAACTGCAGCCAGCGACATACCCAGGCCAGCGGGGCACCAAAATACCGAAATTCGGCCTGACGAACATTCCATACCTGACTGAATTCGTATAGCAACCGGTAGGTCAGTGCCCCCAGTCCCCCAAGCAGTAGATACCAGAACAATACGGCAGCGTATTGGTGATAAAAACGCAGTAACCCGCTCTCAATTACCGCCTTGCTCAGCCCCATGGTGGTTAACTGAGCGGTATCGCGCAGCACCAAAGGCTGGGCTATGTTACGGGCCAGAGATTTTTTGTTTCCCACAAGCGCACGTTGGATCTTCCCCATGCCATCCAACACCGGTTGATAGCTGAGCGCCATAAGAAGCAAGAAGGCATCAAAAAATGCTGGGAACTCGGCCAGATAGATAAACAGTCCAATACACACCAATATGGGGGTAAGTACCACAATGGGGGCCAGGCTACCGGATAAACGCTGCTGGCCAATGCTGTGGCCAGAGGGGTTAACCTTAGCGGCCAGGCGGGTGGCTAACAGTCGGAAAAAGGATAACGGATGGTATCTGGCTGGCCAGCGCCAGAGCTTTTCTATCCATACCACAATAAGCAACAACCAGACGGTTTGTAGCTGGGGATCAAAGAAAAGCTCGGCCAGCATGAATTTAGCGGGAGTTGGCTAAGGTCTTGATCATGTCCATGACCAAATTGGCGGAATTCTTAGCTGCCTTTTCCAAGTACTGGTCAAAAGAGACTTTAGACGTGGTACCGGCAATATCCGACAGTGAACGGATGACCAAAAACGGCGTGTCCAGCATATGTGCCGTTTGGGCAATGGCCGCGCCTTCCATTTCCACTGCTTTCATATCCGCAAATTTGCTCCGCAATGTGGCGGCAGCATCATCACAGCCGATAAAGGCATCGCCGGTACAGATAAGGCCAGTACGAAAGTTGACATGTAGTACATCGCGGGTGGCGTGTTCCGCTGCCGCAATCAGGCGTGGATCGCAGCTAAAACGCGCAGGCATACCGGCCATCTGCCCGGCCTGATAGCCAAAATGGGTAAGGTCGGCATCATGATGCAAGACTTCACTGCCGATCACTACATCGCCTACCACCAAGTCCGTATCAAAACCGCCGGCTGAGCCAGTATTGATAACATAATCCGGTGCGAACTGGTCAATCATCAGGGTGGTGGCAACCGAGGCGGCTACCTTGCCAATACCACACTTGACCAGGATCACTTCCACGTCATGCATAGTGCCGTCATAAAAGTCCAAATGGGCATGACGGGTGTGGTTGATGTTCTTCAAAGACTCTTTAAGCAGCGCAATTTCCTGATCCATTGCGCCCAGAATGGCTATTTTCATGCTAATACTTCATCGGGGGAATTGGCCGCTAGTTTAATAACTTGGGGCTGTCAGTCCAAGTACTAAAAGTGGTCAGGGCGCAGAACGGAGTGGTTGGCTTAGGCAGAGACTAGTCATTGATGTGTAATCTGCTCGAAGCGAGTTTTCTCATGGCTTCAGAGGTATTACTGTATAAAGCGCAAGCACTTTATTAACTTACCCCTATTAAAGGCGGTGGCTTCCGCCAAGATTCATCTGCCAACTTAAGAGGATGCCGTCCCTGGCTCCATCATGAACACTTATGCCGTTATTGCACGGCCCAGAGCGGTTTTATCGTCTTTAATTGTGCCTTGCACCAGGGGCTTTTTCGGTTCTTTGTATCGCATAGGGGCGAGTTTGGCCTCGATACAATCACGAATTTCCTGTGCCGAATAACCTGACTTCACTTTAATACGCAGGTGGGGGATACGGGCGGCGTCCAGGCTGCTGCTGACATACCAGTCGCGCTGGCTTTTGTAGCCGTCTTTGCCGGCGTTATGTACCAGATCTACGGCCACCACCGGGCTCATATCGGCTTTGTCACACAGCACAAAATCCAGTTGTCTGGAGGCGGCTTTTTGCAACGCGCTACGGGCGGTTTTTTTGTCAGTGCCCTGGCGTAGGCTGAGAATGTCGCTGAGTTTGACCCGGCAAATCACCCGGTACTGATGGCCAACGGCACTTTCCAGTAATTCCAGAAACGAGCGTTCAACGGGAGTAAACAGGTTACTGCGTTTTTTAAACGGAAAGGCCAGTTTTTCGCCCGTCAGTTTAATGGCGCCGATAGCCACTACAATTAGCATCATTAGCAGAACAATGGTCAGTTCCATAGCAGTCTCCGTAGAAAAGAAGCCAAGGTTTTGACGCTTGGCACAAGTATGGGAGTGTCTGCAAGTTAGGTGCCAGAACTGGCCGGGGGAAATCGGGAAGTTATTCTTTTACCAGCATGTCTACCTGGCTGCCCTGGCCGTCAGCAGAAATCACCACCACCCAACGACCTTGCTTGTCTTCCAGCACCTGGCGGTCTTTACTCTGACTGGTTGAAGCATCACTTAATCGGTTTTGATAAAATGCCAGGGTTTGCGCTGGGGTCAACGCCGAGAAATAGCTCAGGGTGGCCGGCAGCGTATCGTCAAACAGGTGACAATAGCTGGCGTTTTCTGCCAGTGGCAGTTGATGGAACTGTTCGGGACAGTCTGTTGCTGCCAAGACTGGACTGGAGATGCCGAGCAGGAGCAAACAGGATTTTTTTATGGCCATGGTACGCATGTCTCTTAATGAGGTATGGTTACTATAGAATGTCCCTAAGGGGGCGACAAATAGCCAGTGTGATACAAAGGTATAAGATGAGTCTGGAAAAAGTCATGACCAAGCGCGTGGTAACTATTGGCGCAGATGCCAGTCTCGCCGAGGTACAGCGCATTTTTGCGGCCAAGCTTTTTCACCATTTGCTGGTGGTGGAAAATGACCAGTTGGTGGGGATGGTGTCGGATCGTGACCTACTTAAAGCCCTGAGCCCCAATTTGGGGACCGCGTCGGAAACCCGGCGTGATACCGCGACGCTGAATAAAAAGGTGCATCAAATTATGACGCGTCAATTGTGGGTGTTGACTCAGGATGATGATATCTACGATGCCATTAGTTTAATGAACCAGCAGAAGATTTCTTGTTTGCCGGTGATAGATGTAAACCGCAAACCCATAGGGATTTTAAGCTGGCGGGATATTCTGCGCTTATTGTCGGCAGGGAAGGCCAAGCGCGACAGACAATTTGACGCCTATCACCAACCTTTACAGCATCGCGACGACATGTCCTGAACCATAAAAAACGCAGCCGAGGCTGCGTTTTTTAAATTCCTTAAACAGGCTAAATGTCACGTTGCTGCTATGCCAAGGTCTGACAAAGCGGCAGGTTCTCAGACGTTAAGGTAGTCCAGAATGCCTTCTGCGGCCTGGCGGCCTTCAAAGATAGCGGTAACTACCAAATCTGAGCCTCGGACCATATCACCACCGGAGAAGATCTTAGGGTTACTGGTCTGGAAGGGATATTTACCTTTAGCAGGAGCTCTGACCCGGCCCTTTTCATCCAGGATAATGCCGTAATCAGCAAACCAGTTGGCCGGACTAGGCTGAAAACCAAAAGCGATAATCACCGCATCGGCTTCCAGTACATGCTCGGAACCGGGCACCGCTTCGGGGCTGCGACGACCAGCAGCATCCGGTGCGCCTAACTGCGTTTTTACCAGTTTAACGCCGCAGGCTTGGCCCGCTTCGTCGACCGCAATGTCCAGAGGTTGCAGGTTAAACTGGAAGTCCACCCCTTCCTCACGGGCATTTTGTACTTCACGACGTGAACCCGGCATGTTTTCCTCGTCACGACGATAAGCACAGATAACCTTGTCAGCGCCCTGGCGTACCGCAGTACGTACACAGTCCATGGCGGTATCCCCACCACCTAGCACCACCACCTTTTTGCCTTTCATATCCACATAGTCAAAGGCCACTTGCTCATGTCCCATTAACTTGTTGGTGTTGGCTATCAGGTAAGGCAGGGCTTCATAGACACCGGGCGCGGATTCGTGTTCGAAACCACCCTGCATATATCGGTAGGTACCCATGCCCAGGAACACCGCATCGTATTCATCCAGTAACTGCTGGAAGGCAATGTCTTTGCCGATCTCGGTGTTCAGCACAAACTCTACGCCCATTTCGGTAAAGATTTCACGGCGTAGCTGAATGACGTCTTTTTCCAGCTTAAAGGCAGGGATGCCGAAGGTCAGCAGCCCCCCGATTTCCGGATACTTATCGAATACCACCGGAGTGACACCGTTACGCACCAAAATATCGGCGCAGGCCAGACCGGCTGGACCAGCCCCGACAATGGCCACCCTTTTGGTGGTTTTGACCACGCCGGACATATCCGGTCGCCAGCCCATTTTAAATGCGGTGTCGGTAATAAATTTTTCGATGGAGCCGATGGTTACTGCACCAAAGTCGTCACTTAAGGTACAGGCACCTTCGCACAGGCGGTCCTGTGGGCAGACTCGACCACAGACTTCCGGCAAGCTGTTGGTTTTATGTGACAACTCGGCGGCTTCCAGAATCCGGCCTTCATTGGCCAGCTTCAACCACTGTGGAATATAGTTGTGCACTGGGCACTTCCATTCACAGTAAGGGTTCCCGCAATCCAGACAACGGTCAGCCTGACCGGCTGCCTGAGAATCGCTCATCGGCTGATAGATCTCGGCAAACTCGCTGCGACGGGTCGCCGCTGGCTTCTTGGGAGGATCGATACGCTCGACATCGACAAACTGATATACGTTTTTTGCCATAGTGTTTCTTCCTCCTTACTGGGCCTGAACGCGCAACTCTGCGCTGGACCGGCTGATATGACCCAGCAGATTCTTCACATCGCTGGTCTTAGGTTTAACCAAGCGGAACTGCTTTAAGTACTGACTGAACTGACTGAGGATCTCCAGCGAGTGTTCGCTGCCAGTTTCTTCATAGTGCTGGTTGATAAGACCACGCAGGTGTTCGGCCAGAATCGGCTTATCGTCGATGCTCAGCACCTCCACCAAATCGCCGTTAACGCGTCGGTCAAAGTCATTGGCCTGATCCAGTACATAAGCAAAACCCCCTGTCATGCCGGCACCAAAATTAACGCCGGTCTGGCCCAGTATGGCAACGATACCGCCGGTCATATATTCACAGGCGTTGTCACCTGTGCCTTCTACAACGGCCACTGCACCAGAGTTACGTACCGCAAAACGTTCACCGGCACGGCCCGCAGCAAACAGCTTGCCGCCGGTAGCGCCGTACAAACAGGTGTTACCCATAATGGCGCTGTCGCGGGTGGCGTAATGGACGCCTACTGGCGGGTGAATAGTGATCTTACCGCCCGTCATGCCTTTGCCTACATAATCGTTGGCATCGCCAATCAGATGCAGCTCCAAACCACCGGCGTTCCACACGCCGAAACTTTGTCCTGCGGTGCCGGTCAGAGTGACGCGCAAAGGATAGTCGGCCATCCCTTGGTTGCCATGCTGCTCAGCAATATAGCCGGAGATACGGGCTCCTACGGAACGGTCGGTATTGCGAATACTGTAACGCCAGTTGCCACCGCTTTTGTTTTCCACAGCCTGGCGAACGTCATCCAAGATCTGCTGGTTCAGCTCTCCTTTGTCCAGTGGTGCGTTAGTGACCTCTGAGCAGAACAATTTGGTGTGTGCGGCGGCTTGGGGTTTGGCCAGAATTGGCGACAAATCTAAGCGCTGCTGACGGGCACTGAAGCCGTCGATAACCTCAAGCAGTTCGGTGCGTCCAATCAGCTCTTCGAGCTTACGCACGCCTAGCGCGGCCATGAGCTCGCGTACTTCACGGGCAATAAACTTGAAGTAGTTCATGACCATGTCAGGCAAACCGATAAAGTAATTGTCACGCAGGTTCTTATCCTGAGTGGCAACACCTGTGGCACAGTTGTTTAAGTGACAGATGCGCAGATATTTACAACCCAGCGCCACCATAGGCCCTGTGCCAAAACCGAAACTCTCGGCACCGAGAATTGCAGCCTTGATTACGTCCAGGCCGGTTTTCAGACCGCCGTCGGTTTGTACTCTTACCTTATGGCGCAAACCATTTTCTACCAGGGCCTGCTGGCTCTCCGCCAAACCCAGCTCCCAGGGACTGCCTGCGTATTTTACCGAGGTGAGCGGGCTGGCACCGGTACCACCGTCATAACCGGAAACCGTAATCAGATCCGCATAGGCTTTGGCTACACCGGTAGCGACAGTGCCGACACCAGGCTCAGATACCAGTTTGACCGAAATCAGCGCCTTAGGGTTTACCTGTTTCAGGTCGAAAATTAGCTGAGCCAAGTCTTCGATAGAATAGATATCGTGATGCGGCGGCGGTGAAATCAGGGTAACACCCGGTACGGAGAAGCGTAGCTCGGCGATATACTTATTCACCTTGTCTCCGGGCAACTGACCGCCCTCACCAGGTTTGGCACCTTGTGCTACCTTAATCTGCAGCACATCGGCGTTGACCAGATAGTGCGGAGTAACGCCGAAGCGTCCGGAAGCAATTTGTTTGATGCGCGAGTTCTTTTCGGTACCAAAGCGAGCAGGATCTTCACCACCTTCCCCTGAGTTGGACTGACCGCCCAAACGGTTCATCGCGATGGCCAATGCTTCATGAGCTTCGGGACTCAGTGCACCGATACTCATGGCGGCGGTATCGAAACGTGGATACAAGGCTTCTGCAGGCTCTACCTCATTAATATCCACCGCCTGTTGACTGAACTTCAGCTTGAGCAGATCACGGATATGGGCCACCGGACGCTCATTAACCAGTGCAGCAAATTGCTGATAGTCGCTGTATTCACCGCTGACCACGGCTTTTTGCAAGGTGCTGACCACGTCCGGGTTGTAGGCATGGTATTCACCGTCGTGCACATATTTAAGTAAGCCACCGTGGCTGATGGTTTTACGTTTTACCCAGGCAATACGGTTGAGGTTTTGAATATCCTGCTCAAAATCGTCGAAGTTGGCACCCTGGATACGGCTTGGTACGCCTTGGAAGCACAGCTTCATCACATCCTGGTGGATACCTATGGCTTCAAACAACTTGGCGCAGCGGTAGCTGGCGACAGTGCTGATGCCCATTTTCGACATGATCTTATACAGACCCTTATTAATGCCTTTACGGTAATTAAGGATGGCGTCCATCACCGGAATATCCAGCTCACCCTTATCACCCATTTGCTCGATAACTTCATAGGCCAGGAAGGGGTAGACCGCAGTCGCACCCAAACCAATGAGTACCGCAAAGTGATGTGGATCGCGTGCTGACGCGGTTTCTATCACGATGTTGGCGTCGCAGCGCAGGGCTTTTTCCACCAAACGGCGTTGTACTGCGCCCACAGCCATAGGTGCAGGAATCGGCAGGCGATTCGTCTTAATTTTGCGATCCGAGAGGATAACGAAGGCCGCTTTTTTCTGTTTTACCAGGTACTCGGCTTCATCACAGATCCTTTTAAGGGCGGCTTTCAGGCCTTCTTCCGGCGCATAGTTAAGATCGACCACTTCGGAGTAGTAGTACTCAGGGGCAAACTCTCTCAGTTGTTTGAGATCCGTGTACAGCATGATCGGCGACTCAAACAATACCCGGTTGGCGTAGCCCGAGGTTTCGCTGAAGACGTTCTGCTCTCGACCTATACAGGTGGCCAATGACATTACATGGTTTTCCCGCAGCGGGTCGATAGGGGGATTCGTCACCTGAGCAAACTGCTGACGGAAGTAGTCGTAAATGGTGCGGTGTTTGCCAGACAAAACAGCCATCGGGGTGTCATCACCCATGGAGCCAACCGCTTCCTGACCATCATTGGCCAGCACCTTGATTACCTGCTGAATTTCTTCATAGCTGTAATTAAACTGCTTGTAGTAGGTGTTCATCATGTCATCGTCGAACAGACGCACACCAATCTGGCTGGCATCACACTGCTGGATAGGGAGTAAGCGGCTAATGTGTTTGTCCAGCCATTCGCGGTAAGGATGGCGGCTTTTCAGATCTTCATCAATCTCGCTGGAGTGCAGTACCTTACCTGTGTAAGTGTCTACCGCCAGCATTTCACCTGGGCCGACACGACCTTTTTCGAGCACATCTTCGGGCTGGTAATCCCAAATACCGATTTCAGAGGCCAGGGTAATCAGACCGTCTTTGGTGATCACATAGCGGGCCGGACGCAGACCGTTTCTGTCTAGGTTGCATGCCACATGACGACCATTGGTCATGACGATACCTGCCGGGCCGTCCCAAGGCTCCATATGCATGGAGTTAAATTCGTAAAAGGCCTTAAGAGCCGGGTCCATGGTGTCATTATTCTGATACGCAGGTGGCACCAATAAACGCATGGCACGGAACAAATCCATGCCCCCTGCCAGGAACAATTCCAGCATGTTATCCAGTGACGAGGAATCCGAGCCTTCAAAATTGACAAAAGGCGCGGCGTCATGCAGATCAGGCAGCAGTGGCGTGCGGAACTTATAAGTACGGGCTTCGGCCCATTCGCGGTTACCGCGGATGGTATTAATTTCACCATTGTGTGCCAGGAAACGGAATGGCTGTGCTAACGGCCATCTTGGCAGCGTATTGGTGGAGAAACGCTGGTGGAACACGCATATAGCGGATTGCATGCGTTCATCGGCCAAATCCAGATAGAAATTCGGCAGATCTTTGGGCATCACCAGGCCCTTATAAATGGTCACCAGATTCGACAAGCAGGCGATATAAAAATCCGTGTCGTGGGCCAGGCGCTTTTCTGTTCGACGGCGGGCCATAAACAAGCGACGCTCGACGTCTTTCTTGCGCCAACCTGGAGGGGCGTTGACAAATACCTGTTCAATTTGTGGTAAACCGGTCAGGGCTAACTCACCCAGTAACTCAGGGTTAGTGGGCACAACACGCCAGCCCTGGACGTCCAGGGTTTCTTTTTGCAATTCTTCGTTGAGGATATCCCGAGCTTGCTGGGCTAATACCGGGTCCTGGCTGAGGAACACCATGCCAACACCGTATTTTTTGGCCAGTTTCCAGCCTTTTTCCTCACCAATAGCGCGGAAAAAAGCATCGGGTTTTTGCAGCAGCAAACCACAACCGTCGCCCGTTTTACCATCTGCGGCAATCCCGCCTCTGTGTTGCATACGATCCAGTGCATGGATGGCGGTTTTTACCAGACTGTGGCTGGGCTGCCCTTGCGTGTGGGCAATTAAGCCAAAACCACAGTTATCCCGAGAATCGTTCGGGTTATATAGTCTCATTACTCATGACTCCTTCAACCGTTCGACTGGGCAGGGTGATGTTTTTATTCAGGGACGGCATGTGCTGGACTCTTAGTGGTCCGTTATTTCATGCGCCTGTGTCGTTAGGATGACCTGTGACAGGTTCTATTTTTATCGGGGTTACCAGTCTTTTTGTTTGAACCAGGCAGTTTATTCCGTTCTGTCTTGGTTCATATCGAGTCGGATTTCACCAACATCGACGCCTTTTGGCCAATGGCCGATTCCGCATTCCTATTTAGTTATTGGTCAGCCTCAAGCCTGCTCAGACCAATAACGAATCTTTATGCACCCATAAAGAGCGGTTAATGAAAATACCACAATGCTTCCACAAATCAATTCCCCCAGCGTAATAAGCGTGAAATGTATATGGTTATTTTTTTAGTAAATTAGGATGAAAGTTGCGTATGGGTTGGCTTTTGAGCATTTTTTGCGTTTTGGTTTTTAGCTTATAACCAAAAGTATCAGCCTATAGGAGATATCTGAAGCTGGTTGGGTTTGGATAAAAAGAAGGCAGTCGGATACCAATGTTCAGTGAATTTATATTCATGTTATGTGAATATAAATGTTAATTAAGTGTTGCTGGGAAATACTGGTTTTAGTGTATTGAGGGGGACAAATTAAAATCAGCTTGGGCATTGTTGTCGGCTCTTGCTAGGATGCCGACAATTGTCGTCAGCGGAAATTTTCCCTATGCAACCATCGCCTTCCAGCCAAAATGAATCCTGGGCTATCCGTTTTGCCCAATTTGTTGACCGTTTCGGCACCCTGCGTATCAGCATTTTGTTTGTGATACTGACCCTGATATTTACCATCGCGGGTTCATACTTTATTCGTCTGTATATGACAGGTGACGTGCAGGTAGAGGACTTTGCGTCTGCCATTATGCTGACGTTGCTCAGCGCCCCCTGGGTTTTGTACTTTTTCAGCGAACTGGTCAGGCAATTAGAAATTAGCCGTCATAATCTGAAAGATGTGGTAGCGCAGTTGGAAAGCTTGCGTGAAGAAGACGTGCTACTAAACCGCGAACTGCAGAATAATATTCGTCAGTTAAATATCGAGATTGAAGAGCGGCGCAAGGCACAGGAAGACAGGGAAAAAGTCTTTGCTGAGCTGGAACTGGAGATTAATGAGAAGTCGGAAAAAGAACAGCATGCATTAAGGCTGTTTTCATTGCTGCGCTCCATTATCGATGCCAGCCCGGATTTAATTTATTTCCGCAACGAAGAAGGGCGCTTTGCCGGTTGTAACAGGGTTGCCGAGCAAATGACGGGCAAAACCGAAGCCGAGTTGATGGGCCTGACACCTCATGAAGTGTATGACGAGGATCTGGCCAATCAGGTGGTGGCCAGTGACCACGAAGTACTGGAAAACAATGTGGGCATCACCGACGAGCTATGGCTACGCTTTGCCGATGGTAGCAAGCGCTATTATGAAATGCGCAAGGTGCCGTTTTTTGACAAAGAAGGTAACCGCCTGGGCTTATTGGCATTTGGCCGAGACATTACCGAGCGTAAGCACTCACAGGTCGCGCTGGAGAAAGCCAGTCGGGATAAAACCGCCTTTATCGCCACCATCAGTCATGAACTGCGTACCCCGTTAAATGGCATTGTGGGCTTAAGTCGTATGCTCCGAGACACTAAGCTGACCGACGAGCAATATGCCTGGGTCAGCACCATTTACGCCAGTGCCATTACCCTGGGTAATATTTTTAACGACATCATCGACATTGATAAACTGGGGCGTGACAAGCTGGAGCTGGCGCTTAAGACCGTCAGTCTCAAAGATTTCTTTTCCGAGCTGTCCAGTATCATTCAATTGTTGGTGGCTGATAAAAATCTCAATTTCCAGACGCAGATGATAGAGCCTCTGCCCGACTTTGTTGAAGCTGACGGAACCCGCTTACGTCAGGTGCTATGGAACCTGCTGTTCAATGCGGTGAAGTTTACTCAGCAAGGTTCGGTGAGTTTCACCCTGTCAGCTGAGGCACCAAAAAACGGTATTTGTAATGTAGTGTTTAAGGTGGCTGATACGGGGGTCGGTATTCCCGAAGAGGAACTGCCTAAGATTTTTGCCATGTACTATCAGGTTAAACATCCTGACCACCAAAGTGCCACAGGAACAGGTATTGGTTTGGCCATCTGTAAGAAGATGGTTGAACTGATGGAGGGGGATATCCGGGTCAGTAGTGAAGTGGGTAAGGGAACCTGTTTTACCGTTGAACTGCCGTTGGCCATCAGTACACGTCCGGCGCAACTGGCTGAAATAAGGATCACTGGCTTGAAGATACTGCTGGTGGAGGATATTGAGCTGAATGTAATAGTGGCCAAAGCGCTACTTGAAAAGCTTGGTCAGACTGTCGAGGTGGCGATGACCGGGCGTCAGGCGCTGGATATGGCGCGGGCCAATCATTACGACCTGATCCTGCTGGATATTCAACTGCCGGATATGAACGGTTTTGAAGTGGTTAGTCGGATGCATGAAGAAGAGCTGGTATTAGGCACGCCCGTGGTGGCTCTGACCGCCAATGTGATTAAAACCCGCCAGGAATACCTGGACCAAGGCATGGATGATGTTATCTCCAAGCCGATTAAGAAAAGTCGGGTTGTGGAAGTATTCAATCAACTGTTCTGTGATGCCTCTGAATTGCCGAGCTTGCCGGAGACAAACGCGGCAAGTAAGAACGAGTCGGTGCTGGATTTGGATATGCTGCAGATGCTGGTAGATACCATAGGGGCTGAAATGCTCAGTACCAGTGTCAACGTGTTTAATCAGAGCATTCCTCAGTATATGGAAATTCTGCTGACCAACTTAAGCGCCAAAGATAAAGATGAAGTCTGTGCCCAGGCACATAAGATCAAAGGCGCTGCGGGGTCGGTGGGACTGTCCAGGGTACAGAAAATCGCTAACCAGATTCAGCAGGGCGACCATCCAGCCTGGTGGCAGAACGTCTATGATTGGGTTGAAGAGCTTCAGGATGCACTCAAACTGGATATGCAATCACTCAACAACTGGTTGTCTGATCAAACTATCGATGACTGATCTTTGTCTCTTGGGCTGGATTTGAACGAAATCTAAACTCGAAAGATAAACAACCCCTGGCACGTTGTCTGGCTGTTAAAGAGCCTGACAGCGTGCTATCACTCTTTATGCAATCGTTTCCAATTTAACTTTTCTAATAATCGGCTGGCAAGGGTCTGCATCAGCAACTTGTTAACACATTTATACGCCAAAACCCCCATCTAGATTGGATTTAACATTTATTGTACATTTTGTTTCTATATCAATTGCAATCGATTGCAATTCGGTCTATTTTTAACCTGCCTTAACAAACACAGTGGTAAGTCGACGATTGATTAAATCCTCCTTTGACCGCTTTAATTAAAATTAAGTTAGTAAAATCATAGATATAACTGGGGACCAGCAATGAAAAGCAACAAACTTATCCTGGCCATCGCCATTTCGACAGCATTGAGTAATGCCTGGGCACAGGAAACGCCAGATGACCAAGAGCAAGCCAAGGATTTTGAGCAGATTGTAGTAACAGGCACACCCACAGGTACGGCGGTACGTAAGGTTGATGCAAGCTTTGCGATTACAAACTTGTCTGCCGAGGCGATTAGGAAGCTGGCCCCCAAGAGCACTGCGGATTTGTTTAAAGCCGTTCCGGGAGTATGGTCAGAGAGCTCTGGCGGGGTGGCTGGGGCTAATGTGTTTGTGCGCGGTTTTCCTGGAACTGGAGATGCCCCGTTTTTGACCGTACAAATGGAAGGCGCCCCGCTTTTCCAGCCCCCAACCTTGTCTTTTTTGGAAAACTCCACCTTATTCCGCATGGATGAAACCGTGGCGTATATGGAGGCACTGCGTGGCGGTACCAACCCGGTGATTTCCAATGGACAGCCGGGCCTGACAACTAACTTTTTGCTAAAAGAAGGCTCAGAGGTAACCGAAGGGGTATTTAAATACACCACTTCTGACTACGATTTGCAGCGGGTGGATGCCATGGTCAGTGGCGCACTGGCCGATGACCTTTACTATATGATTGGTGGCTATGTATCCAGCTCGCCAGGTATTCGTGATGCCGGTTTTAACTCTGAAAAGGGACACCAGTTTACCCTCAATATCACCAAAGAACTGGATAATGGCAAAATGAACTTTTATACCAGAGTGACCGATGATCATGGTGTCTGGTATCTGCCCACACCGCTGGTCAGTGGGGTGGACAACGAGTACACCCAAATCGGTACCCTGAATCGCCAGGCCAGCATTCAATATGGCCCTGATGGCACCAGCCAGACTTTTGATTTTGGCAATGGCCGAGGCTGGGATGGTTCAGTCTCCGGCGGTAAGATTCAGTTAGAGTTTGCCGATGGCTGGCAATTCTCTGACCGTTTTAATTACACCAAAGGGGACGCCAATACTTATGGCATGGTACCAGACGGCGCGCCTTTAATGATTTCTGAACTGGCAAACTTGACGGATGCTGAGGGTAAAAACCTGAATCTGAGGAACATTGATCCTGTTAGCGGCGACTTTGTTCCCGTGAAGGGAGCAGTGAGCGGAAAAAATTATTCTGAAGCTACTCTAGTACAGCAGGTAGGACGTTGGGTGGTATTAAAGGAAATAGAGTCCTTTACCAATGACCTGTCGCTGACCAAGCAACTTGATGCACTGAAGGTGACACTGGGACTCTATACTTCAAACTTTGAAGCTAAAGACTGGTGGTCTTTGGGTAATCAGTCTTACCATGTGGTGGCGCCGGGTGGCGAAAACCTAACGGAAATCTCCTGTAATGACAACAAGGATAGCTGCGGCTGGAACTATGACCTTAGTTCCACCGGTGATGGCTCTACCCGCGCGTTTTATACCGCCCTGGAATACAAAGCTACTGATGACCTGACCTTGGATCTTGGTGTTCGCCGCGAGAATCATCAGATTAACTACAGCGTGGATGAAGACCTGGATGGCACTATCAACAAGCCGGTGCAATACGATGAAGACACCACCTCCTGGACGGCCGGCGCTAACTATATGCTGACCGATAATTCCGGGGTTTTCGTCAGAGTGAATGATGGCAGCAAAATGCCGTATTTCGACGATTTTCGTGACAACTATTCTCAATACGAAGCCGGAAATGACCTTATCTTTGATGTTCAGCAATACGAACTGGGATATAAGTTAGCGGCAGACAATTACAGTTTGTATGCTACGGCCTATTTTAACGAAGTAGAAAGCAGTACGGTGGCTTTGCCCGGCCAACCGGCCACGCTGTCGGTTACCGAAGCCAAGGGGATTGAGCTGGATGGTAACTACAGCTTTGACTTCGGTTTGAACCTGAATTTGAACGCGACAATTCAGGATACCGAGATCACAAAAAGCAGTAATCCCCACCTTGTTGGCAATGAGTCCCAGCGCCAGCCTGGCTGGCAAATGCGCCTGACGCCAAGCTATGAGATTGAACTGGCGGGCGGTAACTTTGTGACCTTGTACGGCACGCTGACGTCGGTTGACGACCGTTGGATCAGTGATGACAACCTGGGTGAGTTGAAAGGCTACACTAAGGTCGATTTGGGTGCCTACTGGGAAATTACCGACCAGTTGAATGTGCGCTTGTCGGTAGATAACCTGACAGATAAAGAAGGGCTTACCGAGGGTGACCCACGTAATCCCACGGCACCTAACGGCCGTTATATTATGCCAAGGTCAATGCGCCTGAGCATAGGTTACAACTTCTAAGCAAATTAAAGGTGGCCAGTGGCCACCTTAGCCTTTTCTCTGGGCGGCGCAATTTGATAACCTTGCCCTAACCAGTAATAACAGAAGCAGATTCATGACTCGCGCCAAAAGCATTGCCGATATTGCCAAACTCCTTGGTGTTTCCGAGTCCACCGTATCCCGTGCCCTGAATGACAATCCGCTGATCGCGGAGAAGACCCGTCGTCGTATTCAGGACGTTGCCCGTGAACATAACTTCAAGATTAATGCTAAAGCGCGCGCTCTGCGTACCCAGAAAACCATGGTGATTGCGGTGGTGGTGCTATTTAAGGAGCGCACCGAACAGGGGATCTCCGATCCCTGGCTGCTGGATATGCTCGGTGCTATTGCCGATGAGCTGACTCGCCATGGCTACGATATGTTGTTGTCTAATACCCGCACCGCTTCTGATGACTGGCGGGACTATTACTTTGACTCCAAACGAGCTGATGGCTTGATCGTCATAGGGCAGGGCGAACATGACGCGCGTATTGACCGACTCGCCCAGCAAGATTGCCCTTTTGTGGTATGGGGAGCGGCATTGCCAGACAGCCACTACTGCACTGTGGGTAGCGATAATAAAATGGGCGCTTATCTGGCGGTAAATCATCTGCTTAACCAGGGCTGTAAGCGCATCGCGTTTTTTGGCGACACCAGTCACAGTGAAATGGAACAGCGCTGGCAAGGCTACTGTTTGGCTTTGCAGCAGGCAGATATTGAGATAGATGAGAAGCTAAGCTTTGAAACCGACTTTACCAGTGAGTCCGGCTATCGTAGCGCCTCGCAGTTGCTGGAGAATGGGCCGGCTGATGTGGATAGTATTTTTGCTGTCAGCGATGTGATAGCCCTAGGCGCACTTAAAAAGCTGATGGACGCGGGTAAACAAATACCTGATGACCTTGCGTTGGTGGGCTTTGATGATGTGGCGCTGTCCATGTTTTGCCATCCTTCGCTGACCACCATACGTCAACAAACACTGGAAGGCGGAAAGCTATTGGTTAACAAGCTGATGGATAAACTGGCGGGGAAAACCGTGCGCTCACAAGTGCTGGATGTGCAACTGGTGGTGCGCGAGTCGAGCCGAAAGTCGCACTAAACCACAGAAGGGCCACGCCGTTGTGGCCCTGGGTTGGGGTTGTGTCTATTTGTTTGCTTGCTCCAATACTCTTGGCAGAGATAAATCCTTGATATGGGGATAAACCCACTGGGCTTGTTGAAGTACTTTGGCATCTCCAATACCTACGGACTGCATTCCTGCGTCAATAATGCTTTGCAGGCCAGCCAGCGAATCTTCCACGCCCACACATTGAGCAGGTTTTACCCCCAGAGTTTGTGCGACAGTCAGAAAGATTTCCGGATGTGGTTTTCCTTGCTTAATTTTTGCGGCATCTGCCACGTAGTCAAAGGCCTGATTGATCCCCAGCCTGTTAATCACCATGGCGGCATTTTTACTGGCCGAGGCCAGGCCTATGGCAATATCGGCTTGTTTTAGTTGGGCGAATAAGTCATGTACACCTGCAAATAAATCGGCTTCGCTCATATGCTCTATTAATTGCTGATAGTGGTGATTCTTCTGATTGGCAAAGGCGTGTTTCTGATTATCGCTAAGTTGCAGCCCGCCTTTATCCAAAATAAATTGCAGCGAGCCCATACGGTCAACCCCCTTGAGCTGCTCGTTATCCTGTCGGTTAAAAGCAATACCCAACTGCTTGGCCAGGGCGGCCCACGCCTGATAGTGGTACTCGGCGGTATCGGTTAACACCCCGTCCAGATCAAAGATAAAAGCGCGGATGCTCATGATAAACTCCTGGAAATAACCTGCCATTGTCCTTCGATAAGGTGAACCTGTTGTGCGCCTTGTTTGATACTCAGATTGTCACCCGCTTTGAGTAAGTAACTGACCTTGTCTTGACTGACTTTTATCTGTATCTGCCGGCCCTGATATTGCAAGTTGAAGGTGTAGCCTTGCCAGTGCTGTGGCAGATGTGGGTTAACCACTAGCCCATCTGCGCGCATCCGCACACCGGCAAAGCCGTGTACTATGCTCATCCAGGAACCGGCCATACAGGCCGTATGGACACCATATTCGGTATTGCCATGGCGGTTATCTATGTCCATGCGCACGGTGTCGTGGAAAAAACCATAAGCGCGCTGATAATCACCGGTTTCAGCAAATTCTATGCTGTGTATACAGCTGGACAGGGTGGAGTCGTGAGTGGTCAGCGGTTCATAGTAGGCCAGATTACGGGCCTTTTGCGCCTGATCAAAGGCATCATCCAGCAGATACATGGCCAGCACCACATCGGCCTGCTTGAGTACCTGATGGCGATAGATCACCAGCGGATGATAATGCAGCAGCAGGGGATATTTATCTGCCGGCGTGTTGGCAAAATCCCAGGGTTGTTTGTCCAGAAAACTATCATCCTGAGCGTGGATGCCGAGGGTTTTATCAAAGGGCAAATACATCTTCTCAGCGGCTTGCTCCCAAGTAGCAATTTCCGCATCACTCAAATTTAGCTTGTGGCAAAGCAGCTTATAGGCTGCTGAATCGCTATCACGAAATTTTGCTGCAATCTGCACCGCAAAGCGCAGATGCGCTTTGGCCATGGCATTGGTATAGAAATTGTTGCTGACGATAGCAGTGTATTCATCCGGGCCGGTGACGCCGTCAATACAGAATTGGCCGTCGCGTCTGGGATTGAAGTGCCCAAGACTGAGCCACAGCCTGGCGGTTTCAAACAGCATTTGTGCGCCCATCTGCTGCATAAATTGCCAGTCTGAGGTGGCGGTGTAATAGCTGCGCAGCGCGTGCGCAATAGCGGCATTAATATGATACTGCGCAGTACCGGCCGGAAAAAATGCCGAGCACTCATCACCCCCTATAGTGCGCCATGGGTACAGCGCACCCGTTGAGTGTGACATTTGACGGGCACGTCGGCGTGCGCCATCCAGAGTCCGGTAACGGTATTCCAGGCAGCGTCTGGCCAGCTCCGGATTGGTGGCGGTCATCACCGACAAAATATAGATTTCGGTATCCCAGAAGTAATGACCGTCATAGCCATGACCGGTCAGGCCCTTGGCACCCATATTGCTCAATCCATCTTTGCCGATAGACATAAACAAATGCAGCAGATTGAATCGGATACCTTGCTGCAGTGCAGGATCGCCGTCTATTTGCACATCGGTGTTTTGCCAGAATGCGCTCGCAACCTGTTGGTGCTGGGCGTGCAACGCTACCCATCCCAGCGTCTTGGCGTTTTGTAACTTTTGATGCACCTCATTGAGTAGGGCATCAAATGTCATCTCCTTACTATGCTGATAGCAGATGTATTTTTCCACTATCACTGGCTTCCCTTGCTTGAGCGGTAGTTGCCATTGTTGACCTAGCTGTTTTTTCTCTGCCACCTGACGGGTATGGATGGGGTGGACAGAGCAGGTCAACGTGCTGGCCGAGGCAATTTTGACATCGCTGTCTTTGACCTGATGCAGCATCCAGGTATCGTTATCCCCAGCGTGCTGCTGATAAAGGGTCAGGCTGTCATCCAGACTCAGCACACCCACCCTGGGGTCGTCTTTGTTTGGTGAGAATTGGTACCCCGCGTCTAGCAAGGCACTAAGTTCAATGTCGCCACTGAAGTTCTCGGCCAAGATCTCCATGCGTAAACAAAGGAGGTTTGGATGGCTTAGGGAGGCAAAGCGGTGAGTGGTCAGGCTCAGTTGCTGACCGCTGGTACTTTGCCAGCGTATCTGTCTGTGCAGGGTGGCGGTGCGAAAGTCCAGCCAGCGCTTTACTTCCGAGGCGTCGGTTTGGCTAACAAGTTGGTTATCCAGCTTGAGCCGCATAATCTTGCCGTTGGGAACCTGCTGCATCTTCTGGTTGTGGCTGGCATAGCCATATGCCACTTCACCATAAGTGATTTTCTCACTGTGATAGACGCCATTTAGATAAGTGCCTTCACAGCTTTGTACGTTTGCGGGCGCTTCTTCTTCCATTGTACCGCGGGTGCCAAAGTAACCGTTGGCCAGGGCAAACAGGGTTTCTTCCAGCATGTTTTGCCCTGAGCTCAACCCAATGCTCTCTAGTTGCCAAGGGTAGGGCGTGAAAAGTAAATCTTTGGGCAATACATTCATAGGTTGAAACCTTGGAGTGGACTTTGACTAACGGCAAGATTAGCTGTTTTTGCAATCGATTGCAATTGTGTTAAATTTAGGTAAACTCGACTTGCTTGATATAAGGCAATTACGCCATAAACTGCCGTATGCGGAGAACCAAATGATCACTAACAGAGTTCAGGTCAAATATTCACTGATGTTGACCTATTTCCTGTTTGCCATATTGCTGAACAGTGTCGGTACCGTGATATTGCAGGTCATCAATAGTTATGGCGTTAGTAAAGAAGCGGCCAGTGTGCTCGAAGGGTTTAAAGACTTACCCATTGCCTTAGTGTCTTTTATGTTTGCTGCTTATCTACCACGGCTGGGGTACCGCAATGCCATGCTACTGGGCACTCTGCTGGTGACAGGAAGCTGTTTGTTGATGCCGCTGATCCCCGAGTTCTGGATGACCAAGGTGTTGTTTTTCTGTGTGGGCAGCGCTTTTGGTCTGGTGAAAGTTTCCTTGTATTCCACTATTGGTTTAATCAGTGATAACAAGCAACAGCATGCGTCGGTGATGAATACCATTGAGGGGATCTTTATGGTGGGGGTGCTGTCGGGATATTGGCTGTTTGGTGCCTTTATTGATGGGCAGAACCCGGCGTCCAGTGGTTGGCTAAATGTATATTGGTCTCTGGCGTTACTGGCCGGGCTGAATGTGCTGCTGCTCTGGCGTACCCCATTTGCTAATCCCGTCCCAGCGCAGGGAACGCCCCCTGCCGAAGAGTTTCTGGCCATGCTTAAGCTGGCGTATAAGCCTCTGGTGTTGGTTTTTATTTTGTCGGCGTTTTTATATGTGCTTATCGAGCAAGGGTTGGGAACCTGGTTGCCGACCTTTAATAATCAAGTGTTGCATCTTCCGGCGGATATGAGTGTTCAGGCCACCAGTATATTTGCGGCCTGCCTGGCGATTGGCAGACTGGGGGCCGGGGTGCTGATGCAGCTCATAAACTGGTACTTGTTGCTGAATATTTGTCTGCTGGCCATGGCCTTGCTGATAGTGGTTTCCATGCCCCTGGCGAATCTGGCGCAACCTCAGCAGGATATGAGCTGGACCAGCGCGCCTGTGGCGGCCTTTGTTTTCCCGCTTATCGGGTTGTTTATGGCGCCTATTTACCCGGCAATAAACTCAATTATGTTGTCTTCGTTACCCAGATCACAGCACTCTGGTATGACGGGGTTGATTGTGATTTTTTCGGCCCTGGGAGGCACCACAGGTTCGCTGATTACCGGCTTTGTATTTGGTAGCTTTAGTGGTCAGACGGCCTTTTACCTGTCGCTGCTGCCTATTGCCGCGATACTGGTTAGCTTGTTTTATTTCCGCCAGGGTACCCTGGCGGCAGGTCGGGCCTAAGGCTGGGTTAGGGATGACTGAGTTCATACAGCCTGTTTGAAAGGGCTGATGAGGAACGGCTCAGGTCATTCAGGGCGTTGGCGTCCCGGGAATTAAGTTCATTACTTTCGCGGATTCCTTCGGCCAGCCTGTGGATCTCATTGGCGACTTTGGCTTGTTCACCGGCGGCTGTGGCAATCTGCGAAGTACTGTCACTGATACCGCCGAAGGCATCAACAATTTCATTAAAACCGGCAATGACCTTATTGGAGCGCTCGACCGTCTGTTCGGACAAAGATTGAGAACTGATGATAATATCGACCCCTTGTTTGGCTGAACTTTGCAACTGGGCAATCATATTTTCAATTTCATTGGCCGATGACTGAGAGCGCCCCGCCAGGGTACGTACTTCATCGGCTACCACGGCAAATCCCCTGCCTTGTTCACCGGCCCTGGCCGCCTCAATCGCGGCATTCAAAGCCAGCAAGTTGGTCTGTTCGGATATGCCTTTAATCACATCGAGTACCGCGCCCATCTGCTGGGCATCACCAGAAAGCCGGTTAATAATGTCAGCGGTTTGCTGTAAAACTCCTGACAGCTCTTCATTGGCCTGATTGTTCGCTACTACATCCTGCAAACGCCGCTTAACCAGGCCCTGAGAATCGTCAACCGTGCCTGAGGTAGAGTGGGTGTTATGGGCCACTTCCTCTGCGCTACTGGCCATTTGGGTAATAGCCGCGGCCAGCATATTGTTTTCGCTAAGCTGGTGCTCAGCACGCTCTTTGAGTTCCAGCGCCATAGCGCTTAACTCTTCTGCACACTGTTTGGACTCGGTTGCCTCGGCAGCGATTTGACGTAACAGTCCATTAAGATGCTCGCCGTAATTGTTTACCGCCTGTTTAAGCAGGCCAATTTCATCATGCTTGGCGATATGCAGCGTAGCTGACGCCCCGCCGCGGATCAGGCGCTGGATTTGGGCGGTTGTTTCGTTTACCCAACCCAGTACTTTGTTGGTGTAGAAAATCAGTAATCCTACAAAAAATGCGATAAGGGGGAGCAGCGTGCCGTACAGGCTATAGCTTAACTGGTTTACCGGCCCCTGAACCACCTGGCTGGGTAATACCAGCCCCAGTTTCATCCCCTCAAGTGGCAGAGATTGTAACGCCAGCAGGCTGCTGTCCCCTTTGACCACGCCATCCGGTAGTGGGCTAATGTTCTTTCCCTGATTAATGGCTTGCAGCAATGGCCGCAGGCTGCTATCCCGGTTGGCGATGTCGTCAAGGCGCTGCATATCCAGGCGCTCACTGCGAATATCCGGGAAGCTGATCACCTGATTGTTCTTACCTAATAGGAAAAGATAACCCCCGGAGGCCTTGTTCTGATCACGGAATAAATCGGCCAGCCCCGCCAAACGTAAGTCTATGGTAGCAACCCCCCAGAACTTACCCTGACGTTTAATTGCTACAGTACAGGTCACCATAGCCACGCCGCTGGCACCGTCTTCATAGGCTTCAGACCAGCCGCATTGGCCTGCGCTTAATTGTCTGCCTGCCTGATACCAGCTTTCATTGTGATAGCCACTGCCCGCAGGATCATTGTAGTCGTTGGATTTGACCAGGTTGCCACTGCTATCTCTGGCCCAGAAAAACGAATAACGCGCTTGGTTACCGGCAAACGCATTGGGTTCTGGCCAGATCCCGCCCCCGGCAATATTGGCGTTACCAAACTGGTTGATAAGCACAGGCATCAGGCTGTTAAACTGGTCTTCCTGTAAAGGCAGATGTTGTGCCAGTGCGGCCAGGTTCTGGGTGAGAATTGCGCCCTGGGTTAATTCGGTGCGGAGTTGCGCGGCGCTGTCTGATACTCTGACCAGGGCTTGCTGTTCAACCTCCTGTTGAATAGTGGGCAACGCCAGGGTTTGCATTACCAGATAAATGACCACTACTGCAGCCACTAGTAAACCAGCGCTCAGATAACGGGCTTTGGTCTTTATCAAGAGATCTTTTGCCATGGGTCTGTCCCGCCTTTGTTGTAAGGAAGTTAGCGTTCATAGCATAGATCAAGTCACCTCAGAAAAGCCTCACATTTCTAAAAAATAGTTTGCCTTTCATAAGCTTCCGTTACGAAAAACGAGTTTTTCAGGGCATCATCAGCAGTGTGGCCGTGCCCAGAAAGGCAAAGATGCCCACCACGTCGGTAATAGTGGTGAGAATGACCGAACCGGCGAGGGCAGGGTCGATTTTGAGTTTTTTCATGAGCAGCGGCAGGGTGGCTCCGGCGAGACCGGCCGCTAGCATATTGACCATCATGGCAAAGGCGATAATAGCGCCAAGCATCAGATCCTGTTTCCAGATGGCCACCACTCCGGCAATCAGCACGGCCCAAATCACGCCGTTTAGTGCGCCGATGGCCAGTTCTTTGCTGACCAGCCAGCGGCTGTTACTGGGGCTGACATGACCAAGGGCCATACCACGAATTACCAGCGTTAAGGTTTGATTACCTGCCACACCGCCCATGCTGGGTACTATGGTATTGAGAATGGCCAGCACTGCCAGTTGGCTTAAGGTGGCTTCAAATAAATCACTGACCATCGCTGCCAGTAGCGCCGTAACCAGGTTTACCCCCAGCCAGATGGAGCGTCGTCCGGTACTTTTCATTACTGGCGCGAAGGTATCTTCTTCGTCATCCAGACCGGCCATACTCATCATGCTGTGCTCGGCTTCTTCGCGGATAATATCTACCACATCGTCGATGGTGATCCGCCCGAGTAGGCGATCTTCACTGTCCACCACGGGGGCGGAAATCCAGTTGTAGCGTTCAAACAGCTTGGCCACTTCACTTTCCGGCATGTCCACCGGAATGGTTTCGGCGTCTTCATCCATTAGCTCTTCCACCGTCATATCAGAGGTGGAGGTCAGTAATCGGATGACCGGCACTATACCTATCAGCTTATCGTGGCGGTTAACCACATAGAATGCGTCGGTATCTTCCGGTACTTCACCTTTAAGACGCAGATAACGCAAAATAACGTCTACCGTGACTTCCGGACGCAGTGTAATAGTGTCGGTATTCATGATTGAGCCGGCGGTACCTTCGCCGAAAGACAGTGCCTGTTCAGCCCTTACCCTGTCTTGCTCATCCATGGAATGTAATACCTGCTGGAAGATCGTATCCGGCAGGCCGCGCAGCAGCTCGGCCAGATCGTCGGTATCCATGTCTTCCAGGGCATCGGCGAGTTTTTCCGGCACCATCTGGCGGATAATGCCGTTGCGCACATCTTCCGATAGTTCTTCAAGCACATCACCGTGAAATTCGGGGTCAATCAGTTGCCATAATACTGCGCGACTTTTGGCTGGGGTGGATTCCAGCAAAAACGCCACATCAGGTGCCGGCATATGGTGGAGCATCTTACGCACATGCACATACATGCCGCTGGACAGGGCATCATTTATGGCCTGTAGCTGCTGGTATGAGGATTGCGATTCGAAGGTCTCTGCCATAAAAGGGGCAACTTATTGATTTTCTGCCGTTAGTTTAGAGGAAGAGGGCGGCCAGGTCAGCAGGAATCTTGGTCCGATTTGCTGGCCTGGGCTTTAGGAGCGAAATGGGTCAAGCCTGCTTTCGCAATAGCCAGTGATTCAGGGGCAGTGCTAACAGTATTACTGCGCCACCTGACGCCAGCCGCAATAGATCAGCATCATGGTTCCAAATCAATAGGTTAACCATAATACCGGCCGGGATAAGCAGATTATTCATTATTGCCAGGGTGCCCACATCCACCTGTGTCGCGCCTTTATTCCAGGCAAAGAAGCCCAGTCCAGAGGCCACCACTCCCAGGTAAATCAGAATACCCCACTGCAGTGAAGTGGTGGGCAGCTTTTCAAGGTTGCCAAATAGCGCGAAGCTAACGCTTGCCACCAGGCTGGCGCCAATGAAAAACCAGCCAAACACCTGATGTTGCGGCAAGCTGAACTGACTGGCAGCGCGTTTATACAGTACCTGACCGGTGGCAAAACATAAATTGGCAGCCTGAACAATCAGAAAGCCGCGTATAAAGCCGCTATCAATGCCATCGTAACGAATCGCTGCGGCGCCTGCGGTAGCAACCAGGGCGCAGATAAGAAAGTTAGCGCGAAAACGCCGGTCTAACAGGTCATTGACCAGGGTCACATACAAGGGAGTCATCACGGTAAACAGCAGTACTTCTGGAACCGACAGGTACAGGAAGGCATGGTAATAAAAGCCATACATTATCCCCAGTTGGATAGCACCAATCAGCATCAGGCGAAAGGTGGTGGCCGGTGCAACACCGCGAAAGGTTAAAAATGGTAAAAAGACCAGGGCAGCAAGTAAAACTCGCAGCAAAACCGAAAACCAGGGGTCGACCTGACCGGCCAGGTAAACACCGATCAGGCTGAAAGAAAATGCCCATAATAAGGTGATAGCGACAAGAAAAGTCACAACGGCTATCCATTAATTTGCTCGGCGGGCATGGTACATCATGCATGTTATTGATGTAAGTCGATGGGCAATGAAGATGCACACCGGCGTTATCCTTACTGACGCTAATGCGGTGAACTGTCCGGTTTAAGACAAAAGTGCCATGGCGCTGAACGCCCACAGGCGATAAAGTCATAGCCACTGCTGCATAATTGAGGTCATAAGAGCGGATGGAAAACTTTGTACTGGTGCTGGTGTATATATTTATCGGTACGCAGCTTAGACGTCTGCCCCAATTCCCTGCCGAGACAGGGATGGTACTTAATCAATACGTGCTGTACGTCGCGTTGCCAGCGCTGGTAATGCAAAAAATCCCACTGATGAATTTCTCTGCCGAATTATGGCAACCTGCGGTATTACCCTGGGCTATCTTACTACTGGTCGTGGCGGTGGTGTTGCTGGCCGGGCGCTTGTTTGCCTGGGATAAAAATCTGGTGGCGGCTTTGCTGGTTGTACTGCCTTTGGGGAACACATCATTTCTGGGTTTTCCGTTGGTGGAAGCCTTTTATGGTGAGCAGGCTATGCCCTACGCCATTATCTATGATCAACTCGGCTCATTTTTAGCACTGGCGACCTACGCCACCATCATTTGTGCTTGGTATAACCCCAATATCGAGACGCCTTCTCCTGCACATATGGCTAAACGTGTGCTGCTTTTTCCCTCGTTTATCTCACTGATTTTGGCCATTTGTCTAAAGGGCTGGCCTTATCCGTCGCTGATGGAATCTTTGCTGGATAGCCTCGCGGCCACGCTGGTGCCGGTGATTATGGTCGCGGTTGGTTTTCAGTTTCGTTTGCGACTGGATGGAAAAGAGGCTTGGCCATTGGTGTTTGCCTTGGGGGTTAAACTGCTCCTGATGCCGATTTTTGCGCTTGCGCTACTGTGGCCTTTGCATCCACAACCCCTATTGCTCCAAGTGGGGGTTTTTCAGGCAGCGATGCCGCCCATGGTGTCTGCTGGGGCGCTGGCTATCGGTGCCTCTCTGGCACCGCGTTTGGTGGCGGCGCTGGTGGGATTAGGCTTGATTCTAAGCTTTATTACATTACCCATTTGGTACTGGTTATTGCAGCAGTTGGTCTAATATTCCGTTTCTATACTTCTTTGTGAAATGGTTGGCGTATGTCCATCATCTTGCGTGCAGCTAAGCCCCAAGACGCTGCTTTATTGTCTTCGTTGGCTTTACGGGCCAAGGCGCATTGGGCCTATTCAGCAGATTTTATGGCCAGCGTTGAAGCCGAATTAACGGTATCTTCAGCACAATTAGCAAACTCTGACTGGTTATGTCAGGTAGCGATATGTCGAGGGGATATCGTAGGTTATGCCCTGCTTGATACTAAAAACCCTGTGCGATGGATTCTGGACGCCATGTTTGTGGAGCCCAAAATGATGGGACACGGGGTTGGGAGACGGCTTATGGCATGGGTGAAAACAAGCATGCAGCAGAAGCAGTGCCTTGAATTATTGATTGCCAGCGATCCGAACGCGGAAAGCTTCTATTTGCGAATGGGAGCCGAAAGAATAGGGGAAACGCCGTCGGACAGTATTGCCGGTCGCGTTTTACCGCTATTGAGGATAAAGGAGGCAGCGGATGCCGTTGAATAAATGATAAAGTCGCTTTGATCTTCTTACTTTTGTCAAAAACATCGGCGAAAATACGAGTTCATATGCATTTTAGGAGTCGTCTTTTGCACAAATTGATTCTGGCCGCGTGTCTCGTCTGTAGTCCCGCTATGGCATCTCCCACTTTTATTTTGTTACAGGACTTGCCTTATACCGACACGCAAGAATATGTGTATAAGAACATCATCAGACCTGCGATTCTCAATTCCAATGCAGACTTTGTTATCCATGGTGGTGATATGCAAGGCAGCAAAGCCATATGTAGCCGCGACGGACTTAAGATGCTGCGTGATGATTTGTATAGTCTGATGCCTGAGCGGGTGTTTCTGACACCGGGCGATAACGACTGGACAGATTGCGACAGACCCAGCAACTCCAAACCCGTCAGTGAGTATAAGGCACTTAGCTGGTTGCGGGAGCTGTTTTATAGCCCCGGGCCTGCAGGAAAACCCGAATGGCAGTTAGCCAGACAGGAAGGTTTCCCTGAGAATGCCCGTTGGCTGGTGGACAACAGCCTGTTTGTCACTTTACATATTCTGGGTACCGTAAATGGTCGGCAGCAAGTCTATCTGGATGCACCCGATTATGCCCTTGAGCAGGTTGAGGCGCGGGATAGCGCCAATTATTCCTGGTTGCAGGATGCGTTGACCTTTGCCAGCGAACATGGCGCTTCGCACCTGGTGGTGGCGGCTCATGCAGATATCACAGTCGGTGAAGGAAAGCCGGCATGTACTCGCAGTCAAACTAGAGATTGCGATCCCTATCAGGTTTATCGTCAGCAGTTGCGGGAAGCCGCCACTGAATTTGGTAAGCCTATGTTGTTTATTCACGGTGATACCGAACCATTTTGTCTGGACAAAGGCTACGGTGGAACAAAGGCCCCGAATCTCTGGCGCTTAAACGGTGCTGGCGACTATAACCTGATAGACGCGTTACGGGTTGATGTCCGTGACAGTGAGACCGAACCATTCAGCATCAAGGCGCTAACCGGGGACGCGGTGCCCTCTAAGTGTTAATTCAAATATGACCACTATTATTCGTAGTAAAGACTTTACCGCCTCTCGTCCTTGGGGGGCATTAGATATTGCTTGCATGCAAGGCATCAGCACGCGTTTGCATTGGACTGATAAAGCTTATCACTGGCATGTTAACGACGGCGAAGAAGTCTTTGTGGTGTTGGATGGGCAGGTGGAAATGAAGTACCGCGATGCCAATGGAGAGACATCCACTCTGTTATCTTGTGGCGATATATTCTTTGCCTCAACGGGGACAGAGCACTGTGCTCATCCTGTTGGTGAAGCAAGGATTCTGGTGATAGAAAAGCACGGAAGTGTTTAGAGCGTGTTGACCTTTTGGGTATGATTTTGCAGCAGTTTGTGGGCCCTTTATACAAGGCAGAGCGAACGTGGTGTAGTTATTCTACATGAGTGAGTGACAAGTTCGTATGGAACGGACTTGAACAGCTTTGCTGGCCTTCGGCGAAATACAAGGAGGTATTTCGTAAAACGCCGTAGAAAGGGCCCACAAGCGCTGCCCTGAGGGTTCAACCCAGCCCCTCCTGCTCTGTGTTGCCGGGCTTTGACTTAGGCCCACTAGGCCTGCAGCCCGGCGTCGTGACCAGAAGGGACTGGATTTGAACAACATCTATACTTAAAAAGTCAACACGCTCTAGGCCAATATGCCTTGGCTGGGTTTTTCAGTGATTTGAGTGACAGCTTGTACTAAAATCCCCTCGCGCACTGGCGCTGGAGGATATATGAGTGAAAACGGCGCCATCAGGCTTAATAAATTTATCAGCGATTCCGGTTATTGTTCGCGTCGTGAGGCGGATAAGTTAATCGAACAGGGTAGGGTAACTATCAACGGCCAGACTCCGCAACTAGGCACCAAAGTTATGCCTGGTGACCAGGTGGCTGTGGATGGTAAGGTCGTTGGTGCCAGCGCCAGCGATAAGTCTGATCGTGTTTACATCGCCTACAACAAACCGGTTGGAATTACCTGCACCACAGAGCGCAGCGTGCGCGGCAATATAGTTGATGCCATTCGTCACCCTGAACGTATTTTCCCCATTGGTCGTTTGGATAAAGATTCTGAAGGACTGATTTTTCTGACCACTGATGGTGATATCGTTAATAAGATCTTGCGGGCAGGCAATGAACACGAGAAAGAGTACGTGGTCACGGTCAATCAGCCTGTCAGCGAACGATTTATCCGTCAGATGAGTCAGGGCGTGCCGATTCTAGGCACAGTAACCAAGCCCTGTAAGCTTAAAGCGACCGGACGTTTTTCTTTTCGTATTATCCTAACGCAGGGATTAAACCGACAGATCCGTCGCATGTGTGAGTTTCTTGGCTATGAGGTGGTGAGCTTAAAACGGGTTCGTATTATGAATGTGGAGTTAACCGGACTGCGGCCCGGCCAATGGCGTAATTTGTCAGACAGTGAAATGGCAGAAATAAACCAAGCCATTGCCCATTCAAAGAAAATAGCCTGACGAAGCGGCATTATTCCGCTTCGTTGAATTTCTGCTGGATTAGTTGTTCTACTGCAGACAGGGCTGCCTGGGCGTCCTGCCCTTCGCTGATCACCAGCACTTCCTTGCCCATGCTGCTTTCCAGCATCATCAGGCCCAGCACGCTGGTGGCAGAGGCCGACTTATCACCTTGCACTAAGGTTACTTGTGCATCGAACTGAATTGCCAGCTTGGCCAATTGCGTGGCAGCCCTGGCATGTAAGCCCAGCTTGTTTTGAATGAGCAGGGTCTTTTCCAACTTCATTTGCGTGATAACTCTCTGTGTCTGATTTGTACGTCGGGATGCACCGCTCTGAAGGTTTTTGCCAGGCTCTCTGCGACGAAGACGGAACGGTGCTGACCACCGGTGCACCCTATGGCAATAGTGACATAACTGCGGTTATTGCGCTCCAAATGGGGAAGCCAAGTAGAAATCAGATTTTGAATTTGCCAGATAAACTTGGTCACTATAGCTTGAGAGCCAAGAAAGGCCTCCACTTGTGGATCCAGACCGGTCAGGTTTTTCAGTTCCGGCTCCCAATGGGGGTTAGGTAAAAAGCGGGCATCAAACACATAGTCGGCATCTTTGGGAATACCGTGTTTGAAACCGAAAGATTCAAAAATCAAAACCAAGCGTGAACTTTTCTTACCCAGAATACGTTCACGGACTAATTCCGCCAGTTGATGAACAGATAACTCACCTGTGTCGATATACAAATCTGCCCGCTCGATAATAGGCCCCAGTAGCACAGATTCTGATTGAATAGCGTCGGTCAGTGACTTGCTGTGCTTGGACAGGGGGTGCAGACGGCGGGTTTCACTAAAACGCTTGATCAATACATCATCGCTGGCATCCAGGTATAGAATGGTCAGCTCCCAGGTGGAGGGCAGGTAGTCTAGGATCTCGACTAGTTCCTCCGGATCCTTGGGCAGATTGCGCACATCGATACTGACCGCAACCAGTTCGTATTCATCAACGACGGTATGGGTCAAGGTTGGTAACAAATTGACCGGAATATTGTCCACACAATAATATCCGAGGTCTTCCAGGGCTCTCAATACAATAGATTTGCCGGAGCCTGAACGGCCGCTGATGATAATGAGTTTCACACTATAGCCTTAAATAATTCCTGATCTGATTGAGCATGACGGAGTTTTTTTACCGTTTCCTTGTCATTTAATTTGGCTGCAATGGTTGCCAGGGTTTGCAGATGCCCCTGGGCTTGGTCTTCTGGAACCAAAATGGCGAAAAAGATATCCACTGGTTGGTTATCTATGGCTTCAAACGCCACGCTGGGTTGACTGGTGACCAAGATAGCGGTGACGTTATTCAGGCCTGCCAGACGCCCATGAGGGATGGCAATACCGCAGCCTATGCCTGTACTGCCCATTTTTTCCCGATTGAGCAAACTAGTAAGAATCGCGTCCTGATCAATATCTGATAGATGCTGGGCAGCGATTTCACTGATGGATTCCAGGATGCGCTTTTTGCTGGTGCCTTGTACTGCACACACTGTGCAGTCAGGAGTGAGGATGTCTTTGATTTCCATTTTGAATTTTTTGTCTATGTGGCCATAAACAGGCAGAGCCTGTTTATGGCGGCAATGAGCCTAGTGGCGTTTCATCTTTTCCTTATGCTTGAGCACTTGGCGATCAAGCTTATCGATAAGGCTATCAATGGCGGCATACATATCGGTATGCTCGGAAGTGGCAAAAACTTCGGTACCGTTCAAATGTAATGTAGCCTCCGCTTTTTGATTCAGCTTTTCGACATTCAGAATGACATGAACATTGTTAATGTGATCGAAGTGTCTCTCCAACTTGGTGAATTTACTATCAACGTAGGTGCGAAGAGAATCGGTGATTTCAACGTGATGACCAGTAAGGTTGATTTGCATAGTGCCTCTTCCTTTTGTTGGCGAGTCTTACAGCAGACTCTTGCGTTGGTTAGATGGGGGAATCGATAACGATTCCCGGTACTTGGCGATTGTTCGCCGGGCAACCATAATGCCTTGGTCGGCTAACAACTGCGCAATTTTGCTATCACTAAGTGGCTTGGCAGGTTTTTCTGCTGCCACCAGTTTCTTAATCAGAGCTCGAATAGCGGTAGATGAACATTCTCCACCGCTTTCTGTCGCCACGTGGCTGGAGAAGAAATACTTCAGCTCGTAGATACCACGCGGGGTATGCATATATTTTTGTGTGGTCACCCTGGAGATGGTGGATTCATGCATGTCTACCATCTCTGCCACATCATTCAGCACCATTGGCTTCATGGCCTCTGGTCCATACTCAAAGAAGCCTTGCTGCTGCTGAACGATACAGTTGGCAACTTTAAGTAAGGTCTCATTGCGACTTTCCAGGCTCTTAATAAACCATTTTGCTTCTTGCATATGGGAGCGAATAAACTGGCTGTCACTGGAATTTCTGGCATTGCGACTCATGGCCGCATATTGCTGATTAATACTTAGCTTAGGCAAGCTGTCTGGATTTAGTTCAACCATCCAGCGGCCATTTTTTTTCGCCACTGAGACATCGGGAATAACATACTCAGGTTCACTGGTAACGATAGCGCTACCTGGTCGGGGATTGAGCGTTTGCAGTAGGCGCAATGCTTCGCGCAGCTCTTCTTCTTTCAGGCGCGCCTTGCGCATCAGGGTGCGATAATCTTTGGCGGCTAACAAGTCACTGTATTCCACAATCAGTGCTTTGGCTTCTTCCAGCCAAGGTGTATCGGCAGCAAACTGGCGCAATTGTACCAACAGGCATTCCTGCACTGAGCGTGAACCTACACCGACCGGGTCGAACATCTGAATGCGCTTGAGTACGCATTCCACTTCGTCCAGCTCTACTTCTTCGTCTTCAATATCCAGGCTTTGCAGAATATCTTCGGTGCTGACCGTCAGGTAGCCGGACTCATCAATACTATCAATGATGGCAATGGCGATAGCAGCATCGGTTTCACTAAAGGGGGTAAGACGCATCTGCCATAGCAGGTGATCCTGAATATTATCTGAGGTTTCGCCCTGATAAACCGAGTCGTCATCACTCCCTGCGGAAGATGACGCGGGGGCTGAGGATGCGCTGTAGTACTCATCCCAGGTGGTATCAACAGGCAACTCATCAGGGAGCTCCTGTTTTTCTAATGCATCGCCGGCTTCCAGATTTTCGCTATGATCATTGCTGGACGGCGTTTCATTGTCCTGGCTATTTAAATCCTGAACGTCGCCGGCAGCAAAGTCCTGACCGTCATCCGCTTCCAACAAGGGGTTAGAGTCCAGCGCTTCCTGGATTTCCTGTTGTAGATCCAGCGTAGACAGCTGAAGCAGGCGAATGGCCTGTTGCAGTTGCGGCGTCATGGTGAGCTGCTGGCTGAATTTTAGTTGTAATGCGGGCTTCATCTACTTCTTATTATCTTCCAATGGCCTTTCAAGGTATTGATATGGGCGTTTAAAGCAAAGGTCAAGGTGTACTGCGACGTACGACTTAACTATAGCTTGAATTGCTCTCCCAGGTATACATCTCTAACCTGCTTGTCATTCAGTACCTGCTCTGCACTTCCTTCTGCAATCAGCTCTCCGTGACTGACGATATAGGCTTTTTCACAAACATCCAGGGTCTCTCTGACATTATGGTCAGTGATCAGTACCCCGATTCCTCTGTCTTTTAGGTGATGAATAATCTTCTTGATGTCACTGACCGAGATAGGATCAACGCCCGCAAAGGGTTCATCTAACAAGATAAAGCGCGGATTGGCAGATAAGGCCCTGGCGATTTCCACGCGGCGTCGCTCTCCCCCAGACAAGCTCATGCCGGTACTATGACGGATATGATTGATGTTAAATTCATCCAGCAGCGCGTCAGCTTCCAGCTCGCGTTGTTCCTGGTTTAACTCTTTGCGCGTTTCCAGTATGGCCATCAGGTTTTGATAAACCGTCAGCTTACGAAAAATAGACGATTCCTGTGGTAAGTAGCCAATTCCCCGACGGGCACGGACATGCATTGGTTCGTGACTAAGCTCTTCATTGTCAATAAAGATCTGGCCTTTATCCATAGGGACCAGTCCAACAATCATATAAAAAGAGGTGGTTTTGCCTGCGCCATTAGGACCAAGCAGACCAACGATTTGCCCGGCACTGACCTGTAGGCTCACGTCGCGCACGACCTGACGGTTTTTATAACTTTTGGCCAGGTGCGAGGCCTTCAAGGTTGGCATGGGACTACTTCTCCTGCACAGGTTTCTTTTTCGGCTCGGGCTGGAAAATGGTTTCAACACGGCCATCGCCGTCATCCGAGCCCTGTGCGACTAACTGTTCTTTTTCCATATTGAATTCAATCTTATCACCGCTGACGCTGCTGCTATTTTGATGTAGCTCAGCATTTCCGCTTAGGGTCAGGGTACGCTTTTCTACTTGATATTCAATATGATTAGCCAGGGCGCGAATGCGACTGCCATCTGCCATGGTTTGCTGATATTCAGCGGGGTTACCCCGGGCGATAAATATTTCCCTGCCTTTACCCTGTTCGGCGTTCACTTCAACTTCACTGGCTTCTATGCTCAGCGAGCCTTGGGTAATTTTTACATCTTCACGAAAGATGGACACTTTATTGATACCGTCACCAGACTGGAACTTAGAGGCTACCCGGATGGGTTCATTAAAGTCCTGATTGATGGCATTAGCTGATGCGCTCAGCAGCAGGGCGGCCAGCAGCAGGTTGAATTTAGTTGTCTTTGCCATAGATGGTCTCTACATGATCCAGTAATTCAAATTGTTTGCTATTCATATCAGCACTAAAACCATTGCCGCGAATGGTGTAATTAACCCCTAAGATGGTAACGGGTTGGTCTGAATGCATGGTTTTGTTGTTCAGATCGATTTCAATAAAGCTGGTATTGATGGTTTGCCATACACCGTCTTCACTGAGACTGCGGATCTCAACATTGGTTTCCAGTTGAATGCGGTTGTCTTCATACAAGGTGCCTTCCTGAGCGGTAATTTCCCAGGGGGGTTCATCTGCCTGCACAAATACGCTGTATTGGGGTTGCTGGAACAGGGTAAAGCCCAAGGCTTCATAATGTTCCATCACGGCGGCGTGAATGCTATGAGTTAGCACACCTTCCTCGTTGAACAGGTTGGTCTGCATATTACGCGCCTGGTAGTTAGGCTGCCATACATCTTCCCTTTGCTTATTTACTTGGGGCTGCTCGCTGTCCTGCCACCAGTTGTAGTTGGTGGCCAGAATCAACAGAAACAGCAGGAGTATGCTGAGGGTCAGGCGACTCATGTGCTACTGCCATGACTAATACTGAGTTGGTCGTGCGCTTGCAGTAGCAGGTCGCAGACTTCACGCACTGCACCAAAGCCGCCAGCGCAGTATGTGACATAGTCAGCTTGCTGCTGGATAAAAGGATGACCATCAGGCACTGAGATACTGAGGGCCGAGAGTTCAAACATGCCCAAATCCGGCATATCGTCACCCATGGCAGCCACTTGCTGAGTGTTTAATGCCAGTGTTGCCATTAAATTCTGCAAAGCATGGCCTTTGTTTTCCTCTCCCTGAATAATGTGCCTGACGCCCAGGGCGCGCATTCTGTCTTCTACTATGCGCGATCTACGTCCGGTAATTACGGCCACTTCCACTCCAATCTTCATCAGGGCTTTTACCCCATAACCATCTCGGGTGTGGAAAGCTTTTAGCTCCTCGCCAGCATTGCCCAGGTAGATTCGTCCGTCAGAGAATATGCCGTCAACATCACACACGAGTAAACGTATTGTTTTGCAGCGCTCAAACAGGCGGCTGTCTATGTTGCCGTAAAGGGTCGAAACTGAGCTCATCATTAAATGTACTTTGCGTGTTCTATGGTTGAAACAGACTGGTTTGGTACGCCAGGTAACAAGCCAGTAGTAATCCGCCTTGCCAGCGTTCTATACGCCGACGTTCCTTTATGGCGAAACAAAACAGTATCAGTAGCAGGGTCAATACCAGCATCACTGGCATGTCGCGCTGCATGGCCTGAGGATCTATGTTACCTGGGGCCAGTAATCCTGGCACGGATAACACGGCCAGTATATTAAAAATATTGGAGCCCAGAATATTGCCCAGGGCCAAATCATCTTCTTTCTTGAGTATTCCGCTGATACTCGCTGCCAATTCCGGCAAGCTGGTACCTATGGCAACAATAGTCAAACCGATAACCAAATCGCTGATGCCAAAGTATCTGGCAATATGTGTGGCGGAATCTACCATCATATGGGCACTGAGTGGAAGCAACAGCATTCCCATTAGCAACCACAACAAGGCTTTTGTGACCGGTATGTTCGGTAATTCAGCCCTAAGTTCTTTACTTAGTGGGTCACTTTTTTCACTTCGCAAGGCAAGCCAGGCCAATAAGCCGATAACTAAAAAGAATAACACCAGCAGTAGCAAACCTTCCCGATGGCCAAGGCGACCATCCCACATCAGATAAGCCGCAAGCAATGAGACCAGTAAAACCATTGGCATTTCCCGGCGCAGTGTTCCCGAAGCAACTTGCAAAGGTTTTAGCAGGGCTACTGCACCTAACACTAAGCCTATATTGGCAATATTGGAACCAATGGCATTACCGACCGCTGTATCCCGGTTGCCCGCTAGCGCAGCACTGATTGACACCATAATCTCCGGCGCGGAAGAGCCCATGGCGACAATGGTTAAGCCGATAAATAGAGGAGGAACGCCAAAATAGCCTGATATTGCCGAGGCGCCCTGAATAAAGCGGTCGGCACTCCAACTTAGGACGATCAAACCGGCCAAGAAGATTAAGCATTGGGTAATCACGGCTTATCTCAATCTGTCCATGTCGATAGGCATTGCGGAATTGTCGCAAAAACAGAGGGATTTTCCTATCAATAGGAATCATTCATTGCGTAAGTAAACACTTGCGTTTACAATTTGCCTTCGGCCGGTCTAGCTTATTTCCTGCTTGATAGGCGGTTCTACGATTTTCGAACATTTAGAACACAACTTATTACTTTTTAACTTTGTTTCAGTTTGATGAAACACATTACAATGCCCCGAATTTGGCTATTTGGGCCATAACCCGGTAAATGGATGAGCAGATGGAAGACTTAGTAAGTGTAAATAACCTGACTTTTTCCCGCGGTCAGCGGGTCATTTATCAGGATATTTCGCTGCGTCTGGCAAAAGGTAAAACCACTGCCATTATGGGACCCAGTGGTATAGGTAAGACTACGCTGCTCAAATTGATTGGCGGGCAATTGCGCCCGGACAGTGGTGATATCGTTTTTAAGGGCGAGTCCATTCCCAAGATGCGCAGGTCGCGTCTGTTTGAAGTTCGTCGTCATATGAGCATGCTGTTTCAAAGCGGTGCGCTGTTTACCGATATGACGGTATTTGACAATGTGGCCTTCCCCTTGCGAGAACATACCCGGCTGTCTGAAGAATTAATTCGTTTGTTGGTGTTGATGAAATTGCAGGCCGTGGGCTTACGTGGGGCGGCAGATATGCTACCTAGTGAGCTGTCCGGCGGTATGGCCAGACGTGCTGCGCTGGCGCGAGCTATTGCATTGGATCCCGAGCTTATCATGTATGACGAGCCATTTGCCGGACAAGACCCTATTTCGATGGGGGTGTTGGTTAAACTGATTAAAGAATTGAATAACGCCCTGAATCTGACCAGTGTGGTGGTGACGCATGATGTCACCGAAGTCATGTCCATCGCTGACTATGTGTATATTCTGGCGGATAAAAAAATCATCGGAGAAGGTACGCCGGAGCAAATTCGGGCCCATGAATCTCCTATGGTGCAGCAGTTTTTATTGGGACGTGCCGATGGGCCGGTGCCTTTTCATTTTCCAGCGCAGAATCTGGAACAGCAGTTATTGGAGAGACGTTGATGGAATGGTTTGCACGCCTGGGCAGGTCTACATTAGAGATCTCGGCAGGTCTTGGGCGGGCGGCGTATCTCTTGGTTGGGGCGCTGTTTGCTAAGCCGCAATTAAAGAATATCCCACTGACCATAAAGCAAATTTATGTGGTTGGGGTGCAGTCGCTGCTGATCATTGTTGTCTCAGGTGCTTTTATCGGCATGGTGATGGCCTTGCAAGGGTATACCGTATTAGTGGATTACGGTGCGGAAGAAAGCCTTGGGCCCATGGTCGCGCTATCTTTATTACGTGAGTTAGGCCCGGTGGTGACCGCATTGTTGTTTGCCGGTCGGGCGGGGTCAGCATTGACCGCTGAAATCGGTTTAATGAAAGCAACCGAGCAATTGAGCAGCCTTGAGATGATGGCTGTTGACCCACTGCGCAGAGTTATTGCGCCCAGATTGTGGGCGGGCATTATTGCCATGCCGATGTTGGCTGTTATTTTTAGCGCGGTCGGTATTTTAGGCGGTCAAGCTGTTGGGGTTGATTGGTTGGGTGTTGATGCCGGCAGTTATTGGTCAGTGATGCAAGCCTCCGTGGAGTTTGAGAAGGATGTGGGTAACGGCATCATTAAGAGCTTGGTTTTTGCCTTTATCGTCACCTGGATTGCGGTATATAAGGGCTATGACTCCATCCCGACGTCGGAAGGCATTAGCAAAGCAACAACCGAGACCGTGGTTTATTCTTCCCTGGCCGTGCTGGGAGTGGATTTCGTTTTAACAGCATTAATGTTTGGTACGCATTAACAGGGGATTGGCAATGAATTCTAGAAAAGTTGAAGTATTGGTTGGGATGTTTGTCGCCTTGGCTGCCGCCGCCCTTATCATGCTGGCCCTTAAAGTGGCAGACAGAGGCATCAGTGGCAATGGTGAAACCTATGTGCTGAAAGCCAAGTTTGACAACATCGGTGGGCTGAAGGTGCGTTCACCCATTAAGGTTGGTGGCGTCGTAGTTGGCCGCGTTGGCAGCATCAGTCTTGACGAAGATGATTTTAGCCCAGTAGTGACCTTGGTAATTGGTAAGGAATTTGACAAGTTTCCCAGTACCAGTTCGGTGTCTATTCTTACCTCAGGACTATTGGGCGAGCAATATATTGGGCTGCAACCGGGTTTTATGTTGGAAGACGATGACATCCTTAAACCCGGACAATTTATCGAAGATACCAAATCGGCGCTGGTACTGGAGGATTTGATCGGCCAGTTTCTGTTTAGCCGGGGTAACGATTAAGCCGCAGAATTTTTAGTTAGCGTGGAGTGTATATATGTTAGTGAAGAAGCTGATGAGTTGGGTTGCCATGGCAACCTTGGTTCTGTCCAGCCAAGTCATGGCGCAGGATCAAGAGGATCCTTATCAGTTGTTGTCATCGGTCGCCACTAAGACCTTTGATCGGATAAAGAGTGAAAGGGTAGAGATTAAAGCTAATCCCGAAATTTTGCGTGACATCATGGAGCAAGAGTTGCTGCCTTATATTGACTATAAGTTTGCTGCACTGAAAGTTCTGGGTAAGCATTTTAAATCTGTTCCCAGAGAGCGTATTCCTGAGTATGTGCAGGTGTTTCGTGATTACCTGGTAACCACTTACGCACTGGCTATGGCTCAATATGATAACCAGACGGTCGAGTTTGAGCCCAACCGTGGTGAGGTTGAGGAAGAGCGGGTCGTGACAGTTCGAGCTTTGGTTAAAGAGGCCGGCAGACCTGATATCAAGTTGGCGTTTAAGGTTCGTAAAAGTAATAACACGGATCAATGGAAAGCCTACGATATGGTGGCAGAGGGAATCAGCATGTTGTCCAGTAAGCAGAGTGAACTGGAAGGCATTATTCGTCAGGACGGCATTGATGCTGTTATTAAACTGATGAAAGAGAAGAATGCCCAGCCAATCTCACTGCAAAAGAACACCGAGGAAAGTGCATGAGTGCACTGAGCCTGGAGATTGGCAATCCAGCAGGCGTCTGTCGTCTGCTGGGTTCGCTGACGCTCGATTATGTTATGGATTTGGAATCCGAACTGGGCAAGCTTTGGCAGCACAAGCAACTGAAACTTGATTTGGGCGGACTGGAGCAATCCGATATGGCCGGTTTGGCGTGGTTAGTCCGCCTGCTGGGAGACGCTAAACAACGTGGCGTTGCGATACATCTCACCAATCTGCCAGATACTTTACTCAAGTTGGCAAAAATCAGCGACGTAGACAAGCTTTTACCGTTAGAATAACCAGCCTGTACCACAGGCTGGAAGTTTCTTATGCCAATCAATCAAATCGAACAGTTACTCAGGGATGCCCTGGAACTTAGCGAACTGTACGTCAAGGGAGAAGGCTCCCATTTTCAGGTTATTGCCGTATCCACCCAATTCGACGGGGCCAGCCGGGTCAAAAAGCAACAGATGGTCTATGCCCCTTTGTCTGCATTGATTGCTGACGGCACTGTCCACGCGTTATCGATTAAAGCCTTCACGCCCGAAGAATGGCAGCGTGAACGTAAATTCCTGATGCCGGAGTAAGCAATGGATAAGCTACTGATTAAGGGAAACGGACCGTTAAAAGGAACGGTTAGGATTTCAGGTGCCAAGAATGCGGCTCTGCCATTGTTGATGGCGGGGTTGCTGACCGATAAACCTAGCGTGTTTACTAATGTACCCGCCCTTCGCGATGTTAAAACTACCCTGGCGTTACTGGGACAACTGGGGGCGAGGGTGAGCGTAGAGGATGACAAGGTCAATATAGATGCCAGTGAGATCACTAATCTTATAGCACCGTATGAGCTGGTGAAGACCATGCGGGCCTCCATTCTGGTGCTAGGGCCGTTGCTGGCAAAGTTTGGGCGTGCTCAAGTGTCTCTACCTGGTGGCTGTGCGATAGGTGCCAGACCGGTGAATTTGCATTTAAGTGGTCTGGAGCAAATGGGCGCCAAGATCGAGGTGGAAGCCGGTTATATTACGGCGCACGTTGAGGGACGTTTGCAAGGTGCCAATATCTTTATGGACATGGTCAGCGTTGGCGCAACCGAAAACCTGATGATGGCAGCGGTGTTGGCTAACGGAACCACGATTCTGGAGAATGCGGCCCGGGAGCCTGAAATTGTTGATCTAGCTAATTGCCTCAATAGTATGGGGGCAAAAGTGTCTGGAGCGGGCACTGATAAGATTCAGATCCAGGGCGTTGAGAAATTGCATGGCTGTCATCACAGCGTGCTTCCTGACCGCATTGAAACCGGTACTTTTCTGGTGGCCGCTGCCGCAACCGGTGGCAAAGTGCGTTGTGAGCACGCAGCGCCAGAAACCCTGGATGCCGTGATTAGCAAATTAAAAGAGGCGGGCGCTAAGGTTACTCTGGGTGACGATTGGATTGAGTTGGATATGCAAGGGCAACTGCCTAAAAGTGTCAATATCAAAACCGCCCCGCACCCCGGTTTCCCCACTGATATGCAGGCCCAGTTTGTCGCGCTCAACTGTGTGGCCTCGGGAACGGGGGTCGTAACAGAAACCATCTTTGAAAACCGCTTTATGCATGTACCTGAATTGCAGCGCATGGGCGCCAATATAGACTTGGAAGCCAACAGTGCAGTTTGCCGCGGGGGATCCCAGTTAAAAGGTGCACAAGTGATGGCGACTGACTTACGTGCTTCAGCCAGCCTGGTAATAGCCGGTCTGGTTGCAGAAGGTGAGACCCTGGTTGACCGAATCTATCACCTGGACCGTGGCTACGAGCAAATCGAAGTTAAACTGGGTGGGCTTGGCGCTAAGATTCAACGGGTACAGTGAGTCACCTATTTGATTGAAAAAAGCCGCATGTTGATGCGGCTTTTTTATTAGTTACTGGTCAGCTCGGAGATGGTGACGCTGACGGTCATGCGCTCTCTGCTTTCGCCCCGCAATAGTTCGAAACTCAGGTTTGAGCCAGGTGGGGTCTCGGCTACCTGATCCAGTGTTTTGAACGTGCCCTCAATGGGTTTGCCGTCTATTTTTATCAGCATATCACCGGCTTTTATACCAGCCCGCGCTGCCGGTCCCAGTGGATCAACACCAGTGACCAGAATACCGGATTCACCCAAAAACTCTGTGCCGCTGATACCCAGGTACCCGCGGATGACACGGCCATGGGCGATAATATCGTCCATCACCCGCTTAGCCAGAGCATAGGGCACGGCAAAGAAGATGCCAGCGACATCCTTAATCCTGCGGTTGCGATCAAGGGTCTTAAAATTAGCGTTGTTGATACCCACTAAAGTGCCGTTACTGTCTACCAATGCGCCCCCTGAATTCCCCTCATTCAAGACGGCATCCATTTGAATAAAATCAGCATAATTTGCGTTACTGACATAATTACTCAAGCCGCTTCGGCCCGTGGCACTAATAATGCCTTGCGTTGTGGTTTGTCCCAAATTATATGGATTACCAATAGCCAAGACTAAGTCCCCCACCTGGGTTTTATATTCTCCGCTTTGGGGGATCACCGGCAAGTTTTCATCGTTTACCTTTAACACCGCCAGGTCGGTGTGAGGGTCTTGCCCAACCAGCATGGCTTCAAGAATGCGTCCATCTTGCAGTACTACGTTGATACGCTCGGAATCTTTGATGACATGATAACAAGTCAAAATATGGCCGTTAGCGGTCATTAGTACGCCTGAACCGAGGCTAGTTCGTTCCACGGGTTGACGGCGATACAGCAGGGGACGACTGTCATAACTGGTACTGTATATATTGACCACAGCTGGAGCAGCTTTATTTATTGCATTACTGAAACTTAATGGTGCGGTATTAAAACCCTGGCGCTGAAAGAGGCTCAAGGACAGCGAAGTGCCGTTGCGTAATTCGGGAAGAAGCACGAGCAGTATGCCAGCCACAAACACGCCCAGCAGGATAGATTTTGTCAGGAACTTTAGCCAGCTAGTCTGTTTCACAAATGGGGTAGGTCGGTCAGAATTTTCCTGAGGATAGCACTGTCATCGGTCTGATGACAGCCTGTTTACCTTCTATAAGGTGACACAAGATATTGTAATGCATAAAAAAGGCTGCCTTGAGGCAGCCTTTTAGATAATCCGAGATATTTAGCGGATAACCAAGTACAAGGAGGCTTTACCACGCTTGATATTCAGGGCGATAACCCCTTCATTGTCGCGCAGATAATTACGTAGCTCGCTGACATTTTGAATGCGTTGGCGGTTGATACCGACAATCACATCGCCATCCTGCAATCCTAAGCGTTCAGCCGGTGAGCGCTTGGCAATATCAGAAACCAATACGCCGCTAATACCGTCTTCAGACTTACCATCAGACAGATTGGCACCTTCTAAAACCGGATGGATTTCGCTGGCAGATATATTTTCACTGCTATAGTCCCCAAGGGTGACTTCAACATTTTTACGCTTACCTTCACGTAACAGCCCCAGTTTAATTTTGGTGCCTGCTCCCAAGGTGCCGACTTTGGCGCGCAACTCGGTGAAACTGCGAATATCTTTGCCATCAATAGACAGAATGATATCACCGGGTTGAATACCGCCTTTCTCTGCTGCTGAGCCACTATTTACTTCACGGACAAAGGCGCCTTGATGTACATCCAGCCCCATGGCTTTAGCCAGCTCTGAGTCCAAGTCCCCGCCGATGATGCCGAGTAAACCGCGGCGAATCTCACCGAATTCAATCAATTGATCGGAAAGATTTTTCATCATGTTGGACGGAATGGCAAAGCCGATACCCACGTTTCCGCCATTGGGTCCGTAAATAGCGGTATTAATACCAACCAGTTCGCCACGCAGGTTAACCAGAGCACCACCGGAATTCCCGCGGTTAATGGCAGCATCGGTTTGTATGAAGTCTTCATAGCCTTCAATATTCAGGCCACTGCGCCCTAGCGCGCTGACTATGCCTGAGGTAACAGTTTGCGATAGTCCAAAAGGGTTGCCGATGGCGACCACAAAGTCACCGACGCGAAGCTTATCGGAATCTGCGATAGGGACAGCGTGAAGGTTATCGGCTTTGACTTGCAGCAAGGCAATATCGCTTTGTTCATCAGAGCCTATTTTCTTGGCTTCCAATTCACGGCCATCAACCAAGGTCACGGTGATTTTGTCGGCTTGGTCGATTACGTGATTGTTGGTGATGATATAGCCCTTCTTGGCATCAATAATGACACCCGAGCCCAGGCCCTTGAATGGGCGTTCCTGAACTTGCTCATTCGGCGCGTTAGGACCGAAAAAGAAGCGGAACATCTCCGGAACCCGCTGCCGGGATACCTGAGTGCCCGCAACAGATATACTGACTACGGCAGGTTTTACCTCTTCCAGCATGGGTGCCAGAGATGGCACCTCGTCGTCATCGCCAAAAAATGGAATGGCTGCACTGGTGGTAAAAGACGTGCTGGCCAATGCCAGCGCACTAATGGCAAATACCTTGGTAAAGTTTCGTCCAAAGGCTGTTTTCATTGCTGCTATTTCTCCAGGCTAATTCAAGGACAAAAGTAATCAACAGACACAGTGGGCGGGCATAAAGTTCAACCTGAGAAGCTATTCAGCCGCAGAAGATGAGCTTTTTGCTGTGCCTTTAAACAATCCGGTTCCTGCTTTGGCGTAATCCCTTGGCTGGTAATCTGTGGTCTGAGTTACCGGTCGCTGGCTTTGACTTTGGTTACGCAGATAAGCGGCAGCCTGTTCGCCAAAATAGTTCATTTGGGGCTGCTCTGGGTCATGGCTCGTCTGAGTCAGTAAGGATTCATAATTCTCCAACTGCTCTTTTAGCAACTGACTTTGCTGTTCAATGGTGGCCAGAAGCTGGCGACTTTCACTGATGTGGATTGCCGCTTGCTCAGACATTAAACGCTTGATGTCTTGCTCAAGAGCCAGTCCGGATTGCTTATCTGAAGACGCTCTTTGACTGAACTTGGCAGCAAAAAAACCTATCACAGCGCCGCACACCAGCAACAATAACCCTACAATCCAGTCCATAACTTCTCCTAACACGAATCAGTAGTAACAGGTACGTGCAGTACCGGCCTTGTGTTAACGGTAAATCGCCTGCTCAGCGCATAAAGGCGAAGAGTGGCAGATTTTTCCAACAACACGCTTTACTTAATAATACCCGCTACGCAAACTATGCGGCCAGTTTATTTTAATTCAAGCCTTCGCAGGCCGCTAAGTGCAGCGGTGTTAATGAAGGATTTTTAGACGGATTGAGTAGCATGTTATCTATGACGCCATGGCAAAAATATCAGAACGATCTGGAATCCCCAGATTTTTTTGCTGATGCGGCGCAGGAGAATGCCGTCAGGCATTTGCAGGTTCTGTATGACAATCTTCTTGCCTGCAAGCCCAAGCGAGGCTTGGCCGGACGACTATCCAGCATGCTGGGTAAGGCGAAGCAGGAGCCTATTCAAGGCTTGTACTTTTGGGGTGGAGTAGGGCGCGGCAAGACCTACTTAGTGGATACATTTTTTGAGTGTCTGCCATTTGAACAAAAGATGCGTATTCACTTTCATCGCTTCATGCATAAGGTTCATCATGAACTAAAAGGGCTGGCGGGACAGTCGGATCCGTTGAAGACAGTGGCCAGGCGCTTTGCGCAAGAAGCTAAAGTGATCTGCTTTGATGAGTTCTTTGTGTCGGATATTACCGATGCCATGATCTTGGGCACCTTGATGCAGGAGCTTTTCAGTCATGGCATTGTGCTGGTCGCCACCTCGAATATCGTGCCTGATGAGTTGTACCGTAACGGCTTACAACGGGCGCGTTTTTTACCAGCCATAGCCCTGATAAAGCAACACTGCCTGGTGGTGAACGTGGACAGTGGAACCGACTACCGGTTACGGGCGTTGGAACAAGCAGAAATTTATCATTTCCCGCTCGACCAAGCGGCGACAGAAAATTTGAATACCTACTTCGTGCAACTGGCACCCGAAGAAGGCTCCCAGAATTTGTCCATTGAAGTGGAAGGGCGCCAGATTAAAAGCCTGCGGGAAGCTGACGGTGTGCTGATGATAGAGTTCAGGGCATTATGTGATGGTCCTCGCAGCCAAGCTGATTATATGGAACTCAGTCGTTGCTATCATACCGTGCTGCTGGCAAATGTTGAGCAAATGGGGCAGTCCACAGATGATATTGCCCGGCGCTTTATTGCTATGGTAGATGAATTTTATGAGCGTAACGTAAAGCTCATTATGTCTGCGGCTGTGCCTTTGGAAAACTTGTATACAGAAGGACGACTCAGCTTCGAATTCAAACGTTGTTTGAGCCGCTTAAAAGAGATGCAATCTCATGAGTATCTGGCGCTGCAGCATTTACCCTAAAGGATAGGGTGAAATGCAGGTGTCGAATACTTGCTACGCACCCGGCGAGTATTGATTAGCAGGCACTTTTTCGCTGGGTTGTTTGCCTAAAATTTACCCTCGCCTTTTGCTATAACTTCTGTATAATGCGCGCCCTGCCCAGTTACAACTGCCGCCTTGGGAAGGCGGGACAACCGGCTTGCTCGAAGGGGCAAATCCACCGGTTTAGCAGCTTACTGGCAGCGCAGCTGCTGGTCAGCGCAAGTAACTAATTGAATCTTTTGGGTAAGTTAAAATGAAAACTTTTGTTGCTAAGCCAGAGACGGTAAAACGTGACTGGTTCGTGGTTGATGCCACAGACAAGACTCTTGGACGTCTGGCGACTGAAATCGCTCGTCGTCTGCGCGGTAAGCACAAGCCTGAGTACACGCCTCACGTGGACACAGGTGACTACATTGTGGTTATCAACGCTGATAAAGTACGTGTAACTGGTAATAAGACCAAGGACAAAATGTACTATTCCTACACTGGCTACGTTGGTGGTCTGAAGGAAACCACTTTCGAAAAGCTGCAAGCCCACAAGCCTGAGCTGATCATCGAAAGAGCGGTTAAAGGTATGTTGCCTAAAGGTCCTCTGGGCCGTGCGATGTTCCGCAAAATGAAGGTCTACGCTGGTTCTGAGCATGCACATGCGGCTCAGCAGCCACAGGTTCTGGATATTTAAGGAGCATTGAGTTATGGCAGATAATCAATATTACGGTACTGGCCGTCGTAAAAGCTCCACTGCTCGCGTATTTATTCGCCCAGGCAGTGGTAACATCACCATCAACAAGCGCACTATCGAAGAGTTCTTCGGTCGTGAAACCGCTCGTATGGTAGTACGTCAGCCTCTTGAACTGTTGGAAATGACCGACAAGTTTGACCTGTACATCACCGTTACTGGTGGTGGTATCAGCGGTCAAGCCGGCGCTATCCGTCACGGTATCACTCGTGCTCTGATGGAATATGACGAAGCACTGCGTCCGACCCTGCGTAAAGCTGGTTTCGTGACTCGTGATGCTCGTGAAGTTGAGCGTAAAAAGGTCGGTTTGCACAAAGCGCGCAGACGTCCTCAGTTCTCCAAGCGTTAATTTTTTACGCAACGAGATACAAAAAACCCGGCTTTTGCCGGGTTTTTCTTTTTTTTACTGACCTACTGCGTTTTAAACCAACTAATCCCCTGTTTTACCCATCATTTCCTTGTGTTTTGAAGGGGTTTTCTTTTATCATTTCCCGCTAAAATATAACCCCCTAACATTTCCTGTAACATTCGCAGAGCCAAGAAGACGAATGGTCAGGAAATACACTAAATCCAACCTTTGGAGAAAAGTGGATGAGCAATGCGCCAGTAGATAACAGCAGGCGCCGATTCCTGACGATTGCCACCTCAGTGGTGGGCGGCGTTGGGGTGGCGGGCGTAGCTGTGCCATTTATCGCTTCCTGGAATCCCAGCGCCAAAGCCAAGGCGGCCGGAGCTGATGTGGAAGTGGATATCAGCAAAGTTGAACCAGGTCAGTTACTTCGTGTCGAGTGGCGCAGTAAACCGGTTTGGATCGTTCGCCGTACTCCAGAACTGTTGGCGGAGCTGGGCAAGCACGAAGAGCTTCTAAAAGATCCGGCTTCTGATGAACCTCAACAACCAGAGTTTGCGAAGAATCAATATCGTTCCCTAAAAGAGGAATATCTGGTTCTGGTCGGGATCTGTACTCACCTTGGATGTTCTCCCCAGCACCTTAAAGATGGTGCATTCGAAGAACAGGTCGAAGGTGTACCAGAAGGTTTCTTCTGCCCATGTCATGGTTCTAAGTTCGATATGGCCGGCCGCGTATTTTCGGGAGTTCCAGCTCCACTGAACTTGGTTGTGCCCCCATACATGTACATTGATGACAATACCATCCTGATTGGTACTCAAGAGGGAGCGGCATAATATGTGGAAAAATCTACTCGACTGGATTGAATACCGTATTCCCATGATGCGCGTGGCGAAAATGCACGCCATGGAATACCCCGCACCTAAAAACATGAACTTCTGGTACGTGTTTGGCTTTTTGGCCACTATTGTACTGGTAAACCAAATTGTCACTGGCATTTGGTTGACCATGAGCTTTGAGCCTTCAGCAGAACGCGCCTTTGCTTCTGTTGAGTACATCATGCGTGAAGTGGATTATGGCTACATCATCCGCTATATGCACAGCACTGGCGCTTCCGCGTTTTTCATTGTGGTCTACCTGCACATGTTCCGCGGTATGCTCTACGGTTCCTATCAGAAACCACGCGAATTGCTGTGGTTGTTCGGTATGTTTATCTATCTGGCACTAATGGCTGAGGCCTTTATGGGCTATGTATTGCCTTGGGGTCAGATGTCTTACTGGGGGGCGCAGGTAATCGTATCGCTGTTTGGCGCTATTCCGGTAATAGGTGAAGACCTGACGGTATGGATCCAAGGTGACTACGTGATTTCAGGCGCAACCCTGAACCGCTTCTTTGCACTGCATGTAATCGCATTGCCTTTGGTGATAGTCATTCTAGTGTTCCTGCATATTGTTGCCTTGCACGAAGTGGGTTCTAACAACCCTGATGGCGTGGAAGTGAAGCGTAAGAAAGGCTCTTTGAAAGAAGAAGAGAAAACCAAGTTCAAAATGCATGAGTACTACACTAACAAGTACGACATCATTGATGACGTGGTGCCTTTCTTCCCGCACATTGTATTGAAAGACCTGGTTGCCTTCAGTGTATTCCTGCTTGGCTTCTGTTATGTGTTGTTCTTCAAACCCGAGATGGGTGGTTACTTCCTGGAAGCGCCTAACTTTGAAATTGCTAACCCGCTGAAAACCCCTGAACATATTTTCCCTGTTTGGTACTTCACGCCGTTCTATGCGATTTTGAAAGCCGTACCTGACAAGTTGCTCGGTGTTATTGCCATGTTTGCAGCCATTGTTATGCTGGCCCTGTTGCCTTGGATTGACCGTGGTAAAGTAAAATCCTGGCGCTATCGTAGTGGTATCCATAAATACAATCTGATTGTGTTTGCCATTGTCTTCGTGTTCCTTGGTTATTTGGGCGGTACTCCGCAAGAAGCTTGGAAAGTGACTGCGTCTCAGATCGCGACATTCCTGTACTTCGCCTTCTTCGGTCTGCTGTGGTTGTACAGCAAGAACGAGAAAACTAAGCCACTGCCAGAGAGGATAGGTTAATGAAGAAACTTGTTGTTCTGTTTGGTCTGTTGGTGCCATCTCTTGTCTTGGCCGCCGGCGGCAGCAATGTTCACCTGGACAAAGCGGATATTGACCGTACCGACCAGCCGTCGCTGCAACGTGGTGCACAGTTGTTTATGAACTACTGCCTGGGGTGTCACCAGACACAGTACCAGCGTTATCAGCGTACCTTCGAAGATATAGGTGTACCCTTGGATCTTGGCCAGGAGAATCTTCAGTTGACCGGTGAAAAGGTCGGCGATTATATGAAGAGCGCTATCCCTAAAGAAGCCGCTGCTAAGTGGTTCGGTGCGCCTCCTCCTGATTTGACCTTGGTAGCCCGTGTTCGCGGTGCTGACTGGCTATATACCTATCTGAGAAGCTTTTATGTGGATCCAAACCGTCCGTTTGGCGTAAACAACAAGGTTTTTCCTGATGTAGGTATGCCTCATGTTCTGCAGGAGCTGCAAGGCGTTCCTTATGATCAACACGAAGAGCGTATGATTGATGGCCAAATGCAGTCTGTTTACGTTGGTATAAAAGCCGATGGAACAGGCATGCTGAGTGCCGATGAATATGACGCTGCCGTATTGGATTTGGTTAACTATCTGGTTTACCTGGGTGAACCCGCCAGATTGGAAGCTGAAAGCATCGGTCGTTGGGTATTAGTGTTTATCCTGGTGTTGTTCGTCTTTGTTTACCTATTGAAGAAAGATTATTGGCGTGATGTGCACTAATTAGGCACAGAATCCTGTATAATGGCAAAGGGCAGTGCGGTGAATCGCACTGCCCTTTTTTAACGTTCTCAGATATGCCAATTTTATTAGCTAAATCATTAGGTTGTGATTTAGCTAATAAAATTGGCGTTGGACTTTTGGTTTTTGGAGGAGTGTGAATGGCCTTAGCCGCGAACAAACGTTCGATAATGACTTTATTCTCGGATACGTTGGACATCTATAGTCATCAGGTGCGCATCGTGTTGGCTGAAAAAGGTGTGGGCGTAGAAATTTGCTACGTTGACCCAACAAATCAACCCGAAGACCTGATTGATTTGAACCCATACGGAACGCTGCCTACTTTGGTAGATCGCGAACTGGTGTTGTACCGCTCTCATATCATTATGGAGTATCTGGATGAGCGTTTTCCTCATCCGCCACTGATGCCTGTTTACCCGGTATCCCGTGGTCAAAGCCGACTGATGATGCATCGTATCGAGCAAGACTGGTACAGCATTGCGGAGAAGATTCTAAAAGGCGCAGGCGATATCGCTGCTGCGCGTCAGGAGCTGCGTGAGAACATTCTGGCGTTAGCCCCGCTGTTTGCTGATAATCCTTTCTTTATGAGTGAAGAATTCAGCTTGGTGGATTGTTACCTGGCGCCGCTGCTGTGGCGTTTGCCGGCATTGGGCATTGAATTGTCCGGCGCGGGTGCAAAAGAGGTCAAAGCCTATATGAACCGCATTTTTGAACGCAGTTCATTCAAGGCTTCTTTGACTGATCAGGAACGCGAAATTCACAATCCTCTGTAAGTATGGACGCAACTATACCTATGACATCAAATAAGCCCTATTTGCTTAGGGCTTTTTATGAGTGGATTGTGGACAATGACCTGACTCCACATTTGGTCGTTGACGCTATGGTGCCCGGTACGTTGGTGCCGCAAGAGCATGTGCGTGATGGGCAGATAGTCCTGAACATTTCTCCCAGCGCTTGTGGCAAGCTGCAATTGGGTAATGTGGATGTGACGTTCGAGGCTCGTTTTGGCGGTGTAGCACGTCGCCTGGAGGTGCCTATTCAGGCGGTGTTGGCTATCTACGCCAGAGAAAATGGCGCAGGTACTATTTTCACTCAGGAAGAGGGAGCGGATGATGTACCACCGGAACCCACTCCGCCGCCACAGCCCGCTAAGGGCAGACCACAACTGAAAGTGGTTAAGTAATAAGGTCACCTTAAGTGGTGACCTATTCTCTTTATTCCGTCTTAGTATCTGTTGATACTATCTGAGATTGTAGCTTTCCGTTCGAACGCAGCCCAAAAAACTTGTAATGAGTCGCAGAAAAACAGCGCAACCAAAAAATGGATGCGCCGTCAGACTACTTGGATATGAGCTGTTAATTTATATGCTTATCAATAAAAGCTAACATTTTCTTCCAGCGCTCAATATTGTTTTCTGGTTTGTAAAAGCCGTGTCCTTCCCCTTCTTTGAATAACCACTCATATGTATGGTTACGCTCTTTTAGGGCGTCGCGTAAGCGATAGGCATGCTCTGGAGGTACCCTTACATCTTTACCGCCTTGGATAATAAAGACCGGCACTTTTAGTTTATCTAACTGATGCAGGGGGGATTGGGCTTCACGTTCATTTTTCTCTGTCGGCAGCACCGAAGTTAAATAGTTAATGCCCGCTGAAGCTTCTGATATATCGCCTTCTTCAAACATTAGGTTCAGATCATAAACTCCTACAAAGCCTATACTGCATTTATAGAGGTCAGGCTCGCGTATAACGCTCATCAGTGCTGCATAACCGCCGTAAGATGCACCGTATACGCACATGCGTTGTTTATCTGCGATACCCTGTTCAATTAAGTGATTTACCCCATCGGTCATATCATTAATCATCGCCGTCCCCCATTTTTTATAGCCGGCTTCGAGAAACTTACGTCCATAGCCACCGGAACCCCGGAAATTAGGTTGTAAAACCGCATACCCGTGCTCTGCCAATACTTTTGCGTCGGCATCGAGTTGAGTAAGGGTATCTCGTATACCGTGAGGACCGCCATGAGGCAGCAAGATAAGGGGAAGATTTTTGGCTTCCTTATTGGGCGGAAGCGTCAGGAGTCCCTTGATAACCAGACCATCCCTCGACTTATAACTGATGATCTGTGTTTTGGGCAGTGCTTCCTTTTTTAGCCACGGCTTACTATTGGTAATTAATGACAAAGATTTTTTCTTTGCATCAAACATGTAGAATTCCGCGGGGACATTGGCGGATGATACGGAAAACACCATCTTTGAATTATCCCTGGTCGTTGAACTAACAGTTACTTGGGTATCCGGAAACATCTTCATGATACTTTGCAGTGTCCTTGAGGTTGTAACATCATCTACATCCTCAAAAAAGGCTCTATCAATCTGATCATACTCATAGGCAGCGCCAATGATTTCGTGAAAGCGGCCTTCCTTAAAACCTAGAATAGGCGTCAGGTCTGTAGTGGGGTGCTCTGCCATAACACTGATGTCTCCGGTATCAAGATTCATCAAGGAAATGGCTTGTGTATCTGAACTGATATCACTAAGGCCGACGACGGTTTGGTTGTCTGATAAAATATCTATTGGCGTGAATCCCCCTTCATTGCTATCGAACCTTACCACTTCCTTCCATTCAGAGTTAGCGGCAGGACGAGTCACAATAAGCGTTTCATTATTGTTTTTGGGGTCTACACCTGCAGCCAGACGTGTAATTCCTTTGTCATCAAGTAAGATTTGTACATTAGTACTTTTATACTGTCGCAATGGGATCTTACCTTCCGCGCGAACACGTCCGGTGTCTGTTTTCAGCCGGTAAACTTCAATAAAGGGTTCAGACGCATTATTCTGGCTTGAATAAATCATAACCTGATTGGGTTCTTCAGGTAGCAGGTCTACAATTCTTGCCCATTGTTTCAAGCCATCAGAGCGCCAACCTGTCAGTATCTTTTGTTTGCCCCCGTCTGCATCCATGGCGAAGATTTCCCCGGTGGGGAAGGGCATATCATAAGAACCTACCTCGCGCGCCATGGTCATGATAAGGCGGTCATCACTTACCCAGTTAAAGGTATTGATGGAATCATCTCCCCGCCCTTGAGTCTGTGACAAGACGGCCATATTTTTGATATCTAAAACGGTCAGTATTACGTTGCCGTCTTCGGTGCGGGAGGTGGCAGCTAGATACTTACCTTTAGGCGAGATTTTTATGTTTTGAAATTGTGCGTGTTTGGCGTAGTCGCTTAATACATTTTCCTTAACGGTTGTTGCCATTGCCTGGCCGAACAGCAACAAACCGGCAAGTATAGGAAAAGAAAGTTTCTTCATAACATCCCCAACTAGAAAATTCCTTAAGAAAAAAGCCCTCTTTTAAGAGGGCTTTAAATCACATCATACTATCTAACTAAAAGTTAGAAATTGTAACTCAGGTTAGCGAATGCACGTCGACCAAGGTGGTCATATTGTGATGCGATAACAGCATTACCGGTGAAGTTTACACCATCAGCATTGGTAGATACTCTGGGTGGCTCTTTATCGAACAGGTTAGCAATACCGACAGTAACGTCTACGCCATCCATGAGTTCGAAGTTACCTGACAGCGTGTGGTAGACAGTAGTCGGCGCATCATTAACAAACTGATAGGTCTCGCCACGGTAGCCTACCTCATTAGAGCCATCATGAAAATAATCGTAATTATTAACGCTATCTACATAACGCATGGTCCAGGTGATGCTCCAGTCATCACGAGAGAAAGTGGTAAACAACTGGCCAACATGCTTAGGATCACCAATCTCACCAATATAGTGACGCACTTCACTATCTGCAAACAGCTGATAGTCACGTGCGATCTGATTAGTGTGCTCTAAAGACACACGCAGAGAACCAAAATCAAAATCATCCTGATAGGTGAAGTTGATATCAACCCCTTTGGCTTCTTGCTGGGCTACGTTGACATAACCAGCATTAACCACATCAATACCCCAATCGCCATTGGTGCCGTTGTTTCTGGTGAACAGGCTACACAGTGGGTCGTTAGGGAAGTCTGCGGAACGATAACAGCTGCCAACTATGTCTGCGGCTCTTAGCTTGGCTACTTCACCATCAATTGTGACATTATAGTAATCAATTGACGCAGCAAAAGTGCCCTCAGGGCTGGTCCAGATCAGACCAATGTTTTCCGCCACTGAAGTTTCGGCTTTCAGGGTATCACCACCGCCGCTGGTAACTTCATTTACGGAACTGGTGCCCGCGCCTGTGTAGTCTAAAGGTACACCGGCCGCTTGACAGTTGGCATATACACGGTCTGTTACATTGCCTGCTTCATACTCAGCACCGTAGTCATAGCAAGGGTCAACGCTTCGCTGACTTGGGAAGCCAGTTTGACCTGCTAAGTACAGCTCGAACAAGGCCGGTGAACGGAATGAAGTACCACGTGATGCACGCACGCGCCACTGGTCATTGATCTGCCAATTCAGGGCAAGTTTGAAGGTTGAATCGCTGCCATAAGTGGACACGTCGGTCCAGCGTGCGGAACCGGTTACGTCTAGTTGCTGGGCAAAGGCCTTATCAGCTAACAAGGGAACGCGTACTTCACCAAAGACTGCTTTTGAATTTTGGGCACCAGCGGTACGGCTGGCGCTGGACAAGCCCCATGAGTTACCTGTTGCGCTGGCTTCTCCAGGAGTGTCGTCAATTTCATCACGTTGATAAGACAAACCTACAGCAACAGCTACTGCACCAGCAGGTAGTTCATAAGCGTCACCTGTGATGTACGCCTCGAAGGTTTGCTGCTTGTATATGGTTTCGCCCACTTCTTCGCCGAACAAGAAGTTTCTAACATGCTCAGGTGTGTTACCAGCGATTTGTTGTGGATCGGCAAAGTTAACATCCACACAGGTTCTGCCAGAAAACTCTGTCACTTCACCGTTACAGCTTGTGCCACTAACCAAATGGTCTTGAGCCATCAGCATAGCATCGCGGTAAATTACTTTGTTACCGTAGGTGCCTTTGTTGTAACTGTTCTGGTAGGAAACATCCCAGTCCCAGAAGCCGATACTGCCTTCTACGCCCGCAACAAAACGGGTGTAGTCAACCTCAACATCTGCGCCGTAGTGGTCGGTCAGCGCCACAGGCATGAATAGTGCATCACCTTCAAAACCAAGCAAAGAGGCATCTACAGCGCCTACATCTGCGGTCCAGAATTGTCTGTAACCTTGAGTGGTTGTTTCACGCGAGCTGTGCAGCAATTCACCGTAAGCAGAAATGGTATCTGTCAGCGCATAGTCACCTGATACAAAGAATGACAGGGTTTCTGTCTTCGGTAGCATGGTCTCTCTGTCGCGCAGTGGTGAGTTTTTGTCCCACAGCACATCAGTTTCGCGATCATAGGCACCGATATACCAGCCATCTGGGCCACGTAAGTCGCCGGCCGCTGACCATGTATCATTCAGGCTATCGTAGCCATTATTTGCCAGCCAGCCATCATAGTCATAAAACACTTTGGCGCCGCCTGGAACGTTGCCCGCGCCAGCGTTGTAGGCCCACAGGCCATAGCCGGTGTCATTACAGTGATAGCTGCCAGTTTTAGGGTCAATCGGGTCGCCGCGGGTGCCATCTTGATTGTACAAAATGCGTTCGCTACAGGCATAGAAGTCACGATCGCCACGCAGCACTTCTTTACTAACGTTGTAGTCAGCTACGACACGAACGTTGCCTTTGCCAAAGGTCTCGCCCCAGGATGCGTTAATACGTCGGCGCTCACCGCCTGAATCGAATGGCTGAGAAAAATCGACAGAGATGTTCTTAGAGTCGTCGGTTTTAGTGATAATGTTAATTACACCGGCAACCGCATCTGAACCATAAAGTGAAGAGGCGCCGTCTTTTAGTACTTCAACACGCTCAATGGCAGAGATTGGCAGGGCGTTCATATCAAATGAAGATACCGCACCACGAGTACCGGCAGGTCCTGCGCGGCGGCCGTTCAACAATACCAGGGTACGGTTAGCCCCTAAACCACGCAATGAAATGGTCTCTGCGCCTGCACCACCGTTAATAACGAAACCTGTTGCAAAAGCAGAAGTTATCTGGCTTGAACCTGCAGCGGCAGTACTGGTTCTTAGTAGTTCACCAATAGAAGTGATACCTTGCTTGTCGGCTTCATCGATAGAGATAATATCGGTAGGTATTTCGTTAGCGAATGAGTCGGTGCGAAGACGAGAACCGGTAACTTGAATTCGTTCCGTTCTCTCTGTCTTGACTTCTGAAGTGGTTGATTCATTGGTCGTCTGCACGCCCTGAACTTCAACGTCCTGAGCAAAGGCTGGTGCACCAAATAAAATCGCCGAGCCTGTTCCTGCCATCAAAATTGATTTGATGGAACGAGTCAGTAGCAATTGTCTTGTCATGTTTGTTTCCCTATTTCTGACGCCGAGCATAACTAAGTCGGGTTCAGATTTTTGAATTTTATATATGTAACCTAGTACTATCGTCCTTCCAGTTAACAAAAGTTAAAAGTGGACAATAGGATTAGGTGTTTTATTACGAGAAAAAGACAATTGCAACAATATGTGTCATTTGATGCGATGAATGCCAGAAAATGTCCAATAATCGACCGTATGTTGCTGAAATGTTAGCGATTATTGCGGTGGGCGAATGATATTATTGCCCACCGCGGAAAGATAATGGAAATAAAATTTTACAGATGGATAGGGCACTTACAGGTATTCAAATGCCTTTATGACTTTTACCACGCCGTTAATATTTCTGACGATATCTACTGCGATATTGGCTTCTTGTTGGTTGACAAGTCCCATCAGAAAGACCTCTGAGTCTTCGACTATAACCTCAATATGTAAACCATCTACACGCTTGTCGGCGACTAGGTTTGATTTCACCTTAGTGGCAAGCCATACATCATGTGTTCGCACTGACGCTTGTGTTGGACTGCCCAGACGCAACTGATTGTGTAGGCGAGTCACTTGCGGCAGGCTCTCTGCCAATCGCTGTGCTTCGCGCTTTAGCTGTTCGTTAGGTACCTGGCCGACCAATAGCGCTACACCGTTAAACACTTCAACATTGATATGTGCCTGTCCTTTTAGCTGCTCGTTAGTGCTCAGTTTGCTGGAGATGCGTGACGCCAAGGTCGCATCATCTAACTGTGTACCTACCGTTCTTCTGTCGTGGGCCACCGAGGCTGCACCCACTCCGGCGCCGACAATAGCGACAGCACACCCGGTTAACTGAGTGGTTGCTAACAGCAGCGTGGCAACTAGATATCCTTTTGTCATCTTCATCATCTTTACTCTCCACTATGGTCGGGGAACAGACAGTCATCAATCGCACAGCATAAAGCGTGGATGATCAATAAATGCACTTCCTGAATTCTGGGGGTTTTATTGGAAGGAACCCGAATTTCCACATCATTCGGCCCCAAAAGGCCAGCCATTTCTCCACCATCTTTGCCGGTCAGGGCAATAATGGTCATATCACGGCTTAACGCTGCCTCCATGGCCATGATGACGTTACGTGAATTACCACTGGTTGAAATGGCCAACAGAATATCGCCACTTTGCCCTAAGGCTCTCACTTGCTTGGAAAAGATTTCATCATAGCTGTAATCGTTGGCAACCGAAGTAATAGTCGCACTGTCGCAGGTTAGCGCTAAGGCTGGCAGACTAGGTCTGTCTCGGTCGTAACGATTAAGCAGTTGGGATGCAAAATGTTGCGCGTCACCAGCTGAGCCGCCATTGCCGCAGCACAGTATCTTATTGCCAGCAATTAACGCCTGAACCATCATATAGGTGGCGCGCTCTATCATATCCGGCAATATTTCAATGGCGGCAATCTTGGTTTGAATGCTCTCGGTGAAGTTGGCTTTAATGCTCTCAATCATATGTACTTAATCCACTGGATATGCTGCCCGTCTATTGCTACCAAATCAATTCGATGAGCGATGTTGGCGGGGTTTAACTGGTTAGCGATGAGGTAGTGATGCAGTGCCGATTCAAACTTTCGCCTTTTGTGTCGGTTAAAATACTCTGCGGCTGCGCCATGGGATTGTCGGGTTCGATATTTTACTTCCACAAACACCAACTCTTGCTGATCCCGCATGATCAAATCTATTTCGCCTACCTTACAGCGATAGTTTGCTTGTATATAACTCAGCCCCTGTTCTTCAAGGTATTGACGGGCCAGGCGCTCTGCGTCCCGGCCCAGTATTCCTGATAGTCGCTGTTTAATCCATTGCAATACGGATAACCCTTTCCTGTTCCACTTTCCCTAGTGGCAGGCTGCGTCGTAGCTGATTAAACTCATCCATTCTCAGCTCCCCGGTCAGTCCCTGTTTGGTCATCTGTGGCACGGTGGCCATTTGTAAGAGGGCGGGCAGTATGTTGTATGCGTCATGACCCATGGCGAACAATCTGTTTTGACCATCGTTACGTTGAGGCCAGAGTTGTTTATTAAGGGTTTTTAGCTGGCTATCTTCGCCCGGTAGCATCCAAGGCATGTCTAAAAAGGTCATATGACGCAGGTCGCGAAAACTATTGCCTCCCAGCTCCTGACTAAAACTGCGAGATGAAGCATAAACCGGCACCAGCTCGGCAAAAGGACTGATACTGGACTCGATAATGGGGTTAAGCAATTCGGTCTGCGCTGCGCTGGCAAACACGACTATAGCGTCTATATCCCGTCGGTTGCGCGCAAAGGAATGGATTTCTTCCTTGGCCAGCTTTTCCACTTGTTTGATGCGTTGTTTGCTGTGTCCAACATCTAACAATCCTTCCATTGCGCTGCGCATGGACTTGTTGTCGGTAAAGGAGACTTGCCTGGGTTCTGGATTGCCCTTGCTCTGCCACATTTTTGTGAAACTTGTGGCCATTCGTTGAAACACGGCTCTATCTGCATTGACAACTAATGGGGCTTGATAACCTTTGGCATTGAGCAGTTGCGCCAATTGTTCGGCTTCGTCTTCTGGTGCCAGCGCATAGAAGTAGCGGTCAGTTTGTTTGCTTGGTTGGTCGAGACGATTTAATGCCAACACCGGTAAATTTTCTGGCAGCTTGGGCAGGATCGCATCCAGATCCTCCTTCAAGAGTGGGCCAATAACAAAATCGTATTGCTGGCTTAGGTCAGCCGCCGCTTGCTCACTGAGTGAAACCGTATCGATAAAACTCATCTGCGGCTTGCTGTCTTTTTGGTCGGCAAAATAGGCTGCTAAAATTCCCTCTTTCAGCGCTTCTCCCTGGCTGGCCAGTCGACCTGATAGAGGAAGTATCACAGCGATGCGTTGCGGCTGTATCGAACCCGATTGCAATAAAGATTGTAAATCTGTTGGCAAGGCTAAACTATGGCGTACCTGCCATTCATGTAGTTGCTCAACTAGGGCCTCTGCGCTAGCCGTTCGGGTGATTCGGGCAAGTTGCAGCCAGGGGGCAAGCGCTCCTTGGGTATTGCGTTGGGGGGCCAATACTGTCTCTGGTGTTTGTTGTATTAAATGCCAGATTTTTCCCTGTAATTCAGTCTCTTTATCTGGTTGCAGGGTAGTCAGTTCTGCCAGGCTACTGGCGGCCGTTAACATGTCGCCGCGCTGTTCAGCTAATTCGGCACTTAAGGCCAAGCGCTTAGGTAGTAGCGGCAGGCGCTGGCTTACTTTCTGTAGGTTTTGCTGAGCAAGTTGCCAATGACCAAGGTTGGCAAGGCAGCGAGCCTTCAGCAGGTTGGCTCGGTCTTGTTGCTCATATTCATCAAGCGCTGCCTGGAGTGGTTTCAGGAGTTTCAGGCTGCTGTTACAGTCCCCTTCTTTTATAAAGGCGTCTGCTGCATTCAGCAATAAATTCTTTTGTTGCTCTGCACTGGCTTTTCTGGCTTGTTGCAGGTATTGCTGCGCACTCAATGAGACTGGCGTTTGCTCCTCAACTGGTTGCGTTCGGGGAGCATCGCTTTGACGAACATTGGGTGCAGAACTACAGGCGCACAAAACTGTTATAGCAATACCGTATGTAAGCGTTCGGATGCGAGACATCAGTGTTCCTGCACTCTAGATATGGACTTGCGGGCAATTCTACCTCAGCTTCGGTGGAAATCACACGTATGCAAACGTCGTTGAGCAGGTAGAATAGAGGCCTGGCTTATTTAATTAGTGTCCGTTATGCAACAATCCTCTCCTCAAACAGGCTGCCTCTATATTGTGGCAACGCCTATTGGCAACCTTCAGGATATCAGTCAACGTGCTTTACAGGTGTTGGCTGATGTGGACTTGATTGCTGCGGAGGACACCCGGCATAGCCAGAAACTGCTTAGTCATTACCAAATTAATACCCGCCTGTATGCGTTGCATGATCACAATGAGAAGCAGCGTGCAGAGCAATTGTTATCCAGACTGGAGCAAGGAATGACCATGGCCTTGATCAGTGATGCGGGTACGCCGCTTATCAGTGATCCTGGCTATGCGTTGGTGAGTTTGTGTCGCAATGCAGGCATTCAGGTGGTGCCCTTACCTGGACCTTGTGCGGCTATTACGGCTTTATGCGCGGCGGGTTTGCCTACCGACAAATTTATGTTTGCTGGTTTTCTGCCGGTAAAACAAGTGGCCAGGCGTGAGGCGCTTGAAGGTTTGCGTGGCACCGATATGACTACTGTATTCTACGAGTCTCCCAGAAGGGTAGCAGAAACCCTGGCGATGCTGGTTGATGTGCTGGGAGTCGACAGACCTGTGGTTTTGGCTAAAGAGCTGACGAAAACCTTTGAGACATTTTGCAGTGGTAGTGCCGAACATGTACTTGCCTGGTTAAATCAGGATCCGGTGCATCAAAAAGGTGAATTTGTTCTGATGGTGTCGCCATCTGAACAAGCGGTCAGTGAAGTGCCTGCGGAAGCTGCGTCTTTGTTGGCGTTACTTATGCAGGAGCTACCGCTGAAAAAAGCGGCGGCCCTGACAGCTAAACATTATGACTTAAAGAAAAATGAGCTTTATCAATTAGGTTTAACCCTGTCTTCCTAGTTAGCAAAGCGGTTGGTTTTATTCCATAGATTCTGATGTTTCGCATAGGAAAAGAATGTGTAGGGATGCCAACAGTTAGGGATTAAGGCAAGCTCTTTTCGCTCTTCAAAGTTGGACACCAGCTTGCTGAGGATCTCCAGTAAACGTTCCTTGCTCATTACTTCCAATTTTTTTCTGGCTTGTGAGTAGTAAAGGTTGTTGTCCGTTCCAATCAAAAGGTCATGGCCTAACCCTGTGAACTCCAGGTTTTTCGTTGCCGATCTGCAGATAGGAATGGATGGATTTTCGGGGTACAAGCCATTAACAATGGCATACTCATAGCGGTCTAGATCCCGCCGGTCAGAATCCTTGGGGATATAAGTAATGCCGAAGCCTTGGGGAAAGTGTCCGACCACACTGATAAAACTCTGTACGGCCTTGCTGTTAAGGGCATCTTTTTCCGCCGCCTTCTGCAGTACGAGTGTTGCCTTAGGCAAGGTATCATAAGACTGCCCCGGTTTGGTTGAGAGGACAACTGAGGTATATACCTGCGGGATCTTTAGCAGATTTCCAATCGTTTGACGTGGGTCCAGGGACGATTTAATCAGGGTCATCACGAACTTGAGTTTGTCTTTCTCTGCTTCATTAAACAGTTCTCGCTCTGCTTTGGAGTTTCCCACGTAACTCCCGCAACCAACGCCGTCTTTTAAGTAATTAATGGTGTGCTGATAGCTAAGCTTGAGCATCTGTTGGCGCTCGTCTTTATCCAGAGTGCGAAATTCATCCCCACTTCCATCTGTCCCCCTTAGTATGGCTTGTACTTCTGGGTGGTTCTGACCAACATCCTGAAGTAAAGCGGTCATCAATAAAGGGACTTTTACGTACAAACGGTAAGGGCATTGATTGGCTTCGTCCTTACTCTTGGCATTGACAACCCTATTCTCAAAATGTCTGAGTACGTATGGGTTACTGATCTGTTTATCCGCCAGCATCACATCCAGCAATAACAAGCATAATGTTGCTTTGTATAGGTGTTTGCTCTTTTGGTTAAATTGCACAACCTTACGGTGTTCTGTCTGGGTGGTCAGTAGAATAGTGCCCAGCAAACGGGCAAAGTTGCGGGCGCTCTCTTCCTGGGAGGCCGCGTCGGTCAAATCCAGGATCTGTTCACAAACCTGATGCAATTCTTTGTAGCGTTGTAAGCGGCTTTCTTCGTTTTGCTGCTGGAACTGCTTGAGTTTACTTTGGGCATTTTTACGCCGCGTTTCTCCGCGGCTGCCGGTTAAGTCTTTACTGTTGAAGACTTGCTGCTTCAGATCATGCAGTTGTTCCCCTTGACCATTGAGGGAAGCAAAATAGTCAGTGGCCTGCTCATAGAGAGAATCCTTGATAGGGGACAGATCATGCACTTTCTTTATCAGATTGCGCACGCTCTTTGTGTAGTGACTTTCACCTATCAAGGCTTTGTTCATGGTCTTGGGTATGCTGCAGACATCGGGACTTGCACTTTAGCAGAAATTGCAAGTTGTTGCTTAATCAATAGAATTCCAGCTTACATCAAAGCGCCGCTACTAAAGCCAATAAAAAATACCGCTTGTCACTCGAATCATGGGGGGCTTTGCAGTACACTGCGCGCCGGAGTTGGCCAGGCAATCGCCGCTCGCGTAAGCGGGGGGAGGAAAGTCCGGGCTCCATAGGGCAGGGTGCCAGGTAACGCCTGGGCGGCGCAAGCCGACGACAAGTGCAGCAGAGAGTAGACCGCCAACCCCGGATTTATCCGGGCGGTAAGGGTGAAAGGGTGCGGTAAGAGCGCACCGCGCAGCTGGTAACAGTTTGTGGCAAGGTAAACTCCACCCGGAGCAAGACCAAATAGGGTTCCTTGGCGTGGCCCGCGTCGGAACCGGGTAGGTTGCTTGAGCCAGTGAGTAATTGCTGGCCTAGATGAATGATTGCCCTCGACAGAACCCGGCTTATCGGCCAACTCCACTCCTTCCTACAGCATGTTTATAAAGCAGGCTGTTACCTAAGTTTATGCGCGTCGCTTACTAAAGTGCAAAGATATCGCCTTGGGGAAAGTAAAGCTTGGGGACTTTGGTGCTGTACGCTTAAGTTTTACGCCTTGTCTTATTACGCATGTTACTTTCAGAGCCAAAATTTGTGGCTAAATGGTTATAGTTGATATCTGTTGCCTTGTTGAAGGCGACCAAGGGCAAGCCCAGGGTCGCCAGACCTAACTTAACGTATTTTTCGTTACACTTTTATTCCCTAAAAGAAGTACTTGGCGCGCAAGGTGACCGTGCGCGGAGCAAGGTATTGGTTGCTGGTAAAGCCAAGGCCAAAGGTGTCCGTAAAGCGGGTCACAATAGCATCCTCATCCCATACATTGTTTACGTTTAAGTCGAACTTCCACTCTTTCTGCGGGGTCAAGTAGCTCAGATTAAGGTTCATTAAACTATAGGATGGCACGTTATCCCGTAGTTCTGAGTTAAATGCCCGTGCGTAAAAATCACCGCGATAGGAATATTGTGCAGACAACTCCCAATCACCCCCTGCGCCGTCCGTTAAATAGTAGGTTAACCCCAGGTTAGCCATCAGGTCAGGGATTTTGGGGAGTTCGTTGCCCGTTAAGTTGATTGCGGTGGCCTCTCGCACGGCATTAATGGCTTCGCTACTGGCTCCTGAAATAATTAAACCGACACTTAGATTTTCGGCTTCAGCACGGTCAATGGCATCACGACCTTGGGTTATTTCAGAGTCCATTGCGCTAAGGGAAAGATTCAAAACTAGGTCTTGCGTGAGCCAGGTGTCGGACTCTATTTCAACCCCATAGATTTCAGCTTCAGGCAGGTTTGATGCACCAGAAGCAAAGCGCCCGATACCACTGGATTCAAACAAGTAGTCTTGATAGTCATAATAAAATGCTGCCACGTTTAAACGCATACGCTGGTTGAACAGATCAGCCTTATTGCCAAGTTCGTAGGCCGTGACAGACTCCTGGTCAAATACCTCGGGGAAAAAGCGGGTATCGGCACTGCTATTTGACCCCGCCGGCTTCACACCGGTAGCCACAGAAATGTAGCTCATTGCGTCCTCGCTCCAACTGTACTCCAGTGCCACTTTCCCGGTCACATTGTCCGTTTTGTTTTCTGGCGTGCTACTGATCGGTGAACGAGTTGGCACGCAGTTGAGACTGCAGCGCTCGTCTTCAAACTTGTTTTGGGTAAAACGTAACCCCGCGGTGAAATCTAATTGCGCGGTCAGTGGGTAGCTGAATTGCCCAAAAATGGCGTAAGAGTTGAAGTTACGGTAGTCCGAATTAATAAAGTCGATGTCGGCATTGTTGGCAAAAATGTTGGGGCCAGCAATGGTCTCATTGACAGGGTTACCGTCTCTATCGGCGTCGTAAAAATTACTGGTGTTACTGAAAATTTCCGTGTCGAGGTAGAAGGCTCCCACCACCCATTGGAAGCCCTCGTCATTGGGCAAGGACGTAAGGTTAACCTCCGCGGTATAGGAATGATCAAGCTGTGATAAGTTGCCAACAAACTGTGGAATTGGCGCTTCGCCGAGTAAGTCCAATTGACCTTTCAAAGGCAGTGGTGCGGGGTCATTGGCGGTTAAAGAAGAGCGGTCAAAATCGAATTTTCGGCGCATATGATAACGCTGTTTGCTCAGCACCATATTGAGTTGGCTGCTCGGTAATGACCAGTCCAGGTGTAAGCTTGTTAGCTGCGTATTGAGCCTGTAAAACTCGGCGGTATCGTGATACACCACGCGAGGGTCATCAGAAATGGTGTCAAATCCACCTTTCAGTGCGGGACCATGAGTATCGCTGGAGAATTCTTGATGTTGTAAGAGTAATGCCAGGGTGTCGTTAGGTTGCCAGCTAATTTGAACTTTCGCCGTTTGGTTATCTACATCGTCTAAATCGTAATTATTCAGTGCTTTGTTTTCTGTGTAGCCGTCTCTTTGGCGATGGGATGCTGACAGCCGAATTGCAAGTTGGGAGTTCATTGGTACGTTGACTATCCCTTTCAGCTCTTGCTGTGAATAGGAGCCAGCGGCTATGTTTAATGAGCCAAAGGTGTCATCAAACTGCGGTTTTTGTGAAATGAGGTTTATGGCTCCCCCGGTTGAACTATTTCCGTAAAGCGTGCCATCCGGGCCACGTGTCATTTCAATGCGGCTTACATCGAACATGTCGGCAAACAGCGCATAGTCGTTGGCCATGAAAATCCCATCAACATGAAATGCCACGGCTTGCTTAGTGCCCGCATTGTCGGGAATTTCGTTGCCAATCCCCCGAATGCTGACCGTGGGGCGATAACCTTGTACATTGGTCATCACTAACCCCGGTAGTTTGCCGGAAAGGTCAAACACGCTGTTGACGTTCATTTTTTCCAGGCTCTCGCCGCTGACAGCAGACATGGCAGCGGCGACTTGCTGTAAGCTTTTGGTGGTTTTTTGTGATGTAACCACGATTTCTTCAATTTGACCTAAGACGGGAGCACTTTGTGGCTTCATCGCACTTTTGGGTGCTGCTTTTTTTGATGGAGTGGCTTTTGGCTGAATGACGTATGAGCCTTTGCTGTCTTTGAGCGCTTCCAGGTTGGTACCGACAAGCATCATACGCAGGGCAGTTTCTATGGAGCTATGCTGGGCAATTGGAGCAACCTTTATGGTGTCGGTATCATTCACCATGGCAACAATAACCACCTCGTACTGTGACGACAGTGTGTTTATCGCCTCTGTTAATGAGTGGGTTTTTGTGTTGTTTGCCTGAGCCGTTAATGGTGCGCCCAAAATAAGTCCAAGCGCCATACATAGTGGTGTCAATCGAGTGCGAGAAAGCATAGGTACGTCCGTTATGTTGTGTGATTAAAACTTGTTCTACTTACCTAACGCTTACGCAAACAGTTTTTTTCAGTTCTCATCAAACCTTCATAAAAACTTCATCAAAAAAGGCTGATTTCGGTCGGGCTCTCCTTTAGCTCGAACTGATATTGGCGACTTAAACTTTCGAGTAGTTGCTGGCTTTGCTCGATTGAGAAGGCCGCGGTGATCTTGAGGTTTTTTAATTGAGGGGAAGCTATTTTTACCGGAATACGGTTGTAGCGGTTTAGTACCGAAATAAGGTCTTGTAGAGGTTGCTTGGTGAAGGTAAAACGCTTGCGTTGCCATTGGGCAAAATGTTCAGGTGCAAATGCAGTTACGTCATGCACTTTGTCGTTGTTCAGGGTGACTTTTTGTCCCTTAGTTAGGTTCACGATTTGTTTGTTGTTACTGACGGCCACTTTTCCCTGGCCGACAGTTACACGAGTGTGATGTGGCATGCGCTGAACATCAAACTGCGTACCTAATACGGTAATGGTGGCATCTTCTGTGCGGGTAATAAAAGGCCGTTGTTTATCAGGTATTACGTTAAACAGGGCTTCGCCTTTTATCAGGCGAACATTGCGTTGGGTATCTTCGTACCACACACTGATTTTGCTGTCTGCGCCTAATGTTACCTCCGTATTGTCCGGCAGTGTAAAGGTCTGAACTTGTGCCACAGCGGTGGAATAAATCACCTCTTCATATTGCTGTGGCCCTGGCGAAACCGTGGAAAATAACACTAACAAACCCAGTAAAAATAACGCTGCGGTGCTGTAGATGACCTTCATGCTGTTTGCTGGTTTAGTTGTCTTGGGTGAAGGGAGCAGAGCCTCTGCGTAACGGGTCATGCGCCATAGCGTTTCTGCTTTACGAAATGCTTCTACATGTTGATTTGACGCCTGTAGCCACAGCTTAAATTCAGCAAGTTGCGCGTCTGTTGTGGCGCCGCTATGAAGCTTTATTAGCCATTGCGTTGCTTGTTCGTCGATAAGATTCATGTTGTTATTTCTTTCCGAGCCTAGGGCATGACGTCTGGCCCCTTTCCCACTCATTGACGGCACTTTTTAATTTATGGTTCACCACTTCTAACGTACGACAGACATCGGAAAGTGAATAGCCTGTTCTGTCCGCGATTTGTTGGTAAGTTTCGCCATCGAGACGGCTTGCTTTTACTATGCTGCGCTGCTTCTCTGGCAAGGATTGTAGGGTTTGGTTGATAACACTGAGCTTCTCACTTTGTAAGGCGATGTCTTCTAGGGAATCCGTACCAATAGGATCTAGCTCCAGTTGACTGAATATATTATCAATCAAGTTGTCGTATCTGGTTTGAGAGCGAAAATGGTCAATGTACAGATTTTTCGCCAAGGTATATAAGTAGCCTTGGGGATTCTCGATACTTTTTGCTGCTAGATTCTGGCTGTACTTGATAAATGCCTGTTGGGCTATGTCTTCAGGATCCGGTGGACCATCGCCGAAGTTAGCCTTAAGCTTTTGGCATAGGGTTTTCCAATAACTTCGATATAAGTGAGTGAAAAATACAGCTTCCACAATCAGGGTAAGGTTGAACAATTTTGTCACTACCCTAGAGAGTTATTGTGACGTTGTTGTTACGAGCAACTCGCGGCATGCTTTTCTTTAAGTCGTTTACTACGCTGACGTTGTTGTTTGGTGTCCATCACCCCCTGTATTTAGTTATAAAATCGCATACATAGGTGCGGTCCCTGTTCTATTACTATTCGCCATCCTTTTATAAGCTTTTTGCCGTCAAGACCTGAAGTTCATCTTTTAATGTAAGAGGCATTGCTTATGAAAAAGTCAGTCATTGCACTATGTGCGACTTTATCTGCTATCGCTTTCTCTCCGATTAGCCAAGCGGATATCAACGAAGATTTGCAAAACATCTGCACTATTGTCAAAAACGATGATAAGTCTGAGTTGCGTAAAAAAATCAAAAAAGTTCAGGACGACTACAACCTTCGCCTGGGTGATTACTACAGCGGTATCAGCTGCGGCGGAAGCAGCTTGATTCGTTACGCGATGGAAAACGGTGCCGCCGAAGTGGGAACCTTTATGATTAAGAAGATGAGCCGGGGTGATTTGACTCAGGCTGAGTCTGATGGCCAGATGTTGCAGCAATGGGCAGAAGCGAACGGGCATATAGCCGGTCCTATCGGACAGGAATTGTTGGCCAGAATTAACTAAATCACTATTGGTGTCTGCATTACTGACCTTCGTTCGCTTCGGCAAATTGAAATGAATTACGACTGCAGTTTATTCCGCTGTCACCGAATTGGGCGGCACTCTCTCGAAGGTCTTGACGCCTCTTAATTTGAGAGAGTGTTATTGCCCAACTTATGCAAAACCCCGCCAAGGCGGGGTTTTTTCTTAGCCTCGCTTTTCATTTACGCAATAAGTGGTCTTGATGAACTTATCTTTTCGGCAAAACAGCAGTATGGCAAGCAAACCTATATAAACAACAGGCTGGAAGATATCTGATTTGACGGACCATATATAATGTAAAGCGATCAGAGGGCCGGCCAAATACACCCAGTTATGTAGCTTTTGCCATTGCTTGCCGAGTCGGCGTTGCATAGCTTTAGTTGATGTGGCTGCAAGCAGCAATAAGATCACCCAGGCTGAGAATCCGACCGTGATATAGGGGCGCTTTATGATTTCTGTCATCAGCAGTTGCCATTCCAATTGCAGCTCAAACATCACAAAACTGAGCAGATGCAAACAGGCAAAAGTGAAGGCATAAAGCCCCAGTAAGCGACGGAGCTGCATTAAGGGCGATGCGCGCAGCCATTTTGCTAAAGGTGATACAGATAAACACAGCAACAGCAAATTAAAGGCGCTGATGCCGGTGAAATGCAGCAAGGCTTCAACGGGATCGCCACCCAGTTGATCTGTTGCCGCCTGATAAAATACCACCGCCGCCCAACTTAAACTTAAGCTATGGATAAAAAACTTTATCCATTCAATGCTTCTACGGCTTAACGCTCTGCTGAGATTCACTAGTAAAAGCGCCTCAGATCCATGCCTCTGTATAAGCTAGCTACCTCGTTGTAACCGTTGAAAGGCAAAGTGTCGATTCGATTATTGGTGAATAGACCGCCGGTAGTGATGCGACGCTCTCGTGCCTGGCTCCAGCGAGGATGATCAACCTTGGGATTTACATTAGCGAAAAAGCCGTATTCATTGGGGGCCAACAAGTTCCAGGTGGTGGGCGGCTGTTTGTCGGTAAGGCGAATACGTACAATGGATTTAATGCTCTTAAAGCCATATTTCCAGGGAACTACCAGACGAATCGGGGCACCGTTTTGCGGTGGCAGACTGTTACCATACAAGCCCACAGCTAGCAGTGTGAGCGGGTGTACTGCTTCATCTATCCGCAGTCCTTCCACATAAGGGTAGTCGATACCCCCACCGCGAAATACACTTGCTTGACCGGGCATCTGCTTGGGGTCATATAAGGTTTCAAAAGCGACATACTTAGCACCATTTAAGGGTTGGGCCTTTTCCAGTAGCGCCTTTAGAGGGAAGCCGATCCAGGGAATCACCATAGACCAGGCTTCAACACAGCGCAGCCTATATATGCGTTCTTCCAGTGGGGCGACCTTATAGAGCGCCTCTAAAGATAAGCTGAAAGGCTTTTCCACCTGACCATCTACGCGCAGTAGCCAGGGATCGATGTCGAACGCCTGTGCGTTGGCTTTCGGGTCGGCTTTGTCTGTGCCGAATTCGTAGAAATTATTGTGGCCGCTGACTTTATTAAAAGGGGTCAGTGTCTCGCCGTGGTTTTCCTGCTTGCTATAACTCAGTGGGTGAGTTTTGAACTTAGGCTTATCATCGCCAAATAAGTTAAGCGCCAGTGACTGATGAGGAGCCAGTAAAGCACCCGCACCCATAAAGCCCAGTTGTTTTAATATCTGCCGGCGCTGCTGATAAACCGCTTCGTCGGTTACCTGATGCTCTTTTATGCTTGGATAGCGCTGGCGTTTAATTAGCATAACAAGTCTCGCCTCGAGGTTGATTCAAATACTGATACGAAACAAGACAGGAAAAAGGGTCAATTTGTTGCATCTGTTATTGACCCTTTTGCAACAGGAGAGCAGCAGGCTAGCGCAGCATTTCCTGTAATTGGGCGGACTGCGCAGTGCAATCGCCGATATTATGATTTACCCACTGTGGTGAATAATAGGTTTCCAGATAACGTTCACCACTGTCACAAAGCAAGGTCACTATGGAGCCTTCTTGCCCCTTTTCACGCATTTCAGCTGCTTTAACTAGTGCGCCCCACATGTTGGTCCCTGTTGAAGGGCCAACCTTTCTGCCCAATAAGGTTTCCAACCACAACATGGTGGCAATACTGGCACCATCTGGTACCTGTAGCATGTCGTCCACGACACTGGGCACGAAGGATGGCTCTACCCTGGGACGACCTATGCCCTCAATGCGGCTGCCGCAGGACGTTAGGCTGGCATCACCAGTTTGAAAGTAGGGATAAAATACCGAGTGATCCGGGTCGACCACCAATAAGTGGGTATCAAAGCACTTATACCTGATGTAGCGGCCTATGGTTGCACTGGTGCCACCTGTGCCGGCACTCATGACAACCCAGCTAGGGATAGGGTGGCGTTCATACTGCATCTGCTCAAAGATGCTACAGGCGATATTATTGTTACCGCGCCAGTCGGTGGCGCGCTCTGCATAGGTAAACTGATCCATGTAGTGGCCATTTAGTTCCTTGGCCAGACGTGTGGATTCAGCATAAATCTGGTCGCTTTTTTCGACAAAATGGCATTGGCCACCATAAAACTCAATTTGCTGGATTTTTCGTTGTGCAGTGTTCTTGGGCATGACGGCAATAAAAGGTAAACCAAGCAAGCGAGCGAAGTAGGCCTCCGAGACTGCTGTACTGCCGGAAGAAGACTCGATAATGGTGGTATTTTGATTTATCCAGCCATTGGTTAAGGCGTAAAGGTAGAGTGAACGAGCCAGTCTGTGTTTCAGGCTGCCGGTTGGGTGAGTGCTTTCATCTTTAAGATAAAAATCAATCCGTTCAAAGCCTGGTACATCGAGCTTAATTAAATGGGTATCTGAAGAACGCTGAAAGTCAGCTTGAATGCTTTCTATGGCCTGGTGGGCCCACTCTCTGCACATAAGTGGTTTGCCTTTTGATGGAGGGGCACTGCGACTAGGTTGTGCCAGTGGTTTAAGTTGTGCATAAGTTATATCAAAAAGTTGTATGCAATTCGACAATACTCACGTTGTTGTCCCCGGAATCCATGGCTGTGCATCTGTCAGTGTGCTTCCAAGTCTCAGCCGGGAGCGCTGATGTTTTCTGAATCTGCAGATGTACCGCGTTCATTGAGAACTTTCTACAGTGAAAAGAACATCTTAGATTGTCTTTGGAGTAGCATGCTTTTTCTTAAAAGCAAGTGATTTGGCCAAACTGATGACTTTTGACTTGAAATAGCGGACACTTGGCGCCACTAAGTCATACACATTTATATAACAAGAGAACTGATTATATGGCTCGCAATTACGTTATTCTGGATAAGGAAGCTCACAAAGGGCTAAAGGTTAAGCAGGATCCTACTCTTGCGCACGGTAAATCTTCACACCTTATTGGTGTCTCTCTTCGCGAATTCGCGCGTGCTTCCAGTGCGGTTCCATTGGTTTTGATTAAAGACGAGTCATCTGAGCGTTATTATGTTGCCGGTCTGTACGGTCTGAACGAAGGCGTGAACCTGTATTATTCTGATGAGGGCTGGCAAAGTCACTTCGCGCCGCTGAACCTACAACGCTATCCTTTTGATGTGCGCCCTAATGGTGAGCAACTGTCTATCTTCATCGATAAAGACAGTGAATTGGTTGGTGAAGCCGAAGGTTTCGATTTATTCAAAGAAGACGGCTCTGTGTCAGAGTACCTTGAGACTCGCCAACGCTTGCTGACTGATTTGGTTAACAGCGAAAACCTGACACAGGAATTTGTTAAGCAGTTGGTTGATTTGGATTTGGTTGATGAGATTCGTCTGGGTATCCGTTACGCCAATGGTGAGCAGCGCCAGTTAGTTGGTTTAAACAGCATCAGCGAAGAGAAACTGATGAAGTTGGACGATGAGCAGGTACTGAAACTGCATCGCAGTGGTTTCTTGGGCGCTATGTATGCCATGCTGAGCTCAATGGGCCAACTGAACCGTTTGGTACAGTTCTCGCAAAAAACTGACAACCCTATTGCTTCAATCCAGATGTTGCCTAAAGAACAGGCTCCAGCTGAAGAAGCGGCGGCTGAAAAAGCGAATTAATATTAATCAGGATCGGGAGCCCTTCCCGATCCTGTTTTTTTCACTGGTTTTTTCCACAAAAAAAACAGAATTCCTCACCACCTCTCCCTAATCGCCACTTTTCCCCACTTAATCAATTACTTCCGCAAAAGCCTTGATATATCTGGTTTCTGGGCCTGGATTGCTGCGATTTTTATTCCTTGACACCCTGTACTGGGGATACCTAAACTGTCAAATGTGGGTAAAAGTGGCAGAAAGTGGAAAAATAATTTTAAAAAGGCTTGGGGATGTTCCGCGGCGCTAATGCAATCAGTCTGGATACTAAAGGACGTGTAACGATTCCAACTCGTTACCGGCAGTCTTTGCTGGACGATTGTCAGGGTCAGTTGGTTTGCACTATCGACAGCCAGCAACCCTGTCTGCTGCTTTACCCTCTTACCGAATGGGAAGAAATTGAGCTCAAGCTCAGCCGCCTTTCCAGTATGAACCCGCATGAACGCAGGTTGCAACGTTTACTGCTTGGTTATGCTTTGGAAGGCAATATGGATAACAGTGGAAGATTTTTGCTATCAGGCCCTCTTCGCCAACACGCTCATTTGGATAAACAAGTGATGCTGGTTGGTCAGATCAACCGATTTGAGATCTGGGATGCGGAGATTTGGCAGCAGCAGATTCATGCTGATATTGAAACTGAGCAACAGGGCGGTTTTGAATTAACCGAGCGACTTCAGGACTTTTCACTCTAATGTCCAGCGATTATGTTCATCAGTCGGTACTGCTGCAGGAGTCCATAGAGGCACTGGCGGTTAAACCCGATGGTATTTATCTCGACGCGACCTTTGGCCGGGGCGGACACTCGCGCGCCATCTTAGCCTGTTTAAATGATAAAGGTCGTTTGCTGGCACTGGATAGAGACCCGCAAGCCATTCAGGCCGCCCAGGCGCTGGCTGACGAGCCACGGTTTGAGATTTTTCACTGCGCTTTTTCTCATCTTCTTGGGGTAACGGACGAGTTAGGTCTGACAGGGCAGCTTGACGGTATTTTAATGGATTTGGGTGTTTCATCCCCCCAATTGGATGATCCCGAGCGCGGCTTTAGTTTTATGCGGGATGGCCCGCTGGACATGCGTATGGATACCAGCAAAGGCCTCAGTGCAGCAGAATGGCTGGCTCATGCAGAATTGGAAGACATCGTCACCGTACTGAAAGAGTATGGTGAAGAGCGCTTTGCCAGGCGTATTGCCCATGCCATCCTTACCACACGCGATGAGAACCCGCTTACTCGTACCCGTCAGTTAGCAGAACTTATTGATCAGGCGGTGCCATTTAAAGACAAACACAAACATCCGGCAACCCGCAGTTTTCAGGCCATTCGCATTTTCATCAATAGAGAATTGGATGAAGTGGCTAATACCCTGGAGTATGCGCTAAAAGCGTTGAAGCCTGGTGGACGCCTGGCGGTTATTAGCTTTCATTCCTTGGAGGACCGCTTGGTAAAACGCTTTATGCGTGACCAAAGCCGTGGCCGCCAGGTGCCGGCCGGATTGCCACTCACCGAAGCCGAATTGAACGTAGGTAAGGCGATGAAGCTCATCGGCAAGGCAATTATGCCCTCACAAGCCGAACTCTCGGTCAATAACAGGGCACGCAGCTCGGTGCTCAGAGTGGCGGAAAAGTTATGAAAGGTGGGCAGACCCAATTCAGCTTGGTTGTCCTTGTTTGGACCGACTTAACTCGCCACCCAGGGCGAGTTTTGTTGTATTTAATGGCGCTGCTTAGTGCCGCCGCCGTTATTTTAAGTTCGCACCACAATCGCCAACTGGCGATTGTGCATGAGCAATTGATGCAGCAGCGCGACCAACTGGATGTGGAATGGCGCCATCTGTTGCTGGAGCAAAGTGCGCTGACAGAACATAACCGCCTGGAAACTATGGTGCGAAAGCAACTGAATATGCGTCGACCACAGCCCCAGGATGAAGTGGTGGTGAAAATAAAATGAGCACCGCACACGCCAAGAAAAACCTGAAGCCCCGCTTGGTGGAATGGCGCTTTATGCTGGTTGCCGCCGTGGTGGTATGTGTATTCGTGGCGTTGGTGGCAAGAGCGGCCTATATCCAGGTCATTGAGCCTGACTCGCTGATCCAAAAGGGTGACAACCGGACTAAACGCACCCGCTACACCCAGGCGCATCGCGGTAATATCATGGATCGCAATGGTGAGGAGTTGGCCGTCAGCGTGCCGGTTCGGGCGATTTATGCTGATCCCAAGCTGGTTCACGACAACGGTGGCTTTGCCGATGAACGTCGCTGGCAGGCATTAGCTGAGGTGTTAGGGCAGGATTTATCTGACATCCGCAGTAAGCTCAGGGATCCCGCGAAGCGTTTTGTTTATATTCAGCGCCAGGTGTCTCCGGCCATGGCGGATTATGTTGATCAGTTGGATCTGCCCGGTATTTATCTGCGTAATGAGTCGCGTCGCTACTACCCGGTTGGTGAAGTGTCTGCTCAGTTAGTGGGCTTTACCGATGTGGATGATAAGGGTATCGAAGGCATCGAACGCCTTTACAATGACTGGTTAACCGGTACACCGGGCTCTCGTAAGATCCGTCGTGATGCCAAAGGACGTCAGGTTGAGATCCTCGATGAGACGCAAAGTGAACCCGGTAAAGATTTGCAGCTCACTATTGACCAGCGTATCCAAGCTCTTACATACAAAGAGCTTAAACTGGCAGTGGGTACTTACAAAGCGGCATCTGGTTCGGCTGTGGTGGTGGATATTCATAGCGGTGAAATTCTGGCGATGGTGAACAGCCCGTCATTTAACCCGAATAACCGTAGCGGCGTATCTGCGCACCGTATTCGTAATCGCGCTATTACCGACACCTTTGAGCCGGGCTCTACCGCCAAACCTCTGGCAGTACTGGCGGCGCTGGAGTTCGGCAGTGCCAGTTTAACCGATACTATTGATACCTCTCCGGGGTGGATGCGTCTGGGAGGCAGCCTGGTGCAGGACGCTCGTAACTACGGGGAAATGGATCTTACCGGTATTATCCGCAAATCCAGCAATATGGGGACTTCTAAGCTGGCCTTGTCGGTTCCCAAAGAACACTTTATCGAGCTCCATTACCAGATGGGATTAATTGGCGATACCGGCACACATCTGGTTGGCGAGAGCGGCGGTATTTTTCACGACCGATCACGCTGGTCTAAACATGAACTGGCGGCATTATCTTTTGGTTACAACATTGCTATCACATCAGTACAGCTAGCCAGGATGTACGCCATTATTGGGGCTGGGGGCATGAAGCGTCCCTTGTCGATTATTAAGTCCAATGAACGCATGCCTGCCGAGCGGGTGCTGACCAAACAAAATGCCGATGCCATGGTGCATATGCTCGAAGCCGTGGTCTTGGACGGTGGTACGGCAACTAAGGCTCGTGTGCCAGGTTACCGCGTTGCCGGCAAGACAGGTACCAGCCGTAAAGCCGTGGCCGGGGGATATGGCGAAGAGTATGTGAACAACTTTGCCGGTATTGCACCGGTATCCGACCCTCAGTTGGCCGTGGTGGTCATGATTAATGAGCCTGGTGGGGATTTGTATCATGGTGGTGACACCGCAGCGCCCACTTTTGCACGCATTATGGCGGGTGCTTTGCAACTGTTGAATGTGCCACCCGATGATAAGACCGTCAACTCACTGGCGGCAATAGGGAATGGAGGAAAACATGACTCCTGATATGACCCTGCGTAAATTGCTTTTGCCTTTTGGTATTGATGCCCCGGCCATTGAATTACAGGATATGGTACTGGATAGCCGCGAAGTGGCTATTCACAAACTATTTATCGCTGTGATTGGTCATACCCTAGATGGCCGTGATTTTATCCCCCAGGCCATCAGCTTGGGCGCCAAGGCGATTTTGGCCGAAACCCGTGACCAGGCTCAGCATGGCTGTATGGAGATGCGGGAACAATCTTTGATCGTGCAGTTCTATGGCCTGGGCGAGAAGCTTTCGGCCTTAGCGGCGCATTTCTTCCACCATCCCGCAGAACGATTACAGGTTGCTGCCGTGACTGGTACCAATGGCAAAACCAGTATTGTTCAGTTGATTGCACAGTTTAGTCAGGCACTGGGGCTGCAGGCGGGCACTATTGGCACCTTGGGCGCAGGGCTGGTAAACAAGGTGACAGAAGGCAATAACACCACACCGGATGCCATCAGTATGCATCGGCTACTTTGGCAGATGCAGACAGCGGGCGCTGAGCTGGTGGCGTTGGAGGCTTCTTCACATGCTTTGGTACAACATCGTATTGCCAGTCTGAAGACCGATGTGGCGGTATTTACCAATCTCACCCGAGACCATCTGGATTACCACGGTGATATGAGCCGCTATGCCGCAGCGAAGCGCTTGCTGCTGGAGCAGCCTGGGCTACGCGCGTTGGTATTGAACCAGGAAGAAAGTGAAAGCGAAAACTGGCTGATGGCGGCCAGGGGACGTTTTGAATTGGTGTTTTACGGAATTGGCCAGGCCAAACATCCGCAATACCCCTATTTACTGGCTGAACAGGTGGAATATTTACCGAGCGGTTGTCGCATCCATCTAAGCAGCCCTTTGGGAAGCTCTGTCATAGATTCTCCTCTGTTAGGAGAATTTAATGTATTGAACTTATTGGCGGCCATGTCTGCCCAACTTTGCTTTGGTCGTGAACTGGCTGATGTGGCTGGGGCGGTAAGAGGTATCAGCACTGTGCCCGGTCGACTGGAAGTTTTTCATCGAGACGATTTGCCAACGCTGGTGGTGGATTATGCCCATACACCTGATGCGTTGGAACAGGCATTGAAAGCATTGCGTCTGCATACCCAGGGGCGGTTGCTTTGCGTGTTTGGGTGCGGTGGTGACAGGGATAAAGGTAAACGCCCATTGATGGGGCGTATTGCAGAGCAGTATGCCGATCTGGCCATTGTCACTAACGACAACAGTCGTTCAGAGGATCCTGAAGCGATTGCTCTGGAAGTTCGCGCGGGTATGCAAAATGCGCAGTCTGCGGTGATTGAACTGGACAGGCAGTCAGCAATCAAACTGGCGATGGCTAAATGTCAGGCCGGGGATGTGATTCTTTTGGCTGGTAAAGGCCACGAAAACTATCAAATTATTGGTGATAAAAAAATTAACTACGACGAGCGAGCATTCGCATCCAGCTTAATTAAGGGGACAAGGGCGTGATCTCTGTAACACTAAAGTGGATTGCACAGCAATTGCAGTCCGAGCTGCAAGGCGACAGTGCAGACATCCGGGGTGTCAGTACCGATACCCGAACACTGCAACCCGGCGATTTATTTGTCGCGCTGTCCGGTCCTAATTTTGATGGCCATGGTTTTGTTGAAACCGCTGAGCAAAAAGGTGCGGCGGCATTGGTTATCAGCAGGCCGGTAGACACTAAACTGCCAACTATTCTGGTACCCGATACCAAATTGGCGCTTGGCCAGCTGGCCGCCGGAGTGCGTCAGTTGGTTGCTGTGAAAACAGTGGCAATTACAGGTAGCAGCGGTAAGACCACGGTCAAAGAAATGGTTGCTTCTATCCTGTCTCGCAAGGGGAAGGTGCTGGCTACGCAGGGTAATTTTAACAATGAAATCGGGGTGCCACTGACGCTGTTGCGTCTGGAAGCCGATCATCAATATGCGGTGATCGAGTTAGGTGCCAATCATTTGGGTGAGATTGCCTATACCACTTCACTGACGAAACCCGATGTGGCCACTATCGTTAATGCGGCGGCGGCGCACCTCGAAGGCTTTGGCAGTCTGTTTGGTGTAGCCAGAGCCAAGAGCGAGATATTTAAAGGTCTACCAGAAAATGGCCTGGCCGTGCTGAATGCGGACAGTCAGTTCCTGGCATTCTGGAAAGGTAAGCTTGACCACGTTCGAACTCAGGAATTTGGCGAACAGCGTGGTGACTTCCACGCGTCAGACGTGGCGTTAGGGCTGGACGGCTGTGCGCAATTTTTGATGCATACGCCACAAGGCACTTTGGATCTCACCCTGGCTGTGCCAGGAATGCACAATGTATCCAATGCGCTGTGCGCTGCTGCATTGGCAATGGAAGTCGGGGCCAGCCTGGAAGACATTAAATTAGGCTTACAGGAAATGGCGCAAGTGCGTGGCCGTCTGAATATCAAGCAACTGACCAATCAAGTGCGTCTTATCGACGACAGTTATAACGCCAATGTTGCCTCTACCCAGGCTGCGATTGAACTATTGGCCAGTTTTTCTGGCCGCCGGGTGTTGGTGTTGGGAGATATGGCCGAGCTGGGCGAGAAGGCGCGTTTTTATCATGAGGAAATGGGCCAATTTGCTCGTAGTAAAGGTATAGACAACCTGTTTAGCTTAGGGGTGCTCAGCCAGCAAGCCAGCGATCAATTTGGCCAGGCCGGCAGACACTTTAGCGATGTGGATGCATTGATTGCGTATCTGCAAAATGAACTACAAACAGAGCAACGTGATATCAGCATTCTTATCAAAGGCTCGCGCAGTGCGAAAATGGAACGGGTGGTAAAAGCCATCGAGGAGTCCCCCGTGGGAAAGTTTGAACGAGCCAGGGAGCGTATCGCATGCTGATTTGGCTCGCCGAGTGGTTACGGCAGTTTGATGCTGGTTTTAATGTATTCTCTTATCTCACGATGCGGGCGATCCTCAGCACCTTGACGGCGTTGCTTATCTCCGTGCTCCTTGGCCCGCAGATGATCCGCTGGTTACAGCGTATGCAAATTGGTCAGACGGTCAGAACCGATGGTCCGCAATCCCATTTGTCTAAATCGGGTACGCCAACTATGGGGGGCGTCCTGATTTTAGCGGCCATCATCAGCAGTACTTTGCTGTGGGCTGACCTGACCAACAGATATGTGCTGGTTACTCTGTTTGTGGTGGCTAGCTACGGTGTCATTGGTTTTGTTGATGACTATCGTAAAGTCATCCGCAAGGACTCAAAAGGTTTAATTGCCCGTTGGAAATACTTCTGGCTGTCGGCCGTGGCGATTCTGGTCGCTTTCTATTTGTACAGTAGTAGCCAGACGGCAGCGGAAACGGCGCTGCTGGTTCCTTTTTTCAAGGAAGTTATGCCGCAATTGGGGTTGATGTATCTGGTGCTGACTTACTTCGTCCTGGTTGGTACCAGTAACGCGGTAAATCTGACCGATGGCTTAGACGGACTGGCCATTGTGCCTACTATTCTGGTGGCGGGGGCATTTGCGATTTTTGCCTATGTCACCGGCAACGTGAATTTTTCAGCCTATCTGAACATCCCTCATATTCCCCTGACCAGTGAACTGGTGATTGTCTGTACCGCTATTGTGGGGGCCGGATTGGGCTTCTTGTGGTTTAACACCTACCCAGCCATGGTCTTTATGGGCGATGTGGGGTCATTGGCCCTAGGGGGAGCACTGGGGATACTGGCGGTATTGGTTCGCCAGGAACTGGTGTTGGTGATTATGGGCGGGGTGTTCGTGATGGAAGCCTTGTCGGTGATCCTTCAGGTGGGCTCTTATAAATTGCGCGGCCAGCGGATTTTCCGTATGGCTCCCATTCATCATCATTATGAACTCAAGGGCTGGCCCGAGCCGCGCGTTATTGTGCGCTTCTGGATCATTTCCCTGATTCTGGTGCTGGTGGGTTTAGCGACCCTGAAACTGAGATAATGGAGCGTAGCGGGTGTTGAATCTTGCCAACAAACAGGTTGCGGTAGTGGGACTGGGTCTTACCGGCCAGTCCTGCGTGCATTTCCTGCTTGCTCAAGGGGCCAGCGTCAGCGCTTATGATAGTCGTGAATCCCTTAACCTGTGTTTGCCGGAACACGTGCAGGTCAGGCTGGGAGCATTTGAGGCGAGCACATTGTGTCAGGCCCAGATGATTTTGCTCAGTCCAGGAGTCGCATTAGCCGAGCCCGCTATCCAGGCTGCTATTCATGCGGGGGTTGAGGTTATTGGCGACATTGAACTCTTTGCCCGTTTCAATCAAAAGCCGGTATTGGCTATTACAGGCTCTAACGGCAAAAGCACGGTCACTTCCTTGGTTACCGACATGCTTAACGCCAGTGGTGTAAAAGCCATTATGGGCGGCAATATTGGAACCCCCGTACTTGAATTGCTAAACAGTGATTATGAGGTGGCGGTGCTTGAACTATCCAGCTTTCAGTTGGAAACCACCCAAAGCCTGACTCCCCTGGCGGCTACCGTGCTGAATATCAGCGCAGACCATCTGGATCGCTACAGCGGTTTGGAGGCCTACCGGCAAGTTAAGCTGAGCATATACCAGGATGCCGGGTTATGTGTTTTCAGCCGCGAAGATGAGCTAACTCAGCCTCAAGGTGGCAGCAGAATGCTGAGCTTTGGTCTGGACAATCTTGACGCTGATATGGGGTTTGACGCTGACAGCGGTTGGATTCGTTATCAGGGACAGCCACTGGTGGAACTGGCCGATTGCAGTTTGGTCGGCCAGCATAATGTGCTGAATATTCAGGCGGCGGCAGCATTAGCACTTGCCGCAGGCGCCAGTATTGAGGGGGTTCGTCAGGCCTGCCGAACCTTCAAAAATCTGCCTCACCGCTGTGAACTGGTGCGGGTGCACCGTGGTGTCCGCTGGGTAGATGACTCTAAGGGGACGAACATTGGTGCGACGCTGGCTGCCATCGATGGTTTGCGCAGCCAGGTCAAGGGTAAGTTGGTGCTTATCGCCGGTGGCGATGGTAAGGGGGCCGACTTTAACGAATTACTGCCAGCTCTGGACAAGGTCGACAAGCTGATTTGCCTGGGCAAAGATGGCGCAGCTATTGCGTCGCTCAAGGCCGACTCTAGTCTGGTCAGTAGCCTTGATGAGGCGGTCAGTCTGGCTAATGGTTGGGCGCAAAGCGGCGATATGGTGCTGTTGTCGCCGGCTTGTGCCAGCTTGGATATGTTTAAAAACTATCATCACCGTGGACAGGTCTTTGCAAGTGCAGTGGAGGCGTTGTTATGAATGTATCGCCGTCACTGATGGGACAAAATCTGCAGCGCCTTTTTCAGCTTCGTCATGATGTACGTGGCATGCGTCCTTACGATTTAAGCTTGTTGCTGATAGCCCTGGCGCTGATGTCCATCGGGATGATCATTGTGACCTCGGCTTCTATGCCCGCGGCTGCTCGTATTTACGATAACCCTTTTCATTTTGCCATTCGCCATGGGATATATGTGGTCATTGCGCTGATCGCATCACTGGTGACGATGCAACTGCCCATGCGCTGGTGGCGGACATACAACGGCTGGCTGTTATTGCTAGCTATCCTGTTGTTGGTGGCGGTATTGCTGGTGGGGCGCAATGTTAACGGCAGCACCCGCTGGCTGGCGCTGGGGCCTATCACTATTCAGGCCGCAGAACCGGCCAAATTGTTTTTCTTCTGTTATCTGGCTGGTTATCTGGTGCGTCGCTATGAAGAAGTGACGGAGAACCTGAAAGGCTTTATCAAGCCGCTTGGCGTGCTCTTCATTTTGGCTTTGTTGCTGTTGATGCAACCGGATCTGGGTACTGTGGTGGTGATGTTTGCTACGACCATCGGCTTGCTGTTTCTGGCCGGCGCCAAATTGTGGCAGTTCTTTGGTCTGCTGCTTAGCGGCCTGTGTGCCGTCGTGGCGTTAATTTTATTTGAAGAATACCGCCTCAAACGTATTACCGCGTTTTTGGATCCCTGGGCTGACCCTTTTGGCAGTGGTTATCAGTTGACCCAATCGCTGATGGCTTATGGCCGCGGTGATATTTTCGGCCAAGGACTGGGCAACAGTTTACAGAAGTTAGAATACCTACCGGAGGCGCATACCGACTTTATTGCCGCGATTCTGGCCGAAGAGTTGGGGTTTGCTGGTGTGTGTGCGGTGCTGGCGTTGTTATTGATGTTGGTGCTTAAAGCTTTGCGTTTGGGCAACCTTGCGCTGCAACAAGGGCGTCCATTTGAGGGCTACTTGGCGCATTCCATCGGTATTTGGTTCAGTTTTCAGACCGCCGTTAATGTCGGTGCCAGCGCCGGTATTCTACCCACCAAGGGTCTAACCTTACCCCTGGTGAGTTACGGCGGCAATAGCCTGATTTTGATGAGCATGGCGGTGGCTTTGCTTATGCGCATTGATTTTGAGTTACGCATGGATGGTGTACAGGCCTTGAGTGACCGCAAACGGAGTAGTAGTCAATGAGTGGCCGGATCATGATTATGGCTGGTGGCACCGGTGGACATGTGTTCCCTGGGCTGGCAGTGGCAGATCACCTCAAAGCCGAAGGCTGGCAAGTACACTGGCTGGGGACGGCAGAAAAAATGGAAGCCCGAGTGGTGCCAGCGGCTGGTTACCCCATCAGTTATTTGAGCATCAGCGGTGTGCGCGGTAACGGTCTGATTCGCTTGCTTAAGGCGCCGTTCAAGATTGCTCAGGCAGTATGGCAGGCGAGAAAGGCAATCAAGCAGTTTCAGCCCGATGTGGTTTTGGGAATGGGCGGGTTTGCCAGCGGTCCAGGTGGTGTAGCGGCTTGGTTAAGTGGCGTGCCGTTACTTATCCATGAACAAAATGCCGTGCCGGGAATGACCAATAAGTTGTTAAGTCGGTTGGCGAGAAAGGTGATGACGGGGTTTGATCGTACTTTCCCGGCAGCCACACCCAATGTGGAATGGGTTGGCAATCCGGTACGTAACAATATCGCACCTTCGAAGCATAAGACTCAAGGCGATAGCCTGCATGTCTTGGTTGTGGGGGGCAGTTTGGGCGCCAAAGCCCTCAATGAGATATTGCCATCCCAGTTTGCAGGTATCGAGGGTATTGAGATTCGCCATCAATGCGGTGGTGGCCGAGAGGCGGAAGCCAAGACGGCTTATGAGCAGCATATGGGAACGCAGCATAACTGGCAGGTGCAGGCGTTTATCGACGATATGGGACAGGCATATGACTGGGCTGATCTGGTGATTTGCCGGGCTGGAGCCTTAACCGTATCTGAGATTGCCAGCAGTGGTTTGGCAGCCATTTTTGTCCCTTTGCCCTATGCCGTGGATGATCACCAAACCCGCAATGCAGAGGTATTAGTTCAAGCGGGTGCTGCGTTGTTGGTGCCACAGAGCCAATTGGCCGGACAGGATTTTAAACAGACATTAACGCAATTACTGGCAGATGCCGGCACGTTGGCGACGATGGGGCAAAAAGCCCTGAGTCAGGCCAAGCCGGACGCGACCGACAGAGTCGCAGGGTATTGCAAAGAACTAGCGGAGCAACAGGCATGAGCAGTACTGCCAATTATACGGTTCCGGAGATGCGCCGTATTAAACGCATTCATTTTATTGGTATCGGCGGCGCCGGTATGGGCGGCATTGCCGAAGTGTTATTGAACGAAGGCTATCAGGTGTCGGGTTCTGACTTGGCGACCAACCCTATGACCAGCCGCTTGCAAGGATTAGGTGCCACCATTTTTATTGGCCACCAGGCCAGCAATGTGCAGGGGGTTGATGTGGTGGTGGTATCCAGTGCCATAGATACCCAGAACCCAGAGATTAAGCTGGCACGAGAGCAACGCATTCCCGTTATTCGGCGGGCCGAAATGTTGGCCGAGCTAATGCGTTTTCGCCATGGTGTGGCGGTGGCTGGCACCCATGGTAAAACCACAACCACCAGTTTGATCGCAACAATTTTTGCCCATGGTGGGCAAGATCCCACGTTTGTTATAGGTGGTTTGCTTAACAGCGCCGGTACTAATGCAAGATTGGGCAGCAGCCGCTATCTGATCGCGGAGGCGGATGAAAGTGATGCTTCCTTCTTGCATCTGCAGCCCATGGTGTCGGTGGTAACCAATATCGAAGCGGATCATATGGATACCTACCAGGGGGACTTCCAGAAAATGGAAGACACCTACTTGGATTTTCTGCATAACCTGCCTTTTTATGGCCTGGCGGTGATGTGTGGTGATGATCCTGTTATCACTAAGCTGCTGCCAAGAATCGGCCGCCATTATTTGACTTACGGCTTCTCTGAAGGCTTGGACTACCGGGCCGTGAATCTAACCCAAGGCTTCAACCATAGCTGTTTCACCGTTGAGCGAAAAGACGCAGCGCCTTTTGAAGTTAAGCTGGGGTTACCGGGTAAACATAATGTGCTGAATGCGCTGGCGGCTATCGCGGTGGCGCTGGAAGAAGGGATCGAGCAACAAAAAGTCGTCGAAGCACTGGCCTCTTTCGAGGGCATTGGTCGTCGGTTTGAATGTTTGGGACAGTTTGATACCGGTAATGGTGAGGTGCTCCTGGTTGACGATTACGGTCATCACCCAACCGAAGTAGAAGCCACTATCGCCACGGCGCGCAGTAACTGGCCAGATAAACGCCTGGTCATGGCGTATCAGCCCCACCGCTATTCTCGGACCCGTGATCTATATGAAGATTTTGTCAGGGTATTGTCTCAGGTGGATCTGCTGTTGTTACTGGAGGTCTACTCAGCCGGGGAAGCACCGATTGAGGGAGCGGACAGTAAAGCCCTTTGCCGCTCAATTCGTCAGCGAGGTCAAATTGAACCGGTTTACGTGAGTAGCCCAGAGGAGCTACCTAAGCTATTAGCGCCGTTATTGCAGGATCAAGATTTGTTGATGACTCAAGGTGCCGGAAACATAGGTAAGCTGGCCAAAGACCTGCAAAAAATGCAACTAAACATAGCCATTATGAGTGGGGAGAACGGTGCATGAATGTCGAGCGTTTCGGCAAAGTTGCGGTGTTGTTCGGCGGTAACTCTGCAGAGCGGGAGGTATCGCTAAAGTCAGGACAGGCTGTATTGGATGCTTTGTTGGAAGCGGGTGTGGATGCCCATGCTTTTGACCCGGCCAGCTCCTCATTGACTGAGCTGGTAGCTGCCAAATTCCATCGCGTACTGATTATGCTACATGGCCGCGGTGGTGAAGACGGCACCTTGCAAGGCGCCTTGCAGCAGTTAGGGATCCCCTATACAGGGTCTGGCGTGCTGGGCTCGGCGTTGTGCATGGATAAGGTTCGCAGTAAGTGGATCTGGCAAGCGCTGGGATTGCCAACAGCCGAATACCAAGTAGTTGATAAATCCAGCTTTAATGCGGATCTCTGCGACGATATAATGGCGCGTTTAGGTGGTTTAGTAATGGTTAAACCGGCGCAGGAAGGATCCAGCATCGGCATGGCAAAAGTCAGTGACGCAGCCGAGTTGTCAGACGCTGTGCAGCAGGCTTTCCAATACGACCATCAGGTATTGCTGGAAAGATTTATAACCGGTCAGGAATTTACTGTCAGTTTGTTGGGTGACAAAACCTTGCCTTCCATTCGCATGCAGACTCCCCGTACTTTTTATGACTATGAAGCCAAGTACCAAGCGAACAGCACTGAGTACTTTTGCCCCAGTGGTTTAGATAGCCAAGCCGAAGCGCTGTTGGGCTCACTGGCACGTAGGGCTTTCGAAGCGCTGAACGGCAGCGGCTGGGGACGGGTGGACTTTATGCAGGATAAGAGCGGGCAGTTCTATTTGCTGGAAGCCAATACTGTACCCGGTATGACACAGAAAAGCTTGGTGCCTATGGCGGCGAAGCAAGCGGGAATGAGTTTCAGCGACCTGGCCTTGGAAGTTCTGGCCACCTCGGAGCTCAGCCGGTGAATGAACTGCAAGTCCTGCCAACGCCGGCGCGTGGGCCACAGTTGTGGTGGGGTATGCTGTTTCTGTTTTTGGTGCTCAGTGGCTTGGTATACGGCGCATTTAGCTTGAATGCCTGGTTGGATGATGAGCAACAGTTGCCGGTGAGAGATATCCAGATATCAGGGAAACTGACTTATCTGGTGAAGCAGGATGTGGAGTTGGCTATCCGGCGTAATCAGCCTGGTAGCTTTTTTGAACTGGATATTCAGCGGGCCTTGCAGGATGTGGAAGCGCTACCTTGGGTGTATCGCGCCTCGATTAGAAAAGAATGGCCGAATAACCTGCATGTGCATGTTGTGGAACAGCAAGCCGTTGCGAGCTGGAATGGCGATATGTTGCTGAATATTCAGGGCGGCACTTTTGCGGCGGCGGTTCCAGAGGGACTTTTGTTGCCCAAATTGTTCGGTCCTCAGGGCAGTGAACAGACCGCGCTACAGGGATTTCATGCTATGCAGGCGCTACTTCTGCGCTCTGATGTGCAAGTGGATGAACTGGTGTTGAGTGAGCGGTTTGCCTGGAATCTGAAGCTGGATAATGGCCTGAGATTAAATCTGGGGCGGGATGAGTTTATCGACAGATTGCAGCGTTTTGTGGACATTTATCCACTGCTGCAAAAAGACCAGCGACAGGCTGAATACGTAGACCTGCGCTACGACACAGGTTTAGCGGTTGGATGGAAACCCGCGTCAGCGGCGACATCTGGTTGAAGTGTAAAAAGATAAAGAGACGACAACAAGGTCGCCTCTGAACGTGAATGCCAGATTACTGGCATTCGCCAAGATTAGTTAACAGATAAAACAGCGGACAGCATAGTGAGAATGAACATGCCGGTGGCAAAGGTGACAGATCGGAATTTGATTGTAGGTCTGGATATAGGTACCAGTACCGTCAAGGCCGTCGTGGGTGAAGTGCTGGATGATGGTGGTATCAGCATCGTCGGTGTGGGAACTCATATGGCCCGCGGCATGGACAAAGGCGGCGTAAATGATCTGAATTTGGTGGTGCAGTCAGTGCAAAGTGCCATCAATGAAATGGAGCTAATGGCCGATTGTCGCGTATCGTCTGTATTTATGTCTATTTCTGGTCGTCATGTGCAGTGCCAGAATGAAAGTGGCATGGTTCCAATCAATAACAAGGAAGTGACTCAGGAAGACGTCGATAACGTGATTCACGCTGCGCGCAGTGTACCTATAGCGGCAGAGCGTCGTTTGCTGCATGTGCTGCCGCAGGAGTTCACTATTGATGTGCAGGAAGGGATTAAAAACCCGGTCGGCATGTCTGGGGTCAGGATGGAGGCGGAAGCACATATCATCACCTGTGCTGATGATATGGCTAAAAATCTGGTTAAGTGCGTGGAGCGCTGTGGACTGAGTTCCGACCAGCTTATCTTCTCAGCGCTTGCCTCGAGCTACGCGGTGGTAACGGAAGATGAAAAAGAGTTGGGGGTCTGTGTGGTGGATATTGGTGGCGGCACCATAGATATCGTGATTTACACAGATGGCGCCATACGCCACACCGCGGTGATACCTGTGGCTGGTAATCAGATCACCAGTGATATTGCCAAGATTTTCCGTACGCCTATCAGTCATGCGGAAGAAATTAAGATTAGTTACGCCTGTGCGCTGAAAAACATGGTCAGCATGGAAGAGAGCATTGAAGTGCCAAGCGTGGGGGGCCGACCATCCAGAGCAATGTCCAGGCATACCCTGGCAGAGGTCATCGAACCCAGGTACCAAGAATTGTTTGAATTGGTGCACGAACAGATCCGTTCCAGCGGATTAGAAGAGCAGATCGCGGCAGGCATAGTGTTGACCGGTGGTACCGCCAAGATGGAAGGCGCAGTGGAGTTTGCCGAAGAGCTGTTCCAAATGCCGGTCAGAGTAGGGCGCCCATTAAATGTTAAGGGGTTGTCCGAGTACGTGGAAGATTCAACCTTTGCCACTGCAGTTGGCTTGCTCCAGTACGCCAAAGACCATATGCGGGCAAAGCAGATAGCCAGGCAGAAATCCTCTGAAGGTATTTGGCAGAGAATTCAAAGCTGGTTCAAGGGCGAGTTTTAAAAATTAGAAGTGATGATGTCTAGCGGGGTGCGGTTAACGCCAAGGACCGCACGTTGTTAAACAAAAACCGGAGAGAAAACATGTTTGAGTTAATGGATGCACACGGCGATGAAGCCGTAATTAAAGTCATAGGTGTCGGTGGCGGCGGTGGTAATGCTGTCGATCACATGGTGTCGCACAATATTGAGGGTGTGGAATTCATCGCCGTCAATACCGATGCCCAGGTGCTTCGCAGCTCCAAAGCCAATGTAACTTTGCAGATTGGTTCTGGGGTCACTAAAGGACTGGGCGCGGGCGCCAACCCTATGGTAGGTAGACAAGCCGCAGAGGAAGATGGTGAGACCATTCGTCAAAGCCTGGAAGGTGCTGACATGGTATTTATCACCGCGGGTATGGGCGGTGGTACCGGTACAGGAGCCGCTCCCGAAGTTGCACGTATCGCTAAAGATATGGGCATTCTGACGGTCGCAGTGGTAACCAAACCATTTCCCTTTGAAGGTCGCAAGCGTATTGAGTATGCGGACCAGGGAATTCAGGAATTGTCCAAGTATGTGGACTCATTGATCACCATTCCTAATGAGAAATTACTTAAGGTGATGGGACGCGGTACGCCATTGTTAAAGGCCTTCAGTGCTGCTAACGATGTATTGCGCGGCGCGGTACAAGGCATTGCCGAACTGATTACCCGCCCTGGTCTGATTAACGTGGACTTTGCGGACGTACGTACCGTGATGTCTGAAATGGGCAAAGCCATGATGGGTAGTGGCACCGCCACTGGTGAAGACCGTGCCGAAGAGGCTGCCGAAGCGGCGATTGCTAGCCCGCTACTGGAAGATATCGATCTGTCTGGTGCGCGCGGTATTTTGGTCAACATAACCGCCGGTCCCGATTTTGCTATTGATGAGTTTGAGACGGTAGGTAATGCCGTTAAAGCCTTCGCATCAGAAAATGCTACTGTGGTGGTGGGAACTGTTATCGACATGGAAATGTCTGATGAACTGCGCGTCACTGTTGTGGCAACAGGTATTGGTGCAGAGCGCAAGCCAGAGATTTCTCTGGTGAGCAACCGTCAGCAAAATACTGCTGGTCGCCATGTGCCAGAGCCAAATGATTTCAAACTGAGCCAGGCGGAAGGTACGGGCGAAAGAGTGACGACTATGCGAGAGCCGGTACGAACGCCAAGCGTAGAAGAGAAGCCTGAGTCCAATAACGATCTGGAATACTTGGATATTCCGGCGTTTTTGCGTAAGCAAGCGGACTAGTAAATAACGAAAAGGGTAGTCACAAAACTGTCATGTTTGGCAAGAAGTCTTTGCATTTCTTAGCCTTGCTTACACTTGATGTTTTGACAATCGGTGGTCTAACCACTAAAATGCCGGCCCTTTTTAGTTTTGGTTAATTGTTGAGCTAAGACGAGATGATCAAACAACGTACCCTGAAACAGTCCGTGCAAGTGACAGGAATTGGTCTGCACAAAGGTGACAAGGTCACTATGACTCTCCGACCCGCGCCCGTGAACACAGGGATCCTGTTCCGTCGCGTAGACCTGGAGCCTTATGTGGACATTCCATCCCGTGCTGATGCAGTAGGGGATACGATGCTCTGTACTTGTCTTAGCAATCAGGATGGTGCCAGTATCTCTACTGTAGAGCATTTGGCATCGGCTCTGGCCGGTCTTGGCATTGACAATATTATTGTCGAAGTGGATGCCAATGAACTGCCCATTATGGATGGCAGCGCCAGCCCCTTTATTTTCCTGCTGCAGTCGGCAGGTATCGAGGAGCAGAGCGCGGCGAAAAAATTCATCCGGGTAACCAAAACCGTTCGTGTTGAAGATGGCGATAAATGGGCTGAACTGCGTCCATATGATGGCTTCCGTGTGGATTTTCGAATTGATTTCGAGCACCCGGTTATCAGCCAGACTCGTCAGCATCTGGTGATGGATTTTGATACGGCGTCTTATATTGATGAAGTCAGCCGTGCCAGAACCTTTGGCTTTATGAAGGATCTGGAGTACATGCATGCCCACAACTTGGCGTTGGGGGGTAGCATGGAAAATGCCGTTGCACTGGATGAGTATCGGGTATTGAATCACGAGGGGCTGCGTTATGAAGACGAGTTCCTTAAACATAAGATTCTGGATGCCATTGGCGATCTGTATCTGGGTGGTCACAGCATCATAGGTGAGCTTTGTGCCTATAAGACAGGGCACGGCTTAAACAACAAGTTACTGAATAAATTGTTGGCGATGAAAGATTGCTGGGAGTTTGTCAGTTACGAGTCAGATGAGAAAATGCCTATTCGTTTTGGCACGCCGTTGTTAGCCAACTAAATTCCCTGAAAGTAAAAAAATGCCGCAATTGCGGCATTTTTGTTTTATGACTAACTGGCTTGTTCAATGCATAGCACAAAGCGTAAAGTGGATAATTTGGCGTTTTGTGATTTATCCCTGGTTATGGTTCTGAATTCGTCTATTAGCTTTTTTTTAACCTTGAGTCGGTTTAGAATCGGTCGACGCTGTAATGAGTATGAGATCCGATGAGTTTAACCCTGCTAGTCAGAAGTAAAAAGGTACGCCTTCGATATAACCTGTCGAAGCGGCAGTTAGCGGCCGCCTTGGTTGTCACATTGGGGCTGACTTTGATTGCGGGTCGTTCAACTCAGGACCCTGCTGAAGCACAGGCCAGGGTTGCGTATACGCAGACCGGACTGATTAAACAAAAAGAAGAAGTTGAACAGTTAAAAGAAACCACTCAACAGCAACTGACCGGCATGCTGATGAAGCTGGGAGAGATTCAGGGACAGTTGCACCGTCTGAATGCATTGGGCGACCGTTTAGTAAAGGAATCCGGTTTAAATAGCGAAGAGTTCAATTTTTCTGAGTTACCTGCTCTTGGCGGGCCCGCTCAGGAGCTGGTTGAAGCACAGGTACAGTCAGCTGGTGAAGTGATGCTCCAAATCGATCAGATGCTGGCGCAGCTTGATAGTAAAACCAAACAGCTCCAAGCCCTTGAATCTATCCTCCTGAATCACCATATCGAAGCGCAGAGCTATTTAGCTGGCCGACCGGTCAACAGTGGATGGTTGTCATCTTATTACGGAGTAAGAAAAGATCCATTTTCAGGCATGCCAGCCATGCACAAAGGATTAGATTTTGCCGGTCAGGAAGGTGATGCTGTGGTGTCCACAGGCGCAGGGTTGGTAACCTGGGCCGGAGAAAGGTATGGTTACGGTAACTTGGTGGAAATTGAGCATGGTAACGGTCTGGTAACTCGTTACGGCCACAATAAAAACCTTGAAGTTAAAGTGGGCGATGTAGTGACCAAAGGGCAGACTATTGCCATTATGGGCAGTACAGGACGCTCTACCGGCGCTCATGTGCATTACGAGGTGATGCAGCATGGACGACAGATAGACCCCTTACCATTCGTCTATCGCAAATCTCAGGGGTAGCCCTGACGTTGTAGGTGCAAGTGAAGCCTTGCCCGCATTAGGATTTTCCTGATCCTCATAAGCTGCAATCGGCTGAGGGCGAAAATGCCCAAAGCCGATTGTTTTGTTTGGAATTAGATTAAAAGAACTGGAAGCCGTTGAAGCATGTTTTCAAGTATTCTCACGAAAGTTTTTGGTAGCCGAAACGAACGCACGCTAAAGAAACTGGGTAAGGTCGTTACACAAATTAACCAGTTGGAAGCCGAATACGAAGGTTTCAGCGATGAGCAGTTGAAGCAAAAAACCAGTGAGTTCAAAGAACGGCTGGAAAAAGGCGAAACCACTAACGATATTCTGCCCGAGGCATTTGCGGTAGTACGGGAAGCCAGTAAGCGCGTATTTGGCATGCGTCATTTTGACGTGCAGATGCTTGGCGGCATGGTATTGCAGGAAGGTCAGATTGCCGAAATGCGGACCGGTGAAGGTAAAACCCTGACGGGAACCCTGAGTTCTTATCTGAATGCCGTGACTGGCAAGGGTGTACACGTTATTACCGTCAACGACTACCTGGCACGCCGTGATGCCGACTGGAGTCGTCCCTTGTTTGAATTCCTGGGATTGACCGTGGGCTGTAACGTGCCAGGCATGAACCACGAGCAAAAGCGCGAGGCGTATGCGGCTGATATTACCTACGGCACTAATAATGAATTCGGTTTTGATTATCTGCGCGACAATATGGCCTTCCGTCCCGAAGACAGGGTACAGCGCCCGCTGCATTATGCGGTAGTGGATGAAGTTGACTCTATCCTTATCGATGAAGCTCGTACGCCGCTGATTATTTCCGGTCAGGCCGAAGACAGTTCTGAGATGTACAAGCGCATTAACGCCATTATTCCAGAGCTGAAGCTGCAGGAAAAAGAAGACGAAGAAGGTCAGGAAGGTGATGGTGATTTCACTATAGATGAGAAAGCCAAACAAATTCACCTTACCGAACGTGGCCAGATACGTATCGAAGAAATTATGCATAAGTATGAGCTGCTGCCAGAAGGTGAATCTCTGTATGCGGCCGGTAATATTGCGCTTATGCATCACGTTAATGCCGCCCTGCGAGCTCATAAACTGTTTCACCGTGACGTAGATTACATCGTCAAGGACGGGGAAATTGTTATTGTTGATGAACACACCGGCCGTACTATGGAAGGCCGTCGCTGGTCTGAAGGTCTGCACCAAGCCGTGGAAGCCAAAGAAGGCGTGCGTATTCAACACGAAAACCAGACACTGGCCTCTATTACCTTCCAGAACTACTTCCGTCTGTACGAAAAACTGGCGGGCATGACAGGTACGGCTGACACCGAAGCGGCCGAATTCCAGCAAATCTATAGTCTGGATACTGTGGTTATCCCTACCAATAAGCCGATGATTCGTGACGACCGAGCAGATTTGATTTATCTGACGGCCGAAGAAAAATACGAAGCCATTATTGCCGATATTAAAGACAATGTGGAAAAAGGTCGTCCCGTGCTAGTGGGAACGGTGTCTATTGAGAACTCAGAATTACTGTCTAATGTGCTGAAAAAGGTCAAGATCCCGCACAAGGTCCTGAATGCCAAATTCCACGCTCAGGAAGCCGATATTATCGCTCAGGCCGGTCGCCCAGGTGCCGTAACTATTGCCACCAATATGGCGGGTCGTGGTACCGATATTGTGCTTGGTGGTAACTGGCAGGCAGAACTGGACAAAATTAACGATCCTAAGCCAGGTACGGTAGAGAAAATCAAAGCCGAGTGGCAAGAACATCACGACAAAGTAATTGAAGCCGGTGGCCTGCATATTATCGGTACCGAGCGCCATGAATCCCGTCGTATCGACAACCAGTTGCGTGGTCGTGCTGGTCGTCAGGGCGATCCGGGTTCATCTCGTTTCTATCTGTCATTAGAAGACTCGCTGATGCGCATTTTCGCGTCAGAGCGTATGGCCAATATGATGAAACGTTTGGGCATGGAGCGTGGCGAGGCCATTGAGCATCCTTGGGTGACCAAAGCCATCGAGAACGCACAGCGTAAAGTTGAGCAACGTAACTTCGATATCCGTAAGCAGCTGCTAGAGTTTGATGATGTAGCCAATGACCAGCGTAAGGTTATCTATGAGCAGCGCAACAGTTTGCTGGATGAAGGTGATATCAGCGCTACCATTGAAGCCATTCGCCAGGATGTGGTTGATGAGATGATCAGCCAGTACATTCCGCCCCAGTCACTGGCTGAAATGTGGGATGTTGCTGGTCTGCAAGAGCGTATCAAAGCTGACTACCTGATTGAATTGCCCGTGCAAACCTGGCTGGATGAAGACGATAAGCTGTTTGAAGAAACCCTACGCGAGCGAATTCATCAGGAAGTGGATGCGGCTTATAAGGCCAAAGAAGAGATGGTCGGGGCGCCGGTACTGCGTCAGTTTGAAAAAGCCATTATGCTGCAGAGCCTGGACAGCCACTGGAAAGAACACCTGGCAGCCATGGATCATTTGCGTCAGGGTATCCACTTGCGTGGTTATGCACAGAAGAACCCTAAACAGGAATATAAGCGCGAGTCGTTCGAACTCTTTGCCCAAATGTTGGATAACCTGAAGACAGAAGTGGTTAATGTACTGAGTAAAGTTCAAGTACGTGCTGAGTCCGATGTCGAAGCGGTGGAAGAACAACGCCGTCGCGAAGAAGAAGCCATGCGCTTGCGTATGAAAGAGCAGCATGAGTCACCTTCTCAGGCGCAGGCCGAGGTGCGCGAGGGGCCTAAGGTTGGCCGCAATGATCCTTGCCCTTGTGGTTCAGGCAAAAAATATAAGCAGTGCCACGGCAAGCTATCCTAAGCAACAGAACTTAGCGAATTTAGACGTTAACAAGGCCGGGATTTCCCGGCCTTTATATTGGGAGAATAGAAAGTGAAACTGGTGCATGTGGCTGTCGGTGTGATCCTGCGTGAGCAACAGGTTTTTATTACCCTGCGCGATGCTAGTTTGCATCAGGGAGGAAAATGGGAGTTTCCTGGCGGTAAGGTTGAAGCGGGAGAAACTGTGACACAGGCGCTGATTCGAGAGCTGCAAGAGGAAGTCGATATTCAGGTCAAGGCATCACAGCCTTTTATGTTGATAGAGCACGACTATGGCGATAAGCAAGTGAAACTGGATATTCACCTGGTCAGTGACTTTAACGGCGAGCCTCATGGCCGGGAGGGTCAGCAAGGGAAGTGGGTAGAGCTAAAAATGTTGTCCGATTATCGCTTTCCCGATGCCAACAAAGCCATAGTTGAAAAGCTGCAAGGTGAGTCTTTCTCCAACTTCTGATTATTGCTTAAAAAACGCATCTTCCTGCTGGGCAAGCATGGCCTCAATATCTTCGATATCGGGTAACTGAGTTTCGGCATCTTTACTGGCACCGCAGGGAATGGTTTTTTGTTCTTCGGCCCATTCGCCCAAATCAATTAACTGACAACGTTTTGAGCAAAAAGGGCGGTGTGGGCTTTGTGGCCCCCATTCCAGTTCGGTCTGGCAGGTAGGGCAGGTGACTTTCATAAGTAGTTTGGCCTTAACATCCGGCAATAACGGGATTGTAGCATAAGACCTCGTCGACAGCTGTCTCTCTGAGCCGTAACGAGCGGCAGATGCCAATACTTTTAATCAAAGATAAGATGAATAGTGCGCTAACTTTGTGTGCTTTGGCTTCAGCGAGCAACAGACCATCAAGGGGTCAACAACAAGCCAGCTTAAACTGCACCATGGTTTCCATGGCGACCTGACCGGCCTCTTCTGGATTAAACATCATAAAGCGGATTGCGTAGCGGTACTTATTGCCGCTTAGGGTAGGGAAATAGCCCTGATCGGTACGACAGTATACGCGGATAACTTCATTTTTATCGTCCGCAACCCCCTGGTAAAAGCCTTTCTGTGCATCGATAGCTTCAAAGCGGCCACGCTCACGCAGAAAGGTGAGTGTCATATCGATGGCATTTTGCATCAGGGCAAATTCTTTAAACCAAGCATTAATCGTTCGCTGCTTAAAAGCCTCATCTTGCCTTAACCAGTAATGCAGGTTGGGCAGATCAAAACTACAGGTGCCACCAGGGATACTAAATCGCTGACGAATAGACATAAGGAACTTTTCATCCCGTAAAGCGGACCCGAACTTGCGGGCATTCTTCAATTCGTCTCTGAGGGCTATGACTTTTTGTTGTGCTTGCTTTAAGGCGTCTAAATCAATATTGGGGTGTTGGGCCCAATAATTGAGATTGCGTTCATGTAACTCAATATCTTTAATCAGATCGGTACGTACATCTACGCGTTCAGACAAGTCCAACAGGGTGAAGAGTGACTCGATAAAGCGCACGTATTGCCAGTCTTCACTGGCATTAATGCTTTGGCCAAGCTGTTTGAATAACTGCTCAAGGCGCAAATAAGTGCGTACCTTTTCGTTGAGCGGAAATTCATACACTGCCTGGTTCATTGCTTTACCTCGTAGTTTTGGTTTGCTTTTGCCCCTGAATTTCAGTCTGAAATATAAAGGCAGGGCATAATACTAGCACTACAACGCAAATGCTGATTTATTTCAAGCTTTTAGATTTTTTGCCAAGAGCAAGTATTGCTGATGAAGCTTTTCTACCTGACGAGACAGGACTTCCAGCGAGCCACTGTTGTCAATCACATCGTCGGCAACGGCCAGTCGCTGCGCTCTACTGGCTTGCGAGGCTAGGATAGCATCCACTTGTTGTGCGCTAACCTTATCTCTCGTAGTGACTCTTTCGCGTTGTATGCCCTCTTGGACATCCACAACCAGAATTCTATCCACAAGTGTATGTAATTGATTTTCTACCAGTAGCGGAATCGCCAGAATGCAGTATGGGGAAGTGGCGGCATGGGTTCTTTCCTGCATCAGTTGCCGGATAAGCGGATGCAGCAATGCATTCAACCAGGCTTTCTCATCTGGCGCAGAGAAAATACGCTCACGCAAGGCACCGCGGTTTAATTGTCCATCGGCCCGCAGTATTTGTTTACCGAAGTGGTCGGCAATTTGTTTTAGTGCCGGTGCACCCGGCTCAACGACTTCGCGGGCCAGTACATCGGCATCAATAATATCTATGCCTAAGCCGGCAAACAGATCCGATACTTTGGTTTTTCCGCTGCCGATACCGCCGGTTAGTCCGATTATCAAAGGGCGCTTGTCTGTCACGATAAGATCCAGTGCCAATAATAGTCCGCTACCGGCTCGCCATATAAAAAGGTTAGCCAGCCAGCGATGGCTAAATAGGGGCCGAAAGGTATAGCTTGCCCCTTGTCTTTACCCTGAATGCTAAGCATCAGAAGGCCGATAATGGCACCAACGAAAGAAGAAGCCAGAATCACCATTGGCAAGTATTGCCAGCCTAGCCAGGCACCCAGTGCGGCGAGCAGTTTAAAGTCTCCATAGCCCATGCCTTCCTTGCCGGTCAGGAGTTTAAAGCCCCAGTAGACTGACCATAGGCTGAGGTAACCGGCGATGGCACCTATTATTGCGTCTGCCGGGGAGACAAATAAAGACTGGGTGCTGGCGAAGAGCCCAAGCCAAAGTAATGCCAGGGTGAGCTGATCAGGCAGCAGCATTTTGTCCAAATCAATAAAGGTCATGGCGACCAATAACCAGGTAAAAAACAGCGCGGCCAGAAGAGGCCAGCCAAATCCCAGATGCCAGGCCATCCAGCCGGAAAGCAAACCGGTCAGCAGTTCTACTAAGGGATAGCGAGCTGAAATGGGAGTTTTACATTGGCTGCATTTGCCGCCAAGTAGCAGCCAACTTAGTAGAGGAATATTTTCCCAGGCACGAATTTTATGCCCACACTTCGGGCATTCGGAGTCAGGTTTAACCAGATTGTATGGGGTAAGGGCTTCGGCTTGTTCAGGGTGGAAATAGCTTTGATACTCCTGCTTCCATCCTCGCTCCATCATAATGGGTAAACGGTGAATAACGACGTTGAGAAAACTGCCTACCATCAGGCCGATAAGCAGAACGAAGATAATGAGTGTGGTAGGGGAGCTTTGCAATAACAGGATAATATCGGGCATGGGACTCTTATTAATCAGTGCTCAGTTATTCACTGTCAGCAGATGGATACCAATAGCGCAACTGACGGATAGAAAAGTCTGTTGTCTTAATACACTGAAGTCAACAGACTTTTCTTTATGGGCCTTAGGTTACACCACATTACCCATCTGGAAGATGGGCAGGTACATGGCCACGATCAGGCCACCGATGACCACACCGAGCACTGCCATAATCATGGGCTCCAGCAAGCTGGTTAAGCCATCAACCATATCGTCCACTTCGCGCTCATAAATGGTGGCAATTTTACTCAGCATCTCATCCACGGCGCCGGACTCTTCGCCGATAGCAATCATTTGCGTCACCATATCGGGGAATACATTAGTGGCGCGCATGGCGGTATGCATGGGCATACCGCCGGCAACTTCTTTGCGGATATATAAAATGGCATCGCGGAATACGGCGTTTCCTGCCGCGCCCGCCGCAGATTCCAGGGCGCCGATTAAGGGTACACCGGCGGCAAAGGTAGTGGATAAGGTACGGGTAAAGCGAGCGATAGAAGCTTTTTTCAGGATTTCGCCAATTACTGGAATTTTAAGAATCTTCTTATCTAAACTGTCTCTCAGATCTTTTGATGCTTTATAACTACGCTGGAAGAGAACAGCACCAATAGCAATGGCTGCTGCAATATAAAGTCCGTAGTCTTGAACAAATTTCGATATGGCTAATACCAACTGGGTAAAGGCTGGTAATTCAGCGCCAAAGCTGGAGAAAATTTCTTCAAACTGGGGAACCACAAAAACCAACAAAATAGTGGTGACGATAAACGCCACGACGAGTACCGCGATAGGATAAAACATCGCTTTTTTAATTTTTGATTTTAGGGCTTCGGCTTTTTCTTTATATGTGGCGATACGGTCGTAAATAGTTTCCAGCGCACCGGATTGCTCACCGGTTTCCACCAAATCGCAGTATAAATCTTCAAATTGCTCAGGATATTTACGTAGGGCCTTAGATAAAGGGTTACCGGCTTTTACGTCATTACCAATATTGGTTAGCATTTTGCGCATACTGGCCTTGGCATGACCCTGGGCAATCATATCTATGGTTTGAATCAGGGTAACGCCCGCTGCGAGCATAGTAGCAATTTGACGGGATACTACGCAGATATCGGCGGCATTTATTTTGTCGCCACCACCAAAAAGGGGCTTGGCAAACTTCTTTACTTTTGTGGCAGAGACACCCTGGCGTCTTAGCAAATTACGCGCTTCTGTTAGAGAAGAGGCAGTAATTTCGCCTTTAATATCCTGTCCTTTGCGGTTTTTTCCTTGCCAGATAAAAGTGTCTAGTGCTTTTTCTCGTGCCATGGCCGTATGTCCTGTGATTTAGACAAAAAAGCCCAGTAAAAACTGGGCTCAAGTGACTATGCTAGGATTAGCAAGCGTCAGTTGGGTCACATGCTACTGTCCAGGTTACCGCTTTAGTAGTGGCATCAACCGCAGGTGTCATTACGAAGGTAGCTGCACCGCCGCCGCTCGCTGCAGTTGCCAGTTTGCCACCTGATTTAGCTGTTACTGTAATAACACCGTTTGCAGTTGCGATACCATTAACGGTGGCCGTCGCTGTTACGTCTGCTGGAACACCGTTAGTGGTTGCGTCACAGTCACCGATGTCGTTGCCCATTTGTACACAGAGTTCTACGGCAGTTTTAGCGGCAGAAGAAGCACTTTTCAGTTCACTAAAGTGTGCTTTTTGCGTGTAAGACTGATAAGCAGGCAGAGCGATGGCAGCCAGGATACCGATAATGGCTACAACGATCATCAATTCAATCAGGGTAAAACCCTTCTGGTTAGTTTGCTGTACTTTCATGGTTTATCTCCAATGCATTCCCGGAATGCTTTACGTTGCTGACTAAACAAGTAAGCCATTCACAGAAATCTGCAAGCTGGCTTGTTTTCCGATATCCAGTATAGGCAGGTTTGATATGTGGACAAGTATAGGCATTAATACTCAAGTGTGTAACCTGGCGCAGTTGTCAGCATGTTCGGTAGGCTTACTTTGTGTCTGTCAGCAGGCGAAGTGACAGATCAATAGCCTGTACATTTTTTGTTAAAGCCCCGCTGGATATGTAGTCAACGCCGGTTTCGGCCAGTTCACCCAAACGTTCAATAGTGATATTTCCCGACACCTCGAGCTTGGCTTGCCCTTGGTTTATCGCTACTGCTTTGCGTATAGATTCAAGATCGAAGTTATCCAGCATAATAATATCGGCCCTTGCACTGAGGGCGGCTTGCAGTTCATCAAGGCTCTCCACTTCCACTTCCACTGGTTTATCCGGATGTTGCAAACGGGCGGTTTCCACCGCTTTGGAGATGGAGCCACAGGCCAGAATATGGTTTTCCTTAATCAGGAACGCATCAAATAAACCAATGCGATGATTCTGACCGCCGCCACAGGTGACGGCATATTTTTGCGCGGCTCTTAAGCCAGGTAAGGTTTTTCTGGTATCCAGAATACGGGTTTGGGTGTGCTTCAGGGCATCAGCGTAACGGGCAACTTCGGTGGCCGTGGCAGATAAGGTTTGCAGAAAATTAAGCGCGGTTCTTTCACCCGTCAAAATGGCGCGTGCAGGGCCCTGAAGTTCAAACAAACAGGCGTCGGCATTCACCTTATCACCATCCTTTACATGCCAGATAAGCTCAACTGTGCTGCCTAACTGACGAAATACCTCTTCGACCCAGGGCCGTCCTGCCACAGTACAGGGTTCGCGGCAGATCACCCGGGCATGGGCTTGCTGCTCGGCGGGGATAAGGCCGGCGGTAATATCGCCCAGTGCCGGCTCCTGATAAGCTAAATCTTCATTTAGCGCGGCGGCAACGGAGCGGGTGATTTCTTGTTCAAGATTTAGCATGTCATATTCTCATTAAAAGCTATGGGTCAGAGTGAGTACGTCACCTGACTGGCTGAATTCAAGTTGCTTAAGGGCGCTCATACCCAACAGGATTTCATCGGATTGCATGCCCGGATTAAGGTTTGCACTAATGTTATTTAGTTCGATGTTGCCAATGTGGACGCTGTCCAGTTGGGTGGATGCTACTTCAATGCGGCCGTTAGCGGTGTTTACCCAAAAGCGTTGGCCTGCATTCAATCCCAGGCGCTGCGCAAGATGCAAAGGCACAGAGACTTGCGTCGCGCCGGTATCGAGTAGAAAGACAACGGGCTGACCGTTTATCAAGCCACTGGTAACATAATGCCCCTGGCGATTGCGTTTGAGTTTGACACTGGTTTTGCTGCCCTGCATATATGAGCTGGGGGCGTCATTGGGGTTAAATTGCCGTGCCAACTGTTTATCAAATAATAGGGTCAATAACCCCAGGGCACTGACCCACGTCAGTATCCACATCCATCGTGCCATATGCTCTCCATCTGTTAACCAGATTTCAGGGGCGTTATAGTACCTAAAACCCCGTTGGAATTTCACCTATGTTCGACCCGCAAGGTTGGTATAGTGGCGCGCGCCGTTGCCCGTCTCCACATTTTAATCAGCGTCCAGCAGGAACATTAGTCAATTTGCTGGTGATTCATAATATATCGCTGCCCGCCGGGCAGTTTGGTCTTCCTTATATAGAAGCATTATTCAGCGGCACACTGGATTGCAACTGTCATCCCAGTTTTAGTGACCTGCAGGACTTGAAAGTCTCCAGCCATTTTGTCATTTACCGCAATGGCAACATAGTACAGCATGTCCCAATCAAAGCCCGGGCCTGGCATGCCGGGAAGTCTGTTTTCCAGGGGCAAGAAAACTGTAATGATTTTAGTATCGGTGTGGAAATGGAAGGTACAGATGATAAGCCTTATGAGGCGGCGCAATATCGTAGCCTGGAAGTCCTGACCCAGGCTATTATGTGTGTTTGCCCTGAGATTAGTTTGGGGCGTATTGTTGGCCATTGCGATATTGCCCCGGGCAGAAAAACGGATCCGGGCCCCGCTTTTAACTGGCAAGAATACCGCACGGCATTGAGGGAGTTATCATGACATTGATCAGTTTGTTACTGGTATTAGCGTTAGAGCGCTCTACCCGGAAAACCCGATATTGGCAGTCGGAATTCTATCTAGGTCAGTATTTCCAGTTTTTGCACAGCAGGGGCTGGCTCAATGAGCAGAGTAACCTTATTGGCATAGCATTGATTGTTATATTGCCAGCCTTAGTGTTGGGAGGCTTGGTATATAGCCTGGATGCTTTTCTTGTGGAGTTCTTGCTCAATACCGCGGTGCTGATGGTGTGCATTGGTTGTCCCAGGTTCAGAGACAGCTACAGAGGTTATCTGCAGGCAGCCAGCCGCGGAGACACTGAAGCAACGCATCTTTACGCGGAGCAATTAGGTTATCCTTGTGACAGTCAAAATAGCTTTGGCCAGTGCCTGGTGTGGATAAACTACCGTCACTATATCGCAGTCAGTCTTTGGTTTGTGGCTTTTGGGGGCGCAGGGGCGGTCTTTTATGTGCTTACCCGCGCCATGCTTGCTCACTTGTCTGAACAGCAGTCTGCTTTGCATTCACAATGGCAGAAAATGATGCAAGCTGTCGATTGGATACCGGCAAGGCTGGCCAGTCTGGGGTTGCTTGTTGTTGGCCATTTCTCACGCGCGTTGCCAGTCTGGTTAGGTTTTGCTTTTGATCTGTCGACGCCTGCCAGGCGTTTGATTACCGATGTAGCTAAAGCGGCAGAATATGTAGAAGATGACAAGGTCACTTGTACTGACGAACCTTGCACTATGGTTAGATTGGTCAAACGCAATATGATGCTGCTGTTGGTTGTTGTCGCGGTCTTGACGCTGAGCGGAATGCTGCGCTGATTTTAAGTTACTTGCTAATTGTTTGCGGGGCCGGGTGGCCCCGTTTATTTATGTAAGACCCTCTTGTTAACTGCTCTGATCAGTTTATCTATCCCTTTTTCAAGTTGAATAAATTGGTCTTACCAATGCGATTTAACCAGTCAAATCACCGCTTTGCCGTATTAATCTTGAATAATGCTGTTGAAATGCCAATGTAAAAATCTTGTTTTACCTGCCTGTCGTTTTGCACTATGCTTATAGGTTAATTGGTATTACCACTTTTAAATGAGTGCAATGCAACGAATTCGCGCCACTAAATTATCCGATGTGATTATGGAACAGTTAGAGTCCATGATTCTTGACGGCAAGCTCACCCCAGGTGAACGCTTGCCTTCTGAGCGTGATTTGGCTGAACGCTTTGCCGTATCCCGGCCCTCGTTGCGTGAAGCTATTCAGAAATTAGAAGTAAAGGGGTTGGTGGTACGCAAGCAAGGCGGTGGTACTTTTGTACAAAGCAAGCTGGCGGTATTAGAGAATGCCCCTTTACTTGAATTGATTGCATCCAGACCTGAGTCACAATTTGATTTGCTGGAGTTTCGTTTGGCGCTGGAGGGTATGGCTGCCTACTACGCGGCATTGCGTGGCAATGAACAGCAGATCGAAGCTATCAAGCAGGCCTACGAAAAGGTTAGGCTGGCACAGGAAAATGACAGGTCAGACTTTGAAGCCCATGCCCAAGGTTTGGCCAGCTTTTATCTGGAAGTGATTCAAGCCTCACATAATATGGTAATGCTACATATATTCATGGGCTTACAGCCCTTGCTTAAGGATAACATCAGGCGAAACCTGGAAGTGCTGTCAACTTACCCTGAGGTAAGTGAGCAAATAGACAGGCAAAGGGTAAGAATACTGGATGCGATTGTGGCCAGTGATCCTGAACAGGCCAGGCTGGCCAGCAACGAGCATTTGGCCTTTATTGAAGAGACCCTGCTCGATATCAACCGGCAGAATACCAATATGCAACGCACCCTGCGTCGCATAGAAATGCCAGAATAAACAACAGAATGTCGGCGGATAAAGCGGTGTTTTGCACTATCTTTATCCACTAGCCCCATTCATCAATGAAAGGAAAGCGCTATGGCAGAACTGATTAAGCCAGACGTGGATCCCCAGGAAACACAAGAATGGCTTGAGGCACTCGAGGCGGTACTGGAAAACGAAGGTACTGAGCGAGCCCATTTCCTGCTTGAATCTCTGATTGAAAAAGCCCGTCGTAACGGTGCGTATTTGCCCTATACGGCGACAACCGCATACGTGAATACGATTCCGGCTGGCCAGGAGCCAACTATGCCGGGCGATCAGACTATCGAAGCCAGGATCCGCAGTGCCATTCGCTGGAATGCGTTGATGATGGTGGTGCGGGCGTCTAAGAAAGATCTCGAGCTGGGCGGACATATCTCCAGTTTCGCGTCTTCAGCCATGTTATACGATGTGGGCTTCAACCACTTTTTCCGCGCCCCAAGCGATAAAGATGGCGGTGACTTCCTGTATATTCAGGGTCACGTGTCACCTGGTATCTATTCCCGCGCCTTTGTTGAAGGTCGCCTGAGTGAAGAAAAACTGGATCTGTTCCGTCAGGAAGCCGATGGTCAGGGCCTCTCTTCTTATCCTCACCCTAAATTAATGCCTGACTTCTGGCAGTTCCCTACCGTGTCTATGGGTTTGGGGCCAATGCAGGCAATTTATACTGCCCGCTTCCTTAAGTATCTGACCGATCGTGGCCTGAAGGATTGCTCCAACCAGCGCGTATGGTGCTTTATGGGTGACGGTGAGTGTGATGAGCCTGAAAGCTTGGGTGCTATCGGCCTGGCTGCCCGCGAAGGCCTGGATAACCTGACTTTCGTCATTAACTGTAACCTGCAGCGTTTGGATGGTCCGGTACGGGGTAACGGCAAGATTGTTCAAGAGCTGGAAGGCACCTTCCGTGGTGCTGGCTGGGAAGTGTTCAAGGTATTGTGGGGCCGCTACTGGGATCCACTATTTGCCCGTGATACCACAGGTAAACTGATTGACCTGATGAACGAAACCGTTGACGGTGAATACCAGAACTACAAGGCCAAGGGCGGCGCGTACACCCGTGAGAAGTTCTTTGGTAAGTACCCTGAGCTGAAAGAAATGGTTGCCAATATGTCAGATGAAGATATCTGGCGTTTGAACCGTGGTGGTCATGATCCAGTGAAAGTCTATGCTGCCTATAAGCGCGCCACCGAAACCAAAGGCCGTCCACAGGTCATCCTGGCTAAAACCGTTAAAGGTTATGGTATGGGCTCTGCTGGTGAAGGTAAGAACATTGCTCACCAGGTGAAGAAAATGGATATGGATGCGATTAAGCACTTCCGTGACCGTTTCAATATCCCGGTTTCCGACGACAAGTTGACCGACTTACCTTATTTCCGCTTTGACGACGACAGTGCAGAAATGAAATATCTGCGTGAGCGTCGTGAAGCGCTAAATGGTTTTATGCCGGTGCGCAAACCCTTAAGTGCAGAGAACCTGCCTGCACCGGCGCTGAGCGCCTTTGATGCTATCACTAAAGGTTCTGGTGAGCGTGAAATCTCCACCACTATGGCTTTTGTACGTGTACTGACCGCTATGTTAAAAGACAAGCAGGTTGGCCAGCGCGTGGTGCCTATTATTCCGGATGAAGCCCGTACTTTTGGTATGGAAGGCTTGTTCCGCCAGGTGGGTATTTACTCCAGTCAGGGGCAGAAGTACGAGCCTCAGGATGCCGATCAGGTCGCTTACTATCGTGAAGATAAGAAGGGCCAGGTATTACAGGAAGGCATTAACGAACTTGGGGCCATGGCATCCTGGTTGGCGGCGGGTACGTCCTATGCCAACAATGATTTGCCGATGATCCCGGTGTATATCTACTACTCCATGTTTGGGTTCCAACGTGTTGGTGACCTGGCATGGGCCGCTGGTGACAGCCAGTGTCGTGGTTTCCTGGTCGGTGGCACCGCCGGTCGTACCACGCTAAATGGTGAGGGTTTGCAGCACCAGGACGGTCACAGCCATATTCAGGCGGGCTGTATTCCTAACTGTGTTACCTATGACCCTACCTACGGTTATGAAGTAGCAGTTATCGTGCAAGACGGCATGCGTCGCATGTTCGAAGAGCAGGAAAACGTCTTCTATTACCTGACGGTGATGAACGAGAACTACGCGCAACCTGCCATGCCTAAAGGTGTGGAAGAAGGCATTATCAAGGGTATCTACAAGCTTGAGTCGGTGCAGGCTGAAAAGGCTAAGCACAGTGTTAAGCTGTTAGGTTCAGGTACTATTTTTCTGCAGGTGCGTGAAGCGGCCCGTATTCTCAAAGAAGAGTATGCCATCAGCTCTGACGTATACAGTGTACCGTCCTTCAACGAGCTGGCGCGTGATGGTCTGGATTGCGAGCGTTTCAATATGCTACACCCGCAAGCCGATGAAAAAGTCGCGTACATCACTCAGGTGCTGAATGCGGGTGTGGACGGCCCAACTATTGCCGCTACCGACTATATGAAGTCTTACGCTGACCAGGTTCGCGCTTTTGTTCCCGGCCAATTCAAGGTACTGGGTACCGACGGTTTCGGTCGTTCCGATAGTCGCGCTAATCTGCGTCGTCATTTTGAGGTGGATGCTGCATCTATTGTGGTGGCTAGCCTGCATGAACTGGCTAAAGCCGGTAAGATTGAGCGTAAGGTAGTGAGCGAGGCGATTGCCAAGTTCGGTATCGACGCCGATAAAATTAACCCGCTGTACGCCTGATAGGGAGGAAGAGTATGTCTAACTTGAAAGATGTCCTGGTTCCCGATGTCGGTGGGGATGAAGTCGAAGTCATTGAGATCTGTGTCGCCGTTGGCGACCAGATCGAAGCTGAACAGTCACTGATTACGGTTGAAAGTGATAAAGCCAGTATGGATATCCCAGCCCCTTTTGCCGGTACGGTAAAAGAGATCCTGGTGAGTGTGGGCGATAAAGTTGGTCAGGATAAACTGATCCTCAAGGTGGAAGCAGCCGAAGCCTCTGCTGCCGCTGAAACCCCTGTCGCTCAAGAAGCGCCTACCGAGCCTGCGTCCAGTGCCCCTGCAGCACCAATTGAAGCGCCTGCCGCTGCACCAGTCAGTGGCGCCAGCCAAATTATTGAAGTCACTGTACCGGATATCGGCGATGCCGCCGATGTGGATGTGATTGAAGTACTGGTTGCTGTAGGTGACAAGGTAGAAGCCGAAACCGGTCTGATTACGCTGGAAACCGATAAAGCCACCATGGATGTGCCCGCGCCTAAGGCCGGTACGGTCAAAGAATTGAAAGTCAAAACCGGCGATAAAGTCTCCGAGGGCTCCTTGATTCTGTTGCTGGAAGTCGGTGCAAGCAGCAGTGCTGAGGCGGTCCCGGCTGCATCTGCTCCTGCGACTTCCGCTGAGGCAATGCCTGCCGCCGCGCCTGCGGGGCAGCCCGAAGTGAAGGAAGTGGTCGTACCGGATATCGGTGATGCCTCTGATGTGGATGTTATCGAGGTGCTGGTAGCGGTAGGTGATAAGGTCGAAGCCGAAGCTGGCCTGATTACCCTGGAAACCGACAAGGCCACCATGGATGTACCTGCACCTTTTGCCGGTACCATCAAAGAGTTGAAGATTAAAACCGGTGATAAGGTCAGCCAGGGCAGCCTGATTGCTCTGATTGAAACTTCAAGCGCTGCCTCTGTGGAGCCTGCGCCTGCTAAACAAGAAGCCGCCGCGCCCCCTGCGCCCAGCGCAGCCCCAGCCAGTGCTTCACGCCCACCGCCTGTACCGCATCACCCCAGTGCCGGTGAGATAAAGTCATCCGGTAAAGTGCATGCGTCGCCTGCTGTGCGTCGTTTAGCCCGCGAGTTTGGTGTTGATTTGTCCTTGGTCAGTGGCACGGGCCCTAAGAGCCGAATTCTTAAGGAAGACGTGCAATCTTACGTGAAGTACGAGTTGTCACGTCCCAAAGCCAGTGTTGGCTCTGCTGTGGCCGCTGGTAGCGGTGGATTGCAAGTTATTGCCCAGCCTAAGGTGGACTTCAGCAAGTTTGGTGAAGTGGAAGAAGTGGCACTGACCCGTATTCAGAAACTGTCAGGTCCTAACTTGCATCGTAACTGGGTTACTATCCCGCATGTTACCCAGTTCGAAGAGGCAGATATCACCGAGCTGGAAGCCTTCCGTAAGGAACAAAACCAGCTGGCTGACAAGAAAAAACTGGGCTTCAAGATCACGCCTTTGGTCTTTATCATGAAGGCCGTGGCTGACGCACTGAAAGCCTATCCGGTATTTAACAGTTCGCTGTCTGAATCCGGTGAAAGCCTGATTATGAAAAAATACATCCATATCGGTATTGCCGTAGATACGCCCAACGGGCTGGTAGTGCCGGTGGTACGTGATGTGAATAAGAAGGGCATTTACGAGCTCTCGCAAGAACTGATGGAAATCAGTGTTAAAGCCCGTGACGGTAAGCTGAAAGCCGCCGACATGCAGGGCAGCTGCTTTACCATTTCCAGTTTGGGTGGCATTGGTGGTACGGCCTTTACGCCTATCGTCAACGCACCGGATGTGGCGATTCTTGGCGTATCCAAGAGCGACATCAAGCCCAAGTGGAATGGCAAGGAGTTTGAACCCAGGCTGATGCTGCCGTTATCACTGTCTTATGATCACCGCGTAATTGACGGCGCGCTGGCTGCACGTTTTGCCGTGCATTTAAGCAGTGTAATGGGCGATATCCGTCAGATGTTGCTGTAGTCGGGGTCACTCCGACAATCTTACCTGCGGTGTTGCACTAAAGTTTGACACCGCAGGTTTTGCCAAGCAGGGCCAGCGTAGGTATCATTCGCCGGTCTGCAAAGGATAGAACAACTTTTACCCCTGAACGATTGAGGTCACTAATGAGCGAGATTAAAACGCAACTGGTTGTGCTTGGTGCAGGACCGGGTGGTTACTCCGCCGCTTTCCGCGCGGCTGACTTAGGCATTGAAACTGTTATCGTCGACGCCCGTGAAACCCTGGGCGGCGTATGTCTTAACGTGGGCTGTATTCCTTCTAAAGCGCTATTGCACGTGGCTAAAGTAATTGACGATGCACGTGAAATGGCTGCCCATGGCGTGAGTTTCGGTGAACCTCAAATCGATCTGGACAAAGTACGCGGCTGGAAAGACAGCGTCGTTGGTCAGTTGACCAAAGGCCTGTCCGGTATGTCTAAAATGCGTAAAGTGCAACATGTTCAGGGTTACGGCAAATTCACCGGCAGCAACACCTTAGTTGTTGAGGGTAAAGATGGCAAAACCACTATTCAGTTTGACAACGCCATTATCGCTGCGGGTTCTGAGCCAGTATCTCTGCCGTTCATTCCTAAAGACGATCCTCGCGTTATCGATTCTACCGGTGCACTGGAAATGAAAGACATTCCAGGCAAAATGCTGGTATTAGGTGGCGGTATTATCGGTCTGGAAATGGGCACAGTGTACAGAGCTCTGGGTTCACAGATTGATGTGGTTGAGTTCCTGGACCAACTGGTACCGGCAGCGGATAAAGACATCATCAAGGTTTACCAGAAGTACGTAAAAGACAAGTTCAACGTGATGCTGGAAACCAAAGTGACCGGCGTTGAAGCCAAAGACGATGGTCTGTACGTGAGTTTCGAAGGCAAGCAAGCCCCAGCCGAAGCAGTACGTTACGACAAAGTGCTGGTTGCTGTTGGTCGTCGCCCTAACGGCGGTTTACTGGATGCCGACAAAGCCGGTGTAAAAGTAGACGAGCGTGGTTTTATCAGCGTAGATAAGCAGATGAAGACCAACGTCAACAATATTTATGCTATTGGTGACTTGGTTGGCCAACCTATGCTGGCGCACAAAGCTGTGCATGAAGGCCATGTGGCTGCTGAAGTTATCGCAGGTAAGAAACATTACTTCGATCCGCGTTGCATTCCTTCTGTCGCTTATACCGATCCGGAAATTGCTTGGGTAGGTCTGACCGAGAAAGAAGCCAAAGAGAAGGGTGTGAAGGTTGAAACTGCGACCTTCCCATGGGCTGCTTCTGGTCGTGCCATTGCCTCTGGTCGTACCGAAGGTATGACCAAAATGATCTTCGAAAAAGATAGCGGTCGTGTTGTGGGTGGTGCCATTGTAGGTATCAACGCGGGTGAGATGCTGGGCGAAATTGGTCTGGCTATCGAAATGGGCGCGGATGCTGAAGATGTGGCATTGACTATTCATGCGCACCCAACGCTGAACGAGTCTATTGGCCTGGCTTCCGAAATTTTCGAAGGCAGCATCACTGACTTGCCTAACCCTAAGGCGAAGAAGAAGTAAGCGTTAACATTGCTTTACTGTAAAAGGGCGCCGTAACGGCGCCTTTTGACGTTATTGGGCTTTCAAATCCTTTCAATCAGGGTAAATTACGCTGACTAAAATAACAAAGGAACATCAATGAAGCCTATTCTCCCCGCCATTCTGGCGACCTCTATCCTGGCTGGTTGTTCACAGCAAGCCATGCAACCTACAGAGCAATCTATGCAGGCAAACGAGCAGACTATTCAATACGTTAAAACCAGAAAATCGGACCATGTGGACAACTATTTTGGCGCGCAAGTCCCTGATCCTTATCGTTGGTTGGAAGATGATCGCAGCGAAGAAACCGCTCAGTGGGTTAAAGCACAAAATGAGGTGACCTTCGGTTACCTGGAGCAGATCCCTTATCGTGATGAAATTAAACAGCGTATCACCAAGTTGTGGAACTATGAGCGGGTCGGCGCGCCCTTTAAAGAGGGCAACTATACCTACTTCTTTAAAAACGACGGCTTGCAAAATCAATCTGTACTGTATCGTACCGATAGCCAAGGTAATACCGAGCTCTTCCTCGACCCTAACCAATTCAGTGCAGATGGCACTACGTCATTAGCTGGCCTGAGCTTTTCCAAAGACGGCAGCAAATTAGCTTACTCCATATCTGAAGGTGGCAGTGACTGGCGCAAGGTTATTGTTATTGACAGCCAGACTAAAGAACAGTTGGAAGCGCCGCTGGTTGATATTAAGTTCAGTGGGATCGCCTGGTACGGCAATGAAGGCTTTTATTATTCCAGCTATGACAAGCCTGATGGCAGTGAACTGTCGGCTAAAACCGACCAACATAAGCTTTATTATCACAAACTGGGGCAGCCTCAGGCCGATGACAGCCTGGTTTATGGCGGCATTGATGCCGAGAAACACCGCTATGTAGGTGGTTATGTTACCGAAGATGACAGGTATCTGGTGGTGGAAGCCGCTGTGTCTACGTCGGGTAACAAGCTTTACATCCGAGATTTAAACAAGCCCGATGGTCAGTTGATAACAGTGCTGGATCATACGGATTCAGATACATCGGTACTGGAGAGTATGGGTGACGAACTGTTGCTGGTAACTAACCTTAACGCGCCAAACAAGAAAGTGGTTAAAGTGTCAGCCGCTGCGCCTGGGGTGGAAAACTGGCAGGACTTTATTGCCCAGACCGACAATGTGCTGACCATTACCACAGGCGCGGGTTATTTGTATGCCGAGTATATGGTGGATGCGATTTCCAAGGTCATTCAGTATGACTATCAGGGCAAGCAGGTACGTACTGTTGAATTGCCTGGGGTAGGCAGCGTGGGCGGCTTTAGCGCCAAACAAGACGACAAAGAGGTGTACTACTATTTTGGTAATTACACCATGCCAAATACCATCTTTGCCTTTGCACCACAAACCGGTGAATCAGAAGTGTATTACCGGCCACAGGTGGCCTTTGACACTGACGCCTTTGAGTCCAAACAGGTGTTCTATCAATCCAAAGACGGTACTCAGGTACCTATGATTATCACCTATAAAAAAGGCACTAAACTGGATGGCAGCAACCCCACCCAGCTTTATGGTTATGGCGGTTTTAATGCCAGCCTGACACCGGGTTTTTCGTCCGCCTGGGCTGGCTGGTTGGATCTGGGGGGCATCGTAGCCGTTGCTAACTTACGTGGTGGTGGTGAATACGGTAAGGCCTGGCACAAAGCCGGCACGCAAATGCAAAAGCAAAATGTGTTTGATGATTTTATTGCTGCTGCAGAGTACCTGATTGAAAACAACTACACCGATTCCAATCATTTGATGGTTCGTGGTGGTTCTAACGGTGGCTTGCTGGTTGGCGCGGTGATGACCCAACGACCTGATTTGATGAAAGTAGCCATTCCTCAGGTCGGCGTATTGGATATGCTGCGTTATCATACCTTTACCGCCGGGGCGGGCTGGGCTTATGACTATGGTACGGCCGAAGACAACCAAGCCATGTTTGAATATCTTAAGGGTTATTCACCTGTGCATAATGTCAAAGCCGGTGTGCAGTATCCGGCCACCCTGGTTACTACCGGCGATCACGACGATCGTGTGGTGCCAGCACATTCCTTTAAGTTTGCCGCTGAGCTGCAGGCTAAACAGTCTGGCAGCAATCCCACCTTGATCCGCATTGAAACTAATGCCGGTCATGGTGCCGGTACTCCCACGGCTAAGCAGATTGAGCTATACGCAGATATGTATGCCTTTGCTCTTTACAATATGGGTATTCGCAAACTTTAAGCGATTAAAAAACGCTGAATCACGGCGGACTTTCGAGTCCGCCGTTTCTTTTTACAAAGTTGTAATTTAGCAAGTTCTGCTACAGACTCAGTTAACCGCTGTTTTTGTAAAAGGTTTTAACAACTTGATGCGTGGTGTAGGTCCTACTGCGGTATTGCTTATTATGATAAGCAGCCTCATTTGTAAGGACGCTTTCGCACAGGACGTCGAAGCGCTTTTCAATCTGACTTTTGATGAACTGCTGGAGCAGCAGGTCAGCATATCGTCACGGGATGCCGTCTCGCTAGATGCCAGCCCCTCTACTGTTACCCTGTTTACCCGTCAAATGCTGGATCGTCTGGCTGTCGCCAATCTGTATGATTTACTGAATTACGTGCCGGGTTTTCAGGTCACCCGGGGCGACTGGGTGGGCGCTGTCCCTAAAGAACATGCCCGGGGCGTTTATCTGGACAATGGTTACGTGCTGTTTATGGTGGACGGACAGCGAGTAAATGAAATCTCTTTCGGCAAAGCGTCGGTGTATATGCCTTTTATTCCACTGAGCATAGCCGAACGGGTTGAAGTTATCCGTGGACCTGGTTCGGCACTGTATGGCAGCAATGCGTTTATGGGTGTGGTTAATCTAATTACCCGCAAAGAAGGCAATATGCTAATGCCGCGTCTGGGCAGTAGAGGAAGTCGCGGTTTATCGCTCGCCTATTTTACGGACTGGCAAGGACTGGATTGGCAGTTTTTACTGGATGTCGACCACCAAGGCGCTGCAAGCCACCAGTTTTATCAGTCTCTTGTCAGGGATCCAAGAGATAATGTCTTCGCTCAGTTGGGCGTACAAAGTGAGGCCTGGCACCTGACAGGTCGCTATGCCAGAGCCAAGATGAATGGCTATATCAATTTGGGTGGGGCCAGTGCAGATAACCGTTATCAATCGGAGAACATTGGCATTGAAGGCGGCCTGAAGTGGTGGCAGGGAGAACAGGGTACACTGACCAGTACGTTGGATATCAGTGAGCACCGAATTTCCAGTGCAGGCTTGCTACTGACGGCAGAACAAGCTGGTCTATCGGATGATTTTTTTAACGGCCCCCATTGGATCACCCGTAATGTGCAATTCAGTACTGATTGGGTTAAACCAATAAGCCAGATCTTGGAACTGAGCGCCGGATTAGTCTGGTTGGACGCCGAGCAAACCCAAGCCGGTGCCATGACCAGTCACTTAGTAGATGGTGTGTTTTTGTTGGATGACCGCGCTTACCTTGGTGGGATCCAGCGTGTTGAGCAGATTGATGAGTTTGCTGCGCTGCTGGCCAGTCAGGATGCTCGCAGCGCTTATGTGCAATTCAAGTGGCAGGCAGCGAGGGACTGGCAGGTATATCTGGGCGGTCGAGTCGATAAAGTGGAGCGGTTATCCACAAACTGGTCACCTAGACTGGCACTGATCCATGACGTCAATGCCGCGCACAGTATCCGCTTACAATATGGTGAGGCGTTCCGCACACCGACGATAAACGAACTTTTCTCCAGCGATGCCGTTACCCAAGGCAACCCCGAGTTACAACAGGAAAAAATTGCGACCTTCGAAGTACTGTGGCGATGGCAGGGAGAGCGGGCACAACTGGAAACCGTCTTGTTTCAAAACAACATGCGTGATTTTGTTAACAAGGTGGAGACGCAACAAGACAGCCGTTTTACCTTTGCCAATATCAGCAAGCACAGTATCCAAGGCGTCGAGTCGACGTTGAATACCAAGTTTGGTTCGCATTGGGAAACACAGATAGCTTATACCGCACTTTTTGATCAGCCTTTTAATGCCAGCTTTAAGCGTTATGGTAATTTCAGGTTAGGTTATCAGGATGAAGTTTTCAGCCTCAATTGGGACTTGCTGTGGCGTGGAGAAGTTGCACAAGGTGAATTTAGTCAGTCGGCGTACGTTTTACTCAATTTGCTGGGGCGTTGGCAATGGCGGGAGCACCAAGCCTGGACCTTATCTGTTAGCAACCTCTTGGATAAAACATATCAAGTCTACGAGCCCAGGCTGGCTCAAGCAGCCATGCCCGGGGAACGTCGTCAATTGATGTTGGGGTTTCAGTGGATATTCTGATTATTCTTTATCCACCATTACTGAGAGTCTAGGTAATCCGGCCCTGGCTGCTTGATCCAATACGCGCACCACTACGCCGTGTTTAGTCTCTTTGTCGGCCTGAATCACCGCATTTTCGGTAATGTTTTCGGCCAAAAAGCTCTGAATGTTGGCTTCAACACGTTCGATATCAATCTGCCTGCCATTCATATAAACAAAGCCGTTGGCATCTATCTTAATGGAAACATTTTTACTCGGCTTATTGCTTTTTTGTGCATCGTCTGGACGGTTGACTATCAGGCCTTTCTCTTTGACAAAGGAGGTCGTCACAATAAAAAAGATCAGCATGATAAATACAATATCCAGCATTGGGGTCATATCAATGTTGGCGTCTTCTGTTTCTCTGTTGTGTTTTTTCTTCATCATTGCCCTCGCTACGAACCATTCACACTCCCTCTGGGTGATTCGCATTAGTACAATATCGTCCTTACCTTATAGTCATCGAAAATAGACAGTTGTGCAAATAAACAACAGTTTAATCTGGAACAAATGCCAATTTAAGAAAATGAAAGGGAACCTTGACCTTTCCATAAGGTTAAGGTTTAAAGTTCAAGGTACTTGGCAAGGCCTCTAAGGTTGTTTACTCTTAGCACCCGAGGCAGAAAGTTGTCTCTGCTTTATAAATGAATAAGATATCCCAGTGAAAATTGTTACTTGTCTGATACTGATCGTTACGCTGATGGTGGGCACTCATGTGCCAAGCCAGGATGACGCATTGGTGTCTGCCCAGTCACATCATATGCAGCATGACCATATGGAAATGCAGCATGATTGTTGTGACGAGGGAGAGCAGGTGGCAATGATGGATATGCATGAGGATGTCTGTGGCGACGAATGCGGACAAAGCGATTGCGCTACGCATTGTGTTAGCCATGGTGGCTTGCTGGCCGGTTTGGCTGCGCCGCCGCCACTGGCCACTCAAGAACGTCTAAGTCTGATTCCTGCTGAATTGCGTCGTCTGCCGTCGAATCTATTCCGCCCTCCTAATGCCTGAATAAGCCCGATTTTTTCGTTTTTGCTTATTCAGGAGTTGTTATGAAACCATTTATATATGCAGGTTTGCTTAGCGCTGTATTGCTAAGCTCGCCAGTTGTGGCTCAGCAGAGTCACGATCACAGCCAAACGCCAAGTCAGGCCCAGCAGGATGCGGTAACGGGAGATGTTCGTTACGTATGCCCCATGCACAGCCATATTGTTAAAGACCACCCAGGGAGTTGCCCCATATGTGGCATGGACCTGGAGCCTGTTAGTTTGAATGCCAATGCCCAGCAGGACGGCCCGGTTATTCAGGTCAGTGGCCAAATCCAGCAAGCCATGTCCATTCATACCCAAATCGTAGAAAGGGATGATATGTGGAAATATATCAAGACCCTGGGCACGGTAAGCTTCGATGAGTCGGCCATTTCTCATGTACACCCCAGAGTGTCTGGATGGCTGGAAAAGCTCACTGCTCATGCAGTGGGTGAGCGGGTTGAAAAAGGTGAGCTGTTATTTACCTTGTATTCCCCCGAACTGGTGGTTGCTCAGGACGATTATTTGCAAGTGATAAAAGGGGCCAGCGGTGCTTCCCGTGAGCGTTTAATCAAGCAAGCCCGGTTGCGTTTGAAGCTACTCGGTATTGATGAAAAGGTGATTAGTGAACTGGAAAAAAGCGGCCAGTCCTTCTACACCGTGCCTTTTTATGCCCAGCAATCCGGGGTGCTTACGGCATTGAATGTGCGCCACGGTATGTATGTCACCCCTAATGTTGAAATGCTGTCTATTTCAGATCTTAAACAGTTGTGGGTGATTGCCGACGTGTTCGAAAACCAGTTCGACTGGTTGAAGTTAGGCAAGCCAGCGGAAGTGAGTTTAGATGGCTTGGGCGTCCACGGTATGGAAGTCAACATCGATTACATTTATCCGCAGCTTGACCCTATCACCCGCAGTATGAAAGTACGTCTAAGTTTAGATAATCCTCTGGAACGTATTAAGCCCGGTATGACCGCCGAGGTGGCCATATTTGGCGGTCCTTTGCGTGATGTTTTGGTAATGGATAAACAAGCCTTGATTCAAACCGGACAAGGTAGTCGGGTTATTGTTAAAACCGACGAGCAGCACTTTGCCGTGCGTAAAGTGCAAACCGGTATGCAGGCAAGGGGAATGGTAGAAGTCCTGTCAGGCCTGGAAGAAGGCGATGAGGTGGTGGTGTCCGGACAGTTTTTGCTCGACTCCGAGGCTAGCCTGGCGGCTGGTTTACAGCGTCTTGAAAGCGCTGGTCACAACCACTAGGGGGGTCTTATGCTGAGTAAATTGATAGAACTGGCCGTGCGCCAGCGTATGCTGGTGCTGCTGTTTAGCGCGCTCTTGGCCCTGGCGGGCTGGCAAGCGATGCGTGGCTTAAATGTTGACGCTATTCCAGACCTGTCTGATGTGCAGGTCATCATCAAAACGCCTTACCCAGGACAAAGCCCGGAATTGGTCGAGCAGCAGGTGACTTATCCGCTGGCCAATATGATGATGGCGGTACCTGGTGCCAGAACGGTGCGCGGTTTTTCCTTTTATGGCGACTCTTACCTCTATGTATTGTTTGAGGATGGTACTGATATTTATTGGGCCCGTTCCAGGGTGCTGGAGTACCTGAATCAGGCTGCCAGCCAACTGCCCGAAGGGGTGCAGCCGCAATTAGGACCTGATGCCACCGGAGTAGGCTGGGTGTACCAGTATGCGCTGGTTGATCACAGCGGTAAGTGGGATCTGTCTGATCTGAAAAGCCTGCAGGACTGGTTTTTAAAGCAAGAACTGCAGTCGGTTAGCGGTGTCTCAGAAGTCGCGACGGTAGGGGGGATGACCCGCACCTATCAGATTGTCCTCGATCCCCTCAAATTGGCTGGTTATCAGATGTCGGTAGAGCAGGTTATTCAGGCCGTGCGCAACCATAACGGCGAGACAGGCGGTGCTTCTGTGGAAATGGCCGAAGCCGAGTATATGATTCGGGTGCGTGGCTATTTGCAGTCTATAGAGGATATTCAAACTATCCCATTGGGTAAACGTAACGCCGGTAACGTCGCCTTGTATCTGGAGGATGTTGCTGAGGTTCGTTTGGGGCCGCAGCTCAGGCGCGGCATTGCCGAACTGGATGGCAAGGGTGAAGTGGTAGGCGGCATTGTGGTGATGCGCAGTGGCGAGAATGCCCGCCAGGTCATTGATAAAGTGAAGCAGCGACTGGAAGAGTTAAAGAGCAGCCTGCCTGACGGTGTGGAAATTGTGCCCACGTACGACAGGGCGGATTTTATTCAACGTGCGGTGGACAATCTGTCTGACAAACTGATGATGGAAATGGTCCTGGTGTCGGTGGTGCTGATGCTGTTCTTGTGGCACGTGGGCTCCATTATGGTGGCGGTTCTGGTGTTGCCTCTGGCCCTGCTGGCGGCCTTTGGGCTGATGCGTATGCTGGATATCAGCGCCAATATCATGAGTTTGGGGGGAATCGCCATTGCCATAGGCGCGCTGGTGGATGCCGCGATTGTGATGATAGAAAATCTGCACAAACATCTGGAACAATTTGAGCATAAACAAGGACGAAGGCCGGATAATACCGAGCATTGGCAACTGGTGAGCCAAGCCTGTAAACAAGTGGGGCCAGCCTTGTTTATGTCGTTGCTGATTATTACTGCCAGCTTTTTCCCGGTCTTTGTGCTGGAAGGACAAGAAGGGCGATTGTTCACTCCCTTGGCCATGACTAAATCCTTCGCCATGGCGGCTGCCGCCTTGCTTGCCGTCACTTTGGTACCTGTGTTGATGGGCTACTGGGTGCGGGGAAAAATTGTTCCTGAAAACAAAAATATCTTGTCGCGGATTCTAATTGCCATGTATCGCCCTGTGCTGACAAAAGCCCTGGCCTGGCCAAAAACCTGTTTGTTGATTGCTTTGTTGCTGATGCTAAGTGGTGCCTATCCGCTATCTAAATTGGGTAAAGAATTTATGCCGCAAATCGAAGAGGGTGATTTGCTGTATATGCCAACCACGCTGCCGGGAATTAGTGCTGGGAAAGCCGCTCAGCTTTTACAACAAACCGACAGGCTGATTGCACAAATTCCTGAAGTGAAGAGAGTGTTTGGCAAGATAGGACGGGCGGAAACGGCCACAGACCCGGCGCCGCTGACCATGCTGGAGACCACTATTCAGCTTAAGCCAAGGGAAGAGTGGCGCCCAGGTATGACACTGGACAAAGTCATTGGCGAGTTGCAGGCAACGGTGAAGTTTCCTGGATTAACTAATGCCTGGGTGCAGCCCATCAAAACCCGTATCGACATGCTATCCACCGGCATTAAGACCCCCTTGGGGCTGAAAATTTCCGGGCCCGAGCTGACCCAAATTGAAGCCATAGGTCAGGATGTTGAGCGTGTCTTGAGTCAGTTACCGGCAACACGCTCTGTTTATTCCGAACGGGTAGCTGCCGGACGTTACCTGGATATTGAGCCAAATCTGGTGGCGCTGGGTGAATACGGTATCAGCCTGGCTCAGTTGCAAGGCATTATACGCCAGGCCGTGGGCGGCGCTAAAGTGACGGACATGGTTATCGGCAACGAGCGTTACCCGGTGAATGTGCGTATTGATGCACAGTATCGCGAAGATCTGGATGCTTTAGCCAGCTTACCTATTAGCACCGCCGAGGGCGTGTTTGTACCCTTGTCGGCATTAGCCAGTCTGCATCTTAAGGATGGGCCAGCCATGATTAAAAGTGAGAATGCCCGACAGGTGGGATGGGTGTTTGTGGATATTCAGGATGTGTCTGTGGGGGAGTACCTGAATCAGGCCAGGGTGCTGTTGGATGAGCAACTGACCTTACCCGCCCGTTATTCGGTGCAGTGGTCAGGGCAATATGAGTCCATCAAACGTGTAGAAGCCAAATTGATTCAACTGGTGCCATTAACCTTATTGCTTTGCCTGGTCTTGTTGTACTTTACCCTGTCCAGTTGGCGACAAAGCCTGGTGGTCATGTTAACCCTGCCCATTGGCCTAAGTGGTAGCCTCTGGTTGATTTGGCTGTTAGGTTTCAACCTGTCTATCGCCGTAATTGTGGGAATGATCGCATTGGCGGGGGTGGCAGCTGAGTTTGGTGTGGTAATGTATTTGTATCTGAATCATGCCTGGCAGGATGCAGAAAGCCGGGATCGTCAGAGCCTTTATCAAGCGACAGTTTCTGGCGCGGTGCAGCGCATTCGTCCCAAAGCTATGACAGTTATCACTGTGCTGGCAAGTTTGCTGCCGATTATGCTGACTCAGGGCACCGGCCATGAGGTCATGCAGCGTATAGCCGCACCTATGTTAGGGGGAATGGTACTGGCTCCCCTTGTTTCGCTATTTGTGATTCCGGTAATTTTTTATATGCTGGAACGCAAGCGTAACAATCTGGCCAGGATTTAGTGCAACAACTTGAGTTTTTTGATATCCCTAGTCCCTGTATTGGTGTGTGCCAAAGCGGGGACAAAGGATATTGTATTGGTTGTTTTCGTACCCGCGAGGAACGGCTGTATTGGCATCAAATTGATGCTGATGTTAAGCGCAAAATTATCCGTGCCTGTCAAATGCGTAAGCGACGGGCTGTAGCGGGTGGGAAAGCCGCGAAAGGTGCGGATGGCACGATACAACAACAACTGGAATTTGATGAGGACCAGCCATAATGCGAGCGACTGATTTAGCCAGATACGCCAGCCAATCTTTTGCCCTGCCGGACACATGCAGCCGGATCAGGACTTTGTTGGATGATGTCAGTGCTGATTCGGCCGATATCGCTGAGGTGATTGCGTTAGACCCTTCTCTAAGCTCCAAGTTATTGAAGCTGGCCAACAGTGCCTTGTTTCGTTTTCCTGCTCAAATTAACTCAATTCCTAAAGCTGTTGGCATCATTGGTGGTGAAGCCTTGTACAACCTCGCCCTGGCTGAAACCGCCACCTCGGCGTTTCGGCATTTTTCCAGTGAGGCTATAAATCTGCGTCGCTTCTGGCAGCAGAGTGTGTATTGCGGATTATTAGCTAAGCACCTGGCCAAAACCGCCAAGATACGCGCCAGTGAACAGTATTTTGTTATGGGCTTACTACACCAATTCAGCGAGTTGGTGGTAGCCAGCAAAAATGCCGACTTGGCTCATGAGTGTGAAATTTACCAAGCCGGGCAATTACCCTGGCAGCGTCAGGAGCGGCTGTTAGGCTTTACTTATGCCCAATGCTCTGGGCTGATTCTTGAGCAGTGGCATTTACCTGAGCAGTTTTGTTATGTCATCAGCAATGTGCATAAGGAAGTCCACGCCAAAGACGGTAAAGACATTGCCATTGGCCAACTAGCTGTGCGTTTGGCACTGCATATGGTGGACAGCAGATACGAGCTGGATGTCTTGCTGTCACCCATTGTCCTGAAAAAACTGAAGCTGGGTGAAGAAGATATTCAAGATGTGATTAAGTTCACGCAAATGGATGCTCATAAACTGTTGGCTATGATGAATCCGGAGTTGTTTTAACGCCGGATTTTTTGGCCGCTCCTAATTATTTTCAGATTCCTTTAATACGGGGCCAATTGAGAATTATTCCCATCTTATTCATCCTGTTTATTAAATATTAATCAACATCACTGAAATTTATACTGGTTATAAGTGAACTAAAGGTTGGGTAAATTTAAATCTTCACACTAAACCCTTATACTTGTCAGGTTTTAATGTTCCTGCCAGAAACTGGACAACCAGTTTTTTACGGCAGCTAACTCAAGAAGAGGACCAAACTGTGTTAGAAGCATATCGTCAACACGTTGCAGAACGTGCCGCTGAAGGTGTCCCTCCAAAGCCTCTGAGCGCCGAACAGGTCGCCGAGCTGGTTGAACTGTTAAAAAATCCCCCTGCCGGTGAAGAAGCCTTCCTGGTTGAACTGATTTCCGAGCGTGTGCCTCCCGGTGTGGATGAAGCCGCATACGTTAAGGCTGGTTTCCTGAGCGCTATCGTTAAAGGTGAAGCCAGCTCTCCTTTGCTTAGCAAAGACGCTGCCGTACAACTGCTGGGCAATATGCATGGTGGTTACAACATTGCTACCCTGGTTGAGCTGCTGGACAACAACGAGTTGGCCGAGCAAGCTGCTGAAGAGCTGAAGCATACTTTGCTGATGTTTGATGCCTTCCACGATGTGGAAGAGAAAGCCAAAGCCGGTAATAGTTATGCTAAAGAGGTGATGCAGTCCTGGGCTGATGCCGAGTGGTTCACTAGTCGTCCTGAATTGGCCGAGAAGATCACTGTTACCGTGTTTAAGGTAACGGGTGAGACCAACACCGATGACCTGTCTCCTGCACCAGATGCCTGGTCACGCCCTGATATTCCTTTGCATGCCCGTGCCATGTACAAGATGACCCGTGACGGTCTGACGCCTGAAACACATGGCGAGGTTGGCCCGCTTAAACAGATCGAAGAAATTAAAGCCAAAGGTCACCCTGTTGCTTTTATTGGTGATGTAGTGGGAACCGGTTCTTCACGTAAGTCTGCGACCAACTCGGTATTGTGGTACTTCGGTGAAGATATGCCTGGCGTACCAAACAAGCGCAGTGGCGGTATCTGTTTTGGCTCTAAAGTTGCGCCTATTTTCTTCAATACCATGGAAGATGCCGGTGCACTGGTGTTTGAAGCCGATGTAGATAAGATGGAAATGGGCGATGTTATCGATATCTACCCATTTGAAGGCAAGATCAAGAATGCCGAAACCGGTGAACTTTTAGCCGAATACAGCTACAACTCCAAAGTTATCCTTGATGAAGTCCGTGTTGGTGGCCGTATCAATATGATTATTGGTCGTGGCTTGACTGAGAAAGCACGTGAATCATTGGGTTTACCTCCTGCTGATTTCTTCCGCGTTCCTGAGCAGCCTGCTGATTCCGGCAAAGGCTTCACGCTGGCGCAGAAAATGGTCGGTCGTGCCTGTGGTGTTGAAGGTATCCGTCCTGGTACTTACTGTGAGCCTAAGATGACCACTGTGGGTTCTCAGGACACCACAGGTCCTATGACCCGTGATGAACTAAAAGACCTGGCTTGCCTTGGCTTCTCTGCTGATTTGACCATGCAGTCATTCTGTCACACTGCGGCCTATCCTAAGCCGGTTGATATTGATACTCAGCACACCCTGCCAGACTTTATTATGAACCGTGGCGGCGTGTCTTTGCGTCCTGGTGACGGTATTATCCACAGCTGGCTGAACCGTATGTTGTTGCCTGATACCGTAGGTACAGGTGGTGACTCGCATACCCGTTTCCCCATTGGTATTTCCTTCCCGGCCGGTTCTGGTCTGGTGGCTTTTGCGGCCGCTACCGGCGTTATGCCTCTGGATATGCCTGAATCAGTGCTGGTGCGCTTTAAGGGTAAAATGCAACCTGGTATCACCCTGCGTGACCTGGTGCATGCCATCCCACTTTACGGTATCAAGCAAGGTCTGCTGACTGTTGCTAAGAAAGGTAAAGTAAATGCTTTCTCTGGTCGTATTCTGGAAATTGAAGGTCTGGAAGACTTGACCGTTGAGCAGGCGTTTGAATTGTCAGATGCCTCTGCCGAGCGTTCTGCTGCTGGCTGTACCATCAAGCTGTCTCCAGAGTCTATTTCTGAGTACCTGAACTCCAACATCACTATGCTGCGCTGGATGATCAGCCATGGTTACGGTGATCCTCGTACCCTTGAGCGTCGTGCACGTAAGATGGAAGAGTGGTTGGCTAAGCCTGAATTGATGCAAGCCGATGCTGATGCGGAATACGCTGAAGTGATCGAAATCGATCTGGCTGATATTAAAGAGCCTATCGTGTGCTGCCCGAATGACCCGGATGACGCTAAGACCCTGTCTGACGTAGCTGGTGATAAGGTAGACGAAGTCTTTATCGGTTCTTGTATGACCAACATTGGTCACTTCCGTGCTGCAGGTAAATTGCTGGAGCAGAATAAAGAAGCCCTGACTACACGTCTGTGGATGTCACCACCGACTAAGATGGACCAGGCGCAACTGATGGAAGAAGGCTACTACAACATCTACGGTCGTGCTGGTGTGCGTACCGAAATGCCAGGCTGTTCACTCTGTATGGGTAACCAGGCACGTGTAGCCGCTGGCAGCACTGTGTTGTCTACTTCTACCCGTAACTTCCCCAACCGTTTGGGTGATGGTGCCAATGTGTACCTGACCTCTGCGGAGCTGGCGGCGGTTGGTGCCATTCTGGGACGTATCCCGACCACTGAAGAATATCTGCAATACGCCAGTAAGATTGACTCTATGGCCGGTGATATCTACCGCTACCTGAACTTCGACCGTATGGACGAGTTTAAAAAGGCTGAGCAGAAAGCTAAGGCAGAGATCATTCCTACTTTGAATGTTGCCTGATAGCTGACTAAGCATTGAAAAGCCGGGACTTGTCCCGGCTTTTTTATGTCCAGGGATGGACGGTATGCCGATGTTGTCGGGAATATTCATCGGCGATGTCCAGGGATGGACGGTATGCCGATGTTGTCGGGAATATTCATCGGCGATGTCCAGGGATGGACGGTATGGCGCGATGGCATGGAAGCCATAGAGCGCCGATGTCCATGGGTGGACGGGCAGAAAAACTGCTCCTGCATTTTCTGCACTTCCGCCATCCTAGGCGGTCGTATGCGCGATGGCATGGAAGCCAAAGAGCGCCGATGTGCATGGGTGGACGGGCAGAAAAGTTGCTCCTGCATTTTCTGCACTTCCGCCATCCCTGGCGGTCGTATACGCGGTGGCATGGAAGCCAAAGAGCGCCGATGTGCATGGGTGGACGGGCAGATAACTGAACTGCTCCTCGGCTTTGTCTCCTGAGTCGCTCTACCTCCTCCGTCCTAGGAGTCGTGCGTAATTTGCACTTCCGCCATCCCTGGCAGTTGCATCTTGTCTTGTAGAGCATGGTTTCGCACCATGCTGGTGCATATGCCGCAGATAACTAGGCTTGTTTAGATGTCATCTGCAAATACCAAGCGGTTGTTATTTGTCATGTTTCTGCCATCTGCTGGACGTTTAATGGTATCTGGCGTAGATAATGCTAAAAATAGTAGTGAAGTCATGATGATCTAATGTCTACAGGTCATGAGAGCCTGAAAGCACAATTTTTAATCTGTTGAGCGCACTGAAGGATTAAGCATGAAAATAGAAGATCGTATCCCAAGGGACAGACGTAACGACTACAGTAAAGAAATGGCCGGTAAACGCCGCGAGTTTCTCACAGATAAAACGGGAGAAACGCTGGAATACACCGGGCAATACAGCATCGATCCCGCTGTACTTCCCGGTAATATCGAAAATTTCATCGGCATAGTGCAGATGCCGGTGGGGATCGCCGGACCCGTGCAGATAAACGGTGAATATGCCCAAGGACAATTTTATGTACCTCTGGCAACCACTGAAGGGACACTGGTGGCCAGCTACAGTCGCGGTATGCGGGTGATCAATGAATGTGGTGGGGTCACTACCACAGTTGTTGAGCAGTTTATGCAACGCGCGCCTGCGTTTTTATTTGATAATGCTCGTCAGGCCAGAGACTTCGGCGAGTGGGTAAGCGCTAACTTTACGCAAATATCTGAAGTCGCGGAGAGCACCAGCAGTATTGCCAAACTGCAGCATATCGAACAGTGGTCGGTGGCCAAAATGCGTTATCTGCGGTTTAACTACACTACCGGGGATGCAGCTGGACAGAATATGGTGAGTAAAGCCACGCTAGCTGCCAGTGAATGGATTAAACAACATTCCCCCATCCCTTGTGATTATCTACTATCGGGCAATATGGATACCGATAAGAAGCACTCTCAACTGAATATGATTCACTCAAGAGGACGGCGGGTGATCGCCGAGATTGTGCTGAAAAAAGACGTGCTACGTAAGATTATGCATGTAGACAGTCGTATGATGGCAAAGGCGGCTGTCTTGTCTAATGTGGGGGCCAGAATAGCAGGGGCCGCCTACAATGGCCCGCACTCTGCTAATGGTATTGCTTCGTTATTTATCGCTACCGGTCAGGATGAGGCCAATGTGGTGGAGTCCCATGCTGGCCACCTCTCCCATGAATTGCTTGAAAATGACGATCTCTATTTGTCGGTTACTTTACCTTCCTTGATTGTTGCCACTTATGGCGGCGGAACGGGGCTGCCAACACAAAAAGAATGCTTGAATCTACTGGGGTGCTATGGGAAAGGAAAGGCCAACAAATTTGCAGAGATAGTCGCTGCGACGGTATTGGCGGGTGATATTTCTCTGGCTTGTGCGGTCATAGCCGGTCATTGGGTAAGTAGTCATGATAGACTGGGGCGAAACAGACCCTAACCTCTGCAGGGTTTATACTTGGTTGTAAGATGATACACGGACATTGTAGATGCTGGAGCACGGTACTTTTACCCTCAGTCTGAAAGGGCGGGTATTACATACCTTTCCCCAAGGGAGTTTCAACCGTCCAGGTTTAATGAAGTACCGTCAGGCTGTGTTAACCACTACTGCCGGACTGGACAACTGGGTGCTGTATGAGCATGCGGGCAACGATGCCGCGCTTACCAGTGACGCTTTACCCGAACTGGTTGAGACTTATTGTCAGGTACAGTCAGCCGGTTGTATTGGTATTGCTTGTGAAGTGGGTCCTTTGTTTATGGATTTGATCAATGCAGCAGTGCAAGACCGCTTGCATATTCCCCTTTTGCTGTCTGAACACCCATCAGAGCTTGACGACTTTATCAGTCACTTACCTTGATGTGATTGCAATGGTTGTGGCCAACCGCTACCTTGTTAGCCTCTTTTGTATTTGGAAACTCCCATGCGCTGGATATTGATATTCTGTGGTTTTGGCCTGGCGACTATGGCGATGGCTGATGAAGCATTGTTTGGTCGGGTGCAGGTTTCGGTCGCTGATAAACAGCTCGAGTTGGAACTGGCGCAAAGTTTTGAAGCCAGAGCCAGGGGCCTGATGCACCGAGAGGCCTTATGTGCGGATTGCGGCATGTTGTTTGAATATACAGAGCCGCGGGTGGTCAGCATGTGGATGAAGAACACCCTGATTCCTCTTGATGTGGCTTTTGTTGACAAGCAAGGCCGGATTTTGGTGATTAAGCAGATGCAACCCCATGATTTAACCCCGGTTGATTCTGAGCGCCTTGCCAGTTATGCCTGGGAAATGAATCAGGGCTGGTTTGCTAAACATGGGGTGAAGGCTGGCGATCGGGTGGTATTCAAACCGCTGGACTAGGGATGTTTAGTATGGACTGGGTTCAAATCCAGTCCCCCCAGTAATCTGGCTGGTCGTAGTAGCGTATTTTTGGATTCTCTTGTAGAGTCTCGTTTTCAGGTAACTAAACAAAAATAAAGGAAATTATAATGTCAGACTCACTTCCCACCGAAACCAGTGCGGTTAGTCAGGACGCCAAGAATCTGGCCTTGTTATTGTGGATTGGCACCATCTTTTTTGGCTTTATTCCCGGCTTAGTCTTTTATCTGGTAAAAAAGGATGATGCCTATGTACTTGACCAGTCTAAAGAAGCACTGAACTGGTCAATCACGGCTATTTTTGGCTATGTTGCAGCCATGATCTTGACTGTGATCTTGATTGGCGCGCTGCTAATCCCAGTGATCGGTCTGGTACATTTGATTTTCTGTATTTTGGGTGCGGTGGCCGTATCCAGCGGTAAGGAATTCCGTGTACCTTTTGCTATCCGTTTAATCAAGTAACTATGCCTGTTCGGTTAAGTGCGCAAAATTGTGCCCTGCTACTTATTGATGTACAGGGTAAATTGGCGCGCATGATGCCGGATGCGACCGGTTTGTTGGCACGTCTTGCGGTGTTACTGCAAGCAGCCGACAAACTGGACATTCCTATTCTGTGGTTGGAACAAAACCCGCAAGGGCTAGGGCCAACGTTGCCTGAACTGACCCGTTATCTGGGTGATCGCCAGCCTATTGTTAAATACCACTTTGATGCATGTGCTGAACCTGGGCTCTGTAGTCATCTGTCAGAGCTGAATGTCGAGCATCTTGTTGTGTGCGGTATTGAGGCACATATTTGTGTTTATCAAACTTGTCTTGGGCTGCTAGAACTGGGTAAACAGGTGCATCTGCTTACTGATGCCATTGCCTCAAGACAAGACAGTGCCCGCCAACTGGCAGTACAAAGATTGGCCCAGGAAGGCGCTAAACTTTGTAATACCGATATGGTGCTGTTCGAATGGCTGGGTCAAGCGCAGCACCCGCAATTTAAAAACTTATTGCCGCTGATTAAAGCGCTTTAATTAAGGTGTCGTATGCAAGGCCGGCTTTTAATTTCTTTGGTGTTTTCTTCCCTTGCTGCTGCCGAGCAGCCGTCTTTTGCCACTGGGCCTGTGATACAGGACTTTGGTCAGCATGTGAAGGTAGAAAATATGCTGCCTTTGCCACAAGATGCCCAGTTTAAAATCGCGTTTGATGTGGCAGAACAGGCTGAGCCAGGCACTCAGAATAAGCGTTTCAATTCATTGGCTCGATTTATCAATATGCATGTGGCCAATGGGGTGAAACCGCAAAACATTCAACTGGCCCTGGTAGTACATGGCAAAGCCGGGTTTGATCTGCTGAATGATGCAAGTTACCGGCAAAAATTTTCACACCACAATGCTAATGCTGGCCTGATTAAAGCGTTGGCTGCACAAGGTGTGCAGGTGATGCTTTGTGGGCAATCGGCTGGTGCGATGAACCTGTCTGCTGAACACCTGATGCCCGAGGTAACGCTGGGCTTGTCTGCAATGACCCTGCACGCGCTGTTACAGCAACAAGGCTATACCCTGAATCCCTTCTAATCTCTTCATTTTTGCCCGCAGCGTTTTTATTTCGTCGGGCATGTCCGCTTTTCTGCGCTGGTTTCGATCTATCCCTGACACAACCAAAAAGGGATTAGAAAATGAGAGCTTATCAAACTGTCGCCATTTCACTTTGTTGCTTAAGCGGAAGTGCCTTAGCTGATATTCAGGCGGTCTATGATTTTGCCGGGCAGCAAATGGATATCGTGGTAAAGAATGACCAGCAAATGCGTATGAACTTTGCGCCAGGCCAGTTTTTATTGCGCCAGGGAGAGGAAGTTTACAGTGTTAATGGCAATCCTCAGCAAGGTTATATTGCTGTATCGCTGAAGGATATTGCTGGTATGGCATTTGGCACCCAAGCGGGCAAAGCCTCTGCGCAGCAGACCCCTCCAGAGATTGTCAATACAGGGAAAACGGAAAAAGTGGCCGGCTTGTCTGGTGCTGTCTTTATTGCCACTTATATGCAAAACGGCAAAAAAGTGAGTGCCGAAATGGTGCTCTCCAAAGATGCCCGCCTGATAGAAATTCGCCAAGCCCTGTTGGATATGACTGCCAAATGGTCGAGCATGGTCGGCACAAATGGTGCGTTGCCCGCACAATTCGCTCAGATGGAACATCATCTCGATGGGTATGGTGGTTTGCTGAGGGTGGATAATGATATGCGTCTGCTTAAGGTCAATCAGGTCAATAAAGCTTCTGACTACTACAACCTCCCAGCCAATACCCATGTGCAGGACTTGTCTATGGTGTCGGGACTACTTGGCGGTGCTAAGGGCATGAATTGTGAAGGGGAAGCGGCAGAGTACAACCCGCTTTGTTTGATGCAAGAGGCAACCGGGGAGGCGGTAGATGAAAGCAAAAACGAAGCGAAACAAGAAGCGAAAGACAAGGTGAAGGAAAAAGTAAAAGGTTTCCTAAAAGACTTGTTCTAACGATGGCCGACTATAGTCGCTGGCTATGCCCTGTGTATTGAGATAGGGCTTAGCTGCACGTTGCTTAACGTGGGCAAGGTGAGGGGAACTTTTTGATCGGGAAGTCTATACGGCTTTCCTGAAAAACAGTCGGTACTACCTCTGTGTTTTAGCCTTAGCCTTGCCCGCAATCCAGCCGTTCCTGTATGGAGCAACCTCAAGTTATCGCTACTGGCGAGATGGATAACCCTGACTGTGACTTGTCAAAGCGTTGGCATCTGCTTCAAAATGAACAAAAAAGCAGCAAGGGAATATGCCGGTGTCAATTAGTCACTTAATGTCCATTTTTGACATGCTGTTGGATATGCCAGCCAATGAACGTCAGGAGTGGTTGTCACGGTGTCAGCATCTATCCTCCGACGATATATGTCGTCTACAACGTATGTTGGATGTCGAGGCCAGTCATACAGTGACACCCAAGGTGTCTTTACCCTACGAGGCGTTGGGGGTCTGGCGTTTTAAATCCTTGCTGGGGGATGGTGGCAGTGGCCAGGTGTTTTTGGTACAGCGTAATGACGATGTGCATCAGGAATCGGCGGCCTTAAAACTAGTCAGGCCTGGTCAGCAAAGACTGGAGCAGGGGTTTGCACTGGAGCGTCGACGATTAGCCAAGCTGAATCATACCAATATTGCCCGCCTGATTGACGGTGGAAAGTCGCCGGACGGGTGCCTCTATATGGTGGTGGAGTATCTGGAAGGTGACGATCCTCTTGCCTATGTTCGTACCCATCAGCTTTCTTTACGGGCCCGTTTACTGTTGTTTTTGCAATTATGTGATGCGGTGGCCTATCTGCATGGATTCGGTCTGATTCATCGGGATATTAAGCCGCAAAATGTGGTGGTGAACAGTCAAGGACAGCTCAAATTGATAGATTTTGGAATCAGTGCCGAGCTGGGGCAGCAAACTGGTCATGAAGGGGGAACCCCTGCCTACACGGCACCAGAAGTCTGGCAGGGAGCGTCCCCGAGAGCCGATCAGGATGTATACAGTCTGGGGTTATTGTTATTTAGCATGCTCAGTGATCAGTGCCTGGGACAGCAACAGTCTAACCTTGGCTTACTGGTGCAGTCACTGTTTACACAGTCCCGTTTGAGCAGCGAACAGTTATCGGTCTTATCCGGGGAGCTTCGGGCCATTGTACAGCGTGCCTGCGCCAGCGAACCGGCCGAGCGTTATCAGTCGGTACACGCACTCAGGGCTGATATTGCCGCTGTACTGGATGGTAGGCCAGTAAATGGATATGGTGGCTTTGGGTATAAATTTCGCTGTTTTGTCAGGCGTAATCCTTTTGCCAGCAGTTTAGCTGTGCTGGCCATACTGTTCTTGGGGAGCGGCTTATATCAGGGCTATCAAGCTGCACTGGAGCGCGACAGGTTAAGGCTTGAAGAACAAAAGCAGGCCGGGGTGATGGAGTTCTTACTTAGCCTGTTTGCTAGCCGACCTGATGGCAAGCTTTCGCCTCAGGAAGTACTTTTAAGTCATGAAGCGCGGTTGCTGGCTAACCTGCAACAGCAACCCGATATTGCCGCACCCATGGTTTTGCAGGCAGGGGAAATATACAACCTACTCAAGGATATCAGTAGTGCGCAGCGAATGTATCAGGCGCTATTGGATAACAAGGCAGTATCGGCCGATATTCACGCCATGGCCGCCTTTGGCCTGGCATCCTTGTGGCAACAATCCGGTAAGCTCCCACAAGCTGCGGCTCTACTTGAACAAGCCCAACATATTTGGTCGCAGGATAAACGTTATCAGTTGGAATTGATTCGCAGCCGCGATTTGCAAGCCAGATTACTGCGTGTAGGGGAAACGCCGCATAAGGCAATTAGCCTATTGAGCGAGACCTTACAGCAATTGAGTCAAACCTGGCCAGAGCCTAGTCGAACCCGAATGTTATTAGAGGCCTCCCTGGGGCAGACATATCGGCAACTAGACCTATTACCCCTGGCGCAACAGGCGTTTGTTGCTGCCATTGATACAGCCAGTGCTATCGGGTTAGGGGCCAGTTTGGATGTACTCAACTGCCGCGAAGCCCTGGCGGAAATCAGCTTGCGTCAAGGAGATATGCCGCGCGCTGCAAAGGAAATAGGCGAAATTGCCCAGTTAAAACTGACGCTGGTGGGAGAGGGGGCCGCGACTGCAGCGAGCTTCGCAAATCATGCCACATTGTTGGCAAAGTTGGGGCAATTGGCTGAAGCAGAGCAAGGTATGCAGCGCGCACTCGCCATGGCGCTTAAAACTGAGGGGGAAAGCGGCCTGTTGAGTTTATCCAGTGAGATGGGATTAGTGGATATTCGTCTCAGACAAGGGAAAGATCAAACGCAGGCGTTTGCAGAACTGAGTCGACGGTTGGAAGCGATGCAACTGCATCCATTGCTTAAATTTAAGCTCCACGGGCTGACTATTCGCTTTCTCGCTGAGCGGGATAAAGACGCAGCCAGGCAGCGGCTGGCAATATTTGAACAAGATCTTGATGCCATGGGAGAGGCGGGTGCCATGTATCGTCGGTTTTTTTCTGAAGCACAACAATTGTTGTCAGAATAAACAAGGTATTTGTTCCGGTTAGTTGTCTGGAGTTTATAGGCTGCAGGTGGCGTGCTATGCTTGCGCTTAACCTAATCCAGACAATATTCAGGCGAGAGTATCATGCCGTTACTAGATAGTTTTACCGTTGATCATACCCGTATGCATGCCCCGGCAGTGCGCGTAGCCAAAACCATGAGCACCCCCAAGGGCGATACGATTACGGTATTTGATCTACGCTTTTGTATTCCCAACCAGAATATTCTCAGCGAGAAAGGTATTCACACCCTGGAGCACTTGTTTGCGGGTTTTATGCGCGACCATTTAAATGGTAATGGTGTGGAAATTATTGATCTATCCCCTATGGGGTGCCGCACCGGCTTTTATATGAGCCTGATTGGAGAGCCATCTGAGCAACGCGTTGCCGATGCGTGGTTGGCGGCCATGCAGGACGTACTGAAGGTGGCGAACCAGTCAGAGATCCCTGAATTGAATGAATATCAGTGCGGTACCTACGAGATGCATTCGCTGTTGGAAGCCCAGGATATTGCCCGGGATGTCATTGGCGCGGGTGTGCAGGTTAATAAGAATGACGACCTGAAACTTAGCGACGAGCTGCTGGGAAAACTATAACAGCCCTGGTTGGTGTTTGATTTCTAAGCCCGGCTTTTGCCGGGTTTTTTATGCTGTGTAGTCTCTCTTGAGCGGGACCTGAGTTACAAGGCTGGTTGTTATGGCTATTCTTGCGGACACAGCTCGGTAGCCAGCCAGCAACGAGCCTTCTGCCAGTCGCGTCTGACAGTGCGCTCATTGATGCTCAGCAGTTCTCCTGTTTCCTTTTCTGTTAACCCTGCGAAGAACAAGCATTCCACCACACTGGCCGCTCTTGGGTGTTGAAGCTCAAGTTGAGCCAGGGCATCACCTATGTCTAGCAGCCAGGTATCAGGCTCATTCACGCCGTCGAGGATACTCAGCCATTCATCAAGCTTGGGGGCACTGCGCTTTTCGCTATTTTGGGCTCGGATGTAATCTATTAATGCATAGCGCATGGCTTTGCTGGCGGTTCGCAAAAAATGTTGGGAGTCTGTCCAACTGTGTATTTCCTTCAATCGTAGAAAGGATTCATGAACTAGTACCGTAGTGCACAAGGTGCCGCTTTTCAGCCCAATCATCCAGCGCTGGGTGCTGGCGACCTTTTTTAACTGCTGATAAAAACTGTCAATCAACAAGGTTAATCCTTGTTGGTCGACCTGGTAGTTAAGGTTCGTGCTATTCATTTCGTACCTGGCAAATCCGTTGTCATGATGCGCGTAAAAAGTATTTCATGCTTGTTAGTTTTAGGGAACCTCTTCCATCTGATAATCCCAGGTTGGGAAAGTGGAAATATAAAGGAGCAGGCTTGCTGCCGGGGATTGGAAAGCTGGTAGTTTATTATTCAATAACTGTCAATTTTTCATACATGCTTTTTTCTGGCTTCTCTGTTTTTTTCGTATGTGTATGACTTTTATTTGAATTTATTTTTTGGTCTAGATTTTGCTTTTGTCTCAGTAAAGTGCAAAAAAGTCGAAAAATTAACCTGGTGTTGGTTTTTCGTGACGCGTGCTGCACCCGCAACAGGGTGAGGTTTGGGGCATACGGATTGACCCGATACGAACGCTGCGCTTATGCAATAGGGGCATTAAATTATCCGGTGATAAACAAAGTAGCCGGTGTTATTTGACCTACGGCGATTTTAATCAACACTTAAGTGTACTTAGCAAAGGATTGCCTATGGAAAAGCAAGCTAGCAAATTATTAGCTCAGCGACTAGCGCATCAGCCCACGTTTTCACTGGTAGCGCTGCAAGTTGTCGCTGAAGTAGAAAAGGAATTAGGCAGGCAAGCAACGCTGGGAAATGTCAGGGAAGTGCTGACGCATCGCAATAAATTGGTACAGTTAGCCAATACATCTCACAACCCTGAACTGCTCTGCGCGCTTTCGGCTCCGTCTGAAAAGTTGGACAAGGTTTTGGCCACTTGCGCCGAGCTGCTGACTTGTTAAACCTTCGCCCTGAGCGTAAGGGCGAAGGTAAGTTTGTGATGGCTACAATTCACCGATATTTAACTGTGTGCGCCAATAATGGCTGACAAAGCGCTGATGGGGATCCATTTTGCGACGCATGGCAAGAAATGCATCCCATTTGGGGTATTGGCTGCGGAAGTATTCAACCCAGCCTTCAGTGTCGTTTTGCGTGACATCTGGCAGCATTTTTCCCCAATGCAAGCGAAAAGGGATACCCTTGTCGCGAAATAATCGCCAAAACTGCGGGTAAAATTCGCGTTGTGGATCTTCGGAAAAGTCTACAAACCATAGGGGTTCGAAGCGAAATGCCCCCTCACTCCATTCGTCCTCTCCGTCAGTGTACCCCATGGACATCCAGGCCTGACAGGCCTTGGCCATATAGACTTCAATAGTGAATAGCCCGGTGCGTTTGAGTTTTTCATGTGCATCGCTGGCTTCATCAAAGTAGTCGCGCAGTATCTGCATAACCTGGTTAGTCCGGCCAATGGGAAACCAGAGTTCAGAAAACTCAATATCCAGCAGTTCATCTGACGCTTGGTTATCCATGGGTAACCCCCAGGGAGCATGGTGCTGAAATACCTGCGGTGTGCCCTTATCCATTCCGTCTTTGCTGCTGTCCAGTGACTGGAAAACATTGAGGATGATCTGCATAACGTCTGGTAGGTTAGCTTTCAGCATTGGGGCATGTTGTTGTATCAGGGCGATGGCTTTATCAAATTCCTCGGCCAGTAGCTGATTGACTGCGTCCCGGATGATAGGCCCCAGTATGCCAAATTGGCTGAAGTCGATAAGGTTGTCGGCGACCTTTTGCAGGTCCAAACCTGCTTGATGAACCTTAGCGGGGATTAGCTCAGGGGTATCCAGGTTACCTAAAATCGCATAAATGATGCTTATCACCGGCTCGGCGACCGCAGGATAATTAGTAAACTCCTGATAAGGGCGAGGGGTAAAACCTGTTATGCAAGGGATTCGCTGTGCTTGCCATGGCAAAATGCGCTCGGCGCCGGGTTGTGGCCACCAGTTTACCCGCCCATAGTCTACATCACGCATAAAGTCTTCCAGCGAGGGCTTGTCCGCAGATTCACCAAAAAAGTCGAACTGAGACTCCTGGTAAGTGACGGTGGCTTCCTGACCTACAATGTTAAACGCCGGCTCGCATAGCAAGTCTACCGATACGACAATACCGAACAATCCCATAGACACCATGGCGGCGAAGAAGGCCTCGGTATTCTCATCGTCGCGACGAAATTCAACAAGCTCTCCTAAACCGTTTACCAGGCGAATGGCCTGAATATTGTCCTGAAATGAATACTTTAGTGAGCCTCCGGCTGACCCGGTAGACATAAAGCCTCCCAGTGTCTGGTGAATAATGCCACCGAGTTCACTGAGGGTCAGACCTTGTTGCCAAAGTTGATATAGAAGGCTGTTTTTCAGTGTTGAGGTGCCACTGATGTCGCTGGGGTCGTGACCTAAATGCACGCCGGCCTGGGCCCTGACTAACCCTTGCTGTCTATCCAACAAGGTTACGTCCATCATTTGGTCAAGTAATAGGTTAATCTGCGTGGTATCTGGCGGAGGTGTCTCCTGATTTGTGACATTGGGGCCGCTGGTGACCGGATCGGTATAGATTGCCCAACTCTGGCTGTGGGCTGCGCCGCAAGTGCGAATCTGTTTGTTTTCTCTGTTGGCCATTTGTACCAACAGTGCCACTTCTTGCTCGTTACTGGGGTGGTAAAAGCCCCATTGATCAGGTGTTAAGCTCATAATTATCCTTTTTTATTCTCCCTGTAATGGTCATAATGTCAGGATTGCCGACTATGATCTAGATAACGTATTGATCATGGTGAATAAAGATAATCATAAAGGCATAGTGGTGAGCGTTGAGCCTGTCACAACATGCTAAAGGATTTGCTGCATGAACAAACTTGCCCGCAGATTACTAGGCTTATGCGTTCTGCTGCTCAGTCTGAGTGCTTACGGGGCGTCAGTGCCACCAAAGGCGTTAGATGTAGCGCAAGTTAAAAACACTGACGATGCATATCAGATCCTGCATGATCACGCGGACAGCTACAGCATAGAATCACTGCTGGCAGCACCAAATGAGGTGCAGTGGCAAGACTATCAGGGGCAGGTGTCCAGAGGCGTGCTGACGCATCCAGTGTGGATGCGCTTTTCACTGTTCAATTCAGATAACGAACAAACCCAGTATATTCTCGAACATACCGATCCTGGTCCCTTTCGCATTGATCTATACCTGGTCGATAGCAACGGCGAACTGGTGTCCAGCCATTATTACCACCGTGAGCTACCTTATTGGGAGCGACCTTTCCCCAATCCCGGACCAACTTTTTCCCTTGATCTGAAAACGGGACAAAACTATATCGTCTACGCCAGAATCCAGGCCACCTTTGGCGGCTTGTTCAGTCAGTTTGCGCTATGGACCCCAGAAGATTTTGTTCGCTATGAAACCCTGGAGACTATGCTTTACGGCGGTGCTTATACTGCCTTTATGCTGTTTTCCTTTCTCTCTTTGCTGGTATTTTTTGCGATTCGTGAACGTACCTTCTTAAGTTATTCCGCGCTCACTTTCACTTCTTGCATGCTACTGATGAATCTGGACGCCCATTGGGCCGTTTTGTTTCAGGCCAGTGGCGCGCCGGTGGGGAATGCAACGTTTTGGGGGGGAATTTACTATTTTGCCGCGCTGACCTTTGTCCGGGACTATCTCAAGCTTAACCTGGTGATGCCGGTAGCCAGTAAGATCTATCGTGGTTTGATGGTATTTGGCCCTGTGATCATTGGTCTTGGCTTGCTGGGGTATGCCAAGGCAGCCGGTGCATTTATGATGCTTACCGGCCCGGTGTTGCTGACTATCCCCTTCCTGGCTTTGTATTTGTGCGTGGTCAAAAAGCGCAATGTGAAGTTATTTACTCTTGCCTGGTTTATTTACGGCACTGCCATCCTTATTCAGTTTGGTTTGCGCCAAGTGGGGCTTATCGAACATCAGCCATTAACCATTTACACCGGGGTAATAGGCGGGGTGATTGAAATGTGCCTGCTAGCCGTGAGTATGGGGTTTAAAATTCTGGAGATTAAGAATCAACGGGATCAGGTTCGAGAAGCCTATGTGGCGCAGTTGGAAAGCTTCTCTGAGCAGTTGGAACACCAGGTTAAAGAGAAAACCCGGGAGCTTGAGGTAGCGCGTTCACTGGCTGAAAAGGAGGCGCGTACCGACGCCCTGACCCGGCTTTATAACCGTCGTGCCTTTGAAGAGCTGGCGGGACAGAAATTCAGTAACGTGACCCGGCACCGAAAAATGTTAGCCACCATATTGGTGGATATTGACAAGTTTAAGCAGGTGAACGACAAGCTGGGTCATAAAGGTGGCGATCTGGTGTTAAAGGCGGTTGCTGAGGCTTTGCATTCTTTGGTTCGAGAAAGTGATGTATTGGCGCGTATTGGGGGGGAGGAGTTTGCCATTTTGGCCGAGACCGAGGATTTGAATGGGGCTTTCCAGTTTTGTGAGCGGTTGAGGCGTTCCGTCGCTGAGCTGGAAATCAGCGTGGATGAACAAACACTGGTAACCAGTATCAGTTTAGGATGCTACTGCTGCTATGCACCGCAGGATCTTAGCCTGATGTTAAGTCGTGCCGATATCGCTATGTACCAATCGAAACAACTGGGACGTAATAGAACCACCTTATGGCAGCCAGCCAAGACCGGCTAGTAAACTATCGCCCAGAACAAAAAAGCCCGGCTAAGATACCGGGCTGTTGCAGTGTTATTGGTTACTTAATAAACCTTTAAGCTTGTCTTTGGCTTTTTCTTCCAGCTTCTTCTTTTCTTCGTCGATTTTCTCTTTGGCTTTTTCCTTGGCCTTATCTTCGAAGATATCTTTCACCCGTTGCTTGGCCTGCTTGATCAGGTTGTCCAGCATACTGTCCATAATGGCGCTGCCCACCTGATCGGCTGGCAGGCCGTTAGGCACACCAACAGGAGATGACTGGAAAGTCGGTAAGGTGAGCTCGTACTGCTTTTTATCCAACTTTAACTCGCCGGTATCCATGGCTTCAAAGTTGATACGTAGCTTGGCATCTTTGACGGTCACTTTTTGTACTGCGACCAAAGGGGCCGGTCCCGTGCTTTGCTCTGAAGCTGGTTTATCTTCGCCTTTGGGCAGCATGGCCTGCAGATTATCTTTTAACACTACCAGGTTGGCTTTGCCGCTGGCGTCTACTTCATATAAAACGCTGGGGGCATCGATCAGGACTTCTTCCACCACATAAGGCTCTTGGGTTGAAGTACCCAAGTCTAATTTAACCTCGCCCAGGCTAAATGCCTTGTCATCGGAATAGCCTGTGGGGTTTTGTACATTAAATCCACCTATACTCATTCGAGCCTCGGCAAATGACAATTCCACTTTGCTAACCTGAACCTGGGTTTGTAATGCTTTGCTACCTTGGGTCTCCATTTGGCTGCGGATCAGTTCGTCTACCCCGGAGACTAGGTAGAAAACCACACCAATAAAGGCCGCAACCAATACCAGTAGTATGACCAGAATCTTCTTCATCATTTATCCCTTACAAATATGAATACCCAAATTCGCCGGTAAATGCGGCGTACCCTGTTAATCGTACTGAATCGGCGGGCTAAGCGCCAGTTAAGGGGAGATTTGGTGCGGTGATTAGCGTGTAATTAGCGAGCGCCCTGCAAACCACCGGTATGCAGCAGTAGAATCCGGCTGCCTCTGGGGAAATAGCCTTCTGCAAGCAATTGTTTTAATGCCCAGCATGTTTTGCCACTGTATACCGGTTCGATGGCAATACCTGTTTGGATCTTAAATGTATCACAGAAGTTTATTAGCTCGTCGGAGCGTTTGGCATAGCCCCCAAAATGAAAACGATGCTCAATATGCCAGTTTGAGTAGGCTGAGTCGGGCAGCAAACTATTAACCAGGCCTTCCAGATAACCTTCACCTTTGAGCGTGGCAACGCCGATTAAGCGCAAATCGTTCTTGTGCCGGGCCTGTCGTGCCTGGATTAGCCCAGCCAGGGTGCCGCCGCTACCGACCGGCACCAGAAGATGACTGAAGTCACTTTCCTGCTCGCTGAGAATTTCCGCGACGCCGGGCAGCGCCAAGGCCTGACTGCCCCCTTCAGGGATAATCAGCGCATCAGGATGGGCAGCTTGCCAACTGGCGATAAAATTCGGCTGGCTGCGCTTGTGATAGGTGGCTTTGTCCAGATAGATAATCCGGCTATGCCACTGCTGCAGGTCTCTGAGCATGGGCGTAGGGTTGGCAGTGTAATTCCCCCGCACCAGCGCCAGTAGTTGGATACCCAATTGATGACAGCAATAGCCCAGGGCATGCAAGTGATTGGAGTGACCTCCCCCAAAGCTGATGATTTCAGCAACGCCTCTCTGTTTGGCTTCTAGCAGGGCATATTTAAGCTTACGCCATTTATTGCCAGAGATAATCGGATGAATCAGATCATCCCGCTTGATGTATAAGCTGACCTGCCGCGCATCCGCCCAATCAACACACAAGGGTTGCAGTACGGAGGGGGTAACTATATTAAGCAACGTAGAAATTTCTGCTGCGAAGGTGAATGAATCTGGCACACTATTCAGGCGTTTAACGAGGAGTACACAATGTACATGATTTTACTCTGTTTGTTTATTGCCAGCTTACTACCGCTGCTTGCCAAAGCCCCGCTTGCCCTCGCACAGGCCAGAACTGGAGGCTATGACAATCGATACCCCCGCAATCAACAGGCGACACTGAGCGGATTTGGCGCACGTGCCAAAGCGGCCCATGAAAATGCCTTTGAAGCCTTGATAATGTTCACACCAGGGGCCTTGGCAGTAGTAGCCACCGGCCAGGCTGATAGCTACGCACAATATTTGGCGCAGGCTTTTATCGCCGCCAGGTTGCTCTACAACCTATTTTACCTGCTTGATTGGCATCTGGCGCGCAGCACGGTATGGGTTATCGGCCTGGGCTGCTCAGTGGCGCTAATGTGGCATGCGCTACAAGGTGTCTAAGTTGGATAACGATGCCGGAATTGTTTGGCGGCCGGGTAGGGCAGTACGTCTCTAATCAGGCCGCCTGTCATATCCTGTTGAACCTTCTGCCACCAAGCGGGATCCATTAATTCAGGGTGCTTGGACTTAAGCAATTCTTTTAAGTGTCGCTTACCCACGATGAAGTGTTCGAACTGTTCCGGAAATACATCGTCAGGGGCCACCGACAAAGTATCCAGCGCATAAGGGTCATCTGAGCGCGGCAGAGCACGAAAGTTACGCTGATTCATATAACAGACTTCGTCATAGTCGTAGAAGATCACCCGGCCATGGCGGGTAATGCCAAAGTTTTTGTGTAACATATCACCAGGAAAGATATTTGCGGCAGCAATCTGCTTAATACACAGGCCCAAATCTTCAATGGCTGCGGCCACTTTCCCTTCGTCGGTTTCCTGCTCAAGGTAGAGGTTAAGGGGAGTCATCTTACGTTCAATATAGAGGTGCTTAATAATCACCTCGTCTTCGGTCAACTCAATACTGCTGGCTGCCACTTGCTGCAATTCTTCGAGTAGCGCACGGCTTATTCTGTGTCTGGGCAGACGAAAGTTCATATATTCATGGGTATCGGCCATGCGGCCAACCCGGTCGCTCATTTTTACTAACCGGTAGCAATCCTTGACGTGTTCTCGGGTGATTTTTTTGCTTTCAGCAAACTCGTCCTTGATCACTTTGAAGACCACCCCGTAAGAAGGTAAATGGAACACCGCCATCACCAGACCTCTGATGCCAGGAGCGGCCTCAAAACTGTCATCGCTGTGTTGCAGATGGTGGAGAAAATTACGATAGAACACTGTCTTCCCGTGTTTGTAGTAACCGAGGGCAATGTACAGTTCAAAGTGTTTTTTGTTGGGGAGTAATTCTTGTAAAAAGGCCACCACTTCGGCAGGGTGCGGCGTGTCGACCATAAAATAGGAGCGGGCAAAACCGAACAGCACGCTGAGATCATGGCGGTCGGTTAACAGCGTATCCACACACAAGCCACCCTTCGGGTCATGCATCAGGGCAATAACAAAGGGAATGTGTTTGTCGGCAGTGCACATACGTCCTATCAGATAAGCCGCCTTGTTTCGATAAAACACGTTTTGCAGAATCTCTACTTTATGTATTGCCGCCAATTCTGACGTGGAAAAACTGTCTCGTAGGTAGCGCTCAAGATGCTGCAGGTCACGTTCCTGGTCTGCGTAGGCCAGGCGAAAGCTATAGTTGGAAAGAATGGCGTCGAGGGTTGAGCGAATGGTTCCTCGGGCATCAAAGCTGTTAATAACATTTGCGCGTACTTGCCCTGGCAAATAACAGCGGCTGGGTAGAACAAACATCATCTCATCGTCAATTTTCTGATGCCGGAACAATCTGCCAATGATGGAGTTAAAAAAGGTTTCGGCTAATTCAAATTGCCCATGATGATCAAGTTGTTTAAGGTAATGTTGCTTAAGTTCTCGCCAAAATTGCTGTTCCTGTTTATGTGGGTGACAGCTTTGGTAGATCTCTGCGACCGCCTCGGACAGGCTTTGATCGTATATGGCTATACGCTCACGGGCGGCGTTTTGAACCGCGCGCCAGTCGGCCTGCTCAAAACGGTCACGGGCCGCACTGGTAATGCGACTGTACCAGCGAAAGCTTTTTTCAAAGCCTTTGAGAATTTGATAGGCGATTCGGGCGGTAGAAGGGGACGACAAGGGCGTTTCCTCACAAATAATGGACGTTGTCTAACGACACGATAGTTCTGCAACAATAACGAGAATAACGGAACAAAGATGGGATTTCCTGTATTGATTTGCGATGACTCTATGTTGGCGCGTAAGGCCGCTCAGCGTGCCTTACCCCAGGATTGGAATATAGAGATTAGCTTTGCCAGCAATGGTAAAGAAGCATTGGATAGCTTGCGTCGCCAGCAGTTTGGTTTGCTGCTATTAGACCTGACGATGCCAGAAATGGACGGTGTCGAGGTACTAGAGCAGATAAAGGCTGAAGGAATCGAGGTATTTGTGGTAGTGATTTCAGGGGATATTCAACCACAGATGCAGCAACGGGTAATGGCATTGGGGGCGCTGGACTTTATTGCCAAGCCGGTTGACAACCTCAGGTTGCTAAAAACCTTGCAGGGATTTGGCTTGTACAGGCCCGAGCGTCTAGTTATAAAGACGTAAATTCATGGGTTTAATAACTAATTGATATAAATGTCAGGCAAGGTCTGACGCCATGAGAAGGAATTACGTCTTGACATATAGACGTCTATACGGCAAATTGAAACGCATGAAATTTATTCGTCGCACCACCACCACCATGATGATTACCACCACAAGACTGGTGGTCGCTGGCTAGTGCGCAAAAGAAAAACAACAAGCCCGCGACCCTCACAGGAAGCGGGTTTTTTTTTGATTTTTTATAGGGCTCAGGGTCCGGTAGAAAAGTCCCGTTCTTTAAAGGCCGGGCTCATAACATCTAGGAGCAGCAAATGAAGGTAATGAAATTCGGGGGATCGTCGCTGGCAGATGCTAAGCGCTATCTGATGGTCAAAGATATTGTGCTGCCAACCCACCAGGACACCGGTGCAGCAGTGGTCTTGTCTGCGCCCAAAGGCGTAACCAACGCCTTGTCGTCACTGGTTGATATGGCAGTAGCAGGACAGGATTATCAGGAACTCTTTGCAAAGCTGACCGACACTCTGACAGGCATTGTGCACGATCTGACCGACCAGATTAGTGGTTTTGACGGCGCCAGCCTGCTTACCTACATTGATTCGCTGCTTAGTGAGTTACATCGCAACCTCGATGGCATCAAGTTGATTCATTGCAGTCCGGATGCGGTCACGGCAAAAATCTTGAGCCTGGGTGAATATGTCAGCGTGAACATTTTCAGCAAGCTGGTGGGAGCGCTGGGGTATGACAACCTGATTATCGACCCGGTTCAGTATGTACTGGCTGAAGGTGACTATCTGGATAGCATTGCCGATGTGGCAGAAAGTCGCAGCCGCTTTGGTGATATTCCTAAAGACGGCTCTGTACTGCTGATTATGCCTGGATTTGTGGCCACCAATGACAAAGGCGAGAAGGTGACTTTGGGCCGCAATGGCTCGGATTACTCCGGCGCAATTCTGGCTGCTTGTATTGATGCCCAGTGCTGTGAAATCTGGACAGATGTGGATGGAGTTTACAACGCTGACCCTAACCAGGTGGAAGGTGCGGTACTGCTGGATAAGCTAACTTACCAGGAAGCCATGGAACTGTCGTACTTTGGCGCAAAAGTGTTGCACCCGAAAACCATTGGTCCTATTGCCCAGTATCATATCCCCTGCTTGATCCGTAATACCCTTAATCCTGCTGCGCCTGGTACCCTGATCAGTAATGAGCCAAGTACGGTCTGGACTAGCGTTAAAGGTATCTCCCATTTGTCTGATGTGACCATGTTTAACGTGGCGGGGCCTGGTATGAAGGGCATGGTAGGTATGGCCAGCCGGGTGTTTGAAGTAATATCCAACGCCAATATTTCTATCAGTCTTATTACCCAGTCATCCAGTGAATACAGCATCAGTTTCTGTATCCACAATAAAGATGCCGGTCGCGCCCTAGCGCTGCTGGAAGATGCGTTCCGCCTTGAATTGGAAAATCAACTGCTGGAACCCATCGAAATGCGCCAGGATCTGGGCATCGTTACCCTGGTGGGAGACGGTATGCGTAAGGTCAAAGGGCTGGCCGCCAAATTTTTCAGTTCTCTGGCTCAGGCCAGAGTCAATATCGTAGCTATTGCGCAGGGCTCGTCAGAGCGCTCCATTTCTGCCGTAATAGAAAGTCGCAAAGCCAAGGAGGCCGTGAAGGTCGTGCATCAGAATTTTTTCTCCAACCTTCATACTATCGACGCCTTCCTGATAGGCTGTGGCACAGTAGGTGGAGAGTTGCTTAGTCAGATTGCCCGCCAGCAAAAGCAGTTGTTAGAACGCAACATTAGTTTGAAGGTCTATGGTGTCGCCAACAGCAAAGCGTTGTTGCTGCAATCTGGAGGTATCGATCTGGAAAACGGCTGGCGCGATGCTCTGGGGCAAAGCCAGCAGGCGTTCTCGCTCGAAGCGCTAGAGTCTTTTGTTCAGGACAACAGCCTGGTTAACCCAGTGGTGATTGATTGCACCACCAGTGATAGCGTCGCCAATCTTTACCTGGATATGTTGCAAGCTGGCTTCCACGTTGTGACACCCAATAAGAAAGCCAATACCAAGGATATGGCCTTTTATAACCTGTTGCGAGACACCGCGCAGACTACCCGCCGTCAGTTTTTGTATGAAACCACAGTGGGGGCAGGTTTGCCGGTTATCGATAACCTGCAAAAACTGATTTACGCCGGTGATGAACTGATTCGCTTTGAGGGCATCCTCTCCGGTTCATTGTCCTTTATTTTTGGCAAGCTGGAAGAGGGGTTAAGCCTGTCTGAAGCAACAGATATTGCCAGAGAAAAAGGCTATACAGAACCCGACCCGCGGGATGATCTGAGCGGCATGGATGTAGCGCGTAAACTACTGATCATGGCGCGTGAAGCCGGCTTGGAGCTGGAATTGGCTGATATTGAAATTGAGTCAATTTTACCCAGCGACTTCGATGCATCTGGTTCTGTCAGCGAATTTATGGATAAATTAAGCGGCTTGGACGGTCTGTATCGTCAGCTACAGGCGGGAGCCGAGGCAAAAGGTCAGGTGCTACGCTATGTGGGGAGTATTGAAAAAGGCCAGTGTAAAGTGGGTATTCAGGCTGTGGACGCGAAGCATCCATTGTATGTGGTGAAAGATGGGGAAAATGCCCTGGCTATTCACAGCCACTATTATCAGCCCATTCCCTTTGTGATCAGAGGTTATGGTGCCGGTGCTGCAGTAACGGCAGCCGGGGTATTTGCCGATGTGCTGCGTACTATGCCGTGGAAGCAAGAATAATGAGTAGTGACATGGTGAGGGCCTATGCGCCCGCTTCAACCGGAAATGTAAGTCTGGGCTTTGATTTGTTGGGCGCTGCCCTTAAGCCCATCGACGGCAGCCTGTTAGGTGATGAAGTCGAGGTGTATGCCAGTGAGCAGTTTGATATTGAAGTAAAGGGACATTTTGCTCACAAACTGCCCAGCGATCCTAAGCAAAATATTCTTTACCACTGCCATCAGCATTTTGTCAGTAAACTGAGTGAGCGACAAAAGGGGCTTGTACCCTGTGCCATGGTGCTGTATAAAAATCTGCCCATCGGCAGTGGCCTGGGCTCCAGTGCCAGTTCGGTTGTAGCGGCGCTGCACGGACTGAACAGCTTCTATGGCGATCCCTTTAACGCGGATGAAATGCTGTTGATGATGGGGGAACTGGAAGGTCAGATTAGTGGTAGTGTGCATTACGATAATGTCGCACCCTGTTATCTGGGCGGCTTGGTGTTGATGGCCGAACAGGCACAGCGCATCGCTATTCAGTTGCCGGTATTTGAAGAATGGTACTGGGTGGTGTGCTACTCCGGCATCAAAGTGTCTACCTCGGAAGCACGCAAGATCCTGCCCCAGCAGGTAAGTCTGAAAAATACCCTGACCTTTGGCCGACAACTGGGCGTGTTTGTACATGCCTTGCATACCGGCGACCGCCAATTAGCGGCCAGCGTTATGCATGATGTTATCGCCGAACCTTACCGTAAAGCCCTGTTACCCGGCTTTGATGAGGCCAGGCAATTTGCCGGTGACAATCAAGCGCTGGCGTTTGGTATCTCTGGTTCCGGACCGACGGTCTTTGCCGTATGCGACAATCTGGAGTCGGCACAACGAATTAATCAATGGCTGAGTGAACACTATATTCAGAACAACGACGGCTTCAGCCATATCTGTCAATTGGACCCACAAGGGTCAACAGCAACAAGGGTATAAGTTTGGAATTATTCAACTTAAAGGAAACCACCGAACGAGTGAGTTTCAGCCAGGCAGTAAAACAAGGGCTGGGCAAAAACCAGGGGTTGTTCTTTCCTGCCCACCTGCCCACCTTTGATGACATTGAAGCGTTATTGGCCATGCCTTTGGCCGAGCGTAGCGCCGAGATTCTGCATCGCCTGATTGGCGATGAGATCCCCAAGGCGCGGCTGGCAGAGCTTGTCACCAATGCCTTTAACTTTTCTGCGCCGCTGGCCAAGGTGGAAGACAATATCTACTGTCTGGAACTTTTCCACGGTCCCACGCTGGCCTTTAAAGATTTTGGTGGCCGCTTTATGGCTCAGTGTCTGTCAGAACTGGCCAAAGGGGAGAAAATCACTATCCTGACCGCTACCTCGGGGGATACGGGGGCGGCTGTTGCTCACGCTTTCTATGGCCTGGAAAATATTCAGGTGGTGATCTTGTATCCCAAGGGCAAGATTAGCTTGCTGCAGGAAAAGCTGTTTACCACTTTAGGCGGTAACATCCACACTATTGCCATTGAAGGTGACTTCGACCAATGTCAGCAATTGGTGAAAACCACCTTTGACGATGAACAGGCCAGAACTGGCTTGCATCTGAACTCTGCCAACTCCATCAATATCAGTCGCTTGCTGGCACAAATTTGCTACTACTTTGAGGCCGTAGCCCAGTTAGAGAATCGCGATAATCTGGTGGTGTCCGTTCCGTCCGGTAACTTCGGCAACCTGACGGCCGGTATGTTTGCCAAGGTGTTGGGCTTACCTATCCAGGGCTTTGTGGCTTCTACCAACCTCAATGACACTGTGCCACGCTATTTACGTAGCGGCCAGTGGCAGCCCAAGCCAACCATTGCAACCTTGTCTAATGCCATGGATGTCAGTCAACCTAATAACTGGCCGCGTATTGAGGCACTGTTTGAACAAGGGTATTTGGATAAAGCCATTTTGCAATCCGATGCTATTGATGAAGAGTACACCCAAGTAGCGATGCGTCAGTTGGCGTCCCTTGGCTATGTCAGCGAGCCGCATGCGGCCGTGGCATACAAAGCACTGAAGCGTCATCTGGAACCAGGCCAAACCGGTATCTTCCTGGGGACCGCGCACCCGGCCAAATTCCGCGATACTGTGGAGAATGTGCTTGGCCAGCCTATCAGCCTGCCCCATGAACTGGCCGATTGCGCAGGTAAGGAAGGCTTATCACTGACCTTAGCCAATGATTATCAGCAATTGAAAGCCACCCTGTTTGAACTGGTGAACAAGTGACAGGTTGGCAGGATGTACTGGGTCAGGAAAAGCAGCAGGATTATTTCCAGCAGATCCAGCACTTTGTAAAGGCCGAGCGGGACGCGGGTAAAACCATTTACCCGCCTCAGGCCGATGTGTTTAATGCCTTTAAGTTTACGCCCTTTGAGCAGGTTAAAGTCGTGATCCTGGGCCAGGATCCTTATCATGGCCCTGGCCAGGCCCATGGACTGTGTTTTTCGGTTCTGCCGGGTATTTCGCCGCCCCCGTCGCTGGTCAATATGTACAAGGAATTGCAGCAGGATATTGCCGGTTTTCAGCGCCCCGAGCATGGCTTTTTACAAAGCTGGGCTGAGCAAGGAGTATTGTTGCTGAATACTGTGTTGACGGTAGAACAGGCACAGGCTCATTCTCATGCCAAAATTGGTTGGGAGCGATTCACCGATAAGGTTATTGAACAACTCAATCTGCATCGTGATGGTTTGGTGTTCCTATTATGGGGCAGCCATGCACAAAAAAAGGGCGCCATTATCGACAGACAGCGTCATCATGTACTGATGGCTCCGCACCCCAGTCCACTCTCTGCACACCGAGGCTTCTTTGGCTGTGGACACTTTTCCAAGGCCAACGAGCTGCTGGCGCAACAGGGTTTAAGCCCGGTTAACTGGCAGGTCTGATGCTGGACTAAGCCTTGCTGAGAAATAAAAAAGCCCCGCAATAGCAGGGCTTTTTTAGTTAGGCTTCACTCAGCTCTTCATCCAAGAGCAAGTCCAATTCGGCCAGTTCACGGCGAAGCCGGTACTGATCCTGAATGGCTTCGATCTCTCTCCATTTGCGTTTTTTGCTTTTGTTCTTGGCGGGACGGGACTCTATGTCGAGCATTGACATCAAATCTGACTGATCCACTGGAGATCTCCTTTTTTTGTTTACCGCAAGACAGGGTATATCACAACCACTGCTAAACTAGAACAACTTTTGTTACCTTTTATTAACATTTTTTGAAGTTTTAATGACATAAGCTTTAGCCAGGTTATGTCGAAAAAACATTCAGTTAGATAAGGCAAGAAGCTTACCAAGCTGTACCAACTCGGTTAGGATAAACGGATTATTTGAGACTTTTATGACAGTCAACCTGGAAGCTCAATGCTGCTTAAGCTGGAAAATTTATTGCTGGAGGTTTCTAAATCTGACCGTATAGATTTAGGAGACATGCGTGAAGCCGAAGAGCTGATCTTACAGTCTTTGTTAAAAGGACTAAGTGTTAAGCGGGCCGGTATCTGGATGCGCGATGAAAAATTGGATGGCATCCGTTGTTCGCTGCTGATCGATTTACATCAGCAGGCTCGTTATGAAGACTTGCTGTTAACCCGCAGTCAATACCCTCGCTACTTCGCTGCCCTGGATGAAGAACGTTGTATTTCGGCCGAAGATGCGCTGACCCATTCTGCCACCGCAGAGTTTGCCGAAGGTTATCTTGCTCCCCTTGGTATTGCTTCTATGTTGGATATGCCGATTCGCCACCGGGGTAGAATGGTGGGCATAGTTTGCTGTGAGCATATTGGTCAGCCCAAGCATTGGAGCGAAGATGAAATGAGCTTTGCCGCTGCGATGGCGGATTTGGTGGGCAGGGCGATAAGTGCTAAGGAGCGAAATGATTACGCCAGACAGCTGGAGCTGACCAACCAATCGCTGGAGTCCCTGGTTGAGCAACGCACCGCCAGTTTGGAGAAAACCCTGGTCAGCCTCAAACAAGCCCAGCAGCAATTGGTCGAGAATGAAAAAATGGCCAGTCTTGGCAGTTTGGTTGCCGGTGTCGCCCATGAGGTGAATACCCCTTTAGGTGTGGCCGTCACGGCAGCGAGTCATTGCCAATTGCAATTGCAGGAGTTACACCGTCAGGTTGAAGACAATAAGCTAACGCGCAGCAGTTTAGACAATAAACTCAGTAGTATGGATGAGTCACTGCATCTGATTAACCAGAATCTGGCCAGGGCAGCAGAGTTGATCCAAAACTTTAAGAAAACTGCCGTAGATCAGCATAATCTGGCGCTGACGGAGTTTGAATTAGGTGAATATGTGCGGGTAGTGATGTCCAGCCTGATGCCTATTCTAAAGACTAAACACATCAGCTTTGAGTTGCTCAACCCCCTCAATATTCGTATGTATAGCTACCCGGGGGCCCTAGCTCAGGTGCTGACCAATCTGGTGAATAATGCTAGTCAGCATGCTTTCCACAACGGCACGAATAATGTGATTCAAATTCAGTTGCTTCCCCGAGGGGATAAAGAGGTTGAGCTCTGCTTTGGCGACAATGGCAAAGGGATGCCAGCCGATATACAGAAGAAAGTCTTTGAGCCCTTTTTTACCACTAAACGTGGCCAGGGTGGTTCGGGATTGGGGTTGTCCATTTGCTACAATCTGGTCACCGCCAAATTAAAAGGGCAGATGGCCGTAGAGTCCACCTTAGGTAAAGGGACGTTGTTCCGCCTTATCCTGCCATTACGGGTAGACTAACTCACAATTTTTTACGTCTTCTAGCCTTTGTCTTTGATAGGCTGTTTGTGCCGGTAAATCAGGGGCGCTTCTGACGGGGACGCCTGCGGCTAAACGGTATCTATGCAGGTTTGTTGTCGGAGGGTTTTATCGGCCCGGCTGTTGTTATGCCAGGAGGCAGTTATGATTCGAGTTGCAAATAAGGACGATTTTCCCACCCTGGCTTCTATCTGGTATACAGCTTCAGTGGAAGCCCATGATTTTATCCCCGCCAGTTTTTGGGCGGCGCAGAAAATCAATATGCAAGAGGTGTATCTGCCGGGTGCGGATACTTGGGTGTTTTGTCTGGATGGTCAGTTAGCGGGCTTTGTTTGTCATCATCAGGGATTTATTCCCGCCTTGTTTGTGGACAAATCCTGTCAGTTGCAGGGGATAGGTCAACAGTTACTGACATTTTTACAGACTCAATATCCGGCTTTGTCGTTGGCGGTTTATGCAAAGAATCAAGCGGCGCATCGTTTTTATCAGCGTCATGGTTTTGTTGAAACAGAACGTAAAACCTGTGCGCATTCCGGTGAGGAAGAAATTCATATGCACTGGCATCAGGCGTAAAAAAAGGCGGGTTATCCCGCCTTTTTTGTGCTGCTCGTCTTACTGATTGGCGGCCCTGAAACGGCTTATCAGGGCATTAGTACTGGCATCAAAATCCAATGCGGCATCGCGGTCAGTGAGTTTGGCCAGGATGTTATTTCCCAGCACTTTACCCAGCTCTACACCCCACTGGTCGAAAGAGTTCACGCCCCAGATGGCACCTTGCACAAACACCTTATGTTCATACAGCGCGACCAGTGAACCCAGGGTTTTAGGGTCAAGCTGAGAGAACAGCAACGTATTGCTGGGTTTGTTGCCTGGCATAGTTTTGTGGGTTGCCAGGGCGTGACGTTTTTCTTCACTTAGTCCTTTACCTTCCAACTCGGCATAGGCTTCATCATAGGTTTTGCCTTGCATCAATGCCTGGGTCTGGCCAAAACAGTTGGAGGCCAGCATGGCATGATGAGTATCGTCCTGGTTCGGTACATTCAATGGCAGCATAAAGTCAGCCGGGATCAGCACTTGACCCTGGTGAATCAACTGGTGGAAAGAATGCTGACCGTTGGTGCCTTCGCTACCCCAGATAACGGGTCCGGTTGCGTAATCCACTTGCTCGGCATCACCGGCTACGGACTTACCGTTACTTTCCATATCTAATTGCTGTACATAGGCTGGAAAGCCACGCAAATAATGGTAGTAAGGCAACAATACGTGGCTTTGGGCAGCAAAGAAGTTGGTGTACCAGATCCCGAGTAACCCCATCAGCATCGGCAGGTTTTGTTCTGCGGGGGCTTCAACAAAGTGGCGGTCCATCTCATACGCCCCTTCAAGCAACTGGCGATAGTTTTCATAGCCAAGGCCCAAGGCAATCGGCAGGCCAATGGCCGACCACAAGGAGTAACGTCCGCCTACCCAATCCCACATGGGAAAGATGTTGTCTTCGTCCATGCCAAAGTCCACCGCGGCCTTGATGTTGGAGGATACGCAGATAAAGTGTTTGGCAATATCCTGCTGGGTGCCGCCGGCTTGCAGGAACCAGGCCTTAGCCGTGAGGGTATTTTGCAAGGTTTCCTGGGTGGTAAAGGATTTGGATGACATCACTATCAGGGTGTCTTCGTGGTCAAGCCCCGCCAGTACATCCTGGATATGACAGCCATCAACGTTCGCCACAAAATGCAGTTTGATGTCCTGATACCAGTAAGGCTTTAAGGCTTCAAACATGATTTTCGGGCCTAAGAATGAGCCGCCGATGCCAATACTGACAATATGCTTAATGGCTTTGCCGGTATAGCCCTTGTGGCTGCCACTATGGATACGCTCGACAAAGGCTTTGATCTTGTCCTGTGTAGCCAGTACTTCGGGCATCACATCCTGACCATCGACCAAAACCGGTTGACCGGAGAAGTTGCGCAGCGCGGTATGCAATACGGCGCGCCCTTCCGTGTGGTTGATGATGTCGCCTGCAAACATGGCATCACGTTTGGCACTGACCTGACGCGCCTCTGCCAGGCCATACAGAGCCGCTAGAATCTCGTCGTTGATCAGATTTTTGGAGTAATCCAATTCAATACCACAGGCCTGGCTGGTGTAACGTTGCGCCCGTGTATCATCCTGTTTGAACCAGTCACGCATATGTTGGCCGTTCAGGCCTTGAGCCAGGGATTGCAACTGTTGCCAGTTGTCGGTTTGAGTCAGGCTAGTCATCTTGTCTCCATGTTTCCTGCGAGCCGACACTCTCTTGAGTGTTGGCCTGAATCTAGAAATAGGTGCGCCCGCAGGTGGCGGGCGCAGGATCATCAGGTGTTTTTAGAAAAAGCCTTTGAGCACAGTTTCCAGCTTCACCTGATCAGCGGCAAAACTGCGAATTCCCTGAGCCAGCTTTTCGGTGGCCATCGGGTCTTCGTTCATTTGCCAGCGGAAGTCATTTTCACTAATACGCTCACCGGCTTGTTTGGTGGCGCCTTTGTCCTGCAGCTTCACTTCAAGCGGTGCGTCTGTTTGGGCTAACTGTTCCAGCAAATCGGGGCTGATAGTCAGACGGTCACAACCGGCCAATTCAGTAATTTCACCGGTATTGCGGAAGCTGGCACCCATGACCACGGTTTTGTAGCCGTGTTCTTTGTAATATTGATAAATCTGGGTAACGGATTGCACGCCGGGATCTTCTGCCGGTGCATAGTCTTTCTTATCGGTATTGGCTTTGTACCAATCCAGAATACGACCCACGAAGGGGGAGATAAGAAACACGCCGGCTTCTGCACAAGCCCGGGCCTGGGCGAAGCTAAACAACAGGGTCAGGTTGCAGTTGATGCCTTCCTGCTCAAGTTGCTCGGCGGCACGGATACCTTCCCAGGTTGACGCGATTTTGATTAGGATTCGGTCTTTCTCAACACCCGCTTCTTTGTATAAGGCGATCAGTTTACGCGCCTTGTCGATAGTGGCCTGAGTGTCGAAAGACAGACGGGCATCCACTTCGGTAGAGATGCGGCCAGGGATAATACCCAGGATCTCACAACCAATGCTGACGGCCAGCTTGTCACCAGCGTCCAGTAGCTGCTGTTCTGCGTCGCTGGATTGTTGCTTGGCCCAGGCCACAGACTTTTCGATCAGTTCGCGATAATGGGGCAAGGAAGCCGCTTTGAGCATTAATGAAGGATTGGTCGTGGCATCAACGGGATGATATTTGCGAATCGCTTCGATGTCGCCCGTATCTGCGACCACAGTGGTAATTTTCTTTAAAGACTCCAGTTGATTTGCCATGGGATCCTCTGTTTTGAAAGTTTATTTCGTAAATTTACAACAAAATGAACATTGTCTCTATTACGAATTATGATTGATACCGAGACTTTTGTGATAAGGCCGGTACGGGAAGGCGATCCCGGTATAAGGCGGGCACGCTAAACTTGCGGCTAAGTGTATCGGTTTCAGGGTATAAGGCACAGGGGATGACAGTAAAAATCACGTTGATGTGATTATCAATGCCGCTAATCGCACTTTACTTGGTGGCGGTGGGGTGGACGGCGCTATCCATAGAGCCGCCGGTGGGGACTTGCTGGCTTATTGTAAAACCCTGGGAGGTTGCCACACCGGACAAGCCAAAATAACCCCCGGATTCCGCTTACCTGCCAGATATATCATTCATAATGATTGATGTTGTATCGGTTCTTTCTATCAGCCGAATCGCTGACATGGATTTGCCCGACACCATCCTGCTGGATATAGTAGCGCCCACAATGCAGTAACTGCCGAATTGATATGTTAATAGTGCTTTCTCCCGCAAAAAACCTGGATTACGACACACCTGCACATGTGAGTGCATTTACTCAACCAGACATGCTGCAACCAGCCAGCGAGCTAATTCGCGTTTGTCGTGATTTATCACCGGCCCAGGTCGGTAGTCTGATGCATATCAGTGACAAGCTGGCACATCTGAACACTGAGCGTTTTCATTCCTGGTCAGTGCCATTTTCACCGGATAATGCCAAACAAGCTGTACTGGCCTTTAATGGCGATGTCTATGGTGGCTTGGATGCGGCTAGTCTGAATGCGGACGATCTGGATTATGCACAGCAACACTTGCGTATCTTGTCCGGCTTGTATGGCTTATTAAGACCCCTTGATTTGATGCAGCCTTATCGTTTGGAGATGGGCACTAAGCTGGCGAATCCAAAAGGTAAGGATTTGTATCAGTTCTGGGGGGAACGTATCACTCTGGCATTAAACCAGGCCTTAGAGGCGCAGGGGGATAATGTACTGATCAACCTGGCATCCACCGAATACTTCAAGTCAGTAAAACCTAAAAGTTTGGATGGGATGATCATCACGCCGGTGTTTAAAGACGCCAAGGGTGGGCAATATAAGGTCATCAGCTTTTTTGCCAAAAAAGCCAGAGGCATGATGGCTCGCTTTATATTGCAGCAACGTCTGACCGAAGTAGAGCAACTGAAAGCCTTTAATCTTGGCGGGTATCAGTTCAGCGAGGCGCAATCTTCGGCCACTGAGCTGGTGTTTCTGCGCGAAGAGCAATAAGCCCTTAGAGATCCGAGTCTGCGCTTTGTCTGTATAAGCTAGATCCAAATACAAATTGGATACAGTTTTTAACAACTTGCCCTTGCTTGCCACTGTTAAGCTGCGGGCTGAGATTAAACGGAGATTCAACAATGCCAATACGCACAGTAGCTTTGTGCATCGCTATGGCCGGTAGCATGCCGGCTTTCGCCGACGGACAATGGGGTTTGGGGGTCGGTGTGATTACGGCAACATCTCCGTACCTGGGAGAGTCCAGCGATACTTTTGTGGTACCGCTGGTGAGTTACGACAGTGAAAACTTCCATTTTAGTGGGGTGTCAGCCAGCTATGATCTTTATGAAGATCAGGCCTTTAAATTTGCTGCTTTTGTACGCCCAGGGTTTGACTTTTTTGATCCAGATGAGGCTGATACGGACTATATGCGTTCTTTGAAGGAGCGTAAATTCTCGGTATTGGCGGGGGTGCGGCTGGAAACAGACCTGGGTTTTGCCAACAGTAGCCTGTCTGTGGCCAATGACATAACAGGTAATGCCAAAGGATTTAGCCTGGAGGCCGCGCTTAACCGGCAATTTGTGCTGGCCAAAGGGCTGATGCTAAAAGCCGAGTTGGGGGTGGTGTATGCCGATGATAAAACCATTGATTATTACTATGGTGTGGACGGTGGTGAGTCCGCGTACTTTCCTGCGTATTCCCCCGATGGGGCGCTAAACCCCTATTTGTCTGCGACATTGATGTATCAGTTGGATGCCAACTGGCAATTGTTCAGCAACGCAAAATGGACAGAGTACGACAGTGAGATAAAAGACTCGCCCATCGTTGGACGAGACCGGGACCTCCAGATCATGGCAGCGCTTAGCTACAAATTCTAGGCTTGAGGCAGGTAGCGGGCCAGACATTGATAGAGCGCTGCTTTGCGGATGGGCTTGGTCAGGTAGTCATCCATTCCGGCATCTTTGGCGCGCTGTAAATCTTGCGGCAGGGCATTGGCTGATAAACCACAAATGGGCAGCGTGACCCCTTTCTCCCGCAGGGCCAGGGTGGCTTGGTAGCCATCCATCAAGGGCATCTGCACATCCATTAAGATTGCATCATAATGGGGAGAATTGATGACCTTACTCAAGGCCTGGTGACCGTTTTCTGCAACATCATAGCTCAAGCCAATCAGCTTGAGCATTTCGCCCACGACCATCTGATTAATGGGATTATCTTCCACCAACAGTAAGTGCCCCTCAAGATCGTCTCGCGGGAGGGGCTCTGTTGAGTAGCTTGGTAGCCTTGAGTCTGGATTGAGTAAATGCTGAATAAAACGTCTTACATCCGCAGGACTGTATGGACAGGCCAGGTAATATGAGTCACGCAACGTCTTGTGATGGTGCAAACGATTTTGGGTTGCACTACTAAAAATCAGTCCGGTTCTGATGTTTCGGTTTTGGCACGCTTCCAACATGTTGGTTAATATTTGGTATTGCTCGGGTTGACGAATATCAACCAATAATGCGTCATCTGGGGTTAATTCGGTCAGGCTTTCTGCCTGTTTAAAAGGCAGAAGACGGCATTGCCCGACTAGGGTTTGCAGGTAATCCAATGCCAGCAGTGGATCCTGCTCCTTGCACAGGTAATACAGACGACCACTGAATTTCCCGGCCTCAGAGCAAAGTAACGGGGTGCTGTCAGGCGCCAGGTCTATGGCCAGTGTTACCTTAAAGCAGCTGCCCTGTCCTGGCGTTGAGCTCACCTCGATATGGCCGTTCATCATTTCACACAAATGTTTGGCTATGGATAAACCCAGACCGCTCCCCCCATAGCGGCGGCTGGTGGAACCGTCAGCCTGGGTAAAAGAGTCGAAAATATCCGCCAACTTGGCTTCCTCTATGCCTATGCCGGTATCTTGTACCTCCAATATCAGCCAGCCCTGATTGTCACTATCTTGCTGCCAGTCAAAACGCACACTAATTTGCCCTAGCTCTGTGAATTTGATGGCGTTACTGGTCAGGTTTAACAAAATCTGTGTGATTCTCAGCGGATCGCCAACTAATCTTGCTGGTACATGCGCCATGGCATGGAAAACCAGCTTAAGATTTTTCTCCTGGGCTTTTATGCTCGCATTGGCCAGGACATTGTCTATCAATGAGTCCATTGTAAATGGAATATTTTCAATACGAAGTTTGCCGGCTTCTATCTTGGAAAAATCCAGAATGTCATTTATCAGGCTAAGTAAGATATTGGAAGATTGAGCAATTTTGTTCAGATAGTTCTTTTGCAATTCGTCGGGCTGGGTTTGTTGAAGCAGTTCCACCAGACCGATAATGCCGTTCATCGGGGTGCGTATTTCGTGGCTCATGTTCGCCAGGAAAATACTTTTCAATGTTGTCGCCGTTTCGGCCTTCTGTTTTGCCTGCTCCAGTTCCTGATTCATCAATTCCTGCTGTTCCAACAGTTCCCTTGTTTGCAGCAACAGCTGTTGGGTTTGTTCATTTCTGTTACGAAATACATCGGCCGCTACCTCTAACTGGCCAATTTCATCATCGCGGCCGGTTTGCGGAATATGTTCCACTGGCTGGTCACTGGCTAACTTGTGAAAAACTTTGGTTAACTGGTTTATCGGGCGGGTAATTCGAGTAGAAAAATACAACGCAACCAGGGCGGCCAACAGAATGCCGGTGAGGGAGAATATATAACCATACAGACGACTTTGTTTGGCTTTTGCCAGCACGTGCTGACCGGTTTTATCCTGTTCTTGGGTGAGCCACAGATTTAGCTCTCTGGTCATATACTGAAATTCCGCCACCGATCCTGCCATCAGAATGTTTACCTGAAACACATAGTCACTGGTCAGCTCTTGTAGCTCGCTGAACCCTTGCTCCAGGTCGCTTATCAAGAGGGTTAAGTCTGCTGGTGCAGTGGGCCATTGTAATAACACTTCCCGGCATGCCTGAAGCTGGCGACTGAACTCCGATACATCGGTAAATTCGGGATGCAGTAAATAGCCCAGATAGGCGGTTTCTGCAGCGTGCAGATGGCGTCGCAATGAATCGATTATTGCGACATTGTCTTTATTTGTACCCTGCTCATGAGCCTTATCGTGTAGTTGATTTTCCAGTTGGAAAAAAAGCGGCGTTAGGATTTGATTTTGAATCTTGTCCCTGGCTTGGCGCTTTTGCTTGATATCGTTAAAACTGTGCCGGTACTCGGCCAGTTTGTTGGTCATCTGCAGGGGAAACTCAGCCAGTTGCGCAGGGAGCGACACGTCAAACAGTTTATCGAGATTGTTATCCAGCCTGGTGAGAACCAGCTTAAAACGATGCGCATTGGCTTGTTTGGGAGATTCTTTGAAAATCAGCAGCATACGCTGTAGATCCAGAATATCCCGCTCTAGCTCTCTAATCAGAGTTTGGTTGGCTACCGATAAGCGTATTTTGTCGAGATTTTCCTCAAAGCTGTCCTGGGTACGCAGCGAGAACAGGTTGTTCGCCAGGATAAGTGCTGTCAGCAGGCTCAAAGCCAGTAAAAACTGAGATTTAATGCTGCTGGGCACTGAGTTAATCTGCCAAGGACAAGAGACTGAGAATGAGTGTGTTATTCAATATATAACTTCTGCTGAAAAGTTAGTTTCTGCTCAGTGTTGCCTTTGGCTAGCCTGATATCGAATTTAATGTCTTCTTCATAACGAAAAGACAGGGTCGCAATATAATAAATCGCCTTACCCTCAGTAATTTCTTTGAATTCAAGTGTCTGGCTGCGGCCCATTAAGTCGGTTGCGGTTCCGGTCACCAGAACTTTCTGCGCTTCCTTACTGGTGCTATCCAGTACCGAAATATTGACCAAGGCATTATATTTGCTGCGCTGAATACCATAAGTTCTGGCCACTTCTGGGGTCAGAAAACTGCTGGTCAGGGCAATGTAGTGGACGTCCCATATTCCTAACTGTTTCATTTGTTCTGCCTGGGAGAGGGAAGTCAGGCACAGGGCACAAAATACAGCAAGGATCTTAAACATTCTCATCGGTTTTCTCACACAGCCACATATGGGGTAAGTATAGTCCGCCATGTTGGTATATGGCTATGATAAGAAAGTAGAATTTCTACATGAGCGTGGCTTTTTATGTGGCTGGTGTGGAAAAGGGCGGCCCATCAACGGGCCGCATTTTGAGAGGTTAGGACTGAGGTTAAGCCAACCCCAGATCTCGTAGTAAAAAGGTCAGAAATTGAATGGCGATAATCGCGACCAAGACCGACAGGTCGAGCCCGCTCATTGGGGGCAGAATTCGGCGAATTGGTGCCAACAAGGGTTCGGTCAATTGGTACAGCACCATTTCCATGGGATTTTGTCCCTGGCTGAACCAACTCAGGATGGCCCGGATAATCAGGATCCAGAACATCAGCGACAGTGTCTGACTGACCAATACAATTAATGAGCCAAGGAGCAAGGCCAGCGGGTTAAACACCTGCCAGCTGTTCGCCCCTAATACGAAGTTCATCACAGTGAGTTTAGCAAAGGCCACGATCAGAGCCAGTACCAGTGTGGCCGTATCCAGATTGCCAAAAGACGGCAGAATTCGACGCATGGGGCCAACCAAAGGGTGGGTAGCTCTGACCACGAATTGGCTGAAGGGGTTGTAAAAATCGGCGCGGGCTATTTGCAACCACAAGCGCAGGATCACCACCATCAGATAGAGATCAAACAAGGTACCAATCAAAAATTGCATAGAACTCATGCTGCTTTCCTAGATGAAAAATTAAAACGCCTTGCTCATCACACCGGCTCGGTCTACCGCGGCCTGCATTGCGTCGCCAACCAGGTTTCGTAATCCCTGTTGCTCGAATTGGTCGATAGCTGCTGCGGTGGTGCCGCCTTTGGATGTAACTTGGGCCCGCAGGGTGGATAATTCAAGTTCAGGATTGTGACAAACCATGTGAGCCGCGCCAAGCATAGCTTGTTCTACCAGCAAACGGGCGGTGTCTTTATCAAAGCCCAATGCCATTGCTTTGTCCTGCATGGCTTCCAGAAACAGAAAAAAGTACGCTGGGCTGCTACCGGCTGCGGCTGTAAGCGCATTCAGCATAGCTTCTTCGTCAACCCAGGTGATCTTTCCCACCTGCGCCAGCAAATCGCCGGCAAATGTTCTGTCGGCCTCACTTACCTGCGCATCAGCATACAAACCTGTCATACCTAATCCCATTGCACTGGGTGTATTAGGCATAGTACGTACTATGGGGTAAGCGCCGCCCAGCATGTTTTGTATTCTGGCCACCGGTAAGCCTGCGGCAATGGAAATAAACAACTTCCCGGCCAACGATGTCTGCTGTAAGGGACCTGTGGCCTCTTCCATTAGCTGAGGTTTTACCGCCAAGACCACCACATCGGCATCGGCAATGGCGTCTACATTGTTCTGACAAACTGCAATACCAAATTCCTGCTGTAGCGCATCCAGCTTGGGTCTGGAAGGGTTACTGGCGGTAATCAATGCTGCGGGGTAGCCGCTTTTGACCATGCCACTAATAATACTGCGGCTCATGTTGCCGGCGCCGACAAAGGTAATTTTTCTGTGTTGCATGTTTCTCCCGATTTTTGTTGTACAAATTTGGGCACAAAGTGCCGTTCTTCATGATTTAGGCTAATTGGGCTGTTTTACCCTTTCACCAAAAATCGCTGTCCCCAATCTTACCATAGTCGAACCAGCTTTGATGGCTGCCGCCATATCGCCTGACATCCCCATGGAGAGGGTATCAACTTGTGAATAGCGCTGTTGTAGGCAGCGAAACAACTGGTGTAGATGCGTGAAAACCTGTTCCTGTGCCTGTTCATCCAAATCGGCAGCGGGAATCGCCATTAAACCACGCAAGGTCAGCTTGGGCAGCGCGTTAACTTGCTCGGCCAACGTGAGCAACGCCGCTTCATCGCCAACGCCGGCTTTGCTTTGTTCCTGACTGATATTGATCTGAATAAGCACTTGCAGTGGTGCTTTATCATTTGGACGTTGTTCGCTTAAACGTTGGGCAATCTTGAGTCTGTCTACGGACTGAACCCAATCAAAATGTGTGGCCACAATTCGGGTTTTATTAGACTGCAGAGGGCCGATAAAATGCCACTCGATATCAGGGTAGGTGTGCAGGGCCTGGATTTTTTCAGCGCCTTCCTGCACGTAGTTCTCACCGAACCGGCGCTGACCTGCCTGATAGGCTGCCAATATGTCCGCCGCCGGTTTAGTTTTACTGACGGCCAGCAACTGAACTTGTGCTGGTGATTTGTTGAGCGCCTGACACAGATCGCTGATGGTTTCAGATGCGCTTTGTAGTCGTTCTGCTATGGTTTTCATGAGTGAATCTTAGGGTTGAATCGGGTTGCCGACATAAGGTTATGTCAAGGCATACCGAACTTGCCAGTTTTCTGTGGTACATCTTGTCTTTTCAGACAGTTAACAAATGGAGTGGGCTGTGGATATTACCGAACTTTTAGCCTTTAGTGTCAAGAATAAGGCCTCTGACTTGCATTTGTCCGCCGGGCTACCGCCTATTATCCGGGTTGATGGCGAAATGCGCCGCCTCAATGTGCCTGAACTGGATCATAAGCAAGTACACGCGCTGGTTTATGAAATCATGAATGACAAGCAGCGCAAGGAATACGAAGAAAATCTGGAAACCGACTTTTCCTTTGAGGTTAAAGGCTTGGCTCGTTTCAGGGTTAATGCCTTTGTACAAAACCGCGGTGCGGCGGCGGTGTTACGTACCATCCCCAGTGAAGTACTGACCTTGGATCAGTTGGGCGCTCCGCAGATTTTCAAAGAAATTATTAACCAGCCCACAGGTATTGTGCTGGTGACCGGTGCCACGGGCTCAGGTAAGAGTACCACCCTGGCTGCCATGATTGACCATATCAATACCAACAAGCGCGAGCATATCCTGACCATCGAAGACCCTATCGAATTTGTTCACGACAATAAGATGAGTCTGATTAACCAGCGTGAAGTGCATCGCGATACCCATAGCTTTAACAACGCATTGCGCAGCGCATTGCGTGAAGACCCGGATGTCATTCTGGTGGGTGAATTGCGTGACCTGGAAACCATTCGACTCGCCATCTCGGCGGCTGAAACTGGTCACCTGGTGTTTGGTACGTTGCATACTAACTCAGCCCCTAAGACCATCGACAGGATCATTGATGTGTTTCCGGCCGAGGAAAAATCAATGGTGCGCTCCATGTTGTCTGAATCCTTGCGTGCGGTGATTTCACAGACTCTGCTGAAAAAAGTTGGCGGAGGGCGGATTGCGGCCCATGAAATTATGTTGGGTATACCGGCCATTCGTAACCTGATCCGTGAAGACAAAGTGCCGCAAATGTATTCGGTAATTCAGACAGGTCAGGCCCACGGGATGCAGACTATGGATCAATGTTTACAGCGCTTGGTGGCCATGGGGCAGATCACTGCTCAGGATGCGGCCGCGAAATCCATCGATAAGCAACCTAAATTCTAGGAGACGCTGGCATGATGATGCAGCCTTATTTACAAGGTATGGTGGACTGCGGTGCATCAGACTTATTTATTACCGTGGGTTTTCCGGTCAGCGTGAAAGTCAACGGTAAGATGACGCCCTTGGATGACCAACCGCTTTCAGCTGATATGTCTCTGGCGCTGGTGGAAAGCCTGATGTCGGAGAAGCAGCGGGCCGAGTTTGAACAGACCAAAGAGTGTAACTTTGCGGTGGCACTGGATGGCGTAGGACGATTCCGTTGCAGTGCGTTCTGGCAGCGTGATTTGGCCGGTATGGTTATCCGCCGCATCGTCACGCAGATCCCCAAAGTGGAAGAGTTGGGATTACCTCAGGTACTGAAAGATATCATCATGTCTAAACGCGGGCTGGTGCTGTTTGTGGGTGCTACAGGTACAGGTAAATCCACCTCCCTGGCTGCGCTAATCGGACATAGAAACCAAAATTCACACGGCCATATTCTGACCATCGAAGATCCTATCGAATTTGTCCATGAGCATGCCAATTGCGTGGTAACGCAGCGGGAAGTGGGCATTGACACTCAGTCTTTTGACGATGCATTAAAAAGTTCACTGCGTCAGGCGCCGGATGTCATTCTGATCGGTGAGATCCGTTCCATGGAAATCATGGAATACGCCATGTCTTTTGCCGATACCGGTCATTTGTGTGTGGCCACCTTGCACGCCAACAATGCTAACCAGGCCATCGAGCGCATAATGCACCTGGCGCCGCCTGACCAGCATGAAAAGCTGCGCTTTGATCTGAGCCTGAACATGCGGGCCATCGTTGCACAACAACTGGTACCTACCGCTGATGGTAAAGGGCGGGTGGCGGCTATCGAGGTCTTAATGGGGTCTCCCTTTGTGCGCGATTTGATTCAACGTAATGAGATTGGCGGCCTTAAGGAAGCCATGCAAAAGGGCAAAGAAATGGGCATGCAAACCTTTGATATGGCGTTGTATGACCTATACAAAGCGGGGCGGATTAATCTGGATCAGGCGCTACACCATGCAGACTCGCCTAATGACTTGCGTTTGATGATTAAGCTCGACAAAGATGATGGCCCGGGACTGGGTTCTTTGTCGAACGTGTCTATTGATCTGGACTAAGTCCCTTTGCTGCGGCTTTACTGTCATGAAGACCGTTTTATGGTTTGGCAAATCAGGGATTTGCTCATCAGCCGTGGCATCCCCTGTTTTGTCAAAAACGAGTATGCCATTGGTGCTATGGGGGATTTGTCCCCCTTCGATTGCTGGCCGGAGGTGTGGCTAACGGATGATGAGTGGATGCCTAAAGCAAGGCAAATACTGGAAGACTGGCAAAACCAGCAGCAAGGCAGCGCCTGGTATTGCCGACAATGCGGAGAAGAAAATGGGGCGGGTTTTGAACTGTGCTGGCAGTGTGACAGCGAGCGACCTGATTAAGCCTGGTAAGCCCTGCTAATTGATACGTCTGGCCTATACTTCATAGTGGACAACTAACAAGTGGCCGGGAGGTATCTATGAGTTTGTCCCAACGTGTTATGTCATATCTGAATGACCTTGATATGAAATATGAGGTCATTACCCACCATCCCTCGCACAGTTCGCTGGGATCGGCGATTGCCGCGCAGGTTCCGTCAGCAAAAATCGCCAAGGCGGTTATGCTGGAAGACGGTCAGGGTCACCGGATGATGGCGATTCTGCCCGCCGACAGCAAATTAAGTCTAAGCGCCTTGAATGACACCCTGGATGGTCAGTATCACCTGATGAAGGAACAGCAGGTCTATCAGTGCTTTGATGATTGTGAACATGGCGCTGTACCACCGTTTCCGCAGGCGTTTAATCTGGATTGTATTTGGGATGACAGCCTGGGCAGTTTGCCTGATGTGTATATTGAGGGCGGTGATCACCGATCTTTAGTTCACCTGTCGCAGCAGGAATTTGGTCGCATGATGGCCCATACCCGTTCGGGTCATTTCAGCCATCAGTTGTATCATTAACTCCCACATGTGGGCATTGTGCCCACATGTCTTTATTTCGGCAGGGTGCGAACGTAGCTTCGAACAATGCGGCGAAGGTTACCATTGTGCTTTTGTTGTTTGATATAGGCGTTGAGCCTTGGCAGTAACTCTGCCTGTTGTGCTGTGAAGGCCAGTCTCAGGCTATCCACCGCCTTATTCGAATCAATAGTGGTGAGATGCAGATGTGGAAATCGTTCCTGTACCAGCCAATACCCTATCAGTTCATTTAGGTAAGCATAATCGCAGCGACCATTTTCTAGCATACGTACTTGTGCTTCTTCACTGGATGCATCAATACGTATCAGCTTTGCTGATACAAAGAGCTCGTTGAGTGCAGGGTACACATAGTACTCGCGCGTACAGACACTATTTCCAGGCTGCCAGTGACTGGCTCGGTTATTTTTATCAACCCTGAATAAATAGTCGGTATAGGGAATAATTTCGTCGCTGAATAGCAGTTTTTCGGGATGACGAGTCCAGTCCGGACTTAGCACCATGGCATCAACTTGTCCGGCATACAGTCGCTGTTCTCCGCCATGGCGATTATCCAGCACGTAGTCCAAGGTGATGTTTTGCTCTGCGGCAAAGTTTTCCAGTAAGTCAGGGACAATACCGCGCGTTTTTTCTGTTTGGTCAACGAAGAGGTAAGGGGGGAAGCCCGGATCATATACCGCAAACCTAAGTAGTTCTGCGCTTTGGCAACTACCAGTTAGCAGGGCAAAAAGTAAGACTCTTAAGCACATGGGAACGACATCGCTGCGCAGCTAGCATATCTATCAGCATAGTCGTAAATAACCATAGCGACGACTTATCATATGCCTTGGCAGGTCAATCAGGAATAAAGCTGTTCCGCCATCCAGCTTTCCAGAATTAAGCAGGCCGCGACGCTATCCACTTTCTGCTTGTCCAGCTTCTTATACCCGCCTAACTCAAAGAGCCTGGCTCTGGCATCTGCGGTGGTCAGGCGTTCATCGCAGGTTTCAACACGAACCTTAAATCTGGCGTTTAAGCGATTGGCAAACTTACGTGCCCCGTGGGTAACTTGCTGATCTGTGCCATCCATGTTCAGCGGCAGGCCCACCACTACCAGATGAGGTTGCCATTCAGCGAACAGCGCTTCAACCTTAGACCAATCCGGAATACCGTCCACGGCTTTTAATGCTGCCAGTGGGGCCGCCGTGCCAGTGATTTCCTGCCCGGCTGCAACACCAATGCTCTTAGTGCCAAAGTCAAAGCCTAATAAGGTACGGTTGGATGTGGTCATATTGATTTCGTTTTGCCTGCTGGGGATTGGCTGTTGGACTAAGCGTGACCAACATCCGGTGCGAGTTGCCAGATATCGACCCCTAACTTTTGCACGGCCGCCTGCCACTTTTTGTGAATAGGGACATTAAACAATAAATCGCTATCGGCCTCGATCAACAACCAGGAATTATGCTGGATTTCTTCTTCCAACTGTCCTGCGCTCCAACCGGCATAACCTAATGCCACCAGGCATTTTTCGGGAGCCTTGCTGTTGCCCAGTACCGCCAGAATATCTTTGGACGTGGTCACCATAATGTCAGATGTCAGTGCCAGGCTGGAGGCCCAGCCTGGTTGAGTACTATGCAGGATAAAACCGCGATCTGGGCTCACCGGACCGCCAGCTAACACGATTTGCTCGGCCTTGTCTTCATCCACCTGAATGGACTCATCCACCTGTTTAAGCATTTCTTTAAGGTGTAAACCTGTTGGCTGGTTGATCACTATACCCATGGCACCATGCTCGTTGTGTTCACAGATATAGGTCAATGACCGGGAAAAATACGGATCTTCCAGGCTTGGCATGGCGATAAGAAAATGATTTTCAAAGCTCTGCATATGACTCTCTGAACAACGGACTCTTCCCTTATATGGCGCTCTTTACCTGTTTTTCAATGGCATCAAACAAGATGCCGGTGATACTGACGGGATAAGCGGCTTCAATTTCTCTGACACAGGTCGGGCTGGTGACATTAATCTCGGTAAGTTTATCGCCGATGATATCCAGTCCAACAAAGAATAGTCCTTTTTCTACCAGCGTGGGGGCAATGGCCTCGGCAATGCGCCGGTCACTGTCGCTGATGGGTTGGGGGCGACCTGTGCCACCAGCGGCTAAATTGCCGCGCGTTTCTCCCTGACTGGGGAGTCGGGCCAGGCAGTAAGGTATGACTTCACCGTTAACCACCAGCACGCGTTTGTCGCCGTCGCTGATACTGGGTAGGTATTCCTGAACCATGCATAAACGCGTACCGTGATTGGTGAGCGTTTCTATTACTACGCCAAGATTGTTGCCGTCTTCTTTGATGCGAAAAATTGAGGCGCCGCCCATGCCGTCCAGGGGTTTACAGATTATGTCTTTGTGTTGCTGGTGGAACTGACGAATTAGCCCTGACTGGCGGGTTACCAGGGTGGCCGGACAATGTTCGGCAAACCAGGCGGCGAAAAGCTTTTCGTTACAGTCGCGTAGACTTTGTGGATTGTTAACCACCAACAGACCTTGCGCTGATGCCAACTCAAACAATTGCGTGGCATACAGAAACTCGCTGTCAAAAGGCGGATCTTTGCGCATCAACAGTACGTCCAGCTCGGCAAGTTCACGATGGGATACTTCACCGAGTTCATACCAATTCGCCGGATCTTCCTGCACCTTAAGTGGGCGCATACTGGCCTTAGCAATACCGTTATCCAGGTACAAATCGGCCATTTCCATATACTGGATCTCGTAGCCACGACGCTGGGCTTCCAGCAACATGGCAAAGCTGGTGTCTTTCTTGATGTTGATAGACGAAATAGGGTCCATCACGATACCGAGTTTCAGGCTCACAGAAATTCCTTGGTTGGCGGGCAGAACGTCTTAAATAGGCATTCTGCCAAGTAATTTCAATAGGACCTACGAACTAATCGCCTTCTCACAAGGATTTGAGTTTTTTCTTCACCGCTTTAGCCAGCTTTTTGTCGGTGCTTATCAGCAATGCCATCGTCAGAACTGTTTTCATATTCATTTCCCTTGAAATTGTGCATGGTATCTTCGCGATAGGTGACCGATAACCAGGGCGCCAATCACACCAGGAGCAACCCAGAATAGCAGTTGCCAGTAACCAGCTCCGGCCAGAAGTTGCCGGGCGCCAAAGGTGATAAAGGCAGTGTAGGCACCTATACCAGAGCCTATCATGGCACCTAAATGTTCGATCCACCACTGACGTGGCGTAATATGCCGGCGAAAGCAGTAGAGCAACATCTGGCCACCAATTATGGCGCCCAACACGCCAAAGATAATATGTAATACTTTGCTGTACCACAGTCCCAGACCCAGTAATGCCAGTCCCCCAATGGTCAGCCCCACAAGCCAGGTCAGATGCATGGGACGTCGCAGTAAGTGGCGATGCTGTTTGACGCGCAGCACCAGCATGCCGTGACGCACACTGGTAAGTGTTAACCAGCTCACATACAGCAAAAATACCGCAAACAGACGAATATTCAGCACGCCCTGGTTTACATCGACAACGCTTTGGTTATTGCCGTGAATGTGCAGGGGAGCCGCTAATACCAATAGGCAAATTAACAAGCCGCTGCCAGCGACCATGTACATGGTATTGGCGTAGTATCGCCCAAATTTGACATGATCCAGGCTACCTTTGCGGGTAAAGGCCGGGATCCAAAACAACAGCAACGCAGCGCTGCCAAGCATGATGTGCAGCATCAACAACAATGAATAAAGTAAACTCATGGCATCTCTCCAGTTACCTCGGATAGCGTAGTGCATTGGCAGTGTGTCCATCAGTGTCAAAGGTCATGAGTTTAAAAATGACTTCTGGCCTATTGGCGAGGGGGAGGTGGGCAGGTAAGTTGTATTCTGAAAGGGGAGATTCAACTATGTTTAAATTGGGGCCTTACCGCTTGAGTGTGGAGACTGTCAGTGCCTTGATAACCTGGGCCATGGTAGCAGGTTCGTCACTGTACTTTATGCAGCAGAGTCTGGGTTGGACACACTGGCGCGTGAGCCTGCTGGCTGGCTTATACCTGGGCTATATAGTGTTGTTCATGCTGGCCACGCGTGAGCAATGTTATCAACGTGAGTGGCAGGTCAGAGTGACACTGCTGAGTATGTTGTTCCTGGTGGTGTTAGCTATCTATTTCATCAGTCCCTACATGTACAACGCTATTTTAATGGTGATTTGGTCGGCATTATTGCCCTATTTCATCTCATTCAGGCGGGCGTTCTTTCTTTCTCCTCTTTGGTCTTCAGCGGCCTATTTTATTGGTGAGTTTTATTGGCAGGAAGAGATGTCTGCGCTAAGTGCGTTGTTGTACTGGACCTTTAATGTGTTCGCCCTGGTGATGGTCAATGTGTCATTGCAGGAGAAAAAAGCCAAGGAGGCAGCAAATCAATTGAACCGTGAGCTAATGGCTACTCAGGCGCTGCTCAGTGAAGCCAACAAACAGGCGGAGCGTACCCGCATTGCGCGCAACATCCATGATTTGCTCGGCCACCATTTAACCGCTTTATCCATCAATTTACAGGTGGCATCACGTAAGGCTGAAGGAGAGGTGAAACAGTCTGTGGAACAATGTCATGCCATCGCCAGCTTGTTACTCAGTGACGTGCGCGAAGCCGTGTCTGAGATTCGCGAGAAGTCGTCGATTCATCTGAAAAGTGCGCTGGAACTGCTAACGCGTGAAGTACCCCGACTTGAGGTGGCCCTGGATTGTCAGGTGGAGCTTGACGATATGGAACAGGCGCATGCTTTGCTCATGTGTGTGCAAGAGAGCCTAACCAACAGCTTACGTCATTCCAGAGCTAATCGCATGCGTATCGACCTTTATCAAAGCGGCAATGCGCTGATGCTGCATATGCAAGACAACGGCGGGGAGCAAAAAAGCTTGCAGCCAGGCAATGGCATCAAGGGCATATGCGAGCGAATTGAGGAACTGGGAGGAAAAGTCGAGTTTATGTTTAATCAGCAGGGGCTTTGCACTTATGCCAGTCTGCCGGTGGCTTCATGAGCATTCGCGTCTTATTGGTTGATGATCAAACCCTGGTCAGAGAGGGGATTAAGAGCTTGTTGTCGCTGTCGGCGAATCTTCAGGTGGTGGGAGAGGCGAGTGACGGCGATCAGGTTTGTCAGGCCGTTGATACTTGTCATCCGGATGTGATCCTGATGGATATCCGTATGCCAAGAATGTCCGGGGTCGATGCCCTGCGGGCTATGCGAAAAGCCGGTTTGTGTTCGCCGGTAATTATGCTGACCACTTTTGATGATCATAAATTGGTGTTGGAAGCGGTGCAGGCCGGGGCCAAGGGCTATCTGTTGAAAGATGTTTCCCTTGAAACCCTGGTGGATGCCATTGAAACCGTGCATGGCGGGCAAACCCTGATTCAGCCTGCGGTGACAGAGAAAATATTGCAAGGACTACAGGGCTTACAGCAACACTTTGAGAGCTACGAAACCCCGGAGCCCTTGACTGAGGCGGAACGTAAAATTCTGCATCTGATGGCGGGGGGATGCAGTAACCGTGAAATTGCCGACGCCCTGTTTAAGTCGCAAGGCACTATTAAGAACCAAGTATCCAGCTTGTTGGCGAAGCTAGGCGTCAGAGACCGCACCCGGGCGGTGTTGAAAGCCATTGAAGCGGGGTTGATTTAAATCCGCCGCAGTTAAAATGGCAGCCCAAACGCCGGCTATCTGATTGGAAAGCAGATATGAAACAGGCTTCCCTGGCCGGGTGAAGATTGGCATTGAATGTTCCCTTGCAACACTTTTTCCACCAGATCCTTACAAATATGCAGTCCTAGTCCACTGCCTCCGGTTTGCCTGGCGGAGGTGAAGAAGGGGTCAAAGATATGGCTGAGGGTTTCCCGGCTCATACCCTTGCCATTGTCTTGGTATTGCAAGTTAAGCTGGCCATTTTGTTGGGTAACGTTCAGGTGTATCTGACCTGGCTGATGTTTATCAAAGGCATGCTGAGCAGAGTTCATTATCAAGTTGACCAGAATCTGACTGATGGCGCCAGGGTAACTGTCTATTTCCAATTCGGGGTTGAGATCCAGGCAGAACTGCAATTTGTGATGCTTGAGCTTGGGTTTCAGCGACAACAGGATTTCGCACACATAACTACTCAGATTAAAAGTACGTACTTCCTGATTGTGTTGATCTAACGAGAGCTGTTTGAACGTGCTGACCAGTTCGGCGCTGCGCTGCAGATTACGTTCTATGATCTGCATGGCTTCTGCCGACTCGGCATAAAAGGCCCTGAGCGCGGAGCGGGTAAGCTGGTTTTGTACAAACAACTGATTGGTCTTGTGCAATTGGCCTCGTAGATGACTGGCCGCTGTTACGGCGACCCCTATCGGCGTGTTTACCTCGTGAGTCAGGCTCGACAGCATGCTACCCAGAGAAGCGAGATTCTCAATTTCCAATAAATGCCGTTGCACCTCTGAGCGCTGAGCCAGTGCTTGGCGCAGCTTTTTATTGGACAGGGTTAATTCTCTGGTACGTTGTTGCACTTGTTGCTCAAGATCGCGTTTAGCTTGATTGAGCTGCTCTGATGCCTGCATTTTCTCGATCACCAGTGAGGCTATACTGGCCTCTATGCGAATCAGCTCAAGATCCTGAGGAGTTGGCTCCCTGACCGTGGAGTAATACATACCGAAGGTACCCAAAATACGGCCATCGGTGGCTAAAATCGGACTTGACCAGCAAGCCCGTAATCCTGCCTTCTGGCATATAGCTTTGTAGGGCGCCCAATTGGGGTGGCTTTGAATATCGGATACAACCACCACCTCGCGAAGATAAGCACAGGCACCGCAAGAGCCGACGGTTGGACCAATCTCAATCCCGTCAACGGCCTGCATATAATCCTTCGGCATACTGGGGCCAACCAGTGAGGACATGGTTTTGCCATTGGGATTCATTAGCATAATGGAACAGCGTAAATCTTCGCTGGCGTCTTCAATCGCACTGACCAGTGCCGTCAGCACCTTATCCAACGGCGCGCCAATTACCCATAGGTTAAAAGCATTGTTGCGGCCCGTTTCTACGGCAGTTTGACAAATGGCGCTCAGATCTCGGCTTTCCAGCTGACTATGCACAGAAGCTAAACTTGGCATGTATTTTTTCCATGATGAAGGCATCGTGTTGGACTGCCAAGCATGCCTGCTGGACATAAAACACTCAACTTTTTTGTTAGCGTCTCAATTTACGGTGTTTACTTTTGCCTTAAGTGGCTTAGAGATCACCAAAACGCCCTTGCAGATTAGCTATGGCTGTTAATGCTGCTGTTTCTGTGCGCAGTACCCGTGGCCCAAGCAGTACAGGCTGAAAGCCCCCTTGCTCGGTAAGGTAAAGTTCCTGTTCGGCAAAGCCGCCTTCAGGGCCAATCAATAATCTCAGTCCCTGAGTTGGCGGCATTAAATCGGCCATGCGTTTTTCTGCCCGTGGATCCAGAGTCAAGCGCAGTTCGTTAGTGGACTGTTGTAGCCATTGAGACAGAGGAGTAACCGGGTGCAGTGTGGGGATAATATTGCGCCCACATTGTTCACAAGCGCTTTGGATGATTTTCTGCCATTGCTGGTGTTTTTTCTGCCAGCGCTGCTCATCCAGTCGCACTACGCAGCGCTCGGTGATTAAGGGAGTGATCTCCGTCACGCCGAGTTCCACGGATTTTTGTAGCACAAAGTCCATGCGTTCGCCTTTGGATATGCCCTGGCCTAAGTGAATTCGTAATGGCGACTCGCAGCTCATCTGTAACTTGGCATCTACTTGCACCCAAACGCTACGTTTCTCCACCTTGTGCAGGGTGGCGGGGTATTCGTTACCGTCACCGTTGAATAAGACCAGCGGGTGGCCTTCACGTAATCTGAGTACGTTACCCACATGATTAGCGGCGTCTTTATCTAATTCTACTGTTTGCTCAACAGCTAGCAGCCCTGAGCAGAATATTCTTGGAATTTGCATGGATTTTGTGGGGCAGTTTATGACATCAGGTTGGCTAGTCTAAGGCAAAGTCCGGCGCTATGCACCTTGTCAGACATGCTTGAGGCTGGCGATTTGCGTTTGCTGAGACATACTTATCACTTATCTTAATGCACGGAGTGAATGGCATGACAAACCCGGTTGGATGGTTTGAGATTTATGTGCAAGATCTGCAGCGGGCAAAGGAGTTCTATGAGTCGGTGTTGGCACTGTCACTGGAGAAACTACCTGTTGCGGAGTTTGAAATGTGGGCCTTCCCCAGTGAAATGACGCAATACGGTGCTGCTGGAGCCTTGGTTTGTATGCCTGGCGTGGCATCTGGAGGCAACAGTACGCTCGTGTATTTCAGTTGCCAGGACTGTGCGACTGAGGAAAGCAGGGTGGTGCAAGCCGGTGGGCAAGTGCAGCGCAGTAAAATGTCTATTGGCCAGTATGGCTTTATCAGTTTGGTGTTGGATCCAGATGGCAATATGATTGGATTGCACTCCTTGCAATAACTTAGTTAACGGGCGTCGGCCGGTGTGTACAGGCTGGCACCCGTTATAAAAACAGCTACTCAATGTCAAAGCTGTAGTACAAATCCATAGAGCGCTCCAGGCTGCTGACCGCTTCGAGCCATAATTGGTTGAGCAGATAGAAGCGCACGGTTATCTGGGTAACAGGTTCTAAGATTCCCACGCCATATTTCAGGTAAATTCGCTCGCCGATGTAACCGCTGACGGTGGCCAGGCTGTCGCCGCTGGCGGCGTCTGTTTCGGTATCCAGGGTGATATCGCTGACCAGCGGAATATCATTTAGCGCATCGGTCAGACCACTTGCTCCTGTGATGCCGATACCCTGATTGGCTGCCATTAACAGTGCCATAGAACGGCCATCCGACTCGCCGCTGGTGCCAGGCGGCTTACCACGCAAGATGTAGGATAAAATGGCACTTTGCTCCATATTTGGATTAGAAAATAGCGCCACTTGTAATCCATTGACCGGGCCTGTTACCTCAATGCCGGCTTCCACGCCAGTGCCCTTGAGGGGACGAATGGCTTGTAATTGCACGGTTGGGTTGCTGGCTTGCCCTAGAAATTGCAGACGTCCGGATTTTACTTCCAGATTTTGTCCATAGGCCTTATATACGCCTTCCGTGAAGGTTAGGGCGCCAAAAACTTCCAGTGGTTCTGGGCTTATCTGTCTGGCGGTCAGGCTACCGTCAATTTTGCCATTAAAACCGAAACCGCTAATAGCGAAGGGGTCGACCAGTTCGATGTCTAGCTGAAGGTTGATAGGTAGAGGATTTTTTTGCTGTGTGTCGAGTTGATTTACCAGACGCATGTCCTCGGACACATTCACCGCCGAAGCTGGTAGTTCCTGTAAGCTAAAGCGGCCGCTGTCAACATTGACCTGGCCGTTGAGCTGCAAGCCTTGTTCAAAACGAATATCCAGATTTGGGCTGATACTGGCCTGCAATTCGGGTAAAGCCTGTAACTGTAGTCCTTGACCTTCAAGGCGAGCCTGCATGCTCAATGCCTTTTGCCAATCCTTTTGAGTGTGATCCCAGTCGGTACTACCAGACAAGCGGGCTTCACCTGTGCCCATGCTGAAGCGACCATCAAAGTTTAAGCGGGTTTCATCAAAGCGTGCCAGTAAGTCCAGTTTATCCACGGCCGTTTGGGTACCGGCAACCACTATCGCCGCGTCTTGCAACTGCACTTCGCCGCTAACACGAGGGGCGTTTAGTTTCCCATCCACTTGGATATTGGCCGATAACTGACCATCCAGTTTACTCAGTTGCGGAACCAGATTGATGAACCCGGCCAAGGGGAGCGGAGCCAAATGCAAATTAGCACTCAGGTCGGCGTCGGCCTTATTACCTACTTTGCCATCCAACTTGAGCAGGTCTTGTCCTGACGGTGCAAGTAACTGACCTTGCAGTTGCAAACTGCCGTCATCCAGGGAGTGCAGATTAAATTCACCGCCTTGCCAGGTAAGCAGCGGTAACGGCTCCCCTTCCCATTGTTGTTGCAGATGCCCGGCACTGGAATTAAGCGAGACCTGCAGTTGCATCGGCCCTTGCTGAGGAAACTGAATGTTGGCGTCTAATGTGGCAGTTCCCGACAATTGTTGCGCCGTTAACTTTCCTTCGCTCCAGCGCCCGTAATCCACATCAATACCGAGAACAACAGATTGCTGTCCAGGCAAGGTCAGAGGCTGTTTTAAGCACAAGTGACTGAATTTTCCGTTCCAACAATGGGCTGACAGGCCAAACTGACCGTCCGCCAACTGCAATTCTACGGGTTTAGATAATTGCCAGTGTTCACCGAATATCTGGCTGTCAGCCTGCAACAGTTTGCCGTGCCAATTTTGCTGAGCGAGGTCGGCACTGCCATGCATCAACAACTCAGCGGTCAGATCACCAGCCAGCGACATTTGCAGTTGATGTGAGGTTTCATTACCACTGAGTGTCAATTGGCCGTGGAAGTGTTGCTCGTTGCTTAACACCACATTCGGAAAGCTAACAAAGAGTTCGGTGGCGTGTTGTGCCAGCGGCTGGTAGTCGGCTTGAATGCGCAGGTCCTGCAATGACAGGCTGTCCATATGTAATTGCTTGATGTTGCCGTCTAGCTTCAGCCGGGGGTGGGTCAACTCACCGCTTACCTGAATGTCAGCCTCTACCTGACCTTGCGCATTAATAGGCAGAGCGGATAAATCATCACTATACAATTTGCCCTGCAATTGCCAGCTTTGGTCAGCGAGCCCGGTTATTTTCAGGGTGCTGTTGAAGGCTTCCATACGTAGGTCAAGATGACTAACCTGTAACTGTTCTGCCTGGCTGACGTCGGCGCTGGCTGAGATCCTTAGGGGCATGCCATTAAGGTTGCCGAAAAGCTGCGTGTCGTGCAGTTGCATCCCCCAGCCTTTGTCAGACCATTGCCCCTGGTGCTGCAATTGACCTTGAATGGCACCAACCATAGGGAGCAATGGACTATCCAGTTGCAAATGATCTATCTGTCCGCTTATTTGCCACTGCAGGGTTTGTTCGTAGTTAAGGGCTCCGTTCAGCAGCATAGCGGAGGCGCTGCTATCGTCGCTGAACGCCAGTTGCAATTTATCCAGGTGACCAGGACTGTGCTGGGCGGTCAGATGCAGAGTGGCGGGTTGTGTGTTACCAAATCCCAAACCTTTGAACGCAAAATCCAGCTCGGCCTGCTGGCTGTTCAGATCACCTTGTGCTGTGATATTGAGCATGCCGGGACTCAGCGCGGCCTGCTCTGGCAGTGCCAAGAGCGGTGCTAAGGGCGCAGTATTGACTTCCATCGAGGCCGAGAAAGGCAAAGTATTGCGGGTGATATCTGCTTGAGCACGTAGCATCAGTGCTAACTGGGCTGGTTCTGATAACCGCAGCAACAACTGATTCATCGGGCCGGATAGATGAATATCAAAAGGTTTCTCAGCAAGTGGATGGGGCAGTATGTCTGCGCCCGCTAATACCTTGGCTTCCACATTCAACTGATAGGGGGGCTTGAGTACGGCTTGACCACGCAAATCCAGGGAGCCCAGCTGTTTGCTTTGTACTTCCAGTCTGTCGATAGCAAACTCTTTGCCCAACCACTGCATTTGTAACATGGCATGCTGAACGTCTATGGGCTGCCCACCTTGGATCACTTTCAGGTCTTCAAGCTGTATATCTTTGAGACGCATATTCACCGGAGCGGGCATGTCCGGCAGGCTTTCCAGCGGCCAGGGGCCACTTGCTTGTTGTGCAGGCTTCTCTTCATCCAAAGTGAGTTGCAGTCCCTTTACATGCAGGCCGTTCAGTGTAAATAACTGGTTTTTCAGCTCTGCTTGCAAGTTCAGGCTGTTTAAGGCGATGTCTAGCCCTGACAGTGTGAGCTGACTGTCGAGCATGGTTAGCTGCTGAATCCGTGAGGTTGGCAACCAATCGGGCAAGGCTATCGCAGTGGGCGCTTGTGAGGCAGCCGATGTTTGCGTTTGAACCGCACTGTCGGTGCTCTCTATCGCAATACGTAAGCCACTTGTTTTAAGTTGTTGTATCACAATATGAGGGAGCAACAGGGCACGCGCAGAGATGTCCAGCTCAATGCTATTGGCACTGATGTGCAATCCTGTCTGCTGATAGCTGAGATCAGACAATTGCAGGCCATATAATAAGCTACCCTGATGGCGGCCGCTTTGTAGACCGGCTACATGCTGTTGCGCCTGACCTAACAACCAACCGGTGCCAGAATTTGTTCCTGCCAGCCAATAGATCGCACTTAGTATTAGGCTCAGTAGTATGGCAAGGCTGAGTAACAACCGGCGCAGCCACTTCTTGTAGGAAAATCTGCGGGCCATTATAACTCTGCCCCCATGCTGATATGGATGCGCCAAGGCGGGTTGTCCTCGCTGATCCCATATGCCAGCTCAATTCTTACCGCCCCAACGGGTGATAACCAATGAAGCCCGGTACCAACAGATTGGACAGGCTTGAAATGGTGGCGATTGAAGGCGTTTCCGGCATCGGTAAAAATGGCCATGCGCCAATCAGGGGATAAATAATACTGATATTCAACCGACCCTACAGCGAGCATCTTGCCACCTACTACTTTGGTTTGCAGGCCTTCACTGGTTTGCACTTCAGCGGTCGGTCCCAGACTGTTGTAATCGAAACCCCGGATACTTTGGTCTCCACCGGCAAAAAAGCGCAGTGAGGGGGCTAAGTCTTCTACCGAATCAATACCGGTAATATTGACGCCGGCCTGTCCTTTTAACACCAAGCGATGATCGCCAAAGCGGGACAACCACTTCCAGAACCCTGTGAATCTTACCAGTCGTCCGTCCGACCCCAGCGCTTTGTCCGTAGCTTCAACCTGATAGGTTTGCATAAAGCCTTCTTCGGGATCGCGAATCGGGCCGTGGCGCTTGGTGCGGGACAAGGTTAAGCCGGGTAAAAGATAGCTGGCTTGAAAATCCAGTCCATCAAGGCGCCATGATTCATCCAACCAACGGGTTTGTGCCGCCCAAACCCATTTGTGTTTGGTGGATTGGCTAATCACTGCTGCATGTCGCAGGGTACTGGAGAGATCGCCATAGTCATTCTGTTCCAGACCCAGCATAAGTTGATAGGTTTGGGTTAAAGGGTCTTCACCGGGTATCTGATACAGAAAATTGACATAGGGATTCACCGCCGAGTAACGCACAGTGGTTTCCTGGCTATGACCCCAACGGTTGATTCTGGGAGTGCGCCAATTGAACTGTGCCCGGGTGCCGGTATCTGTGACATAGCCTAGACCGACCTTAAAGCTATGGGAGGGGGCATCGCGCAGGGCTACCTTTACGGGAACTTGCTGTTGCTCAATATGATCTAAGTTTGGGGTGACCAAAACATCGGCAAAGTAGCCGGAGCGACGTAATGACGATTCCAGAGCACTGAGATGACTGCTTTGGTAGTACTCACCTGGGGTGAGTGGTGACAAACGCGCTAGTAACTCTGGGGCGACATCTGAACCTAAGTACTGGACTTCCCCCAAGCGATGCCTCAGACCGGCGTCATAGCGTAAATGCACTTCGGCTTGCTGTCGTGCGGCGTCAATCAGTAACTCGTGATGTTGCCACTTCCCGGCCAGATAACCGTTACTGCGCGCATAGTTTTGTATCTGGCTTTTCCAGCTTTCGTATTGGCCATGATTGAGCACCGCCCCCTGATGTGTGTTGATTTCATCGATAAAAGATTGAAACTTCGGATCATGCTCAGCATCGCCCGATGCGTGAATATCCATCACGCTGATATGTGTAGGGGGGCCGGCTTTTACCTTGATAACCAGTTGGATTGGGCTTTGTTCACGCAGCACTTCAGCGCTGATGTCCGCATTGTTGTATCCCAGAGCGACCATGGCGGTGATGGCACGCTCGCGCGCTTTGGCAATGTAGCTGTTGATCTGACCGGGTGCCTGGGGTGGGGTACCCAAATGGGCAATAATGTTCTGCTGTTGGCTTTCTGATGCCCCTTGTATCTCCACAGACAACAGCTCATCGGCACGAGAATGTACACTGACTAGCAAGGTCGAAATACTAAATAAAGCTGCTAACAGGGCGTGCAGAAAAGGAATGGATAGCCGGAAATGCAACACAAAAATACTCAAAATCTTCTACCTGAACCACGTTTGCCAAACACCAATCTGTTTGTGTGCATCATTTCAAAGATTGCTGATAACGTGCAAAGTATCAGCAATTGTCGATTAAACTTTAGTCGGTATTTAGCCGCGAGGCATTGACATTTCAATCAATCCTCTTGAAAAAGGCATAAGGGAATCAGGAGATTAGCATGGCTCAGCCTTTAATCCGCGCCTTTGTTTGTACCGTACTGTTTGTGATTGCCCAGATTATCTTGTTACTGATGGGCAGTCAGGATTATATCGTGATTACCGTGACCGCGGTGATTTTCTTTTGTTGCCTGTACTGGATGGGGCACCGCGCTGCGAACAAGTTGCAAGCGACCGTTGAAACGAAAAAAAACAACATATTGCCTGAGGCCGACAACGTCATTGTTGCTACCTCTAAGATGGCCATAGGTGCCGCAGATGTGTCTTATTGCATTGATGGTTTAATCCGGGAGTTGGGTAAAAGTGTCGAGGACAGCCAGCAGATTGGCAGGGCCACCGACGAACAAAATCAGGTCAGCCTGGCGTTAAACGAATCACTGGAGCAGGTAGGCAACACTTATCATCAAACCGATGAGGCGAGTCGCCATGCCCATCAGCAGTTACAAGAAAACGCCGAGCGTATTGAGAGACTGGTGGTTTCTATTTCTGAAGCGGTGACAAAGCTTCAGCAACTACGTGACAGTGCTGATGATATTCAGCGTATTACCGATGTTATTAATCAGGTGGCCGAACAGACTAATTTACTGGCCTTGAATGCTGCTATTGAGGCGGCTAGGGCTGGGGAGCAGGGGCGCGGCTTTGCAGTAGTTGCCGACGAAGTCAGGGCTTTGGCTGGCAAGACCGCGGTGGCAACTGAGGATATTGCCAAAATGCTGGGCACAGTGCACCAGCAGAGTATGCAGACCAGTGCGCTAATGCAGGATATTGAAACATCAGGCTATCAGGTTAAGGATGAGTTGCAGAGCCTATGCAGTGGGTTTGCACAGATCAGCCAGGAGGTTAGCGGTGTTTCGGTCAATATCAGCCAAATGGTCAGCGCCAGTGCTAACTTGACCGCTAGCAGCGAAGATATTCGTGCCGCCATTGCCAGTATCAGTGGTGGGCTGAGTACCATAGAGGCGAATGGTTTAACTGTGGCTGAGCAAGCCACGCATTTATCGGAGCAGACGGAGAGCATTTTCAGGGATTTGGCGGAGTATGCTCAGGAGAGCTTCTACTTACCCATATTCCGTCAGGCACAGCAGGCAGCGGCAGAAATTGCCGGGCTTTTTGAGCAGGCGTTGGCGCAGGGAACGCTGACCGACAGTCAGGTGTTTGACCAAAATTATCAGCCCATTGCAGGCACTAACCCGGTCAAGTATCACACGCGCTACGATAAATTCACCGATCAGCATTTTCCCGCTATCCAGGAACCTATCTTGACCCGGATTAAAGGAGCGCTATACGCGGGGGCCGTGGATGTAAATGGTTATTTCCCTACCCACAATCATCGTTACAGTCAGCCGCTAAGTGGCGACTATGCCAAGGATCTGGTCAACAACCGAACCAAGCGCCTGTTTGATGATCGCACCGGGCGGCGCTGTGGCGCCAATACCGACGTTTTATTGTTGCAAACCTACAAGCGTGACACTGGCGAAGTAATGCATGACTTGTCGGTGCCCATCCGGGTTCGGGGGCGTCATTGGGGAGGATTCCGAATCGGCTTTAAACCCTGAATAACAGGCACGACAGGCTGCAACAACGTGATAGAATACTGCACTGTTAGCGAGTATTTGCACTATGCTAGCTGACACGTGTTACTGAAACACAAGTAGGACCGCCTGGAAGTTTGGCGTGACAACAATAAGTTCAAATCGCTTTTTTATGGAGAGCATCCATGTTTCAACCCGAAAAAATGACCGAAATGGTCGACACCTATGTCATTCCGTGGGGCATCAATATTGCCCTGGCATTACTGATTTTTATCGTCGGCCGTATTGTCGTCGGTATCCTGATTGGCCTGTTTGGCAAGGTAATGGCGCGTTCTAAGTATGACAACATGCTGGTGGACTTTGTTAAGTCCATCTTGAATGCGATCCTGATGCTCTTTGTGGTGGTGGCATCCTTGGATCAATTAGGGGTTGATACAACCTCATTAGTTGCTTTGCTGGGTGCGGCAGGCCTGGCCATTGGTTTGTCGATGAAAGACTCGCTGGCCAACTTTGCGGCTGGTGTCATGCTGTTGATATTCCGTCCATTTAAAGCGGGCGATTATGTTGAGGCCGGCGGTACAGCGGGCTCCGTGAAAAATATCGGTATTTTTACCAGTACTTTCAACACCCCAGACAACAAAATGGTGATTGTACCTAACGGTGCCATTTACAGCGGCAATATCACTAACTTCTCGGCCATGGAAACCCGCCGCGTAGATATGGTGGTAGGTATTGCCTATGGCAGCGATTTACGCAAGGCCAAGCAAATCCTGACCGAAATGCTGGCAGCCGATGCGCGTATTTTAAAAGATCCTGCCCCGCAAGTCGCGGTTGCCGAACTGGCGGACAGCAGCGTGAACTTCGTTGTGCGTCCCTGGGTCAAGTCTGCAGACTTCTGGGCGGTGAAATTCGATCTGACCGAAGCCATTAAGCTGCGTTTCGACGAAGAAAATATCGGTATTCCATTCCCACAAATGGACGTGCATTTGCACAAGCAGGACTAAATAGTGTTTTACCGATATGGACAGTGTTACTGCCATATCCTGTGAAGCATATTAAAACCTGAATAAAGAAAGCCGCATGTAGTGCGGCTTTCTTATTTCTCGCTCAGGTTAATGCTTTCTCGCGTTTAGCTCGGCGGTGATGGCGCTCTGTTTTGACATCATGGTCAGCCGTTCAGACTCCAGGTTTGTGCGCTGCCGCGCACTCTGCACAAGATCATCATTGCCTGTATATCGACAGAAAAGACAGCAATATTCAGGGTACTGATAGCCTGCATTTTGCAAGGACTGGATCACATTTTTAAGATGAATAGAGCGTTCCCCAAACCACTTGGTACGGACCTTTAATACATCGAACTGGTCGTTGAGTTTGGGTTCCAGAGCCGATTTTTTTGGGTCGTGTTCAAAGCGGGATAGCTCGTAGTTTTTACACTTTACCAGCGGCGTATCTATGGTTTGTACTGCGCCACGCATAGCTCTAGCCAGATTGGCCGTCAAACTGAAGTTTTCATTCGAATAGAAGCTGATAGCGGCAGCGTTAATTTCACTTCTTAACACCCAACCATCATCGGCCTGCCATCCACCATGTGTACTGATAATAAGCTTTCTGCCTGCGGAATTCGCCAGTACATTTCTACCGTCGTTGGTGTAAATTGCCAACGTGCTGCTCACTTTTACCTTAGCCACAATCAATTCCCTTATCCATTTGCAGCGAACAAGATAAAAATATAGACGAGGATAAAGCACAGGACTGCGCTATTTAGCGCATTATTTGATTCGTGGGTAGACCGCCCAAGCGGGCGGCCGGGTATCAGCTTATTGGCAGCGAGGGCGATTAGGACTGGCTTGAAAATCCTTATTAGCGGCCGGCAAGTTTTGGCTTAACAACTGAATGCGGGTTTGTGGGGCCGGGTGAGTAGATAGCAACTCTGGCTGGCGTTCACCACCACTGGCTTTTTCCATGTTCTCCCATAGTTTGACTGATTCGGCGGGGTCAAAACCCGCTCTGGCCATCAGTTGCAAGCCGATAAGATCGGCTTCCGATTCGTGGGTGCGGCTAAAGGGTAACTGAATGCCCACCTGCGTGGCCAACCCCAAGCCTGCCATAATCATATTGCTTTGTCCCACCTGCTTGGCTTGTAAGATCTGATTGGTGGCTTCCATACCCAAGCCTATTACGGCACTGTTAGACATTCGCTCGTTACCATGCTCGGCAATCACATGGCCTACCTCATGGCCGATAACGGCGGCAAGCTGGTTTTGGTTTTTGGCAACTTTTAGCAGGCCGGTATACACACCAATTTTGCCTCCAGGGAGCGCAAAGGCGTTAACCTGATCATCCTCGAACACGACGACTTCCCACTGACCGCTAAATACGCCGTCTGGTACTTGATGCACTATGTTTTCAGCAACACACTTTACATAGCGGTTATCTACTTGTTTCGCCGAGACTTTTTGTTCGCTCTTCATACTGTCGAATGCCTGGCTACCCATTTCCGACAGCTGGCTGGAGGAGTAGAGTTTCAACTGACTGCGGCCGGTGGGGGATTTAGCGCAGGACGCCAGTAAAGCCGCAATGCAGATTGCCAGAGTGATATGCTTGAGTTTCATCCGTTTTCTCTTGATGATGGAATGCCTGTGGCTATTTTTGCCCAGCTGCGTGGCAATTTCCACCATAGCTTGTGATCACAAGGACAACCTATGACCTCAACGCAAATGTTGATGCTGTTTTCCAGTCTGTTGGCTCTGGCTGCACTGCCTAGTGCCAGTGTTGTCCTGGTGGTTAGTCGCAGCGCCAGTCACGGTATGTGGCAGGGCATGATGGTGGCGCTGGGAATTGTCACTGCGGATTTGCTCTTTGCCAGTTTGGCGATTCTGGGTATGTCAGCCCTGGCCCATTGGCTGGGCGAAGTGTTTAGCTTAGTTCGTTTGCTGGCGGCTGGCTACCTTATTTGGCTTGGCTGGCGACTGCTGTCTCAGATGCGTTTTGGGCAGCCAACAATCGCGGCTAAATCTGCCTGGAGCAGCAGTTACCTAAGTGGCCTTTTGCTTACCCTGGCGGATATTAAAGCCATAGTTTTTTATGCCAGTTTGTTCCCTAGCATTTTGGATATGCAGGCGTTGGGCGTTCTTGATGTAGTTTACCTGCTTCTACTTACGGTATTTGCCGTGGGCGGAGTTAAAGTCCTGTATGCCTGGCTGGGAAGTTCCTTGATTGTGCGACTAGGCGGTAACCGTTTTGGGCTTATCTGGCAGCGCGTAACCGGCGGACTGATGGTAGGTGGCGGGGTTTATTTATTGCTTAGGCCATCATCATAAACAAGCTTATTTTGTCCTGATGTTTTAACCAACAGCGTCCAATAACATGATGAATGCCGAAGTGGCGGTAGCTAGCTTGTGCGGATTTGAGTGTCGTGTGTCGCGCATAGACAAAAAAGCCGGACAAAGTCCGGCTTTTATAGAACTGATAAGCTGTTTAGCTTTGACGTAATACGTCAGCTTTATCTGTGGCCTCCCAAGGGAATTCCTCGCGGCCGAAGTGCCCGTAAGCAGCCGTGGCCTGATAGATAGGGCGCTCCAGATCCAGCATTTGAATTAAGCCATAAGGACGCAGATCAAAATGTTCACGTACCAGTGCTATCAGTGTTGCTTCGTCAACCTTGCCGGTGCCGAAAGTATCAATGCTGATAGAGGTTGGCTCGGCCACGCCGATGGCGTAGGACACCTGAATTTCACACTTGTCTGCCAAGCCTGCGGCCACAATGTTTTTGGCCACGTAACGACCAGCATAGGCTGCGGAACGGTCAACTTTGGACGGGTCCTTGCCTGAGAAGGCTCCGCCACCATGACGGGCCATACCGCCGTAGGTGTCGACAATAATCTTACGGCCGGTCAGGCCACAGTCACCCATAGGACCGCCAATAACAAAACGGCCGGTTGGGTTGATAAAGAACTTGGTCTGGCTGTTCAGCCACTGGGCAGGTAGCACAGGTTTGATGATTTCTTCCATCACCGCTTCTTGCAAATCGGCGGTGGAGATGGAGTCACAGTGCTGGGTAGACAACACAACGGCATCAATCCCTACTGGCTTGCCATTCTCATAGGCGAAGGTCACCTGGCTCTTGGCATCAGGGCGCAACCAGCTTAGCGTACCGTTTTTACGCACTTCTGCCTGACGTTTAACAAGCAGGTGTGAGTAAAAAATTGGAGCAGGCATCAGCACGTCGGTTTCATTGGTGGCATAGCCAAACATCAGGCCCTGGTCACCTGCACCTTGTTCCTCAGGGCGAGAGCGATCTACTCCCTGATTAATGTCCGGGCTTTGTTTACCAATGGCATTCAGTACCGCGCAGGAGTCGGCATCAAAGCCCATATCTGAATGGACATAACCGATTTCACGTACGGTTTTGCGGGTTAGCTCTTCAATGTCTACCCAGGCAGACGTGGTAATTTCACCACCCACCAACACCATACCGGTTTTGACATAAGTTTCGCAGGCAACGCGCGCTTTGGGGTCCTGAGTCAGGATCGCATCCAATACCGCATCAGAGATCTGGTCGGCTATCTTATCCGGATGGCCTTCGGATACAGACTCTGAGGTAAACAGATGTTTTGCCATGATTCTTCCTCAAAAAACATAAATTCAACATTGACCGCTAGGTTAACGGCCATAATGGCGCGCATTTTACCCCAGAGGATAAAAAAATCCAGTTTTTACATCTAGACGTCTAAATGTCTGTTTGTTAAGTTTGCTTGCCAGTCTCAAAATGTCAAGGTGAGGTATAGGTAATAAACCAGACCTAATACCTTATTCGCCTTTGGCATTGGGTAATCTGCTAACGTCATTGCAGTTGCCGCTGGGCTGGGTAAGAATAGGTGCCCGTTTTTTTGCCAAGAATCGTCAGGGCCGCAGTGTCGGCCCACAGCAGGAGTTAATATGCCCCAGTCACAAGCCACTCGTCGCGAGTTAGCCAATGCCATTCGCGCCCTTTCTATGGACGCGGTTCAAAAAGCCAAGTCTGGTCACCCAGGTGCCCCTATGGGGATGGCGGATATTGCGCAGGTATTGTGGTGTGATTTTCTCAATCACAATCCGGCCAATCCAAACTGGACTAACCGTGACCGCTTTGTGTTGTCAAACGGCCATGGCTCCATGCTGATTTATTCATTGTTGCATTTAAGCGGCTATGAATTACCTATCGAAGAGTTGCAAAACTTCCGTCAACTCCATTCTAAAACCCCAGGTCACCCTGAATATGGTTATGCTCCCGGTGTGGAAACCACGACCGGTCCGTTAGGACAAGGCATTAGTAATGCTGTGGGTATGGCCATTGCTGAAAAAGCCCTGGCTGCGCAATTTAACCGTGAAGGCCATGACATTATTGATCACTTCACCTATTGCTTCCTGGGTGACGGTTGTTTGATGGAAGGGGTTTCACATGAGACTTGTTCTTTGGCTGGTACCTTGGGTCTTGGCAAACTCATCGCGTTTTGGGACGACAACGGCATTTCCATTGATGGGCATGTGGAAGGCTGGTTTACCGACGATACTCCTGGACGTTTCCGTGCTTACGGTTGGCACGTGATTGAAAATGTAGACGGGCATGATGCTGAGCAAGTGAAAGCGGCTATTGAAGCGGCAAAGGCTGAAACAAGCAAACCGACCTTGATCTGTACCAAAACCATTATCGGTTTTGGTTCACCCAACAAATCTGGCAGCCATGACTGTCACGGTGCCCCGTTGGGAGATGACGAAATTGCCGCAGCCCGTGAATTCCTGCAATGGCCACATGCACCTTTTGAGATTCCTGCCGATGTCTATGCTGGGTGGGATGCTAAAGCCAAAGGCGCCAACCTAGAACAGCATTGGAACAATCAGTTTGAGGCTTATGCAAGCGCTTATCCTGAGCTCGCTGCGGAACTGACACGTCGTCTGGCTGGCGAGTTGCCGGCAGACTTTGCCGATAAGGCCGATGCTTTTATTCGCCAATGTCAGGACAAAGCAGAGAATATTGCCAGCCGTAAAGCTTCGCAAAATGCTATCGAAGCTTATGCGGCCTTGTTACCTGAAGTGATTGGCGGCTCGGCGGATTTGGCAGGTTCGAACCTGACCTTGTGGTCTGGCTCCAAAGGACTGACTGCCGAAGATGCCAGCGGTAACTACATTTATTACGGTGTGCGTGAATTTGGCATGAGCGCCATTATGAATGGCATTGGCTTGCACGGTGGATTCCGCACTTACGGTGCCACTTTCCTGATGTTTATGGAATACGCTCGTAACGCTGTGCGTATGTCTGCATTGATGAAAGTACCGAATATCTTTGTCTATACCCATGACAGTATTGGTCAGGGGGAAGATGGTCCAACCCACCAACCGGTTGAGCAAGTGGCCAACCTGCGTCTGACACCCAATATGGATACCTGGCGTCCATGTGATGCGGCTGAAACTGCAGTGGCCTGGAAATTGGCACTTCAGCGTACCGATGGCCCCTCATCGTTAGTGTTTAGTCGTCAGAACCTGGCCGCGCAATCACGTGATGACGCGCAACTGGCTAATATCGCCCGCGGTGGATATATCCTTAAAGACTGTGCAGGTCAGCCGGATATCATTCTGATTGCCACCGGCTCTGAGATTGAAATTACCGTCGCGGCCGCCGCGCAGTTGAGTGAACAGGGACACAAAGTGCGAGTGGTATCCTTGCCCAGCACCTCGGTATTTGAACGTCAGGACAGCGCTTATAAAGAAGCGGTACTGCCTGCTGCCGTCACCCGCCGGGTAGCGGTGGAAGCGGCACACGTGGATTACTGGTACAAGTATGTTGGCCTGAACGGCAAAGTGGTGGGCATGACGACCTTCGGTGAATCTGCTCCGGGCGGGGTGCTGCTTAAGCACTTTGGCTTTACAGCAGAAAACGTCGTTGCAACCGCCTTATCCTTGCTTGGCGAATAAACAAAAACGTACAATACGGGCGCTTAAGAGCGCCGAATGGGTGAATTATGACCACCAGAGCCTGGCAGAAATCCGCTTTGCCAAGGCACGGTTGTGCAGGAATATCGACAATCTTTCAAGCAGCCGTAACGCCGGAAGAGCGGATTTCCGGTGGCTCCCGTAGGGCGGGGTAGAAATTCCCCCAGTCTGCTCCAGGCTCTTTAGGCTTTAGTACCACTAAAGCCATAAAAAGACCTGGATTGCCTGAAGAAATTTCTACCTCCGCTGGAGCTCATACTTTACCCATTCGGCGCTCCAGCCCTTTGTTTTTTTAATCCTGGGTGGACTGTACCCTCGGGATTTACTGAGTCGTCTTGAATGTTACGTATTGCTATCAATGGTTTCGGACGTATAGGTCGCAATGTGTTGCGGGCCCTCTATGAAACCGGTCGTAACGACCAGGTGCAGATCGTCGCTATCAACGAGCTGGCCAAGCCAGAGGGGATTGCGCATCTGCTGAAATATGACACCTCCCATGGCCGCTTTCCCTTTGCGGTAAGCCTGGAGGGTGATCGCCTAAATGTGGCCGGTGACAGTATTCAGCTGTTAAACAAAACCGAGCTCAGCGAGCTTCCCTGGGCGCAGCTTGAGGTGGATTTGGTGCTTGAATGCACCGGCGTTTATGGTGACCGCGTGGCTGGGCAAGCCCACCTGAACCAAGGGGCAGGTAAAGTGTTGTTTTCTCAGCCCTGTAGTGGTGATGCAGATGTGGATGCCACGGTGATTTTTGGCATCAATGAAGACCTGCTGACCCCGGAACACCGCATAGTGTCCAATGGTTCCTGCACCACCAACTGTATTGTACCTGTGATCCAGGCGCTGGATCAGGCCTTTGGTGTGGACAGCGGTACTATCACCACCATTCATGCCTCTATGCATGATCAGCAGGTTATCGACGCTTACCATGCTGACCTGCGTCGCACCCGCGCCGCCAGCCAGTCCATTATCCCGGTTGATACAAAGCTTGCCCGAGGTATAGAGCGGATCCTGCCCAAGTTCGCCGGCCGTTTTGAGGCAATTGCCGTTCGCGTGCCGACCATTAATGTGACGGCTATGGATTTAAGCGTCACTTTAGCTACCGATGTTAATATTCAGCAAGTGAATCAGGCACTGATGCAGGCCAGAGAAGGGCGTCTTGCTGGCATTCTGGGTTATACCGAAGAGCCGCTGGTATCGGTGGATTTTAATCACGATCCCCACTCGGCTATTGTTGACGGTACCCAAACCCGGGTCAGCCATAAGCGACTGGTGAAAACCTTGGTATGGTGCGATAACGAGTGGGGCTTTGCCAATCGTATGCTGGATACCGCCCTGGTAATGGCCGCAGGCTGTCGCTAAGTCAGCGGGCCCGGATAACAACGAATTTTGCGGCAGACAGGGGGTCGGCCGCGCAACATTGCAAACTTTGGAGATATGCCATGAAGGTTTTGAAAATGTCAGATCTGGATCTGGCCGGTAAGCGAGTGCTGATTCGCCAGGATCTGAATGTGCCGGTCAAAGACGGCAAGGTCACGTCTGATGCTCGCATTAAAGCGTCTTTACCTACCCTGAAACTGGCATTGCAGGCCGGCGCTAAAGTGATGGTGATGTCTCACCTGGGGCGTCCTACCGAAGGGGTTGTGGAAGAGGCATATTCGCTGGCTCCTGTCGTAGATTATCTTAAATCCGCGTTGGATTGTCCGGTACGTTTGGCCAAAGACTATCTAAGCGGGTTGGAGCTACAAGCCGGCGAGCTGGTGGTGCTGGAAAATGTGCGCTTTAACCAAGGTGAAGGGAAAGACGACGAGCAACTGTCGCGTCAATATGCAGCCCTTTGCGATATCTATGTGATGGATGCCTTTGGCACCGCGCACCGCGCACAAGCGTCTACCCATGGTGTGGGCTTATATGCGCCAGTGGCATGCGCAGGTCCTTTGTTGGCTGCTGAACTGGATGCCTTGGGTAAAGCTCTGGACAACCCGGCCCGCCCATTGCTGGCCATTGTTGGTGGCTCCAAGGTGTCGACTAAACTGACGGTGCTGGAATCCTTGTCTGAAAAAGTGGACCAGTTGATTGTGGGCGGTGGTATCGCTAACACTTTCATTGCAGCTACGGGCAAACCCGTTGGCAAGTCTTTGTATGAGGCAGACCTCATTCCTGAGGCACAACGCTTGTTGGCAAAAGCGCAGGCCAGCGGTGGGGATATTCCGGTACCGGTGGATGTGATAGTGGGTCAGGAATTTTCTGAAACTGCCGAGGCCACCCATAAACCCGTGGGTGATGTTGCCGAATCGGATATGATCTTTGATATCGGCCCACAAACCGCCGAGGTACTGGCTAAGCTGATTGAAAAAGCGGGCACCATTGTATGGAATGGCCCGGTGGGCGTGTTTGAATTTGATCAGTTCGGTGGTGGTACTAAAGCCTTGTCCATGGCCATTGCCAACAGCAAGGCCTTCTCTATTGCCGGCGGTGGTGACACCCTGGCGGCAGTGGATAAATACGATATTGCCGACAAGATATCCTATATTTCCACCGGTGGCGGTGCGTTTCTGGAATTCTTGGAAGGCAAAGTGCTGCCGGCCGTTGCGATGTTGGAAAAGCGCGCTGGATAAGTAAAGTGAGCAGCGCCCATGTAAGGGGCTGTGCCTTGACGTTTTAATAACAAGAAGGGTTTAAACCCTCAATAATTGAATAATTATCTTTGTACCCTGGCCTCACGGCCGAAACTAAAAAGGAGCGTTGCCGATGGCAGCCGAAGCGAAGACAGAAATGTTGAATAAAGTACTAACCCAGGATGGGTTTATTGCTGCACTGGATCAAAGTGGCGGTAGTACGCCAAAAGCGCTGAAACTTTACGGTTTGAGTGAAGCGGATTGGTCCAACGATGAACAGATGTTTGATCTGGTGCATCAGATGCGTGCACGCATCGTGACAAGCAACGCCTTCGGCGGTGACCGGGTGCTGGGCGCCATCTTGTTTGAAAACACCCTGGATCGTGAAATTGACGGTAAGCCTTCTTCACGTTACTTGTGGGATGTGAAGCAAGTTGTGCCTTTTTTGAAGGTCGATAAAGGCTTGGAAGACGAAGCCAACGGTGTGCAACTGATGAAAGCGATGCCTGAATTAGATGCTTTGTTGACTAAAGCCGTTGCTCAAGGTGTATTCGGCACTAAGATGCGTTCTGTTATTAAGCAGGCCAATGCCGCTGGCATCAATGCGGTGGTGGCTCAGCAGTTTGAAGTGGGTAAACAGATTCTGGCCGCAGGCCTGACACCCATAATTGAACCTGAAGTGGATATCCACTGTCCGGAAAAAACCGAAGCAGAAACACTGCTTAAGCAGGCTTTGCTGGCTGAACTGGATAAACTCACTGTTGACCAGAAGGTGATGCTGAAGCTGACCCTGCCCAATGAAGATAATTTTTACCGCGATTGTATCGAACATCCGAATGTGATCAGGGTCGTGGCGCTATCTGGTGGCTACAGTCGTGACGATGCTAACCGCAAACTCAGCCATAACCACGGCATGATTGCCAGTTTCTCTCGCGCCTTAACAGAAGGCTTGTCTGCCAAGCAATCGGATGGCGAGTTCGATGCGGCGTTGGATATGGCGATTGAGAGTATCTACCAGGCATCTAAAGCCTAAGCTGCTATTTTTTTTAAAAGGGTGCTTTGGCACCCTTTTTTGTTTTTATTCGGTTAAAAAATTGTATGTGCTTGGAAAATACAGGAATAAATTATCATTTGTGTGAAAAATAGACGAAAAAAACTGAGCAAATTAGTATGATTTCGTTACAATTGCCGCCTGAGAGCTATTGAGGACCCGCCCGATGAAAAAAAGATCTGGATTGGCAATGTTTGCCGCCCTGTTTGTTGCTTCTGCTGCTCAGGCAGATGCATTGGATAGTCTGTTTGCCGCAGATGTCAGCGTACCGGAAGAAGCTGAAAAACCATTTAGCCTGGATGGCGAGATTGGTTTTGTGGCGACTACGGGGAATACCGATTCTACCAGCTTTAAAGGGCGCCTGAATGCTCATCAGGAACTGGAGTCATGGAGTAACGACTACATTCTGGAAGGCTTTTATAAGCAGGATGAGAAGACTATCGATGAAGATACGGTGTCTCAAACCACGGCACAGAAAATCTTCGCTTCAGGCCAGGGTAACTACAAGTTAGAAAATCCAGCGCATCGCGTGTTTGCTTTCGGTTCGTATGAAGACGATCGTTTCAGTGGCTTTGAATATCAGGCCACCGTCGCAGCGGGTTGGGCGCACCAGCTTTGGAAAGATGATGTATCAGCATTTAGCTACAGTATCGGTCCGGGTTATTCTTTTGCTGAGCGGGAGTCCGGCGAAAGCGCTAACGGAGCCATTGTGCGTGGTGCGGTCGACTATAAATGGAAGATATCCGATACCGCTAACTTCCGTCAGCTATTCAGTACGGAAGTGGGTAGCGACAATACCAAATCTAAGTCGGAAACGTCGTTGTCAGCACAAATCAACGGGTCACTGGCGATGAAACTGGCGATTATCCTTAACCATAATACTGATGTGGCTGATGATGTAGATGAACTGGATACGCAAACCTCAGTAACACTGGTATACAGCTTCTTCTGATATCGTTCATCCTGAACATCGCCGTTCCTGTTCATCCATGAAAAAAAACCGCCAAAAGGCGGTTTTTTTGTATTTGTCCCGGCCTCAGATGAGGCCGGGGTTGCTCAACAAACTTAGTCGATTTGTGGCTTCAGACCACGGCGAATCAACAGGGCATCCGTCGTTGGCTCCTGACCACGGAATTGAATGTAAGACTCCATGGGGGGGCGAGAATTACCCACTTCCAGGATGTGCTTGCGATACAACTCGCCGTTTTCACGGGTCAGACCGCCACGCTCACGCAAGTATGCGAAGGCGTCGGCTGCCAGGATTTCACTCCACATGTAGGCGTAGTAACCCGCAGAATAGCCACCGCCAATAGAGTGAGAGAAGTAAGTGGACTTATAGCGAGGCGGAACCGCTGGCAGATTTACGCCATGCTTTTCCAACGCCTTGGCTTCAAAGCTTTCCACATCCTGCAGCGGTGTATCGGCAGGCAGTGAGTGCCATTCCATATCCAATAGGGCGGCTGACATATACTCCAGGGTGTCGAAGCCCATATTGAAGTTTTTTGCCTTCATGACTTTTTCCAGCAACTCCGCGGGGATCTGCTCATCGGTCTCGTAGTGACGGGCATAATTAGCCAAAACTTCAGGCAATGCAGCCCAATCTTCTTCGAAGGTTGATGGGAACTCAACAAAGTCGCGAGACACGGCGGTACCGGCCAAGGAAGGATACTTCACCTTGGAGAACATGCCGTGAATACCATGACCCAGTTCGTGGAACATAGTAGTCACATGGTCAAAGCTTACCAAGGTGGGTTCACCTTCCGGACCCTTAGGAATATTCATCACGTTGACCACCACGGGTTTTTGCTCAAGCAAGCCGGACTGGCCAACAAATGAACTCATCCAGGCGCCACCGCGTTTGCCGTCACGGGCAAAATAATCGGCATAGAAAATCGCCAGGCTCTTACCGCCGTGATCAAACAGCTCAAAGGCTTGTACGTCAGGGTGGTAAACCGGCAGATCTGGACGTGGCTCAAAGCGCACGCCATACAGGCGATTCATGGTGTAGAACAGACCGTCGTGCAGTACACGGTTGAACTCGAAGTAGTTACGCACTTCGCTTTCATCCAGGTCGTATTTTTCCTGGCGTACTTTTTCTGCATAGTATGCCCAGTCCCAGGGCTGTACATCGAAGTCGCCGCCTTCACGTTTGATCATGGCCTGAATGTCAGCTTGCTCGGCTTGGGTGTTAGCCACAACGGCCGGCACCATGGAGTTGAGCATGTTAAAGACATTTTCTGGCTTTTCCGCCATGGTGTTTTGTAACTGGTATTCGGCCCAGTTGTTGTAGCCTAACAATGCCGCTTTTTCGGCACGGATCTGGGTCAGGCGAGAAACCAGCGGGCGGTTATCCAGTTCGCCGGAGGTGCCACGATATGCAGAGGCTTCCCATACGCGCTGACGCAATTCCCGGTTATTCAGGGAAGCCAGGATCGGCTGGCGGGTGGTATTAGTGATGCTCAGCAGATACTTACCTGGTTGCTCTGCATCCTCGGCAGCTTTAGCGGCCGCTTTCAATTGGCTTTCAGACAGGCCGTCTAATTGGGCTTTATCTTCAACTACCACAGCGATGGCCTTGCTCAGTTTCAGCAAGTTTTGGCTGAACTGCGTAGTTAGCTTGGAATGCTCTTCGTTCAGAGCGCGAATGGCTGTCTTTTGTTCTTCAGACAACTTGGCGCCAGCTTTGACAAAGCGTTTGTAGTACACCTCCAGCAAGCGGTCCGATTCGGGATCTAGCTTCAGCTGTTCGCGCTGGTTGTAAATCGCTTCCACGCGGGCAAACAAGTCGGCATTCAGATTGATGTTGTCGGAATGCGCGGCCAGCTTAGGTGCCAACTCGCTTTGCAAGGCACGGCGCGCTTCATTGCTGTCGGTACCGGTCAGGTTGAAAAACACCCGTGATACACGAGTCAGAAGGGGACCGGCTTTTTCCAGCGCAACAATAGTGTTTTCAAAGCTGGCGGGTTCAGGATTGTCGATAATGGCCTGAATATCGGCCATATGTTCTGTCATGCCCTGTTCAAAAGCCGGGGCGAAGTGCTCGTCTTTGATTTGGCTGAAATCAGGTGCCTGATATTGCAATGTGCTGGCGGTCAGCAAAGGGTTAGCGATAGCTACCTGGCTGGCTTGGGCTGTTTCGGCGGTATTGTTTTGTTCTGTCTTAGGTGGCTGTGAGCAGGCGGCAACCAGCAGGCTGGCACCGATTGCTGAAGCAATCAGAGTCTTGCGCATTACGTTCTCCAAAGGGACTCTTGTTAGAATAAGTTGGCGTTAGCCAAAGGCGGAATTATGTCCGAATTCACTGATACGTTGTAACATTTTACCGTCAGTCGTTGAAGTAATACGATAAATAACCGAGCATAGGTGGCAGTTGAAGATGGAAGGATGCGGATGAAAATACTTTTTACCTTGACCAGTGTTGTGTTGCTGAGTGCTTGCGTAAGTCAGGCAGAACGCGAGTATATGCAACAAATGGGCATAGATATGAATCCGTGCAACGGTCATTTACAGGATCAGTACGAAGTCAGTATTCAATTGGATGACGATACGCCAATGGTGTCATCCATTAAGTCTCACTGTGAGCCAGAGATTATTGAGATTCAAACCGAGTTTGAGAAAGAGAATCGCGATCCCGCAAAACGTCGCTGGTAGGCAAATATTGAACCCTTCGGGCCGTGCTTATTGGCCCTTTCCGCGGCGTTATTATTCACTTATGTAGAATAACTGCACTAGGTTTACGCTGCTTTGTATAAAGAGCCCACAAAATGCTGCATATGCCCGAAAGATACATAACCCTAGCTATTGCAGGTTGACTGAACCGCGGATTGGCGCAAACTGACAGTTTTTTGCGAGCAGAGTGTTATATGCCGTCTCCCAGCTCACGTCGTTTTTTGATTGTGGTTAACCCAATGGCCAATGACCGGGCTCAGTATTACCTGGAGCGCCTTCGCCAGGGGCTGCGGGAAAGGGGGGATGAGCTTGAGGTTTGGTATACCACCGCTAATGAACAGGCTAACCTTCGTCACCTCAATCAATGTAAGACGGCATTTACCGACTGGGTCGTGATTGGTGGGGATGGCACATTTAATCTTGTCGTTAATGTCCTGGCCCATAGTCAGGTTCCTCTTGCTCTTATCCCTTGTGGCAGTGGCAATGATTTTGCTCGTAACCTATTTAGCAGCGCCGATGATCCGGTAGCAATTGCGCTGGGGGAGTTGAGCCAGCGGGTGGACCTGGGGTTATGCAATGAGCGCTACTTTGCCAATGTACTGGGGGTTGGCTTTGATGGCGCTGTTGTCGCCAGTATGTATGATAAGCAGCCACGTCGGTTTCGCCGCTGGCGTTATCTACTCGTTGCCTTACAGCAACTCTTTGGTTATCGCGAGCAACAGGTACAACTGCAAAGTAGCCTGCAGAAGAATGCGGATTGCTTTATCGCAGCCTTTGCCAACGGGCGTTATTTTGGTGGCGGTATGCAAATCGCCCCACGCGCCAGTATTGACGATGGCATGCTTGACTGTTGCTGGGTGGGGAAAGCCGGACTGGCTAAAAAGCTCTATTACCTGGCGCGGATTTTTCAGGGCCGCCATTTGCAGGCTGATGTGGTGGAATACTGGCAAGATAGGCAGTTTTCTATCCTGACTCCAAATCTGCCCATTGAGGGAGATGGCGAGTTCTTCGGCGTGACGCCGGCGCGCATTCAGGTGGTACCGCAGGCCATTGCCTTAAAGCTCCCAAGAGGGGAGATGACCGCACGGGTGCGGCCAATCAAGGGTTAAACGCTGGTGTGCAGACGAACATCGACATTTCCACGGGTGGCGTTGGAGTATGGACATACCTGGTGTGCAGCATCAACCAGCATTTGTGCCACGGAAAGTTCCAAGCCCGGCAGCTGTGCAAAGAGATCAATATCAAGACCAAAACCACCTTGGGTTTGCCCAATACCCACTTCAGCGCGGATATGTGTTTCTGCTGGCAAGCTTATTTTTTTACCCGCTGCCACGAATTTTAGTGCGCCAATAAAGCAGGCCGAATAACCTGCCGCGAATAATTGTTCCGGGTTGGTGGCCTGGCCCCCGCTGCCTCCCAGCTCTTTTGGTGTAGTGAGCTTAACATCGAGCAAACCATCATCGGATTTTGCCTGGCCGTCGCGACCGCCGGTTGAAGTAACAATGGCTTTATATAGTACTTGCATAGGAATTTCCTCGTTTGATTACCTAACAGGTTAACGAGGATTATGTTATCGCGATAATGTTTATTGCGATAATTAAAAGAACCGATGTAGCTTATCGCATTCAGCGAATCAGGCAGGTTGACGCTTAGCCATGGCCGTCACCATTAAGGGTAAGACGTAGGCTGTCCAGCTGCTGCTTGAGGGATACCACCTGTTCTATATTCAAACCACTGGCACAGAGCACGGAATGGGGGAGTGACTGGGCTTGCTGTTGCAGTGCTTTGCCAGCTGGGGTTAGGAACAGCAAAACCTTGCGCTCATCGTCGCTGCTACGCCGCCTTTCCAACAGACCTTGTGCATCAAGACGCTTAAGAACTGGGCTGAGTGCGCCTAGATCCTGGTGTAAACGCTTGCCTACGGCTGTTGAGGTAATGCCGTCTTCTTCCCACAACACCAACATCATAAGATACTGAGGGTAGGTGAGTCCTAACTTGGCCAATAAGGGTTTGTATAGCTTATTCATGGCCAGAGAGGTTGAATACAGCGCAAAGCACAGTTGGTTATCTAGGTGTAAGGCTTCGCAAGACGTGCTGTTCATAACAACTCCTCAACATAGCAATGTTCTGAATATCCTGTCTGTGGGGAGATTTTTCAAGGTGCTTGCGTTGAATGGCTAAAGAAGACTGACCTTTGCGTAGGCATTTTGGCCATTTGTGTGTTCTTCATCTTGGCTGGTTAATACGGGGCCAAGTATTAACAAGCCGCGTTTAGCAACGCTGCCATTGGGGAGGCGGTTGTAAAGCAATTAACAGCTCATGACTTTGCTCATCTTTGGTTTGAGTGTAGCCGAAATCCAGTTTCAGATCCGAGATAGGGATATGCTCTTCTGCCGCCCACTGCAGCATATCGCCGAAGGTCTCTATAATCTGGCTAACCTGCCCTTCATGAGTATGATGAAGGTAGCTGGCCGGTGGGATGCGGATGGCCGTTAATCCCTCAGGAACCGGGATGGATGAAGTGACCTGACAACTGACCAATTGCCGATATATGCCTTGCTGGCAGCTCAGTGATGCTTCAACCAGAATGGGGTCGCCACTTGGGTCAAGGTGGTCTAGTTGGTGGTAGAGGTGCTGCCAGGCATCAGGTATTTGGCTACTCAGTGCTTGCCAGGGGGCGTTGACTTCTATGCCAATTAAGAGGATTTCAGACTGGGTAACGATGTTCATGCTAGCTCCTTGCTCTATTCTTCTTATTCACTGCACAACCAGTTAAACACTACGCGTTTTTTGATTGATTTACAAAGAATTAGCAATAGCTAGCGGGCAAGTTTCAGCGCTGTGCATCCAGGGCCTTACCCAGCAGATGGAAGTAACCCAATAATTGATTGGCCAGTTCGGGCCTGATAGCGATGGGGGGATAAAGACCCAGCTCGGCTTCCTGGCTTTGCTTAGTACCTTGTACCAGAAAGGCATTTTTTAGCGGTTGATCCTGCACAATGGCCTCAAAAGCGCGGGCGGCCAGCTCCTGAGGCTGGGCGTAGTAGAAAATCTGCAGCTTCTTGTCGATGTCTACGGCGCGTTTCAGATAGGCGCTACCTTGCCGACCCTCCAGAAACAACAAGCGAAAATAGTCAAAAAGGCGCAGGTTCAGTGGGTGATCAATAGTGTGCTGATTGTTCAGCCAGCATGCCGAAGCAAAACTGTGGCGCTCGGTATCGTTAAAGAGTTTTGGGCAGATATAATGATCGAAGGCATGAAACCATTCATGGGCCAGGGCGCCCCCGCCCGCATTTTTAGCCAGTGCCAGAGTGCGACTTGATGACTCATAATGGGCACTGCTGTGTTTGTTACCGCCGGTACCAAAGGCCAGGGACAGGGTGCCATTGAGGGAAATAACCCTTTCCGGCACTGCCAGGATGCTCATCAAATCGCACAGGGCATCGAAAAACAAATTGGCGGCTAACTGCTGTTCAGCTTTGCTTACCCATTTGCCAATGCTTACCGTGCGAAAACCAAATATTCGTACTATGTCGGCAAAGCCCATATCCCGGCCTTCCCTATGGTCCGGACCATTACGATAGTAAGGGCGATGTAGCCTGGGCTCGGCCATCATTTTAAGGCAGGTTTAAATGGCGGCCGCCATCCAGATGAATTATCCGGCCGGTTACGTAGTCGCTGCAGAGCAGCCAGTCGAGAGTGTTAAATACCTCTTGTTCGCCTGGTTCGATACCTAGCAGGGATTTCTGTAAGGTCTTCTGCCGGTATGCGTCATCATCCCAGTCATTAAAACAAATCAGTGCCGGCGCAATGGCGTTAACTTTGACTTTGGGCGCTAATTTTCGCGCCAGGGACAGGGTTAGGTTCTCCAATGCTGCTTTAGATGCTGCGTAGGCCATATGTTTAGCGCTGCCGGTTTGGGCAACAAAATCCGTCATATGCACTATGTCGGCCTTATCCTCGTTTAGCATCGGTGCCAGAGCTTGGTTGAGAAGCAAAGGTGCCTTGGCATGGATTGCCATCATCGCGTCGAATACCTCTGCTAACTCACCGTCCTGATCAGAATGCCAGTCTGACGCGTTATGGATAATGGCCCGCAGACTCTGGTATCGCTGTTTAAGGGTATCAATAAAACTCTGTACCCCTTGAGAATGAGCAAAGTCAGCCTGAATACAATCAATTCCGCTGGCTTGTAATTCGTCAATTAAGGGGCGGTGGCGGCGATAAGTGATGACGACGGCATAGCCCAATTGGTGTAGGGCTTTTGCGCAATACAAGCCGATACGCTGGGCCGCGCCGGTGATTAAAATGGGAGCCTGATGCATGAAGATTCCAATTAAAGTTGCTGCAATTCATCCAGTAACTGATCAACCCATTGGCTGATGCGCTGATCGGTTTGATCAAACTGGTTTTCGTCGTCCAGCGCCAAGCCGACAAAGTGGCTACCGTCTTCGGTCAGGGCCTTAGAGGCGGTAAATTCATAGCCTTGGTTTGGCCAATAGCCAATCAACTGACAATCCAGTACCAGCAGCTCATCGTGCAACATGCCCAAGGCGTCCTGATACCAGTCGGCATAACCCATTTGGTCGCCCAAGCCAAACAAGGCGACAATCTTACCTTGCAGGTTAAGAGCGCGGATATCACTCCACTGGGATTCCCAATCTTCCTGCAATTCACCAAAATCCCAGGTGGAAATACCCAATATCAGAATATCGAATTGCTCGGCTTCTTTTAGTGGCACATCTTTGATGTTGTGCATCTCGACCAGGTCTTCACCTAAAGCGGCGCAGATTTTTTCCGCCGCCATTTCGGTGTAGCAGGTCGTTGAGCCATAAAACAGGCCGATTTTTAAACTGCTGTCTGTCATTGCCTAACACATATAAAAAAATCAGCACCTATTGTGCCAGAGAACAGGCCGGGCTGCATGATTCAGCGAGACACTGAGATTACAAACCAAGGTGTTTGATATGCGCGGCCATTTCATCGCCGATTTTTTCACGCATTTGCACTAATTTAAGGGCTGACTCTCGTAAATATTTGTCTTCGTCTGTTTGCGGTATCCATTCCGGTACGGCGCTGGGCTTTCCTTCCTCGTCTACTGCGACCATGATCACTATGCAGTGCGTGGTCAGGTGGCGTTCACTCAGTTTTGGGTCGCCAGCCATTACATCCAGTGCCAAATGCATAGATGTGCGCCCTGTGTAAATGACTCTGGCTCGCACTTCCACCAGATTACCCACCAGAATAGGGCGTACAAAGCGGATTCCCCCCGCGTAGGCAGTAATACAATATTTGCCGCTCCAGCCGGCTGCACAGGCGTAGGCTGCCAGGTCTATCCATTTCATCACTGCCCCGCCGTGTACTTTGCCACCAAAGTTTACGTCGGCAGGTTCGGCCAGAAATCTTAAGGTAAGGTCACGTTGCTCACCGGCCATGTTGTTTTCTCCAGGTTGTTTTGCACCATTTTAGGTTAGATTCGGTACCTACAGGCAAGCAGATTTCTCGGCCGGTTAACTGAATGCTATGATGAGCGCTGTTTTTTACGGGATAGCACTGTGGCCAGTATTAGTGATAAGCCTGGGATTTCTGAGCAGAGCCAGGCGCAGATCGATGCCTTTATTGATGCTTTATGGCTGGAAAAAGGGCTAAGTGACAATACTTTATCGGCCTATCGCAGTGACCTAAACAAATTCTGTCAGTTTTTATCCCGTCAGCCGGTGGAGTTGGCTGAGGTACAAAGCGAAGACATTCAGGCGTATCTGGCGTATCGCTATGACCAGCAGCTGTCTGAGCGAAGCAATGCCCGGTTTTTGTCCAGCTTACGGGCCTATTTTGCCTATTTACTGCGTGACAAGCTGCGGGATGATGATCCCGTGGCTATATTGCAAAACCCCAAACTAGGTAAACCACTGCCTAAAACCTTATCAGAGCGTCAGGTTGAGCGCTTGCTTGAGGCTCCAAATATTGAAGACACGGTTCAGCTAAGAGATAAGGCCATGCTGGAGTTATTGTACGCCACAGGCCTACGGGTCAGCGAGCTTGTGGGGCTAAGGCTAGGTCAGGTGAGCACGGTGCAGGGAGTTATCCGGGTAACGGGCAAAGGCAATAAGGATCGCTTGGTGCCTATGGGGGAAGTGGCGCTGGAATGGCTGCAGACTTATTTAAAAAGGGGCCGGGCGCTGTTACTAAAACAGCAAACCGATGTATTGTTTCCGTCAAGTCGTGGCCAGCAGATGACCCGCCAGACCTTTTGGCACCGGATTAAATATTATGCGCCGCAAGCAGGAATTGCCTTGCAAAGTTTGTCACCGCACACCTTGCGCCATGCCTTTGCCACCCATTTGCTAAATCACGGTGCGGATCTAAGAGTGGTGCAGATGCTATTAGGCCACTCAGATCTGTCTACCACGCAAATTTACACCCATGTGGCCACCGAGCGGCTGCAAAGCCTGATTGAAGATCATCATCCCAGGGGATAAAAGGCTTAATGAGTCAGAATGAACCTCTCATTTTTAAGGAAGTATCATGTCTAAAAAAGTTTATTGTGTTGCGCAGTTTCAACCTAAGCCTGGTAAGGAAAAAGAGTTATTTAAGGTGCTGCAATCTTTGGAGCCTAATACTCTGCGTGAAGATGGCTGCCTTCAGTATGTGGTGACACGACATATCGCCAGTCCCTTTGCTGAGGGGAAGAGCTTTGCCATCGCCTTTAATGAAATCTGGGCTGATATGGCCAGTTTTGAAGCCCACTGCCAGCGAGAGGAAATTACGACTTTTTTTGCGACCTATTGTGTGGCTGAAACCGGCCTGGCGGCCGATTGGAATGTGTGTGTTTATACCGACGAGCCACAGGATTTTGATGCACCTGTGTTGGCATAAATTTGATATTCAGGCTGTGCAACTTCAGCCTCGGTGACTTAGCTCTGAGCTGAGTGAGCAGTGAAATTGGGGATTGGTTAGTGGTCTTGTTTGGCGACGGTTCCGGCGCGTAGTGTCTTGGACTCACCTTCGAACAGCAGGTACAATACCCGTTAGTGTAACTTTTAGGCCAAAGGACAGGTCTAAAGTGTCAGTACCCTTTGACGTTGGAAATTCTATGATGCGAATAGCAAAACTGATCATGACCTCGGCCTTACTCGGTAGCTTGGCGTTTGGTGTGCAGGCCAAGGAAGATTACAGTCAGGTAAAAGCAAAGCTGGTTGATAGTCTGGGCCTGGCGGTAAACAGTATTGAGCCTTCACCCGTGCCGGGTTTATTGCAGGCCTTGACCAGCCGCGGATTGTTTTATATCAGCCCGGATGGCCAATATCTGGTGCATGGTCGGGTATTTAATCTGAATAACGAGATGGTTAATGAAACCGAAATGGCGCTGAGTGTAGTGCGGGCAGAAGGGGTGAAAAGGTTTGGTGACTCCATGGTGGAATTTAAAGCCAAGGATGAGAAGTACGCTATTACCGTGTTTACCGACACTACCTGTGGCTATTGCCGCAAGTTGCATTCTCATATTGATGAATACAATGACCTGGGCATCACCGTTCGTTACCTGGCGTTTCCGCGTGGTGGCGTAAACAGCGAAGGTTATAAGGATTTGTTGTCTGTCTGGTGTGCGGACGATCCAAAGAAAGCCATGACCGATGCTAAGGCCGGTAAGAATATCGCTAGTAAAACCTGTACCAGCAAAGTTAGCGAACAATATGACTTCGGTCAGCAAATTGGTATTAACGGCACGCCAGCTATTATTCTTGAAGACGGCACCTTGATTCCGGGGTATCAGCCACCGATATCCCTTAAATCTGTGTTAGACGAGCACAATTCCTGATAAGGGCGCAACAGCGCCCTTTTTATACTGTTATGACACTAAATATTCGTTACCGACAAGAGCAGTCCTGGCAGGATGACGCCCCTGGTATTCATCCCCGTTTGAAGCAGATCTATGCCAGCCGTGGTATCAGCCATATGCAGGAGCTGCAGCGCAGCACCCGGGATTTGGCGCATTATCAACAGTTAAAAGGTATGTCACAAGCCGTGTCTGTGCTGGCTGACGCCCTGGTGCAGGGGCGGCAGTTGATGATTATCGGTGACTTTGATGCCGATGGGGCGACCAGTACGGCTTTGTGTATGCTGGCGCTTAAACGCATGGGAGCCAAACGGGTGGATTACCTGGTCCCAAATCGTTTTGATTTTGGATATGGCCTGAGTCCGCAAATTGTCGATATGGCCCATCAGCAGGGCGCCGAGCTGCTGATTACTGTAGACAATGGCATTGCTTGTTTAGCCGGTGCCCAGCGAGCTAAGCAACTGGGAATGCAACTGCTGATTACCGACCACCACTTACCTGCGGCCGAGCTTCCTGTCGCGGATGCCATAGTGAATCCTAACTTACCAGGTTGTGATTTCCCATCTAAAAACCTGGCCGGGGTGGGAGTGGCTTTTTATCTGATGCTGGCACTGTGTCGACACTTACAGGAGCAAGGTTGGTTTGAGCGGCAACAATTGCCTATACCTAATCTGGCCGAATTATTGGATTTAGTGGCATTGGGTACAGTAGCCGATGTAGTCAGGCTAGATAAGAATAATCGTATTCTGGTGCATCAGGGGCTCCAACGTATTCGCAGTGGACGCTGTCGACCAGGTATTCGCGCTATGGTGGAAGTGGCGGGGCGTGAATGTGGCCAGATTGTCGCTTCCGACTTAGGGTTTGTTTTGGGGCCGAGGTTAAATGCGGCTGGCAGGCTGGATGACATGGCGATGGGCATTGAATGTCTGCTGGCTGAAGAAGAGGGCAAAGCCAGACGCATGGCTGTCGAGCTGGATAGCCTTAATCGTGAACGGCGTGAAATTGAAAGCAGTATGCAGGCCGAGGCACTTAAAACCCTGGAGTTATTGAGCTTTAATGAGCAGGAATTGCCCGCCGGATTGGTGTTATATCAGACGGATTGGCATCAGGGCGTAATTGGTATTCTGGCCGGCCGCATTAAAGAGCGTTATTTTCGCCCTACTATTGCCTTTGCGCATCAAGATGATGACATAGTCAAAGGCTCGGCCCGTTCCATTCCAGGGTTGCATATCCGCGACCTGCTTGAAGAAATTAACAGCCGTTATCCTGACATTATTGACAAGTTTGGTGGCCATGCCATGGCGGCGGGGTTGTCATTGCATGTTGATAAACTGGCGGCCTTCGAGCAAGTGTTTGTGCAGGTCGCCAGTGAATGGCTGGAAGGTCGGCAGTTGCAGGGCGAATTGCTATCTGACGGGCAGTTAACCGCCAGTGAGGTTTGTCTGGACTTTGCGCAGTTATTGAAAGAGTCAGGCCCTTGGGGACAAGGGTTTGAAGAACCCTTGTTCGACGGTGAGTTTGAATTGTTGGACCAACGTCTGGTGGGGGAAAAGCATCTGAAGATGATGATAAAACACCCCAGCGGGCAGCTGTTGGATGCCATTGCGTTTAACGTGGATTTGGCTGTGTGGCCAAACCGGCAAATTAAGCAGGTGCAACTGGCATACCGTTTGGATATCAACCATTTCCGCGGCAAGGTATCGCTGCAATTGTTGGTAGAGGCTCTGGCACCGGTATGAAAAAATCTGCTAAAGCTGTTGCGCAAATGCTGGAGCGGCACCCTAATCTTACCCATTCTGTAGATATGAAAGTGCTGTCGCATGTGCAGCGTGAGGATGGTGACTGGCTGGTTAACACCTTGATGCTGGACGGCGTGGATGTGCCGTTTAAGTTTCGGCGTAAAAAGCGCTATCGAAGCTTACAAGGGGCACTTATCAATATTACTTATTATCCTGATACCGAGCTGGTGGCCGGCATGGAGTTTGAGTACATGAAAATTGTCCGGATTCGTCAGGGCTGAACGACTTTCTGCCCCGACTGCTGCTATTATGCGCCTACTCTGAACAGCGGGTTTACCTGTGACTTACGACAACCTTGAGGCTTTTGTCCTGCATCGACGACCTTACCGGGAGACCAGCTTTCTGGTGGACGTTTTTAGTCGTGAGATGGGGCGGCTCAGTATGGTGGCCAAAGGGGTGCGAAACAGCAAAAGTGCTAATCGCAGCTTGTTACAACCATTTGTGCCCCTGCAAGTAAGCCTGGTAGGTCGCCACGAGCTGAAAAATCTCAAGCAGTTGGAAAGTACCGGTAGGGCTTTGCAGTTACAAGGTTCAGCCTTGTTTTGTGCCATGTATCTCAATGAACTGTTACAGCGTTTATTGCCGCTGGAGCTGGCGGTGGAGCCGCTGTTTGATGCCTATGTACAAAGTTTGCAAGCGCTCCTGGCTGGTGACGCCTTTGAACCACTGCTAAGAGAGTATGAATTGTTATTGCTCAGTGAACTGGGGTATGAGCTGGATTTTGGCTACGATGCGCAAACTCAGACCCCTCTTCGCGACGATGCTTATTATTGTCTGGATGTAGAACAGGGCTTTGTGCTGAGTGCGGTGCAGCGTGCTACGGCCAGTGATTTTCGCGGTGACTGGCTGAATCAAATTGCGAGCGGGCAGTGGACAGCGGAAGCCCTGCGTAGCGCCAAGTTTATCAATCGCATAATGCTTAAACCCTTATTGGGGAGTAAGCCATTGAAAAGCAGAGAGCTTTTCCAAGCTAATTAGTGGAGTTAAGACGAAATGAAAGAGATTCTGCTAGGGGTCAATATTGACCATGTTGCCACCGTCAGAAACGCCAGAGGAACGGCTTATCCTGATCCCGTGCATGCCGCTGAGATTGCGGAACGCGCCGGGGCAGATGGTATCACTATTCATTTGCGTGAAGATAGACGGCACATTATTGATCGCGATGTAGAGATTCTTCGCCAGACATTGCAGACCAGGATGAACCTGGAAATGGCAGTCACTGAGGAAATGTTGGTCATAGCCTCACGTATTCGCCCTGAATTTTGTTGCCTGGTGCCCGAAAAGCGTGAAGAGCTGACCACTGAAGGTGGGCTGGATGTGGCCGGTAATCTGGAAAAAATCCGACTAGCCTGCAATCGTTTAGCGGCCGATGGTATTTTGGTTTCACTGTTTATTGATGCTGATAAAGCCCAAATCGATGCGGCCAAAGCCTGTGGTGCACCTTATATCGAATTGCATACCGGCGCTTATGCCGAGGCACGCAATGAAGAGGAACGAGATATTGAATTGGCGAAGATCGCTGACGGTGCGCGTTATGCTGATAGCCTGGGAATTAAAGTTAATGCCGGACATGGTCTGACCTACCATAACGTTAAACCTATTGCCGCCATTCCGGAAATGATTGAGCTGAATATTGGTCACGCTATTGTCGGTAGGGCGGTGTTCGATGGTTTGCATAAAGCCGTGGCCGATATGAAGCGTTTAATGCTGGAAGCGAGGGCGTAGTAGCTAATGGCCATAGTGGGAATGGGTACCGATATTGTCGAAATTAAACGTATTCAGGATGCCCTGACGAAGTCCCAACGCCTGGCCGAACGTGTGCTAACCGACGCCGAGCTTGCCGACTTTAAACAGCATAATTTCCCTGAGCGCTTTTTAGCCAAACGTTTTGCTGCCAAAGAGGCCATGGTCAAAGCTATTGGCACGGGGATAGGCAGTGGTATCAGTTTCCGGCAGATGGAGATCGGCCATCACGCCAGCGGTGCGCCGTTTTTGCAGTTAAGTGGCAACCTGCAGGCGCTGTGTCAGGCCAAGGGCGTGAGCGCTACCCACCTGAGCATTGCCGATGAACAGCATTATGCTGTCGCCACTGTGATCCTGGAGAAATAACCGCATTATGGTTCAGATTTATAAAGCCCCCAAAGGTAAGAAACAAGGAGCGGTTGGGGCAACTAAGCTAACCCTGAGCATCGATGAATTAGAGCATGGTGGCTTGGGGGTATGCCGCAGTCATCAGCCCGTGGTGTTTGTTGAAGGCGGTCTACCTGGTGAACAGCTTGATGTTCGTATTAGTGAAAAGAAATCCCGTTATTGGCAAGGTATTGCGGTTAAGGTGCTGTCGCCAAGCGCTCAGCGTATTGCACCTTTTTGTCCTCATAGCCGTGAATGTGGTGGTTGTCAGAACCAGCACATTAGTCAGGTTGATTTGCTTGCCCATAAACAAAATGCGGTGGGGCAGTTACTACAACGCCAGACGGGCATAACTAGCTTGAATTGGCAGTCACCCATTCTTGGGCCTGCGCAGGGGTATAGGCGCAAAGCCCGGCTTGCCATCGACGCGCAAAAAAAAGCTGAAGTGAAAGTAGGCTTTCGCGCCAAGGGCAGCGATCAGGTCGTGTCTATCAGTCAATGCCCTATTCTGACCGAGCCACTACAAGCCGTTCTGCCACCATTATTGCACCTGATTAAACAGCTAAGAGGTACCAAGCAATTAGGTCATATCAGTGTGTTGGATGCAGATAACCAGTTGCAACTGTGCTTGCGTATCACCCGTGCATTGCCCGCAGAGGATATCGCCAGACTTCGTCAGTTTGCTGAGGATAATACCCTCAGACTATTGCTTGAAACTGCCCCAAACCGCTTTGAATTGGTCTGTGGTGATAATCAGGATGCGTGTTATTCCCCGGTGCCAGAACTCAGCTTGTCTGTTGGTCCCAATGATTTTATTCAGGTTAATCAAAGCGTAAACCAAGCTATGGTGAATCAGGCGCTGGCCTGGCTGGCGGCAGTCCCCGGTGAAAGGGTGCTGGATTTATTTTGTGGCGTGGGGAATTTCAGTCTGCCACTGGCGCGAGCCGGTGCCAGCGTAATTGGCGTTGAAGGCGTTGAGGCCATGGTGAAGCGGGCATCTGATAATGCCAGTGCTAATGGTATGCAGGTGGATTTTCGTTGTCTGGATTTATCTGATTTTGACGCCTTGTCCCGCCTTCCCACTGAGGTTGACCGGGTGTTGCTGGATCCGGCCCGGGCTGGCGCACAAGCATTGATGCCTATTCTGCACAAACTCAAGCCTAAGGGCATTTTGTATGTATCCTGCAATCCGGCGACCTTTGCGCGGGATGCCGCAATGCTGGTCGAAAAGGGCTGGCAAATCGACAAGATTGGTCTGATGGATATGTTCCCACAGACTGCCCATACTGAATTGATGGCACATTTATCCAGACCGCAATAAGGTTTTGCTGCCAGTGTCATACAGTGCTGGATTGGAGCTGTTTTTTTTGCGAAGCTCGGGGCAGGAGTAACACAATTGATGGTTGACGACTGAGATTATGGTTTCCATTCGCAAGGTGCACAAACAAACCGTTCCTTTTACCCAGTGGCTGGCCTCCCTGCATCTGGCTGATAGCACAGCGGCGAAACTAGCCGCATGTCAGGAACAGTTTGATTGTCCGCTGGTTGGCAGGGAGATGGTGGAGATCCTGCATGATCTGCATATGGACGATGATACGCTGCAAACCGCGCTGCTATTGCCTTTGATTGAACAGCAGGAGTGGAATGAGGAGCGGATCCTGGAGCAGGCCGGAGCCAATATACTTGGTTTGGTACAAGGTGTCAGACGGATGGAAGCCATCCGTACTCTGCATAACAATAAACAAGCCCGCACCGATGAAGCGCAGATAGATAACCTGCGTCGTATGCTGTTAGCCATGGTGGAAGATGTCCGCGCCGTGGTGATCAAATTAGCCGAACGTATTTGTACCTTGCGTGAAGTGAAAAATGCCGATGAGGAAACCCGTGTTCTGGTGGCTAAGGAATGCGCCAGTATTTACGCGCCATTGGCAAATCGTCTGGGCATAGGTCAGTTGAAATGGGAATTGGAAGACCTGTCTTTTCGCTATCTGCACCCGGAAACCTATCGACAAATTGCCAACCTGCTCGATGAAAAACGTCAGGACAGAGAACAGTATATTCTGGATTTTGTTACCAATTTGCAGCAACAGTTAACCGAGCAGCAAATTCGAGCCGAAGTCTATGGTCGTCCCAAGCACATTTTCAGCATCTGGAAAAAGATGCAGAAGAAACACCTGGGCTTTGATGAACTCTTTGATATTCGTGCGGTACGTATTATTGCTGAGCGTCTGCAAGACTGTTATGGCGCGCTTGGTATTGTGCATGCCAACTGGAAGCATATTCCCCGCGAGTTTGACGATTATATTGCCACGCCTAAGCCGAATGGTTATCAGTCTATTCATACCGTGGTGGTTGGGCCACAGGGAAAGGCGGTGGAGATTCAAATCCGCACTCAACAGATGCATCAAGATGCAGAGCTGGGAGTAGCAGCGCACTGGAAGTACAAAGAAGGCGCGCCGGGTGGGCGCAGTGGCTATGAAGAGAAAATTAACTGGTTGCGGAAGATTTTGCAGTGGCAGGAAGAGATGGCCGAGTCAGGGGATTTGGTCGAGGAGCTGCGCAGTCAGGTATTTGATGACAGGGTTTATGTATTCACGCCCAAAGGTGATGTAATAGATCTGCCGCTAGGCTCCACACCGCTGGATTTTGCTTACTATATCCATTCAAACGTTGGGCATCGCTGTATTGGTGCCAAGGTATTTGGTCGTATTGTGCCTTTTACCTATTTGCTGCAAACGGGCGATCAGGTGGAAATTCTCACCGGTAAACATCCCAACCCCAGTCGTGACTGGATGAACCCGCATCTGGGCTATGTGCACTCATCCCGGGCCAGAGCCAAAATACATACCTGGTTTAAAAAACTCGACCGCGATAAGAATTTACAAGCCGGCAAGGAAACCCTGGAAAAAGAGCTGCAACGAATTAACCTGCCCCTGAAAGAAGCGGCAGAGGCCTGTGAGAAGTTTAATTTCACCCATCTGGATGACTTATATGTCGCCATTGGTGGTGGTGATGTACGACTGTATCAGGTGGTGAATTATCTTCAGCAGCGCCATGCCCCCCCCGCACCATTGGATTTGCGTCTAAAGAAAAAAGCCCACCCTTCTCAGGGTAAAGATATGGTGGTAGTGGAAGGCGTAGGTAATTTGATGACCCAGTTGGCGGGCTGCTGTCAGCCACTGCCGGGCGATCCTATTATGGGCTTTATCACACAGGGGCGCGGCGTGAGTGTGCATCGGGAAGATTGTGATCAGCTTATGCACCTGGTGCAGGAGCACCCTGAGCGCAGTATTGAAGTCAACTGGGCCGGTGAACGTAGCGGTGCATTCGAGTCCAATGTTGAGATTAACTGTGCAGATCGTGACGGCATATTGCGCGATATCACCACAGTGCTGGCCAACGAAAAAATTGGTTTGCTGGGGGTTAATAGTTTGAGCAATGCCAAAGAGCATACGGCGCGTATCAGCCTGAAAGTTGAAGTGAGAGACCTCAACAGTCTGGCCAAGATTATTGGCAAATTAAAACTCATTAATGGCGTGGCAGATGTGCGGCGCTCTGAACTCTAGGCACTGTCTTTCGAGCAATACAAGGCGCAAAAGCAAGTGGCGTTAAAGGAATCACAGTGACAATTATTAATGATCAGAACTATCCCAATCTGGATAAGCTGCTTTGGGTAATGGACCGTTTACGGGATCCCGAAGGTGGCTGTCCCTGGGATCTAAAACAAACTTTTGCCTCTATTGTGCCTTTTACTATTGAAGAAGCTTATGAAGTTGCGGATGCCATTGAAGACGGCGAACCCGGAGCGCTTCGAGAAGAATTGGGGGACTTGTTGTTTCAGGTGGTCTTTTATGCCCGCCTGGGGAAAGAGCAGGCCTTATTTGATTTTGAGGATATTGCCGGAGCCATGGCTGAAAAGCTGATTCGTCGACACCCCCATGTGTTTGCGCAAGCACAGTTCGATGAAGGGCAGGTGAAAGCAAATTGGGAAGCCGAAAAGGCCAGAGAGCGAGCAGAGAAAGCGGGAGGGCGAGCTGGTTTACTGGATAATATTCCCGCCACCATGCCTGCCTTAACTCGCGCAGCGAAAATTCAAAAACGTTGTGCAACTGTTGGTTTTGACTGGCCGGATACTCATGGCGTGTTTGACAAAATTCAGGAAGAGATTCAGGAAGTACAGCAAGAATTAGCCAGAACCGACATCGATGACAGTGCGTTGGAAGAAGAGTTAGGTGACTTGATGTTTGCGACTGTTAATCTGGTGCGCAAACTGAAGAAGGATCCCGAAACCTTGTTGCGCCGGGCTAATCGCAAGTTTGAACAACGTTTTGCTTATATTGAAGGGCAACTTGCCAAGCAAGGTGTAACGCTGGAAAAGACCGGCCTGGCAGAGATGGAAAAACTCTGGCAGCAGGCCAAGCAGCACAGTAAAACTTGAGTAACATCAAGGTGTCACCCGAGTGAAACGGTTATCCTACCTGGGTAGAAGGAGTCAAGAGCAAGGATGGCGATACCCTAACTTAGTCTGTAAGAACGAGTATTCATGGCAAAAGTGAAGATTCATCCCGACAACTTGCGTATTGGTATGTATGTAAAGTTGCCGTCGGGCTGGATGAAGCATCCCTTTTTATTCAGCAGTTTTAAGCTGACCAACCAAGAGCAGGTTCGTGTCATTCGTGCCCTGAAGCTTCCCTATGTGCTGATTGATGCCAGTAAAAGTGACGCGCAGCCTGAAGAAGAAGTACAGCTTGCGCCCAAAGAGGTGGTGGAAGCACATACCGACCAGTTGCTTGAGCAAATGGAACATGAGAAAAGCCAGCGTATTGAGGAACTGAAGCAATTTCGTCGCAGTTTGCAAAAAACAGAAAAGAACTTTCAACGTAGTTTGGCGCAAGTTCGTGCCTTAATGACTAAGGTTGCTAGCCGGCCGTTGCAGGCAGTGGAAGAAGCGCAGCAGCTAATCAGTGAGATGGCTGATGTGATCCTGGGCGAGGAAAATGTTGCCTTACATCTGATGAACCCGGATCCACAAGGGGATGATTTATACTTTCACTCCCTGAATGTGGCGGTTCTGGCTATGATGTTGGCCCGGCAGGCGCAACTGAGTCGCGAACAGGCACTGAAACTGGGATTAGCAGCGCTGTTTCATGATGTGGGGAAATTGAAGATTCCCAGCCAGGTGCTACGTAAAACCACCGCACTGAGCCGACCCGAGCAGAACCTACTCAATATGCATTGCCAATATAGTGTGGAGCTTTTAAAGCACTCAGATGCTTTTCCTGCGGACATCTTACCCGTTATTTTGCAGCACCATGAGCATATGGATGGCAGCGGTTATCCACGAGGGTTGGATGGCAAAACAATGGATCCGTTGGCGCAGATATTGATGCTAGTGAACGAATACGACAATCAGTGTCACCCGCAAAACCCGGCTAATGCCAAAATTCCTTATCAGGCTTTGTCCTATCTGTTTAAAAGCATGAAAGCTAAGCTGCCTGATAGAGAGACAAAGTTGCTGGTGAAGTTGCTCGGTGTTTATCCTCCCGGCACTGTGGTGATGCTGTCTGATAAAAGAGTCGGCATGGTGATCTCGGTTAATACCGCAGACCTGCTCAATCCGTCCTTATTGCTTTATGATGATTCGGTGCCCAGTACAGAGGCTCCCATGGTGACACTAAAAGATTACGGCGCCACGGTTCAGAAGGTTATTAAGCCTTCGCAGTTGCCTGAACCTATCGCCTTATATTTAAATCCGCGCAGTCGGATCAGCTATTTTGTTGATAACACATAAAAAAACGCTCCCTCGGGAGCGTTTTCTGTCTACATAAGCTTACTTGCGCTTTCGTGCAAAACCCAGGGCCAACAATCCCAAGCCCATCAGTGCTAAAGGTGCTGGTACAGGCACGCCAATAACGTTACCGCCAACGGTGGCGCCATCAAAGGCCATGGCGCTGTCATAGCTGTTATCGTCCCAGTTTACTACACCCATTTGCAGGTAATAGTTGCCGGCGTTAGCAATGTTGTAGCTGGCTTTAATCCAACCGGTATAGCCGCAACCATCGTCAAAACAATCGCCAGAGTCAGAACCCAGCACAGACCATAGTGGTCCGCCACCAATAATTGGTGTGCTGGTTGGGTCCAAGGTCGCTTCAGGTGCAGGCATATCGAAACCAGGTACGGTATCACCAGTCTCGGCAGTTCTTGCGGTGAATAAGAGGGCCACTTGATTCATGGAACTATCCAGTAACCTTGCCCAGGCATAGTCTGCATAGCCTGCGCCATCGGAGGTTACATAGTTAAAGAAGAACTCCAGTGAGTCGCCTGCTCCGGCCGCAAATAAAGGAGATAACGCCACAGAGCCGTCCTGGGGTGTGCCAGTACCGCCGACGCCAGGCAAGCCAACACCACTAACACCATTATTGGTGCTAACATAGCCAAACTGCGCGCTACCATGTGGAGACGTAGTGATATCACCGTCACCTGCCGTGCCGCCGAAATTGCCCTGTCCGGTCCAGCCGGTCATTAATGATGCTGATGCTTGTCCAGCTAAACCCATGCTGGCTAACACCAAACAGGCGGCATTTACTGCATTCCTAAACTTCATTTATAACTCCTTGAATTTTTAGCTATTTGTCTATTCGCATTAAGTTAGCGCATAGCATTAAGCAGTTTCTATTCCACTTTGTTAAATGCATTTAAAAACAATATCTTGCTGTGTTTTGTTCGGCTTTTTTATGGTTCCTTGTAAAAAAAATAGACAGCCTCAGTAAGATTCAGATTTAGTGTTTTGTGATTTATTTGTTAATTGTTGGTGCGGTTGTTCTTGACTAATAGACTGGCTATGTTTTTGTATAGGAAGGTGTTCGCTTTGTGGCAGTACAGCGAAGCCAATTAAGGCAGCTTTATGGTTGCATGCAGGAGCGCAATGGCAATGGAGAGTAATTCGGGAGTAACGTATGTTAGCCCATAAACAGTTTTTTACTCTGCGACTGTCTGACTATCTTGCACCGGAAACGGTGGAGGAGTTTGACAGTTGGCGCTTTATGGGACGGGAATGGATGGGGGAAGCGTTCGGTGCCACGGAATTTCTGCGTTTACGTAGCCAGCCTGAGTTTACCCTGCTGATTAATTTGGATTTGCAGGAGTTACCGGCAGTAAAAATAAAAGAACTATTGCTGCGTCTGGAACTCGCCGTATCGCCTGGAATGGATGAAAAAGACATTCTGGCGTTATTGGGGGCACCAACTAAGCGGCATGATTTTTTGCCGGATAGACAAACCTTGGATTATCAATTATTTCAACCAGACCCCTACCATTTGTCACTGACATTACGAAAAGAAAAGGGGCTGACTAACTTACTATTGTTGGCGGAGGATTTATCAAAACCATAGGCTTATTGGGTGGAATGAGCTGGGAGAGCACGCAAACTTACTATCAACTGATCAATCAGGGTGTGCGCGACAAGCTTGGCGGTTTGCATTCAGCTAACCTTATTTTAAACAGTTTGGATTTTGCAGAAATAGAACAACTACAAGCAAGAGGAGATTGGGAAGCCGCAGCGGCATTATTAACAAGAGCAGGGCTACAGGTTCAGCGCGCCGGAGCTGATTTTTTGCTGATATGCACTAATACTATGCATAAAGTTGCTGATGCGCTGGAAAGCGTTTTGGATATTCCACTGCTGCATATTGCAGATGCCACGGCGACACAGCTGAAAGCCAAAGGTATTGAGCGGGTGGGGTTGTTAGGGACGGCCTTTACGATGGAGCAAGCTTTTTACCGTCAGCGTCTTATCCGCCGTGATATTGAGGTTGTAACGCCTGTAGCGCTACAGCGTGAGCGGGTGCATCAGGTAATATATGAGGAGCTTTGCCAGGGACGTATTCTGGATGCCTCGCGAGCGGAGTATTTGCAAGTGATTGATGACCTGGCGGAGCAGGGAGCGCAGGCCGTGGTCTTGGGGTGCACGGAGATTGGTTTATTGGTTAAGCAGGCTGATACCTCTGTGCCCTTGTTCGATACCACAGAGATTCACGCCGCCAGCGCGGTGGACTGGGCATTATCAACTCATTAAATAAGGAAAACGTATGGCAACAATTACTCTTAAGGGCAACCCAATTGAAACCGTCGGCTTGCTGCCGGAAGTTGGCAGCCAGGCCCCGGATTTTTCACTGGTGAATAGTGACTTGTCAGAAACTTTTTTGGCCGATTTTAAGGGCAGTCGCTTGCTATTAAATATCTTTCCTTCTGTGGATACGCCAACCTGTGCTATGTCCGTCAGGCAGTTCAATCAGCAGGCGGCGGCACTGAGCAATACCAAGGTGTTGTGTGTGTCAGCTGACTTACCCTTTGCTTTGGGTCGTTTTTGTGGCGCTGAAGGTATAGACAGAGTGAGTAGTGCGTCCTGTTTTAGAAGTGCTTTTGGTCAGGATTATGGAGTGGCCATAAAAACAGGGCCTTTGGCAGGTTTGTTGTCGCGGGCCGTGGTGGTGATAGATGAAAATGGTACAGTCATCTACACCCAACAAGTGCAGGAAATTGCTGACGAGCCTGATTATCAGCAAGCTCTCGCGGTGTTGTCCTGATAGAAAGTAAAAGGGCTGCCAAGTGGCAGCCCCGTTGTTAGCTTTGAAAATTACGCTTCACGGCTAAATAAGGACTCTAGGTTTAATCCCTGATGCGCCAGCATATCACGCAGGCGTCGTAAGGCTTCTACCTGGATTTGTCTGACACGCTCCCGTGTCAGGCCGATTTCGGCGCCCACATCTTCCAAGGTGGAAGGTTCATAGCCCATCAGACCAAAGCGCCTGGCCAATACTTCGCGCTGCTTGGCATTTAGCTCATTGAGCCAATGCACAATGCTACTGCGCATGTCTTTGTCCTGAAGCTCATCTTCCGGCCCATGGCCTTTTTCATCGGCAATAATGTCTAGCAATGCCTTATCATTATCACTGCCGATAGGGGTATCGACCGAACTGATGCGTTCATTCAGACGCAGCATTTTGGTGACATCTTCTACCGGTTTGTTTAATGCATTGGCAATTTCTTCGGCGGTGGGTTCATGATCCAGCTTTTGTGCCAATTCACGTGCAGCCCGCAAGTACACATTCAGCTCTTTCACCACATGGATGGGGAGGCGAATAGTACGGGTTTGGTTCATGATAGCCCGTTCAATGGTCTGACGAATCCACCAGGTCGCATAGGTTGAAAAACGGAATCCCCGCTCGGGATCAAATTTTTCCACCGCCCGGATCAATCCGAGATTACCTTCTTCAATGAGATCCAATAAGGCTAAGCCACGATTGTTGTAACGGCGGGCGATTTTAACCACCAATCGCAAGTTACTGACGATCATACGCTTTCGCGAGGCTTCACAGCCTTTTAAGGCGCGGCGGGCAAAGTAGACTTCTTCCTCAGCGGACAGGAGTGGAGAAAAACCTATTTCTCCCAGATAAAGTTGGGTGGCATCCAGATTACGATGCATCTCTTCCTGATTAGCAAGAATTTCCTCCATGGGGTCGACTTCGTCATCTACATCTTCAAGCTCTGATTCGACAACGTTATCAAACTCATCATTCAGCTCAGCATCGGTGATGGCAGTTTTCTTTTGACCCATAACAGCATCTCCAGCAAGGTTGTTTGTTTAGATAATTTTCCTCTTTCGTCCTTTCCAGTGTTGTTATTATTTATTGTTATGGTCGATTGGGTAAAAAACGTAATGGATCCACTGACTTGCCTTTATATCTAATTTCAAAGTGCAACATGGTCTGTGACGTTCCACTACTGCCCATTTCGGCAATGTGTTGTCCGGGCCGCACCCAGTCCTGTTCCTTGACCAGTATTTTGCGGTTATGAGCATAGGCAGTGAGGTAGGCATCAGTATGCTTGATGATTATCAGGTTACCGAATCCTCTCAGTGCGTTGCCCGTATAGACAACTTTGCCAGCTGCCGACGCCAAGATGGGCGTACCAGACGAGTTGGCAATATCAATCCCTTTGTTTCCCTGTTCCGAAAGTGAAAACTGCCCTACGACTTTCCCCCTAGTGGGCCACGTCCATTCCGTAACCTGTGCGGGGAAGTCCGAGGCTGTCATCCGTTGCGTATTTTTCTTGGTGACAGTGGTGGACTTTTGAGCAGTCTTGGATTCACCATACGCCTGCTTCTTAGGAGGGTCAACTGGCTGATTTGCTTTTATTTTGGAGGTCTGACCAGATCGCTTTGTAACAACTTTTTTACTCTTTTTGTTACTTTCCCGGAGCTTTAAAACCTGTCCAGGGTAGATGGCATAAGGCGCAGACAGCTTGTTAATTCTGGCCAAATCTTTGTAATCGTTGCCCGAATACCAGGCGATAGAAAAGAGGGTGTCGCCTTTCTCCACCTGATATTCGGTGGCGTTCCCCAGTTCTTTAAATTGTTTAAAGGTTCGGGCTTCACTGAGGGTGACAACCGGGGCAGGGGCATGGCGGGAGCTGCAGCCACTCAGCAATAATGCTGATAACAATACTGTCCCACAGCCTCCTCGCCAACCTGTCACAGTTTTACCTAAGCAGCAGATAGGCAATCACTGCCAGCACCACAGTGGCCCAACCTAGGGTTTCGACATAGTCGCGTAGTTTGTCTTCCATCTTCTTGCCACCCCAGCGCATCAATCCGGCAACCAGATAAAAACGCATAGCTCGTCCAACGGTGGAGGCAAGCACAAAAGGCAGAAAGGCCATTTGTAGAAAACCCGCGCTCACAGTAAAAACTTTATAGGGGATGGGGGAAAAACCGGCGATAAAGACGACCCACACACCATATTGTTCAAACCAGTTGATGGCTCTATCCATTTTGTCCTGGTAGCCCATTTCCTGAATCAGTGGCTGTAGGAAAGATTCAAAGGCCAACATGCCCAGAAAATATCCGGCAATACCCCCCCAGTACCGAGGCAACCGAGGTTAGCAGTGCATAGCGCCAGGCTTTGTCAGGATTTGCCAAAGACATAGGGGCTAACATCACGTCTGGTGGTATGGGAAAGAAGATTGACTCTGCGAAGGTCATACCGCCCAAATAGGCCGGTGCGTGCTTATGTCGTGACCACAGCATGGCCTTATCGTAAAAATAACTGAAAATCTTCACATTATTGCTCCCGGCACCAAAGGCACAAACCGCACTGCTTCCACTGTCTTTTGTTCAAATTCATTTCCTTTTCGAGTTACGGCATACAACTGTTGGCTGGCATTACCAACCGGGATAATCAAGCGGCCACCATCATTTAATTGCTCCAATAGCATTAGCGGCATATGGCTGGCCGCGGCGGTGACGATGATGGCATCAAATGGGCCCTTGCTAGCCCAGCCCTGCCACCCATCACCGTGTTTCATAGCGATGTTGTGCAAATCTAAAGACTGCATGCGGCGCTTGGCCTGGTATTGCAGCGCCTTGATACGTTCAACGCTAAACACTTTGTTAAATAACTGCGCCAGTATGGCAGTCTGATAACCTGAGCCAGTTCCTATCTCTAGCACTGTCTGGGCGCGATTAGGTGCATCCAGCAGCAATTCTGTCATACGAGCCACGATATATGGCTGGGAGATGGTTTGTCCCTGACCTATGGGTAACGCGGTATTCTGGTAGGCCTGATGCTTTAATGCATCGGGCAGGAATTGTTCGCGCGGGGTTGCCGCTATGGCATGCAAAACCTGTGGGTTACTTATCCCTTCCCGGTTTAGCAGTTGGGCCAGGGTTTCTCCCTTGCGTGTCGTGGCTCTAGGTGTTTGACTCATGGAGTTTCTTTATAGTTTTTCAATCCAGTTCTGCATTTCGTCCATACTCTGATAGGCCGTCATATCGACGCTCAGAGGAGTAACCGAGCAGTATCCATTGGCAATAGCGTGGAAATCGGTACCCGGACCGGCATCCTGCTCCTGACCTACTTTACCATACCAGTATATTTCTCGTCCCCAGGGGTCCTGGCTTTTCAGCATGGACTCGGCGCGGTGGCGTCGTCCCTGACGGGTAACCTGGATACCATTTAACAGCTCATAGGGAACATCTGGTACATTGATGTTTAAAATTTGATCCGCCGCCAGCGGATGTTGACCTAAATGGCGGATAATGTCACAGGCTACTTTGGCAGCGGTGGCGAAGTGGCCGTTTTTTTGCTGACAGAGTGAAACCGCGATGGCGGGTAATCCCATATAGCGCCCTTCGGTGGCTGCCGCCACTGTGCCCGAGTAGATCACATCGTCACCTAAGTTTGCACCGTGATTAATGCCGGAAACCACCAATTGTGGATCATCCTGCATAAAGCAGTTGATGCCCAGATGCACACAATCTGATGGCGTGCCGTTCACCGCATAAAAACCGGTATTCATTTGCTGAATTCTCAGCGGCTGTTGCAGTGACAGCGCATTACTCACACCACTGCAGTTGCGATCCGGCGCAATAACAGTGACATCGTGCTCTTTGGCCAGCTCGGCATGCAAACTGGCCAGCCCTTGTGCATGTACGCCATCATCGTTGCTGAGCAAAATACGCATGGTTTCCCCTTAGTCCTGATTGGGTACCGGGTTAAACAGTTCCCTGGTCACGGCAGTGGCAAAGCCGCCGGCTTGCAGCCTGAAACTCAGGGTAAGTTGCTGTCCTGTTATCTGCCAGTTAAGGGCGTCAGGATACTGCAACAGCGCACGACGTTCTTGATTTAAGCCAAGTGCTGCCAAGCCCTCACACAAGGCTTGATGGCGAGCGGCAACAGCGGATTCAAAAGTCAGAGCCTGATGCTGACTGGCAAGCGGGCCTTTACCCCACATCGGTGCACTGAATTGTATATCTCGCTCTTGCAAGCGTTGTTGTAATTCCTCATTCCATTGGTCGGCACAGAAAAAGCTGTTGCTACCTTGTAGCAGCATCACATCGCCATTCATCCCTTGTGTGCTTGGAGTATCGGTTAGGCGGCAGCTGACAAATTCGTTAAACAGCCAGGAGCGTAGTGCCGAGATGGCCATGCTGCGCTTTTGTCTGTCACGTATGGTTTCACCTTCCAGCATACGGACGCCGAGGAACAGATTGCCATTGCGGTTACCAAAACGTTGCTCGCCGAAATAATTGGGTACCCCATCATTAAGCAAAGAAAGCCTTTCATTGACTTCATCGGGATGACTCAGCTCACGAATAATCAGTTCAAAATCATTGAACTTGTGGGTACCAGTGCGTAATTTTCTGTTGTGACGAATGGCCTTAAGTATTTCCACCCCTGGCATAGCGAAACTCTGCCAGTCCGGGTCTTGTTTGCCTGGCAAGTGCAGGCCAATCCACTGTTCGGTTACCGCGTGTTTGTCTTTACGTCCGGAAAAGCTGACATTGCGAGGATGCACACCGGCAAAACGCGCCAGTTGCTCGGCGACATTGGCGGTGTTCAGGCCGGTTTTACGCACCCACAGGTAGATATGTTCTCCTTCGCCACAGGGCTCATAGCCAAGTTGTTCGCGCACGATAAAATCCTGCGGCTGCTGTTTTAGCAGCCCCGTACCAGCGGGCTTGGCATATAAGTAATGCCAGTGTGATGTTTCCAGATTCAAGTTTTATACCTTTTCCAGTAATACCACCGCGTGGCATCCAATGCCTTCTTTGCGCCCGGTGAAGCCGAGTTTTTCTGTGGTAGTGGCCTTAACATTGATCTGGTCTTGCTGCGCGTCCAGATCTTCGGCGATATTCTTACACATGGCATCCACATGGGGTGCCATCTTGGGCGATTCGGCCACGACGGTAACGTCCAGATTTCCCAGCCTGTAGCCTTTCGCTTTGATCAGTGAAAACACATGCCTGAGTAATTCGCGACTGTCTGCGCCTGCGTACTGTGCATCGTTGTCGGGAAAATGTCGGCCGATGTCCCCTAATCCCAAGGCGCCCAGTAAAGCGTCACAAATGGCATGCAGAGCGACATCGCCGTCGGAATGGGCCAGTAATCCCTGTACATAATCAATCTCCACGCCGCCGATAACTATCGGTCCCACACCGCCGAATTTATGTACGTCAAAACCATGACCAATCCGTATATTCATAGGAAGCTCCTGCCATTCTTTAATAATTTGCTAAGGTAAAATTCTGCCAGCATAAGATCGATGGGCTGTGTGACCTTGATATTACAAGGGTTGCCTTCTACCAGTTTTACCGGTTTCCCCGCCCACTCCATGGCGGATGCCTCGTCGGTGATCACCGCGTTAGCGTTCAGCGCCAGGGTCAAGGCTTCCCTAAGTTCTGCAAGGGGGAAAAATTGCGGCGTTAATGCATGCCATAGATGACTGCGGTCAAGCGTTGTCGCAACGAAGCCTGCAGCGTTGGCTTGCTTCATGGTATCCCGCACGGCATAAGCCAGGATGCCGCCTTGTTCTTCGTCGGCCAAGTCCAGTAAGGCATCCAGATCCTGATGGGGTAAACAAGGCCTGGCAGCGTCATGGACTAATACCCATTCGTCATCGATAGCCCTAAGCCCGGCTAGCACCGAGTCGGCACGTTCTGCGCCCCCATTCACACGAGTCAGCCAGGGGGCCTGAGCAATAGGTAAGTCGGCAAAGTAAGGGTCATGGGGATGCACAGCAACGACAATATGCTTTATGCGTGGATGGGCAATCAGGTTGTCCAGACAGTGCTCAAGCAGGGTTTTGCCCAATAACGGCAGATACTGCTTGGGCATGTTTGAGCGCATGCGCTTACCGACACCTGCAGCCGGTACAACCACGGTAAATTGTTGTTTCGATGGTGGTGTCATTGTTCGGGAGGTAATATTCGGTAAAAGGTTTCGCCTTCTTTGATCAGGCCCAGTTCGTTGCGGGCACGTTCCTCTATGGCTTCAAGACCCAACTTGAGATCCTGAATATCGGCTTTAAGCAGATTATTCCTTTGCTCCAGATTGGCATTTTGCATTGCCATTTGCTGAGCTTCTTCTTTCATCTGCCAATAGTCGGGAATGCTGTGTTTGCCAAACCAAAGGCGGTATTGCAGCATGCCAAGCAAGGCAAGAAGTACCAAGCTTATCCATTTCATGCCTACCACCCCCAGTTAAACGATGCAGGTATTATGCAGGCACAATAAAACCAAGTCTAACCCTTATCGGCACATCTTAACCTCTGCAGAGATGAGGCGGCGAATGTGGTTTATGCTGACATCGCAAGTCGCCTTATAGGCAGCCCAGGGTTTACAGCCTCAAACACCTTATAAACGCCAGCACTATTATCGTCCGGGCAGTGATTGCACAGCCACCTTATGCTGTTATTGTGCACTTGTGCTGCTGGCGCATTAATCTATGGCTAGTGCTAAAAAGCGGTTTGGGTCGACGACAGCAAATTCATCCATAAAATCTCGCTTATACATGGAGAAATCAGCGGCGCCAGAACATGGGGAGGAATAGCGCCAAAACAGTGAAATATTCCAGGCGGCCGAGGATCATGGCCCCGGATAGCAACCAAATGCCGCTGTCGCTAACCGGAATGAAATTACTGCCTACCTCGCCAAATCCCGGCCCAAGTACGTTGATGCAGGCGGCCACCGCCGTAAAAGAAGACCAGAAGTCCAGTCCAGTGAGCATCAACAACAAGGTCAGAACTAATGATGAACCCGCGGCGAAGGACATAAAGCCCATTACCGCATCGCGTACATCATTGGCGACTTCATTCCCCTGATAACGCACCGGCAATATTGCCCTAGGGTGAATCAGTTGCTGCATTTCGCGGCGGATAACCTTAAACGTGATAATGTCGCGAATAATTTTATTGCCCCCGGCCGTGGAGCCGGCACAGCCGCCAAGGTATGCGCAGATCACCAAAAAAAGACCGCTGGCAGGGGGCCAACTGGCGAGATCCGCTGCACCAAACCCGGTACTGGTAATAAAAGACACCACATGAAACGCCGCAAAGCTAAGTGACTCCCAGGTGCCATAGCGCTGCTTAGTGAGAAGGTAAAGGCTTAGCAGCAGAGACAGACCTATTACGATTAGCAGGAAAATACGAGTTTCTTCATCGCGCCAGTACAGCCTGGGACTGCGACCATTGAGTACCCGAAAATGCAGAGCAAAGCTGATGGCCCCAAGCAGCATAAAAAGGTTGGAGATAGCCAGCAGGGTATGGCTTTGAAAGTGCCACATGCTGTCATCGTGGGTAGAAAAACCACCGGTGGAGACGGTACTCAGGCTATGTGCAATGGCATCAAAGGCGTCCATGCCGCCAACATAATAAGCCAGTGCGCAAAGCAGTGTAATCAGCAGGTAGATAAACCACAAATAATGGGCGGTATTGGCGATGCGAGGTGATAGTTTGTCGTCTTTGATGGGGCCGGGAGTTTCAGCCTTAAGCAGGCGCATTCCGCCCACATTCAGCATAGGTAATACCGCTACCACGAAAATCACTACACCCAGACCGCCCATCCACTGGAGAAACTGACGGTACATCAGAAAGGATTTGGGCATGGCATCCAAGCCGGTGAGGATGGTCGCGCCCGTGGTGGTCAGGGCGCTGACTGACTCAAATACCGCGTCGGTAAAACTGACACCGGTAACCAACATGACAGGAAAGGCTCCCAGCACACCTGTTAAGGCCCAGGTTAAGGTGGCAAATAGCAAGGCGTCACGAAAACCGATGCGGCTCAGGTTGGTGTGCTGTAAAAAGACGTTGATCACCAAGGCCCCAACCAGCATGAAACACGCCGGTTCGAAGAATTTCGCCGCCATTTTGTCGCGAAATACCAGTAAAGATAATAAGGCAAACACAAGCTGGACAACGCCCATCCAGAGCATCGGCATGGCCAATAGTTTGATGACCCGGTCCAGCTGTACCACCTTGCTAGTCCTGTGGCAGGCACGACTGGGCAATCAGCCGATGCGTTATAGGGGTGTGTAATGCCCGCAAAATAACAGGGACTCAAATTATTGTTGTGTAACCTTAATTTACAACATTCAGAGAAGGTTCGACGTAAAAGTTGCGTAAAAAAATACCCAGGGTTTGTCGGCATCAGAGGGGCACTTCACCCTCTGATATTGGCTAAGGGTAAAACAAAAACGCCGGGTGGTGCCCGGCGTATCAAGGGTTACAACCACCCTTTGTATTTGAAGAGTAGATAGGGGGTGATCCCAGATAAGACCATCAAACCTAATGCCCAGGGATAGCCCAGCATCCATTGCAGTTCTGGCATATGTTCAAAGTTCATGCCGTAGATACTGGCTACCAGCGTAGGAGGCAGAAACACTACGGCGGCAATTGAGAATATTTTGATGATTTGGTTTTGTTCGATATTGATAAACCCCTGTGTGGAGTCCATCAGAAAGTTAATCTTGTCGAACAGGAAGGTGGTGTGGGCCATCAAGGTGTCGATATCGCGCATAATTTCCCGGCAGGATTCATTTAATTCCGGGCTATCTCGCAGGTGGCGCAACAAAAACGAAATGGCTCGCTGGGTATCCATCAGACACAAGCGAATTTTACCGTTGCTATCCTCGGACTTAGCTAACTGGGCGATGGCTTCTTCCAGATCTGAGCCTTCCTCCTCCAGCACCAGATAACTGGTTTTTTCCAGATTACGGTGAATGTCTTCCAGATTATCCGCCAGGTTTTCCACTTTCTGTTCTAAGAGAGTAACGAGTAACTGCGCTGGTGAATGGCTTTCTACCTGGCCACGCCTGGCACGCATACGTAGCAAGCGAAAGTCGGCCAGTTCGGTATCGCGGATAGTGATTAAGCGGTTGGGCTGTAAAATACAGGCGACCGAACTGGTTACATGGCGTCCTTCGCTTTGGGTCAGAAATAAAGAATGCACATGAATACCGGCCTGATCGACGAAATAGCGGGCAGAGGCTTCAATCTCTTCCATTTCGTCCAGCTCTGGCAAATCCAATCGCATCATCTGCTCTAAGGCTTCCCGCTCTTCGTCTTCGGGTTCCTGAGCATCTAACCAATGGGCCTGAGGTAGAATATGAGCCAGCGGCGTTTCTTCTCCTGCTAGCTCGCGAATCAGGCCGCGCTCAATTCTAAACAGTTTCAGCATGGCCAACCTCCTAGTGAGAGATAATTCCGTAACCCAGATACCCAGTGTAACCGAAATAGACGCCTATCAATACCAAGCCTTCCAGACGGGTAATTCGGCCAGGTCCTTTGATACCAATCGCCATTAACAATAAACCCACAGTCAGTGCCAGCATGAGTGCCCAGTCACGGGTCAGTACTTCCGACTCTACGGCCAAGGGGTGAATACCGGCGGCGATCCCCACCACAGCCAATGTGTTAAAGAGGTTGGAACCAATGACGTTACCAATGGCCAGATCATGTTCGCCTTTCTTGGCCGCCATAATGGAAGAGGCCAGTTCGGGCAATGAGGTACCTATAGCTACTATGGTCAGACCAATAATCAGATCGCTGACACCCAGAGATTGGGCAACGGTGACGGCACCCCATACCAGCATGCGGGAGCTTAGAACCAGCACCAGCAGACCAATAACCAGCCACATAATGGCCAGTTTCAAAGACATGGGGTGGCTGTCTAATTCGTCATCGACTTCGCTGGCCAGAATGTCCTGACGCTGGCTCAAACCTTCTTTAATGGACCAGCCCATGAGTCCAAGCAGAACCACGAGTAGAATAATTGCATCCAGACCACCAAGGTGTCCGTCATAAATCAGCCAGCCAGCCAATAGGGTTACGACCAGGAGAATGGGCAACTCCTTACGGATAATCTGAGATTGCACGGCAATGGGCGATATAAGCGCAGTCACACCCAAAATCAGGGCGATGTTGGTGATGTTGGAGCCGTAAGCGTTACCTAGTGCCAGACCTGGGTTACCGTCTGATGCCGCCAGCGCTGATACCACCATTTCCGGTGCCGAGGTGCCAAAACCTATAATGACAATGCCAATTAGCAGAGAAGGCATGCCCATATGTTTGGCCGTGGCAGCCGCCCCTTCGACAAATTTGTCTGCGCTCCATACCAGTAGGACCAGTCCTACCAAAATTGCCAATGCTGCCATGGTCATAGTGTTCTCCTGTGGATTTGCGCGCCTTTGTACCTTATGGCGCGTGTCAGGTAAACGGCTTCAGGGAAAAATACCGGTGATTGCCGCACGATATAGTCTGTTTTTGCCGGTTATTTGGTTAGTTCGCAAGGCGTTGCTGTCATCAGTCAGACTCCTCTGGGATCGGGCCTTGATCGCCTTGTAGCTCCTCATAGCCAATTAGTGCGCCTAGGCCTAGCAATATGCTGCCGGATATTCTGTCCTGCCATAAAGGAAACTGCGCATGCTGAGACAGCCAACTGCCCAGTTGATGGGATAGCAAGGCTACCAATAAATCGCAGGCTAATGCGATAAGCAGATACACCATGCCTAGCACCAGCAATTGGCTGCTGATGGGTCCGGCTTCCGGCCTGACAAACTGTGGTAAAAAAGCTAAGAAAAACAAAGCTGTTTTGGGGTTTGTCAGTTCAACCACCACACTTTGGCGAAAAATACGTGCCATGCTCCAGGGTTTAAGCCGGGTCTGCTGTTGTTGGGCCTCGGGTTTGGCCAGCAAATAGCTGATGCCTAAATAAATCAGATAGGTCGCACCGGCCAGCTTTAACAAGGTGTAGGCGAGGGGGGAATACTTGAATATGGCCGCCAACCCCAAGGCCGTGGCAATCACATAAATAAAGGAACCTATGGCCAACCCGCCTGCAGCGGCGACCCCAGCCCGATGACCCTGTGACAGGCTGCGCGCCATGATGTACAGGTTGGATGGGCCTGGCGACAAGCTCAGTAGCAGCGCGGCCAGTGAAAAGGTCAGCAGAATATCCAAAGAGGGCATCGGGTTACTCCTTATTTGGGCCTATGGCTTCGCCCCGGTAAAACAGCTGCCACTGTCCAGGTGACATTTTGTGCCATTGCTCGTTGCAAGTGAGTGGCTCGGTGGCGATAACCGTGACGACATCATTGGGTGTGGTTTCGCGGGTGAAGTCGATATCTACATCAATATCCGACAATCTGGCGATACCAAAAGGTGCACGACGGGTAATCCAGTGTAATTTCGTGGTGCAGTAAGCCAGCAGGTATTCTCCGTCCGACAACAGCATATTAAACACCCCCATCTGCCGCAGTATGTCGGCTTTTTTACGGATAAAGCTAAAGGCCTGACGGCGGCTTTTGGGTTTAGTGGGGTAGTGTTTATCCAGTTCGCTAAGTAAGAAGCAAAATGCCCGTTCACTGTCTGTGGTACCCACAGGGGTAAAGCGGGCAGTTGGCAGACTCTGGTGATCCTTCAACTGGCCATTATGTGCATAGGTCCAGTAGCGCCCCCATAACTCCCGGCTAAAGGGATGGGTATTTTCCAGTCCAACCCGGCCACGATTAGCTTGGCGAATATGGGCGACCACAGCGGTGCTTTTGATCGGATAGTCAGACACCAGTCTGGCCACTTCTGATTCATGGCTGGGCATAGGATCTTTAAAGGTACAGACCCCTTTGTTCTGATAAAAAGCCACGCCCCAACCGTCACGATGGGGGCCGGTGCGTCCGCCGCGCTCTCGCAGACCTTTAAAGCTAAAGCAGATATCTGTCGGTACGTTGGCCGACATGCCCAGTAATTCACACATAAAACAGTAAGATAAGAGGGAGTTGCTGGGTAGTGTACCATTCTGTAAATGGACAGCGTAACTGCTTGTGGATCTGATGTTGGGCCAGGTTTGTACCTGGCCCATAACATCCTTAGTCGCCGAGGCTCAGCAGCGTGGTGTTGCCGCCGATGGCGGTAATGTTGTTGGTACGGGTCTTTTCTGTCACAAAACGGGTCAGGTAGTGCGGGCCGCCAGCTTTGGGGCCGGTACCGGACAAACCTTGTCCACCGAAGGGTTGTACACCCACCACGGCACCAATCTGGTTACGGTTAATATACACGTTACCTACATTCACTCGCTCAGCGATATAGGCCGCCTTGGACTCATTTCGGGTATGAATACCTAAGGTCAGGCCAAAGCCAGTGCCATTGATATCGTCGATAACCTGATCGAGGGCGTCGGCCTGATAGCGCACAATATGCAAAATTGGGCCGAAGTGCTCTTTATGCAATTCGTTGATACCGCCAATTTCAATCGCTGTCGGGCAAACAAAGCTACCTGCGGCGGTGTCTTCCGGCATAGTGGCAGTGGCCAGCAGCTTACCGGTTTTACTGATGTTGGCAATATGTTCGTTCAGACCGCTTTGAGCGCGGGTGTCGATAACCGGACCCACATCGGTTTTATAGTGGATGGGGTTACCCACGCTGAGCTCCGCCATAGCACCTTTAAGGAGTTCGAGAATACGCTCGGCAACGTCGTCCTGTACATACATGACACGCAAGGCAGAACAGCGCTGACCTGCACTCATAAAGGCAGATTGAACGGCATCTTTAACCACCTGTTCTGGTAATGCAGTGCTGTCGACTATCATGGCGTTCTGGCCACCTGTCTCGGCGATCAAGGTGGCAATGGCACCATCCCGCGATGCCAGAGTGCGATTAATGGCTTTGGCTGTATCTGTACTGCCGGTGAAACACACGCCAGTGACGCGCTCATCGCTGGACAGTTTTCCGCCCACTTCACTGCCGCGACCCGGTAGCAATTGAATTGCGCCAGCCGGAATGCCGGCCTCCAGCATTAACTGCACGGCGCGGTAGGCCACCAGACTGGTTTGCTCGGCTGGTTTGGCAATAACGGTATTACCTGTTACCAATGCCGCCACGATCTGGCCGGTAAAGATGGCCAGAGGGAAGTTCCAGGGGCTGATACAGGCGAATATACCGCGGCCTTGCACAAACAACTCGTTCAGTTCGCCGGTTGGGCCAGCCAGCGGGCCATGGTAGGCATGCAGTTTGCGGGCTTCGATAGCGTAGTAGCGACAGAAATCCACCGCTTCGCGTACTTCATCTATACCATCCTGTAGCAGCTTACCTGCTTCCAGTGTACACAAGGCGATCAGCTCATGAGTATGCTGTTCCATCAAATCGGCGAACTTTTCCAGTGCCTCTGCGCGGGTTTCTACCGGTGTACGGTTCCACTCGGGAAACGCCTGGTAAGCTGTGGTAATGGCCTGCTCGGCAATCTTAGCATCGGCAAAATGTATAGCGCCGATTTGCTGGCTGCGATCCTGTGGTGAGTATACTTGTACTAATTCACCTTCATGCAGTGTTTTACCATTGATGATGGGGCCGCCTTGCCACTGTTTGCCTACAAAACCGGTAACGGCGTTCATAAAAGGTTGAAGCATAGATTCAATATGCAAGTTGGTACCTTCGGAATTCTTACGGTTGATAAAAATCTGGGTCGGCAATGGGATCTTGTCATTGGCCAGACTGGGCAAGTGCTGGAGACTTTCCAGCGGGTGATTTACCAACGAAGAAATCGGCGTGTTGGGATCAACCAGCTTATGTACAAAGGAACTGTTGGCACCGTTCTCCAGCAGACGGCGCACCAGGTAGGGCAGTAAATCCTTGTGGGCACCGACAGGCGCATAGATGCGTACATTGGTGCGGCCAGATTGGCCTAATACGCAATCATACAGCTCATCTCCCATGCCATGCAGGCGCTGGAATTCAAACTCGCGCTCTCCCGCCATTTTGCGAATGGCCACAACAGTGTGCGCGTTATGGGTGGCAAACATCGGGTAAATGGCATTCTTGGTGTGCTCACTTAACAAGAAACGCGCGCAAGCCAGGTAACTTGCGTCTGTGCTGGCCTTGCGGGTATAGACCGGATAGCTGTCCAGACCCATTTGCTGACACAGCTTGATCTCGGTATCCCAGTAAGCACCTTTTACCAGGCGAACCGGAATCAGATCGCCCTGTTCCCTGGCCAGTTGTGCAATCCACATCAGTACGGGTAACGCCCGTTTAGAGTAAGCCTGAACAACGATGCCCAGCTGTCCCCAGCCCTTAATTTCGGGGCTTCTGTATACCTTTTCGATGAGTTTTAGCGACAGTTCCAGGCGGTCTGCTTCTTCTGCATCGATGTTTACGCCAACATTGTGGCTGCGGGCCAGGGCGATCAGCTTAATCACGGACTCTGCCATCTCGTCCAGCACGCGGTCTTCGCAGGCTACTTCATAGCGTGGATGTAAGGCGGACAATTTAATCGAGATGGTGGGCGGCGCCGGATAGTCGTCGCTGATGTTTTCTTTACCTATCGACTTTATGGCGTCCGCATATGCGGTCCAGTACTTGTCAGCATCAGCCATGGTCAAGGCGGCTTCGCCCAGCATGTCATAAGAATGGGTGTAACCCAGCTTTCGCTGTTTGCGGCTGGCCTTGAGGGCTTCTTCAATCGTGCGACCGAGCACAAATTGCTTACCCATAATTTTCATGGCGGCGTACATGGCGTTGCGCACTACAGGCTCACCGAGACGGGAAACCATACGGTCAAGGACAGACTCACTGATGCTGCCGGAGGATTTATCCAGATGGAAGAGTTTACCGGTCAGCATCAGGCCCCAGGTGGAGGCGTTGACCAGTAAAGAATCACTTTGGCTGAGGTGCGCGCGCCAATTAGCGCCGGACAGTTTGTCTTTAATCAAGGCATCGGCAGTACCGGCATCTGGAATACGCAACAAGGCTTCAGCCAAACACATCAGGATCACGCCTTCATGTGTATCCAGACTGTATTGTTGTAGGAAGGCGGAAATACCATCGCCTCCCTTAGCTTCCAGACGAACCTGTTCCACCAAGGCGGTGGCTTCGGTACGTATTGCTTCCAAACTTTGTTGATCGGAAGGGATCAGGCTTAGCAGCTCCTGCAGATAGTCGTTTTCGTCAACGATATAGTTGCTGCTGATGATAGCCGGCAAGGCGGCGAGTGGCGGCAGCTGATAGCTGTCATTGAAGAGTTCACTGGCTTTAAACATAACAAACCCACTCCAGTAACACTGGGCCCAGGCCCTAAACAAACCGGGTGTAAGAATTAAGCAACCAGACACCCACCTAATTTTTCGCGGAGTATATAGGCCATATTGCTTATTGTATACAAAATGCAATGTACTTTTTGGACGGCCCTTGCCCTTATGCTGACAGCGCTAGAAACAGCTGTTGAGGCTGTGATTGAAAACCCTGAAATTACAGCGTTCTAGCGATGTTTCGCTGTTAGCATGGGCAAATAAAAAAGCCCGGTAAAGACCGGGCTTATTGACTAAAACTGACGCACTGTTAAGTCAGCTTTACAAAATCAGGGCAACATTTGGAAAGCTAGGGTGACTACATCCAACCGTCATTACGACGACGCTTTCTTGGGATCAGCATAACAATCACACCCAACACAATACCGATCAGGCCGATGATGCCGCCACGGGTCAGCCACTCTAGTTGTACTTTGTTGTCTTTGTTTGCCAGTTCACGCTCAATGCGATCATGACGGGTTTGCAATTCTTTTAGTTCGGACTGCATCTGTTTGTTGCGCGAATTGAGATCCAGAATCTGCTGATTTAGCAGGTCATTTTTCTGCTGTGCGTCTTGCAGGGAAATCTGGGTATCAGACAAGTTTTGCTGCAGTTCCGGCATCGCTTCGCGTACCGATGGTTGATCATTGATAAAACGGGCATCGACCCAACCGGTGCGCTGCTTATCATCAATAATTTCGACAAAACCTTCGGTGTCGTCGCGTTGCAGCATGGTGACTTTAGTGCCAGCGGTTACCGAGCCGAGAATGCGAAAGTTGCGGCCGGGGCCGGCATGCATAAAGGTATAAAGATCATCCGCGATATAAACGGTTTCACCATCGGCGTCGTTGGGTTCCTGGGCCATGACAGGAGCTTGTATAAACAGGCCTGCCAGGCAGATAAATAAAGAAAATGAACGAAGTTTTGACATGGGGAAAATGAGTCTGCCGGGTTGTAAATTTTTTAGATGGTATGGCCTGCACAAGCCAAAGGCAAGTGATTGGTGTGATTGGTCAATTGCCAAGTTGGTCGCAATGGGGGTAAGGTTGGGGTTTGGCGAGTTCCCGATTCGTATACATGGAAACTGAAATAGAATTGAAATTGCTGGTCAGCGGTGACCTCGATGTGGCCGAATTGCTGCAAAATCAACTACTGCCTTCTTTACAGGCGCAAAGTTCATCCAGTCAGATGGCGTTGTCCAATCGCTATTATGACACCCCGGACAAACAATTACGTGGCTTAGATATGGGATTTAGGGTGCGTGGCCGGGATGGGCGTTTTCAGCAAACCCTTAAAACGGCCGGTCAGGTTCAGGGCGGGCTGCACCAGCGACCCGAATACAATATTGAACTATCAGACCAATATCCCGATTTGAGTCTGTTTGAGCCTGGCATTTTCCCTGACCATGTGTCAGTTGTCGCGCTGCAGTCTCAGCTTTGCCCTTTATTTACCACGCATTTTACCCGTTATGCCTTTGACCTGGTAATGGACAGTGGTACCAAGTTAGAGCTGGTGTATGACAAGGGGCAAGTGGCAACCGATACCCATCAGCAGCCCATTAACGAGATTGAAATTGAGTTAAAAGAAGGTGAGGTAGGGGAAATCTTCGCTCTGGCCAGAAAGCTCAGTGCCTTGTTGCCTGTGCGTTTAGGGGCATTCAGTAAGGCGGCCAGGGGGTATTTACTGGCCGCAGGGCAGGAGTTGGTATCTAAACCATTACCTGACTTTCTGGCGCTGCACGACCAGGATACCCTGGAGCAGGCGTTTTTAAAGACAGTGCATTATGCTCTGGACTACTGGCAATACCATGAGCAGTGTTACCTGGAAACGCAAAAGCCACGGGCCTTAGGGGGGATAAGAGCGGGTATCCAGCTGGTGTCTCAGGCCATTAGCCTGTATTTACCCATGCTGCAATGTGATGCGTTGCTAGCAACGCAGGCCCGGCTGATTCAGTTGAATAACGACTGGTACTGGGCCGAAACCTTGTTGGCGATTAAAACCCTGCGCTCACGCAAGGGGCCATTTCGTAAACGCCTGGCGAAGAGTGAAGAGCTACTCAGTTATCTGCGTGGCCGTTATGAAGGCTTGTTATTGCAGCATCAGCCCGAGAATTTAATTCAGCGTCAGCAAAGTGGTCAGCTGCAAATTGATTTGGCGGCGCTGGCATATGAACGGCCCTGGCGCAGTGGCGGTAATGCCTGGTCTTCCTTGGTGCAGGAACACGCACGGGGCTGGCTGGCGCAAGGCTGGTTTACCATCAGTCAAAGCATGCCGCGCAAGAAAAAATTCAGCGCGCAGCACTATTTATCCAGTGAGCCTTTATTACGTCAGACCTTGTTCAATGGCTTGTTCCTGGCAGGTCTGTTCAGTCCGGAACATCGTGATCAGTTTCGTGCGCCCTGGCTGGATATCATCGATGGCATCGATGAGCTTAATGCCTTACATCTGCTAAAGTCTGAATTGGATGTGGCCGATGTGCAGGATAAGGATGAACTTATGCTGTGGTGTAAGGACAAGATGAGCCACTTATTGGATGTGATGGAGCAAAGTCGCAAAGCGGCGTTGAAAATGGAACCCTACTGGAAACCCTGATGTACTGAGCCAGCAGGTGGGAATAACAACCGGATCCTGAGAATTGGCATGCTGTTCAATCAAACGCAAATATTCTTGTTGGGCGCCTTGGCATTATGGCTGGCGCCGCTACTGTTGATTTGCTGGCGCTATGCCCGTTTGCCTCATGCACAGGAACTGTTGCTGGCGGTACTGTTTCTGCCTACTTTATTGACCGATCTGCTGTTACAGGCCTTTGATAGTCAGTCTGGCTGGGCCTTTCTGGCCGGCCTGTTTAACGGCATGCCGGTGATCATCGCCGCCTTGCTGGTCATGGCGGTGGCTAAAACGGTACTGGAAAAAGGCCGTTACCGGCTCTGGCTGATTTGCACCTGCATGGGCGTGGCGGCGTTGTTGCAGATGCCCTTCCTGCTTGTACCGCTGGACTATAAAATTCAGTTATTGCACCAGCCTTTACTCGGGGATTTGGCCGGGCACTGGCCACTCTACGGGTATCTTGCCCTTTGTCATTTTTTAGTATTGTTTCTGGCCTTCAATGTGGAGCAAAAGATCAGCGACTATCAGGCTCATTTATCTGACCAGGTGGTTGATGTGCATCTATACCGCATATCGGTAGCGGCAAAGCTGTTCGGTGGGCTTATTACACTGGCATTTGTTAGCTTAGTACTGACGATGTTGGTGGCATTTGACTTGCTACCTTTCGAGCACTGGCAGGGATTTTTGCAGCTTGGCTACTATTTGCTGTTTGTTGCTCTGAGCCTCTCGCTAATGGAGTCGCGGCGTTATTCCCCTTCGCCGCTGGATTACCACCAATTAGCAGAACATCATTATAGCGATGCCTATTTGCAACACGTGCTACAGCGTGCAGAGCGCAGCATGATCCAGCATAAGGCGTATAAAATCATTGGCCTTAGGATCAAAGAATTTGCCGCACTGGCAGAGGTGAACCCTAATGCGCTTGCGATTGCGACCCGGCAGCTGTTGAAGCGTAATTTTCGCGTTTTTGTTTATCACTACCGCCTGGAGTACGCCAAGAATGTGCTGATGCGCAGTGACGCCAGGGTATCGGCGGTAGCCAAACGATTGGGCTTTGATTCTGAGAAGTTTTTAAGTGGTGTTTTCGTTAAATACATTGAACAAATGGGCAAAGAAGGCAGCCATTGATGTGGTTAAGCAGATTTCGCTGGCGCTTGCCCGCTTTCTTTGCCTTGCTGGCAATTAGCTTCAGCCTTCTTCTTATGCCCAGAGTATCGCTACGTCCGATTATTGGCCGTCTGCCTTGGCCTGATGCTGAACCGCCCAGATGGCATCCTGCTTTTGCACTTTTAATGCACTGGGGCGACTGCAAATTCTGTCTACATAGCTGGTCAGCACCGGCAGGCGTGGCACCATATCGAAGGCCAGTCCCCAGGCAAAAGAACTCCCCCACAGGATATCCGCGGCACTGATTTCATCACCCAGTAAATAGGGCCGCTCACGCAGCGGGCTGAGTATGGTTTCCAGCATGCTGTACTCGTCACTGTAAACCGAGACAGACGGGGAGGCGGGTTCACGCTGCATAAATTTATCCACCATGGCTGGTTCATAGCAGGCAGCGTAATAAACCATCCAGCGCAAATATTCCCCCCGACTGGGATCGGTTAAGGCCGGGGCCAGTTGAGCTTCAGGAAATAGGTCGGCCAGGTACAAAAAGATTGCCACTTGCTCGGTGATGATCTTGCCTTGATGGGCCAGCGCCGGCACTTTGCCCAAAGGATTGATGGCAAGGTAATCGGGCTGGCGCTGCTCCCCAGCCTTAATGTTAATCAGCTTAAGTTCAAATGGGGCGCGCAATTCTTCGAGTAACGTCAGGGCAACCGAAGAGCGGCTTTGCGGCGCATGGTAAAACGTCAGGTTGCTAGGTGTCATCATTTTCTCCTGTTAGTTTTTTTGTACCGCCAAGGGGATGGCAGCCCGGATAAAATAAGGCACCATACCTGTCAGTTTTTGTCATGTTTAAAAAATATTTATGCGGGCCAGCCGATTACTGAGCATTTTAGTTACCTTGCAGGCCAAGGGACGGGTTACCGCCAAGCAATTGGCCGAGGATTGTCAGGTATCCCTGCGCACCATTTATCGGGATATGGATGCCTTAAGTGCCGCCGGTATTCCTGTGTATGCCGAGCGTGGCAGCGAAGGGGGCTATCGACTGGTGGAAGGGCATCGCACTCAGTTAAATGGCTTGTCTGGTGATGAGGCCGAAGCCCTGTTTATGCTGGGCTTGTCCAAGCAGGCTGCGGATTTAGGGCTGGGAAATGCAGTATCTGATGCGCAGTTAAAATTATTGGCCGCCTTGCCAGCTGCCCAGCGCAGCGAAGCAGAGCGAATGAGTCATCGCTTTTATCTGGATGCTCCGACCTGGTTTGGTGAGGCCGAGCAGCCCCCTTATCTGGCTGTACTGACCGACGCGGTGCGGAATCAGCATAAAATTTGGGTGCGCTACCGTAGTTGGAAAGCCGAGAAAGAGCGCACTATTGCTCCTCTTGGCCTGGTGCAAAAAGGAGGGCAGTGGTATCTGGCCGGTCAGGTGGACGGCGATGTGCGTACTTACCGGATTGCGCGTATTCTGGAACTCAAGCTACTTGAAGAAAGCTTTATCCGCCCGTCAGACTTTAATCTCCCCGCATATTGGCAGCAAAGTTTGTTGCGTATGGAGGCGCAGTTATACCCAAAGACTGCATTGGTAAGGCTCTCTGCCGAGGGACGTCAGTGGTTGAAGGCGTTTTTATCGCCTTATCAGTTGCAGCACTGTGTTGCTATTGGTGAGCCCGATGAACAAGGCTGGCAGCAGATGCAGATTCCCTTTGGTTCGGTAAGACATAGTGCTGGTGAATTATTGCGCCTGGGTCCTGAGTTGGAGGTGCTGTCACCAGAACCATTGCGAAACCAGATGCAGCAGATGATCGCGGCACTGGTTAAACTTTATACCAACCAGGATACAACGTCATTATCCCTTTGAGCTGTCATCGACCCGTCTCACAGGCCTTGTTATACTTGTTGCTCCATGGTCGTGTTGACCATACCGATATCAATTAGGATCTATTTTGACCAATAACGACATTTTACGACGTATTCGCTACGCCTTTGATTTTAAAGATAATACCATGGTGGAGATCTTTGCCGCCGCGGATCAGAAGGTGTCGGTCCAGCAACTGCACAATTGGCTGCGAAAAGACGATGATGCGCAGTTTGTTGCCCTAAGTGATGCTGAATTGGGGAGTTATCTGGACGGTCTGATTAATATAAAACGCGGTAAACGTGAAGGCGAGGCACCCAAGGTCTTGCCACGCCTGACCAATAATGTGATTTTCCAGAAGCTGCGGATTGCCTTAAATATGAAGGCTGAAGATGTATTGGAAACCATGCAGTTGGTGGATTTTCGTTTAAGCCAACATGAGCTGAGTGCATTTTTCCGAAAGCCCGATCATAAGAACTACCGCGAATGCAAAGACCAGATCCTGCGTAATTTTTTAAACGGCGTACAACGTCGTTTGCGCCCTCAGGATGATAGCGTTTACCCACAGTAATCTTGCTCAATTAACAAGGATGTTTCAGGTATGAAGTTAGTCGTTACCTTAGTACTGATAAGTAGTTTTTTTGCTTCATTAGCCAATGCGGCTGCACCATCGGCGGTCTGCCGTGACTGGTTTAACAAATCCAAAGTGGAAAAAGGTCCGGGGTGTGAACTGTCATGCGCCGCACTTGGGGTGGGTATGGGCACCTTTAACTGTCCCAACCAATGTGCCTTGTTATGTAAGGATGACGGGGCTGACTCATGCAAATCCCATCCGGTGTTGGGGCGCTACGAAGAACAGCGCAACCAGCTTGCCGATTTGGATAAAAAAGTGGCTCAGCTAAGTGATAAAGAACGAGATTGGGCCACTTATATCTACGAACGCTTATTGAGTGGGCTTAAGGATACGGCCTCTCACGCGACCAAAAATCCTGTCCCGGTGCCGGTACTGGACAACGTCGACAACTTTAATAAGATCTTTGACGGCCAGCAGTTGGAAGGTGCCCTGGGTATTATGTCCAATACCGCTTGGTCCTTGTTCCCTAAGTCTAAACGAGAGCAAATGGAAGCCATGTATATGGATACTATTAGGGCGTTAAATGGTGAGGGGAGCCTTGGTCAGGTACAGGATAAACAGATGCGCCAGCAGGTGGAAAATACCCTGGCCGAGAGTCAGTGTTCTGGTGACTTAGCCAATGATTATGGCTTAAAGCCCTACAAGGAATAACCGGCAGTAAATCCCAAGTCATTATGAGCTATGAGCTATGTGCGGGCTGCCATAGCTCAATGGGGTTGCCTTCAGGGTCATAAATACGGGCAAAGCGGCCGATGTCGGAATCCCATTCTGGCCGGGTTTCCACCGCTATGCCCGCCTGGGCCAACTGAGTCAATATGGCATCCAGGTCATCTACGCGAAAGTTGATCATCCAGTTCTGCTTGGCTGGGAAGTAATCCGTATCCACAGAAAACGGCATCAATACTGTGGGGCCTGCTTGCTGTATCCACACACCTTGCATAATGTCGATACCCAGATGCTCGGTGTACTAGCTGGCCAGTGCTTGTGGATTTTGGCTTCTGAAAAACAAACCGCCGATGCCGGTTACTTTTTGTTTGTTCATGTCATATTCCGTTCCTGTGAGTTGGGTTCAGTGTAGACTGGCGTTTGGCAAAGTCGAATCCACAATCCAGCGCATGCGATATCTGAGAGGAAAGCCATTGAGAGTAGAAGAACGTGAGGCCTGGCAGCAAACCCGCGCTAAAGGACAAATGCGCTTTGTTTTGACCAACGGTGTGGCCTGGGCCCTGCCCATGCTGCTGATTATGCTGTATATCAACCAGCCTTTTGCTGGTGGGTGGTTATCCAAAGCCGTGTTGGTGCATTTGCTTATCTGGCCGCTGGCCGGTTTATTATTTGCCTGGGGGCTGTGGCATCTGACAGAGCGTAAGTACCAAAAAGCGAAAATGCATGAGCAAGTCCAGGATAAGGAAAAACAGGAGTAATAAGATGGCCTTTAGCATAAAGGAAAAGGAAGCCTTGCTGGCGGTAAAAGGGGTGGGCCCTACTGTGGTAAAGCGATTTGAAGAAATCGGTATAGATTCGTTTGCCATGCTGGCGGGGTATAAGCCCGAGACTATTGCACAGCGTGTTGCCTCAATGCTGGGCACAAGCTGTTGGAAAAACAGCCCGCAGGCACTGGCAGCCGTAGCGGCCGCCATTGCCAGAGCGCAGCAGCCGCTGGATTAATCGGCCAGATAGCTGCAGCAGTAATCGCTGACAGTTTCTACTTTTACCTGAAAAGCGGCATCGGCTGGTACATAAAACTGCTGGCCGCCGTTAATCTGCTGCCAGTCTTCACCGGGCAGTTTGACCTTAAGACTGCCAGCCAGAATCTCCATCAATTCTTTCTCGCGGGTAGAGAACTCATACTCGCCGGGCTGCATGATCCCCAGTGTTTTTCGGGTGCCATCAGCAAACAGCACAGTGCGGCTGGTGACTTTGCCGTCGAAATAGATATTGGCTTCCCGAATAAGTGAAACGTTATCAAACTGGGACATACTGACTCCTTGAGTTTGTTCCGACAGTGCTAAGTGGAACAGATAGTGACTGAAAATGTGTCGCCTAGCGCCACGCTATTCAATGTGCCGCTAAGCGATATCCGGGTCAATATCCTTATGTTTACCTCAGTGGAATAAGGTTATAACGCCCTCTTAGTGCTTGGTTTTCCAACGCTTGATTTCGTTATCCAAACCCTGTTTGGATTTCTCTACCGCTTGCATGGGGCTGAGGTTATCAGGGTATTCTTCTTGCTCAACAACCAGCCAGTGAGTGCCTCCTACCTCAATATTGGCGCTGAGCAGGGACTGCCAGTCGATACCGTCCTGGCCAATCAGGACCTTTTTGCCCTTGTCGCTGTCCCGCAGCTTGGCTTTGTAGTGCGTGGTCAGGGTGCGGCCAGGGTAGGCGCGCACATAATCGGCTGGGTTGTGACCGGCAAAATAGCTCCAGCCCACATCCTGCTGCAGCACTAAATCATCCGGTGTATTAGCAGCAATATAGTCCCATAAGGTTTTGCTGCCGTGTCCACCGGAAGAGAATTCCTGGGCATGGTTGTGATAGCCAAAATGCAGGCCGTAGGCGCTGACCAGAGGATAGAAGGCATTGAGATCGGCTACGGTTTGCTGAACGGTCTCGGCCGCGAAGGCCCGCTCGTCCCAGGGCACAATCAAAGTAGGGCAATCCAGGGCCTGATAAAAAGCCAGGGTGCGATAACGATTGGCTTCGTTTAAGGCGTCAAAGCCGATATGTGCGCCAGAGCAGGCCAGGCCAAGCTCATCCAGTTTGGCCTTAAGGGCGGCTGGTTTTTTAGCGTAAGGGCCAAAGCTTCCTGCAAATTCCACCCCGTCAAAGCCCATGTCGGCTAGCTTGCTTAAGGTGTCGTCAATATCACTTTTAATATCATCCTTAACCGACCACAGCTGTACGCTGATTTTCGGCAGCTCTGTTGCCGCCTGAGCTACGGTAAAAGGGAGAAGGCATAAAAGCGCACTCATCAATGGACGAATTTTCATATTGTTTCCTTTTCTCCTGGCGCTACAGGCGCCCTGATTTAACTTGGTCAATGGCGTAGTGCGCCGCTCTGGCAGTGAGTGCCATAAAGGTCAGGGTGGGATTAACCACCCCGGATGAACAAAAACTGGCTCCATCGGTGACAAACAGGTTAGGTACGTCGTGAGCCTGGTTGTATTTATTCAACACCGATTGCTTGGGATCGTTGCCCATACGGGCGGTGCCTATTTCATGAATCGCCAGTCCCGGTGGGGCGGTGGTGGCTTGTGAACGGATAGACTCAAAACCGGCAGTTTCTAGCATCTTATGCATAGTCTCGGCGGCATGCTGCATCATATTCAGCTCGTTGTCTGACCATTGGCAGTTAAAGTGCAATTGCGGAATGCCCCATTTGTCTTTTTTATTGGGGTGCAGACTCACTTGGTTATCGGCTCGCGGTAGCATCTCGCCCTGTGCACCCATCCAGATTTGCCAAGGGCCAGCCTGAGTCAGGCGTTGTTTAAAGTCGCTACCAAAGCCATCTTGCTTACTCATACCCTGCCAACTGCCGCGGGTAGCACCACCGGCAATGGCATAACCACGCTTAAAGGCTTTATGATAACGAGACGGCTCAAAATGCGAGTTGGGGATATAGATACCGGTTGGCCGCCGGCCCCGGTAATATTCATCCTCATAACCTGGAATACGGGCCGAGGCCCAGGCATTGTAATTGTGATCCATCAGGTAACGCCCCAGCACCCCGGATGAATTGGCTAAGCCGTTGGGGAAGCGCTTGCTGGTGGAATTCAGCAGCACTTGTGTAGAGCCTAAAGTGGATGCACATAAGAACACTATCTTGCCGCGATATTCACGCTGGCTGAGATTGTCATTGTCGACAACCCGCACGCCGGTCACCCGCTGTTTGGCATCGTCGTAAATCAGGCTATGAACCACGCTGTTGGGGGCGATATGTAAATTACCGGTGCGGGCTGCGGCGGGCAGGGTGGCACTCTGGGTGGAAAAGTAAGCACCGAAAGAACAGCCACGGTAGCATTCGCTGCGCGCCTGGCAGGTTACCCGACCAAGTTCCAACTGGATTTTACTCGGCTCGGTTAAGTGGGCGCAGCGCCCCACCACCATAGGCTTGTCGGGGAAATGCTCGGCCAGGCTGGCTTGAAAGTCCAGCTCAGGTTTAGTTAATTCAAAGGCTGGCTGGGCAATGCTATCTGGCAATTGCGGCAGATTATTCTGTGCCGCGGAAATACCGGCAAACTTTTCCACATAGTCATACCAAGGGGCAAGATCCTGATAGCGGATAGGCCAATCAATACCCAAACCGTCTTTCGCATTGGCGCTTAAATCATAGTCGCTGAGCCTGAAGGTTTGACGTGCCCACAGCAGTGACTTGCCGCCCAGTTGGTTAGCGCGGATCCAACTGAAGCTGGTGCCTGGCTCTGTGCTGTAGGGCAGGTCACGATCATTACCGAAAAAGTGCTTGCTGGTGTCGTTAAAGGCATAACACTGCTTCTGAATGGCTTGGGTTTGGTCTACCAGTAAGTTTTCTGCCACGGTGCGAGTTGGGTATTCCCAAGGGCCTTTGCCCTCGGTGGGATAGTCTTTACGGTGTTCTACCAAGCGGCCACGCTCAATCAGCAGGGTTTTAAAGCCGGCTTCGCAGAATTCCTTGGCAGCCCAGCCGCCGGTTACGCCTGAGCCGACAATTAGAACGTCAAACTCATCATCAGTGCTTTGCACTATCGTCTCTTGCATCTGTTACATCCTTGCTTAAAACGGGTAACCGCCACTGTATGCTTTACCCACCGATGCATAAGGCAGCGATCCTTTAAAACCGCCGGGGACCGGGTCATAGGCAAGCAGTTGTGTCATACCTACCTTGCTGGTGAAAAAGCCGAATACCACTAAGGCTTTAAGCATTTTAAACGCCTTGGTATCAGCTTGGCTAAAAGGGCCATCGGCTGCTTCAAGTGCGGTCAGTAAGGCCAGTTGTCCAGCTTGCTCGCCCTGATAAAAGGCTTTGCCCCACTGGCTTTGTGCCACCGTATCAATTTTGTTGAGTATCACGGTGGCAACGGCTTGTTCTTCGCTGTCAAAACAGTGCTTAAGCTGATTATCTACAAACCAATGACTGTGGGTGTCCAGTGCGCCTGGGGAGTCGGTTCTTGGAATAGTTAAATCGGCTATGCCTGCTAAGGTTTTAAATTGTCTTTCACTTAATAGCTGTAACTGACGTGGCGCGCTGTCCTGCGCAAAGGCCATGGCCACTGCAACATTCTGACCGCCAAGTAGCTGGCTGGCCGCCTGGGCACCCAGCACTGCTCCCAGTCCTTTTAGCAGGCTACGCCTGTCCAGGCCCAAGCCGTTTGCTGTACTCATAATGGCCGTGCCCAGATATTACGAAAACTGACCAGATTACCGTGATCCTGCAATTGAATTGGGGCACAGCCATGAGCAGTATAACTGGGTTGACCCAGCCATACCGTATCACCCTGAATCTGGGTGTGATTCTGCACCAATACACCGTTGTGCAGCACAGTAATAAAACCCGGCTGAGTCAGTTTGTCGCCATCAAAGCGCGGGGCCTTAAAAATAATGTCATAGCTTTGCCATTGCCCTGGCTCACGCATGGCATTTACCAGTGGTATGGCTTGCTTATACAGTGACCCGGCCTGGCCATTGCTGTAGGTGCGATTTTCGAATGAATCGAGAATCTGAATTTCGTAGCGCTGCTGCAAAAATACCCCGCTGTTATTGCGCTGCTGTCCTTGCATATCTGGTTCAGGGGCTGGTACCCGCCATTCCAGATGCAGCTGCACATCACAAAACTCTGCCTTGCTGCGAATATCGCCGCTACCTGGGGCGACTGTCATTACCCCGTCGGTTAGTTGCCAGGGTGCATCGCCGCCTTTAACACTTAGCCACTGGCTAAGGGAGTTGCCACCAAACAACACCACCGCATCTGAGGGCGGGGCATTTAATGGTGCACTGACCACCTTTGGCTCTGGCTCCCATACTTCGGTTTTTTGCGCCTGTTGCTCGCGGTCGTTCTGGGCAAAGGCAGCCTGCCCAAATAACAACAGGCAGGCGGTGGCACTTAATATTTTGTTTCTGGTCTGCATAATTTTTTACTCTGCTAATTCACTGATATCAGGTTGCCCAGGCTTTATCGCCTTTTTTATAGGGGAATTCACCATCATAACGGCCAGGTACCGCCACATAGCGTAAAACCTGGGTGGCGCCTGGTTTGGAGGTGAAGAATCCGAACAAGGTCAGTTGTTTAAATAAGGTAAAGTAGTGGGGCAGGGCTTTGTCTTCGTCTGGTGTGCCGCCGGGGCGACCTAATTCCCAGTGTCGCACCTTATTTTGCTTGTTGTAGCGGTAGGCTTCATCATTTAATTCCGACAACAGGCTGTGCTTGTGTTTTTGTTCAAGCAGCAAAAAGGCTTTACCAAATTGGTTGAGCGCTGCCTCGTTAAGCTTTTGCATACCTTGTCTGAACAAGGCTTGTTCGCCAGGCAAATAGCAATCACTGACCAGGCGGGTCATCAACTGGCCGATGTTAGCGTCTTTCGCCCCCGGGCTATCGGTACGGGGAATAATAGTCTCGGCTATCTCGTTTAACAGCTGCATGTCATCAGCGCTAAAACCTGTGCCAGGCCGTTGAGCCGACTCAGCCGCCAGGGCCAGCGGATTACCGATAAAAGCGGCGCCGGTCGCGGCCGCAATCATCTTTAGTAGTTCACGTCTTTCCATTACAGATTTCCTCGCTTGAGTTCCTCTACGGCAAAGGCGGCGGCTCTGGCGGTCAGGGCCATATAAGTCAGGGACGGGTTGACGCAAGACGCTGAGGTCATACAGGCGCCGTCGGTAACAAACACGTTAGGCGCATCCCACACCTGGTTGTGCTTATTCAACACTGAGCTTTTGGCATCCCGCCCCATTCTGGCGGTACCCATTTCATGAATACCCATACCAGGCGCATAGTCGCTGTCATAGCCTTTGACGTTTTTAAGTCCTGCTGCCTCAAACATTTCCATGGCATCGGCTTGCATGTCTTTGCGCATGGCCAGCTCGTTTTGCTTAATTTCCACGTTCATGGCCAGCACCGGCAAGCCCCATTTATCCTTAACCTGATGATTCAGGTAAATGCGGTTGTCGTGATAGGGCAGGATCTCGCCAAAGGCCGACATGCCTATACCCCAGTGTCCAGGCTCACTCAGCCCGGCTTTAAGCTCGGCGCCAATGCCCATTTCGCGAATGTCTTTTTGCCAGCCCTGACGACTGGCGCTGCCTTGGTAACCAAAGCCGCGCAGGTAGTCACGTTTATCCTTGTGCCAGTTACGATAGCGTGGAATGTAAAAACCGGCCGGGCGGCGACCAAAAGTATATTTGTCCAAATAGCCTTCCACATCAGCAGAGGCGCCCACCCTGAAATGGTGATCCATGACATTGTGACCCAGCTCGCCGCTACTGCTGCCAAGGCCGCCTTCCCAGACATCGGTGGCCGAGTTCATCAACAGCCAGGTGCTGTTAAAGGCTGAGGCGTTCAAAAATACCAGTTTACTTTTATATTCAATAACCTGGTTGGTCTCGGCATCAATGACTTCGACGCCAGTGGCGCGCTTTTTATCTTTGTCATACAGCACTCTTGAGACGACAGAAAAGGGTCTTAAGGTTAGATTGCCGGTTTTAAGCGCGGCTGGCAGCGTGGCCGACTGGGTGCTGAAATAGCCACCAAAGGGGCAGCCCAACCAGCACTTGGCCCGGTACTGACAGTTGGTGCGGCCTTGCTCTGGCTTGGGTTCGGTAATATTCGCGCAGCGGGAATGAATCAAATGCCGGGTGCCGGCAAAGGCCTTTTTAATCCGCGCGGCCACGTCTTTTTCGACGCAGTTTAGTGGAATGGGTGGTTGAAACTGGCCGTCCGGCAGCACATCCAGGCCTTCGCTGCTGCCACTGATACCGGCGAAACGTTCCACATAGTCATACCAAGGGGCCAAATCTTCGTAACGGATGGGCCAGTCTACGGCGATACCTTCCTGCGCGTTGGCAAGAAAGTCCTGTTCATTGAATCGGTAGCTTTGTCTGCCCCACAGCAAGGAGCGACCACCCACATGATAGCCCCGGTACCAGTCGAAGCGCTTGTCTTCGGTGTAAGGGGCGTCTTTCTCATTGGCCCACATACCAAAGGTGGATTCATTGAGCGGATAATCACGACGCAGCACCGGATAATCCAGCTTCATCTGTTGGGTGGGGACATCGTGATGGGGGTAATCCCAGGCTTCTTTGTGAGCATTTTTGTAGTCTTTGATGTGCTCGATATTTCTGCCGCGTTCCAGCATCAGCACCTTCAGACCCCGTTCACTCAGCTCTTTGGCGGCCCACCCGCCGCTAATACCTGAGCCAACAACTATTGCATCATATTCATTTACTGACATGGTCTTCCCCTAAAGGTGCGGGTCTTGTTGCCCGCATACTGCACTACACCCAACTACAGGTCACAAATGGCAACGGCCTGTTGCAAGGAAGCAATTTTGCCGTCCATGCCAGGTGGGGTTGGAATAAACTCCTGAGCCAGATAGCCCTTAAAGCCGGTGTCATAAATTGCCTTGGCAATGGCCCGGTAGTTAAGCTCCTGGCTGTCATCAATTTCGTGTCGCCCGGGCACGCCGGCGGTGTGGTAGTGACCGAAGTACTGATGGTTGTCACGAATAGTTCGGATCACATCACCTTCGTTGATTTGCATATGGTAAATGTCATACAGCAGTTTAAAGTGCTCGCTGCCCAGGGCTTTGCACAGGGCAACACCCCAGGCCGAGTTATCCGCCATATAATCAGGGTGATCGACTTTGCTGTTGAACAGCTCCATTTGCAGCACCACCCCACGTTTTTGCGCGTGTGGCAGAATTTGTTTCAGGCCGGTCACGGCATTGGCAAGACCAATGTCTTGGCGCATGCCCCTTTTATTGCCGCTAAAGCAGATAAGGTTGGTGTAGCCCGCATCAGCCACCAGGTCGATATGCTTGAGGTAGCGGGGGATCAACTGGTCGTGAAACGAAGTGTCGCACCAGCCATCGGTAAGATTGAGTTCGGCACCGTTACACATAGATGAATCTATGCCAAAGCGCTTTAGTACCGGCCAGTCTTGTGGTCCCACTAAGTCAATGGCAGAAAAGCCTAAGGCTTTGACGACCTTACACAGCGCCTCAATACTCAGCTCGCCATAGGTCCAGCGACTGACTGAATGGCGAATATTGCCTTTCAGTATCGCAGCACTGTTTTGGTTGAGCGCGGCCAAGAGCGGCGATGAGAGCGCGCTTAAGCCGCCGGCCAGGGCCATGTGTTTGAATAGCTGGCGGCGTGAGTTATTCATGGCTGGCCACCTGTTCGTTTTTGAAACTAAACAAGAACAGCACAAAAATCACTGCGGCAAAGCCCGCCGGGTATAGCCAGATTTGCTGCCAATCATGGCCGCCTTGCCCGGCAAAGCGGTCGGTGATTTGTCCTGCTACCCAGAATCCAACCAACATACCAACCCCGTAGGTGGCTAGGGTGATCAGGCCTTGGGCGGCGCTTTTGGTGTTGTCGCTGGCCTTGGCATTGGTATAAATCTGCCCTGACACAAAGAAGAAGTCATAGCAGATCCCGTGTAGAGCTATACCTACCAGCAACATGGCCATTGCGCTGCCAGCATCGCCGTAGGCAAAGAGTACATATCGTAGTACCCAGGCGCCCATCCCCACCAGTAAGGTCAGCTTTAAGCCAAAACGCTGCAAAAACACCGGCAGTGCAAGCATAAACAGCACCTCTGAAACCTGGCCGAGGGTCATCTTGCCGGTGGCATTTTCCACGCCGATTTCGGTCAGGAAGGGGTTGGCATTTTGATAGTAAAAGGCCAGCGGAATACAGATCAGTACCGAGGAGATAAAGAACAGTAAAAAGTTACGGTCTTTAAGCAGAGCCAGGGCGTCTAAGCCTAACATTTGCCCCAGGCTACTTTTCTCGTTGCCGGATTGTGTGGTGGATTTGGGCGGTGTGGCAGGCAGGCTGAAGCTGAACAAGCCCAGTAGCAAAGACGCCGCAGCACAAAGCGCGAAGGTGTTTTTCAGCATGCCGTCGGCAATAGCGGCCTTGGCATCCCAGGAAAACACATAGCTAATTACCAGACCGGCCAGGATCCAGCCGATGGTGCCCCAAACCCGAATCTTGCCAAACTCTTTGGCGGGTTCCTGCATTTGCCCGAAAGATACCGAGTTGACCAGCGCCAGAGTGGGCATATAGGCAATCATATAGGCCAGCACATAGGGATAGAAACTGGCAAAATCCGTGGCGGTATACAGACAATACATCAGCACCGCGCCGAGCAGATGCAGCACCCCGAGTATACGCTCGGCATTAAAATAACGGTCGGCAATCAGGCCGATAATAAAAGGGGCGATAATGGCGCCCCAGGACTGGGTGGCGAAGGCCATGCCGATTTCACCGCCGCTGGCGCCTAAATTGTTACCCAGAAAGGTGCCCAGGGTGACAAACCAGCCGCCCCAGATAAAAAACTGCAGAAACATCATCAGGCAGAGTTGGAATCGAATACCTGCTTTCATGGTCAGCTCCCTATAAACCTAGGATCTTACGGTTGAGTGCGTGGTCGGTGCTGCTGGCGGCAAAGTCGTCAAAGGCTTTGTCTGTGGTACGGATCAGGTGACGGCGAATAAATTCAGCCCCTTCCCGGGCGCCGTCTTCGGGGTGCTTAATGCAACATTCCCATTCAAGCACCGCCCAGCCCTGATAACCATATTGAGTTAACTTACTGAAAATCTGGCCAAAATCAATTTGGCCGTCGCCCAGGGAACGGAACCGGCCGGGGCGTTCCAGCCAGCCTTGGTAACCGCCATAGACACCGCTGCGGCCGTTTTTATTGAATTCAGCGTCTTTGACATGAAAGGCTTTGATGCGCGCATGATAGATGTCAATAAAGGCCAGATAATCCAAATGCTGTAATACAAAGTGGCTGGGGTCGTAGAGTATGTTAGCCGCCGGGTGGTCATTGGTGGCCTGCAAGAAGCGGTCAAAAGTGACGCCGTCATGCAGATCTTCCCCTGGATGCAGCTCATAACAGATATCCACCCCTTGCTCGGCAAATTTATCCAGAATAGGCAGCCAGCGTTTGGCCAGTTCTTCGAAACCTTGCTCCACCAAACCGGCCGGACGTTGTGGCCAGGGGTAGTGGGTGTGCCAAAGTAGCGCACCGGAAAAACTAGCGTGGGCGGTCAGCTTCATTCTGGCACTGGCCGTGGCGGCGGCCATTAATTGTTGTTTTGCCCATTCGGTGCGCGCGCCAGGGTTGCCTTTTACTGCATCCGGGGCAAAGCCATCGAACATTTGGTCGTAGGCCGGGTGTACGGCCACCAACTGGCCTTGCAGGTGAGTCGACAGCTCGGTAATGGCCAGGCCGTGACTGGCAGCGACGCCCAGGATGTCATCACAATAATCCTGGCTGTTGGCGGCCAGTTCTAAATCAAATAAGCGCTTTTCCCAGGTTGGCAACTGTATACCTTGGTATCCCAGTCCGGCTGCCCATTGGCAAATGCTGTCAAAGCTGTTGAAGGGCGCTGAATCTGAGGCAAACTGCGCCAGGAAAATAGCCGGGCCTTTGATATTGTTCATGCTTGGCCTCCTTGACCTGATAAGTTGCTAACATCCGGCACTTTGTGCCATTTTTGCTGACTGCTACTTGCGGTTACCACCGTCTCGATAAAGGCCATACCGCGCAATGCTTCGTTGATTCCGGGCAGCAATGAATGGATATCCGGATGCTGCTGGCGTGCCTGAGATACCTGCTCGGCAAACTGGCAATACAAGTTAGCGAAGGCTTCTAAGTATCCTTCCGGGTGACCGGGCGGGGTGCGGGTAATACCGCCTAATGCAGCAGCAGTAGGGGTGGCAGCGCGCAGCGTTTCAAAGGGCTTATCGGCATGCATCAGCTTGAGGCTGTTGGGCGATTCCTGCGACCAGTCTAATGAGGCTTTTTCACCATATACCCGAATGCGCAGGTTGTTTTCCTCGCCCACCGCTATCTGGCTGGCACTGAGCATTCCTCTGGCACCACCCGCAAAGCGCAGCATCACTACGCCATCATCGTCTAACTGGCGATTGCCACTGGCACTAATGTCGGCACTGAGTTCGGCGATGTGATCATCACAGATAAATTCGGCCAGATTGGCGGCGTGTACGCCGATATCGGCCATACAGCAACTGCTACCCGCCTGGGCCGGATCCAATCGCCAGGCCGCTTGTTTGCCACTGTCGCCGCTTAGGTCGGCAAGCCAGCCCTGGTGATATTCCACTGCCACTTTGCGGATCTTGCCAAGTTGACCACTGACAACTAATTGTCTGGCAGCGACCACCATGGGATAACCAGTGTAGGTATGGGTAAGGGCATACAATCGGCCACTTCGTTGTTTTACGTCTGCAAGCAACTGCGCTTCAGTCAAATTGAGGGTGGCGGGTTTATCACAGAGTACGTGGAAGCCCGCTTGTAATGCCTGCCTGGCCACATCAAAGTGCAAATGGTTGGGCGTGACGATGGCAACAAATTCCATGCGCTCGTCAGCGGGTAAGCGCGCTTCGGCGTCGAACATGGCTTGATAGCTGGCGTAACAGCGCTGTGCATCAATACCCAACTGGCTGCTCATTTGTTGTGATTTGGCCGGGTCGCGGCTGAAGGCGCCGCAGACTAATTGAATCTTTCCGTCCAGATTGGCAGCCATGCGGTGCACGGCACCAATAAAGGCGTCGGGGCCGCCGCCAACCATTCCCATTCTGACTTTTTGCATTTGTTACTGGCCTGAAAAAAAGGGCTGTTAACAGAATGTTATCTCTACAGTGTTGGATATAAATAGAATAGAATCGGTTGCTTCTAGCATAAAATCGGCGAGTTACTTTTTGGTGCAGAACCAGGGGTAAGTTGCTTTAAGTAATAAACTTGTTTTAAATCAATCTATTAATCTTTGGTGTTAGCAATGTCGCTATTTTCATTACCAGAACAATCCAATGCATTTTTGCAATCCATGCCAGCCGCACAATGGCTGAAAATGTATGACTTGTTAACCGATGTCTTGGTGTGGGTCAAAGATAGCCACAGTCGTATTCAATATGCCAATCGGGCTTTTTTGGAACATACCGGCTTAGGTGCGTTGGAGCAGGCACTGGGTAAAACCGATGACAACTTTGCGCCGCGTCATATCGCCCGCCAGTTTCTGGCTGACGATCAAAAGGTGCTGGAAGGGGAAATGATTAATGACAGGTTGGAAATGAATGTACTACGCAGCGGCGAACTGCATTGGTTTACTACCAGCAAAAGAGCGCTGTTTGATTTCAATGGGCAACGGGTTGGCACCTGTGGTATCTCCCGCCATTTGCACAAAACCTCTATTATGCTGGGGCCACTGGCCAGTATAGAAAAGCCGCTGGAGCATATTCGCCGCAATTTTACCCAGCCTATTCCCATAAATGCCCTGGCCGAGCTTTGTCATGTGTCGGTTAGCGCCCTGGAGCGGCGCTTTCGTAAAGCGCTGGGTAAAACGCCGAAGCAATTGATTAACCAGCTTCGTCTGGACAATGCTCGGCGCTTGCTAGTAGAGACGGATTTGCCTGTGTATCTGGTTGCAGAGCAGTGCGGTTTTAGTGATGCTAATTACTTCAGTCGACAGTTTCTGGCCGAGTACGGGGAATCCCCCAGCAGCTTTCGTCAGGGGGTTCGATAACTCACTAGGGCTATACCTTAGTTAAGGTGCTTCAGCATAGGTTGGGCATTGTCGCCGTAACTGTCGCACAACTGCGCCTTAGTGTGCTGGCTGAATCCCTGCTTTTGCCAGAATCCATCGGCGTTTTGCACAGCCACCAAGCTGATGCTGTTAAATCCACCAGATTGGCTTTTTTGCTGCAGATGTGCCAGCAACTTTGCCGCTACGCCTTCTCCTCTGGCACTGGGGCAGACGGCGAGATCGTGCAGGTAGAGATTATCAGTATTTACTGATTCTACGGCATGATGCAATTTAGGCAGTTTCCCTACTGGCCAGGGGTGAGACAGTAGATAACCTACTACCTGATTGTGTTTATCCAACCCAACCAGGCAAGTGTCAGGCGAGGCCTGCCATTTACTTTTCAACACCGTCAGGGACTCGGGCTCGACATCATGATAGACCGCATCCTGAATTCTCAGAATGTCAGGCCAGTGGCTGGGGGAAATATGACAGATGTTAACCATCGATAACTCCATGACGGCAAATACCAAGTTTACCTCAGCCTGAAGATAAATGGATAAACAAAAGCCCTGCTAGACACAGGGCTTTGAGTTATTTGTTACAGACCTTGATTTGATGAACTACTGGCCAGTCGGCAGCTTCACTCAGGGGGCTAGTGAAGGTAGTTGCGCCATTGCTCAAGGTTGCCGTGAAATTTGCGCTATCCGCTACCTGCAGGGCTAACTTTGCTGGCGCGGGCAAGACGCGGCGTACCGTAGTTGTGTCTGATGAGAAAGACAGGGGGCCGTAAAACTTAAAGGGCAGCACAGTTGTTTGTTCACCATCGGCCACTATCTTAAATGACGGCGAAGGATCTCCCGAATAACCTGCACAATAGCTCAGGGTGAACTCGGTTGGGATGGGTCTGACTAAGGTCAGATCACCCAGCAGGATTTCACTACCTGTCGTTTGCGTTATATCCAGATAGCTGGTCACCAAACCTTTACCTATATAAGTAAATTTAGCCGATAGTGGCCAGTCTATATCCTCGGGCAGTGGGATCTGCAGGGTAAAATGTCCCTTATCATCGCTGCGCGCAAGATGATCTGCCTGCATGACAGATAAGGGCGGGACTGGTTGGCCATTGGCATCCAGTAATCTACCCCTGATAGTGAGCTGTTCCTGTGCTTGATCGTCAACCTTAACATTGACATAACCGGCGCTTATGTTGTGCCCGTCACTGACCTTAACCTGCAATACATAGTCACCATTTTGCTGCGGCGTAAAGTCGGTTTTTGCATGTTCTGAAGCACTGAACTGGTTCAGAGCCATGTTTGGCCCGCTGATGACCTTCCAACTGTAGCTAAGGCTGTCACCATCGGCATCATGGCTGCTGCTGGCATCCAGTTCAATGCTTTGGCTTTTGCTAATGTGCCACTGAAGTTGGCCGCTGATTTCAACCACCGGCGCATGACTATCTTCAACCACTATAGCTTTAGCCTGTGGGTAGCTGTTTGCCTGCCCGTCATTGGCAATTAGCTGGACAAGGTAGATGCCAGGCTTATCTGCACTGAACTGGGGACTTACGCCCAGATTGCCTTGTAATAGCGCATTGGCGCCTTCTGGCTTATCTATCACATCCCAGTGGTACTCAAGGCTGTCACCTTCTGAATCAAAGGTATTCAGAGCATTAAGTTGGGCCTTCTCATTCAGAGCAATACGCTGGTTTTCAACAGAGAACGCGGCAAAGGGGGCATAGTTTTGTTGGGCGCTGATTAAATGTAGTGCGGGGGCTGAGCTTAGCTGCCCATCTGATGCCGTCACCGAAACCAGGTAGTCTCCCTCTGAGTCCAGCGTCAGTTCTGTTTCAGCAGAATCCGCATTGACCAGACTCTCTGCGCTGCCATCGGGTTTGCTGATTAACTGCCATTGGTAGCTCAGGCTGTCATTGTCATCATCTTTGCCTTCGGCATAGAGTGTCACCTTTTCACCAGGTCGATGAGGATGAAAGATATTGTTGATTTCAACCCTGGGAGCGCGGTTGCCTTCGACGACGCGAAGAATCTGACGGGTTTTGCCTTGGAAGTTGCCGCTGGTCACCGTGAGCTCGAGTTCATACTGCCCCGGCTTGTCGGCCTGAAACAAGGTTTCAAAATCTTCGGGCGCGCTAAAACTATAATTGCTCTCAGGCGGCGCGCTTTGCACAGACCAATAATACCCTGTGGGTTCATCATCCCATTTAGAGTAGGCTTTCAATAAGGTGTCGCGATTGGGGCGAAGTTCCTGACTAACGACCGATATCTTGGCACTAGGCCTGACCTGGTCAGGTTCATAAGCCCATACAGACCATTGACTCTTTGCGCTGCGGCCGTTGCTATTTACTGTCAGGGTGAGTTTGTACTCACCTGGCTTGTCAGGAATAAATCGTGTTCGGTAAGTAGTGACCTCATCAAGCTCGGCATGACTTTCTTCGGGTTTACTTAGCTGCCAGGTAAATCCAACCGGAGTCTCGCCTAGCTGTTCAAATTGCTCAAAACGACCGTATAAGGCAACCAGTTCGCCAATTTGTGTGGATTGGTCAGCCTCAATATTAACTAATATAGGGTTTCTATCATCTACCTGAAGCATAGCGGTGACACTATGTGTGGCCCCTTTGCTATCCGTTACCGTTAAGGTGATGTGATACAGGCCTGCGCTAGGTGGCACAAAGTTCAATGTTTTTTCATCGTCTTTACCTGCGATGGCTGGTACCCCTCCCGGGCCAATGGCAGTCCATTTATAGCTAAGCGTGTCATTGTCTGGGTCATAACTGTCTGCACCAGACAATTCCAGACTCTGGTTTAAATCAATGCGATCTTTGGCTTGATAGATCTTGGCAACCGGCGGGTTATTTTCGGGCGTTGGTTCAGGCTGCGGTGAGCTATCCGAGCCTCCACAGCCTGATATGAAGACACATAAAGCGAAAGTAGGCAGTAAAGCGCTGAGTTTCATCTGTTTTCCTTTCTGAATCAGCAAATACGTTCCGTCAGAAAAACATCTGACACCGGCTGTTTCCCCTCTTGAGAAGCGGTGGAAAATAGACAGAGAAGCGTTGTTAGTCAATGAACAGAATGTAAAACAATTAGAGCGTGTTAACCTTTTGAGTATGATTTTGCAGCAGTTTGTGGGCCCTTTATACAAGGCAGAGCGAACGTGGTGTAGTTATTCTACATGAGTGAGTGATAACGCCGTAGAAAGGGCCCACAAGCGCTGCCCGAAGGGTTCAACCCAGCCCCTCCTGCTCGGTGTTGCCGGGCTTTGACTTAGACCCACTAGGCCTGCAGCCCGGCGCCGTGATCAGAAGGGACTGGATTTGAACAACATCTATACTCAAAAGGTCAACACGCTCTAGCTTGGAGATAAGGATTTTTAACTTGATTGTTTATGATTTGTACTTCATAACTAACTGACCAGTCAGTTAGTTGTTGAGTGAATATGCGACGTGCAAATACCGATGCCGCCAAAGGAGTGAGGCGTAACCAGTTTTTAGAAGCTGGCTTACAGGAATTTTTTGAGCGGGGCTTCAGTTTGGCCAAGATGGAAAACATTGCCCGTCGCGCCGGCGTTTCCAAAGGCACGCTTTATCTGTATTTCGATTCTAAGCAAGATCTCTTTATGGAAATTGTCTCCTCGGTAGCGCTTCCTCGAGTGGAAATGTTGGAAGAGATACTACGACAGGCGGATGACTTTGAGCAGGCATTGGAATTATTGGTGAGCGCTCTGCCCATGATGATTCAGGATTCTAAGTTACCTATGTTGGCCAAAGTGTTAATTGGTGATGCGTTTGCCTTTCCTGAAGTGATTAAGCGTTACCGGCAGGATGTTATCGAACGGGCCTTGGCGGGGTTAACGGCGTTAATTGAACGGGGCTGTGAAATGGGAGTGCTGCACACTGACAACCCATATAATGCAGCCCGTTTGATGGTGGCGCCGGTCATTTTCTCCGCTATATGGGCGGTAGTGTTTGAGCAAGGCAGTGAAAAAAGCCTGGATTTGCCGTCACTGTTTCAAACCCACAAAAACATGTTACTCAAGGCCCTGAAAGCGTAGTGAGGACGTATGAAAAAATACTTGTTACTTGCGGTTCTGCTGGCGGGATGTGCTGAGCCGCCTGCCGAGCAATACTTCTCGGGGTATGTGGAAGCCAGGCAGTTGCTGGTGGCGGCACCGCAATCTGGTTGGCTGAAAGAACAGAGCGTAAATGAAGGTCAGCAAGTGCAGGCCGGGCAAACTTTGTTCCGTTTAGAATCAGAGCGCGAAAACTTCGCAGTGCAGCAGGCTGAGCAGTGGGTGATGCAGAAACAAGCCTTGTTGAGCGATATGCAAAAAGGTGCCAGGCAGGAAAAGTTGGACCGCCTTACCGCTCAGGTTAGTGAAGCCAAAGCCCGTCTTGAACTGGCTGAATTGGTCGCCGCGCGGGAAACACAGACCGCCGCGCAGCAACTCAGCAGCCAGGCCAGTCTGGATCAAGCCATAGCGAATTTGGCAGTGGCCAAGGCACAGGTAACGCAGCTTGAAGATCAGTTAGCCGAAGCGAAACTGTCGGCCCGTCCGGATGCCATCAGTGCGGCGCAAGCGGACTTGATGGCGGCCGAGCAAGGAAAACGTATCAGTGAGTGGCAGCAAAATCAGCGGCAGGTAAGCGCGGGACAAAGCGGTTGGGTGGATGATGTGTTTTACCGCCCTGGGGAGTTTGTGATGGCGGGTACACCAGTGCTTTCCATCCTGTTAAACGGACAGTTTAAGGTGCGTTTTTACGTGCCCGTTCGCATTTTATCTGGTCTGCAGTTGGGGCAAAGGGTCAATATTTATGCGCAAGGTAAGCCTAAGCCCCTGAGCGGAACTATTAGTTTTATGGCTAAGCAGGCCGAATTTACCCCGCCTGTGCTTTACAGCAAGGGCAGCCGCGACAAGTTGGTATTTCTGGTGGAAGCAGACCTGGCTGAAGATAATGATTTGCCGGTTGGTTTGCCCGTGGATGTCAGTTTATGAATGAATTGGCCATAGATGTCAGGGGATTGGTCAAACGCTTTAACGACAATGCCGTAGTAAGGGGGGTCGATCTGCAAATGCCAAAAGGACAGGTTTGGGGATTTCTGGGCCCCAATGGCTCGGGAAAAACCACCACCATCCGCATGATTTGTGGGCTGCTCGAACCATCCGAAGGGGAGGGACGCTGTCTGGGCTTTGATATTCGCAGGCAGGCCAGGCAAATCAAAGATGCCACTGGCTATATGACGCAGAAGTTCTCTTTTTGGGAAGACTTAACCATTCGCGAGAATCTGGAGTTTGTAGCCCGTTTGTATAACTTGTCGAAGCGCAGGCAGCTAGTGGATGCCACCTTGGCAAAGCTGGGATTAACTGAGCGTCAGAACCAGCTAAGCGGCGCGTTGTCGGGGGGATGGAAGCAGCGCCTGGCGCTGGCGGCAGTGACCATGCATCAGCCTGAACTCTTGCTGTTAGATGAACCTACTGCCGGTGTGGATCCCCAAGCCAGACGTGAATTCTGGGATGAGATTCATCAGCTGTCTAATCAAGGTATGACAGTGTTAGTGTCTACTCACTATATGGATGAGGCCGAGCGCTGCGATAAAATTGTTTATCTGGCTCATGGCAATATTCTGACTCAGGGGCGGGTAGCTGATGTGATTCAGCAAGCGGGCCTAATCACCTTTCAGGGCAAAGGCGAACAGGTGCGAAGACTGGCCGAGCAACTTAAAGGTGTGCCTGGTGTCGAGCATGTGGCATTTTTTGGCGCCGCCTTGCATATCAGTGGTCGGGATAGAGTAAAGCTACAGTCAGCCATTCAGACCTTACCCTCAGATGGGACGCACTGGCAGGAAATTCAGGCCAGCCTGGAAGATACCTTTATTTCCCTGATGCAGGATGCTGGCCAAGATACCCGGGAGCATGGCTGATGAAAATAGGTGCCAGTCTGCAGCGCATCTACGCCATTATGGCCAAGGAATTGGTGCAGATGCGTCGTGACCGTATGACCTTTGCTATGATGCTGGGACTGCCGATTATCCAGCTAATTTTATTTGGCTTTGCCATTAATACCGACCCTAAGTCACTGCCTACTGCTGTGTATGCACAAGACAGTTCGCCTGTTGTGCGTCGGGTTCTGAGTGCCTTTGAACAGTCAGGCTACTACCAATTGCTGCGTAAAGCCGACAGCCCACAGCAGGGCAGTGAGTGGTTGGCCAAAGGCGAAGTGTCTTTTGTGATTCATATACCGCAGGGCTTTACCCGCAAGTTCGTGCGAGGCGAACAGCCGCAACTGTTAATTGAAGCCGATGCGTCCGATCCGGCCGCCGCGTCCAATGCCATCGGCCAGGCCAAAGAAATTGTTAATCAGGCGCTGCGCACCGAATCGTTGGGGCCGCTTGCCTACCTGCAGACACCACCTGCCCAAATTGATGTGGTGATACATAAACGCTACAACCCTGAGGGGATTACCCAGTACAATATTGTGCCTGGGTTATTAGGCGTGATCCTAACCATGACCTGCGTGATGATCACCTCCATGGCCATGACCCGAGAAAGTGAACGGGGCAATCTGGAGAATCTGCTGGCCATGCCCACCCGCCCCCATGAAATGATGTTAGGTAAAATTTGCCCCTACATTCTGGTGGGGCTGGTACAAACCCTGGTGATTTTGGGCGCGGCAAAGTATTTGTTTGCGGTGCCGTTTTTTGGCAGTTTCGGTTTACTGCTAGCTGGGGTGATGGTGTTTATTCTGGCTAACCTCTGCCTGGGCTTTACCTTTTCCACTGTGGCCCGCAGTCAGATGCAGGCCATGCAGATGACCTTTTTCTTCTTTCTACCTTCTATCCTGCTGTCCGGTTTTATGTTCCCGTTTCGCGGTATGCCGCACTGGGCGCAAAGCATGGGTGAAGTGCTGCCCCTGACGCATTTTTTGCGCATGGTGAGGGGCGTAATGTTAAAAGGCAACAGCCTGTTTGAGTTACAGCAAGAGTTTGTCGCTTTACTCCTCTTTATTGTGGTGGTCGGGGCTGTGGCTATTCTGCGCTACCGGCGGACGCTGGATTAGCCTGCTGCTTGGGCGCGGAAGCGTGCTCCACATAAATCAGTTGGTCGATATTGAAGCCTCTGTCCTTGGCCATTTGCTCAAACTTTTGTATCACTTCTTGTTCTATGTCAGGTGTACGGGCCAATAACCACAAGTAATCGGTATCCGGGCCGGACACAAAGGCATATTGATAATCCTGCTTATCCAGTTCAAAAATCACATAGGCGCCATAAAAGGGGCCGAAAAAAGACACCTTCAAATAACCGGTGTTCGGGTCTTCAACAAAGTAGGCCTTACCTTGCGCTTGTTGCCAGTGCTTGTCTTCGGCCGAGAAGCCGCGATTCAGTACCGACACGCCGCCATCCTCACGCATGCTGTAATGGGCCGTCACCTGGCTAAGACCGGCTTCAAAACTATGATCAAGGCGGGCAATTTCATACCAGGTACCCAAGTAGCGGTTTAGTTCAAACCCGCTGACCGGCGTCACCTTATCCGGCATACCTGTGCAGCCACTGAGCCCCCACAGGCTGACAAGCAATAACAGCATTCGCACTTTGTTCCCCTCACTGACACATTAACGACAAACCGAATATCAGTGATTACGTCGTTGGCGCAATAAAGATCAACGCTTCGGTTATTCTAGCGCTACAGGTGATCGTTTGATTTGTGGCTTGAGTAGCCTGGCCATCATGATCCGCAGTTGTGCTGGTTTGACGGGCTTATGTAATGCAGGCAAGCCGGCTGTTTCAATTAACATTTCGACCGCCTTATCGGTGTCGCCGGTCAGGATCAGGGCGGGAATATCCCCAAGCGATGCACGCAGTTGTTCGATGATGTCGCAGCCATTCAGCGCGCCCGGCATGCGAAAGTCGCAGATAATCATATCCGGCTTTACTTGATGAGGCTGAGCCAGCACTTGCCCGGTGGATGTTGCGGTTGTCACGCTACAGCCCCATTGGCGGAGCAACTTTTGCATGGCGAAGACAATTTCCTGTTCGTTGTCGACTATCAAAATATGTTGGCCATCCAGTGATAGTCCGGTGGTTGATGATGGCTTTGGGGGAGGAGGCGTGAGGCGATCTGCCAGTGGAAAAGACAAAATAAATTCGCTGCCCAGACCGGGACGAGATGTAAGTCCTAACGGATGGCCAAGCAATTCCATAATACGTTTTACTATGGATAATCCCAGCCCAAGGCCTTTGTGTTTGTCCCGTTCCGGGTTATCTAGCTGGAAGAACTCGTTAAAGATATCTCCCTGATGTTTTAACGGGATGCCTATGCCGGTATCGCGGATATGCAGTGCCAGGCTATCACCTCGTCGCTGAGTAAATACGCTGACACTGCCCCTATGGGTATATTTTAGGGCGTTAACCAGTAAGTTTGTGATAACCAGTTCAAGCAGGGCGGGATCGCTGAAAATCTGCTGAGATTGAGCCTGAACACTAAAGGTTAACCCTTTGCTGTCTGCTTGCAGGGCAAATTGATGGGTTAACTTGTCCAGTAACAGCGCCAAGTCGAAGTTTACTTTCTGAGGCTCAATAATACCGGCATCCAGTTTGGAGATATCCAGCATCAAACTTAACAGGCTATTGAGTGAGTTCAGGCTGCGGCCAAGGTTATGAAGATCCTCTAGCTGTTCGGGCTGATGGATTTTTTCGCTTAACAGTTCGTAAAACAAATTGGCAGCATGCAAAGGCTGACGCAGGTCATGGCTGGTGGCGGCCAGAAAGCGGGATTTGTCGCGGTTAGCCTGATTGGCCTTGTCGGTTTGCTTTTTGAGATTGGCAATAAGGTCGACATTTTCATATTTCAGCGCCAGCGAATTTTGAATTACCCGGGACAAGTTCAGGCTGAAGGAAAATGTCGCAATCAGATAGGTTGCGGCTCCGAAGCTCATCCAAGTGTAGAAGGCTTCATCTTGCAGCAACAGATTGAGGATCAGAGGCAGCATAGTAGGAACAGCAAAAGCGCTGTAGGTTAAAGGGCGTGCAGAAAGCGAAGCCAGACTGCCTGCCATCATGCATACAAAAGTCAGGATAAGAAATGCCAGGTTCTCCAAGGCATTCACATCAAAGAACAAAACACCGGCGCTACCCCATAAACACCCGGACGCAAAGGCCAGCCAGGTTTGTGATTGCCCAAAGCGGAATAGTTCAACATCGCAGGCCAGCTTGGCGGTGAGCTGCTTATAGTGAAGCCAGCGCAGCAAGGTTAGCAGGTAAATACCGCTAACCCACAAGAGGGCTGCCAGTGCATAGCCTCCAATCGCCATGACAATACCCAGCGGCAGGCAGCCTACGACATTACCCAGCAAGGTTGCAGGGGTGTTTTTATACAAGAACAGGACCTTGTCTTTGGCAGCCAGTTGCTGGTACATCGCTTGTTGCCGTCCTTCTTTTAATCCAGGCCGAACTGTTGGGCTTTTCTGATGGCTTCGGCACGATTCTTGGCATCCAGCACCCTGAACAAGGTGCTGATATGAGATTTTACCGTCGCTAAACTGAGGAACAGTTGCTGGGCAATCTCCTGATTAGGCAGGCCCTGCTTAACCAGTCTTAATACTTGCACCTGACGGCGGGTGAGGTTGTGCTGCTTGGCCCAGTGCTGCTGGGAAGGGGAACTCTGTGCTCCGCGCTGCCCAAAGAGTCCGTGGTCCGGAAAAACCAGTTCGCCGGCCAATACCCTATGAATTGCGGTCAGAATCTCGCGCCCAGAGGCCGACTTAGCCAGATAGCCCATGGCGCCATATTGTTCAGCCTGTTGAATGTCTTGCGGATCCTGCGACGCCGTTACCATGATAACCGGGGTCAGACTGCCAATCTGATGCATGCTTTGCAGTACATTAAGACCGTCCACCACAGGTAAACGTAAATCGATCAGCGCCACATCATAGTCGCCGGTTTGCAGCATGCTCAGTGCCGTTTTACCATCATTGGCACTATCAATGCTCTGTACTCCGGGGATGGAGAACAACATGGCCGTTAGGCCATCCAGAAACATCTGATGATCATCAATCAATAGGATTTTCACGTTCGTATCCAACTAAAGCCATTCACCCTGATGCTGCCGGGGATTTTTCTGCTCTCTGTCTTTGGCATGCACATACTGATTTAAAAAAGCCCTCAGTGTGATTAGTGACAGAGTAATGCCTTTAGGTCGGGAGGGAATCGCCTCAGCGCCACTCGAGCGAAATAAACTGCCAATCAGCAGACTAAAAAGCAGATAAGCGCTTATTTCATACTTTCGGTTAGTTATTTGCCCCGCTAATAAAAACTAAAATCTCCAAATTAATTAGCAGGATAGGCTTATGAATAATCGATTTTTAACCCTGTTTAAAGCGGCCATGGTGGTTTGCCTTGGCTTACTGATAAACCCAGCCAACGCCAGTATTATCAGTGGCACCCATTACACTAATGACGGCAAGTTGGTCAATCTCAGTGGCTTGGAATGGCTGAGCTGGGATGTCACAGTTGGCTTAAGTCGAGCCAGTATTGAAGCGGGTGAAATGGGGCTGCTGGATGCCGGCTGGCGCTATGCCACCCGTAAGGAACTCAGCGACCTGTTTCAGTCTGTCACTCCAGTGCCTGGGCAAAGTCCGCTAAATTCAGATGGCACTAAGTGGCTTTGGGAGTACTTTGATAACCCAAGTTTTGCACAACCGGCTTATGCCTCGCCAGGTGGTCCGGGTATGAGTCGCATTGCCAATTTGTTTGTGGGTAATGATGGTGATTGCTCAGCCCACATTACCGAGTCTTGTGTTGCCAAATGGCGAGCCTACACCAGAGCGGATCTGGGATATGTTGATCCTAGCGCCGGTTACAATCCTGAATACAGTTACCGTCTATCAAAAGACAGCAGTACATCGGGCTTATTAAGTAATTACCGAGAAATTAGTAGTGTGTTGGTGAGAGTGTCGACTACGGCGGTTTCCGAGCCATCAACCATTGCAATATTTGCACTGGGATTACTTGGCTGGGCCAGGTATCGCCGTCGCTTGCTTTAAGCCTAGGGTATAGAGGCGCTAAAACGTTGTCTGAAGCGTTTGGGGCTCAGGCTAAACTGGGCGCTAAAAGCGGTGCTAAAGTGTGATTGATTCGAAAAGCCAACTTCTATGGCAATCTCCTGAAGTTTAGTTTGAGCGCTGCTATTGACCATTAGCCTGGCTGCCTGTCGAGTACGGTGTATAGAAACCAGACTGCGATAGGAGGTATTAAAATAAGCCAGGCATTTATACAAATATACTTCTGAAATGCGCAGTTTCTCGCAGATGAGTTTGACCGTTAGCGCCTCTTGAGCATGCTGCTCTATCAACATCTGGGTTTGGGCCAGAATAAAGGCCTTGCCTCGGCTGCTTTTTCCTGTAGTCGAGCAAAACAGCGCGGTCACCATGTCCGTCAGGACCTGGTCAAATTTCAATTTGAAAACCTCTGAGGGAGATGAAAGGACCTGATCGAAAAGCGCAAAAAGCCGCTTAAACAACAGCTGGGAAGCAAGATCTCGGCAAGGATTTACAAGCACTGCTTGACTGCGGTCAATGTGTGGCAATCTTGTCTGTGGAATTCTGACGCTAAGAATGTTCCTGCTACCAAGATAAGTTTCCATCTGATATTCGGTATTTAGCAACCCCACTTCGCCGGGGCTGAGCTTAAGCAAGTTATCCCCACTTTTTAATAACACCTGGTCATTCAGGGGGATGTACAGTAAGAAAAACAGGTTGTCATCCATGGCAATATGGGACTTGTTGCGTATGACTTTGTTCTCGGAGCAGATGATGTGTGACAGCACAACGTCGTCTTGAACCGCGCTTTTCAGTTCGCCATAAAAACCTCTGGGCTGCTGTGTATCCAAAGCGAGGCGGATCCCTCGTTGATTGAACAGCGCTCCCCAATATTCAAATTGCTCTTTTTTCGGGATGCCTTTGGTGGTGAAGCTCAGCATGATCCATTCCCAACAACAAAGAGGGGTCACGCACACCCTCTTAATGAGTTTTTATTGTAAGTTTCTCGACAAAATGTATACCACCCTTGCTAACACAGAGTCAAAGCTATCATCAGCCTTCTACCTAACTGAATTTGTATAGTTAGCGTAAAATTTTTGGGGATATCTTCATTATTTTCAATCGGTTAGCTTGTTAGAATGTGAGCCTCAAATACTGATGTTGAGGTGATTATGAGGTACCGAACGTGGGCTTCCAGGTTGTTTTTTCTGGTGTTTTATATGGGGGGGGTGTCCGCCCAGACACCTGGCTTATCGCTACCCGAAATAACAAACACGCTGGTGCAGGAAGTGGGTGCTGCCATCCCTCACCCCAGAGGGAATAGTTTGTATTTATCAGCTCCTCACCAGGCCTTGGAACTAGAAGTGAGCAATCAGGGCGCACAGCTTCGCTCGTTAACTGAGCAAAAAGAACTGTTTCAACTTCTGCCGGTAGCGTTGGGTAAGGGTAATATGCATACCATTCGCGCGGGGGAAGTCTCACAGGCAAACAACACAATTTACTTAAACCGCGCCGATGTTAGTGAAATCTTCAGCGCCAGTGTGGAAGGGATTCGGCAAGACTTTCTTGTGCATCAGGCTCCCCTGGGACAACAAAAATTACGCCTTGAGCTTGATGTGTCAGGGGCTACCGTGTCGGGACAAGGGCAGAGGATCTTGCTAACTACCTCTAATGGTCGTGAATTAGTATACAACCGCCTTCATATTACTGATGCTGATGGTCGTGTGTTGGAAGGAAAAATGCGGACTCTGAATGATACTCGACTGCAGATTGAAGTTGACGATCGTAACGCCAGTTATCCACTGTTAATTGACCCTACCATCAGCGATGCAGACTGGGTTGCTATGAGTGAAGGTATGCGGGGAGCGAATGGTAGCATTAAGGATATGCTGGTTTGGCAAGGGAAGCTGTATTTGGCCGGCGACTTTACCATGATCGGCGATATTATGGCTAATCGCATTGCTGCCTGGGATGGTAATCAATGGTTTGGCCTGGCCGAGGGCGTCAACGCAGAGGTCTCCGACATTGAAGTTTATAATAACCAGTTGGTGATAGCCGGACGCTTCACTCAAGCGGGCAACAATGCGGTGAACCATATCGGGCTGTGGGATGGCAGCCAATTTCAGCCCCTGGGCGAGGGTGTTAATGCACCGGTAAATGCCTTAGCAATTCTGGATAATGCGCTAATTGTGGGAGGGCTTTTTACCCAGGCAGGGGGAGGCGTTGCAAACAAAATTGCGCGCTGGGAAAATGCTCAATGGTCAACCTTAGGCGCTAGCTTTAATGGCGATGTATGGGCTTTAGGTGTACATAATAGCTTACTATATGCTGGCGGAGCATTTACTGCTTCTGGAGTAACAACACTCAATCACGTGGCTGAATGGGATGGTTCGGCCTGGCAGGCAATGGGACAGGGGTTTGACCATTATGTGTACACATTTAGCGTATTTAATAACCAGCTGGTGGCGGGCGGCCGCTTCTGGTATTCGGGCAGTAAGGAAGTTAAGGGCCTGGCAACCTGGGATGGCCTTGAATGGACCGAGATAGGTGATGGTGTAGGTAAATTGGGGGGCTTTCGGGGCTCAGTCTATACTGCCAAAGTGTGGAATAATAAATTGCTGGTGGGGGGAACCTTTCATCGGGTTGGAGGAAGCACGGTGGTGGCCAATATTGCCAGTTGGGACGGCATATCATGGGATGATCTTTATTATGGCATTCAAGAATCTCAGAGCTATGTATCTGCTCTGGCAGTGTTTGATGGAAAGTTGGTTGTGGGAGGCGCTTTCCCCTCTTTCTTCCAAGGCCCAAATCTGAGGTTTTGGGATAGCAACGCTTGGTCTGCTCTACCAAGGGGGATTGAAGGTCAGATTCTGGCGATGCGGGAATATCAGCAGGAGCTTATTGTTGCAGGGAATTTCACTCATATTAACGGAATTGAGGCTCGCAGTGTAGCTGGCTGGGATGGCAATAACTGGCGTTCGCTAAACGCACCTGTGGTGAATTCTGCCTATGCGATGACTGAGTTTAAAGGTGAGCTGATTATCAGTTCATTCTCTTCACATGGTTATTCGATCTATGCGTGGGATGGTAGCCTCTGGCGAGAGTTGGCTACTAATCTGGATGGTGCTGTCAGAGCATATGCCGTGCTTGATGATAAGTTATATGTGGGCGGGAAGTTCAACAGAGTTAACGGCGTGATGGCATGGAATATCATTGGTTATGATGGCAGTGATTGGTTCACCCTTGGTGATGGTTTGAGTGGTGAAGTAGACAGCCTGGCAGTTTATCAGGAACAGCTTGTGGCGGGTGGAAGTTTCCTCTCATCGGGAGCGGTATCGCTAGATGGGATTGCTCGCTGGGATGGTAGTCAGTGGTCACCTTTCGGCGGTGGTTTTTCTGCGAAAGTACGTGCCCTGACGGTGTTTCAGTCTGAGCTGATCGCCGGTGGAGAATTCTTACAAGCCGGAAGCGGGCTTGCTAATCGTATTGCTCGCTGGGATGGTTCGGATTGGCAGCCAATAAATGGGGGAGTAAATGGCAGGGTTACTTCTTTACGTCAAATGGCAAGTCGCCTGATAGTTGGCGGTAGTTTCTCTGTAGCCGGAGGGAAGCCGATAAACAACATTGCCAGTTGGGATGGTGCGCAATGGTCTGCTTTTGGCTCTGGTGCATCCGGTGTGGTGTCTGCTTTGTTGCAGATGGATGACTACCTAGTGATAGGGGGAGTATTTGATTCAGTTGGCGATAAAGTCAGTCCGTCGTTGGCCAAATTAAAAGTACTGGAGCAGGTTGTCTTTCATAGTCAGGGCAGCGCAATTATTTCGCCAATTCTTGAATGGCCAGGTGCGATGATAGATGTTCCGCCCGCGCCGGTAAGGGTGGGATACACTTTCAAAGGCTGGAATAGCGCCGCTGATGGCAGTGGTAGCCAATATGTCGGTACCTTTGCTATGCCAGCGGGTGGGTTAACGCTCTATGCACAATGGACTGCAAATCAATATCGTATTAGCTTCGACAGTGACGGAGGCTCAACGGTGGCCGATATGTTGCTGGACTATAAAACGACGGTTACACCGCCATCGCCCCCCAGTCGGCCAGGTCTTATCTTTGCCGGTTGGCAGCCCACATTGCCTGCTACTATGCCAGCTCAGGATATCAGCGTCAAAGCACGTTGGACTACCCCCAAGCCGCCAGAGCCCAGCAAGTACTGGTTGCGCTTTGACAGTGCGGGCGGCTCGGCAGTTGATAATTTGCGATTGACGGCAGGTTCGCAAATTCATTCGGTTACGAATCCCTCCCGTGAAGGGTATAACTTCGTTGGTTGGCAACCTTCAATACCAGCAGTGATGCCTGCACAGGATTTAACACTCATTGCACAGTGGCAAATACAGCAATTCAGCCTCGAATTTGACAGCCAGGGCGGCACCGCAGTTGGGGCCATACGACAGGATTTTGCGACTGCAATATCGGAGCCTACACCGCCCTCCCGTGAAGGGTATACCTTTGTTGGTTGGCAACCTTCACTGCCGGCATTTATGCCAGCTCAGAATATGCAGTTTGTCGCACAGTGGCAAAAGCGTGAAAGATATCAGGTGCAAGCTGTGCTATCTGGAGCCGGACAAATCCTACCCGCGTTCAAGCAGGTTTGGGTAGGTGATGAAGCCGTGTTTGAACTGAAACTGGATAATCCACACGACATTGTGGAGTTAGGGGGAAGTTGCGTTGCAGCTCGCTCCGCGGATAAAGTGATTACCGCGGCTGTAACGCAAGATTGTACGGTGCTAGTCATGGTCTTCCCTGCCACGGATGTGCAATATGGCCAGAGTGATGAGTTGGTTGTTGGTACCCCGGGGCGTTTTAGATTCATTGGTGGAGCTGGGGATAAGGTTTTGACCGAGGTCAATCTATTGCGTGCAGGGCAGCAAACAACGCTGGATGCCGATGCTTCACGGGCTAGCCTACAGAAGGGGGAAGATGGCGAATACCGATTCTACGTAGAGCGAACTGGAGAATATAGACTGATCTTCAAGGATGCTGTTTCTAACGAGCTGACTGAAGTGGTGCTTGATGTAAAGCCTTTCGTGGCTTTTCTATCGGATAGACAAGTTGTGTCATCCGGCCAAGCAGTACGCATAAGAGTTTGGCTGAGTGATGAACCGGCGCGATACCCTTTGATTGTGCGTGCAAAGGCAGACAACAATCAACTGACTTTACCTGATATGGTGTTTACCCGCGAGGATAAGCGGGTTGCAATATGGGAGTTGGAAACAACGCAAAAAGGGGGGAGTTTAGAACTTCAGGCTAATTCGCAGAGCGTTATTGGTGTGCCTGCCAACCATCAGGTGAAAATCCTTAAGGATGAGATTCCTCTGACACTGCGTGTAGAAATGAAGCAGGCGGGAGAAGCTACTAGGGTGGTGGATCGGACGTTTGGAACGGTGACTGTGAGCGCTCAGGAGGTCAACGGACACGCGGCAACCTATCGGTGGCAGTCAGATAGTCTGCCGTTATCAGTGCAAGCAGACAGGATAAGTTTTGACCCTGCTAATCTGATTACAGGGCGGCATAGTATTAGTGTTACTGCATTGTCTGAGCAGGGCCATGAAGGAGAGTACCTACTTGAATTTCAGGTGATTAGCGATTGCCCTGATCAACAGTGCGGCAGTGTCAGTGGTATTCCTGAGTCACATAATATATATAGTGCGCACCCGCATCGCCTGGCGCTTTGCCCTCTATCTGATAGCGGTGGCGACAACAGTCTGTGTACCCTTGACGACCTCTCGTCATGGCGCGGCTTTGTGGAGGTTCCAGGTCCTTATCAACTGGGTCTGGGGACTCTTGCTGCAACGCAGTCCTGGGCGAGCCTGCAATTTGGACTGGCTGTTACAGACCCGGTATTACCTGACCCAGGTTTTAGTCAAATCGGTGTAATCAGTGATTTTGAGGTATATGGCCTGTTTCGGGTTGGCGAGTCAGTTCCCGTTGTGGTACCTCTCCCACCCACGGTTAAACTAAGTCCTTCATCTGTCTGGCGCAAATACATTGATGGTCAGTGGCAAGATTTTGTTATCAATGAGTTCAATACTCTGGAAAGTGCGGCAAAAAGGGAAAGCGGACGATGTCCAGCGGTGTCTGCGCCAAATTGGCAAAGTGGACTTAATCCTGGACATGGCTGTGTGCGCCTGACTATTGAAGACGGTGGACCTAATGACAGTGACGGCAGTCCCAATGCAGTGGTAAGGGATCCCGGTAGCCTGGCCGAAAAAGAGCTGAGGCCACCCGTGCCTACCACCAAGCCGGAGTCCTCTGCTGGGGCATACTCTGGATTTATGTTGTTTGTACTGTTTTTTGTATCGCTGGCACGCAGTTACAGTGAGGCAGCAAGGCAAAGAAACTTGGCCAAAATAAAAAGTAACGCCTGAATGAAGCCTGCTGGATTATCAGGAAAAGGCCTGTTGCAATAATACTTGGGTAAAGTTCTTCTTAAGGTAAAATCCTCGCGGACGGGTTTGAATCCATTGCCCGTCCTTTCCTATTGCGCGGGTCAGTGCATTGCCATCGGCCGCCTTGGGGCGAAGTTGCATGACTTCGCCGTGGCGGGCTGTAATATCCTCCACCTCACCTAAGGCAATCATTTCCATGATTTCTTCCCAGTCCTGGCGCAGTGCTTGTTCCTGCTCGGCATTGGGTTGCCATAAAAAGGCGCTGGCTACCCTGCGCTGGGCCGGAGGAATATCGCGACTGGCCTCAATGGGCACCCAGCATACACTGGACAATTTGTTTTTGACGTTAGAATGTTCCCAGCTTATTCCTGCTATGCCGGTGAGCGGGGCATAACAGACATAAGTGGTTTCCAGTGGTCTTCCCTGGCTGTCGATAGGCAGGGTTTTCAGCTCCACTCCTAGTTCGGGAAAATCCTGCTCGGGTTTGGAGCCCGCTTCAGCCCCCAGCCAAGTTTCCAGCAACTGACCACTCCAGCCTTTATGACGACGTAAGTCGGCGGGAGTTTGCAGATTCGCCAAATCGGCCAGTTCACCTAAGCTATACCCGGCCAGGGCTTGTGCGCGGCTGAGTAATTGCTCAACACTTTGCGGCGGCTGGTTAGCGGGTTGCATTGGTATCTGGCCCCGACGCCATTGGGGCAACTTTTAGTGCGCCGTTAACTAAACAGTATTGTGCTGCGTAGTAAGTGAGCATGACGGCGTAAGCCGAATAGGGGAAAGGCTGAATAAATAAATTCCATGCCAGCAGGGCGTCGGAAATCAGGAAGCTGGTGGCACCTATAAGTAGCCAATGACCATGGCGGTTGGCCATGACCGCCATGCTGGCCATACTGCAAATCACCAGCATATAGGCCAGTACGGGTAATCGCATGGCATCAAGCTTGGGCAGTAATTGCCACAGCATCAATACAGCAAACAGCCCCACTGCCAGTAGTGGCCAGAGTTTCCAACCCTGCCAGTGGCGAAAACGCCAGAAGTTGCAGGCGTAAATTATCTGAGCAAGTAAAAAGGCACCTAAGCCCAGTTCAAAGCTGTTCTTGATAGGCAGTGCCAGGAAGATATCCCCCGTGGCGGAAAAGGCCAGCGCTAGCAGCAGCAGGTATTTATTGCTAGTGGCATTACGCAGCACCAGCAACATCAGCCAGAATATGGGTAAGGCCTTGAGCAGAAAATCCATAGGGTAGGGGCGATAAGCCAGGCTGAACAGGTAGAACAGGCTGCTACCAAAAAATATCAGATTCCAGTGCGTACTTCTCATCCCGGGCTCCGCTGAAGGTGGGTGGTTGTTTGCTCCCGGCGTCAGGCGCCGTTGTAATTAAATTTTCTGGGAGCTTTGAAAGATCCCTAGTTTATGGAAGAATGCGTTACTAGAAAAGAACTAATGCCCGGGAGTCTAAGTGATTGATGCCGAAGGATTCCGCGCGAATGTGGGCATAGTGATTTGCAACAGAATCGGGCAAGTATTTTGGGCAAGACGCTACGGCCAACATTCATGGCAGTTTCCACAAGGCGGAATTGATCAAGGGGAAACTGTTGAGCAGGCTATGTATCGGGAGCTCCATGAGGAAGTAGGGCTGCAACCTCAGGATGTGGAAATTCTTGGTGTGACCAAGAATTGGGTGAGATACAAGCTGCCAAAAAGGTTGATCAGACAGGGCAGCGACCCTGTTTGTATTGGGCAAAAACAGAAGTGGTTTTTATTGCGGCTGACCTGCAAAGAAGAAGACGTTAATCTTCTGCATTCAGGTCATCCGGAGTTTGATGACTGGCGTTGGGTTAGCTATTGGTACCCCATTCGCAATGTGGTGTCATTCAAGCGTGATGTATATCGGCGGGTGATGAAGGAATTTGTCCCTATCGCGATGCCAGGGCAGGGGCGCCCCCCTTTGGCTAACAAGCCAAAGCGCAGAAGGAGAAACTAGCTCGTGCTGACTCAGCTCAAGCGTATAGTCCAGGAAGTCAACCAGATACCCATTCTGGACGATGCGCTTACCCTGTTGGCTAAACGCCTGCAAGAGGTGATGAAGGTAGATTGTTGCTCAATCTACCTGGCCAGCTATGAGCAGCAGCATTTTATGTTAATGGCCACCGAGGGCTTATCCAAAGAAGCCATAGGTCATGTCGCCATTGGCTTCTCTGAGGGGCTGATTGGGCTGATCGGCCAGCGGGAAGAACCCATTAACGTGGAAGATGCCCAAAGCCATCCCCGATTTAAGCATTATCCGGAAGTTAAAGAAGAGAAATACCACGCCTTTTTAGGCACCCCCATTATTCACCAGCGCAAGGTGCTGGGGGTGATGACCATTCAGCAGAAACGCAAGCGTAAATTCAGCGAAGATGAAGAAGCTTTCCTGGTTACGCTAGCGGCGCAAATGGCGCTGGAAATTGCCCATGCCGAGGCGCGTGGCGCACTGAACATCGTCGATGAACTCAGCAAGCAAAAATGGCAGAAGTCATTGCGAGGTGTGCCTGGATCCAATGGTTTGGCTATGGGCATTGGCCATGTGCCAAATATCAAATTCAGCCTGCGTGGCTTGATGCTAAGACGTAGTGCCGATGCTGCTGGCCAGATAGCCCATTATCGGGACGCGGTGCGTCAGACCCGGGATGAAGTACAAAAGCTATCGGACGGTATGCAAGGACGGGTGCCTGATGATGTGTTGGCGATTTTTAATCTGTATCAGCATTTACTCGACGCCAATAGCCTTGGTCATGAGGTAGAAGCGAAGATCAATGCCGGTTGGGACGCGCCTTCGTCACTGAAAATGGTGGTGGAGAGCTATATCAATCAGTTCCGTTCCATGGACGATCCTTATATGCAGGAGCGTGCCGTGGATGTGGAAGATCTCGGTAACCGGGTACTGGGGCACTTGTTTAATACCTCAAGAGCACCGGTGTCTATTCCCGACCAGGCCATATTGGTAGCCGAAGAAGTCAGCGCCTCCATGCTGGCCGAATTCCCCCACGGTAAACTGCAGGGCATTATCTCCATGCGGGGCTCAAATAACAGCCACGCTGCCATTCTCGCCAGGGCTATGGGTCTGCCAGCGGTTATGGGGGTGACAGATGTTCCCTTGTCCTTGCTGGGCGGTAAGGAAATTCTGCTGGACGGTTACTCGGGAGAAGTCATTGTTTCCCCCAGCCAATCAATCCGGCAGGAATTCCAGCAACTCATTAACGAAGAGCGTGAACTCTATGGATTGTTGCTGGAACAGGCCGATTTACCCGCCGAGACCCATGATGGACACCGGGTTGAATTACTGATTAATGCTGGCTTATCCGCTGAACTTGAAGGCGTACACAGTGAAGTGGGTGACGGCGTCGGTCTGTACCGGACCGAAGTGCCTTTTATGATGCGTGAGCGTTTTCCTTCCGAGCATGAGCAGTGCCAGTTGTACCGCAGTGTGTTGCAAATGAACCCGGCCAAAAGCATAACCATGCGTACACTGGATGTGGGAGGGGACAAGCCTTTACCTTATTTCACCGTAACGGAGGAAAATCCCTTCCTCGGCTGGCGGGGGATTCGCATGACGCTGGATCACCCCGAGATTTTCCTTGTTCAGGTCAGAGCCATGCTGCGTGCCAGTCTGGGTCTCGACAACCTTAAGATCATGTTGCCCATGATCACGACGATTAACGAAGTTAACGAATCCAAACGGCTTATCCGCCAGGCGTATTACGAAGTTGCCGAAGAAGCACAATTGGAAGGCCATACCCTGAGCATGCCCGAAGTGGGCGTCATGCTGGAAGTGCCAGCAGTCATCTATCAGTTACCCCAACTGGCCGCCAAGGTTGATTTTTTCTCCATTGGCAGTAATGACTTAACCCAGTATTTACTGGCGGTGGACCGTAATAATGCGCGTGTTTCCGGCCTCTACGATTCTTACCATCCGGCGGTTCTCAAAGCCCTGAAACTGATTGTTGAGGAAGCCAAACGCTTTAATAAGCCGGTGACCCTTTGCGGAGAACTGGCAGGGGAGCCCGGCGGCGCTATTTTGCTGCTGGCCATGGGCTATCGTAAGCTCAGTATGAACAGTTTTAACCTCAGTAAGATCAAATGGGTGATTCGCAGTTTAAGCATGGCTGACGCGCAGTTGCTGCTGGATGAAGTATTGGAACTGGAACATCCCCATCAAGTACGTGACCGTATTAACCGGCATCTGGAAACCCTTGGTCTGGGTGGTTTGGTACGCGCCGGTAAATAGTTATTAACCGCTAATATGTCCTGCAAGCCTGTGCATACAGTGATAAAGTGACGCCGCTGTTTTATGCCCCAGATACAGGATAACTATCTTGGAACCACTGATTTTTTTAATTCTAAGCTGTATGGTGCTTGGTTGTATCGCTGGCGTGCTGGCGGGAATGCTGGGTATCGGCGGCGGTTTGGTCATCGTACCGGCACTGGTTTATTTACTGCAGGTTAAGTTGGGTTTGCCACTTGAGATCGTCATGCCCATGGCAGTAGCGACCTCGTTGTCGACCATCATCTTTACCGGATTCTCATCCTTCCTCACCCACTATAAGCTGGGTAACCTGGATATGCGGGTATTTCTTACCTGTTCTGTCGGCATCGCTCTTGGGGCGGTAGTGGGTGCTCAGTTCGCCGCTTATATGCCGGCCGAAATGCTCAAGCGCCTGTTTGCCGGACTGATGTTGTTACTGGCATTTCGCATGGCATTTGGGCAGAACCGAGTCACTGAATATTCATTGAGTCGCCCCAAGCTGGTGGGTATTGGCCTCGGAGTCGGCAGCTTGTCCTCCTTGCTGGGAATTGGCGGCGGCGCTTTGCTGGTGCCGTCACTGGTGTGGTTTAGGGTGGCGATGAAAACCGCAATAGGCTGTGCAGCCGCCTGTGGCATGGTGATCGCACTATTTGGCAGCGGTAGTTTTGTGCTGGCCGGCTGGGAGCGGATAGGACTACCCGACTATAGTCTGGGCTTTGTATACTTGCCTGCCACGGCGGCCATTGTCAGCACGTCGATGCTGGCGGCTAATTTCGGCGCTAAATGGGGACACAATTTGCCCATTGGCACCTTAAAGAAAATTTTTGCCGGCTTTCTGGTGTTAGTCAGCCTGCAGATGTTTTTGAACTGAATAGGGTAACTGGCTGTCTACTTTTGACGCAGTTGCCCATGTTTTTGATTTTTATATTTTTTATTTTTCTGGATTTGTTAAATGACAGAGTACTTTACCTTTCCACAGATTGATCCGGTGATCTTCAGCATTGGCCCGGTAAGCCTGCGTTGGTACGGACTGATGTATCTGGTGGGGTTTGTCGCCGCTTGGTTTCTGGCTGGCAAACGTTTACACCGGACCAATTGGACGCGTGAGCAGCTTAGCGACCTGATGTTTTACGGCTTTCTGGGGGTGATACTGGGAGGGCGCATCGGCTATGTGTTTTTCTACCAGTTTGATCATTTGCTAGAAGACCCTTTGTACCTGTTTAAGATCTGGACCGGTGGTATGTCCTTCCATGGTGGTCTGCTGGGGGTCGTGGTTGCGTTGTGGTGGTTTGCCAAAAAGACGGGCTCCAGCTTGCTACAAGTAGGGGATTTTATTGCGCCCTTAGTCCCAATCGGGCTTGGCGCAGGACGGATTGGTAATTTCATCAATGCCGAGCTGTGGGGACGCACCACAGATGTGCCCTGGGCTGTGTTGTTTCCTGGTGCCGGGCCGTTGCCTCGTCACCCATCCCAACTCTATGAGTTTTTTCTGGAAGGCTTGGTATTGTTCACTGTGCTGTGGTGGTACAGCAGTAAGCCAAGGTCGGTGGGTGCCATATCCGGCATTTTCCTGGCTGGTTACGGTGCGTTTCGTTTTGTGGTGGAGTTTTTCCGTGAGCCGGATGCCCATATCGGTTTGTACAGTGGCGCTTTGTCGCAGGGACAATTGCTCTGTATTCCTATGATTCTGATTGGTTTGGCACTGATTGTCAGAGCAGGACGTCAGCCTCTGGAGGGGAAAAAAGCATGAAGCAATATCTCGAGCTGATGCGCCATGTGTTGGAGAATGGGGTTAAAAAAGAGGATCGCACCGGTACCGGCACCCTGAGTGTGTTTGGTTATCAGATGCGATTTAATCTGGCGGACGGTTTTCCGCTGGTGACCACTAAAAAATGCCATTTGCGTTCCATTATTCACGAGTTGCTGTGGTTTCTTAAAGGTGAAACCAATATCGCCTATCTGAAAGAGAATAACGTCAGCATATGGGATGAATGGGCCACCGATGAGGGCGATCTGGGCCCGGTATACGGTAAGCAATGGCGCAGTTGGCAGGGTGTCGACGGTCAGGTCATTGACCAGATTGCCGAGGTGATTGAGCAAATTAAGCATAATCCGGACTCGAGACGCTTGATTGTCAGTGCCTGGAACCCGGCGGTGTTACCAGACACCCGTTATTCTCCCAAGGAGAATGCCGCCATGGGGCGTCAGGCGCTGCCGCCTTGCCATACCCTGTTCCAGTTTTATGTGCTGGACGGTAAGCTGTCTTGTCAGTTGTACCAACGTAGCGGCGATATTTTCCTCGGCGTGCCTTTTAATATTGCCAGTTATGCCTTGTTGACCTTAATGGTGGCACAGGTTTGTGACTTGGAGCCGGGCGATTTTGTGCATACCTTTGGTGATGCACACTTGTACCTCAATCATCTGGAACAAACCCAGACGCAGTTGGCGCGAGAGCCACACCCGCTGCCACAGATGAAGATAAATCCGCAGGTCAAAGACATCTTCTCCTTTACCTTTGAGGACTTTGAGCTGGTAAATTACCAGGCTCATCCTCATATCAAAGCGCCGGTGGCCATCTAGTCTATGGCGGTGCGAGTCCTCATTTGCGATGACTCCAAGTTTGCCCGGCGTCAGTTGGCCCGGGCCATTCCCAAACAGTGGGATGTGGAGATTCAGTTCGCTGAGGACGGCCAGCAAGCGCTGGACATGATTCGTTCCAGCCATTTCGATATCACCTTCCTAGACTTAAATATGCCAGTACTGGATGGCTATCAGGCCATGCAGACTATCCGCAATGAAGATCTGCAAACCTTGGTGGTGGTGGTGTCTGGTGATGTACAGGCACAAGCTCGGCAGCGGATGATGAAGCTGGGGGCCATGGACTTTATTGCCAAGCCCGTGGATAGCAGCAAGTTGTCGGCCTTGCTAAAGCAATATGGCCTGTATACCGGTGAAGCGCAGCAACGGCAGTTAACGGGTTACGACGAGGATGACTTGCAATACCGCCTGGATGCTTACCGGGAACTGATAAATGTCGCCATGGGGCAGGCTGGTGATAAGCTGGCGCATATATTGGGTGAGTTTATTCACCTGCCCATTCCTAATGTGAATCAGATAGCCAGCAGCGAATTAAGCATGGCTATTGCTGAGATCCAGCATAAAAGCTATGTGTCCGCAGTTTCCCAGGGCTTTGTCAGTGCCGGTATTAAGGGTGAAGCCTTGGTTATTTTCAACGACACCGACTTTGGCAGTCTGGTGGAATTGCTGAAATATCAAAGCCGGACCTTGTCCGAACAGTTGGAAATCGAAGCCTTGATGGACCTGTCCAATATCCTGATTGGTGCCTGCCTGAATGGATTGTCCAGTCAACTCGGGGTGAGATTCAGTTTAAACCACCCCATTATTCTTGGCCGTCACTGTGACCTGGAACAATTATTAAAAAGTAACGTGTCACGATGGAATCAGGTTGTGGCCATCGAGATTGGCTATTCCATTCACAGCCACAATGTGAATTTTGATTTATTGCTGCTATTTCCTCAGGACGCTATGGACGCCATGTTCGACAAGCTAATGTTGCTAAGCGGGGAGAGCTGATGGAGCAAAGTATTCACCAGGACATGGATGATCTGCACTGGAAACTGGATTTACTCGACTCCATCGAAGTGGGCATCGTGGTCATAGACCGCCAGTTCAGAGTGAAGGTGTGGAATGAGTTTATGCATAACCACAGTGGCGTCCAACCCGACACTATTCGCCACCAATGCTTGTTCGATTTTTTTGCTGAAATCGATCAAGACTGGTTCAGGCAAAAGGTTGAACCTGTCTTTACCCTTAAAAGTCCCGCCTTTGTAATTTGGGAGCAACGTCCCTACTTATTTCGCTTTACCAGTTATCGGCCGGTTACCAGTGCCAGTGACCTGATGTACCAGAATATTACCCTGTTTCCGCTGGCATCCCGTGGTGGTGAAGTGGAGCATTTATGTGTGGTGGTGTACGACGTCACCGACGAGGTGGTCAGTAAGCAGCGTTTGGCAACAGCTAATGAACAACTGCGTAAAATGAGCCGGGTAGATGGCCTGACGGGGCTATACAATCGTAGATATTGGGAAGAAAGCTGCCAGCAGGAATTTAAACGCTGTATGCGTAATCACGGTACCTCATCAGTGATCCTGCTGGATATTGATTACTTCAAAAGCATCAATGATACCTATGGTCATCCAGCCGGGGACCAGGTTATTCGTGCACTGGCCAGGGTGATACGTCAAATCGTGCGGGAGACAGATATTGCCGGCCGCTATGGTGGTGAGGAATTTGCGCTGGTGCTACCTGACACCAATGCTGACGCCGCCCTGCAGGTTGCAGAGCGGATCCGCGAGCATGTGCAAAGAAACACCGTGGCTTATGAAGAGCATAATATCCCCTTTACCGTGAGCTTGGGGATTTGCCAGTTTGACTCTTCATTGAAAGGTTATATGGCCTGGATAGAGCTAGCAGATAAAGCGCTGTATCGAGCCAAGGACAGTGGCCGTAACCTGAGTCAGATTCAGAGAGATTAACAAGCTGTTTGCCTTAGTCGTTCAGCAGCCCGGTGCGCAAGCGTATTAAGGTACGCATAAAACTGCTCACCTGCTCGCTGCCTAGGGTGCTGAGCATTTGCTCACGCATTAAGGCTGATACCCGCTCAATTTCCGCTAAATGTGGTTTTGCAGCAGGGGTAAGAAAAATCTGATACGCCCTTCTGTCATTGGGGTCCTGCACTCTTTCAACAAGCTGAAGATCACAGAGCTGATCTAATAATCTAGCCATGGTCATGGGCTGAATCTCAAGCGCATCGGCCAATTCAACCTGTTTGACTCCTTCAAAGCGCGACACATAAAACAAGGCCCGTGCCTGCGCCAAGGTAATAGGGCTACAGCGCAGACGTTGTTGAAAGAACTGTCTAATCAGCCGGTTAGTGTCAGCTATAAGAAAAGCCAGATTGTCATGTTCGTCAGACATTGGGACTACCTATATTGTAAGCTCTGCTTATTATATGCAAAGCTTGCTAATAGTCCAGGTTGGAAAATACCGAAAAAGGCGCACAATAGAGAACACTGAGGAGAATCTTATGTCTGTCAGACAACCGATACTTTTTGTGTCCCATGGCGGTGGCCCGTTGCCGTTAATGGAGGATCCCAGTCATCTAGAGATGCTGGATACCTTCGCGGAAATAAGAGAGGGGTTAACGCATCCCAGCGCTATCTTGTTGATTAGTGCACATTGGGAGGCGCCCGAGTTTACGTTAACCGCGTCTGCCTCCCCTGGGATGATCTACGATTATTACGGTTTTCCGCCCCAAACCTACCACTATCAGTACCCGGCACCTGGGGCCCCCGATCTGGCCATGCAGATAAAGGGAATGTTGCAGGCCGAGAATCTGAGCGCACATCTGAATTTTCACCGTGGTTTTGACCATGGCATGTTCGTGCCTATGATGTTGTTGTTTCCAGAGGCTGATATTCCGGTGGTGCAGCTTTCACTGAAAAAAGGTCTGGATGCCCAAGCACACCTGAAACTGGGCGAGGCCTTACGCTGCCTTAGTGAGCAGGGGGTGCTGGTTATTGGCTCAGGGTATTCGTTTCATAACCTGTCCGCCATGATGGGGCTGAAAACCTCTGCGGTGGTGGAGAAGTGCCAGTCATTTCATGGCTGGCTGGATCGGGTGATTACCGATGAAACTCTGACATCGGCACAACGTGTCCAGCAACTTGCCGACTGGCAAAATGCGCCTTACGCCAGATTCTGCCATCCCCGTGAGGAACACTTACTGCCATTGCATGTATGTTGCACGGCGGCCTCAGCCAAGGCTGCATCGGCATTGAGTTTTAATGTGTTGGGCTTGCCGGCACGCTGTTATCTATGGCCTTGCTGACGAGCCAGGCTGAATTGCAGTAGTGGGCTGGCCGATGAGCTTGGTGTTTAACGAGTTAAGCAATCCAAGATCTGCCCTGATGTTGAACTTGGTGGATGGTTATTGATTGGAGTATAGATTTTTGTGTTTATCTGCGGCAGGTAAGTCATCGGCTTTTTGCATCATTTATTGAGCACGAAAAGTAGGCAGATAAAGCTGATAAATCCCTTCATCAGATGGTTAATAGTGCGAGGGATATTGCATAGAGCATCAGCATAGAACCTTTAAGACTGAGATAGATAATTAACTTGGGCCACGCTCTTATAATCTGGTACGTTTACCATATTACGTTTGTTTTTCACCAGCGAAATAACGCTATCAAGTAGTCTTCAGTACTATTGGGCTGCAAGGACGAAATTTAATTAAGGATTGTTATGAGGTTAAAGTTTTTATCGTTCTGGGCGGCTGTATTGCTTGGTGTGGCAGCGTTAGGATATCTTCTCCTTGGGAATAAAGAGTCTATGACATCTAACGCAAAGGACGCATATTCTTCTGTCGAGGTAATAAAAACACCTACCGATACGACCGAGGATAATGAACGTAGCACAAAGAATGAGACTAGAGCGCTTGAGCAGCAAGTTCCATCTCCAGAAGTAGATATTAAAGGGTTTGAATCGAAAGATGATGCGGCACTTAATCTGGACAAGGTTCAGCAAAATACTTTTACATCAGAACTGCGTCTGAACGATATTGTTTCTATAGAAAATGGGAAAAAGATTTTTGATAGCCAGTTAATTGAAGATTTAAGTCTGTCGAAAACTCTGGAGCTAATATTGGAACTTCCAGACTCAATGTACGATTCTGAATCACAAGATATCATGGATAATATTAGCCAGGGGCTTCTTGGCGATGTAGAAGAATATAACGGCATGAGGCTTGATGCCACATCTTGCTCTGATGAGATCTGTGGAATAGTTATCTCCTCTTATAATAAAAATGATGTGGTGGAATTTTTAGATGCGATGACATCAAATCCACATATTAAAGATGGTTTAAAAGGCGGGTCTTTGAAAATCATTGAAGAAAATGGGGAATACTATGGGGTAATGATTGGTGTAATAGGGGCTGAACCAATCACTATAAAATAGGCATGATGTTTCTTATTTTTCACGAGTTTAATACGGCTTTTATAATGAGCACAATTCGTGCGAAATAAATATAGCTAAAACCTCTGTCGTCAGATGATCTTATTGTTGCCAGTGAGATTGCTCACCAATGGGGCACAAGGTTGTGACATGACCCCGCTTACCTATGGCCTTGCTGACGAGCCAGGCTGAATTGCAGTAGTTGGCTGGCGGCCAGAGATAACAAACAGTAGCCAACAAAATAGTAAAACCCGGGCCCCAGGGTAGACAGAGTGGCACTGCTGATTTCAAAATCAATGCGCAGACCAAACAGATTAACGGCTTGCGTGGTAGTGGTCTCAGCATGGTCGGTAGACAGCACGGCCAGAAAAATCGCCACCACAAAAACATCGGCCATTGACCACTTACCTATGGCGGCTATCCAGGCCGCCAGGGTTTGGCCTTTACTGAGCTTGTGCCAATACCAGGCCAAACTGACCAGCAGTGTTTTTACGACCGGAATGGCCACCGAAAAGAAGAAAATCAACGCCGCGACCAGCAGCCTGTCATCTTGCCAGAGCTCTTGCACTGTCTGCAGAATAGAAAGCTCTTTATCCACTAAAGCAGCTGTCAGACGCCCTTGTCCAAACCAGGCACCCATCTCACTTTTCAGGGCAAACATTGGCAGTACTATGCCGGGGACAAATAACACTATTGCTAACAAATTCATGCCCAGGCTCAGATGTCGTAACAAGATAGCCTCCTAAACAAAAACTGAAGCAGTAAAGTAGAACTATAAAGCTGATTGCTCTTAATTATTTTTGCTCAGATAGCCAAAGCACTGTGCCCTTTTTTCCGGTTTTAATCAACCTCAATATATTCGAATGCCGCTTGCCACTTATACTTTGAGTCGACAGCACGAATGAATTTTGAGCAGAACGAAGAACCTGAACTAGGAAAAATAGAACGACTTGTGCGCAAATATTCTAGTCCATAAATGCATGATGTTTGAAAATCGCTTGGACTTTACGAAGCTAGGTGCACGGCTGTCTCCTCTAGCTCTAAAGCTGCGTATGAGTACGGCACCTTGTCTCAATGACTTCATAGAAGAAACCAAAGATCAGCTGTTGGCTACATCCATAAATAAAATAGAATGCCACTGTTCAGTAAGTCTTCTTTTTTATTGTTCACAATTTTCAAATTCTTAATGAGAGCCTCGGAAGATTTATCGGGGTGTTTGTATAGATAGATTAAAAACAAATGTAAGTTATTGGTGTATTTTCACAACCTGCCTGAAAACTTCTCTAAAAACCCACCCTGAACAAAAGATGTAAAAAGTGATGATGGAAATTAGATTGGCTAAAGAAGAACATGACATCTCCGAATCCTACAGATTAAGGTATAGAGTGTACGTGGAAGAGGAAGGATATTTTAGGGAAAATGAAGATAGAGAGATTAAAGATGGATTTGATGAAAGAAAAGACACGAGAATATTTAATGCAATATATAAAGGTACGGTGATTGGTACTTTAAGAACAAATATAGATAATAACAGTATTCTCCCTCCTGAGCTTATCTACGACTACTCCAAGTTTCGTAAACAAGCCGCTCTACGATACGCTGCACCGGTTAAGTTTGGTAGCGCTGGTATGCTGGCTATTTCTCGCAAGTGGCGATATCAACGCCATGCTTTGACATCTTTACTTAAATCAAGTTGTTTGTATGGTCTTAATAACGATGTAACTCACATATTGGTCACAATAAATAAGCGTTCCATCACGTTATATAAAAAGCTAGGATACAATGTGATTGAAGACGAAATTTGGGTTGAAGATGTTGGAGAGTATGTTTTTCCTGCAACAGTAGAGCTGTACAAACTCTACTCTAAATTAACTATAAGATAAAAGGGTTTGCTTTGAAGAGAAAGCTAGAAAGTAAGACCGCATACATCGTTCTTCAAGGGCTTTTATACTTGGCTAAAAGAACAAGATTTAAATTTTTAATAAGTCATGAAAGAGAAAAATTCGCTGAAAGAATGTTACAGCAAACTAAGATTGGAAGGAAGTGCTTGAAAAGGGTGAGTGGTAGGTTTTCAAATTGGGAAGCAAGAATAAAGGAGTCGATATTTACACCTGGTATTACAGTACATTATGCTTTGAGGAAAAATTATATAGAAGAAGCAACGTTCCAGGCAATAGATAGTGGGGTAAAGCAAATAGTAAATCTAGGAGCAGGTCTGGATTGGTTAACTTACTATGTCAGTGAGAAGCATCCAGAAGTATCATGTATTGAGGTCGACCATCCTTCGACTCAGAAAATTAAAAAACAGGCCTTAGCTGAAAGTCTTGCTCGTCGTCCTAATTTACATTTTCTTAGTGTGAATTTTGAACAGCAGAACTTTAAAGATGCATTGAAAAATTTTGAAGCTTTTGATCCGAACAAGAAAACCTTGTTTGTAAGTGAGGGGGTTCTGATGTATCTGGGGCGCAGTAGCGTAGAGAGTATTTTTAATGCCATACATACACTGACTGGTACTGGCACCCTTTTCCTTTTTACATCAATAGAACCCAAAGGAAGTAAAAGAAGTAATGTTAGACCTCTTCTGTTTCATTACTTAACATTAATTGGGGAGCCAATTAGATGGGCATTGGCCAGTGAAGACGTTGATGAGTTTTTAGCTGAACAGCACTGTCAACTTGAGCGGCTAATGACCGCTAAGGAGCTAAGGAAGAAGTATATTCTAACTCCTTATGATTATACTTTTCACATTGGAGAGTATCTGGTAACTGGACGTTTTTATTAGTAAGGAATGTGGGTAGCAGCCTGAGCTTTCTGCAAAATTGATAGAAACCCTCTGCGAGATTTTTTAGCTGTGAGGGCGTTGACTTTAGTAGTTTCGCCTTGGTTCTATTTCATATTAGGGCCTGTCACAATGTTGTGAATCTAAGTCGGTCCAAGTGGCGCGAACCTGAATTTACCATTCAGGCTCTCTTTGAAGGCATTAGTTACACTTTTGCATCAGCAATGGCCTGAATTTTATCGCGGATCATATATAGCAGCACCAGGCTGGGGATGACCATTAAAGCGGTAAGGACAAAGAACAGTTGCCAGTTACCCCCCAATGAATCGACGATGACACCACTATAGGCACCCAAGGTAGTGCGGCCAAAAGTGCCGATACTGGCCAGCAGGGCATACTGACTGGCGGTAAAGGCGCGGTTGCAGAGCACCGAAATAAAGGCCATAAAGGCCACGGTACCCCAGGCTGCAGTAAAACCGTCCACCACTATGGTGATAAACAACAGGGTTTTGTCCGGCCCTACGCTGGCCATCAGGGCAAACAACAGGTTACTGGCGGCCATGGCAATACCACCAACAAACAGGCCCTTGATAATACCAATGCGCAGGTTAACTAAACTGCCCGTGATGGATGCCACTATGGTGACCGCCCAGGTAAGCAATTTGGAATAGGCGGCAATATCGGAGTTAGAGAAGCCGATTTCTTTGTAAAATACGATGCTCATTCTGCCGAGTATGGCTTCACCCATTTTAAACAGCACCACAAACAGCAACAGTGATAGCGCTAAGCGCACGCCATTGCGGCCGAAAAAGTCGCGCAGAGGCTCGCCCATGGAGACCAGTACCCAAGCCATGGCGCGCTGAGCGGGACCGCCTTGGTTAGTCGGGCAGGCACTATGTTGACTCAGCATATGGCTGGTGGTGCGAATGGCATAAATCAGCAACAGTAACACCAGGATACTGAATGCCAGGGTCTGATATTCAAACCAGGTTTGACCAAATACGCCGATAAAGCACAGCACAATGGCCGTGGTAATGACCAGCATCACCAGCATGGCTTGATGCCCCTTGGCAACCACGGCAGCCAGATAGTGCGACTGCGCTTGTTGGTAGGCCTGATCCCGCTTGGATTGAGGCTCTTTCGCCAGCCAGATAGCTAAGGTCAGGAGCAGCATGATACTGCCCAGCAGCAGATAAACATCCGGCCAGTTCCAGCCTGGCATATCGGCAATAAAAAACGGAATAGCCCCTAACAGAGCATAGCCCGTCCACCATCCTGAGGTGGACATAGCGGCAGCACTGGATTGTTGTTCATTTTGCTTAGTATCGATACTGTCGATACGAAAGGCATCGATGGCGATGTCCTGGGTGGCCGAGCATAAGGCAATGAACAATGCCGCCAAACCTGCCAGGGTAAGGTTAGTGTTGGGATCCACCTGAGAAAGCAGTAAGCAGCAGGCCGCGATACCCAACTGCATACTCAGGATCCAGCCTCTGCGTTGTCCCAGCCGCTGGCACAAAATTGGGATCTTGAGGCGGTCGAGCATAGGGGACCAAAGAAAATTGACCGAATACACCGCGAATACGGCGGTGAAGTAACCAATGGCCGAGCGGGTCAGGCCGGCATCTTTAAGCCAGGCCGACATCACTGAACCTATCATAACCCAGGGAAATCCACTGGCGATGCCAAACAAAAAAATGCTCAGCATGGTGCGATTGCCAAATTGGCGAAGCTGTGAAATCAATGACTGCAAGGGGGGATCTTGTTGCTTTTATTGTCGGCCTATTGGGCCATGACTTGTGCCAAGGGTCAAGTTGGTACTCACTCAGCCGCCAACAGTGGTCAGTAATCAAGCTGCGGAGGGGCGACTAAGCTTTTCAGGGACGAATACCTATACAATCCAGAGGGTACTGGCCGTCTCCTTCCAGGTAATCCACGCAGGTTTGCAGCTCGCTGCGTAAAAAGGGGTCATCCAAGAGTTTTTGCTCGGACCAGAAATGAACCTGATGCAGCAGATGCCAGAATACCCTTTCTTTGGCACTGAAAGGTTGCTTGTTGCGATCTCTTAGCTGGTGCCACTCTTCCATGGTATCCCAGAAATACAAATCAACCTCCCGGTATGGGATGCGTCTGTCCCAATAGGCGCGCACAAAATAGCTCAGTTGCTTTGCCTTGAGGTTGATAAAAACCTGTACCGTCACTGACACCACCCTGGGTTGCTTTACCCGATTATAGTTGGAATTTTTGGATTAGCTGTATCAGGATGTAACGCAAAAAACTGAACGAATTACCAGCCCATGTGGGTTAACCAACCAAGGATTTCCTTGGCCAGATACGCACTTTGATTCACTGCCAGAGACTGGCCGACAATGTCCCGTTGCCGGTAGTGCAGTTTCAGTGCTTTTTTGGCCGCAATCTGGCGCTGCTGGCGACTATGTAACGTCCAGTCATTGTTCCAGGCATTGTAGATATCCAGAAGGGGGCTTGGCAGGTCGCGGACATACTGGCTGAGTTGATGATTCCGCTCGCTGTCTGGCCAAAATGGCGCAATGGTAATCAGTGCGTCCGGGGCGGTTAATGTACCTTGGGCATAGAGCTTGGTCAGCCAGGCAGCACTGGTTCCCTGGCTTATCACCAGCACAAATCCTGGATATTGTTGCCCCAGCGCTTCAACGGCGCGCATCTGTTGTTGTAGTTTTAACTCCTGCTGGTCAAACTGACTTACGCTGATAATAGATTGGAACGCCGTCGGTTTGATGGCCTCTGCATTATCTGTAGCAGGCTGTTGCGTATCGCCGGGAGGGGGCGTGCTATCGTCGCTGGCAGGGTAGAATTCGGTGTGTGGCGCGCTCATTAACACCGTTGCCCAGCCCGCTTCATTTAAGTGCTGCACCAGCGGCTCCAGTGACTGGTCTCCCATATGACCTAAGCCCAGATCATTGACCAGTACCGCCATGCCCCGGGTATTCACTGCAGTACTGTCGTTAACCACCACAGTAAATTCAGTTTCGCCCGCCAGCAGGCTTTGGTATTGATGAGCAGGCAGGCTATGTTGCACATCTTCTGAATGCATAGCTTGTCTGTCAAGTTGCTGCGCACTGGCGTAGCTTGAGAGCAGGGCGAATATCAGCAGGTAAGGTAACTTCATGGGCCTTCCACATCGGTCTCTTTGAGTGTATCGGACAGCCTGGGCGGATCTTGATGGTTAAAACGGGCAACTGCAAGTGAAATGCAGTTTTTCTTTGCTGCGCGGGTGGCTAAGTTGCAATTCGCTGGCATGTAATTGCAAGCGACTGGCCATATGCAGAGCCTGACCCTTAGCATAAAGTTTGTCCCCCAGAATCGGGTGACCCAGGCTGAGCATATGCACCCTAAGTTGATGGGAACGGCCGGTAACAGGTTCAAGGCGCAATAAGGCCTGATTTTCCTGACTGTTTATGACCTGCCAGCGCGTCAGCGCCTGTTTGCCGCGCATAAAGTCCACCATTTGCCTGGGGCGGTTGGGCCAGTCACAAATCAAGGGCAAATTTACTTCCCCCGCAGCTTCTCGCGGCACCCCCCACACCCTGGCCAGGTATACCTTGGCGGTTTGGCGTCGCTCAAATTGCAGGGAAACCTGTTTGTGACTCTCGCTATTGAGTGCCATCAGCATAATGCCGGAGGTGGCCATATCCAGACGGTGCACGACCGTGGCGGTTGGGAACACCCGCTGCACGCGCAACTGTAGGCTGTCTTTGTGCTGTGGCGCTTTGCCAGGCACAGACAACAAGCCGCTGGGCTTATTCAGCACCAGCAAATCCTCATCCTGATACAGGATTTGTAAATACGGATGCAGCGGCGGCAGGTATTCGAGTAAGGCCATTAGTGACTGTTGACCACCAAACGTATGGCTTCCAATCTGACCTCAGCCTGCTCGATAGCGCGGAGCAGCGCCGCCATCTGCTCACGTAAATAGGTTAGCTCTTCTTCACGTACAGATGGGTTTAGCGCCTTGAGGGTTTGCAGGCGGTCTAACTCGTCACCCAGCAGGTTATGCATCTTCTTACTGGCGTTTTGGCTGAGTTCTGCCGCCTGGATTGCGGCTTGCTTAGCGGCAACGCTAACCGCGCCATCTATCTGAGGTTTGAGGGCTTCGACCAATTGTCTGCCCATTTTGCCTTTCAGTCGTTCCAGATTAACAAACTGCTGCTGGCTCAGTTTGCCGGCCGCGTCCACACACAAACGAATAGGTGTAGGTGGCAGATAGCGGTGCAGCTGCAATGCCCTTGGTGCGCTGGCACTAAGCACAAATAAACATTCCACCCAGTAGCTGCCGTTGGGCAGGTTTTTGTCCTGGCTGAGGGCGACACTGCTCATGCCGATGGTGTCGGTCAGGATCATATCCAGGGCATGCTGCACCATAGGATGATCGGCACTTAAAAAGCGCACATCTTCGCGAGACAGGGCGGTGCTGCGTTCATAAGTAACGGTGATGCCTTCCTCATCCAGACCAGGCAACTGGCTGATCATGGACTCGCCTGGGCGCAGAATATAGCAATGTTCGTCTTTGTCTTCCTGGGCGATACCTATGGCGTCAAATAAACGGGTCAGGAACAGTTCCAGATGCGGGCTATCGTCCAACTCGGCAATGGCGTCAACCAGGCTTTCTACTTTGCCGCGGCCTGACGAGTTCAGCTCCAGCAGCTTATCGCGACCTTGCTCCAACTTCTGTTTAAGCTGTTGGTGCAGGCTTAAGGTGGTGCTGAGTAAATCATCTACGCCATCTTCATCCTGCATCGCAATGCAATGCAACAACTTGTCACGCACCTGTTCAAAAACGGCGGTGCCTGTGGGGCAGGTCTGTTCAAAGGCGTTCAGTCCCTGGTGATACCAATTTAGCAGCAATTGTTGGGCGCTATTGGCAAAGTAGGGCACATGGATCTGAATATCACGTTTTTGGCCAATGCGGTCCAAACGACCGATACGCTGTTCCAGCAGGTCCGGCACCAGCGGCAGATCGAACAACACCAACTGATTGGCGAACTGGAAGTTGCGACCTTCGCTGCCAATTTCGCTACAGATAAGTACCTGCGCCCCTTCCTCTGATTGCGCAAAGTAGTTGGCTACCCTGTCACGCTCAACAATGCTCAGGCCCTCATGAAACACCCCGGCGCGAATACCGGCTTTGACCCGCAGGGCTTCGGCCAGTTGCACGGCGGTACCGGCGCTGGCGCAGATGGTCAGTACTTTTTCACCTTTGAGGCTTTGCAGCAGCTCGATAAACCAGTCAACCCGCGGATCCAGCTCGGTCCAGCGCCCCTGGATTAAGGGATGGCGTTCAGGAGTGAGACGAAACTCCAGCTTTAGCTCAGGGTCGTCAAACAGCTGGGTGTAACGCTCGGGCAAATTTAGCTGGTGAGGCATAAGCTGGCGCACCGGAAAACCCTGAATACCGGCCCGGCTATTTCTAAACAGCAAACGACCTGTGCCATGTCGGTCGATTAAATGCGTCAGTAGCTTTTGCTTGTCTTCGTCGGTTGCCTGATTGATGCCGTTCAGCGCCTGCTGCTCCTCAGGTGCAAATTGTGCAATGGCTTGAATCTGTTCGGCATCCAGCTGTTGTCCTTCCACCAGAGGAGCTATGGCGTCGGCCAGCGCTGCATATTGCTGCTCTTCGGCCAAAAAGGCCTGATAGTCATGGAAGCGGGCCGGATCCAATAAGCGCAGACGTGCGAAATGGCTTTCGTGGCCTAATTGATCTGGGGTCGCAGTGAGCAGCAGAACCCCTTTAGTTTGTTCCGCCAATGCCTCAATGGCTTGGTATTCCTCAGATGCCTGTTCCTGCGACCATTGCAGGTGATGGGCTTCGTCCACCACCAGCAGATCCCAGGGCGCTTCTACCGCCAGTTGGTGGTATTGGGGGAAACGGGTCAGAAAGTCCAGACTGCACAGCACCAACTGCTCAGACTCAAAAGGATTGCCACCTTCCTCGGCCAGAGACTGGCAGCGTTCTTCGTCGAAAATCGCAAATGCCAGATTCACCCGGCGCAGCATTTCTACCAGCCATTGATGCACTAAGCTGGAGGGGACAACGATTATGACCCGTGAAGCGCGACCTGTGAGCAACTGCTGATGAATAATCAGTGCCGCTTCAATGGTTTTACCCAATCCCACTTCGTCTGCCAGCAATACCCGTGGCGCGAAACGGCCGGCGACACTGCGGGCGATATGTAACTGGTGAGGAATCAGATCCACCCGGGCCCCTGTCATACCCAACAGAGGTGAGGTTTGATGTTGGTGTTGATGGTCAAGACAGGCCAGACGTAAATCGAACCAGCGAGGGTCATTGAAATTGCCGCTGTATAGGCGTTGATCGGGTTTGTCCAACTGATAATGGTGATCAATAAAGGTCTCTTTCAGTTCCACTGGCTGACCATCGTCCACGCGCTGGCCCAGATACGTGAGCTGTCCGCCTTGTTCTTTTACCTCGTCGACTTGCAGTTGCCAGCCCTCATGACTCTTTACCTTATCGCCGGGTACAAAGGCTATGCGGGTCAGCGGGGCGTTGTCCGCGGTATAGGTGCGGCTTTCTCCAGTGGCGGGAAACAGCAATGTCAGGGTACGTCCCTGAGCATCGACCACAGTTCCCAGTCCCAGCTCGGTTTCGGTGTTACTGATCCAACGCTGACCTAAGGCAAACGACATGAAGGCTCCTGATGAGTAAAATTGCGGCGCGGGATCTTATGTGAGAATCCCGGTCGGGGCAATTCGTGCCGGGATTTTTAATCAATTCTGTTGCTGGCGCTGCAATAAAATAGGTGCTTTGTACAAATTGTAGGCAAACAAGTCCCTTGTCCGCATCCTTCTCTAAAAATAGGTGATTCACCAGAAAAAGTGTTCTATTGTGAGGTTGTCAGGCCAGTGGTTTCACCCATTCGGCCTGCACAGGGGAATGCATGGTCCATGGCTGGCTCCTGCTGGTCGTGGGCAAAATCACACCCTGCCAGTACTCGGACGGGGTGGGAACAACCAGCCGGAGATGCGAATGGTCAGAACTAAACCTGCCAATAGCAAAATTTACGTCCTCGATACCAATATTCTTCTACACGAACCTTTTGCCTTCCTGTCCTTCAAAGAACACGATGTGGTCGTACCTATGACGGTGCTGGAAGAGCTGGACTATATCAAAGACAGTAAGAAAGATGTCTCCCGCGATGCGCGTATTTCCATTCGCGCCATGGAAGATGTGCTGCATGAGGCCACGCCCGATCAGTTGACGGCCGGAGTCTCACTTAAGGGACTGGGCTCAGGTGAAGCGGCACCAACCGGAAGGTTGTCTATCTTTGCTGATGTGGGTATGCCCAAGTCGCAGCAGGTGTTCACCAGCAACGAAAACGACAATCGCATTATTAACGCCGCCTTGCATATTCAGCAGCGCGCCTCTCCACGTCAGGTGGTGCTGGTCACCAAAGACATTAATATGCGCCTTAAAGCTAAAGGGGCGGGGCTTGCCCATGTGGAAGATTATCGTACCGACCAACTGGTCAGTGATATCAGTTACCTGAGCAAGGGCTACCATAAATTTTCCGGTAATTTCTGGGACAAGGTCAAAACCGTGGAAAGCCGCACAGAAGGCCGTGAAACTGTGCATGTGGTAGACCGAAAAGTGTTCCCCGAAGCTTATATCAACGAGTTTTTGATAGACGACAGCAAATCCTTTGCCGGCATTGTGGAAAGCGTGTCAGATTCGACCCTGGAGATTCTGGATCTTGGCTATGAGCGACTGATGTCTCGTAAGGCCTGGGGTATTCATCCAAAGAATATTGGTCAGGCCATGGCATTGCATGCTTTGCTAGACCCCCATATCGACCTGATTATTATGACCGGTCCGGCGGGCTGCGGTAAAACCTTGCTGGCTCTGGCAGCGGCGCTGGAAATGGTGGTTGAGCGCAAGATGTACGATAAGATCATCGTGACCCGCAATACCCCTGAGATTGCTGAGTCTATCGGCTTTTTGCCCGGTACAGAGGAAGAGAAAATGGCGCCTTGGCTGGCCGCTATTACTGACTCGTTGGAGGTGCTGCATAAAAACGACGAGAACGTGAAAGGCTCAATGAGTTACATCATGGAGAAAGCCAATATTCAGTTTAAGTCGGTAAACTTTATGCGCGGGCGGAGTATTCAGAATTCCATTGTGATTCTGGATGAAAGCCAAAACCTGACGGCGTCGCAGTTGAAAACCATCATAACCCGCTGTGGGGAAGGTACTAAACTTATATGTAGTGGTAACTTGGCGCAGATAGACTCAAACTATCTGTCACCCGTCACCTCTGGTTTGACCTACCTGGTTGAAAAGTTTAAGAATTTCACAGGTAGCGCTACTATTAACCTGGACGGTGTGGTACGTAGTCGCCTGGCAGAGTTTGCCGAAGAACATTTATAGCTAGAGGAAAGTTGTTTGAGTCCTTTTATTGATAGCCAGAAACAGCGTGTGTTGGTGGTGGATGATCAGCCCATTAACCTGAAAATTCTTGGACAGGCTTTGTCGGGGGATTATCAGGTATTGGTTGCCTCTAACGCCGAACAGGCGATACAGATTGCCATGACGCAGCAACCTGATTTGATTCTTCTGGATATCATTATGCAGGGGATGGATGGTTACCAAACGTGCCGGACACTGAAACAAGACCCACGGACCGTCAACATCCCCATTATTTTTTCTACCTCCATGGACTCCGAAGAGGACGAAGTGAAGGGTTTGGAGGCGGGTGCGGCAGACTATATCACTAAGCCTTATAACCTGGCGCTGGTGAAAGCCAGGGTCAGAAATCAGATGCAGTTGAAGAAAAAGACCGACCTGCTGGAGAAGCTGGTGAGTCTGGACGGACTGACGGAAATCCCTAACCGGCGCTACTTCGAACAGCAATATGAAGTGGAATGGCGGCGCGCCCAGCGGGCCGGGTCTAATCTCAGTATATGCATGATAGATATTGATTTTTTCAAGCAATTTAATGACAACTATGGTCATGGTGCCGGCGATATCTGTTTGCAGCGTGTCGCTCACATTCTGTTGGACAACGCGAAACGTTCCGGTGATTTAGTGGCGCGTTATGGCGGTGAGGAATTTGTGGTTCTGCTGCCGGATACCGAACTGGAAGAAGCCAAAGTGGTTACCGAGCGACTACGAGCGTCGGTGGAAGCCCTGGCGATTTCCCATCATTTCTCGGCTTGTGCCAAGGTTGTGACCATCAGTGCTGGGTTTGCCACCTGCCGTCCTGGGTTTGGACAGGATAAAGGATTATTGCTGGAAGAAGCTGACCGTTACCTATACGAAGCCAAGCAGCAAGGCAGAAACCGGGTGCGAGGCGACGTTTATTCACTTGGCGTCGGCTAATTACGAGGGCCGACTTTTTCATAGGTGAACATATTCCCGGCAATGGCTGACAAGCTGCTTGGCGCCGCTTCTCCGACCTGGTAAGCGGCCGGGCCTGTAGGCTCCACTAACAGATAATCAATCCCTTCTATATTAACCGTGGCATCCTTTTCCCGGTGTGAAAGCTGAACCCCCAATAACGCATGGTCTGGTAGGTAGATCATCACCATACTCATAGTGGGCAGCATGGAGCGCAGTAACGCCACGGCTAAGGTGGTTTTGCTGTCACAATCGCCATGGTTGCTGCTGAGTACTTGTGCTGGCGGCAGAAAGCCGGTGCCATTTGATGTGAGGCGATTTTCAAGGCTGTCGTAAGGAATGCTCTGTAACCAGCTAAGCAAGATGTTGACGTAGGCCCTGGGTTGACTGTTGTCCATTAATTTAGCGTAAATGGCATTGGCGGCCGGTAGCAAGGTCTGAATGCTCTCGTTGGCGTAGCGTAAATGATCGGGCTTAATGCCTTCCTGTCCCAGAAAGTCGTGATAGCGTGCATAGTAGTTACTGGCCAGGTAGGCATCGAAGGCCTGGGTTTCAAGGTCGAACAGTTTGGACTGCCACTGGTCAATAACAGCCTGGCTTCTGGCCCGTACCTGATACTGCAGGCTCTGGCCAATCATCCTCACCGAGATTCTGGCTTGTTTGGGATCTATCGAACGGGCAGCGCGCTGCATCGCCAGCATAATATGCTGCTGGGCCACTAGCGGCTGATATGTCTTAAGTTTTTGAAATTGTTGATTGATTTGCTGCTTATCAAGGCTGAAAGAAAGTGATTGTTCTTGATTCTGAAAGTCTTTCCAGCGGTATGCCAGCTGGATTTGTGATGGGTCTTCGCTACGCTGAAAATCCACTTGTTGTGCTATGCACGCACCGGCCATAGACAGCCACAATGCGCCTGTTATCAAAGTAAGCTTAACACTCAGTTTCAAATCATGACTCTGGATATTGCATTATGTTCAGTATAACGACAGTTATGACTATGTCATAACGCAGACAAAAAGGCGCCCAATGGCGCCTTTGGCTGATGAAACCGTTGCTTAGAATGACTGGCTGAATTCCACCCCCCACATTCTTGGCAGACCGGGACTGAGGTTGGCAGAGCCGGTGTTTTCCCCCTGACCACCAAAGCCGGAGAGTACATATTCTTCATCCGCCAGATTGCGTACATAGAAGGATAACTGCCAATCGTCGTCACTGCGATAAGACACCCGTGCATTGATAAGGTCATAGCCTTCTACACGGTTTTCGCCGGTCAGGCCTGGTACCAGAGCCGGATTAACCGGCAGCAGGCGTACCGAGTTAACGTCGCTGGCGGTGGCGCGTTCGTCCACTGAGGTGATATCCAGGTGCAGCATCCATTCGCCATTGTCAGCCTGAATAAAATAGTCTGCCCCCAGGTACCAGCGGTTTTTAGGCACGCCAGCCAGGGGGGAGCCGGTTAGGTCGTCATCGGCGGTTTCGCCCACAAACAATGAGTACTTAGTGTATTCACTGTCCAGGTAGGCATAGTTGAAGTTAAGAACCAGATTATCGGTGGCGGCCCACTCCGACTCCAACTCAAAACCTTTACCCGCTGCGTCCACGTTTCGCACGTTGTAAACCGGAATATTGCCGGTCGAACCGGTCAGGCGCAGAATCTGCAGATTAGTGTAGTCATAATCATAAGCAGACAGGTTCAGTTTCAAGCGGTTATCAAACAGGGTGGATTTCATGCCCACTTCGATATTGTCCACTTCTTCCTGATCAAAGGGCGGAGCCGCGCCTAGACTGTTGAAGCCTCCGGCCTTAAAGCCACTGGCGGCGCTGATATAGGTCATCAGATTATCGGTCCACTGATAATCCACTACCACGCGCGGAGTGAGCTTGGTCCAGGTATTGGATTGTGCAAATGGCTGGTAGTTACCGTTGGCATCTAATACCGCCTCGCCATTGGCATCACGCTGGTAGTATTCGGTACCAAATGCCAAACCAAAGGGCATAGCCGGCACGCCCGGAAGGGGAATGGTGACCTCATTCTGATAACGGGACAGAATGCCAAAGTCCTTTTTGTCTTTGGTGTAACGCAGGCCCACCGTCAGATCCAACTTTTCAGTGACCGGATAGGTCACATCAAAGAAGGCGGCGTAGGAGGTGTAATCGCCGAAGTTTTCCGTTACTTCGCTCCAGGGCTTCCCCAGGTTATCACGGGCAATACGCCAAGCCAGCTCATCGCTGGATACCCCGGCCAATTGTGATAAATAAGCCAGTTCGTTTGGCAGTAAGCTTTGCAGATAACCCGCCAATCCGGTACCCACAGGCATGTCCATAATACCGGGAACACCCAACTGCGGTGCGCCAGTGGGCGGTAGTCCCAGGGCTTTTAGTTGTTCATTAATGGCAAAGCTGTCGAGGGACTCCATCATAAACTCGGCTACGGTAATCTGATGAATATCCTCATTGGCGTAGGTGGTGCCGAAGGTCCACTTGGTGCCGCCATCGGTAACCCCGGTCAGGCGAATCTCCTGGCTGAAGTACTTTTGATCTTCCAGGTTGTTAGAGCCAAAAAAGCCCCGCGTCTGCGCACTGCCGTCATCTTCGGTATTGTTTTCGGTATTAAAACGACGATATGCGGTAATGGAGGTGAGTGTACCTATATCCAGCTCTTTATTTATTTCCAACGAGGTGCCAAACAGATTGCGGGTTTCCAGCGTATCCATATCCGTTTCATACACACCAAAAGGATTCAATCCGCCATCGGCCTGGGAGCGATAATAGCTGCTGTTGGCTGAATAGGCCGGGCGGGCATCATTATCCAGTTCATCAAATTCAGCGCGCCACACCAACTCCAGGGTTTCGCTGGGTACCCAACGCAAAGCGGCGCGGCCCGACATGACATTTTCTGCCCCCAGTTTGACTTTGTGCGGCTCGCCACCGGTGTTGTCTTTTCTAGGATCCGGGTAGCGCAGGGCGTCCACATAGCCGTCTCGGTCACTTAAATTAATGCTGCCACGAAAATACAATTCATCGGTCAGGGGCAGATTGTAGACCCCTTCAAATTGTTTCTTATCATGGCTGCCTAAGGTGATCCGGTAATTGCCTTCCGTGATGTCGATGGGTTTTTTGTTAATGATACGCACGGCACCGGCTGCGGTATTGCGGCCAAACAAGGTGCCTTGGGGGCCCTTCAACACTTCCACACGCTCAACATCATTAAAGTTCATCAAGGCGGAACCGCTGCGTCCGGCGTATACGTCATCCACATAAATACCCACGGCAGGGTCGGCACCAATACCAAAATCATTGGTTTTAATGCCGCGAATATCGAACTTAGGTTGGGTGGCCGACGTGATGTTGGTTTCAAAACCTGGGGTTAGATTACCCAGATCATTAATATTGTTAGCGCCTATTTTCCTCAGGTTTTGGGCGGAAAACGCGCTGATGGCAATGGGAACCTGCTGGATATTTTCCACCCGCTTCTGGGCGGTGACTTCCAGAACTTCAATGCCGATGACTTCTTTATCTTCGCTTTTGTCCTGAGCCATAGCCTGCGAGCAGGCCAGAATGGCGGTAACGGCACTGGCAATCAGTGTAGGATGCTGGGTCAGATGTTTCATTGTGTACCCCAAAGTTGCTTCATAGTGTTTGGTCGGGTTGCCCCCGATTCTCTGGATAGAAGTAAAAATTACCTGGCTTTTCTTCCACCCTGATGACCTATCTGGCCCAACCAGTGTAAGGACTGAAAATGTTGGACGCCAGTACTAAGTTAAAAAAATGTTTTAATTGGTACTATAGTTCCACTAGTATGCGTGATACAAAAGAAACATGAGAACTCAATCATGCCAAAAACTGTCATGCAGCTTGTCTTAATAGGTTTCGCGTTCTTGAGCCTGTCGGTACTTGCCGATCCTGCCAAGGTCTATACGACTTGTGCAGCCTGTCACGGTGATAAAGGGCAGGGCAATCCGCAGTTGCAAGGGCCGGTATTGGCTGGGTTGTCTGGTGAGTATCTGACGCGTCAGTTACAGGCGTTTCAACAGGGGAAGCGAGGACAGCATCCTCAGGATGTGCCGGGGCAACAAATGGCGGCAATGGCCAAGTCTTTACTTAGTGAGGAGACCGATTTAGCCGCACTGAGTGCTTATATTGAACAGATGCCGTTACCGCAGCAAAGCACAAGGCTGTCGGGGGATCTGAAAAGTGGCAACGCGTACTATCAAAATAATTGCGGGGCCTGTCATGGCGGTCAGGGGCAAGGGAATCCGGCGTTTCAAGCCCCCAGACTGGCCGGTCAGGACAGCGACTACCTGCGGCGTCAGTTTATGTATTTCAAACGGGGTATCCGGGGGACAGATAAGAGCGACAAGCCAGGTCGTCAAATGGCGATGATGGCCAACACCTTGCCAGATGACAAACTTAACGACGTACTGGCGTTTATCGGTTCCCTATGAAGTATTGGCCTTATCTTTTCATGCTGTTTAGCCTGACCTTACAGGCACAAGACAGTGTGGTATTGAGTGAGCAATGCCCGCCCAGTTTCGAATTACGCAGCGGTCAGTGTTACTTAGTTAATCGTTATCAATTCTATGATTCGCTGCAAGACCGTGGTGTTGGTGGCACACAAACCGGTTTGCCGGCTTTTCGGGATGGCTTCTCGCCTCAACAAATCGACCTGGGCCGTTATTTGTTTTTCGACCCCTTGCTGTCAAAAGATGGTTCACTGTCTTGTGCCAGTTGCCACCAACCGGCGCTGGGGTTTGCCGATGGTCGGGCTCGCAGCATCGGCATGGACGGTCAGGTGGTAAAACGCGCGGCTCCCAGTTTATGGAATGTGGGCTTTTTAAAAAAACTGTTCTGGGATGCCCGGGCCAGTACATTGGAAGAGCAGGCACTGGGGCCGCTTTTTGCTGCTGACGAGATGGCCAATACGCCACAAAAACTGCTGGCGGATCTAACCGGCAATGCCGCTTACCCTGATTTATTTGCCCAGGCTTACCCCGGCAGCGATGCGCCGCTGACTCTGCCAAATGTCGTACATGCGTTGGCGGCGTTTCAGACTTCTCTGATATCTCTGAACAGTCGCTACGATCGTTATGCTCTGGGCCACCACGGGGCGCTTAATGAGCAGGAAATTGCCGGTATGAATGTGTATCGCTCTTTTGTGGCGCGCTGTGCGGAGTGCCATACGCCGCCGCTTTTTACCAATCAGCAGATAGCGGTGATTGGCACACCGGAGCCCGAAGGTATGCCGCTGGATATCGGTGCCGAGGCCACCTTTAAGGCGGCAAAACTTAAGGGCGGCTTTAAGGTGCCGACTTTGCGCAATATCGTGAAAACCGCACCTTATATGCATTCGGGGCGTTTTGATTCGCTGCGTGATGCGGTGGAGTTCTATACCAAAGGTCGTGGACATGCGGTGCCGGCCGGTGTGGACATGCAGATCCACTGGCATATCTGGGAGCCAAAACTTACCGAGCAGGAAATTGATGACATTGTCACTTTTCTCGGGGCGCTAACCGATGAAAGCCTGATGCCGGTCATCCCGGCTAAGGTGCCGTCGGGCTTATCGCCACTGACGGGGTTTCAACCAACACTCAACCAACAACAAGCGGAGTATACCGATGAGTAAGGGCAACATTTTTGCCGTGGTGTTAATCGTAGCGGCATTCTTTGTCGGCCGGCACTGGTTTGCCGATACGCCGACTGTGATGACAGACAGCCGAAGCGGCGCGGGTTACAGCGGCGGGGCGGAATCGACGGGCAGCGCCCGAAGCGGCTTAGTGCGGGCTATCCATACCGCGCCACGTACCGGCACAGTGCATGAAGTGCGTGAAGGCGAGTTAATTATGGATAAGGTGAAGGTAGCCGAGCCGGGCGATACCATTCTGGTCTATCCGGGCAGCTATTCCGAGACCGTGTATATCGACAAGGACAATATCCGTTTGTCAGGGGTGATCGAGAAAGGTCAGCGTGCGGTATTGGATGGCAAGGGCCATCTGAACGACGCAGTGTTGTATTCGGGCAACGATATTGTGGTGGAAAACCTGCTGATCACTAAATACAAAGGCAATGCCATTATGGGCCAGGCCGGCAACAACTTTGAGATCCGCAACAACATCATTGTTGATACCGGCGTTTACGGTATTTTCCCGCAATTGGGTAAAAACGGCATTGTCACCCACAACGTAATCTCCGGCATTGAGGATGCGGCCATTTATGTTGGCATGAGTGACAACATTCATGTGGCCCATAACCAGGTATTTGAGAGTGTGGCGGGGATTGAGATTGAAAACAGCCGTCACGCCATTGTCGAGAATAACTATGTGACCAATAACACCGGCGGTATTCTGGCCTTTATCACTCCAGGTTTGCCGGTAAAAACCACATATGACGTGATTATCCGCAACAATTTTATTGTCGGAAATAATCATCCGAACTTTGGTGCGCCGGGCAGTACGGTAGCGGGCATTCCACCTGGTACTGGTATTCTGATTATGGCCGCCGATGAAGTGGTGGTGGAAGGTAACATTATCAGCGACAACAAGACCGCCGGTATTATTATCACCGATCACAATAACGCCCCCAATACCACCATCGATCCTGAGTCGGATCCGGCGCCAGATAAAGTGGCGATCTTGGACAACCTGATGCACAACAATGGCTACGACACTATTGATGAAGCCAAGGCATTAATGCTGACCGAATTTAAAACCGGTAACCCTGACATTGTCAGAGTGGGTGTCAGCCGCGATAGCTGTATTATTAACCGCCATCAATATGTGACCGTGGGCGTGGATAATTGGGCCGAATGTGGCTTTACCCATACCGGCGATATTATGACTTACTTGCTGGACAAGCCGGTTGAGCCACGTGAAATCGACCCGTCCGAAGTGGGTAAGGTGGCTTATCTTGGCATTTGCGCCGGCTGTCATACCTACACAGGTCGCATGATTGGCCCGCCGGTTCAAGTGATCCAGGCGTTATATATGGATAATGCCCAGGGGCTGGCGGACTATATTGCCAATCCGGTGAAAAAGCGTGATGACTACCCAGAAATGCCGCCGCAGGATTATCTGGATGCCACCACTCGTCTGGCCGTGGCCGAATATATGCTGAGCGTGAGCAAGTAAATCGGTCAGTCTGCGGTTGGCAGTATCCTTTACTGCCAACCGCCTTCTACTCACCTGTTAGTTCGGAATAAGCCTCTGTTCCCCATAGCGGCACGGTAGACAGGCTGTGTTTAAAGCTTCCCGAGGTTTCTTTGGTGGAATAAGACAGATACATCAGTGTCTGATGCTGTGGATCAAAAATCCGACGAATCTTCATTGTCTTGAAGAAAATGCTTTTGGATTTGCTGAACAGCACTTCACCGGATTTGCTTTTATCTATCTGCGCGATCATGGCCGCGGTGATTGGACCGGTTTGACGACAGGCAATGGCGCTGTCAGACGGGTCGGCCAAGTCCAGATTGGCCTCGATACTGGAGACATGGCAGGTCACGCCCGTCACTATGGGGTCGTTAAAGGCATCCAGCTTGATATCTTTAGTGGTAAATAGCCCTAGTGATACATCACCCACTTCGTTGGGGCTACATGCCGACAGACACGTCAGTGTGGTGAGTAATAACAGTGTGTTACGCATGGGTTTTATCCTGATTATCGAGAGTCAGATTATAGTGCCATAGACCAGGGGCAAAGCGCTGGGAGAATGATGAAAAATTGTCACTGGCGCTTGCAAAGCCGGTTTATCAAGCGCCAGAACCAACAGGCCCTTTAGGCCAGTTCGAATAAAGGGCCTTCCAGTAACATATCCAGTACCGACTCCACTTGCTGCATATCTATGGCTGACCAGGGGGAGGTGAGCAGTTGGTATTCAAGGTGGTACAAAGTACCGAGCAGAATCTGGGCGCGCGCCAGCGGTTTATCTTGCCCTAAGCCCGCAAAAAAGCTTTCTACCGCCTGCGTCATCATTAACTGTGGGTATTGATAAAGCTCGGCCAGTTTCTCGTTGCGCAAGGCTTCCTGACGGAACGACCACTCCACAATACGGGCGTCTTTATCCTGAACCTGATTTTCGATATGTGAGACTAAAAAGCGCAGCAGATCATCTTTCAGGCGCTTCTTATCTGCGTGTCTCTCAAATTCTTCCAGAGCTATCCAGGCGCTGCGTTCCAGTAACTGCACGTGGCTGGCATTTTGTTCGGTAAAGAACACAAATGCGTCGTGGATTAAACACTCAATGGTATCGAAGTAATAGGTGGTGGCCGACAGCGGCACCTGCGCTTCTTTAGCGACGGACCTGTGCCTTACTTCGCGGATACCGTCTCTGACCATAATGGTTAAGGCGGCTGCTAATATGCTGTTGCGTCTTTCCTTGCTGTCCTTGCGCTTAGTGGGACGCCCTGTGTACTGCAGGTTTAACTGGTCAAGTGCCAGCGTGTTCCTTGTCTGCATTCATTTTACCTTGTGGATTAAACCAGTTGAGTTTATCCCTTAATGTCACCACAGTGCCAACAATGATTAACGCCGGCGGTTTGATATGAGCAGCCTTTTGCTCAATATCGGCTAGGGTGCCGGCCACTACTTGCTGCTGATCCGTGGTGGCCTGTTCTACTAAAGCAATAGGCATATCCTTTGGCATGCCGTGCGCAATTAGTTCACGGCAAATCACAGGTAAGCCGGTCAGACCCATATAAAACACCAGGGTTTGACGCTTTTGTACCAGCGCGGGCCAATCCAGATTAATACTGTCATCTTTTAAATGGCCGGTGGCAAAAACCACCGACTGGGCGTGATCGCGATGGGTTAAGGGAATGCCGGCATAGCTGGACGCGCCGCTGGCGGCAGTAATACCAGGTACCACTTCAAAACCTATGTCGTGGGCAATCAGCTCTTCAATTTCTTCACCGCCGCGACCAAAGATAAAAGGATCGCCGCCTTTTAGGCGCACCACGCGCTTACCGGCCTTGGCTTCCCGTACCAATAACTGATTGATATCACCTTGCGGAAGAGTATGGTTGCTGGCCGCTTTGCCCACATACACCTTCTCGGCATCACGACGCACCATATCCAGGATATCCTGTGATACCAGGCGGTCATATACCACCACATCGGCTTTTTGCATTAAGCGCAGGGCGCGAAAGGTTAATAGCTCAGGGTCGCCGGGGCCAGCGCCAACCAGATACACTTCACCTTCAGCCTTGGGAGCTTCCTGTTGCAATTTGGCTTCCATCAGTTGCCTGGCTTGCTGGCTGTTGCCTTTCAGCACCTGCTCGGCCACTTCACCGTCAAATACCTCTTCCCAGAAATAACGACGCTGGGTGACATTGGCAAAACGTTGTTTGACCCGTTCTCTGAAACTGTCGGCGAACTCGGCCAGGCTGCTGATACGTCTGGGTAAAAAAGCTTCCAGTTTCTGACGTAAATAACGCAGCAGAACCGGTGCACTGCCACCGCTGCTCATAGCAATCAAAAGCGGTGAACGGTCAATAATAGAAGGGGTAATAAAGCCGCAGAGCTTAGGGGCATCCACCACATTGACCAGCAGTTTGCGCGCTTTGGCCTGGTGGCTAATTTGCGCATTTAGCTCTGTGTTATTGGTGGCAACAAAGACCAGTTGCGCTTTATCCAAATCTGATTCCAGATAAGGGCGTTGTTGTAAGCTGAGTTTGCCGCGCGCTGCCAGCGCCTGGATGGCCTGGCAGGCCTCGGGCGCCACCACTTCTACCTGGGCATGAGTACGCATCAGCAATTCCACTTTTCGGGCCGCGACCTCGCCAGCGCCCACCACCAGAACCTGGAGTGTATTGGTATCAACAAAAAGCGGGAAGTACTGCATCGGGCATATTCATAAAGTGGCTGTTACGGCCATTTTGGCAGAGCCTCTTATAACTACATAATATTAATTTATAAAAACATATAATTTTTTAAAAGAATGTGGCGGTCTTTGAAGGGGCGATAAAGGGACTAGCTCCTAGATAACGCGAACGCCTTTCTGCTTGCTGTGACTGGATAAGCCCCTTAAGTGTCGGCTACAACATAATGCTATAGCAGACACAGTCGGTACCCAAATGGGCAACCTGTTTCTCGTAGTGCATACCGAGTTTTTGCAGTAAGCGAATGGACGACTGGTTATCCGGCATGGCCAGGCCAATAATCCGCTTAAGATTAAGCTGCTGCTGACCAAATTGCATGGCTGCCTGAGCGGCTTCCAAAGCCAAACCTTGCCCCCAATAGTCGGGATGCAGGCGATAGCCTATGTCTGTTTCCTGCAAATCTGCCAGGTATTTCAAGCCGCAAAAGCCGATAAACTCGCCGCTGTCTTTATGGATGACGGCATGGCGGCCATAGCCGTACAGCTGATAATCACGTAGCGGACTGGTTTGCAGATAGTGGGCAGTGTCTTCCACGCTGTGTTGCAGTGGGCCGATATAACGCATCACCCGTTCATCGCTGTTTAGGCGGTGCAAGGCAGACGCGTCTTCTAAGGTTAACGGGCGCAGCAATAATCGTTCGGTGTGCAGACTTTGCATAGTGGGCTCGCAGCGAAAAGAGCGCTAAGGGTAGCAGAAAGCCGCGACAGAAAATAAAGCTTGTTTCACAGAGGGTGACTATTTACACTTTTAGACGTCTAAACGTCTTTATGGTGATGGCTGTTGTCTGATCTCAATTCCGTATCGGCTCGCGGTAAGTACGCATTACTGCCCCTTGGCCTGTTTCTTTTATTATTCCTCGGCGCTGGTTTTTATTACCAGGCCCAAGGCGTGGAATTTGCTTTTTATCAATTGCCGGCGCCGGTGGCGATTCTACCAGCAGTGCTGCTGGCGGTGTGGTTATCCAAAGCGTCCTTAAACCGCACTATTGCTCAGTTCACCGACGGTGCTGGGCATCAGGATATTATGACCATGTGCATGATCTTCCTGTTAGCGGGTGGCTTTTCGGCGGTGGCCAAGGCCACGGGCGGGGTGGACGCGACAGTGGCGCTGGGGGTGAATTTAATCCCGGCCCAGTTCCTGTTGCCGGGCCTGTTCCTGTTAGGCGCTTTTGTTTCTACCGCTATGGGGACCTCTATGGGCACCTTGGCGGCTATGGCACCCATTGGTATGGGCATGTCGGAAGTAACAGGTATTGAACCGGCACTCATGGCCGGGGTGCTGATGAGCGGTGCAATTTTTGGTGACAACCTGTCGATTATCTCCGACACCACCATTGCGGCTACCCGTACTCAAGGGTGCCAGATGCGTGACAAGTTTGTTGAAAACCTCAAGATGGCCCTACCAGCGGCGCTGGTGACGCTGATCCTGTTCGCCTGGGTAAGCCCACAACCTGAGCCGGTGACGGTGGATGAAGGCAATCCCTGGCTGGCGATCCCGTATTTGCTAATTCTGGTATTGGCGGTATCCGGGGTAAACGTCTTTGTGGTGCTGGTACTGGGCATTATCTGTAGTGCCCTGATGGGCCTGTGGCAGGCGGATTACGCGTTAAATCAACTGGGTAAAGATATCTACGCCGGTTTCACCTCCATGCAGGAGATTTTTATCCTCAGCATCCTTATTGGTGGCTTGTCCGGTTTAATGCGCTCTCAGGGCGGCTTGGATTATCTGGTGGCTAAGTTGCATGCCTTGTCGCAGAAGCTCTCCCGCCATGCCCATGCCAGTCATAGCTTTGCTATTGCTGCCCTTATCGTTATCAGCAACCTCTGTATTGCCAATAACTCGGTGTCTATTATTGTGGTGGGGGAAGCGGCGCGTAAGCTGGCCGAGCACGGCGAAATTGCCCCCAGGCGCAGTGCCAGTTTGTTGGATATCTTCGCCTGTATTGTACAAGGCTTGATCCCCTATGGTGCACAGGCATTGCTGCTGGGCGCAAGCTTTGCCATTTCGCCGGTGGAGATTATTCCTTATGTGTTCTACTGCTATTTGTTGGCGGTGGTCGCCTGCGGATACATTATCTGGAATCTGGCGGTTAAGCGTTAAGCCGCCAGCAATTTTTTAAGGCTCTGCCGGTAAAGCAGGGCCGCCTGCTCTTTGCCTAAGCTGTCGCGCAGCAGCAAATGGCCTAAGTATAAGCTGTAGAGTTCGTAGGCAAGGCCTGCCTGATTGATATCTGCGGGCAACTGTTGTTGCTCAACGGCTTTGGCCACCTGGCGCTGCAAATAACTTAGTAATCTGGCCTGCTGAGCCAGGGCAAACTGACGCACCGGGCTGTCTGGGCGATTTTGATATTCCACCGCCGCTTTAATCAGCGGGCAGCCCATACCGCTTTCTCCCATTACCCGTCCGGCCCAGTCATTCCAGGTCAGCATCAGGGCTTCAATTCTGGCCACGGTGTTGTGCTGACGGGTGGGGACCAGTACTTGCTGCATAAACTGCTGCTCAATGTATTCCAGAATCGCCATTTGCATGCTTTCTTTATCCTGGAAATGCGAAATCACGCCGGTGCGCGACAAGTTACAAAGCTTGGACAAGGTGCCAATGGTGATATCGGCCAGCCCGTATTGGCTGCTGTGTTTAAAACCGGCATCCAGTATATGCTGCCGGGTGCGTTCGCCTTTGTTCATGTACCGACCAGAATGGACGAGATTTGCCTGATAACCCCAGTATCCCTCAACAGTTTGTTATGACCAAGGTTTTGTGTCAGATACAAGGGCGTGCCCTGTTGCTCGCTAACAGCGCGGATATGCTCAATGGGGGCGAATTTGTCGTCGGTGTCGTGAATTAAAAATAAGCGATCGGCACATTTGTGCAGGTGATGTTGATACTGCAGCTGTTGCCAACTGGTCTGGTATTGGGCCGAGATTCGCTCCAGTACTAATGTCAGCATCTTACGCGAGATCCCCATACGTTCTACCTGTACAAACATCAGGTCAAACATGCGGATGGGCATGGCTATCAGAATGACCTTCAGTCCCTGCAGATATTCTGCTTTAAGGTTGAGTGCCGCCAGCCCGCCCATGGAATGGCCGATAATGGCCGCGACTTTTTGCTCCTGCTGTTTAAAATGCGCCAGCAAGGCTTCTTTCGCTTCAATAAATGCCAGCAAGTGGGCGTGTTTACCCCCTGACTTGCCATGGGCCACATGGTCAATGGCGGCCACACGGAAACCTTGTTCCAATAACGACGGGATCATGGTTTCAAAGCAGCGGCTGTTGTCGGCCCAGCCGTGGCTGGTCACCACCCAAGGGCCGCTGTCACCAAACAGATGCACTTTAACCAGGCCCTGACGGGTGTTGAATGACCAGTGGCTATGTGGGGTAACCCGCTCAAAATGCTTGACCCTTTTGCCAAAAGGCCTGAGCAGCATGTGTCGGCCTAACCACAGTGCCAACCTTGGCATTTTGTCGCTTAGAAAGCCGGTAGTCTTGTATAACAGGGCTTGGGCAGCGTTATGTTTTGCCCGGTCGGAAAAGTAGTTGAGTGCCATTAGTGTAGATTAAATAGTACAGTTGTACTTTTTAAAATAGTTCAACTGTACTATTTAAGCAATGGAAAAATCTTAAGGTGCCTTGTCAGGCGGCCAGATAGCTTAAGCGCGAACGGATAAATTCCGCCAGCTTAAGGCTGGCATGCGGGTGCTTATTAGACTGAACAAACAGGCTAATACCCACTTTGCCAAGGGGCGGCAAGCTGCGATGGCGAATCAGGGTCAGGTCAGCGGGTAGGGTGCTTTTGGCCAATACCGTCACGCCCAGGCCTTCTTTTAAGGCGGCGGTAATACCACCAATATCGGCATTGGTATAACTAATACGCCAGGGCTGGTTAGCCGCTTGCAATCGCTCCAGGGCGCGGCGCCGATAAATACAGCCGTTAGGTGCCACTACCAGAGCCACCTTATCGTCGCTGGGCCGGTATTGTGGATTGGCTACCCACACCAGTTCGTCTTGTAACACGGTTTCCGGCTGGTTAGGGTGAGGCATATCATCCAGTGCCAGAATCAGATCAAACTGGCGGCGGCGCTCCTTATCCAGCAGGGATTTACTCAAATCACAGGTGACTTCCAAGGTCACATCCGGATAGGCCTTATTAAAGTCACCGATAATGCTGGGCAACAAACTGGTGGCAAATTCGCTGGGCAGGCCCAGGCGCAGCTGGCCGCTTAACTGAGTTTGCTCAAACTGACGGAAGATATCATCGTTGATGGCCAGCATATGCACAGCCTGCTGATAGAGCTGCATACCTTCACTGTTCACTTGCTGGCGCTGGCCCTGACGGCTGAACAGCTTGCGCCCCAGTTGCTCTTCCAGGCGCTTTATCTGCAGGCTGATGGCCGGTTGCGAGCGGCCGAGAAAATCCCCGGCCTTGGCATAACCGCCCATTTCCACCACAGTGACAAAGGCCCGCAAATTATCCAGTGACAGTTGTTTCATGGTCGTCGCTTTAGGTGTTAGGTGCCAGGCGAGAGGTGCGACTTGTCTTGCACCAATACGAGTGAATCTCAGAGGGTGGCGATAAATAAGGTAAAAGGCGTATCTGGATTGCCTTCTGACTTTTGATCCTTATGGTTTCCTCACTCCTCACTCCTCACTCCTCACTCCTTAGTATCAGCATCTTAAATGATGAAGGGATAATACATAACAAAACTTAATCATTCCATTTAGATTTCCAATTTGTTGCCCTATGTTGAAGCTCCTATAATCAGGCCACTTTATTGATCCTGACATGAGTGCCAAAGCCATGACCAACAAGACTGTGTTGCACCCCAAACATCTTGAAGCCGGTGCCAAGATGGTGGACTTCCACGGCTGGGAAATGCCTATCAACTACGGCTCCCAGATTGAAGAGCATCACGCTGTGCGTAACGATGCCGGTATGTTTGATGTATCACACATGACCATTGTTGATATCAAAGGCCCGCAAGCCACAGCTTATCTGCGTTACCTGCTGGCGAACGATGTAGCCAAGCTGAAAGAAAAAGGCAAGGCGCTCTACAGCGGTATGCTGAATGAAGAAGGCGGTGTGGTAGACGATTTGATCGTGTATTTCTTCGCTGATGACGATTACCGCCTGGTGGTGAACTCTGCCACCCGCGAAAAAGACATCAACTGGTTGAATAAGGTCGCAGAAGGCTTTGACATTCAGATTATCGAACAGCCGGAACTGGCCATGATCGCCGTACAAGGCCCTAATGCCAAAGCCAAGGCTGCCGAGCTTTTCAGCGACGAGCAAAGATCTGCCGTTGAAGGCATGAAGCCCTTTTTTGGCGTGCAAAGCGGTGATTTGTTTATTGCCACCACAGGTTATACCGGTGAAGCCGGCTATGAAATCGTATTACCCACGGCACAAGCCGCTGATTTCTGGCAGAAGCTGCTGGATATCGGGGTGAAGCCCTGTGGCCTGGGCGCGCGCGACACCCTGCGTTTGGAAGCCGGTATGAACCTCTATGGCCAGGATATGGACGAAACCACCTCGCCACTGGCGGCCAATATGGGTTGGACCATTAGCTGGTTGCCGGAAGAGCGCGACTTTGTTGGTCGTAAAGCACTGGAAGAATACAACCGCAGCGGTAAAGAAAAGCTGGTAGGTTTGGTGATGGAAGACAAAGGCGTACTGCGCGCCGGTCTGACCGTCAAGGTGGAAGGCGGCGAAGGGGTGATTACCTCTGGCACCTTCTCCCCAACACTGGGATACAGCATCGCCCTGGCTCGCGTGCCTTCTACCGCAAGGGATACAGCCGAGGTGGAAATGCGCAAAAAGTGGGTTACAGTAAAAGTGGTTAAACCCAGCTTTGTCCGTAACGGCAAAAAAGTAGAACACTAAAAAGTACTAGAGGAATCAGAATGAGCAACATCCCTGCTGAATTGCGTTATGCCGCTTCTCATGAGTGGGTACGCCCCGAAGGTGACGGTGTTTACACCGTAGGTATTAGCGAACACGCCCAGGAGCTACTGGGTGATATGGTGTTTGTTGAACTGCCTGAAGTAGGCAGCAAAGTCAGCGCTGGTGACGACGTGGCCGTAGCCGAGTCGGTAAAAGCCGCCTCTGACGTTTATGCGCCTATCAGTGGTGAGATCCTGGCTGTAAACGAAGAGCTGGAAGACTCCCCAGAGCTGGTTAACTCTGACCCCTACGGCGACGGCTGGATGTACCGCATCAAAGCTGACGACGAGAGCGAACTGGCTGAGCTGCTGGACGCCGAAGGCTACGAAAACAGCATCGACGAAGAGTAAGATTTTTCTAAGGGCCGCGCCTTTCAGGTGCCGGCCCTTTTTCGTTAAGCGCCCTGGGTTTTCCCAGGGTTTGCTTTTGCACTTTCCCTAACCGAGATATCACGCATTATGTCTGACACCAACCTCTCCCTGTCGCAACTTGAACAGAAGCAGGATTTTGTCCGTCGCCATATCGGCCCAGGCCAGGAAGAAACCGCTGCCATACTCGACGTAGTCGGCGCTACCAGCCTGGAAGACCTGATAGAGCAAACGGTACCTGCGGCCATTCGCTTACCTAAGCCATTGAACCTGGGTGAGAGTCAGACAGAAGCCGACGCCCTGGCCGCCCTGAAAGCCGTGGCGAGTAAAAACAAGATTTTCCGCAGCCACATTGGTATGGGCTATCACGATACCCTGACCCCCAATGTGATTTTGCGCAATGTACTGGAAAACCCAGGCTGGTATACCGCCTATACCCCATACCAGCCAGAGATTGCCCAGGGCCGTCTGCAAGCGCTGCTGAACTTCCAGCAAATGACCCTGGATCTGACCGGTTTGCAACTGGCCTCTGCCTCACTGTTAGATGAAGGCACCGCCGCCGCCGAAGCCATGGCCCTGGCCAAGCGGGTGTCCAAGAACAAAAAAGCTAACCTGTTCTTTATTGCCGACGATGTGCATCCGCAAACCATCGACGTGGTTAAAACCCGCGCCGAGATGTTTGGTTTTGACATTATTGTCGCCCCGGCTGCTGACGCCCCTAATCACGATGTATTTGGTGCGCTGCTGCAATACCCAGGTACCAGCGGTGCCATCAGCGATCTGGAATCTCTGATTGCCACCTTGCAAGCCAATAAGGCCGTGGTGTCTGTGGCGGCCGATATTATGAGCCTGGTGCTGCTTAAATCCCCAGGCGAGATGGGTGCCGACGCGGTACTGGGCAGTGCCCAGCGTTTTGGCGTACCTATGGGTTACGGTGGCCCGCACGCCGCCTTCTTCGCCACACGCGACGAGCATAAGCGTTCACTGCCAGGCCGTATTATTGGGGTATCTCAGGATACCCGTGGCAAGCCAGCCCTGCGTATGGCACTGCAAACCCGTGAACAGCATATTCGCCGTGACAAGGCTAACTCCAACATCTGTACCGCACAGGTGCTGCTGGCCAATATGGCCTCTTTCTACGCTGTGTATCACGGTCCTAAGGGTCTGAAAACCATTGCCAGCCGTATTCACCGTTTCGCCGATATCCTGGCGGCCGGCTTGCAAGCCAAAGGTCTGGAACTGGTCAACGATACCTGGTTTGACACCATCACGGTTAAGGTCAGCAACAAAGACGAGATTGTTGCCCGCGCACTTGCCGCTGAACGAAACCTGCGTACCGACTTAGATGGCGCGCTGGGTGTAAGCCTGGATGAAACCACCAAGCGTGAGGATATTGCCAGCCTGTTTGGTGTGTTCCTGGGCGCAGGTCACGGCTTGGATATCGGTGTACTGGATGCACAAATCACCGCCGCTGGCTCAAACTCTATTCCGGCTAATTTGCTGCGTACCAGCGACATTTTGACCCATGAAGTGTTCAACAAGTATCACAGCGAAACCGAAATGCTGCGTTACATCAAGTCGCTGGAAGACAAAGACCTGGCCCTGAACCACTCGATGATTTCACTGGGCAGCTGCACCATGAAGCTGAACGCCACCGCTGAGATGATCCCGGTGACCTGGCCCGAGTTTGGTAAGTTGCACCCCTTCGCACCATTGGATCAGGCGCAGGGCTATCAGGAAATGTTCAAAGAGCTGGGCGATGCGCTGGTAGAAATCACAGGTTACGACAATATTTCCATGCAGCCTAACTCTGGTGCGCAGGGCGAATACGCAGGCCTTATCGCCATTCGTCGCTACCATGAAAGCCGTGGCGACGGTCATCGTAATATCTGTTTAATTCCAAGCTCTGCCCACGGTACTAACCCGGCTTCTGCACAGATGATTGGCTACAAGATTGTAGTGGTTGACTGTGACAAGAGCGGTAACGTGGATCTGGCCGACCTGAGAGCCAAGGCCGAAGAAAGTGCCGACAACCTGGCTTGTATTATGGTGACGTACCCCTCTACCCACGGTGTGTACGAAGAAACCATTCGCGAGATTTGCGATATCGTGCACCAGCACGGTGGCCAGGTGTACCTGGACGGCGCCAATATGAACGCCCAGGTTGGCCTGACCAGCCCCGGCTTTATCGGTTCTGACGTATCGCACCTGAACCTGCACAAAACCTTCTGTATTCCACACGGCGGCGGCGGCCCCGGTATGGGCCCTATCGGTGTTAAATCGCACCTGGCGCCTTTCCTGCCAAGCCACCCCATAGTGGAAATCAGCGGTACGCAGCCAACTAACGGTGCCGTGTCTGCCGCGCCTTGGGGCAGTGCCTCAATCCTGCCAATCAGCTATATGTACATCAAGCTGATGGGCGGCGAAGGGCTGGCGAAAGCCACGTCTATGGCAATTCTGAACGCTAACTACGTAGCCAAACGTCTGTCCGGCCACTATCCGGTACTGTACAAAGGCCGTAACGACCGTGTGGCGCACGAATGTATTATCGATATGCGCCCACTGAAAGAAGCCTCAGGCGTGACCGAAATGGATGTGGCCAAGCGTTTGAACGACTACGGCTTCCACGCCCCGACCATGAGCTTCCCGGTAGCCGGTACGCTGATGATCGAGCCCACCGAATCTGAAGCCAAGGCCGAGCTGGATCGCTTCTGCGATGCCATGATCAGCATCCGTGAAGAAATAGCCAAGGTAGAAAGCGGTGAGTGGAACGACACCGACAACCCGCTGCACAATGCCCCGCACACTCTTGCGGATATTTGTGACGACGAGTGGAACCGTGCTTACAGCCGCACCGAAGCGGCCTACCCGGTAGACGCCGTGCGCCGTAACAAGTTCTGGCCAAGCGTAAACCGTATCGACGACGTATTCGGTGACCGTAATTTAGTGTGTTCTTGCCCTGCTACTGATACTTATCGGTGAGTTGGCGGATAACGCTGAATAATTGAAAAAGGGCCTTGTGGCCCTTTTTTGTTGAGCTTTGTATTTGTTGGTTTTGTGGGGCAATGAGTGCAAAAGAGTGGTTTTGAATAACGTCCGTGTTTTTTATGACACGCAGTCCTTTGCGCGCTAGATACAGTTATTCACCACAAAGGACACGAAGTGCACGAAGGGTTATAGAGATTGTCCACTCTTCGCGTTCTTCTTATCTTCGTGGTAGAGAAATAATTTTGGATACTGACCTCCTTGTCTTATATGACGCGCGGTCCCTTGCGCGCCAGTCCCATTTACAACAGGCGTCCTGCCTGTTGCCCTAGGGGCCAGCTAAAGCTGTTCAATCTGGTTCCTGACCAGATTGTCTTTACTGCAAAGAAACGAGACGCAAAGACCAAATCTTCGGGAAAGATTTTGGACAGCTTTATGCTGGTCCGAAGGAAAAGTTACAGGGACGTAGCTTTCAAAGCGCGCCGCTGGATTCCCAACTACATCAGTCTAGGAAACAGCGAAAAAGACGGTCGCAGAAAAAGTTTTGATTTACGGCCTCCTGCCTTCAATCAAAAGTCCACTTCGGGCATCCTTTGCGATATTACGAGGTATCCATGCCCTTCACCCTTATGGGCCACCGTCGTACCTCCGATGTTCAAGTTTTCTCCTGGAAAACTTGTCTCGATGGCATCTGAATTTGCTGCGCGCTCTCGCAAATTCAGGGCGAAGCCATCCCAGACGCGTCTTCTACTTAAGTCGTTCCAGACGACTCATCCCCCTTTTAACAGCTCCCTGAACTGACCGGGAATTTTTAAGCGGTGGGAAAGCGACTTGGGCCGCTTGGGAGAGGGTTGCTTTGACAACTCTGATCCTTTGATGTCTGTTCTCTCTCTTGCCCGTAACACGCCTATTATCAATTGTAGAGCTACTTATAAACGTGCAGTAGTTCGATTTAACAATAACTGTTTCTCAAACTCTAATACACTCATAGTTGCAAACTGTATGTGATGAGAAGTATCTATCGCAACCCAATCTTTCAGGCTACCTTTAAGTAAACGATTAGCACAATCTTCAATGCGCCTATCGCCCCAACTGAAGCTAGAGCCAAGATAAAATCCAGAACTAATAACGGTCTCAGAAAGATCATACATCTGTGCTCCCTTATTGCCGTGCATTCTGGAATGTCCCCTAGCCACAAAATAGTTATCCGATATTGTGTAGCGAATCTTACCGTTTGCGTGAGGAGTTCTAATTTCAGCCGAATTTGGACTTACAACGCCGTAATCGCCAAAACCAATGTCCGCAGTGTTTCTCAGGCTTTTCCAAGCAACATATTCCCTTCGTAAAATAACTTCTGATGAATCCTGTTCAGGAACCATATCGGTGATAAATGAAGTTAGCGAACAACCAGCCATCGAAACCCTTGTAAAACCCAAAGGTCGAATTAATCCATAAGCTCGCTCCACCTTCTCACAAATTTCTACAACAGAGGTTGATGAAACATCACCCAAATCTAAAATCACATGGCATTTTGATGGCGTTAGTTGCAGAGTATCCAAAATATCATGCAAAATCTCACTAAAATGATCCTCATCGTACATATCTTCAAAAGCGTAAGACTCAAGTCTAATACAGAATGAATCTGACTTTACTCTAATCGATTCTAAAGCCTTTACGTACTGGATATCTTCCCACCTATCATATCCAACTACCGTAGTCACATTTGCATTTCTCGATGCTAGATAGTTGTAGGAAAAATTTAATACATGCTCACCGCTCTCTAGTGTGCTATCAGGTGACCACTTAAAAATATCAAGCATAAAAGGTTCGTTGCTTCTTGCCGAAATAATTTTGCTGAGTGTATCTGCAACAAACAGACGTTTAGGCGTCGGTTCATTTTCGTACTTTTTCCTTTTCAAAAATTCATCTGAAAAAATAGGTAACTCGAACAAAGGGAAAATAGCTTTATTTGTCTCTGTTCTTATATGATCAAGAGCATCGAACTCACCTTGTTTCGCATTCAATATAGGGGTATAGATTGGTTTACTCACAATTTTTCCTCCACAGAAAATTTAGAAAAGTGTTTTCTAACCTCTCCATATCCCACTAAATCAGCAAACACTTTGAAATTACCACTTTCTCTTCTTATTCTTCCTGCAATAATTGCAGGATGAATCTTTAAATCCTTTGCAAATTGCTCAATAGATTCCCTAGTGGGCCGCAAATAAGCCTCACTCCTCTTCCAGGCAACCCTAGGAATAAAGGTATCACGGGCAATTCTATTAGCTTCCGCCTCAATCTTATCTTCAGTTGACCGCTCTAAGTCATCAACAAACGTCGAACCAGTGTCAAGATGCTTCCAAATATGAACAGTCTCATGAAGCAATGTGAACCAGAAGTTATCTAAACGATCTTCTCTAATAGTCAGCCCAATAACAGGATTTCCAGCCGGAGTTCTTAGCGCGGCGCCATCTAAGCTCATTCCTTTTAAAGCTGGTTCAATAACCACTTTTATTCCGTGTTTCTCGATAAACTCAATAGCCAATTTGGGTCCTTCATCAAACCAACTCAAATGTGCTAACTCTTTTAAAAATTCCTTATTCAAACTTCCTTGTTTAAAATCATTAACAACTGGATCCAAAGACGCTTCTTGAACAACTTTTGATAACCAAGCAAAAATGCTGTATTTCTTGTTTGGTGAGTATGCCTCTCCTTGTAAAGTCCTTTTAAAGGCTGCCGCAGGCTGATGATTGTTATCACTTAAGACGCCGATGAATTTTTTAAGGCTATCCTCGACAATGTCTTTATTTCTTGCTTTGTTCTGAATATTTGATATCCATCCTCTGGAAATCATCTCACTCAGAGGAAACAACTTCCAATTAATGGTATCTGACGACCTGGAATCTTGAGACTCGTCAACATGCAAACCAACTAATGTTTCAACAGAGATACCTAATCCACTAGACAATGCTCTAATCATTTGAACGGTCAGCGGGCGCTTGCCAGAAAGTACCTCTGATACTCGACTCTTAGTTCCAAAATATGGAGCTAAGTCAACCTGTTTCAATCCCTGCTCATTCATACGAAACTTAATAGCTTCAATAGGATCTATTGGCTCAATCGGAAAATTTTGCTCCTCGTACTTTTCAATTAGCAATGTAAGGAGATCAAGCCTATCACTTTCTGGAGAACCAGCGCTTGGCGCCTTATCCAAAAGAAATTCACACTCTTCAAGGTAAGAATGATATTGTTCCTCTGTCTTGATAATTTTTAAGTTCTGATCACTCATATGTTCTAATCACATTCGACACTATCGCAACTCGTCTATTGAAGCAGAGTGTCAAGCTAATGGTGTAGCCTGTTTGAGCTACTACAAAATTAAACTTGCTTGGCCCAACTTGCTCAACTGCTGGATAGCTTTTCACTACATGTTCCGCATTCAACCAAGTGTTGGTCTTAACCTCATTTACCCACGCGGAAACCCACGTGTCAGTTACAGTGTCATGACCTTTAAGGCTGAAAAGACGTTGTATTCCTATTAATCGCATAGTGAAGTTCTCTAATTGGGAACAATATAAGTGTTGCCAGTAGTACTAGTCAATGAAAAAAGTTCCCAAATGTGGAATTTATTTTCTCATGCTTATACCGAGAGATTGGGTCATAGCCGGTCAAATTAAAGACAGAAAGAAAAAATAATTAATCATAAGGCATTATTATATAGAAGGAATTATGATCTAGGGGGCGCGTGAGGGTCAGAGTTGTTGAACCCATTTTTCAAATGCTGAGGTGTGTTTGAGGGCCTGTGATAAAAAGGTCAGATCCAAATTATGCGCCAGAGCAAGAGGAGCAAGGGAACAGAGATCTTGACTCCATAGCTAATACATTGTTCTGAATGCTGAAATTTTCTAAGTTGCACTCAGGCCAGTTTTTTAGCATCACTTTTTCTGCAAGTAAGCCCGTATCTCTGCCAGTTCACGCTTATTCCCATACCGCAGAATCTTAGAGATTTCCTGGTCATAACAGAGGTTTTCATCCCTGACCCAGGCGGTGCGGGTGAGTGAGCTTTTTAGTAGGGTCATAGAAGGGCAGGGTTGGTAGCCTTGCTGTTTGGCCTGATTGTCCCACCAATTATTTAGATAGCTTCTGCTAATTAGTAACCCCATCAAGCAAATTAGAGAATAAAAAGGGTCAGAGATCAAGGGGTCCGAGATCAAGGGGTCAGAGTTGTCGATCCCGTTGTCATTTGCTGAAGTGTGTTTGAAGAGCTAAGGTCAGAAGACCGAAGGACCCGGACATAAGCAATGGCTCGCCGCCCACGTCTCAATTTGGCGGGTGTTCCTCAGCATGTGGTGCAGCGAGGCAACAACCGTCAAGTCTGCTTCTATATTGACCAGGATTATGCGGTTTATCTGGACAAGCTAAAAGAATACAGCTGCCGTTATAAGGTGGCCGTGCATGCTTTTGTGCTGATGACTAATCATGTGCATTTGCTGGTGACACCCACAACGCCCTTAGGTGTGAGCCAGATGATGCAAGCGCTGGGGCGTTACTATGTGCGTTATATCAATGTCACCCATGGCCGCAGTGGCACATTATGGGAAGGGCGCTATAAGTCCTCCCTGGTTGATAGCGAACATTATCTGCTGTTGGTCAGCCGTTATATAGAGCTTAATCCGGTGCGGGCCAACATGGTGGCCCATCCTGCCGAATATCCCTGGTCTAGCTATCAGCATAATGCATTGGATAAGTATATTGAGTTACTTACCGCACATCCGCTCTATCTGGCCTTAGGTACTGATGTCACCAGTCGAAAGGCCGCCTACCAAGCCTTGTTCAAAGCTCAAATACCTGATTATTCCCTAAAGCAAATCAGGGAGGCGCTGCAAAAGACCTGGGTGCTAGGCGACAGCCGCTTTAAGCAGCAAATAGAGCAGCAACTAGGATGTGCCTTGCCCAAACAACTACAGCACGGTGGTGACCGAAAGTCGCAGCGATTCCGGGAGGTTAAGACTTCAACAACACTGACCCCTTGATCGAAGACTTCAACAACACTGACCCCTTGATCGGACCCCTTGATCGCTGAATAGTTGAAAAAGGGCCTTGTGGCCCTTTTTTGTTGGGCTTTGTATTTGTTGGTTTTGCGGGTCAATGAGTGTAATCAAGCGGTTTTTGAAGAACGTCCGTGCTTTTATGACACGCAGTCCTTTGCGCGCCAGATACAGTTATTCACCACAAAGGACACGAAGAGCACGAAGGGTTTTAGAGATTGTCCACTCTTCGCGTTCTTCTTATCTTCGTGGTAGACAATTAGTTAATTTCGAGAAGTTGGGAGTGGGCTTTGGTATCAAAGTTTCAATAATAGCGTTCTGCCTGTTGCCCTATGGGACAGCTTTATGCTGGTCCGAAGGAAAAGCCATATGGGGATAGTGTTTGAGTTTATATATTATATTCTTTAAAATAATTTTTCTTGTTAATTTTCAATATTTTATTCTTAAAGGGACTTTATGCGATTTTCCATATACATGTTTTTTTTATCTATAAGTGTTTTTTTGTTTTCAGGTTGCGGCGGGGAGGGAGGTGATTCCAGGCCAGCTCTACCTCTTGCGGTAATTAACGAAGTTGAAGTGTCCTTAATTGAAACTATAGATTCTATAAGTTTAAAAGCTACTATTAAATGCAGCAATTGTAAGATGGATAGTAAAAGTTTTAAGTGGTCAGTTAATGGTGAAGTAGTTTCTAAAGCAGAATCTTACCTTTTAGATTATGAAAATGTAAATAATGAAATCCGTATAGATGTGTCGGTAACCAATGAAGATCTTGTAAGTACCTCTGCTTTCAAATTAGTTTTCCCTGAGCGAACACAAGTTGTTGATATTGCATCTTCTAATTACGCATTTTCCGCTTTAAAGTCAGATGGGAGCGTTATTAGTTGGGGAAAGCTTCCTAGTGGAGTTGATTATGAAGATGTCTCGACTAAACATCGTCGATGTTAAAAAAATATATTCAACGGATGGTGCATTTGCAGCTTTAAAAAATGATGGCACCGTTGTGACGTGGGGATATATTTTCGGTGGAGGTGATAGTAGTTTGGTATATGAACAGCTAACGGATGTTGTTGAAATATATTCTACAAAGGATTCATTTGCAGCTTTGAAAAAAGATGGGACGGTAGTTGTTTGGGGAGGAGCGGCTGAAATTACAATGGAGGTTTCAGATCTCCTGGTTGATGTGGTTAATATTTTCACTTCATTTACTTCCTTTTCTGCTTTAAAAGCTGACGGTAGCGTAATTACATGGGGAGGAATATTCCGAAATGGTTATTTCACCTACCCAAATGTTAACAATGTGAAACGAGTTTATTCCACTGGGTATGCTTTCGCCGCTCTTAAAAACGACGGTTCAGTTGTGACCTGGGGGCCAAGTGATTTTGGAGGTGATAGTTCGCATATTGAGCTGACAGACGTCGTTGAAATTTACTCAACTGACTGGGCATTTGCCGCCCTTAAGGCAGATGGCTCAGCGGTTGTGTGGGGGTATGAAATATTTGGTGGTTATAGCGGAAATGTTGATTTGGTTGATATTGAAAAGATTTTTTCTACAACCGAGGCATTCGCTGCATTGAAAAAAGATGGGACTGTCTTGGCATGGGGAACTGGTATTTCTGGCGGGATAATATCTGGTTTGGAAAATATGCTAACCAATGTTATAGAAATTTACTCTAATTCCCAATCATTTGCAGCATTGACGAAAAGCGGTAACGTAGTTACGTGGGGAAATTTATCAATTGGTGGCGATAGCAGTAGAGTCGAAAATGAGCTTGTAAATGTCACTAAAGTCTATCCTTCACTGCTTGCATTTACAGCTGTAAAGGTGGATGGTTCAGCAGTCAGTTGGGGACACGAAAACTATGGTGGAGATAGTCGCTTGGTTGAGTTGGAAAATATTATTTCGGTTTATTCTTCTCTAGGGGCATTTGCTGCTATAAACAAAGATGGAAAGGTAGTGACATGGGGAAATCAATTCGAGGGAGCAGATAGTAGCTCTGTTGCTGAAGATTTGTTGCCCAGCTCAATAAATCTAATAATAAGATAATCTTATTTATCTTATTTCATAATTAAAAGTAATAAAAAGGGTCAGATCCAAATTAAGCGCCAGAGCAAGAGGATCAAGGGAACAGAGATCTTGAACCCATAGATAATACTTTGTTCTGAACACTGAAAGCGCAGAACTTGTAATCATCCTTGGATTTTTTAGCATCACTTTTGTTGCAAATAAGCCCGTATCTCCGCCAGTTCTCGTTCATTCCCATGCCGCAGAATCCTGGAAATTTCTGGGTCATAGCAAAGGTTTTCATCCCTGACCCAGGCGGTGCGGGTGAGCAAACTTTTTAGTAGGGTCATAGAACGGCAGGGTTGGTAGCCTTGCTGTTTGGCCTGATTGTCCCACCAGTCATCAATATAGGGACTGCCTATAAACAACCCGACTAAGCAACCTAAGGCGAAATAGCCGCAAAATAAGGTAAATTTGTCTTCCTTTTTGGGATTATATTTACCGGTAATACGCAAATAGACCTGATTGGCAAAGGCTATCGACAGAACCAGTAAGCCCAGTCCCGCTGTAGGTAATGCGCTACCCAGATAATTCAGTACTATCAAAGGGTCAGGGTCAGAGCTGTCGATCCCTTTGTCATTTACTGAAGTATGTTTGAGGGGCGAAGATCAGGATAGAGGGGTCAGACACTGACCCCCGTGGTCATATCGTTATAAAGTCTTTATTTATACTTGAATACGCGGATGCTATTGCTTAATCCAAATTTGTTGCGTACCTGAAAATCGCGCACCTTGGTTGATTTTGGTACCTTGAATGAGAGTGAATCGCTTGATATCGATATGGGTTTAATGCTTTCGTCACCAAACTGAACTGTTGTATCTGCGTCAAAACCTGTTCCGGGTAACCTATATTCTTCACCCTTGACTAAAATAACTAAGTTGTCGCCGAAAATCAGAGGGGCTTTTTCACTTAAAGGCTCTAAAAAGATTTCATTAGTACTTTGGCCATTAGTGTAAACAAATATTTTATATTTTGATTCGGGTATATTTAACTTAAATGATATTCCATCTTTAATTAAGTCTACTTCCTTAATATTGTAAGTGACTTGTTTGTTGTGAATAACAACAACCGGATTTTTAACCTGGTTTAATCCCATACCTGTAATGGTTATTGTGTCATTTATTCGGTAGCGACCTTTTTCAAGTTTATTATTGAAGTTGCCAGAAATACGCGATAGCTGAATTATTGGCAAGTCTGCAATCGACATTGTTTTCACTTTTTGCTCTGGTGCACTATCAAACACGTCAAACACTTTATCATCGTCTGTGTCTTTTTCCGTTTGACTGCTAAGCATGGCATCAGATGCAATTACGTTGCTTGTAAATAGTGATAAAAATAACAATGTAGTGATGTTCTTCATGCTCTTCCTTGCGTAGATATTCCAAGTAAAAATGATGTGTTGTGCTAGTTGCCACTTAGTGGCGGCACATTCAAATAACCGGGGCCAGTGTCTGACCTATCCCACAAATAAAATAGATAAATCAGTGGGGTAGTTAAATTTGATGAGAACAAACATGGCATTTTTTGATCTGAACATTCGGCAAAACGTTCAGGGCAGAAACGCCATGCATGCCCTCTTATCTTGACGAAAATTGTCGCCCTTGTCAGCTTCAATATGCATCAAAGCCGACAGAAGGCGTTTATTGCTTGCGTCAAAAGCCGCGTTTTCTGGGAGTGCCGACCCCATGGCAAGCATAGGCCCTGGGATAAGTTCAAAGGCCAAGTAAAGGAGCAGAGATCTGAAACCTAGCTAACCTCTTGAGCTTTCTGTCTCTTATTGCAAAGAGTCCAGCAGTTCACCAACTTTCGCCAGTTCCGACTGGGACATTTGCTGGGTGATGGAAGCCAGCGGCTTTTCTTTGTATTCATGCTTTACACGAGACAGCAATATTTCTTTGTAGGCTTGGTACAGATTCTTCTCTACCCCCTCTCCACCTTGTGCGTACAGAATACCAAGATTGAATTGTGCCTTGGCATGTCCCTGCGCCGATGCCTTGCTATACCAATTAGCCGCCTCTGAAAGGGACTGAGGTATGTTTGCTTCAGCTACGCCATTTTGTTTGGCCACTGCCATTGAATACTGCGCATCAGGGTTTCCGGCCTTAGCAGATTTCATGTACCAGCTATAAGCGCTGGTGCTGTCTTTTTCAACACCGATTCCATAGTTAAAACAATGCCCCAAATAATACTGGGCCTGGCTGTTGTGAGTATTTGAAGCCGATAAGAATAAATCGAATGCCCGCTTTGCGTCTTTGCCAACATGGGTTCCATTCACATAGAACTCGCCCAGCTTTACCTTGGCTTCGCTGTTACCCTTTTCGGCGGCCGCTTCAATATAGCCAATGGCTTTTGGTATATCCTGAGCGACATGGGCGCCATTCAAATAGAGTTCTCCCAGAGCAAACAAGGCATATGCATTCCCTTGCTCAGCGGACTTCTCATACCAGCGAATGCCTTCCGGCCCATCAACATTTGCATCACCTATACCCTGCGTATAATGCTTTCCAAGCCTGTACTGGGCGTATTCATTTCCGTAGTGTGCGGCTTTGAGAGTGTATTCATGGGCTTTTTTAAGATTCTTTTCGACCACTTTGCCCTCGAAATATTTGTGGCCTAATTTGTTGTAAACGCTATCTCCATTTTTCTCGAAATTTTGTGGGTATATCGCTTCTCCTTCTGCAATTGCCTGAGAGATTTGCTGGCTGCTCATTTTGCTTTCAAGGGATTTAATTTTTTTAAATTTACGAACACTTTCATATTTTGATGCCAGTGATGCGTAATACCATTTGTAGGCTTTGAACCTGGCGCTGGCTTCTGTCTCGTCCGTCAGCTTGAGAAAATCATCATCTGTATAAAACTTCACCAGCATGTCCTGGGAATAGGTATTCCCTTTTGACGCACCTGTCTCCAAAAATTTCAGTAATGCATTGTGGTCTTTTTCAATATTGGCCGTTGGATTGCCTTGCAGATAACTCATCATAAGCCAGGCAACAGCCATTTCATTACCCGACTCTGCACAGCGAATTAGATTGGCCTTCGCCTCCTCTATGGAGGCGGGTTCGATTTCTTTGCTTGAGTCAGACGCATTCAGTTGTTCAAGGTCGCAACCCGCCGGGCTGGCAAAACTGAGCTGACAGACAAACGTCAGGGTTATTATGGCAATGCTCTGTAATCCGGAAAGTTTCACGTTCATTAATGCGTCCTTAAACTAAAATCATCACGAAGAGCGGAATCGTTTACGCCATAGAATGTGGCTGCTTTGCGGATAGACTCAACCCAATAGAATGAGTTCGGTGACACCGCGTAATTAAACTGAGGCCGTTAAGATTCCGTTTTATGCTCAACTATGCCGCAGGCGGGAGGGTAGTGCAATTTTTGAACAAAGTGGCAGGTTACTGAGAGATGCCCTTTAATCGAATGTGATGCGCTTTTATGCCAAGCCTATTTTTCATATCAACAACAGCTCTCTGTGTTACGGCAATGGAGCCGCCCGAGCTATTAGATGTAAGCATCACGCCAACAACTGTTTTTATCCAAGTTAGCCTACAGTGCTGGATAAGTTATTTGTTCTGACCGACAAGCCTGCCCATTAAATAAACATCATAGTAAGTGGTTAAAATATCACCACAACTCTGTATTATTGGGTAAAACATAAAATAAGGAGCATTTTCATGGAATGTGCTGGGTATTTGAGGAGGTGTGGTGCACTAAGCTTGTTAATGATGTCGTATGTTTGCTTTGGTGCTCAGGACGTTGATGTATCCGGAAACTGGCAAGGGGAAATTCAGACGTTAGGGGCTAAGTCTTTACAAAAGCCTGTTGCTTTGCTCCTTGAGCAGACGGCGGACGGTAAAGTGAAAGGCTATGCCTTTTACGACGCTGATAGTTGTATTTTTACTGTTGAGGGGCAGGTATCAGCGCCTGGTCGTAATGCCCCGTCGCGTGCAGACCTACTCGAAAAGAGCGCTTTAACGGGCGCTTTAGATGGATGTCAGCACCAGCGGGTAGCGTATGCACTGGGGCTGTCTCTGGCAGGAGATAAACTGAAAGTAGAAGGCAATCATTTAGGCCAAATGATTAACGCAGAAAAGAGTCTTCTAACCAGACAGGGTGATTTTTCAGACCGTTCGGAATTAGTTGCAAGATTGGTAGAAAAGGAAAAACGCGCGCCGAAGCAGTTGCAGGTTGTATTGAATACGTCTGTTGTGAGGTTCTTGTTTCCGGCAGGCTACGCATCACCACAGCATTTTTATGTGCTGGCTGATCAAATCGGACCTAGAGGCGTAGGTGAATGCACAAATTCGCTTTATTATCAGGACGGCGTGGGCAACAACATTAGCTACCTCTCAGAAAATCCCCAATGTGATATTTTACCTGCCGGGCATTTTGATATCAGTGCTGAGGGTAACCTGAAAATCACCTGGCAACCCCAAGGTGCGAATGCCAGCGCGAGGGTGTTGCTGGATCAGGATGTATCTCAGATGCATCACAAACCCCTTACCGGCTTCATGTGGCAATTGCAGGATGTGTATAACAGGTACCGTGATTCACATACGCTAGCCCAGATTGCGTCAACATTTTTGGATCTCAGGCAGTCTGCGCTAGCGCAGGTTGATGAGGTTGTTGCCAAGGAGCTTGCCGTATCACAATACAGTCCTACATTTATGGGAGCCTGGCAGGGCTATATCCGTTTCAGTCAACGCAACAGACCTGAGCAACAATTAGAGCAAGCCGCGCTGGCACTGTGGCTTTCCGGCTCTGATGAGCGCAGTGAGATACTGGGCTATCTGACATTATCTGAACGCTGTTTCTTCACCATAAGGTTGAAAAACAATAACGGGGCGGCGGTTTTGTCTAACCGGAATGAACGGTTACAGAACATCTGCAATAAAGATCAGGTTAATTTTGTTTTTCCTCGTTCCTTTTTCGTTTCAATGAATGCCGGGCATAATCTGCTCAAGTTGGACTCTGGAACGCAGAACCGGCGCGTCAAACCATCTCATGGTGTTTTTCAGCGGAAAAAGCCCACTCCCTATCTGATGTCATTACTTGAATCTGAGCAAGGGCAGCGTTTTGCTCTGCCAAACGAGACGATGAAAACCCTGATGATTGCCGAACAAGTGCCAGATGATACTTTGGAAAAGCAGCATGATCAGAAGATGCAGGACTCAGCTGAGCTGTTAGCCCAAAAGGCGGAGCAGATAAGAATACAAGAAGCCGAAGCCAAACAGCGGGAGTGGGCCAGATTAAAGAAAGAACGTGAGTACAGGGCCGCTGCCCGGCAAGCTAAATTAGGCCGGACAGCAGATAGTCGCGAGGTGGGAGACGATCAACTGCCTGAAGTCACAGGGCCATTTGATGGTCTGCCTGGGGCGGCTTTTCTCAATGCGGTGTATCAGGGTGACAGAACACTAGTGCAACGTATTAACCGAGCATACACCAACAAGCAGGCGGCCGGGTTAAAGACGTTCTTTGGCAGTTATGCAAATAAGATGACCGATGCCACGGCTGACATGTATAAACTGGTCAGAATAGAAGACTCAGTTGCAGCAAAATATCTTTTCGAATACGAGAAACGTTATGGTCGATGCTTGTCAGAATCTCCTGCCACCTTCTATGTAACAGGTTACCAGCCTGACATGGTAGTAACTAATTTGCTGGGGGTGGAAATTGCGCGGCATTACGGTGGTGTAACACAAACAAAATACCAGGTTAACCCGGAGTTCACCGGGGTATTTCAGAAAGTTGGGAAAATGCAGCCGCAGGGCGTAGCGGCCAGTATTACCGGCTTGCTCGCCAGTCAGGGAGGAGAGGATTTAAGGAAGCTATCGCTGAATGGCGTTGCACAGATCTTTAGTCAGTTTTCCTGTGACAGCCCCGAAATAAGGACCTTTGAAAGGAATTTGATCGCGTTGTTTTAATTTTCTGGCCAGCTTTATTCAGTGTGTAAGGGGGCAGGGCGGCCCCTTTTTACCTGAAGAGTGGGTGGTTTAGGCCAGTGGCCTTAAAGCTCGGCCACTGGGCTGTCTTGGTCGGGGACGCGGCGTTTGGCGGTAAGCAGCATATACACGCAGGTGGTGGCTAAGCAGGCTGTCAGATACCAGGGGATGCCGTTGTTGGAGGTGGTGATGTAAGCCGCCAATAACGGCCCTACTACCGAGCCGACACTGTAGGCGAGCAGCATTAATTCAGTGGCCGACACGATCTTGTTTAACGCTAGTTTTTCACATACCAGAGTGATGGCAATGGGGTACAGGGCAAAGCTAGCTGCCCCTAATAACAAGTAACTCGCCACCAATAGCTCAACCTTGGCGGCGTAGATAACGCCGACAAGGCTGAAAACACCTGCCAGGGAAAACAGTGCCATCAGTAAGCATTTATTCAAGCGCGGTGATAAGTAGCTCACCAGCGGTTGCACCACCATACCGCCCAGAATTACCGCCGCCATTAACAAGCCGGTTTTCGGGGCGTATTCTGACTGCATAATATACACCGGCAGCAAACCGTAAATGGGCCCAAGTAACAGCCCGGAAACCAGGCAGCCCACTAGTGCCGGGCGACTAAGGTTCTTCAGCTGCTGCCACCGCAGTTTATGAGATTGTTGCTGTTCAGGCTGGCCACGTTTAATCAGTAGCGGCACCAATACCGCCATACTGAGCAGCGCAATCACAAACAGATAGGGCATAGCGCCTTCTACGCCCAGCGGCTTAATCATCAATTGCCCCACGGCTGAGCCGCCGTAGAGGGAGGTCATATACAGGCCCAATCGCTTGGCGCGCTGTTTGGCGGTATCGGCCATAAGCAGCCAGGACTCCACCACCACAAACACGCCCGCCACCGCAATGCCAGCAATAAAGCGGTCTATCAGCCATAGCCAGGCATACGGCAAGAGGATTTGTGACACCACAGTAGCCAGTAGCAGCAGCAAAAAACCAATAAAGGCTAAGCGATGGCCGGTAACAGCCACCACCCGCTGAATAAAAAACGCGCCAAACAGCAAGCCCAGATAAAACACACTGGCAAGCCAGGGGGCAAGAGCGGGTGTGAGCTGGTTGGCCACTAACGAGAGCGGTACCAGACTCATTAAAAAACCCGACGCTACCGCATAAAACGATAAGCCAAGTACAGGCACTAATGGACTGTTGGGTTTATTGGCCATTACTACATCGACCATCTTTACTTCCAGGAAAAAATAGTGCCGTTAACAAGGCTGAAACAACCGGCGGCACTGAGACAGGGGGAAATTGGCGGCGAATGTAGGGCAGGTTGGTCACTAAGTAAAGTGACATTTATTTATCCGATACCTGAATATTTTTCAGGCAAAGGGAGCATATAGCCAGTTAGGCTGACAAAGCCCGAAAAGTCAGGCCAAGATTGCCATTCATATTGCATGTTCGCGGGAAAATATTGGCTATCCTCAGCCTTGCAATGAAGAGGAAGTTTGGTGTGCCAGTATGGTCTTAGCGCAATAAAAAAGCACACTAAACAGCCCTGGGCTATTAAGTGTGCTTTTATGTGGTTAAACAAGCTTAAAGGCTAAGCCAATAAGCTTGTAGCCGGTTCGTTTAGAAGGTGTAGTTAAGACCCAAGTAGAAACGGCGACCGTTGGTCCATTCGTTAACCACCATTTTATCCAGGTGGTTCTCGTAATAGGGCTTCAGTTCGGCAACCGAAACACCACTGGCTTGCGACAGTATCTCAAATGCGGCATCGCCGGTAATGGATGACTCGACGATTGGGTTGCCATCATCGTCGGTGGCAACCACGCGGTTACCGGTGGCAGCACCGCTTTCATCTACCTCATCAATCCACTTCATCTTGTTGATAACAGGATCATTTACGATCTGCGAGCTATCCAGGTAGTGCACCACGTTCTCATTGGTCAGGTTGGTTACCGCAAAGCTGGCTACCAGGTTGTCCATGATTTTATACGTCGCTTTAAAATCTAACTGTGAGCGCGCATCAGTGTAACGAATACCTTCACTGTTGCTCTTGTTAGCAAACTCGCTGCGGTAGTTGTAGGAAAGACGGGCCGAGAAATCATCGTCTTCATAGTAAATCGACGCATTCAGGGTATCTTTCGACTGACCAAACATGGGTTCTGTTTGAGTAGTCGTTCTGGCAGTAAAGCCAGTGACTTCAAAGTATTCGCGCTGTGAGGGATCGCTTTGATGGGTTTCTACATCCGTCATATCGGCGATTTCATAGGCAAATTCAGAGGTAGAGAACTTCTGATCTGGTACATCGGTATAGGTGTAGTTAATCAAACCACCAAAACCGTTCCCCAAATCATGCTGAAGCTGTACCTCTACACCTTCGACTTTTTGCTCACCAGTATTGAAGTAGGAGCTAACGACATAGTCACCAAAAATATCGTAACCGTTATTGTCGGTTCTGCCTTCTTCGCCCAGATAATCCAAGTTTCGCACCGCGGATGTGCTGCGAACCATGTTCTTGATATCTTTCTGGAAGGCGGTAATGGCAAACAGAGATGACTCGCTGAAGTACCACTCCAGACCCAACTCGCTATTTACTGAGGTGTAAGAGCCTAAATTGGGATTACCCACTGAGCCTCTGCGCTGCGAGTTCATGGCCAGACGTTCGGCGTTACCTTCTGGGGTCAGATCTTGCTGACGTCCATCGGTGTAAAGCCTTTGCCTTTCGGTAACCAGATAGAAGTTACTTTTTAACTGGCTGAGGCTGGGGTGAGAGATATTCTTCGATGCCGCGGCGCGTAAAATCAAGCTATCGGTTAAATCATAAGATAGGTTGAAGCTTGGCAAATAGTCCTTGGTAGTACTGGTTTGCACTAACGGCTCGTATTTGTTGAAGCCCGCCAGCTCTGCGATATAGCCTGCTTCGCTTGGATCTGTGGGATAAGACAGTAACTGGCCATTTTCGTCTTTGGCCACTTCTTTGCTGATGGACTCACGCTCGGTATCTACTACCCGCACACCAAAGTTGCCGCGGAATCTTTCGCCACTGAAGTTCACCATAGCGTAATAAGCCAGTACTTCTTCGCTCACATCGTAGAAGTTGCCAGCAGATTCTGTCATACCAGAGCGACAACCATAGTAGTTGCCGGAACCCGATGCGGCGATGGCGTCTTCACAGGCCCCTTTATTGGGTGCAAGCTCAGAGTGCAGCAGCAAGAAGTGGTCATTGAGCAGGGCATCACGCTTATCCTGATCAATATCAAAATACTCATCAGGCACATCGTGACCTGCCGTGTCCAAGCCAGATACTGTACCGCCTACCAGTTCCTCGGCGAGGATTAACGGGAATTTACTGACTTCGTTAGCATAACCATGGAAGGTGGCATTTTCGGTATAGAAGTTTTCCGTGCGCTGCATGTTGCGGTACTTGGCACCGAATTTTACGCTGTCGATATAAAAATCGTTGTCCAGTTCCCAGGTAACATCACCCTGGAAAAAGTCCTCGGTATTTTCGCGATAACGGGCGGTATTGCGTAACCCCCCCGTCAACAGATAAAACTCGTTAGTGGGGGCCAGCAAGAAGTTTTCGGCGCGCTGTTGGGCGGCATCAAAGGCAGCTCCGCTTAATGACGGGTCTGCATGTAATCCCCAGTACACCTTGCCTGTTTCAGGATTATAGCCATACCCTAAGTTAACCCCTTCATAAGTCGGGATCTTAAGGGTGGTTTTGTCACCCGAATAAGGGGTTTCGGAATCACCGTAACGAGTAGCCAGGGTGGTGGCGCGATCTAATACCGTACTGTCTGCGGTAGTGCGCCCTGCTTGCAATTTGACGATAAAGGCATCTTTGGCGTAATCCATGGTCAGATGGATTCTGTCCTGTTCGGTTTCGGTGCCGCTGCGATCGTTGGAATCTCTGCGCAGCATCTCACCCCAGCGAGTATCGCCTTTAGTGTAGTTGTTGCCGTCCCATACCATGCCGGCCTCGCCCACTAAGTTAACGCCATCAATAGGGGCTGTGGCTGACAACACGATATCGCTAACCGGGTCCATGACCAAGCGTGGGTCAATTCCTGCCACGCCGTTACTGTAAAGCATTTGGCTGATACGGAAGGTTTGCGCGTACAGGTTATCGCTTTTGTTATCACGGTCTGAGCTGTTGCGATTTAACTCAAGGTTAAAGCTTAGCGAGTCAGACGGTGCCCACTGAAAGTTCACTGTGGTATCCAGGCGGCTTTCATCGGTAGAGAACGCCGGGGAGTAGAGCATATTACCTAAGTGTCTTGGTGCGGTTTGCCCCAGGCCACCTGTTCTGCGGCTGCCCCAGAACAATCCCCAGTCTGGGTCGATATAAGTGGGGTCCATCACCTCATCCATCTGGCCCCAGTTATTGGTGTGGTTATTCCATACCCCTGAGTTGGCCGGGTCGTAGGTTGGCCAGTAAGAGTCGCCATTGCCTGCAACTGCTTCAAGATCGCCATAGGTATAACCATTTAACGCCATATGTCTGGTGACAATTAAGTTATGGCCATTCATGTGTCTTAACTTAATGTCGCTACTGGCGCACTCTTCGGTGGGACAATCTATGGGGTTGGTTTGCTGGAAGCCAGTACCGGCGCCCATGCCACCAGATTCAAATCCTGAACGAAAGGCGTTACGTTGTTGAAGGCTAACCGCAACGGAGGCACCAAATTTCTGGTTTTCAGAAACAAAGTTATAGGCGGTAGAGATCTGTGGTGACGATTTTTCTGACGAGTCGTTGTACTCACCTTCAATATTCAAATAGCCGTAGCCATCTTTTTGCTCTAAGGGCTTTTTGGTATGCAGAATAACCGTGCCGCCGATACCGCCGGCATCTAAGTCGGCACGGGCAGATTTATGCACTTCAATCTTGGACACGCGCTCAGCAGGAATATTTGAGAAATCAAAGGCATTACTTTCCGCCTGACCTGGCCGGTAGGACGCCGATTTGGCTGACTGACCATTAACCAGAGTGTTGGTCAGCTCGGGAGAGGTACCGCGGATTGAAATTTTTGCGCCTTCACCAAACTCGCGTTCAATCTGCACACCTGGTATGCGTTGCAGGGCCTCGGCCATGTTTTTGTCAGGGTTTTTGGCAATGTCTTCGGTATTGATTGAATCAACAATAGCGTTTGAAAAGCGCTTATTGTTTAAGTTTTCACGCAGTGATGAGCGAATACCTGTGACTTGAATCACTTCAACGCCTTCTTTTTCGCTCTCTGCTGAAGCGCTTTGTGCTTCCTGAGCATAAGCAGCCATGGGCATGCTTGTGCCTATCACTAATGCTGTGCTCACTGCGATGGCGGTTTTGGATAATTGGATAGCCTTCATACCTTTCCCTATAGATTAGATGTAGCCATTGTTCTTATGTCCATTTGCTACAAACCTCAGTTGCAGCCTACAGGACTGCAAAGCGCGGTGTTGAGATGCTTTTGTAACGTACCTAAATAGACCCATGTGGTTGTCCCCAGCGACTTAGCGTTTCGCCTCCTGCTTTGCTTTTTGCCGCGCTGTTATTGCAAAACGGAAACGCTAAGTGCCGACTAATTAAGCAAAAACAGGAAAAAACATCAAGAATAATTTACCTTTATGTAAAAAAAATTTAAAAATAAATTATTTTGCTGGAAGGGTTTTAACCTGACATCCTTGTCAACTCGGGCAGGGGAGTAATGGGGGATGAAATAATGGAATTGTCCCTTGAGGGCGCTTAGCTGAGCATTAAATAAACATCAGTGCCGCTAAGGCGATACTGTGGCGAGGGCCTGGGGGTGTATTTAACGGCCTTAGTGCGCCGAGAGTACAACCTGATTTCGTCCACGCACTTTTGCATCGTACAAGGCTTTATCTGCGCGCTCTATAAAGGCGGTGGGACTTTCATTACCTTGCTGGGCCACACCAAAGCTTGCGGTTAAGCGAATATTGTTTGCCCATTGATGGTCGCTAATGAGTTTGCGTAAGGCCTGGGCCAGATCATAGGCGTCTTCCAACGCGGTGTTGGGACAAACCAATAGAAACTCCTCTCCGCCCCAGCGTGCCAGGAAGTCAGTGAAACGACAGTTCTGACTAATTAACTTAGAAAACTCCCTGAGAATATCATCACCCACGGCATGACCATGGTTGTCATTGATGGACTTAAAGTGGTCGATGTCAATAAACATCAGCGACAGTACTTCCAGCTCTTTGGTGAATATTTTTTCTATTCCGGCTCGGTTGAGCGCACCGGTTAAGGGGTCTCGCTCGGCCTGGTCTTTCAGCTCTTTGGTTTTAACATTCAGCAGTTGATTGAGCTGCTTCAGGTCTTCCGCCCGCTTTTCTGTTTCACTTAGTTGCTTGTATGACCATCTGAGACTGTAAAACAGAAAACATGCTGCCGAAGTAACCCAAAGGGAGATTAGAAAGAACAGAACTTGGCTATTGGTAAAGTACTTGCCGGTAAACTCAATATACTCCACTTCAATAAGATACTGCCCGGGTTGAATATTATTTCCGGTGGCCAGTTCCAGCACCATCACATTATCAAATTCGGGGACGGCGTACTTGATCGGCAGCTTCTGCTCCACTATCCACCAGGTCGCTACTTGCAGGCTTTTGAGGGGAAGATTATTGGACTCCGCTGAACGCTCAGGCCAGTATTCAATGCCCACATATTTCCATGTGTCCTGATTATCAAACCGGCCATATTCCGGGTTAAAGGTACGAAGTTGGAAGCGCAGACTGTCGTGGCCTTTATTAAGATAACGGGCCTTAATATAGACAGAGGAAAAGGATGAAAGATCAATCCCCTGACCGATCGTCTTGCCCTTAAAAAAGTTAATCGAGAGTTCGCAAAAGGGCCAACTGTACTGAGACGGCATGATTTGGCATGTTAGCAACCACTTGCCGTCTTTTTCGGTGATGGTGGCCTCAGACTTTCCGTTAATGCTTTTATCGGAGATAGCGCTGACATTTGCTGTATTGCCGGGGTGAAGTAGCAGCGTTCTTTCCATTAAGTAAAACTGCAACAGTATGGCGACAAAGGTAATGATTAACAGCAGGACCAGCGCGGCACTGTAGAGCTTTCGTTGCTCCATGAAAACCTCAATATTTAAATGGTCTCACTTCCGTTTTGTAACTGGTAAATCACAAAGCTAATAGGGCGTGCGTGAGCATTTGTAACATTCTCAAACCCAGAACTTGGCTAATGTTTGCCAAGTAAACTAACAACAAAAGCCTAGCGAACTTACCTACGTTGCTGTCCTTGCGTGCTTAAATATGCTTGAAAATTAAGCAAAAAGCTATGGCTACGCGGGATAGCAACCCCATAGAAATTGGGGCTGCCGGTTGGAAGACGATGCTCCTAGCGGTTTGCCTTAAAGCTGTTGACGGTTTTATCCAGGTTTTTGGCGATGAGATGTAAGCCATTTACGATGTCATTATTGGTATTAGCTTGTTGTTGAGCTTCCAAGGATAAGTCGGTCACACGATGAATGTTTTGATTAATATCACTGATTACCGCACTTTGCTCTTCTGTTGCGGCGGCAATTTGTAGGTTCGAGTCAGTCACACGTTTTAACTTGCTATTGAGTTGCTCAAACTGCTGGGTGTTGGTGTTTAACATACCCACCATATTGGCCACTTCTGTTTCAGACTGTTCCATATTGCGCACCGCAGATTCAGACAGTGTTTTCAGGGCCGAGATCATGGTCTCGATCTCTTGCGTACTTTGCTGCGTTCTTGCCGCCAGACTGCGTACTTCATCTGCAACAACCGCAAATCCCCGGCCTTGTTCTCCGGCCCGGGCGGCTTCAATGGCGGCATTTAATGCCAACAAATTCGTTTGCTCTGCAATGCCCTGGATAGTGGTTAAGATACTATTAATTTTTTCTACCTGTGAGCCAAGTGCCACCACCTCTTGGGCTGAGTCCGCCATACGGGTATTCAGTTTTTGCGTATTGCTTTTCATGGTTTGGTAGTCCTCGTTCATTTGGCTGCTTTGCTGGCTAACCTCTTGAATTTCAGCACTTGCCGCTTGCACATTTTGTGCTATCTCTTTGGCTGAGGCTTGCAGTTGGTTAATGGCAGTGGCCACGTTGTTCATATTGTCATTCAGGTAGTCAATACTTTGCATGGTGGCCGTTGTGCAGGTGGTGACCTCATCGGCGTTGCTGGTGACCTTGGCGCTGGATGAACGTATGTCCTTCATCACGCCTTCCATATCAGTCATCATATTGTTCAGAGATTTAGCCAGCATGCCCAGTTCATTGCTCACATCCATGGTTAGCCTGTAATCAAGGGCGGTATTGGGATCTGCCATAGTGGAAATCTGCCGGATCACACTGTCAACATTTGCCATGATTTTGCGTACTAAGAAAAAACCACCGGCAATTAACAGCGTCATCAAAACCAGAATCACGGGGATAGCCTTCGCCGATAAGCTCTCTTTTGCTTTCAGGCCGAAGTCGGCAAAGGTTTTTTCCAGCGCTGCTTGTGAGGCTTCAGAGGCGGTATTGACTTGGACATAACGGGCGGACTCTTTTGCCTGTTGATGAATCATCTTTCCCATATCCGTTAGCGCGGCGGCAACGATGATAATGGTAATAATTAAGGCGGGTAAAATGGCTACAAGAGTTAACTGAGTACGGATTGATAACTTCATAAATGGGCTTGTTCCTAAACAGGCAAAAGTATGACACTCACTCTCGGAATGTACGGTGATAACTTGTCCTACCACATAGGATAAGTCACTGTATGTTAAAGTTTTGTTGATTTCAAATGCAGCGTTTTAGTCCGTTCGAATGCCGAAGGGTTTTGTTGTGAGTTGGGCACAAATCTCGGGCTTTGGCCTAGCATACAAAGCTTTTATTGGTTACTTGGCTGGGGAATTGGCATCTTTATGTGGTTGAAATGTCATTGTACGACTTAGCCATAGCACAGCAGAAAGGCACCCTTCTAGGGTGCCCTTAAGCAAACTCACCTGCTATGCCGGTGAGCTTTTACTGATAACCTAGCGCAGTTTGGGTTGGTCGCTTACATCAACTTCTTTGCCCGGCGTATAGCGGATGCGGCCCGAGCTTTGGTAGGTGCATACCTCATCTTCACGATACTTGCTGTCGGTGTTTTCAGAGTGCACCCAGCGTCCGGCATTTTCATAGTAGCTGTTGTATAGATTGAACTGATAACGCACGGCTATGGTGCTGCAATCATAATACTCTCCGGTGTAGGTATCACGCAGGTCGGTTTGCATGGAAAGTTGTCTGGCTTCCAATCGATACAGGTCAAGCTGGTTACCACTGTACACTCGTTCCTGGGTGCGACTATGGTGCACTTGCCCTGCCAGTTTACGAATGTCTTGCTCCATATCATCCAGTACTTCTTGCGGGATCGCGGCTTTTTCACGCTCCGGTGGAGTGTTAATAGGGGTTACCTCAAGGATATTGGCGCAACCAGACAGTGCTATAAATAGCGTGGCAAAGAGGACTTTTTTCATCACTATCTCCCCAATTACAATCTGAGCTTGGCATTCGCGCCTTTTTCCAGGCGTTTTGCTTGCTGGCTGACTTCGGTTTTGGCGTAGCGTGCTCTGTCCTGCCAGATACTATTGGCAATAGCAGTATGGTCAAAGGCCACGGCGGATAGCCTATCAACTGTGCCATTATCTTGTGCCGTCAGGCTGTATGTTAGGGTAAAGCCACAGTCTGAGACGGGGATCAGCGTACTGTTAGCGGTCTGTTCTGTGACCGTCACTTTGCCATGGTAAAGCTTAAACCAGGCGTATTCTGTGCTGATGCGGGCCCGCAGTTGATCGCGATCATTTGGATTTTCGGGGGTGCAGCGGGCGGCCTGAGTGGCGGGGAGCAGCTTCGCCTGCCTGTCGTAATGCCAGGTAAAAGTGCGGGTTTTATGCTTGGCTGTTTCCTGTGAAGGCGTACCGTATTGCGCTAGCAAAGCTTGCGCGTAAGCCGAAGCATTAGGGGCACTGTTAGGCATAGGGCGGTGAATACGCTGTATGGCAGAGATATGGTTGCCTCTGAGCCTGACTGCATAGGCCGACAGTACATCCTGATGCGCGTTGGGGTGAGTGTTAAAAGGCCAAACAACGGTACTATATAAAGCATTGAGCGGCATTTCAGCATTCACAAAGCGCCGGTTACCTTGGGGATTATCGTGTTGTCCTGCCTTAAATTGCTTGGGTGCCTCCGAGAGGTCCTGCAGTTTATCCACCATGTTTCCCAGCCCTACGCCCAGAACTTTAAAATCTGGAACTGGTTCGCCGGCAGGGCGTTCCACTGGGCCTAGATGGCGCTGTAGCACCAGTGGCTGATTAAACAGTGGTGTGTTAGCCAAGACTAGTTTGTCGCCATCATTATTTAGGCTGACAGTGCCATTCTTGCAGTTTTGGGGTTTACCACGATAAACCGTTGCACTGAATTGCCCCTGCTGATTGGCCTGGCCAGAGATAAGCCATTTACAGGATTGGGTGAGACTATCCAGATGCAAGATACCGCCCGTATCGATCAAGGTCAGGGTGACGGGATTAGCCCGTTTAATCGAGCCCAGATGTGAGCTTAAGAGACCTTGCCAGATCCCCGGGCTGTCTTGGGTACTAGTCAGAGGGCGACCTTGGTTCACAGTGGCTGGTTGGTTAGCGCCCTTGCCGTCCTCCATAGTATTAGCACTTTTATCCTGGCGCTTCAGTGATATGCTGTCGCAACCACCGAAATCGACGTTGCCATTTAAAGCGCTACCAGCCTGGTTGAGGGTAAAACCGACCATGGAGTAGCCTCCTGGCTGTTTAATCCAGGCTTTGGGCTTTATGGTGATATTTTGCTGCCCAGCGGGGCGGTAGATGTCTACTTGGTAGCTGCCGGAGGCTGCGTTGCGCTGGCCGGCAAGATTATAAAAGCTAAATACCCCCTGGCCCTGCTGACCATCGAAGGTTTGCACCTCCAAGGTTGAGCCGGTGGCTCCTTGCCCGCATTTGTACGAGCCTTGCCAGACGCCGGTAAGTGCTGAGGATTGGGCGTGGCTGAAGGTGCTGAATAGAACGCCAATTGAGCAAATTAACAGGCCGGAAAACCTACGTATTGCTTCTGAGTATATTGAGTTGAGCATGTTAGTTCCCTTTAATTACAACAGGTTACAACTTAAGTAAGGCAAAGTCATATTGTCACTTACTGAACGTTTTTTCTACCGAGGGGGCGAGGTGTTCACTTTGTATTCAGGGAAAACACGCATTTACCTACCAAAGCGGATGCATCCCTGTCAGATTGGTTATAGCGACTTTTTATTGCAGCTAGTTTTCAGTCTCGAAAGTCAGTGATGAACTGCTGGAAAATGTCAGCGCAACAGCAGGGTGGAATGGCTTGCGGTGATTATTATTGTTACTGTGTTATGAGTTTTCTTGGGACTAGCTATCAATAATTGTTGTCCAGGGTTAAGTATGCGCAATGCTCTATTCCTAAAAGCTTTTTTGATTTGGTTGGGTATTTTAGTACTGGCCATTGCCAACGGTATTTTTCGCGAATCGGTGCTGTTGGGGCTGTTTGTAAAAACGGCGGCGTTTATACTCAGCGGCATACTGCTTTGTTTGTGTATTTTTGTCGTTACTTACCTAACTCTGCCTTGGTTGGGCCGAGGCTCCACGCATCGTTATTGGGCGGTGGGGGTGTTCTGGCTGGTACTAACCTTATGTTTTGAGTTTGTGCTGGGCTATGTGATTCAGGGGCATAGCTGGCAGCAGTTGCTGGAACCTTATACCTTGAAAGACGGTAACCTCTGGACTTTGGTGTTACTGGTTACCTTGCTTTCTCCCTATCTGGCGGCCAAGGTTAGAAAATAGCTGTGTGGCAGCTTATGACCATTTTGTCCTGATTCATGTCACCTGATAGTGAATACTTTTGCCATACCTAAGCCTTAGCGATTAAGCTTGCCCCCATCGTGATTTTGATACCAAGCGCTGTGTTTTATTGTGCTCCATAAATTGGTGGTGATAAGTGCTTGGTATTCCCCGTGTAACAAGGATGGGTTGATGAAAAAACTGCCGGTCGTATTGCTGTTTTTGCCTTTATTCTGCTTGGCCGAGGCGAAAGTGATAGAGAATTACCGCCACTATAATGTCTCTGCAAGCGAGAAAGGTCGGCTTTTATCTGCTCTGAACAAAGCGTCGCCTATTCGCGAAGACGGTGAGATATTTCACGGCCATACCAAATACCATATTGGTTGGAAGTACTGGTGGAAAACCCGCGATAAGCAATGTGCATTGACCAAGGTAGAGACCACCTTAACCCTGACATACACTATGCCTAAACTGGCGTCGGCCAGTGATGAAGTTAAGCAGGTATGGGATGCCTGGTATCCAAATCTTGCCCTGCATGAAGAACGCCACGGTAAACTGGCCAAAGAGGCGGCAGCGTCAATCGATCAGAAACTCAATGCCATAGGTCCACAGGAAAATTGCCGGACATTGGAGAAAGATCTCAACAAACAAGCTCAAGCGATAATGGCCGAATTGAAAAAAGCCAATAAACAATATGATGATGATACCAACCACGGTGAAACCGAAGGTGCCTGGCTGCATTTGCACCTTTAGTTGATGAGCGCGCTCTTTCTAAGAAGCGATGGCTCAGTGGGTAGTTTGCCCCTAGTTGTCTTCACGGCTTTGCGGCAGATGCTGTTGTAAGTAATCCAGCAGCAGACCCACACCGGGGGCGGTCCAGCGACTGGCGGGATACAGCCCCCATATGCCTTCACTGTCGGGCCTGTATGGGGCCAATACTTCTATCAGTTCACCTTGCTGAATCTTCTCCAGCACATATTCTTCGGGGAGTTGTACTATGCCAAGTGCCTTTTCGGCGGCATATAACAGTGACACGCCGCTATTACAGCGCAAGCTGCCATTTACTGTGATATTGCGCTCTTGACCGTTGTCCTTAAAACGCCAGTAGCCCAGCGAACCGAGCAAACAATTATGGCGTTTTAGTTGGTTTAATGTGGTCGGCTGGCCATAAGTCTGGATATAAGCGGGTGAGGCGCAGGTGTAAACATTGCGGCTGGCCAGTTTGCGAAAACGTAAGCGGCTGTCTTCCAACCGGCCCAGGCGGATAGCCAGATCCAGGCCGCTGTCGACAATATCCAAACGGGCATTGGTCAGTTCTACTTCGAGGCTGAGCTGTGGATAGTTCTCCTGAAAATCAATTAGCAGCGGCATCAGAATCCGCTCCCCGTAAGTGATGGGGGCGGTAAGACGAATCTTACCTTTGGGCGTGCTTTGCAGCTCCTGCAAGGCTTGCTCAGCGTCCTCAAAACCGTCCATCAGTTGGCGGCACTGCTGATAGTAGCGCTGGCCGGTTTCAGACACTCTCACTTTGCGCGTGGTACGGTGCAGTAGCTGCACGCCCAGGCGCTGTTCCAACTGATTAACCTGGCGGCTGACTTGGGCGGTGGACACCTGCAACCGTTGGGCGGCAGCGGTAAAGCTGCCGGTTTCCACCACACAAACAAATTCGGCAATGCCATTCCAAGCAGGGATATAGCTCATTGTTACATATGTGTAATAGTGAATTTATTCTGTGGATATTATCACTCTGTGGTGGCTAATGTAGGATCTCTTCATATTTTATTGTGAGGAATAAGCGATGAGTGCACAAAGCATACGTTGCCGCGCTGCGGTTGCCTGGGCGGCGGGTGAGCCCCTGAAAATTGAGCAAGTGGACGTTGCTCCGCCTAAAGCCGGTGAGGTGCGAATTAAAGTGATTGCCTCTGGCGTCTGTCATACCGATGCGTTCACCCTGTCGGGTGAGGATCCTGAGGGGATCTTTCCGGCTATTTTGGGGCATGAAGGCGGCGGCATTGTGGAGTCTGTGGGGGAAGGTGTAACTAGCCTCAGTGTTGGTGACCATGTTATTCCGCTTTACACACCCGAATGCGGTGAGTGCAAATTCTGTCTGTCGGGTAAAACCAACCTGTGCCAGAAAATCCGCGCCACCCAGGGCAAAGGTCTGATGCCGGATGGTACCTCGCGTTTTTCCATCAATGGTCAGCCGATTTTCCACTACATGGGCTGTTCTACTTTCTCTGAATATACCGTATTACCTGAAATTGCCCTGGCTAAGATCAATCCTAAAGCGCCGTTAGAAGAAGTCTGTTTGCTGGGCTGTGGTGTCACCACCGGCATGGGCGCAGTGATGAACACCGCCAAAGTGCAGCCCGGTGATACCGTGGCGATTTTTGGCTTAGGTGGCATTGGACTTAGTGCTGTCATTGGCGCCGCTATGGCCAAGGCCGGTCGTATTCTGGCCATAGATATTAACGAGAGTAAGTTTGCCCTTGCGAAACAGCTTGGCGCCACCGACTGCATTAACCCCAAGGATTATGACAAGCCGATTCAGGATGTGATTGTTGAGCTGACCGACGGCGGTGTGGATTATTCCTTTGAATGTATCGGCAATGTCAACGTGATGCGCTCGGCACTGGAATGCTGTCACAAGGGCTGGGGCGAGTCGGTGATTATTGGCGTAGCCGGGGCTGGACAGGAAATCTCCACCCGACCTTTCCAACTGGTAACTGGCCGGGTGTGGCGCGGCACCGCCTTTGGTGGCGTAAAAGGGCGCAGCGAACTACCCGACTACGTAGAACGCTACCTGGCAGGGGAATTTAAATTAAATGACTTTATTACCCACACTATGGGGCTGGAAGCCATCAATGAAGCGTTCGGTTTGATGCACGAAGGCAAAAGCATTCGCTCGGTGATTCATTTCTAAATCACTGGCAAGTTTATAAGCCCCTATCCAGGGGCTTCTTTTCTGATACATGGCGTTGTCTTAAGGCGGACACCACCGAACCTTTACCCCATGTTGCGGCTGACTTTCCCCTGCATAGACCGCGGCCAGACTCCTGCCATATGAGCATACAATCTACTTACAAATCATACTGGCTTGCTTCGAAGCTTGGCGGTAATCTTTGGGTAAATTCAAAGAGGGAACTGAAAATGTATAAACGATGGATTGGTTTGCTGGCCTTGCTTGGGCTTAGCCTGCCGGTGGCTGCGGATATGTCGGTTAGAGGCAAGGAACAACTGGATCACTATCTGGCCCAACTGGGCCAGCACAATAAAATGATGCTCAGTGTCGCGCTAAGTGAAAATGGCCGGCCGATTTATGCCAATCAGCAGGGCTATGCTGAGGTTGAAAGCCAGCAGGCGCTAAATGCCGATACCCAACTGCGCATCGGTTCAATCAGCAAAACTTTTACTGCGGTACTGGTGATGCAATTGGTTGAGCAGGGAAAATTGCAATTAGATTGGCCCCTTAGCCGCTATTTCACCGAGTTTCCCAACAGTGACAAAATCACGGTTGAGCATTTGCTGGCCCACCGCTCAGGGCTGTTCAATTTCACCAATGCCCAGGATTATGGCCTGTATATGCAAAGCCCACAGAGCCAGAAGCAGATGCTGGATAGAATGTTGGCCTTACCTCCTGACTTCGCCCCCGATGAAAAACAGGCGTATTCCAATACCAATTACTATCTGCTCAGCCTGATTATTGAGAAGGTCAGTGGTACAACTTATGCCGACCTGCTCGATACCCAGATTATTCAGCCACTGGGATTAAAACGCACCGGCTACGGCGGCAAGATTACCCCAGAGCTTAATCAGGCCTTGTCTTATCAATGGCAGGGCCAGTGGCAGCGTGCCAGTGAGAGTGACATGAGCGTACCCTTTGGCGCGGGGGCGCTGGTATCTACACCAACTGAGTTGAATCAATTCTTTGCCGCCCTGTTTAACGGCAAACTGCTGTCGGCCGACTCGCTTAAACAGATGCGTGCATTGCAACCAGGCTATGGTTTTGCTTTATTCCCTATGCCATTTCATCAATATCAGCTACTTGGTCACAAGGGTAGCATCGACGGTTTTGTTTCCATTTCTGCTTATTTGCCGGAAAAGGGGCTGGCCATCACTGCGCTGTCCAACGGCGTGAATTATGCATTTAACGACATGTTGATCGCGATGCTGAGTGCCTATTTTGATATGCCGGTGCGCCCGCCTGAATTCGTTAAGGCCATAGACGCTAAAGACATGGATTTGCAGCGCTTTGTGGGTGACTACGGCTCTAGTCAACTGCCGCTGGATATCAAGGTCTTTATCGATGGCGAAGCGCTCTTTGCCCAGGCCACTGGGCAGGGGGCGTTTCCATTAACCGCTATCAGTGGTCGAGAGTTCGTGTTTGAACAGGCCGGTATTCGTTTGGCATTTGTATTAGAGCATGACAAACCTGCCTCTGGCTTTGTGCTGAATCAAGGTGGTGGTGCCTATCAATATCAGCGCCAAACCAAATAACGCTAATTATTGACCTATCAGGCCGTTTATTTAAAAAGACGGCCTTCGCTCAACTACATCTGAATATGGGCATGATTCTCCACCACTAAAGCATCATGTCGCCAAAGCTCTTCATCAAACTCGATGATTTCACCTTCAGCGTTGCGCAAGGTGCGTTGTACTTTGAGTCCCAACGCCCCGTCATTAACACCCAGATGGGCGGCAGCCGGAGTAAACAGGCAGCAGGACTCTATGCTGATTTGGGTGCTTAGGGCGTGGTGGTGGTAGTGGTTTTTCAGCATAGCGTTGATAGACAGACTCAGATCCTGTTTTTCCAGGCCGGGAAAATGCCGCTGATTAAAGTAGATCTGTTCCATTAATACCGGTCGTCCATCAACCGCCCGTAAACGGGTGAGGGCTGTGACTGTGCTTCTGCCATCCAGCTCCATCAACTGACTCAGCTTAGCGCCGGCTTTTATTTTTTGCACTGACAGGAGGCGAGTGGTGGGGGTAAAACCTTGTGCCACCGCATAGTCTAAAAAGGATACATGACGCGTCGGTTCATAGCGTAACTTGCGTGGACAAACATACCAGCCTGAGCGGTTCTTGCGGTAAATCAGCCCCATGTTTTCCAGTTGTGATAGCGCCTGACGCAGGGTGGAGCGGGATACCTGAAATTGCTCGCAGAGATCCCGTTCAGCGGCCAGCGGCTGGTTTTCCGCTAGTTTGCCATGTTGGATCTGCTCGCTGATGGCTTCTCTTACTGCAGCATAAGCAAAGCTGTTATTGTCAGACATTGTCACTCGCTTTTTAACAAGGTGTTATGCAGGCTTAAAAATCTTTGATAGCACGCTATCCCTTTTGTAACAAGATAATCAGCCCTTCGTTTGGTACGTACCAAATTAATTTTTCTTTCATAAAACTGTCATTCATCGCACGTACTGTGGCGGGGTTTTGGAACGTACCAATTTGCGTTTGAAACCTAAAAGACGGTTTGGTTCCGCTCATTATTGACAGAACCGGTCGCAAGGTGGAGACGCAGCGCTGACGAACAGAAAAGGTAAGTGCGCAGGGAAGTCAGGCAGTCGGACGTATTGGTGAATTGAAATCTATTAGATCGCTAGGAACCTAGTTATGCAGAATTTACAGCAGTCTCAAAAGGGCAAAGCCGGTTTGAACAAATCCTTTATGCGCTCATTGCTTTGTTTGTCAGTGGCGGCCGCCTGTTCCCAGGCCAACGCCCAACAGTCTGAGGGCTTTCAGTCCGTAGAAGAGGGCATGGAAGTGGTGGAAGTGCGCGGTATCCGCGCCAGTATGGCAGAAAGCCTGGCGGTAAAACGCATGTCTAATGCCGTGGTGGAGGCCATTACCGCCGAAGACATTGGTAAGTTCCCGGATAAAAACATTGCGGATTCTTTGCAGCGGGTTCCCGGCATTATTATTCAGCGTGACGGCGGCGAAGGCGCTACCGTTAGTATTCGTGGTTTAAACTCCGACCTGACCCTGACTCAGTTAAACGGCAACTTCATTGCCTCATCGCCGGGCAAGCCGTCGCGCTCATTTGATTACAAGCTGCTGCCGTCGTCGATGATTGGCAGAGTGGAAGTGTTTAAAACCCCGGAAGCCCGTCTGGATGAAGGTGGTGTTGGTGGCAGCGTGATTCTGCATTCCCGTAAGCCGCTGGAGATGGATGCCAACTCAGGCATTATTAATATAGAAAGTACTTATGCCGATGTGACCGAAGATCACGAGCCGCAGTTTGCCGGGTTGTACTCGTGGAAAAATGAGGATGAAACTTTCGGGATCCTGGCCGGCTACACCAAGCAGGACAGAACTAACCGTACCCTCAGCGGCGACATGTATTACTCCATGTATACGGCTGATCCTGAAGACAGAGCCAATGGCACTGCGCAGGCCCTGGATGCCAATGGTAACCCGGTGGATGATGCTTATTACTGGAATACCGTTACCGACGCCAGTGGCAAACAATACGAAGGTTACTGGTTGCCCCGTGGTCTGCGTACCGGGGTGGTAAAAGAAGATCGTGAGCGCGAAGGTATTCAGATCAGCAGCCAATGGCGTCCTACCGATCGCATTGAGCTGGGTGTGAACTACTTTGGTTTTACCCTGGGTCAGAACCGCACTATGTCCTACGTGGATATGCCTGAATGGCACTACCGTCCTGACCGTTTGGTAGGTATGACAGTGGATGAAACCGACTCCATTATTACCGGTGCTGATTTCTCTGCTACCGCCAGCGGCAACGAAGTAGCGCTGGAATTCCCCTGGTACCGCGGTGGTTATCAGCGTATTGAGAATAGCTCTGATACGGTGGATCTGAACTTTAACTATCTGGGCGATAGTTTCTCGGCTAAGTTCGTTGTGGGTAACACCAAGGCAGAAGGTGGCCCAACCGAAGACTGGAAAGTCGCTTACAAGAGCCATCGCTCTGAAGCCAGGCTGGATGCTAACGGCAACGTGATGACCGATGCCAACGGTAATACTCTGTACAACCATAATAATGCCTCGCAAACCGCCGGATGGTCACTGACAAATGACACCATCAGCATGTATCTGGATCCGGATACGCTGACTAACATCCAAAACGGTCTGGGTGGTACGCCGGATCGCGGCTCTATCTCATCGGGCTGGGAGCAAAGCGAGCTGGAAGAAACTTACGCACAGCTGGATTTGGATTTTGATGTTGATTGGGGACCGGTAAACCGCCTGCGCACGGGTCTTAAGTATCGTAATACCGAACTGGAGCGCTTTACCGGTGATACCTTGTGGTGGACGCCCGGCCTAAGCCCCGATGAGGTGGCGAATCTGGAAGAGGGTGATACCTACGACAACGACACTAATGGTCCTGGCGTACCAGCCTTTAAAGACGTGATTAACGACAACCCGGAAGACAACATCATCGGTGGTTTTAATATCAACCTGATGCCTACCATCAACTGGGATAAGTACCGTGAGATTGTCAGAAGCAATTACCAGGATTACTACTGGGAAAAGCAAATCTATGACTACAGCATAGAAGAAGACATCACCGCTGCTTATGTGCAGGCCGACTTCGACCACAACAGCCTGCGTGGTAATCTTGGCTTACGTTATGTGCGTACCGAGCGTGCTACGTTATCTAATGAAATCAATGAGTACTTCCTTGATTACTATGACGATGTCACTGGCGAAGAGTTGCCTGAAGATGTGCGTCAGTACGAAGTTATCAACCCGGTCACGGTAGAAAAAACCGAGACCCACCTGCTACCTAGCCTGAACCTGGTGTGGGACGCCAGCGATAACCTGGTGGTTCGTGCAGCGGCGGCTAAAACTATTGCCCGCCCGGACTATTTTGAACTGGGCCGTGAAGAAGCGCTTGCCTATACCAGTGAAAAATGGGCGGAAGACCGCGGTGAGTTTGGTGACACAGAAGGCTTTGAAGGCCGTGGTGGTAACAAGAACCTGGACTCTTTTGAGTCAGTGCAATTCGATCTGTCGGTTGAATACTACTACGGTGAAGGTTCTGCGCTGGGTATGGCGTTGTTCCACAAAGACATCGATAACTTTATCGTGCCCATGCAGATCAGCTACAGCCGCTATTTTGATGGCGAGCCTGGGGTAGTTGAAGCCGGTGACATCACCATCAGCCCTTACAATACCTGGGCTAACGGCTCCAATGCCAAGTCTAAAGGGGTGGAAGTGTTCTTCCAGCACAACTTCGACAGCGGCTTTGGTGTGTACGGTAACTACACCTATAACGACACCAACCAGGCTGATGTGAGCTTTAACGGTCAGAAGATTGGTGAGTCTGTGCTGGTGGGCAGTGCCGAGTACCAGTACAACTTGTCGGCCTTCTATGAAAACGACAGCTTCAGCGTGCGCGCTTCCTATAACAAGCGCGGTGATGTAGTGCTGGGTAAGGTTAATGGCCTGGATGAAATTCAGGATGCTTACGACCAGGTGGATTTGAATGCCTCGTACAGCATTAATGAAGCCCTGAGCCTGCAAGCCTCGGTCATCAACCTCACCGAGTCTGAGTCTAAGAGCTATCTGGGTGATGACAGCAAGGCACGTTTATACAACGCCAGCTATGCCGGTCGTCGCTTCTACGTTGGTTTGAATTACAACTTCTAAGCCTTAGTTGATAGACAGCCTCCGCTTGTTTAAGCGGGGGCTGTTTTTGTTTATTTCCCTGCCTTTACAGGATGCAACATGACACTGATTCATTCCCGTCGGCTACTGGCGCTGGTCTGGCTTTTCAGCCTGAGCTGGCTAAGTGGCTGTCAGTCTGGCCCTGCCGATGCCGCCAAGGCGAATACAAACAGCAGTAAACCGCCTTTTACCCTGGCGGTTATTCCCGATACTCAAAAATACAGCCGTTATTCACCCGAGCGTTTCAGCGCTCAAACCCGCTGGATTGCAGACAATTATGCTAAACAGAATATCCGCTTCAGCATGCATCTGGGTGATGTGGTTGACCTGCCCCATCATGATAGTGAATGGCAGGCGGCCCGCCAGGCACTGGCTATTTTGGAGCAAAACCCGGCTACCCCCTACTCAGTGCTGGCTGGTAATCATGATCTGATGGCGTACGTGCAAGGCGGCATTAACGACAACCAGGATATGATGCGAAACGGAGCGCAGGAGCCCTTTATTCAGTACTTCTCGCCCCAGCGTTTGGCGAAGAAGGATGCAACCCTGGCAGGCTATGACACAACAGGTTTTAACCGTTACCACCTGTTTGAGGCCAATAATCAGCACTTCATGGTGATGGCGCTGGACTGGCGGGTGTCTGAGCAAACGCTGGCATGGGCGCAACAGGCCCTGGACGCGCACCCGGATGTGCCGGTGATTCTAACTACCCATCAGCTGCTGAATGTGGATGCCGACGGGCAGGCGTTTTTTACCGGTCATGGCGCTTACCTGTGGGACAAACTGATTAAAGATAACGATCAAATTTTTATGACCTTTAACGGTCATCACCACGGTGAAGCGGTAAAACGCGCTAAAAATGCTTATGGCCGAGAGGTGGTGATGTTGCTGGTGGATTACCAGTCCAATTTCTGGGGCGGTAACGGCATGCTGCAACTGGTGGAGTTTGACTTTGCCGGTCAGGCGCTGAATTTTCGCTCCTTCTCGCCCTGGGTGGCGGCCATTCCTGTTGCCGAGCGTCAGGCTCACGACGAGCTGAGCCGCTGGGAATTTAGCATTGCCATGGATCTTAAAGCGCGTCTGAGTGATTTTAACCAGTCTACCCTGGGGCGTTACCCCGGCAATATTGACGGTACGCTGGGCTATTGGATCTTTGACAATGAGCATCAGTTAACCGCCGCCAACGGCGATATGCTGTTTGCTGACTTGTCCGGCCGTGGTCAGCATATGGCATTGGCGTCGCTGAATACCGCCAAGTCGCAACAGTCTGATTGGATTGAACAAAGCGGCGAGAGGCCGCCTTTTGGTCATGCTGTTGGAGCACTGCGTTTTAAAGGCGACGGTGAGAAAGGGCAGGACAAAGGCGTATTTCTCAAGGCCGAATCCGCATTGGATGACGCCTCAAGTACGTTGTCGGAATTTACCTTGGAGGCGGTTGTCCGTTTTCCGCCCCAATGGCACGCAGATAAACATAGCTGGTCTGGGATCTTTGCCCAGCAGGCCAGTCATCAGCAGGTATGTGAATTTCACCAGTTGGCCTGCAAAGGCAGCGACTCAGCCATGGTACTGGCGGCATCGAGCCTGATGGAGCTGCAATGGGTGTCACTGTCGTCTAATCAGGCATCGCGTTCCAACTGGTCCTGGTCGCTGAATAAACAGCAGTGGTATCATGTGGCCGTGGTAAACGACGGTAAACACAACACCTTATATGTAAATGGAGCCAGGGTGATGCGCACCGCCGAGATTGAACAGCCAGGCGCTTTGTTAATGCCGGGTAAGGATTGGCTGGTGGGTATTAGCAGCAGTAAAGGGGAATATGCAAATCCGTTTTACGGCGATATTGCTGAAATCCGCCTGACCGGCCGCGCCCTTAAACCGGCACAGTGGTTAATGGCAAACTAAGGTGAAAGGGCGGGCAGAGGTGACACTCAAGCCCGCCACAATAAGCTGTTACTGATGCTTTAAACGGTACATCAGCAGAGCGGCGCGCTTGGCCTGTTTGGGCAACGAGTCTAATTGGCCGGTTTCATCCACTGTATGGCCGGCAGTGCCGCTCATCCCCAGGCCATCAATGGCCATATCCACAAAGGCGGCGGTAAAGGATACATCCGCTGCACCGGCATTTAGCGGGTTTACCGCCTCCACTTTACCCTGGCCTAAATCTTCGCTGGCCTGACTGTATAAACCGAGCAAGGTGCGGTTACCGTCACTGGGCCCCATAGGCGGGTAGCCATCGCCAAATTCAATGCTACCGCTGGTTTGCGGCAGGCTTCTGGCCACAATGGCGCACATTTTTTGCTGTACCCGTTGTAGTTGCTCCAATGACACGGCCCGGATATCGCCGGTCACAATGGCGCTCTCTGCCACCACATTGTTTTTGCCAAAGGTGCTGCCGCTGTTGCTGACGGGGTCATGTTTAACTGTGGTACCGCCCATAATGCGGCCAGGGTTAAAGGTCAGCAGATCTTCGCTGCGCAGTTCTTCATAAAAACTGTTCAGAATACGGGCCGCTTCATAAATGGCCCCGGCGCCCACTCTGTCCTGAAAGATTTGTGAGGAATGGGAGGGGACGCCTTTGACCTTCAGGCTCCAATCTACCGAGCCGCGTCTGGAAACGTTGGCGGTTTTGGGATTACCGTCGCCGTTTTCAAACCCCAGCGAAATATCGGCCCATTCGGCCGCATCGACCAGCGCCTTTTTGGATAAAGACAGCGGTCTGCCGCTTAGCTCTTCATCGCCGGTCATGATCACCATCACATTCATATCAGCCAGCTCACCGGCTTTATGTAATGCCTTAAGGGCTTGCAAAATAATGATATTGCCGCCTTTCATATCGGCGATGCCGGGGCCCTTGGCGGTATGTTCGTCGATACGCTCAAAGCGCTGAAACGGGCTGTCGGGTTCAAATACCGTATCCAGGTGGCCAATTAACAATAGCTTAGGCCCTTTGCCCCCATGAATTTCTGCAATCAGATGCCCGGCGCGGTTAAAGGCTTCACCACTGTCAAAACGGGCTTGCATACCCAGTTTTTCAAACTCCGGGATCAGCACGTCGGCCACCTGTTTAACCCCGGCAAAGTTCATAGTGCCGCTGTTAATATTGACCACCTGTTCCAGCAAGGCCAGTGCCTGGGGATTGCTTTGGTCAATATGGCTAACCAGCTTACTTTCGCTGGCGGTTAAGTCTGCCTGCGCGGTTTGGCTTAACAGCGCACTCAGGGCGAAGGCAATAAGGGTGGTTGGTTTCATCATCGGTCACTTGTAGCAAATGGGTAAGGCTACTATGGCAAATTCCTAAGGCCGGGGCGAGTGCGAGTAATGGCTGATCGCGGCTAAAGCGATAAATTCTGGGATACAGCTCAGCGAATACAGCTGGTAGGGAATAAATCTTTAAAAGCGTATCCCGGCCAGCAGGCTTTTAACGTTATAATCGCGCTTTTGTAATTGACGGGGATAGATAATGAAAGTCTGTGGTATTGAATTAAAAAGCAACGAGGCGAATTTGTGTCTGTTGTCCTTAACCAACGGGCTGTTTCATATTCCCGATTGCCGGGCTCGTCGTCTGACCTTAAGTGACAACAGTGCCGAAGGTCTGCGCCAGTTCCAGAGTACCCTGGCCAAGCTGTTAGAGGATTACAAAATAGATAAAGTGATTATTCGTCAGCGCCCAATGAAAGGGAAATTTGCGGGCGGTGCTATCGGTTTTAAACTGGAAGCCGCCATTGAGCTGATTGAAGGCGTTGAGACTATTGTGTACGGCAGCACCGATATGAAAGAGTCACTCAAGCACAATCCCGTTTCGGTGGAGTTTGCCGAAACCGGTCTTAAGCAGTTCCAGGAGAGCGCTTTTACGACGGCCTATGCCTGGTTAATGCAAAACGCCTGATTTATCCCAATGCGGTTGCTAATCAGCTAGCCTGTCGGCAGCCGCATGATTTTTTTCTGACGTTCGGAAAGTTCTCACCTTCGCACGCGGTCTATGCACCCTGACAGAATCACACTGGAGGATGCGATGACTCTGAAAAAAGGCTTTTTACTGCCTGGTTCCTTACTACTGCTCAGTTTTTCCGGGCTTGCGACTGCCCAAGTGCAGGCGCTGGACTTTATTCAATTGTTTGAAAAGATGGCGGGCAAACATCCTGGCCTGCGTAAGACACACGCTCGCGGCGTTTGTGCAGCCGGTGTTTTTGAACCTGCAGCCACCGGTCCCTTTGCTTCCGCCCCATTGCTGAGTCAGGGAAGTCTGCCACTTAGCGTGCGTTTCTCGGTGGGGGGCGGTAACCCGGCGGCCGATGAACGTGCCCCTGGTACCCGCGGCATGGGCATACAGATAAGTCTGCCAGATGGCAGCAAGCATAATTTTACCGGCAACAACTTTCCGGTTTTCGCCGGCAAAGATCCGCACACTTTTTATGGCTTTTTATCCACCCTGCTACCCGATGAACAAGGCCTGCGCGATCCCAAACGAATGGCCGATTATGTCGCTGCGCATCCCAGTGTTCAGGAACATTATGCCTGGCTGAAAAGTGCCAAAACGCCGGCCTCATATGCCAACACCGAATTTTTTGGTTTGCATACGTTCTTTTTTCAGCCTAAGGATGAATCTCAGATCAAGTTTCGCTGGCAGTTGATACCCGAGGCGGGTGTTAAAACTCTGGAAGCTGAAGAGGCTAAGGCGAAGTCTGCGGATTTTTTAGCAGAGACGCTGGCTGAGCAAATTGCCACAGGGGAGGTGAGTTATCGTTTGATGGCCAGCCTGGGCGAGCCGGGCGACAGTGATATTGACCCGTCCAGCCGGTGGCCCGCTGACAGGCAGCAGGTGTTGCTTGGCAAGGTGCGTTTAAGCCGTGCCGGGGGCGAGAGCTGTACGGCGATTAATTTTGATCCCAATCAGTTGTCCCGCGGTTTTGTCTCAAGTAACGACCCGGTACTGAGAATGCGCTCACCGGCCTATGCTATCTCTTTTGGCAAACGCTTGAGCGGCCAGTAACAGGGATAAAAAAAGGGAGCCTAAGCTCCCTTTTGGGTTATTTAACGCCCATTTCCTTTAGCAGATTATCGGCGCCATCCAGTTCCATTTGCCACAGCATAAAGCGGTGGTCTACCTGGATAGAACGGGTGTTGGCCGGGTTGAAATCCCAGTCAGAAATGATTGAATCCAAGGTGCCGTCAAAGGCCAGACCTACCAGCTCAGCTTTGCTGTTTAATACCGCAGAGCCAGAGTTACCGCCAGTAATATCCAAAGTGGCCAGGAAGTTCACCGGTACAGAATTAAGGCTTTCAACCTTGTAGTCACCGTATTGCTTAGCTTTGATGGCATCCAGCTGTTTCTGTGGGGCATTGAACTCGCCTTCACCGGTAGCTTTCTGGGTGATACCACGCAAGGTGGTGAATGGTGCCCAGGCATTGCCGTCTTCGGTACCGTGACCGCGACCTTTGACGTTACCGAATGTCACCCGCAGGGTGCTGTTGGCATCCGGATATACGGCCTTGCCTTGGTCGTGCATAAAGGCGATTTTGGCGCGCATATAGCTGGCATAAGCTTGCTGAATTTTACCGGCCAGTTCTTCTTCATTGGCTTCGCGTTTCAGGTCACCTTTGTACAAGGCTACTGCGGCTTTAACAAAGAAATCGTCTGATTTGGCAAACTGCTCTGGTGTGCTCTCCAGCAATGCCTGACGACTTTCCAGTGAGGTCAGTTGGGTATTGCTGTACCAGCTGTCAATCAGGGCGACCAGTTCGGCATCGCTCATCTTGTTTTTAATGCCCATGACTTTATCAAACGCGGCATTACGCTGCTTTTTCGGCAGGGCAGCGTATTTCTTCAGATCGTGTAGATCCAGGGCCTTTTCTACACCAACATCAAAGCTGCGTTCCATGGCGGCAACGAAGGATTTGAATCTGGGCAGGTCACGTTCTTGGAAACCAGCTTTACGTTCTGCATTCGGCTTAGTGCTTTCCTGCGCCAGACGGTACAGACCACGTGCCGTACCAAGCAGGCGAGGGGCTGCGGCATCCAGTAGATGATCGGTGCGGTCCTGACTATGACGCTCACCTAAAAGCTTCTCGATAGCGACCAGATCTTTAGCGTAGGCCTTTTTGTTCTCGCGGCTGCTGTTAACCCAGGCGGTCAACTCTGCGTGCTCGGCTTTTTTGCGTTCCAGAAAATCGCTGTCGGCGAAGCTGTCCAGCATGCCCTGACGGTTTTTCATATAGTTGTTCAAACCGGCAACGCGGCTGGCATACTTCAGCTCTGCGTCCTTGTTGTCGGCGGTTTCACGAGCAATGATATCCAGTGCATCGCGGTAGTCCTGCACAACGTTGGGGTAGCTCCACTCGAAAGTTTCAGCCACTTCGCTGGGCAGACGATGACGGTTGGTACGGCCGGGATAACCCAGAGCCATCACGAAATCACCCTCTTTCACGCCTTCTTTGGCAATGGTTAAATGGAAGTCTGGGGTGTAAGGCACATTGTCTTTACTGAAATCGGCAGACTTACCTTCCGGACTTACATAAGCGCGATAGAAGCTGTAATCACCAGTGTGGCGCGGCCACATCCAGTTGTCGGTGTCACCACCAAATTTACCTACACCGGACGGCGGTGCATGTACCAAACGTACATCTTTGATCTCAAGCTGCTTGATCATGTAGTACTCAAGACTGCCGTAGAAAGCAGCCACAGTACAACGGTGACCTTCGTCTTTCTCACACTCGGCAACCAGCGCCTTTTGGTTAGCTTCAATGGCATCGACACGCTTTTTACCGCTCAGCTTGGCGGTCTTGGCATCGATGACCTTATCCGTGACTTCTTGCACCGCTTTGGTGACAAAAATGCGGCTACCTGGGCGGGCTGGCAATTCTGCATCCAGGGTATCGGCTAAAAAGCCATTGGTCAGAATGTCATTCTCCGGCGTGGAGTTGTGGGCAATGCTGCCGTACACACAGTGGTGGTTGGTGGCAACCAGTCCCTGAGGAGAAACAAAAGACGCGGAACAGCCGCCCAGGCTGACGATGGCGCCCATAGGGAACTCGGTCAGTTTGGTCAAAGTGGCAGGGTCAAGGGCCAGGCCGGCGGCTTTCAGTTGCGGCGCAATCTCAGGCAACTGTTTTGGCATCCACATGCCTTCATTGGCAAATACGGTGCTGCTGGCGAACGCCAGTGCAAGTAAGGACATTCTCATGAGGTTATTTTCTCGTTGTTATAAAAGACGAAGAGCGGCAATGGTGTTTGCCACTGCGTCCCTTGTCAATACTGGGGGCGGGGAAGTGCAGCAGGAATGCGCTAACAGGTGGAAAGCGAGGATGACAGGAGGGGAATCTCGCTTGGTATTGCTAGGTCAGGTGACAAGAGGATTGCTTTAAAATAGACGGCCTGCGACCGGGTCATTACACTGAGAGTTATGAACTATCTTGCGCATTTATTTCTGGCTAAGCCAACTGCCGACTCGCATATGGGCAATCTGCTCGGGGATTTTTGTCGGGGGGTGGATACATCGCAATTCTCATTGCCCATACTGGCTGGCCTGGATAATCACAGAAGGGTGGACCGTTTTACCGACACGCATCCAGATGTCAGGGCTGCCAAAACCTTGTTTAGTGCCAAGCGCCGCCGCTTTGCCGGTATTGCCCTGGATGTGCTGTTTGACCATTTTTTGATTCGCCACTGGCACAAATACAGTGATGTGGGCTTTGCGCCGTTTTGTGAGCTGGCCTACCATCGCCTGGACAAGCGTATGGCGGTTATGCCACTGAGAATGCAAAGGGTGGTGGGCAGTATGATCAACCAACAATGGCTGGCCAGCTATGCCCAGCTTGATGGAGTAGGCTTTGCCCTTGACCGCATCGCCGGACGCATCCGTTTTAGCCATGAATTTGCTGGCAGCGTGGAAGAGATTGAGCGTCATTACCAGGAATTTGAAGCCTGTTTTGTCCGGTTTTTTCCTGAATTGTTAAACCATATTCAGCAGCAAAGCCCAGAGCGGGGCATTATTGGCTAAAGGTGATTTCCTGCAACAGTTGGTAGTTGGCGTCCTTATCCTGCTTATCTTGCTGAAAAAGCTGCACTTTTATACTGCTTATATTGCCTGACTGAAAGGCTTTATCCACTTCGCTGTTAAAGCCTCTTAATGGATGATGATCACTTTCCGAGGTCAGGAGATAAGCTTTACCTTTGTCCCGAATGAAGTACTGCATAATGTCTTTGGTTCGCTTGCGTTCAATTTTATGACCGCTGTTTGTTTCAATCTCATAGGTAAAACCATAGGTATATCTCGGGGTGACATGTCCCCGTGCGGATGAGAGCTCTTGTTCGGTGAGTGCCCGGTTGAAATGCATGATAAGGCGATGACTTTCTCTTGGCGCGGCCTGTGAATCGGTATGAATTGTTACGTCTACTATCTGTAAAGGCTGTTCTCGGGGGCCATGGTCTGTATTACAGGCGGCGAGAAAGACAACTACGATACTGCTTAAGACTCTTTTCACTATGGATAACTTCATTTTTCTCATTTTTGCTTTATTTCGGATGAAACAACTAACTATTTGTTTGTATTATGTATTTCTAGTAAAACTTGTCACGTACAAATTGTCTCTATACGTCAATTAATGGCATAGGACGCCAGGGTTTAGGGCGACTTTCTTTGTTCAAGGTAAAACTGTCCATAGAATTCGGATTTCAGGTAAGTTAGTTCTTTTAACCAACGATGGGTATTGAAGATAAATGAATTTCATTGAGTCACAATCGGATATGCGTCGTGCTTATTTGGGCGGTGCAACAGGCGCGCTGGCTTCAGGCATAATTTGGTGTTTGGCAGGCGCTGTCGGCCTTTATGCTTCGTCAGTGGCAAGTATGATGACGTTATTTATTGGTGGTATGTTCATCTTTCCATTAGCTATCGTCTTTTCTAAATTACTTGGCTCAACGGGCAAGCATTCATCTGACAACATGTTGGGTAAGTTGGCCATTGAGGGCTTAGGTATACTCTTTGGTGGTCTTTTTATTGCCTTTGTTATAGCTCAGCTAAACAGTGCTCTATTTTATCCCGTGATGTTGATCATTATTGGTGCCAGGTATTTAACTTTTCAGACGCTGTACGGTTTAAACGTTTACTGGGCACTGGGGGGAATGCTAATGCTTTCTGGGTTTATTCTAACTCTACTCGCCGTGCCCTTTATTGTTGGGGCCTTTGCTGGTGGCGCTATTGAGGTTATCTTCGCTTTGATTCTTTATCAGCAGAATAGAAAGATGATGTCTGGCGTACATGCCTGCCTGTGAAGTGGACGCAGAGCCGATGCGCTGTGTTATTGGTCTAACTCGCCTGCAAAACTTATGTATTGGCGACTAAAGGCATCGTTGAAAAAGGTATGCCGTTATAGAATTTATTTCACTCATGACACCCGGTGTGGTACTTAGCGCAGTATTAGGCGAGTGGTAAAGCTTGCCTGTCTCAACAGAATCAAGCCCGAGCCGGAAATTCATAATGAACAAAACCACCGCGAAACTGGAAAAAAATCTCATCAATGCCCTGACACTGGCGTGCGAGGAGTTTAAACGCTGGGATATCGGCTTTGATTGGTTAACCCATACGGTCAGTCATAATCGCTTTCCCGACAGCCTGGTGGTGAGCTGTGTATTTGTGACCCAAACCCAGATGCAACAAGTGTTAAGCGATAGTCTGGATGTCAGAATGCGTAAGGAAATTCAGACCCGCTTGCTCAAAGCCGGTATTCGTCCCAAAGATATCCGCCGCAATGTGCGGATGGATAATGAAGAAGCTTGTATGGCGCAAGACGGTGGAAACTGGGAAGCCAGGTTGGAACGTTTTCGTGGTTGACATCGTCATTCTGAGGCCTATTATTAGCGCCTCAGGTGACAGAGACGCCTGTCCGCAGAAGATGAATTCACTCTGATAATCCCTATTTGACGGTTCAATTTGAACTAAGTTGGCTTTGCGGAATGCCAGTAAACTTAGGAGAATTGAATTGTGACTAGCAATAGTGATGTCGCTGCGACATCCACTTCTTCACTACTTTCGTCCCCAGCCGTGCTATCTGTGTTTCTTAAACTCAGTGTGCCCATGGCCGTGGGTATGCTGTTAAATGGTGTACATACCTTAGTCGACGCCATGTTTATAGCGCGTTTTGTCGGCTCTGACGCCTTTGCTGCGGTATCGGCTGTGTTCCCTTTGCAAATTGCCCTGGTGTCTCTGGCGGCGTTATTCAGTAATGGTGCATCCGTATTGTTAAGCCGCAGCCTTGGGGCTGGGCGCTTACAGGATTGCCACCGTATCATCGGCACGGCGAACAGTTTGGCGCTCGGTTTTGCCCTGTTGGTGGCCATACTAACCCTGTTTGCCGGGCCTTGGCTGCTCGGCGAAATGGGGCTGAGCGATAAGCTCTACCATCATGCCTGGCTGTATCTGATGATCAGCGGCATTGGGACTATTGCGCTGTTTAGTTTGTCCTTGGTGGCGGATATTCATCGTGGTGTGGGGCACAGCAATGTGTTGTTTCTCACCATACTGTTGGGGGCGGTAAGCAATATTGCCCTGGATGCTGTGTTTATCATTGCGCTGAACTGGGGCGTGGCAGGTGCCGCTTTTGCTACTTTGCTCTCGCAGTGTCTGGCCTGGCTTTATGCGTTAAGGGCCTTGGGACGTATGCCTTCGCTGCGCACGGCATTAAGGCCGGCGTGGCAAAGCCCATGGGCCAAGCAAATTGTACTGCAGGGGTTACCGGTAACGCTGATGTATCTAGGCGGCGCTTTGGTAATGTTGACCTGCACTATCCAAATAGCCAGGCTGGCGAATATGCAGGGGGAGAGCCTGCTCGCGGCTTACGGTATTTTGGGTAGGATCAGTATCTTTATCACCTTGCCAATGATAGCCATGACCCACAGTTGTCAAACCATGACCGCCTACCATGCTGGTGCGGGAAACCTTGAACTGGCAGGCCGGAGCGTTAAGTTGGCGCTGTTATCCATATCCGGGTACCTCAGCTTGATGGCCTTATTACTGGGGCTGACAATGCCGGCGATTGCTGGGATGTTCAGCCATGACGTAATGCAAATCAACATGGCGAGCGACATTGCTCAGGTACTGTATATGGCCTTACCTATTGCAGGAATTAGTGCTGTAGCCATCGCGACTATGCAGGCCTTGGGTAAACCGGGTTTGGCGTTGTTTGTCTCCATGGCGAAAACCTACCTGTTTATGATCCCGCTGCTGGTGGTACTGGCTTGGTGGGCCGGGCTAGATGTGATGTGGTACGCCTTTCCTGGCGCAGAACTGATGTCAGTGGTGTTAGTAACCTGTCTGGTTGTGCTTAACCGACAGAGTCTATGGCCAACAGTAACGAAGGAGGTGGCTTATGCAGCTGGCCGTTAATGAGCTAAAAGTGCGCTCGAAAAAGTTGCTTAAAGAAATACGTGAAGGACAAATGCCAAGCTGGTTAAGTCAGTCACCCCACGTACAAAATGAAGACTGGCAACTGAAACATTGCCAAACGCTGTTGGCCCGTCGTTTGGGATTTAAGGACTGGCACCACGCTAAGCAGGTATTAAGTGGCTCATTGCCGTTAGAACAAGGAGCCGACTTTGGTACTTTCTGGTACGAAAATGCCTGTGGTAGCTTAGTTAACCTCTGGTTTGCGCACTATGCCCAAGCCAGGGAGATGCTGTCCGACCCTCGTTATTGTCTTTATCCGTACAAACATCAGTTTGTGGTGGCCGAGCCTGTGTATGCAGATATTCTGGGGTTGCCTGCCCCAGATACCTTTGACTGGCAGAGATTGTCGCGAAACCTGCTTGAAGGTTACCCAAGTGAAGCTTGGGATAAGCTGGCCCTGGTGCGTTTGGAATACAAACTGGGGCGGATAACGGGGTGTTGATCTGAAAAGAGCCGCATTAGCGGCTCTTTTTTCTAAGCAGATTGCCGGGCCGCCATTATTCGCTCTATTTGTTCGTCCACGGGACGGATTTCAAATGGCCCGATACCAACACCAGGGTGGGCTTTGATTAATTCAATGGCCTGCTGCATATCTCGCGCTTCCAGGACCAGTATGCCGCCCAGTATTTCTTTGGTTTCAGTAAAGGGGCCATCTGTGATGTTGATTTTCCCCTTTTGGCTGCGCAACGTCACTGCTTGCTTGGCTCCGGCTAAGGCTTCCCCACCAATAAAGTGGCCCTCGCGGCGCAGCAGATCATCATAGGCAAAGCATTTTTCCATCAGTGCCGCGGCTTGTGTATCGCTCATCTCCTGCCACATGGACTCATCCAGATAGCCCAAACAAATAAACTTCATTTTTGTCTCCTTTTTGGTTTGTTTCGGCTTATGGTCGAATGAGCATGCCGGGTGTCGACATTTTTCGTGTATCGGATAAAAAGGTTTTGTTGGACTTAATCACCGCCCAGCAGTTTTCTCAGCTTTTCCTCGGCAAGTTCGGCAGGACTTTTGCTTGGGGCGGACTTTGGAGCTGGTGTTGTTGGTTCTTGGATGTCGCCAAAAAGTGCCGCGAGTTTGGCTTTGGCGCTGGCATTTTTATCCTGGTAACCACCTTGATAGGCCTTGTAAGAAAGGTGAAAGTAATCACAAAAATTGGCTTTTTCTTTGTCGCTGGGCGGTTGTGAGCGCTGTTCGTTGCAATGGCGACCATCGAAATGCTGGCATTGTTTACAAACATGCAGATCTGCGCCACAGGCGTCGCATTCTTCGCGCCGTGACAGGGGTAAAAGCAGCGTTTTTTGTACTTGCCCGCATTGCCAGCACGCTAGTTGCTCAGCCATAGACTGCCCCTCTTGTTTAGCTTACACCTAGCATAGCCTGAATTGGCGGCTCGGCAAAGCCAGGAGAAACTAAGACGGCAATTACAGCGCAGCACCAGCATGGCCAATGCTAGCCGAAGAAAAGGCTATACCTGAACGATATGTAGATTCCGTTCACGCAGGGCTTGCAGTACCGCCGGGTCGGCACTTTGGTCGGTGATTAAGATATCCAGTTCACGGACATTGGCCACCTGATGGTTGGCGATAAGGCCAAGGCGGTCCGGGCCGCCCATGACGACGGTTTTGTCGGATTGCTCCACGGAAATACGCATCACCTCCGCTTCTTCCATATATTTAGCGGTAAATCCCCGCTCCGGGTGCAGGGCGCAGGCACCGGTAAAATAGATGTCAAAACGCATTTTTCGCAGCATATTGCAGGTTACTGCACCCACACTGCGCAGTGCCGGTTTAAAGAAGCTGCCACCCACCACGATGACATCGGCTTTGTCATGGTGCATCAGTTCACAAGCAATCAGAGGGCAGGCGGTGACAACCGTCAGGCGCATATCCCGTGGCAGGGCCTTGGCCAGGTACAAGCAGGTTTCACCTGAGTCCAGTAAGATGGTTTGGCCGGTCTGTAGATAACTCAAGGCGGCATTGGCACGTTTTTGCTTGTCTGGATGCTTTAGTTCCAGGCGGTCTGCGTAATCAGGCACATCCAATTGCAGCGGTAACGCGCCACCATGCACACGACGTAACAGTTGCATCTCGCCCAAACGATTCAGATCCCGGCGCACCGTGTCTTCGGAAACACCCAATTGCTGGGCCAAGTCGGCCGCATAAACGCGACCTTTGTCATTGAGCTCTTTAAGGATCAGAGATTGGCGCTCTGCCAGCAGCATGAGTTTTCCTGTTTTTGCATGTTATTGCCGATTTTACTTGATAGTCCTGCATGAGCAAGGGTATATTTTGCTTGTTGTTGCATGTTTTTGCGTGAGCCTGGCGAAAATCAGGCGTATTGACGCATATTCACAGTAAGGAGTTTTGATGGTTTCTTCTGACTTTGATCTTGAACGTTACGAGGCGGTGATCTTCGACATGGACGGGACACTGCTGGACTCAGCCGAAGCGATTCGCGAGGTGTGTACTCGCTGGTGCGCTATTCATCAACTGGATGTTGAGCAGGTGCTGGCACTGTGTCATGGCTCAAGGATCCGCGACTTTTTGCCTGAACTGGCTCCCCATCTCGATGCTGACTTGGAAGAGGCCTGGCTCAATGCCGAGGAGGCCAAGGAAGCGACGGGTATCGTATCCATTGAAGGGGCGTTTAGGATGCTTAATACACTGGGCCAGCGGGGGAAAAACTGGGGTATTGCCACATCTAGCGCCGGGCCAGTTGCCAGAATGCGTCTTCAAACCGTGGGCTTCCCCATTCCTGACGTATTAATTACGGCGGAGTATGTTAAACAGGGTAAGCCGAATCCTGAGCATTTCCAGATTGCAGCGCGTCACCTTAACGCAGATCCTGCCCGCTGCCTGGCTTTTGAAGACTCTCCTAATGGTGTAGCCGCCGCCCTGGCTGCAGGGTGCGAGGTGATCGTGGTGGGCGAGGCGGCACAGCATTTACATACCGGGCATCAGCGCATCGTCGGTCGTGTGGTGGACTATCAGCCGCTGCTAACCCTGTTAGGCTAAGCTGGAGAAGCAAGTATGGAGACCATTTCGCCTGTTGTTCGGCAAGAAAAATATTGGGATATGGCCGGTATCTTGATTGGTTTGATGGGCTGCCTGGCGCAACTTACCCAAGTGATCAGTGAGTGGCAGCGCAGTGATCCAGGCAATATGTCACTGGCCTTTGTTATCGGTTACTGGCTGGTTTTCGCGTTTTGGCTGGCCTATGGCCTGTTTTTTAAACGTCCAGCCATCATAGTGACCAACAGTATTGCCTTGTTGCTGCAAAGCGCGCTGTTAATTGCACAGTTTTAGCAACCTACCGGCTAGGTGCGGTAGCCCTCTCTGGCACCTAGTCCGGTAATTCCCCCGCTCATTCTTTTTTGGGGCTGCTGTTTCAGTAAAGGGCTTGAAACCGGTATGTCGCAACTTTCCCCTTGGTTGTATTCGGAATGTGCTATGGCTTGGTGCGATAGAAGCAAATTACTCCTTATCATACCGGCGACTTGCAGCTTACCAACAAAGAGTTGCAACCCGGCGCGCAGAGCCGCTTGCTATTGCCGCTGTTACAGCCGGGTAATTTGGGTTATCTCGATAGCGCTTTTAACGCACGACGAATCTGCTTTTGGCTGGCTTTATCTTTGGTGATCGCAAGCGCATCCTCATAACTCTGCCGGGCAAGAAGCGGCTGGGCCATGGCTTCTGCCAGTTCACCCTGTAACAGAAGACTTTGCACATAATCTTCGTCATAAACCTTATCTTCCTCTAACAAACGGCTGATGGCTGCCATGCCCTGGGTTTTCTCGCCATAGCCCTGCAAGCTTAGATGGGCGCTCCATTGACAGGCATCCCGCCATTTAGGCAACAAAGTCACATCGTGCGGCGTTAGCATACAGCTTTGGTAAAAACTCTGCTGTGCAGGCGCTTTTTGATCATAGGTAAGCTGCAACTGGGCCGCACGCTCCATCAATCGCAGGTTATCAGCAAATTCAGTTTTGACTTGAGTGATCAGTTGCTCGCCGGTACGGCTGTCCTGGGTGTTTTGGGCAAAATCCATGGCGGCAACCAGATGATATTGCTGATCAAGGGCGGCCAGTTGGACAACCAATTGCTGGGCGGCCTCTTTATCCCACCCCCATAAATTCTCCCAGGCCAAGGCTTTGGCCGCTTCGAACATGTACTTTGGTGTGTTGGGCGCCAGCTCATTGGCGCGCAGCATATGCTGCACATGTAAGTCGATATAGCCCAGCTTATTGATAAAACTGCTGTTTTCCTTTACTTCATACCACAGCCTGCCAGCCTGGTAGTGGGCTTCGGCATTGTCTTGATAGCGTTCGGTCAGTGCATGTAGCAGGTCTTTCTGATTGTCGGCCTGGCGGGCAACGGCCAGGGCAACCTGCCATATATCCTGCTGCAGTGGTGACAGCCCCGGTGCTTGCAGCTGGTGCGCCAGTGTCTGGTAATCGCGCTGGTAATAGGCCGTTTTAACCTCAGTGAGTAGGTCTGTGTCGACCACGTCTGCCATGCTGACCTGGCTGCCAAGACAGCTTAGGACTAATAGGGTGGATATCTGATGTTTACTCATGGCGCTGTGTCTCCAACTATAGGGTTAAGTTCATCCAGCCACTGAGTAACAGCCACCGGCTGGGTAAATAGCCTCTCAATCAACTCGCGCTGTTCTGGCGCTTCACGCAGTAAGGCCTGAACAAAGTCCAGCGAACTGGCTGGCCCGGCCGGGTAGCCGTGCTCACGACCTAAGGTTTTTAGTGCTTTGAGGATTGGCGCATCGCCCACTTCCTGGCGCAGCCTGGCAAAGACCAAGGTAGCGCGGGAATATTGGTCATAGTTCTGCTCGGCGCTGATAAGGCTGACCGGCGCTTCCCGGCGGCGGCTGTCGGCGGCCAGAAAACGTTCCCGCTCGTAGGCAACCAATGCCTGCATGGCTGCCGGACTTTGATGTTGTTCCAGCATCACCAGCTCCACATATTTAGCCAATGACTCCACCATAAAGGCGCTGTCTTGTTCGATGCCATTGCCTAACCAGTGACCAAACCATTGATGGGCGGTTTCATGTACCGTTCGGCGGTAAGCCTGACTGAAATCCTGCGAGTCGGTTTGCAGGGCGCGAAATCCTACCCGGCTGCCAATTAGCATTAACTGTGGCAGGGCATAGCCGGTGGGGCCTATATCTGGCTTTTCCACTAAAGTCAGTGTGCCGCCGTTATAAGGGGCAATATGCTCAGATAAAAAGGCAACTGTGCCGGTCATGGCATCCAAGGTCAGTGGAACATTGGCCTGATGCTGGGGTAAATGGGCAACCTGCAGTAAGGTGCTGCCAACCTGACGGCTGGAAAGCATTAACGGCGCCGCGATAAATCCCTGCACATTGCGCACTGGACTTAGGGTTTTAAACAACTGGTATTGTCTGCCATCCAGCTGCCAGCTTTTGACCAGCTCACCCTGGGTAAAACCTTGATAGCCCAGTGGTGTGGAGAGGCGGGTTTCCATCTGGCTCCATTGATAGCGGTCGAGCTGTTTGTCTCTGCCGCGAAGCCTGGCTTCGATACTTTGCTTTTGTGGTGTCGGCAAGCCCTGCTGACGGCGCAGATCTTGGTTACTGATCTGCCGAATGCTTTGGTAGCCGATGGAGGGGAAGTGAGGAATAGCACGTAAGTAATTGAAGCCCTTAGTCAGGATTTTATTAGGTGAAATACTGCTATAGCCGTTTTGCGCCAACTGCAGGGTAAAGTGCAAGGTTAAACTTTGCCCCGGTTGCAGCGCCTCGCTGAGTGTATAGATACGCTGTCCTTGTCTGGCATCATAGTCCACAGCGAGTTCGACTTCGGCTGGCTGTGTCGGATTATCTCTTTGCATCAGGCTGATATGGCTAAGGGGGCTTCGCCAGTCTTCCCCGACCAGGATTTGATCAATGGCCTGCTGGTGGTGATTGTGCAGGGTATATTGTCCGTTAATCCGCACTTCACGCTCGTGTGGATAAAAGTCCACTTGGGTGGTGACCTTGCTTATCTGTGGCATGGGCATAGCGGCCAAATGCTGATACTGGCGTTCATAGTCAGCCAGCAAGGCCGTGCGCTGTTTGGGTGTTAGGGTGAGGCCGTTTAGCTGAAGGCCGCTCTGGATAGTTAAAAACTGATGAACCAGCAGGGCGAGCAGCAGGGGCGCACTGAGTAAAGCTGCTTTGTTGAACTGAAAACGCGGCTGGTTGCGCCCTGCGACCTGACTTGCCAGCAGCAAAAGTACGCTACTGACCAGTAACCAAAAGCAGATATATGCCCAAAATCCTTGAATGCTTGCCTGATAACCCAGGTAGGTATCGGCAGGTTGTAAGGGAGTGGCAAAAGGTCTGAATAGCGGATGATGCAGCCCCATTAATCCTGCCATGGGGGTAAAGTGCAGCAGCACCAACAGTAACGACAGCAGTAACGCCAGCCAGCGTTTGCTTGTGCTAGCGTGAATGGCGAGGAAAACCATGCCGGTAGCCGCGAGTGGTAAACCGGCGTAGCAGATCATCTGCAGATAGTCAGTCCACTGCACTGGGCTTTGCTTTAGCCACTGACTGAGTGCGGCGGCTAGCATGGTCAGTAGTAAAAACACCAGTAACAGGGCGCATAAGCTTATCACCCTGGCGGCGAGCCTGATGCTTGGCGCAATAGGCAGCGCATCGACAATGCCGTCAATGCGGTATTGTCTGTTGTGTTGATGCAAGGCGTCACTGAAATACAGCATCAGCGCACTACCAAATAGGGGCAGCATGTCCCACATAACCCGGTTGATGGCATCCAAGCTCAGCCCCTGTAACATGGCGCGTTGCTCGGCATAATCCAAAGAGGGGTAAACCTCACCGACGACAATCAAGCACCAGATCAGGCCAGCTAGCCAGATCACTGGTTTGCTGAGAACCTGCTGGATACCCAGCCGGGTGAGGGCAAAGAGTTGTGTGGCTGGCTTCGGCGCGACAGCAAAGAAATGCAGCAAAGGCGTTTGTGCATGGCTTGATTTCGCTGTACCTGAAACGTTTTTGTTCGGCACCAAAGCGGGTTTGTTGTTGCCAAGAGGCCGGAAGGCCAGGCGAATGGCCAGGCCAGCTATTGCACAGGCAAGCATAAGGATAAGCAGCCGATTGGTGATAACGATAGATGCATTTGGTTGTCTTTCCAGCAGCGCGGTCATGCCAAACCAATCAAAATAGGACATGGCGCTGTACAGCCAAGGGATGGGTAGCGTTGACGCGGCCATTAAGGGCGAAGCGCTGGCAACCGCCAGCAGGCTATACAGCACGAACCAAAGCAGCGCCGCAAGATAGACAAGTAACGTTGAGGTACTCAAGTTACGCAGCAACCAGAATACCGCCACAAACAATAAGACTGCAGGCATTCCCACAACCAACTGCCAGGTTTGCAAGCTAACTGCGATACCGAGCTGGCTGCCGATATCTGGTATGGTCTCGGCCTGGGTATTGAGGCCAATCTGTACGCCCAGGGTGGCCAATACACCCAATATCAGTAGCTGCAGTATCAGGCCTCTGACCTGAACAGCCTGTTGTTTAACCAGTGACAAGGACGTGGTGGCTACCAGTTCTGTCATATTGTGGTTTGTGGCCCGATAAAGGGAAAACACAGCAAGTAGCCCGCAGGTCCAGGGCAGCGCCATCATACTTAGTACGCCAATAAGATTGAGCTGGTGAGCGTGGCTAAATAGGTCTGCTTGCTGGCTATAAATGCTGCGCCCAACAAAGATACCCAGTAACGGAGCCAGGAGCATTAAGATACGCAGTAGTGGCTGGCGCAGGCAAAGGCTGAGTTCGTTCGCCAGCATTATGCCGCCTCCAAAGTCAGACCATGCAGATGCATGAAGTAGCAGTCCTGCAAACTGGCTGTCACTGGCTCAAACTGCTCTGCCGGACAATGGTGACACAGCACTCTGGCCACCGGATGCCCTAAATGCAGGCTTTGGCTGAGCATATGACTGTTGCCTGGAGGATGGCGGGGCTCATGCAGGGGACCCTGCCAGATCTTGCCCTGCAAGGGGGCAAACAGGCTGTGGGTCGCACCGCAGGTGACGATAGTGCCGTTAAGTAAAATAGCGGTGTGGCTGCATAGGTGCTCAATGTCTTCCACTATATGGGTGGATAGCAGTACCAGCCGGGACTGGGCAATGTCATGCAATAGTTGGTGCAGACGCAGGCGTTCAGCAGGATCCAGACCTGAGGTGGGTTCATCAAAAATCAGCACTTGTGGGTCACCTAACAGGGCCTGGGCAACGCCAAAACGCTGCAGCATGCCACCGGAAAAGTGGTTGGGTTGTCTGTGCGCGTGTTCGGTAAGATTGGTCAGCGCCAAAACCTGCTCAATTTGCTGGCGGCGGGTATGTTTGTTTGTAAGTCCTTTCAGTACAGCCAGATGTTCCAACAGTGCCCTGCAGGAAATATGTGGGTACACACCAAAATGCTGCGGCAGATAGCCCAGCTGACTGCGTAGAAAAGCTGGGGATTGCAGGATGTTCCTGCCATTAAATTCAACGCTGCCGCTATCCGGCGTCTGTAAGGTGGCAATAGTACGCATCAGGCTGGATTTTCCGGCACCATTGGGACCAAGCAGGCCCGTCATACCTACGCGCAGTTGAAGTGAAACATCGTTCAGGGCTTGGGTACCGTCAGGGTAAGTTTTGTTGATGTGCGCAAGCGTTAACATTGGTTTGGCTCCCAGGTTTTTACCGGCAGGTTAGGGAGCCTGGGGCTAGCGATAAAGGCATTGATGACAAACCAACGGATTTTTATGACATCCTTGATTTATCGGGGTAAATTGCCGTTTATCAGTAAAATTGGCCGGTTTGTCATGATTTAACTGACAGACTTCACTGCTTTGCCAACTATAGGTACTTTGTTACCGCCGAATTGTCTCTATTATGTCGACCGCTTTTCCTTCTCTGTTTCGCTCAGCTTTTTGGCCGCCAGTTTTGCCAGTGGTGGTGGCCGTTTTAGTCGAAACACTTCTCCGTATCCATGGCTATGCAGCGGAAAATTACGACGACTATATTCAGCTTCGCGGTGGGGCAGGATTGTATCTACAGACCTTACTGCAACTGACCCTGGAAAGCGCACCGCTGATAGCGGCACAGTGCTGGGTGCTGCTGCGCCCCGGGCCACGAGGCATATTAGTCTGGGGTGTGGGGTATATGCTGTATCCGACTATCAGTCTAATGCTGCAGGCCAGCCTACCGGCATTTTCGACTTTGTTGTTTAGTGTACAGTTTTGGATCCTGTCAGCGGGTTTGTCACTGCTGTATTGGGGGCAGCGGGCCTACCAACTTGCGCCTGGCATGCAACATGGCGCATCTAGGTGGCGTTATATATTGTCGCTGGACGCCGCTTTAGTGCTATGCCTGGTGAGCTGGGTGATATTGATGAGCGGTATGTTCGTCCACACCCCAGACCCTATGCATAACCAGCCTCTGGAGCCCAGGCTAGATCCAGTCCAGATGCTTAAGCAGTGGCGGCTGACCTTATATTATGCCTGGCAGTTTTCGCTGCTGGCTGCGGTGATTTTTGCCTACTATTGGGTAAATCGTTATCTCTTGATCCGCAGGGTATTAGCGACCCAGGGCGTGTATCTTTTCTTACTGTGTAGCGCGGCCTGGCTGCTGGTGTCTTACCCGCTGTTCGGCACAATGGTGTTGCAACTGCCGCTTAATATTGCTGAACAAAGCTTACTGCCTTCGGAAAATCATCTCCCCTTTGACAGCATGAACTTGCTGGTCGCCGTTCTTATCTGGGCCTTTAGTACCCCACTGATTCTGGCTTTTGAACGGCAACAAAATGCAAGGCAACTGGCCGAGCTTAGCCAGGAACAAAGCCAGGCGGAGCTAAAAATGTTACAACAACAGGTTAATCCACACTTTCTGTTCAATACGCTTAACAGCTTATACGCCCTGTGTCTGACGCAATCGGCTCAGGCCGCCCCTATGCTTTTAAAATTGGCAGACTTACTGCGTTATGTCGTATACCAGGGGCAGAATACCAAGGTGGCGCTGAGGGATGAGGTGGCTTACTTGCAGAACTATCTTGAGTTACAGGCGTTAAGGGTTGGCAAGCGCTGCCATGTCAAAACTGATATCCAGCTCGCGTATGGGGATTGGCAAATTGCCCCTTTGCTGCTGATTATGTTGGTAGAAAATGCCTTTAAACATGCTGTTGAGGTCAGCCAGGATAGTTGCGATATTGAACTCGCTTTGAAAATGGACGGCGACCGGCTGGTTTTCGTTTGTAGCAATAGTTTGCCGAAGGATTGCCAGCTCAATCAGAACGGGGGAATTGGCCTTGTTAACCTAAAGCGGCGCCTACAACTGGGATACCCAGGGGAATATAGTTTGCATAGCGCAGCGCAGGGCAAACGATGGGTCGCCAGGCTGGAGATGAGGTTATGAAAACCCTGCTAATTGACGATGAACCCTTGGCCCATGAAGTACTGTTGCATCATAGTCGTGAGCATGGCGATGTAGAGATTATTGGCCAGTGCTTTAATGCCGCCGAGGCGTTGGCGTTTTTGGCCAACCAGCAGGTTGACCTGATTTTTCTGGATATCAATATGCCGGTGTTATCTGGTTTGGATATGCTGAAAGTATTGGCCAATCGCCCTCAGGTGGTGCTCTGCAGCGCTTATCAGGAATATGCTTTGGCAGGCTTTGAGTTGGATGTGACTGACTATCTGCTCAAGCCTGTCAGTGCCGAACGCTTTGCTTTAGCTCTGGATAAAGTGCGCCGCCGGGCGAATGAAGAGGGGCAGAGTACCCAAACCACTGTAGCCAGCCATATAGTAATTAGGGTGGACAGGGAAGATCGCAAGATTGAACTGGAAAAGGTGCAATGTTTCGAAGCCTATGGCAACTACGTAAAAGTATGGCTGGATGATAACTGCTGGTTAACTGCTGCCACCCTTAAGCACTTTGTGGAATCTCTACCAGAAGATAAGTTTGTACAGGTGCATAAATCTGTTTTGGTGAATAAAGCTATGGTGGTGGCCAAAGACAATGAAGGCCTGACTTTGCAAAGTGGTAAACGAATAAAAATTGGCAAGGCCTTCAGGCAAAACTGTCTGGCAATGCTGGCCTGAAGATAGTGTGAGATATTTGCTGTGGAGATTGGAAGATGCGTCATTTGCTTGGTTGTGTTTGTTTATTAAGTACATGTGTGGCGGTTGCCATGAATAAACAGCCATTAGCTGAACCAGGGCCGGTTGCGCCTATCAATGCCTTATTTGATGCCATGCGGGCACACGATGCTGAGACTATCAGAACGCAATTTAGTCAGGGGGCGCAGTTACAGCGTATAAAAAGTGATGGTCAGGTGGTGTTGTCGGATATTGATAAATTCGCAAACAGTATCGCCGCCCATAAGGCGTATTTGGATGAGCAGTTATTGTCGGTGACGGTTCAGCAGTCGGGAAATCTTGCCAGCGTGTGGACACCTTTCGCCTTTTATGTGGACAATCAGCTAAGCCACTGTGGAGTTAATCATTTTGTGGTGGTAAATACGGCGGGAGGGTGGCGAATTCAGCACCTGATTGATGTCACTCATGAAGGAGATTGTCAGGCCTTTATTGCAGAGCACTGACGGGCGGTAGCGTCTTTATTTATAATATAAGGGGCACCTGAAAACGCCCGCTTGATGTGGGCTTTTGCAACTTAGCGTTGAAAAATCCCATGTGGCAGTGATGTTGATTTGTCAGGCCTATTTCCCAAGCTGTTCAACCAGGAAATCAAACACCAAACGCAAACGGGCACTGGTATGTAACTCTCGGTGAATAACCAGCCATAATTCGATTTCAAAAGCTGCCATGTCCGGGAGTACCCTTTCCACATCAGGATCGTTGTCACCCACATCTTCTGTCATAAAGCCTAGCCCAGCACCCTGCTTGACCAATTGCCACTGCACCAAATGGTTGGCAACCACCAGAGGGAAGTTATCTGCTGCTAATTTAAATCCAAGCTTATGCAGCTCATCACGCATCATGTCGTTGTGTTCAAACGCGATAAAATCAGCATCGTTAAGATCGTCCGGGCAGGTACGTTTAGTGAAACCTTGCAGATAGCTTTTGGCCCCATACAGATGGGCACGAATATTGGTCAGCTTGCGGGCAATCAAATCTTGTTGGGTAGGGCGATAGGCGCGAATAGCGATATCTGCCTCTCGGCGCAACAAGTCGCTACTCTCATTGGTGGCAATCAGCTCAACCATGATGCCGGGCGCATGTTGGCGCAATTTGCTGAGCACGGGAGACAGCATATATGCGGCAGTTGTTTCGGCAGCGCTAATGCTGACCTTGCCCGTCACGCTCTGGGCATGGCCTCCAGCCGCGACAGATAAGCGGGCTGCCGCGTCGTCCATGGCTTGAACATGCTCTAGCAGGGCATGCCCACTTGGGGTCAATAGCAATCCGCGCGCAGTGCGCTCAAATAAGGTGGTACCAAGCTGTTTTTCCAGCGCACTGATCTGACGCCCCAAAGTGGGCTGTGTGATTGCCAGTAACTTGGCCGCCGAAGAGAAAGAGCCTTGTTGCGCTGTCACCAAAAAGACTTTGGCGTGATTCCAGTCAAAAGGTTGGGGTTGTTGAGCCATGCATTTTTGCATATCGGTAGTGAATTTTTCGCCATTCTAACCCTTTATTTGCATAGCTTATGATGGGTTTTTGTAAACAAATACGAGGGAACTATGCTGGAGAGCATCAGATTCTGGGACAAGGTCGCACAGAAATATGCCAAAAGTGCGATTTCCGATATGCCGTCTTATGAGCACAAGTTGGAGATTAGCCGCCGCTACTTTACCCCTGATAGTCAGTTGCTGGAATTGGGGTGCGGCACCGGCTCCACGGCACTTTTGCATGCGCCTTATGTGGCGCACATTCTGGCGACAGACATTTCGGCCAATATGCTTAATATCGCCAGACAGAAAGCGACCGACCAGCACATCAGTAATGTTAGCTTTGTGCAGGGGAGTAACGACCAGCTCAATCCCGAAGCACCACTGGATGTCGTTTTGGCACTTAATCTGCTGCACCTGGTAGATGACTGGGCAGCCGTCATCCGTGATGCCTACCGTTGGCTGAAGCCGGGCGGGGTGTTTATTACCAGCACCGCTTGTTTGGGAGACAGTGTGTGGCGCTATATCAAATGGGTTGCTCCTCTGGGCCGCTTGCTTAGATTAATGCCGCCGGTATTTGTATTCACGCAGGCCGCCTTTGAACAAAGCCTCAAAGAGGCCGGGTTCGAGATTGATTACCTGTGGCGTCCGGAGAAATTTCCCAGCGTTTTTATAGTGGCGAAAAAGCCAGCATAGCTGGTACTTTGTGATTAACTTCATTCAATGTGATGGTCAAGGAGTCAGATGTCTGCCTTTATTCAGGTTAATGCACTGCGTAAGTCGTTTAAAAAGCTGGAAGCCGTAAAAGGCATCAGTTTTTCTGTGCCAAAGGGCATATGTTTCGGCCTGCTGGGCCCTAACGGTGCGGGTAAAACCACCACCATTGAGATGATGGAGGGGATAGTCGATTTTGATGCTGGCGAGATTCTATACGATGGCGAGCCGCTTAATCGCGCCATGAATCAGCGCATCGGTATTCAGTTTCAGCACACCGCCTTGCAGGACTATCTCAGTGGCCGTGAATGCCTGAGTATGTTTGCCAGTTTTTACAGTCATGCCTTGGATGTTCAGCATTTAATCGAGCTTTGTCAGTTGGAAGATTTTGCTGACCAGGACCATCGCAAACTATCCGGGGGGCAGAAGCAACGCTTATTGCTGGCTATCGCGCTGGTCAATGACCCGCAGATTCTGTTTTTGGATGAACCCACCACGGGGTTAGACCCGCATGCCAGACGTAACTTCTGGGATCTGATTAACCGTATCAAGGCCCTTGGGAAAACCATAGTGCTGACCACGCACTATATGGATGAAGCTGAGTACTTATGTGATGACATCGCGATTATGGATAAGGGCCAGATTATTGCCCGCGGTGCGCCCCGCGACTTGCTTGCTGAACATTTTAAAGGCGTGCTGATTCGTCTGCGCCAGCAGCAGTTACCTGAAGCCGTTATGGCAGCCTGTCACCCTCGTCAGGATGGGGCCTACTGGTTTATCAACACAGATAAGGTGGAACAAACACTGAAATTACTGGTTGAGGAACAAGTGGAGCTGGACGGTTTGCATGTTAAGTCTGCCAACCTGGATGATTTGTTCTTGAAGCTTACGGGACATGGGTTACAGGGCGCAACTGAGCAACAGGAGGTGGCCGATGTTAAATAGATTCTGGGCGGTGTTCAGAGCCCGTAATCTGGAGTTTTTCCGCGACCGCTCGTCGCTGGGCTGGAACTTGGCCTTTCCTTTGCTACTGGTAGTGGGCTTTGCCTTTATTTTCAGTGGTGATGGCCGCGCAGCGTATAAAATTGGTCTGGTGGGCGAGGGGGGCGACAACAGTTTTTTTCATCTGCAACATGTGGAATATGTGGCCTATGACGATCTGGCGCTGGCGCAGCAAAAACTTCAGCAGCACCAACTGGACTTACTGGTGGAACCGGCCAGTCAGACCTATTGGGTTAATCGCAGCTCGCCGCAGGGCTATTTTGCCAGTGAGCTGTTGACGGGCAAGCTACCTGATTATCAACGTCAGGAACTGGATGGCCGGGAAATTCGCTACCTGGATTGGGTACTGCCGGGCATTTTGGGTATGAATATGATGTTTTCCAGCCTGTTTGGCGTTGGTTATGTGATTGTGCGTTATCGCAAAAGCTCGGTGTTAAAACGCCTTAAGGCTACACCGCTCAGAGCCGTGGAGTTTCTGGCCGCACAGATCCTGTCTCGGCTGTTTATTGTGCTGAGTATCACCAGCTTTGTGTTTATTGCCTGCAACAGCCTGTTTGATTTTTACATGTTGGGTAGCTATCTGAATTTGCTCTTGGTCACTGCATTGGGGGCCGCCGCTATGATTGCGCTGGGTTTACTGATGGCCAGTCGCAGCCAGAGTGAAGAGCTGACCGGTGGGCTGCTGAATCTGATTAGCTGGCCGATGATGTTGCTGTCCGGCGTGTGGTTTTCCCTGGAGGGGGCGCCGCAGGCCATCCAACAAGCCGCGCAATTGTTGCCCCTGACTCACCTACTTGAGGCGGCCCGTGCCATTATGAATGATGGCGCGGGATTGGCCGAAATTCAGTATCACCTGTGGGCAATGCTGGTGATGACCTTGGTATTTATGGGGCTTGGCGCGGTGCTGTTCAGATGGCAGGGAGAGGGGCGTTAAGCCGCACCAGGTGCCATGCCTTGTTGATTCAAAACAAGTTTTTACAGGATAGCTTTATCGATTTTAAGCAGAACGCCCTATGATGCACAAATCATCAGGGGAGGAACATTGTGAATAACACCGGGCTACAAGGGCTGGATTTATCCCGGCCGGCTTTTGCTATGCAAGGCCTGACTAAAGTGTTTGGCAGTGGCCCCAGTCGGGTTGAAGCACTGCGCGGCGTTGACCTGACCGTTCCTGCCGCTGAGTTGGTGGTTTTACTTGGCCCTTCCGGCAGCGGCAAATCTACCTTACTGAATATTCTGGGTGGCCTGGATAGCGCCACGTCTGGTTCGCTGTTTTATTTTAATCAGGATCTTGGCGGTATGGATGAGAGCGAGCTGACCCAGTATCGCCGTCAGCATATTGGTTTTGTTTTTCAGTTCTACAATTTGATGCCCAGCCTGACGGCGCTTGAGAACGTGCAATTAGTGACCGAGATAGCCGAGAACCCGATGGATGCGGCTGAGGCACTGGCCATGGTGGGGCTGGAAAATCGCCAGGATCACTTTCCGGCTCAGTTATCTGGCGGTGAGCAGCAAAGGGTGGCCATTGCCCGCGCCATTGCCAAAAGGCCCAGGGTACTGTTTTGCGATGAACCTACCGGTGCGCTGGACAGTAAAACCGGTCGTACTGTGTTGAATGTGTTGCAGGAAGTGAACCGCGAACTGGGCACCACTATTTTTATTGTGACCCATGCCGCCAGTACCGCTGCGATGGCGCACAGGGTGATACATTTTGCCGATGGACGTATCAGTAAAGAGGTGGAAAACCAGCATGTACTGTCCGCCGCTGAGATCGATTGGTAGCTATTGATGCTCGCCTCGCTTGACCAGAAACTACTGCGAGACTTATGGCGCGTCAGGGGGCAGGCGCTGGCCATTGCGGTTGTCATGGCATTTGGCGTAATGCTGATGGTGATGATGGATGGCCTGATCAATTCCCTCAGTGAAACCAAGCGCAGTTATTACGAGCGTTACCGGCTGGCCCAAGTGTTTGCGCCGGTTAAGCGGGCGCCGAAACATCTTTTGCAGCAAATCGCGCATTGGCCGGATGTGACCGCCGTGGAAGGGCGAATAAGCGGCGGTGCGTTGATTAATTTGCCTGAGGAAACTATCCCCATCCGTGCCCAGGCTGTGTCACTGCCAGATTACCGCGCCCCCAGACTCAATGATATTTATCTGGCTGAAGGGCGGCGACTGGATCCTACCCATAAAAATGAGATCCTGCTGCTGGAGGGCTTTGCCAATGCCCGGGGGATTCAGCCCGGCGATTACTTAACCGCGACCTTGAACGGGGCCCGGCGTAGTTTTCATGTGGTGGGGCTGGCGCAAGCGCCCGAGTTTTTGTATACCCCGGCGCCGGGAGAGATAGTTCCCGACGATAAGCGTTTTGCGGTGTTCTGGATGAGCGAAGATGCGCTGGCCGCGGCGTTGGATATGGACGGCGCCTTTAATGAAGTGTTGCTGACTCAGCCATTGGGCGTCAACAGTGCCCATTTGCTGTATCAACTTGACCAGTTGTTGATGTCTTACGGTGCGCTGGGCGCTTATACCCTGGATGATCATCTCTCCAATCGTTTTATCAGTGAAGAAATTCAGCAACTGGAAAATTCAAACCGGGTTGTACCTCCTGTGTTTATGGGCGTGGCGGCGTTTTTACTTTATATCGTGATATCGCGCATGGTGCAGTCCGAGCGTGAACAAATAGGTTTGCTTAAAGCCTTTGGCTACACCGGCTGGGAGATCAGCCTGCACTATCTTAAGTTTGTGCTGTTGATTGCCATTTTCGGTGCCTTGCTGGGCTGTGTATTGGGTGTGCTGGGGGGACGCGGTTTAAGTGGGGTGTATCAGCTCTACTATAAGTTTCCGTTTTTATTGTTCAGGCTCGACCCGGCGACAGTTATCAGCTCTGTACTGGTTTCTATTGTGGTGGCCTGCGCAGGTGCGGCATGGGTTGTACGGCGGGTATTTGCTCTGACGCCAGCCCAGGCCATGCGTCCGCCCACACCCACCGATTTCAGCACCGGTCTGCGTTTTGGCCAGGGCTTGCTGGCCAAATTTGACCAGCCCACTCGTATGGTATTGCGCACCCTCAATCGCCACCCGCTTAAAACCATGATGTCTATTGGTGGTATCGCCCTGGGAATGGCCCTGTCTGCCGGTATGTTGAACGTGTTGACTGCCTTTGACCGCACCCTGGCATTTAGTTTTGAGCAAGTCGATCGTAGCGATCTCAATGTCAACTTTGTTGAACCATTGGGCCCGGACAGTCTGTATTACCTGGCGCGTTTGCCTGGGGTGTTGGCGGCGGAAGGTGTGCGCGATGTGCCGGCGATTTTTCACTTTGGCCGCGAGCGCTACCGGGGAGTCGTTACAGCCTTGGCGCCAGCACCGCAATTATTCCGGTCGCTGGATAAACATGGCCAGCCCATTGCGCTGCCACAGCAGGGCATAGTGTTATCTAAAGCGCTGGCCGGTCAGTTAAAGGTGCAAAACGGCGATACGCTGCTGGTAGATATTCGTCAGGGACGCCGGCCTAAATTACCGATACAAGTGGCCGCAATTGCTGAAACCATGACCGGTGCGCCAGCCTATATGGATCTCAAGGCTCTAAACCGTCTGATGTTTGAGCCAGGGCGGGTTAGCGGCGCGCATCTACGCATTGATATGCACCATGCGCAAACCTTGTACGCCAAGCTTAAAGATATGCCGGCTATTGCCAGTGTGAACCTGAAAAATCATAGCCGCCAGGCGATGGAAAAAATGATGGATGAAGGGGCGGGTGCAACCCGCTATGTGATGATGATTATTGCCGCCGTTATTACCTTTGGCATCGTATATAACAGCGCCAGAATCGCCTTTGCCGAACGGGCTCGTGATCTGGCCAGTTTACGGGTGATGGGGCTGACCAAAAGCGAAGCGGCCTTTGTGCTGCTAGGGGAACTTGGCATTATTACGCTGCTGGCTATCCCAGTGGGCTGCGCGTTTGGCTATGGCTTATCCGCCCTGATCTCGGCAGGCTTCAGTAATGATTTGTATCAGGTGCCCGTGACTGTGGTGCCTACTGCATATGGCAGCGCGGCGGTGGCCGTACTGTTAGCTGCGCTGGGGTCGGGCTATTTGATCAAGCGCGATCTGGATCGGCTTGATTTGGTTGGGGCATTAAAAACACGTGAATAAACAGCGAGTATCAGGATGACAACAAAAAGAGGATCGCGCCACTGGTTGAGTTGGGCGGCGTTGCTGGTGGTGAGTTTATTGTTGGCGACGGCCTTCTGGCCCCAAGCCGTGCCGGTTGATATGGGTAAGGTCAGCCGCGAAGCCCTGCGCATTACTATTAACGAAGAAGGGCGCACCCGCGTGCACGACGCATATGCGGTATCGGCGCCGGTAACTGGGCGTTTGCTAAGGGTTGAAGCTGAGCCGGGAGATAAAGTGGAAGCCGAAAAAAGCGTTATCGCCCATATTTTGCCTCTGGATCCTGCACTCTTGGATATTCGTACCCTGGAACAAGCCAGAGCGGCGGTGGACGCCGCTAATGCCGCGCTGCGTATGAGCAAGGCGGATCTCAATAAAGCCTTTGCCGATGAGCAACTGGCGCGCAGTGAGCATGTGCGCTTGCAAGAGCTGCTCGCCAGCGGCGGCGTCAGTCAGTCAGCCTATGATGTGGGCGTACGACAATTGCGGGCGGCCTCTGCCTCGCTGGATACGGCCAAGGCGGCGGTGTCATTACGAGAAGCTGAGCTGGTCAATGCCAGGGCCAGATTGGTTGGGTTTGATGGTGGCCAGTCTGGTTTGTCACTGCCTTTGCCGGAGCAAGCCTTACCTTTCGCTATCAAGGCGCCTATTGATGGCCAAGTACTGCAAGTACTGCAAAAGAGTGAAACCATTCTCAGCGCCGGTACGCCCATTATGGAAATCGGTGATATAGGCCATGATTTAGAAGTCATTGTTGAGCTGCTGTCCACCGACGCGGTAAAAGTCGAGCCGGGTAATCAGGTGATAATTGATAGTTGGGGCGGGCCGCAGCAGCTTGAGGGCGAAGTGGTGCGGGTTGAGCCCTGGGGCTACACCAAATATTCGGCCTTAGGGGTGGAGGAGCAGCGGGTGTTGGCATTGATCCGTTTTACCGGCCCCCGCGAACCCAGGCAGAAACTGGGGCATGGTTACCGGGTTGAGGTAAAGATTGTTCTCTGGCAGCAGCAAGATGCCTTAACTGTGCCATCCAGCGCCTTATTCCGTCAGGGGGAGCAATGGATGGTGTTTAAGGTCGTGAAAGATAAAGCTCGTATCGCGCCTGTGAGTGTGGGGTATAACAATGGTACCCGGGCCCAACTGCTGGATGGCCTGAGCGAAAGTGATGTTGTTGTGCTCTACCCAGGACCGGAACTGGTTGACGGCATGGCGGTTGCGCGCAGGATTAACTAAGCCGTCCCCACGTGCCGGGGTATATCTGCAAGAGCGCAGGGGGGAAGCGTTTTTCTGTTGGTTTGCCCCCTGTACGCATACTGTACCAGGCGTTAGTAGTCAGTCCAGCACAAGGCTTGTTCATCTTTGTGCCTTTTGCCATAGTAGCTGCTTATTCCCTTAAGCAGATTATTCCATGCGACAAAAACTTGCTGGTGCACTCTTACTAAGTGCCGGATTTTTAGGGCAAACCGCCAGTGCTCAAACCCCAGCCCTGACGCTGGAGGAAGCCAACCGGTTGGCCGCGATGCCGCTACATTGTATGCAAACCGAATACCCCAATAAGCTTAATCAGGTGCTGGCCGATGCCAGTTATCTGCAAGGGCCTAAGGCGCTGCACCCGGCTTTTTACGGCTGCTTCGACTGGCACTCCAGCGTGCATGGCCATTGGATGCTGATAAATTTGCTGCGTCATTTCCCTGACCTGGCTAATCAGCAGCAAATTCGCCAAAAATTGCTGGAAAATATCTCGGCAGAGAACATCAAGACGGAAGTGGCGTATTTCTTTATGCCGCAAAATTCCACCTATGAGCGTACTTATGGCTGGGCCTGGCTATTAAAGCTGGCCGAAGAGTTACATCTGTGGGATGACCCTTTAGCCCGCAAGCTGGAGCAAAACTTACAGCCGTTGACCGACCTGATGGTGGCCAAGTATCTGGAGTTCTTACCTAAACTGATTTACCCCATTCGCACCGGCGAACACCCTAATACCGCCTTTGGTTTATCTCTGGCCTATGACTATGCGGATACCCTTAAGCAGCAAGAACTAAAAGCGCTGATAAGTCAGCGGGCGAAAGATTGGTTTGCCAATGACAGTCAGTGCCCCCTGAATTGGGAGCCTAACGGTTTTGACTTTCTTTCCCCCTGTTTTCAGGAGTTGGATGTGATGCGTAAGGTGTTGGACAAAACCGCCTTCAGTGCCTGGTTGGATAAGTTTCTGCCGCAGCTTGGGCAAAAAGACTTTGTGCTGGAAACCGCTAAGGTCAGCGATCGTGCTGATGGCAAATTGGTGCATCTGGATGGTTTGAACTTCAGCCGTGCTTGGTGTTTGTACGGTCTGGTGGGGGAGTATCCACAAAAATACGGCCATTTACGCCCGATTGCTGATGCCCATGTTCACCATTCTTTACCCGCTATTGTGGATGGTAACTATGAAGGCACTCACTGGCTGGGTAGTTTTGCGGTTTATGCGCTGCAGCAGGCCGGGCAATTAAACTAGCCTTGGTTATCAGTCATAAAAAAGCCCCGTTAAGGGGCTTTTTTGTAAATTCAAGCGGAACTAAGCAGACTTTCTTCTGCGCAATAAGCCAATACCGGCCAAACCCAAAGCCAGTAACGCCAAAGGCGCCGGCTCTGGTACAGGGGTTGAGGTGCCGTGATTTAGGGCCAGGTTATCAACCAAAAAGAAGTTGCCAAAATCCAATCGTAATTCATCAATCAGGCCGCTTTGCGCACCAAAATACTCATAGCTACCGTTTAAACCTGTGTTGATTGACCAGGCCAGAACGCCATCTTTATAACCCTGTAATGTGCCAAACAGTGAGTCAGCACCGCCAGAATCCTTACCTGTAGACCATCTTTTGGCCCATAAACCATCAAAAGTGAAATAATCGCCATTTTGCTGAGTGACAATACCTACACCACCATAGTTATTAAGTAATGCAAAGTCACCGCTATAAGCACCGAAGTTCCAGCCTGATTTTTCGACGTCTATCCAATCTAGCGTGGAAGAAAAAACGAAACCTTCATAGACCGGCATGCCATCGACACGATTTTGTTCGCTACCCCCAGGGATATTGTCAAAGGTTAGCAGGGCAGCATGGGCTTGGCTGGCGAGCATAATAACTGAGAGCAAAAACATGATTTTCTTCATCGCTACTTCCATAAACGGTTAATCATATGCGCGGCGGACTAAGCAATGTATGAGCCAAAGTGATTATTTTTAATAAATACAACAGGTTAATAAGGTTTTCGGGGTGGTTTTTTGTTGTTGGTGTAAAAAATGCTGACATGACAATTGTGGATTCACGGCAATTTTATCCGGCGTGTCAGCCTGTCAAAACGGTTGTTGAGGGGGCTTGTTGGGATGACTGACGCTTTAAAATGTCAGGCTAAAACAAGCGCCCCCTTCGCTACGATTGACGGCTTTTACCTGTCCACCGTGGGCAATCATCACCTGGCGGGTTAAGGCTAACCCGACACCGGAACCGTCTCGCTTTGTGGTGAAAAAGGGTACAAAAATTTTATCCAGTTGTTCGGCACTGATACCTGGTCCGTCGTCGGCAACCTCGATCACCACATGCCCCCGTCGGTTGGTGGTCGCCTTTAGCCAAACCTGGCCTTGGCGTTTTTCCTGCAGTGCTTGTTCAGCGTTTTTTAGCAAGTTGAGCAATACTTGCTCCAGCATATGCTGGTCCGCATTGACGCTCAGTCCCTCAGGCTGAATCTGTTGATGCAGAACTAAGCCTTTATCTGCCCAATCCTGACAAGCCATGTGCTGTAACTGAGAAAACAGCGTGGCGAGATCCACGGTCTGTCGATGTGGTGCGGGTAAGCGGGTCAAGCGTCGATAGCTACTGACAAATTGCATCAGGCTATGGCTGCGTCTGGCGACGGTGGCAATGGAGTCATGAATATCATCCAGCTCTTGTTTTATTGGCAGGTCGATGGTTTTAGAGGATAAATCATCGCTTAATTCGGCCGCGGTGGCGGCCAGTGACGCCACTGGCGTAATGCTGTTCATAATTTCATGAGTGAGTACCCGCACCAGATCCTGCCAGGCCTGTAATTGTGCCGAGTCAAGTTCACTGCCGATATCCAATACACTGAGCAGCTTTTCACGCTGACCGGCCAGGGTGATTTCGGTAGCAAAGACCAACAATTGCTGTGGCATGCCATCGGCATCAAAACTGCATAGCTGGCGTTGTCCTGGTTGCAGCTTTTGCCAATGCTCGGCCAGCTCCGGGCCAAACTGGTGTAAGTCGTCTACCTTGCTAACCTGAGTTGGGCCAAATAAACGTCGGGCGCTGTTATTCCACTGGCTTAAGCGTCCGTCGCTATGCAGGCTGATCAACGGTATAGGTACATGTTCTACCATGGCTTTAAAATGCCGCAGTTGCTGTTCTTGTTGCTCGCGCTCCTGCAAGAAACGCTGCATCAGTTCGGTGAAAGCTTCACCAAGTTGTTCGAATCCACTGCCAAACTGGTGGTAGTCAAAACGTTGGGTAAATTCACCATAGCGCACCGCATCCAAAAAACGCTTTAGCTCAGCATTGGTTTTGCCGACAAATTTTGTGGTTTCCCATACCCCGATAGCCAGCATTAACAGCAAGAGTATTTGGGTGGCGTGGTATCCCGGCGTGATCAGTAGCCAGGCACTACTCAGGGCTAGCAGTACTATTAGTGTAATACGCAGGCTCAGGAGCAGTGAAAATCGTTTAAAGGCCATGCTTTTCCATTCTCCTGTACAACGCGGCGCGCGTTAATCCCAAGGCTTTGGCGGCATGGCTTATATTATAACGATGGGCTTTCAAGGCGCCTTCAACCGCTTGCCGTTCAAGCTCTTCCAAATTGAAGCTATGCAGATCGGCATCGGGGCGCGGCGGCGGGGTTTTCGTGTTTAACTGAAAGTCCCCGGCTTCGAGCTTATGATTTTCACTCAGAATAACTGCGCGTTCCAAAGCATGGCGCAGTTCACGGATGTTGCCGGGCCAGTGGTAGGTCTGCAATTGCGCCAGGGCATCGGGACTCAACTGCTTTTGCTGTTTTTGGTACTTACGGCAATAATGCCTGAGATAATATTCGGCAATAGCGGCAATGTCTTGTTGGCGTTCCCGTAGCGGCGGAAGCTGGATTTCAACAGTATTCAGGCGAAACAACAGATCCTGGCGAAAACGCTGCTCGTCATGTAGTTGCGCTAAGGGCAAATTGGTGGCGGCAATCACCCTGACATCAAAGGCTTTGGCCTGATTACTGCCAAGGGGAATGACCTGACGCTGGGCCAGTACCGTCAGTAATTTTGCTTGCAAATGCAGAGGTAAATTACCAATTTCATCTAAAAACAGTGTGCCGCCGTCGGCCGCCAGCAAGCGGCCTGTGCGATCCTCGTTAGCCCCGGTAAAAGCCCCTTTACGATGCCCAAAAAGCTCGCTTTCAAACAAGCTTTCTGCCACCGCGCCCAGGTCAACCGACATAAATACCTTATTATGCCTTGGGCTCTGACCATGAATAGCGCGGGCAATCAGTTCTTTGCCTGTACCATTTTCTCCCAGTATCAGCACATTGGCCTCGGTGGGAGCGCTTCGCTCGAGCATATTGAGCGCTTGTCGCATCGCCGCCGACCCGGCAATAATGGGCTGACTTGATTGACTGGTCACTTCGGCCAGCAGGCTGTTGGCGCTGCGCAGCTCATTGGCCTCGGTGCGGGAACTGGATAATTTGACTGCTGAGGAGACAGTGGCCAACACCTTATTGTTGTGCCAGGGTTTGGCGATAAAATCGGTAGCGCCCCGTTTCATTGCTTCGACGGCCACCTCCATATCACCGTGTGCTGTTATCATAATCACGACGGCCTGGGGATCGATAGCAAGGATCTTCTCCAACCAGCGATAGCCCTGTTCGCCGTTGCTTTCTCCGGGACCAAAGTTCATGTCCAGTAAAATGCAGTGATAACTTTGTTCGGCCAGTAGGCTGGGGATTTGTTCCGGTCTATTACAGATATCCACCTGGCTGAAATGGCGTTTTAACAACATTTTTCCTGCCACCAAGATGTCTTGATCGTCATCGACGATCAATATTCGTCCTTCTTGTTGCACCGCGCTGCTCCTCACTTAGAACTGTTCAATAGCGTACACCTGGTGTTCAAATTCGTACAGTTTTACATGGGGGTACATCTTTGAAATTAGTCTAACTTATTGAAATATATTGCTTTGCCGGATTGGAACGGGATTTGTTTATATCTCATCAGCTTTTATCACGACATAAACAAAGCAGACAACGATGCAAAAACTCAGTGCAATACAAGATGCCAGCAAGCAGACATCGCCTAAGGCCGTGTCGGGGGCAGGTATGGACCGTAAGGTCAGTCAGCCAGCTAAGCCCTGGAAACGCTGGCTGTTATGGGGTGGAGCCGGACTGGTTGTGGGCCTGTTGGTCTATATTATGCCCGGCTTTTCCGGCAAAACCCTTAGCGTCAACCCAGAACGTGTAATGGTTTCCAGTGTCACCCGCGGTACTTACGAGGATTTTATTCCGCTACGCGCCCGGGTCACGCCGGCTAAAACCTTGTATCTGGATGCCATTGAAGGGGGGCGGGTTGAACGTATTCTGGTTGAAGGCGGGGCTATGTTAGAGGCCGGGCAATTGATTGTTGAACTGTCCAACGCCAGTCTACAGCTGAGCGTATTAGGTAATGAAGCCAGGGTCGCAGAACAGCTCAATAATATTCGTTCTATTGAGCTGAATTTGGAACAAAACCGTCTGCAACATAAACGCGATATTGTCGACATTGAATATCAAATCAAATTACTTCAACGCAAGCTTCAGCGGGAAGCCCAGCTTCTTAACACGCAGGCTATCAGTCAATCCCAACACGATGATACGCGTGACACGCTGCGTTGGTATGAACAGCGCTTGCTTCTCACTCGGGAAAGTCAGCAGTCTGATGCGCGCATGCAGGAAGAGCAGTTAGCCTTTCTTAAAACCTCTGGTGCCCGTTTGGAGCATAACCTGGAGTTGTCGAGGCAGAATCTGGCCAATATGAATGTGCGCGCCCCGGTGGCCGGTAAGTTGTCTGGTTTTGATGTGGAAGTGGGGCAGAGTATTGGGCGGGGTGAGCGTCTGGGGCAAATAGACACACCGGATGATTACAAACTTACCGCACAGATTGATGAATTTTATCTTAGCCGGGTGGCGCCAGGGCAAAACGCTCAGGTAGACGGCTATCAGTTGCAAATCAGCAAGATTTATCCGCAGGTCAGCAATGGCCAGTTTGAGGTGGACTTGAGTTTTGTCGGGCAGCAACCGGCGGCGATCCGCCGCGGCCAGACCATGCAACTTAAGCTTACCTTAGGCGATGCCAGTCAGGCGCTATTGATTCCTAACGGTGCGTTCTATCAGGAAACCGGCGGTAACTGGGTTTTTGTATTGAAAGAAGACGGTACGCAAGCCGAGCGACGCAATGTTCGTATGGGACGCCGCAACAACAACTTCATCGAAGTGCTGGACGGATTGAGCGAGGGAGAGCGGGTGGTAACCAGTTCTTACAGCCAGTACCGGGATATTCAGCAACTGAACATAAACAATTAAGGACTTTGCCATGTTGAAATTAACGAATCTCAGCCGCCATTACCTGTCAGACGACGTGGAAACCCTGGCACTCAATAAGGTCAATATTCATATCGAGGCCGGTGAATTTGTGGCCATCATGGGTCCAAGTGGGTGCGGTAAATCTACCTTACTGAATATCATCGGTATGCTGGATAACCCCAGTAGCGGTGAGTATTGGTTTAATAACGAAAATGTAGCGGGTTATAAAGAAGCCCAGTTGGCCACCATTCGTAAGCATCACATAGGTTTTATTTTCCAGAATTTTAATCTGATCGATGAGCTCAGTGTCAGAGACAATATCGAACTGGCGCTGCTTTATCATGATGTGCCGGTAGCTGAGCGACGTCGCCGTGTTAGCGATGTGATGGATAAGGTGGGGATTGCTCATCGCGCCAACCACTTGCCCAGTCAATTGTCCGGTGGGCAACAGCAGCGGGTTGCGGTGGCCAGGGCCGTGGTGGGGGGGCAGTCCATGATACTGGCCGATGAACCGACCGGAAATCTGGACAGCGCCCATGGCCAGGAAGTGATGGCCATGTTGCAAAGTTTAAATGACGAAGGCACGACCATCGTTATGGTAACCCACAGTCCGGCTCATGCTGATTATGCACGGCGCACCATCAACCTGTTCGACGGTCAGGTGGTGACCGAAGACGTCAAGGCTGCCTGAGGCCAAGGAGTAGAACATGTTTGTGAATTACTTTTTGACCGCCTGGCGCAACTTACTCAAAAACCGGGTGTTCTCGGCCATCAATATTGTTGGGCTGGCCCTCGGCCTGGCCAGTTGTATTCTGATTATGCTGTATGTTCAGTCGGAAAGCGGCTACGACCAATGGGTGCCAGACCATGAGCAAGTCGTGCGGTTGCATACCGCCTATGAATCCCCTGGCCGGGCCCCCTTTCTGACCGTGCGCAGCGCTGGGCGGATGATGCCAGCGGTGCGGGATTACCTTAGTGCGGAAATTGAAGACGGTACCAGGATGGTGTTCTGGGGAACCACCATTCAACAACATGGTGAGGCCTATGCTGAGCAAGTGGCCTTTGCCGACAGTAGCTTTTTCAATGTACTGAATCTGCCCTTTGTAGATGGCAGTGCACAAAGCAGTTTTACTAAACCCAATGATTTGGTGATCAGCCGGGCAATGGCATTAAAGTACTTTGGCGATACTGAGGTGGTAGGTAAAACTCTAACCTTATGTTGTTTGAATGAGCAACCGGTTGAACTGACAGTCAGTGGTGTTATTGAAGACTTACCGGATAATTCCCATATGCGTTTGGATCTCTTGGTATACATGGACCCAGAGTTCTTCTCCCAGTTTCCCTGGGTACTGGATACCTGGACCAGTGTGAATGTGTATACCTACTTTAAGTTGCGCCCCGGCGTTTCCCTTGAGCAGGCTCAGCAGCGCCTGACCTGGTGGGTGGATAATGAAAGTCCGTTTCTGGAGTTTGCCAAACAAAATGCCAGCTTGATGGAGAGCGAAACAAAGATTTCCGACACCATGAAACACAAGCTGATGAAACTGGCGGACTTGCACCTTGATGCCCATAAAGACGCTGGCAATATGGGCGACCTGACGCCTATGGGTAACCGTAATTTGGTGGCGACCTTCAGTTTGGTTGCCGTGCTTATTTTGGTTATCGCTTGTATTAATTTTATGAACCTGGCTACCGCCAGAGCCGGGCAGCGCGCCAAAGAAGTGGCGATGCGTAAGGTATTGGGGGCCAGCAGAGGACAGGTTGCCATACAGTTTTTGCTGGAAGCCATTGGCCTGGTGATGATTGCGCTGTTATTTGCGCTGGTGGCTGTGGAACTGGTGTTACCTTGGTACAACCAAATACTTGGCAAGGCGATCCAGTTTCGCCTCTTCAGTGAACCAAGCCTCCTGTTTACTTTACTCGGATTGGGTTTGTTGGTGGGGCTGATTGCCGGCAGTTATCCCGCCTTGGTGTTGTCCGGCTATTTGCCCGGGCAAATTCTCAAGGCCAGCAAAAGCAATGAAAGCCGTGGCTCGGTGAAACTGCGCCACGCGCTGGTGGTCTTCCAGTTTGCGGTATCGGTGACCTTGTTGGTGTGCACGACTGTGGTGTATATGCAAACCCGCCACGCCAATACTCTTGATCTTGGTTATAGCACCGAGCGCAAACTGGTGGTGAATATCCGGGCGGCCCGCGATAGTCTGGATAGCCTACAGCAGCAATGGCAGGCCATTGCTGGCGTGCAGTCGGTTGTGTATTCCTCAGAAGCCCCTACCCAGGATAATGAAAACAATCACTTTGTGACCCTGCTGGGCAGTAATGAGGGAGATAAACCGGTAGAAGAGCTGCTTAACTACCACAATATGGATTATGGTTTTTTCGAGGCTTATCAGATTCAGCCTTTGGCAGGTCGTTTATTTGATAAGGCCTATGGTGCAGACACTCTGACACCCGCACAGGAAGGGCAGATTACTCAGGCTAGTGCCATTCTTAACGAAGGGGCGGTGCGCAGACTGGGTTTCAGTTCACCACAGGAGGCCATTGGCAAAACCTTGCAAGTCAAGGCCAGTGGCGATGGCTTGAACCACCTGACCGTGGTGGGGGTTATCCCGGATATCTATTTCCGTTCGGTTAAGTTTGCCATCCGCCCTAGCCTGTATACCTTGAACCCAGCGCGTTTTAATGTGGCGACTATTACTTACAGCCAGGGGGATGTCAGCCGTGTAATGACCGAGATCGAGCGGGTATGGAAGCAGGTGGTGCCAATGCAGCCCATAGATACACAATATTTATCCGATATGCTGGCCGCGCAGTATCAGAGCGAAAAGGTGCAGATGCAGTTATTTACCCTGTTTTCACTGCTGGCGGTGTTGGTCGCTTGTCTTGGATTGTATGGCCTGGCAGCCTTTACCGCCGAACGTAAAACCCGGGAAATCGGTATCCGCAAGGTGATGGGGGCCAGTGTCAGACAAATTATGTGGTTGCTGGTGTGGCAGTTCTCGCGGCCGATTATGCTGGCCAATCTGATTGCCTGGCCTCTATCCATATGGTTGATGCTAAATTGGCTGCAGGCCTTTGTGAATCGTATCGATAGTTGGTGGTTGCTGCCAATCTGCCTGCTGGCCATGCTGGCATCGGTATGCATTGCCTGGCTGACGGTAGGAGGTAATGCTGCCAAGGTGGCCAGGGCCAATCCTATCTTTGCTTTAAGGCATGAATAAAGGGGCGTGAGTACGCCCTTGAATTGACAAAATTTGCTTGTTCTTAACGCCTTTTCTTATTCCGCCAGCTTTATGCTGGCGTTGCGCTTTAGGCTAAGGCCAGGTTGGGCGGTAGGCCGCTCCGCCAGGCCGACCGCTAACCTTATGGTTAGGATAAGTGGCCGTGTTATTTGAGGAAAATGGATTTAGGATAGGGCTGTGCAATAACAAAAACAGGTCAATTTAATGCAACTCTCCAAACGACGTTTCCTACAGTTAAGCGCAGGTGTGTTAGGCAGCTTACCTTTTGCATCCATGGCCGCCCCCAAGACGTCTTCGCAGGCAAAGGATGTATTGTCAGATATTACCCAAGGCGTACAACCTATCAGTGCCAAAGAGCGTATGGTCAGGATAGACAAGGCCAGAACGTTAATGCGGGCCAATAACATGGTGGCCATGGTGCTGGAGCCTGGCCCAGCTATGGATTATTTCACCGGCATTCAATGGTGGCGAAGTGAGCGTTTGACCGCTGTGGTGATTCCGGCCGACGGTGAGATTGCGGTGATTTGTCCTTTTTTTGAAGAGCCCAGTATTCGTGAATCATTGGATGTCGGCAATGATGTCAGAGTCTGGCAGGAGCATGAGAGTCCTTTTGCGTTAGTGGCGCAGGTGCTTAAAGACAGAAAGCTCAGCAAAGGCCAGATCGGTTTTGAAGAGTCGGTGCGCTACTTTGTATTGGATGGTGTGATGAGCCTGCTTGGCAATTTTACCCATACCAGTGCCGACCCGGTTACCCGTGGTTGCCGTATGTATAAAACGGCCCATGAGCTGACGTTGATGCACAAGGCTAACGAAATCACTCTGAGTGCTTATGCCTATGTGTGGAAAAACCTGCAAACAGGCATGACTCAGGCAGATGTAAAAGCGCTGATGCAGGGCGCCCAAACCAAACTGGGCGGTAGCGGTATCTGGAATATGGCCTTGTTTGATCAGGCCAGCGCCTATCCTCATGGCACAAAACAGCAGCATGTGCTGAAAGAAGGTTCTGTGGTGTTGATGGATTGCGGCTGTGCCGTGCATGGTTATCAGTCGGATATTAGTCGTACTTTTGTATACGGTGAGCCTTCAGCCAAAGTGCGCAAGATTTGGAATACCGTGCGTGAAGGACAAAATGTTGCCTTTGCGGCCGCGCAGCCCGGTAAAGCGGCCGGAAGTGTGGATGATGCGGTTAGGGCCTATTACGCTAAGCAAGGCCTGGGACCGGATTATAAACTGCCAGGCTTGTCGCACCGCACCGGGCATGGCATAGGTATGCAGGGCCATGAACCGGTGAACTTTGTTCGTGGCGAAACGGCGCTGCTTAAATCCGGCATGTGTTTTTCTAACGAACCTGGCATTTATTTGCCGGGGGAGTTTGGGGTGCGTTTGGAAGACTGTATCTATATGACCGAAAACGGTCCGCGTTGGTTTACCGAGCCCGCCGATTCGCTGGAATCGCCCATTGGTAAACTGGCTCCACCTGTGGCTTAAAACAACAACAGGTAACAACGAGGTGAACATGCAAAAATCTATAGTGATAATGGCGTGCCTGCTGGGCATGCCGGCCATTGCCGCCGACAGGCTCGGTGACGAGCAAGCGCTGTATGACATTGCCGGCCAGGTCTCGGCCGCCCGTATTGAACAGGATGTTCGCAAGTTGGTGAGTTTTGGTACCCGCCATACCTTATCTGACACTCAGTCAGACAGTCGAGGCATAGGCGCCGCCAGACGCTGGATTAAGGCTGAGTTTGACAAGATTTCTGCCCAGTGTGGAGGCTGTCTTGAGGTGTATTATCAGTCCGAGACCATTCAGGGCGAAAAGCGTATTCCTGAGCCGGTTGAAGTGGTGAGCGTGATTGCAGTACAAAAAGGCCAGACTGACCCGTCCCGTTACCTGGTGATGTCGGGCGATATTGACTCACGGGTTTCTGATGTGATGGATGCAGTATCGGACGCCCCCGGCGCTAACGACAATGCCTCCGGCCTGGCCGGGGTGCTCGAAGCGGCCCGGGTGCTTAGTCAATACCAATTCCACGGCTCAGTGGTCTATGCCGCCCTGGCGGGAGAGGAGCAGGGGCTGTTTGGCGGTAAGATTATGGCCGAACAGGCGCTTAAAGACGGCTGGCGGGTTAAGGCTGTGCTTAATAACGATATGATTGGCAATATTGCCGGTATCAATGGGGTGATTAACAACACCAGTGCTCGTTTGTTTTCGGAAGGAACCCGGGTGATGGAAACCCCCGAAGAGGCGCATAAACGTCGCTTTACCGGTGGCGAAGTGGACTCACCCTCTCGCAACCTGGCCCGTTATATCGACAAGATTGCCGATACCTATATTCCCAATCTGGATACCATGATGGTTTACCGTCTGGACCGATTTGGCCGTGGTGGTCATCATCGCCCATTTAATGATGCTGGTTTCCCGGCGATTCGCATTATGGAAACCAATGAGCATTATGATCGCCAGCATCAGGATCTGCGCACCGAGAAGGGCGTAGTATACGGGGATACCCTGGATGGGGTGAACTTTGCTTACGCCGCAAAGCTGACGGCACTCAATGCTGTCAGCTTAGCCAGTATGGCCTGGGCACCGAGCCCGCCAGCTAAGGTGGAAATCAAAGGGGCTGTGCAAGCCTCAACTACCCTGAGCTGGGCTCCGGCGGCCAAAGCAGAACAGGACTTAATCAAGGGCTACAAAATTTACTGGCGCTACACCGACCAGCCACAATGGCAGTTCAGCCGTTATGTGGGCAAGGTTGACCACTTTACCCTGAAAAATGTGGTGATTGATAACTACTTTTTTGGGGTCGCCAGTGTGGCCGATAATGGCCTGGAAAGCCCTGTGGTGTTTCCTGGTGTGGCCGGGGCCTTTGGCGAATAACGTCTGACTTTAAGGTTGTGGCGGCTTAAGGCAGATAGCCGCCCAACCCTATTTGCTTGGCATTAGTTGTGACAGCAAGTATCAGTTTACGAGGCAAAATCAATAGGTTCAGCGCATTATTCAGTAGGCTGGGCCATAAAACCCTGCTAGTCTGAGAAGGTACAAACAGCCTTTCGTGAAGCCAGCTGTAGCCGAAAGTCTTTTGCCCCTGAGTTATAAGCTGTTTCACTGTTTCGATGAATATACAACAAAACTTAGCCATTCGGCTGTTACGGGTTCTGCGCTATAACAAAGCCCGGCATGAGCGGGCGTTGGCCTTATTGCCAGAAGACAAACGTCCGATCTTTCATGTGCTGCCGTTTCTTCTACATATTAATCATCCGGCCTTTCCTGGTTTTGTTGAGGACGAGGCGGTGGCCTTCGGTCTGAATAATTATTCTCTGCGCGATGCGGTAACCGCGTCATTGTTGACTATTTTCCCTCAGCATCAATTACTTATCGATGATATTCGGCAATTGTGGCCAAAGCAGCGCTTGATTGACTCACTGGTACTGATGGGCAGTGTCGGCACTATTGCCCAGTCTGAGGATTCTGATTTTGACTATTGGGTGTGTATTGATCCCAAGGTGGTCAAACCCAAGAGCCGCAAGTTGTTACAGCAAAAATTGTGCTTGGTTGAGCAATGGGCCGCTGACCACGATATGGAAGTGCATTTTTTCCTATCGGATATCGACAAAGTGCGACGCAACGATTTTGGCGAAGCAGACGGTGAAAGCTCCGGCTCAGCGCAGGCGGTCTTTTTAAAAGCCGAGTTTTATACCACTAACCTGGTGGTGGCTGGCAAACTGCCTTTTTGGTGGTTGATGCCCGACAAGGTCAATGACAGGCAATATCAGGATCTGATGAAAAGCCTTAAGCCGGGTGAGCCGCCTGACCCCAAGCTCTTTATGGATTTTGGTAATTTGCAGGATATGGACTCCCGAGAATTGTTCGGTGCGGCTATCTGGCAGATAGTCAAAGGGATGGACTCGCCATTTAAATCTGTGCTGAAAATGGCCAAGCTGGAAGTGTTCCTGGAGAACATCAAACACAAGCAGCCCCTGTGTAATTTATTGAAAAAGTGTGTTCACACCGGGGCTAACCCCTTGGCCCATCAGGATTATGTGGACCCTTATGCGTTAATGTTTGACGAGTTGATCACCCATTATCAGCAGCAGGATAATTTACAGGTCGTGCCGTTGCTACAGCTAAGCTTGTATCTGAAATGCGGTTGCGCCTTGAGCCGGGAAACCGGTGATAATTACCATAGTTTTAAACGGGATCTGATCAGCCGTTATGTGTGGGAATGGGGATGGAGCGCCGATAAGCTGCGAAAAATCGACAATATTGCCAGCTGGAATTTCAGCGAGAAGTCACAGCTTAGTCGTCAGGTGCATGCCTTCCTGATTCAATGTTACCGCCGTATGTCGAGTCGCATTGCCGGGCAAGTACAGCTTGTCAGTCAGGAAGATATGACGGTAATAGGACGTAAGCTGGACACCTTTTATTCGAAGAAGGCCCATAAGGTCGAATACCTGCGCAGCGTATTTGATGATGAGTTGTACTGTCGCACGGTAACCATTAAGGCCGACCCAGATACTATGCTAAAGCGCACTTGGTCTATGTATGCTGGGGATCAAATTTCCGCCAAGGCAGATAGCCTACGCAATGAACACTTAAAGTCCAGCCACAGCCCCATTGATCTTATTATTTGGGCGGTGTGGAACCGTATTATGGACAGTCAGACCCGCATTCAGCTTGATTACCATACAGAGCCGGTGACAGAAGAAGATCTGTATAAACTGGTCGCTAAGGCTGAAGAACTATTTCCGCCGGTGCGGGTTGCCGAACTGTCTCGTCAGGCGTTGTTATCACCGGCCAAAGTAACTAGCTGCCTGGTGGTACTGAATTTTGAAAGCCGTCGATTAAAGCCTGAAGTGGATACCGTCAGAGTGATATATTCGAATAGCTGGGGCGAGCTTTATTCCCTTTCAGGCATGCAAGCACTTGAGCCGCTACGGTTGGAAATGAGCAATGGTGAGCTGGTTAGTCGTGCGCACGTGCTAGTGCCGGACGGTTCCCATAAGCAGCGTTTGTATGACAATTTTATTATGCGAACCGGCTTGGAATTCCGTCATATCCTTTAGCCTCAGCGCGTCCACTTAGCTGTGCATTATTTCAAACTGGAAAGGCTGCTGAGCTATCGCTACCATGGGCCTTTTCAGTGAAGGGAACGCTATGATTATTCAGCAGCACAGCCATGACTTGTCAACGCCCACTGGCTTGATGCGTACTAGCATCTACCGACCTCAGCAACAAGGTCGGTTTCCGGCCATTATTTTTTACTCTGAGATTTTCCAGCAAACAGCCCCCATCGCACGCACTGCGGCCATACTGGCAGGGCATGGGTTCGTTGTGCTGGTGCCCGAAGTGTTTCATGAACTTAACCCCATAGGAACGGTATTAGCCTATGATGATGTGGGCAAAGATAAGGGCAATCAGGATAAATGGACCAAACCTCTGGAAGCTCATGATACTGATACCCAGGCCATGGTGGACTTTGTGCAGGAGCAAAGTTACTGCAATGGTAATGTAGGAGCGATGGGGGTGTGTATTGGTGGGCATCTGGCTTACCGGGCGGCACTCAATGCCAGTATTAAGTCGGCGTTTTGCCTGTATGCCACCGATATTCATAGCGATACACTGCCTGCACAGCCCGGTAATCAGTCTTTTGCGCGAATGGCGGATATTCAAGGTGAAATTCATTTTATCTGGGGGCGTCAGGATCCGCATGTGCCTGCAGAAGGGCGACTGAAAATCTATCAAGCGCTACAGGCCAGCGGTATTAACTATCAGTGGCAGGAGGTTAATGCTCAGCATGCCTTTATGCGCGATGAAGGCGACCGTTATGATCCGGCCTTAGCCCTCACAATGTACCAACAAGCGGTGGCGCTTTTTCAGCGCACGCTGCGCTAAGTTGGTTGATGGCCCCAGCTATTAGAGCCGGGGCTCCTCGCTTAACCCACATTTCTTGACAGCCAGGGATTCTGTGTTAAACCATTGAGTAACCTTTCTGCGCGCGTCTCTATACGCAAGCTGTACGCAATCATAATTGTCGTCTGGTCAATGCGGCTTTCCAACGGCTAATCAAACGGAACCTTCAACAGGGAGAGCTTACATGGGCTTGTCTACGGCAACTATAGGTAAAAATGGCTACCAGTTTGGTAAAGGCGGATATGCTTCTTATGGACGTATACAACTGCCGGGTATGGCTTCGAGTCAGCGAAACAGTCAAGAGCAGCTTCCCCCCGCTGCCAATTTCAGAAAAGGCATCCTGTTCTACTTCGGTCATCTGCAGATTGCTGCCGATATGCAGGGAGCCGCCAAAAGTGGTCTGCAAGGTATCAGTGACGCTTCAAAAGTGGTTAAGTCTATTCAAGAGGCACAGCGACAGGATTGGGGACGTAACGCCGATGCGATGGAAACCATTCGCAGCACCTTGCAAGACACTTTGGCTAGCACCGATGCCGCGGCTCCAGCTTGGCTGAAAGAGGCGGCAGCGCAAGCGGCCAGTGGCATTCCATTGGCAGATATCGCCAAAGGCATGATATCAAGCCTGGGAGATATGGGGCTGCCTGTTCTGGGGGATGTTAAAAAGTTTGCCACCAGTTTTGCTGAGGGCGTAAAAAAGGCCTGGCTGGTGATAAATACGCAGGCGGTGTATGGCGTACTAAGGGCTGGCTCTCCTACGCTACTGATTCAGTCCTTACATAAACAATTATCAGCAGATGCCGCTGTGGCTTTTGCTCAGTCGGCTTACAGTATTGCCAAAGGCATTGTGACAACAGTGACAGGGGGGGCTTCGTTAGCCGTCAGTGGTGTGGTGGATGCGGTGAAAGGCTTTATTGCCTATATTCTGGATCTGTACAGAAATTATCGTGACCGCTTTGCACTAAAAACATTTTTTGTTGATTGCAAAGATAAGTTCGATAGCAACGATAAGGTAATCTTCAGTCAGCAGGCTTTTGTACAGTGGTTTTCTCCCTGCCTTGATGCATTACCTATAGTGGCATCTCATTGCATCAGCAGTACCTTGACTGGCAGCTATTTCGGCTTTTTGACCTCACTGGGGCCGGACGGTAATGACATAGACAAGAATGTCCTGCAAAAAGGCTACGCAGACTTTGGCAAGTTAAAAGCCGCAGGGAACAAATACGCCAAGAGCTACCCCATCAAGTTTGCATCTCAGGACAATTTGGTGAGTAATTGTCTGACCATACTGAACAAGGGCGGCATTGATCAGAGTGATGGGGCAGCAGCAAAATCCGTTGGCTGGTTCAGACGAATCATGATGAAAATGGGTTTGCAAAAAAATACCCTTTACACCTAAGGGATGCAGATACTTTCAAGCATAGATGAATCACCTTTGGTTACATCCAAGGGCGCTTAATCAGCAGGGCTTGATGACAAAAAATACATTACTTACCGGCACCGTTCCGTTATACAGGTGACAGCAGGCTGTATAAAGCTTGTGCAGTTAAACCTAATGTTCTATGCCTTGCCCTGTTTCTCGTCTAAGCTGGATATACCTTCACCTTAGGCAGTTAAGAGAATGATAAAACTAGATGATTTCAGGCTAAAGACATTACTTGCCGGTGCCATGGTATTGGCGTTATTTCTGACCATACTGATTAGCTCGTTTATCAATATTCGGCAATTCTCCAGCATGTTCTATGAAGTGACGGAGAATGAACACCTTCCTAACGTAACTGAACGTGCCAAGGCGCAAATAAGAGCAGAACTGCAGGCACCGATCGCGTTTTCACAAAGCATTGCGCAAAACGCTTATATTCAACAGTGGATCTTAACTGGTGAGGATCCTGCTAAAACTCCTGACTTTGTGCAGTATGCCCAGCGTTTTATTCGTGACTATGGGGCTGCGTCGGTATTTTGGGTATCTAAACCCAGTAATAACTATTACAACCAAGACGGGTTATTCAAGCAGGTATCTCAGCAGGTTTCCCGTGATGCATGGTTTTATGATTTTGTACGGGGGAATCAGAACACCACGCTGAGTTTGGATATTGATGAAGTCACTAAAAGTTTGACCGTGTTTGTTAATGTGCTCGCCAAAGGTCCGGATGGACAAGTGTTGGGTGTGGCGGGACTTGGCTACGATGTTTCTGCCATTATCCAAATGGTTCAGGAACATAAAGTGGGTGAAACCGGCTATATGTTCCTGCTGGACAGCGAGGGTAATATTGCCGCGCACCGGGAACCTAACATGCTCAATAAGCCTTTGAATCAATTGTCGACCTACTCTGAGGTGGCAGCGCTAATTGGTGCAAGCGCAGGAGAGTTCAACTTGTTTGATGGTGAGGTAGCCGGCGAGTCTGTTTACATCGCTACTTCTGATCTTAGTGATGTGGGCTGGAAGCTAGTTACTGTATTACCTAAAGCCGAGATCAGTGACAAGGTAAATGGCGTAGTGCAGCTTTCTGTACTTACGGCCGTGGTCTTAGCTGCTGTGTTTATTGCGCTGTCATTGTATATCGCTAACCGGGTGAGCGGAGCAATCAGCCAGGTAGGGGACAAGTTACTTAATATGTCCGCCTCAGGTGGCGACCTTACCCAGCGTTTGGATGCCAGTACCGATAATGAACTTGGCTACCTTGCCAGAGGCTTTAATGCGATTCTGGCTAAATTTTCTGACCTGGTGCGTGAGATTAAAGATGCGGAAACCGCCATCAATGCCGGGGTGGGTAATCTGAAAAACACCTCCTTGCAGTCGGTGGAATATTCCGAAGATCAGCGCCGCCAAACAGAGATGGTTGCAACGGCCATTACCGAAATGGGACAAACTATCGGTGAGGTATCTTCAATCGCGCATAAGACTGCCACCGAAACCACCAGTGCCGTTAAAGACACGCACGAAACTAATGATGTCATGCTGCGCTTGGCGACCACGATGAACGAGCTGGCCGGGGCCATGAAGCAAAGTGAGGCATCTATTACCGAGCTGGCCGGGCAGGCCGAAGCGATTAACTCTGTTGTGGATGTGATTAGCAGTATTTCTGAGCAAACCAATTTACTGGCGCTGAATGCGGCCATTGAGGCCGCAAGGGCCGGTGAGCAGGGGCGTGGTTTTGCCGTGGTGGCAGACGAGGTACGCACCTTGGCGAGTCGCACTCAGGATTCCACCAAAGAAATACGTACCCAGATAGAACAACTGCAAAGTGCGGCGTCAGCCAGTCTGCGCACTATCAAAACCGGCGCGCAAAGTAGCCTGGAGTTGGCTGACAGTGCCGAGTCGGCCTCTGCTTCCTTGACCGGTATCCGTACCCGCTTTGACAGCATCAGTGACGGTAATCATCAGGTTGCAGCTGCCACCGAGGAGCAGACATCGGTGGTAGACCATATCAATGAATCGGCACAGACCATTGCCACCATGGCTAACAATATCCATGCAAGTGCAGAAAGTCAGTTGCAGGAGATTGACACCTTGACTGCACGGGCCCAGCATATGCGCGAAATTGTCAGTCAATTCAAGGTGTAACGACGATGAAAAAATTAATCTATATGAGCCTGTTGGCGCTGCCCGCGCAAGCCGAGGTGCTGTGGTCGGATTTTAGCCTGACTTACCTTAATGGTAGTCAGTATGAAGTGGGGGATCCGGATCGCCAGGTCGCTACCTTTGAATATGTCGCCGGCACCAGCTGGGGCGGGGTCTTTATGTTCGTGGACCGGCTGCATTCAGACAATGGTGATAAGGAAACCTATGGCGAGTTCTCACCAAAAGTGACACTGTATGAGTTTGACCAGCAAAGCTGGATTAAAAACATCTCGGCGGCTGCCACTATGGAGATTGGCGATGGTTTTACCCACTATTTGTATGGCGCTGGCATGGGCTTTCAGCCTGCCGGTTTTGACTACCTGAATGTAGATTTCTATCGCCGTAACAACGATAGCGGCAAGGACAACTGGCAAACCACTATTACCTGGGCAGTCCCCTTTGCGTTGGCATCCACTCAATGGGTGTTTGATGGATTTCTGGATTGGAGTTCTGCTATTGGTGAGCAGGGCACAGCGGCCAATATGAATTGGACATCGCAGTTGAAATGGAACCTGTCACCTCATATAGGGCTAAAATCGCCGTTGTATCTTGGTATGGAATATGTGTACTGGAACAATAAATATGGCATCCAAGGGGTTGATGAGCGCAATGCCAACCTGTTGGTGAAATGGCACTTCTAAGGTAAAGATAACAGCGGGAGTCAGAGCTCCCGCTGAGGCATACTAAGGCATGGTTTTCATAAACTGATTAAATTTTTCCTGACCTTTCACCAGCCATCTGGGCGCGGTATGGCCTATACCGACCAATTTTAATTTGGGATGGTGCGCCACTACGGCGCCAACCAGAGGCTCTTGTTCGGGGTCAAGGTCGACAAACAACACATGCTTACCGGCTTTAAGTAATCTTTTAAAGCGACGAAAGCGGCGGTTGGGCACCTGAATTCCTATTAATCCACCCTCCCAGGTGCAAAATCCCAGTACCATTACAGATAAAAATACAAAGGGCAGCCAGCCCGCGGCGGTATTGGTCCAATCCAGCCAATACGCCAACCCCAGTATCAAGGCGGCTGCCAGGATACCTATCAGGGCACCCGTCTCGGTGGCGTGCACCACATCTCGTTTCAAAACCGACTCGATGGCGTTGAGGTGGTGTTGTTCTACCTCGGCATCTTTGTCACTTAGTACATGAAAATGGGGTTTACTGACGCCAAGAGCAAGCATCTCTCGCTCAACCACTGACAAGTCACGTAAGTCGTCACTTAAATAGTAGTGTCTTAACATCTCCCGCTCCTTTTCTGTTAGAACCAACTAGTATTGCTTTATTAAGACCGGTTAACTGACGACAACCTTGCAATACCCTTGGTTGAGTCAAGTATAGTCATTGGGAAAAAAGGCGCTGCGGGATGCAATTAAAGAGTGGGTTGAACTAAATCCAGACTGCCGCTAACATCTCGCCGTGCTAATGGCTTCGCCCGTCGCAAGCTACTCTTAACCACGGTTTTTGTATGGGTATAATTATTGGCTTTACCGATAGTTGATATCGGGAATTGACGGATGAGGCAATTGGAGGACTCTTGGCCAACCTGGAGCTAAAATTTGATGCGATTCAGCAGGCGATTACCGACGCTGCTGTAGACGCTATCATCATCATCGATGAGACCGGTTTGGTCAGGTATTTTTCCGCATCGGCTGAGCGTTTATTTGGTTTTGACAGTACTGAAGTGCTGGGACAGAACGTTAAAATGCTGATGCCTGCCAAAGAAGCCCGCGCCCATGACGGTTACCTTCATAACTACACCAGTACGGGGCGACCTAAAGTTATTGGTATTGGCCGTGATGTGATTGGCCGTCGCAAAGATGGCAGCACCTTCCCCATGCATTTAAGTGTCGGAGAGGCACATACCCAAGAAGGCCGTTTGTTTGTTGGTATTTGCCACGACCTAAGCGAATTTAAAGGCCTGCTGGAACAACTCAGTTCGGCCGAACGGCGCTATAAAGATATTATCCAGTACCAGCGGGAGTTTATCTGCCGGCTAAGCAGTAGTCTGCGGCTTAGCTTTGTTAATAATGCGTTCTGTGAACAATTGGGGTATCAGGAATCCGAGGTGTTGGGGATTTCCTTGCTGGAGTTTATTCATGAGGATGACCGACACAAGGTGGAGTCGATCCTGACCCGTCTGCGGGCTGAGCAAGATGAGGCCAGCTTGAGTTTGTCCTGTGCTGTGTTGGACCAACAGGGCGGTACACATATCATTGACTGGACATTCCGTACCCTGCCTGCCAGCTCCGAGTTTCACTATGAAATACAGGTTATCGGTAACAATATCACCGAGCAGGTCAAAGCAAAGCAACATGCCAAATTCTTAGCTGAATACGATAGCCTGACGGGTTTTTTCAACAAAGATGGCCTGAACCGGGCATTTGCCCGTAGTGTTGATAGCAGCAAAGATTATGCGGTGTTTTTCACCGACAGTTATCGTTTTCGTCTGATCAATGAGAAATACGGGCAAGACGTTGGCGATCTGATGCTGATTGAAGCGGCGCAGCGGATTAAATCCTGTATGCCGGCAGACAGCCTGATTTGTCGACCTGGTGCTGACGATTTTCTTTTGGTTGTGCCTATAAATGATAAAGCTGAAGCGCTGCCATTAGCAGATACGCTGCTTCATAGCATTATCGAACCATACTTCCTGGCCGGAGAGAAGCTGGTGCTATCGGCAGTGGTAGGGATCAGCTTTTATGGTGAAGGGGCCACCGAACTCCCCGTGCTGATTCGTCAGGCTGAATCGGCCATGTTCGAAGCCAAGGCCAGCCATCATCCAGTGCGAGTTTACCATCAAGATATCCATCAGCAACTGACCATGCGCCTGGAAATCGAACAAGGTATACGCCGGGCACTGGATATGAACCTGTTCGAGGTAGTGCTGCAAGCTAAATATAACCTGGACGATATGAGTCTGGATGGCTACGAAGCCTTGATTCGCTGGCATGATCCGGAATTGGGAACCGTTAGTCCGCAAGTGTTCGTGGCCATTGCTGAGAAGGTAAACCTGGGCATTGAACTGGATCTTTGGGTGTTATCCAATGTGCTGCAGCAGATAGCCGCATGGCGTAAGGCCGGGTATTTGGTTAAGCCTATCGCGGTAAATATTACTGCCGCACACTTTTCGTTGCCGGGGTTATTTAATCAGGTTGAGCGAATGACCGCAGAGCTTGATTTGCCAATGAATTGCATTGAGTTGGAAATTACCGAGGGAGTGGCAATGGGCAACTCTCAGGTCATCATGGACAACATGCAGTTGTTTAAGCGTCACGGTGTCAGCATTGCCATTGATGATTTTGGTACCGGCTACTCGTCATTGGGGTACCTGAAAGATCTGCCGGTTCAGCTGTTGAAGATAGACCGGGTTTTTATCAAGGATATTGAACATCCTAAAAATTATGGTCTGGTTAATGCCATGATCGCCATGGCTGATGCTGTGGGCATGCGGGTGCTGGCCGAAGGCATTGAAACACAGCGTCAACGCGATATTTTATGGAAAATGGGCTGCGATTTGGGGCAAGGATACTTGTTTGCCAAACCGGTAAGCTACGAAGAAATAGAGAAAACCCTGCCAACGGCCTAGCGGCAAACCGGTTTTTAAGGACTGGCAAACAGCTCAGGGTTCATAATACTCAGGATTTTATAAGACTCTACTTTGCTGCTTAGGATCACGCTTTCCAGCTCGGCTTCGCTGAGCTTGAGGCTGTTGATAATCTCTGCGCTGACTAAGTGGACGCTCTCCTTCGCACCGGGTATTGCACATTGTAAGGCCAATCGCACGGCCAGATAGAGAATGGCAATATCGGTTTGCTTCAGTGCCAGGGATTCATTGTGCTGATTGGCAATCGGTGTAAACAGGCTTGAAGGCAAATTCCACAGCATCAAAATCTGGGCGCTGCATTCGGCGTAAGTGAAACCCAACAACTGCTTTTGTTTCTCCCAGGGGATTTGTGTGCCTTCACTTTGCTCGCACTGAGACGCCAGCTCTGGTGAGCGGTTTGCCACCGCCAGCTCGCCGAAGTTATGCAGTAAGCCAAGTAAGAAAAAGCGTTCTGTGTCCTTCTGGCCGGTGTCTATTGCCAGGTGTTTAGCAATCAGCCCGGCGTAAACACTCTGCTGCCAGAAACGTTCAAGATTAACGGCGTTATTTTCAAAATGCTTAAAGGCGCTGCGCGCAGTTTCTGTCATAACCAGGCTATACAAGGCTTTCGCGCCTATGGCACTGACTGCCCGGCTGATAGTGCTTATCTCAGCATTAAAATTGTAAAGTGCACTGTTGGCCAGCTTGAGCAGCTTAGTGCTCAGGGATGGGTCCAATGACACCACATCGGCAATGTCAGCAGCAGTCGAGCTGGGGTCCTCCAGCAGCTCCTTTATACGCGTACAGGCGTCCGGCAAGGCAAATGAATCGGTGACGGCCATAGCGTAATCAGTGGCTTGCATAAGATAGCAGGTCCTTTTCGGTTGTCTGATCTCAGGATAGTCGAAAGGGCGAAACTTTAACCACCCATTAAGGGTATTTCCCTGTCTAGTTATCGCATTTTTCGCAACGCTGTGCTTGCCAGATGTTCATGCCAGGGTATGATTTGATATATCCTTATTTACGGGAAGTCAGGTTGTTAGACTTGCTGCAACACTATTTTACCTATCCTCAGGATAATTTGCTGATGTTCGGCAATTATGACTCCTGGTTAGTACTACTCTCCATCCTGGTTTCTATTTTTTCCTCCACTATGGCTATGCAATTAGCCGGTCAGGCCCGCCAAACAACGCAACGAAGCGCTTTGCTGTTATTCGCCGGTAGTGTGGCCCTGGGCTCTGGGGTGTGGTCCATGCACTTTATTGGCATGCTGGCCTTTGAATTGTGCACTCAGGTGGAGTACTCCATTTACCTTACTTTGCTCTCTATGTTGCCCAGCATGGGGGCATCCTGGGTGGCGTTGTCGTTGATAAGTCGTAAACAGGTGAGCCTGATGCAACTGACACTTGGGGCAGTGTTGATGGGGTCAGGCATAGGAACCATGCACTATGTGGGCATGGCGGCGATGCAAATGGCGCCGGCATTGCGATACGACCCCTGGTTGTTTGGTTTATCTATTCTGGTCGCTGTGGCCCTTGCTTGGCTGTCTTTGTGGGTGCGTTTTGGCATTACGCGCATCACTACGGTGCCACTTTCTCCCATGCTGTTAAATCTTAGTAGCGGCGTGGTCATGGGGCTGGCTATCAGTGGTATGCATTACACAGGTATGGCGGCCGCGCGTTTTGTACCGCCGGAGGGTATGCAATACAGCGAACAGGTCAATCACTCTGAGGTGATGGCGCTGGGTATTGCGATTACCACAATTCTCATGACCACCATGGTGGTTATTGTGAATCTATTATTTAAGTACCGACAAATTAGCCGGGTGGCCAAACGCAATGAAACCCGCCTGAAAGCCATGATGGATACTGCGGTGGACGGTGTGGTCACCATCAGCGATAAAGGCAAAGTCATCAGCGTAAACCAGGCGGCGGAGAAAATCTTCGGCTGGCAGGCCGCCGACATTCTCGATCAAAATGTCAGTATCTTGATGCCGCAACCTTTTTCGGACGAACACGATGATTATTTGGGCCATTATTTGCGTAGCGGTAAGGCCAGGATTATTGGCAGCGATCGCGAGGTATTGGCATTACATAAATCCGGTATGACGATGCCGGTCAGGCTAGCCATCGGCCATGCCCAGTTACCGGGTGAGGATCTTTTTGTTGCCTTTGTTACCGATATTAGCCAGCGGCTGCGTATGGAGAAGGCTCTTAAAGACAACGAGGCCAAATATCGCTCCCTTATCAGCAATATCCCTGGTGCGGCCTATCGCTGCCAGGCCGACATTGATTTTGCGATGATATTTATTAGCGAAGCAGTGGAGCAAATCACGGGCTTCCCCGCCCAAGATTTTATTCTGCCCAACCCCAAACGACATTTTTCAGATCTGTTTCATCCCGAGGACAGAGACAGGTTATTAGAAATGTCGGCTTACGATGAACACTTTTGTGTGGAATACCGGATCATTGACCGTTTCGGCAACATTCGCTGGATGCTGGACAATGGTGGCCCGGTGCGTAATGAAGAGGGGGAGGTGATCTGGTTGGATGGCTTTGTTATGGATATAACCAGCCGCAAACAGATGGAGCAGGAGCTGTTGCTGGCTAAGGAGCGGGCCGAACAGGCCGCGGCTGCTCGTTCAGCCTTTCTGGCCAATATGAGCCACGAGATCCGCACGCCCATGAATGCCATTATTGGCTTTAGCGACGTATTGATGAATAGCGAGCTTGATGAGGAGCAGCGGCGGCACCTTAAAACCATCAATGTGTCGGCCCGCTCACTACTGCATTTGCTTAACGACATTTTGGACAGCGCCAAACTGGAAAAAGGCAAGTTGGAGCTGGAGTGGCGAGACTTTTCCATGATGGAGCTGACCGACCAGGTGGTGTCTACCTTATGGCTACAGGCGCGAAAAAAAGGCCTGGATTTGAGTCTGCACTTGGGGTCTGAATTACATGAGTTCTATCGCGGTGCGCCGGACAGAATTCGCCAGGTACTGACCAATCTGCTTGGCAATGCCATCAAGTTTACTGAGCAGGGCCAGGTCAGATTGGAAGTGGCGGTTGAACAGGAAGGTGTCGTGCGGTTCTGTATCTCGGACACCGGCATTGGAATAGAAGCACAGCGCCTGAAGCATATTTTTGAGCCCTTTATCCAGGCCGATGCCTCCATGAGCCGACGTTTTGGCGGCACGGGATTAGGGACGACTATTAGCAAACAATTGGTTGAGCTGATGGGGGGGCAAATCTGGGCCAACAGTAAACCCGATGTAGGCAGTACTTTCTGTTTCACCTTGCCGCTTAGCGAAGGTCGGCCAGTGATTGCCAGTGACAAACGTAATCTGGCTAAGCTACCTGCTCAGAACATCTTGGTTGCCGACGATATTCCGCAGAATCAGGATTTGCTCAAATTGTTGCTGGGCAACGCCGGACATCAGGTGACGGTTGTCAGTAATGGCTTGGAGGCGCTGGAGCAGGTTAAACAACAGCCCTTTGACTTGGTGCTGATGGATATTCAGATGCCGGAGCTTGACGGATTAGCTGCCAGCCGGGCTATTCGGGCCTGGGAAGCTGAGGAAGGTCGTGATGTACTGCCTATTGTTGCCTTGACCGCCAGTGTTTTGGATGAAGATAAGCAGGCCGCCCAAGAGGCAGGGATGCAAGGTTTTGCCAGCAAGCCTGTGGATATGTCGGCTTTGGTGACTGAAATGGCCAAGGTGCTTGGACTGGAGTTGAAGCCGGAAGTGGTTGATACGCAACCGCAGGCTGAGGCTGAATTGGTTAATTTGTCCAAGGCTCTGCAGTTATGGGGACAGGAAACGACCTATATTAAAGAGCTGATTAACTTTGTCAGACGTTACGCCAGCCTGCCAGCGCAGCTGTTACAGATGGTCGAGGATGATAATGTCAGGGCATTGCAGGAACGCGTCCACGCCCTTAAAGGGCTGTGTGGTAATTTGGCGCTAGAAACCTTGGCAGATCTATCAGCGCAGCTTGAGCGTATAGCCAGACAAGGACAAGTGGCACAAGGGCGAGATATTATTGCCGCCTTACAGTTACAAATGGACGCGCTCGAACGCTGGCTTGAAGAGCAGGATGACGTGCAAAGTATCAACGCTGAGCAGCAACTGGGAGGCGATCGCCATGAATGTCTGGCCCTGTTGCGGCGGTTACAAAAAGCGGCGTCGGCCAACGAGTTTGACGATCAGGCACTAAACGCGTTAACGGCATGCTGTGCGGGTGTCGCTGGTCCGGCGGTAGATGGAATTGTCGAGGCTTTTAACGAATTTGATTTTGTTGTCGCAAGCCGGTTGATTGAGCAGGCCTTAACCATCTTAAACGGGGAAGAGTAGCAATGAGTGTAGCAGACCGACCCAGTGTCTTAGTGGTAGATGATGAACCGGCCAATTTGAAGGTATTGAAATTAGTGTTGCAGGAGCAATACCGGCTAGTCTTTGCCCGCAGTGGTGAAGAAGCCCTCAGCATTGCCAAGCGTGAGCAACCCGATTTGATTTTGTTGGATGTTATGATGCCTGGTATGACCGGCTTTGATGTTTGCCAACAACTAAAAGCGGACATCAGTCTGGCCCGCATTCCTGTTATTTTTGTAACCGCCCTTAAAGATGAAGTGGATGAAACCCGGGGGTTTGATCTGGGAGCCGTTGACTATATCACTAAGCCTGTTACGCCCGCCGTGGTCAGAGCCAGGGTTAAAACCCATTTGTCGCTGGTAAAAGCGGATGAAATCAAACTGAGTCGTCTGCGCATTATTCAGTGTCTGGGGCGGGCGGCCGAGTATAAGGACAATGAAACGGGCAACCATGTATTGCGCATGAGTCACTACGCCAAGATTATTGCGTTAGCGTATGGATTTTCTGAGCAGCATGCCGAGGAATTATTGCATGCCGCGCCCATGCACGACATTGGTAAGATTGGCATTGCAGATCATATTCTACTCAAGCCAGGAAAACTGACGGCGGAAGAGTATCGGGTGATGCAGGATCATCCGGAGATTGGGGCGGAAATTCTCGGCGAATGCGACTCACGGCTGATGAAGATGGCACGAACGGTCGCTCTTTGTCATCACGAGAAATGGGATGGCAGTGGTTATCCCCATGGATTAAGGGGCGACGCCATTCCTATCGAAGCCAGAATTGTGGCGCTGGCGGATGTGTTTGATGCACTTACTAGCGCCCGTCCTTATAAGGCCGCCTGGTCCATTGATGATGCCTTGGCACACATTCGGGAGCAGCAAGGTAAGCATTTTGATCCCTCACTGGTTCCCCTGCTCGAGCAGGAAATAGACAGTATTCTGCAAATCAAAGCCCGCTGGGTTGATAGCTAAGCTTCCCGTTAGTTCTTTTTTATGTAAACCAGTGGCAGCTGGTTTGTCACTCAGACCATCGCTACGGATGGATTTTTTATTGTAACCATTTTGTCATACAAACCTTTTGCCTAGTGGGAGGAGACTTCTTCCCTGGGTCAGTAAAGCTATCTAAGCCGCAATAATTATTGCGGCTTTTTTGATTCATAAAAGTGATGAATGAATTGGTTACATATTTTCTATTTGAATTAAACCTTCACATCCCCATAATACCGACATATTGATTTTGTGAATGTATTTTGTTGTGAAATATATATTTAATTTGTTAGTCGCTGCATCCATTTTATTTACGCCCAGATTGATGGCGGATCAGGGCGTGGCAATCGATCTACTCCGTGGTGAAGGGGATCTCACTGGCGTCAGGTTGGCGTATCGTCCTTACTACGGACAATTAACCAGTATTGACTGGTTAGGGGAGGTGGATCTGTATTTTGAGTTGAGTCTGAACATTTGGGAGTTCAGCGCTAATGACTTCGATGAGAATAACCTGGTACTGGCACTTTCCCCCGTCATCAGCAAACAGTTCACCACATTGAATGGCTACCCCTTGAAATGGGAGTTTGGTATCGGCTTTTCACTGGTGGATGACACCCGTTTTGCCAATAAGGATATCGGCTCCCACTACCAGTTTGAAGACCGTCTAGGTCTGGTGCTGCAACTGGATGAGAAGGAGTCCGTGTCCTTGCGCTACATGCACTATTCTAACGGCGGTTTGAACGATAAAAACCCCGGTATGGATTTCATTAACTTATCCTATGCTTGGCGTTTCTAAAACGCGGCTTTATTGCTGTGGGACGGCCTCTGAAAATTGCCATTGAATAAGTTTCTCAGGGGTTAAGGGACGGGCAAAATAGTAGCCTTGAAAACGCTGGCAACCCATGTTCCGAAGTCGTTCCACTTGCCACTGCTGCTCAACGCCCTCACACACTACTTCCAGGCTCAGATGATGACAAATGTCGACAATAGCACTGACCAGCTTTTGTGTGCTGGGGGTGTTGAGGTCATCCACAAAAGACTTATCAATCTTCAGAATATCCAGCGGTAGATCTTTGAGGTAGGACAATGATGAATAGCCGGTACCAAAGTCGTCGAGGGCCAACTTAAAGCCCAGATCTCTGAGTTTATGCAATTTCTGCATGGTTTCGTCTTTGTCATTAAGTAAACCGGTTTCCACCAGTTCAATCACAATTTCAGCGGGACTGATATCATAGTACAGCATCAACTTTTGCAGGTTTTCTACAAAGGCCGGGTCAACAAACTGCAAAGGAGACACGTTGATGGCCAAATGCTTGGGATAGTGGACGCGCTCCCTGCGCCAGGTTTGGATCTGACGGAATACCGCTTCAAATAACCACTGGCCCAGCAAACGGATTAACCCGGTTTCTTCGGCCACGCTGATAAACAGGTCCGGCCGAATCATGCCTTTAACTGGGTGTGCCCAGCGGATCAACACTTCGGCCCCACGTAACTCTCCGTCAGGGGTGGTTTGTGGCTGAAATAGCAGGAAAAATTCGCCTTTCTTGATGGAGTCGGCCAGTTCTTTCTCCAGCAAGGCGCGATCATCGAGCATACTTTGCAAGGCCGGGTCGAAACGTCTAATCTTGCCCTGTCCTCCTTCCTTGGCCTGTTTTAGGGCCGACTCAGCAAAGTGCAGTAATTCCTCCTGATTTTTAGCCTGGCAGGCTAGCGCAGAACCTATACTTGCCGCCAGCTTGAGTTGTCTGCCAGCCAATTCTATGGGGGTGCGGATCAGACTGGCAATGGTTTCTCCGTTTAGTTTAATCATTGGTTCGTCGGCGGTCGAAATGCTCTGTTTGATAAAGACAAAGCTATTACTGGCATAGCGAACAACCAAATCCTCTGTTTTTGCATAAGCTTGCAGGCGCTGCGCGACGGCTTGTAACACCTGATCGCCAATCGCCTGACCATGTAACTTATTAATCTCTTTGAAACCGTCGATATCGATAAGCAGAAATTGGAAGGTTGGATAGCCTTGCCAATGATTGTCAGGTTGAGCTGAGAGCCAGTCCCACAGAGCTTTTCGGTTTGGCAGGTGGGTCAGATTATCGGTGTAAGCGGCTTGTTTAAGCTTCTGTTCGGCCTGTTCACGCTGCATTTCTGAGGCGGTACGCTCAGCAAACAGCAGCAGGGTTTGTTCAAACTCCTGAATGGGTTCCACGGCTTGACGAAATAGCAGTACGATGAGGCCAATGGGCTTACCTTGTACATCCCTGACCGGCATCCCTAAATAAGCCTGGATATGCTCCTGAGTCAACATGGCATCGTCAGGGAATTGCTGTTGCACGTCCTGATGGTAAGTACAGACGTCCTTTTGGCCTACACCCTGGCAGGGAGAATTGCCCAGGGTATAAGTGAAGTTCTCCGCAGCTTGTCCATCTTTGTGAATTGCCAGAACCCGAACTTGCTTAATGCCCTCTGGACTGGTTTCAAATTGACCAATAAAACAGATATCAGCCTGGTAGAGCCTTTTTAGTTGTTTGACCTGATTGGCATAAAAACGACTGCCAACTTGATGGCCAGCTCCTCGCATCAGTCCTTGTAAGGCCCCTGCCACACGTTCACTGGTGGTGAGTGCGTGTTGAAGTTTTTCCCGCTGGCGATGTAATTGGACGGCTACATCAATACACACCAGAATTAAAAAGTAGTTAAAGGTAAAGCCCACAAGTTGTACTGAGTTGACTTGTCCGGTCTGAATACCTGCCGCAATTCCCCAGGTGAGCATCAGCAGTAAGACAAAAATACTGATGCCGATAGCCATGATCTTCTTGCCCCTGGTTACCAGTATCCAGCAGCGCCAGAGTAGCCATAAAATCAATATCAGCCCGGTTAAATGCAAAAGAATACCGGCCCAATGTAAGGGACCGATAAAGTTTTGCAGCATATAACCCGCATCCCCTGGCCAAGTGACGACCCTTTCTACATGACTTAGCTTTAGGCCATAGGGCAGAACGAAGTTCAGGATAGCCAGTGCCAATGACCATCCCAGCAATAGCTTCAGCCATAGCTTTGTGTGTTGCTGACGGGTCCAGACGGCAAAGCAGTAAAACGCAGCCGGAAGAATAGCGATGTAACAAGCGGTTTGCAGTTTTAACCAGTAAATGGCGGACTCTTGGCTCTGCAACTGGTGATATTCAAAGGTAAACCATTGATAAAGCGAGATCACTAAACATAAGAAGAAGAAAGTCAGGTAGGCCTGTTGGCTGCGTTGATATAAACCAGAAGCCAGCACCAACAGGGACACCATCAGGATCATGGCGATAGAAGCGGCGAACAGCGCTGGGGTCGACAGAAGGCTAATATGCATATGGCCATTCCCTGCGAAACAACAAAGTGTCTGAATCAGTATCAACCATTCTGCCCATCTATCAAGGTGACTTGCGATAGTGAATTCCCTTAGCGCCTTGGTATAGAATAGTCGTTTGTTATTCTAGCCTATTGGCCATGCGGCCTGCCCCGGATGGATACGCCATCCGCGAACAAAGGAACCTTATGCCTGGATTAGTCCGTCTGATTCTGATTGATACCCACCTGCCAGGGGTGGTTGAGCTAAAACTTGATGGTCACACCAATATCTGTGGCACCAATGCCTCAGGAAAAACCACCTTACAGCGTTTGATCCCGGTTTTTTACGGCGAATACCCTAGTCGTGTAGTACCAGCCACCCGTGACAGTTTTGAACGCTGGTATCTGCCGCGCGAATCCAGCTTTATTATCTATGAGTATCGCAGCGGTGAAGAAGAGCTTTGCCAGTTAGTGCTAACTTCTACGGGCAATGGTGTTAACTACCGATTTATTGCCAAGGGTTTTGACCTGGAAGATTACCTGTATCAGAACAAAAGCGGTAAACATACCAGTCTGCCTGCGGTAGAGCAGGCCAGGGCATTAGCCCGCAATGGCTTTACCGTTAGCAAACAGCTCAATACCAAAGATTTTCGTGCTGTACTGCAAAATGATCGCGGCGTGATGAATGCGTCCAGTAATGGCCGTGAATTGCTCGGCTATGCGCGTATTTTTGCCCTGTGTGAGGCCCAGCAAAGCCTGCGTCATATTGAGAAGCTGGCCAAAGCCGTGCATTCCCGTGAAGGCAAAATGGAAACTATTAAGGCCATGATTGCTGCCATTTTGGAAGAAGATGGTGTGCAGCCGCCCAGTTCGGGCTTGAGTCGTAACAAGGTCGAAGACTGGATCCGAGAATGTCACCTGATTAAAGAATTCGATGCCATTCGGCCACAGTTCAGTCGCCTGGAGCAGGCTAATCACGAGTTAGGTCAAAGTGAACTGCGCTTGGCACAGTTGCGCCAGCAGTTTTCTGTGGATTTAAGTCAATTGGCCGCCAGTATTGTTCAGCAGGACGGTAAGCTGGAAGAAACTATCCTGACCTTGCGCAAGCAGGAAAGTGATTGGGCGATTACCCGAGACGGGCTGAATCAGCAGCTGTCCGAGGCCAAGGCCGAAGTGCGTACCTATGAAAGCGATTTGGAAAGGGTCGAAAACGAGTATCAGGACTGGCAGGACAAAGACATTGAAACCCTGCAGAAAAACCTTAATCACCTAACCCAATGGCAAAGCCAGTTGGACGGTGCACAGGCCCGTTATAGCCTGCTGACCGATCAGCATCAGGATGTTGAGTCCAGCTACAACAAGCAACTGGCCGGTATAGGCGAAAAGCTCAGCCAGGAGCAGGAGCTCTACGGTGAGAAACAGCAGGAGCTGAAAGAAAAGCTGGCCGATGCCCGGACCGATGAACAACGTAAACTGGCAGAATTGCGCCAGGATTATCAGCAGCAATTGAACACGGCGCAGCAGGATTATCAGCAGCGTTTGCAAGAGCTTAAGGTGCAGCACGCTGAACTGTCTGCTGCCCTGCGCAATGCCGGCTTCAATGAATTTGAGCAAAGCCAGGTGGTGCTGCTGGAGGAAAGTATTCAGGAAGCGGCTGAGCTAGAAGACAATGGTCGCGACAAGCAGCGCCGGCTGGGACAGGAACTGAGTCAGGCCAATAAAACGCGCAGTCAGGCAGCCAATGAACTGGAGCTGGCCCGTAAGCAATTTACCAAGGCCCAGCAGCAAGTGGATAAGATTGAAGCCTTGCTGTACCCCGGACAAGGCAGTTTACTGGAGTTTGTGCGTCGGGAGTTGCCGGACTGGCCACAGTCATTGGGTAAAGTCATCAACGCCGAATTGCTGGCGCGTAAGGATCTCAAACCTGAACTGGGTGAAATGCAAGACAGCCTGTTCGGGCTGAAACTGGATTTGTCACTGTTAGATACCCCAGAGTATGCACACAGCGAACAGCAGCTGCAGGCACAGCTTGATGACGCTCAGCGTTTGCTGGCAGAAGCGGTTGAACAGCAAAACCAGGCCGAACAGAAGTTGGCACAGGCTTCAGAAGCGGTACGTAATCAGGAGCTCAAGCAAGCCCAGGCCGACAGCGAACAACGCACCCTGGAAGCAAACCGCAAGCGTTTGCAGCAGGATAAAGATCAGTTGCTGCAGGAATACCGGGCGGCCTTGGCCGAGCGTAAGCAGCAGAATAAAGACCGCCTGAAAGACAATGAAAAACGTCAACAACAGGTTGAAAGCCAGCAACAGCAAGCATTAAGCGAAATTCGTGATCAGCAACGAGATGCCGAGACCGAGTTGCAATTCCACTGGCAACAGGTAACCGACGATTTACGCAGCCAAATCACACAGGTTGAGCAGCATATTCAGCATAGTCGTCAGCAAGCGGCCAACGATAAGAAGCAAGCCCAATTATGGCTGCAAAATGAGTTAGCCAAACGCGGTGTGGACGTGGACGAAATCGCCGATCTGCGTAAACAAATTGAGACCCTTAAGACTGACATCCTGAAGACCGAGAAGAGTCGAGGTTTGGTGAAAGACTACGAACACTGGCATGCCACAGTGTATCTGCAACACAAAGTCACCTGGCAACAAGGACTGGCTCGGGCGCGTAAGACTCTGGCGGAGTCAGAGCGTGAACTGGCCAAACAGGAAGGCGCTTATAAAACCCTGCGTAGCCAGCTTAAAGAGCAGCAAACTCAGCTTGAGCAGTTACTGAAAACTGCCAGGGAACAGGAAATTGACGTTAAGAACATCCACGCCCAATTAAATCGACTGAGCTTGCCAAAGGCCGAAGTAGTGGCAGATAAGAGCTCTGTTGTTCAGCGCTTAGGTGAAGGCCAGCAACTGCTGCAAGGCCGCGATAAACTACTCAGCGATATCAAGGCATATGTGGAGCATTTTGATTCCTTGATCGCCAGCCAGGCGGGGACGGGGCTAGCTGAAACCTGGGAGCGCTCCAGAGAAGAGTGCGCGGTGGTAAATGCCCAGGGCGTGCGTACTGTTGATCATCGCCGTCTGGTTAGTCATTTGGATCAGTTGCTGAATGTGCTGATCCCGCAAAAACTACAAGGTTTGCGAGACCTCGGGCGTACCTTTGGTGCCGATCTCAGTCAGTACTACAAGGTATTGGAGGATATTGATAAACGCATTGTGACCCAAAGCCGCCGTATCAGTCAGGAAGTAGAAGAAGAGCTGTTCCTGGATGGTGTATCGGACTCTGCGGTACGTATTCGTTCACGTATCAGCGAGCTGGAATTCTGGCCGGAGCTGACCCAGTTTGACCGTTTGTATCAGGAATGGCTGGAAGATGGTGCCGCCGATCTACCGCCTGATGACTATGCCATGAGTATGCGTCGGGTGATGGACATTCTGGGCCGTGCGGCACTGGCAGGCGGCATTGGTAAGTTGCTGGATATTGAACTGCAATTGCGGGAAGGAAAGAGCGATTTGGTAATTCGTACCGACCGCCAGCTCAACGAGTCTTCCAGTCATGGTATGGCCTATCTGATTTTGTGTAAGTTCCTGTTGGCCTTTACCCGCTTGTTGCGTGGTAAGGCTGAGGCGGTGATCCACTGGCCTATAGACGAACTTGGCACTTTGCACCAAAGCAACGTGAAGAAGATCTTCGATGCCTGCCAGAACAACAATATCTCTGTGGTCGGTGCCTTCCCCAATCCAGAATCTGAGGTGTTGACCTTGTTTGACAACCGTTACCTTATCGACAAGGCAACCCGTAAGCTGCAAGTGGTGCAGCCCAAGGTGAGCGCCATTAGTGAGCGCTTGCGTCAGCGCAGCCAGCAGCAGGAGAAAAGCGCATGATCAGTGAGCAAGGTCGTATTCTGGAACGTTTGCTGAGCGGCGATTTTATCTGCGAAATCAGCGATGAAGACGGTTGGCGCTATCTGAAACAAAGTGCCAATTTTGACGCAGTGGATCAGTATCTGGCTACCTTAAACCGCAGTTTATCATCGGCTGCGGATGGGCAGGTTTTCTTTGCCGCGTATCGCACCCTGGGAGATGGTGAGCGTAAGGTCTTGTCCAGTCAGTTTCAGGAAATTGCCGCCGGTTTATTACCGCTGGTGGAATGGTTGCTATTAGTGCAGCAAAGCAGTGGCTCGGATGTCCCTGTGACGCAGGGCAGCACCATTCGTTCCAATGAATTGCAAAGTACTATTGAAGATACCCCGGCGTATAAAGAGCAACTGGCGAAAATTGCCCGTTATCGCTTGTTTAACTCCAACAGCGTGGAAGTGGTCGGACAGTTGAATCTGGTGTTTAAGCGTCTGACCGAGCTGGGCTATCTCATGAAGCCGAACCCTGATAAGCAGATTTATATTGCCACCGGCAAGATTGATTATCTGTATGAAGTGCTGCGCTTTATTGATGAAACCGAAGCGTTGTCGCTGGCAGAGCAGGCCGAGTCTGCCATTGCCCAGGGGAGCCTGCTGTGAACCAGAACCTGCATCAGGCTGGGGTTAAACTGCTTAATGCCCTGTCGCGTAATGCTGACTTGATAATGCAGGTGTACCTGAGCGGTACGCTGCATGAGGGTGATGCCAGCCCAGGGGTCGTCGACAACCTCAAAAAACTGGGTATTTTATGGCGCCCCGAGGCCGGTGGGCCGCTTAGGTTAAAAAAAGCGATTCGTAACTTGCTGGAAGGCAGCTTACAGGATGAGCGTAATCGTCAGATTGACACCAATATTGGCTCGGCACTGGCCAGCCTGAAAACCCTGGCACAGCACTATAAAGAAGCCCTGGCACATCATCGTTATGCCGAAGCCCAGGCCCATATGAATGACTTAAGTGAGCATGTCTATGCCCTGACAGAGTCGCTGGGCAATAACGTGCGGGCGCTGTTTAGCCGCATCAACAATGAGTTTGGCTATGTGGCTTCGATTGATGCCAAGATCCGTGAGAACGAATTGGCACAGAGTCAGGTTTCTGAGCTGCTCAGCCAGTTGGAAATGTTCCGCTTTGATGAGCTATCTGAAGTGGCTGGCAGTATCCGGGAATTGCGCCACTTGTTGGTTGTGGCCCTGCAGCAAAGCTTTTCGCGTTGTACTCAGGAGCTGAGCATCGCCCAGTCTCGTTTGCTGGAATTGCTTGGACGCTTTCGTGAGTTTCGCGGCAAAACGCGGCTACTTAAAGGCTTTTTGCTGCATATGGAACAGCAGCCTGACTTTGCTCCGGCTAATTATGCTAACCATAGCCAGGTGCCTGCCTTGTTTAATCTGGCCAAGCCCTTATTACAACCGGCGGCTGTGGACGTAAACCGGGTTGATCACGAACAGGATCTGTTGTTACTGGTTGGGCGTATCAAAGCCTTGCATCGTAGCGACAAACCCTTAGATGAACAACGCGCAGCGCAAGCCATTGATGTGGAAAGCCAAGGCCAGGTGGAGTTGGATGATAAAGCCATTCACCAGGCGGTGGAGGCCTATTTCTGTGAGGTGATTGATACGGGCAAGCGTCTGACTGCATTGCAATATCTGAATAGCCAGGAATTGGACTTTGACCCCGAGGTCTGGATTTACCAGGTCATTGGCGGTTATCAGGGATTGGCCGAAGAAGACCGCAAATTCTTCGCCCTCGAACCTGAGGTGGAAGACCATCCTATTTTCACCGGCAATAAGATAGTCCGGGATATTGAACTGGGCCTTAGATAGTCCCTTATCCCCCTACCCGGCGTTCCCCTGTCGGGTAGGGTTTTCCTTTCTTTTTATCAAACCTTGTTTGATGTCAACAACCTGTCAGGATAACTCTGTTAGAGTAGTGTTTTTAGCGCGCATTTAAGCCCCGGTAAACACAAGGAATGGGTCATCCATGAGACGTCAAAAATACATTGTACTGTTGGTTATTGTCATCGCTTCAGTGGCGGCAGGCGCCTGGTGGTGGAGCCGTCCTGCGTTGCCTGATGGTATTGTCACTACCAACGGCCGATTAGAAGCTACGCAAATTGATGTGGCCACTAAGGTTGCCGGTAGGGTGGATGAAGTGCTGGTGCAGGAGGGTCAGATGGTGGCTCGGGGGGATTTACTGGCCCGTATTGATAGCCAACAGCTTGTGGCCAAGCAGGCGGAATTGCAGTCCAAGGTTGAGCAGGCCTTGTTGGCAGTGGAGGAAGCCAAAGCGGGGGCTGAGCAGCGTCAAAGCCAGTTGACCCTGGCCGAATCCGAGCTGGCGCGCATTCAGGCGCTGGTAGCCAAAAAGCTTTTGTCTCAGGATAAGTTGGATCAGGCCAGAGCGCAGTTTGACTCTGCTACGGCGGCACTGAAGCTGGCCAAAGCCAGTACCGAACGGTTACAGGCTAGTGTCAACGAAGCCCGCGCCGCGCAGCAGGAGCTGCAAAGCTTATTGGATGACACGCAAATTCGTGCCCCGGGCAATGGTCGCGTGCAATACAAGCTGGCGCAGGCGGGAGAAGTATTGGCCGCCGGTGGTCGTGTGGTGACCTTGCTGGACCTGTCAGATGTGTATATGACGGTATTTCTACCCGCAGATGTGGCAGGTAAACTGGGCATTAATGATGAAGCTCGTCTGATTTTGGACCCGATTCCCAATTATGTCGTGCCCGCCAAGGTTAGTTTTATCGCCGCCGATGCACAATTTACTCCCAAGTCCGTGGAAACTCAGGATGCCCGTGACAGCTTGATGTTCCGGGTTAAGCTGGCCATAGATCCGGCATTGCTGCAAAAACATCAGGAAAAAGTCAAAACCGGTGTGCGGGGAATGGCGTATGTGCGGGCCTCTTCGGATGCGCAGTGGCCAGCCAGTCTGACAGTTAATTTACCATGAGTGAGCTACAGCCCTTTACCGACGTGGTGCGCCTGGACAACGTCGGTCACCATTATGGCGAGCTACGCGCATTAAAGCCGGTCAGCCTGTCCATTCCGGCTGGTTGTATGGTGGGCATCATAGGGCCAGATGGTGTGGGTAAATCTACATTGCTGGCACTGATTTGTGGCGTGAAACGACTGCAACAGGGCAGTCTACAAGTGCTGGGGGCTGATATGGCCCATCCGCGCAGCCGTCGACAGTTGCTGCCCCGTATTGCCTACATGCCACAGGGACTGGGTAAAAATTTGTATCCCACCCTAAGCGTGGAGGAAAATCTGCGCTTTTTTGCTCAGCTTTTCGGCCTAAGCGGCAGGGCGAGTCAGCAACGCATTACCCGTTTAACGCAGGCCACCGGCCTGGCCCCATTCCTTGACCGGCCGGCCGGCAAGTTATCCGGTGGTATGAAACAAAAGCTGGGGCTGTGCTGCGCGCTTATTCATGATCCGGACTTACTGGTACTGGATGAGCCCACCACCGGCGTTGACCCGCTGTCACGTCGTCAGTTTTGGCAACTGATTGATGAAATTCGTGCAGCCCGTCCCAGCATGAGTGTGCTGGTGGCGACGGCCTATATGGAAGAGGCGCAACGCTTTGACTGGCTGATGGCCATGGATGACGGACAATTGATCGCCACCGGTAGTCCCGCGCAGCTTCTTGAGCAAACCGCTACACAGGAACTGGAACAGGCCTTTATTGCCTTATTACCTGACAGTAAGCGACAAAGTCATCAGGCCGTTGAGGTTACACCGCCCGGTAAATTTGAGGGGCCACCGGCCATCGAAGCCAAACAACTGACCCGTCGCTTCGGCGATTTTGTGGCGGTGGATAAGGTGTCATTCCGAATTGAACGGGGTGAGATTTTCGGTTTTTTGGGCTCCAATGGCTGCGGTAAAACCACCACCATGAAAATGCTGACCGGACTATTGCCGTTCTCCAGTGGCGAAGCGCGTTTGTTCGGACGCTTGCCCGATGCCGGCGATATGCAGACCCGTAAGCAGGTCGGCTATATGTCGCAAAGCTTCTCGCTCTATGCAGAACTGTCGGTATTACATAACTTGGAATTGCACGCCCGCTTGTATGGCTTGGATGAAGATTATGCCCGGCGGCGTATCGGTCAGTTGCTGGTGGATTTTGAACTGGAACAGGTCAAGCACAGCTTGCCGCAAAGCTTGCCGCTGGGGATACGTCAGCGCTTGCAATTGGCCGTGGCGGTGTTGCACGAACCGCAGGTGCTGATATTGGATGAGCCCACATCCGGTGTGGATCCGGTGGCGCGGGATCAATTCTGGCGACAGTTGCTCAGGCTCTCAAGAGAGCAAGGGGTTACCATTTTTATTTCCACCCACTTTATGAATGAGGCGCTCCGCTGCGACCGCATTTCTCTGATGCATGCCGGCAAAGTGCTGGCGGTGGGCAGCCCCGCCGAACTGACCGCTCAACGTCAGGCTGACACCCTGGAACAGGCCTTTATTGCCTATTTAGAAGAGGCTGCGAATACACAGACGAATAGCAAAAATCAGGATACTCATTGGGATAGCGACGTGCCACTGGCTACGGCAGCTTCGCCACGACGCGGGGCGTTGAAGCGTTGGTGGGCATATGCCTGGCGAGAGGGCCTTGAAATCCGTCGTGACCCCATTCGTTTGTTGTTTGCCTTACTGGGGCCGCTGTTGTTAATGCTCACCTTTGGCTATGGAATTTCCTTTGATGTGGACAACCTGCGCTATGCGGTGCTGGATTATGATCAGTCCAGGGAGAGCAGGGTGATGCTGGAAGGTCTGGACGGTTCCAGCTATTTTTCGCGTCAACCTGCCCCTGCAGATAGCGAGGATGGCTTAAATAAGTTGCGTACCGGCGAGCTGACTTTGCTGCTCGAGGTGCCGCCTTCGTTTGGGCGGCAGTTAATGAGTGGTCAGCAGCCGCAAATTGGAGCACTGGTGGACGGCGCTATGCCATTTAAGGCTGAAACCAGCACTGGTTATCTGAATGCTGTGCTGCTTGGGGAGCTGCAGCGTTTACAGGCAGGGCAGTCCCAATCCCGCGGCCTTAGTATGCCGGTAGAAGTACAAAGCCGTTTTCATTTTAATCAGGCCTTTGAAAGTCGTTTTGCCATAGTGCCGGGCGTGGTGATGCTGATGCTGGCATTGATTCCGGCCATGATGACTGCGCTGGGCATCGTCAGGGAAAAGGAAACCGGCTCCATTGCTAACTTTCAGTCTACGCCTACCCGGCGCCTGGAGTTTCTACTGGGCAAGCAAACCCCTTATGTGTTGATTGCCTTTGTCAGTTATCTGTTACTGATGCTGATGGCCTTACTGGTATTTCAGGTACCAGTAAAAGGTTCAGTGTGGGTACTGAGCCTGGGAGCCCTGCTCTATGTTGCCGCCACCACAGGTTTTGGCTTAGTCGTGTCATCTTTTACCCGTACTCAGGTGGCGGCGCTGTTTGCTGCGGCGGTATTGAGTATTTTGCCGGCGGTGAATTTTTCCGGGTTGTTGACGCCAGTGTCATCGCTGGAAGGGGCCGGGCGCTATCTGGGCCTGGCTTTTCCGTCGGCCTGGTTTCAGCAAATCAGTATCGGCAGCTTTACCAAAGCTCTGTCCTTTGCCCAGCTCTGGCCTAACCTGTTGGCGTTGGCGGGTTTTATTGTGCTGTTTACCTGGCTGGCGTGGCTGGGTTTGAATAAGCAGGAGCGCTGAAAATGCAGTGGCGTCATGTCTGGCAACTAGGGATCAAGGAGCTGTTCAGCCTGAAGGCGGACCCCGTACTGCTTGGTTTGATTTTTTATATTTTCTCTGTGGCGGTGTACACCGTCGCCACCGGGGTAAATTTTGAAGTGAATAATGCCGCCGTTGCTGTGGTGGATGAGGATGACTCGCCGCTATCGCGGCAAATTGCGGCGGCATTGTTAGCCCCGCAGTTTCAACCGGCAGTTAAAATTTCTGCCCGGCAGCTGGATACCGTGTTGGAGCAAGGCGAGTTTGTCTTTGTGCTGGTATTTCCACCTGACTTTGAGCGTCATGTGTTACAAGGCAAGCAACCACAAGTGCAATTGAATGTGGATGCGTCGGCTATGACTCAGGCTGGCAACGGCGCTACCTACATTCAGCAGATTATTCAGGCTGAGAGCATGGCTTATCTGGCGCCAGGTATTGAGTATGCCGATAGCCTGCCGGTACGCCTGGAGGTAAGGAAACTGTTTAATCCCAATGCCGATTCTGCCTGGTTCAACTCGGTAATGCAGGTGATCAATAGTGTGACCATGCTGGGTATTATTCTGACCGGCGCGGCTCTGATTCGTGAGCGGGAGCACGGCACCATTGAGCACTTACTGGTGATGCCGGTTACTCCGGCAGAGATTATGCTGGCCAAAGTCTGGGCTAACGGCCTGGTAATTTTGGTGGCGACCTTATTGTCTTTGGCCTTTGTGGTGCATCAGATACTGGGCGTACCTATTCAGGGTTCTGTGTTGTTGTTTAGTCTGGCCTCCGCCTTGTATCTGTTCTCTGTGACGTCGCTGGGGATTATGCTCGGCACCCTGACCCGCACCATGGCGCAGTTTGGTTTGCTGGTGATCCCTGTGGTGGTGGTGATGTATCTGCTTTCCGGCGGCACTACGCCCCAGGAAAGTATGCCGGACTGGTTACGCTGGATAATGCAGCTATCGCCATCCACGCATTTTGTCTCGTTAGCTCAGGATATTCTCTATCGCGGCGCCGGTTGGCAACTGGCCTGGCCGCTGCTGTTGGTGTTACTGGCTATTGGTATGGTGTTTTTCGGTATTGCCCTGGCGCGGTTTCGCAAGGCCATTGTCAGTATGGGCTAGCTCAGCACGCTGACATAAAAAAAAAGCGCCGCAGAGCGGCGCTTTTGGCGGTTACTTTTTAATAAACTTCAGGGTCATACGGTCACTTTCACCTATCGCCTGATATTTGGCTTTGTCCTCATCCCCTAAACGCAGGTTGGGAGGCAAGGTCCACACCCCTTTGGGGTGGTCGGCGGTATCTTTGGGGTTGGCATTCACATCTGACTCAGCAGCCAGGGTGAATCCCGCTTGCTCAGCAATGCTTACTACAAAAGCCTGATGCATATAACCGCTGCGCTTCTGGTCTGATGCAGGGCGATCGGCGGGCAGGCGATGCTCAACGACACCTAATACGCCGCCCGGCTTCAAGGCCTTGGCGAACGCTTTAAAACTCGCCAGTAGATTCTCATCGCCACCATTCATATACCAGTTATGTACATTGCGGAAGGTCAGCACCATATCTGCACTGCCGGCTGGAGCTATATCTAATTTAACTGGTGGTTGAAATACACTGACTTGTACCTTGCCATAGACATCCGGGCTGGCGGCCAGCTTGTCGCTGAAACGCTTGTGGGCATTTTGGTAATATTTTACTTCTGACTCGGGGTCAAAACCGGCGGCATAGTAAGTACCGCTGTCTTTTAAATAGGGGGCCAGAATCTCGGTATACCAACCACCACCCGGGGAGATTTCCACTACGGTCATATCCGGCTTAATACCAAAAAACTCCAGGGTTTGCTTGGGGTGACGGTACTGGTCACGGGCCTGATAGTCTGCGGTGCGCTGAGCACCGTTGATGGCATTTTCCAGACTGTCGGCCATGGCAAAGCCACTGACCCCCAGAGCCAGGCTCACAGCGCATAAAAGCTTTTTCATTGTCACTATCCTTTGTTGCTGTTGTTGATTTTATTACGGCTTAAAAAAACCTGTTCAGCTTACAGAGCAATCAAGGCTTTGAAAACTTTCATCGAATAGCACGCTTAGTTGTAACAAGGTGTGTAGTGGAAAGGAGACTAGACTGCGCGACATCAACATCCAATAGCTATGCTAGTGAGGGGACTGCTGGCTGAGGTTTTCCTTAGTCTATTTCCTACTCTTCTTGTTGATTGAGATTTCATTCTTCACCATAAAGGTCACTCAGCACACCAAGCGAGTAGATGGCGGCGGTTTACTGGGGAGAGGTCAATACTGATAAACCGAATTTCTGACCAAGGCCATTGAGAATACGTGCAGGGCCATAAATGCTTCCAGCGCCGGTTCGCCAATGACACCTGAGGCAGCTGGTGCCTTTTCTTAGCTGGCATTGCCATTTCGCCATTGCCGGATCAAACCCCTGATAGTTATCTGTTATTTCCCAGCCGTTATCGATATGAGCCTGCAAAATGTCGGTAAAGCGCGGTGCGGTAATATTTTGCACTATACGCCAATCATTGCGCCTGAATGTCCAGTTTCTATAGTGGCGGGCAATCGCGCTAAATGGGTTCATGGGTTCCTGCTCTATGGCATTGAGTTTTCCTTTACTGAGGACTATCTTGCCAAACTCCACGACCAGTTTCTATGCCGAAGTGATATAACACTTTGTTTAGACTGGCAAAGAATATGAGGAGTGGATGCTATTGGTGGTAAGCGGTATATCGCTACTAATGGGTGCTTGGAGTTAACTAAATAAAGGTCATCGCAAACCCGTTCTTTATTTATGGGCCAGGCGGACTTCCTTGTCGTCCTGAGCATTTATGATGACCTCGCCAGACCTCTTCTAACGTGTCGGCCTGTGATGTGGTTACTCTTTTGTCCAAATCCGGGTGTTGAGATCTAAGTCTTCCACTATGCCGGTAATAAAATCCAGATCCTGATAAATCTCTTTAATCACGTCCAGGCTAACGGCGGGTTTGAAAAACTTGGGCTCAAAATAGGCCTTCTTGGTTGGAATAGCGATATACAACTGACCACCAACAAAAGATAACGCCACTCTGGCATCGGCTTCCGCTCTGAAGGCTATCAGGCGCCTCATCAGGGCAGGGGAGAGCAGATAGCGTGCTTCGACCTGATCGTCACTGTAGACTTCAAAAAAACGCTCAAAATCAGGGTCTTCCAATGCCACTTTGTCGCTGCGCGTGCCAAACAAGTTGCCGATAGACTTACCTATGCTGGAAAACAGCCCGGTGCTGTCGGGCATAATATAGGTCTTGCCGTTAAAGTGTTTGTTGGCGTCGGCCACAAAGAACAGGCCTTTAAAGATAGTATGCCAGTTTGTGGTAGTGCGGCCTTTGGAATCCCGGGTGGTGGTTTTGTATTGAGTATGCAGCTCGGAGAACTCGATAAGGGTTTTGTCCAGCTTGCCAATCACATAGTCCTCACCTTGATAGCGGTCGTAGGCGCGAGGATACAGACCGCTTTCCTTGTACTTAACCGATGAGACTTGCTCTGTTGGTGAGTATTTAAAGCTGCTGTTAAAGGTGCCCAGCAGCTTACCTACTACCTGGGTTTTATAACCTTTTCTATAGCTGGCCCATTTGCTGGCCACAAACCAATACATCAGCATAATGCTTAGGCCAATAACCCAGAGAATAAGCTCTGGATCCAGCCGATTGGCTTCAATATAAGCAAAGGCTAACAGGCTTATCACTGGCACTAGAATACAAGCGATAAGCAGGCGTTTTATGGCTTGTTGTCTGACTGCATCCAGTTCCTTTAACTGGCCTTTAAGATTGCCGGAGAACAGGGATTCGAGATCTGCCTGCCTGGCAGGGGAGGTTTTTGTTACGTCCATGTTTTCTACTTAGCCGCCAAAAAGTTTGCCTAGGTTTACGTTTTGTTTTTCTTCCTGCGGAATCTCAAATAAGGCCCGTTGTTTAAGGTTCATGCGGCTGGCAAACAAGTTGGAAGGGAACATCTCTATAGCATTGTTCAGATCGGTAACGGCAGCATTAAAAGCCCGGCGCGCCGCGGAAATTTGTTCTTCCACTTCATTGATGGTGCGTTGCAGCAGGGTAAAGTTCTCGCTGGCTTTCAGATCGGGGTAGTTCTCTACCGCGATCTGAAAGCGCGACATGGTTGCGTTCATCTGTTTGTCCAGAGCCACCTTTTGCTCACCATCGAGTCCGCCAGATTGTGCTTTGGTGCGCAGGGCGGTGAGTTCATTTAGCAAGGTAGATTCGTGAGCCATATAGGCTTTTACGCTTTCCACCATATTGGGAATCAGATCGAAGCGCTTTTTCAGCATCACATCGATGGAAGCTTCGGCATTTTCTACCTGATTTTTTTTACCAATCAGGCTGTTGTATATGCTGATGGCGGCAAATACGACGATGGCCAGGATGACCCAAATAAGCCAGTTCTGCATGTTATATCCCTCTGTCTGGTTGAGAGGGGATTGTAACCTGCCGGAATGGCATATTGTTAGTCATGATTCCGTGGCGTGTGCTAGCCAGATGACATAAATGGCAGAACCGATGAAGGCTAAGGGTTGTAGTGACTTTGTGTTGACAAGTTGAGTAACCAGTTCAGGAATAGCTTACTTTGTTGGCTATTTTGAAACTGAACGTACTTTTTGCTTTGACTATCTGTGTACGCGATGTTCGATTTGTTGATTGAAATATGCGTAATAGGTGGGCAAGCGAGGAGTGTATCCCTTTGCGTAATTGAATGATTAATAAATAAACTCTGAAATAAAATGTGCCCGTTGCGACCGGCGAAATGTGATTAGCTGAGAAACGGGGGGATGTGTTGATGGGGTATATAGAAAAGGCCGGGACAGGTATCCCGGCCTTAAAATCAGTACGTAGTCTTAGTTTACAACTACGTTAGCAGCCTGAGGACCTTTCTGACCTTGTTCTACGGTGAACGTTACAGACTGGCCTTCCTGCAGGGTTTTGAAACCTTCAGAAACGATAGAACGGAAGTGTACGAATACGTCCTTACCGCCATCTTCCTGAGAAATAAAACCGAAACCTTTTTCTTCGTTAAACCACTTAACGGTGCCTTTTACTGAATTAGACATGTAATAAACCTTTTTAAAACTTAAATCATTGGTGAATTTCACCGGTGGAGCATTAGATATGACTTACCAAGAACGCAAATATATGTCTAATATCGACTTTACAAAAGGACGAAGATAAAACAGTGCAGTAGTTGAAAGTGCTTTAACTATCTAGAGCCCCTGCATTGTACGTTTAATACCCAAGGGTGTCTATAGCTCCTTGTGAAAAATAGTGCAGGGCAACACGATAACCTCTCGAACCCTTATACGGCAGGCCTCAAGGGCCTGATTCTTAAGTAAAACCAGCCAGCTAGAGCACATTTACTGCCACTATTTTCTGCACTTAGACGTGACCAGTACAAAACAGCCTCTCAACGAGGCGAGTATTGAAACCTATCAATTAGGCGCTAAGGGCTAAAAGTTCACGATATTCATCCAGGGCATATTGGTCGGTCATCCCGCTGACCATATCTTGAATAAGGCGGCAGCGGTAATAGCCTTCCCACAGCAGGATATCGGCCTCTGCCGGTAAGCCTTGTAGCGCCAGTTGGTAAGCACTGACATGCTTATTGGCCAGACGTTTAGCCAGGCGTGACTCAATCAACAGGTCACGGTGACCACCATCGATCACTTGTTGAAAGTCTTCTCGTGATAACGCCAGCAAAGGACGGTACTGATTGAGCAGTTCACTGATAATCCTGTAGCCCTGCAACTCCAGGGTTTCTACCTCAGGTACGCTGAAAATATGCTTAATGGCGACCTTTTTAAAGGTTTCGATTAGGTGGTGATTGAGAGAGTCATCTTCCAATAATGCACGATTAAAATCACCACGATAAATTTGCTCGATGTTCGCTAAAAATGCGTCGGCGCCATGTTGCACAAGTGGGTGAATCAAGCTCACCCGTAACCACATAAAATACTGGTGGGCTTTATTCAGCGGTTCTTGCTCGGCGCGTTTTAACACATAGTCCATGACCTGACGGAAACTACGTGGCTCTCGGCCGTTACCGGGCAGAAAGGGGACGTCTGCCAAGCCCTTTGCACCGTCAAATTCCTCAATCAATAAGCGGGTTAAATGCGGGTAGCTGAGCAGGCCTTTTTCCACCCCATCTTCAATGTCTGCCAGGCAATAGGAAATATCGTCAGCGGCTTCCATTAAATAAGCCAGTGGGTAGCGGCAATATTGGCCCAACGCGAGCTGATTTTGCAGCGCTTCAACATAGCCTTGTTCTGATAAGTAATAGCCAGGCTTTTTACGCAGATAATGCAGTGGCTCACCTTTTTCGGGTTTGGGCTCGTAAGCAGGGCGAGTGTATTTGAGTACACAAGCGGCTTGCATGTAAGTTAAATTCAACCCGAGCAGGGAGTGGACTAAACGAATGGCCTGGGCATTGCCTTCAAAACTGGATAAATCGGCCAGAATCTTTTGTTTCAATGCACTGTCTGTCAGCCCGGCAAATACCGGTAGGTTATGCAGATGATCGCGAAACCATTTGGTAATGGCTGCTTCGCCAAAGTGTCCAAACGGTGGGTTGCCAATGTCGTGCATCAGGCAGGCCATTTCCACCAGAGACTCCAGAGCGCGCTCCAGTCCATCTAGTCCATAGTCCGCAGCCTTGTCACCCAACTTGTCGTAGAGGGTGCGAACTAAAAAGCGTCCGGTTTGCTGCACCTCCAGGCTGTGGGTCAGGCGCGAACGTACCGCGGCGTTGCGCTCTAAAGGAAAAACCTGGGTTTTTTGCTGCAGGCGGCGAATGGCTGCTGACTGGATGATCCTGCCGCGATCACTTTCCAGCGCCCGCTCCAGTTTACGAATATCCAAAACCGGCGATTCACTCTGTTTGCTATACGGGCGGGTGGTACTGAGCTTGCGGCGAAAATCTATGGTCATAAAAAGCAATCTTGATGCAATGTTTGCGCTGTATGCTACCTGTAAAACCTTAGCTATTACTAGAGCGTGCTGGCTTTTGAGTATGGCTTTGCAACAGTTTATGGCCTTTTCTGCAGCGTTATCATTCACGCATGTAGGGTCGCTACATTATGTTTGCTCTGCCTTGGTTCAAGGGCCTACAAGCGCAGCCCAAAGGGGACCCCTGCCGCTGTTACCTGGCCTTAGGTTCACTAAGTCTGCAGCCCGGAGTCGTGAGCAGAAAGCGCTGAACTGGTAAAAAATCTAGACCCAAAAGGCCAGCACACTCTACTCTTTGCACGCAAAGCGGATTTTTCGTTGTGCAGAGATTCGCTAACTGATACCAATAAGGCCTAAAGGCCTGCCTATTCTGGAAGAACAGTATGTCAGCTCTGGCAACCGGAGTTATTTTTCTTATTGCGGCGGTGATCGCCGTGCCTTTGTTTAAGCGTTTAAAACTTGGGGCCATTCTCGGCTACCTGGTGGCCGGGGTTATTATCGGGCCATCTATGATGGGGCTTATTCATGAGCCAGACCATGTACTGCATGTGGCTGAGCTTGGGGTGATTCTGCTGTTGTTTGTGATTGGATTGGAGTTGGAGCCTAAAAAACTCTGGTCTATGCGTCAGGCCGTGCTGCTGACTGGCGGTGGGCAGTTGCTGCTGACCTCTCTGGTACTGGTAGGCGTGCTGGTTATCTGGGCGGCCCAACAATGGCAGCCGTCATTAGTGATTGGTTTGGCGCTGGCATTATCTTCCACTGCCTTTGCGGTGCAATTAATGGCCGAGCAGGGCATTCTTAAAACCCCACCGGGGCAGCAAGGCTTTGCCATTTTACTGATGCAGGATCTGGCGGTGATCCCCATTCTGTTGTTGGTTGAATCGCTGGCCGGTGGCGATGGTAATGCACCACCTTGGTGGTTGAGTTTATCCGCCATTTTTGCCGTATTGCTGGTGGGCCGTTATCTGCTGAATCCTTTTTTACGCTTGCTGTCTCGTTACGGCAATGAAGAGGTGATGACCGCAGCCGCGCTGTTGATTGTGATTGCCACGGCTTTGGTGATGGAGCAAGCCGGTTTATCCATGGGTATGGGAGCCTTTCTAGCTGGTATGTTGCTGGCCAATTCCAGTTTTCGCCATCAATTGGAAACTGAAATAGAGCCATTTAAAGGCTTGTTGCTGGGCTTATTCTTTATTGCCATAGGTATGAATCTGGATCTGCAGTTGCTGCTGGATGAACCCGGTTTTATTGTCGGAGCCAGCCTGTTGCTGGTGGTGATTAAAACCCTGATTATTGGTGGTTTGCTGATAGTGGCCGGACAGAAAAAAGGCGATGCGGTGCGAGTGGCGCTGATGTTGTCACAAGGCGGAGAGTTTGCTTTTGTGGTGATGACCACTGCGGCAGCCAAGGGGTTACTTGAGCCCAATCTGGCCAGTCAGGTCAGTCTGATTGTTGGCATTTCCATGGCGATGACCTCGCCACTGGTCATACTTTACAGCCGCTGGGTAAACAGTCGTCAGTGCCCGCCTGTGTATGATACAGCCAGCAGTGTAGAGGACCCTCAGGTGGTCATTGCGGGTTTTGGCCGCTTTGGCCAGATGAGTGCCAGGATCCTGGCTGCCAACCAGATCCCTTTTACCGCGTTGGATAAAGACGCCGCGCATATTGCCTTTGTTGAACAGTTTGGCAATAAGGTGTTTTACGGCGATGCCACTAAGCTGGACTTGCTAAGGGCTGCGGGGATCGAGCAGGCCAAAGTATTGCTGATAGCGGTTAACCGCGAAAGCGATGTGATGAAGATTGCAGAGCTGGTAAGGGAACACTTTGCCCACGTTCACATTATAGCCCGTGCACATAACCGTATCACAGTGCGTAATTTGCACCGAATGGGGGTGACGGACTTGGTTCGCGAGGTCTATTCAGGTAGCCTGGAAGCGGCTAATCATGTGCTCAAAGCCTATGGGGTATCTAGCGCCCGTTCTGATTATCTGGTGCAGGTGTTTCGTAAACATGATGAAGCGTTGCTGGCTAACACGCTGGAAGAGCTGGATGATATGGATGCTCTGATTGAGCGCAGTAAACGCGGGCGTGAGCAACTAGAGTCCCTGTTTCGTCAGGACAGTCAGGATATCGGCAATTAAGTGCTCAGCGCAAAAACTTAACCAGAGCCTGGCCGGCCTCGCTGATATGCTCGCGCAGCAGGCGTTCAGCCAATTTTCCATCCCTTGCACGCAGAGCATCCAACAGTGCATGGTGTTCCGCCTGGCTGCGTGATTGATAATTCAGGCTCAATGACTGATAGCCTATATAACGCTGACATTGGCGGTGCAGGTGCTTTACCACCGCATAGAGCGTAGGGCGCTGTGCAGCCTGATAAAGGCAAGCGTGAAACTGCCAGTTTAGTTCACCGATGTCGGCCGCTGATATCGGCGACCTTTCCATTTGGGCGAGAATGTCTTCCGCTCGCCCCAAGACTTCGCTATTCAGCCTGGGCAGGGCAAGCTCTTGTAGCAGAGGTTCCAGACGCATGCGCATCAGATAAATATCTTCCACTTCCAGGGCGTCAAACTCTGGAACTGCTACTCCGCATTTTCCATGGTCGGTGAGCCATCCTTCGTTTTTCAGCTTGAGGATGGCGTCACGCACGGGGATACGGCTGACCTGGTATTGTTCGGCTAGCGCTTTTTGCTTAAGTATCGTGCCTGGCGCAAATCGGCCAGCTTGCAGGTCTGTTTTAAGTTTGTTGTACAGGCTCATGTTATTTTTTACTAAACAGCAGGGTTAGCATACCACCCATTAGTCCCCAAAAAGCGGCGCCAATAGCAAAGAAACTGACGCCAGAAGCGGTGATCAGAAAACACAGCAGGGCAGCATCTCGCTCGCTACTTTCTTGTAGTGCCACAGACAAGCTGGTGCCTATGGTACCCAGCAAGGCCAGTCCCGCCAGGCTGGCGACCAGCGCGTTAGGTAAGGCCATAAACAGCGCGACCACTGAAGCACCCGCGAGACCAGCCAGAATATAAAAGATACCGGCGGACAGACCGGCTACATAGCGTTTACTGCTGTCGGTATGGGATTCAGGGCCGGTACAAATAGCGGCGGTGATAGCGGCCAGGTTAAAGGCAAAGCCACCCAAAGGCGCTAAAAGTAACGACGTCAGGCCGGTGCCGGTCAGTATAGGGGAGACGGGAACATGCTGGTAACCGCTGGCTCTGAGCGTGGCAATACCGGGGATATTTTGCGAGGTCATGGTAACAATAAACAGCGGCAACCCCACTCCCAGCAGTACGCCCAGATTGAACTGAGGCCAGACAAAGACTGGCTGACTGAAACTCAACGCCACAGTACTGATGTCCAGCTTGTTCAACCAACTGGCGCAGAGCAGGCCGGCCAGTAACACCAGCATAATGGCGTAGCGAGGCAGCCAGCGCCGTGCTAACAAGTAACTTAGCAGCATGGAGATGACCAGCAGTGGCTCTGTTTGCAGCGAGGTAAAGATGGATAAACCGAACTGAACCAGAATACCCGCCAGCATAGCACTGGCGATGGAAGGGGGAATTCGCCGCATCAGACGGTCAAAACCACCGGACAGACCCAGTAAGATGGTTAAAGCGGCACAGAACATAAAGGCACCGATGGCCTCTGCAATGGGCACCCCCAGCAGGCTGCTGGCAAGCAGGGCAGCACCAGGGGTAGACCAAGCGGTGATAACAGGCGCCTTGTAATACCAGGAAAAGCCTATACAGGTGAGTCCCATACCCAGGCCTAGTGCACCTATCCAGGAGATCATCATAGCCTGATCGGCTCCCGCCGCCTGGGCGGCTTGAAACACAATGGCCACTGAGCTGGCAAAACCGACCAGTACGGCAACAAAACCGGCGCTGATGGCTGACAGGCTTAGATCTTTACCCAATTGTGGCAAAATGTATACTCATCTGAAAATGTATACATTTATTTTGGCGAACTGAGAAGTTATTGCAACAGCCATTGGTGGTTATTTAGGGTGTCAGTTCAATAAAGAGTACTTGGATGTAATCAGGTAATCCGGGACAGGGGCTACTTAGTACCCTATAGCGCTTTTCCCGCCCATTCTTGAGGGTGAGGTTGACATCCAGGCGGATAAATTGGCGTCCCTCCCGTTCGGCCAGCTCTTCTTCAAGTTCCCATTGGCGCTGTACCACCTGTTGATAGAGCGGGTCCGGGTAGACTTTTTGCCACCAGGAATGCTTATCCGGGATATCGCTATGCACATATCCCAGTTCGTTGCTGAACTGCTGGTTTACCAACAAAGTAGGATGATTAACGCGGCTATGCTTAGTGTGTTTCGCAACTAGGGCGGGAAGTGGCAGGCATTGAATAAATTCTCGCAGTGCATCAGTTGGCATCTTATTTACCTTTAATGTTGCTAGAGGTCTGTGTCTGGCGCGCTGATAGCTTTGGGCCAATCAGCGCTGGATAACCAGGTCCAGCAGACCAGGCAGTAAAGATGCTACCAACAGCAGTGCCATGCTGATATTGAACAGGCGCAGATTACCCGGCGTATTAATAAAGCGTTTCAGGCTGGTACCAAACAGCAGCCAAACTATGGTGCAGGGCGTACCAAAGACAAAGAAAAACAGTGCAATTTGCATCACTTGCCAGGTGTAGTTACTACCAGCTTCGGTATAGGTTGCCACCGCGCCGACTATCATGATCCAGGCTTTAGGATTAACCCATTGAAACAAGGCTGCCTGCATAAAACTAAAGGGTTTGCGATCCTTTAGCTTGATACCGTCTACCGGCGCTGAGCCTATTTGCCAGGCCAGCCACAATAAATATAAGGTGCCAATAACTTTCAGTACATCGTGCAGTTGTGGAAACGCGGTAAATACGCCGGCCATACCCAATCCCACCGCGACCACCATCAAGGTGAAGCCGATATCCACCCCCAGCAAGTGTGGCACGCTGCGTTTTATCCCATGATTGAGGCCGGAAGCCATTAACATCAGATTATTCGGGCCTGGTGTGATTGAGGCCGATATGACAAACATCAATAGCGCAGCGTATTCCATATGTTTAGATCACTCCCAAACCAGTTTGCTAAAGTGAGTGCGGCACATGGAGACATATTTATCGTTACCGCCCACATCCACTTGTGCTCCTTGCTTCACGGCCCGTCCCTGTTCATCCATACGTACTACAAAGTTAGCTTTGCGGCCACAGTGACAGACGGTTTTCAATTCAACCAGTTTATCCGCCCAGGCCAACAGGTAATGACTGCCTTCAAAGGTTTCTCCGGCAAAGTCCGTTCGCAAACCATAGGCCAGTACCGGGACCTTTAATTCATCCACCACAAAAGTTAACTGGCGCACCTGTTCTTTGGTTAAAAATTGTGCCTCATCGATAAACACACAATCGACCCGCTGCAGGCGGTTTAACTGGTTTATACGTTCCAGCAGATGGGTGTTCTGGCTGAATAACTCTGCCTCTGCCTGCAACCCGATTCGTGAGGCCACTACGCCTGTGCCAAAGCGATCATCCAAGGCGGCAGTAAACAGCGCAACATGCATACCCCGTTCTTTGTAGTTGTAGGCAGATTGAAGCAGGGAGGTGGACTTACCGGCGTTCATGGCCGAATAGTAAAAGTACAGTTGCGCCATGGCTAAACACACCGTAGAAAAAAGAGGGGTATTTTGCCGCCTCCTTCAGGGAAAGAGAAGGCAGATATGCTGCTGCATAAATTTGCGCTTTTAAAACAAACAGTTGCTGGCGGTGCCAAGGCGCGCCAGCTTAACGACTGCGGGATTAGCTGGCCTTAATTGCAGCTACGCAGAAAATTCAGGCTTTCTTTTGCGGCAGTGGTAGTGGGAGAGCCAACAACATTAAAATGCAGCAGTCCGACTTGCTTGCATGCCACTGTGTAAGGGCTGGACTTTTGTGTGCTTTTTATACTACTGGGTTGTGAGGGTACACTCTTTTGCTTTGCCATTGTTTTATTCCGTTGCTGCCACTGCGTTAAGGCGACCGGGCTGGCTACCTTGTGAATAAATATTAATCGATCCAGGTATAAAAAGACGTATGTAAAACATACTAAGCGTATGCGTTTAGTGCATGATCTGAGCTTTGTCCCTCAGCTAAATTGATAGATGAAGCAAAAGCCGTGATAGTGAAAATTCTTTCTGCTGCCTTATTGATTTGTGTAAAACTTCTACTAAAATGACGAATCGTCAACATTGACGGTTCGTCATTTTATGGAATTTAACCTTGTTTCCAAAGATGGTCATCTATCTGACTGCCTGATGAAAAAAATCACCGGTAAACGCCAGCAAGCTATTGCTGAACGTGAGCAGGAGCTTCTGTTGTTGGCCGAGCATATTATGGCCGAGCATGGCTTTAGTGGCCTGACCATGGATAAGCTGGTGGCTGCCTGCGATTACTCCAAAGGCACGGTATATAACCATTTTTCCAGCAAAGAAGACCTGCTCTGCGCCTTGTGTATTAAAGCGATGCAAACGGAGTTGGATTTTTTTTATAAAGCCTTGAACTTCAAAGGTAATGCCAGAGAAAAATTATTGGCATTATGTTTTGCCTACCGCTTACATGCGCTGTCTCACCCCACACTGTTTTATTGCGTGCTGACATCCAAAACCCCTGCTGTTGCTGAACGAGCCAGTCAGGAGCGATTAGACATGCAATTCGTGCTGGAGCAGCAACTGGGCGAGGTCTGTAATCAGTTATTTGTCTTGGCCATTGAAAACGGGGAGTTGCAGCCTCCTGAGGGGACAACATTTACCCAACTGAGTTTTGCTGCCTGGGCCATGGCCTTTGGTTCAACGGCTTTGATGCTGGCGGCGAGCACAGCGCAATTGGTGCAGGCGCTGGAAGAGGAAAAGACCCTGATGTTTAACATGAATCTGATGCTGGATGGTATGCAGTGGCTACCGCTTTCCAGTGACTTTGACTATTGGGATAGCTGGCAGCGTGTCGGAGAAGAAGTGTTTGTCGATGAACTGTCGAAATTAAAGGAACATACCAGACACACTGGGGCGAAGGGGAAAATCACATGAGAGCGGTTTGGTTAAATGCAATATTATTGAGGCCTTGGCTGACATTAGCCCTGTGCTTATTACTGGTCGTCATGGCGGCCGTGGGAAGTAAAAATCTCTATTTCAGAGGTGACTATAAGATCTTTTTTGGGCCGGGTAATGAGCAGCTCCAGGCTTACGAAGATATGCAGAGCATTTTCAGTAAGAGTGAAAACGCCAGTATTGTGATTGCCCCTGACGAGGGAGATGTGTTTTCACCCCAAACATTGGCCCTGATAAAGGACTATACCGAGGAAGCCTGGCGAATTCCTTACGCCACTCGGGTCGATTCAATGACCAATTTTCAGCATACCTCAGCAGAGGGGGATGATCTCTTGGTCGAGGATCTGTTTGAAGATCCGCAGGGCATGAGTCAGGACGAGATACAAAATGCCAGACGAGTGGCTCTGTCTGAACCGGCGTTGGTCGATAAGATGGTGGCAGCCGATGGTAAGGCTGTCATGATCAATATTACCGTGCAGTTGCCTGACGAAGGCCTAGACCAAGCATTTAGGGATGTGGCTGGGGCGGTGCGTGAGCTTAGCAACGCGTTATCTCAAACCTACCCGAACCATCAGTTTTACCACACAGGCGTTGTATACATGAACGATGCCTTTATGACGTCCGCAGAGAATGATGCCAGTACACTAGTGCCTCTGATGTTCCTCACCGTTGTGTTGATGTTGTGGCTGCTGCTGCGTTCGTTTACCGGTACCTTATCGACCGTTATTGTGTTGATTACCACCATTGCCGCCACTATGGGGATCAGCGGCTGGATGGGCGTTTTTCTCAGTACCGCGACGGTGAACGTGCCCACGTTGGTAATGACACTGGCGGTGGCAGATTGTGTGCACGTTATTTCTTCCATGCTGTATGGCTTACGCCAGGGTAAGAGCAAGGCCGAGGCCATTCGCTATGCCATGGAGTTAAATTTAATGCCGGTGTTTATCACCAGTGTCACAACGGCTATTGGCTTTTTAACCCTGAACTTCTCCGATGTGCCTATTCTGGCCGATTTAGGTAATTTGACAGCCGTGGGCATTATGCTGGCCTTTGTACTGTCGGTCACACTGCTACCTGCGTTGTTGTTGCTGCTGCCAATGCGTGTGGCGGTTAAGCAGCAAACTTCTTCAGGACGTATGGAAGCTTTTGCTGAGTGGGTCATTACTAACCACAAAAGGTTGCTGCCGTTTACCGTCATACTGACCCTTGTGGCCATTGGTGCCACATTGAAAAATGAGGTGAATGATCAGGCCACCGAATACTTCAAACCGTCTATGCCGTTCCGCTTCGCTGCCGACTACCAGGAAGAGCATATCAGCGGCATGGCGACGATGGATTTTGGTCTGTTTATGGGGGAACCTTCGGCGCTGAATAAGCCGGATAATCTTCAGATCGTAGCAGACTTTACTCAGTGGTTGCGGGCTCAGCCCGAGATAGATCATGTTTCCAGCATCAGCGATACCTTTAAGCGCTTAAATCAAAATATGCACGGCGACGACCAAAGCTATTATCGCTTACCCGAAGACCGGGAGTTGGCCGCGCAGTATTTATTGCTGTACGAAATGTCTTTGCCTTTTGGTTTAGATCTCAACAATCAGGTTAACCTGGACAAGTCGGCTACCCGCGTTATGGCGACGCTGCAAAACCTTGGCAGCAAGGAATTTACCGCCTTTGAACAGCGGGCGTTGGATTGGTTGGCGCAGCGCGCTCCAAATATAGAAGTAAGAGCTTCCAGCCCCTCCTTGATGTTTGCTCATATAGGTGAAACCAATATGGCCAGCATGCTGCGTGGCACAGTGCTGGCGCTGATATTGATTTCCTGCTTGCTGGTTATCGCCCTGCGTTCCTGGAAAATGGGTGCCATTAGCTTGCTACCTAACTTGCTACCAGCCGGCATCGGCTTTGGTATCTGGGCGGTGATATCCGGTCAGATCAATATGGGGTTGTCGGTGGTAATGAGCATGTCCCTTGGTATCATTGTAGATGATACGGTACATTTCCTGGCCAAGTATCAAAGGGCCAGAAGGGAAGGAGCGGATGCCGAGCAAGCGGTGCGCTATGCTTTTAGTAGTGTTGGCCGCGCCTTATGGATCACCACCGTGGTATTGGTGTCCGGTTTTGCCATTTTGTCTTTGTCCAATTTTGGCGTCAACGCCGATATGGGCATGTTAACGGGCATCATTATTTTGGTTGCGTTGGCGGTAGACTTCCTGTTCCTGCCTGCCTTCCTGATGGTTTTTGATAAGAAGAGCGTGAATAAAGAGGATAACGCAGATGATACGGATAAGAAGCTTCAAGCCACTGTTTAGTGCGCTGTTAAGCCTGCTGCTGGTGGTTCAGGTGCAGGCGCAAACGGCGGAAGAAAAAGGGTTGGCTATTGCCAAAGAGCGTAAACAACGTGATCTGGGCTGGCAGGATAATCAGGCCGAAGCCAGCATGATTCTGCGTACTGCCAGTCGTCAGGAAATTGAGCGTAGGATGCGTCTGCTGACGCTGGAAGTCAAAGATGATGGCGACAAAGGCCTGACCATCTTTGATCAGCCTGCCGACGTAAAGGGCACGGCATTTTTGAATTATTCTCATGCCATCGAGCCGGATGAGCAGTGGATGTACTTACCGGCACTGAAGCGGGTGAAGCGTATCGCCTCCAAAAACAAATCTGGTCCCTTTATGGGGAGTGAGTTTGCTTTTGAGGATCTCAGCTCATTCGAGGTGGAGAAGTTCAGCTACAAATACCTGCGTGATGAACAGTATGAAGGGATGGACTGCTTTGTGATAGAACAGCAGCCTGCTTATGAGCATTCAGGTTATACCAAGTTAATTACCTGGTTGGATAAAGAGCATTATCGTGCCCAGAAGGTTGAGTTTTACGATCGTAAAGACAGCTTATTGAAAACGCTAACTATGCACGATTATCAGCTGTATCTGGATAAATACTGGCGTCCGATGAAGTTGTCGATGAAAAACCATCAGACTAGGAAAAGCACGGATTTGATTACACACGAGTTACAGTTTCGTACCGGCCTGAGCGAGAGTGATTTTAGCCAGGCGGCACTGAAACGTGCCAAATAAGGAGAGGTGGGTGAAGACATCCTTACTTACTTTGGGCGTATTGTTGGCGGGGTCTGTTATGGCAGACACGCAAACGAATATTCGCAGCGCCATTGAGCAGCGTTTTTACTTTCAGGATGGTCTGTACCCAAAGCAGCATGACAGTGATCTTTCTGTCTTTATTGAGCCGGAGTTCTACCATAGCTGGAACGATGGCGCTGATAGCGTGAACTTTAAACCGTTTTTCCGTTATGACAGTCGCGACAGTGAACGTACCCATATGGATGTGCGTGAACTGATGTGGCTGCATGTGGGGGATGCCTGGGAACTGAGAGCCGGTATCGGCAAAGTGTTCTGGGGGCAGACTGAGTCTCAGCATCTGGTTGATGTGATTAATCAAACCGATTTTGTTGAAGCCATTGACGGCGAGGAGAAGCTAGGCCAACCCATGGTGCAGTTTTCCTGGGTGCAGGACTGGGGCACCCTCAGTGTGTTTGCTTTGCCTTATTTTCGTGAGCGCACATTTAGCGGCGTGGAGGGGCGTTTTCGCACTCCGCTGCGGGTAGATACCGATAATCCGTTGTATCAGTCTGATGATGAGCAGGAACATCTGGACTGGGCGTTCCGTTACATGGGCTATCTGGGCGATACCGAAATTGGCTTGTCCTGGTTTGATGGGACTAACAGAGAGCCGGTTTTGTTGCCGGCCATGCAGGGTGATGAAGCGGTATTACGCCCTTACTACGGACAAATGCAACAGGTTGGGCTGGATATGCTGACGGTGGTTGGCGCTACCCTGTATAAGTTGGAAGCCATTCATCGTAAAACCGATCAAGACAACTTCTACGCCCTGACAGCGGGTTTGGAGCACACCAAGGTCGGGGTATTCAATACCGCCTATGACATAGGCTGGTTGATGGAATATCAGTACGATGAGCGGGATGAACTGGCTACCAGTCTGGGACAGAATGACCTGATGGTGGGGACACGCCTGGTATTCAATGATATCCGTGGTACCGAAATTCTGATTGCTTACATTCAGGATTTGGATGATAGCAGTGGTCATAGTGGTTATATCGAGGCATCTAGCCGTATTAATGATAACTGGAAGTGGCGTGTAGACGGCTGGTTTTTCAGCGCTGATACACCTTCAGACCCTGCTTATCTGCTGCGCCGCGACGACTATGTACAGCTGAGTTTGGAGTATTACTTCTAGTTTCTCTTATGCCATGACGTTATTGGTTCAAACCAAGATGGGCGACAAATTGTCATAGGGATATGGCACAATGTCGCTTTTGTCATATTGCGGAATGTATGCAAAGGCTAACCATAGTGGTGGGTTCCACCAACCCCGTTAAAGTGGCCGCAGTTAGCGGGGCATTTACGGCGCTTTTCCCGGATTATCAACTTGACTGTCAGGGAATGTCTGTTGCATCCGGTGTGGCGGCACAGCCTATGAGCGAAGCCGATACCCGTTTAGGCGCTCTTAACCGAGTAGAGGCATGTAAGGCTGTACGCAAGGCCGATTACTATGTGGCTGCCGAAGGCGGCGTGGACTGTTTTGTTGATGGTCCGGCCACCTTTGCCTATGTGGTGATCAGCGATGGTCAGCAGCGTAGTGTTGGGCGAAGTGCCAATCTGCCAATCCCCCAGCCGGTCTGGCAAGCCCTGCAACAGGGGGAAGAGTTAGGTCCGGTGATGGATCGCTTGTTCGGTGAAACTAATATTAAGCATAAGGGCGGCGCGATTGGCTTATTAACCAATGGTCGTGAAACTCGCCAGAGTGCTTATCATCAGGCGTTGGTGCTGGCTATGGCACCCTTTTTACACGCCGCTTTGTACGCTTGTTAAGGAGACGCGATGCAGTACCAATGGATCCTGTTTGACGCTGACGATACCTTGTTCGATTTTGACGCCTTTGCTGGCCTTCAACTGGCATTTTCGCGCTTTGAGCAAGGATTTGGCGAGTGGGACTTTAAGCATTTCCTGGACGTCAGTATGCCGTTATGGCGTCAGTATCAGGATGGGCAAATCAGCTCCGAGGATTTGCAGCGGCGCCGTTTTGCTCATTGGGCTGACAAGCATGAAATGTGTCCCGGTGAAATTAATACCCACTTTGTTGAAGCCATGGGTCAAACCAGTAAGTTGTTACCTGGTGCACGTGAACTGCTGGACTCCCTAAGTGGGAAAGCGACGCTGGGAATAATTACCAACGGCTTTACCCGTATGCAGCAGATGCGTCTGGACAATAATGGGGTCAGTGAGCATTTTCAACATCTGGTGATTTCCGAGCAGATTGGTGTGGCGAAACCCCATAAAGGGATTTTCGAACATACCCTGGCCTTGCTGGGCGATCCCCCCAAAGAACAGGTATTGATGGTGGGGGATAATCCCCATGCCGATGTGCTAGGGGGATTGAACGCCGGTATTCATACCTGCTGGCTAAATGTGGAAGGGCAGGTCAGGCCCGAAGGCATCGAGCCACACTATGAGATCACCGATTTGTTTCAATTGAGAAAACTGCTGGTGGGGCAATAACTGATCTTAACTTCAGTTTTTGTTGGCTTCGCTGATCTGGATTGCCCCCGCACACAAATCGGTCAGGGCTTGCAGACACTGTTGTTTTTGACTGTCTGCAATAGCAAAGTGAATGCAAACCTGGTTGGCGTAGTCGATCTTTGGCTCGTCAGTGTCAAATTGCCCTAAACAGTGACGGACGTTGGACTCTTGCGCATAGTCAAATTCGATGGTGAGTTGTGAGCGCGGTACCCATAGGTCAGTAGGCAGTTCTTTGAGTGCACCGGTAACGGCATCGGAATACGCGCGTTGCAGGCCACCGGTGCCGAGTTTTATCCCGCCGTAGTAGCGAACCACGGCAACAACAATTTCACCTATTCCCGAGTGTTCTAACACCTTAAGCATGGGCCGGCCGGCGGTGCCAGACGGTTCGCCATCATCACTCATGGAACGCACTGTGGTGTCAGGTGAACCCGCAATATAGGCCCAGCAAACATGGGCTGCCTGTGGATGAGCCAAACGCTGCTTGCGAATAAAGGCTTCCGCGGCCTCACGATCAACGGCCCGTTCTACCAGACTGAGAAATCGGCTGCGTTTAATCTCAAACTCAAACTGGTGAGGGGCGGCTGGAACGGGAAAACGACGGCTCATGGTGACACTTTATTAACGACATCGCCGCTTATTATGCCACAAAACCAAGTGGGCTAACTGAGCATTTCTTCCAGCGAAGGCGCTTGGTCTGCCTCCTCACTGGTGCCGGTCAACCAATTCAGGCCGTCCTGATAGTGATAAAAATTGCGTATGGGCAGATTACGTTGTTCCGCATAAGCTTGAATAAATTGCTGACGCGCGTCGGTAGGGTTAACGATTCTGGCTATCTGTAAGTTACAGAGCAGTGGCTCTATACTATCAAGGATTGATAGCACATTGGCGCTATCGTAGCTGAGTTGTAACTGGCGAAGGTCGATCAATACCTGTTGGCAATGATGGCGGGACGTTAAGCAGTGCAGTTTGTTGTAAAGGGAGAGAATATCGCCGGGATCGGCTACCCCCTTCGCCTCGGAGAAAAGTACATCCAGTTCTTCATCGTAACTATGGATAGCCATGAATCTCATGCTGCTCTCTCAAATTCCCTCTCTACTCAATTTGTAGCACAGAACGTGGAAGAGGCAAGTTGGCGAGGATTTTCTAGCCATTTAAGGAGAATTGAATGCAATGGTATGTTATGTCGCTGGGAGATGCCTTGTTAGCCCAGAGTAAACTGACAGAAGTACAAGAGATGCTAACCCTGGTGTGGCAAGCTGCGGAGCGGCCGGTTGATATGCAGGCGGGGTATTGCTTTCGTGGTGAAGGCTTACACTGTCAAATCGAATTGTATCTGAGTGAGCCTTTGCAATTGGCCGTGGATTTTCCTGCCGCACGGCGCTGTGGCGCTCCACCGGCAGATTTTCAGTCGTTGCTGGGAGACTCGCCTTTTGCTGCGGTCTGAACGATTTTTTGCTCAGTTTGTTCCGCTTCCATACGCATAAAGAGAAAGGTCAGGTACATCTTGGTGGGCAGTGACATGGCCATGCCCACCGCAACCAAAGAGGCGCTGATAACAATGCCCGTTACGCCAAGTGCTTCCATGGCGGGATTAAAATGCAGAAAAACACCCAGTAGTATCAGGGTGATACCTACGGCCATTAGGATCTTAAGCAGAACAATCAATTTGCTATCGGTCATTAGCCCCACCTTTTCATGACAAGTGCATTGAGCATAAATCAGACTGATTGGTACGGCTTGATCCAGGTCAGAAATCCATCAATAGCAGAAACTAAGTGAAGAGGGAAGCTGGCTGTGTTAGGCTTGCGCCCGTCTTGGGGGAGTAGCCCGCCTGCTGTCAGCAGGTAAATTTGTCAACATAGTCAGGCCTCATGCCTGTGGCAAGTTTGTATTCGCACTGGCGAATATCGGCGAGACCTAAGGCAAATGGCCACTCCAGTAGGCGGGAGAGGGTTGTTTGCCTTTGGTTATTTATCCCGCCTGAGATTATCTAAATGGAAGCACTCTTCACCTCCACCGCTGTTGTTACCCTTGCCGAAATGGGGGATAAAACTCAGCTGCTGTCGCTGTTACTGGCGGCTAAATTCCGCAACAAAACCGCCATTGTGCTGGGTATCTTGGTGGCTACCTTACTGAATCATGCTGCGTCTGCCTGGCTTGGGGCCTGGTTAGCGGGGTTTATTAATTCCGATCTTGGTCATTGGGTGCTAGCGGGCAGTTTTATCTTAGTGGGATTGTGGTTACTGGTGCCCGACAAAGAGGAAGGGGTAAGCAGTCGTTTTGATGCCTATGGCCCTTTTGTCGTCTCACTTGTGCTGTTTTTTCTGGCGGAGATTGGCGATAAAACGCAAGTAGCGACTGTGCTTTTGGCCGCAGAATACCAGTCGGTGTTGTGGGTCACATTGGGGACCACAGTAGGTATGCTATTAGCCAATGTACCGGTGGTTTATCTAGGGGCTCGTTTGATGGAAAAAATCCCTTTGAGTATCACCCGCGTGGTGGCCAGTGCGCTGTTTATCCTGATGGGGGTAATCACCCTATTGTAAATATCCGGAGATGGGGATTTGACAGCTAAATCAAGTCGACGGCGCTTCCGCTGCGCCGCCGGCCTCTGTCTTTTCATTATTCAGCTTGTTGCTGTTTTCTGATGCAGACAAGCGCAGTCAAAGCAAAAAGAACTAACCATAGGGTGCCTGGGCTGGGTATGGCTGAGGTGATAGCTTCCAGCAGACGAAACTCCATATCTTGCGCATTTAGCTCATCTGGCAGGGGTTGCCAGGATGAGTTACTGGGGTCATTGAGGTCACAGTCAACACCTGGAGTGGCGTTGATACAGCTGAATAAGTCTCCTACGCTGCCATAATCTTGTGTACTGGTTAGCAAGTTATCACCAAATGCCCAGCCAAAGTTTCCACCATTAAACAGCGTGTTTGCCACAATCAAAAAGTATTCGCCGGCTTCCAATGTCAGGTCGGCGTCAAAGGAGAATACATCGTAGCTGGATGTTTGATCAGGACCGCTGAAGCGGCCAGTTGCCAGTGCCTGTTGCGCCCCAAAGCCAGGATCGAAGTTAGGTAGCGGCGTTCCTTTTACCAATTGTACTGTCGCCTCAAAGGCGGAGGTGTGATAAAGCCCCACTTCAATGGACGAGATGCTCAACTGACGAGTCAAGGTAAATGACTGTGCCTTCCAGGCCCCTTCATTACCGCTGCCCTTCGCTGGTTGAATGGATACGTAGCCACCGTTACTGGCATCATAGCCAAAAATAGGTGCGGCGGAGACCGAGAAACAGCAAGCCAGCCCGGCCAGTAAAGCGGAGCTGAAAATACGTTTAAAGGTTAAATGAACTTGGCGAAAGGCTGACATTTAGTGACTCCCTATAAAATATTTATCTGTAAATGATGTTAGTGGGTATTTCCCTACTGGATTTAATAGCGCCAATGAGGAGTGAAAACGGACATTTTTTAATAACAGGGAAAATTAAACCTTCTTAAGAGTTCGTTAAGCTTGACCGGATATCTTCCTATCAGAAGTCAGTGATAGGAGACGTTTATGTACCAGCAAGTTATGCAGTATTGCGGCGATGTGGCCCGCCATGCCTCCGTCAAAAACGGCTGCGGTCTGACCCTGTCCAGTGCCACGACTGATAGCCCGGCCCGAGCTGAGTTGGAAGGCTTTATTAAAAAAGGCTTTGCCAAGGCCTATGACGCTGACATTCATCATTTTATGCCAACGCTACTGGCGATTAAGGGGCAGCACTATCAGGCTGCGCTTGGTTTACGCAGTGGGCGCGAATCATTGTTTGTTCAGCAATACCTTAGTGACAATGTGATGGATTGTCTGGCAGCTAGAGGCATTACTACCCAGTCGGAACGCATTGCGGAAATAGGTAATCTGTTTGCCTTGTCGCGCCGTTATGCGATGCCTTTATTTATGGCTACCACATTGTGGCTATTTCTAAATCACTACAGTCATCTGCTGTTTTGCGGTACCAATCATCTTATCGCCTTGCTGCAGCGTGAAGGGGTCAAGCTGACCTATCTGGCAGATGCCGATCCCGCTTGTTTGACCCCCTCTGATGATAACTGGGGCAGCTACTATCAAACTCAGCCAAAGGTCATGGCGTTGGATCTTAAAGATGCTATGACGCCAATGCTGGAGCGTGATTTGTTGCCAGGTCTGTTTGCTTCCTTTTGTGCTGATATCCAGACGCTAACAACCAATCTGAGGAGTCTGTAATGCAGTTCCCAGCTTGTTTGACCACACCTGATGCCATTGCCCTTTGTAGCGATGACGAGCAATTGACCTATGCACAATTGGATGAACAGGTGGCGCTTAGAGCTGCCTGGCTAAAGCAAGGTCAGACCAAGTGCGTTGGCTTGGCGCTGGAAAACAGTATCGAATGGGTGCTGATGGATCTGGCTTGCCAGCGTGCTGATGTTTGCTGTGTACCCGTACCTGTGTTTTTTAGTCAGGCGCAGCGCGAGCACCTACTCAAGGCTGCTGCCATTGACCTGATGATCAGCGCCCCGCTGGCGGGGCAGGAAAATCTGCCTTTTGGTCGCTTCTGTGCTGAATATTTCACGCCGGAAACACCGGCTCAACGCCCTAAAGGCACAGGCAAAATTACTTTTACCTCGGGGTCAACCGGCCAGCCCAAAGGGGTTTGTCTTAGTCACGCCTCTTTGCAAATCACAGCGCAGGCTCTGGTGGATACGCTGGCCATGCAAGATGTTGTGCATTTGTGCTTATTACCACTGGCGACCCTGCTGGAAAATGTGGCTGGCATCTATGCGCCGCTGCTGGCTGGCGGCAAAGTGGTTTTGGCCACTGATACCCAAAGAGGCTTTATGGGGAGCCAGCTAAAAGACGCTGCTGCCATGCTGACCCTGATTAACCGCTGGCAACCCACCAGTCTGATATTGGTGCCCGAGTTGCTGACTTTACTGATTCACGCCTGGCGACAGGGCTGGCGCGCCCCGGCCTCATTGCAATTTATTGCTGTTGGCGGTGCGACTGTGTCAGAGGCTTTGCTTAAGCATGCACAGGCTATTGGGCTCCCAGTCTATCAGGGCTATGGACTCAGTGAATGTGTTTCTGTGGTGGCCTTAAACACGCCTGCGAACAATGATCCCCAGAGTGTGGGGCGACCTCTGCCGCATAACCGCCTGGAAATTGAAGATAACGAGTTGCTGGTGCATGGCAACCTGTTTCTGGGCTATTTAAACCAACCTGAGTCTTGGTACCCGCAAGTGGTGCATACCGGTGATAAAGCCAGTTTTAAGCAAGGTTATGTGCGTATTGATGGGCGGTTTAAAAATCTGCTGATTAACTCGCTGGGCAGAAATATCTCTCCCGAATGGGTAGAAGCTGAGGTGATGGCCAGTGGCCTCTTTAAGCACGTGATGGTGCTGGGCGACAGCCAGCCTTTTTGCAGTGCGTTATTGGTGCCAGCACAAGACGCCTTACCTTTTGCTTTGGTTGAGGCTGCCATTGACGCCACCAACGCCCGTCTACCTGACTATGCCAAGATCAAAGCCTGGCATTTGCTAAACGCAGCAGAAATACAGGATGCCAGTTTATTTACTGCTAATGGCAAATTAAAGCGCGATGCCATGTCTGAGCGCTTTGCTGTACAGATCAATGCCTTTTATCAGATTGAAAATAACGTTGAATCAGGAGCTTATCATGAAGCTATATGAAAGATTACAAGCCCAAACCCGCAGCGAACGTGAATACCTGCTGTCGGCCCCTATCATTCAGCGCTGTTTTCGCGGTGAGTTTGACCTCAACGATTACGTCGCCTTTCTGCAACAAGCCTTTCACCATGTGAAGCATACCGTGCCCTTATTGATGACGGTGGGTGGGCGTTTACCCGAAAGCAAAGAATGGTTGCGCGAGGCCGTGGGCGAATACATTGAAGAGGAAATGGGTCACCAGGAATGGATCCTCAATGACATTGCCGCCTGTGGCTATAACAAGCAACAAGCCAGGCAAAGTACGCCCTCCGCTGCTACCGAACTGATGGTGGCCTATGCCTATGATGCGGTACAACGGGTTAATCCGCTGGCATTCTTTGGCATGGTGTTTGTACTGGAAGGCACCAGTATTGCTCTGGCAGATAATGCGGCCGCACAAATTCAGGGCAAGCTGGACTTACCAACCAAAGCTTTCAGTTATCTGCGCTCACACGGTGCCCTTGATCAGGAGCATATTGTGTTTTTCGAAAACCTGATGAACCAGATTGACGATGAAGCCGAGCAGGAAGTGATTCTGCATGCCGCTCGCATGTTCTTCCGCCTGTACGGCAATATCTTCTATGAGTTGGACCCTTGTCATGGTCTGGCTCAAGCTGCCTAGGAGCCTGTTATGAATTGGGCAAATCAACATTGTTTGCTGACCGGTGCCAGTGGCGGTATAGGTCAGGCCATCGCACGTACCCTGGCTGAATCTGGCGTGCAGCTGATTCTGCAGGGCCGTAACGAACAGGCCTTACAAGCGTTGGCCAACAGTCTGCCGGGAACCCACCAGATTGTGGTGGCCGACATCAGCTCAAGTCAGGGACGTGATGAATTAATCCGTCAGTTGGCGCGTTTTCCTGCCATCAGTATGCTGATTAACAACGCTGGCATTGCGCCTTTTGGCGAGTTGCAGAGCATGTCTGATGAGGATTTAGAGCAGACCATTCAGACCAACCTGCTCGCGCCTATGGCGCTGATAAGGGCCTTGTTGCCAGCCATGAAGAAACGCTCCGAGGCATATATAGTCAACGTCGGTTCCACATTCGGCAGCATAGGCTTTGCCTGCCAGAGCCTGTATTGCGCCAGCAAGTTCGGTTTGCGCGGTTTTACTGAAGCCCTGCAACGAGAACTGGCAGGGTCTTCGGTAAACGTGTTCTATCTGGCTCCTCGGGCCACGCAAACCACGATAAACAGTGACGACGTAGTGGCCATGAATAAGGCCCTGGGTAACCAGGTGGATAGCCCAGAGTTGGTTGCCAAGGCCCTCAAGGCGCAATTGCAACAAGGGCTGCGGCGTAAATTTATTGGCTTCCCAGAGAAGCTATTTGTTCGAATTAATGGGGCGTTCCCCTCTTTAGTGGATAACGCCTTGGTTAAGAAACTGCCCATTATTAAGAAATTTGCTGCACAACATGCGAAGGAGATCCTGGTATGACTATGCTAAAACGTCCTCTAATTGCACTAGTGGGTGGTCTGTCGTTAATACTGACATCCGCCGCCAACGCGAATGAATGGCCACAACTGTTAGCGGTTCAGCAGCAGTGGGCTGTAGTGAATTACACGCTAGCTGAACAAGAACGGGATAAGGCCTTTGATAACCTTATCGCTGAGGCTCAAACCCTGACGCAATCCGAACCGCAGCGCGCAGAAGGCTGGATTTGGTTGGGCATCAGCCAATCCAGCGCCGCCGGTGCCAAAGGCGGACTGGATGCGCTGGGGCTGGCTAAGCAAGCCAAAGCCTCGCTGGAAAAAGCCATTAGTCTGGATGAGAAGGCGCTGAGCGGCTCTGCGCTCACCAGCCTTGGTGTGCTATATCACAAGCTACCTGGCTGGCCGATAAGTTTTGGCAGTGATAAGAAAGCCGAAAAGCTGCTTAAGCAAGCGCTGGAAATGAACCCCAAGGGTATTGATCCAAACTATTTCTATGGGGAATTCTTATTTGATGACGGCAAATACGCTAAGGCCAAAGAACATTTGTTGTTGGCTAAGCAGGCCGAGCCTCGTCCAAACCGCCCGTTGGCTGACAGTTCACGGCAGAAAGAAATAGATATGTTGCTAACTAAGGTGGAGAAAAAGCTTTCCCGCTAATCGGTCATAGGTTGCAACCCAGTGTAAAAAAGCCGGTGCATTACACCGGCTTTTTTATGTTTGAACGCTGGATTTATCGCAGATGCTGAGCATGAAAACGCAAATGGTCTTCAATAAAACTGGCGATAAAGTAGTAGCTGTGGTCGTAATCCGCATGGTAGCGGAACTCTGCTGGCACATTTCGCTGCTCACATAAGGCCTGCAACGGTCGACTGAGCTTTTGCGAGTCCAAAAAGTTATCTGCCAATCCTTGGTCAACTAGCATCGGCATTGTCCAGTTTGTCCCCGCTTCACTCAACAAGGCGCACGCATCGTATTGTTGCCACTGGCTGCTATCATCGCCCAGATAGGCGCTCAGTGCTTTTTGCCCCCAGGGACATTCAGTGGGGTTAACTATCGGTGCAAAGGCTGACACCGAGCTATAACGTTCTGGATTACGCAGTGCCATGATTAACGCGCCGTGGCCGCCCATAGAATGACCGGCAATTGCGGCCCTGGCTAATTTAAAATTGGCGTCGCAAAGCTTGGGCAATTCGTCGGCTATGTAGTCATACATGCGGTAATGTTCAGCCCAGGGGGCCTGGGTGGCATTAACATAGAAGCCAGCCCCTAAACCCAAGTCATAAGCACCGTCTGGGGCATCGGCCACCCCCTCACCGCGTGGGCTGGTGTCAGGAATAATCAGGATGATACCCAGTTCTGCCGCCACACGTTGGGCACCGGCTTTGCTGGAAAAGTTTTCATCGCTGCAGGTTAGCCCTGACAACCAGTAAAGCACGGGCAGGGCTTGACCTTGTTTGGCTTGTGGGGGTAGGTAGACCGAAAATTGCATATCGCAGCCCAAGGTCTGTGATGCATGGCTAAAGCGTTTTTGCCAGCCGCCAAAACACTTAACCGCAGATAATTCTGTTAGTTGGCTCACATCTCTCTCCTGTGGGCTATTAATAGTGAATCACGCTACGAATGGATTTCCCTTCGTGCATTAAATCAAAGGCCTTGTTGATATCTTCAAGGGGCATGGTGTGGGTGATAAAGGTGTCCAGTTCAAATTCACCGTCCATATAACGCTGCACGTAGTCAGGCAGTTGGCTGCGGCCTTTGACGCCACCAAAAGCGGTGCCGCGCCAGACCCGGCCGGTAACCAGTTGGAAAGGGCGGGTGGAAATTTCCTGACCGGCACCGGCCACCCCGATAATCACCGACTCGCCCCAGCCTTTGTGGCAGCATTCCAGTGCCGACCGCATCACATGCACATTGCCAATACATTCAAAGGAGTAATCCACGCCGCCGTCGGTCATTTCAACAATGACCTCTTGAATAGGTTTGTCGAAGGCTTTGGGATTTACCGTATCTGTCGCGCCCAGTTGCTTGGCAGTATCGAATTTATCTTCGTTGATATCAATGGCGATAATGCGGCCTGCGCCGGCCATACGTGCGCCAATCAGCACCGACAGGCCGATGCCGCCAAGACCGAACACGGCGACGGTATCGCCTGGCTGAACTTTGGCTGCATTGCTAACGGCGCCCATGCCGGTGGTGACACCACAACCGAGCAGACAGACTTTTTCCAGTGGCGCGTCTTTGGGGATTTTGGCCAAGGCAATTTCAGGTACGACGGTATGCTCGGCAAAGGTAGAGGTGCCCATGTAATGGTAAATCGGCTGGCCATTTTTGCTAAAACGGCTGGTGCCGTCAGGCATTAATCCTTTGCCCTGAGTAGCACGGATAGCCTGGCAGAGGTTGGTTTTTCCTGATTTACAGAATTTACACTCACCACATTCCGGGGTGTAGAGCGGAATAACGTGGTCGCCTACCGCGAGGGTAGTGACACCTTCACCCAAAGCTTCCACTATGCCAGCGCCTTCATGGCCCAAAATGGCCGGGAAGATACCTTCTGGATCCTCTCCTGAGAGGGTAAAGGCATCGGTATGACAGACACCGGTGGCAACGATACGGACTAATACCTCACCTTTTTGCGGCGGCATTAGCTCCACTTCTTCGATAGATAAAGGTTTACCGGCTTCCCAGGCCACGGCTGCGCGGGTTTTGATAGAGTTCACTTATTATCCTTTCCTGCTTTACGGTTTCACTTAGTGTAACAAGCAGGAAAGGATTTAGCTCAATTTAGCCTGCGAGGTGCGCCTTATGGCTAGCCTGATCAGACAAAAAGATGGCTGTTCAGGTACAGATGCAATATGACTCCCGCTCCATAACCAAGCAGTATAACTGGTGCCCACTTAAGGTGGCTGGCAAAGGTATAGTACTGACGGGCTTGTCCCATCAGCGCAACACCGGCCGCCGAGCCGATGGACAGTAAGCTGCCGCCAATACCGGCTGTCAGAGTGATCAAAAGCCATTGGCCGTGAGACATTTCCGGCATCATGGTTAATACGGCGTACATAACCGGAATGTTATCAATAACCGCAGACATCAGGCCTAGCACTACGTTAGCGGCGGTGGCATTCCAGTCGTTGTAGAGGAAGTCAGACATAATGGCCAGATAGCCGATAAAACCCAGGCCACCCACACACATCACCACGCCATAGAAAAACAACAGCGTGTCCCACTCGGCCCGGGCCACCCGGTTGAATACATCAAAGGGTACAACAGTGCCCAGTCTCGACAGCTTGTCCATATCACCTTCGCGTTCCGCGAGGGCTTTCTTTCTGGCCAAAGAGCCGGGGAGCGTGACACGCAGGAAATAACCAAAGAATTGCAGGTAACCCAGGCCCATCATCATGCCCAGTACCGGCGGTAGATGGAAAAGGGTTTTTAACACGACGGCCGTGGCTATGGTTAACAGGAACAAAAACAAAATACGCAGAGCACCGCGTTTTAGTTCAACGCTTTCGCTAATGTTGCCAGGGCGCTTATCGGGCACAAACAGCGACATAAACAGTGCCGGAACCAGATAGCTGACTAAGGCTGGCAGGAAGAGTACGAAAAACTCAGTAAAGGCGACCACATTGGCCTGCCAAACCATCAAGGTGGTGATGTCGCCAAAGGGGCTGAAAGCGCCACCGGCGTTAGCCGCAACCACTATATTTACGCAGCTCATGGCAATGAATTTAGCGTCGCCGTCGGCCACTTTCATCACCACGGCACAAAGCAGCAGTGCCGTGGTCAGGTTGTCGGCAACCGGTGAGATAAAAAAAGCCAGGACGCCACTAAGCCAGAACAACTGCTTATAGCTAAAACCTCGTTCAACCATCCAGGCGCGTAAACCGTCAAACAGGCGGCGCTCTTCCAGGGCATTGATGTAGGTCATGGCCACCAGCAAAAACAGCATCAACTCAGCAAATTCCAGTAGGGCGTGGCGAAAGGCGTCGGTGCTTTGTTCATGCAGCCCGGCATTGGTATATTGCCAGGCGATCAGGGTCCAGATAAGCCCGGCAGCAACCAATACAGGTTTGGACTTACGTAAGTGTATTTTCTCTTCCAGCATCACCAAAACATAGGCCACCACAAAGATGGCAATACAGGCGAAACCTGTCGCCGTGGCAGTGATGTCCAGGTCGTTACTTAACGCCAGGGCTTGCGGGCTGAAAGACAATAATATTAGTACAGCGATACTCCAGTGCATAAGGCTAAGATCCCAAAAAAGTTATCGATAGTAGTGTGAGTTGAGGTGCCAATGGTGCGATAAACTGCTGGAATAATAAGACCAAAAGCGGAAGGCATTGTATTTAAGCTAGTGCCTGACTGCAATTTGCCTTTGGTAGTAGATAGCGCCGACAGCAATAGTTGCGCCTGGTATGAGGGGATGGGATGTGCTTTGCCAGGTTGTCAGCGCCCCGATAGCTGCGTATGATCTTTCGCCTTTCAACAACGGATAAATGCCCTAATGCTGCGGCTGCGCGCGCAGCTTAAGCACGCTTTTTTACTTTTGCATGACTGCGCTGGTGCTAATTAATGGTCGCTTAAGGGGCATTTTTATTGTGGCTGGCCGTTTAGCTGTTAAACAACGAGACTTGATTATGTTATTACACTCAACCCGACAAGATTGGCTGGGCAACGTGCGCGCCGACTTGCTGGCCGGCCTGGTGGTGGCGCTGGCCCTGATCCCTGAGGCCATTGCCTTTTCCATTATCGCCGGGGTCGACCCCAAAGTGGGCCTGTATGCGTCTTTTTGTATCGCCACTATTATTGCCTTTGTGGGGGGCAGACCGGGAATGATCTCGGCCGCCACCGGAGCGATGGCGCTGGTAATGGTGACACTGGTCAAAGAACATGGTTTGCAGTATTTGCTGGCCGCGACCTTGCTGACTGGTGTGCTGCAGATACTGGCAGGGTATCTTAAGCTGGGTAGCCTGATGTCTTTTGTGTCCCGCTCTGTGGTGACGGGCTTTGTCAACGCCCTGGCGATTTTGATTTTTATGGCTCAGCTCCCTGAACTTACTAACGTCACCTGGCATGTCTATGCTATGACCGTTGCCGGTCTTGGCATTATTTACCTGTTTCCCTATGTGCCGAAAATCGGCAAGGTCATCCCCTCACCGTTAGTCTGTATCCTGTCTATGACGGTGGTGTACTTGTTACTGGGATTGGATATCCGCACCGTCGGTGATATGGGCGAACTGCCAGATGCCTTACCGGTATTTTTATGGCCGGATGTACCACTGAATCTGGACACCTTGTGGATAATCCTACCTTACTCGGCGGCGCTGGCGGTGGTTGGTCTCTTGGAGTCGTTAATGACCGCCACTATTGTGGATGATTTAACCGATACCCAAAGTGACAAAAATCGCGAATGTAAGGGGCAGGGTATCGCCAATATTGGCGCCGGTTTACTGGGGGGAATGGCAGGTTGTGCCATGATTGGTCAGTCTGTGATCAATGTGAAATCCGGCGGGCGAGGACGCTTATCTACCCTGGTGGCGGGGGTGTTCTTGCTAATTATGGTGGTGTTCCTGAGCGACTGGATCCGGCAAATTCCGATGGCGGCGCTGGTGGCAGTGATGATTATGGTGTCCATCGGTACCTTCAGTTGGGACTCGGTAATAAAACTGAAAACCTATCCCATGTCTTACAATATTGTGATGCTGGCCACGGTATTGGTGACGGTCTTTACCCATAACCTGGCTTATGGGGTGTTTGTTGGCGTGTTGCTGGCGTCGCTGTTTTTCGCTAATAAGGTCAGTCATATTCTCTACCTGGATACCAGTCTGGATAGCGAAAACAGCACCCGAACTTACAAAGTGATTGGCCAGGTATTTTTCAATTCAGCCGATAAATTTGCCGCTGGTTTTGACTTCAAGGAAGTGGTTGATAAAGTAGTGATTGACCTGAGCCGGGCGCATTTCTGGGATATCTCTGCAGTGGATGCGCTGGATAAAGTCGTGCTTAAGTTTCGTCGCGAAGGCGCGGATGTCGAGCTTATTGGCCTTAATCAGGCCAGCGAAACCATAGTGGACCGTTTTGGCAAACATGATAAACCGGAAGAGATTGAGAAGGTGCTGCATTAATGGTAAACGACAACAGAAAAGTATTAGCTGGTATTGACGGTTCTTCCATCAGTGCGGCGGTTGCCGATTATGCAGCCTGGATCGCCGGCCGGGTCACGGCGCCGCTCAAGTTATTGCATAACCTGGAGCATCGAGAGCCGGTAGTGGTATCGGACTTGTCCGGTAATATCGGTTTTGGTAGCCGTGAGCATTTACTGGAAGAGCTGACCGAACTGGAGGCCAAACGCAGCAAAATTATGCTTGAGCAGGGCAAGCAGGTGCTGAGTAACGCGGCTGACAGAGCTATCGCTATGGGGGTAACAGATGTTAAGCAGTGTCAGCGCCATGGTGGTTTGACCGAAACCCTGGTGGAGTTGGAGGATGAGATCCGGGTGTTGGTGCTGGGTATTCGCGGTGAAGATCATGCAGACCAGCCCGGTCGCCTGGGCAACCAGCTTGAAATGGTGCTGCGTTCATTGCACCGTCCTATTCTGGTGGTTAATCACGAGTTTGAAAAACCCGAGCGTATTATGCTGGCCTACGATGGCAGTCAGGCAGCCTGTCGGGCATTGGAGCTACTGACCAGCAGTCCACTGTTTAAGGGCATGGTTTGCCACTTAGTTTATGTGGGGGATGATGTCGAGAAAGGCCGCGACATTCTGCAAAAAGGCGCGAATGCTCTGATTGGTGCTGATATTGAGGTTGTACAAGCTAATTTGCACGGTATCCCGGATCAGGAACTGTTGACCTATCAACAGCAGCACGGCATTCAAATGCAGGTAATGGGTTCTTTTGGACACAGCCGTTGGCGTGAAATGCTGCTGGGCAGCTTCACGTTAAAAATGTTGGCGCAGGCCAAGGTGCCGCTTTTGTTATTAAGGTAATTTCATCGTAAATCAGCGGCTTGTCATCGAACTGTCATGCCGCTGTCATCAACAGCTTTTAGTCTCCTGCGCTTTTAATACCGAACCTGACCAGCTCCTATTGGCACTTGTCAGGTGTTAATGCTCAGCTATAGAGACTTTTATGCCGCAAAAATCATCTTCTTCCCCAGATTTTCAATCTGTTCTGGCCGTACGCCTGTCCCGCCGTGACACCCTGAAAGGACTGGGGCTTGGCGGCGCTACCATGATGCTGGGAGCGTGTAGTATCAATACGTCATCGGCCTTAGCGCCGGTGAATAAGGCGCAAGGCTCACTGACCTTTACCGAGCTGGCTCATGGCCTGGATCCTTACCTGTCGGTGTCACCTGGCTATCAGGCGCAAGTTTTGGTCAGTTGGGGAGACGCGCTTTTCCCTAACACCCCGGCCTTTGATCCCAACATGCAAACCGAACAGCGTCAGCTCAAGCAGTTTGGTTACAACAATGATTTCATCGGCTTTGTTTCTTTACCCTTGGGGTCTAGCGCGTCGGATCGTGGCCTGTTGGTGGTCAATCATGAGTATTGCAGCTCAGAGATGATGTTCCCTGGTTCTCCCTCGGAGATGGCGCTCAGTGAGGAGCAAACGAATGTGAATATTGCTGCCCATGGTCTGAGCGTGGTGGAGATTGCGCTCCAGGCCGATGGTCAGTGGCAGTTGGTGTTAAATTCACCTTATAACCGTCGTATCACGCCGCATACGCCCATGCAAATGACCGGCCCTGCTGCCGGTAGCCGTCGTCTGTTTACCCGCTACAGCACCGATGGGATACAAACCCGTGGTACCTATGGAAACTGCGCCGGTGGCGTAACGCCCTGGGGCACTATTCTGACCGGCGAAGAGAATGTGGATGGTTTCTTTGGGGGGGACTTCAGTGCCAGTAACGAAGGGGAAAACTATCGTCGCTTCGGCATGGCCAGTGATTTCCGTTGTAGTTGGGGTTTACACCATGAGCGTTGGGATATGCGCCATAATCCGGCCGAACCTATGCATGTGGGCTGGGTGGTGGAAATCGATCCATATGACCCACAATCCGTGCCGAAAAAGCGAACCGCACTGGGGCGCTTTAAGCACGAAGGCGCCAATGTGTTTGTTAATGCAGACAACAAAGTCGTGGCCTACAGCGGCGACGATCAACAATTTGAATATTTGTACCGTTTTATCAGCAAAGGTTACTACCAGCCAGATAACCGTCAGGCCAATTTGAGCCTGCTGGATGAGGGAACTCTATACTGCGCGCGCTTTGCGGCCGATGGCAGCATGCAGTGGTTGCCGCTGGTATTTGGTCAGGGACCACTAACGCCGGAAAATGGATTCCATAGTCAGGCGGATGTGCAGCTGGATTGTAGAAAAGCCGCCGACTTACTTGGGGCGACACCAATGGACAGGCCCGAAGATGTAGAGGTTAACCCGGTAACTGGTCAGGTTTATGTGATGCTGACCAACAACAGCAGACGTACTGAAGCTCAGGTGGATGGCCCTAATCCCCGCGCCGAGAACCGAGCTGGCCAGGTATTGGAAATGACACCGCCCGGCGGCGATCACTGTGCCGAGCAGTTTAACTGGGAGCTATTACTGGTTGCCGGTAAAAAAGGTCAGGCGGGTACTCAATATCACCCGGATATCAGTGAGAATGGTTGGTTAGCTTGTCCTGACAACTGTGCCTTTGATAGCCTGGGGAACTTATGGATAGCGACGGATGGTGCGGAGTCAGCGGGTATTGCGGATGGCATCTGGGCCACCGAGGTGAATGGACCCAACCGGGCGCTCACCAAGCGCTTCCTGCGTACCCCCCAGGGCGCAGAACTCTGCGGGCCGTTTTTCACCCCGGACACACAAAATCTATTCTGCTCCGTACAGCACCCGGGCGGCGGCAGCAGTTTTGATAACCCTAAAACACGTTGGCCGGATTTCAGCGATGACTTACCGCCCAGACCTTCTGTGGTGGTGGTTACCAAGCAAGGTGGCGGACGTATCGGCAGCTAGCTGCCCGTCCTGAACATCGCCGACGAATGCTCCTGCAACGTCGTCATTCAGTCCTTCCATGGACATCGCCGCTCTTTGCCATCCATACCACGGTGGTAGACGACCGCCAAGGATGGCGGAAGTGCAGAAAACGCAGGAGCAGTTTTCGGCCGACCGCCAAGGATGGCGGAAGTGCAGAAAACGCAGGAGCAGTTTTCGGCCGACCGCCAAGGATGGCGGAAGTGCAGAAAACGCAGGAGCAGTTTTCGGCCGACCGCCATGGACGGCGGAAGTGCAGATCGTGCAGGAGCACCATAGCGTATGGAACGCTATGGAACAGCTTTAGCTGGCCTGCAGCGCAGGTAAGCTACATGGAAGTAGCTTATAATTATCTGCCCGTTCATCCTGAACATCGCCGCTCCTTGGCATCTATGCCACCGCGGCATACGACCACCAGGGATGGTGGAAGTGCAGATCATGCAGGAGCAATTATCTGCCCGTTCATCCTGAACATCGCCGCTCCATGGCATCCATGCCACCGCGGCATACCGTTCATCCTGAACATAAAAAAGCGGAGCCTGGGCTCCGCTTTCTTGTCAGTCAATTATCGGGTGATAATTAGAACTGGCCAATCAGGCTGATGCTGTAGATATCCGCATCATTTTCGTCAGCACTGGCGTAAGCAGCAGATACCGCCCAGTTAGTGTTGAAGTAATGCTTGGCGTTGATACCCCATACATCGTCGCTCGCTTCGTCAGCGTAGCTCAGACCAACAGACGTCATAGTAGTGAAGTAGTAGTCACCGCTGATACCCCAGTCAGTGTCACCGTCGTTGTCAGTAACAGACAATTCGGCAGCAACAAAACGGTCTTCGCCCAGTGCGCTGAAGTATTTGCTTGAAGCAGTCCATACGTCGAACTCGTCGTCAACGTTCAGGCTGAAACCAACATAGTCAACACCGCCCAGAGAGTGGGTGTACTGAGCACCGAAAGTGGCGAAACCACCTTGCTCCAGGTCAGTGTAGTCAGCTTTTACCAAGAAGTTAGGGTTGATCAGGTAACCCAGGGTGACTTTGCTGCTGTCAGCGTCAAAGCTGCCAACTTCGGCGCGGTTATACTCAGCACCAAACAGGAAGTTGTTGTAGAACAACTCACCGCCGATAGTCAGGTCGTTAACGTCACCTTCACTGTCAATGTACGCACCGTAAACATTGGTTTTGTCATTGATATAGGACAATTCAGCCAGTGGGCCCAATACCGCTTTCTTGTCGAAGTAATAGGTGGAGCTGATACCTAGAATGTCATTGTCATTCTGGCCTACTTCTGCACGGGTATAGTTCAGTTCACTGAACAGGTTATATTCTTGTGCAACTACAGGAGAAGAAAGTAGAAGAGAAGTCAGCACTACATTAATTTTTTTCATGATGTTCCTTTATCTGTTGTTTGGCAAACTAGTTTGCGGCGCGAATCCTAGCGACTGCGATAATGTAATGGAAGCCCTAATTCACGTGGTTTTCAGAGGAATTGTTTCAACTGATGTCTAATCCACCAGTATTGCAATAAAAGTGTCACAAATGTGATCTAGCATGCGCCTCGGGTTACTTTTTATTAACCAAATGAGCGTTGGTGACAGCTTGTTACTTTCTATGCTGAGGTCTTTTTTTCACCAAGTTTGCTGCGATTTTCAGAAGTAACAAGTTGCCTAAAGGACGTAATTTTAAATAACCGGCATTATTCATTGGAGATGCGCGGTTAAGTGACATAAACTGAATTTGTCCCCCCGCTAAAGGACTGATCTCGAGCAATAAAGTTTTGCTCGAGAGGACGTAATTTAAGGATGTAATTTTCCGTTGTGACAAGAGAATACATCATGCTGAATCAAGTGACAGTCAAAGTGCGGTTGGTGATTTTGGTTGCCTTACCGCTGTTTTTCTTTGCTCTATCTACCTTTAATTCCTTGCTGGATCTCCAGCAGCTCAATGACCAAATCGACAGTTTATACAAAGACCGTGTGGTGCCACTACAGCAGATCAAAGTGGTATCGGATAACTATGCGGTGGAGATTGTCGATGTTTTGCACAAGTATCGCGCTGGTGTGATCTCCCAAGACGAACTTAACCGGCGTATGCAGTCGGCCCAGGATACGGCGGATAAGTATTGGCAGGAGTATAACGCGACCAAGCTGACTAACGAGGAAGCGCAACTGGTACGACAGGTAGAGACTAACTTGAATGCCGTATTAAGTAAGCTTGCCGATTATCGTCGTCAATTAGGCCAGGGCACGCTTTCCAAAATTGAGCCGAATCAGTTTGTCCGCGAGCTTTATCAGGTTTTCGATCCTCTGAGTGCCAGTTATGCGGACCTAATTCAACTACAACAAGATGAAGCGAATAAGTTCCGTATGCAAGTCGCCGCGGATTATGAAACCACTGTGACCTTGTTCATGGTTAAGTTTGCCATCTTATTTGTGCTGATGCTGGTGGTTGCCTGGCTGATCTACCGCTCTATTAATACCCCGTTGCTGGGATTGCGGGACACTATTACCGAGATTGCCGAGTCGGCAAATCTGTCGGTACGAGCAGAGGTGGTGGGTAAGGATGAAATCGCTGAAACGGCGCAGGGATTTAACCAAATGCTTGATCGTATTCACGGGCTGGTTAAAGAGGTGATTCAAGCGTCCAGTAGCTTAGCGGCATCGGCAGAAGAGATGCATGCTATCAGCACGCAGGTGGCCAGTACTGCCAATGAGCAAGAACATCAGAGTACGCAAATTGCCACAGCGGTGACTGAGATGACCGCGGCTATTCAGGAAGTGGCACAGAATGCACTACTTACTTCGCAGAAAGCCAATGATGCAGATGAACAAGCGCAGCTTGGCCAGCAAAAGGTTCAGCAGAATATCAATTCTATTAACCAGTTATCTGGCGTGGTTAATCGCAGCAGCGATGTGATTCAGCAACTGCATAATCAGGCTAATGATATAAACCAGGTTGTTCAACTGATTCAGAATGTGGCAGAGCAGACCAACTTGCTGGCTCTGAATGCGGCCATTGAAGCGGCCAGGGCCGGTGACTCTGGACGCGGCTTTGCCGTGGTGGCTGATGAGGTACGTCAGTTGGCGCACAACACACAGAAAGCCACTGAGTCTATCAGCGACATGATAGGTAAACTGCAAGTGGCAGCCAAAGAAGCGGTAGAAAGCATGAGTCAGGCTCAGCAAATGGCTTCAGACAGTGTGAATCATGCAGAAGATTCTTCACAGGTTCTGAAAGACATTATCGCGTCACTAACGGTGATTGCTGATATGAACATTCAGGTCTCGACGGCAACGGAAGAGCAGACGACGGTAGCTAATGAGATCAGTGCCAATGTGAATGAGTTTAGTACCAGCATCGCTAGTGTTACTGACAGCTCCAATCAGAACGCCCAGGCCAGCGATGATTTATCACGTTTGGCCATTAATCTGCAGGGGCAGGTGTCGGTGTTCCAAATCTAGCCAAGGGAGCTAAGTACGGGTTTCCTAGCCTGTTGACTGATACGAATGGGGCGCATAGCGCCCCATTTTTCGTGGTAGCTCCTTTATACGCATACGTATTTTGGGACTTCGCCCATTCTATGCCCCCTATTTTTCTTAAACACAAAGCAGTGCCGCCCTGTTCATTGTTGTTGCGGGCTTTGACTACATAAATACAAGTCACCTTACAGTTGGCTAGGGTTCTGCTGCATTGCTATAACAGCAGCTATTCTGGCTCCTTGTCGGCCTTCATATTGGCTGACAAATCCCGTCCTAACAGTGTTTATAGCCCTGTGTTTCAGATAGATGACAACTTATCTGTTTGATTTTTATAGAAAAAATTCAAGTCGTTAAATTAGTGTTGGGTCAAGGCGACAGGTTGATTTTTATTTTTTTCCTCTTTTCCTCTTATCTTTTTGATTTTAAAGAAAAAATAAAAGTTGGCATTGAAGTTGTAATGTCTTGTTCAAGCGCTAACGACAACGCCGTTAACGCTGACACGGCAACAACGCCGACTCGACGTACATCAATGTCGGGTAATAACAATGTCGAAGGAGAATGTTATGAAAAAGTTCGCATTTATTTTGTTTTTCCTGCCTGCCACTGGTGCTTTGGCTAGCGGCAATATCAGCGACCTTTTTGCTGCCCTGGACAAGGACGGTAATGGTGCGTTGAGTAAAGAAGAAGCTTCGGTTGAAAGTCGTCTGGCCGCAGCCTTTGATGAAATTGACACTGACGGCGATGGTCAAATCACCCGTGCTGAGTTTGACAAATATCAAAGCAACTAAGGATCAAGGTTGCTGCCCGGTTTGCCGCGCTGAATGACAGGCCGGGCTATTTCAATATCAAAGGAGACTATGATGAAAAAGTTCGCATTTGTTTTGTTTTTCCTGCCCGCTATGGGCGCATATGCCGCTAATGCTGACAGCGATCTGTTTAGTACGTTGGATCAGGATGGTAACGGTGCCTTGAGTAAAGAAGAAGCCTCTGCAGAAAGCAGCCTAGCGGCAGTATTCGATCAAATCGATATCGACGCCGATGGTCAAATTTCTCGCGCCGAATTTGATAAATATCTGGGTAACTAAGCCTTAAGTGGTCACCGGCTCGCGTAACCAAACGGGCCGGTCAACAACCAAATTGATGGAGAATATTATGAAAAAGTTCGCATTTGTTCTGTTTTTTCTGCCCGCTATGGGTGCGTATGCTACTGAGTCTGCCAGCGATCTGTTTACCACACTGGATCAGGATGGTAATGGTGCGTTGACTAAGGAAGAAGCGTCCGTCGATAGCCGCTTGGCTGCGGTATTCGAGCAGATGGATGCCGACAGCGACGGTCAAATCACCCGCGCTGAATTTGACAGCTTTCAAGGCAACTAAGCCTTAACTTTTCTCAACCTGGGTGCGCCACATGGACGGGCGCGCCATTTCCCTTGCAGGGATAGCTTTTCCCCATATCCATATGCTGGAGGGACTGATGACTAATTTTCATGTTCAACGTCAGGCACTAAAGGAATTGTTAGTTGGTTTTCCTAGTGGGAGCGCCAAGATACCCGTAACTGAGCTTGATAAACTGTTTCAGCAAGCGGAGCTGATCAAGCAAAATCCCCGCTCACTGGCTATGATTTATGGCTACCGTGACCACTGTGTTGGTGCAGCATTGCCTGATAGTCTTGCCTTATCCCGTGCTGAAGCGGTGAAGCGCGAGCTGATCAGTTTTGGTATCAGACCCAGCGCGTTGCATATAGTGGAAGATCAGGATATGTCTGTTCCTCACCCTTCATTGCAAGGGGCGGCTATGACAGTACTTATTCAGCAATTTTCAGTAAGTTAACGTCTTTTACTTCACCTGATTTGCCCCCTTTACCATTAAGCCAAAGCGAACGTTTTGCCGTTCGCTATGCCTGTTTAGCCTCAAACAGTTCCATACACTTGCCTACAGCTATCAACAATTTGCTCACGGAATTGTGTCCGATACGGGATGTATAGTGCTCTTCAATACGAGTAGGAGCATGTATGGATATTCAAACTAAACTAACTGAATTACTGAGTAATGTACTCAGTCGACCGGCGACAGACTTTAACGCCGATACGCGATTGCTGGGAGAAATGCCCGATTTTGATTCTATGGCCTTGATGCTACTGTTGACGGAAGTCAGCCAGAGCTTCAGCTTGGAGGTTCAGGACGCTGGGTTTGATAGTGAGACCTTTTATTCTGTAGCAACACTCACCGACTTTATTAAAAAGGCCAAGGCTAATGCGTGATGGGCGAATCAGCATACAGCAGCATTTGGTGGTTTTTCTGCTGCGATTTTTGACCTGCTTACCGCGTCGCACTCGCCCCTATCTGGCAGGTGGTTTAGCACGTTTGATTCTTGCTATGGCAAGACGTACCCGGACCCGGGCGGCTGGCAATGTAAATAAGGCTTTGCCAAATTTGAGTAGTGAGCAGGTGAAGCGTCTTTGTTTTCGCTCTTATGCAACAATAATCCGCGGCTTATTGGACTGTCTGGATCTGAATAACCTTGAGATAGAGATCTACTGCGACGAGTCAGTGCGTCAACAACTTAACGGAGGTCGGGGGCTGTGCGTAGCAACTTTACATACTTGTTGTTATGAGTTGGTGCCGTTGGCTCTACAACGCCTAACCGGTCGCTCGGTTACCCTCACACATATGCCGGCCTTTATTCCCTCCGCACATAATCCATACCAGCGAGCAGGGATAGACTATGTGGAGAAGAAACAAGATGGCGCTTTTGTGCGTTTACTGCAGCATATACAACAAGGTGCGGTAGTGTCTTTGCATGCGGATTTATTTGCCAGAGATGTGAACGTCAATTTCTTCGGGCGCCAGACTACCGCACCTGCTGGCCCTGCCATGCTGAGCGCCTTTGCCGGTACGCCGATGTTGCTTGCCTACGGCTGTATTGGCGATAACGGTCGCTATCAGGTTTACATTGAGTCTTTTATGACAGAGCCGGTTGCGAGGACTAAACAAGCCTATACAGAGGCGATTCAGCTTTTATATGACAGATTTGAGCGGATCATCTTGCGCTACCCTGAGCAGTGGTATTGGTCGTTTAATCGCTGGCGCACATGAGCGTATTCACCACTGCAAAGGCTGACGGTGACGGAACAAACCACCTGTTGGCCCCTCATCAGGCAGGGTCGCCAGCCAGATGGGGGTATCGGCACCTTGCTCAGCGGAAAGCGGTGCTTCTGGACCTCCCATATCCGTTCTGACCCAGCCTGGACAGGCTGCATTGACCTTCACCTTATCCCCTAACACGCGGGCCATATTAACAGTCATGGCATTAAGGGTAGCCTTGCTGACCGAATACGCTGTCGGGCCTTTGAAGCCATCGTAGAAGGTGCCCCAGCCGGATGTTAGGTTAACAATGCGTCCCCAGCCGCGTTGCTGCATTTGACTTCCTAAAATCTGCATAAGTAGAAATGGCGCAATGGCATTGACCTGTAATGATTGCTCCAGCTCAGCGCGCTGACAATCCAGCGCGTTCGCTGGAAGCAGGATGCCTGCATTGTTTATCAGAATATCAATAGGGCCCAATACCTGGGCTATGGCCTGAGCTCTCAACTCCGGTCTGTCTAACAGGTTCAGCTCAACGCCAACAGCACCATGGCCTATGGCTCGGGCCGCTGTTTCTGCATCTGTTTCATTGCGGGCTGCAGCAAGCACCCGAATGTTGCCCTGTTCGGCTAACCCTTTAGCGATGAAAAATCCCAGTCCGCGGTTGGCTCCGGTAATCAGGGCGGTTTTTTGTCTTTCTGTCATGATATATCTTCAGAAATGCCGGCAAGCTCACTACAACTTTAGACCTTTAGAGGGCGAGGCGGGGGAGATTGTGGCGGTTGAGCGACGAACATATAAGCCCACCCCGAAGGGTGGGCTAAAAGTGATTAAGATTTTTCTACTACTTCCAGTTTATCCACGACTTTTGTGACATCTGCTGTGTTTTTGGCAATGGCAATGGCCAGATCACGCTCTGCATCGTTGGCAACTTCGCCCTGTAGTGTGACCACACCCTCTTTGGCATCGACATCAATGTTACTGCCGGTCACTTCTGATTCAATCAGTAAGCGGGTTTTGACCACTGCGACGACTTTGGAGTCTGTCAGTGTCTGCACCATTTGATTTGGACTCTCGCTGTCGAGCACTTCTAGTTTGTTGTGAACCTTATGCACACCGTCCAGGCTTTCAATCAACTCGCCAGCCAGAGATTTGTCTACTTCACTGCTCACTTTACCGGTCAGTGTAACCTCACCATCTTTCACATCAGTATTGATGTCGAATGAATTCAAATTGGTGTTAAGCAGCAAAGTGGTTTCTGCCTTGCCATCGATCCAGGCATCCTTGGCATCTTTTTCCCAGTTATTCTCACCTGCCATGGCGACTGGGGCCGCAATCAGTGTCAGAGTCATCAGGGTTGCTGTGAGTTTCATCATCGTCTCCTTTGACATTGTCATTAAACTCACTTTTCCTGTAGCGAAGATGATGCCAACTTTTAACTTGTTGAAAATAAAGGCTAAATAATCCATTGTGTTCTGCGTATGTCGTTTTGAGGAGACAGTTTTCAATATTTTTCTGACAGTTTTCCTGAAAGGACGTTCTTGACAAGAATGGCCGCTGTTTTGGGGCAAAGCCTATGTTGACGCGGGTGGTAGCCAGGCTAACAGAGCCCGTTTAGGTGACTTTAAGCGCTGTGGCGCTATTGTCCCCTCAGCCCGACAGCGGTCAACAGCCCTGAAAGGGGAGGGGACAGACTACTTAATGATTGGCGCTCGCACATACAGCGAAGCGGGATAAATCTGGATATCCACAGGAAGATCATCAAAGACTTCGCCGTCTATCACATAGTGTTTGGCATCGGCGGCCTGAATACGAACACGCCTGGCCTGGCGATGATGGATGTTTTCACTGGTTGGACTAATGCCTGCCGTGGCAAGCTCAGTAAGGCTGAACAAATGTTGGGTCGAATTCTCACTGGGGGATAACCAAGTAACATCCAGTTGCCCATCTGCTAAGTCTGGCTCGCCATCCCCTTGGGCGAGCAAGGTGGTCAGCGGTGCCGCATTGGCGATAACCAGGCTGTGGGTTTGTAGTTTTTGTACAGGTTCATCATCAAACTGAATATGGAGTTCTAGGCAGTGATTGCGTTCGATGGCTCGCCACAAGCCAAGTAAATAAGCCATCTGACCCAGCGCGTTCTTTTCTTGCCGGTCAGCGGCTTCTATCATTTGTTGCTCGAACCCCAGGGCGGCCAGCAACAACATTAACTTGCCATTACAGCGGGCAGTATCGATAGCACGTACCTCTCCATCCAGAATAGCCTGACAGGCCGTGTCTATGGGCAGTACTTTGCTCCTGATGCCGCATAGGGCGTAGCTCAGTGCATTGGCCGTTCCCAATGGGATAATACCCAACTGTATCTGGGTATTGACCAAAGCCGACGCGACTTCTGTTATAGTGCCGTCGCCACCACAGGCTATAACCAGCTCAGCGCCTGCATTGACAGCCTGCCTGGCCAGAGCATAGCCATCTTGCTGAACTGTGGTTTGCTTAATTGTCAGGTTAAACCTAGGGGCTAACTGCTGCTCTATTTGTTCTCTACATTGTTGCCATTTTCCCCCGCCAGCAGCGGGATTGGCGATAAGCCAAGTTTCGACCGATAAGCCAAGTCGGCCTTCCTGATGGAGAAAGGCTAACTGTTTGAATTGCCAACGATTCAATCGGGCGGTCTGGCGAATGGCGCGAATACCTTCAAGTACTTCCTCTGCAGAGCTTTTGGGTTGCGTTGCCAATAAGTAAGCTGCGCTTACCAGCACCGAACGGCCTCTGCCCAGGGCACAATGCACTAGCACTTTATGACCCTGGCGATGTTGCTTATGCAGCCAGTTTATTGCCAGGTTTAATTGCGCCGCATCGGGGGCACTATGATCCAGTACAGGTACATTCAGATAGTGAATATCTTGTTCTTCCACAGCCCAGTTCAACCCGTTGAATTCCGCTGTCACATCCAGTACTGCACATATTCCTTGGGTTCTAATAAATTCCACATCACTGGAAGACAGTCTGGCACCCAGAAATAACTGCTCGGTCACTTGTTGAATAGGTGGAACCCTGTCGCGTTTACGTGCCCAGCGATTATATAGACCCGCCCCAAGTAAGAAGGGGATAAACAGCCAGCGTATGACAAGTGGGATTGCGCCGTCAGGGCGCTTTCTAAATAGTGAAGGGTAATTAAACAGGTAAGCCAGACCTACAGCGAATAGGGACAGCCCTGTCCAGGCAAGCAGCACACTGAGTGAGGCCCAAGGTGAGAGTAACAGTAAGATGAAGACAGCCAGGCTGCCACTTAAGTAATAGATCGCAACTGGCATTCGCCCTCCCTGCGTGCAGAATGACGACAACCAGCACTATATGTACTGGCTACAAGCTATAAAAAGGGGGCTAAGCCCCCCGATATTATTAGCAATCTTTATCTTTAAACTCGGCCTTATCTTTGGCCTTCTCGCATAGTTCCTTTAGCTTATCTGCACTGGACTCAGCCGCATCTTCCAGTTTCTCACCGGTTTTGCTGGCAACATCCTCAAGTTCGTCCTTGGCGCTTTGCATTTTGTCCTTGGCTTGTTGAACGGCGTCATCCAGTTTTTCGCCGGTCTGCTCAACCGTCTCGTCAATTCGTTCTCCGGCTTGCTCGGCTTTACCGCCGTTATCACAGGCCGTTAATCCCAGGGTGCCCACTAACAGGGCCAGTGCGAATGTTTTATTGTTCATGATGTTTACTCCGTTAATTAAGCCGAAATTACAGTTTGGGTCTCTTACCTCTTAATGCATTGGCCAGCAGCGATATCAACATTAAGACGATAAATACGAAAAAAATGATTTTCGCGATACCTGTTGCCGCGCCGGCTATACCGCCGAAGCCCAACAGTGCAGCGATAATTGCGATAATCAAAAAAGTTAACGCCCAGCCTAACATAAAGCCTCCGTTGTTATGGCTGACGCTCCTTTTGCTTGCCAGCCAATGAGTCGCAATATGACCAATGCCAAAACTGTGCCAGTGTGTAAATCATCGAGCCAATAAATACATAATCAGAGGCTTCTTGTCGTTGCAGAAGGCTAAAAAATAGCGGGTAAAAAAGACCGGTTTGGTGGCAGGTCAGGCTTGCTAAGAATCTATCAATCTGGCCCCTGAGCCCTGTTTTGAAAGGGCGTCGCCGGGATTCCTAAGCCAACAATGCTGCAGTGACAGGCAGCCGCAGCCAATGCAATTATTGAGGTTATCGCGCAAGGCGATGAGCGTGTTGATTCTGTGGTTGAGATCGTCCAGCCAGACCTTAGACATCCTGCCCCAGTCATCTATAGTCGGCGCTTTGTTGTCGGGTAGTGACGACAGGGCGTGAGCGATCTCTGCCAAAGGTACCCCAACTTGCTGAGCGGTTTTGATAACGGCGATGCGTCTTAGTACATCTCTGTGATAACGGCGCTGATTACCTGCATTGCGACGACTTTGAATCAGGCCTTTTTGCTCATAAAAATGTACAGCCGATACCGCAATACCGCTGCGTTTGGCGACCTGTCCAACACTGAGTGTTGTGTGCTTGCCACAGGGTGTTGATGTGGCGTGCATTATTTTTTCATTCATTGCTTGACCTTAACCTTGCTTGAGGTTTTAGCCTAGGTGACATCGTTCGTGAAGTAAACCTGTGATTAAGAGCTGTAGTCCGAGTTTTGCGAAAGCGTCATTTATATAGCAACTCAAGGAGAGTGGTATGTCTGAAAAGTTAAATATTGCTGTGATTATGGGAAGTACCCGTGAAGGGCGCCTGTGTGAAAGTGTGACCCAGTGGCTGATGGCGGAGCTGGCGACCTTCAACGAGTTTGCCCTAAGCCTTATCGACCCCAAAGATCTGGAAGGGCAGACGGATGACTTTTTTGAGCTGGTGATGAAAGGCATTCGCACTGAGCTTGGGGCTGCTGATGCCTTTATTGTGGTTACGCCGGAATACAATCATAGTTTTCCTGCACCCTTGAAACAGCTTATTGATGCAGTGAATACCGAATGGCATACCAAGCCGGTAGGCTTTGTCAGCTATGGCGGCATATCCGGTGGTCTGCGGGCGGTTGAGCAACTGCGACAGATATTCGTTGAATTGCAAAGTGCCAGCGTGCGCGACTCGGTGAGTTTTATTAACGCCTGGGAGCAGTTTGATGCACAGGGCACGTTGCGTGAGCAGGAACGTCCGCGTCGGACCTTGATAAAAATGCTGGAGCAACTTAATTGGTGGGGCAGGGCATTAAAACAGGCGCGTCACACAGATGTCCACCGCCGCAAGTTATCACAGGGAGGATCTGCGCTGCGCTTAGCCTGTCAGACGGGCTAAATAGTCGGCGTAGTTATAAAACCGGTGCAGTTCAAGCCGTTACCAGCATCAGGGAGCGGCTTATTGCCCGGATATGTTCCGCAGTTGCTTGAAAAATAACAAAATAGCCCATTCTTTGGGCGATTAAAAAGTTCCATGAAACTTTTGTGACAGTGTGGTGTTGTAACAAAAGTGTCACTCAGCCCGGTTAACCTTGCCTCCGATTTGTTAACCCATATTCTCAAAATTTCGGAGAGCTCAATGGAACTCAAAACCATGTTTAAGGTATCTGCCGTTGCTGTAGCCCTGGTATTGGCTGGCTGTGGCGGAGATATCAATATCACCCCAACCGTTAACGACAACAGCACTGTAAATAATCCACCATCAACTGGTGGTGACAACGGTGGCGATAATGGCGGTGATGAGAACCCTTGTGCTTCCTATGAAGCTAGCGGCGATACCGTGCAAGGCACCTACGATAGCAGCAGTAAAATCTGTACTTACTCCACTACCTTCGTAAGTGCGGCTAAGCCTTTGACCACCGACGTGACACTGGCTGGTGACTTGACGCACTATTTCAAAAGTTCATTGGCTGTTGGTCAGGACTGTAACACCACTCAGGGCTGTACTGTTGAGATGGACGGTCCAACTCTGACGGTTGATGCTGGCGCTACCGTAGTATTCGATAACCCGGCCTCTCGCGTACAAATTAACCGTGGCGCCAACATCGAAGCGGTAGGTAGTCTGGCTGAGCCAATTACCTTTACCTCTGCCAATGCGGTACCTGCCCTTGATTCTGTAGGCGCCGGTCCTTCTCCACAAGACTGGGGTGGCGTGATCATTAACGGTTTTGGTATCACTGACCAGTGTTCTGATGCTGAGCGTGGTGCAGGTAGCTGTAACGCTGAGAGTGAGGGTGCGGTGTCTTACTACGGCGGTAACAACAACCAAGACGACAGTGGCTCACTGAAGTTCGTTAAGATCCATTATGCAGGTGGTCTGCCAGCAGGTGCTGAAGTAGGTAACGACCTGAACTCACTGTTCCTGAACTCTGTCGGTTCTGGCACTGAAATCGACTATATCGATGTCTACGCCGGTTACGACGACGGTATCGAATTGTTCGGTGGTGCGGTAAACCTGAAGCACATCGTTATTACTGATACTCAGGATGACAGCCTGGATATCGATGCCGGTTGGCAAGGTAATGCGCAGTTTGTACTGATCAAGCACGGCTCAGTGAAGAATGCCAGCGGTGAAACCCTGCACATGGGTAACGGTGGTTTTGAAGCAGATGGTCGTAAAGGTTCGACTACGGCTCAAGCGCCAGCCTCTGCTCCACATATTGCTAACGTGACTGTTATCACCACAGACGAGCTGTCTGCCCGTGATGGTGACCCATCCATTGCCATGAAGCTGGATGATTTCCTTAATGCTACTTTCTACAACATGGTACTGAAGAAAGAAGCCGCGACTCAGACCTGGTGTGTTAACTACTCCGGTGATGTAGCAGATGAGTTGGTGACTGACCGTACTTCTATCAAGTCGTCTATTGCAGCTTGTGCAGCCTTATCTGCCTCCGGCAAAGAGACTGTGACTACTGCAAGCGGTACTACAACAGTGACTGAGTGGTTCACCAAAGACGGTGCAAGTGAAGTGGTTAACGGTTCAGACACTGTGCTGGCTAACAACGGCTTCTCAACCGCTGCTGAAGTAACGGTAACGCCTACCGATATGACCAGCGTAGACAGCTTCTTCGAAGCCACTAACTTTATCGGTGCGGTTAGCGCATCCGACACTTCCTCAGATTGGTACAAGTGGGCGAAAGCCGCGTTTGATAACGCAAACGACGAATAAGCATTTTGTATCGAGACAGATAGGCGCCCTGGTAGCGCCTATTTGTCGATTAAGTGTGGGAATGAATGATGATGACTCGATTCAGAGTGAATAAACTTTCAATAGCCGTCGGTGCTTGCTTGTTGACGGGGTCGGTACTGGCCCAATCTCAGGAAGACAACGCGATTGAAGAAGTGGTTGCCACTGGGACACGTTTGCAAGGTACTGCCACAGCGGTAATCGAAGAACGTAAGAACCAGGCGTTTGTTGCAGATATCCTAGGTGCGGAACAGATTTCCCGTACTGGTGACAGCGACGCCGCCTCGGCCCTTCGCCGGGTAACCGGTCTAACCCTGGTGGACGGTAAATTCATCTACGTTCGTGGTTTGGGGGAACGTTACTCCAGTGCTCGTTTAAACGGCGCTAGCATCCCCAGTCCAGACTTAACCCGGAACGTTATCCCGCTGGATATTTTTCCTTCCAGCGTAATTGAAAGCCTGTCGGTACAAAAAGCCTATTCACCCAATATGCCGGCTGCCTTCGGTGGTGGTAACGTGGATATTCGCACTAAGTCTATTCCCAGTGAATTTGTCGCCGGGATCCAGCTAGGTGTGGAAGCCGACTCGAATAGTTCCGACGGTTTTACGTACAACCGTAATGACAGCGGCACACCCACAGCATTGCGTGATGCCATAGTACATTACCGCGGTGACTTCTCGCTGCGTAACATCATTCAGCGTGATGGTTTGTACAACAACGAGAATGGCACTGCTGCACAGCAAGCAATTGCCATCAATGACGGATTACTGCAATCTTTGCCAAGGGATATGGCACTTAAAGATGAGTCCCTTGATCCCAACTATTCGGCGCAAGCTTACATAGGTAACAGCTTCGAAGAAGAATGGCTGGGCGGCACCATCGGCTTTTTAGCCTCGTTGGCGTACGACAATAAATGGAATTACAAAGACCGTCGTAACGCGGTGGTCAGTGCCAGTTTGCCGGAAAACTGTTCCGAGTCTATGCAAACCGCTGATGACGTTACCAACAGCTGTTTTGACAGTATGGTGGACTCGCAGGTCACCAGTGAAAATGAGCGTCTGAATGGCTTATTCACCCTCGGATACCGCTGGAAGACTCATAGCCTGAGTTACACCAAGATCCTGATTGAAGACAATGAGGATGAGTCAGAAATTGCTATCGCGCAAAACCCGTCTCAGAACCAGACCATTGCTGCTGATGGGATTGCCGATTATTCGCAAAGCTTTACCTATGAAGAGCGTTCACTGGATGTGGATCAGTTCCGCGGTCAGCATACCTTCCTGGATTGGTGGGGCGTCGGTGTTGACTGGCATTACACCCAATCGGAAGCCGAAACCGATATTCCGCTGCAAGCCACCTTTAACTTCAGCAACAAGTATGACGGCAACGGTAAGTACCTGAATACAGAAGTGAACGGCGGTAACGGTCAGGTTGAGTATGACTACGTCGCGATGGACGATCATATGAAAAACTGGGGCGGTAACCTAACACTGCCTTTCACCCTGGGCCGTTTCGAAGTGGAATTGAAAGGTGGTTGGGACTTCGTTGACCGTGCCCGTTACTACACCACGTCCAGCTTCTTTGTGAATAACAGCGGTAGTTCTATTGGTATCACAGATAAGGAATCAGATTTGCTGAATCTGCCGTCTTATCTGAGTGATGCCTTTATTGCTGACCAGAATCTGTTTGTTGCCTTCAACGAACCCGATGCGCCGGAAGCGGATGACTACCTGGCCGCGCAGAAGATTGATGCCGGTTACGGTGCCTTCGATGTCATTTTCGATAACACCTGGCGCTTCAGTGGCGGTTTGCGCTACGAAGAGTTTAAGCAGGTGGCCTTGGAGACCTCCAGTCTGATCTTCAATGCTGAAGATCAGGATGTGTTCTTCAACGAAGACAACATCAAGGCACGTACCATCAATACCGATGACTTCTTCCCATCATTAAGTCTGACCTACATTGGCGGCGACAGCTACCAAGTGCGTATGGGCTATGGTGAGACAGTAGTGCGTCCGGATCTGCGTGAAGTGGTACCGGTGGGCTATTTCGACCCGCTCACCGATATCCGTACCACGGGTAACACGCAGTTAGTGTCCAGTAACCTGAAAAACTACGACTTGCGTTATGAACTGTATGGCGAGATGGGTAACAACCTGGCGCTGTCCTTGTTCTACAAAGACATTACCAACCCCATTGAAACCGTATTGCGTGTCGGTGACTCCACCTATACCGCCAGCTTTACCAACGGTTCACAGGCTGAACTTTACGGTATAGAAGCCGAGTGGTTGTATGACCTGGGCTGGGCCGCAGATGGTTTCTTCACCTCAGGTAACATCACGCTGAGTGATTCTGAAGTGGATATCGAGGCCTCGGATGCCGGCAGCTTAACCAATACCACTAAGCGTATGAACGGTCATTCCAAGTACGTGGCGAACTTCCAATTAGGCTACGACTCCGCTAATGGCGAACACAGTGCCTCATTGGTATACAACGTGTTTGGTGAACGTATTCTGGCTTCGGGTATCGATGGTCGCCAGGATGCTTACGAACAGCCGTTCCATTCACTGGACATGGTGTATTCCTACTACATGGACTTCAATAGCACCATCAAGCTGCGCGTGCGTAACTTGCTGGGTGAAGATCAGGAAGTGACTCAGGATGGCGTTACGGTGCGCAGCCGTAGCGTAGGAACCACCTTCCAGCTCAGTTACAAATACGACTTTTAAATAACCTCAAGGGCCGCACAGCGGCCCTTTCTTTTTATCTGGGACAGTGGGCCGAAACAGTTGCTACAAGTGGATTATGAATCACGCCATAGTCTTCAATTTGTAATAAAACTGTCACGGACAACCCCTATCCTGTGCGCGAATTCCAAAAGGTCAGTATCCCGCTGATCGTGTTTAATTAGGGTTTGACAGTATGAGGCTTTTGAAACTACTTCCGCTGACCGTGCTTGCCACGACCTTGGCAGTCACCGCCCCGTCTATGGCGCAGCAAGACAAGTATCTTGAACCTGTTGTGAAAGAGGCCGGCAAGATCAATGCATCCGCCGCTGGTTCACAGCAGAAGATCGACAAAATGACGGACCAGATCGATAACAAACTGCAGCAGTTCAAGACCATCAACAAGGAAATCGATGGCTTGACGGTATACAACGCGCAGTTGCGTAAGCAGATCGACAATCAGCTGCAAGAAGTCGCCGACCTGAATAAAGCCATTGATGAAGTGAGCGTGATTGAGCGTCAGATCACCCCCTTGATGTTGCGCATGATTGAAGGCCTTAAGCAGTTCGTTGAACTGGATGTGCCTTTTCTGCCTGAAGAGCGTAGCAAGCGCCTGGCCGATTTAGCCGGTTTAATGGAGCGTGCTGATGTCGCGCCTTCTGAAAAATTCCGTCGTGTGATGGAAGCCTACCAGATTGAGATGGACTACGGTCGCACGTTGGAAGCTTACAGCGGCTTGCAAACGGTTGATGGTCAGGAACGTGATGTGGACTTCCTGCGCGTTGGCCGTACCGCACTGATTTACCAAACCCGTGATGCCAGTCAGCAAGGGATCTGGAACAAGCAAACCCGTCAGTGGGAAGCGTTGCCTTCCAGCTACCGTACTCAGGTGACCAAAGGCCTGCGTATGGCTAAAAAGCAACTTGCTCCTGATTTGCTGTCCCTGCCAGTAGCCCTGACCGACTAAGAGAGTAGAAACCATGAAATCCATCGTTAAAGTACTGACCACTGGTCTGTTTGCCTCCTTAGTCGCCACTGGCGCTATGGCACAGAGCACAAGTGACAAAGCCCTGGATCTGGATCAACTGCTGAAACAGTTAGAACAGGGTCAGATTGCCCAGAATAAAGATAACCAGCGTCGTGAAAAAGAATTTGCTGCCAAGGTTGCCGAGCAGGATCAAATGCTCAAAGACGCCACCAATAAGCGCAATAACGAGCTGCAAACCAGTGAAAGCCTGGAGCGTCAGTTCCAGGAAAATGAATTCAAACTGGCCGACCTGAACGAAGCTTTGACCACCCGTCTGGGCTCACTTAAAGAGTTGTTTGGTGTGTTGCAGCAGGTGTCTGGTGATACCAAAGGCAAATTCCAGAACTCTGTGGTGTCTGCCCAGATCCCTGGCCGTGCCGAGTTCTTGGATGGCCTGGCCCAATCCATGGGCGCAAGCTCTAAGCTGGCCTCTATCGATGAAATCGAGCGCGTATGGTTTGAAATTCAGCGCGAGATGACCGAGTCCGGCAAAGTCACCAAGTTCACTACTGATGTGGTAGAAGCCGGTGGTAACAAGGTCAATAAAGAAGTGGTTCGCGTTGGCGCCTTCGCCCTGGTGGCCGACGGTAAATACCTGGACCTGAATCCTTCTACCGGCACTGTTGCTGAACTGATTCGTCAGCCAGCGGCCCGTTACGGCGAAAGTGCGGCCAATCTGCAAGCCTCCAACGGTGAGCTGGTGGAATTTGGTCTGGACCCTACCGGTGGTTCTATCCTGGGTCTGCTGGTACAAGCGCCTAACTTCCAGGAGCGTATCGAGCAAGGTGGTCTGGTGGGTTACATCATTCTGGCCGTCGGTGCGGTAGGTCTGTTGCTGGCACTGGAGCGTCTGATTAGCCTGACTCTGATTAAAGCTAAGGTTGACCGTCAGTTGAAGAACCAACAGCCAAGCAAAGACAATCCACTGGGTCGTATTCTGCACGTACGTGAAGAGTTCCCTAACGTGGATACCGAAACCCTGGAGCTGAAACTGACCGAAGCCATTCTGGGTGAAGTGCCTAAGCTGGGCCGTAACCTGACCATGATTAAGATCATCTCTGTGGTGGCGCCGCTGATGGGCCTTTTGGGTACGGTAACCGGTATGATCAACACCTTCCAGGCTATTACCCTGTTTGGTACCGGTGACCCTAAACTGATGGCCGGTGGTATCTCAACTGCCCTGATGACAACTGTACTGGGTCTGGTGGTGGCTATCCCGATGACACTGCTGTACGCGATGCTCAATACTCGCAGTAAGAACATCGTGTTCATTCTTCAGGAACAAGCCTCAGGTGTGATTGCAGAACGCGCTGAACGGAGCTAATCGCTATGTTCGAGATATTCGAAGCAATACGTGATTTTACCGAGACGGGTGGCCAGGTCCTGCTGGTCATTGGTCTGCTGATTTTCATCATGTGGTTGCTGATTCTTGAACGTGCCCTGTATGTATTTATCTGGCACAAGCAGTTCAAGAACCAAACCATTGCGGCATGGGAAGCCAGAAGTGACCGTTCATCCTGGTTTGCTGAGCAGATTCGCCAGGCGATGATTTCCCGGGTCAGCCTGAAACTGAAAGGTTCAATTCCGGTCATTCAGGCGCTGGTGGCACTCTGTCCACTGCTAGGCCTGATGGGAACGGTAACCGGCATGATTGAGGTGTTTGACGTGATGGCGATTTCCGGTTCGGGTAATGCCCGCTCTATGGCATCCGGGGTGTCCAAGGCGACTATCCCGACTATGGCCGGCATGGTCGGCGCGCTGTCAGGGGTATTTGCCTCCACCTGGTTAACCCGCATCAGCAAGACCGAAAAAATGCATATTGAAGACGCCATGACCTTAGATCATGAGCCAGTTGCAGCCAGTCGTCAGCAAGCCTGATGACTGCCTGCCCAGCACAGATATTTTAAGAGAATCCTATGAAACAGCATTTTCAGAATCTGGTAGACGAAGAAGAAGCCACCATCGACCTGACCCCGATGCTGGACGTGGTTTTTATCATGTTGATCTTCTTCATTGTGACTGCCTCCTTCGTTAAAGAAGCCGGTATCGACGTTAACCGTCCGGAAGCGGCGACTGCAGTGAAGAAAGACCGCGCCAACATCCTGATTGCTATTAGCGATAAGAATGAAATCTGGATCAATAAACGTCGTATCGACGAGCGCGCGGTGCAGGCCAATATTGAGCGTCTCTATGCAGAGAACCCACAGGGCAGCGTGGTGATCCAGGCAGATAAAAAGGCCACCACCGAGACTCTGATCAAGGTGATGGATGCGTCCAGATCCGCCGGCGTATTCGATGTGTCTATTGCGGCCCAGGAGTAACTCGCCGTGCAGATTCACCGGCAAGCCGTTAACTCTCAGTCAGGAGTGATGCATGGCTAATGCAACTATTACCGTGCCGGGCAACAGCTCGATGTTCGGCAGACTGATGATTGCCCTGATGCTCTCGGCAATCGTCACCCTGAGTTTGTTCTTTTTGATGCAATCGCTGATTAAAAGCGGTGGCAGTGCACTGACCGATCCTCCCGTAGGTTCAGTACTGGATTTTGTGCGGGTAAAGCAGGAAGAGCAGGTCGAGAAAAAAGACCGTAAACCCAAGAAGCCACCTAAGCCGGAAGAGCCGCCGCCACAGATGCAGCAGCCGCAGATGGACTCACCCACCCCCAATGCCGAAGGCAGCGGTGGCATGGACTTCTCGGCCGATATTGGCTCGGATATGGCGCTATCCGGCGGCTTGGCCCTGGAAGGTGGTGATGGTGAATACCTGCCTATTGTTAAGGTGGCACCTGTCTATCCCAGACGGGCACTGCAGCGAGGCATTGAGGGCTACGTGATCGTAGAGTTCACGGTAACTAAGGCCGGTACGGTCAGAGATCCTGTGGTGGTGGAAGCCAACCCGGAAGGCATCTTTGAACAGGCTGCCATGGATGCCGCGATGAAGTTCAAGTACAAGCCACGGGTGGTGAACGGTGAAGCCAGCGAAGTTGCCGGCGTACAAAACCGTATTACCTTCCAGATTGACGGTTAAGGTGAGAGCTATGTTTGCAAAGAAAACAATCAGCCAACTGGTGGCCCTGGCGCTGCTGACCTCGACCGTCTATGTGCTGCCCAGCGTTAGCCCACAAGGTATGGCGCAGGCGCAGGATAAGCAGGGCGAGCGCAAAACCCGTCGCACCCCTGCATTGCGTGCCAAAGTGTATGAACAGTTGGCTCGCGCCCAGACCCTGGCCGATGAAGATAAGATAACCGAAGCCCTGGAAGCGCTGGATAACGTCAAGAGCAAGTCCAGCTCCATGAACAGCTATGAGCTGGCCATGATGTACAATTTCTATGGTTTTATTCATTACAACGCGGAACAGTATGACAAGGCCATTGAGGCCTTCGAACAAGTGGTAGAGCAACAGCCTATCCCTGAGTCCTTCGAATTGTCGACCTTGTTCAGCCTCGCCCAGTTGCACATGATGCAGGGTAACTATGATAAAACCTTAGTGTTTCTGGAGCGCTGGGAAGCGCTCAATGTGGGCGAGATACCAGCGAAGAATTACCTGATTAAAGCCCAGGCCATGTACCAGCTAAAGGATTATGAGCGGGCCTCACGTTTTATTAATCAGGCCGTGGATATGGTGGAAAAAGAAGGCAAGGTACCAGAAGAAAACTGGTATGTGCTGCAGCGCGCTATCTTCTACGAGCTAAAGCAACCCGAGAAGGTCAGGGATGTACTGGTCAAGATGGTCAGACATTACAATGCCGGCAAATACTGGGTGCAGCTTGCCGGTATGTACGGCGAGTTAGGGGAAGAGAAAAAGCAGTTAGCCATTTTGGAAGCGGCTTATCAGCAGGGGTACATCACCTCTGGCTCTGATGTCTTCAACCTGGCCCAGCTTTATTACTACCATCAGGTGCCGGTGAAAGGTGCCAGACTGATGGAACAGGGAATGAAGGACGGTGTGCTTGAGCGTAATCTGCGTAACCTGAAGTTTGCGGCCAATTGCTGGGCGCTGGCCAAAAATGACGACAAGGCGATTCCGGTATTAACGGCCGCCGCCAAGTTGTCCGATGATGGTGAACTGGATGCCCAACTTGGACAGATGTACCTCAACCTGGAAAAGTTCGACAGGGCCATTGATGCCACTATGGCAGCGTTGCAAAAGGGCGGACTGCGTAATCAGGGCATGGCACACTTAGTACTGGGTATGGCGTACTTTAATAAGCAGCGCTTTAACGATGCTTTGAACGAGCTGGCCAAGGCTGAGAAGTTTGACAGTGCCAAGCGTATGGCCCAGCAATGGGGCAAGTACGTGGAATCTGAGAAGGTGAGTTACGAAAGGCTGAAAGCCGAGCTGTCTTCTTAAGCACGAATCAACAGACCAAAAGCCACCTTAGGGTGGCTTTTTTTATACCGGAATCAGTCCTGTTGCTGGTGGTCATCCTCGGCTCTCAGCGTACTGGTCAGGGTGAAAATAAACAGCGACACCATGATCCACCCAAGTAACGAATACAAAGTACGGAACCAATGCCACACCTTGGGATTTTGCAGTAATGGCTGGGATGCAGCGTCTGTGCAATGCAGAGGATCATCGCAGGTTGTGCCAATAGGACGCACAACACAGCGGTCCTCCTGGTTAAGATCCACCAGCGGAATGAGTGTGTCTGTGGCGTAAAGATAGGGTTCGATCAGATCTTTGCAGAGCAAATTGTTGCTGGAGAAAAAGTGTTTCTGCTGGCGTGGGGTAGGTTGGAGTAAGCCGTAATCAAAATTGCTCTGGCTAATGGTGGCAACAGGTTGGGTGTCGGCAATGAGTATGCCACGGTCATTGGCAAGCTGGGTCATTTGGCCTCCCAGCATGATTAGTAAAGCAATGGCAAGAAAGACCTTAAAGGGGCTTAACCCGTAACTAGAGAGCAGCCCATAGATTAAGGTGATGGTGCGACGGACGGAGCCCGCGGCAAAGTTTGCCAGCATTCTCAGTAGCCGTCTGTGCTGCCAGTCAATTCTGGTCTTATTGAAGCTGGCGTGACTGGCTACCCAGCCGGCACAACGGCGTTTGTCATTAATAAGCGGCTTCACCAACCGGCCCACCCCTTCTTTTTTAAATACCTGGATGGCTTGCGAATGAGGCTGTGTTTCAAAAGAGCTCAGTGCAATGCGACGACCATCACTGAGTAAGCTGGCATAGCCGCCCGTGAGCTTAACTTCCAGTTGCCGCAACCATAAGTTACCTCTGGATACCATCAGTGGATATTGCAAGCGAAGCCAGGCAAGTCTTGCTTTGACCCGATAGGTGATATCGCCGTCCAGGCGGTTGAATTGCTCTGTATAAAAACTCAGATAGCGGAAGTTTTTAAGCTTTATCAGCTTAAGGTCTTTGCCCCAGGATGCGCCGTTGTTGTCAGCCAGTCGATAGACATAGGTATCCTGTAAATCCACCACCACATCCCGAAAACCGTATTCCGGCGTTTTACTGGCAGCGCTGCGCAGCAGTTTTTCACCTCGTTGGGTGAGTGCAGGATCTTCGCTGCTTTCCCCTAGGTTGCCGTCGGCTAGAAAGTAAGACTTCCTAGTAAAGTTGTTGTCCAGACGGCGCAGGGGGCTAATTACTAACGGACTTGGCGCATCGTTAAATTCCAGCAAGGGCAGATCGGACAACATGCTCACCATGCCATCGTTTCTCACCGCAAAGTAGGCCAGAAACACCAGGTTGACGTGGCGAATGTAAGCGCGGAAAAAAAAGCGTGTGGCGAGTTTTTTCTCTTCGCACATCATTTTTATGCTTGCCTGACACAGCACCCTTAGCTCATCCAGCTTTTGTTCTTCACTGATAGTTTGTCCGTCGCCCAAAGGGACTATGTTCTGCAACAGCTTTAGTTCTTGGGCAATAGGAAGCAGCGCGCTGAGTTGCTGGGGCGACAAGTTAATATTGGCATCCAGTTGATTGTCTTTTTCGTCTACTTCTTGTTTGACTTGTTCGGCGATGGCCAAGTAAAGATTTTGCAGTGCGTGGGCGTTAAGAGATTGAGGTGGTGCGACGCGTGCCTTTACATATTCAATATCATCTTGAGCGGCTTTACTGGCTTTAAGCCACGGCAGGCAGTCAGGGGTGTCGGTGATCACAAAAGCGCCATCTACCCCTCTTGTGCCTCCCCATACATGGGCGCAGAACAAGCGCAGGTATTGCAGCGCTTGGGCTTCATCCTCTAGTGAGAGCTTACCCGCCTCATTTAATCTGTGGAAGCAGGAGGAATGGCCGTCTAACAACACGGCGTTGTCATCGTCATCGAGGGGGCTTAAATAGGCGCCGTACCAGATTTCATTCTGCCAGCGAATCTGCATTTCTACATACTGAAACCCTTTATAGCAGCTGAGGCTATGACGCCAGGTGCCGGTAACGTCCACATCAATATTGCGATGAAAGGACTTTTTTTGCCGTGCTATCTCAAAGAAGTCCTTAAAATCTACCCTCAGGTCACGTTCAATGCGGGTTTGCTGTAAGTCCAATAACGCCTGATGGTCGCTCGGCGCCTGGCTATCTTTTCTTTGCTGGAAGACTAAATCTTTAAGATCAAGGTCTCCACCTATGTTGCATCTGCTTAAATCCAGGGTTGCACTTTCAGGTGCTTCCAATCTGACAACCAGATTCTTCTTTACTTCCAGACCTCGCGCATTGAGACAAACTGACTCTGCTTTTTCGGCGGACAGAGGAAAGCAGAGCGTGGCTTCCAACAGCAATGATTTGTCACACTTGAGGTTTTCCAGGTTGAAGTACACCGGCTCAGCTTTTATGCCCAATCCTCTTATCTGCTTTTTAAACACCAGCTCAACTTTTCCGGCTATCTTTGTGCCACAGAGTTTGACTTTACCGCCCCCAGCACTATCCACATTACTGCCCAGTAGCTGGGTTTGTTGATAATGTCCTTTCTGGGTAATCAGGTTGCCTTGTAGCACGCTGTCTGCCAGATCGAGAGTCCCCTGGCCTTTTTCACTGAGTCTGGGATGAATAAAATCTGTTCCAACCAGGGTGTTTAGTAGTTCAAAGCTGCCTTGAATGTGGCTGTTTCGAAGAAAAACACTCTTTTTTAGCCGGCAGTTACTTAAATGAATGCCGTTGCCAATCTGGGCATTGTCGCCGCCGATGCTTTGCATTTTTGTGCTACCGATATTGGCTCTGCTGATGCGAATACCACCTTGGATATTGGCAAATGCCAGCTCAATAGCGCCATCCGTCTCAAACCTGTGACCGTGAATTAAACTGGCAACCACCCCTGAATTAACCTGGGCCCGTTGCAGATTGAGTCTGGCCTCTTTGCTACGCTCTGAGGATGCGGCAATTTTAGTGCCGGACAAGTCGAGTGTGCCGCAGATGGTCGCGCCGAAAAGGTTGATGCCACCTTCGAAGTAGGACATAGGGGATTGGGCTGCAACAGACCGGCTTTTCCCCTTGGTTTGCGTGTCGATACTTTTATCTGGTAGCTGATTGGGACGAATGATCAGGTTACCGTCAATCTTCAATCCTTGAGCAAATAGCGCATCGTCGACCCTGCTGACAACATGGGAAGAAAAGAGCCTGATATCTCCACCTATCAGGGTGCTGCGTAAGGTAATGCCGCCAGAAACTCGCAGACCACAACGGGAGATGAGGTCACCTTTGATATCGGCATTGCGCATTTCCAATCCATAGTGGCGAACATCTAGCTGTCGTTGTTTTTCCGTGGTGCGTGGGCAGGAGAGCGCTAAATCGCGCAGATAAACACTTCCCCCTACTTCAATGCAATCGGCTTTCAACCACAGATGGCGCAGCTTACTGTCCTGCGCGATGACAAGTTCAGCCAGGCTAAGGTTGGCTGTCAATCTGGATGAATTTAGGCACAGCATGGGGGGCTGTGTTTTCTGCGTTGCTTGATCATGGCCAAAAATACATTGATCCATTCTCAGGCCTGTTAGGTTGGCTTGTGCCAGGGAAAGCCCCTGCTCAAACTGACAATTCTCAAAGCGCAGGGGAGGGAAGGCGTCGCCTGCTTCACCGGCCAAGCCATCCAGGTCGAGCCGGCCAATAAATCTCAGATGCTGGACGCGTACAGTGGCTTTAGGCGGAAGCTTGGTTTGGGTGGGACACCTGGTTAGCAGCAACTGGCGGAAGGTGTCGGCGGCGATAGGCAGTTTGTTATCTGGGCCAAGTGAAGAGGCAAAGTCACTGGCTTGCCCGTCCAGCGCCTGTCCGTTGGTTAGCTTCTCAACCAGTAAGTTCAGTACGTCCGAGGAGAGCGCCATGGTGCAAGGTCCTTTTCACAGTATGCATACAAGCACCAATACTACTTTGTTGCATACTGCGACCTTGCAACCGTTAAACGCTGATGCTCAGGTTGGGGTTTTTTAAACATATCTGGCTTTGTGTCGTGAATCAACGACTAATATCAACACAACCTGAGCATCACCAAGGCAGACAACAAGCCCGATGGTCAGGGTTGTTTCAGTAGCTTAATGGCCAGCTTCACAAAATCTGAAGAGGTGAGTATGCCTTCCAGTTTTCCCTCCTCGTCCACAACTGGCAGGCAGCCATGTTTGTAGTTAACAAAGTATTCCGCTATCTCTAGCAGTGGTTGATTGGCCTGTACGGTATCACCGTCTTTAATCGCCACATCCATAATGGGGACTAACTTTTCCTGCTCGGTAAGACAGTCCTGTCCGTAGAGATTCGCCAGTTTCATGACTTTTGATACCAGCGCTTTTTGGGTGACGATGGCCACATATTTACCCGTTAACACGTCAACGATGGGAATATGACGAATACCATATTCACGACTCATATTATGAGCGTCGTGGAGCGTGGCCGATTGGGTCAGGGTATGCAAATTGCTGGTCATAATGTCTTTGACTTGCATAAGTATTCCTTACTGATTTAGTGCGCTATAGCATAGGGCTAAGTGTCAGTGGATGCCATGATGTAAGTCAAGTCTGAATGTACTGAGTAACATCAGCCAGCCCGCTAGTTTAAAGGGATTCGAGCCTGTAACTAACGGCCTGTGGTAGCGTGATACTTTGCTTGTGGCATACCTTTTTCTGCCGCGGGTAACATTATCTAACAAGCTTTCTTGACAAGGTTTTATGGCTGTACCACTATAAAATCAACAGGTTATAAAAATCACTCAAGGATGAGGTGATGTATGAATATTGATACATATTCGTTGCAGGTCGTGCACCCTAACCCTAGCGCACAAGATAGTCCCTCAAGCTACGTTTTTTTACGTTTGCTGCAAACCTGTCCCGTTACTATTCATCAGGTTTATGATCCGGCCATGATCAAAGAGCCGGGTCAGTTCGATCTTTTATTCTTTAATGTACAGGATGCGTATTGGGGAGAAATGTTGCCCGGTTATCTGCTTGATCTGGCCATCGCGCACCGGGTTGTGCTGTTTAATGCCGACCGGGAAGGAATCTGTGAAACCCTGACCTTACTGGCTGGCATTGATGGGGTGTTTTATCGCCAGGATCCTCCCGATTTGATCCTTAAAGGCATTGGGCTGCTACTGGATAAACAGCGCTGGTTTCGACGTGAAGCCATGGATAGGGCACTGCAAACCTTGCTGAAGTGCGCGCCTCAGGTTGGCTTGAATCGTCAGTCCCAGGATGAAGAATTTGATGCCCTGACCAAGCGAGAAATGACCATAGTGCGTCTACTGTCCAGTGGCGCACAGAACAAAGAAATAGCCAACAAACTGCATATCAGCACGAATACGGTAAAAACACATTTATATAGCGTGTTTAGAAAAACCCATTGCCGGAATCGCTTAGAGCTACTTAGTTGGGTGCAACAACATTTGCCTGTGCAAATGCTTATGTAGCGTTCTTCTGTAGACAACTATATGATTTATAAAGTAAGTTTCCTTCTGCCTCTTAAAAGTCCAAGATGGAGAGATAATGAAAGGAATACTGCTGGGTTTGCTTGTACTGACGTTAAGCGGGTGCGCGAAAACCCATGTGCATTTGTACGGGCGCTATCTGCAACCTGAACAAATTAAAAATGTCAGTGAGGCATTGGAAGCTGAAGGGTACCAGGTGAAGGTGAATCAGTTCGCTTTTCCAAGGGATATACAGCAATCCTCCCTGATTTATTCTCTGATGCTCAGGGATGTCAGTAAACTCGATACCGTGCTTGGTGTGGCGACTGAGCAGGGCTGGTATGTCAACAATATCTCTGCCTTGGTTAAAGGCAATCACTGGTATACCAAAGATAGTATGGGCTTGTTCTTACTGCCTGACGGGGTTGATCCCACCGATCCCACTGCACCTGAAAACCTGAGTTTCCTTTACCAGAGTGTCGGTTGTGATAAAGCGCCAAGTCTGCAGCTTTTTTCTGATAACACTTTTCGTATTCAACCCGTTGCAGAAGTACCTTTTGAAGATGACTGGCATCAAGGCTCATGGGAATTAAAAGAGTCCGTGTATCTGACGCTGACACCCAAAGCGGATAAAACCTGGTCTTACTATTTGCAGCTGGAAAGGCGTACCGAACAGGATCAACTGGGCAAGGCCGAGGTTATTCAGCTGACCCCAATGCGCAGCTACTTAATGTTCGGTACCTGTAACTTCGAATATGGCGTGCGCAGTTAACTACCGCGCTTTGGGTGTTTAATCTATTTTTTACCGCCAAGATTATATAAATGCATATAAAAACAATAAGTTACAAGGATTTTTGGCTGTGAATCCCTTCGCGTCCTTCTTGTTGATTTAGGTTTTTATTTCTCACCACGAAGCCCACCGAGAACACGAAGAAAAGCAATGAGTTAAAAGGGGGTTGTTGATTTTTACCCCTTCGTGTATTTCGCGTCCTTCTTGTTGATTTAGGTTTTTATTTCTCACCACGAAGCCCACCGAGAACACGAAGAAAAACAATGCCTCACAAAGGGGGTGATGGTTTTCACCCCCTTTGTGTATTTCCTGGCCTTGCTGTTGATTTGGATTTTCTTTCCTCGCCACTAAGGTCACGAAGAGCACCAAGAGATATGAGAGTCTTAGCTTTGTGCTGTGGCCCAGACCCTTTTTTCTATGCCCTTATGGACCAAGTCGGTAAGCGCTTTCTCTATGGCTTGTTTTACACAAATATGCATTGGCTCATTGGTGGTAAAACCACCCTCGGCTTCGGCTAGGCGTTTAAAGCTAACATAGCGGAAAAAGCCGGCCCGCATCTCCTGGCTTAATACCGTTTTGCTGGTGGATACCGATAGCAGCACCTGACCGGTACGCACATCAATGGCGCGCAGGTAGACGGATATTTGATCTTCCCGGTACAACTCCGATGCCCCGATGCCAAAATATTCGGCACCAAAACCGCCGGTTCGCACGTTCGAGTCGTAGCTGATGATACCGCCTTCCAACAGCAATTTTGCGGTGGTAAGAGGGGGGAGTTCTTCTTTCTCTTCTTTACCGTCGGCCTGCAAGCCGGCGCGGATAATTTTACGCTCGGTCAGAATATTCTGCAGGCCCTCTCGTTCCACTGGTAAAAACCAATTGGAGTCGGCCAGTGCTTGCATCAGTATTGAGGTGGCACCTTGTGTCACTGCGGTGGAAAACGAACTGACATTGGCCTGGGGTTTATATTGTCCGGTTTGATCGCGAAAGGCATACACAGACACAGGAATCATACCCTTGGGCGGCGGCAAGGCCAGTAAATCCTGATAGTTGTCGGTTGGGCTCAGGGCGACGGCCGGTTGCTCGTTGGGTGGGAACATAGGGCCGAGACTACTGCATCCCATCAAAGACAGCACCGCCGCCAGGCAAAGTAAACGCAACATCAGCTTATCCAAACTTGGGGACTTCAATCACGGTGATTTCACCATTGAGTAAATGGGTGATCTGCACCGTGATACTGTCACTGTTACTGGTCAGGATCTGTATTTCATAATCACCGCTGACAAATACCGAGTCTTGATTAAATACGCTGTCTTCCACATCCTCGCCAAAGGCCAGATCGGTAATTTCCCGTACCATTTTGTTGATATAGGCCCGTTCCAGAGATTCCTGAAATTTTTCAGCGTAACTACGCTCTTCAATATGATCTTTGTGCTTGTTTTGGGCCTGGGCTTTGCCCATCAGCAAGCTGCCATTCAGTGGATTGCCGCCGAAGCTGGGATTTATCGGGGTGTATACCAATTCTGTGGCGGCGACCTGGCCGACAATCAGACTCAGTAACATTGTCATTAACTTGAGTTTATTCATTTATTTACCATCCGTTTTCGGCCATATCCTGGCTGCTACTGTCAAATCTGGCATTGGCCATGGCTTGCAGTAAGGCCAGCATGGCCTCTTCCACCTTGTCTTCCATGGGCGACTGCCGACGGCCCATGTAGGTGACATAGATAACCTGATTGTTCAGTTGTACGGTGAGTCGGGTACCGGCGCGCGGCACCACCTGTTCTTTAACTACAACATTAAAGCTCTGGGTTTGCGGGACATCTTGCCAAAGCCGGCTGAATTGCTGATAGAACTCCCGGCCAAAACGGCTGAAAGTGTTATCCAGCATCAATCCACCGAGTTCAACTTCGGCAAAGCTCGGTCTGATCAAGCTGCAAAGTGCCAAGAGCAACAAGCATCTGGGTAGAAACATAAAATGGCGGGCCGCCGATAGTGCTCTTTGGCCCGCCCCTCCACGCGCTACTGCTGAACGATGGTGGCGGTGTTCCAGTCGCCCACCTGAGCGATACTGATACTGCCACCATTGCTGATCACGGCACCTTCGACAATATTGCCGTGCCCGACCTGACTGATGGACAACTGCACCGAGTCACCGCCAATTAGCATGGCGGCGCCACCTTCACCCACCACCATGTTTTCATTGCCTTCCTGCAGGATATCAATGAGGTGGTTGCTGCCTTCAATTAACAAATCCAAGGCGTTCAGATCGCCGTTCTGAGCGATATCCACCTGGTTGTTGTTACTGTCCAGCAGGGTACTGATATTGACCACGGCGTCATTCATATTGCCGTCTTGCATCAGACTGATGTCATTGTCATCGGTGGTCAGGCTGAAATCAGGGTAGGAGGCCTGCACCACGGCCACGTTCTCATCGCCGCTTTGGTTGATGAGGATATCGTTGTCATTACCGTTGAAGTTGACCATATGGCTTTGGTTGAAATTACCATTCTGCATGGTGGTTAAATCATTACCCGAGCCAATGATCCCCATGTAGGCGTCATTGCCATCGCCCATCTGCATCAGATTGAAGTCATTGTCGTCACCGATAAGTTCAAAGGTGGCGATATTCTCGTTGCCGGTCTGATTAACCATGACATCATTGTTGTCTCCAGTGAACAGGGCGGATTCTGCACTGTTGTAGTCACCGTTTTGATCAATGCTGATGTCATTGCCGCTACCGAGGATTTCATCCAGGTTGGCGGTGTTGTATTCGCCATCCTGATCAATTTCGATATCGTTGTCTTCGCCCATCAGTAAGGTCAGGGCAAACTGGTTACGCCGACCGTCCTGGATGGTTTCCAGTTCATTGTTGTCGCCTTGCAGATCGCGCACCCGGCTGACGTTCCAATAACCGTCTTGCTCAATATCCACCGCATTGGCATCACCCGACATCACATCCAGGTGGGTTTCGTTCCACTCACCGCTTTGCAGTATGCTGATGTCGTTGCCAGAGCCTTGCAGGTTTTTTACATAGCCCCATTGGCCGCCTTCACTCTGATCAATGCTGATATAGTTGTCATTACCCTCAACAATGGCCTGTGCTTCATTGGTAATGCCAAGGTAGCCAATATCTTCATTTTGGCTGATGTTTAGCTCGTTGCCGTCACCGGTTACCATTACCTCGGCAATGCTTTCATTGCCCACTTGGCTGACACTGAGATCGTTGGCCTCACCGGTCAGGTTGCTGACGCTGATATTGCTTGAGCCAACCTGCGTTACGTCGGCATTATTGGCATCGCCCTCTACGGTCAAGGCCAAGCCGTTCACGTCGCCTTCCTGGAACAAGCTGACATTGTTGCCCTGGCTGGCTCCGCCAGTGGCTATCTGAGTTAGTTGAATGACATTGCCGAGGGCATCTGCCATTACATCGGTTTTCATTACCACGTCGGTGCTTTTACTTTCATCTGCCACCACCGCTTGACTGGCCCCAAGGGCACAGAGGATGGCGCATGCTAGTAGGGATTTTTGGATTTTCACCTTATTCTCCAATTTATTTTTTACGGGGTCAGCGTTGGTACACATTGACCACCATATTGCTTCCTATCTGGTGAACCCTGAACTGCTGCTCACCGCTTTGCCAGATATTGGCCGTGTTGGCATGACCTTGCTGGATCACATCCAATTGGTTGTCCTGCCCCCATTGCTGCACATTGACGGTGTTGTTGCTACCTTGCTGCAAAATGTTGGCGACATTGCTGTCCCCTTGTTGCATCAAGGCAATTTGGTTACCGCCGCTTGCGCTCTGGCTGATTGTTGCTTTGTTGAAAATTCCATATTGGCCAATCACCAGGGAACTAGCCTGGTGTTGAACCGAAGTCGATAGGCTGATTGACAAAGGAGAGTCCTGCAAATCGGTACCAGGAAGTAGATCCTGTGCTTGCACAACTGTGCTGAAAGCCAGCAAAAATGCCCCAAAGCCCAGACCTTTCAGTCTGACTAATTCCCTGAATGCATTGTTGTTTTTATTGGTTTTCATTTTTGGCGCTACTAACTTGATACGTTCGCCAGACCACTCTAGGGGGTTTGCTGAAGGATGAATATCACCAAAAAAGCTTAACTTTTGTTAACCGCTAGGCGTCTTCGTTTGCATCACTTCGATAAGCTTTTACTGGCTCATCAACCAGTGAGTCTCATGCAAAAGTACTAGGCTGAAATTCATGCTTTAGTACCAGGTGGGTGGGAGAAGTGGCGGGAGTCTCATGCTAAGGGCGTATTTTTACCGGTTTGGCTGGCACAGCTTGATGGAACCTGCTAATTCTGGATGCGTTGCGAAAATTCCCGATAGTGACATGGAGAATCCTTCAGGCGCCGGCATACGCCGGTTTAATGGATACAGCTAAGATGGATTCCAACCATGAAATACAAACTTTCTGCTTTTACATTGGCGATGTTGCCTATGTTGGCCAATGCCTCTGTGGATATTCAACAGGTCTCCGGTTATGCGTCGGACTCTGTGATTGTGGTGTACAAGGAAAAGGCCAGTTTGGCCGACCGCCGGGCGGTACGTGGACTGGTAGCTGCTACTATCAGTGACAGTAACCTGGATGAAGTAGACGACAGGTTCAAGCATCTGTTGGCCGGTCGTATGGCCAAGTTTGAGCTGCGCGGCCTGTCTGTGAAGGCGGCTTTGGAAAAGTTACAAAAACATCCCGCCGTCAGTTATGCCCAGCCAAACTACCGGGTCAGAGCTTTGGGGGCACCCAATGATGCGCGTTTTGGCGATCTGTGGGGGCTGCATAACGAAGGGCAGACTGGCGGTACGGTCGATGCCGATATTGATGCTGTTGAGGCCTGGGATATTGCCACCGGTAGCCGCGATGTAATAGTCGGCGTTATTGATACCGGCGTGGATTACACTCACCCGGACTTGGTGGCCAATATGTGGGTCAACCCCGGTGAGATTCCCGGCGATGGCGTGGATAACGACGGCAATGGCTACATTGACGATGTTTATGGCATCAACAGTATTTTGGATAACGGCGATCCTATGGATGACCATGGTCACGGCAGCCATGTGGCCGGTACTGTGGGCGCCGAGGGGAATAACGGCGTAGGCGTGGTGGGTGTAAGCCAGCAAGTGTCGCTGGTGGGCTGTAAGTTCTTAGCCTCTGACGGCTTCGGCAGCACGGCAGATGCCATTCAATGTGTCGATTATTTTGTGGCGCTGAAAAATGCCGGCCACAATGTTCGCGTGCTAAACAATAGCTGGGGTGGCGGCCCCGAAGAGCAGGCACTGCGGGATGCCATCACGGCCTCCGAGCAGGCGGATATCTTGTTTGTGGCCGCAGCGGGCAACGACACCACCAACAATGATGTCAATCCTCACTATCCCTCTAACTATGAGCATGACTCTATTCTGTCTGTGACTAGTACCAACCACAACGACGGGATCTCCTGGTTTTCCAACTGGGGCTTAACCACAGTGGATCTGGCGGCGCCCGGTTCGGATATTTTATCCACCCTTCCTGGCGGGAGCTATGGCAATGGCTCGGGAACGTCCATGGCATCTCCCCATGTGGCGGGGGCGGCAGCCTTGGTCATGAGTGTTAATCCAGGCCTGAGTGCCCTTGAGGTTAAGCAGTTACTGATGGACAGTGGCGATGATAATGCCGATATGCAAGGAAAAATCGTTAGTGGCAAGCGACTCAACTTGCTGAACGCGGTGGAAGCGGCCGATCCCACGCCTGGGTTCCGCTTCAGCGCTGCGCCACTGAGTACCTCTGTGGTGGCGGGCGAAACGGCGAGTTATGAGTTTATTGTCAGTTCGGTGGCCGACTGGGATGGCAGTATTGCGCTTAGTCTGGAAGCGCCGTTAGCCGACGCGAGTTTATCGGCAAGCAGCGTGTCCCCCGGTGACAGCTTTATGCTCACGGTACCCACCACAGCAGATACCCAATGGGGGGACTACGAGTTTACTGTAACCGGTACCAGCGGCGAGTTAGTGAAAAGTCAGCGTGTCGCGCTGACCGTTATCCCACAAGGATTAACGGATTTCACCTACAACAATAACGACAGTCAGGCGATTCCGGATAACGATGCCGATGGCATCATATCGGTAATCAATATTCCTGATGATATTACCGTGTTTGGTACCGACGCTTACGTGAATATCAGCCATACCTGGTCAGGAGACTTGCTTGTTAAACTCACTGCGCCAAGTGGTACCGAAGCGGTGCTGCATAACCGTACCGGCAGCGGCGAAGATGATATTGACCGCAGCTTCCAACTGGATGCCTTCAACGGCGAGATCGCAACCGGCGACTGGTTGTTGAGCGTATCTGATAACGCGTCTTTGGATACGGGGACCTTAAATAGTTGGTCACTTACCATCACTGGCATTGGCGAAGTGTTGCCAGCGCCGCCGCAGGCAGGCTTTAGCGCACAAAGTGAGGGGCTACAGACCAGCTTTACCGACACTAGCACAGATGTAAACGGTGATATTGTCAGTTGGAGTTGGGATTTTGGTGACGGTAACAGTAGCAGCGAGCAGAATCCGCTGCATATGTATGCGGCTTCCGGCACTTATAGTGTCACCCTGACGGTGACCGACAGTGAGGGGAACACCGACAGTCACAGCATGGATATTACGGTATCTGATACCCAGATCAGTCTGGAGGTGCAGCGCGCCTATCTGACCGGACTTGGCTACCTGCGTGTGGATCTGGCGTACACTGGTTCACCGGCAGAGCAGGTGGATATTTACCGTAATGGCGTGAAAATCGCCACGGTAGATAATACCGGGGTTTATCGCGACCGCGAGCGACGGGTCGTGGGCACGCAGTTTGTGTACAAGGTATGTGATGCCAGCGACACCTGTTCAGATGATGTAAACGTTAGCTTCTAAAGCTTACAAATCCTTAAGTGAGCCGCCTGCCAAGGCGGCTTTTTTTGTTGTTTCTACTGTGTGAGTATGTGCCTTTATTGATAAGGGCATCAGCATGCAATTCGTTCCTGCCACCCAAGCTCACCTGTTCACTATGATGTCCTGGTTTGACAGTCAGGCCAGCCTGACTTCCTGGGGTGGACCGGGTATGACCTTTCCTTTGGATAGACAGAGCTTTAGCCGCGATGTGCGACTGGAACAACTGGCCAGTTGGGCATTAGTGACAGAAGCGGACGAGTTGCAGGGGTTTGGCCAGTATTATCTGCGTGAAGGACGCTGTCATCTGGGGCGTTTAGTGATTGCTCCTGCCCATCGCGGCGGCGGCCTGGCCAAACGCCTGATACGGGAATTGGTGGCGCTGGGCAGCCGGGAGTTCACACTAACGGAGGTGTCCTTGTTTGTATTACAGGACAATATCAAGGCCCGCCGATGCTACGAGGCGCTTGGCTTTTCGTATGTCGAGTATCCGGGTCCATCCATCGGTATTGATAACTGCCTTTACATGGTTGCCAGGTCAGACCATATTTTGGGGACAGACAGCCCGATAAGGTAAATGGAATGACCCCTGTGGATTTCTGGTTTGATTTTGCCAGTACCTATAGCTACCCCGCTGTGATGCGCATTGAAGCGCTCGCCGCAGAGCACAACATCACCGTGCGTTGGCACGCCTTTTTGCTTGGCCCCATTTTTAAAGCCCAAGGCTGGCAGGACTCGCCGTTTAATTTATTTACTGCCAAAGGTAACTATATGTGGCGGGACATCGAGAGGGTGTGTGAGCGCTATGCACTGCCTTACTTTCGACCGTCCCGTTTTCCGCAAAATGGCATTCTGGCCGCTCGTATTGCCTGCTGGTATGGAGACGCTAAGTGGCTCAATCGCTTTGTGATGGCGGTATTTCAGGCCAATTTTGTGCAGGATAAAAATATTGCCGACCCTGAAGTGGTCAGCCAGATCCTAAGTGAGCTGGATCTGGACGCCGAGGCTATTATCGCACAGGCACAAAGCCCGGAAAGCAAAGCCAAATTACAAGCCGTTAATCAGCAGGCTGTGCGCCAGGGGATATTTGGCGCACCTTTTTTTATGGTGGGACAAGAGCCCTTTTGGGGGCAGGATAATCTGGCGCTGGCCCTGCAAACGGCAGGGCAGCAATAACGCCAGTTTAGTTTTGCCTGGAGAGCTGTCGGTACAACAAGTACAAGTGCGCGGCACTCCAACTGAAATTGCTGGCGCCTTGCACCGCCCCGTTTAAGGGGTGGTAGTTTTCGCGAATGGCACCGTCTTCAAGCAGGCCGTCGGCATTGTGAACCAATCGCAGCGCCAGCTCGCGGGCCTGGTGGTGATAGCCGTACTTATCCAGCGCCATCACGCCAAAATACCATTGGTCAAGCCACACCCGGCCACGCCAGTAGATATCCGGATGATAAGCAGGGTTGCTGAGCGCGGCTGTGCCAAGGGGAATATGGCTGTTAAATTCGCTGGTGGAGAGCATGACCTTGGCCACGCGGTCGGCTTGTTGTTGTCCGGCGACCCCTGCCCATAGCGGCGACCAGCCTTCCGGTCCGCGTCCTCTGGCGGTCAGCAGTTTGCCGCCACAGCCCGAGCTATCTTGCTCGCTCAGGCCAATTTGTCTGTCATAGTAAAACCCACTTTGTGTATCGAAGAAACACTGGTTAACCTTGAGCGCCAGTTGTTGGCTTTGCTGTTGCCATTGTTTGGCGTCTTCTTTTTGTTCCAGCAAGGCTGCCATCTTGGCCAGCAGACCTTTTTCCATCGCCAAATAAGCATTTAGCTCGACGGACTCCTGGTCAATGGAGAACCCTAATAGCTGCCCCTGGTCATCGTGGTTCTCAAAAAAACGTACCTGCCAATCTTGCCTGGCCCGTTTGATATCGCCCTGATAGTGCGTGTCGGCATAGGCTTGCAATTGCGCTTGGTTGATAAAGCCGAAACGTGCGGCGTTATCCATACCTGACTCCCAGCCTGCGCCGTGCTGAGCACCTATATCAATATCCAGATATTCTCCGGATGCGAGCGCTCTTTCATACAGGGCTGCCCCTGCGCATTGATACCAGTTTTCGCCTTTGCTCTGACAGGCAGCAGTCACTTGGGTATTCAGTGCCGTGTTGGACTGAGGCTGAATATCAAAACGAATATTGCCCTTGGAATCGTTATGCAGGGGATGGGCTGTGGCGCCGTATTCGGCCAGACCATTCTGATTATGGTCGCGATTTTTGTACCACCATTGATGGTAAGCTACCAGTTTGGGATAAAGCTGTTCAATTAGCGCCTTGTCCTTTGTGACTTGGTATAACTCCCATACCGCCCAACTGGCCAGCGGCGGCTTGGTATTGCGTTCATTCCAGTTACCGCCATCACCACCACGCTGTGCATCTTTGTTGTAAAAGATAGCATCAATCAGCATGCCGGCATCTTGTGGTCTGAGGCTATCCGAGCTTTGTACCTGATAGTCGAACATAGCCAGTATATTGTCTTTAGCCACCTGCGGGGCAAAGTGGGCCATGGCGGCGGCGTGCTTCCACGTGTCCCAGGCCCAGGCACCGTTAAACCAGCGAGCGGTAACCGATGGTGTCACCACATCATGTTTCAGTTCACCGGCATGGCCGCGCCAGTTGCCCAATAAGGTTTGCATAGCTTTTTTTGCCAGGCTGGCCGGCAGCAGTGAATCTGTGTTCAGACCCGCTTGCTGGTAAGCATGCCAGCGGGCGCGGCTTTGACCAATGGCCTGCTCTGGTGCGCTAAACAGCTGGTCCAGACGCGCATTTTCTGTTTGCCACTCTTGCTCGTTGTGAACATAGCTGTGACTGGTATACAAGGTGCGCTGCTGATTATCTGCAAGCGACAGCTTGGTTTCAGCTTGATAAGCCAGCTCTCCCTGGGGGTGGCTGGTGGCGCTGACTGAGCGACGAATATGGTAACGACTTGCGCCGGATAACATCATATTCCAGGTGCTGCGCTGCGCTCCCAGTTGAATTTTTACCCCTTGCGGGTCGAGTGTCATTTGGCGCTGCCAGGACGGATATTGTGCGCTGATGGACTGACCGTTTTGCCAATCTGTTAGCAACTGCCCCTGCCACTGAAGCTGTAATGTTTTTGCCTGCCCTTGTTTATTGACCAATTGGGTGCTGACCAGGGCGGTGCGAGGAGTGACAAAGTCCAGCGTCAGCGTGAGCGTCAAATCTGGCCACTGGTACTGCTGTTGTAAGCGTCCTGCGTGATTATCAAATTGAACGGTGGCGTCTTTATAGTCATAGGTTTTACCACTGATAGTGTCGCTAATCCGCAGCTTTTCTAGTTGTTTGGCCAGATACAGACCGTATTCCTCAGCGATAATCATGGGACCGTTAAAGGCGCCGTATTCGGCTACTTTTTCTGGTTGTAAGAAGCCATGCCAGGCCCCCAGATCAAACAAGGGATTAAACCGCTGATTACCAAACTGGTCCAGCATACGCATGGCGTCTGGGCTGCCCTGACGATTCAGGCTGGCTTGCAATGATAGAGCCGATGATTCCGTTGTTTCCTGTGGCGCCGTGCAACCTGTTATCAGGCTGACAGCTATCAGTATCATGGCACCGGATTGCCGGAAAGGGATTGACCTGAACATATTGCTTCCTCTTGTACCGCTGATTGGCGTCCATTCTCGCATAGTGAAACACCAAACTAGTTAGTCGTATGTTAAAACACGCTAGATTTATACTATAAATAATGCAATATTAAAATTCATCTTGTTTCTCGATGGCTGGTATCGCCTTTGTGAATGGGCGATTGAAGGCTGTCTAGGCCTTGATAAAGCCAATTAGCATGAAATTTCTTCTGTTAATTGTTTGTAAAATGAAATTGAGTTATTTATATTATAAATAGTTTTAATGTGATGGTATTGTTACAGATGTAGCATCAATGTCCTTTTCCACATGAAACTGAACAACAACAAACTTGGACTCATTTAAAGCACGAGGTATAAGCATGCTAGCTGGAAAACCTAAACTCGCGTACTTGCCCATATTGGTGGCCTGTAATCTGGGCCTGGCATTACCTGTCATGGCGCAAGAACAGACCCTGCAAGGTGAGGATGCTCAGGTTGAAGTTATCAATGTCAGAGGGATAAAGGGAAGTTTGATTCGTTCCATGGACATCAAGCGCGGTAGCGCTAATGTGGTGGATGCGATTTCGGCCGAGGACATTGGTAAGTTTCCTGATCAGAACGTGGCCGAATCATTACAACGTATTACCGGCGTTTCTATTGACCGCGAAGGCGGGGAAGGCCAACTGGTCACCGTGCGTGGTATGGGGCCTGAATTTAACGCGGTGTTGCTCAACGGTCGGATGCTGGCAACAGTGGGTGACCCTTCTTCAATGAGTTGGGAAGGCACGCCAGGTGGACGTGCGTTCAGTTTTGACATTCTGCCTACCGAGCTGATTAACGGTGCCGAAGTATATAAAACCCAGTCCGGTGAACTGCAGGAAGGGGCCATAGGCGCCACTATTAATATCACCACCATGCGCCCTTTTGATAATAAAGGTTTTCAGGCGGTTGCCAGTGCCAAGGCCCTGTACGATGAAATGACCGGCAAAACCAAGCCGCAATTGTCTGGGGTAATCAGCAATACCTTCGACGATGACAAGTTTGGTGTGTTGGTATCTTTGGCCAGCTATCAGCGTGAAAGCCGTTATGAAGAAGCTAATACCGCCTATTACTTCAAGGTAACCGACGATCTGGACGGCCAGAATTACGGCGAGATTTACTTCCCACGTAACTATGATCAGATTGTACAAAGTGAAGACAGAGAGCGCTTAAGTGGTACCTTTGTGGCGCAGTACGCTCCCACAGATAATCTGACCATGACCCTGGATTACATGCATTCTACCTATGATGTAACCGGCAGACAGGATATCTATCCGTCCTGGTTTACCCCTGGTAATGTGCGCAACCCGGTGTTGGATGAAAACAATACCCTGATTTATGCCGACTTCGTGGACGTGTATGTTGAGTCCATGGCGCGTCAGTCCGATGCTTCAAGCAGCCTGGACGCTTATGGTTTTAATGCCGAGTGGCAAGCCACCGAAAACTGGCGTATGGAGCTGGATATCAGTGCTTCCAAGGCCGAATCTGACCCTGGTAAAGGTTGGTCTGACGTAGTTGTCGGCCGTCCTGGTACCTTCTCTTATGATCGCCAGCAAGGTCAGCAAGTGCCTACTATGACCTTCGATCAGCTGCGACCCGGCGATACGCTCACGGCTGGCTGGACCTCGCTGCAAGGTACCAAGCTGGAGGATGAGGTTTTCGGCACTAAGCTGGATAACCGTTTATATGTGGAAGCCGGTCCGCTGGTGGAAGTTAAGTTTGGCGCCCATTATTCCGATCGTACTTTGAATAAGGTGTATGGCGAAACCGAAGGGCCACTGTCATGGATCTATGCCGATAACAGCGTCAGGGTGCCATTGCCTGATTCCTTATTTGACCTGTTTGATGCCGACGGTTTCCTGTCTGGCGCCTCAGGTAGCCCGGTAAACCAATGGCCAACCTTTAATACCGACGAGATCATGGCCTATCTGAGTCGTGACGAAGTCATCGCGCTGCTGGACGACCCAGAGGCCGCCAAAGCCGTTTTCAGTCGCAACGGTTTCGGCATTGTTCCTGACCAGTCTGCCTATGAAGTGAATGAAGAAGTACTGGCGCTGTACGCCGACTTTAAATTGGAAGGCGAACTGGGCGATATGCCATGGGGCCTGGTGGCCGGTATGCGCTATGTGGATACCCAAAGCACGTCCAGTGGTCAGCAAATTGCCTTGCTTGACCTGCAACCTTCGCAAAATGAGCCTAACAAAGTCTTTGCGGTGTATTCCGATGACTATGTGCCGGTTGAGATCAGTAACAGCTATCAGGATTGGTTACCCAGTCTGAATGCCAATATTAACTTTACCGAAACTCTGGTCGGCCGCGGTGCCATTTCTCGCTCCATGACCCGTCCTGAACTGAATGAGATGAGCCCGCTGACCAGCTATGGTGACGGTCAAATCGACGGCCTAAGCGGCTCAGGTAGTAACCCGCTGCTGGCACCTTACACCTCAGAAAACCTCGACTTGTCACTGGAATGGTACTACGAGGAAGGCAGCTACGCTGCGCTGGCGTACTTCAGTAAAGACATTGACGGCTATCTGGGCACCAGCGTATTGCCAGAGACCCTGAACTTGCCAAGCGGCAGCTACAAGTACGAGATTTCTCGTCCAGTGAATGAAAACAGCACTAAGGTGGATGGCTATGAATTTGCTGTACAGCATATGTTTACCACCTTGCCGGAGCCGTTTGATGGACTGGGTGTGATCTTCAACCTGACCAAAGTAGACAGCAAGTCTAGCGAAGACAACTTGCCATTGATTGGTCTGGGAGATTCGCAAAACCTGATTCTGTTCTATGAAAAAGACGGCTTCCAGTTGCGTCTGGCCTACAACAACCGTTCACGTTTCCTGCAAACCAAGCCGGTGACTACCGGCAGCAGGCAGCGTGATGGTCATTATGTGGATGACTTCGCGCAACTGGATATTAGCGGCAGCTACGACATCAACGAGAATTTCACTGTGTTCTTTGAGGGTATTAACCTGACCAATGAACTGACCGTGAAGAGTGCTGAGTACGCCAATCAAACCTTGCAGGTGATTGAAACCGGCCCTCGTTATGCCTTGGGTGTGCGCGCCAAGTTCTAACTCCCTGTGCCTGATAGGAGGGAATTCCCTCCTGTATTGCCAATCCCGGGCTTAGCCCGGGATTTTTTTATCAGCTTACCAAAGTGAAAAACCCTGACTCTGTGCCGGAGCTGATGCCTTTGCGTACTGTGCATAATTCCCTCATTCAATACTAATAATCTTATTTATATTATAAATGTTGTCATTGTTAATGGGTTGTAATATAAATGAAGGCTGACCCACAGGAGAGGCCGCGTATGTTACAACCCCGTCAGCCCAGTTTATTACAAGCACTAGTCCCCATTGCCGTGCTGTTGCTGCTGTTGTTTCTGGCGGTGTATTACTTCGGTGATGACTCTTCTTCTGGGCCCAATCAGATAGCCCTGTTGCTGTGTGCCGGGGTAGCCACTGTGATGGGTCGTTATAATGGTTATGGTCGTGAGCAGATTGAACAGGCCATAGTGCGTGGCATTAGTCTGACGCTGGGTGCCATCTTGATCCTACTGGCGGTGGGGTCGCTGATTGGCAGTTGGCTGTTATCCGGCACCGTACCCACAATGATTTACTATGGTCTTAAGCTGTTAAACCCGGATTATTTTTATCTCAGTTGCAGCATCATCTGCGCCATTGTGGCACTGAGTATCGGCAGCAGTTGGACTGTGGCGGCCACCATAGGTGTGGCGCTGATGGGAGTAGCCAGCGGCCTGGGTCTGTCGGAAGTGATTTGCGCCGGTGCCATTGTTAGCGGTGCCTATTTTGGTGACAAACTCTCGCCCTTATCCGATACCACTAACCTGGCGCCTGCCGTGGCAGGCACCGACCTTTTTACCCATATCCGTTTTATGCTCTACAGCACACTGCCGAGTTTTTCTATTACCCTGGTACTGTTTCTGATTCTAGGCTTGCAGGAAGGGCGGGGAGCGCAGCCGGTGGAACTGGACGCGCTGCTGGGCAGCTTGTCTATGCAATTCCATATTGCCTGGTACTTGCTGATGCCACTGGGAATTACCTTGTTTTTAGCCTTTCGTAAAGTGCCGGCTTTTCCTGCTATTGGTATCGGTGCCCTATTTGGTGCCCTGATGGCGGTACTCTTTCAGCAGGATTTTATCCAGGCCCAGGCCGATCCCAATTTGGGCGAGATTGGCGGCACTATCACTGTGGTATGGAAGGCCATGTATGCCGGGGTGAGCTTGGATACCCCAGATCCGCTGCTCAAAGATTTGCTCAGTGGCGGTGGTATGGGCTCAATGTTAAATACCATCTGGCTGATTATCTCGGCTATGACCTTCGGCTCGGTAATGGAAGCCACCGGGCTGCTGCAGCGCGTGGTGCAATCTTTATTAAAAGCCGCAAAGTCGGTGGCCGGGCTGATTATCACCACCATCAGCACGGCATTTGGTACCAACCTGATTGCCGCCGACCAATATATTGCCATTGTGATGCCTGGCAGAATGTTTAAACCCGAGTACGAAAAACGCAACCTGGCCCCGGAAAACCTCTCCCGCGCCGTGGAAGACGGCGGTACGTGTACCTCGGCGCTGATCCCCTGGAATACCTGCGGCGCTTATATGCAGTCGGTGCTGCTGGTAAACCCCTTTGATTATGCCCTGTATGCCTTTTTCAACTGGCTGACGCCGCTGATGGGGATTTTACTGGCGCTAATGGGGGTTAAGCGTTTTCAGTTGCCCGCAGTGCAAACAAAGAACAACGACGAAAAGGGAGAGGAGCATGTTGTCCAACCTCGTTAGGTGCATATTGTTTGTATGTCTGGTGACGGCCAGCCAGCAAGCAAAGTCCAATATTGATGTCATTAATGTGAAGGATTTTGGTGCTGTACCTGGCCAAATGGATGTAACTCAGGCGGTACAAGCTGCTATTGAAAGGTTGCATCAGCAGGGGGGCGGGAAACTGATATTCCCCGCAGGGGAATACCACTTCAGGCTGCCAGGTGCAATGGCGGACTTCGAGCGCCTCATGCGGGGGGAGCTGGATTACGACACTAAATGGGGAAAAGCCGGTACTCCCTATCACAAAGCGATGTCCTTTGTTGGTCTCAATGACGCAGAGATCATCGGCGAAGACGCCCGACTGGTGTTCCATGGTTTAGTGCAACCAATGGAGTTTATCGATTCCCAACAAATTCGCATACAAGGGCTGAGCATCGACTGGCAAAGACCTCTCTTCTCAGTAGGCACAGTGGTGGCCAATCGGGCTGATGGTTTTGATGTGCAGGTCGATCGCGACTTTCCGCTGCAAGGTGGTGAGCCGGTCTGGGCTCTGATGGATTTTGACGTGCAGCACAACCGTTTGGGACTGGTGGATGACTGGCGTTTGACGGCGCCGCTACAGCTTTTGGCGCCGCAGCTGGTCAGAGTAAGCGGCAGCAAAGCTGTACCGGTGGGAAATAGGGTAATTCTGCGTCATGTGGGCAACTATCGGCCCGCCATTCATTTGCTGCGCACTAGCCAGGTAAGGTTTGAAGATGTGGAAATTCTGGCGGCGCCGGGTATGGGGATCATCGGCCATCATTGTGCCGATATTGTGATGCAGAGTTTGCAGGTAAAGCCTAAAGCCGGCCGCCTGATGTCTACCAATACCGATGCCACGCATTTTATTAGTTGTACCGGAGAGATCCGCATTCAGGATAGCTACTTCGAAGGTATGGGCGATGATGCCACTAATGTGCATGGCTTTTATCTGTCTTTGCAGAAAACCCTCTCCACTCACAGTGTCAGGGCCTATTTGTCGGTGAATACCCAAGATTTGCTACCCGACTGGCCGCAGCCCGGTGATGAGATGGAGTGGGTTAGGGGCGATACCCTAAAACTCTATGCCAGAAATACCCTCAATGGCATTGAGCTGAATGACGATGGTAGTGCCGATTTGCATTTTTCCCAGCCAATTGACAGCGCTGTGCTGCCTACGGATCTATTGGCCAATGCCAGTAAAGTGGCGCGGTTGGTATTTAAGAATAATCAGGTGAAACGCATCAGGGCTCGGGGGATTCTGTTCCAGTCCCGTGGCGCGCTGATTGAGGACAATGAATTTGTTGATAATACCGGCACCGGTATTTTAGTTGATACGGCCACCGGCTGGATGGAATCTATTGGCACTCAGGATGTAGTGATCCGCAACAACACCCTGATTGGCAATGGCTACGGCGATGGCACCTACAAGGAAGCTTCGGGCATAGCTGTGCTCACTGAATCCAGTGCCATGGCTCCTGGGGTGCATAATGGGCTGCTGATTGAAAAAAACCGCATTCAAGGGGTAGGCAAAACCGGCATTTATATTTGTTGCAGCCGTAATGTAAAGCTTAAGAATAATGAGATTTCGGGTAATTCGACCTCACTGCAATTGGAGTATAGCGACGACGTAGTGTTGGAGGGCAGCCTGCCAAATTTTAAACAGGGAAAAGGGAATGGCAGCATTCAGGTGATCCCTGACTTGTTACAGGAAACTCCCTGATTAGTTGCGACTGATAAGGCGCTGGTGTGTGAACACCGCAATCTGCTAGGCTAACGCAAATTGCCTTATTCTGAGGCGATATGCATTAACAAGGCAGACCTTTTTGGCCCTTAAACCCACCATTTTTAAGTTTATTATTTCGCTGTCTGATCTGGACCGGGATTATTACGACACTTTACATCTGACCGTGGCCCAGCATCCGTCAGAATCTACCGAGCGTATGATGGCGCGGGTGATGGCCTATTGTTTAAATGCCCGTGAGGGCCTGATATTCACTACCGGCCTGAGCACCCCCAATGAGCCGGACATTTGGCAGCGTAGCCTGGATGACCAATTGCTGACCTGGATAGATGTGGGTGAACCTGCCTTCGAGCGCATCAAAAAAGCCTCACGCCAGGCCAGCGAAGTGAAACTCTACAGTTTTAATCAAAAGTCCGAGGTGTGGTGGCAACAGGAGCAGGCACAGTTCAGACGCCTGCCCATCAGCGTAATGCGTTTCCCCTGGCCGGCTATTCAGTCTCTGGCCGCGCTGGTTGAGCGCTCTATGGTGTGCTCGGTCAGTATCAGCGAAGGCACTTTATATGTAGCAGCTAAGTTAGGCGAAGCCGAGATCCCTTGTAGCCTATTACAGGGATAAAAGGCGAATATACGAAACCTACTTCGCTTTGAGGAATATTCTACAAAGCCAACTACACTCGTCTTGCATCATTAATAATTTGTGGAACAGACAAGGAGAGTCTAATGGCTGGCGGCCCATTTATTTATACAAAAGTAGATAGTCTTGAAGGAAAGCCCAAAGTATTTGGTGGAGAATGTGCAGGATTAGTTCAATGGCATACTAAAGTAGGGAAAGCTGATACTTGGAGAGAAGGGATAAAAGTTAAAGGAAATGCCTCGCAAATATCTAAAGGAACGGCTGTGGCTACTTTTGTAGATGGCCGTTATCCAAATCTTCCGCATGGTAACCATGCCGCACTCTACCTTTCACAGGATGGAACCGGCATATGGGTTATGGATCAATGGAGTACAAAACCAGCCATATCCAAACGCAAAATGCTTTTTAAGGGGCTAAATGCAGATGGTTCATACAAAGACCCCAGTAACAATGGGGATGCATTATCGGTGATTATGCATGAATAAGGGCAACTGGATAATTACCCTGTCGCTAATGGCGTTGGCTGGACAGGCTTGTGCAACGCAAGAGCAAAATGCCTTTGAATGCCCTCAGGCGATACAGGCTGGCTGGCAAGTTTCTGATGTGCCATCGGGGTGGCAGATGTGGGGGCAGTATGCACGCACCGAGCATACACATAATCTGGTATCGTTAACGTTCAGCGATGGCCCTGTAGAAGAGGGAGCATTACTCAGACCACAGTCGGTTGAGATTCAGCAGGATCAAGCCGCTAAGGTAGTTGAGGAAAGTTACGACTTTTCGGACAAAGTGAATAATCAAATCTGGCAGGTCTGTCTCTACGCTGACAGCCCAGTGATGCTATCCAGACCTTTACCTCAGCAATATAGTGTTTGTGCGGTGCGCTCAATACCCCAAGATGGCAGTATTAAAGCCTACTGCAAGTAACTCAGTGTGCAGGGGAGCGAGGCAAGGCGGCAAGCTCCCCTTAGTATTGGGCTTACTTCATATATTTATCAAAGTAAGACAAGACTTTTTCCGGGTGGCGACCAAAGTGGTTATAACCGTCACGAAAGCGCTTGGTGGTGCCGGTGATCCAGAACAGTTCCTTGTCGGCACTGCCTAATAAATCAAAGGTTTGCTGGGCATCCTGCGGATTGCGGGTCCATTCGTCATCTAATACCTGGACCATTAATACCGGCATTTTCACCCCGGCAGCAAACAAGTGCGGGGTCATTTCAGCGGCGGTAAAGGCGCCCATTTTCAGCAATTCCAGGTCAATCAGCTCCTGATATTGCTGAACGCCATACAGTTCTGAAAAGGCATCAAAGATGGCGGCCATTGACACCACCATAGGGCTGACCATACAAGCCACATTGGCGAACAATTCGGGGCGACGGTAAATTGCTTCGTATTGGGAATTACCGCCCATGCACTGGCTGTACAGGCCTACCTTCATGCTGCTCAGCCTGGGGTGATTATCCACATACTTTTTCACCCCCACACAATCCCGCCATTCCCAGCGGCCAATACCAGACAGCCCGCCATTGGCGGCACTGCTGTTACCATGATTGCGAATATCATAGGCCAGTACGTTGTAACCGGCGTCGGTCAGATGTTTCATCTGAATCACAAAATCAATTTCCACCTCATCAAAGGCACTCCAGGGTGCCCCTAAATGGCCCGGATAACCGGCGCGGCACATGGGCAGGGCATGATTAAAGATAATCAGCTTATCGCTTTCCCCACCTTTGGCCGGAATATACCAACCCTCCAGCGGCGTGCCGTCATCCGATTGAAAATAGATATCTTCCCAGCCTGTCATATCGTAGTCGTCGGGTGTTTTGTGCAACACGCTGCGTAGCGGCTTAACAATATTGGCCAGGGCTTTAACCTTCTCGTGGTCGTCGGCCGAAATACTGGCCAGTTGTGCCTGCGCTTTTTGCATTCTGTCTGCTGAAATTCGTGCCATCAGTTTTTCCTCGTTGCATGACCTGTATGGAGGTCGTTGGGTTGACGAGTATAGTATGGTCAAACTTACCAATATTGGGTTGCCCAAAATGACGATGGTATTGCCTGATTTGACGAATTGCACAAAGGCAGGATGTTGCTTAGCTTAAACATCAACTACACTGCATACCTATAAGCTCTGACCGTTTATGTCAGTATGGTTAAGGGTTTTTGGTGTTTAAAGGCTGTTGGAGAGAGAAAGTATGTCAGTGGAATATGCAAGTGAGGGGCTGGCTAAGTTGGCGAAATTGGTTGATGGTCTTGCCCAAACCAGCGGCGATCACCCAACCTCCATACCTGGCTTAACCCTGCATCGGCGCAATAGCCCTACCGAGCCGCTGGCCTGTATTTATAGTTTAAGTTTGAGCCTGGTGGTACAGGGCGAAAAGACCCTTTTTCTCAATGAGCAGGTGTCGCACTATCATCCCGGTCATACCATGCTGACCTCGCTGGACTTACCTGTGGTGGCCCATATCAGCCGCGCCAGCCGTCAACAGCCTTTTCTGGCGGTGCTACTGCAACTGGACAGCAGCGAAATTATGGCGGTGAATGCGCAGTTGGACTTGCCCCGTCCTGGCAGGGATTGGCAGTATCAGCCGCTCTCTATTGAAGCTGCTGACAACGGCTTGCAGGATGCGCTGTATCGCTTAGTACAATTGCTGGCAACGCCTACGCTGCGTGCCCCTTTGCTGCCACTGATTAAACAGGAAATTCTGATCCGTTTATTAACCGGGCCACACGGCCCACATCTTCGCTATTTAGTGGCCGCAGGCTCGCACAATGAACAGATTGCCAAAGTGATTGCCTGGCTAAAGCAAAACTTTACCCGTCCGCTGGGGATGGATGAACTGGCGCAGCGGGCGCATATGAGCGCGTCCACCTTTCGCGCCCATTTTCGCGCCATTACCGGCACCAGCCCGCTGCAATATCTGAAACTACTGCGCTTGCAGGAGGCCAGGGATCTGATGTTAAGCAAAGAGTTTGACGCCAGCTACACCAGCGCCTTGGTGGGCTATGACAGCCCCTCGCAGTTTAGTCGCGAATACCGGCGTCAGTTCGGTTTACCGCCGCAGCAAGATATCCATCGCCTGCGCTTACAAGGGCAAAACTAAAGGCAACTTAGTTAGCATAAACTCTATTGACATCTGAAATTTCATATATATGATTTTTCGCATGTGAAAGGAGGGCTTATGCTATCACCCCTGACGTTTTTTAAATGCCTGGCCGAGGATACCCGGCTTAAATCCCTGCTGCTGATAAGCCTGCATAAGGAGCTGTGCGTTTGCGATCTGCAATCGGCATTGCAGCTAAGTCAGCCTAAGGTTTCGCGGCATCTGGCGGATCTGCGTAAATGCAATCTGCTTAGTGATGAGCGCCGCGGCAAATGGGTGTATTACCGCCTGCATCCCGAATTGCCAGCCTGGGCACAAGAGATTATTGCCACCGCCGCCCGCCATAACAGCGAATTTTTAGCCGGCTGCCAGCAACAGCTGACGGCCTGTTCATCCTGTGAGTCCTAATATGAAGATTCTGTATATCTGCACCCATAACCGCTGTCGTAGTATTTTATCTGAAGCCATAACCAATCATCTGGCAGATGGCCTGATTGAAGCCAGAAGTGCCGGCAGTCAGCCGGCCGGGCAGGTACACCCCCTGTCACTTAAATACCTGGCCGAAGCCGGTATTGCCACCGATGGCTTGCAAAGCCAGTCATGGGATGAATTTGAGGATTTTGTCCCGGATCTGGTGATTACGGTGTGTGACTCGGCGGCTGGTGAAAGCTGCCCGCTGTGGTTTGGCAAAAGCTTGAAACTGCATTGGGGGTTGGAAGACCCGTCCAAACTCAGCGGCAGTGATGAGCAAGTTAGTGAGGCTTTCAGGCACTGCATAGCCCTGATTAAAGCGCGGGTATTGGCGCTAAAAGACCTGGCTGGCCAGGATAAATCCACCTGGGCCACGGCCCTGCAACAACTGGGAGCCAGTCAATGAGCCTACAGGATATGTCACTGCCTAATCTGGATGAAAGCCAGTTTCAGGTGCCGGATGCACAGCAATTACAAGCCCCCTTATCCAGCCATAAGCCGCGCTTTTTATTGCTGTACGGCTCGCTTAGAACCCGTGCGTTCAGCCGTTTGGTGATTGAAGAGTGTGCACGCCTGCTGACCCGTATGGGCGGCGAGGTGCGAATTTTTGACCCCAGCGGTTTGCCGTTGCCGGATGATGCCGACGATAGCCATCCTAAAGTGCAGGAGCTGCGCGAATTGGTGATCTGGTCAGAAGGGCAGGTCTGGTGTTCACCCGAGCGCCATGGTGCCATGACCGGTATTATGAAGGCGCAGATTGATTGGATCCCGCTGTCGATGGGTGCGGTAAGGCCCACCCAGGGCAAAACCCTGGCAGTAATGCAGGTGGAAGGCGGCTCGCAGTCCTTTAACGTGGTCAATCAACTGCGGGTATTAGGGCGCTGGATGCGTATGCTGACCATTCCTAATCAGTCGTCGGTGGCCAAGGCCTTTTTAGAGTTTGACGACAACAACAGAATGAAGCCTTCCAGCTACTACAACCGTATTGTGGATGTGATGGAAGAGCTGATGAAGTTTACCCTGCTGACCCGGGATAACAGTGCCTATTTGGTGGACCGCTATTCCGAGCGGGTGGAAAGTGCTGAACAACTGATGCAGCGCGTTAATCAGCGTTCATTATAAGGGAGCGGACAATGGGATTATTTGAGCGTTATCTGTCTTTGTGGGTGGCACTGTGTATTGCCGCCGGGGTGCTGCTGGGCAATGCGGCGCCTGGGTTGTTTGCCCAGGTGGCGGCACTGGAATATGCCCATGTCAATCTGGTGGTGGCGGTGCTGATCTGGCTGATGATCTACCCGATGATGATCCAGATTGATTTTGCCGCCATCAAAGATGTGGGTAAAAAGCCCAAGGGGCTGGCACTAACCTTAGTGGTGAACTGGCTGATTAAGCCGTTTACCATGGCGCTGCTGGGCTGGCTGTTCTTTAAAGGCCTGTTTGCCGACTGGGTGGACCCGCAAACCGCCGGTGAATATATTGCCGGGATGATTTTGCTGGGCGTGGCACCCTGTACTGCCATGGTGTTTGTCTGGAGCCAGCTAACCAAGGGCGACCCCAACTACACACTAGTACAAGTGTCTATCAACGACATTATTATGATTTTCGCTTTTGCCCCTATCACGGCGTTTTTGCTGGGCATCAGCGATATTCAGGTGCCCTGGCAAACCCTGTTGCTGTCTGTGCTGTTGTATGTGGTACTGCCGCTGATTGCCGGGGTGATCACCCGCAAAAAACTGGACAAGGCCGATGATCACAGCCGCTTAAATGCTTTTGTGGCCAAACTTAAACCCTGGTCCATTATTGGGTTGCTGGCGACTGTGGTGCTGCTGTTTGGTTTTCAGGCCGAAACCATTTTGGACAAGCCATTGGTGATTGGCATGATTGCCATACCGCTGCTGATCCAGACCTACGGCATCTTTGCTATTGCCTATTTTGCGGCTAAACAGATGAAGCTGCCGCACAATCTTGCCGCTCCTGCCTGTATGATTGGCACCTCCAACTTTTTTGAACTGGCGGTGGCGGTGGCCATTTCCTTATTTGGTCTGCATTCCGGCGCGGCACTGGCCACTGTGGTGGGGGTGCTGGTCGAAGTGCCGGTAATGTTATCGCTGGTCTGGTTTGCCAACCGCACCCGCCATTGGTTTGGATAAGCTTATGCCACAGGACGTACAGATTCGTTACGCCGGGCGGGATGATATTCCGTCCATCTGCGCTATTTACAATCAGGGCATTGCCTCGGGCCTGGGTACCTTTGAAACCGAGCCCAGAAGCAATCGCGATATCGCCAACTGGCTAAAGACGGACACCTTATATCCGGTGTTGGTGGCCGAGCAATATGGCCAGGTACTGGGTTTTGCTCGCTTGTCTGAATACCGGCCGCGGGACTGCTATAAAGGCATTGCCGAGTTTTCTATTTACCTGGCCGATGACGCCAAAGGCCAGGGCATAGGCACTAAGCTGTTAGCTGAGCTATTGGTAGCAGCTAACGCTTGGGGCTTTTACAAAGTGCTATCGCGCATTTTCACCTTTAATCAGGCCAGCCGCGCCTTATGTCGCAAACTCGGTTTTCGGGAAGTGGGGGTTTATGAGCGCCACGGCCAGCTAAATGGGGAGTGGCTGGATGTGGTGATAGTGGAGTATTTGCTGCCCGAGGCGCAGTGATAATGGTTGCTTGTTTTGGCATCAAGCCATACAAGCAATTACTCCTGGCTTCCTGCCGTATATGACACATCATCCCTGATGCGCCAGTCCCATTTCTTTGATACGCCTCAAAGAAACGAGACGCAAAGAAAACGCGCCGCTGGATTCCCAACTACGTCAGCCCAGGAAACAGTGAAAAGGCGGTCGCAGAAACGACGTTCCCGACGCGTCTTCTGCTTAAGTCGTTCCAGACGACTTATCCCCCTTTTCACTGCTCCCTGAACCGACCGGGAATTTTTAAGCGGGACCAAAGCGGCTTGGGCCGCTTAAGGGCATCATCTGTCGATTTAGAATGAGGCTAATCCACCAATAAACAGCCTGCTTTTATTAATCGCAGATGCAAGGATTTCAGAGACGATGCCGTATAACAGCAATGGTACGGAACAGTTTCGCCTTTCCCCGGAACTATTTTGGAGCAGACTAAAAAGCGCTTGCTAGGCAAAGGGTTAGAAGCATGCTACAAAATGGTTATGTAAAAGTACGGAAGAGTTCCGTGTTTAAACACAGAACTCTTCTGGCTAATAATATTGTTACATTTCATGGAGGTTGATAATGAGTAAGAATTCTCAACACGTAGTACGAAGTAGTGACGGCGGCTGGGCGGTAAAGAAAGGTGGTAGCTCTAAAGCAACTAAGCACTTTGACACTCAGCAAGAGGCTATCGATTACGGTAGAAAAGTAGCAAAAAATCAAAATGCCGAATTCTATGTCCATGGCCGTGATGGTCGAATCAAGGAGAAGGACAGTTATGGAAATGATCCTCATCCACCGAAGGACAAGAAATAGTTATGGATGATTTTGATTCTAATGTCTTTGTGAACTGTCCATTTGATGATGATTATCGACAATTGCTACTTTCGGTCGTTTTCACAGTTAAAACTTTAGGATTTACTCCTCGTTTGTCCTTAGAACGTAATGATTCTGGCGAAACGAGGATCGATAAGATCCTTAACCTAATACTTGAGTCTAAGTTCGGTATTCATGACCTATCCAGAATTATTTCGTCAGGTTCGGAGGAGCATTATCGTATGAATATGCCCTTCGAATTAGGGATTGATTATGGTTGTCAAAAACTTAAAGGTGATGTTTGGTCAAGAAAGAAAATACTTATTCTTGAAAAGGAAAGGTATCGTTATCAAAAGGCACTTTCTGATCTTTCTGGTTCGGATATTAAAAGTCATGATGATGACCCAATAAAAGTCATAAAGGTTGTTAGAAATTGGTTTGTTCCTAGTGAGATAGAAAGGGCGTCTAGTGGGAATGTAATATGGGGTGACTTTAATGACTTCCATGCATTTTTACATGACGAGCTTGTAATTAATGATGGTCATGATTCTATCGATGAGGTAGAAGTCATAGAAATTATTTCTATGATGGATTCATGGTTCACAAAGAAATGTAACAAGTCAATCCAGCAGGACTTAGCAAGCGAGGCCGCTGCTTGAAGCGTTAAAATGCAAAAAAGGAATTATGCGTGAGTAGATATGAACAAGTTGATTTAGCATATGATTTCTTGGCTAGCAAAGAAAAGCAAGGAGAAGGGTTCACTATTCAACAACTAGCAAATGCTACAGGCTGGAAGGTTGACACATGCAAAACTTATCCCTCTAAACGCTGGCATCAATACGTTGAGAAGGATGGTGAACAATATTCTACATCGGGTATTTTATTCCTCAGTAAAGAAGAGTTTAGAGCTGTACATAGCCAAAAACTACAACAGACAACAGATCTATCTTCGAAAGGAATTTTACTTCACAAAGCAAAGGAGTTTGCTTTACTTGCTGTAGCAACATACAACAATCCTTACACCGAATTTAAAACGTACGGTTTTATAGTAAATATCGTCATCGCATACACTGCCCTAATGCACGCTGTCTTTGAGAAAAGAAGCATTGATTATTTCTACAAGGATAAGCATGGAAATGATGTGCTTATTGATGGAGATAAGAAAGCATGGGAGCTTTGTGAGTGTGTAGATGAGTACTGGTCAGGTGTAAATTCACCAGAAAAAGCAAATATTAAATTTTTAATCGGATTAAGAAATAAAATTGAGCACCGGAGTTTACCTGCTGTTGATTTGGCTGTTTGTGGGGAATGTCAATCTGCGTTGAGTAATTTTGAAAATCTTCTTGTAGAAGAATTTGGAGACTCACATGCATTGACAGCAAGTCTTGCTATTGCAATGCAATTAACTCGTATTTCTGAGCAAGCACAGATAGATTCTTTAAAACAATTACAAAAAGATAATTATAAAGTTGTTCGCCAATATATGGAAACCTACAGGAATGATTTAAATGATGAAGTTGTAGAAAGTCAAAAGTACAGAGTCAGAGCTTTTCTGGTTCCAAAGCTTGGTAATCACGCAAAATCCTCGGATATAGCAATAGAGTTTATAAACGTAAATAAATTGACCGATGAAGAAAGAGTGAATTACGAGCAAGGTGTTGCCTTTATTAAAGGAGTTGAGAGTCCCTATAAATTAAGACCGTCAAGAGTAGTCGAGCTTGTTTCAAAGAAGATTCTGAGTTTTAACATGCCTTTACATACAAAGTGTTGGAAATACTTTGATTCTCGTCCTCAAGCTGAGCAAAGAAATTTCAAAGGTGAATATTGTGGTTTTGTTGAGGGATTCGAAGGGTATTTATATACAACTTCATGGGTTAATTATTTAATTAAAGAGTTGAGTGTTCCTGAAAAAATCCTTGAGATTAGGCGTAGCGGCATTTAACGATAAAAGGGGTCAGATCCTGAGGGATCCCCACAAATCGAACATCAAGCAGCTCCATGCCAAGCTGCATCTGCATTGTCATAAAGCCATTCCATTGCCCGGTGCCATTGTGCATGAGTGAAAACCATTTTGGTGGCGACGGCCCTTAATCCCAGTGAATGCAATGACAGAGTCGGTTTGGTTGAAGTGTTGGCCTGAAACCGCCGGTACTTGTTTGATACCAACACCACCATCCCCAGCAGGATGGCTGTTAGAGAAGCCAGTGTAGACAGCAATAGTGCGCAGTAGATCCGCCTTTCCCGGCATGATCATGGATTGGCGGCAATTCATCCAGGTATTGAAAATATACCCTGCAGGAGTATACTTTGATCTATAAGACGAAAGAGTTTATGTCTTTGACCAAAAAGGAAAGCCTGTCTGATGATGCTCTTATTGATGCTTGTAAAGAGATGGCAGACGGCTTATACGATGCGGATTTGGGCGGAAATGTTTACAAAAAACGGATTGCGACAGGGAGTAGGGGGAAAAGCGCGGGTTACAGAACAATCATAGGTGCGACTATTGGAAGCAGGTACTTTTTTCTTTATGCGTTTGCAAAAAAAGCGAAGGCTAATATCAATGCTAAGGAAAGATTAGCCCTTAAAGAGTTAGCTAAGGAATTTCTGGGTTTTACCCCAGCTGAACTTGATAAGCTTGTTAAAGATGGTGAGTTATTGATAGTAGGGGATGATCATGAGTGACATTTTAAAATCAGTCCATAAAACTGCTAAAGGTTTGCAGAAATCAGAGGTCATTGATAAAACTACGATGCGTAAGTTTGACGCACTATGTTTGACGAGTGTTCATGAATTTACACCAGCACAAGTGAGAAACCTGAGATTAAAATACAACCTATCTCAGCCGGTTTTTGCTCAGTATTTTAATGTTAGTGATAAGTTAGTTAAGAAGTGGGAGCAGGGTGATAGCGCTCCAAGAGGTGCAGCCTTAAAAATGTTATCTATCGCAGAAAAGAAAGGACTTGATGTCATCGCGTAAGAGGTGCGAAGAGGCGCTTACCGTCAGTCGTATTGAGGTGGGGCAATGATTAAAGCTATAGCACTGCTTTTAAGTTTTTCTTTACTGGCAGCCTGCACGGGAAAGCCTATGTTCTATACCGATGTCGAGATACTTTCTATTCAGCAAGTTACGCCCAATGAAACAGAAATCATCTTCCGGACTCAGCTGGAATCACTTTACCATTGCCCTGGTGTATTGGTTGAGAATCTGGCACCAGAGTTTGTGCGTTGCTCCATTAACGATAAATGCAAGGTGGACTTTCAGGCAGAACTTCAGACTGATGGCACATCGAAGGTACTAATACCTGGCATTGCCGAGCAGATAAAAGCGCGAATAAAGCCAGACTGAGATGACAAAAGATCCCTAGGGGCATCAATGGAGGTTTGAGCCAATAGGGCCACAGAGAATTGAACACTCTCAAGGGCCAACAAGCTTGTGCTGCTGGTTGCGGCGATGGCTTTTCTGATCGTGGCATGTCTCCGAGAAATTGGGGAGTTTATATCTTTAGTTATGGCAAGTAGGAAATAAGCAATGAAATACACTGCACTTCTTTTCGTTCTGCTCCTGTCTGGTTGTATTATCGCAGACAGCTCCCATGTTCTCGTTGGTAAATCACGTCCAGCTATCGACATAAGTCAGGTCAAGATCTATAGCAGCCCTCCAAAACAGTTTGAGGAAATTGCGTTAGTTGAATCTACGGCAGCGCATGATTTTCAAGACGATCAAGCATTAGTAGATGAAGCAATTCGCAGATTAAAGATGGAAGCAGCAAAATTAGGTGCTAATGGGGTTTTGATCGCCTTGGTTGGTTCTGAAAATGGCCCTTCAAGTACGGTCTATGTCCCGACAGGCAATGGCTACGGAACTTTTATTACAGATAGCAACAAGGGTAAGGTAGCCAAAGGAAAAGCCATCTACGTGATAGAAGAGTAGTCGCCATAACAATCTGCTGGCGACGACCAACTTTGTGCACGATCGCTGTGTTTCCGCTATCGTGCTTGAAATGCCCTAAACTGTCTGTGATTTAGCGCGGCGTTACACGCTAAAGCGAACAGGATTGACATCCATACTTTTGTGCAAAATTCTTATGACTAGGATTTCCTGGCTGTTTGTCTGCTTGTAAAAAATCACATGGCTACCTTGAGGAAACTTTCTGTAGCCTGCTCTTATCTCATCACAGCCTTTTCCAATCTCAGGGTTTTTCGACAGCATCCGGAATGCGTCATCAAATTGCTTTAGGTAAATATTTCGTTGCTCAGACCCCCATTTTCGTTGCGTAAATACCGCTATATCCTTTAAATCAGCTTTTGCGAAAACGGTTAAGTTAAATGGTTTCACTCGTTTAGTTCGCCATCCAGTTCCGATATCAAATCGTCAAGCTCATAATCAGCTACGCCGCTTTCCTCACCGGCTATAAGTGATTGCCGCAGCGTATTTAATTTGGTTTCCTGTGTTTCGAGCAGACGCAGTGCAGAACGTATTACTTCGCTGGCTGAGCCGTAACGACCACTTTGTATTTGGCTAGCAATAAAGCCATCAAAATGGTCGCCAAGGGTAATGCTGGTATTTTTTGCCATTTGCTTCCTCCAAGTACCAATATATACCTAATTATGGTACTAGGGGGCTTTAAGTCAACAGCGCAGTTAACCAGCAAATCAAGTAACGCGGATATAGCTCGAGGCAGAGTAACGATTTGATCGCCGTTTAATATCGCGCTAGCGGTTAAAGGTGACATGTTCATCTTATTGTACATGTTAGAGGTTAAGGCTATAGGTATGCAGTAAATTGTACATGTGGGGAAACTATGAGAATTGTGTCTTTTACCGAAGCAAGAAGTAGCCTCAAAGCGGTATTGGATTCTGTGGTTAATGACGCCGATGTTGCTGTGATTACTCGCCGTGATTCGGAAGATGCTGTTGTGATGTCGCTAGACTACTACAACAGTCTGATGGAAACGGTGCACTTACTGCGTTCACCGGCAAATGCTGAGCATTTGAATCGCTCAATTGAACAATTTAAAGCAGGTAAGGTAGCTCGCAGAGACTTGATTGATGAGTAGTCGTTTACTGTCATGGACCGACGAATCCTGGCGCGATTATCTGTATTGGCAAACCCAGGACAAAAAGACGCTTAAAAGAATAAACAAGCTTATAAACGACGTTAGGCGCTCACCCTTTTAAGGTATTGGGCCAGAGCCGTTAAAGGAAAACTTAGCTGGCTTTTGGTCACGCCGTATAGATGATTCGAATCGACTGGTTTCCTTGCCATCTAAAAGGGACTGGCTTGTACGCAAGCCATGCTGTTCACCGGCGGTGAACAGCACGCTAGCTTAGCGCATAGCGCTCTCAATTAATGCGAGTGGCGCGGTAACTTGTCCCGCAGCTTGCTGTATTTGAGCATATCCACAAATACCGCGCCTTCGTCGAGATTCGAGACCTTGGCCCGGTAGATTTCCTGCCACCAGGTTTGATTGGCCGGGTATTGGCTTTGCAGGTCGAGGGCGGCGCGACGCTCGGCCAATTCCTCTGCACTTATTTGCACATTGACCCGGCCCTGGTTTAAGTCTACCTGTACCAGATCGCCGGTTTTTAGCAGGGCCAACCCGCCACCATCGGCCGCTTCCGGTGAGGCATTCAGAATAGACGGAGAGCCTGATGTTCCGCTTTGGCGGCCATCACCCATAGTTGGTAGCGAGCTGATGCCGCGGGCCAGCAAGGCCTTGGGCGGCTGCATATTGACGACTTCTGCCGAGCCGGGATAGCCCTTGGGCCCGGTATAACGCATTACCAGAATGCAGTTTTCATCGATATCCAGTTCTGGATTATCAATCTGGCTGTGATATTCCTCCGGGCCGTTAAATACGATGGCGCGGGCGGTAAAACAATTGGGGTTAGCCGGGTTCGACAGATAGCGCAGACGGAAGTCCGGGTCGATGGCCGAGACTTTCATAATGGCGGAGTCAAACAGGTTACCAGATAGCACCATCAGGCCCGCCTGGGCCTTTAAAGGGCGCTCAACTTCATAGATTACGTCGCTGTTATACAGTGGCGCGCCTTGGCAGTTCTCACCAATGCTCTTGCCGGTAACCGTCAGGGCCTGGGCATTTAATAGCCCGGCTTGCAGTAGCTGGCCGATCACCGCGGGCAGGCCGCCGGCGTTATGGAAGTCTTCACTTAAGTATTTACCCACCGGCTGGCAGTTGACCAGCTGCGGAATATGCTGGCCCACAGACTGCCAGTCCTGAATTTTAACATCCACGCCCGCATGGGCAGCAATGGCGTTGATATGAATCGGTGCGTTGGTGGAACCACCCAATGCCGAGCACACCCGGATGGCGTTTTCAAAGGCCTCGCGAGTGAGGATTTTCTCTGGTGTCAGATCTTCCCAGACCATATCCACAATACGCTTGCCGGTATGGTAGGCCATTTGCGACCGCTCGCGGTAGGGCGCCGGAATAGAGGCACAACCAGGCAGCATCATCCCCAGGGCTTCGGCCAGGCAGTTCATGGTCAGCGCTGTGCCCATGGTATTGCAGTGGCCGGTGGAGGGCGCCGAACTGGCCACTTCAGCGATAAATTCGTTGTAGTCGATATCGCCTTTGGCCAGGCGTTTTCTGGCATCCCAGATAATAGTGCCGGAGCCCACACACTGGCCTTTATAGCGGCCATTGAGCATAGGCCCAACCGAGTAAGCGATGGCCGGAATATTGACGCTGGCAGCACCCATCAGCAGGGCCGGAGTGGTTTTGTCACAGCCGGTGGTCAGCACCACAGCATCAATAGGGTAGCCATGCAGTACTTCAATCAGCGACAGACATTGCAGATTGCGATCCAGCGCCGCAGTGGGGCGACGGCCGGTTTCCTGGATGGGATGCACAGGAAATTCAATGGGAATACCGCCTGCATCGCGGATACCGGCTTTTAAACGCTCTGCCAGCTCAATATGAGCGCGGTTGCAGGGCACTAAATCTGAGCCGGTCTGGGCAATACCAATAATAGGTTTACCGCCTTGCAGTTCTTCAATGGTCAGGCCGTAGTTCAGATACTTTTCCAGGTACAGGGCAGTCATATCCGGGTTGGAATCGTCGTTAAACCACGCTCGGCTACGCAGTGAAATGTCCTTTTTCATGCCTGATTCTCCTGGGGCTGACTAAGGGAAATAAAACGCTTTATCAAGGTTTCGGCATTGTGCTTAAAGGCCTCAACGCTGATGCCGGGCTGATAGAGCGAGCCGCCCAAACCAAAGCCCCGGCAGCCTGCCGCCATATAATCGGCCATATTGTGGCTGGTAACGCCGCCAACGGCACAAACTAAAGTACCGGCTGGCAGAATAGTGTTGATGGCTTTAATCACCGCGGGCGGCGTGAGTTCGGCCGGGAAAAACTTCAGCGCGTCGGCACCGGCGTCCAGGGCAATTAATGCTTCAGTGGGCGTGATACAGCCTGGCATGCAGTACATGCCCACCTGTTTGGCAGCGCGAATTACGTCGGCATTGGTATTGGGGGCCACCATCAGCTTGCCACCTACTGCGGTAATCTGCTTAACCTGTTCCACGCTAGTCACTGTACCTGCACCAATCAGCACATCCTGGCCAAACTCTTTGGCCAGTAACTCGATGGACGCCAACGGTGTGGGCGAATTCATCGGAACTTCGATCATCTGATAACCGGCATCCACCAGAATACGCCCCAGGCTCAGGCACTCGTGCGGTTGAATCCCTCTTAGGATGGCAACCAGCGGCAGGTAAGAAGACTCAGACATGTGCTACCTCTGAAACATTGAATGACTGGCCTGTGGCCAGGCGGTACAGGCCGGCTAATACCGCCTGCTCGCCGGAAACACTCCGGCAGGGTAATTGGTAAAACCCCAGTGCTTGTTGATAACGGTGGGTGAGTACCTCAGAGCCAACCAGTAACAGCGGGTTTTCTGTGCTTATCAGGCCGGGCTCGGCCAGCGCCTGGCGGGCGCCCTGGATTTCGGCGCCAATAACCAGCCCGGACAAATAGCTGCCGGCCTGTTCGGGGCGCATCTGGCCGGTAACTACCGCCGCCCTTGGGCTGAACAGCAAATGGGATAGCCCACGTACATCTGCGGCTTGCTCCAGACCAAGTAAAAAGGCCGGCTCATCAAAAAACTGGGTATTGCATACCCCGGCTAGCGAACTGTGCTTAGTCAGCAAAGCAAACAGCTCGCCAGTAAAAAAGGTGGAAAACGCGCCGATATCGCCATTCTCGGCTTTAGCCCATTTACTGTGAGTACCGGGTAGGCACAACAGCGCGTCAGTCATATTGGTGAGTTGCAAGGCGCCAATAATCTGGGTTTCTTCGCCGCGCATTACATCCATCAGGCCGTTGTGTCCGGCGTATTGCAGGCCGGGTACCAGTTGCACATTTGGGTGCAGTTCAGTGTCAAGCTTGGCCAGCGCATGGGCGATATCTTGCGTGCCAGCCGGACAGGACAGATAAGGTACTTCCTGCCAACCGTTACGACTGCCCACCATACCGGTCATCAATACCTGCTTGGATTGGGCCAGCCAGGGGCCGCAGTGGTTTTGCAGATAGGCTGCAAAGCCCTGGCCCTGAAAACCTAAAATGCCCTGATCTGTACTGAGGGTTGCCAATACCTCGCCCTGCGCATTCAGATGCCAGGCGCGAAAGCTGCTGGAGCCCCAATCAATGGCTAGCATACTTATACTCGTCCGCCGTCGACGACCAGGGCCTGGCCGGTCAGCATGCGGGAGGCCTGGGAAGCCAGAAACAGTGCCGCTTCGGCAATATCCTGCTCTTCAATACAGGCTTTTAAGGCTTGTTGGTCCAGGCACTGTGCCACTGCATCGGGGGTGGCCCAAAGCTGTTTCTGGCGCTCGGTCATCACCCAGCCGGGGATCAGGCTATTTACTCTGATGCCATTGGGCCCCAGTTCACGGGCCAGGGCTTTGCTCAGCCCCAAAATGGCGGATTTAGCCGCTACATAGGCAGGGTAGCCGGTCAGACCCAACAGGGCTGAGTTGGAGCCAATATTGATAATACTACCGCGCCCCTGACTGGCCATCAGCGCGGCCACGGCCTGGGCGGCAAACAGATGCGGACGCAGGTTAATGTTTAAACTGTCGTCCCACTGCTCGGGTGTCAGGCTGGCCAGGCTATGGCGGTTATCCGATGCGGCGTTATTAATCAGCACGTCCACTCCGTCCATCTCGGCGCAGGCATTTTCTATACAGCGTTGCAGTGCGGCTATGTCGCGAATGTCGCAGGGCTGAAAATAAGCCTGACGGGAGAACTCGGCCTGTAAATCGGCATTTAGCCTTGCTGCGGCATCGGCTTGTATGTCCACAAAGGCCACTTGGGCGCCTTGTGCAACAAAGGCCCTGACCAATGCGGCACCTATACCTGAGCCACCACCGGTGATAAACACCCGGGCATTGGCGAGATCGTTATATTGTCCGAACATCAGAACCTCCTGGCACATCTTATGACGACACCTTTTATGATGTTATGATGACGTCTTGATATATTATTTATAATATAATTATACATTGGTCAAATCAAACCAAATTCTCTTCAGTATAAGAAAATTCCAATGCCTGACTTCCATCAGGCTAATATTTTGTTTTTAAAAGAGAAAGTTCTGGCTTTGTTGAGGTTGGAAAATCACCTTGAGAGACGAAATAGCAATGGTTGAAAAAGTGGTAGACCACAAAGAGGCAAGGGGAGAGGGGTTAAGGCACAGCCAGTTAACTGCGCCTTGGTGTATAGGGGCTTGGTTATCAGCCTTTGATGCGATCTTCGATTAATTGCAGGGCCTCTGCTTCCATCACATGAGAAGTCTGATGGGCAAGCTGAGCATCACCGGCTGCAATGGCATCATAAATTTTACGGTGATCCAGGTAGCTGGCGCTATCCACCCCTTTAAACTGGTTGGTAAAGCGGATACTGACCTTCAATGCCGTTTCTATAAAGCTGCGCAGCTGCATAAAGAAGGGGTTTTTGCTGGCACGCAGTATGGCCGAGTGGAAGTCAATATCGGCGACCAGCGGATCTTCAATTCCTTCTTCGGCGGCTTTGATTCTGCGCAGAGCATCGGCAATGGCATCCAAATCGGCCTGTTCGGCATTACGGGCTGCCAGGGCCGCCGCTTCCGGCTCAATGGCCAGGCGCAATTGTAAAAAGTCGCGCAGGGTTTGCAGGCTGGGCGTGCTGGATAAGATCCAGTCCAGTACATCCGGGTCAAACAGGTTCCAATGGTCGCGGCTTTGTACCGTAATGCCTTTACGCGGACGAGACACCAACAAGCCTTTGGCGGCCAGCATCTTAACCGCTTCGCGGGTAGCGGTGCGGCTAATCTGATAGCGATTGCAGATTTCCGCTTCGGAAGGTAGACCTTCGCCCACGGCAAATTGCTCGCGCACTATGGCTTTGCCCAGTTCATGCACCAATTGGTGAGTAAGATTGTTGTGACTGGCGGGTTGAAGCATGGTGTCCACCGTATTTTTATACTATTTGTATGTTAAAGGAGTCTGGTATGGGATGCCAGATATCTGTTTGGTTTTCCTACAATTGTCTACCTAATTAGTGGGGAGGCTTAGCCATCTATCCGCTCAGGCGTTGTAAATTGTGGTTCGGCTAACGCTTGCGCCTGCACCTGATAGATAAACAGATCGCCGGCATAAGGCTGAGCCTGACGCTCGGCATCGGTCAGCTCATCCCAGGCGCTGGTCACAAACAACAAATCGCCTTGCTTGCCGCCGAGCGCCACACAAGTCGGTTGGCTGACCGGCACTGGCAATTTGCCCAAAAGCTGGCCATCCGCTGAATAGCAACATACCTGGCTTGCGCCCCACTGGGCATTCCAAATCCGCCCTTGGCTGTCGGTGCAGGACCCATCAGGGCTGGCACCGCTTTCTGTTTGGATTAACAGCCCACCGCTACTTGGCATGTTGGCAAAATCATAGCGGCGAATCTGCCCTAGGGGCGAGTCGGCATGGTACATAAACCTGGCATCCGGGCTCCAGCACAAACCGTTGGAAATACGAATACCATCAAAGGCCGGGGTTAGCTGCCCTTGAGTGTCAAAACGATACAAACTGGCACTGGCTCCCGGTGGGTTAAGGGCTTGGTTTTCCACCATAGTGCCTATCCAAAAGTTGCCGTCTGGGCCCACTTTGCCGTCGTTAAAGCGGTTGCCGGGCAGATGGCTTTCCCCTTGGTGCAGTATCTCTGTTTCACCGGACTTCGGCCAGTACAGGGCAATAGCGTGTACGAAAGCGACAATTAAGCAGCCTGGCTTATCGGTAAAACCAAAGGCGCTGATGGCAAAAGGCGGCGCAAACTGTGTCAGTCTCTGCTCTGTCAGGTCGTAGCAGTACAGCGCTTTACCTTTAATATCTGTCCAGTAAATCGAATCAGAGGCCTGATGATACAGCACCCCCTCGCCAAGCCGGTTTTGCACCGGCAGGCGGGTAATAAGGTCGGCCTGAATGGCTAAATGCTGCATGTTTACCACCAGGTAATGTACAGGGCTGCCAGAATGGCAGTAACGGCCAGGGTGGCCACGTTGTAGGAGCCTGATGTGGTAAATTGCACACCGTCCAGCAGGTTCTGGCCACGGGCCTGGGCATTGCGATCCAGCTTGGAAACCAGCATAGCCAGCACTAAACAACTGACAAACACCACACCCACCCTGTCAATAAAGGGCAGTTCAGGCGCCAGTAGTTTGAGCGCCAGAGATAGCACGAATGACCCCAATGCGGCGGCCATGGCACCTTTAGAGGTGGTTTGTTTCCAGAACATACCCAGCAGGAACAACACTACAATACCTGGGGTAAAGAAGCCGGTGAACTCTTGGATATACTGAAAAGCTTGATCCAACTGGCCAAGTAGCGGCTTGGCGCAAATCACCGCCAGTAGCATGGCCGAAACACTGACAATACGGCCAATACGCAGATAGTGCTTGTCACCGCGGTTGGGGCGATAGTGAGTATAAATATCCATGGTAAAGATGGTTGAGATACTGTTTGCCATGGAGCCCAGCGAAGATACTATCGCCGCCACCAACGCGGCAAATACAAAGCCTTTTACCCCTTCCGGCATTAAGCCCAGCAGCATAGGGTAGGCTTTATCCGCCGGTTCCAGCCCAGGCTGCAGCACAAAGGCCACAATACCCGGCAGCACCACGATAATCGGCATCAGCAGCTTTAAGAAGGCAGCGAAAACTATGCCTTTTTGCGCCTCTTTAAGATCTTTAGCCGCCAGAGTGCGCTGGATGATGTATTGGTTAAAGCCCCAATAAGACAGATTCATAATCCACATGCCGCCAACCAGCACAGACAAACCGGGCAGGCTCATATAGTGCTCATGCTCGGGGGCGAGGATCATATCGAACTTTTCGGGTGCCTTATCCAGCAGCGTAGTAAAGCCATTGATAATGCCACCTTCACCCAGCATACCAAGGGTAATGTAGGTGAGCAGTAAACCACCGGCAACCAGCACCACCACCTGAATAATATCGGTGTAGGCCACGGCTTTGAGGCCACCATATAAGGAGTAGGTGAGGGATAGCAGTGCCAGGAATACCAGTCCCACCGTCATATCCACACCTGTGATGGTATTAATCGCCAGTGCCCCTAACCACAGGATGGAAGTGAGGTTGACGAACACATACACGCCCAGCCAAAAAATCGCCAGAGTCAGGCGTACCTCATGGCCGAAGCGCTGTTCCAGAAACTGCGGCATAGTATAAATGCGGTGTTTAAGGAAGATTGGCAGAAAGTATTTACCGACAATAATCAGGGTAATCGCCGCCATCCATTCATAAGAAGCAATGGCCAGCCCAATAGCATAGCCCGAACCCGACATACCGATAATTTGTTCGGCAGAAATATTGGCAGCAATTAACGACGCGCCAATGGCCCACCAGGGCAGGCTGTTGCCGGCCAGGAAGTAATCCTTGGTGTTTTTTTCATGGCCGGCTTTTTCCCGTGATACCCAAAAGGCCACGGTAACCAGCATCACCACATAGGCGGCGAACAGGGAAATATCGAGTGAGGACAATGACGACATGCTTAACTTACCCGGTTAACTAAAAGATAACATTCAATGTATTATTTATAGTATTTATTTACAACCAATTTTACCTTTCACGGGGCGAAATCTGCACGCCAGCCCTTATTCCTTGAGGAAGTTAGGGTATCTTAGCCGGCAAAGCCCGGTGCGTTAACCATGTTAATAAACTTGCACCCCTCTTGTCAGCGGGTTAAATATTTGTATTATAAATAACACGAATTTATCGTCAGAGGTTGTTATGAAGAAAGTTTCCAGCCTGTTGCTGGCCGGTATCCTGTGTGTACCAGCCATGGCCACACCCCGCGCCCCCTGGGAAGATCACCGGGTTTTTGGCATCAATAAACAAGACCCGCGCGCCAGCGGTTTTGCCTATTCCAGCGTGGCGGCAGCCATGGTTGATGATTATCAGCAAAGTGCCAATTACTTGTCTTTAAATGGCCTGTGGCAGTTTAACTGGCAACGCAGTCCCAAAGATGCCCCGCAAGGCTTTGAACAGCCAGATTTTGACGACAGCCAGTGGCAGCAAATCAGGGTGCCAGGCAACTGGGAAGTGGAAGGTTTTGGTCATCCCATTTATCTGGACGAACGTTATCCCTTTGATGCCACATGGCCTGATGTACCTAAAGACTACAATCCTATAGGTTCGTATCGCAACAGCTTTGAACTGCCGCAGAACTGGCAGGGGCAGCAGGTCTTTATTCATGTGGGCGGTGCTCGTTCTTCGCTGGAAATCTGGCTGAATGGCCAGTACATCGGCTTTAGCCAGGGCGCCAAAACTCCGGCCGAGTTTGACTTAACCCCTTATTTAAAGCCGGGTAAGAACCTGATTGCCATGCAAATCCGCCGCTGGACCGATGCCAGCTACCTGGAAAGCCAGGATATGCTGCGGGTTTCCGGGATTGAGCGTGACGTGTATTTATACGCCACACCCAAGCAGCATTTATATGACTTCCATGTCAGGCCAACCCTGAATAAGGCCCTGGATGAAGGCAAACTGGCCCTTGACGTGGACCTGCGTAACTACGCCGGCCCGGCGGCGGTGTCAGTTGCATATCAACTGTTGGACCCAAGCCGCGAGATGCAGCTGGTCGCCAGTGGCGAGCGGTCTGTAACGCTGAGCAAAACCGCCTCAGTGCAGTTTGCCGCTTCAGTTAAAAAGCCCAGACTGTGGAGCGCCGAAACGCCGAATCTGTACACCCTGGTGATGACCATCAAAGATGCAGATGGCCAGGTACTGCAAAGCGTACGCGACGATATCGGCTTTCGTAATATTGCCATTGAGGGCGGCCAGTTAAAGGTTAACGGCAAAGCCATTTATATTCGTGGTGTTAACCGTCACGAAACCGATCCGCGCCGCGGCCATGTGGTCACTCGCGAGTCTATGCAGCGGGATATTAAGCTGATGAAGCAGCACAATATTAATGCGGTGCGCTCCAGCCATTATCCGAATGATCCCTATTGGTACGATCTCACCGACAAATACGGCATGTACGTGATTGATGAGGCCAATATCGAGTCACACCCGCTGGCCATCAATAAAGACACCCAAATTGGCGACGAGCTAAGTTGGCTGCCTGCCCATCTTGAGCGTACCAAGCGTATGTTCGAGCGGGATAAGAACCACCCATCCATTATTGTCTGGTCACTGGGGAACGAAGCCGGTGAGGGCCGGGTTTTTGAAGCTACCTATAAGTGGCTGAAAGAACACGACGGTAGCCGTCCGGTACAATATGAACCGGCTGGTACCGAGCATTACACGGATATTTTTGCCCCTATGTACCCGAGCATTGAGCGGTTGGAAGAATACGCCAAAACCCACAAAGATCGCCCCGGCATTATGATCGAGTACGCCCACGCTATGGGTAACTCGGTAGGTAATCTGCAGGATTACTGGGATGTGATTGAAAAGTACGATGTGCTGCAGGGCGGTTATATCTGGGATTGGGTAGACCAGGCTTTGGAGTATACCAACGACAAAGGCCAGAAAATCTGGGCCTACGGCAAAGACTTCCACCCCGAGCTGCCCACCGATGGTAATTTCTTAAATAACGGCCTGGTCAATCCAGACCGTGAGCCGCATCCGCATTTGCTGGAAGTGAAGAAGGTCTACGAGCCGGTGAAGTTCAAGGCGCTGGATATCAGCAAGGGCCTGTTTGAAGTGCGCAATAAGTTTATCTTTGCGTCGCTGCAAGGCTATGACCTGGCCTGGCAGATTGAAGCCGATGGCGAGCTGATTGCCAAGGGCCGTGAGCCCATGCCGCAGGTGGCTGCTGGCAGCACTGCCAAGGTTAAGCTGGCCTTGCCTGTACTGCCCAAATCGGCCAGCCAGGAGTATATCCTGACCTTATCGGCCCGTTTGAACCGCCCCATGGGCCTGCTGGATGATAATCACGAAGTGGCCTTTGAGCAGTTTGCTTTGCCGGTAAAAACTATTTACCTGCCACAACCTGTGGTTAAAGCGCAGCCTCTGAGCATAAACAAAGGCAGCACGCTGCTAAAAGTGGGTAACGAGCAGGTACAACTGGCCTTTGATGCCACAACAGGTTGGTTGAGCCAGTATCAGGTGCAGGGCAAGGCGCTGTTAAAGGCGCCGCTGAAAGTGAATTTCTGGCGTCCACCCACGGATAATGATCTGGGTAACGATATGCCTCGCTGGGCGGCTATCTGGCAACACGCCGAAGACAGGCTCAAGCTGCAAAGCCTGACCAGCAAAACCGTGAAAACCGAGGTGCTGGTGAGTGCGCTTTATCACAGCCCGGATTTTAAAGGCAGTTATCAGGTGCAATACCGTGTTACTGCCGATGGTCGGGTGGCGGTAAACAGCAAGCTGGATCTGGCCGATGGGCAGGAGTTGCCCAAATTACCCAAGTTCGGTATGCAACTGCAAAGCCCGGGTGAATACGGTTTTGTTAGCTGGTTTGGTCGTGGCCCCCACGAGAGCTACGCCGACCGTTTCCGCTCGGCGCGGGTAGGCTTGTATCAGGCCCAGGTGCGCGACCAAATTCATCATTATGTGCGTCCGCAGGAAAATGCTAATAAGCAGGACTTACGCTGGATTGCTCTGACCAATGAGCAAGGCGCGGGTTTACTGGCGGTAGGCGAACAGCTGATGTCGGGCAGCGCCTGGCCTTATCTGCAGTCGGATATCGACTTCTATACCGGTGATAGCGAAGCTTCAGCATCGGGCCTGGTGCCGGTAACCAGTTCACACGGCCTGGAAGTACCGATGCGCGATCTGGTTACCTTAAACCTGGATCACAAACAGATGGGCGTGGGGGGCGACACCTCCTGGGGCCGTCCGGTGCATGACAAATACAGTGTCCCTGCACAGGATTATCAGTATGGCTTTACCTTGATCCCCCTAAGCGCTGGCGATAACCCGGCGAGGCTCGCCAGAACCAAATAAACCGGCGAGCCTGTTGGCTCGCCTCTTTCGATTTCGTTGATAGGAAAGACTATGACGGCGCGACTTTTGGATGCGGATATTGCTCAGTATGTGGCAGCGCATTATCAGCTAGAGGGTGAGCTGACCCGGCTACCTGGTTACTGCGATCTTAATCTGCGCCTGCAAACCCAAGCGGGGCAGCAATACATTGTCAAAGTGGCGGGAGAGGGCGAAGCGCCCGTGTATCTGGACTTGCAAAATCAGGCCATGAATCATCTGGCCAAGGGCGGTTTGCCTGTACCGCAGGTACTCACTGACACGCAGGGCCGCACCTTAGGTGAGATAGCCGACAGCACCGGTGAGCGTTTTCCAATTCGGGTGCTGACCTATCTGCCCGGCCAGTTTTATGCTGACTTGCCTAAAGGCCAGGGCTTTCCCACCCTTTGGCAGCAGCTTGGTGAATTTATGGGGCGCTTAGATAAAGGCCTCAGTGATTTTCGCCATCCCGGCCTAAACCGTTACCTGGACTGGGATCTGGCCTTTGGCCTGGAGGTATGCCGCGACAAACTGGCGGCGCTGGAAGGTGACAGACGCAAGCTAGTGGAAGGCTTTTTGCTGCAATACCAAACTCAGGTGAAGCCGTTTTTATCCAAACTGCCGGCCGGCCCCATTCACAACGATGCCAACGACTACAACCTGTTAGTGAATGACCTGGCTAACCCCAGCCAAATCAGTGGGTTAATTGATTTTGGTGATATGTGTTTTAGCCAGTTAGTCAATGAGCTGGCCATTACTTGTACTTACGCCATGCTGGATCAGCGCGATCCTGTCGCGGTGATTGGCACTATCGCCAAGGGCTATCACAGCCAGCGCGCCCTGAGTGAAGATGAGCTTAAGGCGCTGCCTTATCTGATTTGTCTGCGTTTGTGTGTGAGCGTCTGTAACTCTGCCCATGCCATTCGCCAGACGCCGGACAATGACTACCTGCTGATTTCGGCCCGCCCGGTGTGGCAGGCGCTGGAGCAGTTTAAGCAACTGGATTTGGCCGTTATTGGTTTTAACCTGGTTGCCGAGCTGCTGGGTATTGCCCAAGGGGGGCGCAGCAAAGCGTCATTGCTGGCCAGCCGCCAAAGCCATTTCAGTCGTACCCTGAGCCTCAGTTACCAGGAGCCGCTCAAGATAGTGCGTGGCCGCGGTGCTTACTTGTTTGATGAGCAGGGCCGCGACTATTTGGATATGGTGAATAACGTCTGCCATGTGGGCCATTGCCACCCTAAAGTGGTTGCCGCTGCGCAGCAGCAAATGGCCCAGTTGAATACCAACACCCGTTATTTGCATGACAACCTGGTTAGCTACGGCGAAAAACTGCTGGGCTATTTCCCCGATAAATTGTCGGTGTGTTTTTTGGTTAACTCTGGCAGCGAGGCCAATGAACTGGCCTTTCGTATGGCCCGCTGTGCCAGCCAAAGCCGCGAACTGTTGGTGGTAGACGGCGCTTACCATGGCAATACCAATGCCTGTATTGATGCCAGCCCTTATAAATTCGATGGCCCTGGTGGTGAAGGCGCGCCTGCCCATGTACATAAAGTGATGCTACCCGACCCTTACCGTGGCTCCTATGCCGGCTACGGTATTGATACCGGTCAGCAGTATGCGGCTGACATTCAGCGGGTATTGGCGGATCTCAATTGGCAGGATAAAAAGCCCGGCGCTTATATTTGTGAGTCGGTACAAGGTGTGGCCGGGCAAATTGTGATGCCACAAGGCTATCTGGCTTCGGTGTACGAACAGGTGCGCGCTGCCGGTGGCATCTGTATTGCTGACGAAGTACAGATTGGTTTTGGCCGTGTGGGCGAGGCCATGTGGGGCTTTGAAACCCAACAAGTGGTGCCGGATATCGTCACCCTGGGTAAACCTATAGGCAATGGCCATCCTATGGCGGCCGTGATTACCAGCCGCGAGGTGGCCGATGCCTTTGTCACCGGCATGGAATACTTCAATACCTTTGGTGGCAACCCGGTGTCCTGCGCCATCGGCCAGGCGGTGCTGGAGGTGATTGAAGAGCAGCAACTGCAAGCCCATGCCAAGCGCACCGGCGATTATATGCAAGCCAAGCTTAACGACATGGCCAATGAGTTTGAGCTTATTGGTGATGTACGTGGCCTTGGCTTGTTTATCGGTGTGGAGCTGGTCACCGACCGTGACAGTAAAGCCCCCGCTACGGCGCACACCAAAACCCTGATCGAACACTTTAAGGCCCAGCGCATACTGCTCTCTACCGAAGGGCCGTTTAACAACATTCTGAAAATCAAGCCGCCCATGGTATTTGGGCTACCTGAAGCAGACCGCTTCCTCGACACCTTACGCAGCGGTCTTAAGGGCTTGGGTCAATAACCCTGCCCACGACAAAAAGAGGATTAATGATGGAATTTTTGAAACAACTTAACCTTGGCGCCAGCAACGCAGGTGCCAGCACCGGCCAACAATGGCTAGCTGATGACAGCGCTGAGCAACTGGCTATTCACTCGCCAGTTAATGGTGAGCTGATTGCCAAGGTTAGCCTCTGTACTCAGGCCCAATACCAGCAGGTTATCGAACAGGCACAACAGGCTTTTGTGGCCTGGCGTCAGGTGACTGCGCCGCAGCGCGGCGAAATTGTCCGCCAGATTGGTCAGGCCCTGCGTGACTACAAACAGCCGCTTGGCGAGCTGGTGTCCTACGAAATGGGCAAATCCTTGCAGGAAGGCCTGGGCGAAGTGCAGGAGATGATCGATATCTGCGATTTCGCTGTGGGCCTGTCTCGCCAGTTGTGTGGCTCTACCATGCACTCCGAGCGCCCACTGCATCGTATGTACGATCAATATCATCCGCTGGGCATTGTCGGCGTGGTGTCAGCTTTTAACTTTCCGGTCGCGGTATGGTCGTGGAATGCCATGATTGCGGCTGTGTGCGGCAATGTCACAGTGTGGAAACCGTCTGAGAAAACCCCGCTGACCGCCATTGCCTGCCAGCATATCCTAAAAGACATTCTGGCTCGCAATAACCTGCCCGAAGGCGTGTTCTCGCTGGTGGTGGGCACCGGCGCCGAGATTGGCGAATCTATGCTGGATGACAAACGTATTCCGCTGATGTCGGTGACCGGCTCTACCCGTGTAGGTCGCCATGCCGGTCAGAAAGTCGCAGCGCGTTTTGGTAAAAGTATTTTGGAGCTGGGCGGCAATAACGCCATTATTATCACCCCTAATGCTGACCTCAAAGTGGCCATTCCTGGTGTGGCCTTTGGTGCCGTGGGTACTGCCGGTCAGCGCTGCACCACCACTCGTCGCGTAATTGTGCATGAGTCGGTGTATGACAAGGTTAAAGACGCTCTGGTGGGTGCCTATGGCAAGTTGCGCATTGGTAACCCGCTGGATCAGAATAATCATGTAGGGCCGCTGATCGATAAAGCCTCGGTACAGGCCTTTAGCGCGGCGCTGGATAAAGTGCAGGCCGAAGGTGGCAAACTGCTGTGTGGCGGTGAGGTATTAAGCGGCGAAGGCTATGCGTCTGGCTGTTATGTAAAACCAGCCATTGTTGAAGCCGAAAATCACTTCCAGATGGTGCAGGAAGAAACCTTTGCGCCCATCTTGTACCTGATTAAATACAGCGGCGACCTGCAGCAGGCCATTGATCTGCAAAACGATGTGGCTCAGGGCCTGTCCTCTGCCATCTTTACCCAGAATATGCTGGAAGCCGAGCAGTTCCTGGCCCACTGGGGCTCGGATTGCGGTATTGCCAACGTAAATATCGGTACTTCTGGTGCCGAGATTGGTGGCGCCTTTGGGGGGGAGAAGGAAACCGGCGGTGGCCGCGAGTCCGGTTCTGACGCCTGGAAGGCCTATATGCGCCGCCAGACCAATACCATCAACTACTCCACTGCGCTGCCGTTGGCACAGGGGATTAAGTTCGACTTGTAATAAGTTGAATGGTTAAGTTGGAAGCCGGGCACTGCCCGGCTTTTTGTTTTATTGGCCAAAAATAGGGTTCAGTGGTGGGGGGATTTTAAGGGGGAAAGCGTCCATGCCTTCGTGGTGAAATATTGGCAGTTGAATGTCCAGTAGATGGCACCTCTGCACTCCACTACTTTAGCTATGCAGTAACAAGATATGTCTATTCTTAATCGTCAGTTGAACTGTTCTCGCAGATACCTTTACACTCCAAAAATACTATAAAAATCAAGTGGGTTGGGTGAAATTAATCAATAGCCTCAAACTTCATATTTATGCCGTGCTCACTTTAGTGGCCGGTGATAGTTTAGCAACGCAACACATTATCTTGGCGGAGGATAGCAAGGCCGAAGATTATTTTGGCTACAGTGCGGATATCGATGGCACAACGCTGCTGGTGGGCGCCCATAAAGTGGATGTCGATGGTGTCGAAGATGCCGGGGTCGCGTATGTCTATGTGTTAGGTGCCAAAGGTTGGCACCAACAAGCCAAACTCATTGCTGATCCTATTTTCTCTGATGACACACTGGGCGGCAAAGTGGCATTGAAAAACAATGTGGCTATGCTCGGTGTGATGGGAAGGGATGACAAAGGCAAAGACTCGGGCGCGGTTGTCTCTTTTGAACGCGCAGCCAATACCTGGACACAGAAGCAGATTTTTACCGCACCTGATGCCATGCCTGGGGATGCGTTTGGCCAGAGTGTTGCGCTTACTGATAACTACCTCGTTATTGGTGCCCCGCGTAACAACGTCCTGGGTGTGGACTCCGGCGCGGCGTATATTTACCAGCGGGAAGGCGGCAAATGGCGCTATCAAACCAAAATCACCGCCAGTGATGGCGCAGCAGGGGATTTGTTTGGCATCAGTGTGGCCATAGACGGCAATACCATTCTGGTGGGCGCGGACTTACATGATGAAAAAGCCGAAAACGCCGGGGCCGTGTACGTTTATGTTGTGCAAAATAATCAGTGGCAACAACAAGCTAAGCTGGTGGCCTCTGATGGGGGGAAAACCGATATTTTTGGCGTCAGGGTCGCGATTTCAGGCGACACGGCATTGGTCTCTGCAAGACGAGACGATATTGAAGAGTTAGGGATAGATGCCGGCTCAGCCTATCTCTTTGTGCGAGAGGGGGATGCCTGGATGCAAGAGGTTAAATTGATCTCCCCAGACGGCGCGGCAGACGACAGATTTGGCCGCGGTGTGGCGTTAACTGGCGATACTGCCATCATCAGTGCCATGAATCATGATGCCAATGGTACCGATACGGGCGCATTGTACGTATATAAAAAAGGCCCTGAAGGCTGGCGTTATACCAGCAAGGTTGTTGCTGAAAATGCTAAGCCTGGCGACCAATTTGGCTGGAATGTTGCCCTTTCAAAGGACATTGCCGTAATTGCTACCCCCCACCATGATGCTAATGGTCAGCAGTCCGGCGCGGTCTATGTACAAGACTTAAATGATGATATTGCGATCAATACGCAAAATACTCACTGAAGACAGGTGGAACTATCAGACAATACTACGCCATAGGGCACCTGTTGGGCTTAACGCAAAATAGCGTCTATTGCCCAACATCAATCAAATTTTTTCGCCCACTTCGCATATTCCTTTGATTTCAAAAAATCTTCAAAGATTAGCTGGCCCTTCATATCTGCCGGTGTCAGCGGGATCTTGTCCTTGTTGTTATCGAGCAACGTTACAAAGGCCCTGAAGTCCTTGCTGGTTAATGTCAGCACCATATCAATTTGCAATGCTTCTAAGCCATATTCATCAAGTAACAGTTTGCGAAACTGACTGACCTGTTTTTTGTTTCCCAGCAGTGAATGCACTGTTGTTAAGAAGACCGCGCTATCCTGGCTTTTGTATTCGTTGTAATACTGCTTGGCATACACTAAGGCTTGCTCGTAATCTTTGGCGCCAATGAGTATTTCCACTAAACCCGAGTAGGTTCTTTCATTGGGGGCGTTTTCTAGCCGTATTTGAGCGTATCGTACAGCGGATTTGTAATCACCTGTCCTTGCGTAAGATTTGACCTGATGGCGAATAATAGCTTCTGTCAGACCAAAATGATTTTCGACTACAGACAATGCCTGGCTCATCTTCTGGTATTGGTCTTCCTCCCAATACCAGGGCAAGAGGCGTAATGCGCTGTAAATACTCTTTCCATAGACTTGTTCAACTACCTTGGCGGTATTCTTGTAGTGATGCTGTTGAATGGCAAAATTAGCCGCACCTACTCTGGGTTTATCAATCTCAAGTTGTGCCAGGAGTTTATATTTAAGCCCAAGCATAAGTGGCGATACTCTGACCCTGGGAGACAACATATCGAAGCCAGCCATGACTTCTTTCCACTCCTCGCGGTCACGGTGTTCCCAAATACTTTGGAAAATCGCCCAATCCTGATCGGATAGCTCTGCCGAAGATATAAATCGTTGCAGCAATGCCTTACTGGGATGTCTGGAAAAATACAAATCGTAGGCTATCCAGGTTGAATAGCTGAGGGCGTCGTTTGCATATATAACATCAACCACGCGAGGGGCATCTTTATCTTGCGATAATTCAAGTAAGTAGAAATTACCAATAGGTTTACGGTCCCCACCCGTTCTATCCTCTACGACAAATGCCGGTCCCTTAACATTACCCAAGGTAGCGTTGCCCAAGGCTCTATAATTAATATCGTATTGGGTCGCCTTTTTTACCTCAACGGCGATACCGGGATATTGCTCAAACCATTGAGAAAAATGATTCGCGACTTTTTGTCGATTTTCTGGGTCGTCGGTGACTAGCATGGCGACTTTTGCACTTAAGGCGGGCAGGTCTACTTTGTCCTTGGGCACGCCCCAGGCCGTATAATTTAGAAAATCCACTAAGCCTTCAGCGGATTTATCATTGGCAAAGGCTGTGTGGGGCAACAGAACCAGAACAAATAAAAGCGCGCGGCCAATTGAAGGGGGCATACTTAAACTCCGTTAATACGATCAATTTCCATTGATTCGACGGTAATGCAAAATATCATCCTAAAGTACAAGGGCGTTAAATTCCATCGCCTGTGTATTGCACTGCGGCCTTGAATTCGTGCTTAACGCTATATTTCGCTGCAGGCGGCTTTTCTTGTGAATATGACTCTGTTGCGGTTTGTGGGACATTAACAAGCCTGATAGGCTTAACTGGCTGTTGCTGCATTTATCTGTCTTGATGGCTGCATCAACAACCCTGTTAACGCCATTTTGCTGTGACCATTCTATGAGCGCTTATCAATCAGACACAATCAAGTTTCGAGACCGTTGGTACAGGTTAACTGACGGTGGCGCGTTTTCCCCCAGAGAGCATGGAATTGGCCCCTACGACACAGATAGCTATACCCCTTTGGGCTATAGCGCGTCCTTTGGCGTTATCGACAAGCATCTGTATTTACTAAGCCTGTATACCAATCACGATGCTGATGATTTTCTTCTGTTACAACAGGCGCAAGCTGATCAAGCGCCAGGCTCACCATTGTCTCCTGAATGGGATGAGCCCCTGGACGGACTGTTAAGCCCCAATCGGCGTACTCAGCCCCCTGCACTGAATGGCGTTCAGGCTAGCCCGATGTCTGATCGTTTTTGGTTTTACGCTGAGGTAAACCTGCCTCTCAACTATAGCGGTACGCTGATTATTGACAGTATGCCGCTGATAACCGGCGATGAAAGCGAGCACGCTATACGCGAAGCAATTAAGGATATTGTTGAAAGCGGCAGCCATATCACCCGTTGGACGTTGCAGTTTGCAAAGGGAAAGCTAATTGCCGAAACAGCCCATGAACCTGATGAGCAATTAGCTGAGCTGATTGAGTGCTACGGTGCGCAGAATTCCTTAGAACCTTATGCGCCCGCCCCGTTATCGCTAGAAAATAAGTCGGGCGTGAATATGGATTTTTCACCAGCAGCCCCTTCGACAGAATTTGCCGTTAAAGGTGAAGCATTGTTTGAAGATTTTGATATTGAACCGCCCCCAAAAAAGCAATAGATGGGGTTTGTTAAACCTAGGATCTGCTTGCTGTAGATCGTCATTCTAGTTCCTTGAGCTTTGGTAAGTTACTGAATTTATTGGATAGCTGGGTTTAAGGTGGAAGATCGCAGTGCTAGACTGTCATGAACCGGATGATTATTTGTTACGTCTGACACGAGGTGTATTGTGCTTGTTCGATTACTTTTCGTTTTTTTCGTAAGCTGCCTGTTGTTGCCAGCCAGGGGGATGGCCGATCCAACAATCGAACGGCAATTGCTGAGTTTTAGCTACCCGGGGAATTGTACTCAAGTCCCCGAGGTACCCGCTTACGACGATAGAAATATCGACTGGGATGCGTATGAAGTTAAAGAGACTGCGTGGCGTACTTGCTTAATCAATGCCAAAGGAACGGATGCTCGCGCCTTGAAAGCACTTTTTATGCAAATAGGCGGAGATCTAACCCAAAGTCCTATTAACCGCAAACTTTATCCCAAATATCCGCGCAACTGTCAGTGCGAGCCGTTGATGGATCAACTGCTAGGGCAGTTATCTGTTCGTGAGCAACAGCGATTTGCCCGTTTTACGCAGTATATCGCAGAGCACGAAGAACGTAATCGCAGAATTGAACAGCATAATAAAGATGTTGCTAAAGCGAATCAGCGTCATCTGGAGCGCCAGTTGCGACTGGAGCAAAAACGAGAGCGGCAAGCAACCTATGAGGCGATTTGGCGTGGGATGCAAAACGCTGGCAACCTGAACTGAATGGCTCTGGTTTCCTATGAATCGTGCACTTACATTAGTGATGCGTCCCATTGTGAGTGCCTTGCTGTTGGCTCTTCTATACAATTTTGGGCATATCGCAGCAGAAGCTTTAGGTAGGAATTAACGCGGTGGAACCGCATGGGGAATTAGCCTCATATACATGACCTTTATATTTGCTGTTATCTGCTTTATCCAAGTACTGTTGCTTTCGTACAGCAGGATGCGAAAAGGGGCGGTTTATATATTTACAAGCTTATTCTTCCTGCTGCTATGTATGATGTTTTTTATGTCATCGACTCACCCATATCGTTTTGCATACTATCAAATTTGCGCGTTAGTGATTTTGGCGGGCCCTTTAATAGCTCTGGGAATAATAGAGTGGAAGTGCAAATTAAAGGGATGATTGGAGTGGATAAAGGATTAGCTATTTTATCAAGATACACTCAACGCGGTGAGCGCAGCTTTCTTTTGCTGATTAGCTAACGGCGTTCCACGGCAACTTGAAACTCAGCATGTCTTTATAAATTGAATACTATTCCCCTCTAAGAAAACCAAAGCCAGGAAGAAAGGCTTGTCATTCCTAGCCTTTCTTCCAGGTCTCTATGTACTTCCTGGTGAGATATTGGCATTGAATGCTGCTATCTTTTCGCCACTCGCAGCTCGTTGAGTCTCAGCAGTAAGCGGCGGTACTAATGCAGTTTAAGCTTAGGCCGCACCGCGCGGTTAATTTTCTCTACCAATATCATCAGCATACCTTTAAGCCAGCCGTGAATAGCCACCTGGTGCATACGGTACAAACTGATATACACAAAGCGGGCAATGCGGCCTTCAATAAACAGGCTGTTGCCGGTGAGGTTACCCATCAGGTTGCCCACAGTGCTGTAACGACTTAAGTTCACCAGCGACCCATGGTCTTTATAGTGGTAAGCCTTCATGGCTTTACCGGCACGGCGGCGCAGAATATTAGCGGCGATAAGCGAGGCCATCTGGTGCGCCGATTGTGCCCGTGGCGGCACCCAACTGCCGTCTTCCTGCTGACAACCGCAGCAATCTCCCAGTACAAACACATCATCCACGCCCTTGGCCTGTAGCTCGGGGGTGACCAGAATCTGCTGCATTCTATTTAACTCAAAAATATCTAATTGCTTGATAAAGTCTGGGGCTTTAACTCCAGCCGCCCACACCATCAAATCGGCGCGAATGGTTTTATCCTCGGCGGTAAAAAAGCCGTTTTCCACCGCAGCAGCAACCTTGGTGTTTTCCAACACTTCAACCCCAAGTTTGACCAGTTCGGTGCGTACTGCATTGGAAATGCGTTTAGGTAAGGCGGGCAATATACTGGGCCCGGCTTCAATTAAACTGATGCGTAGCCGATGGGCGTTAATCTGCGCCAGGCCATAACGCTGGGCCAGCGCCGCCACATGATATAGCTCGGCAGACAGCTCCACGCCGGTAGCACCGCCGCCAACAATGGCGATATTCAGATACTCTCTGGCATCGGCTTGGTTAACCCGCACAAAGGCATTGATCAGTGAGCGATGAAATTTATCCGCCTGTTTGGGGGAGTCGAGAAAATAGCAGTGCTCAGCCACACCCGGTGTGCCAAAGTCGTTAGATACGCTACCAATAGCCATAATCAGGGTGTCATAAGCCAGCTCGCGCTCTGGCACCACCACACGGCCTTCTTCATCGAACATGGCGGCCAGGCGCACACTTTTGCTCTGGGCATTTAGCCCAATCATTTCACCGTGCTGAAACTGGTAATAATGCTTTGCCCCATGGGCACTATAAGCCACGCCGTCGGTGCTGGTGTCCAACGAACCGCTGGCCACTTCGTGCAGTAACGGCTTCCAGATATGGCTGGTGTTTTTATCCACCAGAATAATCTGCGCCTGCTTTTTCTTGCCCAGTTTATGCCCAAGCTGGGTTGCCAGTTCTAAGCCTCCGGCACCTCCTCCGACAATAAGGATGGTTTCCATAAATGCACTCCAAAGTTAGGGATCTGTTTATCTTTGCCATCGGAGAGCTGATTAGCTGGGGCTTTATGCCGGGCTGATACTGGGTAACTGATGGGCTGCTGGCCAAAGGCAAAGATAAACCGTCTCGCGGGTGGCGAGAACCTGATGTGTCCGGTGAGTGGACGGGCAGGGGGAGGTGTGTCGTGCATAGCCATATAATAGGGGCGAGCAGGGGGAAAACCCATGGCTTGCCACCTATAAATGAAAAAAATATGTAACTAAATTTTGGTAAAAACCTCGGGCTTACGCCGTTACTTTCAAAAGACTGTCATAAAGCTTGGTTACCCTGCGCGCAGATTTTCGACTGGAATTTGCATAATGAAGTTGACCCGCAGAAGTTTCCTGAAAGCCTCAGCAGCCGGATTTGGCGCGGCAGTATTGTCTTATGGGCTGACAGGCTGTGGCAGCAGTTCAGACAGTAGCAGCAACAAGGTGGATGTTTCTTTTGATTATGGTGTAGCCAGTGGTGACCCACTGCACAATGCCGTGGTGATTTGGACCCGCGTTACCCCAAAACTGGCCGCCGCCGACTCGGTACAAGTACGCTGGGAAGTGGCGCTGGATAAAGCCTTTAAGGAGCTGGTACATGACGGTATGGTGCAGGTGGGAAGCGACACCGACTTTACCCTGAAGGTCGACTTACAAAATTTGGAAGCCGGTACCCGTTATTACTATCGTTTTGCCTCCAACGAGCGTTTATCGCCGGTTGGTACTACCCGTACCTTGCCTGAGGGGGAGCTGGATCAGGTAAAACTGGCGGTGATGTCCTGCTCTAACTACCCGGCCGGTTACTTCCATGCCTATACCGAGGTGGCCAAGCGTGACGATCTGGATGCGGTGCTGCACCTTGGTGATTACATTTATGAATACGGCGCTGGCGGCTATGCCAGTGACGATGCTCAGGCACTGGGCCGCAGTTTTCCAGCCGACAACAATAGCGAACTATTAACCCTAAGCGATTATCGTAAACGCTATGCGCTATATCGCACCGACAAAGAACTACAGGCGCTGCACCAAGCCGCGCCCTTTATTACGGTGTGGGATGACCATGAAGTAAGTAACGACACCTGGCGGGATGGTGCACAGAACCACAATGAGGGGGAAGGGCACTTTGACGATCGAAAACTGGCGGCGTTAAAAGCCTATTTTGAATGGATGCCGATTCGCGGCCAGGACAGCAGCCAGCCAATTTATCGTAAATTCGAGTTTGGCGACCTGGTCAGCCTGTATATGTTAGATACCCGAGTACTGGCCCGCGACAAACAGCTAAGCTATGCGGACTTTGACCTGACCAGTCAGGCCGGACAGGGCGCATTTATGGCGGCGCTGACCGATGCGAATCGCAGCCTTTTGGGTGGCAAGCAGCTTAACTGGCTAACCGACAATATGGCGTTATCTGCCGCCACCTGGCAGGTATTGGGCCAGCAAGTGCTGATGACCAAAATGTGGCTACCGGCTGAAATTATGCTGATCTTAGGCAGCGTAGAAGCCACCTTGGCTGCCGGTGGCGATGTGTCGGCGATATTGGCAGAGGCGAATGTGCTGTTTGCTGAGCTGGCGCAAATCAAAGGCCGCGTGCTGGCCGGCGACCCTAGTGTAACCGCGGCTGAGCGGGCCAGAGTGGAAACCACTATCCCTTATAATCTGGATGCCTGGGACGGTTATGCCTACGAGCGTGAAGCCTTATTAGGTGCCGCCCGTGCCATGCAAAAGAACCTGGTGGTGCTGGCTGGTGATACCCATAACGGCTGGGCCGGTAACCTGATAACCGCCGCCAATAATCCGCTGGCGGCTAATAGCCATGCCGGGGTGGAATTTGCTACCTCGTCGGTATCTTCACCAGGTATGGAGGAGTATCTGAGCCTGGATACCAGCAATCCACAGGCCATAGCGCAGACCGAGCAGGTGATTGGGCTGTTGATTGATCATTTGCACTATACCAACCTGACCGATCGCGGCTTTTTAACCCTGACCTTCAGTCGTAACTATGTGGATGCCCAGTGGCACTATGTCAGCAGCGTCAAACAGCGCGACTACCTGATGTTGGAAAACCGCCGCCATACTATGCGGGTTTGGGCAGGGGCTAATCGCCTGGATGCCTAGCCGCTCATTGGCGGGTAATCACAAGCGGAAGCTGTTCAATGCTTCCGCTGTTCCTGGATATTGATATTTACCACAAAGAACAAACACGAAGGGATACTTTTTGTATCTCTTTGTGGATCCATTGACCTTCAACATCAACGACAGAGTTTAGGGAGCTAAAACACGACCTTTATTAAACGTTGTGCTAACTAAGACTTTGCTTACTTGGAGCGCCAGTATGGATTTGGTTCATGTTTTGGCCGAAAAGTAATCATTCCTATGGATAGCCAGCATCCTTGCTAGTCAGTGCTTTAAGGTCTATAAACAAGCGATTGGAAAATAAGCGAAAATAGGGAACATAATGTCAAAAGGATTGACTGTTTTTCTGGGGGCGCCGGTATGAACGGCGACTACCAAAAGGATATGAAGATTGCTTTGCAACAAGTTGGGGTACGTAATGTTGAAATTGGAAATTACTCCGCTGGCTTCGCGGCTTCGATAAAAGTGTACCAAAAGATTTGGATACTTTAGGTGATGCTTCGGCGGTGGTTTTCTTTAATCAGGCCAGTGACGATCCAATTGCTCTGCAATTAGTTAATACTAACGAGTGCAAAGTTGAAGGGAGAACAAGTGCATTTGGTTTAGTGTTACATCAATATTCTGGAACAAACTCACAAGGGAGCCAGTGTGCCAAATATGTGCTTCGCTACGAGTTGTCTACCCAGAGCAAACTTCAATTTACTTTGCAGCAGTTGGAAATTTGTCAAGCGCCACCTAGAGCGGGACCATTCAATTTAATTGGTTACTCATGGGGCGCTGTGATTGCTGCCAGAACAGCACTTCATTATGCTAGCTTGGGAGTGAAAATCGATTATTTAGCTTTGATAGGTGCGCCGATAAATCAAAGCTTGCTGCACGCGCTTAGAATCAATCATTCAATCAAAAAAATGATTATTGTTGACCTTCAGGAACACGGCGACCCTATTTATGCAGGTATAAGCGATATTGAACTGATTCAAGCGGTACCAACATTGGCCTCTCAAATGGGGGATGGTAAAGGGGACGGACATTTTTACTATGCAGTCGAGAACGGGGAAGGGCAAGTACGCCGAAAGTTGCTTGCAGAAAAACTCTATCGAGAAGGACTGCGTTGATGAGAGTTTTACGAAGTCTGATAGTTGTTGAGTTGCTAGCCTGCATTTATCTGTATTTGGTTAAGAGTCTGGGTATTGAGTGGGCTGATGAATCTGTTTTTACCACATGGGTATTTATTCTAGCTTACCCAATGGTGTATGGAATATTAGTACCGTTCCTCATTTTACTGGTGGCGAATATTTATCGATTGGTTAGCAAGAAGCACCTGCAAGCTATAGGGTGGATAATCTTTGATACCGTGCTGGTGACAGCCAATTTTGCTGTGTTTCAGGGCTATTATGCACAGATCACCCAGATGTAACCTTGTGATCATAAGTAAAGAGTCGATTTTCACCACGAACCGCACAAAAAACACGAAACCGGCTTTGGCCGAAACTAGGTGGCCTCTCGCAATGACGCGGAGGCACAGAGAGAAGCCAGCAAAGTGGCAGCACCCTCAACCACTCTGTGTTCTCTGTGCCTCAGTGGTTATTGATTTTTACGCAGATAGATTGTCACCAAAGAGGCGTCTCAGCGAGAGCCTTTTAGACGTAAACCTTAACCTAAGGTAAGTGCGCCAGTTCCTGCTGGATTTCCTCCGCGGTTGGTCGTAGTTGGGGCTTGCCTTTGGCGGCGCGGCGTTTACTTAATATCGACAGAATCGGCGTGGCGATAAAGATGGTGGAGGAGGTGCCTATCACCACCGCAAACAGCATGGGCAGGGCAAAGCTGTTTACTGCATCACCACCGGCGATACCCATGGGCAGCAGTGCCAAAAAAGTGGTCACCGAGGTATACAAGGTACGGGTTAAGGTGGAGGTCACCGCCCGGTTCATCAGACTATCAATATCTGCTTCGGGTTCGCGCCTAAATAGCTCCCTTACCCGGTCAAATACTACCACTTTGTCGTTTATTGAATACCCCAGCAAGGCCAGCAATGCGGCCACGGCGGTGAGGTTAAATTCAATGCCGGTAAGGGCAAAAAAGCCGATGGTTTTGGTCAGATCCAAGCCGATAGTGGCTAATGCGGCCACGGCAAAATGCGCTTCAAAGCGCAGCCACAAGTACATCAGCATACCGCCGCCAGCAATCAGCAAAGCCAGAATCGACAAATCAGCAAACTCGCCGCTGACCTTGGGGCCTACCACATCTACCTTGGGAAAGCTGGCGTCGGCATTAGCTGCAACAATAGTGGCCTTTAATTGCTCAACAACCTTGGGCGCCGGGCTGTCACCGCCACTGTTGGCAGCGCGCAGCAAAAACTCATGCTCGGCGCCGTATTCCTGAATGGCTACCTCGCCCAAGCCCTGGCGTTCAATGGCGGAGCGAAGATCGTCCACAGCCATACCCGGTGCATGCACTTCCATCATAATGCCGCCGGTAAAATCTACCCCATAGTGCAGACCGGGCTTAAAGAACAGGCCGATAGACAACAGTGTCAGCGCCACAGAGACACACAGCGCCGGTACTTTGCCGCGTAAGAAGTTCACTTCTTTTTTCGGCATCCAGCGGCTGATATCCAAGCCGCCAATAGGCATGGGTTGACGCTCCTTGCCTTTGACCCGCCACTGCATTAACAGACGGGTCAGGGATACCGAGGTAAATAGCGAGGTCAACAGGCCCAAAGCGATGGTTACCGCAAAGCCCTTGACCGGGCCGCTGCCGAACATAAACAGCAGGCTAACGGCAATGAGCGTGGTGAAGTTAGAATCGATAATAGTGGCAAAGGCTTTATCAAAGCCTGCTTTTAACGCCATGCCAGCGGGCCTGCCGTTACGGGTTTCTTCCTTAATGCGTTCGTTAATCAGAATATTGGCATCTACTGCCATCCCTATGGTCAATATCAGACCGGCAATACCCGGTAAGGTTAAGGTGGCACCAAATAAGCTTAGTAAACCGAATACCAAACCAATATTGACACTCAGCCCCACACAGGCAATCAGGCCCCAGCCCCCGTAGGCCGCCAGCATATACACCAGTACCAGCGCCGCACCGATTATGCCGGTGGTTACGCCCATTTGGATGGCGTCGCTGCCTAAATCCGGCCCCACAGTGCGTTCTTCCACCACAGTGAGCGGCACAGGCAGGGCTCCGGTTCGTAGCATCAATGCCACATCGTGGGCCTCTGCCATAGTAAAGCTGCCACTGATTTCACCGCGCCCGCCAGGAATGGCGCTGCGGATAACAGGTGCAGTAACCACTTCATCGTCAAGCACTATGGCCAGCACCCGGCCAATATTGCTTTTGGTCATATCGCCAAACAGCTTGGCACCCTGGCTGTCGAGTTTGAAGTTGACTACCGGCTGGCCACTTTCCTGACTAAAGGCGGCCTGGGCATCAACAATATGCGTGCCTTCCAGCGCGACGCGAGTTTCCAGAAAATAAGGCATGCCCTGGCGGTCTTTTACCATTAACGCACCGCTGGGCGACGGCTGCTGCCAGTGAAAACTCATCTGCGCTGTGGTGCCAAGCAAGGCTTTGATTTGTTGTGGATCGCTCACCCCAGGCATCTGCACTAGGATGGCGTCTTTACCCTGGCGGGTAATGCTGGGTTCGGTTAAGCCGGTTTCGTTCAAGCGTTTACGCACCACATCCAGGCTGCGGTCAATGGCGTCTTTCAACAGCGCCTTTTGGAAAGCCTCGCTGAGCTGCATCACCACTTTATTGCCTTGTAATTCAAGGCTGATACTGCTGCGGCCATTGCTGAGCAGATTGAGGCTGGCCGCCTGTTTGGCCACTTGAGGCCATTGGCTGACATCCTTAAGCACAAAGCTGCGCTGCTGCAGTTGGCTGTTGTCACCACGGCTGTAGCGAATATGCTGCTCCCGAAGAAAGCTCAGTAGCTGGTCACTGGCGTCATCCAATTGTTGTTTAAATAAGGCCTGGGTATCGGCTTCCAAAAGCAGGTGCGAGCCGCCTTGTAGGTCCAATCCTAAGGACAGGGTATTGTGGCTGTACCAATCGGGTAATTTGTTGGCTACCGAGGTTGGCAGCAGGTTAGGCGCGGCGCTTAGCAGGCCGAGCAGCATAATAAGCACGTACCCAAAGGCACGCATAGAAAATACGTTCATAAGTAATCCTGAAAACACAAAATGCACAAGCAGCCGCACTGCAAACAGGCGGCTGGTTAATAAGGCTGTGAAGAATTACTGAACGGGCGGCGCTCTGGCCTGAGGAAGTCCGTAGCAGCTATGGGCAGAGAAATCGCCGGCGATTGCCGGTGCATCAAGGCCTTGATGGCCAAAGCTTTTAACGCGGCAAGCAGTTAGCCCATGATCTAGGTCGTTGCCACTGTCATGACGCTCTTTTTGTATTGCCGATGATTTGCTGGAGCGCAGCGTGACCGTAGCCCATTGGGTAGAGGGCTGAATCTGAGTCGAGTCATGCTGAACTAACTGCGCCCGGGCAGTCGGCGTAGAACCGACCGATACACCCAGCACAACAATAGCCATAAGCATCGCTGAAAACAGCGAGGTCATGCGGCTGGTTATTGTGTGGTTAGGGTCGTGGCGCATCAGAACTCCGATAAATCAGGCGCTACTATACAGGAGCAGAAGGTAAAAAGCGGGTGAATTTTCGGCGTTGTTGATTTGGCATGCTTTTGTTAATACAAAAAAGCAGGTAGATGTGAATTCAAACCCTTGTCTGCCTACATCCCTAACGCGAGCGCCGTATAAACAAAAACGACTCCCAGGGGAGTCGTTATATGTCTCAAGCAAATTTTATCCTAGACGCTTTCTTTTGCTATTAACCGCTACGCCAAGCAAACCAAAGCAGATTAAGGCGAGTGAGGCGGGCTCAGGTACGGCTGCAGCGGCAGAGGTTATTCTGGCATTCGACACAAAATTTACAGGGTTGTTCGCTGTGCCAGCATACCGAAAATAGCCAGTAGCGCTGTCTGATTGCAAGGAAGACAGGGATATAGACCAGAGAGACCAGTCGCCAAAAATGCCTGAGCCGGTAAACAATTGAGCTTGGACTCCATCGCCAACTTGGTCTGCACCCAGGAATAATAAATCACCATCTACAGTAAACATGTCGGTTCCGCCGGTGATAAAGCTCTTTGTCACCGAAAATCCAGCGGCAGTAGAGTTAAAGTGGCTGAGGCTGGTGTCAAGGTTGGTAAAAGAGAAGCTCCCAGAGTAAATGCCGACTTCGAAGTTCCAGGTGCCACTGATAATGGCTGCCCGCGCACTGCTCACACTTACCAGTGTAAGTACCATGACTAACATTAGTTTGCGTAAAGTTTTCATTACTATCTGTCCTTATTTTTTCAAAAACCTCCAAGGTAAATTGTGTGTAAATGGTAAAATTGCACATAAAACAATTGTTTATAATTTTTGACGTATTCGTTTGAACCTTAGTTTTATAGGCTGAAGCAGAGATTTAGTTGGGAAACATTTGTGAATGCAAACTGGGTCTGTTTATTTACTTTGCGTGAGGCCTTTTACTCACAGCTGGGCAGGTTGATCGCAACAACTAATGTATCTTTGGCCGTGACTTTTTGTGCTAGTGGAGAGCAATTTCACTACATTTACATAGAACGATAAACCTGATGCTTGCTCAAAAAATGTACTTGGTATAGGTTTGATTAGGATGCAATTGTTTTAATAAGAGGAATTTTATGAAGATGCTGCATAAATGGATTATTCTGGCTGGGTTACTAATAGCTGCCCTCATTTCTTATGGCTACGGTTTTTCTCAGGGTGTAGCTATCTTTGTTGTATTAGGTGTGGCTTTGGAACTTGCTTTTTGGTTTGGTGTTTTTGGTGAAAAACAACAATGCAATGAACATTCGCACAATTAATCGTCTGCTAATGCTGTGAATATAATTAGCAGCCTCCCAAACTGACGTAGCGGGCAGTTCTCCTACCAGTAAATGACCTTTTCTACAGCTCGAAGAATAGATGGTCAGCATCACTCTTCGTGCCATTGGTGGTGAAAGTATTGAAATACCGCAGTGCTATATGCAAAAAGCCCGGCAACGCCGGGCTTCTTCGTATTAGGCAACAAAGCTTATCGATCCGCGCGCCCTTGAAACTTGCGCTCTTCAATATTTACACGGATCCAATCACCGGTGGCGACATATTCGGGGACTTGTACCACCAGGCCGGTGGAGCACTTGGCTGGTTTGGTGCGCGAGGTGGCTGAGGCACCTTTAATGGAAGGGTCGGTTTCTACGACTTCCAATTCCACGCTAATAGGCAGGTCCAGTGCAACGGGCACGTCGCTGACGATCAATACCTGAATACCGTCGGTTTCTTCATTGATAAACAGAATCTCTTCGGCAATGGCATCTTTGTTCAGGTTGTAAGGGGTGTAGTCTTCCTTATCCAGGAACACATACTCGTCACCGTCAATATAAGAAAACATGGCCTGACGACGCACCAGATCAGCCAGTTGTAGCATATCGGAATCTTTAAAGGTTTCGTCAAATTTGGCACCACTGACCACATCGTACATACGCATACGGTAGATGCTGCCGCCTGCACGGCCCTGGGGCACAGAACGTTCGATATCACGAACGATACAGGTTTTGTTGTTATAAACGATGGTGGCGTTCTTTTTGATTTCACTTGCTTTTGGCATTGCTATGTCCTGAGTGCAAACTGGGCCAATAAAGACGGTATTTTAATCCATCTATAGGCGGCTGAATATGGAATATTGCCAGTGTGAGCATGGGAATGCTGGCACCTAGTTGGGCTAAAAGCGCCTGTTATGCTGATAACCGCAGTTTTCCTCGGCCTCGGCGAGGTTTTTAGCGCCCTCAACCATAAAGTCCAGTTGAGTCTGAGTAAAAACCGGCTGACGTTGGCTATTGTTAGCGCCAGGGCCCCAGCGCCACTGACTCAAGGCTTGGGCGGCTTTTTGATCAAATACCCCTGGTGGATAGGATGCTACTACTTTATAACCTTCTGGTTGCCCCTGCGTATTAATGCCGAATGCCAATTTAACACAGCCTGACAGACCGTCTTTGGCGGCAGAAACTGGATAACTAGGGTAAGTATGCTTACTTATCTGCCAATAAGGGCTTTCCGGCTTAAGGCTTTGTTCGGCGGTCAGATCCAGGTAGGGTAGGCCATTATCCTGTTCTGGTGCCAGCTCCGTGGTGGATTGGCAGGCGCTTAAGCCCATCAACGCACATAAAAGGACTGCTCTCATTCTTTGTCTCCCTGACAATGGCGAACTGCGACTAAGGTTTTCTAAGCACTGACATTACCAGTTGAGCATACAATACACAATTTGCTTGATAGGCATTATGATGTGGTTTTGATTGCGCTTGTGCGCAATGTATCAAGGGCATGTCCGCGCCATCAGTTTATGTTTTACCTGGGCATACAAGCGGGGCGCTTTTGTTGTCTTAGTGTGTAGCGACAGTCTGCTCGCACATGGCTTTGCTGGCCGGTTCGCAGCCTTCCAGACACATAATCTTGCCTTGGTCGTTACGTTCGGCGCCGCCACCCTGAGTGGTTGAACACCAGGTCTGCATATTCTGATCAATACGACACTGTCCCTTGCCGCACAGCACTTCCCCCATGCGGTCGCGAATGGCTTCACCGTCTTTAAAAGCTGAGCAAAATACCTGGCCGGATGAATCCCGAGCACAACTGCCTTTGCCACAGATCACATCGCCTTCGGCATCCTTTAAGCAGTCGGCCTGTACGCCGCTAGCCATGAGCCCTAAGGCCAGGAACAGTGGCACTGCTACCTTATTCAGACCAGACCGCATATTCATTCTCGCTCGGATCGATAAAGTGAAAACGCCGGCCACCGGGAAAGGTGAAGATGGGTTGACTAATTCTGCCGCCAGCTTGCTCGACGGCATTTTGGGTCGCGATAAGATCCTGACTGTATAACACCATCAAAAGACTGCCGCTGGCCACAGACATAGAGGCATCAGCCCGGTAAAAGCCGCCGTCCATACCGCCGTTGGTAAAGCAGCTGTAGTCGGGCCCATAGTCAACAAACTGCCAGCCAAACACGGCTTTAAAAAAGGCGCGGGTGGCTTCGAGATCTTTGGCGGGTAACTCCAGATAATTGATTTTATGATGTTCCTTCACCTTGTTCCCCTATGCGTTATTCGCTGCGCAGTATGGCGGCTATTTCTTCTTCCATCACTCTGGCGGCTTGCTGCCTGGCAATGGATAAGAAGGGTGAACCTGCTTCCCATACTTGTTCGATCACTTCATGATTGCGTTTGAACTTTTGCTCGGTATCTTGCAAGGCAATGATCATCTGTTCTTTAGTCATGGCGTTTCCTGAAGGTGTAGTGCAGTTTTTCAGAAATTCTCTAAAGGTTTAGCATACATCCAAGCATCATTTTATAAAATCTTAGAATAGCCTTTTTCCCAATCCTTCCAAACCGGTTGCATACCGGCATTTTGTACTGCTACTGCGACGTCCTGTGGCGCTCTGCTATCGTCAATCTCAAATTGCTCAAGAGCTTGGTTGGCCTGGGCGTAGCCGCCGGGTTGGGTGCTGGAGCCGGCGCTTAAACTGGTGATACCTATGGGGAAAAGTTTGTCACGAAATTGTGCCGACTCGCGGGTGGAAAGACTGAGTTCCACCTCGCCGTCCAGTAACCGATAAGCGCAGATCAGTTGTACCAACTGACGGTCACTCATTTGGGTTTTATCCACCAGGCCGCCGGAGCAGGGTCTGAGGCGAGGAAAGGACAGCGAATAGCGGCTGCGCCAGTAGGTCTTTTGCAGGTATTTCAAATGCAGGGCGGCGAAAAAACTGTCGGTGCGCCAGTCATCCAAGCCAATCAGTACCCCCAATCCCATCTTATCTATCCCGGCCCGGCCCAAGCGCTCCGGGGTGTCCAGGCGCCAGTCAAAGTCCATCTTTTTGCCTTTCAGATGATGCTTGGCATAAGTGCGCCGCCGGTAGGTTTCCTGATAAACCAGCACGGCATCCAGACCCAGTTGGCATAGTTCGCGGTATTCGGCTTCGGCCAGCGGCTGCACCTCCATGGTCAGGTAGCTGAAATGGCGCTTGATAATTGGCAGGGCCTGGCGAAAATAGTCCATGCCCACTTTAGTTTCATGCTCGCCTGTGACCAGCAGCAAAGAATCAAACCCCATGGCTTTGATGGCCAGACACTCGGCTTCGATTTCGTCCAGGCTGAGGGTTTTGCGTTTGAGCTTATTGCTCATGGAAAACCCGCAGTAGGTGCAGTCGTTGGCACACAGATTCGACAAGTACAAGGGAATGTAAAATTGCAGCGTATTGCCAAAGCGCTGGCGGGTCAGACGATAAGACTGCTGCGCCATTTCTTCCAAAAAGGCGTCGCCAGCCGGTGAAATCAAGGCCATAAAGTCCTGTAAATCCCGCTTGGATTTGCTCAGGGCACGGCGCACATCCGCTTCGGTGCAGGCATTAATTTGCAGGGTAACGTCATCAAAGTCCCAGTTTTCAAGCAAGGCGGCAAAGCTCATAAGTGCTCCAGAAAACCGGTCAGGGGGCTGGATGCCTCGGCATTTTTTTGCACGCTGCCAAGGCCAGCTTCAAAGGCGGTGCGCCCGGCACTCACTGCTTGTTTGAAAGCCCGCCCCATGGCTACAGGGTTAGGGGAGACGGCAATGGCGGTATTAACCAGCACCGCATCCACGCCCATTTCCATGGCCTGAGCAGCATGACTGGGGGCGCCGATACCGGCATCGACAATCACCGACACCTGGCTTTGCTCAACAATGATGTCGAGAAAGTCTTTGCTTAGCAGGCCGCGGTTAGAGCCAATCGGTGCTCCCAGGGGCATAACCGCAGCGCAGCCAACTTCCTGCAAACGCATACATAACACCGGATCGGCGCCGCAATAGGGCAGCACAATAAAGCCTTCTTTGACCAGTTGTTCGGCTGCTTTAAGGGTTTCGATAGGATCCGGTAGCAGGTAGCGCTGATCCGGGTGGATTTCCAGCTTAAGCCAGTTTGTGCCCAGGGCTTCGCGGGCCAGGCGGGCGGCAAAAACGGCTTCTTCGGCGGTTTTGGCCCCTGAGGTATTAGGTAATAAGCGTACCCCCAGCTCTTGCAGGGGGGCGAGAATATCGTCTTTGTTTTGCACCAGATCCAGCCGTTTCAGGGCCAGGGTGACCAGTTCGGTGCCGCTGGCAGATAGCGCTGCCTGCATGCTTTGCCCGCTGGCAAACTTGCCGGTACCGGTAATCAAACGGGAAGAAAATTGCGTATTGGCAATAGTGAGCATATTAACCTCCGGCCACCACTTTAAATAAGGTTATGCGATCAGCATCCTGTAGCCGGGTTTGTGACCACTGACTTTTGCTAACCACCTGGGCATTGACCGCCACCGCCACGCCAAGGGCAGGCTGTTTAAGAGCCTCTAATAACTCACTGACCGTCAGCCCTTGGGCAAATTGCTGCGGCGTATCGTTGATAATCAGTTGCATGGCTGGTCTCCACATACAGGACAATGGGGGTCTTTGTTCAGCCCCAGGCTTTGCCATTGGTGCACTTTGGCATCAAAGAGTTTTAACTGGCCAAAGGGCACGTTTCCGGCGCCGGTTAGGTATTTAATCGCTTCTAATGCCTGCATCAGGCCGACAATGCCCACCACCGGGCCAACAACACCGCTATTGGCACAGTTCATCGGCGGGCTCTGCTCTGGATGATAAAGACAGCGATAGCAGCCGTGCGACTGCGCCGGTTCAAGGGCCAGAAACTGGCCTTCAAAACGAATGGCCGCACCTACCAACAGTGGCACGCCAGCCTGATAACAGGCCGCGTTAATAGCCTGGCGGCTGGCCATATTGTCGGTGCAATCCAATACCAGTTGGCAATGGCTTATCTGAACTGCCAGGTTGCTTGCATCCAGGTTTTGTTCAAAAGCTTCAATATCGATATGTGGATTGATGCAAGCCAGACGGCGCTTGGCTTGCTCTGCCTTGTTGTAACCAATACTAAAACTGTCGAATAGGGGTTGGCGATGCAGGTTGGTAACATCCACTTTATCGCCATCTGCCAGCAGCAGTTTTCCCACCCCGGCACCGGCCAGATAATGGGCGGCAACACTGCCAAGCCCGCCCAGGCCGATGATCAGCACTTTGGCTTGCTTAAGCCTTTGCTGACCGGCTTCTTCAATGTCTTCCAACATTAAATGCCGGCTGTAGCGCATAAAATCCTGATCGTTAAGCATTTTGCCACCTTGCCAGTAAATCTCTGACCACCTGTTCGGGGTTGCTGGCCTCGGTAATGGCCGTCACCATCGCAATGCTACCTACGCCGGTGCTGGCTACAGCCTCAACCCGCTCCAGGCTTATCCCGCCTATCGCCACGCTCGGCGTGCCGTTTACCAAATCTACATAGTGGCGCAAACGTGTCAGTCCTTGAGGTTTGGATGGCATATCTTTGGTGCGGGTGGGAAAAATATGGCCCAAGGCGATATAGGATGGTTTCAGGGCTCGTGCGCGCTGAATTTCTGCATAGCCATGGGTGGAAATACCCAGCCGCAAACCTGCCTGATAAATAGCTGCAAGGTCAGCCTGCTGTAGGTCTTCCTGACCCAAATGCACACCATAGGCACCAAGCTTGATGGCCAGTTGCCAGTGATCATTGATAAACAATCGGGCATTGGCTTGTTTGCCAAGGGCTACGGCTTGGGCGATTTGTTCTTCAAGCTCAGGTGTAAGCGCCTGCTTGATGCGAAGCTGCAGGGTGCGTACCCCCCAGCCAAGCAGCTTTTCTACCCATGCAAGACTATCAACCACCGGGTACAGGCCAAGGCTTTGGCTGTCCACCGGGGTAAAGCCACTGTGCTGCCAGGGGGTATCAGCTAGCAGACTGAAGGCCGGGAAATCCTCTGCCCGCACCGGCCAGCCCAAATGAGCGACCGGCCCTGGTCCCTGGCCAAGCGGTACGGCACCTTTCAGACCCTGATTGATATAGGCTTTGGCAATGCATATGGCATCGTCCATAGGGTAATCCAGACAAAGGACGGTGGCGATGGCACTGGCAAAAGTGCAGCCGGTGCCGTGGCCGTGGGGCGTATCGACACGTGAGCTGGTAAAACGCCATTGTTTGGTCGGGCTTAGGTACCAGTCCTGGCACTCCTCACCCGTCCAGTGCAGATGCCCGCCTTTGACCAATACCGCGCCTGCACCTTGTTTCAGCAGCACATTGGCCGCCACCGCCAGGCTGGTAGCGTCTGTTGGCTCGATGCCGGTCAGCAGGGCCAGCTCATTGGCATTGGGGGTAATCAGGTCAAGCAGCCTTAGCAGTGGTGCACAGTCCGCTAGTTGCAGGGCCGCCAACTGCGAGCCACAACTGGCCCTTGCCACCGGATCCCAGATAATCAGCGGGGCCTTGGGCTGCTGCTTCATCCAGTGCAGAAACTCGGCCAGAGCCGCTATTTGACTGGCATCGCCGAGCATGCCGATTTTCACCGCGCCGGGCCATAAGTCTGATGCCAGTGCATTTAGCTGATTGCTCAGCACCTCCAATGGCACGGCTTGTACTTGCGTTACCGCCACCGAGTTTTGTGCGGTAATGGCACTTACCACAGTGCAGCCGTGGCCACCCAAGGCCTGCACTGTGAGTAAATCGGCCTGCACCCCAGCGCCGCCACCGGAGTCAGAGCCTCCGATGCACCAAATTATTGGCTTTGCCATATCAGACACTCGCTTTGGATTTGGCCGGGTGGTAAAGCTCACTGCCACTTTGCTTAAAGGCTTCAGACATTTGCTGCATACCCAGTTGCATGCTTTCCTGCTCGCCGTTAAGGCCGGTCAGTTTAATCGCGGCCTGCTCCTGGGCCGCGGCATAGTCACGCACTTCCTGGGTGATCTTCATGGAGCAGAATTTGGGCCCGCACATTGAACAGAAATGGGCGACTTTACCTGACTCCTGCGGCAAGGTTTCATCGTGGTAGGCGCGGGCGGTTTCAGGATCCAGCGCCAGGTTAAACTGGTCTTCCCAGCGAAACTCAAAACGCGCCTTGGACATGGCATTGTCGCGAATTTGCGCGCCGGGGTGGCCCTTGGCCAAGTCTGCCGCATGAGCCGCAATCTTGTAGGTGATCAAACCCTGTTTCACGTCTTCCTTATTGGGCAAGCCCAGGTGTTCTTTAGGCGTGACGTAGCAAAGCATGGCACAGCCAAACCAGCCAATCATGGCCGCACCAATGCCCGAGGTGAAATGGTCGTAGCCGGGGGCGATATCTGTGGTCAGGGGGCCCAGAGTATAAAACGGCGCTTCATGGCAATGCTCAAGCTGCTCGGTCATATTCTCTTTGATAAGCTGCATGGGCACATGGCCGGGGCCTTCTATCATCACCTGCACATCATATTCCCAGGCGATTTTGGTTAACTCGCCTAAGGTGCGCAGCTCGGCAAATTGGGCTTCGTCGTTAGCGTCATACACCGAGCCTGGACGCAGGCCGTCGCCTAATGACAAGGACACATCATAAGCCGCGCACAGCTCACAAATCTCACGGAAATGGGTGTAGAGGAAGTTCTCCTGGTGATGGCTTAAACACCATTTGGCCATAATCGAGCCGCCGCGCGACACAATACCGGTCAGGCGTTTGGCGGTCATGGGTACATAGCGAAGCAGCACACCGGCGTGGATAGTAAAGTAATCCACCCCTTGCTCTGCCTGCTCTAGCAGGGTGTCGCGAAATACCTCCCAGGTCAGGTTTTCGGCAATGCCATTAACCTTTTCCAGCGCCTGATAAATTGGCACAGTGCCGATAGGCACCGGGCTGTTACGCAAAATCCATTCGCGGGTTTCGTGAATATTACGGCCGGTGGACAAGTCCATCACCGTATCGGCGCCCCAACGCGTGGACCACACCAGCTTTTCCACTTCTTCTTCAATGGAGGAAGTAACCGCCGAGTTACCGATATTAGCGTTTACTTTAACCAGAAAATTACGGCCGATAATCATCGGCTCAGATTCCGGGTGATTGATATTGGCTGGGATAATGGCGCGGCCTTCGGCCACCTCACGGCGGACAAATTCCGCAGTGATATTGTCAGGCAGGTTGGCGCCAAAATGCTCGCCTTTATGCTGGCGGTTCAGCAGTTCACTTTTGACCCGCTCGCGGCCCATGTTTTCACGTATGGCGATGTATTCCATTTCAGGGGTGATCACCCCGGCGCGGGCGTAATGCAATTGGGTAACACATTTGCCGGGCTTGGCGCGACGTGACTGGTGCTTGAGTTCAAAGCGCAGGTCATCCAGGCTGATATCGGCGGCGCGGGCCTTGGCATAGCTTGATGAGCTTTGCGCCAGGGTTTCGGTGTCTTCACGCTCCAGGATCCAGTTTTGTCTCACATGCTGAAGGCCTTGGCGCACATCAATGGGGGCATCCACATCGCCGTAAGGGCCGGAGGCATCGTATACGGGGACGGCTTCGTTGGGTTCGTACACCGGCTGCTCTTTGCTGCCGCCCACTAAGGTATCGGCTAATTGAATTTCGCGCATGGCGACGCGCAGGTCGGCACGGCTGCCTTGCAGGTAAATTCGCTTGGAGTTGGGGTAGTGCTGGCCCTGCAACTGGTCTAAAAATTCCTGGGCCTGGTTACGTAATTCGCGTCTGGTTGACATAGCATTCTCGCTTATTCAGATGGCTGAAATGCTTGTCAGGAGTGTTGCAAAGAATAACGCCGGTTGGATCTTTCCCCCTGATTGACTGGGGATAAGGCGGCCTGAAGCCCGGGCGTTACGCTCTTGTTCCCTTCGCAGGTATTAGCCTGATCAGGTTCAACGGATCCCGCATTTGCGGTCTCAGCTCGCCCGGTAAACCGGACTGAGCACTCCGACAAGATATAAACTGTTGTCAGTATAAGGTCAGAAAATCCTTAATTGCAACAGGGGGATATGCTGGTGGCTATCAGATTGTAGCGGGCTGCTATAACAATTTTGCTGATAGTTATGGCTTAGTCTAGGCTGGACTCGCAGACAAATTTCAAGGAGGAGACTAATGTCAGCCACATCATTTCAGCCACAATGGCGGGCTAAGCCATTAAGCACAGTATTACTCTTTATGTGCTTTTCTTGCAGCGCCACAGATATTACGGATTCTGCGCATGTGGCAGGAATGGAACTGCAATTAGCCAGTGCTAAGGACAAGTGTGAGTTGCGTGTTCTGCAAGATGCTGAACTCAAGATTTTGTCTCTTAAGCCTGAGCCTCCGTGTTTCTTTCTACGTCGCGGCGCAGATGAACCGCAGCGCTTTAGCTATCCCAAGGTCAATATCGATTATGTGCTTTTGGTCGCGGGCAGCGCATTGAACGAGCGACAGAGAACACTGTGGAATCTGCCTGAAGATATGCAATGCGGCAGTATGCGACAAGGTGTATTGGTTAAGGCGGGACAAATTGAAATCACGCCCTCAGTTATCAAGGACAGCGTGGCTTGTAAAAATACCGGGGCTGACGAAAAAGATTTCTGGGCCTTCGCCCACCTATAATCAAGGGAATGTTTCGTTCCTTCAATGCCGCTGTCGGCGCTACCCTTGATAGACGCATTTGTATCCTGCTAACCCATCAAGGTGGCGCCTACGCTTTGCTGGGCTTAAGCCCAACCCCTTAATGGGGCGGGCTTACACAGCATCTCTTTACACTCAGACTCGCCAGTTGCCTCAGCGCACGTAAGTGGCAGTTAAGGTTGCCTTCGCCAGAGCTTTACTATTCAGGGTATAGCCGACGATGGCCGGGGAAATATCCAGCGGAAAATCGAGCTTTTCATCCGGCAGAGCCCAGATGGTGAACTGGTATCTGTGCATACCATGCCCAACAGGCGGGCAGGCACCACCAAAACCGGGCTGACCGTAATCGGTGCGGGTTTCCAGCACCTTATCCAATTTGCCGGATGCACCGCGTGGCAGGCTGTGCGTATCGGCAGGAATATTCAGTGCCAGCCAATGCCACCAACCGCTGCCGGTCGGTGCATCGGGATCGTAGACAGTAATGGCAAAACTTTTGGTCCCAGCCGGTGCATCTTTCCAGGCCAGGGCCGGTGATTGATTGTCACCGTCGCATCCAAAGCCTGAATATTCAAAGGTTTTGGCCATACGTTGGCCTTCTTGAATATCCTCACTGGTGATTTCCAACGCAAAGAGCGGCATCGACAACAGCAAGGAAATGGCGAGAGATGCAGTTTTGTACATAAGTCATCCTTGTGGAACATGGAACTGGGCATTAAACCATAGAGCTTAAAGCGGCCCAATGCCACGTCAATCTGTTGTTAACTGACGGGCCATTCAATAGGATGGGGTGGTATTGCAATGTCTTTTATATGACAGGTGTGTGCCCAGCCAAATCCCATAGCCATAAAGACAGGCCGCCACGGACCATACCAGAGCGATGAGGGGAATTTCTGTACTATGAATATCCAGTATGGCGAGCAGTAATGCGATAAAAATAGAAAAGGAAATCAGGCCCCACTTGACCAACCCTTCAAACAGAATAAAGCGTAACGCGCCCTTATCTCTGATGTTTTGCCACTGGCGAACTTCTTCAAAATCCCAGTAATGATACTTGGAATTATATTTAATAAAGAGATCTTTCAACACTGCTTACTTTCCTTAGAAAAAACTCTTCCGTATTTATTATTGTATTAGCAATAGAACCCTGATTAGCGATGTCATGATTCGCGCCGCAGGGCCATCTGTACACTTAGTAGACTGCGAGTTAAATCAGCCTTCTGTATATTTTTCAGGCAAATCCTAGCCGAGCAAGCTTACCTAAATCAACGTTAATTATTTATTTTTTATGACACCGATTACAGCTCTAAAATATTCCTATATTTCATGGGTATAGAAAATAAAACCATAGTCTTAGTTTTCTATTTTTATGGCTCTCTGCTTGTTTTATTTCTTCAGTGATTACTGGTTTTAACGGCTAAGTTGAGCTGGAAGGTATAAATTGATAGGTATTCTCAAAAATACGCTCTTCAGCCCATTAATGCGGGTGATTATTTTTTGCCCGAGGCAAAAGCCATTGCCGTTTGTAGTAATAGATTGGCGCCGGTATGTACATCTTGCCAATGGGTCCATTCATCGGGCGCGTGACTAATGCCTCCCACGCTAGGCACAAAAATCATTCCGGTTGGGGTGATTTTGGCCATATATTGAGCGTCATGCCCAGCCCCACTCGGCATTACCTGATACGCCAGCCCCATATGGTCGGCCTGATGGCAGAAAGCCTGAATAACCTCATTCGACATGGCTTGCGGCTCCAGCCAACTCATCTGTTCAAATTCAAACATCAGATTATGTTTGCGGGCGATGCTGGACAGTACCCGACGGCAAGCATCCGCCAGGTTGCGCATGGTTTGTGGGTCGGTGTCGCGCCCCACCAAGGTGAACTCAGCCTCGCCGGGTACGGTGTGGGCGTAGCCGGGTTTGAGTTCTACCCGGCCTACGGTTAAGCGGCTTTTATCAGACCCTTCCTCGTTAATAATGCGTGGGATTTCATGGGCAAAATCGGCCAGTCCCATAAACGCGTCACTGCGCATATCCATGGGGGCTGTGCCAGCATGGTTGGCTTTGCCAATTAGTCTGACCAGCCATTTATAAACGCCGGAGATGGCTTCCACTACACCTATTGGTTTGCCTATTCGTTCTAGCACCGGACCTTGTTCGATATGCAGCTCCAGAAAGGCTCGAAAATGTGTTGGGTCAACCCGGGCATTAAGCGCCTCGACAGCATTCAGGCCACAACTGGCCATCTCGTCTTTAAGATAGATATGGCTGGCATCATGGGCGGTTTCAAGCCAATCTGGGGTAAGCTCGCCTGTGATGGCCTGTACCCCCATCATGCCACCAAAACGTCCTTCTTCTTCGGCAAAAGCATAGACTTCCAGTGGGTATTGATAAGTCTGGCCGCTATCGCGCAGCACTCGCATACATTCCAGGCCGGCCAGCACGCCTAAGGTGCCATCGAACATCCCCCCTGCAGGTACCGAGTCGATATGTGAGCCGATAGCGATCACGGGCTTGTCACAATTTGCCTGCATACTGCCTATAACATTCCCTGCGCTGTCCATATGGGCAGAAAATCCTTCGTCTTCAAACTTTTTGATTAACCACTGTCTGGCCTGCATATCTGCCGGGGTAAAGCCGAGCCGAAATATACCTTTTGACTCAAGGTCGTATCCAATATGGGAAAGCTCAAGTAGATCGTTCTGAAGTCTGCTCAGGTTGGTCTGCATCTTGTGACTCATGGACTGTCCTTATGGCTGTGTGTATTTCAGGCGATATTGGGTATTTTGTTTCGTGTACTAATAAATGTTAGCATGCCCTTTAATGAATAAGCAGAGGGGACGTCATGAGGGCGATCCGTACGCTTCTCCTGGGATTGTTGGCATTGGTGTGCACACCGGTTATCGCTACACAGTCTCTGGAATCCAGGGAAGGTTACTTTGTACTGGAATTTAGTGACTACAGTGCCAGCTATGACAGCTTGGAGGTGGTGCGTTTGGTGGAAGGTGAGCCAGATGCACAAAGTCTTCAGCAATTTAATGTCAGTGGTCAACGCCAGGCGACCCTGTCAGGGTTTGCCAATGGCCAATATCGGGTGCGACTGCTGGATAGCAGTGGCAGCGAGCCACCCGTCAAGTTAGCCAGGGTGTCGGTTAAGCACCGTTCCTTGTATCAGGCGCTGGCCTTGTTTGTGGTGGGACTGGCGGCATTTTCTATGCTGGTCGGGATATTAATGGGGTTTGTACGCAAGGAACGAGACAACCAGTATGCTTGAAGCCCAGCTAGATTCAGGTTTGGCGCTGGCTATCCTGATAGGCTTTGGCCTGTTGTGGGTGGCCTTTGGTTGGTATCTGGGACGCAACAACCGCAGTATTGATGACTATGCGCTGGCTGGGCGCAATGTGGGTTTTGCCTTTGCCACGGCAACGGCCATGGCGACTTGGATCACCAGTAACACCACACTGGTGGCACCACAACTGGCCTATCAGTTTGGTGTCTGGGGCATGATTGGCTACAGCATGGCCGCCCTTGGCTTGATTCTGTTTGCGCCCATGGCGGCGCGGATTAAATCCTTAATGCCACACGGCTTTACCAGCGGCGACTTTATTCGCACTCGCTTTGGCCCTAACGCCTGGGCCGTGTTTATGCTTATCTCGCTATTTTACGCTATGGGCTGGCTGGTTAGTCTGGGCATGGCGGGAGGCATTTTACTCTCCTCACTGAGTGATCTGGATTATCACACCGGCATGACCGCCATTTTGCTTATCTGCGTGGTGTATACCTTGCTCGGTGGATTAAAGGCGGTCATCGCTACGGACTTTGTGCAGTCTATTCTTATTCTGGTTGGCGTGGTGGTTATCGCCTGGTTTTGTATCGACAAGGTCGGTATCAGCCAAATCCATCAAAATGTCACTAATTTTCAGCCAGAGCTCCTCAATCTGGCTTTCCCCGCCGCAATTATGTTTTTGTTTAACAACATCTTTTTCGGCATCGGTGAAATCTTCCATTCCAATGTTTGGTGGTCCAGGGCCTTTGCCTTTAAGGGTGGGGTGGGCAAGAAAGCCTTTTTGACCGGTGGTTTGCTTTGGCTACCTATTCCTATTGTAACTGGCTTTGTAGCCCTGGCGGCATTGTCACTGAATATCTTGCCGCCGAGCGCCGACATGGTGGGGCCGCTGGTGGCTGCCAAGTTACTGGGAGGCATTGGTGCGGTGTTTGTATTTGTGGTGGTGTTCTCGGCGCTGGCGTCCAGTATGGACAGCTTGTTGGCGGCCACCTCAGATCTGATTACCCAAGATGGGTATAAACGTCTGATGAATCCCAAGGCTGACAGTGATCGCTTGTTAAAGGTCAACAAACGCATTGTCATTGGTCTTGGGGCCCTGACCTGGCTGTTATGTCTGCCCAAGGTGGCGACCCTGGGCGCGCTGTTAAATTTCACCGGCGCTTTTGTGGCCTCCGCCATCTGGCCGATTCTATTTGGTCTGTATCATCCGGCGTTGACTGGCCGCTTTGCTACGGCCGCCATGAGTCTGGGCATTTTGTGCGGCCTGACTTTGTATTTTGTGATTGGCTTTTATGTGGCGGCCATCAGTGCGGCGTTGGTGTCGTTGCTGATTTGTCTGGCTGGGGTGTACTGGGCCCCAGGCCATTTTGACTGGCGCGCCTTCAAGGAGGCTGAGCATGTATCTGAGTGAAACATTTCTAAGCTTGCTGGTATGGGTAGCCCTGATTGGCAGTGCCCTGGCACCGGTGATTTTATTATTGCTTTATCAGCGCGATCTCAAGGATAAGAACCTATGGTAGATCCTAAACTGGAACAGGTTGTTCAGTTTGAGCGCCGTCGCCCCGATGTTCAGGGCGACGCGCATCCGAAAAAACTGCTGCGTGCCATCATTGAAGATGGGGATCATCTGGCTAAACTTGCCAGTCAGCATATTTACTCGTCGGATCAATTTGACCGACCTACGCTGCTACAACTGTTTCGCTTGGCTGCCAAATATGAAGCCAATCCTGACAGATTCAGCAGTTCGCTGAATGGGCAGATCCTGATCTCTGCCTTCTATGAGCCCAGTACCCGTACCCGCTTGTCATTTGAAAGCGCCTGGCATCGTCTGGGCGGCGACATTATGTCTATTACCGACCGCTCTACTACCGGTATTGCCAAGGGTGAGTCGTTAATGGATGTGGCCGAGATGTTTAACAACTACGGCGATTGTGTGGTGCTGCGTGATTCTCAGGAGTCGTCGGTGCGGGAAATGATGGAAGCACTGCGCATTCCCATTATTAATGCCGGTAACGGTACCGATGAGCACCCCACCCAGGCACTGGCGGACTTATACACCATTTTTAAGTGGCGGCCAGATTTACTCACCGACACCCCAGGAGCGCCGTTAAATCTCTGTTTGGTTGGCTTTCCGGCCAAGATGCGCACGGTGCGCAGCCTGCTTAAGCTGCTATGTTATTTCCCGGAAGTGTTCTCCACTGTGACTGTGGTCAATGACAAGAGCTGTAGCGATATGTTCGCCCCTGGTCAGCTTGAGCAGCTAGAGCAGTTTGGCTTAACAGTTAATACCTCGGATGATCTCGAACAGGTGCTGCCAGACGCCGATGTGGTGTATATCAATGCCATTTCCTGGGAAGGGGATTCTTTTAAGCAGTATGGCAAAAAGTACCATCTGGATGCGTCCTCGCCGCTTAAAGAAGACGCCATTATCCTGCACCCCTTGGCGAGGGGCGAAGAGCTCAGCACCGACCTGGATGGTACGCACCACAATTGGTATTTCTCGCAGGCCAGAGGTGCGGTGTTTTTGCGTATGGCCTTGCTGACCTGTTTGGTGAAGCGGGCCGAGCGGGTGTTGGATGTTATCTAGTTGACCCGGACCTGCGGCTTTCTGCCAGCGGTCCTGAGTCGCTACGCAAAAGCGTGGTTTTGCTTCGCTCGTTTTTCCAAGCCCGAAACTAAGTAAGGAGTATATATGTGTGGAATAGCAGGCATTTTTGCTGCCCGGCCCGAACAGGAAGTGGACTCGCAGGTGTTGGTCAATATGGCCGCCATTATGCACCACCGCGGACCGGACAATTATGGCTATTGCAACCCGGCCGGTGTTGGCATGGGAATGAGTCATGCCAGGCTGTCCATTATTGATTTAAATGAAAACCGCGGTCGCCAACCTTTCTTCTTGCATGGCGGCCAGATTATCTTTGCCCACAATGGCGAGTTCTACGATTATCAGCGCTTGCGTGGCGAGTTGACCGCCGAGGGCGAGCACTTCGAGAGTAAAAGCGACTCTGAGATTGTGCCACATCTCTATCTGCGTCTGGGGATGGAAAAAACCTTAACACACTTGCGTGGTGAGTTCGCTTTTGCCCTGTTTGATGAGCAGCAAGATTGCTTATATCTGGTGCGGGATCGTTTTGGGATCAAACCCTTGTACTGGACCGAAGTGAACGGCCAGATTGTGTTTGGCTCCGAAGTCAAAACCGTGCTGGCCCATCCAGAGGTTAAACCGCAAATTGATAGCCAGGGCCTGTTCCACCAATTAATTCAGGTCATGGTACCCGGCACCACGGCGTTTAAAGGCGTGAACCAGGTTGAACCCGGGCATATGCTGAAAATTCAGCGCCGCGATGGCCAGTTTGAGATTGAAACCTGCAAATACTGGGATATGGACTTTCCCATTCCTGAAAACCGCCCACGGTTGGATGATGAAAGCTATATCCAGGGCGTACGTCGTCATTTACTCGACGCGGTGCAACTGCGTTTAAATGCCGATGTGCCGGTGGGCTGTTATTTATCCGGCGGTATCGACTCCTGCTCTATTTTAGGATTGGCGTCGGCGGTGAGCCAGAGCCCTATTCGCGCCTTTACGATCAGTTTTGATAACGACGAATATGACGAGGCCAGCATCGCCACAGAAATGGCCCATGCCACCGGTGCTGAGCAGGATATTCTCAAGCTTAATGCGGATCTGCTGTACGACAACTTTGCCCGCACTATCTGGCATACCGAGCGCACCATTTACAACACCCTGGCGGTCGCCAAGCTGATGATGAGCCAGCATGTACGACATGTGGACTACAAAGTGGTGCTGACCGGCGAAGGCTCGGATGAATTGTTTGCCGGCTATCCGGCATTTCGCAAAGATATGTTTCTGCATGGTATGGAAGGGCTGGACAAGCAGCAGGCCGAAGAATGGCAACGTACTTTGATGGAGTCCAACAAGTTGTTTCAGGGCGCCATGTTGCCCAAAGATGAGTATGTATCGGACAGCATTAATGCCAAGGTGGGCTTTACCCCAAGCTGCCTGCAACCCTGGCTGGGCTGCTCCGATTTGGCCAGGCAACTCTTGCACCCGGCCATTCGTGACGAGTTAAGCGGTTATGAGCCTGGTGAGGCGATTGCCGAGCGCTTGGATGACAACTATCTGCAGGGCAGACACCCGCTGGATAAGGCCCAATATGTATGGATAAAAACCATGCTGGAAGGTCAGATCCTAACCTGGGGCGGCGACAGGGTGGATATGGCTAACTCCATGGAAGCCAGGCCAGCCTTTTTAGATCATCATCTTGCCGAGTATGCCGCCACTATTCCACCCGAGCTTAGGATCCGTGGCAGCAAGGAAAAGTACGTATTGCGCGAGGCCATGAAAGGCTTATTGCCTACCGTACTGTATGAGCGTCAGAAGTTCGCCTTTATGGCGCCGCCGGCCCACACCGACGATAAAAAGTGGCAAAAACTCAAAGGCCTGTTTGCTCGCTATGCGTCGCCAGCACAACTGCAAGAGGCTGGATTAATTGATGCAGACTTTGTTGCTGAGCTGATGTCCCGTCAGGAGAGTTCGGCCACCGATGCGGCAGACAAAGTACAGATTGATGCGGTACTTAACCATGTGCTGGGTGTGATGCTGCTGCATCATCATTTTATTCAGCAGGATGTCAGCCAATTGGCTTACGACCGGGCTCAGCAGCTCGGTTGGGTGGTTTAACTTATTGAATAAAGCCCGCCTGTTAAGCAGGCGGGCTTTGGCGCTTTGATTTAAACCAGCATTTCCAGCAGGCTGTTCAGATAGCGGCGGCCTTTCTCCGTGACCTGCCAGCTTTGCTGGGTTTGGGTGATAAGTCCCATCTCGGTAGCTCGTGCTAACTTATCGGCAATACCGTATTGATGCAGGGCCAGACCGGTGAAGCGGCTGTATTCCTCAATAGGGCAGGGCTCTACCAGACGCAGACGGTTCATCAGAAATTCAAAGGGACGGTCTTCGTCCAGCACCTGATGTTGCTGATCCAGATAGGCTTTTGACAGATCCATATAGCCTTTGGGGTGTTTCACCTTCACCGTGCGAGTGATAGTACCGGCCTGACTGTCGGTGATCTTGCCGTGCGCGCCGCAGCCGATGCCTAGATAATCACCAAAGCGCCAATAGTTAAGATTGTGCTGGCACTGATGGCCTGGCTGACTGTAGCCGGAGATTTCATATTGCGAATAACCGGCGGCTTGGAGCAGGGCATGGCCCTGCTGCTGGATGTCCCACAGCACATCGTCATCGGGCAATACCGGCGGCTTGGAAGCAAACTGGGTATTGGGCTCTATGGTCAGTTGATACCATGACAAATGTGGGGGCTGCTGGGCTATGGCTTGTTTAAGATCGGCCAGGGCATCCGCCAGGCTCTGATCCGGTAAACCGTGCATTAAGTCCAGGTTAAAGCTGCGTAGTCCCGCCTGGTGGGCATAACCCGCGGCATTTTGCGCTTGGCGGCTGTCATGAATACGCCCCAGGGCCTGAAGTTTGTCGGCCTGAAAACTCTGCACGCCGATAGAAATACGGTTAACACCGGCCTGACGAAAACCAATAAATTTTTCGCTTTCTACCGTGCCAGGGTTGGCTTCAAGAGTAATTTCCGCCTCGCTTTGCAGGTTAACCCTGGCTTGCACGCCGCTGAGTATCCGTTGAATTCCCTCGGCGCTAAACAGGCTGGGGGTACCGCCACCAAAGAAAATACTGGTAACCGGCCTGTCGCCTACTTGTTTGGCATCCTCGGCCAGATCATCAAGCAGATGACTGATATATTCCGCTTCCGGCAGATGCTGTTTTTGCCCGTGGCTGTTGAAGTCACAATACGGGCATTTCTGTACGCACCAGGGAATATGGATGTACAGCGACAGCGGCGGGGCTTGCAGGCTGAATTCAGACAAGGGCAGCTTCCAGTTGGGGGAGTAACTGTTTAAGCGCCTGGGCACGATGGCTTAACTGGTTTTTAACCTCAGCGGGCAGTTCCGCGCTGGTACAACCTTGCTCGGGAACCCAAAATACCGGGTCATAGCCAAAACCACCTGAGCCTGCGGGCGCGCGGGTAATGCTACCCTGCCACTGCCCCTGACAAATAATCGGGGTTGGGTCTTCGCCGTGGCGCAGCCACACCAGCACACAAATAAAGCGTGCGGTGCGTTTATCATCACTGACATCCTGCATGGCCTGCAGCAGCTTTTGCAGGTTGGCGGTATCGCCAGCGCCTTGTCCGGCGTAGCGGGCCGAATAGATACCCGGTGCACCGCCTAAGGCGTCTACGGCTAAACCCGAATCGTCGGCGATGGCCGGTAAGCCGGTAATACGTGCGGCATGACGGGCCTTGAGAATGGCGTTTTCAACAAAACTTAAGCCGGTTTCATCGGCATCTTCTACACCAAATTCGCTTTGCACACGAATATCCACATTCAGGGGCGAGAGCATCTTCGCCAGTTCTTTTACCTTGCCCGGATTGCCGGTGGCCATTACCCACGTTTGTTGCATTGATTTATTTCGATTCGCTGGAAAGCCCTTAGTTTATCAGACTACAATCCAGGTTCAGGAATAGATCGAATATTAAAAGGATTTTAATTATGCGTTTTGCCGCTTGTCTTTTGTTTTTGCCGCTATTGACCCAAGCCCACGCCCAGCCTCAGGATGTTGCTCAGCAGCTTCGTGAGGTGGTGGAAGCTATGCCACTGGAGCGTGTGCACCCCAAATACCCCCCTGATCAAGCTCGCAGCGGTCGTGAAGGCTGGGTGGAAATGAGTTACGTGATTGAACCCGACGGCACGGTCAGTAACGCCATCATTGAAGACTCATCCGGTAATAAAGGCTTGGAGCGCAGTGCCATTAAAGCCATTGAGCAATGGGTCTACAGGCCAGCCACCGAAAATGGTCAGCCGGTACAGCAGTGTGAATCCCGGGTACGCTTCTCTTTTCGACTGGCCAATGGCGCTGACGGTGTCACCCGTAAATTCAGACGCCAAATCAAAGAGGGCTTGAGCTTGCTGGAAGCAGGTAAGCTCGATGAGGTGCAGAGCATGTTGGTTGATATGGAGCAGCAGGAACAATGGAACCTGCTGGAAGATGCCTGGTACAACATGCTGAAGGCCAGTTACCATGAAAGGGAAAGTCAGCCTCTTAAGCAATATCAAGCTTTGCATCGGGCGTTATCCGGTACAGAGGATACCTTGCCGAAAAACATGCAAAAGGGCCTGTTGCAGAAAAAATTACAGCTTGAGATTCAGCTTAACCGCTATGCCGACAGCAAGAATAGCTTTGAGCGACTACAAGAACTGGACAAAGAAGGTAAGGCCACGGCTTTGTTTGCCCCTTATATGGAAAAAGTTGAGATGCGTATTGCCGGTGCTGAGATTATTGGGCTGGATGGCCGGATCTCAGAAGACAAGCCCTGGCGCCACAAACTTGCTCGCCCGGCGTTTTCCATAACTCAGGTTAATGGGCAGTTGGACAAACTGGATGTTCGTTGTAAGCTGCGCCGCATTACCTTTAGCATCGAGCCTGACACTGTGTGGCAGGTACCGGCCAAATGGGGTCAATGCCATGTCTATGTCTATGGTGAAGAAGGCGCTGTCTTTACCTTACTTGAGCTACCCGACGAACTGCCCAGCGACTGGGCGGTGCATGCTCCGGCAGCTTGAGAAAGCAGCAGGGGGATACCTGTGATCCCCCTGGTTTTTCATCCTATTTATAGCCAATTGAACCTGCCGGTTCGCCACCGTTTCCCTATTGAAAAATACCAGTCTATCCGTGATGCCCTGCAGAACATGGGCGTGCCTGATAGCTGGTTTTTTACTCCCCAGCCCTTGGATGTCAAAGCCTTGGAGCCGGTGTTTTGCGCCGAGTACCTACAGCAATTGCAATCCGGCACCTTAGCGCCGCAAGCCATGCGCCGTATCGGCTTTCCCTGGTCAGCGCAACTGGTGCGCCGCACACTTACCGCCAGTGGTGGTACAGTGCTCACCGCCAGACTTGCCCTTGAGCATGGCAAGGCCATCAACCTGACCGGCGGCTACCATCATGCCTTTGCCGACTTTGGCTCTGGCTTTTGTATGATTAACGATTTATATCTGGCAGCGCTGGAAATGCTCTCAAACCCCGGCATAGATAAAGTGCTGATAGTGGACTGTGATGTGCATCAGGGCGACGGCACCGCTAAGCTGGCGGAGCAGGATGAGCAGATTATTACCTTGTCACTGCATGGTGAGAAAAACTTTCCCCATCGCAAACAAGTCTCAGATATGGATTTTCCTTTGCCAAAGGGCACAGAAGATGCGGCCTATTTAGAGGTGCTGGACAGTGCTTTGATGCTGGCGCTGAATATCCACCGGCCCGATGCGGTGATATACGATGCTGGGGTGGATGTGCATATTAATGATGACTTGGGCCATCTGCATATCAGCACCGACGGGGTGTTTCAGCGCGACTGTTTAGTGTTTAACATTTGCCAGCAACTCGGACTGCCAGTAGCCGCGGTGATTGGCGGCGGCTATCAGCGGGATATGGCGGCCCTGACCGAAGTGCATTTACAGCTGTTTCGGGCCGCAGGGGTATATTGAGGGAGCGTATAAGCTCCCGGGTTATTTCTTCTTTTTGACTTTTTTCTTGGCTGCGCTTTTCTTACCTGGCGCTTTTTTCTTTTTCGCCGGTAACTTAGGTGCTTTGTGTTTAGGTTTTAATTCCTCAATCACGCGGCGTTTCAGCGCTTCGCCGGTATAGCGTTCTACTTTAGGCACCATGGCAATATCATGGGCTTCCACCAATGAAATAGCGGTGCCTTTTTTACCGGCACGGCCGGTACGGCCAATACGGTGCAGGTAGATATCTGCGGTACGCGGCATATCGTAGTTGATGACATGACTGACATCGGGCACGTCGATACCGCGGGCGGCTACGTCGGTGGCGATCAGCAGCTTCACTTCACCGGCTTTAAACCTGGCAATGGCCAGATTACGCTTGTCCTGTGGCATTTCACCTTGCAGATAACAGTTGGCAATGCCTTCTGAGTCCAGCTTGCCGCGCAGTTCCATTAAACGGTCGCGGGTTTTCACAAACACAATGGCGGTTTGCACCTGGTTTTGCAGGATATGACGCAGCAGGGCAAATTTATGCGCTGCATCGTCACACAAGTGGATCCACTGCAGGATCTTACCTTGTTCGCTGCGGGTAGCGCTGGCCTGTACTTCAATGGGGTCGTTGAGAATGTCACGGGCAAAACGGGCCACGCCGCCGCCTTCCAGGGTGGCGGAGAACAGATAGGTTTGCTTGCGCCAGCGTGCCTCGGCGGCAATCTGGTTAACTATGCCGCCAAAGCCCATGTCCAGCATGCGGTCGGCTTCATCAAGAATAAAGATCTCGATTTCACGGCAGTCAAAGCTTTCTTTCTCAATGTGTTCGAACAGACGGCCTGGGGTGGCAACCAGAATATCCAGATTCTGCTCAAGCAGATCCTTGTCGGTACCATAGTTGATGCCGCCGGTGATCACGCCGCAGTTAAATCGGGTGAACTGGCTGAGCGCTTTGGCTTGCTCAAATACCTGCAGGGCCAACTCGCGGGTTGGGGTGAGGATCAAAACACGGCAAGCACCGGGATCGCGGCGTGGATTATCCAGTAAAAATTGTAGGGCCGGCAGCAAAAAGGCAGCGGTTTTACCTGTGCCGGTTGGTGCCGAGGCGAGGATATCGCGCATTTCCATCGCGGCCGGAATGACTTGTTGCTGGATCCCAGTGGGCTTTTTAAAACCCATTTCTTTACAAGCACTTACCAGCGCATCATCTAAATCCAACTCGTCAAACATCACCCGCCCCCTAATGGCCTTCATCAATCAGCCGGCGATTATAAGGTATGCCAGCGCCAATCCCTATCTTTTCGTTACCACAACATAGCCAGGGCGCAGAGGATCAGCATCAGGCACACCCCTTGCTTAAACTGTCGCTCATCCACTTTGTGATGCAACTTGTTCCCTATATAGATGGCCAGGTAAAGCACCGGGACATAGGCCAGAATGGTTAAGGCCACCGGCTGTATTTTGCCCTGCATGAGCATCACTACACTGTACAGGCTGTTCAGACAGAACCACACATACAACAACAGGGTGCGAAACTGGCCTTTGTTAAGCTCGCGGCTGCTGATGGCATACACCAGCAGCGGCCCACCAGAACCATACAGGCCCTGGCAGATACCGGCCAGAAAGGTCCAGCTTTGTTGCCACCAGGTGGGGCGGGGTTTTACCGGCAACTGATGATAGAGCTTGTACCATTCCCTAGCCGAGAACCACAGCACCAGAATGGCAAATCCACGTTTCAGCCAAACTCCCGGCAATTGTTCCAGCAATAAAATGCCCAGACCAAGACCGAGGATCATAATGGGCAAAATGCCTTGTAGCAGCAGCTTGGCATCCAGTTCACGGCGAAGCTTCCAAGCCATAGCGCCAGTGGCAAAGATATTCAGCGGTACTAAAACCGGCAGTAGCTCAGGTATGGCAAACATCAGACTGCCGATGGATACCGCGATTACCATACTGCCAAAGCCAATCATGGCCTGTACGGTAAAGCCCAGCCAAATGGCCAGGCCCAGCCATAGGTAATCAATGCTCATGATAAGGCGGCCTTAAAGCTGTCTTTGTAGCGGCGCGACAAGTTAAGTGTATGGCCGGATTTCAGCTGTATTTCGCCGTCGCCACTGCTTTGATAGCTGATGCTGTCTACTGCATTATGATTTACCGCATAGCTGCGATGAATACGGCTGAAGCCTTTTGCTTGCAGGCGCTCGCTAAGCTCACCTAAGGTAGCGCGCAGCGGATAGATGCGCCCCTGGCTGTGCAAATTCACGTAGTTGCCGGAGGATTCCAGATAGTCGATATCGGCCACCTTAACCAGAAACTCCCGGTCCAGTTTGCGCACCAGAAAATGTTCGGGCGCCTGGCTATGGCTGTCTTCCTGTTCATCCACCGGGCGGGCTTCGCCCTTCAGGCGGCTATAAACAAAGTGATAAAGCTGGTACATCAAAAACCAGAACAGATAGCCCCAGGCGTCTTTGCGGTATTCGTAGAAAAACTCTCTAAGCCAGGGCGCAAACTGGTAGTTACCGCCGCTAAAGTAATAAATCACTTCGCGAAATCCCACCATCAGCCCCACATGCAAAAGCGCAAACACAATAGTCGCCAAAAAGTGCAGCAGCAATTGCCGGCCAGGGGAGGATAAGCGCGGAGGAACGCGGGCAAACCAGGCAAAAAGTAATGGCGCAATCAAAAAGAAGGCCAGGGCACTGGTGTATTCCCAGGCGAAGGGTTCCCACAGAGCAATATGCGGTGTGCCGCCACGGCTGTGTTCCATCCATACCGAGGTGGCATTAATGCTGTTATTGATAAACAGGTAAGTGCCCAGGAGTAGCGCCACATATAAACGTGGATGGCGGTCAAACCGTTCAAACCAGCTCACTGAAAATAACTCCAAATTTCATCCCAGCATTCCACCGCTTGTCCCCAGGCCGCGTCAATTCAGCCTTTGCCTGTACTGGGCTGGTGATGCCGTCGCCATCATAAGGGCCTGACTTTACCTTAAGGGCTCACTATGACTCAAATAACAAATTCGCGCCGCTATGATATCGACTGGCTGCGCACCCTGGCGTTCGGCATTTTGATTTTTTATCACCTGGGCATGTACTACGTGTATGACTGGTGCTGGCATATTAAAAGTGAGCACCAAGCCCAATTTGTCTGGCTGCAGGATTTGATGATCCTGACCGGCCCCTGGCGTATGTCGCTACTGTTTTTTATCAGTGGTATTGCCCTGGCGCTGGTGGCTGACAAATACAGTCAGGGCAGTCTGGTCAGGCTGCGCAGTGCCCGGCTGTTTATTCCGCTGCTATTCGGCATGTTCGTCATTGTTGCGCCGCAAACCTATTTTGAGGCGCAGGATCAAGAGCTGATCCAACCCGGCTATTGGACCTTCTGGGTCGATTACATCAACCCCTGGACATCACTGCTGGTGGAGCATCACAGTATTATGGGCCTGCTAACCTGGAATCATCTGTGGTTTTTGCCCTACTTGTGGCTCTACAGCCTGTTGGTGATTGGGTTTATGCCTTGGCTAAACAGGCTGGGGGCAAGTAACTGGCTGAGTAATGTAAAAGGTCGCTGGGTGTTATTCACGGTGATAAGCGTACAGATCTGCGCCTGGTATTTCCTCAAGAAGGCATTCCCCAGCACCCATGATCTGGTGCAGGATTTGTACAACCATGCCAAGTATCTGCCGGTGTTTATCGGCGGTTATTTGCTTGCCCGTCAAGGCAAGTGGTGGCAGCAGGTCATCGCCTGGCGACATGTATTTTTAGTTGTGGCGGTGCTGGGCTATGTGTTTTTGCTTCTGGACAGGCACGGTGCCTTTGCCCCTCTGGCCGCCCAGTTTGATACCAATATTGCGATTAAGCTATTTTATGGCGTGATTGGTGCCACAGGTTACTGGGCGTGGATCCTGGCTTGTGTGGGGCTGGCCGGTCATTATCTAAATCTGCCCAGCAAACTGCTAAGCTACACGGATAAAGCCATCTTGCCCTGGTATATGCTGCATCAAACCCTGATTATTGTGGCGGCCGCCAACCTAAAGGCCTTGCAGTTATCCCCTGGGTTTGAAGCCCTGGTTATTTTGCTGCTAACACTTGCTGGCTGCTATCTGGGCTATGAGATTATCCGCCGCGTGCCTTTGCTGCGCTGGCTTTGCGGGTTGAAAAACCAGCCTGCTCAAACGAAAACGGCACTTGCCCCGCAGACGCCCATAGCTTAAAAAAGGTTGTCTGTTATCACCATTAGGCGAGCTGGTGGATATCCATCCCAATCAACTTAAGCAACTGGCCTTGCATCGCCAAGGCCTCACCCACACCAACGGCTGGCAAAGCGAGCAGGGGACCCTGGAGGCTATTTGCCAGCTTGGTTATGTGCAAATCGATTCCATTAATGTGGTGGAGCGCGCTCATCACCATAGCTTGTGGGCCAGGGTGGCAGATTATCAGCCAAGGCATCTGGAAAAGCTCTTACAAGACAGGCAGATCTTTGAGTACTGGTCACATGCGGCGGCGTTTTTACCCATGCAGGATTATCGTTTTGGTCTGTGGCGGATGCGCCGCATTGCCCAAGGGGAAAAGCATTGGTTTGAGCGGGACGATAAGATTATTCAGGAAGTACTGGCGCGAATTCGTATCGACGGACCGCTAAGCGCCGCTGAGTTTGAGCACAGCGGCAGCGCCAATGGCTGGTGGAACTGGAAACCGGCCAAACGCGCACTGGAGCAACTGTATATGGAAGGTGAGCTAATGGTCACCGAGCGGCGTAACTTCCAGAAGGTCTACGACCTCGCCGAGCGCATCCTACCAGGGGATGCCGACACCCGCCTGCCCAGCGATGAAGAGTTCGCCGACTATCTGATTTCCAGCTACCTGCACGCCCATGGCTTTGGCAGCGCCAAACAAATGGGCTATCTGCGTAAAGGCCCCATCCAAAAACTGCTGCAACAGCGGTTAGTCAGCATGCAGGAAGATGGCCGCATCACCGCCTTTAATCTGGCTGGGCAGCGCTATTTTGCCGACCCACAAGACCTGGCCAACCTGCCTGTGCGGCCCGAATCCCAGGCGCGACTTTTGCTGCTATCGCCTTTTGATAACCTGGTGATCCAGCGCGAGCGCCTAAAAGCCCTGTTTGCTTTTGATTACCAGATTGAATGCTATGTACCTAAAGAAAAACGCCAGTACGGCTATTTCTGCCTGCCGATGCTGTGGAAGCAACAGTTTGTCGGGCGAATGGACGTCAAAGCCGAGCGCAAAAGCGCAGTGCTACAGGTTGTACAGCTCAGCCTGGAGCCCGATTTTGCGCTGGATGATGAATTTATCCAGGCCCTACGCAAGGCCTTACAAGGCTACGCCGCATTTAATGGCTGCAAGAGCTTTAAGGTACTGGCGGTGAATCGACGGGGAGTGTTGCGGTTGGTGAATAAGCGGTAGGGCAGCGCTTTAATCAATATTACTGGCACTGGCGTGCAAAATAGCTCAAGGACCGAGCATTTAGTATTTGATAAAAAAGGAAAAAGTAGATAGAACTGGCCTTGGCAGGTTGGACGTAAATGCCAAGATCTGTCGGTGCGAATAATAATAATTGCAGGATGCGGCTGATGTACCCGACCTTAGTGCCTTCTACATACTTAGAATCACATCTATGGTTTATTGAATTACTAGCCTGGTGGCAGGGCAGGGTTAACGCTACGGATTTGTCGCGGCATTTTGCTATCAGCCGCACCCAGGCCAACAAGTATATGCAGCGCTATCGCGCGCTGTTTCCAGATAATCTCGATTATTGCCAAACTACCAAAGGTTTTGTGCCCCAACCCGATTTTAGCCTGCGTTGTATCAGCGGTGATGTTAGTGAGTATTTGGACTGGTTGGATAAACAGGGCTCCACAGTTTGTAACTCCTCTGCACACAGCAGCCATCAGTTCAATCATCAACCGATTACCCACACCAGCCTGACTTTGCCAAAACGCCAAGTGTCGCCGCTGATTATGCGCGCACTGGTTAGCGCTATTCGCACCCGGCAAAGGCTGGAGATTGGCTATGTCTCACTAAGTACGCCGGATGATCAAGGCCGGGTGATCCAGCCCCACACTTTTGTTAAAACCGGCTTGCGCTGGCATTTACGTGCTTATTGCGAGAAGTCTTCAGTATTTAAAGACTTTGTACTGAGTCGCTTTCGTGGGGAACCCGAATTATCCGGCCCTGCCAGGCAGGATCCCGCAGAGGATCTTGGCTGGCACACACATATTACCCTCACTTTGCAGCCCGACCCAAGGTTAAGCGCCGCCCAGCGGCAGATCATTGAACATGACTACCAGATGCAAAATGGTGAGCTGAAGTTACCGGTGCGAGCAGCCTTGGCTCAGTACCTGTTGCAAGAGTTACAGGTCAGCACCAAGTTTCTGGCCGGCAGCGGCGAAGCCCAACAACTGGTGTTAGTGAACCGGGATGAAGTTAAACCCTGGCTGTTTGACAGCTAAGACCTGTCAACAAAGTTGCCTGGTTTTATTTCAGGGATTGTTGGTTTGTGAGGAATGGCTACATTGAGCTTCCAGGCAATGAAATTCAACGAGCAAAACCATGATGAAAGCACGATATGACAATAAATCCCGCCGCCTCAGAAAAAGCTGTATCTGGGGGAGTTTACTGTGCTGGGTATGGATGTGGATTGCAGCCTGGACCTGGCAGGGGAAGATGAAGATATGTGGATTGATGCCTTCTTAGATTGGTTGGAAAGTCAGCACCTTTACTTTGGCGGCGCTGGACAAGTTAGCGGATATATCTGCGCTAACGGACGTTACGACAGTGTCACTCAAGTTCAGCGGCAATTGCTACATGACTGGCTAAGCGCACAAAGGTACATAAAGAACGTTGTACTCTCGCCTTTAAACAACGCCTGGTATGCCGACCAAGCATGATGGAGTTAGCTTGTGAGTATTGAGCATAACAATCAGTTTTTACATCAAGTTAAGCCCCGCCAATGCCCAAGCTGCGGTGCAAAAACCATCGCCGACTATGTTTATGGCCTGGCGGACGATCAGAAAACACAGAAAGCACACCAAGAAGGAAAAATCGTACTGGGCGGCTGCGATATGGGCCACATCTGCGCTGGTGAACCCTACCGGGCCTGGCAGTGTATGGGGTGCGGGGTGGATTTTTATTCTATGCAACAGATCAGCATAACAATTGCTCTGCAGAGCGAAAGGAATCTCAGATGATTAGCGCGGATATAAAATCCCATTCAGACAGTATCTATCGATACTGGGGCAAAGCAAACGCCTCGGCAGAGGATGTGCCTCAGTATCATCTGTTACCTTATCATTGCCTTGATGTAGCGGCGGTGGGCCATCGTCTGTTGTCCCAGCAAAGTCGGCTTGCTCAGGATATTGCTGAATTTTTGCAGATTGATACAGACCAACTAAGACAAATGTTTGTCTTTGCTCTGTTGCTGCATGACTTAGGTAAATTTGCTGCAGCCTTTCAGGGGCTAAAGCAATTTCCTGATTCCCCACTGATCAGTTACGAGAATTGTCCCCCATACGATGCCAAAAATGCCCGGCACGATATGCTCGGTGCGGTGTTGCTATTTCAACTATTCGAACGGCGTTTGTTGGATTTGGAGCAAGACCTAGCACTTGCTGATGATGACGACAGTGAAGATTTTTTGTTTTTGCTGTTGGATATATCAATGGGGCATCACGGTAAGCCCATCCAGAGAAGTACCGACAAAGTTGAGCAAAAACGCTTTTTCCAGTCTTACTGCCGGGAAAAGGACTTGTTAGCCGCGGCCGATTTTATCAAACAGGTCTATTGCCTTATTCCAGTTAATTGGCCTACTGAATTACTCTATCAAAGGGATTGGTTAGATAGATTTAAACAGATAAGTTGGCAATTGGCTGGAATGGCGGTGTTATCGGACTGGCTGGGCTCGGATAGCAGTATTTTTAATTATCAAGATTCCCCTGAATCACTAGCCGATTATTGGATTTCGGCGTTATCAAGAGCCGAACAGGCTGTGGCTAAAACAGAGTTGTTCAAACCGTTAGCCATTAATGGGTTTGACTCGGTAGCACAGCAGTTTGGCTTTAGCCCGTCACCATTGCAACGTTGGGCCGAGTTAGTGGTGATAGATGGTCCAGGGCAATTATTTATTCTGGAAGATGTCACTGGAGCAGGGAAAACCGAAGCTGCACTGGCCTTGACCCATCGGATGATGGCGCTGGGGCATGCCGATGGCTTCTATTTTGGTTTACCTACTATGGCTACGTCCAACGCCATGTATAAACGGGTGGCTAACCACTACAGAAAAATGTACCGCAAAGAAGGAGCCGCAGCTCCTAGCCTGGTGTTGGCGCATGGTGCCAACAAGATGGATGAAGAATATCAGGCCAGTATCGGTGAGCCTGAATTGGTGCCGTACCATTTGGACGATAACTATGCCAGGGAAGATGAATCCACCAGTAGTTTCTGTAATCAATGGCTGGCAGATTCACGAAAAAAGGCACTGTTGGCCCCGGTTGGTGTGGGGACTATCGATCAAGCCCTATTGGCGATTTTACCCAGAAAACATCAGGTTTTACGACTGCTGGGGCTGCATCGCAAAGTCTTGATCTTTGATGAAGTGCACAGTGCCGACAGTTATATGCTGGAACTTCTAGACGATCTGTTGCAAATGCACCTGCGCCAGGGCGGTAGTGCGATTTTATTAAGTGCCACTCTATCTACCATGCAGCGCAGTAAATTATGCCAAAGCTGGCAACAGGCCGCGCATATTGCCCAGCCGCAAATTCCACAGAATTTTAATTTTCCGCTGACCACGCATGTCAGTGCGAACGGTTATTTCAATGAAACTGAAATGAATAGTCGTCCAGAGGTCAGCCGGGAACTGGCTGTCGAATTTGTACATAGCGAAGCTGATTGTGTAGACCTGCTGGTTAACGCCGCGCAAGAAAATCAATGTGTGGTTTGGGTGCGCAATTCGGTGAAAGACGCGCTACGTGCCTATGAGGCAGTGGTTGAACAATTGGGAACTGAGGAAAATGTACTGTTGTTTCATAGCCGCTTTGTTCTAGGCGATAGAAAGCGTATTGAAGACAAAGTGCTGGCAATTTTCGGCAAAGCCTCAATGGCGAAAGATAGGGCAGGAAAGATCCTAATTTGTACCCAGGTTTTTCAGGAAAGCCTGGACGCTGATGCCGATCTGATGATCAGCGATCTTTGCCCTATTGATGATTTGATTCAGCGAGCCGGTCGGCTGCATCGCCATACCCGTAATGCGCAGCGTCAATATCAGGCCGGTATTACCGAGCACCGACCCGCTCCCCTGCTATTAGTCCATTGCCCCGAGTGGCAGGATGAACCCAAGGTGGATTGGTTATCCCGCCAGTTTAGGGACACTGAGGCTGTTTACCGCTCACCCGGAAAGCTTTGGCTGGGCTTAAGAATTCTTAGAGAACTGGGGGCGATTCGTATGCCCTTACAAGCACGACAGCTAATCGAAGCGGTTTACGGTGAAAATGCCCGTGAGCAGATCCCGGATAGTCTCACCGATAAACATTTACTGGCAGTGAGTAAAGACAGGCAAATGCAAGGTGCTGCCAACCAGCAAAAAATACAATGGGAGCTGGGCTATAACCAAGCCAGTGCCATTCATTGGTTTGACGACAGTATTGAAATTAGTACGCGTTTTAGTGATTTGGAGTATGTAGAGGTGTTGGTCTTGCGATCAACCAATGCCGGTAGCCTGGAACCACTGATTGGTGACACCAAATATCCGGTTGCCTTAAGCACTGTAAAGCTGGAAAAGCGCAAAACAGCTGATTGCTTAGCCATCATCCCTGAACACTTGGAAGCGCAGGTTAGAGCACTAAGCGAGAGATTTCCGGCAATCAAGTTTTTGCAATGTTGGTTACCGGAATTGGATAGCAATTTCAGTTATTGTTCTCAGAAAGGAGTGGTGAAAATGCAAAATGAGGAGGTGCAATGAATTTACTTATCGATCCTTGGCTGCCCTTTAAAACAAAGGATGGACAGGTGGTTACTCTACCCATCAGCCACCTTTCCAATTCAGATATTGTGGATTTTGCTTTGCCCAGGGCTGATTTTCAGGGGGCGGCCTATCAGTTTGCTATTGGCTTGCTGCAAACACTGTTGGCCCCGGAAGATAAGAAGGCGTGGCGACAACTCTGGCAAGAGCCTCCTAACCAGGATGTGCTGCAGCAACGATTTAATCAAGCGGCTCATGCCTTCCAGTTGTTTTATCCCGATAGCCAGCAAGGGCCGATGTTTATGCAGGATTTTGAGCACTTGAATGCGGCTCCTGTATCAGTCTCGTCTCTGCTGATTGAAGCGCCGGGAGGCAATACCCTGAAACTCAATACCGATCACTTTATCAAACGGAGCATTGGCGAATGCCTGTCGCCTGCCATGGCGGCGATGGCGCTTTTCACTTTGCAGATCAATGCACCTTCCGGCGGTCAGGGCCATCGAACCGGACTACGGGGCGGAGGGCCGTTAACCACGTTAGTATTACCGGAAGAGGATAATAGCAGTCTGTGGCAGAAACTTTGGCTGAATGTTTTAAGCCGGAATCTGTTTAACTACCCTCAAGCGGATTTGCACAGTGCGACGGTATTTCCCTGGTTGGCTAAAACCCGAACCAGCGAAAAGAAAGGCTCTGAAATCTACATGCAGGACAAGGATGTGCATCCACTACAGATGTATTGGGCCATGCCCAGGCGGATTCGACTGCAAGTGGAGCCTAAGCCTGCAATATGCCAGTTGTCGGGACAGCAGGCTGACTTTAGTGTGAGCCAGTATGTGACGCAAAATTTTGGTGCTAACTATGCTGGCACCTGGTCTCATCCTCTTACCCCTTATCGCTTTAATCCGAAAAAGCCGGAAGAGGAACATTTTTCGGTAAAAGGTCAACCGGGGGGAATCGGTTATCGCCAGTGGCATACGTTGAATCTTGATGTAAAGGAAGATGGCTATATACGGGCTAAAGTCATCGATTCTTTTGAGCATAACCACGGTCGCAGAGACAATCAGCATTACCGCCTTTGGGCCTTCGGCTTTGATATGGACAATATGAAAGCCAGAGGTTGGTACTCGGTACAATTCCCTTTGTACGAGATTGAAGAGCCTGCTAAAGAAGCTTTCCTTGTCTATGTGAAAGATTTTGTCGAGTTGGCCTCGCAGGCCAATTCGATGCTCAGAAGTCAGATAAAATCTGCTTGGTTTGAGCGCCCAGCAGAAGCCAAAGGTGATGTCAGTCAATTTGAGAAACAATTCTGGCAAAACACCGAAGCCGTATTTTTTCAATCGGTTAGTGCAGTGCTTGATGATTTGCAGTCTGGGGCGGGTCAGGTATCTGCCGATACTGCAAGGTTTTGGCTAACACACATTCAGCGGCAAACCCTGGATTTGTTTGACCAGGTCGTTATATCCACTCTGCAAGCAGACCGTAGCACCAAACGAAAAATCCAAGCGCGAATGTTGCTGGCCGGATGGCTGTATAAAGGCAAAACCGCGCAGACATTTAAAAGTACCTATCACATCCCAGATTCAACCAAGGAGCAGGCCGCATGAGTGAGCAACCCGTTTATGCCCGTCATTCTCTCTTGCAACAGCAGGAAATCAGACTGGCGCTACTCAACTGGTGGGAGGCAATGGTCTTATCTCCAGAACAACTGAAAAAGCACAAGCGCAAGGCTGCACCGAGTAAAAGAAGGGCCGAGCTGCGCCGTTGTGATTCTCCGGCTTCGGTTTTGCTTACCGATGGTTTTAGATCTTTGTGGCATGCATTACCAGAGGAAGTTCAGGCTGATGCCGCCGACCATCGGGTGATGGCCTGGGCTTGTATTGTCGGTGTTTTGGCTTATGTCGAAACCCAGACAGAAAAGCCTTTTGCCGCCAGTCTCGGTGAAGTTAAAGAGGGAACGGACAAAGCCAGGGTCAGTGAAATGCGCTTTCAGGCGCTGCAACAAGCGAAAACTGAGAATGAATTTTTTACCAGACTGCATCGTTTGATCAAGCAAATAGATAGGAAGGTCAACGTCCTGTCTTTGGCCGATGACATTCTTAGCTGGTTTGATGAACGCTATTACCGGCGTGCTGAAATGTCTAGCAATAACCTGGCAGTGCGCTGGGCACTGGCATATTACAAAGCGTCCCAATCTCATTAGTCAATAAGGAAATATCATGAGCAAATTTATTCAATTGCATCTGCTAACTTCTTATCCGCCCTCCAATCTGAACCGGGATGATTTGGGCAGGCCCAAAACCGCCCGTATGGGCGGCTCTGAGCGACTGCGTGTCAGTTCGCAAAGTTTGAAGCGGAATTGGCGTGTTTCTGACTTATTTGAGTCTGCCATGGCAGGTTCTATTGGTACCCGTACTAAAAAGCTGGGAGTTGTCGCGGCGCAGCAACTGCAAGCCAAGGGGGTTGAGAAGAAAAACGCTGACGAGTGGGCGGCAAGTATTGCCAAGCAATTCGGCAAGCTGAAAAAAGACTCGTTGGAAATTGAACAACTGGCACACGTTAGTCCGGCTGAACAACAGGGTGTTGATCAGTTGGTGGCGTTGCTGGCGTCAGAGAATAGGGCACCGCAAGAGGAAGAATTGAAATTACTGCGTGCCGACAATAGTGCAGTCGATATCGCGCTGTTTGGACGCATGTTGGCTTCCAGCCCGGAGTTTAATGTCGAAGCTGCCTGCCAGGTTGCCCATGCCATCAGTGTGCATAGCGTGGCAGTCGAGGATGACTATTTTACCGCTGTAGATGATTTGAATGTGGCTGAAGACGAAACCGGTGCCGGGCATATTGGTGAAGCGGGTTTTGCCGCCGCGCTGTTTTACAGCTATCTGTGTATCGATAAAGAGCAATTAGTTGAAAACCTGGCCGGTAATGTGGAGTTGGCCAATTGTGCTATTGCTGCACTAGCTGAAGCCGCGATGAAAGTCTCCCCAAAAGGAAAGCAAAACAGTTTCGCTTCTCGTGCTTACGCCTCATACGTGCTGGCGGAAAAAGGTGATCAACAGCCCCGTTCGTTATCTGTGGCATTTTTACAACCCGTGTATGACGAAGACCAGGCAGGCCAAGCTATTTCTAAATTAGAAAAGCAGGTTGATAACTTTGACAAGGTATACGGTGCCTGTGCCGATGCTCGTCAGCATATCAATGCGGTGACGGGTGAGGGTAGTTTTGATGAGCTGATTCGCTTTATAGCCGATTAAGGTGGCGGTTATGGAATATTTGGTTTTCAGGCTTTACGGGCCGATGGCTAGTTGGGGAGAGCCTGCCGTTGGCAGTGACCGACCTAGCGCATTGCGGCCAACTCGCTCCGCGCTACTGGGGCTGGTCGCAGCAGCGTTAGGTATTAAACGTGAAGAGCAGGCGCAGCACGACAAATTGAACGCCAGCCTGCGATTTGCTATCAAGCAAATTTCTGCCGGGGTTCTGCTGCGTGACTTTCATACTGCCCAAGTACCTTCCCAAGACCGAAAGTCGGTACTTCGGACTCGCAAAGACGAGTTAAAAGGGGACAAACTAAATACTGTTTTGTCGAGCAGGGATTTTCGCAGTGACGGACTGTGGATTGTAGCCATTGAAGTGACTGATAACAGTAAGTGGGATATACAACAAATCCAACAAGCCTTACTGAAGCCCAAGTTTACCCTCTATCTCGGTCGGAAATCTTGCCCATTGGCAGCCCCGCTTTCGCCTCAACTGACATCAACAGATGATCTGCAGACGGCGTTGGACATCGCATTCGAGCCTTTGCTGGGCAGTATTGATGAAGACAGGATGTGGCTCCCTAAATCGGAGCGTGCGGCTTACTACTGGCAGGAAGGCATGGTGTCTGGTTCACTCCGTGGTGTAAGTAGCAATAAAGTGTGGGATGAGCCGGTGCACCGAGGAAGATGGCAATTTACCAGCCGTGTTGAACACAGTGCTAGCATGCAAAGGGAGAAACCTTAGATGTTTTTATCTAAAGTTAGTTTGAACAACAGTGCATTGGCGAAAAAAGAGTTGGTGAAATTGGTCGACAAAGGAGCCTACGCTAGTCACCAGTTATTATGGAAGCTATTTGCCGACCCGACTGCCACAGAACGGCCGTTTATATTTAGAGAAGAACAATGCCATGGGGCACCGATATTCTATGTGCTGTCTCACATTCCCCCCATACATCGGCCTGAGATCTTTACTCAGCAGGTAAAGCCTTTTACGCCCAAACTGGAACCTGGTAGTCGTTTAGCTTTTCAACTTCGCGCCAATCCCACTATCAACATCAAAGATGGTAGTAAAAATGGCAAGACCCATGATGTATTGATGCATGCCAAACGTCAGTTACCTGAAAACAAAGATAAGGATATTCAACATGTTAAGAAGGTACAGGAATCTGCCGCCAAGCAATGGCTGATGGACGAAGAACGACTGAATGCGATAGGGGTTGCAATGGAGCTGGAGCCGGATGTGGTGAGTTATCAGCAACACTGCACATACAAGCGTGATACCAGGGCACCTATAAGATTCTCGACCGTTGATTATCAAGGAGTAATAAAAGTAATGGAGCCAGAGTTGTTTATTGGCAAGCTATCAGCAGGGATTGGCAGGGCCAAAGCCTTTGGCTGTGGTCTGATGCTTATCAGGCGAGTTTAACCCTGTAGTTTTTGGAGACAAGGAATGTCCTTTATCCCCTTAAAGCCAGTACCCATCAAAGACCGTGTTTCTATGGTGTTTGTTTACTATGGTCGCATTGATGTGCGCGACGGTGCCTTTGTGGTGATCGACGAGGTCAATGGTGAGCGTAAGCATATTCCTGTGGGCTCGGTAACCTGCATTATGTTGGAGCCTGGTACGCGGGTATCTCATGCCGCGATCAAACTGGCGGCGCAAGTGGGGACTTTGCTGGTGTGGGTTGGGGAGGCAGGGGTGCGGTTGTATGCTGCCGGTCAGCCCGGCGGTGCGCGCAGCGATAAACTGCTATATCAGGCCAAGTTGGCGTTGGATGAAGAGCTGCGCCTAAAAGTGGTTCGCAAGATGTTTGAGCTGCGTTTTGGCGAACCGGCACCAGCCCGCCGTTCGGTCGATCAGTTACGGGGTATTGAAGGCAGCCGGGTCCGGGCTACTTACTCGCTGCTGGCCAAACAATACGGTATCAACTGGGAGGGCCGTCGTTACGATCCCAAGGATTGGGCGAAAGGTGATGTGATCAACCAATGTATCAGCGCTGCTACCTCCTGCCTATATGGCGTGACCGAAGCCGCCATTTTAGCTGCTGGTTATGCTCCTGCAATTGGCTTTATCCATACCGGCAAGCCTTTGTCCTTTGTTTATGATATTGCCGATATCGTTAAGTTTGACTCTGTGGTGCCAAAAGCCTTTGAAATAGCCAAGCGCAATCCCAAACAACCTGACCGGGAAGTTCGCATAGCTTGCCGGGATATTTTTCGCAGCGATAAGTTGCTAGGTAAACTTATCCCACTTATTGAAGATGTATTAGCCGCAGGTGAGATTACTCCCCCTAAACCACCAGAGGATGCCCAGCCGCCAGCAATTCCTGAACCTGAGTCCGTTGGTGATGCAGGCCACAGGAGCAAATAATGGCAATGCTGACCGTTGTAACAGAGAACGTTCCGCCCAGGCTCCGCGGCAGGTTAGCGGTTTGGCTGTTAGAGGTAAGAGCTGGAGTCTATGTCGGCGACGTATCCAGAAAAATTCGAGAAATGATCTGGTATCAAATTACCGAATTAGCCGAACAGGGCAATGTGGTAATGGTCTGGGCCACCAATACCGAATCTGGCTTTGACTTTCAGACGCATGGTGAGAACCGCCGCGTTCCCGTCGATTATGACGGCTTAAGACTGGTGTCGTTTCTACCACCTAAACAAGTCGACAGCTAAGCTCTTTAACAAGCTGGAAATTCAGCCCAAACAGCTGGTAGATTTTCAAAGCATAAAAAAGTGCTTTAAAATCAAATAGCTCCGTTTGGAGTGTTCCCCGCAGTCGCGGGGCTAAACCGACGCGACGAGCGCCGGGAATGGTAAGGGATGCGTGTTCCCCGCAGTCGCGGGGCTAAACCGAAATATAAACTCCTCACGAATAGAATCCCATGCGTGTTCCCCGCAGTCGCGGGGCTAAACCGAGGAATTAGATAAGGCGCTGGACGACAAAAGAGTGTTCCCCGCAGTCGCGGGGCTAAACCGGTTGATGTACTGGCCAAGAACGGTGATATACAGTGTTCCCCGCAGTCGCGGGGCTAAACCGTTGTGCGGATCTTGTGCCATTTGGATCAGTTGGTGTTCCCCGCAGTCGCGGGGCTAAACCGGCGTGTATGTGTTTGATAGCTACTGTTCTAACGTGTTCCCCGCAGTCGCGGGGCTAAACCGGCTTCATTTTCCTGGGCGCTCATTCTCTTGACGTGTTCCCCGCAGTCGCGGGGCTAAACCGCCCTGACTGATGAAATGTTTAAGGGGTGATTAGTGTTCCCCGCAGTCGCGGGGCTAAACCGTCATGACAGTTGATTCCTCTCAAGTCGATTTAGTGTTCCCCGCAGTCGCGGGGCTAAACCGGTTGAAGCCGCGGACAAGATGGATGGCTTAAAGTGTTCCCCGCAGTCGCGGGGCTAAACCGGCGGGACATACGCTTACCCGCGCGAAATCATCGTGTTCCCCGCAGTCGCGGGGCTAAACCGGAGACGCGCAACGATAACCAGAGCCACTCCAAGTGTTCCCCGCAGTCGCGGGGCTAAACCGAAATTGCCGGGCGTCTGGCCGCACTTGCGGAGGTGTTCCCCGCAGTCGCGGGGCTAAACCGTATGTGAAACTCTGCTTGTCAGCGAGTCCACTGTGTTCCCCGCAGTCGCGGGGCTAAACCGGAACCCTACATGATTGAACTATCCAATCAGGCGTGTTCCCCGCAGTCGCGGGGCTAAACCGGTGTCGTTGCTGATATAGGGCTGTTTGCCGTTGTGTTCCCCGCAGTCGCGGGGCTAAACCGCCAACGAGCCAGCACCGTACAACACATGATTAGTGTTCCCCGCAGTCGCGGGGCTAAACCGCATGGCCATTACGCTTTTAAACCCAACGCGGCGTGTTCCCCGCAGTCGCGGGGCTAAACCGATACTAAAGAACAGTTGCGGGAAATCAGCGACGTGTTCCCCGCAGTCGCGGGGCTAAACCGGGCACAGTGAGTCATCAATCGACGTGGTTAAAGTGTTCCCCGCAGTCGCGGGGCTAAACCGCCGCCTTTGGTGGAAAAGCTACCACCCAAAGAGTGTTCCCCGCAGTCGCGGGGCTAAACCGCGGTAAACCAGCACCCCCCGGAGGTACAGCCGGTGTTCCCCGCAGTCGCGGGGCTAAACCGAGACCAGACGGCAACATTGCGGTTGCCATAGGGTGTTCCCCGCAGCCGCGGGGCTTGACCGCCTTGGTCCAGGGTAATTACTCATCGTTTGATGTCTTCCCGACGTTGTGGTGGTCAACTATTTCCAGACACTAGTTTTAAGTCATTCGGCTTTCATTGGTCGCCGTCTCTCCGCGTTAAAAAATAGGTGTTTGGGGCGGCTTTGCCGCCTACGTTAGTGAATACGGCTTCCCGGCGTAGCGGTGAGCTTGCCGCACTGGCGAACAGGACGTTCGCCAGAGGCCGAGAGCTTTGTCAGGGGCGCTGCCTTCGGCCGGTGCGATTAGCGAGCTTGCTGTGGGGCTGGAATCAGAAGCCGTTCTGAGCGTAGGACCTTTTGGCCCCTTTTAGGTCCATCTAAAAGGGGCTGGCTCGCAAGGAGGCGAGTCATACAAAGCATGGAAGCTGATAGATGTAGGTTTTCACATGACCCGTGCCCCGCACAGTGCCTTCGCCGCGCAACTGGCGTTGTTCAACGGCCACTCAGGTAATTTGTACTGAGAAATGCAGTCTTTGCTTAGTCTTTGGGTTCTGGCATTACCTCGGCAAATTTACCGGAGATCTTCTGACCGGCAATCTTATTGGCGTACCAGTAGTAAAACGGGAAACCAATTGCAGCCGTTGCTAAACCGCCCAGTGCGGATAAAAACGGAGCAAAAATGAACCCAAGCATACCTTGAACAGCTTCGCCTGAATTTATACCGCCAAATAGAAATATAAACCCTGGCAAAAAGCCGCTGCCAAATCCTAGTATGGCGGAAACTTTAATGGCTGATTGAAAGTCCAGTTGGCTTCTAAATGTCCGTTTCATTCTATTTCCCTTGGTTGCCTAAAGTCGTTGACCTTTCCTGCATATGCTATTGCATATGGTGCGAAACGCTGCCAGTGAAAGTAAACCTGATTGACCGTTTTATCCAGCTATATGGGATGCTTAGCCATAACTCACCTCATACTGTATTTGCACAAAATCATTGGCGAAGGTGGTCGCGTTGGCATGGCTAAGCATTACTTGCTGAGAGAGTTCACCAAATAACGGAATTCCTTTGCCCAGTAAAACCGGAGCCTGGGTAATAGTTAAATGGCTGATAAGCTGTGCTTGTAAAAATGAGGTAATGGTCGCGCCGCCGTCAATATAGGCATGCTGGTAACCTTCGGCCTGCAACCGTGCTACCAGGGGCAGAATATCTCCGTCATACAGCTCCACTTTGCCCGTCAGGTTCTGTGGCACCTCCTGCAGGCTTTTGCTTAAGGCAATAATTCGCAAGTCACCATAAGGCCATTGCTCAGGAGTCAGGTTAAAACTGGCCAGTTTTTCCATACAGCCGCGGCCCATAATCATGCAGTCCACACTGGCTATAAACTGGTTAAAGCCCATATCTGCCTGCTCGCCTAAGTCCACCTCTTTGCCGGTTTCCAGCCACTCAACGCCACCGTCTAGGGTAGCAATGTAACCGTCTGCACTGGTGGCAATAAATACTGAACATTTCATAGGCACTTCCTGTTGTGGTCTGGGGTGGGGAGTATCAAGGTACAGGCGCGCCGAGGCAAGCTTGGACCTACCTGGATTCTTGTTGGATAAGATAAGCTACACAAAGACTTTAGCCAAAACAGCCAGTACAATTCGCCGCTTAGCCAAGGAATAACGCTTTTAGGATAGGAGACTAAGGTGAATATAAGAATTGCAGCGCTTTTGCTGTTTTTAATGGTGCTAACTGGCTGTAGTAAACCGCTGCCTGAAGACAAGCTGATGTATGCCGGCGAGTGGCAAAGTAGGGAAATGTATTTGCTGATTTTACCTGACGGTACTGTGGCTTATGAGCGGCTTAAAAATGGCGGTACCACCTCGATAAACGGGCCACTAAAAGAATTTAACGGTGATAACTTTGTGGTGGGATTTGGCCCATTTAACTCCAATTTTGAGGTAAGTGAACCGCCGCATTTGGTGGATGGGCAATGGCAGATGGTGGTGGATGGGGTGCGACTCACCCGCAGCCCTGACTAAGCCTATTTGGCTGTTTAGGAACGACGTAGTTAACCAAAAGGATAGGGCCGTGAGAGCCGAGCTAAGAGCGAAAGTTATTGAAGTGTGCGATAAAAAAATCGCCAGTAAGGGCGAGAACGTTGGGCTGTCATTTTATGCGTTTTTTGCCAATAAAAATGACAACCCGGCGCTGCTGATGGAGGCGGCTACCTGGTGGATCCAAACCCATCAACTGGATCACTTCGTTAAGGCCAAAACCATTAAACAGATGGTGGAGCAGGGCCTGTAAGCAGGCCTGCATCTGACGGTGCAAAGTTTACCCAGCGCTTGCCAGGTGCTGATTGAAAAATGCCAGGGTGCGCTGCCAGGCGAGTTCTGCGGCCTCCTTGGCATAACGCGGCGTGGAATCATTATGAAAACCATGCTGCGTGCCGGGGTAAAAGTGCACTTGATGGGCTTTGTTATGTTGATTCAGGGCTTGTTGGTAGGCTGGCCATTGGCTGTTTACCCGCTCGTCATTTTCAGCATACTGGATCAAAAGTGGTGCCTGAATTTTTTTAACCAGCTCCAGCGGTGCCACGGAGCCGTAAAAGGGCACGGCGGCATTGACTAAGTCTGGCAGGGCGGCGGCCATACGATTGGTCATGGCACCACCAAAACAAAAACCGACTACTCCCAGTTTGCCGTTGCCTTGCGTCAGTGTTTTAGCATGGCGGGCGGCGGCAAATAAATCTTCTCGTAACTTGTTAGCATCCAGGCTGCGCTGCATGGCGCGGCCGTCGTCGTCATTGCCGGGATAACCGCCAAGCGGTGCCAAACCATCTGGTGCCAGGGCAATAAAACCGGCCTTGGCAAAGCGCCTGGCCACATCCTTGATATAAGGATTAAGCCCGCGGTTTTCGTGGATAACCAAAACCACAGGGCGCGGTGTTTCCAATGGCTGGGGCAGCACCAGGTAGCCCTTGCCTTCGCCATGGCCGTCAGGGGAGGGGTAGGTGACATAAGTGGCTTTTAAGCCGGGGTCGTTAAAGGAGACCTGTTCGGCCGCGGCATAATCCGGGCTGAGATACTGATACAGAGTTAACGCGGTAATGCCGCCTACCGCCAGGCGGCTTAAGCCTTGCAAAAACGCGCGCCTGTCCATCTGGCCATGGGCATACTGGTCGTAAAGCTGGAACATTTCATCGGTCAGGGCGGGGTGACGGGACTTACTCATACTTATTCCTTTTTAGGTGTCGCTAAGCAGATTCTAGTCGCTCATCGTTATTTTCAACGTTATTGGTCGCATCATGGGTAATACTGCCACTTGAATCTGGTTCTCTTCGAGCGCATCTATACGCAAACGCATTTTCTAACCAAGGACGCCTGATGACCGACAACAATGACTATACCCCACCTAAGGTCTGGACCTGGGACGCCGAAAGCGGCGGTAAATGGGCCAGCATTAACCGCCCCATTGGCGGCGCGACTCATGATAAACCACTGCCGGTAGGCAAACACCCTATGCAGCTTTATTCGCTGGCCACGCCCAACGGCCAGAAGGCGGCCATTATGCTTGAAGAGCTGCTGGCGCTGGGGATCAAAGAGGCTGAGTATGACGCCTGGCTGATAGACATAGGCGAAGGTACGCAGTTTTCCTCCGGCTTTGTTGAGGTAAACCCTAACTCTAAGATCCCGGCCTTGCTGGATACCAGTTCACTGCCGCCTATCCGGGTGTTTGAGTCAGGGGCGATTTTGCAATATCTGGCCGACAAGTTCGGCGTGTTGGTACCAAGCGATGCCAAAGGCAAAGCCGAATGCCGTAACTGGCTATTCTGGCAAATGGGCGCTGCCCCTTATCTTGGCGGTGGCTTTGGCCATTTCTACGCCTATGCGCCGTTTAAAATGGAGTACCCTATTAATCGTTTTACCATGGAGGTAAAGCGCCAACTGGACGTGCTTAACCGGCATCTGGCGGAGCATCAATATATGGCGGGGGATGAATACTCTATTGCCGATATTGCTATCTGGCCTTGGTATGGCGATCTGGTGCTGGGCAATATTTATGACGCCGCCGAGTTTTTGCAGGTGCAGGAATATGAACATGTACAGCGCTGGGCCAAACAAGTTGCCCTGCGCCCAGCGGTACAACGCGGCAGACGGGTGAATCGTACCTGGGGTGAAGAACAAGAGCAGTTAGCCGAGCGCCATAGCGCCGCTGATTTGGACTAAGGCATTGCCCTTCCCGCAAAGGCGCAGGGGCCACATAGTTACAAATACTGTGCGCCTTCGCGTCTCTGCGACAAGCCTTTGTTTGTGCTGTTAACCCCTTCGTGTTTTTCGTGTCCTTCTTGTTTATTTGAGATTTTATTTCTCACCAGGAAGATCAGAAGGACACTAAGAAAACAATGGCTTATAAGCGTTTTTGTTACTGACTGAGGAGTTTTCACAAAGACGCAGGTGAGGCAGATAATTAAGCGTGCGGGGCAAAGTCAGCGCTGCTTTTTAATCACAGAGTGCAAAATCGGTCTGCCCCATATCCACACCCTTAGCTGACTTTTGTGCCAGTGCAATTAACTCATCACTTGCTTCAAACATCGCGCCTGTTCCAGGCCAGTAAAAATGCGTATCTAGTCCAAGATCGCTTGCGCGGCACAAGGTGAGAAGGACTGGTTCGTCAGGAATAATGGCATCTTCACCTTCTTCTACTGCCATGGCAAAGCGCAATCTATCTGTCAGACTGCCCCTGATGTGGTTAATTACCCTTGCACTATAGATATGCCACAACATATCTGAGTCATCATTGGCTGGTTTGATACTGACATCGGTAATTTTAACTACAGCGCTAAAGGGCGTTTGCTGCACACTTTTCAGTAAAAATCGTTGCTGCTCGGTGAGCGAGGTGGTGGACATGGGCGGCTGCGCCATGCTGCAGGACGTTTGGCTCAACAATAAGGCTGTGAAAAGTACTAGGGCTATTTTCATTTTAAGCTTCACTTCCTGCGGCTGCCGCAATTTGTGTATATATTGGTAAACTGACGTGGCTGGCATCAAACTCTTTGGGTACTACAAAGGTATCCCACACATCGAGCTTATAGCGAGCAATATTGACACTATTGCTTTGATTGCCACCCAGCATAAATAGTGCTTTATCATCTGCACTTTTACCTACAACAAAAGCAACGTGCCCTCCGCCTTTTCTACTTTTAATACCGATGGCACCGTACACGGGCTTGGCTATCTGTTTGCCAAAATTTTCCCACGACTTAGCTCTATAAGCTTCGCTGACGGGGGTGTAGCCACTTTCTTTCATTACCCAGGCAACGAAGGAGCCACACCAGGCATTAGCGCCCCCTGAGTCGTCCTTTCCCCAAAATTTGGATGCGTTAAAGTAGTCGAGAATTCTCGGGTTTGCCTTTTCACCTGGAACTTCCTTTTGGCCTATTTCAGCTAAGGCTGTTTTCATCCATGGCACAGTATTAGCTAACACTGAACTGGCAGCTTGTTTGTCTGTCATGGCTATGCCCCTTTCACTGTTTCAATGCATCAGTTAGTGAAGCAGGATGGCCAATAAATCGCCAGGTTTGACCGTTTAATATTTTGCTCTATATCCTCTTTATGCGTCAGTGGTGGAGAAGGGGAATGGGGGAGTAGTCTCTTCGTACTTTTCGTGTCCTTCTTATTTATTTGAGATTTTATTTCTCACCAGGAATATCGGAAGGACACTAAGACTGCGGTAATCAATGGCAGCAAGAGAGGGCCTGCTTCTGTGCTTTGATGGCTTTGGCTAAGATAGCTTCCACTTAGGGATGTTGCGCCTGCCACTGTGCTTTTACACCGGCTATGGCGTTGGTGCGCTCTTTGTCCAGCGCGTCTTTAATGGCCTTGCCCTGAACGCCCTGGGCAATGATTTGCTGTACGTCTACCGCTGACGCGGCATGAAACGCAGCGCGGTAGTAGTCGGCCTGCGGATAAGGCCGCTGTTCAAAATGCAATCGGCCTCTGGCGTCAGCCTCGCAGGCCAGCAAAAATTGCTCAAACCTGGCTGGTTTGCGCCAGGCATCACAGTGATTTAAGACCCTAAGTAAGGTATCGGGTCTAAGTTCAAAGGCTTTGTGTAGATGGGTATGAAACTCGCCTACTAACAGTGCCAGCTCCCGGCAATCGTTAGGCACTTTCAGGCGCTCGCTTAAGCGCTTGATGGCAGCCAGGCCCAACTTTTCATGGCCGTGATGGGACGGCCACTTATCCGCAGGTGTCAGGGCTTTGCCCAGATCATGTACCAGGGCGGCGTAACGCACGGCTAGATCCTGGCTGAGTGTGGCGGCCATGCTCAGCACCATCATGCAATGTACGCCGGTATCGATTTCCGGGTGCCATTTCTCTGGTGCTGGCACGCCCCACAGCGCATCAAGCTCGGCAAACCAATGTTTCAGGGCGCCGCAACTGCGCAAGGTTTCAAAATAAACCTCGGGGTTGTTTTCCAATAAAGCGCGACTGGTTTCTTTCCAGACTCGCTCTGTGGTTAAGGCCTTAAGCTCACCTGAGGCGTTGATATTGCTCATCAGGGCCTGCGTTTCGGCAGCAATAGCAAAACCCAAATGCTGGTAACGGGCGGCAAAGCGGGCCACTCGTAAGACCCGCAGCGGGTCTTCTACAAAAGCAGCTGATACATGGCGCAGCACTTTATTGTGCAAGTCCTGCTGGCCACCATAGGGGTCGGTAATATTACCTTGCTCGTCCATGGCCATGGCATTAACGGTCAGATCGCGGCGCAGCAGATCTTCTTCCAACGTCACGCTGGGATCGGCAATACAATCAAAGCCGGTATAACCCACACCGGTTTTTCGCTCGGTGCGGGCCAGGGCGTATTCATCACCGCTTTTGGGGTGCAAAAACACCGGGAAGTCGTTGCCCACTTGTTTATAGCCAAGCGCCAGCATTTGGGTAGGGGTAGCCCCCACTACTACGTAATCACGCTCGGTGATAGGGCGGCCAAGCAAAGTGTCGCGGACAGCGCCGCCTACCAGGTAAATCTTCATGGGCTAAGGGGTTCCAAAATACAGCATTGGCTGGGCACATCAACATGCCATCGGGCCTTCTATGCTGCCATTATGCCAAAGCAAACCAAGAGCAGCCAGTTGGCCTGTGATTCACTGAATCCCCGTCTATACTCAGTTTTCAAACAAGGATAGGTAAGGATGCAAGCAATGGAATCGGCACAGGTAATCCCACAAGGCTACGGCGTTCATGTTGTACAACGCCTAATCCCCATCGTTGCGTTAGCTCAGCAGTTGTATAGCAATCCATCAAGCCAGACGATTGAGCACTTTATTTTTGTGAACAGTCATATTCAAAATGGCGTAGCGAAACCTGGCCAGGTGGTGCTGATTTCGCCTGCAGAAACTATGGCATGCACCGCGGCAGAGCAGGCGTTTCTGATTTATGCCGGGCAGATCGATGAAAAACTTAAAGAGCTAAGTTTTGCAGAGCAGGAACTGCTGGCGAAGCGATATGATTTGTTGAGGAATGTTGCTAAGTACAATGGACTCATGTTGGGAATGGCAAACAATTCCTGGAATGCGCAGGTAAAAAATGTAGAAGCCATTCTCAAGGAGATTGACCAAGCTTACGTACAAACATACAACAGCCAAGGCAATCTGCGAAATCAGCGCTTCTTTACTCGTCGGCAACAGCTCTTTTCTAAACTGGATGGTGCGCTAAGTCGCTTTGGTCAACCTGATTTAGGCGGCAATCTCGTATCCGGTGATATACGCAGAAACCTGGGCCTTAGTAGCAAAAGCATAGTCTACCAATGGGATAAGCTGGGCGGCCCGGCAAAAAGTATTCCCGGCTTTGCCGAAAACTACAAAACCACCGCCAATATGGCCAAAAACCTCAAGCGCCTTGGTTATGTGGGGATAATGCTGACCGGTGTGGAAGCGTATGCCAATATTCGTAAAGCTTGCCTGGTGGGGGATGAGCAGCAATGTACTAAGTCTACTTATGTAGAGACGGGTAAGGGGATTGGCGCTGTTGCTGGGGGGATTGGAGGAGGCTTTATTGCTAGTTACGGAGTCTGTACTTTAGTTTTTAGTTTGCCTAGCGGAGGAACCAGCGTATTTTGGTGTTCAATTGTGGCTGGAGGGCTAGGAGGATATGCTGGCGGAAAGTTTAGAGAGAAAAAATGGAAGGTATATTGCTAATAAGCTTTGTAGAGTTTTGGAAGCATGATCACTATAACAGCGTACATCACCCTCATACTTTCCTTAGTGGGAGCTGCAATGTTGTTTGCATGCTTTATTCCTTTTCTGCTTTTTTTGAAAGGTAAGCCCATGCAAGAGGTGGAAGATGTGTTGGAGGATGGGCGTCGCTTTTTCTCATTAAACTTAATTACGGCGGGCCATGGCGCCTTGCATTATGCCAGCTTGTTTATGTTTGACTGGTTAGCGAAACGCTACAATGTGCTGGAAAAAAGGAATCAGGTGCCTCAACATATTCAGTTCTGGTTCAAGCTGTATTATTGGATGTTTATGACTGGTGGTTGCTTGTTTTTCGGAGCTGGACTACTGATTCATTTCACTGAATGAACTCATTAAGATACTCTTTAAAATCATCCTGGCTCACAGGAGTTGACCAGAACAATGATTGAGCATCACATTCTTCTTGTATGGATTGCTATTGTTGGAATGGTTTTATTCTTCTTTGCAGTAGTCCCTATGCTTTTTTTTCTGAAAGGTAATCCGATGAAAAATGTGGAGGATGTACTTGAGGGGGGCAGACGTTTTTATTCTCTAAATATCTTAATGGCAGGGCACGGTGCTTTGCACTATGGCAGTCTCTTCTTATTTGATTGACTGGCACGTCGTTATAAGGTGCTTGAAAAGCGTGAAGATGTGCCTGTCAGGGGACGCTGGTGGTTTAAGTTGTACTTTGTGCTATTTATGACGTCTGCGATATTGTTTCTGGGGCCCGGCACCTGGTTTTTCCTGAAAGATTAGGCTCTTATTAATTTGCTACACAAATGTTTTGTACCCAAGTACAGCTGGCGAAGTAGCAGCCTGTAAAGTGCCATGCTAGCACTTTAACCCATATTTCATGCAAGGATCGCAGATGGGCGCTGAACCGGATGGCATCGTACTATTTTTAGCTATGGCGGGGGCTTTATTGGGTGCCTTTGTGGTATTTCCGATGCTGCTTTATCTAAAGGGCAAGCCGATGCAAGAAGTCGAAGATGTACTTGAAGATGGCCGGTATTTCTTTTCCGGCGTAACCATGTTTGCAGGACACGGTGCACTGCATTACGCCAGTATTTTTCTGTTTGAATGGTATGCCAGACGTTACAAAATGCTGAAAAAACGCAAGTTGGTGCGTTCAAGCTTAGTTAGATGGTTCAAAGTCTACTATATCCTCTTCATGTTAACGGTGTCGCTAATGTTTGTGCCAAGCATTTGGATCTATCTGGCAGAGTAAACCGTTGGGTTGTGAGAGACATGTATTTAGCATCACGTGACGGGTTCCTCTTGTAACCTGAAGCTTTTGTAACAATAGCTATTCAATAAACTTTGCCCCTTTGACTTGCCTACGCTGAATAGTTACCTTAGTTGCCGCCCTTATTACAGCCTGCTTGGCAGACGGTTTTGCATGTATCTGAACTACTTTGGATTAGCGGACAATCCTTTTTCCATCGCGCCCAACCCGGACTATTTGTATATGAGTCCCCGCCATAAGGAAGCGCTTGCTCACCTGACCTTTGGTCTGCGTGAAAGCGGCGGCTTTGTGATGCTGACCGGTGAAGTGGGTACCGGTAAAACCACGGTATCCCGCAAGCTAATGCAGCAGTTACCGGAAAACACCCAGGTGGCGATGATTTTAAATCCTACCTTGTCGGCACTGGAACTGCTGGCGACCATTTGTGATGAGCTGGGTATTGCCTATGAAGAGGGGCAAGCCAGTCTGAAGAGCTTTACGGATAAAATTCTGGCGCATCTGGCGGCTAATCATCAAAAGGGTATCAATACCGTTCTGATTATTGATGAGGCCCAGCATTTGTTACCCGAAGTGCTGGAACAGTTACGGCTGTTAACCAATCTGGAAACTAACAGAGAAAAGCTGCTTAAAGTGGTGCTGATTGGCCAGCCTGAGCTGCAACAACTGCTTAAGCGCAACGAACTGCGCCAATTAGCCCAGCGTATTACTGCCCGTTACCATTTGCTGCCGCTTAGCGGTAACGAGGTTAAGGCCTATATTGCCCACCGTCTGCAAGTGGCCGGTGGTGATGTCAGTATCTTTGCTGCTACTGCCTTGCAGGCGGTGTATCAGATTAGCGGTGGCATACCGCGGGTGATTAATCTGTTGTGTGACCGGGCGTTAACCTTGTCTTTTACCAAACAGCATCCTGTGGTGCGTCGTTATATTTTTCTGGCGGCTGCCTCTCAGATCCTGGGAGACGATGTGGTACGTCAGCGTCAAGGTAAACAATGGACGCTGATCCTGGCGGGTTTACTGGCCACAGGGCTAATTCTGGGCTACTGGATTGGGAGTCTCCATGCTTAAGCGTGTCACAGTAGAAGAACTGCAACCCGGCATGGTGATTGTGCAAATTACCGCACAAAACGGTCCGGTACGTATTCGTAAAGCCGGCCTGGTCAGTAGCCAGGAGATGGTGCAGGGGCTCAAGGAAATGGGCGTGCAGGAGCTGGAGATAGATGCGGCGCAAACCGTTGAGCTGGAGTCGGCTTATCCGACGAAAACCGCCAGCTCACCCACTAAAACCTTGCTGATGCAAGGCGCGCAGCAGGCTAATGTCGATCATAAACTGTCAGAGCAGTTTAACCGTAGTTTGTTTTTACCTTCGGTGCAGTCATTGCCGGGGCGCTGGCATTATTACGGGCGTAAAACTTTGCTGGCCGCACTGATGCTGTTCGGAGGATTGGGGTTAGGCTATACCGCGGCGGTTATGCCCTGGCAGCAATTGTTTGTCAGTCAGGATGCACCACAGGCTGTGCAGGTGAATCAGGTACAACCCGAACCAGTGTTGTCTCCACCTGGCGCTGAGCCTGATAAGACTCAGGCTGAAGATGCAAGTAAGGCAACGGAGCCGGTGGCATCAAACTCGTCTGCCCAAGTAGAAGCGCATGAAGTAGAACCTGAACCTGTGCCGGTGGAAGTGGTGAACCGGGAAGCTGAAGTGCCTTTAGATAGTGTGTCGCCTGAACTGCTTAAGCGATTCCGTCAGGCTGTATCCGAACTGGATGATAGCACTGAGGAGTATCAGCCTTCAGGCGCTTCCAATGCCAGCCAAACACTGCGGGTTGACCAGCTTCCGGCCTGGGTTTTAGCTGACCTACCCTCAATGAGCTTCTCTACCCATCTATATGCTTCGGTACCTGCTGAGCGACGGGTCAGAGTAAATGGTATGGAGCTTGGTGAGGGGGATTGGATCCAGGACAATTTACGTATAGTGAGAATCGAACCGCAGAAGGTGATTCTGACCTTTAAAGGACAGGAATTCAGCTTGCCAGCGCTGGGAGACTGGTAAAAGCAGGCGCAATTACCTGTCTGAACCCAGCATTCAGGCCGGTCAGCAGAAAGGAAAAACAAATGACAAAAAAGGGTTCATGTTTATGTGGTGCTGTGCATTTTCAAATTGATGGGGACTTTGAACAGTTCTTTTTATGCCATTGTCAGCATTGTCAGAAAGATACAGGGTCTGCCCATGCGGCCAATCTTTTCTCTAATACCGCGACCCTTAAATGGCAAAAAGGGGAGGCGTTGGTTAAGACGTTTTGTCTGCCGGGAACACGCCATCAACGGGCATTTTGCACCAATTGTGGCTCGGCGTTGCCTTACCTGTTAAGCGAGTTCTCAATGTTGGTGGTACCGGCAGGTAGCCTGGATGATAAGGTAGAGATTAAGCCCAACGCGCACTTGTTTATGGCAAGCCGGGCCAATTGGGATGATGAACTGGAAAAGGTTCACAAGCTGGATGGTTTGCCCGGTAACTGAGCCTTGGCTCAAGCCGGTCTTACACCTGCTTGAGCAACACATCCTTGAAGAATTTGGTGAGGTTTATCTTAAATTCTTCCGGTCTGACGCTGGTTTCAATTTCATCCCCGACTTTGCTCAGGTCGAGGCGCTTGATCTCGTTATACATATTGGTGCGTACCGAGTAAAAGCTCATCACCACCGGGCATAAGGGATCCTGCTTATTCGCTCTGACCACAATCGCCAGTTTACCGCTTTTTAGCTTGACCAATGAGCCCACAGGATGCACACCCACACAGCGGATAAACTGTTGTACTAAGGATTGATCCAGCAGGCCCTGGCTGGAAGACAGCAAGCGTTTGAGTGCCTGAGTAGGAGGTAACCCTTTGCGCCAGGGGCGGTCTGAGGTCATGGCATCATAGCTGTCTACAATGGCTGCCATACGGGCATATACCGATAAGTAGTCGCCGCCTTTTCCGCGTGGGTAGCCGGAGCCGTCCATACGTTCGTGGTGGTTGGCGATCACATCCCGTACAACGTCCAAGTCCATTTCGGATTGTTCCAGCAGCTCCAGACCGAAGTCGACATGGCCTTCAACAATCTGGGTTTCACCCTGATCCAAGCGACCGGATTTACTCAAAATGTCTTCTGGAATAGTGGCCATCCCCACATCCATCAATAATCCAGCCAAACCCAGTTCGTCGATAAGTTCTTTATCAAAACCCAAATGGCGGGCAAATACTGCCATTAAAATCGAGCAATTGAGTGAATGCTCTAACAGGTACTGGTCACGTTCTTTTATCAGGGTCAAACAGCACAGCGCATCGGGGTTATCGAATACCGAGTCAATAATATCGGCGCTGGTACCCATCAGCTCTGTGATTGAAACCTTGCCGCCTTTGCGCACTTTTTTGAAAAACTGGGACTGAACCGACTTGGCCTGTTCATAGAGTTTATGTGATGCATTAAGTGCTTCCCCTTCTGTTTGCTGGGGTTTAGCGGCTGCGGCCTGGCTGTCGTCATCTGCGCTGTTGTCGTCGTCCATCGGACTATCCATGGTCAACTCTTGGTGTAGGATGCTGCGGGATAGATCGATTTCCACTTCCAAAATACCGCGTGCCTTGAGCTTTTCAATAAGCCCCTGCTCTTTAACCAGTCCCTGGGTTTTGATTTTCAGCTGTGCGGTCTGACGGGTAACCCGGTTAACAAACATTCCGGGTCTGACTTCATCGATAGAGAACAGTTTTAGCATGGCGGGTGATTTTATAACGGCAAGGAACAGCCAAGAATATTGACCAGAACCACCTAAGGATCAAGGAAAAACAAACGGAATCGGCGTATTTGCTCAGAAGATGAGCTTAATGGCAAAAGGCGTTAGTGAGGACAGGCAGGCGAAGGTAAATCAGTGCAGTGAGAAAGCTGTATTGGGGCGGCTAAGGAAAAGAAGTGTCGGCATGCCGACACTTCCGTGCTGAATACTAGCGCCAGGCTGGAATAGCCTGCTCGTAGGTATCAATGCTCTTGGCCAGTTCAAGGGTTTCACCAATAGCATCCAAACCTTTTACCAGCTTGTACTTATGGTGCTCCTTGATGTCAAAGTCGAAGCTCTGATTGGCTACACGAACTTGCTGAGCAGGTAAATCAACCTCAATTTGTACCTCTGGGTCAGCCTCAACCGCGGCAAACAGGGCATCCATCTGCTCATTGTTCAGGGCAATAGGCAAAAGTTGATTGTTCATGCAGTTGCCGTAAAAAATGTCGGCAAAGCTAGTGGCAATTACCACCTTGAAACCGTAATCGGTAAGCGACCAGGGGGCATGCTCACGGCTGGAGCCGCAGCCAAAGTTCTCTCTGGCCAGCAGAATTTCACTGCCTTGGTGCTCAGGCCTGTTGAGCTCAAACTCCGGATTGGGCACTTTCTCTTCCAGATCCAGATAACGCCAGTCGTGGAATAGGTGCTTGCCATAGCCTGCGCGGGTCACCGCGGTTAAGAACTGCTTAGGGATAATCTGGTCAGTATCCACATTGGCGCGATTCAGTGGCGCCGCTTTGGCGCGAAGTTGTGTGATACCTGTCATTTATCCAACTCCCTTACGTCAACAAAACGGCCTGCCAATGCGGCGGCGGCGGCCATGGCCGGGCTTACCAGGTGGGTGCGGGCACCACGGCCCTGACGGCCTTCAAAATTACGGTTACTGGTGGAGGCGCAGCGGTCGCCGGCTTGCAACAGATCATCGTTCATGCCCAGGCACATAGAGCAGCCAGGCAAACGCCACTCAAAACCGGCGTCCAGAAACACCTTATCCAGTTGCTCGGCCTCGGCTTGTTGTTTTACCGCGTAGGAGCCGGGAACCACAATGGCATTAACGCCCTGAGCAACCTTGCCAGTGCGGGCAATCTTGGCGGCGGCGCGCAAATCTTCAATGCGGCTGTTGGTGCAAGAACCAATAAACACATGGCTGATGGCCACATCCGACAGTTTCTGGCCGGCTTCCAGACCCATATAGTTAAGGGCTTTTTCTGCCGAGGTGCGCTCTACCGCATCAATGAAACTGGCTGGCGCTGGAATTGGCTCATCCACGGCCACCACTTGACCTGGGTTGGTTCCCCAAGTGACCTGAGGCTTAATCTCTTCGGCGGTTAAGGTCACAACAGTATCGAAGGGAGCATCCGCATCGGATTTTAGCGTTTGCCAGCAGGCCATGGCTTCATCCCAGTCAGCCCCTTTGGGCGCGCGCTCTTTATCTTTGAGATAATCGAAGGTGACTTGATCAGGGGCAATTAAACCTGCTTTGGCACCGGCTTCGATACTCATATTACAGATGGTCATGCGCTCTTCCATCGACAGCGCTTCGATGGCACTGCCAGCGTATTCCAGTACATAGCCCGTGGCACCGGCGTGACCAATCTTGCCGATAATGGCCAGAATAATATCCTTGGCGGTGACGCCGATAGGCAGTGTGCCATTGACTTCCACCTTCATGGTCTTGGCCTTACCCTGCTTCAGAGTTTGGGTGGCAAATACGTGTTCCACCTCGGATGTGCCGATACCAAAGGCCAAGGCACCAAATGCGCCGTGGGTAGCGGTGTGTGAGTCACCACATACCACTGTCATGCCGGGTAAAATCAAACCCAGTTCAGGGCCGATAACATGGATGATACCTTGCTTTTGGTGACCCACCGGGAAGAGTTCCACGCCAAATTTTTCGCAGTTGTCCATTAGGGTGCGAAGCTGCAACTGGTTGGCTGGGCCGCAGGCATCCAGTGCCAGAGAGCGGGTGGAAATACTGTGATCCATCGTGGCGAAAGTGCGCTGTGGGCAGCGTAACTTGCGGCCTTTTTCCTCCAAACCGGCAAAAGCCTGGGGAGAGGTGACTTCGTGGATCAGGTGACGGTCGATATAAATCAGGTTGTCGGTACCTGCCTGGGCCACTAAATGCATGTCCCAGATTTTGTCGTATAAGGTCTTACCCATCAGGCCAGCTCCTCCAATTTGGCAGCAATGTAATCGCCTACCTGTGCCGTGGTTTTGGCTTCATTTTTGCGCTCTGCACTTAACAGCTCGGCGGTTACATAACCGTCGTTCAGTGCTTGCTGTACGGCTTTCTCAATGGCCTCGGCAGCACTATTTTCGCCCAGGCTGTAACGCAGCAGCATGGCTGCCGACAGGATCTGTGCGATAGGGTTGGCAATGCCTTTACCTGCAATATCCGGCGCACTACCGCCTGCTGGCTCATACATACCAAAACCTTCAGCGTTGATACTGGCGGAGGGCAGTAGGCCCATGGAACCAGTGATCATGGCGCACTCGTCGCTGATAATGTCACCGAACAGGTTAGAACACAGCATGACATCAAACTGATTGGGGTAGCGCAGCAGCTGCATGGTGGCGTTGTCGATATAGATATGCTCCAGTTCCACATCGGCATAATCTTTGGCCACTTCCTCGGTAATTTCACGCCATAAACGGCTGCATACCAGTACGTTGGCTTTATCTACTGAGGTCACTTTTTTACCGCGCAGGCGCGCCGCTTCAAAGGCTATTTTGGCAATGCGGCGGATTTCACGGCGTGAATAACGCATGGTGTCAAAGGCGTACTCTTCTTCACCTTCACCGGCCATGCCCTTGGGCTGACCAAAGTAAATGCCACTGGTTAGTTCACGTACCACCATCACATCAAAACCGCTGGCAGCGATATCCGCACGCAGGGGGGACAGGGCTTCCAGGCCCGGATAGATTTTGGCCGGACGCAGGTTGCTGAACAAATCAAAATGGCTGCGCAGTTTTAACAGCGCGGCACGCTCTGGACGCTGATCCAGTGGCAAGCTGTCCCACTTGGGGCCGCCAATGGAACCGAACAAAATGGCATCTGCTTGCTCACACCCTTTGAGCGTATCTTCGGGCAGGGCATGGCCGTGTTTATCAATGGCGGCGCCGCCCACATCAAACTGGTTCAATGTCAGATTAAGGTCGAATTTGCGCTGGATGACGGCCAGCACTTTTTCTGCTTCACGCATGACTTCCGGGCCGATACCGTCACCGGGCAGTAAAGCTATGGAATACGAGTTCATCTACACCCCTGCTATTTTCTGTTGTTTCTTTTCATCTATCTGGTCTGCCAGACAGGTGTTATTCAGTACATAAATCAATGCTTTAACCCCGGCTTCGACGATATCGGTGGCCAGGCCAATACCGTTGAATCGACGACCGCGGTATTCTGCTACCACGCTGACTTGTGCCAGGGCATCGGCCCCTTCACCTTTGGAGTCCAGCTTAAAGTCGACAATTTCTACTTCGTTATTGCCGGTGACCTGAATAATGGCATTAAATGCAGCATCTACCGGGCCATTGCCGGTGGCCGAGGCGGTGCCTTCCTGATCGCCCATGCGCATCTTAACGGTAGCGCTGGGGATCATACCCTTACCGGCGTTAGCATGCAGGTACAGCAACTCGTAGTTGGCTTGCTGCTGCTTTTGCTGGTCGAAGAACACCAGGGCTTCCAGGTCGTAATCGAAAACCTGGCCCTTTTTATCGGCCAGTTTCAAAAACGCCTGATACAAGGTATCCAGATCATAATCTTCGTCTTTGTAACCCAGTTCATGCATGCGATGCTTGATCACATGACGGCCTGAGCGACTGGTCAGGTTCAGGTTGTTTTTATTAATGCCGACACTCTCTGGTGTCATGATTTCATAGGTATTCTGCGCTTTCAGGATACCGTCCTGGTGTATGCCGGAGGAGTGACTGAAGGCGTTAGCGCCGACGATGGCCTTGTTGCTCTGCACCGGCATATTACACATTTGGCTGACCAGCTTGGAGGTACGGAAAATTTCCTGGCTGTTGATACCGGTTTGCACGCCCAGCATGGCTTCGCGGGTTTTCAGGATCATGGCCACTTCTTCCAGCGAGCAGTTACCGGCCCGCTCGCCAATGCCGTTGATGGTACATTCAATCTGACGGGCACCATATTGTACGGCGGCAATGGAGTTCGCCACGGCCAGGCCTAAATCGTTGTGGCAATGCACCGAGATAGTGGCTTTGTCGATGTTGGGCACGCGGTTAAACAGGGTTTGGATAATGGCACCGAACTCACTGGGAATGGTGTAACCCACAGTATCCGGGATGTTGACTGTAGTGGCACCGGCGTTGATGGCGTTTTCCACCATGCGGCACAGGTAATCGATGTTGGTGCGGCCGGCGTCTTCACAGGAGAACTCTACATCGTCGGTATAGCGTCTGGCGTGTTTGATAGCGGCCACAGCCATGTCCAATACTTCATCCTGAGACTTGCGCAGCTTGGAGCCTACGTGAATATCCGAGGTGGCGATAAAGGTATGGATACGAAATTGATCGGCCACCTTCAGGGCCTCACCACAGGCATCAATATCTTTCATCACCGCCCGGGACAGACCGCAAACGGTGGCATTCTTAATTTCTCGGGCGATGGTTTGTACCGATTTGAAATCGCCGGGGGAGGAGACCGGGAAGCCAGCTTCGATAATATCCACGCCCAGACGTTCGAGGGCCAGGGCAATCTGCAGCTTTTCTTTTACGCTCAGACTGGCCGGAAGGGCCTGCTCGCCGTCTCTTAACGTGGTATCGAATATCTTGACTCTATCTGTCATGGTCTTTCCTCTTGTTGGTTGACCCGCCACACTGACACTGGTTTTTTACTTGGTACGAAAAGTGAAAAACCCGTGCGGTGCACGGGTTTTTCTAAAATTTTGCCTGTCTCTCGGCTACAACCTACCCGTGCAATCTTGCTGCCATTAGGAGGAGTAGAGAGAGGAACTTTTGCATTTGTTCTGGCCTGTGTTTCAAACAGGTCTATTAGTATCGTTTTAAGGCTTGTGCGTCAACCGTAAGCGGTAAATTAATTCGCCATTTGCCCGGTTTATTTGGCATAAGCATATGCAATTGAGCATGAATTGCTCTTGGTTGAAATAAACATCCTAATTTTTGCTAATTTTCTGGTTGGCCAGTCTTGTGCTGAGAAATATCACGCTTGCTAACTCCTAACTCCTAACTCCTAACTCCTAACTCCTAACTCCTAACTCCTAACTCCTAACTCCTAACTCCTAACTCAAGTCTGGCGCGCTTATTGCAAAACCCGTTCAGCCGTCAAAATTCTGTTGTAAGCGAATGGAACTGAGCACATACCTGAATCGATTCGATAAGAATAGCGTTAAGCAAATTACCTCGGGCCTTGGCGCCCCTGTCATTCTGCTGGCCATTATGGGCATGGTTATCCTGCCTATGCCGGCGTTTTTGCTGGATATTCTGTTCAGCTTTAATATTGCCTTGTCGCTGGTGGTCATCTTGGTTGCGGTGTTTACCAAGCGGCCCATTGAGTTTGGTGCTTTTCCTTTGGTGCTCCTGATTGCCACGGTTTTGCGTCTGGCGTTGAACGTAGCCTCTACCCGTGTGGTATTACTGGAAGGGCATGAGGGAGGCGACGCCGCTGGTAAAGTGATTCAGGCCTTTGGTGAAGTAGTTATCGGTGGCAACTTTGCCGTGGGTATCGTGGTGTTTGCCATCCTGATGATCATCAACTTTAAGGTGGTCACCGCCGGTGCGGGACGTATTTCAGAAGTGAGTGCCCGTTTTACCCTGGATGCCATGCCGGGTAAGCAGATGGCCATTGATGCGGATTTGAACGCCGGTTATATCGATTCGGATGAAGCGCGCCGCCGCCGTCAGGAAGTCACCACTGAAGCCGACTTTTACGGTTCAATGGATGGTGCGTCCAAGTTTGTGAAGGGCGATGCCATCGCCGGTTTGTTTATCATGCTGATTAATATTGTCGGTGGGCTCTTCATCGGCATGATTCAGCATGATCTCAGTTTCGGTAATGCCATAGAGATCTATACCATTCTGACTATAGGTGACGGCCTGGTAGCGCAGATTCCGTCACTGCTGTTGTCTGTGGCAACCGCCATTATTGTGACTCGTGAAAATGACTCCCAAGACATGGGTGGCGAAGTTAAAAAGCAGCTGGGTAACCGACGCGCGTTGTACATTACCACCGGCATTTTGTTTGTTATGGGCATAGTGCCAGGTATGCCGCATCTGGCGTTTTTGGGTTTCGCGGCGTTGATTGGTGGCTATGCTTACTATGATTGGTGGCGCGAACAAAAAGAGCAGGAACAACCGGCCGCCGGTGAGTTGGTGCCTGAGCAGGCCCGTGCACCAGCCGAAGCCAAAGAACTGGGTTGGGACGATGTGCAACATGTAGACACTATCGGTCTGGAAGTTGGCTACCGCCTGATTCCGCTGGTGGATAAAACCCAAGGCGGCGAATTACTGGCGCGTATTAAAGGCGTGCGTAAAAAGCTCTCCCAGGAACTGGGTTTCCTGATCCCGCCTGTGCATATTCGTGACAACCTGGATTTGAATCCTAATACCTACACTATTGCTATGCTGGGCGTGACTATTGGTGAAGCGGATATCAGCCACGATCAGGAACTGGCCATCAACCCCGGCCAGGTGTTTGGCAAGTTGGAAGGAAAACCCACCAAAGACCCTGCATTTGGTTTGGATGCGGTATGGATTAAACCCTCGCAACGTGAACATGCACAGACCCTGGGCTACACAGTGGTGGACGCCGCCACCGTAGTGGCAACTCACTTAAGCCAGCTGCTCAGCAATAACGCCTACCAATTGCTTGGCTATGAAGAAGTGCAGCAACTGCTGGATATGCTGGCCAAGCAGAACCCTAAACTGGTGGAAGGGCTGGTACCGGATATCCTGCCGATGAGCACTGTGGTGAAAGTGCTGCAAACTTTATTGTATGAAGGCGTACCTATTCGTGACTTGCGCAGTATTGTGCAAACCCTCTGCGAATACGGACCTAAGAGTCAAGATCCCGACGTGCTGGTGTCTGCCGTGCGCATTGCCCTTAAGCGCCTGATCGCCCAGGAAATCAATGGTAGCAACAAAGAAATCCCGGTTATTACTTTGGCGCCAGAATTGGAACAGATGTTGCATCAGTCGCTACAAGCCGGTGGCGGTGACGGTGCCGGTATTGAACCGGGCTTGGCGGAGCGATTGCAGCAATCCTTAGCGGAGGCTGCCCAGCAACAGGAACTAGCGGGCGAACCTGCGGTACTGTTGACCTCTGGCATGCTAAGGCCGGTTCTGTCCAGATTCCTTAAGCATGCCATCGCCGGATTGCATGTAGTGTCTTATCAGGAAATTCCTGATGACAAGCAGATTAAAATTGTCAGCGCCGTAGGCCAGTAAGCTGACATAGGGGGTAAATGTGAAGATTAGACGTTTCTATGGAAAAGATATGCGTGATGCCTTAGCTCAGGTTAAAGAAGAGCTAGGCGGAGATGCGGTAATCATGTCTAACAAAAAAGTGGCAGATGGCATTGAAATTGTTGCCGCTTACGATCGCGAACCGGTTCGCAAAGCGGCTCCCCCTAAACCCGATACCAATGTGATGAGCAAACCTAAGGTGGCTGCAACTCAAGGGCAGAAAACCCCGAGCCTTAGTGAGATCATTGGCGATTCTGGCCCTGACAGCCTCAAGGCTCTGTTGGAAAAACAAAGCCAGCAGCCTCAGCAGCCGGCGCCTGCTTCGGTAGCAGAAACGGTGTCTGTCAGCCCCAAAGAACCCCCCGCAGTGCGTCAGGACGAGGCTGAACTGAACGATATCCGTCAAGAATTGAAGTCCTTGCGCAATGTGCTGGAATTTCAGGTTGCTGGTCTTATTAAGCAGGAAAGGCAGCAAGCCAGACCGCTACATGGCTACCTTATCGACAAACTGGTGCGTATGGGGATTACTCCTTCGTTGGCCGAACAGGTTGTGTCTTATGCCCCCGCTCAATGTGAAGAAAGGGATGCCTGGGTATTTTTGCTTAAGCTGTTGGCCAACCGTTTACATACCACCCAGAATGATATTCTGGGCAAAGGTGGCGTAGTGGCTTTGATGGGCCCCACAGGTACAGGAAAAACCACCACTATTGCCAAACTGGCTGCCCAATATGCCCAGCGTCACGGTGCCAATCAGGTTGCGTTGATTACCATCGACAGTTATCGCATTGCGGCTTATGAGCAGTTAGCCACTTACGGCAAAATTATCGGCTGTACCGTTAAGAAAGCCGCCAGTGCTGAGGAATTGTCCGATTTACTTCATCAGTTCCGCAACAAGGGCCTGGTATTGATTGATACTGCCGGTTTTAGTCAAAGAGACACCAGATTAATCAAACAGTTAGATACTTTAACGCAATCATCTTATGCTAATATCAAACACTACCTGGTATTGGCCGCAAATGCGCAGCATAGGGTAATGGAGCATCAGTTGGCCACTTACCAACAGATTTCTTTGCAAGGTTGTATTTTCACTAAACTAGATGAGTGTTACAGTCTCGGCGAAGCCATTAGCCTGGCCTTGGAGCACCGTTTACCCGTCGGTTATTTGACGGATGGACAGAAAGTACCCGAGGACATTAAAGTGGCCGATGCCAAGTACATAATTTCTTGTGCAGCCAGATTGTTTAAGCAGTATGCTTTAACACCCACAAGAACTCAGCAGGTTGTAAACTCAGCAGTATCATTATGATTGAGGATCAAGCGAGTAGCTTAAGACGAATGAACCAGCCCAATCTCATTAAAGTTATCGCCGTTACCGGTGGCAAAGGCGGAGTGGGGAAAACCAACATTACGCTGAATACGGCCATCTCTATGGCTAAGCAAGGTAAGCGAGTGTTGGTATTGGATGCCGACCTGGGGTTGGCCAACGTCGATGTTATGTTGGGCCTGCGGGTCGAGAAGAATCTATCCCACGTGTTGTCAGGCGAATGCCTGCTTGAAGAAGTATTAGTTGAGGGCCCGTATGGCGTGAAAATTGCGCCGGCGACATCGGGCTCTCAATCCATGACCGAATTGACCCCCACGGAGCATGCCGGGCTTATTCGCGCGTTTAGCGAATTGCGCAGCAAAATTGACGTACTAATCGTTGATACCGCCGCAGGTATCTCGGATATGGTATTGAGTTTTTCCAGAGCGGCCCAGGACATTATGGTGGTAGTGTGTGACGAACCTACGTCACTGACCGATGCCTATGCCCTGATCAAAATCTTGAACCGCGACCACGGTGTGTTTCGCTTTAAGATAGTTGCCAATATGGTGCGCAACGTCCGTGAAGGTCAAGAACTCTTTGCTAAACTGTCGAAAGTGACTAACCGCTTCCTGGACGTAGCCTTGGAGCTGGTGGCCACCATTCCGTTTGATGAGAATATTCGTAAAGCGGTTCGTCGCCAGAAATCTATAGTGGAAGCCTACCCAAGCTCTCCGGCTGCGGTAGCGATTTCTAATCTGGCTAGCCAGGCCTTACGTTGGCCGATACCCACTCAACCGGGCGGGCATTTAGAGTTTTTCCTGGAACAGTTGATCAATCAGAATTCCGCGGTCCATAGAGATAAAGTGTGAACAATAAAGCAGCCGCCTATCAGCAATTCGACAGTAAAACGAAGCTGGTTGAGCAACATGCCTCGTTGGTAAAACGTATTGCGCATCATTTGATGGCTCGTCTGCCTGCCAGTGTGCTAGTCGATGATTTGATTCAGGCAGGTATGATTGGACTGTTGGAAGCGGCCAAGAACTTTGACGGTTCAAAAGGTGCCAGTTTTGAGACCTTTGCCGGTATTCGTATACGTGGTGCGATGCTGGATGAAATCCGCAAAGGTGATTGGACCCCACGCTCAGTACACAAGAACAGTCGTGCCATTGCTGAAGCCATTCAAGCGGTGGAACGAGAAACCGGTGGCGATGCCCGGGATGCCGATGTTGCAGCCAAACTTCAGGTCAGTCTTGATGACTATCATCAGATGCTTAACGAAGTGAATGCCGGGCGTTTGGTGGGTATCGAAGACCTTGGGGTGACTGAGGATGTCATCAGCACCGAGCAGACGCGCGGAACAGACGCGCCCTTTGACGATTTGTTACAGGGATCGTTTCAAAAAGCGCTGGCCCATGCTATTACTACCTTGCCTGAGCGCGAAGCCATTGTGCTATCACTCTATTATGACGAAGAGCTTAACCTGAGGGAGATCGGCGAAGTCCTTGAAGTCAGTGAGTCTCGGGTTAGTCAGATCCATAGCCAAGCCATGTTGAGACTCAGAACTCGCATGCAAAGCTGGCAAATGGAATAAAATTTAATAAGAATAACAGTTGGTTGAATCCTCACTGGAGGCAGTTTTGGATAAAAACATGAAAATTCTCGTGGTCGACGATTTCTCGACTATGAGACGCATTATCAAGAACTTACTGAAAGATCTCGGCTTTACTAATATCCAGGAAGCTGATGACGGCAGTACTGCATTGCCTATGCTGCAACAGGGGGATTTTGATTTTGTCATCACTGACTGGAACATGCCGGGCATGCAGGGTATTGACCTGCTCCGCGCAATCCGTGCCGATGACAACCTCAAGCACACCCCTGTGTTGATGGTAACGGCGGAAGCCAAGAAAGAGCAGATCGTAGCGGCGGCGCAGGCCGGAGTTAACGGCTATGTTGTGAAGCCTTTCACTGCAGCCACGCTAAAAGAGAAACTCGAAAAGATATTTGAGCGCCTTGGGTAGTCCCTGGCGGATCCTAGAGCATAAGGAACGCCTTAATGACGATTACCGAGCAAGCTCCCATTTCGCTTGAGGATGCGCGCCAACTGGTGGCATTGCTTGAGCAGGGAGACAATCAAGGAGCAGCACAGTTACTGGAATCCATCACCATGGCGGATTCCATGGAATTGTTTGCTGAGGTGGGTAAGTTAACCCGCCAGCTACATGACTCTTTGAATAATTTCCAATTGGATGCACGTATTGCCGACCTGGCGCAGGAAGATATTCCTGATGCCCAGAGTCGTCTCAACTATGTCATCGAAACCACCGAAGAGGCAGCTAACCGCACTATGGATGCGGTGGAAAACAGTATGCCTATTGCCGAACGCCTGAATGCCCGGATTAATGAAATTCTGCCCGAGTGGAAGAAGTTGATGACCCGGCAGCTGCAATTGGGTGAGTTTAAGGCGCTTTGCCATGATATGGACAAGTTTCTTGACGAAGCCAGTGGCGATTCAGCCAAACTCAATGAACTGCTTACCGAAGTGCTGATGGCCCAGGGTTATCAGGACCTGACTGGTCAGGTTATTCGCAAAGTTATTGATCTGGTTAAAGAAGTCGAAGATAGCTTAGTGCATATGCTTACCGTGTTTGGTGAACCTGAAGTGGATGAGGAAACCAAACAAGCCCAAAAAGAGGCCAACAAAGAAATGGCCGAGGGGCCAATCATTGATGCGGCAAGCCGGGACGATGTGGTAACTGGTCAGGATGACGTTGATGATCTACTTTCAAGCTTAGGGTTTTAAGGGGAATTGATGCATGGCCTTTGACGTTGATGAGGATATCCTGCAGGACTTCCTGGTTGAAGCGGGAGAAATTCTCGAACTGCTGCAAGAACAGTTGGTCGATCTGGAAAATAATCCCGAAGACGCAGATCTGCTGAATGCCATTTTCCGTGGTTTCCATACCGTCAAAGGTGGTGCCGGGTTCTTGTCACTGACAGAACTGGTTGACGCCTGCCATGGTGCCGAGAACGTGTTTGACGTGCTGCGCACCGGTAAACGTCAGGTAACTGCTGAGCTAATGGATGTGATTCTACAAGCGCTGGACAGCATTAATGAAATGTTTGCCAACGTCAAAGCCCGTGAACCGCTGGAACCTGCGGCGCCCGAGGTGCTTGAAGCCCTGCATCGTTTAAGTAAGCCTGAATCTGAAGATGAGGTGGCCAGTGCGCCTGTTGCGCCTGAACCTGACCCTATTCCTGAGCCTGAGATCATTAGTGATGCGTCAACCGAGGGCAGCATTGATGATATTACTGAGGACGAATTTGAAGCCCTGCTCGATGAGCTTCACGGACCTGGCAGTGGCCCGTCTGCAACTAAAGCTGAGCCAGCGGCAGACTTAACCGAGGGTGATGAAGACATCACCGATGACGAATTTGAAGCCTTGCTTGATCAACTACACGGCGAAGGTAAGTTCAGTTCTCCCAGCGAAGCGCCTGCCCCCTCTGCTGCGCCGGCAAGCGCTCAGGATGACAGCGACGATATCACTGATGACGAATTTGAAGCCTTGCTGGACCAATTACACGGTTCCGGTAAAGGCCCTGGTGCTGCGCCACCCGCAGCGCCAAAGGCAGAAGCACCTAAGCCCAAAGCCGAACCCAAGGCCGCCGCAGCCCCTGTAGCTAAAGCGGCGCCGGCTAAACCCGCGGCTAAGCCATCTGAAGATGATGAGGACGACAAAACCGCTGGAACCGCACTGCGTGCAGGGGATAAAAAGGCGGCCGCTGCTCCCCCCGCAGAGACCACGGTGCGGGTGGATACCAAGCGCCTCGACCAGATTATGAATATGGTCGGTGAATTGGTATTAGTGCGTAATCGCTTGTTGAGTTTGGGTGTGAATCTCAATAATGAGGACATGTCCAAGGCGATTGCCAACCTGGATGTGGTGACCGGTGACCTGCAAGGTGCGGTGATGAAAACCCGCATGCAGCCTATCAAAAAGGTATTCGGTCGATTCCCGCGGGTAGTAAGAGATCTGGCCCGCAGCCTGAAAAAAGAAATTAACCTGAATTTGGTGGGTGAAGACACCGACCTGGATAAAAACCTGGTTGAAGCCTTGGCCGATCCTTTGGTGCACTTGGTCAGAAACTCCGTTGACCATGGTATTGAGATGCCCGATGAGCGGGAAGCATCAGGCAAGAAACGCACTGGTACAGTGACCTTGTCTGCCTCTCAGGAAGGCGATCATATTCTGCTAACCATCGAAGATGATGGTAAGGGCATGGATCCCGACAAACTTAAAGACATTGCGATTAGTCGCGGTGTGCTGGATGCCGACGCGGCAGCCCGGATGTCAAACGAAGATGCCTTTAATCTGATTTTTGCCCCAGGCTTCTCTACCAAAACCGAGATCTCGGATATTTCCGGTCGCGGCGTAGGTATGGATGTGGTGAAAACCAAGATCAATCAGTTAAATGGTACCGTGCATATTCACTCCGAAAAAGGGGTGGGTACCCGATTAGAAATCAAGGTACCGCTGACCCTGGCTATTTTGCCTACCCTGATGGTTATTGTTGGTGAGCAGACCTTTGCGCTGCCGCTGGCGGCTGTTAGCGAAATTATCAATGTGGATATGAGCAAAACCAACACCGTCGATGGTCAGCTCACCATGATTGTCCGTTCCAAAGCGATTCCACTGTTCTACCTGAAAGAATGGCTGCATCGCAGTAAAGGGAAGGTTGATATCGAGCGCAGTAAAGGCCATGTGGTGGTGGTACAAATTGGTACCCAGCAGGTGGGCTTTGTGGTGGATGCCTTGATCGGTCAGGAAGAAGTGGTGATTAAGCCGTTAGATGCCTTGTTACAAGGTACGCCTGGTATGGCGGGAGCGACTATCACCAGTGATGGCGGTATTGCCCTGATTCTAGACATTCCCAGCCTGCTTAAGCGTTATGCCAAAAAGGCCTTAAAGACAAGAAAAGCAATTAACTGATGCAATACAAGGTTCTGGTTGTCGACGATTCGACATTCTTTCGTAGACGGGTTTCAGATTTCCTCAACCAGGATCCGGGCCTGACGGTGGTAGGCGAGGCCAAAAATGGCCAGGAAGCCATTGAAATGGCCGCTAAACTGCAACCTGATGTGATCACTATGGATGTGGAAATGCCGGTGATGGATGGTATTAGTGCGGTAAAGCGTATTATGGCCAGCACCCCAACACCGATTTTGATGTTTTCCTCGTTAACCAAAGACGGTGCTCAGGCAACCTTAGATGCGTTGGATGCAGGGGCGCTGGATTTTCTGCCCAAGAAATTTGAGGATATCGCCAAAGAGCGTCAGGAAGCCATTAGCTTGCTTCAGCAGCGGGTTAAAGCCCTGGCCAGACGTCGGGCTTTTTCTCGTCCCAGTTTGCTGCGGACAACGCCAAGCCCGCGTCCCAGCCTGCGCGATACGCGTGCGCCAGAAGTAAAACCAGCCGTCAGCGTTGACGCGACTCGACCTCCTAAGGCCAGTGGTAAGCGCTATTCCGCCTTGGCTATTGGTGCTTCGACTGGCGGCCCTGTGGCGCTGCAAACTATTCTGACGAAATTACCAGCGAATTTTCCTTATCCCATCTTCCTGGTTCAGCATATGCCAGGCACTTTCACCACGGCCTTTGCGGGACGAATGAATAATCTGTGTCAAATTAAGGTGAAGGAAGCCGAAAATGGCGATCTGATTGAGCCAGGCTGTGCCTACCTGGCACCCGGCGGTAAACAGATGCTGGTAGATGGGACCAGCCGTTCATGCCGCATCCGTATTGTGGATGATTCCGGGCTGGAAAATATTACTTATAAGCCCAGCGTTGATCTTAGTTTCGCCTCTCTTGGGCGGATTTATGGTGGTGATTTGCTGGCCGTGGTGTTGACCGGTATGGGCGCTGATGGTCGCGAAGGTTGTCGTTCACTGAAACAGCGGGGCGCCACCATCTGGGCACAGGATGAGAAAACCTGTGTTGTCTATGGCATGCCGCAAGCCGTAACTGCGGCCGGACTCTCATCAGCCAGTTTGGCGCTTGGCGATGTCGCTTCCCATATTTTAGCCGAAATGCCTGCCTGAAACGGGCAGGCCTGCGCACCTTGAAGGGTTGAGTTGTGATTGTCTGGACAGTGGCAAACCAAAAAGGCGGTGTAGGCAAAACCACTACCACGGTGACGCTCGGCTCGCTGTTAGCCCTGAAGGGCAAAAGGGTGTTGCTGGTAGATACCGACCCGCATGCGTCCTTGAGTTATTACTTTGGGGTCGACTCCGAGGAAATGTCGTCCAGTCTCTACGATGTCTTTCTCGCCCACCAGAACCTTACCGCTGACAGCGTGTTGGACAGCTTGTGTCCGACTAAATTTGATTCCCTGTTTATTTTGCCTGCCACCATGGCACTGGCCACACTGGATCGCAGTATGGGAAATCAGGGCGGCATGGGGTTGATTATCAAAAAGGCCCTGGCCCTGGTGGAGCATGAGTTTGATTATGCGATTATGGATTGTCCGCCGGTGTTGGGGGTGCTGATGGTCAATGCCCTGGCCGCGTGCCAGCGGATACTGATACCGGTACAAACCGAGTTTTTGGCTCTCAAAGGCCTGGACAGGATGATGCATACGCTGGAGATCATGAAAAAATCCCAGCCCCGTGAATACACCTACACTATCATTCCAACCATGTACGACAAGCGCACGAATGCCGCACTGGAAGCTTACAAGAAATTGCGTGAGACTTATGGCAATCTGGTTTGGAACGGCGTGATTCCGGTGGATACCCGTTTTCGAGATGCCAGCCAGGCACAAAGTCCGTTACCGGTTTTCCAGCCGCGAAGTCGGGGTGTGTATGCGTATAACAGCTTACTGAATTTTCTTTTAAGTCAGGAAATGAGTGAATGAGCAAAGGTCAGTTTGCCAATGAAAAGGTAATGGAAGATTACCTGTCTGCGCTGCTGACCGAAGAGGTAGTCATAGAGCAGGCGCAGCGCCAGACAGTGGCGAAGTTGCTTAAAGAAGCTCAGCCACTGATTCAGGAACCTGAAGTGGTACCTGACGTACAGGCGCAGCCGGAAACCGAACCTGTGGTTGCTCAAGTGCAGGAGCCTGAATATCGACAAGGGGCCTTCCAGGCCTTATTGTTCGAAGTGGCGGGTTTGACCCTGGCGGTGCCGCTGACCGAGTTGGGAGGCATACATCAATTCGATAAGGCCTCGCCGCTCATCGGTAAGCCGGATTGGTTTAAAGGGGTGATGCTGCACCGGCACGAAAAGCTTAAGGTGGTGGATACCGCACGTTGGGTGATGCCAGAAAAATACTCAGAAACACTGGCAGAAGCCTTAAATTATCAATATCTTATTATGTTAGGAACCAGTGGTTGGGGGCTTTGCTGCGAATCATTGGTAGATACGGTCAGCTTGCATCAGGATGATGTGAAATGGCGCGAAAATCAGGGCAAGCGTCCCTGGTTAGCTGGGCTGGTCAAGGAGAAAATGTGTGCCCTGATCGATGTTGGTGCATTGATCGAACTGTTTGAACAGGGCCTGGGCAGTAAAGATACAGATTAATCCGCTAGTCGGGAGCGAAGCACATGAGTGATGACAGAAACAATAACGCAGCCATGGACAATGACGAAGTCCTGCAGTGGGTGACCTTCAGATTAGGGGAGGAAACCTATGGCATCAACGTGATGCAAGTGCAAGAAGTACTGCGTTATAGCGAGATTGCTCCGGTACCGGGAGCCCCGGATTACGTATTGGGGATTATTAACCTGCGCGGAAACGTGGTTACGGTCATTGATACCCGTGCCAGATTTGGTCTGGAAGCCAATGATGTGACAGATAATACCCGCATTGTGATTATCGAGTCTGAGCAGCAGGTGGTGGGAATTTTGGTGGATAGCGTGGCTGAGGTGGTATATCTCAAGTCATCCGAAATTGACAGTGCGCCGAATGTGGGTACCGAAGAGAGCGCTAAGTTTATTCAAGGCGTCAGTAACCGAGATGGCGAGTTGTTGATCCTGGTGGATCTGAATAAGTTGCTGACCGACGAAGAATGGGATGAAATCAGTAGTCTGTAACGGCTAACGAGGTAACTAAACACCCGCTTAGCCGGGTGTTTTTGTATCCGACTAAGGAAACGTATGGCTTGGATGGGAATTGGGTTTGGATTGGTGCTGCTATTCGGCGTGATGCTGGTAGTGGTGTTGCTGCGTCAGCAAGCTGCACTCAATTCTGGCCGTACTGAGTCCGGACAACAAACCTCTGAAATCAGCGCGTTACGGCAAGAATGCCAAGCACTGGAGGCCCAGTTGCATGAATTACGTGCCAGTAGTATAGGTATGGGGCAGCGCATCAAACAGTTGGAAAGTCGTCAAAATGAGTTTGATAACAGTTTGGGGCAAATTCAGGAACAGCAGCAGGCGCTGGCTGAAATGGATCCCGATACCAAGCTCTACAACCGGGCGGTAAAACTATTGCAACAAGGCGCGTCGGTGGACGAATTGATGCACGAATGCGAGTTACCCCGGGCCGAAGCCGAGTTGTTGTTTAGTATTCATGGTAAACAGAGTTAGGAAAATATTTGTTATACCAGAGTGCTAAGTTAATACTTGTTTGCCTCACGCCTCACGCCTCACGCCTCACGCCTCACGCCTCACGCCTCACGCCTCACGCCTCACGCCTTATCATCTACCTTGCCATGCATATTGTTCCAGCTATTGGGAAATTTACCCTGCAGCACATAAGAAAAGGCAATTAGCTCCGCGATGACAATATACAGCTCACGTGGGATTTCCTGACCCAGGTCCAGGCTATTCAGAAAACCGGCCAACTGTTCGTCTTCATGCACTAGCACGCCATGCTCTCTGGCCAGGGCAATAATCTCTTCGGCTAACTCGCCAAATCCCTTGGCAACGATTTTGGGGGCCTGCTGCGGGTTGTCGGCCTGATATTGTATGCCCACTGCACTTTTAGGTTTATCTGTCATGCCTTAAGCCTTTGTCTCAAATACCTGGTAGGGACGTTGCTGCAGGTGTTCAGGGATCTTACCCAACTGGCAATGGCTATGGTTAACCTGAATACCCAGTGCGGTCAGACGCTTCTTCAAATGCGGGATAAATTCAATTACCTGATCCCTGAGTGTTGGATTGGCCGCATAAAAGTCCAATTCCACCTCGGTTTGATAGAGCCTGGCTTTGGCCAGTAAACCACCTTGGTCACCAATATCCAGTTTCATGGTTAAATGCCACTGACGGTCTGCACTTTGCTGAGGTTTATTTTTCTTACTTGGCGGCGGTTCGCGACGCACCAGCAATTCGATATCTCGCCGGGCCTCTCCCTGACCTATGGGCAGATTATAGTAAAAGCTGTCCTGGCCCTGAATTTGCGCCTCTGCGCCTCGTATCTTGCTGTGACTATGTCCACCCAGCAGACGTCCAAGGGTATTGAGCAGTTGGTGCCGCTGCTCCAGTTGCGCCAGATCTGCCAAGTTTCGTTGATTCAGTGGTGGGGCGCCTGCACTGGGCCGCACGTTGTCCAGTAGGCTAGTTAAACCTTCCAGTAATTTTTGTCCCTGATTTGTCTGTAGCTTAGTGGTTTGATTTGCCAGCCGGGAAGCCAGGGTAACCTGCAGCAGCGTCACTAATGCTCCCACCAACCCTTGATTGTTGTTCGTACTGACCAACTGTAATGGCGTTAGGCTTAAGGCCGGGGTAGTGAGTATGGCGCGCAGGGCACCGACATCCTGCTCGGCCCCTTGGGGCAGGCTTTGTTTTATATGCTGGTTAAGTTGGTTCAGCAATTTGCTGCTGTCGGTTGCCACTGACCTATTATCGGTCAGTGCAGTGTCAATTTGATGTAACAGCCGGGTGGGGGAGTCCTGTTGGCTCAAAAGTCGACGGCCCAGTTCCTGCAGTGTCTGATACAAGGGGCTTTGCGGCTCCACTTTACTCGCTGCCAACTGGGTTTTACTCAAGGGAGCTGGGGCTTGCTGCTCTGTCACCGACATGGGGCCAGCTTGGCTACTTTGCAGTACAACTTGCTGCCCTGGCGGATTATGTCCTTCCACTTTCAATGACGTGGCAGCTTGTGCGGCCTGAAAAGGCGGCGCCGTGGGTAAGGTTTTCGCGCTATCCCCAACCGGCGCCGGTGTACCGGCATGGGCTTTTTGAGCTGACTCAAGGCTGCCTGAAGCCGCGTTGGGTTGCAGGTTGGTTATTGTCTGTTGAAGAACTTGCTTACCTAGCACCAAAGTGGCGAGCGGTGGTTGGGTGGTTAACAGCAGCTGTGCCTGGGCGTTCGCTGGCCAATGGAGTCTGGCCGACTGCACTTGTTCTCCTTGCACTCCTTGCAATAGGGGCAACAGAGATTTTTGTTGGGCTGCGGGTAACTGGCTGACCCATTGCTTAAGCTGTGCGACATCCACAATTTGCGCTTTACTCAAGGGAATTATCTGACGGAATAACTCACTGCCTTGACGGGCAACAGGCCATTCAGTGGTTACTGTTTTAAGTGGCGGTGGTTCAGCGCCTGGACGGGAAGGCGATGAGTGTGCGTTCGTTGTCTTAAGCTCCGTTTTTAGCTCTTGTCCCAACAGCTTAACTGTCCATTGGCCTTGTTGGCGTTGATAACTTACCTCCACCTGTTGACCGGGACGAATCTCTGGCAGAGGTGAGCTAAGTGCCAGCCTGACGGATTGTCCTTGAACATCCAGTAACAGCGCTGCTGTGTGCTGATTGAGTACCCGCGCGGTAAAGGTCAGGTTGTCCGCCAGACCAGGCTGGTTTTTGATGATAGCGGGCAACAAGCTATCCAGTGCTGCGTTATGCAGGGGAATAGACTGCTGACGTGCAGTGTTTGTGGCGGTTTCCAACGGAGGGTAAAACAGCAAACGTCCGCCCGCTTTGTTGTCGGTAAGTAACTGATATAACTGACCGTTCTGTAGCTTGCCCTTAAGCTCACTGGCAGCAATCACCACCTGACGATTTGCCAGGCTCAGCATCAACTGATTACCAGGTAGCAGTTTTACCTCGACCTGATTTAATTGTTGAATCATTTTGTCAGGCAGCGTTACCCCTGCCTGCTGGAGCTGTCGCATGGCATTGAGTAAGGCGGATTGAGGGGATAATTGCAGATCTGACATAGGCTCTTATCGACAGACATTGCGGTTAGCTGAATGTCAGGTGTCTTATTTAATGGAATTTTTGATGATCTCGATCAGTATATCAAGGGCCGCGAAAACATCCCCAACTGTGCAGGTCTATGCTATTATCCGCCGGTTTTTGTGCTGTGCATTTCGTTATGAATTGCCAACCACCTAATAGGCTAAGTTTGTCCTTACTATCGGTTAACAATTTATCCTGTATAAAGCGCGATCGCATTTTGTTTGAGGAATTAGGCTTTGCCATGCAGCCGGGGGAACTGCTGCATGTGCAGGGACCCAATGGCGCAGGCAAAACCAGTTTATTGCGCTTGCTGGTAGGGCTGTCGCTACCGGATAGTGGCACCATTTTATGGCGCGGAGAGGATGTTCGTCGTACGTCTGGCCTGTATCAAAGCGAATTATGTTATTTCGGCCATAAACTGGGCGTGAATCTGGCGTTAAGCGCCATAGATAACCTGCGGTTCTGGTGTCGTATGCAAGGACTGCCGGCCGGTCAGGATCTTTATCCGCTGCTTGAAATCTTAGGTCTGGTGGGACTGGAAGAACTGCCCGCCGGGCAATTGTCTGCCGGCCAACAGCGCCGCATTGCCCTGGCCCGATTTTGGCTCAAGTCCTGCCCGTTATGGGTATTGGATGAACCTTTTACCGCACTGGATCGCCAGGCGGTTAAATTACTCAAGTCCCGACTGGCCGCACATCTGCAAAACCAGGGGATTATCATTATGACCTCCCACCAAAGCCTGGATTTTCCTATGCCGGTGCGTGAGCTGCATCTGGAGTATCGCTTATGATGGCGCGACTAACCGGATTGTTGGGCCGGGAGATGACGCTGGCTTACCGGCAAAAATCAGAGTTGATCCAACCACTGATTTTCTTTGTATTGGTGATCAGTTTATTTCCTCTTGGTGTGGGGCCAGGTCCACAAATGTTGCAGAAGATCGCGCCAGGGGTCATATGGGTGGCCGTGTTGTTGTCATCGTTGCTGGGGATGGAAAGATTGTTCCGTGATGATTTCAGCGATGGCTGGCTGGAACAGATGATGTTAAGCGGTCTGCCGCTGTATGCGGTGGTGTTGGTTAAAGTGACCGCGCACTGGCTGACCTGCGTGTTGCCCCTGCTGCTGATTTCGCCCTTGCTGGCCCTGTTTTTGAACCTGACCCCTGCTATGTATGTGGCGCTGCTGTGCAGCCTGCTGATTGGCACACCGCTCCTCAGCCTGGTTGGTGCGACCGGTGTGGCGTTGACGCTGGGGTTACAGCGGGGGGGCGTGCTGTTGTCGCTGTTACTGTTGCCGCTGTTCATCCCATTATTGATTTTCGCCACCTCGGCGGTGGATGCGGCGTCTATGCAACTCCCCTATAATGGCCAGCTAGCCATTATAGGGGCATTGCTGTTACTGGCATTGGCGCTGACACCGATAGCCACCGCGCATGCTTTGAAGATCAGTCAGAATTAAAAAACTATTAGGTGCAACTGACTATGTGGAAATGGTTACATCCATACGCTAAAACCGAACGGGCATTTGCCTTATGCAGCAAGCTACTGCCATGGTGCTGGGGCGGAGCTGCGCTGGGGCTGACGATAGGTTTGATTTGGGGCCTGGCATTTGCGCCGGCTGATTATCAGCAGGGTGATTCATTCCGGATCATTTATCTGCATGTGCCCAGCGCAATTTTGTCGATGGGCGCCTACAGCGGCATGGCTATTGCCGCCTTCATTGGGCTGGTGTGGCAAATCCGCAGTGCCGATATGGCGGTAGCGGCTATTGCGCCAGTGGGCGCGGTGGTGACTTTTGTTGCCCTGTTTACTGGTGCCGCTTGGGGCAAGCCCATGTGGGGAACCTGGTGGGTATGGGATGCCAGGTTAACGTCTGAACTTATCCTGCTGTTTCTGTACCTTGGCGTGATGGCGCTCTATCAATCTTTTGAAGACAAACAGCAAGGTGCCAAAGCCGCCGGTATTCTTGCCCTGGTCGGGGTGGTTAATCTTCCCATAATTCATTACTCGGTAGAGTGGTGGAATACCCTGCATCAAGGGGCCACTATCACAAAATTTGGTAAACCCTCTATTGCACCTGAAATGCTTTGGCCGTTGCTGATAAGTATTGTCGGTCTGGGTCTGCTGGTGGCAGCATTGAGCCTTTATCGTCTGCAAAGTGAGATGATTCGCCGGGAAATGCATCGTCCCTGGGTACAGGCAATGTATACGCAGCAAGAGGGGCAATAATATGCACTTTGACAGTTGGTCAGCCTTCTGGGCTATGGGTGGATATGGCTTTTATGTATGGCTGGCCTTTGGTGTCAGCGGGGTGGCATTAGTGCTGTTAATAGTTCAAAGCGTGCGTGCGCGTCGTCATTTGCAAAAGAGCTGGCAAACAGAACAAGCCAGAAAGCAGCGTATTGCTGCCAGCCGTGCCCGCCAGCAATCGAATTCTAAACTTGCTGAAGAGGTGGATTGATGAATCCAAGACGTAAACAACGGCTGATGGCCTTTAGCGCGGTGATCCTAGTGGTCGGTGGCGCAATCGGGCTGATGCTGTATGCATTGGGGCAGAATATTGACTTGTTCTATACCCCCACCGAACTGGTTGAAGGTAAAGATGGGGTTAAGCCTCAGGTAGGGCAGCGTTTGCGGATCGGCGGCATGGTCGTGCCGGGATCGGTGAAAAGAGTTGACGACAGCCTGGCCGTCAGCTTTGACCTTATGGATACCGGTCCTATTGTGACAGTCAGCTATCAGGGGATCCTGCCCGATTTGTTCCGTGAAGGACAGGGTATTGTCGCCACCGGCACCTTAACCGCAGCAAATCACATCGAAGCCGAAGAAGTGCTGGCCAAACATGATGAAGAATATATGCCACCTGAACTGGCCGAGGCCATGAAGGGGATTAAGCACGTTAAACCATCTGAAGCCGGATACGGAAACAAGGGGTAATAAATGCTGGCAGAATTAGGTCACTTTTCTCTGGTTCTGGCGCTGCTGATGGCCATTTTATTGGCCATCTATCCAATGTGGGGGGCGCAGCGCGGTCAGGTGTTAATGATGCAAACGGCCAAGCCGCTGACCGTGGGGTTATTTCTGTTTACCCTGTTTGCCTACTTATGCCTAACACAGAGTTTTCTCGACAATGACTTCTCTATCGCTTACGTAGCGCACAACTCCAACAGTTTGTTGCCCTGGTATTATCAGATTACCGCAGTGTGGGGAGGCCATGAAGGGTCGTTTCTGCTGTGGGTATTGATTTTTGCCGCCTGGGCGGTAGCTGTGGCCATGTTCAGTGGTGGTATTCCGCAGGATATTCTGGCCCGGGTGTTAGCCATTATGGGCATGGTGGGCGTGGGGTTTTATTTGTATATCCTGCTGGCCTCCAACCCTTTTGAACGGTTGTTACCTTTCTATCCGGTTGACGGGCGCGACCTGAATCCGCTGTTACAAGACTTCGGCATGATTATCCATCCGCCTCTGCTGTATATGGGGTATGTGGGATTTGCTGTGGTGTTCGCTTTTGCTATTGCCGCCTTGGTGGCTGGTCGTTTGGACTCTACTTGGGCTCGTTGGTCCAGGCCCTGGACCCTGGCCGCCTGGGTGTTTCTGACCTTAGGTATTGCACTCGGTAGCTGGTGGGCATACAAGGAACTTGGCTGGGGCGGCTGGTGGTTCTGGGATCCGGTTGAAAACGCGTCCTTTATGCCTTGGTTAGTGGGCACCGCCCTGCTGCATTCACTGGCGGTTACCGAAAAACGCAAAGCCTTTAAATCCTGGACGGTGTTGTTGGCCATTGCCGCCTTTTCATTGAGCTTGCTGGGAACCTTCCTGGTGCGTTCCGGTGTGTTGGTTTCTGTCCACTCCTTCGCCTCAGATCCCACCCGTGGTTTGTTTATTCTGGGCCTGTTGGTCTTGGTGATTGGGGCGTCGTTACTGTTGTATGCACTGCGTGCGCCACAGCTACGCAGTGTCGGGCGTCATGAGTTGCTATCCAGAGAAACCATGCTGATAGGCAATAATATACTGCTGTGCAGCGCTACCTTGGTGGTGCTGATGGGCACCTTGCTACCCTTGGTACACAAGGAATTGGGATTAGGCTCTATCAGTATTGGTGCGCCGTTTTTTGACGAAATGTTTGTGTACCTGATTGTGCCTTTTGTGCTGCTGATGGTGATGGGGCCACTGAGCCGTTGGAAAAATCAACCGGTCGCGGCCCTGCGTAACCAAATGCTGGCTGGATTGGGACTGAGTGTGGTGGCCGTGGTGCTACTGAATATGGGGCGCGACGGTTTGTCCTATATGGCTGTGCTTGGTATGGCCCTGTCGGTGTGGATTGCCATTGCTACTGTGCAGGAAATTCGTCAGCGTTTGTCAGCGTCTAAGCAAGGACTGGCTGGCTTGACGTCTCTGACACCCAGTCACTGGGGGATGGTGATGGGGCACCTGGGCTTTGCCGCTATGATCATGGGAATCGCCATGGTAACCAGTTACAGCGTCGAACGAGATGTGCGAATGACCCCGGGAGACAGTATTGAACTGCAGGGCTATGAGTTCCGTTTCCTGGGCGTGGAAGCCCTTCAGGGGCCAAACTATTCGGGTCATGTGGCGAAGTTGGATGTGTATGAAGACGGCCGTAAGGTCAGTCATCTGGAAGCGCAAAAACGCTTTTACACTGTACAGCGCAATATTATGACCGAAGCGGCAGTCGATCCTGGTTTTACCCGCGATCTCTATGTGGCGCTGGGTGAGCAGCTCAACAACGGAGACTGGGCGCTGCGGGTGTATGTCAAACCCTATATCCGTTGGATATGGGGAGGCGCCGCTCTGATGGCGATTGGCGGGTTGCTGTCCATGAGTGATAAGCGCTATCGAATGGCCAAGCTGGCTAAGGTGCGAGAGCACAAGGTGTCAGCTGCAGGAGAAGCAGCATGAAGCGAGTCGGTTTGTTTTTACTGCCGCTAGGGCTGTTCTTATTTATCGTGGTTTTTTTACTGCAGGGGCTATTTTCAGATCCACGGGAAATAGAATCCAGTTTGCTTGAACAACCTGTACCTGAGTTTCGCCTGCCGGATGTGATGGATGCGTCCATCGAGTATGGCCCTGAGGTCTTCGAAGGCGAACTCACCCTGCTCAATGTCTGGGGTACCTGGTGTGTGACTTGTGCCATTGAACTGCCGTTTTTAACCGAGCTTCGCCAACAGGGCGTGCGTATCGTCGGTCTGTATTACGAGCAGAATATGGATCCTGATTTTGGCGGTAAGAGTCTGCCTCAGATCCGAGCGGATATTGATAGAACCCTGTCGCAACTGGGTAATCCTTATGTGTTTAACATTTTCGATGAATCACGGGATACGTCCATGGACTTTGGGGTAACCGGGGCGCCGGAAACTTTCTTGATCGATCGCCAGGGCAAAGTGCGTTTGCACCATGTTGGCGACTTGAATGAGCGGGTTTGGCAAGCCAAATTTCTGCCTCTTTATCAGGAGTTGAGCCAATGATCAGATTACTTTGGGTGATGACACTGCTGCTTCCGCTTTACGCATCGGCATTTGAAGAGGTGTATGGGTTTAACAACGAGCAGCAACGTCAGCTGTTTAAAGAACTGACCGAAGAACTGCGCTGCCCTAAGTGCCAGAATCAGAATATTGCCGACTCTGATGCGCTGGTGGCGCAGGATTTGAAGCGCAAGGTCTATCAGTTGGTGTTAGAAGGTAAAGACAAAACCCAAGTCATCGACTACATGAGAGTCAGGTACGGTGATTTTGTTTACTACCAGCCACCAATTAATTTTGCCACGCTGTTTTTATGGTTAGTGCCTGTTGTGTTCATCATCGGCTCTGTTGGTATGGTGGTCTGGCGGCGTCGAAACGCGGCCACAGAATTGGATACCGCGCTCATCGCCAAGGCTGAGAAGCTGTTAAACAATGATAAAACGCAGGAGAACAACCCTTGACGATGTTTTGGATTGCTGTTGCGGTCATGGCTGTATTGGCCGCATTCTTGGTGGGGTGGCCCTGGTTAGGAAAACGATTTAACTCGACGGTAGATGTACAAGGCTTGAATGTGGCGTTAACCCGCCAGCGTCTTGATGAAATGCGCCGTGAAGTGTCAGAAGGGCTTATCGAAGCAAAAGACCTGGCTACGGCTGAGCAAGAACTGAAGCTGGCGTTGGCGGTAGAGCAGCAAGGTCAGCATCTTAGCGGTTCTGCATCAGGTAGTCAGTGGGTGCTTATTATCGGTTTAGTGTTAGCGGTGATTGTCAGCGCAGTCAGCTACTGGAAGGCGAATGAAATTCAGTCTTTGCAGGATTGGCAGACGGCAAATTCACAGTTGGCTGAACTGGGACGACGGGTTGTGGTGGAAGCCGATCCTAGCGTAACAGTAGAAGAGCTGCAGCGTTTTGCGCTGGCCTTGCGCACTAAATTGAATGCTGAGCCCAACGCCCCTGAGGGATGGCTACTGCTTGGGCGTTTGTATGCCAGCCTGAGCCGCTTAGACAGTGCCATTGAAGCCTACGAGAAATCTCTTAGCCTGGAACCAGAGCGAGGGGGCACCTTGCTGAGTTTGAGTCAGGCCCTGGTCATGGTGGGTAGTGACGAGAGTTTGCAAAGAGCGAAACAAATTTTGACAAAACTTCAGTTGCGAGAGCCGGATAATCAGAGCAGTCTTGGCCTGCTGGCCATTACCGCTTCGCAGCTGGGCGACAAACCATTGGCGATTAAAAGTTGGAAAGCCCTTGGTGCCATGTTGCCTGCCGATGATCCCATGCAGGTGTCTATTCAGCAGCGTATTGATGAGCTTTCTGAGGGGGCAGGCACACGTTTGTTAGTGCAGGTTTCCATCAGCGATGCATTGCAAGGTCAATTGCCCGAGCAGGGCTATCTGATTGTATTTGCCCGCAGCAGCGACGGCAGCATGAAAATGCCAGCCGCTGTGATCAGACAGCCGCTGGCTTCGCTGCCAGTCGAAATAGAGTTGTCTGATACTAACGCCATGTTGCCCAACTACAATTTATCCAGTCTCACGCAAGCGCAGGTGGTGGCGCGTATTTCCCTGGACGCGAATGTTGAAACTGCACCCGGTGAGCTGCAGGGGGAAATTCAGTTGAATGTGGAAAACGGCACCCTTATGCGCGCTGAGATACTGATTGATAAGGAACTGAATTAATGAGAATGAGCAAGTGCCGTTTGGGCTTGTGTTTATTGCTTCCCGCTTTATTTTTGGGCGGCTGTGCCAGTCAGGGAACTGCGGAACAGGCCGCTGCCGCGCAAACCAACGGCGTGGAACAAAATAACGACGTAAAAGGGGATCCGCGCGATCCGCTGGAATCCTTTAACCGGGCGATGTGGACCTTTAACTGGGACTATCTGGACACTTATGTGGCACGTCCCGTGGCCGTAGTGTATCGCGATTATATGCCGGGTTTTGCCCGTACCGGTCTACTCAATGCGGCCATTAACCTGGAAGAACCCGCCAACTCGGTGAATAACTTGTTGCAAGGCAAGGTTGGGGATTCCATGGTCAGCCTGGGACGTTTCCTGCTCAACTCCACCATTGGTTTGCTGGGGACTATTGATGTCGCTGGTGAGATAGGTATGGAGCGTAAGAGTGAAGAGTTCGGTGAAGTGCTGGGCGTATGGGGCGTGAGTAATGGTGCTTATGTCATGTTGCCGGTTTACGGGGCTAACGATGTGCGCGGTGGTGTCGGCGATTTGGTGGACTCTGCTTATTGGCCGATGGACACCTTGAACTTACCTCTGAGTCTGTTCCGTTGGGGCATTGACGCGGTGGAAACCCGTATCAAGCTGATGGATCAGGAACAGTTGCTGGATGGCGCGGTAGACCCTTACGCCTTGGTTAAGGATATCTATTTCCAGAATACCGAATTTAAGGTCAAAGACGGTAAGGTAGAGCAGAGCAAGGAAGATAAGCAGCTCGACGACGATATTGACGCTTACTTAGACCAGCTTTAGTCATTGGGGCTCGGCTTTAACACTGATGCCGGGCCTACACTAAGGTGCTTTTCTGTTATCAGGGCGATATGTGGAGATTTTTCCGGGTATGGCCCTCATTTCTTCTTTAACCCTCTGTTTATTTTATTCTTCAGTGACAAAAAATTGGCTAATGCCGTTGACTTACCACTCAGATCCATCACCATAGCCAAAATCAAAAAAAATTGATGGGATTTGAGGGATTAGTCAATGGAAAAGCAGTTGCTCAATGGTCAGGATGTGAGCCTGGCTGTTATCGGTTTAGGTTATGTGGGATTGCCGCTGGCGGCTGAGTTTGGCAAAAAGAGACCGGTTATTGGTTTTGATATCAATGCCAAACGCATCAAAGAGCTGCAAGACGGGGTGGATTTTACCCTGGAAGTCAGTAAGGAAGAGCTGGCTGAGGCTGCCCAACTGAGCTTTAGCTGTGATTTGGAAGACCTGCGTCGCGCCAATGTGTTTATCGTGACCGTGCCTACCCCCATTGATGCTTTCAAACGTCCCGATTTAACCCCGCTTATCCGTGCCAGTGAGACTATTGGTAAGGTACTTAAGCAAGGGGATATCGTTATCTATGAATCGACAGTTTATCCCGGCGCGACCGAAGAAGACTGTGTCCCTGTACTGGAGCGTATTTCCGGTCTGAAATTTAACCAGGACTTTTTTGCCGGCTACAGCCCGGAGCGCATCAATCCTGGCGACAAAGAGCATCGCGTTTCCACTATCAAGAAAGTAACTTCGGGCTCCACGCCAGAGGTAGGTGAATTAGTGGATGGTATTTATCGCGAGATTATTACCGCCGGCACGCATTTGGCCAGCTCCATCAAGGTGGCGGAAGCGGCCAAAGTCATTGAGAACACCCAGCGTGACGTTAATATTGCCCTGATTAATGAACTGGCCATTATCTTTAACCGCTTGGGCATTGATACCCTTGAAGTGCTGGAAGCGGCGGGTACTAAATGGAACTTCTTGCCATTCCGTCCCGGCTTGGTAGGGGGGCACTGTATCGGCGTTGACCCTTACTACCTTACTCATAAAGCGCAGGCTATTGGCTATCATCCCGAAATGATTTTGGCCGGTCGTCGTCTGAACGATGGCATGGGACAGTACGTGGTGTCTGAGCTGGTTAAAGCCATGATTCAAAAAGGTATCCAGGTACAAGGCGCTAAAGTACTGCTGTTGGGCCTGACCTTTAAAGAAAACTGCCCGGATCTGCGTAACACCCGGGTGGTTGATATTATCGACGAGCTTAAAGAATACGGTGTGGCAGTGGATATTCACGACCCATGGGCATCCCCTGAAGAGGCGATGCATGAGTATGGCTTGGAGCTGACTGAGCAGCCGGCGAGTGGCGACTATGATGCGGTTATCTTAGCGGTAGCCCATAAAGAGTTCAGAGACTGGGGCAGTGAAAAGCTGGCATCTTTGTGTAAGGGCAACCGTGTCATTTACGATCTGAAATATGCGCTGGATAAATCACTGACGGACATGAGGCTGTAAAGAATGGATAGATTTTCCCGCTTACTGACTGAACTCAAACATAGCCCGCAGACTTGGTTGGTCACCGGGGTTGCCGGATTTATTGGTTCAAACCTGCTGGAGGCTTTGCTTAAGGCTGGGCAGAACGTTGTGGGGCTGGATAATTTCGCCACAGGTCATCAACGTAACCTGGACGAGGTGCGCAATCTGGTGGGAGAGGAGCGCTGGCAACAGTTTCGTTTCATCGAAGGGGATATCCGTGACAAGGCCACCTGCGTTGAGGCCGTCAAAGGTGTCGATAGGGTATTACATCAGGCTGCGCTGGGCTCTGTACCGCGCTCGTTAAATGATCCTATTACCAGCAACGAAGTCAATATCAGTGGTTTTCTGAATATGATGGTGGCGGCTAAAGAGGAAGGGGTCAAAGCCTTTGTTTATGCTGCGTCCAGCTCAACTTACGGCGACCACCCAGCCCTGCCAAAAGTAGAAGAGAATATTGGTAAGCCTTTATCTCCTTATGCCGTGACCAAGTATGTTAATGAGCTATATGCCGATGTCTTTGCCCGCGCTTACGGTTTTAAATCGGTGGGACTGCGCTATTTCAACGTGTTCGGACGCCGTCAGGACCCCGATGGTGCCTATGCAGCTGTGATCCCTAAATGGACCGCTGCCATGAAACTGGGCGAAGATGTAATGGTGAACGGCGATGGCGAAACCAGTCGCGATTTTTGCTATATCGATAACGTGATCCAGGCGAACTTGCTGGCCGCCACGACCGAGCTGGATAACAGCGAAGTATTTAATGTGGCGGTAGGGGACCGCACTACCTTGAACCAGCTATTCCAGGCAATAAAAGATGCGCTGGATGAGCAAGGCGTGCGTTATGCCAAACAACCGGTATACCGTGATTTTCGCCCAGGTGATGTACGTCATTCTCAGGCCGATATCAGCAAGGCCGAAAACCTGCTGGGTTACGCGCCTCAATACCGTATTTTTGAAGGTATCAGTCTGACTATGCCTTGGTATGTGGAAAACGTTGGCTAATCAACTGCGAAGGACAGGCTGACGCTCAGTCAGCCTGTGTATATTGCTTCTTAAGGGAGTACCCACTCGCTACGACGTTTTTGATACTCATCTTGTGGCAAGAGCAGCAAGGCCGGGTGTTTGTCTTCCTCCAGCCAGCTCAGCAGTTTATCCATGGCACCTTCCGGCATTGCCGTGCAGCCCGCCGTCGGTTTATCTTCAGCTCGCCATAAATGCATAAATATGCAACTGCCTGCGCCGGAGATATTGCCCCCATTGTGTTCCACCACTATGCCTTTTTTATAAAGATCGTCGCCATTGTGCAGGTCGCGACGCATACCTTCTGATGAGCCCTCAACGGCCTTTTCCCCGACGGTCTGCGTGTCTACTATTTGGTTATAGTAAGGCGAGCCGTTGACATCCATGCAATAGTGACTGGACTGCATTTGTTGATAGGGCAGATGCAGATTGTTCAGGGCCTGATAACCAAAGGCTGTGGTCAGACGAAACACACCGGCCGGCGCTTTGCCGTCGCCTTCCTGTTTTTGTTGCCCTTCTTGCTCAGGATGCAGGCCAATGCCCCAGGCCATGCCGGTTCGACCAATAGTAACCGGGGTGTTGATATCGACCTGTTGCCACTGACCATCCTGGCGTTGGTAGACTTGCATTTGTCCTTGAATGGCCTGCCAGTCTTGGGTGGTGACCACTACCAGTTGCTCAACATCATTTGGTACTTGCCAGTCAGCCAGGACGAAATTGCTTGCTAGCAAGGCAGTTAAGGGGAGAAGTTTCTTATAGTGTTTCATGTTACTCTGCCCATTCGCTTAGAGAGGTATGTTCGATAATAGAACAACTCCCCTTGTGAATAAAATATTTAATTTGTATTCATTTTTGATAAATTAATATTCCATTAGCCACTTTCATGTAGAAACTCAATGCACCACCGTCCGACTCAGGCCAAAATTAATTTATCGGCAATCCTCAGTAATTACCAACAGGCAGTAAAGCTCGCGCCAAAAGCGCAGCAACTGGCGGTGATAAAAGCGGATGCGTATGGCCATGGTGCGGTTGATGTGGCTGCCTATCTGGAGCCTCATGTGCCGGCATTTGCGGTGGCTTTTATTGATGAAGCCCTGAGCTTGCGAGCGGCTGGTATCGACAAACCTATTGTGATCCTGGAAGGACTAAGTGGGGAAGAAGAGCTGCGCTTAGCGGCACAGTATAACTTCTGGCCCCTGCTGCACAGCAATGAGCAATTGATAGCCTTAACGGCTTTATCTCCCGTTCCAGACCTGCACTGCTGGCTAAAAGTGGATACCGGTATGCACAGGCTTGGGTTAACGCCGGTGGAAGCGCAGAGTTGGGTTGATAAGCTGACCCGGCTGATGCAGCGCAAACCCGTTCTGGCCAGCCACTTCTCTTGTGCCGAAGAGCCGGACTCACCCATTAGCATGCATCAAATGCAACAACTGTTTGCTCTGGCGGCGCATCTGGACTGTGAAGTTAGTTTGGCCAACAGTGCCGCGCTAACCACATTGCCTCAGTCGGCGGTAGGTTGGAACCGACCAGGCATTATGTTGTACGGCAGCTCGCCTATCGCCGGTAAGTCAGCCGCCGAACTGGGATTGCAGGTAGCGATGACAGTGACTAGTCAGATTATGGCCATACGGGACGTTTTACCTGGTGAAACGGTGGGATATAACTGCCGTTGGCAGGCCGACACGCCAAGTCGTATCGCGACGCTGCCAATAGGCTATGCCGATGGTTATCCACGTTTGATCAACAGCGCCAGTGAGGTGTTTTTACATGGTCAGCGCGCTAAGGTAGTGGGTACCGTATCCATGGATATGCTGACGATTGACGTAACGCATATCCCTCAGGTTCAAGCCGGTGATGAAGTGGAATTATGGGGAGAAAATATTCCAGTCAATGAAGTGGCGGCCCATGCCAATACCATAGGCTATGAGCTGCTTACCCGGGTAACCCAGCGGATGCAGAGAATCTATCTGCGGGATTAAGCCGCTGCTGTCGCGTCCACCGGACTGGTTGTTTTAACTATCAGGCGCGTTCGGGCAGTTTTGTTGAGTAACCACAGACAAAGTAGAGCCTGAATAAAGACACTGGTAACGGATAGATACCAAACCTGTTCAATGGCTAAGTGGCCCCAGTTGACTATTACCAACAGGGGCAGCCCAAATAGACTGAGTCTGACAAAACTGGCCAGCAAGGCGGGCAGGGTATAACCCAGTGCCTGAAACATACCGGAGCAGGTAGCTACCACGCCGGTTGGTACAAAATTCCAACAAGTGATGGCAATAAAGCCCGAGGCATAGGCAAGTACCTCCACATCACTGGTAAAGGGGGAGAAGAGCCAGTGGGGTCCCCAAAGGCACAGTATGCTTAGAAGCAGCATCAGGGTGCTGGTGAGTAGCACCGTCCAGTAGAAAGTCTGTTTAACTCTTTGCTGTTGACCTGCCCCGAAGTTCTGCCCGGCAATGGCCGGTGCTGCCATGGCAATGGCTAAGGCCGGCAATATCAACGCCTGTACTATTCTTACACCCAAGCCAAATCCGGCCTGAGCATCGGTGCCAAAGCCCTGGATAGCCCAGTACACCATGGCCATAAAAGCAAAGGTAATCAGATACTCACCCCCTGAGGGTAAGCCGATTTTTAGCAGATCCCGCCACAGACCTGTATCTGCTTTCCACAATGACCGGTCGACACTGACGTAGCGTTCCAGTTTACTGAAATACCAGTACAGCATGGCCAAGGCAGCCAGAACCGATACACTGCTGGCCAATCCAGCACCGGCAATACCCAGTGCCAGGCCGGTTCCCCAGCCACTTATCAGAACCGGGGAGAGGGCAATATTCAGCCCCAAAGAGGACAATTGCACCAACATAGTGGGCTTAACAATACCGGTACCTCTGAGCGCGGCGCCTATCGCCGTGATAGGAAACTGTATCGCCAAGCAAGGCATAAAAAACAACAGGTAGGTAAACGCCGCATCAATGGCGGCCGGGTCATCACTGACCAAGCGCAGGTAGGGCTTGGCAAGGGCATAGCCCAGTAATAATACGGCGAGAAAGCAAAACCCGGAGAGCATAAGTGATTGATTGAAAACCAGGTTTGCCTGGCTTTGCTGTTTGCGGCCAACGGCATGCGCAATCAAGGTGGCGGTACCAACGTTGAGCACCTGAGTCAGGGCTAATACGATAAACATAAAGTTGCCAGCCATAGACAAACCGGCGATAGCCGCGTCGCCCAGTGCCCCGATAAAATACAGATCCACCAGAAAATACATAGTTTGGACCAGCATACCCACTGCAATTGGCACTGACAGCGTCAGCAGATGTTTGGGAATACTATGTTGGGTGAGATCTTTCACGCTCTTCCTAGATGCGGTGTGTGGTGAGAGGCTGACATTATCACTAATAGGCGGGCGCTGACTAACAAATGTAAGCTGCTCAACAGGTATCGGATGTCTGAGCCTGGGAGATAAAAGCAAAAAAATGGCGCTTTAATTGATATCAAACTTAACAAAACCTTGTGTTGGTTATAAGGTGTGCGCCTGCTGTATCCAACACATGGACTGATGACCGAGCGCAGCCAGTGTTGGTAAAGGAAATTATCAGGGAGGAGATGTGTATGACTGAACTTAAACGGACGCCGTTACCATTGCCCGATGGTTTTGATCCCAAAAAAGAGCGTTTATTACTTCACTCCTGCTGTGCCCCTTGTTCAGGGGAGGTCATGGAAGCCATTCATGCCAGTGGCGTTGAGTACGCGGTTTTTTTCTATAACCCAAATATCCATCCGGCCAAGGAATACGAGATCCGCAAGGAAGAAAATATCCGCTTTGCCGAAAAGCATAACGTGCCTTTTATTGATGCCGATTATGACACCGATAACTGGTTTGCCCGCGCTAAAGGCATGGAGTTTGAACCTGAGCGCGGCATTCGCTGTACTATGTGCTTTGATATGCGCTTTGAACGCACCGCGCTTTATGCTCATGAACATAATTACAGCATGATCAGCAGCTCGCTGGGTATTTCCCGTTGGAAGGATATGCAGCAGATTAATGATTGTGGTCATCGCGCGGCAGCCCATTACAGCGGCCTCACATATTGGGATTACAACTGGCGCAAGCTTGGCGGCAGTCAGCGTATGATCGAAATCAGCAAGCGTGAACAGTTTTATCAGCAAGAATATTGCGGCTGTGTTTACTCGCTACGTGATACTAACCGTCACCGCCGCGAGCAGGGGCGTGAACGGATTCAAATTGGCGTTCAATATTATGGTTAACAGGCTGCGTTTCTTTAACATCAAGGAGGATTGATGAATCAATTTATTCAAAAAACATTTGCGGGTATGGATAAGCAGGTTTATCTGCGCCATTTGCTATTCGGCTCACTTTTTCTGATTTTGCCCTTCTATGCCATGCTAAATTCGGACAACCCGGTGAGGGCTGATCAAATCGCCTTTTTTGTGGTGAATACGCTTTTGTATCCTTATTCCAGATTCGTCTACGAAAGCCTGATTGATTACATTCTGGGTAAAAACGTCTTCTTTGTTAATGCCTTACTGATGCTTATCGTTAAGTTGTTCACCATGTTGATATGCTGGGGGCTGGCGCTCTTTATTGCGCCTGTTGGACTGGCTTACTTGTACTACATCAATAGCCGGGAAAATGCCTGAGTTTCAACCGGCTTTAGTTCTGCGACCTTTCTATATTGACGCTTTGTCAGTGAGGTTGTTTAAGTGCTATGAGCGCTTGAAGTTGGACTTTTTTTTAAGTTAAAACAAAGCATTCAAGGATGCTGATTATTTAATTGGAATCATTGGATAGCGGCAAGTAAGCGACCAAAGCCGACCAAAAATAAGGAAATGACCTATGAAGCTCAAAGTACTAGTAGCAGTATTGTTAACCAGCGTTTATGCGCACGGCGAACTCAACCCGGCCGATTGGCGCTATGCTACCGACCCTCATGGCAGTACGGCCAGCTATAGTCCTCCCTTAGTCAAACAAGATGAAGTCGCGATTTCCTTTGTTCGCGTTCCCCGTGTCGACGCGCAGAATAATTCTTGGGTGGAGTTGATTTACGACCTACCCAATCAATCGCTACAGGGCGTAGACAGCCTTAAGCTTACCTATCAAAGCGATAAACCGCTGGTGATTAAGCTTTCTCAAAAGGAATACGGCGGGGACGGGGACAAAAGTTACGCTCATTATCAAACATTGTTGCCTAGTACCCCAGATTGGCAAACCCTTAGCGTTAAGCTCGAAGACTTCAGCAGACCAGATTGGACACCCGCTTGGTCAGCAGACAAAGGCATTGTTAAAGACAGTGTTTCCGCTCTTTACTTTGTGCCAGATCTTACCGATGAAGAGGGCGGCGAAGCGTGGATAAAAATAAAAGCCGTTGAGCTGCAGTAAATCGGTCTGCCCTGAGGCGTGCTGTCTGAAAGTGAGCGCCGGGCGACAGCGGATCCCGGCGCCCGGTTCGGGCTGTTAATCCCGTTGATTATGTCGTTCGCGGCCGTTGTGTTTCACTGACTCTCGGCTACGGCTCTGTTTGACCCGTTCGCGATGGCTGGATTGCCTGCGTTCCGCCTTGGCCCGATTTTGTTGCTGATTTATTTGGCGAGCCGGCTTACTTTGTTGCTGGTAGCTGTGCCTGCGGGTTTCGGTCGATGCGCTAAAGCCATTGGCGTTTCTGGTTTGGGTGCGATAAGTGTTTTTATCCCTACGCTGTTCAGGGGCGCGTTGGTGCCGCAGACTTTTTTCCTGGCTACGCACTACAGGCTCTGTGCGCAGTGGTTTGTGCTCGACAGCCGAGGCGGGGTTGTGAGCCCGAGGCGAGCTGCGGTCTACTTGTCGTCTGGCTTTGTCTATATCTCTTTTTGGGGCCAGACCTTGATGTGAGCGGCTGACTAGTGGCTTATCTGTGTGGCGAATGATCTCTTTGCGCGGCTTTGTCTGACGCAGGTGCTGGACGTCCCTGTTATGGGTGCGTCGCTCAACAGATTTGAGCCTCGGCGCATGTTTTACCCGGTTGACATGCACAGTGCCACCAGCAAGACCACTTTCGCGGTTGTACGTCACTTGTCTGTAGGCACGTGGCTTGTGATAGCGCACCCCGCGTCTGTGGTGGATATTATGGTGCCAGCGTTTGGCATCGTAGCGGTACCAATAATGGCTGGGGTAATTGTAGTGGCGGCTGCGGTAATAGTCGTAGTTCACCACAATATGGCTGTTGTGCCAGTGAAAGGCACTGAAATAGAAAGTAGGGCGCACCCATACACTATGTCCCCAATCAATGCCGACAGATAATCCGCTCGATGGCCAATACACAGGTGGGCGATGCCACCACCAGTCACCATACACAGAGCGGCTGTCATAGTAAGGCACATAAACCACTTCGCGTTTGACCGTTTCGATACGTATGACTTCTGGCTCTTCTTCCACCACCACATGCTCATTACTGGACAGGTTACCCTCACTGTAAGCCTGGCGGCGCAGATGCTGGATACGTGCTAATACCTGCTCTTCGTCAGCCAGATTGGCTTCACCGAGATCCTGGGTCCAGTCTAGATCCTCGCTCATGCGGCGCAATAAATCCGAAAAAGGCAACAGCGCCTTGATGCTGGGATCCCAATCTTTGCTTTCACTGGCTTTGAGCACGTCTTCGGCATCCAGGTCGGCGTTTTTCTCCCGCCAGCGTGCGGCTTCCACCACTTCCAAGGGATAGCTGGCGGCTATCAAAATATGTGACAGCAAGGTATCCGGATAAAGCGCGACGGGGGCTAACAAGGCATCCAGCTCTTCCACATCCAGTGCTTCTTCTTCCTCGACTACTGTGACTTCCTGTGCCGAAACGCTGTTAATGGAAACCAGGGAAAATCCCAGCAACAGCAATGCCAGCAGCCGTAAATGTGCTTTCCAGTAAGGTAGGGTAAGCATGGTGTGCCTCCTTTAGTAAACCTGTCTGCTTAAATATGTGCAGAAGCTCAACCTATTTTAGGGTTATAGGCCCCATGCCCTTAACCTTAACTGAATCAGGCTTAAACTTAGGCGGTGAGGTAAAAATGAGGCAGCCCGGCGTTTGGCTTGGAGGGACGGTTGCCACCGGGTGCCTCAAAAGGGGAAAGGGTTAGTGACTGGCCAGTAGCTCAGGTTGGGCTAAGCTGCCGCCAAAGGCGGTGTATACCCCGGTTAGCGCACTAAAGGTTCGGTGTTGGGCCTGAACCAGGTTGTCACGGGCGGCCAGTAAGGTGCGCTGGCTGTCCAAAAGATCCAGCAGTTCAATGGCGCCGGCGTCATACTGCCACTGCGCCAGTTGCAGGGCTTGCTGACTGGCATCGACCTGGGCTTCTAACAAATGACTTTGCTGCTGACTGTGACTGTAATCCGTCAGGGCTGATTGTGCGTCTGCCACGGCGCTCAACCAGTTGTGCTGAAGGTTGGCCAGCGCTGCCCGCTGTCTGGCATTTGCCACATCAATTTGCGCTTCCACTGAGGACAAATCCAAGACAGGCAAGCTCAGGCTGGGGGCCAGGCTCCAAGCCCGGGTCTGGCTGTCAAAGTGAGTACCGCCTAAGGATAGAAAGCCCAGAAAGCCATTCACCGACAACTCTGGATAGCGAGCTGCCGTTGCAACGCCGATACGCGCCGTGGCAGCGGCCAATTGGCGCTCAGCTTGTTTTACATCCGGACGCGCCTGTAACAGTCTGTCGGGCTGGTTAATGGCTACGGGGTGTGAAAGCCTTGGTAAGGCTCTGTCCTGCCATTGCCAATCGGGCAGTTGTTGGCTGCCGCCCGCCAGGGCAAGCAGGGCATTACGGCTGCGAAGACGCTGCGCCTCCAGCATGGGAATGTTGGCTTCCACTCCTTTTAACTGCGCATCCATTCGCAACAAATCCAGTTGCGAGGCATAGCCGGAGTCTAGCCTGGCCTGAATAATGACGCGGGTTTTTGTCAGGCTGTGCAGGTTTTGTTTGGCAACCTCAATGCGACTACTCAGGGCCTGACTCGTGGCATATTGGTTGGCTACCTCGGCCAGCAAACTGACACGAACATCCTGCCAGGCTTGCTCGCTGGCCTGAGCATCCGCCTCGGCCGCTTCGGTTGCGCGGCGCAGTTTGCCAAACAAATCCAGTGTCCAATTCAGGTTCACGCCTAAACGGGCAGAACGGCTGTGTATTCGCGCATCGCCCATACCTGGCACTCGCTGGTTTTGCGCCTGATGAAGCGCCTGTATATCGCCGTGCGGCAGAATATCATTACTGATATCCATAAATTGCGCATACGCGGCATCTACATTGGCCCTTGCCACAGCCAGGGACGGATTGTTTTGCAGGGTCGCTTCAATCAGCTGATTAAGTTGAGGGTCATCAAACTGGCGCCACCAAAGTGGCTCCTGACTCCCCCCTGAAGGCACAGCGGCAGTCAGGTTGGTTAGTTCGTTGGCCTTTAACTCAGGGGCCTGGTAATCCGGCCCAACTGCACAAGCGCTGAGCACTGCCACAGTCAAAGCGGCCAATGGTATTTGGATAAATTTAGTCATGGGCCAGAGCTCCCTGCATGGCATCATGCTGGGCTTGTTTTTTCGCCTTGCGTTTTCTCAACAAGTGATAGAACACCGGGGTCAGAATCAAGCCAAATATGGTTACCCCAATCATGCCGGAGAATACTGCCACACCCATGGCCTGGCGCATTTCTGCACCGGCACCGGATGACAATACCATAGGCACCACCCCCATAATAAAGGCGATGGACGTCATCAGAATGGGGCGCAGACGCAGGCGGCTGGCTTCCTTGATGGCATCCAGAGTGCTCAGACCTTTGTCCTCCAGTTCTTTGGCAAACTCGACAATCAATATAGCGTTTTTGGTCGCCAGCCCTACCAGCACAATAAAGCCTATCTGAGTGAAGATGTTGTTATCACCCCCGTAGATGATGACCCCGGTCATGGCCGACAGCAGCGTCATAGGTACAATCAGAATGATCGCCAGCGGTAATGTCAGGCTTTCATACTGAGCCGCCAGCACCAGGAATACTAACAGCACCACGAGCGGAAAGACCAACATGGCGGTATTACCAGCAAGGATCTGCTGATAGGTCAGTTCGGTCCATTCATAGCTCATGCCCAGTGGCAGCGTTTCGTTCAGGATGCGCTCAATGGCCGCCTTAGCCTGGCCTGAACTGTAGCCTGGTGCGGGAGCACCATTAACTTCGGCAGTTGGGTAGGCGTTGTAGTGCATGACCCGATCCGGCCCGGCGCTATGCTGGGCGTTTAAAAATGAGCCCAGCGGGATCATATGGCCGTCCTGATTACGCACCTTGAGTTGGCTTATTTGTTCAGGCTCCTGACGGAAGCGCTCGTCGGCCTGCACATTAACCTGATAAGTTCGACCAAATTGGTTGAAGTCGTTGACGTAAACCGATCCCAGATAGGCTTGCATGGTCTGGAACAGGCTATTCATATCCACACCCTGGCTCATGGCCTTGGTGCGATCCAAGTTAATATCCAGTTGCGGTACGTTAACCTGGAAGCTGGTAAAGTTACCTGTTAGCTCGGGGGCGGCCCAGGCTTTGCCTATGACTTCCTGAGTGATCCGGTACAGCTCTTCATAACCCAGACTGGCTCTATCCTGAATTTGCAACCTGAAGCCGCCAATCGTACCCAGCCCCTGTACTGGTGGCGGGGGGAAGATAGCAATAAAGGCACCCTGAATAGCACCAAACTGCTGATTTAATTGAGCAGCAATGGCACCGGCAGAAAGTTCAGGGCTGGTCCGCTCGTCAAAAGGTTTCAGTGCAGCAAAGACAATGCCGCTGCTGGGACTGTTGGTAAAGCCGTTAATATTCAGGCCTGGAAAGGCCACCGCATTCGCCACACCAGGGTGTTTAAGCATAATGTCTGACATTTCACGAATCACTGCTTCGGTTCTGTCCAGCGAAGCTGCATCGGGGAGCTGGGCAAAAGAAACCAGATACATTTTGTCCTGTCCCGGTACATACCCTGTTGGGGTGCTCGAGAACTGCTGATAGGTCAGTGCCATCAGGCCAGCGTATAACACCAGAATAATGCCACTCATACGCACCAGTTTGCTTACGCCTTGGGTGTAACTTTTAGCGCCGCGTTCAAATAAACGGTTGAATGGGTTAAACAACCAGCTACCAAAGGCCTTATCCATCCCCCTGGTCAGCCAATCTTTAGGGGCATTGTGGCTTTTCAGTAGTAGCGCCGACAGCGCTGGACTTAAGGTCAGCGAGTTAAAAGCCGAAATAACGGTTGAGATGGTGATGGTTAGCGCAAATTGCTTGTAAAACTGACCGGTCAGCCCGGACATAAAGGCGGTAGGAATAAACACCGCGGCCAGTACCAGGGTAGTGGCCACAATAGGCCCAGTTACCTCACGCATGGCTTGTTTGGTGGCTTCAACCGGGCTTAGCCCATCCTGAATGTTGCGCTCAACGTTTTCCACTACGACTATGGCGTCATCCACCACAATGCCTATGGCAAGTACCAGACCAAACAGCGACAGCGCATTTAAGGAAAAACCCATCAGATGCATAATGGCAAAGGTGCCCACCAGTGAGATAGGTACGGCCACCAGAGGAATAATGGACGCACGCCAGGTTTGCAAAAATAGCACTACCACTAACACTACCAACAAGACGGCCTCTAGCAGGGTGTTGATTACGGCTTTAATAGAGCCGCGCACAAAAACGGTGGGGTCATAGACAATCCGGTAGTCCACGCCTTGCGGGAAGGTCTTTTTAAGCTCAGCCATGGTGGCCCGCACATCATCTGAAATCTGGATGGCGTTGGAACCAGGGGCCTGGAACACCCCGATGGCCACTGCCGGCTGGTTGTTCAGTAGCGAGCGCAGGGCGTAGAAACTTGAACCCAGCTCCACCCGGCCTACATCACGAATACGGGATATTTGGCCATCTTCGCCAACCTTAACGATGATATTGGCAAACTCTTCTTCATCTGCCAGACGGCCTTTGACATTGATCAGCAATTGAAAGTCGCTGTCACCGGCTGGCTGTGCGCCAAGGCTGCCTGCTGCGGCCTGCTGGTTCTGTGCGCGAATTGCGGCTACCACATCACCGGGATTAAGGTTCAGGGCGGCGACTTTCTCTGGATCCAGCCACACCCGCATACTGAACTCGCCTGCGCCCCACTGTTGTGTGCTGCCCACGCCTTCGATACGCGCCAGTTCGTCCTTGACGTTTTGGTGGGCATAGTTGGACAGATACAGCATATCGTATCGTTCATCCGGGGAGATCAGGTGCACCACCATGGTCAGATCTGGTGAGGATTTTTCCGTGACTACACCCAGGCGCTGCACTTCCTGTGGTAAGCGCGGTATGGCCCGGTTGACCCGGTTTTGCACTAAGGTTGTGGCATCGTCCGGGTCGGTACCTATGGCAAAGGTGATAGTGAGGGTCATACGTCCATCGGAGGTGGCTGAGGAGGACATATACAGCATATCTTCCACGCCGTTAATCTCTTGCTCCAATGGTGAAGCGACCGTCTCGGCAATCACTTTTGGATTGGCACCAGGGTAATTGGCTGTCACTACCACAGTGGGGGGCACCACTTCCGGGTATTCGGTAATAGGCAGCTTCCAAACCGCCAGGGCACCGGCGATAAAGATCATTAGCGACAGTACACCGGCAAAGATAGGACGCTGGATAAAGAACTGGGAAAAGTTCATCTTAGCCTCCGAACTCGCTGGTCAGACGCGACTGCCAGGCCAGTTGAGTGTCGGGAAAGTGTGCGTCCAGACGCGCTTGCATGGCTTGTAATTGTTCAAGCTTTTGCGTACTGGTCATATTTACCAGCTGCGGGTTAACCTCACTACCGGGGCGTACCCGTTGCAGGCCATTGACGACAATTTTATCGCTGGCGGTTAAGCCGGATTTGATAATGCGCAGACCTTGCAGTTTCTCGCCTAATTCGACGGCCCGGTATTGCACCTGATTGGCGTCATCCAGCACCAATACAAACCTGTTACTAAGGTCTGTGCCTATGGCCTTGTCCTCAATCAAAATACCTTTATAGCTGGCGCTGCCTGTGAGTTTGATACGGGCAAACAAGCCAGGCAAAAACTGGCCTTCATCATTGTTAAAAACGGCGCGGGCACGGATCGTGCCGGTGGCAGGGTTAATCTGATTATCCATAAAGTTCACCACACCGGCATGGGGGTGACCGCTGTCACTGGCTAATCCCATAAACACCGGATGCTCGGTATCCCGGGCACTGGCACGGCTGCCTTCCTTAGCCAGTTTCAGGTAGTGCAGGTACGTCTGTTCATCGGCGTCAAAGTAGGCGTATACCTTGTCGGTGGAGACAATAGTCGTCAGCAGGCTTTGACCGGCATTAACGTAGTTGCCCTTAGTGATTAAGGCGCGGGATACTCGGCCGGAAATGGGGGCCTCTACCCGGGTGTAACCACGATTTAATCGGGCAACATCCAGGGCGGCGGCCACCGAATGAATCCGGGCATTGGCTTGCTGCAGTTGAGCACGGCGATTATCCAGTATCTCCTCTGATATTGCCGATTGTGCAGCCAATTTCTGCGCGCGAGCGTATTCACTCTTTGCCAGCTCGGCCTGGCTCTGGGCTTGTTCAAGCTCACCTTCTAAACGCCTGACTTCGGCTTTAAAAGGCTGATTATCAATAAAGAATAAAGGGTCACCGGCCTTAACCAGAGCCCCCTACTCAAAGGCCACCATGTCGATGTAACCTGATACTCTGGGGCGCAGCTCCACGGTTTGTGGTGCCTCCAGGCGGCCAGTGAACTCGTCCCATTCGGTAATGCGCTGGCTGATAACCGGGGCAACGGATACTTGCGGGGCGTGCATTTGTGGTGCTGTGCTTGGTTCGGATCCGCAGGCGCTGAGCAGGCTGACTGCGCCTGCCAATAAGGCAACTGCGAAAATGTGTTTAGTGGGCATGTGTCTCTCCATAAGCCATTTATTACGCCGGCAAGTATGGGAGCTCATTTGTTATAAAAAAAATTATAATTTTGAATGATACATATCATGAAGTTTGATGTATCATGCAGGGCAAGATGGGATGGGAGCATATAATGCGACATCAAGACCTTAATTTACTGATGATTTTTGACGCCATCATGACGGAAGGCGCCATTACCCGGGCGGCTGACCGACTTGCCATGACTCAACCAGCGGTATCCAATGCCTTGTCCAGAATGCGCAGCGCCTGGAAAGATGAGTTGTTTGTTAAGGATGGACGCGGAATCCAGCCCACGGTGTTTGCTCAAAATCTGTGGAGTCAGATCCGAGATCCGCTTCGGCAACTGGAAGATGCGGTTGATCCCACCTCTTTCGATCCCGCTACCGCCAAGCGCAGCTTTCGTCTGGTGATCTCTGATGTGACGGTCAGCATGGTTTGGGCCTCGCTTCGTCGCTATATCGAGCAGCATGCACCCAATATCAATATTCACGCTATTCCCAATACCATAGTGAATAACGAGAAAGCCCTCAATGATGCTGAGGTGGACATGATTGCGGCAGGCCAGACCGTTGTGTCCAGCGTGATCCGCAGTGAGTACCTGTTTACCCCCCGTTATGTGTGTGCCATGCGCCCAGGCCATCCGTTGGCGGGCGAGGAGTTGAGTCTGGAGGACTTTATCCGGGCGGAGCACCTTTTGGTATCCATGTCGGGAGATACCACGGGAATCACCGATGTGGCGCTGCTGCAATTAGGTATGAAAAGACGGGTTGCCATGTCGGTTAATCATTTTTCCGCGGTGGCACCGCTACTCAAAGAGAGCAATCTGATTTGTGTGGTGCCGTCCATGGCGGTGGAGAAAGAAATCTTTAGTGGTGAGCTTGCGGTGTATGAAACACCTATAGAGTTACCGCCCACACAGTTAGGTATGTTGTGGCACAAGCGACAGGATGGCGATCAGGGATTGATGTGGTTACGTGGCGTCATAGGCGAGTTGTTGCGTAAGCGTGCCAACCAGCATTTTGCCGATCTGGCCCGTTGTTGTCGTAAGGGGTACTGTCCAGACGCCATGGCTAAGATGCTGGCAAACTGTGACAAGAGTAAACTGCTGGATACACATGGTGCCTAGGGACTGTTTTTGCCTTTGATGCGGAGATATTAGCCCCTTCTGGTCACGGGGCGTGCTGATAAGACTAATGGCGGCAGTTGGGCGATGACAGGGCTTGTTGTCTGATTGATGCCTGCCACTATTAGATGATGTTACATCCTATATTGGTTTCTATGCGCTTAATTTGGGTTTTCTGGTTGGTTTTCCTGTCGACGGCACAGGCGCTGGCTGATCAGTCCGCCGGTTATCAGGTCAAAGGTTTGCAGGCCTTCGACAACGAGCAGCAAACCAAGCTCAGGGCATGGTTATCTTATGCCGTCAGTGCTACGCAAAACACCCTGGGGCCCTATCCCTTTGATATGCAATTAGTGCTGCATCCCCGCAAAGCCTCTCAACCTGTGCCTTGGGCAAATACCTGGCGAGAGGGGCCGCAACGGGTGCACTTTTATGTGGACGCCCGTTTTCCTCAGCAACGCTTTATCGACGACTGGACGGCCTACCATGAGCTAAGTCATCTTGCTATTCCGTATCTTGGCAGCTGGAATAGCTGGTTTGCTGAGGGCTTTGCCAGTTTTATGCAATACCAGATTATGGCCGGGGTAAACCTGTTGGATATGAGTCCGGCTGAGGCTTATCAGGGCAAAATCGCGCCACAGGTTCGTTGGTACAACAGCGAATACAGTGCTGCCGCTGTGGCACGCAGGCTAATGAAAAATGGCCGTTATCCGGCCGCCTATTGGGGCAGTGCCTGGTTTTTTGTTGTCGCTGACCGTCAGTTACAGCAGGACTATGGTAAGTCCTTAACCCAGTTAGTGGCGCGTTATCAGCAATGTTGCCGTATGACGGACCATAATCTTGAGCAAGTGCTGAACTCCTGGGATGCCCTGCTGGAGAAGCCCCTATTCGTCCCGCTGTATCAAGAATTTGAAAACACGCCCGCCAAGCAGTTTTTCCAACAGTGGTTTATTGCTGAGGATAGCAGCGGTAACTGAGCATGCCTTTATGCTGTTGGCTAAGTTCGTTCATCTGGCTATCTAAGGCTTTGAGTAAAAAATCCAGATGTTCGGGTGGCTGCTGGCAAACCAAGACCGCCATGCTGGGCGAAACCTGGCTGAACTGGCTGTTCAGTTCATCAACCAGTTGAGCGTGCAGGCGGTCGAGAATGCTTTGGGCAATCTCCATGGGCGCTTCCGGTAGTAACAAGGCAAATTCATCGCCGTCGATTCTGGCTACCGTATCACTGCTGCGGACGCTACCTTGCAGTAATGTGGCAATACGCTGTAGCAGTTGATCGCCGGCAATATGGCCATGGCGTACATTGACTTGTTTGAAATTACCCAGTGCCAAAAATGCCAGGGTAAAGGGACGTTGATAACGACGACAGCGCTCTATTTCATATTCTGTTAATTCGGCGAATGCACGACGATTAGCGCAGTGGGTCAGCGGATCGCTGCGTGCTAATTGTCGTTCACGGCGCAGAGCTTCGGTTAGGGCGTCCTGCATTTGTTTTACCTCGCGCATTTCACGCACAGAACAGATGACCAGCTTGTGCTCTTCCAACTGCAGGGGGCTGAGCATGATATCAACAGGAAAGGTGTGACCATTAAGATGTTGACCGTACAAGGTCATCACCGAGCCCATCATGCGGCGTCTGGGGTAGTGCATGTATTCCTGTAAGTGCCTGGCATGTGCATGGCGGTATTCCTCGGGGATCAGTGCATGAATAGGCTCGTTAAGTAAGGATTCGTGCGGATAGCCGAACATATGTTCCAACTGGCGGTTGCACATAACAATTTTGCCTTGCCCATCGACTACTAGTGTTGCATCTGGCATGGCATTCAGCAGAGTACTAAGCGACAGGGTTGGATCCAACATGCTGACATCCCGGGGTTTTTAATCATGTTAATTCTGTTGCAGCGATCTTACCCTTGGGAGGTTGATGGTTTTTTGATCTGCATCTATTGGTGTTGCTCGCCAGGGGACATGGCATCTGTCCCCTGGTTATGAACTGGGATTGAACAAATTCTATGCTAGAAAGTTAGCCCAATCCCAAATGCGGTTAACGTTGCCGAACCGGATAAGGCTGACCGCTGACCCATTTGTGATATAGCCAGCCGCTTAAGGTGATTAACAATGCACCGGTGAGCACGGGAGCAAACAGGAAGGGCCAATCCTGGGCGGTAAGCATAACTACCAGTGGATTGGCGCCAGCTGGTGGGTGGGTGGTTTTGGTCAGTAGCATCAGGCTAATGGCCAGACCAACTGCCACGCTCAGGCTCAGGGGAGTAAGTCCCCAAGTGTGCAGTACAGCAAGACCTACCAAGGTCGTGAGTAAATGGCCGATGATGATATTTTTAGGCTGGGCAAGCGGACTGGCTGGCAGGCCGAATAAAATCACCATAGTGGCGCCAAAGGGGGCCATCAGCCATACCTCGTGTTGCCACTCATCCAAATGGGTGAGCAACAGGGTGCAAAGGGTTGCCCCAATACCGGCAAGCAGAGCGGGATGAGAGAACAATAAGCGAGCGTGTTTCAATGATTACCTCTGGGTAGACAGTTCTGTGTATATTTATGGTAGACAGGTCTGTGTATTTTTGTCAATTTAAAACTCGGGAACAAGAAAAGTACTATTGCGCTTGATTGGCTGACGACATTAAAACTTGCTTGAATAGGGGGAAAGGGGAAGAAGGCACTGTTTAGCAGTGCCGCATGTAAGATGGCTAAATCGGGTGGTAAAAACGGTTGGTGCGGGGCAGAAAATAATTGCCGTAGTTCAAGCTGAACAGCACATGATGGGCTCGGCCCCGAATTTCGTGACGAGGAACAAAACCTATAACTCTTGAATCGGCGCTGTTGTCGCGGTTATCACCCAGCGCCAGATAGGCTTCATCGGGAACCGTTACGGGAGGAAAGTTAGCCAGGGGTTGTGGGCCAGGTTTAATGCGCACGCTGTGCTGCACACCGGTTAAATTTTCAATTAAATCTTCGCCCTGGTCGGTGCTGTGCAGCGCCACGTAGTCTAGCGCCTGTCCGTTAATTAATAACCTGTTGTTGCGCATTTCAACGATATCGCCGGGAATGCCGACCACTCGTTTCACCAACTGGTTACCGGCTTTGGCTGATTCAAATACGATAATGTCGCCACGGGCTGGATCGGCCAGCCTTTTCAAGGATATCTGGCTAAACGGCAGGCGGACATCGTAAGCCAGTTTATTTACCAGAATACGGTCACCTTCAAGAATGGTGGGCTTCATGGAGCCGGTAGGGACATCATTCCAATCTGCCACGGCACTTCGGAATATCAGCATCAGGGCGATAAAGACGAGCAGCCCTTTGTTATCTTTTAGCAGCTTGCTAAGGGTTTTATGCATAAGAACTTCCAGTTGTGGTTGCGTCGTTAATTTGAAACATAAATGGGCGGGAAATTCCCCCTGTGGAACAAGTTAAGTGTAACAAAACGCAAACTTTGGCTTTAACCCGTGGCCACCACTTGTCCGCTGACAGGATCCCAGCGCGGGCAGTCCTGGCGACTAATATCAAACGGACCAACCCACCAACTGTTGGTTATCTGCAACTGTGACATACTTGGCAGACTGACCAGGTGTTGGGACCAATCAGGGCCTGAAGGCTGAATCTGAATAAGCCCTTCACTGGCCTGATGTTTAAGCAATGCCCAAAACATCAAATCTCCCAGATGGGGGAGGGGCTCCAGCACTAAGTTCAACTCGTGAAACAGCTGACCGGCTGTGCGAGCGCCTTTATCTTGTAAAACTTGTAGTACTAGCTGTAGTGTTAGTCCCGCGCCACAATCTGTCCAAGGCAGCTCTTGAAGTTGCCGCTTTAATGCCTTAGCCATAGGTTCAATTGCCGGTGTGCCTTGTTTTATGATGGCATTCAGTTCAGCCACCTCACCTTGCTGAAAGGCATGCCAGGTGCGTTTTGCATCTTGGTACTGAGCTGGGCTGACCTCAAAGCGTTGCTGTTTATACAAATAAATTAATTGCTCAGGGGAGAGCTGGCCTAAACCGCTGAAATGAGCAATGCCGGGGAAGTCCGAAATGCAGATAAGCTGCAAGCGCTCAGCCAGATTGGCAGCGGCCAAACGGGTCAGCACATAAGCCAGGATCAACTGGTCATAATTATCATGCTCAAACCATAACACCACATGCTCATATTGATGGGCGGTTGATAAGCGTTTATAAGCCAATTGTTGGCGCTGTTCTACATCGGCCAGAGGCATGTCATAGTGCTGGGAAATAAACTGGCTGCGGGCGGTTAGCCATTCAAGGCCTGGCAGATCCAGTACCGGCCCCTGGCAAAAGGGATCGGAAAATTCCAGGAAATCGCCAATAAAGCCCGCTTCTTGCAGGTTTCGTTGTATATCAAGACCACAGCGAATATGCAGAGTTTTTGGGGTATCTAAGGTCGTCATGGGATTGTACGATTAGCGCAGGCTTAGCTTACAGGGTAGGAAAGGGAATGGCGCATCTCAAGCATAAATCGTGATGGCGCGATTTTTTGCTGCAAAAGCCTGAATGCAGTTCTGTCATTCGGTATCAAACTGGCTATGATGATAATGCGGCGACTTGCTTGGTTGATAGAGGTTTGGGTGACCCGATATCTGGTTTATTTATGCATGGCCATCGCTGGTTTTCAGGTTTGGGCGGCGGGCCCGGCTCAGCGCGTCATTTATACCTACCATGCCGACCCGCCTTTCTACCTGCCTGAACAGCCCACGGATCTCAGTCGTGCTTGGGTAACGCGCTTCAACCAATTTCAGTCTGAAGTACACTTACAGGTCAAACACATTGCGCGAGCGCAGCTCAATGGGCTTATAGAGTCTGGCCAGTCTTATTTGGTTTTATGGGCCAACCCGCTGTTCTTCCAGAGCAAAGATCCTGCTTTGCTGGCGTCTGAGGCGATATTCTGGGATGCCGATATACTGGTCAGCCGGGTTGATAACCCTGTTGAGTACCATCACCCCACCGATTTGACTGGGCTCAGGCTTGGTGGGCGGCAGGGCTTTTATTACCGGGGAATAAATGAATTGGTGGCGCAAGAGAAGCTGACCCGCCAAGACGCTGTCGATGATTACCAGAATTATCAGCGCTTGTTAAATAAACAAATTGATGCGTTTATTATGCAGCGCTCAGCCTTTTGTTACTGGCAAGGCAATGGGTTGAACGCAGCTTTACTTTATGTGGCAGAGGAGCCCCATGATGCCTATTCTCGCCATGTGTTAGCCAGCGTCGATAATCAGGATGTATTGAGTGCGATCAATGCATTTATCCGTGCGGAAAAAGCGGATCCACAATGGCGTGCATTGTTGATGAAGTGGGGCGTCGAAGGGTTGATGAACCCATTTGAGCTGGAGCTGGAAGAGCTGCTGGAAGCGGATATAGATAAGCAGAATTAAAGGCCTCCGCGTACCACTGGCGGAGTTGAGCCTTGTAGCCGGGGCATTGGTCGCAATCGGCATGGCCTTGATTGGGGTATCTGGGTAATCTGCCTAGGAGGTTAGAATAACAATTAAAGGATTACCCCAAATGAAACGACTCCTTCTTCCCTTGGCCTGTTTATCCGTTGGCGCAGCGAGTGCGGCGGACTTGGACATGGCCAATAAGATTCGCAGTGAGGGTTTTTACAACTCTCATGTTATGCACACTCTAGAACACCTGACCGATAAAATCGGCTCCAGAATCACAAATTCTCCGCAGATGGATGAAGCAAACCGCTGGACCATGGAGCAGTTAAAAAGCTGGGGCCTGGAAAACGCCCATCTGGATCCTTTCGATTTTGGCCGCGGATGGTCCCATGACTCAGCCAGCATTCATTTGATCGCCCCCCGTGAAGAGTCTTTGCACGGTATTCCTGTCGCCTGGACCCCTGGTACACAGGGTAAAGTTGAAGGTGAGTTGATGATGCTGGACGCGGTGACCGAAGCGGAGTTACAGCAATATAAAGGCAAGCTTAAGGGTAAGATCCTGCTGATGGGCGATCCGCCGCCAATTGGTAAGCCTAAGACTATTATCTTTGCGCGCCATGACAGCAAAAAACTGGGTGAGCTGAAGGAGTTTGATCCCAGCCGTCCTGCCAGCCATGAAGGTTGGATGACGCCTGCCCGTAAAGACACCCGCTTGCAGAGCTATAACTTTAACAAGGCACTGGAAGCTTTCCTGGCCAAGGAAAAAGTGGCGGGGGTGATATACCGCTCCAGCCGCCAGGGTGGTCTGGTCAGGGTGTTTGGTAAGAGCCACAGGGTTGGAGACACTTTCCCTGTACCCGCTATTATCATTGAGCAGGAAGATTATAGCCTGCTGCAACGTATGTTAGATCGTAAAGAAACGCCCAAACTGGCCCTGGATATCAAAGCCAGATTCCACGATGAACATACGGATGCTTATAACACTATCGCTGAAATCCCTGGAACGGACAGCAACCCCGAAGTTGTGATGGTGGGGGGACACCTGGACTCCTGGCATGCCAGCGACGGCGCAGTGGATAACGGTGTTGGTGTGGCCGTTGCCATGGAAGCGGTACGTATTTTAAAAGCCCTGGATGTACAGCCTAAACGTACCATACGTATCGCCCTGTGGTCAGGGGAAGAGCAGGGATTGCATGGCTCTCGAGCCTATGTGGAAAAGCAGTTCGCCACCCGTCCTGAACCAAAAGATAAAGTCGAGCGGGCGTTGCCTCGTTATTTGTGGAAAAGTCCCGGTTGGCCGATTGAAACCAAACCGGCATACGACAAACTGTCGGTGTATTTCAATATGGACAACGGCAGTGGCCGTTTCCGCGGTATCTACACCGAAGGTAACGTAGCGGTTAAACCCTTGTTTACAGACTGGTTTGGTCCATACATGGACTTGAGTACCGGCGCGATTTCTAACCTGTCTACCGGCGGTACGGATCATGAATCTTTTGATGATGTGGGCCTGCCGGGCTTCCAGTTTATCCAGGATCCGCTGGATTACAGCACCAGGTTGCACCATACCCATATTGACTCCATTGATCATGTAATTGAGGACGACCTTAAACAGGCGTCGGTGATCATGGCCGGTTTTCTGTTTGAGGCAGCCATGGCCGAGGAGCGTATGCCACGCAAACCTATTCCTGCCGCGCCGTCCAAGCTGAAGCAAGAGCGCCAGAAGCTGGAAACCGAGAAAGAACGTCGCACTCGCGAGCGCGATGCACGTAAAGCCCTGGATACCAAAGCCTACGGTATCTAATTTAAACGCCCCGCCGTTATCGCGGCGGGGCGTTTCTTTATTGCCTTTATCTGTCATTGAGTGAACTTCTGGCCTTCGCTCACCTTCTTCTTGTCGGTTATTAATCTTTATTTTCGGGATATCTATCGGGCGCATCTGGTCGTTTCTTTTAAGATAGTTTATTCTCCGTTTGTCTGAATTGTTGTAATAAATAATTCTTTGTTGTAGCTTTGTTAATGAGAACACGCTGCATTACAGGAAAAGAACATCATGAGAATGCTTAAGCACAATAAAATTCTGGTGGCCGTGCAAGCGGCCTTGATTGCCGGTGCCCTACCAGCTCTGGCGCAAGAACAAAAGCAAGCTGAAGAAAAGCAGGCTGACGTCGAGGTCGTGGAAGTTAAAGGCTTCCGTGGTTCGGTACAGAAAAGTTTAAATATCAAACGCTTATCCAGCACCATTGTGGATGCCGTATCAGCCGAAGATATTGGCAAGTTCCCGGATCAAACCGTGGCAGATGCTATGTCGCGTATTACGGGCGTACAGGTTGAAAAAACCGACGGCGAAAGCGATAAAGTCAGCATTCGTGGTACTGCTCCGCATTTGAATCTGACCTTGTTGAATGGTCAGAATGTGGCCTCCGCCACCGCATCTACCTCGATTCTGACCCCGTCCCGAGGCTTTAACTACTCATTGCTGCCTGCCGAAGTGGTTGAAACCCTGGAAGTGCATAAATCTGCTCAGGCCAAGGTTGACGAAGGTTCTATTGGCGGTACGGTGATTGTTAAGACTCGTAAGCCCTTGTCTACGGACCGCAATTATCTGGTGTTGTCGGCGCGTGACGCTTATCAGGAGTCTAGTGGTGAACACAGCCCACTGCTGTCAGGTTTCTATTCCTGGAAAAACGATGACAGCAACTTTGGTTTAAACATCGGTGCGGTTTATAAAGACAACAGCATTCGTCGTGACCGTGAGACGACAGCCGGTTTTGTTGAAGCACAGATCGATGACAAAACCTTTCTGGCACCTTCTCAGATCCGAGCCTCTCGTTATGAGTCAGATAAGGACCTGAACACTTTTACCGCCACTTTTGAATATGCGGCAACCGATGATCTGAAACTGACCTTCAACAACTTGTTCTCCAGTGTGGATGTTAGCAATAAGCAAGTGGCCAACGGTGCCTACGTGGTTGGTAGCGTGAATGACATCACTAATGCTCAGATTGTCGGTGACACTATCGTATCCGGTCAGGTGCAACCTAATGATGCCGACGTAAACTGGGCCAAAGAAGTACTGTACAGTGCCGGTAGTCATGATGGCAGCTACGATACCCAAGTTCATGATCTGCACATTGAATACCGTGGCGACAACTTTACCTGGACCACACAGCTTGGTCATACCCGCGCTGAGGGGGATATTCAGGATGACCAGGTTGAGTTTCAATCCTCTGCCCTGGTGGGCTTTGATGTCAGCAACGGCCAGATGCATTACGATTTGCCTGATGATCTGACCCCCGCCGGTTATGGTGGTCTGTATACCCACAGAAACCTCATTAGCAACGCCCAAAAAGAAAGCTATATCCAGACCGATTTTAATTGGTTGCTGGACTCCGAATGGCTGCGCTCCGTGGACTTTGGTGTGAAGTACCGCGACCACAGCAAGACCTCGGGTTTGTACAAAGTGGTATGGCACCCGGACGATGTGGGCGCCATGACTCTGGCTGACTTTACCGACGGTGCGTTGGTAGATGACTTTATGGGTGAAGGTCGTGAGCAGTCTGACTTGTATCAGTTCCGCTACGACAATTGGGATCAGTGGACAGCCAATACCAAACCACTGCGTGAATACGACCATATGCAATATGGCTTTGATTTGACCGAGAAGACCACCAGTGCTTATGTGCAAGGTAACTTTGCTTTCGATAAGCTGAGCGGTAACCTGGGTGTGCGTTATGCTCGCACCGACCAGCGCAGCGAAGGGGTGGATTTCTGGATGAAGTACAGCTGGGATCCCGCATCCTGGACTTGGATCCCGGTTATTGTTGAACGTGATTATTCAGACTTTTTGCCCAGCTTAAACCTGAATTATCAGTTGGATGATGATGTGATCATTCGCTTTGCGGCGGCCAAGGTTATGTCCAGACCGGACTATGATTTGCTGACCAGCCGTCGTGGTTACCGTAAGAGTGCTTGGTCTAACCCGAAAAACCCGGGCTTCCAGGGCAACCCCTATCTGGATCCTTACCGTGCAACCCAGTATGACATCTCGGCCGAGTACTATTTCACCAAGTCGTCAATTTTGTCGGTGGCCTTGTTCTATAAGGACATCAGCACTTATATCGATGAACAGTACTTCCCGGTTATGTTGCCCGACGATGAGGGCAATGTGGATGAGTACAACCTGAAGACCCCGGTCAACAGCGATGGTGGGGTTAACCAGGGTATCGAAGTCAATATTCAACATGACTTTGACAACGGCTTTGGGGTACTGGCTAACTATACCTACGCCGATGCAGATATGGACGAAGAAGGTAAAGAGTTGCCTAATAACTCAGAGAATACCTACAACGCCACTGCCTACTATGAGAAAGGCGATATCTCTTTGCGCTTGTCATACAACTATCGCGGCAGCTATTACGCCGGTGTGATAGGTGATATGCGTTGGTATCAGAAGGGCTACGGTCAATTGGACGCTAATATCAGCTATAACCTGAATGACAACGTGACCTTGTTGCTGCAAGGTGTAAACCTGAGTGATTCCAAACAGGAAGCCGACTTGGGCGACGACAACCGCCCATACTTTATCAACCATTACGGCCGTCGTTTATTCGCCGGTGTACAGATGAAGTTCTGATAACCATTGTTGACTGGATAAAAGGCTGCCTTAGGGCAGCCTTTTTACTTTTTGCCCTGGAATGTAATTGATGGTGATAAATTGCCTCTTTGTCTTAAATGAGAATTATTTGCAAGTGTGTGGCGGTAAACTCCCAGTGTTTAAGGTACTGACATAAGTTCAGGCCCTTTGACGTAGTATGACGGTTATTGTTGGAGAATGTTCTTTGAGTAAATTAGCCCCCCTTGCCCTAACAGTGTTAACCAATCATCTGCTTACCCCGCATATGCGGCGGCTGACGCTACAAGCTGAATCTATCGCGCCCCTGGAACAGGTATCGGCAGGGAGTTATTTAAAGCTGTTGTTTAATGCCCAAGGAGGCACAGATCTTAGTCGGTTGACCGAGGAACAGCGTCCTGCCATGCGGACTTACAGCATTCGCGCCATAGATAGGTCGCAGCAAACCTTGACCCTGGACGTGGTGATGCATGGGCAAGGACAGGAAACCGGACCGGGCTCAGATTGGGCAAGCAAGGCTGTGACGGGAGAGCAGATTTATATGGTGGGGCCGGGCCATCTGGCCAACAGCGCAGCGATGGAAGAGGGCGCCGACTGGTACTTTTTTGTGGGTGATGCCACCGCACTACCCGCTATTTCCACCTATCTGGAGACACTACCAGCTGATACCCAAGGTTATGCTGTGATACAGGTAAAGACTCAGACCGACCAACAAACATTGTTAAAACCCGAAGGTGTCAGGCTTCACTGGGTTGTCGAGGCTGAAGGTCAGAGCTTGCTTACTGAGGTGTCCCGACTGGATTGGCTGGACGGACGCGTTGCTGCGTGGGTAGCCTGCGAATTTGATGCCATGCGCCAGTTACGACAGTATTTTCGCAACGAGCGTGCGGTACCTCATCAAGATATCTATATCAGCAGCTATTGGCGACAGGGAAAGCCTGAAGATAAACATGTTATTGACAAGCGCATCGATGCACAGACCTATACGGCCAAATTGGCCACTGACATAAATAGGTAAGTTATTGTTCTGCTGATATTATATCTTGCATCATGGATTGGTGAGGCGGTCGGATAACCCGTATTCCAACAGGGTGTGATTATCCGTGTACTGCCTCTTAGCCTGTGCGATGACAGTGCATATAAGAGGAGCTGGCCATGACTATCATTTTAGATAAGTGAAGCGACAATCTAACGGAATTTCCGCTATGGGTTTGATTCTTCGCAAATATTCTTACTTTTAACGCATTTATACTGGCTGGGATGGATCTGATTTTCAGAATCTTTCGTATTGTCCGGTTAATAGAATGGCGTAGTCGTATTGTCTGCCCCCGTTTTGAGGTTCTGTCATGTACTGGAATAAAACGTCCCACCCGTTGTTTTTCATTATCTTCAGTTTGTTAGTGGCGGAAACGCTGCTGCTAGCGTTTTGGTATGACACTTGGGAGGTAGCACTACTGATCGGCCTGCCACTGGCGGCCATGCCCATGGCGGCGATGAAATGGAACGGCAACTCGGCCATGACCCCCCATGTGGTGGCGATTGCGCTAATGTTATTTACCGCGCTGCATATTCATCAAAGTAACGGCTTACTGGAATTCCATTTTGAAGTGTTTGCTTTTATGGCGTTCTTGTTGGTGTATCGCAACTGGAAGGTGCTGGTTACCGCGGTGCTAGTAGTGGCGATTCATCACGTAAGCTTTTTTGCCATGCAAACCAATGGCATGCCGCTGATGGTGCTGGAAGAAACTCACGCTACCTGGGGACTGCTGTTCTTACATGCGGTGTTTGCTGTGACTGAAGCTATTATTCTTGGCCTGGTTGCTGAGCAAAGCCGTAAGGAAGGCATGGCGGGAATGCATTTACGAGACGGTATCGAACACATGCTGGCAGAGGCTGAGAAAATTCGTCTGAAGCAGGCGATTGCCCATTGTCAGACTCACAATTTAGGCGCATTTGGCGGTTTTCTACAGACCCTGAATGACCAGATGAGCAAGGTGACAGACGAAACCCGTCATCTGGAAACCCAGTCGGATACCCTGGCGAATCTGACACAGGAGCTACATGCCTCTGCCGACACCCAAAAGTCCACGGCCAGAGATGCGTCTGAAACTGCAGAGGCGCTGGCGGGGGATATGCAGAGTCTGAGCGACAGCGTGCAGAGCTTAAGTACCTTGATTGATACGGTGGTGGAAAAAAACACCGATGTCAATTTTGCCTTAAAAACCTCTTCCAGCCGTGCTGAGAACCTGGTTTCGCAGTTTCAGCAAAGTCGTGGTCAAATTTCGGAATTACAACAAGTAGGCGACCGTATTGTCGATGTACTGAATTCCATTCAGGGCATCGCCGATCAGACTAACTTGCTGGCGTTAAACGCCGCCATTGAGGCGGCTCGGGCTGGGGAGCAGGGGCGAGGTTTTGCTGTGGTGGCTGACGAGGTGCGGGCGTTGGCGGGTAAAACCAAAGATGCGACCTTAGTGATAGCCCAGCAAACGTCGGAATTGCGCCAGGTGGTAGGTTCTACTGTGGATGCTTTTGCTCAATCGGAGCAACAGGTTTCGCAAATGAGCGCCGACATTATCAAGAGCACCCAGCTTATTGCCGAGGTGGATAGCGCCATGGGAGATGTGCAGGAGGTGAAATCCAAGGTGGAATATAGTGCCGAGCATGGTGCGAAGTTCGCGGCCAATGTCTCCGAGATGGCCGCACGCCAACAAGAGGCCATCAGCGCCGAGCTGCAGGCCATTGAGGAGGCATCAGAGATTGCCAGTCAGGTTGCACAGTCTGCAGATGTATTGTTTAACCAGGTTCGGGTGTTTGATACCCAGTGAAACGTGCATGGGTGTGGGGCATCGTCATCAGCCTGTGGCTGGTTTACATGATAGTGGCGTTCATTTGGATGGGCGAACGCCACCTGCGTTGGTTTGACCCCCAATACAAGCTGGCCGGACAAAGTGCTGCCTTACAAGGCTATATTGCCAACTTACCCGGCAACAGTGTGATTGAATTTGTTGAACCGGGCTGCTACTGCAATCCCTTCTCCAGTGACCATCGAGAAACGCTGCGCTCGGACTTCCGCCATCAGGGCAAGGTGGTGCAGGTTATCAAGCCAGGCGACGCAGAGCGGGCATGGTTACCCTCAACCCCAGCGGTGTTAGTGCTGGGGGAGAATAAGCAAATTGTTTACTTGGGGCCATATAGCGCTGGACTGTATTGCAGTGCAAACAACAGTTTTGTGGTGGCGGCGGTGAATAACTACCAGCGCGCTAATCTGACAACTGGCATTCTGGATGATGCCAAGGGCTGCTATTGTCACCTTTAGTGACCGGTTTGGCGTAACGCCATTTCTGCGCCTGAACAAGGCATCTAGCCTATGACAAAACAATCATTGCCCTGATATCTGAGCTGGGCCATCATGCCTGTTTTACAATACGGGATTGTTTGCTGGTGGGGTTGCCACACACTGATGTACCCGAACGTTTGGGTGTAAGCCTGGCGATTCTGGCTGCCTTTGGGTTTTCCTTTAAGGCTATCTTTGTCAAGCTGGCGTATGCCAGTGCCGAGGTGGATGCTGTTACGCTGCTAACCTTACGCATGCTGTTCGCTTTTCCCATTTTCTTCATTATTGGCTTTTCTGCACTGCGCGGAGGCCCCAGGCTAAGCCGTAAAGATTGGTTGTTGTTAGTTTTGCTTGGGCTGGCGGGCTACTACGGTGCATCCATACTGGATTTTATGGGCCTGGCTTATATCACGGCCGGCCTGGAGCGTTTAATTCTCTTTACCTATCCGACCCTGACTATTCTGCTGGGGGTATTGTTTCTCGGTAAGCGTTTTGACCGGCGCCTGATGTTTGCGCTGCTATTATGCTCTATGGGGATTACCCTGGCTTGTGTTACGGATTTTGGCTTTTCCGACGATGAAGCGAGGGTGATCACAGGCGTGCTACTGATCTTCGGTTCGGCATTGGCTTATGCCTTCTATAGCGCTTTTTCTGAGGTGTCGATTAAGCGGCTTGGTTCCATGCGATTTTCGGTATTGGCCATGCTGGTGTCTATTTTTGCCGTACAGATGCATTTCCTGCTGGTTAATCCGCTGACGCATTTAATTCAGCCCACGCCGGTGTATTTATATTGTGCTGCGATGGCAGTATTTTCCACTGTGCTACCGGTGTTCTTTCAATCTGCTGCGGTGCGTCGTATTGGTGCGCCCCGCACTGTGCTTATTGGTACTTTGGGGCCGGTATTAACCCTGTTTTTCAGTTGGTTAATCCTCGCGGAGCCGCTCACCCTGATGCAATTGGCTGGTACAGTGTTGGTGATTGCCGGTGTGATGGTGGTCAATCCGCCCAAACGTGGTTAGTTTGTGTCGGCGCGGATTCGTGGCCTTATTGCGCGTCCATATTCTGCATGATCCTTTGGGTCAGGGTTTCTTCCAACCAGCGACTTAAGGGATCTTCGCCACCTAACGCCACCGCGCGGCGGCAGGCGTAAAATGAGGCATGCTGGCGGCTCATACCATGATTTAAGGGATGCAGTGTCGCCAAGTGCTCCTGACTGAGCAGTGTCATAGGCAGGTAGCCCCAGCCAAGGTTATCCAGCACGCCATCGCGCACTAATTCAAAGCTGCTCAGGGCGATGCGGTTTTCTCCGATGCCGGGCAAATGAAAGCACTCCTGATTGGCACTGTTTAAATAGGTGACTTGCGGGTACATATCCAGGTCTTGATTTGCCACACGTTTGAGTTGACTCAAAGGGTGGCTTTTCGCGGCCATCATGGTCATATCTATCTGACCGGTGACCCGCATCACCAAATCGCTGACGTTCAGATTATGGTTACTGTCCATGGTGAAATAAGCCACATCTATTTCGCCGTCTCTGACCAGTTGAATAAGGTGCTCGGGACTGGAATACATCATCTTAACGTTTACAAAGGGCTGGCGGGCGGTAATTTCTTTTAGCAGGGTGCGCCAAAAGCGCTCAGGCAGCACATCGTCGCGTCCCAGGCGTAAGGTTTGCCCCATAGAGTCAGGCCCTTCATAGGCCTGACGTTTTAAGATGTTGTAAGAGGACACAATACGCTGACATTGATCGAGAATAAGGGTGCCGGTCGCGCTCAGACTCAGGCGGTTACCCTGTCGCTCAAAAAGTTGGGCATTTAGCTCATCTTCCATGGCCGCAATGGCCATACTGATGGTGGTGCGATTTACCTGCAGACTGCGAGCCGCCATTGAAATGGAAGAATGCTTGGCGACTTCAAGAAAGTATCCGATGCTGTCAATTTTCACTCGCTGGTACCCTTGTCTATGGTTTAGTGGCCAAGGCGCATAAGTAACACCGAGCCGATCAGCAGTGCCAAACCAAGGCAACTGACAAGATTCAGTTTATGACCAAATACCAGGCGGGTAGCAATGGCGGTGCCAGCAATGGACAGCGCGCCCCAGATGGCATAGGCCATAAACAAATTGATACCCTGAACGGCTAAGGCCAGTAAGGCAAAGGCCCCCATGATAAAGACAATGGACAAGATACCCCAGCCTTTATGGGCAAAGCCCTGGGATTTTTCCAACGCCAGGTTCGCGATAATATCCAGCCCAACCGAGCCCAGTACATAAAACAAATGGATACTCATGCCTGCTGCTCCGACAAATGGTGACCATAATGAAGTACCCCAATACCGGCCAGTGCCAGGACAATGGCGCCCATTTGCAGCGCGCTGATATGTTCACCCAGAAAATACAGCGAGCCCAGCGCAATAAGTACCATACCCAGCCCTTCCCAGAACGCATTGGCCAGTGCCACCGGAATAATGCTGGTAGCCTGGCTTAACAGCAGGTAGGCCAGCCCCACCATGCCAGCGGCTAACAGCATGCCATAAAAGTGCTGGTTTGCTTCAACCAGCAGTTTCATGCCGATGGTGCCAATCACTTCACCGACTACCGCCAAAATAAGAAATAACCAATGCATCTGTGCTCCTTTGCATTATGTTGTCTGACAGGCATTTAAACGCAAAAGCGCCGGGACCCTGAAACCACTGAGCGTCAATTATTTTGGCTGTTGTGCAGAGGAAGCCTTGTTTATTGTGGCTGTGATTTGTGAGCGCCTTGGTCGCGCGCTCTATACGCCGATATGCTGTCCGCCAGAAACTGGGCTTGTTTCAGCAGGAATTCTGCTTATACACTGGGTACTTACTATTGCCTGATAGGGGCTGGTCATTGCGTTATTTTGCCAAGGGACCTAACGGGCATACATCTGACTCAATATGGAGTGTGTTATGCGTATTGTTACCTTGGGGCTGTTGTTCGGCTTACTGGTCGGTTGCTCACAGCCGCCTAAACCCACTGAAGAGACACAAAGTGAATCTACCGCCCAGCAAGCGCTGCGGTTTAACGTGCTATTAAATGGCAATGTGGTGGGGCACTTGTATGCCAATCACCAGGGCAATGACATCAGTATCGACTTCGACTTCAAAAGCAATGGTCGGGGGCCTGCCTACAAAGAGCAGATAAGCCTCAATGACCAGGGCATTCCACAGAGCTGGCAAATCAGCGGCAACACCACCTTCGGTAATCCGGTAGAGGAGCAAATGCAGATCCATGCCGGGCAAGCCACCTGGCGGGACGCTACCGGACCGGGAGAAGCCAGAGTTGAGAGCAGCGCCCTCTATGTGCCGCAAAACAGCAGCCCTTATCAAGCCTACATTATGGCAAGGGCCTTGATGAACACCGAAGGTAAAAGCATGGCGGCGCTGCCGGCCGGTACCATGCGCCTAACTGCATTGGAAACCTTAACCTTGGATAACGACAAGGGGCCGGTGACACTCAATACCTTTGCCCTAAGCGGCGCGCAGTTGGATCCCGACTATTTGATCCTGGACGATAAAAAACAGTTTTTTGCCTATATTACACCGCGCCTGATTGTGATCCGCGAAGGTTTTGAAGCCGATGAAGCCAAGCTGCGCCAATTATCGGCCAAGTATTCCACCGAACGTTTTGAGGCTATTCAATCTGAATTTGCCCATCAATACCAAGGGGCGGTGCGGATCCGAAATGTGCGGATTTTTGAACCTCAAACCTTAAGCCTGAGTGCGCCGGTATCTGTGCTGGTTGAGGGCGAAAAAATTGCAGCCATTGAGCCATTAACGGTGGCCACCCAGGCCGGTGAAACCGAAATTGACGGTGCAGGCGGCACCTTAGTGGCAGGACTGTATGAGATGCACAGCCATACCGGTGACGACGATGCGCTGATGAATGTGCTGGCCGGCGTCACCACAGTGCGAGATATGGGCAATGCCCTGGAAGTACTGGATGAACTGAAAGGCAAAATCGACAGGGGTGTACTGGCGGGCCCGCGTATTACCCGCTACGGCATGATTGAAGGCAAAAGCCCGTCCAATAACAACAACGGTATTTTGGTAGCCAGCCAGGAGCAAGCTATTGAAGCGGTACATACCTATGCCAAGCACGGTTTTGAAGGGGTAAAACTCTACAACAGTATGAAAGGCGAGTGGGCCCCGGCGATTGCCGAGGAAGCCAAACGCCTGAATATGAGGGTAACAGGTCATGTGCCAGCGTTCTCTAACGCCAATGCCATGATCCGCGCCGGCTTTGATGAAATGACCCATATCAATCAGGTGATGCTGGGGTGGGTATTAAAGCCGGATGAAGACACCCGTACCTTATTGCGGCTGACTGCCCTGGACCGCTTGCCAGCATTGGATTTGACCAGCCCGGCGGTACAGGAAACCCTGGATTTGATGGTAGAGCATAATGTTACCATCGACCCCACCCTGGCTATTCACGAATATCTTTTGTTGTCGCGTAATGGCGAGACCCGGGCCGGGGTGAGAGATTATATCGAACATATGCCGCCAGGTGTGCAGCGTAGCGCCAAGGTGTCACTGGCAAAAATTGCCAGCCCGGAGCAGGACCAAGCGTACCGCGGTGCCTACGAGCAAATCCTGACGGTACTAAAAATGATGAAAGAGCGGGGCATCAAACTGTTGCCTGGTACCGACCTGGGCGGTGCATTTAACCTGCATCGGGAGCTGGAGCTTTATGAGCAGCTGGGCTTTAGCCCGGCCGAGCTGTTAAAGCTTGGCAGTTATGATATGGCCAATTACCTCGGCCACAGTGACCGCGGCAGTATTGAGCCGGGTAAACTAGCCGACTTCTTTTTAGTGCCAGGTAATCCGACTGAAAATATCAATGCCATTAAAACCATCAGCCTGGTGTCTCGCGGCGGCGTATTCTATTACCCCAGTGAGGTGTATCCGAGCTTTGGTATTAAACCCTTTACCGATATTCCCAAGGTGCAAGGGCCAGCCAACTTGTAATTCAGAGGGATAAACAGGCTCGCGATGCCGTTTATATATCGCCAGCCTGTTTTCTATCAGTTCAGTCGCATTTTCCTTAGTTGGCTGTCTCTTTTGTCAGGATATCGATCATGGCTTTGGCTACCCCGGCCGATGACAGGTAGTTTTGCCCGGTGATAATTCGCCCATCGATTTCAATATGTGGGGTATTGCGCGGGCTATACAGGAAGGTGCCACCGCGCTCTTCAATGGTTTTAGTAATAAGAAACGGGAATTCCTGGAAGTAAGGCCTGTCCTGATGCTCATACTCGTCAGGATAACCGCTGATACGTCGCCCCTTAACCAGGTATTCACCGTTTTTCAATCTAAGGTGGGCTATACCGGCGGTGCCGTGGCAAACCGCAGAGATAATGCCGCCATGCTGTTCATAGATAGTCATGCTGATTTTTTGCAGTTGTGGATGGTCAGCTACCCCATACATGGCGTTGGTGCCGCCCACGTAATGGACGGCCCGGTAGTCTTGTGCCACCACTTGCTCAGGTTTCAGCGTATGGCCAATGGCATACATAAAGTCGCTGTTATACAGGTACTTTTTGTGCATGGGTTCTGAGGTATTGATGTACGCCAGTGGTAACGCGCCACCTTCTGGACTGACAAAGTCTATGCTGAAGCCTGCTTTGGCAAATTCGTCGTAAGCATTGACGATTTCCGAGAAGCTAACGCCGGTAGGCAGCTTGGAATCCCCATGAAAGTGTGCGCTGGAGAGAATAAACAGAATGCGTTTGCCATTATGTGGGCTGGCTTCGCCCACCGCGCTTTTGCTTAAGATCTGCCACATCCCATCGAGCTTTTTCAGTAAAAACATATCGATATAGCGCTGCTGCCTGGCTGGCATCAGGATTTCGGCTTTTACTGTGGCCAGGTTGCCTGCCCTGTCTATATGCAGAATACGGCCAAGACGCCCGTTGAACTTGCCCTGATTAGCCTCCTTGTACCAATTGATATAGTCAGTGGCCGGTACTTCCCAAAAGGGCGTATCCGGCTTTTCCAGATACAAGCGGGCCTGGCTATGAAAGGCTTGTTTTAGTCTGGCTTTATCGCTGTAAGCACTGCCGTGGAAATAATCTTGGATGGCGGTTTCTATGGCCGCATGTTCTGTTGCTGCGGTTAACTCTGTGTCTGACCGGGCTGCTGCAACCTGTGTATAGGTGAACAAAATCAGCCAGGTGACAAGTGCGAGTAATCGATGTTTCAAAATAGTACCCTCCGTTAAAGTGGCTGGCCACGTTAACGAAAAGGTCTTGAAAAACACTACGAAATGATAATTCCGTACTGCCAGATTATGCTTTCGAAGCCTTGGCTGGTGTGAGCTGGCGGAATTTGGCCGGAGTGGTGCCGGTAAATTTCTTAAAGGCCGAGTAAAAGGTGGAAAGGGAGTTATACCCTGAGGCGTCAGCAATATCTTCGGCACTTAATGAGGCGTCTGACAGCAGTAGAGATTTAGCATGCTCAATGCGTTTCTCATTCAGGTAGTGAGGAAAAGACATAGCCAGGTTGTCGTTAACAAACTGCGATAATCTGGAGGTGTTAGTGCCCAGGCGTTTGGCCAGTTGTGCCAGGGTCAGGTTGGGATTCAGGAACAACTGCTCGTCGTGCATCAATTGGTTAAGCCTGACCAGCATCGCGGCCGCATCATCATGCGGAATTTTTTTATCCTGATAGCGGTGTTGTTGGCGTTCCCGGCGGGCAAGAACCGCCATCATGATGCTTAAGTAAAGGATCAGCGAAAAGCTCAGTGCACCACTGATATAAGAGGTATAGGCACCCGTGAAGTAGGCAAGCCAGATCACCGCCGTGCCCAGCCACACACTTAAGCAAAGTGTCTGTGGGTTGGATAAATCCAGCGGCTTTTGCCTGACTTGCTGCAGCAAGGGGCTAACGTGCCGCAGGCTGAGTAGCAGGTAAAACAGCCACACATAGTTCACCACTTTATACAGCACATCACCCCAGAGTGGGGCGTGGGTTTGATATGGATAAAGTACGCCGATAATGAGGATGGCCGACAGTGGCACCAATACATGGAGCCAGCGAGACTTGGGAAGGGGGGCCTGATGGCTTATCGACTGGCAATACAGATATAAAAAGGGCCCAATCAGCAAACAGGCAGACAGCCCAATTTGCAGGAAGACTTTGGCAAGATCCGGCGAGAAATAGAAAAACACCGACTTACCCACACGAATGCTAAGCATCAGCAGCAGACCACCAAGTAGCTCGTCACTTTGGCTGCGATGAGCTTTGCTTAGCAGGTAACCTACCAGCAATAAGGCGTTAAATACCCCCAGGGCGCTAAAGAAAAAAAGCAGTTGTATTGTCATTATGGTGCCTGCAGACAGGGTCTGCGTAGATCTTGTATTTGTGCTGGCCTCGTTCAGGCTATGGTGCCCTCCGGCATTGGCCAGTCTTGTCTGATGCTGACAACTATATCTTCTGAGATACATATGACAACAACAGAGCGCGGAGATTCGGGCTGATCTTGTCGAACAGCCCGATGATACAAGAGTGGGTAGGACGACACTGTCCTCATCAGGGGATCGCAGGCAGAGTGTTTGGGATTATCCCTGATGCTCCTTTAAGCCTGGTTTTCCATTCTCCAGATAGAAGCGCTTGAATAGTTCCAGCGGCGCACCTGGGGTGAATACCCGGTCAACTACCATCAGGTCGGCCTGCCATTTCTCTGGGGTAACAGTACAACGTGTATAGCCCCTTTTCACGGCGGTGGCTTTCAGATGAGGATTGAGGGCCAGCATGGATTTGGCCAGTTCATCCTGATAAACACCATCGCCGTTAGAGGTGATGGAGGTGGCCAGGAATTCGGCGCAAATAATGTCTTTACCATTGTCCTGCATCACATCGCAGGCATAGTGACGATGTGAGTCACCCGAGGCGACCACGGTTTTTCCTTTGGCATACCGTTCTATCTGGGATAACAGGCGTCGGCGGCTGTGCAGATAGCCAGACCAGGTATCCATGGGATACATATCCTCGCCGTCCTTTTGGCGATGAATTAAATGACCAAAATGTACTTGTTGGGCGAGTAAGTTCCAGTGGCTGCGGCTGTTGGCAAGTTGCTCAAATAACCAGGCTTCCTGAGCATCCCCCAGCATGGTGCGTTTATCTGAGTAGACTTCTGGCGATTTTACGCCGTCAGCCAACTGATCACTGCGATATTGCCGGGTGTCGAGAATGTAGGCGTTTAGCAACTTGCCATATTGTGCGCTGCGGTACATTCGCATATCACCGTTTTGTGGAAATGAGCGCAATCTCAGCGGCATGTTTTCATAATAGGCCTGTAGCGCCATGGCTTTTCGGGTTTGGAAAAGTAACGGTGGGGTGCCGTCCTGATCGATATTGCCCGCCCAGTTATTGTCTATTTCGTGATCGTCAAAGCTGACAAACCAGGGGGCGCTGGCATGGGCGCGTTGCAGGTGAATATCCAGTTTGTACAGGGCGTAACGGCGTCGATAATCTTCAATACTATAGATTTCCTGTCCAACTACCCGTCGTGCGGCTGCCCAGTGTTCCCCACGGTTAGGAAAAGGGCCAGTGCCTTTGTCTTTGTACTCGTAGATGTAGTCGCCGTAGTGGAAGATAAAATCCAGGTCTTCATTGGCGATATGATCCCATGCGGTATACAGGCCATGTTCGATGCTTTGGCAGCCGGCAATCACAAATTTTACCTGGCTCACATCGGCATCAGGTAAGGGCAGGGTTTTACTGCGGCCATGCACACTGCGCTCGCTGCCACATTTAAAACGATACCAATACAGAGTATCAGCCTTAAGCCCGGTAATCTCCGCGTGTACCGCGTGCCCAAGCTCCGGGGCGGCGACGGCAGTGCCTTTTTGCGCTATGCGTTTAAATGCAGGGTCTTCAGCTACTTCCCAGTGTACTCGCATAGGCACCATATGCATGCCGCCATGCTCAGCTACAGGTTCAGGGGCGAGCCGGGTCCAGATTACAAAGCCGTCGCTGTCAGGATCGCCGGATGCCACGCCAAGCTGAAAAGGATTTATTCTGAAGCTGGGGTATTCATATATCCCCTTACGCTCCTGCCGGGCGGCCAACACCTGTGAAGACAAACAAGAGAGCAAGCTGATGCCGCCCAGCGACATGGCTCCCTTGATAAATGTGCGCCTGTCTGTTCCTTTCATAATGACTCCAATACTGAGGCTGCCAATATGCTTATGTGGATTGCAGCCTGGAATAAAAGACAAGGGCAGAGGTGATTCTGCCCTTTATTATCTATACCTTGCGGGAAGCTTAGAATTGATACCGTGCGCCCAGCAGGATCCTTCTGTCCAACTGACCAGTGTCATGGGGCAGGCCCATGCGTGATACCGTTTCCAGACGCTGCTCGGTGATGTTTAATACCTGAAGCTGAATGCTTAAATCGTCAGACAGGTTGTAGCTGGAAGAGAAATCCAGTTGGCCGCGTGCATTCTGGAAAACCGGTACGCCGAAGCTGCCAGACATGGACTCAACAAAGTCGCTGCGATAGGCATAAGACAGCCTGGCGTCAAAGTTGCCATTGTCGTAGTAGATAATGGCGTTGTAGCTGTTCTTGGAAATACCCGGCAGGGCCGCGACATCTCCTTTGGTGTCTTTGCCGTCTTCAAAGGCCGCGTCACTGTCGGCATAGGTGTAATTAAAGATACCGCCAAAATCTGCCAGGGATTCATGCAGGAATTCAAAGTTAGACTGCACGATAAACTCCAGCCCCTTGAGATCATTCTTATCGCCGTTTGATGGGATAGAGAAGGTAATAGGGCCAGTTACCCATTCGCCGGTAACTTGCGAACGGAACTCTCTGTCTTCCACCATGGAACTGGTGACAATCAGCCCATCAATGTTTTTATAGAACAGATTGAACGCCAGCAGACTCTCTTCCGAAAAGTAATACTCCATGCCCACATCCAGGTTATCGGACGTGAAAGGTGACAGGTTTGGATTACCAGCGCTGCCGGTACCGCCACTTTCATCAATGCCAAAGTAGCTGGTGGATACCCGCAGTTGCATCAGGGTCGGACGGGTCAGGGATTTTGAATAAGACGCCCTGATTTGCATGTCCGGTGTCACTTCATAGCGCAGATTCATGCTAGGCAGTAGCTGTGAGTAGTCATTGTTGACTTCGGTAGGAGTGGAATAATCATTGGCCACCTCATAGCCATAAGAGGTCTGTCTGGTGTCTACAAAACGCAGACCGGCGTTAAAGTACAGATCCTCGGTCTCAAAGGTGATCTCACCATACAGAGCAAGGGTTTTTTCGTCACCAGAGTAGGTATTTTGTGCCGCACGGGACTGGTAATTCACCAGCACCGAGCCTGGGAGCGTGACCCCTTCAATGGTTTCGGTCACCAGTTGGCCGGTTTGTGGGGCCCAGTATTCGCTGACATCGAAACCGTTAACAAAGTACATATCCAGCAGCTTGTTAGGGTCTGCCGTTATGATTTGATTGGGGAAAGACGCCGGCGCATCGTTAATATTGAAATCTTCCAGAATCAGGGCATCGGCCAGGGTAGGCAGGGTGGTTAAATCGGTATCTTTGGCGGCATTGTCCACGGCCAGATACATGTATTCTCGACTTAACTCACGGTCAGAATAGCGAGCGCCAAAATCAATATGGCTGATAGGGCCAGAATCAAAGTAACGGGTAAAGTCGACCTTAGTGCTGAACTCACTGTCCTTATCGGTAGAGGGGCGAATTAAGATGACGTTAAGCATGTATTCTTCTGCCATTGCCGGGTCGGACAAGTCGAGCCCAGGGGAAGACCACTCGATAAAATCACCATTCACATTGTAGCTGACCGGGTAACGCACCAACTGACCCGTGCTTAGGTCCCCTCGGGCAAATGACAGCAATGAGGAGGCTGTATCGCGTGTACGGTCTGAATAACCGATGTAGGGTTTAATTTCCCACTGATCATTGGGCTGATAGCTGGCCGAGGCCGAGATAAGGAAAATATCTTCCTGCGAGTCACTGTCATTGGTGGCGATGCGGTTTTGTACATCGGTAATAGTGGCTGACTGAATAACACCATCCACAATGTTGGCGTTTTCTATGGCTTTAAGCTGGCTTTCCGGCGGCGCATCAGCGCGGGTGAAAATCCGGTCTCCTTCTAAGGAGCCGTATATGCCGTCGAGCTTGATTTCCAGGTCTTCTGAGGGCCTATACTGGAAACCCAATGTGGCGCCAATGGTTTCCCTTTCGTCGGTATTGATTTCATAGTTGATGGTCGATGGAACCAAGCTAGTCAGTTCTTCCTGTGTTGCCGTGGCGTGCAGGTCACTGGTTCCACCTGCTCCCAGAGCCCTGGCTGAAATACCGCCGTTGGAATGAGTTACGTAACGGGTGTCGGAATAGGCAATAGACGCGGTCAGGCCGAAAACGTCATCCCAGTTCTGGCTGATAAGACCCGCAAATCTGGGGCCGATGTCGTCGGCGTTTTCAGCGTATTGTCCCTGAGCCGAGACAGAGGCATTAAAACCTTCACGCTTAAGGGCTTCAGGGGTAGACAGTTGGATTAGTCCTGCCAGGCCACCTTCTGTATCTTTGGCGTTAAAAGACTTTTTTACCACGGCGTTGGAAAACAGCTCCGAAGCCAGGATTTCAAAGTTAAAGCCGCCACCTGTTACATTGCTGATAGGGCCGGTGATACCGTTAATTTCCACTCTGGAATAAGCCGGTCCTAAGCCTCGCAGGTTTATTGAACTACCATCGCCAAAATCGTTGCGGGTTAAGGTTACCCCAGGTACACGCTGTAAAGACTCAGAGATATTAAGATCGGGGAACTTACCGATATCTTCGGCAGATATGGCATCAATAAAACTACCGGAATCCCGCTTTTGATTGAGGTTATTCAGAATGCTGCCGCGCACACCTTTAACAACGATTTCTTCCACAGGCTCTTGCTGGCTGTTGTCCTGGGCGTAGGTGGTGGACACGCCCATTAGCAACAATGTGCCGGTGGGTACCAGAGCGGCTTTTAGGCTGGTATGTAGTTTGCTCTTCTTCATTCTGATTAAACACCTTAAAAATGGCTGAATCTGTGTTCAGGTTTTATGTATCGTGGCAGTATTTAATATTATGTTTGTGACAGTTTTAAGAAAGTCATGTTTTATTTGTGTATTTAATGAAGCGAGCAAGTGGTGAGTGTTGCGGTCCGGACGTAAAGCTGTGTCTCCCTTTATCGTCCTGGACCGCGTGACTATTGCACTTTTGCATGGGGAGGGCTGAGGACAAGTAACGCATTAGCCACGGGTCTTAATGCGTTTTGGTGAGAAGACGGGGAGTTGACCACCTGGTTGTTGATCACCATGGTGGTGGAGCCTCCGCCATCCAGGTTTATTCCGTCATAGGCCCCCAGTGCCAACATCAAATGGCGCAGTTCTTCTATGCTCAGACCTGCACTCACGCCAGGCTGTCTGCCATCAACGGTCACCAGTAAAATATTGCCCTTAGCCGTGATGCCCAGTGCGGTTCGCGGGTTTCTTAAATTAATCCAGCGATGAACCAGCAAGCGCCGTTGATGGTCAGCAGAAGTACTGAGCTGCCATCCCTCTATATGTTCCCGCCTGCTTGCTTGTCCGTGATAAAGCAGCGTTGGCCCGGCCGCCAGCGCTTCTATATTATCCGAGCTCAGCATGGGCTGGCCGTTTTCCTCGCTGACATCAAATGCCACAGTGAGGGTAGATTTATCTTTTAACTTCGCTTGTAGATAGGGGCGCAGATTGCCTGTCGCCGTTAAAATATAATCATCAGACTGGCTATCAGGATGAAAGGCCGAGAGTTGCCCTTGCGCATTGATACTGACCGACAGGGTGTCTGGCCCTGGTTCAAAACCAGCCTCTCGTGTGAGCAATACCAGCTCATTGCTGCGCAGGCAGGTTTTATCGTGTGCTGCCAAAGCACTGCCTTGTGCATCCCCAATACCGCAGTTTCTGACTTTGCCTGCGGCTCGGTTGATACCTGCGACCGGGCTAATGTCGCCGTCGTCCCAGAATAGCCGGATGTCAGTAAGCGAATACACCAACTTTGCGGTTAATTGGGGGGTATTTTGGATGACCACAGCCGGTTGATGATTTAATCCCTCACTTAGCAGCCGCCCATTTTCGATGAGCAACCCAGTGGGATCGCCAACCACCCCGTCTTGCTCATGCATCACAAAGAAGTTGGCATTGATGGCCGCAATAGCTTCACTTCGCTCGGCCAGTTGCAGCACCGTTTCCACGCCCTGTACTTGATTACCCGCCAAGCGATTTGCCAGTCTGCCTTCAAAGGCATTTACCTCAATTTCCAGGACATTGATATGCCATGTCCCCATGGCGCTTAGCGGGTGATATTCGGCATAACCAATTTGCAGCGGCGTCTCGAGTGGTGGCAGTGCGTGTAATTCTTGCTGAGCGGCCGAGTGACTGGCAAAACGGCCCAAAATCACTGTCTGATACTCCTTATCTGGCATACCTGGAACGCTAAAGCGCTCGCTTTCAAGCGCTGTTACCCCATGCTGGCGCAGTGTGTCTGTCAGTTGCTTATGTCCTTGCTCAGACAGCAATGGGGAGGAGTAGATATACCAGGGCTGCTTATCTGCTTTGGCGGTACTGACAACCTGAGCAACATGGTGATGCAGGCCTTCTCTAACAGGTTGCTTGCTGTAGGAGAGCACTCTTTGTTGTGCAGCGAAGATAAAATTGTCCGCTGTGATTTCCCCTGCTAGTAATGTATTGCAGAAGGTTGTTAGCGTATAAGTGAACGCCAATAGGCTTATTGGCTTGGTATAGGAATGGTTGCTGCTCATTGGGGGCTTGTATCCGATTAAATTTTCCAGACTAGCTTATTAATGACCTCTTGCTTTGTAAATACCGTCGCGGGTGTTAATATTCGGATATACCGCATCTGAGCAAAAGTTGATGAAAAATATTGAGTTGGCTGAGTTGATTCCCAGCCACATTGCTGTTTTGAGAGAAATACACCGACAGGGATCGGCCACGCGCGTAGATTTGGCAGAGTCGACGGGCTTATCCCCCCAGTCGTTAACCCGCTTGACTAAAGAGCTGCTTAACAAGGGGTTGATTGTTGAAGGTGAACGCCGCCAGAAACAGCGTGGCCAGCCAGCGATTTTTCTGTCAATTAAGCCCAGTAAGCTGATTTCCATTGGCTTGGTGATTGAGCATGATGCCATTACCTGCACCGCCAAAGAATTGGGCGGTGAACAGTTGGTGTTCTTGAAAAAACAAGGCAATTTTGAGCAGGCCGCCTTTGCCATTGAGCAGGTTAATCTGATGCTCAACGCGGTGATTGCACAGTGCCCGGATGATGCTTATGGCTTAGGTATTGGTGTGTCTATCCCGGGCTTTTTTGATAAGCAAAACGAGGTGTGGCGACTGATATGCTGGTTGGATACCGAGGGATGGAAACAAGTAAACCTTGATACATTTTTGGATGCATCGGCTACTTTCCCCGTATACATAGAGAATGACGGAAGATCAGCGGCCATCGGGCAAGCGGTTGAAGGGGTGGGAAGAAATGTCGGGAGTTTCTTCCAGTTGTTGATGACTAAGGGCATCGGCGGGGGCTTTGTTAAACAGGGTAAGTTGTTGCGCGGCAGTAACGGTAATGCCGGGGAATTTGGTTTTTTCAGTACCAACAGCGACCCTGAAACCATTCAATACTATCAGCCCACTACCGAGTGCCTTGATCATTACCTGCAGGAAAAATGGGGTAAGCCACTGGCCACTGCCGATCTCAATAAGGCGCTGCATGAGCAGGAACCCCACTTACAACACTGGCTTAACCGAGCCGTTTCCCATATCGAACCAGGACTGAATGCCATTATCGCGCTGTTGGACCCACAGGCCATTATTCTGGCTGGCCGCTTGCCTTTGGTTATTCGCCAGGAGTTGAGCAAGCGTGTCAGGTTGTCAGGGGTAACCTATGGGCAGTACCGGGCACCACTACCGCAAATTATTGTCGCTCCCGAGCAGGATAGCCTGATACTGGGGGCGTCCACCCTGCCGGTTGCACGCTATTTTTACGCGGAGTAATCAATCAAAGGCAATACGAGCAAGTTGGGTTTTGTGATATCGCAAATACCCGAGCGAACAGCATAGGCAGGCTAGGCTGACGGCCAGTTGGTAGCCGTGCAGGGAAAAACAGGCGCCAATAAAGGCCAGTAGTGAATAGATCAGCATAATGCTGGCGAGCCAGAGTTTTACCAGCATGACAAAGGGCACCTGAGCGGCAGGGGAGGGCATGGGCTCGTCCGTTAGCCGCCAGCCTATTCCTGATACCTGCACTTTGTTTTGGAATGCCTGCGTAACAGAGTTGGCCTGTTTACCCGCAGTGTAATGACTAACCAGCAGGGTGAGCAAACCTGTCACAACGATATTACTGCTGAGAATAATGGCGAACATTTCTCCGTTGCTGTTATCCACGGAAAAATACAGCAGATTCCCCAGTGTGACGCTGATGACTATGGCGGCAATCTCGGCATAAATCGTCATCTTCCACCAGTACCACCTGGCGATAGCCGCTACCGCTGTGCCGGCCTGAATAATCAGAATGTACTTGTAGATACCAATAATGCTGACCGAGGTATTGGCAGTGGCAATAAGAAATGCCAGTAACGCCAGCAATATCACCGCGCTGCGTTCAATTAAGGCGTTTTTGGGGCCCGCATCTGGCTGGCGTGGGGGGAAAATATCATGAACAAAATAGCTGGCGCCCCAGTTCAGACGGGAATCCAGGGTACTCATAAATGAGGCCACAAAGGCAAACAGCAATAAAAGCAGGCCACCGCCGGGAAAAAACTGTGTGGCCATAGGGAAGTACACCGACTCGCTGTTTTCTGCTCCGGGAAAATACACCAATGCAATGGCGCCCAGCAAGAACCACGGCCAGACACGCAGTACATAATGAATACCAATGAAAGTCAGGGAAGTCAGAAAGGCATCCTTTTCTGATTTGGCCGAGACCAGCCGCTGTACAAATAGGCCATCGCCGGGCACTGAGTACCACCATCCAAACAGCAGTAACAGCCAAAAAGACAGGTTGTCTGGCTGACCGAGAGAAAACCGCGCGTCCTTATCAGGTATTTTGTCCATTAGGGACAGCCAGCCGCCGTGTTCAGCACTCGCGTTAATCACGGCAATGCCACAGAGTAAGAAGCTGACGAAGAGCACCACAACAAACTGCAACATATCGGTTTGTACAACGGCTTTAAATCCAGACATCAGGGTGTAGAAAATTACCCCTACCATGATCAAGGCTGTGCACAGCACCGCAAGTTGATAACTGGATAGGGGGAGATTTAGCGCGGCGCGGTCGATCACAAACTGCAGCAGGATAACAAATGAATAGGTGACCGATGCCAGCACCAGTACATTGATAATACCGGCATCAATAAAGGCATTGATTTTGCGATAGACTCTGGCCGGGGCTTGTTGGCCATAACGTAGGGAAATGATTTCTGCGCTGGTGGTAACGCCGGAGCGGCGCCACAATCTGGCAAAGAAAAATAAGGTAGCCAGGGAGCCCGGTGCGCTAATTAGCCAGAACCAGTTCTCACTGATACCCCCATGATAAAATGCCCCGGAGATAAGTAATGGGGTATCCGAGGAGATAGAGGTTACCGCTGCGGAGCAGCCCAGAATCAGCCAGGACGTGGAATGCCCCCCGGTGAAACGATCAAAGGTCAGTTGGTGTTTCTTAAAACGGGCTGTGCACCAACCCAGCATACTGACAGCAGCCACAGTAAACAGCCATTCCACAGTGCCCATGCAAGACTCTCACATCGTCAAAAATCAATCTGGTGGTAAAACATCTAATCAACAAGCGAGGCGCAAGGCCGGACAGGCAAGGGCATACTTCTACCGACGGGAGTTAACAATAGCTTTGGCCGGGCAGCCTACAGGACAAATATGACATTACGACGACAGGCGTTGTCGATGGGGTTTGCTCAGGGGAGTAGGGCGAGGGGGGCTTTTTTCGCCCCATAAAGAGAGGGCTCAGTCTATGAAACTGAGCCGATGAAACTACTTAATAGCGCACGCAGTTGCGACCGGAGCGTTTGGCTTCATACAATTTGGCATCGGCTTCGTTCAGCAAACGCTGATAATCCGGATGCCCATTAAAGGTGGCTACCCCTAAAGAGGCTGTGGCTTTTACATGCCGTTGGTCGGCCAGTTCAATGTGCAGTTGTTCAATCCCAACCCGAATACGTTCGGCCAGTTTAACGGCATCTTCCAAGCCCAGTTCTGGTGCCACCACTAACACTTCTTCGCCGCCATACCTGAAAACATAATCGGTTAGGCGAATCTTGTCTTTAATGGTTTTGCTGGCGTGTCGAAGCACAATATCGCCAGCGCCATGGCCGTATATGTCGTTAATCCGTTTAAAGTGGTCCAGGTCCAGCATAATGACCGAGAAGCTGTTTTGCCCCTGCAGCGCCATTGCCGTTTCTTGCTGAAGTATTGGGCTTAAGAAGCGTCTGTCCAGCAAGGTGGTCAATGAATCTTGTTTGGACTCTTTGGCTAGATTGCGATCGGCTTCATCGGTAAGTAGCCAGATAATTTCCTTTAGCGTGTCGGTCAGCTTTGCTGCCTGCTCCCTTTCGTTCTCGGTGTCTGATTTGGCCAATGCGGTGCAGGCTTGGTCAGCGAGTTCTAAGGCTGCGTTAATATCCCCGGCGCGCTTAGTGTCGGCAGAAATCAATGGCAGCTTATGCCGGATCCACAGCCCGAAATCTTTTTGAAAAAGCGATTCATTAAAGGCATCGGTGGAGAACTTGTGCGCCAGTAAGGTGCTGGTCATCCACTGGTATATGCTTGATTTAATTCGTTCAATCTCCAGCGCCACTTCCTGCGCTGACGATGCGGTAATAAATTCCTGGGAGGTGCGCTCATTGGTCACTTTCCCTCGCATATAGGAATCATTAATAATGCTGAGCGCGGAGTCCAGCAGGCGGTTGAGGGTGGTAACTGCCTCGGCGGTTTCCTGCGTTGAATGCTTGGCGAGGATTAGGGTGGTAAAGATCTCACCTTTTAAGATTGTCATGCCCACGTCAACCAGAGACATAGGGATCTCTGCCCTGGCATGCACTTCTCCGACGCTTTGGTGGTAGCGCATCGAATCTACAACATATTCTTTGGTTTTGGGCTTGGTGGTTTCTCTTAACCATTTGGTCATTGAGGTCTTGAGTCGTTGTTCCACCAACTCATTGCTTAAAAATTTTGCCGAGCCTGGATCTGACAACAGCACATCATAAAACTTGTCGACATATCGGGTCAGGTTGGGTTCGATAAGAGGCTGAATTCGTTCCAACAGCGCATTGGTTTGTGGAGTGAAGATGCTTCCATAGTAGTAATGATCAATCATACTCATCTGCTAATTACCTATCTCTGAGCGAAGCGGGGCTGTATTTGGGTACACAAACATCCTGTACGGGCACAGTCCTTGTAGTCTCCTCTGTTTCCAATGAATTGGCTCTGAAGAGTATAAGTTAGGTTTCACAATTACCAGTGAATTTGCCCAAGATCAGATACCTGACCGATTGAAAGCGGCAAGGCCCGGAAAAGTACCGGCTAGACTGGTTGGCCATCGGCAATTTCGAGCACTGATATTGCACCGCTAAGCCGTCCTTTCTGAGGTTGCTACGCTGGCGGAAAATGGGGGAATAGATGAAAAGAGATGGCTTAGGGGGGAAGCATTCCCCCAAGCCATCACTGACGGACAGAGCAAGTTGCTCCACCGGCAATCTTATTGCTTAAGTTTTTGCTGGCTGAAGTAGGCGGCCAAATCGGCGGCGTCCTGGTCGCTGAGATTGGCTACCATAGGGGCCATCATCGCACTCATGCCGCCGCTGCGCTGACCATCTCGATATGCTTTAATGGCAGACTCCAGGTATTGGGCATGCTGCCCCGCCAAATTAGGATACATGGCAGCAATGCTGTTGCCATCGCCCCCATGACAGGCGGCACAAGTAGTGGCTTTGGCCTTGCCAGCCTCGGCGTTGCCTGCCGCCTGCGCGTTGTCGCCCAGGCTGAGGTATAAGAAAGCGGGCAGTGTCAGATAGAGTAATTTCATAAAAGCCTCTTCAAGTCAGGATGCATTCGGTATTGGCCTTATGGCCTGGCGTCAGTTTGGTAAAAGTCCAGCGAGGAATTCAGCACTGGGGTGACGATGTTGGTGCGAACCACATAATCACCAAAGCCTTCTTCACTATTTCTGTCCTGGCTCCAGCGACTAATCAAGCCTTCCAGTGTACTCAGAATATCTTCGATTCTTTCATTGCTTTGGTACAGCCTGGGGATGCGTGTGCCCTGGCGGTTTCCGCCCAGATATAAGTCGTAGCGCCCCTGCGCTCTGCCAACCAGACCCACCTCGGCCAGCATGGCGCGGCCGCAGCCGTTGGGACAGCCGGTTACCCGGAAAATAATCGACTCATGAGCCAATTGATTGCTGGCCAGCATATCGTCCAAGTGCTGAACAAGCTCTGGCAGCAGTCGCTCCGCTTCGGCCATGGCCAGCGGGCAGGTTGGGAAAGAAACACAGGCCATAGCGTCTTGCTGCTGAGGCGTGAGGGCTTTGTCGATCAGGCCATGTTCCAGGGCGATGGCGGTGATGGCTTCCCTGTCTTCGCTTGCTACGCCGGCCACAATAATGTTCTGGTTCGGGGTCAGACGAAAATCCCCTTTGTGGATAGCGGCAATTTTAGCCATGCCGGTTTTACGCATCAGACCGGGCTGGTCGATAAGGCGGCCGCTGGGGATAAATAAGGTCAGATGCTGCTTACCGTCTATGCCTGCGATCCAGCCGATGCGGTCACCGCGGCTGGTGAATTCATAGGGCTGAATGGGGGCGAACTGGCAGTGCGCGCGCTGTTCCACCTCGGCCTTGAATGTTGCCACGCCAACTCTGTCCAGGGTGTATTTGGTTTTGGCATTGCGCCTGTTGCTTCTGTCGCCCCAATCGCGCTGTACAGAGACCACGGCTTCGGCCACCGCCAGCACATGCTCAAGAGAGATAAAGCCGAATTCGCTGGCCAAACGCGGGTAAGTGCTGGTATCGCCATGGGTCATGGCCAGGCCGCCGCCCACCAACACATTAAAGCCAATCAGTTTGCCCGCCTCTTCGATAGCCACAAAGTTAAGATCGTTGGCATGAATGTCCACATCGTTTTGTGGTGGGATTACGATGGCGGTTTTGAATTTACGTGGCAGGTAGCGCTCACCCAGTATGGGTTCGCTCTCTGGCTGCTGGACCTTCTCCCCGTCCAGCCAGATTTCCGCGTAGGCGTTGGTTTTGGGCAGCAGATGCTCGGAGATTTTTTTCGCCCACTCGTAGGCCTGTTGGTGTAATTCACTTTCTATTGGATTGGAGGTGCAAAGTACATTGCGGTTTACATCGCCGGCGGTGGCTTTGGCATCCAGTCCCAGTTGGTTGAGCAGTTGGTGTACTGGTTTGATATTGTGTTTTAGCACCCCGTGCAGCTGCACGGCCTGGCGGTTGGTTACCCGAATGGAGCCGTATTCGGTGCGCTGACCGGCAAACTCATCAATGCCCAGCCATTGTTTGGGGCTGATGATCCCGCCTGGGAGGCGGATCCTCAGCATCACGCTGTGCAGCGGCTCCAATTTCTGTTTGACCCGTTCGGCGCGGATATCGCGGTTGTCTTGTTGATACATGCCGTGAAAGCGGATCAATTGGAAGTTATCGCCGTTAAAGCCGCCGGTCATGGGATCGCTGAGATCGTCATGGATGCTGCCGCGCAGAAAATTACTCTGGGCTTTGAGGCGTTCGTTGTCGGATAAGGGCTTTTTGGTCATGACTTAACTCTTGTTGGGGCAGGGCGCTACCAAGCGCCGCTGCCTGCGTAGAAGATGGTTTCTCTGGCTAAGGATTCGCCGCTGGCCAGCTCTTCGATATAAAAATGGATATCGTTCTTTTTCTGTCCCGGGGTTTTGGGAACCGACACGGCCAGCACGGTGGTGGCGTGCTCACCGGCAGCCACTTCAATCTGAGTTGGGCCGTTGATTTGCATGCCCTGTAGCCCTTCAGCGCGAATGCTGTAGTGCTTGCTGTGCTGGGATTTATTCAGTGTCTTAAGCACAAAGGTGTTTTCTATATCGCCCTGGTGATTAATGCGGTACAGAGACTGACGGTCGCGACTTACACTGACCTCAAAGTCATGGCGATGCGCCGCCCAGACAAACATCATGGTGACCGTCAGCAGTACTGCTGCACCATAGCCCAGATGGGCACCCCAGGTACTTTTGCTGCCACTGTCGACGGCATAACGAATCAGGCCTCTGGGATAGTTGAATTTATCCATGGTGTCGTCACAGGCATCCACGCACAATCCGCAGTTGATACATTCGTATTGCAGGCCGTCACGTATGTCGATCCCCACAGGACACACCTGCACGCACAAATTACAGTCGATACAATCGCCAACGCCCTCGGGTTTGGCGGCACCGCGTTTTCTGGGGCCGCGGGACTCACCGCGGGTTGCATCATAGGCAACCAGCTTGGTGGACTTGTGGAACATGGCGGACTGAAAGCGGGCATAAGGGCAGATATGCTGGCACATTTTTTCGCGCAGCCAGCCGCCGTTGATATAAGTACAGACCGCAAAGAACCATACCCAGCCCTGAATAAGCAGGCTGGCTTCTAAGGTAAAGAACTCTGAATACAATTCCCTGGCGGGCACAAAATAGGAGATAAACACCAGTGCTGTACCCAGTGACATGGCCACCCACAGGCTGTGCTTGAGGCTTTTTTTGGCTAGTTTCTCGCCGCTCCAGGGCTGTTTATCCAAGGTGCGGCTATGGCTGTGACTGCCTTCTACCCGCCGTTCTACCCAGTTGAACATCAAGGTCCATACCGTTTGCGGGCAGGTATAGCCGCACCACACCCGACCATACAGTTGGGTAACATAAAACAGCAGAAAGGCGCCTAAGATAAACAGCAGCGCGAATATGGCCAGATCGTGCGGGTACAGGGTAACGGAAAAGATAGCTAAGGTTTGCTGGCCAATATCGAACAGTATTGCCTGGCGACCGTCGAATTGTATCAGTGGCAACAGTACAAACAGTCCCACTAACAGAATGTTCAGATAGCGGCGGATACGCTGGAACCGACCGTTCTGTTCACGAATGTAAATCTTGGCCGGCGAAGCAGGCACCTTAAGAATAACGTGCTGCTCAGAGATGGATGATTTATCCATGTTACCCCCACAGGATCTGGCTTAAAGACCCGCGGAAGTGTAAGGATTAATTCTGTCTGTAATAGATACAATAAAGTAAATTACAATAGGTACAGATTGGGTAGCCGACGCACAGATATGACGAGTTTTATTTATGAACAACTGGCACAACGTTTCAGCGAGCAGATCCATACCGGGCTCTGGCGTCCCCAGCAGCGTTTGCCCTCTATTCGCCAGCTCAGTGAAGAGTTTGGGGTGGCTAAGATCACCGTGCAGCATGCGCTGCATAAATTAGAAGCCAGTGGCCTGGTGGAAGCCCGGCCCCGCTCTGGCTATTTTGTCTGTCAACGCTCGGTACCCGCGGTGCCGTCGTCTAAGCGGTTGCTGAATACCCAGCCGAGCCTGGTGAATATGCCGCTGATTTTTCAGGATATTATGGCCAGAAGCGCGGCCTTTGATTTGTGCCCAGGCGCCCCCGTTAATGAGCCTGCCAGCCACCTGTTGCAGCTTAACCGCCATATTGGCCGGGCCATGCGCCAGCAATTGCACCACAAAGCGCTGTATTACACCGGCCCGCAGGGAAATCCGGCCTTAAGAGAACAAATAGCGCTGCTCTACCAGGGGCGCAACTGTCCGCTGGATGCCGAGGCCTTGTGTATCACGGCTGGCTGTCAGAATAGTTTGTTCCTGGCGTTGATGAGTTGTTGTGAGCCTGGCGATACGGTGGCGGTAGAAAGCCCGGCATTTTATGGGGTGCTGCAATTGCTGCAACAGCTACGACTGAAAGTGGTGGAAATTCCAGTGTCACCCACCTTGGGCCTAAAAGCCGCCGATCTTGAAGCTGTAGTGCGCAAGTGGCCGGTTAAGGCCTGTGTTATTACCGCTAGCTTTGCCACCCCCACAGGCGCCTCGATTCCTGGCGAGGAAAAACGCCAGTTGGTGGCTCTGGCAGAGCAATACGGGCTCACCCTGATTGAAGATGATATTTACGGCGATCTTGGTTTTCACTTTCGTCCCGAGCCGCTTAAAGCTTTTGATAAAAACGGCAACGTGATCTTGTGCAGCTCTATCTCCAAATCGCTGTCCAGAGATCTACGCTTAGGCTGGATAGCCGGAGGGCGCCACCACGACAAAATTGTGCATCTTAAGCTGATTAACCAATTGGCCAGCGGTCAGGCCATGCAAGAAGGGCTGGCCAGCTTTATGGCCGAAGGGCACTACAAACGCCATTTGCTGCAATATCGCCAGCAACTTAAGCGCCAGCGCGACGATTTACTCAAGGCACTAAACGCGCTGTGGCAGTTTCCTTTTCGTTATACCGTGCCAGAAGGCGGCATTGCCCTGTGGCTAGAGCTACAAAAACAGCAGGATACCGCCCGCTATTACCAGCCCCTGCTAATGGAAAACATTGTGATCACCCCCGGCGCACTGTTCTCCACCCAAGGGCATTTTAACAACTACCTGCGCTTAAGTTTCGCCCACCCGGCCACAGGCCCAAGACGCCAGGCCCTGGCAAGATTGGCTGGGGTGTTTGCTGGTAGGGGATAAGTCGAAGCAAATAACCTTGTGGGAGCAAAGCTCTGGCTAATGTCTTGTGATTGCAGTGAATTTCGGGTCAGGGTTTTAGGTGTTCTGACTCCTTTGCTCTTGGGCCGTGGCTGAGAACTTTACAGCTATTGTATTAGTGACTATGTTGACTAGGACATGTTCTAGTGAAAGGATTTCTAACATGAGTTCCGCGTCAATTGAATTGTTGCGGGAGAAGGTTGGGGTTCTAGGCAAAATCTATTCTTCAGCGGCCTTTGTCTACGAGCAACTCTTCGGTTCAGCCAAAAGTGCTAACGAAACCTATAAAGTTCTGCAGCCCTTGTTAGAGCCTGCATCTATGCGCTATGGCCGAGATTCTGAGGAGTTTACTAACCTTCTTGATAAAATTGCCGAACTGGCTCCCTGTGGTGCGGTGAGAAGAAACTTCAGAAGGAAGTACGTGGAAAATAAGCATGGATGGAAGGAACTCCCTGCAGATCCCGACGTAATTATGTTTGGCTATTGGTGGTGAATATGCAAAGACCAGGTTGGAAGATCCTCTTTGTTGTTATCTTAATATCCAGTGTTTCCAGTATCTATCAAGCGTTTGATACACCGGAGGAATTAAAGCCTTCTCATCCTGCCTATGTCTCTGTACTGATCCTGATTTTTGAGGTCTTGACCTTGCTTTCCGCATTCTGCTGCGCATTCCAGAAGGTGGTTATTGACAGCATTCTGTTCTGGAAGTCAGTGCTGGCTGGCTTTGTACTGGTGAATGTGGTTGTTTTGTATATAGAATTCAGCGCACCAGGCGGATATAAAGCAAGTGAGCTGGCGATAATGGTGCCACTGTCACTGCTATTCCTGCTGTTGTATTCACTGCCAACTTACTTTTATTACTCGCATGATTTGCGCAAGCATGCAGATGGTGATGGAGAGGCAGAGGTTAGATGATTTCAAGTGTTCAGCCCCCTTGTTCTCCTGATCTAAAACTAGAGTTGGAACAGGCAGTTACTTAGATACATCGTTGTGCGGTAAGCTATCTCAATATTGTCTGGGATGATGCACAATGAAGATCCTTCACACCTCCGACTGGCATTTAGGCCAGAACTTCTTTACCAAGAGCCGCAAAGATGAACATCTGGCCTTTATTCACTGGTTGCTCGAGCTTGTGGCCAAAGAAAGGATTGATGCCGTAATCGTTGCCGGTGATGTGTTCGACACTGGTACACCGCCCAGCTATGCCAGAGAGTTGTATAACCAGTTTGTCGTTGACCTTCAAAAGCTAAATTGTGTTCTGGTTGTCTTGGGAGGCAATCACGACTCAGTGTCCACCCTAAACGAGTCCAGACAGATACTCGCCTGCCTCAATACTTTTGTGGTTGCCAGCGCCGGTATGGCTATGGAGGAACAGATACTCTCAATACCTAGCAAAGAAAGCGAAATTGGCGCAATTATTTGCGCAGTGCCTTTTATTCGCCCCAGAGATGTAATTCAAAGTCATGCTGGAGAGACGGGCATTGAGAAGCGCCAGGCCCTTGGGGATGCGATAAAACAGCACTACCAGTTACTTTTTGACATGGCACAACAGCAAAAACGTAGTCAGGGAGTTGATGTTCCCATTATTGCCACAGGGCATTTAACCGCCATGGGTGTATCTCAGTCGGAGAGTGTCAGAGACATTTACATTGGGACACTGGATGGTTTTGCGGCGGATGGGTTTCCGCCTGCTGATTACATTGCTCTGGGCCACATTCACAAGCCCCAGGTGGTCGCAAAATCAGAGTATATTCGTTACAGCGGTTCGCCCATTCCTCTGAGCTTTGATGAACTTGGCACTCAGAAACAAGTCATGCTGGTTGAGTTTGAAGGGGCGCAAAGAAAGGCGCTTGTCGCGGTTGATGTACCCGTTTTTCAACCAATGGCGGTATTAAAAGGTGACCTTGCCGAGCTTGAGAAAGAGTTGCAGCAGTATAGCGGCCATACCGATGCAAAGCCTGTTTGGTTATGCCTGGAGGTGGAAAACCAGGACTATCTTTCCGATCTCCAACAGCGTGTTCAGGCTATGGTCGAAGGGCTGAATGTTGAGGTTCTGCAGCTTCGCAGAGTACGCAATGCACAGCGTCAGTTGATGGCTCAACAACAAAAAGAAACACTGTCAGAACTTAAGCCTGAAGAGGTATTTGAAAAGCGCCTGGAAATGGAAAATTTTGACGGCGAGGAGGAACAAGCGAGGCTGCAACGTATACGCCAACGCTTTGGACAAATCCTGTCAGAAGTGCAGCATCAGGAAACAGAGGTATGAAGATACTTACCCTAAGGCTGAAAAATCTTAATGCTCTGAGAGGGGAGTGGAAGATAGATTTTTCTCAGTCCCCCTTTGCCGAAAATGGCTTATTTGCCATTACAGGCCCAACCGGGGCCGGCAAAACCACACTTTTGGATGCCATTTGCTTGGCGCTTTATCATCAGACGCCGAGGCTTGGCGTTATCTCAACCTCTTCCAATGAAATTATGACCAGAGGCACAGCCGAATGCCTGGCTGAAGTGGAGTTTGAAGTAAAAGGAACAGCCTATCGGGCCTTTTGGAGTATGCGCCGTGCCAGGGGCAACCCGAACGGCAATCTGCAACAGGCTGACACCGAGCTGGCTGAGGTGGCAACCGGCAGGTTACTGGCCAGCCAAATTCGTCACAAGGCCGAGGAAGTTGAAAAACTGACGGGGTTGGATTTTGCCCGTTTCACCAAATCCATGATGCTGTCACAAGGGGATTTTGCCGCCTTCCTAAATGCCAATGAAGGGGAGCGCGCGGAACTGCTGGAAGAGCTGACGGGAACAGAGATCTACGGCCAGATCTCCCAGCGAGTGCATGAACATCATGTGGTGGCTAAACAGAATCTGCGCGAGCTGGAAGCTAAGGCCGACAGTTTTCAACTGCTGACCCCAGAGCAAAAACAGCAGCTCCAGGAGCAACAAAGCCAATTGCTAAAAAGCCAACAGGCCTTGGATGAGCAAATCGGGCATTGGCAAGCGCATCTAAATTGGTGGCAGCAATTAACGGCTGCCAGGCACAAGCAAGCGCACACCAAAGAAAACGCTGAGCAAGCCAACCAAGCCATCGCGAGTGCCCAGGCTGAGCTTGAAAAGCTGGCCAGGAGTGAGCCTGCTGAGCGTTTACGAATGCCCTGGACGCTGCTGAATACTGTGACCAGTGAGCTTGAAAAATTAACTATTCAGATTAACCAGAAACAGCTTGCCAAAGAAGGGCTGGAAGAACAGCTTAAGGTAGCAACAGAAAACTTGGCCCAGGCAGAGCAGAGCCTGGAAAGCACAAAACAAGCGGCGCAACACCAAGAAGCGCTTATCACTGAAAAAGTGCAGCCTCTCGATTCGCAACTCCACACAACAGAGAGCAAAAAAGCGGATAAGCAGCAAGAACTGCTCCGCCTGCAAAACCAACTCACCGAACTAAAGCACCGAAGTGCAAGCTTCGTTGAGGAACTAAATCACTTAGATAAGCAAAAACAGACCATGCTCGAGTACCTGGAACGCCATAAGCTGGATGCGGCAGTTGGCGAGCACCTGGGGCGTTGGGCTTTACAGGTACAACAGATTGAAAAGGATAATCAGGCAGCAGTCGCTTTTAGTCAGGAACTCGAAAATCTTCAACAACAAATCGCGGCGATTGCGCTCGACAGAGAAAAGCTGCTCCATGCCAAGCTGCTGTATGCCGACACAACCAAACAGCATCAGCAACAGCTGGATGAGAAAAAACGTCAATGGCAGCAGTTGCTTGAGCTGGGGGATGAAAAAGAGTTAGACGCGAAGCTGGAAGCTATTCGCAATCGCTGGCCGGATTATCACAGCGCTAAGGTAGTGCAAAGAGACTACTTGCAACTGCAGGAGCAGAAAAACGCCTATGAGGCTGACAGGAATGCCTTACAGGATAAGATAAAGCAGCTGACCAGCAAGCGAAATGAGTTAGCCGAACAGTACAAAGTTCAGCATCAGCTTTTTGAAGATCTACGGCGACTGGTAAGCCAGGAAGAGCAACTGGTACAGTTTCGCCAGCAGTTAAAAGAGGGGGCAGAGTGCCCGCTTTGCGGGGCAACAGAGCACCCAAAACAGGCTGAGATGAGCGTTGATGTGCCACAAACCATCCAAAGGAAGGACGCAGCAGAAGCAAAATATAAGCAGATTGAACAAGAAGGAAAGCAGGTTCGCGAAGAGCTGGACGCTTGTACCAGGCAGGAAGGTGAAATTCAAAGCCGGCTGCAAGACAGTGCGCAAAAGCAGCAAGCCTTGGTAGCTGCCTGGCCGGCTCTGAGCGACCGGCTTCAATCTGAGGTTTCATTGACAGATGCTAATGGCCTGCAGGCGTTAGAGGTGAGTTGGAATAAGGAGGCGGATGATATCGGCGCCCGGCTTAAGACTCTGCGTCAGTTAGATAAAGCATGTCAGGGCATAAAGCAGCAGCTGGATGCCAGTTTGCGGGAACAAGACAAGTCCGAAGCGGAACATAAACTGCTGATGCAAAAGGAGCAAAGCCTGACAGATAGCCTGCATAAGTCACAAAGGCAGCACAATCAGGTACTTGGGGATGTCGATGCTAATCGAAACGCGTTATTAGGCCAAATTAGGGAGCAGGGTTTTGAGCCAGCGGGACAAGACTTGAGCGCATGGTTTGACACCAAAAAGGCCGATGTTGCTCAGTATCAGGCTCAGAGTCAGGCACTGCAACAAACCGAACAAGCTATGTCGGTAAAGCAGACGGAATGCAAAGCAGCAGAGCAGCAAGCGCGGGAATTAACCGAGCAGCAAGAGGTACTTAAGAAAACTGTCGATGAGTTAGAAGGGCTGCTCACTGTTCTCAGGCAGCAGCGCTTAGCGTTATTTGGGGACAAATCTGTCGCTGAAGCCCGGCAAAACTTAAATGAAAGGCTGAGACAGTCTGAGCAGACGCAGAAACAGCAATTTCAGAACCACCGACAGTCAGAGCAGGCCTGTTCAGAGTTATCTTCTTCCATCAAGGTACTGTTAAACAATCAACACGAGCGTAAGAAAGACTGTGAGCAGCAGCAGGCTAATTGGCAGGCGCTGCTGGATGCGAGCCCCTTTGATAACTTGCCAGATTTTACTCAAGCATTATTACCCGAAGAAGAGCGCACCAGGCTTGCTGAATTGAAACGCCGACTGGACTCAGAGCTGCACAGAGCTTCTACCTTGCTTGAAGAGGCCGATGCACAGTTAGCGCTGTTGACCAAAGCCGAGCATGCCCAAGAGTGGGAGAGCATCCCGCAGCAACAAGTTTCAGGTAACTTGCAGCGACTTCAGGGGGACAAAAACCAGGTGCTCGAGCGCAAAGGACAGATAGAGCAGCAATTGCAGGCTGATAAGGAACAAGGCGAGCGCCAACAAGAGTTGGGTAAGCAAATAGAAGCGCAAAAGCTAGAGTATGATGACCTTAGTTACCTTCACTCGCTGATTGGTTCTGCCAGCGGAGACCGCTTCCGTAAGTTTGCCCAGGGACTCACGCTAGATAACCTGGTATATCTGGCTAACAAACAGCTGGACAGATTACATGGCCGTTATCTGCTAAAGCGCAAAGACTCAGAAGGTCTCTCACTTAGCGTGCTGGATACCTGGCAAGGTGATGTTGAGCGCGACACCAAAACCCTGTCAGGCGGAGAAAGTTTTCTTGTCAGTCTTGCCCTTGCCTTGGCGCTATCCGACCTAGTCAGTTATAAAACCAGCATAGACTCTCTGTTTCTGGATGAAGGATTTGGAACCCTTGACTCCGAGACCCTTGATATCGCTCTGGATGCGCTGGATAACCTTAACGCCTCGGGCAAGATGATAGGGGTTATCAGCCATATCGAAGCGATGAAGGAAAGAATACCGACGCAATTAAGGGTAATTAAGAAAAGTGGATTGGGGGTGAGTGAGCTAGCCCCGGTTTTTCGCATAAGCTAGAAAAAAAAGCGGCAATTGGGAATAGGTTAGGCTGGCCACTAATTGAGATTTATTCCTGGCTCGTTACCGAGCCAGGAATACTGGGTTTTGTGGACTAAATCCGGCTAGATATAAGCTGCACTAGTGTGATGACCAAGTGTTCTGACCCCTTGATCACCTTGATCCTCGGACCCCTTGATCCTACGAAACCTTGTAGACGAAAACCCGGAGTTCTCAGAAATCCATAAGGCCGCTGATTCGGGGGACTGGGCGTCTTATACGAGGCAGATTGGAAATAGTGCTACTGTCGCTAATTTTCCCGTTGTTGTATTCACTGCCAACGTACTTCTATTACTCGCACGATTTGCGTAAATTTTCAGGCGGTTTTCGGGAGGTGGAGGTTAGATGTTTAAAGTGTTCTTGCTCCTTTATCATAGTTTGTGGTAATGCCTCCCTAAATTTCTCCTAAGTCCCATTGAGCATTTCCCCCTAATTGATTGTATTTACAGGAACTTTTCTCAAAGGCATACTTATACCTTATAAGCAGGTTGAATTTACATCTCAACCTGCGGTCCACTAGAAACTCTTAAGCGTATACTTTAGCTGATTCGAGTTCTAAATCAGATATAAAGTCCTGCATTGAATACAAATCTGAGTCTGTTTGCTCAATATCATGTGAGAAATAAAGCGCAAGACAAGGAGCGAGTATTGCCATAAATAAATCTCCTCCGCTAACTGATAATTTTTGAGCGGATTTTATGGCTTCTGCTGTTACTTCAGAAAATTTCAATTTGAATTCCTTAGCGGATATTTTTTTTGAGCTGCTGCTTGCGTCAATTTTATTCAATACCAAAATGCACGAAGTAGCTAGTGCATCCACTTTACTATGTTGAAACTTAGATTTTCGCTCGGAATGAATAGGCCATGAGCTCACAGGAGTGAATTTTGACCTTTTAATTGCTTCAAAAAGGTGAATCCAAGCTTCAATCTTTTTATGCCCATACATTAGTATTAATTGTCCGTCGTCTTTTAAAACTCTATGCTTTTCCATTAAGCAAGCAGTCATCTTCTCTTCAAAAAAATTACTATCCTTTGGTGATGGGGATAGTTTGTGCTTGCGATCGACAATAAGTTCGGCAGATTTCGGTGTCGACTTCTCTTGAAACCAATTTGGTAATTCATCCGACAGTAATGGCTTCATCCAGGAATAGAAAAAGTCGCTTAAGTAAGCGTAAGTTATTGAGTCAAAATATGGCGGGTCAATGACTACTATATCTACCGATTTATCATTTAGATCTAAGTTTGCGGCATCTAACTTACTCACGACTGCTGTAGTGTCAATATTACTGATATGGTCGATAATCTTGTTGAGCCATTTTACGGAGCTTGCCCAGCCACCTGCAAATTTTGTGTGAATTGGAACTTCGACATAGCTCCAAACCATAGAAATTGCTTGCCTAACAAAAATACTAGCAGGAAACTCTCCATTGGCTTGCCACCAAGAATGTTTATTGTTGTAAACCATAATTCTATTCAGGGATACAACGAGCATTAAATATCTTGCTTGATATTCTTGCTCTGATTTTGAACTTTTCCTTATTTTTTCCTTCATCAGCAGGACGGCATTAACGAGTTCCAGTAAGACATTTTTTTGCCTATTTGAAAATAATGATGAAACAGTTGATACTCCATACTGAATTGCCCATAGATGGCGAATCCCATTTAAATCCAATGGAATATCTAGGCAGTTAACTAAATGCTCTAGATTTCTATCAATATCTGAAGAATTAAACGCGTTTAGATCATCAACTGTTGGAGATTCGTATAGTTTATTACCATCACTATCTATGGATAACTTGGCATATAGAATATCACCTATACCGCCTGCTTTTCCTAGCTCCTGCAAATTAGACGTAGGAACTTCAAAACTACAGCATGGACACTTTGCTGTCTTTGTTGAAATTGTACCGATTGAAGCATATTCAATTTCTAATTTACTCTTTGGTTCGAAAATCTCGAATGAAATATGGTTTTCACTTGTAATAAGCTTCACTGCTCGGAGATTCTTTTTCTTAGAAAGCCACTTATTGGGAAGTAGAGGAACATCAGCATGACAGTTAGGGCATTCATACGTTCTGCACCACATGTAAGCCAAACTATCGGCAGCTCCAAAATGTTTACGGCCAATTTCATCGGCGACATTCTGAAAATCGGCTAGATCTCGCTTCATTTTCCGTGCTAGTTCTTTTCCGCCCGCAGGAATTAGTTCTAGAGCCAACTTTAGAGCAGTAGCCGCAACAGGATTAAGGTCGGAAGCATAAGTTGGCAGTCCTAATCTTATGGATTCCAATGGGATTGAGCCCCCACCAGAGAAAGAATCCAATACCACTGGTAAGCCGCCTTCCCGCAAAGAAATAATTTCCTTGGCTAGCCCCAGTAGTTCCATATTTTCGACATTAGACCAGTTTGAAAGATCTGCACTGAATCGCTCAATTCGAGCTAAATCGTTGTCAATACTGGGATAGAGTTTACAAAGTCTCGAATAAATCTCCGTGCTGTTCCTAATTCTGCTTAAACAGGGGGCTGAAGCAAGAAAAAGAGTTGCTCTACAAAGAGCCAAAGGTCTCCGTGCCCACCAGGGCTGTAATGTACTGATGTGACCTTGCCTAACAGACTTTTCTTTTCTGCATGCTTCGGAGATGTCTTCAATTGGAAATATTGTATTTATGTAACTCAAAATTCTTACTCCATACACTCAGATAACTCAATAAGTTTGGTATCTGATGGCAAAGCAGTATCCAACAGTACATTAAGGTCTTTTGCTGAAATCTTAGGGAATGACATTCTATGTTTTACACTAGGTCTATGATTTAAAATAAAATCGGCAGCGTTTTCTGAATTAAGGTATGCACAGAGGCCTTTGAGTAATCTAATGTTATTTTCTTTATGTTTTATAACGAGAACATCACCAGCACATAATGTAACTTCGTCATCATAAGCAGCACCTAACATCCGGTTCTCCCAGATTGGAACCCGTCTAACAAATAACTTTGGTCCCGAAAATCGCTCAATATCTTTGGGGTGTGCTAGGTGAGGTCCGTATTTGACCCACAATCTTTTTTTGTTAACCGAATAAGGTTGTATGTCACCAGTTCTAAGACAAGGAAGCCAGCCTTCAATTTCTATGTCTGAGCTGAAAGGTTTTTCGTTCTTAATCTCCTCAGATTGAGGAGGGTTACCTTCTCCGACAGCATATAATTTAAGCCCTGTAAGTACTTCGAATTCGCTACTGTTCGACTTGGCTCCTGATGTGCTAGCCAGAGTGAATTTAGTTCCTGCCTTATGAGTTACAATTACGTGACCGGTTGTTACACCTAGCGGACGTCCGTCTAATGGCTTATATTTTACGCCCTTAACGCGGTCTATGAAGGCTAAGGGCTGTAGAAAAATCATTTCAGTGCCAGCAGAAAATAACTCGTCACATAAATTGAAAAATCTATACTCTCGATTTTTTCCATACGGAGGATTTGCAATAACAATATTAATTTTTGATAGATAATCAGTGTATTCATTCGGTATGATGCTTTTCTTTAGAATAACTTCTGAATCTCCCTCGAAAATATGAACTTCGCTCTCAGGAATGCTAAGTTCATCAGAGATTCTCCTTTTAGCAATAGCGACCATATCCGGGTCTATGTCAAAACCGAAAATTCTATCCTGAATTTTTTCTATGCTTTTGTTTTTTAATGCTTTAATAGCGGAGAGTAGAAGGTTTCCATCACCACATGAAGGATCAAATACGTACCAATCCTCTGGCTTATTCTCTATGAGATTTACCATTTCAGCACCAACTGATAATGGCGTCATATATTGACCTAACTCATACTTTTTATTGCTCATTAACATTTTATTCCGTAAAGCATTCAAGTTCTATAAAACATTTTGTGTTAATAGATTTATCTCGAAGTTTTGTTATTTTGTTTTGATGTCGAGAACTTATTTTCTTTACTAAAATTAACTCGCAATCAATGTTTGAAACAGAAGACAAGTCAAGTCCACTATTTTTACTGATTTTTGACGTCCAATCTCTCCAGTTGTTATTGTCTAACAAAGATTCCCTCATCTCATCGAATCGAAGAATTATGTCTTCCGACACACTATCGGTAAGATTTATTTCAACTTCAACAAGAAGTATTGTATTCATTTTCAAGGCTACAATATCCGGATAACGCTGTTTGCTTGAACCGTTCAAAATGGGTATAGGAACTACTCCAACATGTACCGAATTTGGAATGCATTTGTAAACGATGTTCCATCCAAGCTTTTCTAGATAGTTTGCATATTTTTTTGTAATATTTCCTTGGCCAGCCATACTAAAAGCAGCTCCGGTGAATTTGTCTGATAGCCATCAGTTCGTGTTTCGTACAATCTGCTGCAAACTTCAGTTTTATATCCGATCTGATTTCGTCTTTATCCAACAGCTCTTTCAAAACTCTTGGCACGAGAACTGTGGAGTCGGCAGGAATCTGACTAATCAGGTTGATGAATTCAATTTTCCAATTGGGGTAGTAGACCCTAAACGTGCAAAGATACAGATTTTGGATATTCAGGATTTCTTCTATTGCTGCAACTACAGGTTTGGGTGTGCTTTTGAGCCCTTTGGAAGCTATCGATGAGACACTTTTCCCATGTATTAGATCTGATACTTTGAACAGATTATTATCCCAGTCCAATCGTTCTAAGGTTAAAGATGGATTGTCCTGTAGTAGTTTAATGTCATCATTCGAGAGGTCTTCTAAAAATTTAATGTTACAGCTCCCTCTGAGTTCTACCATTATATTTTTGAAGCGTTTACTTTTGTACCCCCTATCTCTCTGTTCTGAAACCCATGCGTGTTCTCTTGATAACTGGGGGAACCAGCATTCAAAAGACTTGGGTTTCAGTTCGCTTGGTGTGTAATCTATTTGGTCGAGTGTAAACATTAGTCGACCGTCAATTGAGTCGAATTGCCCCTCACCCCTTTCCCAATGGCCAGAGTCGGGTCTAGTATTATACACTTGGATCCACCTATCGCCTTGAACTTTTAAGGTGTTTGCTTCAGTGTGACCTGTATTTTGACAACAAGAGTTAGCAAGAGACTTTAGCTTTTCAAACGTACGTCCTACTTTTTGTTGTGAACCTGTATTTGGACTAATCTGGTTTGCCAAATAGTGGGCGAAAAATTCAGCATAATCTTTCCAATTAAACATGAATTTTTTGACTGTGCTTGGCACTGCCTCATCATCAACTTGTAGCTCATTAGTGGGTACGATTTGCTGGAGTACTGCTTGTCCTGCATTAACATACTCTTCTGCATTATGTAGGATGTCTAAATTTCTCTGTGAATGCCTGTTAGGTAGTCGATTTATACTCCCATTTGGGCGAACCTTTGAATACGGAGTAGCTATAAACCCATTCACTCCATACTTTTTACTTGCCCAAATGAATGGATAGCGCTTTTCTACATTTGAACCGTCAGGTGAGTGGACTGTTATCTCTATCCCGCCAATAACCTTACCAATGTTTTCACAATAAAAGAAAATATCGGGGTTTCGTATGGCTGCTATTTCATTAAGTGGAAAAGGTAGTTTTTCAATTTCTTTTTGTTTTTTTACGTTTATTGGCCCTTTGAAACTAAGTTCGGGGAAGCTAGAGTAATCATGCCTCCAAATATTAAGCCATTCATCAACAATTACTTCTAAGCATTCTGGCTCATCACCGTCCACAAAAATAGTTATAGTTATTTTATCCATTTGCATCATGCTTAGCTCCGCATTTACCACTTTTCGTTTCACAAACGTTAGTGTGCCTTAAGCAAGAACCTCTGTAAATGCATACAGTCTTTGTTGAAAGACTTTAAGCGTGAACTGCGCTATTACGACTTTTTACACGATGCGCGATACCGCGCCTGTAGTGGTCGCCTTTACCATCAGAAATACAGCAAAATGCACCTGTTCCAAGCTTTTGTGCGAACCACATGGCTTGGACAACTCGACAATCTTGGTAAGGCTTGGGATTTTACAGATAGGATGCTGCTGAACAGCGCGGATTTAGTGGAGTGGTGGCCCCTCCCAGACTTGAACTGGGGACCTAACGATTATGAGTCGTGTGCTCTAACCAACTGAGCTAAGGGGCCACATTTTTACAACTTAAACCAACTTTTCCACTATTACTACTTGGCCCCAGTGATTATGAGTCGGGTGCTCTAACCAACTGAGCTATAGGGCCATTGGGAGGTGCGTTTTATGCCATTGCGGTGTAAAAGCGAGGCGCAGTATAAGCAGTTTTGTCAGTGCTGTCATCAGTTTGCAAAGCTTGTATGGACCAAAAGGCGAATATTTGTTCAGCTGTGGGGCTATGTAGCGTTGCTTTGGTGGGAATAGAAGGACGCGGCTGACTTGGGCTGGCTGATATCACTAACAGGGCTGCTAACCCTGCTAGTGATAGCCTTGGATTACAGGGGCAGCGGCATAGGCTCGCCATTTAGCAGTGCTTCACCTTCTTTAAGGCTGAAGTTGCTTTGGTAGCCTTGCTCGGTTTCCACCAAAATCCCTTGTTGCTGAATCATTTCCAGCATCATAGGGGCTTGCTCCTCAGCGATTTGTTCTGCCTGTTCTTTGTCTAACCGGCCAAAATCAATAGCCTGTTGCATCTGGCCGAGCATTTGTTGCTTGGCCACAAATAACAAGACCTCTTTGTCGGCTGTCAGCTCGGCATCCACTAGCAGATTGTTTAGCCAAAAATCGCTGCGCATCCACTCGCCGTCAAACATATCGTCTACGTTTTCGACTTTTATCTGGCTATTGATATAACCGCTAAACTTACCCATGGGCAGAGTGCCGCTAAGTTTGGATAAATTCAGCGCCGGGCTGTCTTCCAGTGCGAAGGGCAGGTTATCTTCAACAAACTCCATCATGGCCTGAGGATCGGCCATGTCGCCAGAGCGGGCCAGCTTCTGGTACTCCATCATGACGCCTTCGTTGAGGTTTTGCATTTGTACCTCAAGTGCCAAATCGCTACTTTGGTATCCGGCCACTTTCAGTTCCTTGGCCAGATACGCGATATGCATATCGCCGGTGGCTTTATCAGCGTTACGTGTGGTTTGCACTTCAATGGCCAGGCCCTTGGCATCCACTTCGCCAATGTCGGTGCCCGGTACGTTGATGGCCAACTGGTCTAAGACTAGGCGGGTTTGGCTGTCATAGAAGCCACCTTCCATCATGGCGCTCACGCTGACATCGGCGTCCATTTCAATGCGCAAATCCTTCAGCGTCAGGCGGTTTTCACCGTTTTCTTCGCCGACCAGATTATTGGCATGACCTTGGTAATAAATCCGGTTGCTGGTGATCTCACCACCACCTTGGTAACCGCTGAATTGAATATGGCTATGCTGTCTTTCCTGAAAGCGCAGGGCAGGGATTTCGTCGCTGAAGCTATGGCTACCGAACAGGCTGGTTACGCCGGTCAACTGATAAAGGGGTTGGTCTTCAGCCCAGGTTAAGTGCTTGCGCAGACTATCTGCTTCCATATCTGCCTGCCAGGCCGCCAGACCTATCAGCCCCTGGGATGAAAACAGCACCGGCCCGTGTTTGATGGCCAGGTTAATGCTGAGAGGGGGAAACTCCGGCATATCTGCTGCGGCGGCCGGGTCCAACTGTGCTATATCAAACTGAACGGCAATAGTGGCCGATGACTTGAACCAGCTTCCCTGATATTCAGTGATGCTGGCGCGGTAACCTGCTTGCTGATTGAGTTGTTCAACCTGCTGTTGCACTACTTGTTCTACGTGCTGGCCAATAAAGTAGGGGGAGACGACAGCGGCAGCAACGGCAATGGCCGCCATACTCAATATGAGTCCTTTTTTCACAGATATTCCTTGGTGAGAAGCGAATGCGGACGCGAAACCTACTAGATTCTGCGCCGCTTATCCAGTACCAAACAGATAACCAGGTATAAAAGCAGCCAATAGGTCGCGCCGCCGCCACCGCCATTGTCGGCTGGGGGGCTGGCGACCGGGGCGACTACCTGAATAGTGATTTGGTCGCTGCTGCTAAGGCCAAAAATGTCGGTGGCGGTTAGTTGCAGGATAACTTGTCCGGCTGTGGCCGGGGCAACAAAGGCGGTGAGCACCCCATTGCTGCTAAGCGCTATGTTTGGGCCGCTGACTTGCTGCCAGGTGTAGCTGAGGCCGTCCTGATCATCAGACGCGCTGGCGTCGCGCAGGTTGACTTGAGCGCGGGTGTTAACCTGGCGATCGCCCCCCGCATTAACAACGGGGGCCTGATTACTGTCATCGTCTAACAAGGTTATAGTTAAACTGGCGGGCTGTCCCAGTATTGTGTCCCCTTGTGCTTGCAAAACCAGTTGCAGTGTTTCACTGGCTTCATGGAGACTGTCGTCTAGCGGTTGCAGGCTGATTTCCCTGATGCGCTTATCGCCGTCGGGCCAGGTGAGGGTAGTGTTCACGGCTTGGATATCTTCACCTACTGTGGCGGTTTGGCTGAGCAAATGATAGCTCACAGCAAGCTCGCCGCTTTGCCCGCCAATACGTTGTACCTGTACTGTGTACGCGGGCTGGTTTTCCCGCAGGCTGATGGCACTTTGACTAAAGGCAATCACGCCGGGCGGTTTTTTTCCGGCAATGTCGATTCTGCTCAGGCTGGTTTGCCCTAGGGTGGCCCCGTTGCGCGGGTCGAATAAGCGCACAAAAAAGCTTTCGGTGGGTTCATTGTCCAGGCTGTCCGATAGGATTTGTAAGGTAATAGTGCGAGCGCTCTGTTCTTCACCTGACCAACTGAGACGTCCTGATGTCTCAACGAAGTCAGCAGCGGTGGCGGAGCCAGCCAAGGTTTCGTAAGCCACCTCGATAAGGCCCGGGGCGGTGCGTTGTGGTGTTACCTCGAGGAGCAGGTCCTTCCCTTCTTCGGTGCTAATGCGGGCCTGGCTTAAGCTGATGCTGGCCAGCGGGCTTTGGCGGGTATTGTCTCGCAAGATATACAGGCCGCTATTGATATCGCTGACCAGAATCAGGCCACTGGGCAAAAAAGGATAAACGCCCCAGGCACCATTGAAGGTGGTTTGGTCGCTGGCAGGGTAGGTATCAAAAAAGCCAGCTTGGGTAGGCTGAGTAGGATCGCTGATATCCAGTACGGTAAGTCCGCGTTCGTAATTAGACATATAGTAGCGATTGCCGCGCACAAAACCATTATGGTCAATAGCCTGGGTGGGACCTGTCCAGGTGCCGACAAGCTGCGGTGCACTGAGATCGCTGATCTCAAAAATGCGCAACGTGGTGTTCAGGCCCAACCTGGACTCATCCAGCTCATCATGCACCATAATGTAGCCTTTATCTTCACTCCACCACCCTGAGTGTACGTATTCAGCATCGGCATAAGTAGTGGTGCTGAGCTGTTCACTTTGCTGATTGTGTTGTTGCCAGAGCCTGAATTCTTGTTCATTAAAGTCCAGCAGTATCAGGCAGCCTAACGCATCGGGCTGACACTGACTGGCCGCTCTTTGGTCGTTGATGACAAGAGAAGCAGCGTCATGGCTATAGTCTGTGCGCGCTGCTGCGGGGCTGGCGTAATGCAGGCTAAGATTAGTGGGGTTGGCCAGACTGTAACCATGCAGCGAACCGAAGCGATTGTCGGCACCGCTGATATTGACCAGCGGCTTGTGCCCAGAAAGGGGAATATTCAGGCTATAGTCCACATTACTGATATACAGATTATGCGCGCCGCCATGCAGTGTCTGGCGCTTGACCAGGCTTACCTGAGTGGGCAACTGATTCAGGTCAATAATGCTAAGGCCCTCAGAAACGGCATCTGCGGTGGCATAGGCATAAGCCTGCCAAACGCCAAGTTGGGGATCAAAGTATTGGTACACCTTGATATCCCGCCACAATGTGGATTGCCCGGCAATATGCCCAACCAAAGCGGGGTTAGCCGGATCGGCCAGGCTAACCACCGCTACGCCATTAGATAAACCAATCAGGGCGTATTCTGTACCGGTGTTTAAATCAATATGTCCCCAGATATCGTTTGCCGAGGAGGGATTATTCAGTGCGCTGAGCGGAAGGTGACCCACCAGATCGATATTGTGACAGCTGAAAGTGCCCGCCAGGCCATCTTCACATAGCTGGGCTGATTGTTGTTGGTTGAGCGCCTGCACCTTATGCAAACCTTGCTTAAATTCATCTGATGGGCCGGTGTGGCGGTCTTGTATCGGCATAAAGCCCTGTTGGGAAAGGCGTTGTAAATACTCGGGGGGAATGCCGCTCACAAAGGTGGTATGGCTGTCGGGCGCCTGGGTTTGATACAAGTCGATACGACTGTATCCGCCTAGAACCGGCACTAAATTACCCAGTAGCGCTAATAATTCTTGTTCGGACGCTGCACTGTAATGTCCTGTTGCCACCAGTACCTTGTCACCTTTATTGGCGCGGCTGACGGCGTAGGCGATAGTCCGGCAAGGGCGCAGCCGATTGTCACATACGCCCAGATCCTGACCATCTGCGGCCACAAATCTGGCTTTATCGTGTTCACTATGGCTCAAAGCGCCTTGACTGAGTAGCGCCGAAACCAGCATCATAGGCAAAAGCCGTAGCCGCATCATGAAACCTTAATAAAAATAGCAATATGACATTTAATCCTGTGGCAAACATAGCAGCATTTTTTCAGCCTTTAAAATCTTCCCCTGGGCTTTTTATGCTTTGGCTGTGTGGCCTTCTTTTGCTATCCGGGTGTGGCTACTTTATGCCGTCCCACAAACTCCAGGTGGAACTGCGCTTTGACGGCAGGGCACTGCCCTGTGGCACGGCCTTGAGTTTACAAGGCTCACCCTGGTATCTGGAGCACTCGAAGTTTTACCTCAGCGACTGGCGCGACCAAGACGGTAATCCATTGCCTCTGGTTAATAATAAATGGCAAACCAGCGAGACCGTACTGGTATCTATCGAGCAGCGCGAGTGTTGGCAGGATGGAGAGATGGCAGGTAACCACAAAGTGATCTTTGATAGCGATGTGGATTTAGACGATGTCTCTGAGCTGCAAGTTGTGCTGGGGATCCCTTTTGCACAAAATCACCAGAACCCCTTAGCGCAGCCTTCGCCGCTCAATTTGTCGAGCATGTTCTGGACCTGGCAAAGCGGCCATAAGTTTGCCCGTATTGAATTAAAGTCGGTGGCGGACAGTTGGGCATTCCACCTCGGCAGTACGGGGTGTGAGGCCGATTCTGCCATGCGCGCACCGTCCGAAGCGTGCGAACACCCTAATTTACTGGTGTTTAACCTCAAGCGCCCGAAAGGCAAGGCGCAAACGCTGGTGTTTCATATTGACCGGTTGCTGGAAGGTATTCGGGTCGGTCAGGAAAACAGCTGTACTTTTCATCCGGACGAAAGTGCCACTTGCGAGCAATTGTTGGGGAATTTGCGGCAAGCCGTTATTGAGTGGATATAAGTGCGGGCGGCAGCGGCGCTAATTCCGGCCCTGCTACTGACCCTTTGGGCCTGCTCTCCTGCCGAGCAAGTTTATCAATGGAACTTACCAGCCGGTTTCCCTGTACCTGATGTACCTGCCGACAATCCAATGTCCAACGCCAAAGTCGCATTGGGACGCGCCTTGTTTTACGACACCAAGTTGTCAGCTAATCAGGGCCAGGCTTGTGCCAGTTGTCATCAGCAGGCCTTTGCCTTTGCCCAGCCCAGCGCCGTGGCGGTGGGCAGTACCGGCCAATTACACCGACGTAACAGCCCGGCTTTGGTCAATGTTGCCTATCTGTCTAACCTGACCTGGGCGAACCCCAAACTAACGCGTTTAGAACAGCAACTGTTGATCCCCTTGTTTGGTGAGCATCCCGTCGAACTGGGCCTGAACAGCCATGATGAAGAGGTATTGGCACGATTTGCCGGCCAAGACTATGCGCCTTTGTTCAAGGCGGCTTTTGGCGATGCTGAGGTGACCTTTGTGCGTATTATCAACGCGCTGGCCAGCTTTGTACGCAGCCTGGTGTCTTTTGATAGTCCGTTCGACCGCTATGCCTATCAGATGCAGGACAATGCGTTGTCTGAGTCTGCCAAGCGCGGGATGGCACTGTTTTTTTCCGAGCAGTTGGAATGCCATCATTGTCACGGTGGGTTTAATTTCAGCCAATCGAGTCGCCATGCCGAACAAGCCTTGTTAATACAGCCTTTTCACAACACAGGTTTGTACAATGAAGACGGCAAGGGCGCTTATCCTAAGTCTGACCAGGGGTTGTATGAGGTGACCGGACGAAGCACCGACATGGGACTTTTTCGCGCTCCGACCCTGCGAAATGTTGCGCGCTCTGCGCCTTATATGCACGATGGCAGCGTGGCAACCTTGTCAGAGGTGATTGATTTGTACGCCGCGGGGGGGCGCACCAGCGGGAGGCAAAATCCACATAAAAGTGTGTTTGTTAAGGGCTTTTCGCTTAGCCAAGAGCAGAAACAGGATCTACTGGCGTTTTTACACAGTCTGACCGATGAGGGCTTTCTGAATAATCCTGATCATGGCCAGCCATGATTGTTGTATAGCTGGCACCAGGCTAATACCCGGTTTTTTCTAGCGAAAGTGCGGTAATTATGGGGTGCGCAGCAAGGAAAACTCTGATATCTTTTGGCCAATTACCAAGCCCATAGTATAACAATAACGTCAGTTGCTACGAGGACGAACATGACTGAAAAGCCTTATTTGCTGAGTGGTCGTAATACCATCATTCACAAGTTACGCAAGTTTGACTTGCTGGTTCTCAATGGCGATGACAATCCGCCTATTTTGGTCACGCACAAGGGCATCAAAGAATACACTGGTAATGTGCCTGAGAGTAAACGCGACGCCAAACTGATGGATATGGAGTTGTTGGATGTGACTCTGGGAGATTTTTTCGGTGAAGAGAAAATTCTGCTGTTTATCCAGACACTGAATGGTAAAGAATACAAAATTGACTATAGCAAGGTGGGGACTGAACTCTTTATCCGTATCCACCAGGACAGCATCATCTGATCATGTGTTGTTGCTAAGTTTCAAAAAGGGCCCGAGAAGGCCCTTTTTTGTTGCCCTATATCCGTATGAATTTTCTACAAAAGTAGATTTATTTCCTCAAATCTCGATTTTTGACGGCTGAATTTTGCCCGATATCTCATATTCTTTGGTTTTTGTCCTTCAATTCGGGCATTTCGTCACATAGCCACTTATTTCGTCATATAACCTAGTTACACTCCACCTGTTGGCGTAGTGAACCAACCTGTACATATTTTAAAACATATGTATTGTTTCCCTGATTGGGGGCCTTTTTGGCCCCCTCCTTCTAAGCTTTGATTCCCTCTTATGGCGTTTCATCCGGTATTTTTAAGTTATGACGACTGCACACCTTTGCCAGAACTTCATGCTGCAATGGTTTAATCAGGTAGTGCTTTGCCCCCACTTTGGCCGCCCTTTGCACCATATGTTTTTGTTTAATGCCGGTAAGTATGGCAACGACGGTGCTGCTGTTAATGCAGTTCATATGCGGTAATTGGTCGGCAATCAGTAGACCGTTAGTGTCTGGTAGGTTGATATCCATCAGAATTAAGTCAAAGGGTTTGGCCTGCAGCAACGCCAGGGCCCGACGGCCTGAAGAGGCCCAGTCAAAACTTAATCCCATACCTTCAATCAGCCGTCTGCTCATCATGGCGCTGACATTATCGTCTTCGACTAACAAGATTCGGCAAACCTGAGCTTCATCCCGGATGGTTTGAGCGGATAACTGCTGAATTTCTGGCGCGCTATTGCTCTCTATGTCGGCTGGGTCATCGGGATGGGTGAGCTTATCCAACAGGGCATTCAGCAGGTTCAGGGTTTTATGCTGCAGTCTTATCAAGCTTGGACGAAAGCTGCTTTGGTGTAAGCGTTTAAGCAGGCCTTGCAAGCGTTTTACATCGTCGGCACTGATCTCCTGTTTACTCAGATGCGCATCGGCTAGTTCTATGGCTTGATCAAACTCTGCGATCAGGGTTTCAAACTCACCGCGTAACTTCAATTTGCGCTCTGCACCTTCTCGAATCAGACTGTTGTGTGCCACCGCCGGTGAATCGCCATTTAACTCTGTGGTCAGGATGGACTTGTGTAAGTTCACACCTAACCGCTCCAACTGCGCGTAGCACACGCTTATGGGGCGATGTAGCTCGTATAAAGGCCGGGTTAGCAAGTAGTCATCAACGACGCGACTTTGATAGTAATTAAAGGCCTGGCGCTCTTCATGACGCGAGCAGGTAACCACCAGGGCATGGCGACAGAGTTCTTCATCGGGAATATCCAGCAAGCATTCGTAATAGAAGCGCACCGAATTGACCAGGCTCGGAGTGGAAATCAGGATCAGCTTGTTGATCCCGTCCTTGAGCTTGTTTAATAGCTGTTGTTTGGAGTTGGTCACTTCAAAGCGCAGCTCAGATTGTTTCAAAATGCTGAGCAGCAGCTCGTCATCTTTCCTGTTGGTGCTGTACAACAGCAAATGTGCATTATTTCTACCTGGCATCTTGATGATCCCAATGCTGAATAACGTCGATGAGGGCTTGTTGTACGGCAATACTTTGCGCAGAGAAGCGCTTTACCCAGCGCTGTAATTCAAAAGTACCGGGCTGCGCTTGCAAGGTGAACTGTTCGGCTTCGGCGCAAATATGATGCAGCTCAATGGCACCGTAATACAAGGCATGGGTTTTCAGTTTGTGCGCCAGGGCATTGAGTAGGGATAGCTCAAATTCTGTTGCCGCCTTAATGATCTCATCATGACGTTGCTGTAGTGAGTTGGACAGCCTGATAAGCAGTTCAAGCTTGTCTGCGGCACTTACATTACCAACATGACTGGATAGCTTGGATAAATTGATAACCATGCTTGCCTCCATGCATCCCACCTGGGATCGCAACCCAGGCAGTTCCCCTGCCGGTGATAACCAATAAGTGTCAGCGATATTGGTAAAAAATCAACTTAAGTAGAGTGAATATCCAAAGGATGAGTTTACTGGCTAGGTTTCTTATCCTTTCGTATGTATTTTAAACGTTTGGTGGGCTAAGGGCGCATATATGGGCAGGATGCTGAGATTATTCTTTGTTAATTAAACAGAATCTTGCTATCAATAAGTTGAGACTCAGCACAAAGCTTTGTGTTGTGTCGGTTCCTGGACTGGGTCGTATTCCGTCAGAATCTGCAGGTTTTCTTCTATGTTCTCTGTACTGATTTGTGATGATTCACAAGTAGCGCGCAAGCAAGTGGCCAAATGCCTTCCTCAAGACTGGGACGTGGCCGTGCATTTTGCCCGTCATGGTGAAGAAGCTGTTACTGCGCTGGATGAAGGTAAGGGCCAATTACTATTGCTGGATTTGAATATGCCGGTGATGGATGGTTACCAGGTTCTGGAGCATATCCAGCAGGCCGGGTTGCACACCGCGGTGATTGTCATCTCCGGTGATATTCAGCCTGAGGCCCATGAACGGGTAAAGCGCCTGGGGGCGCTGGAATTTATTGAAAAGCCCATTAAGCCAGAGGTGCTCAGTGGCTTGCTGGTCAAACATCAGTTGTTTGTCAAAGAAGCTGCTCAGCCGGTTAAGCAACTGGACAGGCTGGAGCCTGCTATTCGAGACTGTTATCAGGAAATTACCAATATCGCCATGGGCCAGGCCGGCGACCATTTGGCGCGCATTTTCAATGTGTTCGTTAAACTTCCTATTCCCAATGTCAATCTGATAGAAGCATCTGAGTTATTGATGATGCTGCAGGATATAGAGGACAAAGAGACGGTATCCGGAATTTGTCAGGGTTTTGTTGGGCCCGGAGTCTGTGGCGAAGCGTTGTTTATTTTAAGTGATTCCAGCTTTACCGATGTGGCCAAAATCCTCGATATTAAAGAGGAGGTGGATGACCGAGTGCAACTGGAGCTGCTGATGGATGCAGCCAATATCCTGATTGGCACCTGCCTGAACGGGCTGGCGAATCAGTTGGATATGCATTTCAGTCAAGGGCATCCCGTGGTGCTAGGGCAGCACCGTAATATTACTGAACTCATCAACACCAATCGTACCCGCTGGCGACGTACCCTGGCCATTGAGCTGAGTTATGGGTTAGAGGGGTACAAGGTTCAGTGTGACTTGATTCTGCTGCTAACCGAAGAGTCACTCAAAGTGCTGAATAACAAACTATCCCATCTGCTGGAGGATTAGCCATGAGTCAGAGCATGCTGAGCGACATGAGCGAGTTTCACTGGATGATGGACATGCTGCAAACCGTTGATGTTGGGTTGGTGGTATTGGACAGGGACTTTAAGGTGAAGCTTTGGAATGGGTTTATGGAAAGTCATTCCGGGCTGCTCCCCAGCCAGGTGCGGGAGCGCTGCCTTTTCGACCTGTTTCCTGAAATTGATAAAAAGTGGTTTATCAATAAAAGCCGGCCGGTGTTTGAGTTGAGAAACCGGGCCTTTATCATCTGGGAGCAGCGCCCTTATCTGCTGCGTTTTTCCAACTACCGGCCGCTAACCGGTACCGAAGACTTTATGTATCAAAACATCACCTTGTCTCCCCTGACTAGCCCCACAGGCCGCGTTGATCATATTTGTATGATGATTTATGACGTGACCGATGTAGCGGCCGGCAAGAAACTACTGGAATCGGCGCAGGTAACGCTCAGCGAGTGGCAGGAGCGAGTGTGAAGCGGATCGTCAGCGATGCCGATTACCCCGTTTTTTATCCTGCTGGTCTGCTGACCCTATGCCAATAGCGTTTGTCGAGGCAAAATAATCAGGGTAATGGTTAATAGGATCCACAACGTGAAATGGTGTGTTGTGCTGCTTGGGTTGCTGGGGCTACCAGTACAGGCAGCGTTTAAATGTGAGGCAGATCTGCAATATGGTTTAGCGGTTAATGACCGTTATATCCGCGTGATCAATTCTTCCCGCACCCTTTATCAGATCAATCAGAGCAACCAGTTGATTGTGCGTGGCGAGTGGATTGAATTGCCCGAGGAGCAACAGGCGTTACTGCAGGAACTGGCCGACGGCCTCTATTACGCGGTGCCTAAAGTGGTGTTGCTAGCCAGCGAAGGGGTTGATCTAGCCATTGGTGCGGTTGATCATGTGTATGTGGGCCTGGTTGGCAGTGACCATGAAAGCTACCAGCGTTTGCAAAAAGCCCTGTGGCGGGTTAAGCAGAAGGTGAAAACCAAGTTTATTCGTGCCAGCGACAATTATTATATCGGTCCACGCAGTTTGGAAAACGTTGATGAGCTGATGGACAATCAGTTAGAAAGCCAGATCGAAGAAGCCCTGACCACTTCGGTTGGCGGGATTTTGTCGGCCATAGGTGGTTTGCCCGCGCAGGGTGATGAGAATCTGGAAAAACGCATGGAAATGTTGTCGGCTAAGCTTGAGAACATGGGGGCAGAGATTGAAAAGCATATCGCCCCGCAGGCCAACAGCCTCAGACTTAAGGCCGAGTGGTTTTGCAATGAGATTAAGCGGTTGGATGGCGTTGAGGAAGAATTACGCCGCACCGTACCAGCGCTGGCTCCCTACGATTTAATTATTACCGGCCAAGTAAAACCGCTTAAGTAACCTGTAGGTCAAGACGATACAAATCCTGTAAAAACATGATATCTATCATGTTTATTGTAAATGTTTTAGGTTAGGATTTTACGTTAGCACCAAAGGGGCACTCAGGAGCGGACATGTTTCACGACCTCTATCACTTTATAGAGAAGACCTTCTTCTTTACCCTCAGCCGCAAGATTATCGGCAATCTGACGTTTTTGTATCTGTTTCAGGTACTGGCGTTATGGCTGGCGTTTTCTGACTCCAGTTGGGCGAAATCGTCCGTTTTGCATATCGCTTTGGGTGTGATGAGTGTGCTGGTATTTCTGTTTACCTTGTTTTACATGAATTACCTGATTGTACGTCCGGTTCGGGCCATGGTGAAAAACCTCGACGAAATTAACCACCGCCAGGGCGATTTGTCTGGGCACTTGCCAGCTTTTACTCACGATGAATTCCGTCAGTTGTCAGACGGCTACAATGCCTTTGTGGATAATCTGTCTAAGCTGCTCAAAGGCATAGGCAGTCAGGCTGCAGGCGCCAGCAGTAAGAACCAACAGGTACTGCTGAAAGTAAATAATGCCTCTGCCAATGCCAGGCGGCAGGATAAGATCAGTGACGAGATCTTTGCCTCCAGCAAGCAAGTCAATGACGAGATCCAAGCCATAGTGACGCGCACCGATGAAGTGGCCGAGGCGACGCGAGATAACCTGGGCGCGGCTCAATCTTCTATGACGAAATTGGTGCAATTGTCACAGGACGTTGGGGATATCGACAGCCTGTTAAAGGAATTCGACAGTACAGTCGGAGGCATGAAAGAAAATGCCGAGAATATTCGTAACATCCTGAAAATGGTGCAGGAGTTCTCCGATCAAACCAACTTGCTGGCCCTTAATGCCGCTATTGAAGCCGCGCGGGCTGGGGAAGCTGGGCGCGGGTTTGCGGTGGTGGCGGACGAAGTGCGCACTTTATCGGTGAAAGTAAACGAAGCAACAGGTCAAATCAGCACTTTTATCACCCAGATGGAAGGGCTGGTGAAAAACACCCAGCAAGAGTCGTCCAAGCTCACCGAAGTGGCAAATAAGGCGCAAAACGATATCTCCCATACCAATGACCAGTTTGGTCAAATGGTCGAGCAGCTTGAGCAGAATACCGAGCGTTTGGCAGCCATTGGAGAGTCTGTGCATGCGCTTCGCCGCACCTACGATGCGGCTCATGAGTCGGTGGCGAACATCTCCACTTTGGGGGCTGAAATTCGTTACGATATGCAGCAGGTGGAAGAAGAAATTCAGGAATTGAAAGTCGAAACCGAAGCCACCCAGAAGCAATTGCAGCGTTTTGTTTGATCAGGGCTTTTGTGCCTGGTTTAGCCTCATGGCAAACACCCAGCCGCCAATCAGCCCTGTGGCGGCTTGAGTAAGCAATCCCAGTGTGCCTCTGGCCCCAGCGATTAAGGTGATATCCATCAACGGCTGCATGGCCAGATGAATACAAAGCAGTGCCGCAAAGCCCGCCAGGGAATACAACATCACCCGCTTGCCAGTGAAACGACGCGCCAGCCAGGCCGCCACGCCAAAGGCGATTAGCAAGCCCACCGCAATCACGACGCCATAGGTGGGTAATAACCCCCACCAGTCACTCAGGCTCATTTGCCATCTTTGTGACAGCGTAATGTGAATACCTTGTTCGCTTAGCCCCGACAGCACGAATTGACTGTGGGCCAGACTGGCCAGCGTAAAGCAAACCAACCAGGCCAGCATAAAGCGAGTAAGTAGCATAAGGGACGGCATAGTGTTCTCCGAACAGCGGCGCATCTGGCCCGACGATAAAAGGATATCAGACGGCATAACGAAACAAACAGGATTAACCCGAGGGAAAAACTGCGTTATGGTTAGGTTAACATTCCTGAATATCAAGACAATAAGAGACAAGCCGTGCGTGTGAACTATCGAATTGGAGTTTTGTTGCTGAGCCTGTTGTACGGGGCGGTTATTCAGGCTACCGAGCAGCCGCTGGGTGATTATCAAGTCAAGGTACTCGGCAAGGCGTTGGAATTTCCCTGGGCGGTGGTGGAGCTGCCCGATGGCCGCTTGCTGGTCAGCGAGAAAGTAGGGCGCCTTAATCTGATTGCCACTGACGGCCAGAAAGTATCGCTCAGTGGGATACCCGATGTGTTTGCCCAGGGGCAGGGTGGGCTGATGGATGTGGTGCTGCATCCTGATTATGCCAATAATGGTTGGCTTTACCTGAGCTTTGCCCAGGGTAATGCGCAAGCGAATCACCTGCAGGTCATCCGGGCGCAACTGGATGGCACCCGTTTAGTGCACACAGAGACGATTTTTAGTGCCTCGCCAGATAAAGCAACGCCGGTACATTATGGTGCCCGTATGGCGTTTTTGCCTGATCACTCGTTGGTGATTGCCAGTGGGGATGGCTTTGATTATCGCGAGCAGGCGCAGAATCCGGCCAATCACCTGGGCAAGTTGATTCGGGTTAAGGACGATGGTAGCTCGCCCGCCGACAACCCTTCATTTGAGGGCGGCGTGGCGGGGCTGTATAGCCTGGGCCATCGTAATCCCCAGGGACTGGCCTGGGATCCTGTGCGCAGACAGTTGTTTGCCAACGAACATGGACCGGCTGGCGGGGATGAAATTAATCTGATTATTGGTGGACTGAATTACGGATGGCCGGTGATCACTGAGGGGAAAGACTACTCAGGGGCGAATATCAGTCCGTTTCGGGCCTATCCAGGAATGCAGCCACCCCTAGTGGATTGGACTCCCTCCATTGCGCCATCGGCCCTGGTGGTTTATCGCGGTGAGATGTTCCCGGAATTGCGTGGTGATTTGCTTTCTACCACATTGAAATCTCAGGAAGTACGCAGGGTTGTGTTGAGTGGCGAGAATATCGTTCGCCAGGAGCGCCTGTTTACCGAATTGGAAAGTCGTTTGCGGGATATTCATATAGGCAGCCGTGGACAAATATTTTTGCTCACAGATGGGCCGCAGGGGCAGTTGTTAGTGGTTGAACGTTAAGCAAATTGTACAAAACCAGTGAATTCCGCAGACAGTTTGTTGTTAAAAAAATTGTCATAAAACTGTCATGAAAACGTCATTTTGATGCATACTTGCAGCCTACGTTGCTGTAGGTTTATATATGCTCAAAAAGTATTCATCTCCTCATTTTCGTCGGTTAGCTTATGCAATTGCGTTAAGTTTACCGGTCTGTTCCACTGCTGTTGCCGAGCCATTTACCTTCTATGGAAAATTAAACGTTTCTTATCAGTATGCTGATGAGGGGGAAGGCCGTTTCAGTGATTTGAAAAGTAATTCGTCACGTCTTGGCGTAAAAGGTGAAGTGGCGTTACAGGATAATCTGACCGCGTTCTATCTGTTGGAATGGCAGGTGGATCTGGCCGATTTATCCGGTGATGACAATATTAAATCCCGAAACCAGTACGTGGGGTTACGCGGCAACTGGGGGGAAGTATCCCTTGGACGCCAAGATACCGCCTTAAAGATGGCGCAGGGCAAGCTGGATCAGTTTAACGATCTGGAAGGCGATATTAAAAACCTATGGCGCGGCGAAAATCGTCCTGGTGACACTATTACCTACCGTAGCCCTAAATGGCAGGATCTGCGGTTTACTGGTACTTTTATTGCCGGTGAGAAAGATGGCCCTTCCAGTTATTCCACGTCTCTTACTTACGGCGATGCCGGTTTGAAATCCCAGCCCTGGTATCTGGTTGTGGCCAACGACAGCAACGTGGAAGGCTATGATATTCAGCGCCTGGGTGGCCAGTACAAACTGGACAACTGGGTTATCGGTGCCATGGCTCAGCGTCAGAAAAGAGAGTCCGATGGTGATTCGCGCAAAGGCTGGCTGCTCAGTAGCGCCTATACTCTTCAACAGTTAGGTCTGAAATTACAGTATCAAGAACTGGAACAGGACTGGAGCCTGTCGGCCGGTGTCGATTATCCCCTTGCCAAGCAAGTGAAACTTTATGCCTTTGTTACCCGCCAGGATAAGCAGGAACTACCTGACAAAGATTGGTTGGGACTGGGCTTGGAGTTCCGTTTCTAGTTTTATTTTGGCCAGCTAAGGGTCTGTGGCCGAGTGCTCTATGGACAAATTGCACGAACTCTGGATTGGCAGCCGGTGAAGGCCGGTTTGCCGATGTGTTCCATGATCTGCCCTACTGGCAGGGAGTGAGTAGCTATGACCATTAAAAACCGCCTTTTCAGCAATGCCGCTATTGTCCTGGTGGCCATTATCCTGATGTTTCTGTTGTCCCGTTATGCCTCTTCTAACTTAAATCATCTGGCCAACACCTTGGCTAAAGCCGAACAGTTGAATGCCAGCATGTTGATGCTTCGGCGCCATGAGAAAGACTTTCTGGCCAGAAAAGACCTCAAGTATATCGACCGCTTCGATACTCAGATTGAAACGTCTGTGCAGTTAATCGATGAGCTACGGGATGCTTACCAACAGATGGGCTTGCCGGATGCCGAGCTACTGCATCTGAATAAAACCTTCCTGGCCTACAGTCAGGGCATGCATCAGTTGGCGGAGCAGCAACAACGTATCGGCCTGGATCACAAAGACGGCTTATATGGCAGTCTGCGACAAGCGGTGCATGGCATTGAGCAGGAGCTAACCGGTGCCAACGCCGTAATGTTATTGGTGGATATACTGCAATTGCGACGCAACGAAAAAGACTTTATGTTGCGCCGGGACATCAAGTATTTGCAGGATTTTACGAGCAATGCGGCCGCCCTTGGCGACCATATTGGTCAAGGTGGATTGGATGAGCAATTGCAGCAAAGATTGCACACCTTGCTCACTAGCTATACCACACAATTTGAGCAGTTGGTGCGGGCTGAAGAGGTGATAGGTCTGGATGAGCAAGCCGGTATTCGTGGGCAACTGCGCCAGACCATTCAAAGTACCGAAGAGGTGCTGGACACTGTGGTGGCCAATACCCGTGAGCAGATTCGCCAGGCTGTGGATTTCAATAATCTGATGGTGACTACCCTGACGCTGTTTATTGCTGTATTGGTTGCGGTTCTGGCCTGGCTTATCGCCCGCAGTATTATTATTCCCATACAGAATGTTAGCCGCACAGTGCACCGTATTCGCAACGAAAACGACTTCACGCTAAAACTGGAAGTGAAAGGGCGCAATGAACTGGCGGATATGGCCGCCGATCTCAATCGTCTGGTGGCGTCTTTTCGCAATGTGGTTGTGGAAATTAACCGTTCGGTGAACATGCTTAATGACGCGTCTACCGAACTGGCACAAAGTGCCGAGCAAACGGCTAACGATATGCGCAGTCAGTTGCAGGAAACCGAAATGGTGGCGACCGCGGTAACACAAATGAGCCACACCATAGACGAGATTGCCGCCAATACCGAAAACACCGCCAGCAAAGCCAAAGACAGCAGTAACTATGCATCTACAGGTTCCACTGAAGTGGAACTGAGCATAGGACAGATTCGCGAGCTGGCCACCCAGTTAACCGAGTCAACGGGGGCAGCAAGCGAGCTGGAAAAGGAAAGTCAGGTGATAGGTTCGGTGCTGGATGTTATTCGTGGCATCGCCGAGCAGACTAATCTGCTGGCCCTCAATGCGGCCATTGAAGCGGCCCGGGCCGGTGAGCAGGGACGAGGATTTGCGGTGGTGGCGGACGAAGTGCGTAACCTGGCGATTCGCACCCAGCAAAGTACCGAAGAAATCACCGCCATTGTCGGTAATTTACAGCGCCGTACACAGTCTATCGTGCACCTGGTGGATAACAGTCACGGTAAGGGGCAAGATGCTGCGCAGCGTGCCAGTACTGTGGGTGAATTGCTAAGCCGCATCATTGGCGACTTGAACAGTATTATGGAGATGGCAACTCAGGTGGCCACGGCCATTGAAGAGCAATCCAGTGTGGCGGCTGAAGTGGGTAAAAACGTCGTACAGATTCGGGATTTAGCAGAACAGGTTAACGGCGCGTCTATTCACAATAAACAAGCCAGCGAGATGGTTGCTGAGCAGGCAGCTAATTTAAAAACGTCGGTGAATCGGTTCAGAGTCTAGGCAGGGATAAAAGGAGGACACGGCTTGTGTGCCGTGTCCACAAAACGCTTAGTTGCAGGCGTCTTTCAGAGCTTTACCAGCTTTGAATGAAGGCAGCTTAGAGGCAGCGATCTGGATGGTTGCACCCGTCTGAGGGTTACGACCAGTGCGAGCTGCACGCTCAGATACTTTGAAAGTACCGAAACCCAGGATGGCAACTTCGTCACCACTGGACAGCGCTTCAGTCACAGCACCGGTGAAGGCGTCGATAACACGGCCGGCAGAGGCCTTGGAGATGTCGGCACGCTCAGCGATTGCATTGATCAGATCAGTTTTGTTCATTGGATGCTTCCTTTTGTTTTATGTTGATAATGAGTTTGAGATACGCTACCCCAGACTCAATTCATTGGCGATGTTTGTGGGGTATATTCCTGAGACGCTGAGTCAGCATTTCTATACCTCAACGTGCCATCGGCACAGTTCGTTACTTGTTCGTTAATCATCAGCTCTATTCGCCTGTCTGAGACGAATATGGCGATTTTGCCGGACAGGTATGACACTTCGGTTAACAGCCGTTGTCATTAACGCACAACCAGCCGGATCCCGCAACCTTGCAAGTATTCCGCTTGCAACTCTAGGTCTGCCACCACCAGAGGCGCATTCTGCAACCAGTCGTCGGCAAATTCCAGTAATAACTTGTCTTGCTTGGCTTTTGCCTTGATTTGGGGCAAAAAATCATCCAAACGTTTGATATTTAGCACGACGCCCAGCTGCAATATGCTGGTGAGCCGCTGCACCTGCTCATTGCGGTACTGCGAAAACTCCGGGAAATCGGCGGTTTTTATCTTTTTGCGATGAAAACGCACCAAGGTGGCCAACAGGTCTTGTTGCTCCTGGTTAAAGCCCGGTAAATCGGCATTCTGGAGTATATAGCCGGAATGGCGCTGGACGCCACGGGAATTTATCTGTAATCCCACTTCGTGCAACAACGCAGACCAGCCAAGCAGGCTCTGCAACTCATCGAACTTAATATCCCAATCCTCGGCGACCTGATGGTACAAAGCCATAGTGGTTGCCAGTACGCGCCGGGCTTGCTCGGTATCTACGTCGTAACGCACCGCCAGACTCTCTGCTGTCCGCTCGCGAATATCCTGATGTTCCAGGCGGTCTTCCATTTCATAGATAACCCCTTCGCGCAGGGCCGCCATGGAAAATTCCATTAGCTGAATGTCCAGGCTTTCAAAGGTGGCCAGCAGAATAGCCAGGCCGGCGGCAAAAATAGGCTTGCGATCATCACCCAGCTCTTTAAAGCTCAGCTTGTCCACGTGTTCCGCCTTGATACAGGCATCGACCAGCTTGCGTAACTCATAACGTGTCAGGGTGCCGTTTTTTAACTCGGGATTAATCTCCTGAGCCAGCGCAATAATGGTTTTGATGGTACCAGAGGTGCCGATGCTCACATCCCAGCCTAGCTGGCGATAGCGACGGTCTATCATCTCCAGTTCTTGTTTGGCGGCGGTGATCGCCCGGCTAAAGGCCTTGCTTTTCAGTTCACCGTTTTTGAAATAGCGCTGAGTAAAGCTAACACAGCCCATTTGCAGGCTACGCATCAGGGCGGGTTTAAAGCCTTTACCGATAATAAACTCGGTACTGCCCCCACCAATGTCTACCACTAAGCGTTGGCCGTTGTCCTCGGTGGTGTGAGCGACGCCCTGATAGATCATCCTGGCTTCTTCTACCCCGGAAATGATTTCCACCGGATAGGGAAGCACCTGGCGTGCGGCGCGGATAAAATCCCGCGCATTGTGGGCTTTTCTTAATGTGTGGGTAGCAACAATCCTGACCGAATCGGGCTTAAAGCCGCGCAGGCTGTCGGCAAACTGTTCCAGGGCGGCAATACCGCGCTCAATGGCGGGCTGGTCCAAATAGCCGTCTTTATCCAGACCATCGGCCATTCGGACCCGCTGCTTCACCTTGTAGAGAATTTGCAGACTGCCCGCATTAATCCGGGCAACCACAAGGTGAAAACTATTTGAGCCAATATCCAGCGCCGCCACATGGGTGACATTTCTGGCTTCGACGTCGGAAAATGCGTTGGCTAATTGATTCATTGGGTCTGATTACTGGTTTCCAGAGCCTTCAGATAATCGTAGATTTCTACCTGTGAGCGCAACTTTTTCCTGTTGCCGCGGCGCACATATTTATTGGTTTGCTCCTGATCAATCACGCGCGCCTTAATGGTATCCCGGAACTGAATCTGCAAAATATCCAGAACCCGCTTTTTCAGCACCGGGTCTAGAATAGGGCAGCCCACCTCAATACGGTTATCCATGTTGCGTGTCATCCAGTCGGCAGAGGAAATAAACACCTTATGATCGCCGCCGTTTTCAAACACCATCACACGGGGATGTTCTAAAAACCTGTCTACCACACTGATGATGGTGATATTCTCACTGAGGTCTTTCACACCTGGCACCAGCGAGCACATGCCTCGCACTATGGCGCGAATTTTTACACCGGCCTGACTGGCTCGATATAGGTCATCAATCAGCGGAATATCCACCAGGTTATTCACTTTCAGCAGGATCTGGGCTTTAAGTCCTTCTTTGGCGTTTTGTACTTCCTGACGAATCAATAACTGAATCTTGGTTCTGGCGTTAACCGGCGAAACCTGTAGATGCTGGAATTTGAAACGTCTGTATGGATATTGAATGAAATCAAATACATCCACTGCTTCCTGAGCCAGTTCCTGGTCACGGGTAAACAGGCTGAAGTCGGTATAGATCTTGGCGGTCTTCTCGTTAAAGTTACCGGTACCAAAATGGGCATAATGGATTAGCTGGCCCTGTTCTTCGCGACTGATGACACAAAGCTTGGAGTGAATTTTCAGGGTGGGGATACCCAGGATGACCTTAACCCCCGCATCGGTCATCATCTTTGACCACTCAATGTTGTTTTCTTCATCAAAGCGGGCACGCAGTTCTACCACCACCGTCACTTGCTTGCCGTTGTTAACCGCATCAATCAGTGAGTTAATGATGCGGGATTTGCTGGCCACCCGGTAAATATTCAGGCGAATATGCTTTACGCTTGGGTCAAAGGCGGCTTGGCGGACAAACTCGGTTAGATGCAAGAAGCGGTGATAAGGGTAATAGAGCAGAATATCCCGTTTGCTGATGGCGTCGAATACCGTATGGTGGTCAGCAAACTCCCGGGTATTAATGGCCGGCAAGCGCGGATTTTCCAGATATTCGCGGCCCACGTTGGGAAAGCCAATAAAGTCCTTAAAGTTACGATAAGCCCCGCTGGCAATCAGGCTGTCGTAGTTTGATATCTTCAACTGCTTCTTGAGAAAATCCAGCATGTCTTGCGGCATGTCGCCGTCATATACAAAGCGCACTGGCTCGGCTATCAGACGCTGCTTCATGCTTTCAGACATTTTTTCCACGTAGCTTTCGTCAATTTCATCGTTGATACGGTATTCCGCATCCCGGGTCATCTTGAAGGAATAAGCTTCTAACTTGTCAAACTCGATAAAGCCACGGAAAACCTGTTCCAGACACAGGTTGATAATGTCATCGAGCAGAATAATGTGTTTTTTCTTGCGGCTTCGCTCTGGCGGAATAAGCACAAAGCGCGACATGTATTCGGTGGGGACTTCCAGCAGGGCGTATTGGGTTTTGTGCTCTGACTTGCGAATTGCCACAAACAGGTAAGTGGCGGCATCGTTTAGCCTGTCTACCAGTTTGACCTTATTACTCAGCAGCACCGGGGCCATGTAGCGCAGAATTTTGTTCTGGAAGTAACTTTTCAGCCACTGGGTTTGGTAATTATCCAGCTCGTCCTTATTGGTCAGATAAATCTGGTATTTAGCCAGACGTGCTACCACTTCCTCATGAATGCGCTCGAAGTCTTCGGTCATCACCAGCACCCGTTCCTGGATCTTGTCCATTAGTTGCTTGGTTTGGTCGGCGGCTTCCTGGTTCTGGTCATTCAAATGAATATAAATCTGCCGTTTTACGTCAGCTACCCGTACCCGATAGAACTCATCCATGTTGTTAGAGTAAATACCGAGAAAACGAATTCGCTCGACAATAGGGTTACGTTTGTCGGCAGCTTCCTGCAACACCCGCTGGTTGAATGCCAACCAGCTCAGTTCCTTGGGGTAATAGATTGTGTTAATGCTCATCATCTAGGCTACGGCAATAAAAATTCGCAAAATTCTAGCAACACTGCCAGTGGGTTAATGTGAAGCTTTTATGACTGGCTACTGCCAGTCGATATCAACAATCAGATCGTTGGCGATTTGCTCCAGTGACTCGCCCAGCGGGTCGGTGTCGAAATCGGCCGGTATATCAATAATAACCTGCGCTTTAAACAGGTTGCCTCCCCAGTTCGGAGCCGGTTCACAGTGGGATGTGAAACGCAGGATATTGAGATTAAATTGGTGCAAGACGCGGGTCAGTTCTTGCACTATACCGGGTTTGTCATTACCCATGATTTCCAGCGAAACCTGACGGGTCTGCGTGGTTTGCGGCTCGTCACCCTGCACCAGACGAATATTCAGTTCTTCCATGGCGTCCAGTTTGTTCAGCAAGGGCTGCACGTTTTCTTTGGGTATTTGCACTTGCACGAAGCCGGTAAAATGTCCGGCCATATGGGCAAAGTTGCTAGACAGCCAATTGCCCTCTAACTGCCTTACCGTGCGGGATATAGCCTCCATAATGCCGGGCTTGTCTTTGCCAATCAGTGTGAAAATAACGGTATCCATGCTGTTCTCCTGTGCAACAAAATGGCGGGGCGGTGTGCAGCGCTGGCGACGTGACCGCCGAATGACCCAACTATAATCCACAAGCGGCCTGGCGGCGAGTAAAGATGATCTTGGCGGTCAAAGCGTTAGTAATTGCCAGAAACGGCCTTTACAATGTCGCCAGCTCAGCGTTCCAATGGTTGTATTGTGCAGACTGATTACCCTTATCCATCGTCCAGTTTACGACGGCGTCGAACCCGGGACCGGCTGGCTGCGCGTGTTATTACCATTGGTGGCTGGACGGTGTTGGTGACACTGGCGATGCTGATCTGGCATTTGTTGTATGTCACCATTCCGTTACTTCAATCTCCCTCACTGCAACCGGGCGCCGTCTGGCAGTTACCCAAAGAACAGGTTCTGTTGCTGGAAGACTTGCAGCAGGAAAGGGCGCTGATTACCCGTGCGGCGGATTGCCAACTTGGCTTCTTCCAGGTTCAGCAGGAACAAGGGGCCGGCCTGAGTGCCCTTAAGCATGTGCCCATTAGTTGTCAGACGCAGGTAAAAGCCAAACATTATCTGGGCGGCCGTTTTTTATTTATGCTCGGTAATGACGGCATGCTGCGTGTGGAACGCCTGACTCGTGTGGGCGGGCAGGTGTTGCGTGAGCCGCAAATGTCCCTGTTTTTGCCCAACTTGCCGGGGGGACTGAACAAAGAACACTGGCAAGTGGCTTTATCTGAGGACTGGCTGGGGATTGCCGTTAAAAATGCCGAACACTGGCAACTATACTGGGCGTCGCGTCAAAACCCGGCGCAACTGACAGAGGTAAAATTGCCAGCCTCTTCCGTACCCACCTTATTGCCATCTGTTCGAACCGCCGTGCAGCTAAATGCGCAGGGACTGGTGTTTAGCGATACCCGCAATACCTATGAGGCACCGTTAAGCCAAAGCGCTGGAGACATACTGGCCTTTCCCGGCGACAAAGCCTTTTTACTGAATTACGCCGACGGGCGGGTTGAGAAATGGTCAGCATTTAATCAGGGGGGCGTTTTCCGTTTCCGTCCCATTTATGCCCTTCAAGACCCCTTTAGCTTGCAGCAGTTACAAATGGCACAAGGCAAAGATTTGGGCGTGTTACTGGGCGAGCAAGGGCAACTGCGGTTGTTTTTAAGCAGCACGGGCGAGACCATTTTGCGCACCCAAGTGGCTCCGGATGCAGAAGGTATCTGGTTAGTGGATGACCGTTTGTATGTTTGGGGGCCTCAAAGTGTGCAGCAGTGGCGTGTGAGTAACCTCAGCTCCATTGTCAGCTTTGAGCGGCTTTGGCAGCGGGTTTGGTATGAGGGATATGCCGAGCCGGATTACGTTTGGCAGTCATCAGCGGCGGAGGATGTCAGTCAGGCTAAATACAGTTTAGTGCCCTTGGTGATTGGTAGCCTGAAGGCGGCGATTCTGGCGCTGATCATTGCCATTCCACTGGCCGTGGGCGCTGCTATTTACACGGCGTATTTTGTGCCGGCGCGCTTGCGTAACTGGCTTAAGCCGGGCATTGAATTACTGGAAGCCGTCCCCTCTGTGGTCATTGGCTTTATTGCCGCCATCTGGCTTATCCCCATAGTGGAAGATTACTTACTGGGCATGTTGATATTTTTGCTGATGTTGCCTTTGTGTTTACTGGCCCTGGCCATGGTTCAGCAACCTTTGTCCCGGGGCTTGTCGATTCAATGGCAGTCCGGCTGGGAATTGTTGTTGTTGGTGCCTGTGGTGCTACTGCTGGCCTGGGGAGCCTTTGTGCTGGGTGGTGAGGCACAAAACTGGTTATGGCCGGATGGCTGGTTCCCTGGGCAGGATAATCACAGCAGCAAAAATGCCTTGGTAGTGGCACTGGCGCTGGGCATTGCCATAGTACCCAGTATTTATTCGCTGGCCGAAGATGCCATTTTTGAAGTGCCAGGGCATTTGCGTCAGGCATCCTTTGCCCTGGGGGCGACCCGTGCCCAAACCTTACGCCGGGTGGTCTTGGTTGCTGCCTACCCTGGCATCTTTTCCTCCATCATTCTGGGCTTATCGCGGGCCTTCGGGGAAACCATGATCGTACTGATGGTAACGGGCAATACCCCGGTGGCTGATTGGGACATTTTTGCTGGTATGCGCTCGTTAACGGCCAATATTGCCATTGAGCTACCGGAGTCAGAGGTCAACAGTATTCACTATCGTGTGCTGTTCTTTACCGCCTTGCTGTTGTTCGGTTTTACCTTTGTTATCAATACCCTGGCTGAGCTAGTCAGGGGCAGACTGCGGAAGCATTACCAAAGTGTTTAAGCGTTTACTCATTTCCCGGCAAAAAGAAGGCTTGCCTATTGTGGGAGGCGCCGCGTTGGTGGCCATTATCTTGCTGCTGTTGTGCGGGATGGTGGGGATTATGCTGGTTAAAGGTATGCAGCACTTCTGGCCCACGCCCTTGTACGAGGTGAGCTACAAGGATGAGCTTGGCGAACAACAACAGATTTACGCCACTTTGCTGTCGCGGGACTTTACCACTACGGGTGGCCAGAAGCGGTGGTTGTTCAATCAGGCTCGGCTTTATCAGTTCAGCGATCAGCAACATTTGTTAGAGGAAGAGCAGATTCTCAGCATGCGTCCTTTACCAGAACTCATTGATATTCAACTGCGCAGCGGCAATCGTTTATTTGCCCGCCTGGTGGGACTAAATGACGGGAAAACCCCCTTGCCACTGGCTCAGTTACCAACCCAGTTGGAGATGGTCAGCGGTGAGGTGGCCGCTATTTCGGATTTGGAGCGCGGCAGGCTGGCCGCTATTCATCAACAAATTGCGCAGTATAACCGTCGTGACGTTGAAGACGAGGCGCCTGCCCGGGTCAAACTTGAACAGGAGTTTGCAACCCTGATGGCCGCTTTGGAGGCGCGCCGGCAAACCCTGTCTCAATTGCGCCTGCTGTTGGTGTTTGACAGCGGTGAACACCATCAACTGCCACTGGCCGATGTGGAAAAGTACCTGCAGATTAACCAGCAGGGAGAATTACAGAAGTTCGCCACTTTTATGTCCCATATCTGGGAATTTGTCAGCGATACCCCAAAACGGGCCAACAGTGCCGGTGGGGTGTTTCCGGCCCTGTTTGGCACTGTGGTGATGGTGCTGTTGATGACGGTTATTGTGACCCCGCTTGGCGTTATGGCGGCCATTTATCTGAACGAATATGCGCCAAGTAATTCTGTTACATCGCTAATCCGTATTGGGGTTAATAACCTCGCCGGGGTGCCCTCTATCGTCTATGGCGTTTTTGGGTTGGGGTTCTTTGTTTACCAGGTGGGTGGCAATATCGACAAATTGTTCTTCAGCGAGCATTTGCCCGCGCCCACTTTTGGCGCGCCGGGGATTTTCTGGGCGGCACTGACCATGGCCATGTTGACCTTGCCCGTGGTGATAGTGGCTACCGAAGAAGGCTTGCGTCGTGTCCCCAACAGTTTGCGTCAGGGCAGTTATGCGCTGGGCGCTACTCAGTTTGAAACCCTATGGCGTACGGTTATTCCCATTGCCAGTCCGGGTATTATGACTGGGGTAATCCTGGCCATCGCCCGCGGGGCGGGGGAAGTCGCGCCGCTACTGCTGGTGGGGGCGGTGAAGTTTGCGCCTACTTTGCCGGTTGATATGGAATTTCCCTATTTGCATCTGGATCGTCAGTTTATGCATTTGGGGGTGCTGATTTATGATGGTGCTTTTCACAGCAACAGTATTGGCCATGGGTCGTCCATGATGTTTGCCTCCTGCTTGCTGTTGCTATTGGTGGTATTGAGTCTGAATATTATTGCCGTAGTGGTCCGGGCTAAACTGCGTCGACAGTATCAGTCCATGGCCGGACAAGGGTAATTACGAGTTGAAACACTATGTTTGAGTATTTTGAGTTAGCCAGACAAGGCCTGGAACTTGATAACCTGCAGGATGAACAAGTGGCCATCGATGTGCGCGAGCTCTCGTTAACCTTCGGTGCCAAGCGGGCCCTGCATCATATCAGTATGAAGATCCCTAAGCGTCAGGTGACGGCGTTGATAGGTCCCAGCGGCTGCGGAAAATCCACCTTGCTGAGCTGTTTCAACCGGCTCAATGACCTGATACCCGAATGTCGGGTGGAAGGGGAGGTGCATATTAACGGGCGCAATATTTACCACCGCAGAGAAGATGTGGCGCTGCTGCGCAGACAGGTGGGCATGGTGTTTCAAAAGCCTAATCCTTTTCCCATGTCGATTTATGAAAACTTGGTTTATGGCCTTAAAATTCAAGGGGTTAAGGACAGGCGAACCCTGGACAATGCAGTGGAACAAGCGTTAAAGGATGTGGCCTTATGGCGGGAAGTGAAAGACCGCTTGTTTGAGTCGGCCTTAACCTTATCCGGTGGTCAGCAGCAGCGTTTGGTTATTGCCCGCGCTATTGCGCTACAACCTGAGATTCTGCTGCTGGATGAGCCGACATCGGCTCTGGACCCCATCTCCACCCTGACCATTGAAGAACTGATTACCCAGCTAAAAGAAAAATACACCGTACTGATTGTGACCCACAACATGCAGCAAGCGGCCAGGGTGTCGGATTTTACCGCGTTTTTGCATCAGGGCCATTTGATTGAATATTCTGATACCGACCGTTTGTTTACTCGCCCTAAAGAGCAGCAAACCGAAGAATATATCACTGGCCGTTACGGCTAAAATAATGTCAGAACAGTGTAACCGGCGATATGTGCTGAAACCCTAATGCTCAGGCATATATTGCAAACTCGAAACCCCAAGAGGTAGCGATGCAACCAATCAAACTCAATACCCATATATCCGGTCGTTTTAATCAGGAACTGGAAAACCTGCGCAACTCGGTATTGACCATGGGCGGGGTGGTAGAGCAGCAGCTTTGTGATGCCATCAGTGCCCTGCGTGACAATAACCGGGCGCTGGCTGAGAAGGTTATGCTTAACGATCTGATGGTCAACAATATGGAAGTGCAGATTGACGAAGAATGCACCCGGATTATTGCTAAACGGCATCCCGCTGCCAGCGATCTACGCCTGGTTTTGGCTATCAACAAGGCCACCGTAGACATTGAACGTATCGGCGATGATGTCGAACGAATCGCCAAACTCATCGTTAAAGGCAATTTACCCGTGTCTGAAGACATCAAAAACGGTATGATCGCGACCGGCAATCATGTGATGGAAATGTTGCGCCAGACCTTAAATGCGTTTGCCCGGCTGGATGCCGATGCTGCATTGGCCATTCATATTGGCGACCAGGAAATCGATGAGCAATACAAGCAGCTGCTCACCCAGGCTGTTGCGGAGATGCAGCAAGAGCCGGAAGCACTGCCACAATGGCTGGATATACTTTGGGCCATGCGCGCGTTGGAGCGGGTTGGTGACAGGTGTAAACACGTTTGTGAGTATATAATTTACCTGGTTAAAGGTAAGGATGTTCGGCATATCTCCCGTCAGGCAATGCAGGAGAAAATGCAAGAACTTAGGTAGTTAAGACAGGATTGTCATAAAACTGAAATATTTCGTTCATATTCTGTGGTGTATCATGCGCCACCACCTTGAAGGTAGAAACAGTGCCATTTATGTCAACTAATTCATTTCTAGAGGTTTTTGCGAAATCTCCGCTAAAACCACTGGAAGAGCATATCAACACCGTTCATGAGTGTAGTCAGGGTTTGTTACCGTTTTTTGAAGCCGTTTTCAACAAAGATTGGAAAGAGGCGGAGAAACTGCAACATGACATTTCTCACCTTGAACGTAAGGCTGATGCTCTCAAACGTGAATTGAGAGTTAACCTGCCTGCAGGTATTTTCATGCCCATCCAGCGCCAGGATCTGTTGGACCTGCTGAGTCAGCAAGACAAGATCGCCAACCGTGCGCGGGATATTTCCGGTTTAATGTTAGGCCGCCAACTGGCAATCCATGAATCCCTGCACGACCTGTTCCGCAATTTTGTTATGCGTTCAATCGACGCTACCCGCCAAGCCCAGAACGTCACCAACGAGCTGGACGAGCTGCTGGAAACCGGTTTTAAAGGCCGGGAAGTCAAAGTTGTTGAAGATATGATTGACCAACTTGATCAAATTGAAGACGACACCGACAAGATGCAGGTGGTATTGCGTCGTGAGCTGTGGAAGCTGGAAAGCCAGTTAAACCCGGTAGACGTAATGTTCCTGTACAAGGTCATTGAATGGATCGGCGATTTGGCCGACATCTCACAACGCGTTGGGTCGCGACTTGAATTGATGCTAGCCAGCTAAAGGGCAGTCTGATGGATATTTTAACTACTTACGGCTTTATGCTGATAGCCACGGCTGCGTTCGTGGGATTTCTTATGGCGTGGGGTATTGGTGCGAATGACGTAGCCAATGCCATGGGGACCTCCGTAGGCTCCAAGGCACTGACTATCAAGCAGGCCATTGTAATCGCCATGATTTTTGAGTTTGCCGGGGCTTACCTGGCAGGCGGGGAGGTAACGTCCACTATCCGCAAGGGCATAGTCGACAGTGCTTACTTTGTCGACTCCCCCGAAATCTTAGTCTACGGCATGATTGCCTCTTTGCTGGCAGCCGGTATCTGGTTGGTTATCGCCTCTTATCTGGGCTGGCCGGTATCTACTACGCACTCTATCGTGGGTGCCATTGTTGGCTTTGCGGCCGTGGGTGTCAGTGCCGACTCCGTTGAATGGGGCCAGGTAGTAGGTATTGTCGGTAGCTGGATTGTTACCCCTGCCATATCCGGTTTCCTTGCTTATCTCATCTTTATGAGTGCCCAACGGCTTATTTTTGATACCGACACACCTTTTGCTAATGCCAAACGTTATGTGCCTTATTACATGGCGCTGGCGGGCTTTGTGATGTCTTTGGTAACAATCAAGAAAGGACTTAAGCACATTGGTCTGCATATCGGTAACCTGGAAGGGTATCTGATTGCTATTGCCATTGCGGCGGCTGTGGGTGTGATTGGTAAGCTGTACATCAATCGCATTCAGATTGATCAGGAAGCAAACCGTAAGATGCAATTTGCCAGCGTTGAGAAAGTGTTTGCCATTTTGATGGTGGTTACCGCTTGTTGTATGGCTTTTGCACACGGTTCTAACGATGTGGCTAACGCTATTGGCCCATTGGCTGCGGTTGTTAGCGTAGTGGAAAACCATGGTGAAATCGCCAGCAAAGCCAAACTGGCCTGGTGGATATTGCCCTTAGGTGCGGTCGGTATCGTATTGGGTCTGGCTATCTTTGGTCACCGCGTGATTCAAACCATAGGTAAAGGTATTACTCACCTGACGCCAAGCCGTGGTTTTGCTGCTGAGTTGGCTGCTGCTACTACTGTTGTTGTGGCCTCTGGTACTGGTTTGCCTATCTCTACTACCCAAACCCTGGTGGGTGCGGTATTAGGTGTGGGTATGGCCCGTGGCATTGCGGCCCTGAACTTAGGTGTTATTCGTAATATCGTGGTGTCCTGGGTGGTGACTCTGCCTATAGGTGCGGCCTTGTCGATTATGTTCTTCTTTATGCTGAAGGGAATCTTCTCGGCCTAAGCCTGCTAATCCTATTCAAGAAACCCGGCTTCTGCCGGGTTTTTTATGTCCATGGATGGACGGGACGAAAAGTTGCTCCTGCATTTTCGTCACTTCCGCCATCCTTGGCGGTCGTATTCCGCGGTCGCATGGACGCGAAGGAACGGCGATGTTCATGGACGAACGGGCAGATGACAGCTCCTGCGTAATCTGCACTTCCGCCATCCTTGGCGGTCGTATTCCGCGGTTGCATGGATGCGAAGGAGCGGCGATGTTCAGGACGGACGGGCAGATGACAGCTCCTCGGCTTTGTCTCCTGAGTCGCTCTACCTCCTCCTTCCCTGGAGTCGTGCGTAATCTGCACTTCCACCATTCCTGTGATCTAGAAGAGCGAGGCGCTATTAGTCCTGAGACAGGCTTTCCATGTAATCGCGGGGGGTCACGCCATTCCAGGTTTTAAATGCGCGGTTAAAGCTGCGGGCATCAGAAAAGTGCAGACGCTGAGCCACCTCTTCCAATGCCAGTTGTTGGGCCAGTAGGGTTTTTGCTTCTTGATTCAATACTTGTTCGCGGCACTCCCTAAAGCTACTTTGGCTTTGGGCTAATTTGCGCCGCAGCGTAGCCACGCTGTAACCCAATTCTGCCGCCACTGCCTCCTGGCTTTGTATGCCCTGTTCCAGCATGCCTCTGACCTTACTTACCAGGTTGCTGTCATTGTTGCTTTGACCCAGGTGAAACTGCAATTGGTTATACACACTGCTTAAGGTTAAGGGAGCTTGCCATTGCAAAGGTTGCTCAGCCATGGCCAAGTCATAATGCAACACATAGCTGGACGCGCCGAATCTTAGCGGTAAGTGCGAAAAAGCCGCCTGCAATACTGAGTTATCGCCATTATCAGCGCGACTTTGTACTTTTAGCAGGCTATTGGCCGCGCCGTGGCCACCCAATGAACACACCACACCATGTACGTAGAGCAACACGCAGTCCATATTAAAACGGATATGGGTGGGATCACTGTCGTCCAGGTAGGGGAACTGTCTATCATCAATGATATACAGCAATTCGCGGTCGCGACGTTCCACACGGTTATAGGCACCGCCATGAATGAAATTATAGGAGGCGGCCAGCTCCTGCAGGGCATCTTGCAGGCTGCGGCATTTGCCCAGGTTGGATAAAACGTGATCATTGGTACCCGGCAATAGTGGCCGTTTGGACATATGCAGGGATTCGTCACATACCTCAACCGCGAAAGACTCAAGAATACGCAGAAAGTCGACAATATTCAGCTCACCGCTATGAGCAAGTCCTGAGCGGCGTAGCTGCTCGTCCAAACTCATACCGGCACCGGCCAGAATATGCTCCAGGGTCGTCATAGCATTGGCCCGGATTTTAGGTAAATCCGGGCTGAATGGATGTTTCTCGGTCACGGGCAAACGGCACCCCATGTAAGACGGTTGAGCAAAATAGAGCATAAAGGTTACGCCATATCAATCCTGCTTAAGTTAGGTGCCATATATTCGGCTACAGCGCGTTCAACCAGGTCTTAATTTGGTTGATACCGCTACTTGACCAGCCAAGCTTAAGGTGATTTACGCTAATTGTTGCCGAACCGCCATGATTGCCCAGGCCACTGGCATCATTACAGCTGGAAACAAACACCACGCCATCGGATGGGCCGGTATGTTCATTGTGGATCAAGGCAATATCGGCTTTGTTGCCACATAAGTTGTGTACCCGCACTGCGGGGTCTGTTCCGGCCGCGCGCACATCGTCCACCAGTGAATAGGGCAGGAAGGCATCAATGCCCTGTCCATGGGTGTAGAAACCCCAGCCGCCTTCGTAAGTGGTGTACCAATCCTGCTCGCTGACGGGCAATGCATAAGTGCTGTCCCAACGTTTAAGCATTTGTACCGAGCCTGGGAAATAGCTGGAGGCATAACTCCACTGGCTGCCACTTTGCCAGATGCCGTAGCACAAGATGCTGTCGTGGGCGGTGGGGCCGTTAATTACGCCGCCACAACCTGGATAAACGGCAAAGGTATGTGTCCAGCCATGGCGGAACGACCAGTCTATGCCGTTATTTGGTGCGCCGAGCATAACTAAACGTCGCACATCACCTTGATAGCTGGTGCCCCAGGGCTGGGTAACAGAAGAGACATACATACGGGCATTAAAGGCGCTTTTTGACCAGGTCACCAGGTCAACCTGACTGGCACCGGTCTGGCTTTTGATAACGCTGATGGCATTGGCAATTTGCTCGGCCCAGATATAGCCGTCGCCATTTTTATGTGCCAACGACAAGGCAAATACCTTGAAGTTGTCGGCGGCTAGGGCCTGCATTAAACCCGTAGTTGGGCAGCTTTGTTGGCCACAACCGTAGTCGCCTGCGTCATTGGGATTAGCCCAGGCAAGGTCGGCATCCTGATTGGCCCCGTGAATAAGCAGTACAGGTACCGCTTTGCTGTTGGTGTTCCAGCCGGGGGCGTAGTAGAGCAGAAAGTTGTCAGACGAAGGGCTGGGATCGGCAAAGAAAGTGGCCCGCTGACCACTTTGATCGCCACGGCCATCGCTGGGAAACGCTTCCTGACCAATATTTCCACTGGTATCCCGCCAGCGCTCTACTTTTACCCAGCCATTGCTGATACCGCTGGTATAAGTGGCTTGCAAACTGGTGGGGCCGGCCAGCGCCGGCATACTCAGGCTACATAACGCCAGGCTGATACCGCCCAGCCAGTTGGAAACGCGAAACATCGGGACTAACTTACGCATAAGGTTCTCCTTTACGCTGTTTGTGAACCGGCCAGATCCTGTTTTAGCTGATTGGCCAGTGCCTGCCTGGCTTCCCTGGCTACCGGCAGGTCACCAAAAGAAAGAAAGGCATGAATGGTGCTTTCAAAGCTTTGGAAGCGCAGCAACACATCGGCTTGTTGTAATCGCCTGGCAAAGCGCTCTCCCTCGTCCTTAAGCGGATCAAAACCCGCTACCAGTAACGACGTGGGCGGCAGATGGCTAAGCTCAGTGAGCAACATAGGAGAGACTTCGGGATTGTCGCTGCCTGCCTGCCCACCTATGTACCAGTCTCGGGTACCGTCAATGGCGGCGTTGGCCAGCAGGTAGTCACCGTTACCAAACTGCAAACGAGAGGGGTATTGGTCATGGCTATTATGCACATCCAGTACCGGATAAATCAGGTACTGGGCTGCCAGTCGCAAAGAGCCTTTACTATGTAAGCGATGGCTGGCCACCAACGCCAGATTGCCACCGGCACTGTCACCCATAATGGCGATGCGCTGTGGGTCGGCGTGCAGTGTGTGTGCCTGGGCAAACACCCAGTCCAGCGCCTGACTGACGTCATCCAGTCCTGCCGGGTAGGGATGATCGGGGGCCAGACGGTAGTCCAGACTGATAAACAGGCAGCCACTTTGCTGGCAAAGATCCCTGACCAGCGCGTCATAACAGTCCAGATCGCCCAGAGACCAGCCGCCGCCGTGTACAAACAGCACCAGAGGCAGTGGCATATCGCTCTCTCCCTGCGGCCGGTAAAGCCGCGCCGGAGTTTTGCCGTCTTTGCCCGGAATACTCAGATCCGTAACCCGGCAGTCGGGATTAACCGGCCCCTGCAGGCCGATAAACATGGCTCTGGCCCCGGCTCTGGACGCTTCAATGCCTGTTTGCGTCTCGTCTGTGCTGGGAACATGCTGGTTAAATTGCGCCAGCAGCGCTTGGGTTTCCTTATCCATCATCTGTTAGAACCTGTATTTGAGATTAGCGCCGTAAGTACGTGGCGCACCGTAGTAACCAAGCTGCACGCCAGGGGAAGCACTTAGATCGAAGCCGTGTTGACGGTAGTGTTTATCGGTCAGGTTGTTGGCATACAAACTGACCTGCCACTGCTCGTCATTAGTCAGATAAGTTACCGACATATCCATCAGGGTATAAGCGGATTGCGCCAGCACTTCACTGCTGCTGACCGTCAGGTAGGTTTTGCTGCGATAGCTGGCTGACACCGACCAGTTCAGACTGCCGCTGTCCAGCTCCATAAAGTATTCCAGTCCAAGGCGACCATTCCATTTGGGCGCGTTAACCAGTTCGCGCTCATCGCTGATCTCCTGATCAAAATCGCCGATCAGCTCATCGTAACCGCCGCCCAGATAACCGGCGTTCATATTCAGAGTCAGTGAGTCGGTTAACACCGCGCTCAGCTCCATCTCGGCCCCGTAAATAGTGGCCTTACCGGCGTTTTCGAACAGCGATAAGAAGGCGCCACTATCCGGGTCAATGGAGAAACGACTGAGCTGGAAGTTCTTGTAGTCGTTGTAAAACGCGGCCAGGTTTAGACGTACATTGTCGTTGTTGAGCATGGACTTGGAGCCCACTTCGTAGCTCCACATGGTTTCCGGGTCAAAGGGCTGAGCAAAGGAGGTTAAACGGCCGTTAAAACCACCGCTCTTAAAGCCGCGGCTGGTGCTGGCATACAGCAGGTGATCGGCATTGAGCTTATAATCCAATGACAGTTTGGGGGAAAAGTTGTTCCAGCTCTGTTCGGCGTCATAACCTGAGGGTGAGTGGCCAACACCGGTACCAAATACTCGTTCCATTTCTTCGGCACTGTTGATGCCTGTACCGGCAAATTCTTCCCCGCGGCTGGATACCTGTTTTTTCTCTTTGGTGTAGCGCGCCCCAAGGGTTAGTCCAAGCTCTGGGGTCAGATCCCAGCTCAGGTTGGCATAAATCGCACTGCTGGTATTGGTCTGGTCACGTAATCCGGCGCTCATTACCGGGAAAGGGAAATACACACCTTCGCCCAGCGGCACAAAAAAGTCCGGTGCTACTGCCCCGCCCAAGGTGCTGTCATCTTCCTTAAAGTAGTAAACCCCGGAAACCAGTGACATACCTTCTGTATTGTACAACCACTGGAACTCCTGGCTGAGCTGATCCTGATCTTCAAAATTGTAGATCCCGAACGAGCCATCTGCGGTGCCATCCAGATCCAGATGCGTGCGATAGTCCATCTGCCGATAGGCGCTGATAGATTTGAATGTGCTGTTACCCCTCAAGTATTCCAAGGTCAGGGCACCGCCTGCGGTTTCCAGGCTTTCCAGATCGTTGTAGTTCACATTAACCGTAAAAGGGTCATCTCCCGGTGGCAGCATTTGCCCCTGTGACATCGAATAAATCGGTGTTTCACGATGGGGGGTACGGGAATGATTGGGCGAGCTGTCAGAGCCGTCTACCACCAGGTAAGCCGACAGGTTATCGCTGATCTGATACAGCAGGCTGCCACGCCAGGCCAGGGTATCTTTATCGTAATCATCTTCACCCGTTAGGGTGTTCTCGGCATAGCCGTCTCGCTTGCTGCTGGCGATGGCAAAGCGACCCAGCAATTTATCTTCCACCAAGGCACCACTGATGCTGCCTTTGAGGTTCAGCAGGCCATAGTTTCCGACGCCCACATCTACATAGCCTTCGGTAATATCAGTAGGTTTGGCACTGGTAAACTTCACCGCGCCGCCTATGGTATTGCGGCCATACAAGGTACCTTGCGGGCCACGTAGCACTTCAATTTGTTGCGGATCCACCACATCCAGAAACGAGCCTTGTACCCGGCCCATATAGACGTCATCCAGATACACGCCAACGCCGGGGTCGTTAAAGGAGATCGAATCAATTTGTCCCACGCCGCGAATATAAATCACCGCGTTTGAGGCATCCCCCACATGCAGGTTTAAGTTAGGTACATGTGACTCCAGGTCACCCAGGTCCAGGATCTGCATTTTTTCCAGTTCATTGGCCGACAGAGCCGTTACGGCTATTGGCACATCCTGCAGATTTTCGGTTTGGCGCGTGGCTGATACTTCGATCACTTCAATACTGCGCTCCGCCTTGGGTTCTGATGGTGCCTGGGCGTTAACGGCGGGCGCTAAAGCCAGGCCGACAGCCAGAGCCAGCAACTGTTTACGGGTGTTAAGCGCGAATGTTAATGAATTGGTAGGGTGTGACATCATCTTATGTAAACGCCTTGTTAATTTGTGTTTGAATTGTTGCGGTAAGGGGGGCGCAACCACAAGGACAAAAAACTTCAATCTAAGGGGACAAATACGCTCAGGCAAACGGAGATTATTCTGTTAGGATTAGCTAATTAGATTAATTTCATGCCTTTTAATAGGTTTAGTTACAAAGGAGGTCGGGATGAAATGGCCCAATCTTAAACACTTGCATTACCTGGTGGTTTTACATGAAGAGCAGCATTTTAACCGTGCCGCACAGCGCTGCTTTGTCAGCCAATCCACCTTAAGTACCGCCATTCAGAACCTGGAGGAACAATTGGGCTGCCAGTTGTTGGAGCGGGATCATAAAACCTTTATTTTTACTGCGCTGGGGCTGGAAATGGTGGAGCGTTGTAAAGCCTTGCTTAACGGCGCCAGCGAGCTGGTGGATTATGCCCACAGTGCTGGAAACTGGCAGGCAGGTAAACTTAAGCTTGGCGTGATCCCCACTATTGCGCCATTTTTGCTGCAAGGCTTGATAAGCACCTTGGGCGAGGCGCTGCCCGATTTAAGTCTGCAATTGCAGGAAAATACCACCGCCAACCTGTTAAGGGAGCTGCATGGCGGCGAACTGGACTTGTTGATCCTGGCCTTACCCATGGAAACCCCTGGCTGTAAGCAGATGGTGATTGGTCATGATCCTTTCCATCTGGTGGCACACCCCGATATGGTCAAGTTACTGCCTTCGCCGCTGGATTTCAGCGCCTTACCTAAAGACAGCGTGTTCTTATTGCAGCAGGAACATTGTATGACCGGCCATGCGGTAAGCGCTTGTGGCCTGAAACACAAAGAGCAGGTTAGTGCACTGGCGGCCAGCAGTTTGTTTACCTTAGTGCAGCTTGCCAACAGCCGATTGGGTTTGACCTTCCTGCCGGAGCTGGCGCTGAAAAGCGACATACTGCAGCACAGTTCGCTGGTGTCATTTCCGGCCGAAGATAAGGCGTACCGGGAGATCGGCCTGGTGTGGCGTAACGGTACCACCCGGGTACGGTTGTTCCGCCGCATTGCCGAGTTGCTGCAACCGCTGATGCCTAAACCTGTGCTGTAAGCCGGTGAAAAAATAATTTTAAATTCCACCAAACTATTTTCTGACTGGCCTCGACATTAAGAGCAGAGAATAACAACGCAGCACGGAATGTGAACATGACTGGGGAAGGCCTTGTTCGAACAAACTGATGAGAAGCTGATCAGCAAGGCCATGAGCGGCAACAATGCAGCCTGGCAAAAACTGGTAAAACGCTACGACAAAGCGGTATACAACTACGGCCTGCGCATGACGGGAAATGCCGACGATGCGATGGACTTGCTTCAGGAAGTGTTCTTGTCGGTGTTCCGTAATCTGGCCAGCTTTCGTGGCGAAGGCACATTCAAGGCTTGGTTGTTTCGTATCGCTCATCATCGGATGGTGGAGTTTTATCGGCGCAAGCGTGACTACCAGCCGTTGGATGAAGAAAACCCGCTGGTGGATGAACAATCTTGTGTCAGTCGCCTGACCATTGCCGACGCGCAGTCGCGGGAATTAATCAGGGCCATGCAAAAGTTGTCACTGGAGCAAAAGGCGGTGGTGGAGTTGAAGTTTTTTAGTCAGTTTACCTTTGAAGAAATTGCCGAGCAGCTGGGCGTATCGAGTAATACGGTGAAATCCCGCTTATATACGGGCCTTGGCAAACTGAAAGCATTGATGGAGGTGCAATATGTCTGACAAGCATGAATTGTTTGCATTGTGGTTAGACGGCCAGCTATCAGCGGCGCAGCAACAGGCATTTGAACAGTTATGCGCACAAGATGATGAGTTTGCCCAGCAAGTGGCGCTGGCCAAGCAGGTGAGCCATACGGCTAAGCACTATGAGGAGCAGCCTGTACCTAATTGGCAAATACCGGCCATAGGCCCACAGCCTGGGGCGTCGTCATCCTGGTGGCGATTGCGAGCCATGCCGTCTTTGTCTTTTGGTATGTCTATGTTAGCGCTGGTGATGGTGCTGTTTAGGGTTGAAGTGCAGATACAAAGTGGCGCGCTGACGGTCAGTTTTGCCGGACAGGGGCGTGAGGATGAGATTCGCCGCCAGGTGGATACCGAAATCGCTCAGTTCCGTGAGCAGCAGCAAGTGCTATTGGCCGACTACAGCCGTGAAATGCGCGAGCAGCAGCAGGATGTCAGCAGCCAGTTGACCAGCTATTTGCTCACGGCCAGTCGCAGCGAACGCCGGGAAGATTTTGCCGAACTGATTAAGTTCGTCAACCAGCAGCGGGAAGACGACCAACAGTTCTATGCCCGTCAGTTTAACAAGCTTCAGCAGCAGGTTTATCAGAATCCGGAGCCAGTGGCCCAGGAAAACCTGTAACCAGAAATAACGAGGTCAGCCATGAAAAAGTCATCCATTTGTTTATTGTTAGCCGGTATGTTTGCAGCCAGTGTGCAGGCCGCCCCTCAGCTTGAAGAGCTGAGTAAAGAGCTGGAAATCATGAGCAGCATCATGCAAACCAGTTACAAGCAAAATCGCGATAAAAAAGGCATTAGCGTGCGCACTTTGCAAAGCACTTATCTGGCTGGCCAGGGCGTGGTATTCAGAATTCAGACCTCGGGTAGTCATCGTTACCGCTTTTCCTTTAACGGTATTGATCATGTGATCCCCGTGCCGCCGGTCGCGCCGCAAATTGAAGTGAATGGCAGTGCCATCGTAATCGAAAATGAAGGGCATGTGATTGAGTACGAGTCTATTGGTGAGGAGCTGGAGCGGGTACGTGAGCTGTTTGTGGAGTCTAATGACAAGCTGAGTGAGCTTAGAGACAAACAACGCGAATTGAACTGGGAAGCTCGCGAGGTTGAGCGCCGTAATCGTGATAATGAGTTTGAAAAACGTCATGCCGAAGGCGAGCGTCGCGCAGAGCTGGAAAAAGAAACCAAAGAGCTGCAAAAAGAACTGGCGAAGATTCGCGAGCGCCAGCGTGAGTTAGAAAAGTACGCCCAGCAATTGCAGGAAGAGCAGCGCGAAGCCAACAGTAAACGGGTGGCGGCGGCGCAGGAACAAAGCAAAAAGTTTCTGGCCGAGTTTGAACAAAACAGCGCGGATATTCTGTGTAAATACGGCAGTGGTTTGAAGAGCCTACCGGCGGGTGAACATATTACCTTAGTGCTGGACGGTTACGCCGATAACAAAGGGCGTGGCAAGAGCCAGGATCGTATCTACGTATTTGACTATAAAGATGTGCAGTCTTGTGTGGCCGGTAAACTGGATACACAAAAACTGTTAGGCAAGGCCAATACCTACCAATTCTAAGTGCCGGGGCGAAGATAACGCCCGATGCTGAGAAAAAGCCCGCTATTGCTTATCGCGGGCTTTTTTATGGGGGTAATCTTGTGCTTCGTTTCACGCCACGGTTCCTTGGTATCAACGTAAAAGTCTGAACAGATACAAGATATAGTGTTGCTTGTGCGTTGGGCTCATATCACATCAAAGGTTTTTTCAAGCAGGTAGTGCAAGGTACCGAGAACGGCCAGGATAGACAGCATGGAAACCGCACGAATGGCGAAAAAGTGACGAGATGACTGCCATTTTCTTTTCAGATAAAAGACATCAAAAAGTATAAAAAGCACCGCTAAGATGGCGCCGACAATGCCACCTACATAAAGCAGGGCAAAGACATATATTTTTGCAATCAGAAACGACAAGCTGTTGGTTTCTTCTGGTGCTGAGCCGAGAATCAGGTGCATATAGCCCATGCCTAGCAGCAGGGCAGCTATTGTCCAAATCAGGTATTCCAGCAATGACTTTCTTATCGTCGTCATATAAACAGTGCCTTTATGTTTATGCTCATTTGACAGACAAACGGCCCGTATTGACAGTAAAGATTGCCGTTATGCAATGCTTAAAATTCAGGGTTAGCAGCAGTGTTAATGGCATCTTTAGTGGTTTTTGCGGGCGCAACCAGATTGGACAGACGGTCGGATTTAACCACACCATGCTCATCGAAATAGCGCAGCTCACCGCAGTGCAAAGGGGCCTCGGCTTGGCAGGGTGTGTAGTTAAACTCGGCTAATTTGTACCGTCTATACATACCCAGCTCTTCCGTGACCATGCCACCCAGGTCTTCTTCGTTGTCAATAAAGTAAGCGGTGCCTTCATCCTGGAAAACACTAATGGGGAAAGCCTTGTAGTATTGGTAAAAGAAAATAGTGCTTTGTTTCTCATAGGCCAGGGTTTTACCCACAGGAAACTCGCTTTTTAGGTGTGTGATGACGCGCTGTCGTATCGCCTGCTGAAGGACATTATTATCCTCATCGGGGTACTGGACTAAATAAAGGTTGGGATAAACCTCGGACCGGATAAAACGCATATGCTTATAAAAAAGGTGGTGGATCCCTATCCCAATCACACCCAGTATCAGCGTGGCGTACAATATCCTGGCCCGGGTTTTATTTTTTAGTATCCACTGGCTTATCCTGACTGCGCCAAACAAGCTGCCAATTAGCATAAGCAGCAGAAAGACTATTAGGACTATTTCCATAGGGCGTTACATCCATCGGCTGCTTGGAAATGTCTTTGAGGTACTTTCATCAATATTCCTTTCCTGCGGTACATAAGGCGCAGAGACTGGTCAGTGTACGCCTAATGACGCCAAAAGGCTTGCACAGATTTAGGGAGCGTTATCTTCTCTGTGACATTCTTTGTCAGCCTGAGTAATGCTGATTTCTATTTTAAATTCCAAGCTGAAAATTAAGAAGGATGGCGTGAAAATATCGCTCTATTTATTGTATTTTGAGCACTATCACTTGTTATTTTCCCTTACTCTGTACCCAGCTTAAAATGTTTGCTGACTTCGTCTGCTTTGCATACATATGGCATGTTTACATACCCCCCTTTTCCATAGAGTCGGATAGAGGCGTAATTAAATATATAGCCGAGGGGAGTTTTAACCACCTCAACGTTATCAATGCTACTGATTTTTAAACTATCAGTTATTCTGGGAGTAATGCCGTTTTTTACGGTAACAACCTCTTTAGAAATTTCCACCTTGGAAAAGAAAGGTTCAAAAATTATTAATGAATCTTTCAACACGTAAATGGCAGGTAAAAGTAATAGACTCAGCAAAGTATCTTTTGCGAAATCTTCACTAATATAGTTTCCAATTTCACTTATTAGTAAATACACTAAGTAAGTACCAAAGAGCTTTGAAAATATTTCTAAAACAGCTTCGAGCGATCTTATCAATTTTGATGTATTCACTGCTTCCATATATATATTTCCGATGTTAAACCAGCAATATGACGCCTGCAGCATGTGCGCCCGCGGAATGGATCCAAAGGCGCAATTTAGTGGACGTCACTGTGCCTGCATTTGTTATAACTCACTGTAATCAAGTCGAACTCTCAACAACTCGCTCACTCTCTGGAGATCCATAAGTATTTGAACGGACCCTTGGAACTTTCCCTGATGCTGTGATGTATCTCTGACCATTTCATATGATATGCCGTTTAGAAGATGACAACTTTCGATTATCGACGCTTTATTTGGCAAGCCGAGCACTTTGGCAAAAGCCGAGTAAAACGGAACGGACTGGCTTTTCGATAAAATCGTCGAGATCAATATCTTGAGTTCATTCTGGAGTTCAAGTGAAGCGTTGGCGTTTGTGATTTTAGCTCTGTACCTCAGACAAAATGCGGATAAATTACCCAGGCTTTCCTTGAAGGAGACTATCGGCTCAAGCACCAACTTGAGAATAAATTGACCCAAGACGAAAACCGAAACACCGGCCAGTATTGTGAAGAAAACTGAGTCTTTCAACGAACTCTCCCAGAGTTACAACAGTTTATTGCCCGGCGAAGCGCCGTGTTTAAACACGGCCTTTCGCCGTACTTTTACTTGGTCATTTTTTAGCATGCTTCTAACTTATTGCCTAGCCAGAGTTTTTCTGGGACGCACCAATTTGGTGCCGGGGAAAGACGGACGTGTTCCGTACTATTGCTGTTATACGGATATCTGCCTGGCGCTGGTTCGCTCTACAGAGCTTTAGGGGAGTGGTAGCTAGCGTTTTCCCCGCTGTGTTCAGGCGTAGTCGATGAGGGGATTGACCTAGCTATTCTCTGATATGGCGTTCCTTGGTGCGAGGTTGCCATACTTTTATCTCTAACCTCTTGCTAGTGATGCGAAATAAAAGTGCAGAGTTAGCGGTTTTATTTGTCCATCTGATCTGCATCATCCAGCGCGTCTATTTCTCCATTTCTGATCCTTAAAACCAAATAATTTTCTTTGCTTTTAGCTAAGACCGTCTGGTTTGTTGTTAGCAAATTGGCTTTCCCTTGGCCTGTATAACGCTAACACGAACCAATATAAAGAATTGTTTAATACTAATAAATTCAATTTCTTAGCTTTCCATTCACAACTTTTCACAGCACTTCAAGACACTTCATCTGGCCTCATTTACAAAAAATTTGCATCTGCCGGGCGAAGGCCGCGGTGGGTTCTCCCGGTAACCAATATGGCAAGGCCGAGACGTCCGGGATGGGTGTGCAAAGCAAATAAAAATATAAGGGGATCATAACAATGCATCAGTTCAATAAGGCCAGGGTTACCTGTGCCATCCAACTGGCCTTAATGGCGGGATTAGGTTTACAAAGCCATGCGGTAATGGCTCAGCAACAAACGGCCACCGAGGAAGTGGAAACCATTCAGGTGCAGGGCATTCGTGGCAGTGTGGTGAAATCGCTAAATGCCAAACGCTTTTCAGACAGCATAGTGGATGCGATTACGGCGGAAGATATCGGTAAATTCCCGGATCAAAACGTGGCGGAGTCGCTGCAACGTATCACGGGGGTGTCTATTACCCGGGGCTACGGTGAAGGGGAGCGGGTGAGCATTCGTGGTACCACGGAAAGCCAGAACCGTACCTTGTTGAACGGTCAGGCGGTTGGCTCGGCCGACTGGTGGACTAACTCCGCGCCAAGCCGTGGCTTTAATTACACTATGCTACCGGCCGAAATTGTATCTGGCCTGGAAGTGTACAAATCGCCGCAGGCGGACGTGGATGAAGGCTCTATCGGCGGGACTATTGTGGTGAAAACCCGTAAGCCGCTAGACCTTGATGCCAACTCGGTATTTGGCTCTGCCATGGCGCAATATAGCGAGGTGTCAGGCGAGACCGACCCGGTATTGTCCGGCCTATACAGCTGGAAGAACGAGGACGAGACCTTTGGTGCGCTGTTCTCGGTTATCCGCCAGGAGCGTAATTTGCAGCGCCACGGTATTGAGGCCTGGAGTTGGGATCATCGCGATATCACCTTAGAAGACGGTACGGTTTATGAAGATGTGTATAGCTCGGGTGGCGGCGGCTCGGCGCGTTTCAGCCAGGAGCGGGTCAGAACCGGTTTAAATGCGGTATTGCAATGGCGCCCGCAGGACAATCTGGAAACCACCCTGAATATTCTCGACTCCACCTTAGATGCGGATAACGAAAATCAGAACTTTTTGTGGCTCCCTGAGTATAACGGCGCTATGTATCAGGATGTCACTATTACCAGCCATAATGTGGTGGGCAATTTCCTCTCAGCTGGCACGCTGGGCCTGGCCCCTGATGGGCAGGACAATATTCTTGATGAAACTAAGGTACGTAACTCCAAATTAAAGACCAAGGTGTATGACTTTACCCTTAAACATGACGGGGATATCTGGACCAGCAGCTTGCAGGCCGGTTACACAGAAGGTAGTGGGGGCTCACAAGCAGACCGCAGTGTGGGCTGGGGCGGTAACTATGTGCATCGTTATGATGCATCCCAGGTGAAGAGCATTGAGACCAGCTATGACGCCGACCCTAAAGACGGTAATCAGTGGGATCTGAGCTTTTTGCGTTACGACAATAACCTGGCCGAAGATGAAGAATACTATCTGCAATCCGACTTTTCCCGCTCGTTGGACTTAGCAGTATTCGACAAGCTTAAATTTGGCGTGAAGTATCGTGACCATTCACGTTTTAACACCAAAAACACCACAGATGCGCGAACCGATTTAAACTGGAGCCTGGCGGATTACTCGCTGGCGATGCCTGGTGGTTTCCTGTCAGGGCAGGGCACTGCGGGTACCTTGCGTGATTACGCCATTACCGATTCTGATAAAGTACGCGCCGAAGGTGATGCCCTGGGCTGGAACTATCGAGTGCTCAAAGCCAGTACCTTTGAGGTGGAAGAGAAGATTCTGGCCGGTTATGTGATGGCCGATATTGATGTGGAAGGCATGCGCGGTAACTTGGGCGTGCGGGTGGTGCAAACGCAGCAATCCTCCAGCGCCTATGAAGGCCCTACAGGTGAAGAACTGTGGGTAACTAAAGACAAAGACTATCTGGATGTGTTGCCAAGCCTGAACCTGGCCATCGACCTGGATGATGATCTGATTATGCGCTTTGGTGCCGCCCGCGTTATGTCACGCCCTGACTACACGGATATGACGGCGTCAACCTCTTACAATACCGAGACCCGCACCGGTGATGGCGGTAACCCTAATATAGACCCTTACTATGCCAACCAGTTTGACCTGAGTATCGAATGGTACTTCAGTGAAGCGGGTATTTTTTCTGCGGCTTACTTCCATAAGGACATCCAGTCATTTGTGCGTGACGTGACCAGTCAGGAAGTCTTTGAGGGGCGGGAAATCAGTATCAGCCGGCCTACCAACGGACAAGGCGGGACCATTCAGGGTATAGAGCTCGGGTATCAGCAGGAGCTTTACCAGGGCATAGGCCTGATGGCCAACTACACCTTTGTAGACGGTGAAGCCAAAGATGCCCAGGGCAATGACATTACTATCCCGGGTAACTCGGAGCATACCGTTAACGTTAGTGCTTACTACGAGAATGAGTATTTGAGTGGGCGTATTTCCTATAACTATCGCACCGGTTATGACAGTGGCTCAGCATGGCCCGGCTATATCGATGACTACGGTCAGTTGGATGCCAATATCTCGTATAAGGTTAACGATAATCTGACCCTGGTACTGGAAGGGATCAACCTCACCGATGAACTGATTTTCAGCTATCAGGAAAAAGGCGTAGAGCATGCCCTGACCGGCCTGTACCGCGATGGTCGTCGCTATGTAGCCGGTATGCGTTTCAGCTTCTAAGTAAGCTAAATCCGACGACAGCCAAAACGAGTGCCCTCTCATGTTGCTGTCTGGTGTTGGCCCCTGACTAACAAGTCAGGGGCTTTTTTGTCTCAGTGGACTTCGTTAAATTTTTATTTTGAATCAAGTATATAGCAGACAATGGCGAATATTTAAGTAAAATGGACTGAGCGTGGACGCTACGACCATTATCATGGGAAGCTATTGTTGAGATCAGTTCTATGCGGTTTGTTTGCCTCTGTGGGCCTGTTGCTCGCCAGTATGATGGTGAGAGCAGACCTATTGACGGCCACCGTTGCCTACCAGCAGGAACAATTTGACAAAGCCCGGCAGGAATTTATGCAACTGGCCCGGCTGGGAAATGTGGATGCCTTGTACAATCTGGGCGTTATGAATCTGCATGGCCAGGGACAGGACAAAGACTACGCCAAAGCCTTTGCCTGGTTTTCCATTGCCGCCGATTTTGGTTTGTCTGAGGCGGGCTCCGCCGCCAGTCTGGTGTATCAGCACTTGCCACAGCAAAGTGAACCGGTAGGACTTAAGCAGCAGCTTGACCATGAGTTTGGCTTCCTCAATTACCAAGAAAATCTACAACCCATATTTACCTCTGACGCCAGCCTAGATGAAGCCTTAGCGCCTCAGCGTAGCCATTTTTTGGAGCCAGTGTATCCCGAAGAAGCCTATAAAAAAGGTCTGGAAGGCTGGGTATGGGTTGAGTTTGATATTGATCCCAGTGGCGCGGTAAATGATCTGGAAATTATTGATGGTTACCCACCCCGCGAGTTTGAACGGGCTATCTATAATGCCGTCAGTCGCTGGCGTTACCAACCGCTAGTAAAAGACGGTCAGCCCCAGCCCTACCATAGTCGCTCATTGCTTTATCATTTCAGCACCCATAAGGGCCGTCGCTACCGGGAAAGTTTTTCCCGTCAGAGCAATGCCTATCAGCAGCGCATTAGTGAATTGATCGAACGGGCTGAGCAGGGCGATGCCGTGGTGCAATACTATATTTCTAACTGGCTGATGACCGAACAAAGCAATGCCGCCATGCTGCTGCGCCGGCATTTTCAGCAGGATAATGCGCCGGGCGAGGTATTGCTGGATGCGGCCAAAAACGGTTATGCGCTGGCACAGTACCGCCTGGGCAGCAGTTTGCTCAGAGGACAACTGGCTGAGTCGGATCGCCACAAAGGTTTAAATTGGGTGTTACAAGCCGCGCAGTCTGGTCTGGCGGTAGCACAGTATCGTCTGGCCAGAGAAATTCTGGACAGTAAAGACGTACAACAAGATTTCAGTAAAGCGGCGCGATGGTTAGGTCAAGCAGCCGAACAGGGGCATTTTCGTGCCATTCGCGATCTGGCCGAGCTTAACCTTCAACAAGGCCTGCTAAATGACGTTGAGCCTTTGTTACTGCGGGGATTGGCGCTGGATGACCAGCATCCACAATTGCTGTTTATTCAGGCCCGCCTGCTGAGCCGTCAGGGACAAGCTAAGGCGGCCCGCATCCAGGCAGAAAAAGCGCTGCAACACGCCGAGAGCCGGGAATGGTATCGCCAGGATATTCAAAACTGGCTTAGCTCATCAGTCTTACAATAATAACCATACTTAATCGCTATACATTGCAACGGAAGATGAGGAAGGGAATCATGAAAAAGCTGGCACTATCATTTTGGGGATTGTTTTTGGGCTTTGGCGCTAGTGCGGCTGAGCCTGCTTTTCCGGATGTGCAACAACGTCAAGCGCTGGCGGATACTTTACTCAAGGGGATGGAGAGTATTGATGCCCTGAGTATATATGTACGAGACCAAACCCGGGACGTTAAATGGAACCAATATAGAGCGCATGCCACTGAGCAAATTGCACAAGCCGAGAATTGGAATGCCTTGTATTTTGCTATCGGCAGTTTGCATTTCGGTATCGTTAATCAGCACAGCTTTTTGCAAGTTGGCGACTGGATCAAGGAACAGGTCACTCCCGTACCTCGCTGGCCGGAGGTAAATATAGGTTATACCTGGCCCAAACTGAGCTTTTTTAACCAACAAGACGGTAAAGATATCAAGTTGCTTAACGGTGTTGATATAACAAAACTGTTTAGCGACTATCACAACTACTTTTGCCGCAGCGCGCATGAGATAGGTTGTTTAGAGAGCTTTGTAACAGACATGGAACGAGGCTATCGCTTTAACCTGAGCGAGCCCTCACTGGAGATTGCCTATCATGATGGCACTAAGCTAACCCTTGCGAGCGGGGCTGATAAAAACAGAACCATCAGCACCAGTAACGCGCCTACCTGTGAAGGGCTTTATGAAGGTTTATCCTTCCAGCAGCGCTATGTTTCTGAGCAAGCTTGTTTGTATGAAACGGATGATGCTTTTGTACTGAAGATCCTGTTTTTCGGAAATTGGGGTACAGAGCAAGATGATATTTACTGTAGTGCTGAGCAAGCCACTGGCATGTGCGGTGCCATTCATGGCGTTCGGGACATCATAAACAGTAAGCCAGCCAAAAAACTGGTTGTGGATCTACAAAACAACCCCGGCGGCTCTGAAAATACGCCGTGGGTGGCTGCATTTGGTAAACCCTTTAAAGACAATCTAGTGCGTTATCGTAACGTTGAACCGTTGCAGAACCAGGCAACCAGGGTAAGTGCCTTTTACGGCAGTGAGTTCGCAGAGGACTGGTATCAGCTATTGAGCGACGAAGATAAAAAGCAGACCTATTTGCCACTTAGGGCCGATTTTTGTCGTGGTTCAGCGCTTTGCCAGAGTAAGGATGTGGCTCCGGCAACGTCAGCTATTCAATACCAGCGCCTCGCTATTGTGACCAACCCACAATGTGTTAGTTCTTGTGACGATCTTGTCTGGCGATTAAAAGCCTATGCTGGAGCGAAAGTCTTTGGGCAGCTACCTGCCACCGACGGTACCTATGCCAGATTGGATGGGTATTTGTTGTTAAACGCTGATGGTCAGTTCAGCACTGTGATTAAAGGCGAAGGGGAAAATGTGGATTTTGGCGCTGACATATTGGTGGCGCAATATCGTTTACCGATTTCACGTACGGTAAATCTGACTGGTGTGGTGCTTGAGGGGAATAGCGATGTTTTGGATTTTCCGCTAGCGGTAGAAAAGCAAAGTTTTTCCACCAGAACACATCAAAATTTGCTCAATACTCTGTCGCAACTGTAATGCGGCACCGCAGTCAGCGGCTACTGACGCTCCCTAAGCATAAGGTTGTTCTGCTGGGAGCTCAGCATACTCATCACCATCTGTTGTTCATCCGGGCTGACCGCCAGATTTAAGGTTAAGCCCAGGTGTTGTTGGTGAATGGCCAACTGATGAATAAGCTGCACGTCGCCTGTTTGTCTGTCCAGTTTTAATAGGTCTGACTCTGTCAGGCCTGGCAGCACAAAGTACAGATTGTCTGGCGTTAACGCCGGGCGAATGCGGGTGATGGCCTGGGTAAGCCGGGCTGCGGGGATCTCTGGCAGGGCGGCGGTGAGTATGTCCAATATCCGTTGGTTAAAGTCGTCGAAACTGGCGTTTAACAATACTGGCGTACCGGCTTGCGGGGCGATTAAATCCACCTGCTGTTTTTGCAGATCAAACTTGCCTGCAACTGCGCTATCCCCTTGCACGGCACTAAAGTAAAGCTGCTGTTCGTTATCCAGCCAGTAGAGCGCCGATACCTGTTTAAAATCCGTCAGTACCGGGTGCAGACTGCGCGCATACAGGTTCAGCAGAAATACCCGTTGCTGTTTGTCTTGCAACAATAAAAAACTGCCCTGGGGTGACCAGCTCAGATAATCCGGCTGCACATCATCAGGCAGGGCGGTAAGCAAGGTGGCGGTAGGCTTTTGGCTATGCTTAACCCACACTTCCTGATGTACCTGCTGGTCAACATAGTCAAAGTACTGCGAGATATAAGCGGTTTGCAGCCCATCGGCAGACAGTGCCGGTAAATATTCAAAATTGGGCGAGGACGTCAGCGCGTGCAATTGCTGGGGAGATTGCATATCCATCACCACCAGGTTGGCTTGCAAGGTGCCTGAAGCCAGAAATAACTGCTCACTGGTTTCGTCGCTAACCTGTGCCATATCCATAATAAAACCCGGTGGTGCGGCCAAATTCTGGCGAGTGCCATCAATATCGGCTAAGCGCAGTTGCTGGCCGGCGAGCCAATATTGTTGGCCGGGTACCTGCCATTTCAGGCTGGCAATGGGCGGTGTCAGGGTTTGCACATATTGCTGCTCAGCGGTTTTCAGATCGTCATAATCCAAATACAGTAATTTGCCGCGACGACTGGCTCGCAGTAAATGGCGACCTGTGACATCCACATCAAAATACGCCACATTCTGCCAGTGCTCTGTGGCTTCAACGGGCGTGGCATCCAGGTTTAAACGAAGTAAACGGTTGCTAACCGGGTCAAGGTAGAACAGACCGCTGCGTGTCCAGCGCAGCTTGCTTTGACCGGCGTCGGTTTGACAGTCAGTGAGGGGACTGTCTTGGGCCAGGCGCCAGGTTTCCACCGGCCCGGATAAGGTCAAGGTGCGTATCTGACAACTAAAGGCGTTTTGCCTGATATAGGCCAGGCGCTGGCCATCCGGCGACCAGGCCGGTGACAGTTCGTCGTAACCGCTTTGGCGCAGGGCGTGAATATTTTCGCTTTGGCGGTCGAATACCATCAGGTCGCGTAAGCCGCTTTGTGCATCTTGCTGGGTAAAGAGTAAATAACGCTTATCCGGCGATAGGGTTAAGAATGCTTCATCCCCTGGGCTGGCGGTTAACTGCGCCTTGTGATGATATGGATGGGGGCTGGCTGGCCATAGCCATAAGACCAGCAAACTTATCGCCAGTATCAGGGATAGCGCCAGCCCCGCAGCCCGGCGCAGCGTGATACTGGCCTGTGGCTGGGGCGTATTGTCGGGGTAATGAATATCGGCAATCAGCTGATAGCCTTTGCGCGGCACGGTGCGGATAAAGGTTGGGCTGTCTTTGGGCTCCTGCAGGGATTTGCGTAACTGGGTAACGGCCTGGCTGACCGAATTGTCACTGACCACCACATCGGGCCAGATCTTATCCATGATTTGCTGACGGGAAACCGCTTGCCCCTGATGCTCGATTAACAGCCTGAGCAGGGCCAGTTGCCTGGCTTCAATGTCATACCAAATCCCGTCAATCTGTAACTTCAGGGCGGCGAAGTCCACCAAGACCTGGTTCAGTCGGATCCGGTTGTTGCTACCCTGATTTGTCAACGTATTGTCAGCATCCCTGTAAGTTTGTGAAAATATTGGTAAATCACTGCTGTACAATGTTATTTTATGGTTCCGGAAGCGCCAAGGCAACGGCCAATCTGTGCCGGATGAAGCCAAATACACAATGGCTCCCTAAAAACTAAGCATCATCGAGGGCAAGACAGCATGCGAGGGCGGGGTTTTATTTTGACAGCGTTGTCATTTGTGGCTGCGGGTAGCTATGCCCAAGAGACCGATGACGCCTTTGAACATATCAAGATTCGGGGCATTCGCAGTAGCCTGCTCGAAGCGATCAACAGCAAAAAAGAAACCAGCAATTTTATCGACGCTATCTCGGCGGAAAATATCGGTAAGTTTCCCGACAAAAACGTGGCCGAGTCCCTACAGCGCTTAACCGGTGTATCACTTTATCGGGTGATGGGTGAGGGTGAACGGGTTGGGGTGCGAGGCACAGCGCCGAGCCAGAACCTGACCTTACTTAACGGCCACAGTATTGCCTCCTCTGACTGGTGGATTTCCTCCCAGCCCAGCCGTGGTTTTAACTACACGATGATCCCTTCTGAGCTGGTGGCCTCGCTGGAAGTGAATAAATCACCGCAGGCAAACTTAGATGAAGGCTCCCTGGGTGGTGCCGTAGTGCTGAATACGCCTAAGCCACTGGATACCGAGCCGGGCAAATTGATGCTCAAGGCTCAGTTGCAATATACCGATGTGGCCGATAAATGGGCGCCGCAGTTTTCTGCCTTGTATAACTGGCGGGATGACAGCAATGATCTGGGGCTGCTGATGGCGCTGGTGAAGCATAAGCGTAACCTGCGCCGGGATGGTCTGGAGTCCTGGGGCTGGGCAGAGCGAAATTTTGCCCAGGAGGCCGACGGCAGTCTGCGTTTGTCGGATGCCGACGATGCTGATATTCAGGGGTTATGGACGCCAGGCGGCGGCGGGTCGGCGCTGTTTCAGCAATCCCGCGATTTGACCAGTTCGCTGTTATCTGGGCAGTGGCGTGTCAGTAAAGATACCGATCTAACCCTGAATGTGCTGTATTCGGTATTGGATGCCGATAATTCCAACCAGAATTTTTTATGGCTGCCGAGCAATACCTACCGCGCTGGTGGTCGTATCAGCGATGTGCAGATTAGTGACAATACCTTACTGGCCGCAACCTATCATCAGTTGCCCAATGCGCCTTTTAACACCTCGATGGAGGCGATTTGGCGGAATTCCCGTATAGACCAAAAAAGCGCCCAGCTGCATCTGAATCATTTTGTTGAGTATTGGAAAATTCAATTGCAGGCCGGGGTAACGGCCAGCTCCGGAGACACCAGCGCCGATTCCACCTCACAGTGGTCGGCCAACACCGATTACCGGGTCGATACCAGTGTTGAACGGGATATCCGTGTTAGCTATGGGGTATCCCCACAGCAAGGGCAGGATTGGTTTATCAGTGAAGTGCGCCAGGATGCCAGCTATTCCGAAGACGAGGAAAGCTACCTGCAACTGGACTTCAGCCGCTCCATGGACCATCCCATCCTGTCGGAACTGAGTTTTGGCGCAAAATACAAAGATCACGGTCGTGAACTTCAAAGGCTACGCACCCGTAACGGCGGGTATGATGGGCTGGCAGGCTCGCTTGATTGGCGTATGAGTGACTATAGCGCCGCGTTTCCCAGTGATTATCTGCAAGGGATAGGATCGCAGCACACCCTTAAGCATTTTGCTTTTGTGGATACCGCCGCCCTGGAAAGCGCTTATCAGCACCTGCCCTTTGAGGTCAGTGAGGAGAAAGAAAGCCGCTTTATCATTGACGAGAAAGTGGTGGCCGGTTATCTCAAACTTGATTTAAAAGGCCGGGATTATCGCGGCGATCTGGGCCTGAGAATGGTACATACCCGCCAGCAGTCATCCGGTTATCAGCAACTGCCTGGCGAGGGCTTGCCTGAGTTTGCCTGGCTGAGTCGTGAGCGTAGCTATACCGATATTTTGCCCAGCCTGAATTTGTCCTTCGATCTCAGTGAAGATCTGGTGCTGCGTAGCGCGGCGGCCAAAGTGATGGCCAGACCCGATTACGAGCATATTATGCCCTCGGTCAACTACAACAAAACCCAGGCCCAAGGTGTGGCTGGCAATCCAGATTTAGATCCTTTCAGAGCCACCCAGTTCGACCTTGGTCTGGAATGGTACTGGCAGGAGGCATCGCTGGCATCCATGGCGCTGTTCTTTAAAAATGTGCGTTCCTTTGTGGATGTGTCCCGCTCGCTGGAAGTGCATGAGGGCATTGAGATGAGCATCGACAGGCCGGTTAACGGTCCTGGCGGCACTATTAAAGGCCTGGAGCTGGGCCTGCAACATGAATTTATCTATGGGCTGGGCGTTATCGCTAACTACACCCTGGTGGATGGCGACCGTGACTCTGGCGCGCCGGGTCAGGAGTTATCGGAAATTCCGGGTAACTCACGCCATACCTTTAACCTCTCCGGTTACTATGAAAATGACCTGGTCAGCGCCCGTTTGTCATATAACTACCGCACCAGCTATGCCACGGGCCTAGGGGAAGAGCGCGCGGACAATACCGGCCAGTTGGATATGAATCTGACAGTGCATGTTAACGACAACTGGGACCTGCTGCTGGAAGCCATCAACCTGACCGACGAAGTGCTGTATTCCTATGACAGGGTGCGTAGTGCGCCGCTGGGCATCTATAAAAATGGCCGACGCTTTTATGTGGGTGCTAGCTATCGCTTCTGATATCAGCGCTGTTTGAGACGTAATCAGTAAAAGGATGTACTTATGAACAAACTTACTCAATTTGCAATCAGCCTGGGCCTGGCATTTACTGCTCTGTCACCTGCGATGGCCAGTGAGCCAGCCAAGCCCAGTATTCTGGCCATTTTTGCCCACCCGGATGACGAGGTAACCGTGGGGCCGCTATTGGCCCGCTATGCCCGCGAAGGTCATGATGTATATCTGGCGGTGGTGACCGATGGCCAGCACGGGGTTACCGAACATGCCGGTATTGCGGCAGGGGAGGCCTTAAAGCAAACCCGTCTGGCTGAAACCCAATGTGCCACCAAGGCGCTTGGGATTAATCCGCCTATTATGCTCGAGTTTGTCGATGGCAGCCTGGCCCAGTGGCAAAACCTGCAACCGCTGGATAGCAGTATTGCCAAGCTGTTTGAGCAGGTTAAACCCAATGTGGTAATCACCTGGGGGCCGGAAGGCGGCTATGGGCATCCTGACCATCGTATGGTCAGTAATCTGGTGGCGCAGGTGTATCAAAAAGCCACTGAACACAGCCCGGATACACTGTATTTTGCCGCCGCCTCAGAGCTGGAACTGCATAAATACCAAGATAACGGCTCAGGCTTTGGGCAGTTAATTCAACACAACTGGCATACCAGCGAAGATAAATGGCTGACCCATAAAGTTGCCTTTACCAAAGCGGATATGCAGCGCGCGGCCAAGGCTATCGCCTGCCATCAATCGCAGTTTACCCCGGCCGATATACAGGCTATCTCCCGCTTTGTGGATGGCCCGTCCAAGCAGGTTTATTTGCGCCAGTCGCATATTGAAGTGCCGCAGAAGCAGGGCTTATTTGAGTAATAGGTTGGGGCTGAGAGATTTGCATCTATGGTTTTGTCTTTTGTTTTCCCTTATCGCATCTGACTTTCGGTCCCCGACTTAGATCAGGGTGAATTCCAGGGGAATGATCTGGTTTCCGCCATGTCAACGAAACTCGCCCCAATGGTCTTAGTCCATTGGAAATTTTTGTTTTTGGTGTAGAACACGCATGATGCGAATGATATCGCCGTCAAACCAGTAGGATACGATCATAGAGATTTCCGGAATAATGAGTAGCCGGCCTCTGATTCCGTCACGTTGTACACCCATAAGAGGTTGAACTAACAGGTTTTCAACTTTTGCTTCGATGATCTCATCGGTTTTATCGGCAGCTTCTGGGTTGAAGTCGTAAAGAAACTCAAAGATCTTTTCACGATCGTTAAGGGACTCTTGTTCCCACAGAATCATGATTTGCTTCGGTTGCGGATTTTAGCTTTACGCTCAGCCATTTCAGATCTTGCGGCTTTGTGGCCAACAAAAACGGCTTTTTCTGAGTCAAACTTTTCAAACGCCGAGTTTACTTGTTCAGTCAGCCATGCATCGTGAGATAGCGTCTTTCGCTGTTGTTCTGCAAGTTGCTCAGTTAACTCTCGACAAGCATCACTCAATGTTCGGCCCTGACTTTCGGCCATTTGCTGGGCTAGCCGTTTCGTTTCTTCATCAACACGAAACTGAATTCTAGTGTCCATGAAATACCCTCTGTTTTTGTGTGTACAAATGTTAGCACCGGGGCAAGAGTTGGGCAACTAACAGCCCAGTGGTGTCAGAGAGTGTTTAGTGGAGGCAAAGAGGGGTTATCCAATTTCATTGCCGCTGTATTACCTTGTATGTCACCTACTTTCTATTTCCTCCTAGTTCAAGTCTGAACACCGCTGCACTGGACTAGATTCTGCTATTTCAGTCAGCCCTGAGTCCATAAGGCTCAGGGCTGATGACTTAGAGAAAACTCTTATCAACAAACTTAGCCAGATGGGCCTTTTCATCGGCCGAGCGAGAGGCAAGGTATTGCTTAAATACCGAGTGGATATAGCTGATTCTCACCGCTCTGGTATAGCTGGCGCTGGCGGTTTGGGTGCTACGTACCATCACCCCAATCAACTGCCCTTGCTCGTTAAAGATACCGCCACCGCTCATACCGGCTTCGGCCGGTAAGTTGGCAATAAATTCCACGTCTTGCTGATAGGGAATATCACCTTCTTCGTCACCCTGGGCTTTTAATTCAGCAATGGCTTGCTCGGCCGCCTGATGGCTAAGGATGCTGCCCACTGACACCAGCCCATAAGGATGACTCACGCTATCCTGCGGGTAGCCCAGCGCCAGCACTTTTTTGCCGGCTGGTGCCTCGGACCAGGTATTGCCTGAACTGAGCAACTTGTCCGGGTCGTACAAGGCGATAGGGGTTTGGCTGTTAATATCTTCCGGGTATCTGGCCAGATTGGTAAAGGGAATGCTTTGGCTGTCGAGTAGCCCCAGATAGAAATCGTCAGCGGGTAGAATGCTGGTGTTTTGTGCATCGTCGCTGATTGTAGGGTGGTAAAGAGGAAAATTGGCGGCAAAATTATCCCAGATATTGATATCGCCATCTTCCATCACCCGGTGTGAGGTGATGTATACCCCTTGGTCGATGAAATTGCTGATATGGGTTTCGTCAAAACCCGGCCAGGACGATAAGCCGTAAACATGGTTGGCGGAGGCATAAAACGCCAGTCCGGTCTCGCTGTTGGTGCCGATAATGCTGATACTACCGCTGCGCAGAGCGCCAATACGCCCTCGTACCCGCTGGACCAGTTTGGCCAAATTGGTATTGGGTGTCTGCAGAATCTTATCCAGATTTTCACTGTAGCCATCTGCTTGGCTGAGGGTTAAGGTGCTTGGTTGGTCACCCGCTGGAGGCGGTTCTGAGTCGCCAGAGCGGTTTGAATCTGAATTGCTGTTGCAGGCTGATAACATCAGTATCAGCAGCGGGAAGGTGAACAGGGTCCTTAATTTCATAACTATTCCATAGTGGTTTGCAGACCTGTCATACCTTACTGATAGAAGGGCGTATTAATCCTTTGAAAAATGCCACGCTTTGTTAATTTTTGTGATCCGGGAGGTTGCTACTGGTCACAGGTCGGGCCTTTGCATGACAAGATGGCCGCTTTTCAGTATTCTATGGGCTGAATTACAGCGGGAATTTTCCATGTCGCAAGCAGCCTCTCAAGCCGTCGTTATCAGCGGTAGCGGTCTTTGGACCCCCTCTCACAGCATTAGCAATGAAGAGTTGGTCAGCGCTTATAATGCCTGGGCCGATAAATATAACCAAACCAACCAGGCCGCCATTGAAGCCGGGACACTGGAAGCCAAGCCGCATTCCAGTGCGGAGTTTATTGAAAAAGCCTCTGGCATAAAGAGCCGGTTTATCTACTGTAAAGACGGTGTGTTGGATATCGACCGTATGTATCCGCACTTTGCCGAGCGCGGTGATGAACAGGTTTCACAGCAGGCTGAAATTGCCATAGAAGCAGCCAAGGCCGCATTAAAAGCGGCCAATAAGCAGCCGCAGGATATCGATGCGGTGATTGTGTCATGCGCTTATACCCAGCGCGCCTATCCGGCCATTGCCATTGAAGTGCAGGAAGCTCTGGGCATTGAAGGCTTTGGCTTTGATATGCTGGTGGCCTGTTCGGCGGCGACTTTTGGTTTGCACCGCGCCTATGAAATGGTTAAGGCCGGTACCGCCAGAGCGGTATTGGTGATTAACCCCGAGCTGGTGTCGCCGCAAATTAATTACACCGACCGTGACAGCCATTTTATCTTCGGTGATGTGGCAACCGCCAAGGTGGTGGAGTCTGCGGCCACGGCAAGCAGCGAACACCAGTTTGAAATCTTAAGCACCAAAGCGGTAACTAAGTTTTCCAACAATATCCGCTCTAATTTTGGTTTTATGAGCCGCGCTCAGGACACCGATCCTTTTGCCGTGGATAAGCTCTTTCACCAAAATGGCCGCAGCGTATTTAAAGAGGTTTGTCCTATGGCCGCGGCGCACCTGGAAAGCCATGTGGCGCAGCATGGTCTGGGCGCTGCCGATGTACGTCGCTGGTGGTTACACCAGGCCAATATCAATATGAACCTGCTGATTGCCAAAAAGCTGCTCGGGCGTGAAGCCAGCAGCGATGAAGCACCTATTGTGCTGGACCGTTACGCCAATACTGCCTCTGCCGGCTCAATGATTGCTTTTAATCTGCATCATCAGGATATGCAATCTGGCGATGTGGGGGTGCTGTGCTCCTTTGGAGCCGGGTATTCCATCGGTAGTCTGGTTATACGTAAACGTTAAGCGAGCTTCAGGGATGACGCAAAAATCGAACACTGGCGGCGATGTCCGCCAGGAACCGGCTATGCAAAATTTGCTTAGCCGCATGCCCAAAGCGGTGGCCGAGAGCTTTAATGACGAGCAACTTAACCACCTGAAACTGGCACTGGGCGCCCGTAGTTGGGGGCGTCATGCGGTGGATATTCGCACCACCTTGCCGGTGCCTTTTACCCGCTGGCGTTATTATCTGGTGTTTTTAATGGGCAAAAACCGCCGGGAATTATCCGAGCGGGAAAAAGCCGTATCCGCCCTGGCATCCGCAGCGCTGTTAAGTGCGTTTATTGTGTTTTGTGTATTGCTGGGCTTGCTGGTGCTGTACCTGATTAAATCGGCACTGGGGATTAACTTGTTTGATAATTTCTCGTTGGGGATTTGGTCAGAGTTTAAAAAGCTCTTCGAGTAACGCTTCGGGTTGGGGTCGAAGCGTTACCCGTCAAGCTGAAACCTTAACCTTGCTGCAAGCGTGCTTTCATTTCGCGGCGCTTTTTATGTAGCACAGGCTCAGTATAGCCGCTGGGCTGTTCTGCACCCGCGAAAATCAGCTCAGAAGCAGCTTGGAAGGCAATGGCGTTATCCAGGTCCGGCGCCATGGGGATATACTCAGGGTCGCCGGCATTTTGCTCATCCACCAACACCGCCATTTTCGCCAGTGATGCCTGCGCTTGCTGGGCATCCAATAAACCGTGTTTCAGCCAGTTGGCAATATGCTGGCTGGAAATCCGCAAGGTGGCGCGGTCTTCCATCAAACCCACGTTATTGATATCCGGCACTTTAGAACAGCCCACGCCCTGATGTACCCAACGTACTACATAGCCCAAAATACCTTGCACGTTGTTATCCAGCTCACGTTGTAATTCATCGGCGCTAAGCTGTCTGTCTTTCGCCATCAGCGGGACCTGCAAGATAGTATCCAGGCCGTCAAAGTCCTCATTGGCCAGTTGCTGCTGAATAGCAAACACATCAACCTGATGGTAATGCAAGGCATGCAAGGTAGCGGCGGTCGGTGAAGGAACCCAGGCGGTATTGGCACCGGCTTGCGGGTGCCCCAGCTTGGCTTGCATCATATTGGCCATTTGATCCGGAATCGGCCACATACCTTTACCTATCTGGGCCTTACGGGATAAACCTGATACCAGACCAGCGGCCACATTGGCGCGCTCGTAGGCATGGATCCAGGGCAGGGTTTTTAGCTCGCCTTTGGGGGCAAAAGCACCAGCCAGCATACTGGTATGAATCTCATCGCCGGTTCTGTCTAAAAAGCCGGTGTTGATAAAGATCACCCGCTCAGGGGCGGCAGCAATACAGGCACGCAGGTTCACGCTGGTGCGTCGCTCCTCGTCCATAATGCCCATTTTTAGGGTATTGGCAGCCAAGCCCAGCAAGGCTTCTACCCGACCAAACAGCTGGTTGGTAAAGGCCACTTCTTCCGGGCCGTGCATTTTCGGCTTAACAATATACACACTGCCGCTTTGTGAGTTTTTAAACTTACCCAGTCCCAGCAGGTCGTGTTTGGCAATCAGTGAGGTGATCACCGCATCCATAATACCTTCGGGAATCTCCTCGCCGTCAAACAAGATGGCCGGGTTGGTCATCAGGTGGCCAACATTACGGACCAGCATCAGGCTGCGGCCTTTCAGGCTAAATGGCTGGCCTTCTGGCGATAGGTAGCGGCGATTCTCATGCATGGTACGGCGCTGAATTTTGCCGCCTTTTTCCAAATCGGCACTTAAGCTGCCTTGCATTAGCCCTAACCAGTTTTGATAGACCAGGGTTTTATCTTCACCGTCTACCGCGGCCACCGAGTCTTCGCAGTCCATAATGGTGGTCAGCGCAGACTCCAGCAGAATATCTTTAATGCCCGCTGGGTCGGTTTTGCCCACCGGGTGATTGCGATCAAATTGCAGCTCAGCATGCAGGGCATGGTGTTTGAGTAAAATGGCATCAGGCTGCTCAGTGCTACCCTGATAACCCACATAGCCAGCAGGATCTTGCAGGGTTGTGGTGCTGCCGTCTTTAAGATCAATCAGCAAACTGCCATTATCCAGGCGGTAGCTTACTGCTTGTTGGTGCGAGCTCTTCGCAAGAGGTGCGATGCTATCCAGCCAGGTTCTGGCCCAGGCCACCACTTTTTGCCCGCGTACCGGGTTATAACCTTTGCCTTTTTCAGCGCCGTCAGTTTCATCAATCACGTCTGTGCCGTAGGCGGCATCATACAAGCTGCCCCAACGTGCATTGGCGGCATTTAAGGCGTAGCGGGCGTTGTTAATTGGCACCACTAACTGCGGGCCGGCCATAGTGGCGATTTCGGCATCCACTTTAGTGGTGCTGATTAGGCTAGTTTGCGGCACGGGTTGCAGGTAGCCAATGTCTTGCAAAAAGGCTTTGTAGTGCGCCGGGTCAAGCTGAGGGTGCTGGCGGTGATACTCGTCTATCTGTGCTTGCAGCGTTTCACGTTTAGCCAGCAGGCTTTGATTAACTGGGATAAGGTCGGCAAGCAGCGTTTCAAAACCAGACCAGAATGCATCTGCGTCCACTTGTGAGCCGGGCAGGGCCTGCTGCTGGATAAACTCATACAGACCGGGATAAATGGCCAGGCGGCCCTTGTTGATTGTCTCTGCCATGCGGGGCTCCTTTGTGTAGGGCTGAGCCAATAGTGGCTCTATATTTATGTGTGCGCCAATAACTGGCAGCGAAAAATCTTGCTTTGGCCAGTCTAGACAGGTCAGCTGTGTTTGTAGAGTGTATGGATTGTATTTTCGGTATTCATCCTGTTTATAGTGTTGTGTGAATGCATGCTCTGAAGGCATTTTTTAGCTACCCGGCAGCATGATTAGCTCGTTGTTGTGCACAGGTGATAAGGTTGCTTAGGATATTAATCAATCGCTTGAGGATGCTATGAAAGGGAATCTGTGGCTGGGAATAGGGATATTACTAGTGCTTGGCTGGCTGACCTTCGATTATCTAGGGCCTCAGTCATCCGCAGAGACTGCTTTTGTGCAGGAAACTGCCACACGAGAAAACGCTTCAAACCGCTCTAAAACTGAAACCCCTGCACCCAACCCCTTCGTTATTGCAGGGCAGGAGGACAGCGCTGAGCAGCAAATTAAGGCGATAAACTCGCATCGAGCAGATGACAATCAGTCTGGCACTATTGAAACCAGCGCAGGTTTATCTGTTCGTGAGGGGAAAACAGACCAAGCACCTACCTTAACGGTGAACAACGCGGATAACCGGCATCGCGACGCTGAAATGGGGGACATCAATATGGAAGCGGCGCGCCGTCATTTGCCGGAGCCGCTTGCCGGGGCATTTGCCCAGACTCGATATCGCTTTGCGAATGCTAAACAAATCAATCAGTTGCTTGAAAATGAGGCGGGCCGCAATAAGGCGTTTGAGCAACAAGTCTCCGAATATATTGCGCAGGTGGCGGTAACCTGGGGAGTTACAAGCTATGCGGTTATTTGCTCATCAGCGCAATGTATGTTGCTTACCACACAACAAAAAGATTTTTACCTGAATTCACAGCTCAAGGACTATTCGGACGATGTGGCTGAGCGTTTCCCGCTGCAATTGACATTTAGTTCCAGCAGCGCTCCGCCAAAAGCCGGGGATGCACTTAAAGTTGCCTTTTACCTTATTCAAAAGTCAGGATAATTCTTTAGCAATATCAATAATTAAACGGCGCAGCCAGATATGCCCAGCATCGTGCTGGAGTAGGGCACTCCAGGCCATTTTCAGGGCGATAGGGGGAATATCAAAGGGCGGCTCCAGGATCACCATATTGCTGTCGTCTTTGTAGATCTTGGCGGCGCGGCTTGGCAGCGTGGCAATCAGGTTTTGTTCGCGGGCCAGCTGTAGGGCCACATGATAGTGGCGGGTAAACACGCGGATATGGCGCTTTCTGCCTAATTTAGCCAGTTCCAGATCCACCCAGCCGAGCTTTTGCACTTCATTAGGGTCGATACCCACCCCCACGCCAAAGCCGGTTTTACTGACCCAGATATGCTGACCTTTGAGGTATTTATCTAAGGTGAATTGCTTCACCACCGGGTTTTGTTTATTCACCACACAGGAAAAGCTGTCGTACCAGATGACCTTCTGGTGGAAAGATAGCGGCAGCTCTTCAAAGCGGTTAATGGCCATGTCCACCTTGCCGTGTTCCACATCATGAAAGGTCACATCCGACGGGGTAATTACGTCCAGAGTAATATTCGGGGCCTGCTGATTTAGCTGGCGAATCACCTCAAGCAACAGGGTCGATTCGGCATAATCGCTGGCCATAATGCGAAAGGTCCGCTCACTGGTGAGGGGATCAAAGTCACTTTTGGGTTGTATAGCGGCTTCCAGACGGGAGATGGCGTCGCGCACTACAGGTTGTAATTGCAGGGCGCGCTGGGTGGGTGTCATACCGTCGCTGGTGCGCACCAGAATAGGGTCGTTAAACAACTCCCGTAAGCGCTTTAAGCCATTGCTCATCGCCGGCTGAGTAATAGACAGCTGTGCAGCAGCCCGGGTGACGCTACGCTCACGCATTAATACATCAAAATACACCAGCAGATTCAGGTCAACTTTGGCTATATTCATAAAACTAATGGCCGGTATGAGATTTATAAATTGGTTGAATCCTACCCCGGATGTCTATGCTTGTCATCAGCAGATTCGCCCATAGAGGCACTTTCACCATCTGTACACAGCAAAGTTGAAGCGGCTGGTCGGGCAAGGCCAGCGATAACCGGAGAACGCTTATGTCAGCCTATTTACAGGATATTGAACATTTCACACAGTTGCTCAAAAGCCGCCACACCTGGGGTGCTATCGATCCCGAATACGCCGCACGTATGAAGGCGCAAAACCAGTTTAAAACCGGTTTGGATATTGCGCGTTACACGGCCGCCATTATGCGCCGTGATATGGAAGAATATGATGCAGACAGTAGTGCCTACACGCAGTCATTGGGTTGCTGGCATGGTTTTATCGGTCAGCAAAAGCTGATCTCCATTAAGAAACATCATGGCAGTACCGCCAAGCGTTATTTGTACCTGTCCGGCTGGATGATTGCAGCACTGCGCAGTGAATTTGGCCCGCTGCCTGACCAGTCCATGCACGAGAAAACCTCGGTACCGGCGTTAATTGAAGAACTCTATACCTTCCTGCGTCAGGCTGATGCCCGTGAATTGGGTGGCTTATATCGTCAATTGGATGATGCCCGTGCCAGTGGTGACACTGCCAAAGCCGCCAGCCTGGAAAACCAGATTGATAACTTTGAAACCCACGTGGTGCCTATTATTGCCGATATCGATGCTGGTTTTGGTAACGAAGAAGCCACCTATCTGCTGGCTAAGAAGATGATAGAAGCCGGTGCTTGTGCCATTCAGATTGAAAACCAGGTGTCTGATGAGAAGCAATGTGGTCACCAGGACGGTAAGGTAACCGTACCTCACGCCGACTTCCTGGCCAAAATCAATGCCGTTCGTTATGCCTTCCTGGAATTGGGTGTGGAAGATGGCGTGATTGTGGCCCGTACCGACTCACTGGGCGCTGGCTTAACCAAGCAGATTGCCGTGACCAACGAGCCGGGCGACTTGGGTGACAAGTACAACAGCTTCCTGGATGGCGATTACATTGAAAGCGCTGCGGATATTCAAAACGGTGATGTAGTCGTTAAGGCCAATGGCAAGTTGTTAAAGCCTAAGCGTCTGCAATCTGGTTTGTTCCAGTTTAAGAAAGGCTCAGGCGAAGATCGCGTGGTGCTGGACTGTATCACCAGCTTGCAAAATGGTGCTGACTTGCTGTGGATTGAAACCGAGAAGCCACATATCGGCCAGATCGCCGGTATGGTGCAACGTATCCGTGAAGCTGTGCCTAATGCCAAGTTGGTATACAACAACAGCCCATCGTTCAACTGGACGCTGAACTTCCGTCAGCAGGTGTTTGATGCCTGGCAGGCTGAAGGCAAAGACCTGAGCGGTTTTGATCGTGCCAGCCTGATGAGCGCAGAGTACGACAGCACCGAACTGGCGCAGGAAGCCGATGCCAAGATCCGTAGCTTCCAGGCAGATGCGGCCCGTGAAGCCGGTATCTTCCATCACCTGATTACGCTGCCTACTTACCACACGGCGGCCCTGTCTACCGACAATCTGGCCAAGGGCTATTTCGGTGATGAAGGTATGCTGGCTTATGTTCAAGGGGTACAGCGTAAGGAAATCCGCGAAGGTATTGCCTGCGTTAAACACCAGAATATGGCGGGCTCGGATATGGGCGACGATCACAAAGAGTACTTCTCTGGTGATGCAGCGCTTAAAGCCTCAGGTAAAGACAACACCATGAATCAATTTGGCTGATTGCCACTTTGCTAAGCTCAGGCCACCGCTAGTCGGTGGCCTTTTTTGTTATGGCCGACTCATCAGCCAATCCGTATTTATCTAGTAGTTGCTGATAAACACCGTTGCCTCGCAGCCGGTATAAGGATTGCTGCAGCAATTGCGCGGTCTGCTCACCACTGGCTTTATTAAGGGCCGCATACAAGGGCAGGGTCATCACTTTCTGGCGCCGCTCGATGTTATCTGCCAGACGAGTTAGTAAGCGGGCCTTTTCTGTTTCCATATTGGTTGCCATCAATACGCCATCCACTCGCCGGTGGGCGAGCATCATCAGCGCATCTTCAATTTCTGTCACCGGATAGGTATTTTCTTTGCTAAAACGTCTATCCAGCAGCAAACGCTTTTCAATGGCGCTTTTACGAATAAAAGCCAGCCGGGCGTTTCTGAGTTGGGTGTGATCTTTCAATCTCAATGGCGGTGCATCAGAGGATTGCCAGAGATAAACATCCACGTTGGCCAGTGGTCCCACCCAGTAGAAATAGGCTTCCCGTTCTTTGGTGCGGCCGATGGAATAAATCAGGCTATGAGGGCTATCTAACACCCTTTGGTAGGCCCTGGCCCAGGGGTAAAGGGAAATCTGATAAGGAAGTTGGTTGTCTTCCATCATCCGTTTGAGCAACTCGGTGGAAAAGCCGCTGAACTCGCCGTTATGCTGATAATTAAAAGGCGGGAAATGTTCGGTAACCAGTTGCCAGGTGGGTTGTTCTGCCGTGCTGCGGACTGGGAAAAGTAAAGTGAAAAACAGTAAAGAAGCAGACCAGATTCTGCCTTTTGCTAAGGCCGGCCACATCCGTACCATGCTACCTGAAAACAAGGTAAGCCGTTGAGCATATTGAATTTGCTGTTGGAACATCAAGACAGACTGCTCTGCCATCCTAGGCTCTTGGAAAGCATCTTGTCATCTTGCGCTTTTTATCAGCAGGATGCAAGGCGGCACTCTGGAAGGGGAAATGCCGCTATAGATACGACGGCAGACAATGATTTAGGTCCATAGTGAATAAGATGTAGAGTCGAAGACGGATTGAAATCTTCTATCAGGCTTACTGTTTAGTTGTTTTGACACTATAGTTTTGAGTTGGAGCTTTACTGAGCAACCTCGTTTGTGCAGGTTTCTTTGTTTGCAGCACTGCTCAGTAAAGCCTCTAGGTTAGCTTCTTTATGTTTCACCCTTTAAAATCTCTCTATAGCGCAGCTCAGAGCATAGCTGCGACAGTGACACCAATAAATGTGCCGATCGCGTACCCAAATAGGCCCGCCAGAAGGCCAGGTGTCACTAGGTGGCGCCATCCTCTTGCTGCAGCCAATGCTGCTGCCGTGGTTGGTCCAAGAATGCACGCATTGGAGGCAATAATGACTTCCCCCAGACTCAACTTAAATGCGCGAGCAATAGGGAAAAGCAGCACAGCATGGATAACAATGACTAAGATGGCAAAAAGCATAATAGTAGGTGCGACTTGAAGTAAAACAGTCAGGTTTGCGCTAGCGCCTACAGCGGCAAAAAATAGATAAGTACAAATCATACCCAAGTCAAATCCGCCATTTACTCCCTTCAACTGATTAGCAAATAACGTGCTAGGTAGCAAAGAGATTGCAGTAATAAACAAGATGGCATAGGAGGGCATGCCTAACCAAGCCGATAGTAAATTACCGATCGAAACAATGAGCGCACTTGCCGCTAGAAGACTGATGATCGAAAACAGCGTAATGGGTTGCTTGTCATTATCTATAGTAACCGCATTAGTTGATGGTTCTTGCCCAAAAACCTTAGTTAAGAACTGCACTGACGGGAGTACCGCAAGCACCATAATGTAAATAAATCCGGCTAAGCCATCTGCAGCGATGCCTGCTGACAGTAACGTTGGGTCTGGAAACTGTATCGCTTCGGAGGCAGAGGCAAAGTTCAATGCACCGCCAATGTATCCTGCAGCAAACAAACCTGCTAGATCACTTTCCAATGGTCCCAAATCCAAAAATGACACACAGATAACAATACCGATAACAGTGGTAAACGCACCGATAGTAAAGGCTATTATCGTTCTTCCTGTTTCCTGAAAGATCTCTTTTAAATTAACCCGAAATAAAAATAGTGGAATTGCCATCGGTACTAAGTACGTCATAACGAACTCATAGGCTTGAGATTGGAACGGAAGTACGCCCATATTTGATAGAACAATTGCACTGCCGGCGGTGCAAAACAGCCCTGTTAGCATCTTACCAACTTTGGTTTTCTCTGCCGCAAAACCTAACCAGGCCAGCGCTGAAATACAGGCAAATACCAGCATAATATTGCTTGATGGGACTAGTGATGTCATTCAATTCTCACAGTTGTCAACTTCAGAACCAAAAATGCAATGCATATATCCATCACATTCTCAATTGAGCGGCTCTCCGCAAGAAAAGGGAGCATTCGGTCTTCTTTCCTAGCGGCGCGAATTACTTTTTATTCAATCCAAAATAACAGCCTTTCTTAAAGGTGTATGGACTGAATTGAGGTCTTAGCAGTGCTCTAGCAACTGACTTTCATTCTTCAGGTACAGCACACTTTTCACCGTTGTTTACCAATACTCAACACTCGATCTTGAAAAATAAAACAAACGACCGTTTGAATTTAACAAATTGTTAATATAGTGTAAAGGCGCATTCAAGAAAAAGTGTGGAATTAAACTTATGGAAACTCTAAAGAACGCTGGGCTTTGTTTGACTTTATTGACAATGAGTATCTCTTCGGCCTTGGGACAAGAGAGTACTTCCCCCGAACGTCAGGGAAGTCAATCTGAAACTGGTGAAATTGAATCGATACAGGTTACGGCTCGAAAACGCGTAGAATCTGTTCTCGACATTCCCGAATCTATATCCGCTTTAAATGCTGAAGAGCTTGAGCGAGGTGCGATAGTCTCTCTTGATGACTTAGGCATGGCTGTCGGAAACTTAAATCTTGCAACACGTACAGACGGAAACCCAAACGTTACCATTCGGGGTGTCGGATCTTTTGGTAATACTCAAGGTGTTGGTTTCTATCTAGACGATGTGCAGTTATTTACGGATGCCTCCGCCCGTTTAGGCGACTTGCAACGAGTAGAAGTACTAAAGGGCCCTCAGGGCACGCTGTATGGCGGCAGTAGTATCGGCGGAGCAGTGCGCTTTGTCTCCATGCGACCTGAAGCCGATGAGTTTTTTGGTCGTGTTAAGGCTGTTGTTGGCCAGCAGTCCACGAGAGATCTTGAAGCATCGTTTAATATTCCCTTAAGTGACAATGGTTGGGCCGCACGCGTTTTTGGCTACAGTGCGTCAAACGATGGTTATCTGATCAATACAAATCCTGCGCGCATTAATGGCGGTATTGGCTCCAACGATGCCGATATAGGTAGTTACAACGAAGAAGGATTTAAACTCGCAATTGCAGGAACTATCAGTGACAATTTTTCGGCATATGCCACACTCCGTTGGAATGATTTAGATTCTCCTAACAACCCTTGGGCGATTGAGGAAGATAATCAATTCTCCTACAACAATGAGCGAAACTTTTCTTTCAACCCTCGCGTATTAAGAGAAACCATCGCAGCAACCGCAGAGTTTGAATTAGAACTGGATTCGATGTTTATGACAGCGATATCTGGTTACACTGATACTGACTTCAACGAAGGATCAGATCTAGATGCAACCCAAGAGTTTGTATTCGATTTTGATCGCGGTATTCAATCGGAAATTTTTTCTCAAGAGGTTCGTTTCACGTCCAAAAATGACGGTCCGACTCAGTGGCAGGCCGGCTTGTATTACCTTTCGTTTGAACGGGATACACAAAGCGATTTAATTGCTCATGGCAGTGGGAACGCGGTCATTGGGTATGCTTTAGCCGGCGGCCCCCCACCGACTGCAGCTGAAGAAAGTATCTCGGCGGACGTACCATTAGTCGGCTTAGACGTTAAACGCCAGCAATACGCAACTTTCGTTACGGGTAGCCATGAGATAGGTAATTTTGTTGTCGACTTGGGCGCGCGCTTTGAACGCTGGGATATTAAAGGGAATAATACATTAACCGCAATTGCTGGAGACACTGGTAACACTGAGTTTCTGCCGAAAGCTTCATTGTCTTACAAGCTTAGCGACAACGGATCCAATATTTACATCACCGCCTCAAAAGGGTTCGAACCAGGTGGACTTAACCCTGCAAATTTCACTGGAAAGTCTGAACTTTTCTCATTTGGATCAGAGAAAACCACCAATTTGGAAGTCGGATATAAGGGGCGGCTTCTAGACAATAGAATGACAATTGCTACCGCACTTTTTTACATCGATTATTCAGGCCGACAATTTGAATTAACAAGAACTGATCCTTCGGGGAATCCTATTGAAGGGATCCTGAATGCGGGCAAGTCGACTCAATATGGCTGGGAAGCCGAGCTGAGTTACTCTATCAGTGACCATTTAATTGTCGGTCTGTCTGCTGGGTTAGTCGAAGCAGAATGGGACGAGGGGACTTTGCTTGATGATGGAACCGATTTGAGTGGGTTGACGCCCCCATATATCAACAAGTCAACAGCAGCATTAACACTAGATTACAATAAACCCATTTCCGAAGAATGGGAGTTTTTTAGCAGACTACAGGCCAGCTATAAAGGGGAGTTTGAAGCTGACTTATTTGGTCGATATCAAAACCCCTCTTACTCTCTATTCAACCTTGGTTTTGGCGTTGCTAAGGAGAATGTGGAACTCGCCATTGAGGTAGAGAACCTGTTCGACAAACAGTATTACAGCGACGTGTCCGTATTTCCAAACTTTAATTTCTTCATTCCACTTGATTCCGTGGTAATTGGGACACTTGCCCAACCTAGACTGATAACAGCTAGAGCAACAATTCGTTTCTAGGACAAAGGTTGCTGTGCAGACAGAACTTGGTGTGATTATTAAATATTTAAGCGCCCCAATCTTGGTATAAAAATGCACAGCGAATGAAAGGCAATGCGCAGTACGAACGGTTATGATGTGTATAAAAGGTTAAAAATGACTAAGAATTTTGAGGCTTTTGGTGTAGGCCTAAACGCACCCGCTTATTCAGATAACAAATGGGTTTCGCCTTTCAATTGGTGGCCAGAAGTTAGGCGGCAAATGCATACCGCAGACAAAATCAGACTTCATGATGTAACGCTTCGGGATGGGGAACAGACTGCCCGAATTGCTTTCACCCCCGAGGAAAAATTATATATCGCGCAAGAGCTCGATAAATTGGGTGTTGCTTCTATTGAATCTGGGTTGCCAGCGACTCCCGAAGACATCGAAGTCATAAAGACGCTTTCGAGTATGTCATTAAAAGCCAAAATTGTTCCGCTGGTGCGGATCATGGAAAGTGATGTCAAGGCAGCCATTGATGCAAAAGCTGATGGTATGTTACTTGAGTTTGGGATAAACCCACACATCATGAAATACGTTTATAAAAAAGACCCAAAGTCGCTAGTTCAGGAAATCAAGGAGTACGCGAAAGAAGCAAAACGCAATGGTATGTATGTAGAGTTTATGGGATGGGATGCATTTCGGTGTGATGATGTTGGCTTTTTACAGGATTTCTTTACTGATCTTGCCGATAGTGAAGACATTGACAGAATCACTGTCGCCGATACTTTTGGCATGGGTCACCCCCTCGCCACGTACGAATTTATGCGACGCCTCATTCAATGGACTAAAAAGCCCACTGGGTTTCATATCCACAATGACTACGGTATGGCGGCAGCCAACTCCCTAATGGCAGTCTCCGCTGGAGCTGATACTGTGCATACCTCCGTAAATGGTTTAGGGGAAAGAGCCGGAAATGTTGCCACTGAAGAAATGGCATTGATCTTTCAGCATCTACTCGAATTGGATGCAGGGATCCAGCTGGATAAGTTAAAAATGGTTTCGGACTTAGTCGCTGAGGTTTCAAAAGCAAAACTAGCAAAGAATAAACCGGTAGTTGGAGACGGACTATTTGAAGTGGAGTCAGGTATTGTAGTACACGCGCTGGAGTCTCTAAAAGGCACCCCGCTTGAAGATGCAATATTACCATTCCAGCCCTCAACAGTTGGACATGAACCTTTTCAGGTGGTCTTTGGACGAGGCACGGGAATGCATTCGGTCCGTAAGTTACTCAAATCCAGAAACATATCAGCCAGTGATGAGCAAGTCGCAGAATTGCAGCATAGAATAAAAGCTGCAGGTCTGATATTCAAAAATGGCCTCCCAAGAGCAATGATTGACAACCTAATCCTTGAAATTACAAAAAATTAAGAGAAAAGGTTGTAAAAGCGAACTCGTTCGTTGAGGGGCAACATGCTATATTGAGCCTCAACGAACGATCAAAAAAGAACACTTTTGTGCATGTCAAAATCTAAAGCGCAACAAACGCAAGAAAAGATACTCAAAGTAGCAACGCACATATTTTCAGTGAAGGGATATGACGGTTTATCAACGAGAGAATTAGCCATTGCGGCCGGCGTAAATTTATCCGTTCCTTATTATCACTTTGGTTCAAAAGAAAAACTTTATGAAGCGTGTATTCAACGATTTATAAAAAAAATTGACAAAGTTCGTCGTGAAAATTTAGCCACCATCGATACCGATGGTGAGCACGATAAATATGATCGACTGGAAAAAATACTCATCGCATTCACCGAACCCCACTATCAGTTACTGACGGATGAAGAAGGTTACGACTATGCCAAATTAATCGCTCGGTGTGCTTTAGAACCGTTGGAAATATCAGTTGGTATACTTAACAAGTACTACCTTGATACACGGATCCTATACAGTAACGCGATTGCGAGAGTTTTAGAACACCCTGAAAGTGTTGATACAATCATCAGAGTATTTTCCTTTTTCGTTGAATATATGCTTGGCGCACCTATAGAAAAAGGCGTCATTAATAACTCAAACCGATTACTTACCGCCGATGAGGTAAGTGATATACAACGTCTTGTCGTAACGTTCGGCATTGGCGGCTTCAATACGGTAATTACAAAAGGAAGGCTTTAACCCGTTTTTGCTAACCATATATAATTAAAATTTAATATGCCTGTCTTGAGCCTACATTAAATGGCGAGCCATACTATTTTTAATAGACTGCACCATTATTTGAAAAGATGGCGTTGCCAAGATTAAAGACACTGCCTTGTTTGACTTAATTTCTGAGGGGCGGCGAGTCGTATAAGCGACGGCTTTCTACCTCAAGTCTTAGGTTGTATTGTGCTCAGAATTAATACCCTGAGAGCTTTTCTTAAGTGTAACGGAAGTAAAACCAAGAGCCCACTCGGAAGTGGGCTCTTGTATCAGCATTTTAAGAGAATATTTACTCGTCGACCTCAGCGTTGTGGTAGATGTCTTGCACATCATCACAGTCGTTCAGCATGTTCATAAATTTTTCAAACATAGCCACATCATCGCCACTTACCTTAGTGGTGGTTTGTGGTACGAAGGTGATTTCTTCGGTTTCAAATTCGATACCGTCAAAGGCTTCGCTTAGGGCCGTCTTCACTTTGTAGAACTCGGTATGCGGGGCAAACACCGTTACCATGCCGTCTTCCACTTCTATGTCGGTGACATCGGCATCAGCCATCATTAAAGCTTCCAATACCGGCTCATCGTCGTCCCCTTTAAAGGAGAAGATCGCCTGGTGATCAAACATATGCATCACCGCGCCGGGCGCACCGATTTTGGAGTTGGTTTTGGTAAAGCAGTTACGTACATCGGTAATAGTACGATTGTTGTTGTCGGTCAGACAGTCAACAATCACCATACAGTTACCAGGGCCGTAACCTTCGTAGCGTGCCGGGGTATAGTCTTCGCCGCCGGCACCCTTGGCTTTTTCGATCGCCTTGTCTACAACGTGAGCGGGTACCTGATCTTTCTTGGCTTTTTCCATCAGTCGCTTAAGAGCAACGTTGGTATCGGGGTCCGGGCCACCGTTTTTAGCAGCGACGTAAATTTCTTTACCGTATTTTGAATATACTTTGCTTTTGGCGGCCTGGGTTTTGGCCATGGCTACCTTGCGGACTTCAAACGCTCTACCCATGGGAATGCTCTCTCAATTGTTTAGTTCGTGGGATAACCCCATTCCATTAGCTACCTGGAATCTGGATAACCAATCGAATGGGCATCGAAGGGCTGGGATTTTAACGCTATACGGGGCGTTTTGACCAGTTTTTGCTGGGTATTGCCGCACTGTCAGGGTAGGCCGGCCCTATTACTACCCTTTGTTCGGTATTTTCGGGCGGCCATGCCACAGGCGGGCAGCCAGCAGGCCGCTGGCAAAGCCAAACAGATGGGCTTCCCATGAAATAAAGGGTTGGCTTGGCAATACCCCGAATACCATACCGCCGTATAGAAAGCCCACCGCCAGGGAAATGATCAGCTTGATGACCTGACGGCTATAAAAACCGGCCAGTACCAGAAAGCCAAACTGGCCGTAAACTAAGCCACTGGCCCCAATATGGTAGGCAAAGCGGCCAAATAGCCAGACCAGCATGCCGGTACTGAGGATGATAAACAGGCTGACCCATAAGGTACGTTTAAGCCCGTATTCCAGCATAAGCAGCCAGAAAATGGCCAAGGGCACAATATTGGACATAAAGTGCGCCAGGCTGCCATGCAGCCAAGGCATAAACAGAATGCCGGGCAGTGAGGTGACTTCTCGTGGCAGGATGCCAAGTTGATTTAATGCGCGGCCACTGAAGAAGTTGATAACCTCAACGATGGCAAAAGATGCCAATAACCATAATAAGACTTTCAACTGATTTTTAAGCATATATTCTTTTCCTCACGCCTCACGCCTCACGCCTCACGCCTCACGCCTCACACCTCACGCCTCACAATATAATATGCGGCAGATAACGCGACATATCCTGGGTAATGGCCTGGGTATCTTCGCGCACCGAGATTCCGGCGGCCTGGTCGTTAACCAGCCAGGATCCTACCAGCGTATGGTTGCCGGCAAAACGGGGCAGGGCATGCCAGGCTTGGTAGATAAAGCCTTCCTCACCATAGGGGCCTTGGCTTTCTAGAATAGGCTGTTGGTTTTCCAGCACACTGATATTGGCCCCTTCCCTTGAATACAGGGGCTTTTTCACCAGTTTGCCGCGGTAGTTAGTGGGCAGGCTATCCTCAAACCAGGCTGGCAACAGGTTGGGATGATCAGGGAATAACTGCCACAGCATGGGCAACAGCGCTTTATTGGATAAGATGGTTTTCCACATGGGTTCTATCCAATTTACCTCAGCCCCTGGAATATGCTCGGCAAAGTCTTCGCGCTGCATAAATTCCCAAGGATAAAGTTTAAACAGCGTGCTGATAGCATTGTCCTGCATATCGGTAAACAAGCCCGTGTCACTCAGACCTATTTGTTCGATAAACACAAAGTCATCTTTAAGACCGGCCTCGCGGGCGCAGTCCTGCAAATACTGCACTGTGCCTCTGTCTTCCACGGTATCTTCACAACAGGAAAAATGCATTTGATTGATTTGATAGTGTTGAGCTATTTCGGCAAAGCGTCTGACCAGCTTTTCTTGTAGTGAATTGAACTGATCGGCCCCCTTGCTGATATGGCCCTGATTAACCCTGTCTTCCAGCCACAGCCATTGCCAGAAGCCAGATTCATATAAGGAGGTTGGGGTATCGGCATTGTTTTCATACAGCTTGGCCGGGCCGTTGCCCTGATAAGCCAGATCCAATCGTGAATAGAGGCTAGGGTCACGGCGTTGCCAGGAGTCAGCTATTTGCTGCCAGAACGGCTCGGGGATGGCAAATTTTTTCAACCAACGCGCATCACGCACCACCACATCCACTACTTCCAGACACATCTGGTGCAGCGTTTCGGTGGGGCCTTCCAGCTCTTCTTCTATCTGGCGCAGGGTAAACTGGTAGTAAGCACTCTCATCCCAATAAGGCTCGCCGTACATAGTATGAAAGTAAAAACCAAACTCGGCCGCGGTTTTCTGCCAATGGGGGCGGGGAGTAATCGGCATTCTCAGCATTGACTAGTGCCTTTCTTTGCCGGGCTTATCTTTGCCAAGTTCAATAACGGTTTTTTCCTGGCCGATAAACTCAACCAGCACTTGTGTGACAAATACATCCTGCACCTTATTGGTCTTACCCCGACCACTTAGTTGCTGTAACAGCTTTACCTTTAACAGATCAACGCTGTTGTCACGAGCCAACTCGTTGGTTTTCATGGTCTTGAGAGTGGCAACCACGATTTCCTCGGCTTCCAGGCTGTCCAGCGTGTCCACATAGGTCTGCTCCCATACCAGATGAATCTTGGCTGTAAGCTGATAGTCAGTGTTGTTGGCCGGATTAACCCGGATGGTCGGCAGAGATTGGATCTGGCCAGCCAAAACGGGAAAGGTCAGCAGGCAGAGCAGAAAAAATTTTTTCATGTGACGTCCTGTATATGGCAAAAAACAAAACCGACCAACGAGCTAAAGGGGGAGCTTAGCCTCCCCAGCTTCTGCTACTGGATTTACCCCAATTGGATTTGGCCCTGACAGTACTACCAAAGCCACCCCGCTGTATGGTGCGATTCACCGCAGGCTTGGGTTTAAAGGCATCCTTATCGACTTTTAAGCGTCTGTCTTTGTAGTACCCGTAATCGTACCCGTCAGAGGTTGTCCAGCGATAACGATAAGGGGAATACGGCGAATAGGAGGTAAACAAGGGCTGTGAATGGTAACCGCGCGGTGACATCAGATTACCCAGCATAAAGCCAGCCATCATCGGCACAAAAAAAGACCCGCCTGAGCTTTGTATCTGCTGGCATTGCTGCTGACCAAAATCATATTCACAGTCTTTGGCATTGTTGTATTTGGGGGCGGTCCGGCTGGCTTCTGCCAGTGCATCCTGATAGGCGGTGGTACATTGCTCGGCAAACTCGGGGTTTTTATCAATACAATCGTTGGCCGAGGTGTAAACATCCGCATCCTGTCGATTACCGCCGCAAGCACTTAATAATACCGTCGCGATACCCACAGCCAGGGGCTTAGGGGCAAAGCCCTTGCGCATACTGGCCAGGTTTATGGTTGAGGAACGTTTTCTGTTCACTTGTGTCATCGCTGCCTCCTAGTAGGACATGCAAGCGGCGTTCAGTAAGCCGATGGCTACAGACATGGCGGCCAACATGACACCGGCCGAGATTTCGTTGTTGTTGATACGTTCAACAATCGAGGGCATAAAGGTAAAGCGCAGCAGGGCAAAGGCCAAAAGCTGAGCAATCAGGGCCACGGCGCCCCAAATAGCAAAGTCAATCAGTGACACCGCATTGGTTGCGGCGCCAGCCAGAGCCAAACTAAAACCCACCACAGCGCCGCCAAAGCCTACTGCGGCAGCGATGCTTTTTTCTTCCTTCACCAGCTTCCACTCGTCGTGGGGGGTAACAAAGGCGTAGAGGATCTTAAATACAAACAACAATAAAATTGATACAGCGAAATACAGGGCAAAGTTGCCCAGTCCGGCCAATGACTGGCTAATCATGTCCATTAGTTATTCCTTCTTTATGATGTTTGTTGCCATGCTAAAGCATGGGCTGTTCGATTGATACCCAAGAGGTTGTAGCCACTAGCCATTGATGCGAATATCTGCCGGCTGCAGGTTAAACCCTGTGCTGATCACCAGGCAGCGATCGGTACGATTATCAATGATCTTCTCTTCGCCGCAAACCAACAGGGCCTCTACATCATCCTGACCTACCGGGCGCTCGTACAGCATCACAAACTGGTCGGTCTCGCTGACATCGCCGTCTTCTTCATAGGTTTTCTCTGTCATGGCCACAGGTGGCGACTGGTCGCCTACCGCATCCCAGACCCGATGAAAATCCTGCCCTTCCAGTGCATAGCTGGGCTGGGATATTTCGCTGTTGATAAGCTGTTGCCACTGGTTCTCTGAACCCACGGTTTTGGTCTCGTAGAAATACCAGAGTTTCACATCAGTGATATGTTGCTCGGTATCGCCGCCGTCCAGCACTACTTGCAAAAAGGCGTCGTCGTCGGTGTAAAAGCGCAGGATCTTACCGCCGGTATCCAACACCACTTCGCCAACGGCTTGAATCAGGTGAGTACGTGCCGCGCCTTCAATCGTTAGCTCGGGTTCCAGCAAGCGCAGGCGAAGATCATCTAACTGAAATGAGCCGCCCAGATACAGCCCCATGATTTCTGGTGCTTTGGGCCCCTTGATTGGCTCTTTTTTGGCGAACCACTTACTGAACATGCAATGTCTCCCAGTCAATCTGACGAATACGGTTAACGGCGATGTAATAGAGTTTATCACCGGCACTTAATTGCTTCTGTAACGGAGGATTAAGTTCTATGCGCTTATCTTTGTCGGCCAGCCCAATCAGGGTGGCGTCGTGTTTTTCTTTCAGGGCACGAAAGACTTCACCAACGGACAGGGGCTTAGCAAGCACAGGCAGAGTGACCGAATACTGCGCCTGGCCTTCCTGCACACTGAGTAAATCATGGTGTAACGCGCTGGAGCCGGGATCAAAGGCTGATTTGGCCAGCATTTCCACCGCCACGCTGGGGGTGCATTCCACATTCGGACAATGGGTTTGCAGCAAACGAGCCAGGCTTTCGTCATGAAAGTAGGCCAGAATATGGCTGTCAGGATTGCGCTGATTGGCGTATAGCGCGGTGGTCATGGTGATATCGTCATGTTCGTTATCAATAATAATCACCGCAGCCTGGCTGATGCAGGCCTTGTTCATATCCGCGTCCTGATTGAATGATTCCACGCGCACGAACTCAATGTGGTCTGGCATGGGATTGTCTATTTCTGCCTTTACGCACAGCACAATACTTTGCTGCTCTGCGGTGTGCTGGCGTTCACGCAGCAATAAATTCAGCAGATGCAGAGTACGCTGGCCGTTCCAGCCCATGACCAAGATATGATTGTCTACATGCAGTTGTTTCAAACCTTTGACTCCTTTGAACCATTGGCTGGATACCCAAGCGGCGGCGCGGCCGAGAATAAGGGCAAATAAGCTCAGCCCGACGGGAATGACAAACAGAGAGACTACATAGCGGCCGGCCTCACTGGCCGGTGACATATCGCCGTAGCCCACGGTAGAACTGGTGACCACCAGGAAGTACAAAAAGTCAGGCCATCGGGTGAGGGCCTGCTCGTCGGCCCAGGTCAGTAATAACCAACTGCTCAGGCCATACAAAAAAAACGCCAGTACAATACTGTACCAGCGCATATCCTGGAAATAGCGGGCGACCAGCTTGCGCAGTTTATAAAACGTCAAGCTTGTATCTCCCTAATTTACTTGCCGAGAATACGGCTCAGTTCGTCATCGGCGCTGCTCTTTCCACCTTTGATACCGGCAGCAGCCAACCGTGCTTCCAGATCGTCGGTAGACTCATTGCTGGCCAGTTCTTCGGCTGCTTCCAACTCGGCGCTACGCATGGTCTGGCGCTTTTGAATACGATCCAGGGATTCGGTGGCCGTTTTCATTTTGCTATTGGCACCCAGATGACGGGAGGATACCGCAACCTGCGCTTTTTGTACCGACTCAGTGGCCTTTACCATGTCCACCTGTTGTTCCAGACGGCGCAGATTGGCCTTGGCCTGGTTAATGTTGGCAGCCAGTTTCTGCTCAGAGGCTTTGAACTGATCCAAATAGCTTTGCTCTGTGTCCATATCACCACGCAGTTCAACCACTTTTTGGGCACAGTCCAGCGCCAGCTGGCGATCAGAGTCTGCGGCCTGACGGGCATGCTGCTCGTAGGTGTCAATGGATTGTTGCAGGCTGTCTACTTTCTGTTGTGACAGTTTGCACTTGGCCAGAATCTGCGTGCGGGCATGATCAGACTTGCGCAGTTCTTCTTTGGCTTCACGGATCTCTTGCTCAAGAATACGGATAGCCTGGCTGTCGGCAACCGACTCGGCGGCTTCGGTGACACCGCCTTTTACTGCAGTAATTAATTTTTTCCAAACAGACATAATCGGCTCCTGGTTACTTCAAATGATCCTGGTAGGCGTCAAGGAACGACGCCACGTTTTGGAACAGGGTTTCTACTTCAATCACAATACTTTCGGCTTTGGATTGCGAACTCAGCGCACCAAAAGCGGTGTAATACTCTTCACCCGCTACCTGTGAAATCCCCACTGTGGTGAGCGGGAACAGCATATGGGTCTTGAGAATCTCGTCGTTCAAGGCGGCTCGATCGCGGACTTCGGAAGAGCAGAACAATAAGGTCTCAACAATGATTTGCTCACCGCTGATGGCAAGCCAGGCATCGATGCCGTCGGAATTGGCGATCAACAGGCAATCCTCCTGTCTGGTCACCACCAGGTCATTATGCTGTGTCAGCAGCTTGTTAAGCTGATCAAGATCCCAGCTCATGGTTCACTCCTTCAGATTAAGGTAGTTGGGAAAGCAGTGACGGCCATTATGGCTGTCGTTTGTTGCCGCTAATCTTAAGCAAGCAGTTTCTTATTCGTCAAATTATTTTTTTCTCTTTTTGTATAAAATGATTTCTTGTTGTAAATTATACGTCACGTTTGATGGGGGTGATATGCAAAATCAAAGTGCCGACTGGCGACAACTGGTGCAAAGACTTATTAAGGCCGAAATGTCCAAGCGTGGCGTTAAATATCAAGACTTGAGTGACAGGCTGGCGCGCATTGGGGTTAATCAAAGCGCAGATAACCTGCGAAATAAAGTCAACAAAGGGATTCTGGGCGCCGACTTGTTGTTACAAATTATTACCGTGCTGAATGTGCGCCGTATTGAGCGGGACGATCTGTTGGATATTTTTGCGGATATGGGGATTCAACTACCTGAATAATTGGCAAGCGGAAGGGCCGTCTGGCGACCCTTCTTGACGATTTTTCAGGCTCTCGGGTTAGTTAACTTAGCGATCACCTTGGCCATACGGTTTTTCACTTCCAACAGCGTCTGATTATCCTCGGCGCAAGAGTCGGCGTGTACGCCATTGAGCTTGGCAATATCCAACAGTTCAGACAGATTGGACAGGGCGCGTTCGCTGATGGCGGCTTGTTGTTCCACTGAGCTGGTAATTTGATCGTTGAGCTGGGCAATCATGCCGACCGCGGTGGTTACTCCCTTCAGTTGCTCATTGGCGGCGTGTACCTTGTCGACGCTTTGACTGGTTTGCTCCTGACCTTGTTGAATTGCACTTACCGCACTGTTGGCACCTCGTTGCACATTGGCAATCATTTGCTGAATTTCTTCTGTGGATTGTTGGGTTCGGGCCGCCAGCGTGCGCACTTCATCGGCCACCACGGCAAAACCGCGCCCCTGTTCACCGGCGCGGGCCGCTTCGATGGCGGCATTCAGGGCTAGTAGATTAGTCTGCTCGGCGATGCCTTTTATGACGTCCAGTACTGAGCCTATTTTACGGGCGTCTTCATCCAGTTTGGTAATGACTGCAGCGGTATCCTGAATTTGGCTGGATGACGAGGTGATAGCCTCAATAGTTTGCTGCATGGCCTGAATACTGTCATCGGCTGATTGGTTGGCTTGTCTGGCAGCGTCCGCCGCTTTATGAGCATCTGCGGCAATGGTCTGGCCGGTATCCACCATACCCTGAACGGACTTTTGCACGCTGTTGGTGCCATGATTCTGTTCGGTGACACCCTGGCTGATTGCGCTGGCACTGTCCACCAGGCTGTGGCACACCTTATCCAAATCTTGCTGGGTGCTGTCCAGACCCTGGCAGATGTTCAGGGTGTTAGTACGTAATATTTCAATGGCTTTGGACATGCGGCCAATTTCATCTTCACTGTAGATATCTACCTGTTTGTCCAGCCGTCCATAACTGACATCACGTAAGTGGTTAATTAACGTGGTTAAGGGGCGTACGACCTTGGCATTCATAAACCAGGCGGTGAGCAGTCCAATCACCACAATAGCGATGAGAATACCCAGCGCGCTCATTTTGGCTGCCTGGGCTGCCGCTTTGCTAGTCTCGTTGCTGCGCTGAATAATATACTGATGTAGTTGTGCGCTAAGCTGCTCCAACTGTTCGGTGGGTTTTCGATCAATGCCGGCAACCGCCTGATCGCCCACTTTGTGATCTTGTCCCGCCTGCAAGTAAGCTTGTAATCCTTGCTGATAACGGCTTAATAGCTGCTGGTGGGTTTGCGTAAAGTCGCGCATGGTCTGTTTCAGGCTGTCATCAATGGGCAGCGCCAGATAGGTATCGCTGTCTTGCTTAATCTGCTTATGCAGCGCCATAAAATTGGCCCAGTACTTGTCACGTTTAGCCTGATCGTGACCCCGTAGTAAGACGTTTTTCCATTCCTGCACCTGGCGTTTGAAATTGAGGTTGATGTTGTCAGCTAAGCTGGTGGCGGTGACTTCCTGCTGTATAAGTTGGTCGTAACGCTTTACCTCGGACGCGAGCAAAGAAATACCGTACTCGGCCAGTAGTCCTATTAACAAGATACCCAGGCCCAAGAGTCCAAGGATTCTCGGACGTAATTTTTTAAATTGTGCAGGAAGCATTGTGACCTCTGACCGCCATTGCGTGATGGGAAGCTAAATTCAGTCTGCTAAGAGCATAAAAGGTTATCGTTATGATCTTCAATGTAAATATGCTGTTTTTCGGTTTTTACATCGGGTCAATCTGAATCCTTGCCTTGAACGCGTTAAAGGGTGGGATTTTGTGCCACTTACCCCTAAAATATGCGCCCCCGACCTAAAGGCCGATAGTATGAAAGTATCAGATTTCCATTTTGACCTGCCCGATGAACTTATTGCCCGTTATCCAAAGACGGAGCGCACTGCCAGTCGCTTATTGCATTTAAATGGTCAGGATGGAGAGATTCAGCATCTGCAGTTTCCTGATCTGTTGTCTCTGCTCGAAGCCGGCGATTTGTTAGTCTTCAATAACACTCGGGTGATACCTGCTCGTTTGCTGGGACAAAAAGAGAGTGGCGGCAAGGTGGAAGTACTGGTGGAGCGTATTTTAGACGAACACCGTGTGTTGGCCCATGTGCGTGCCAATAAAGCCCCCAAGCCGGGTAACGTGTTGGTACTGGAAGAGAAAGTACGCGCCGAGATGACAGCGCGCCATGACAGCCTGTTTGAGCTGACGTTCCTGCATGATGAATCTGTACTGAGTCTATTGGAGCAACATGGTCATATGCCGTTGCCTCCTTATATCGACAGGCCCGATGAAGCCTCAGATAAAGAGCGCTATCAAACCGTATATAACCAAAAGCCGGGGGCGGTGGCGGCACCTACCGCGGGACTGCACTTTGATGACAAGCTCCTGCAGGCGCTGGCGGATAAGGGCGTCAATACAGCCTTTGTTACCTTGCATGTGGGGGCAGGGACCTTTCAGCCGGTGCGGGTGGATAATATCCTCGACCATCAAATGCATTCCGAGTATGCGGAAGTACCGCAGGACGTGGTGGACGCCGTACTGGCCACCAAAGCGGCCGGCAAACGCGTCGTGGCGGTGGGCACTACTTCGGTGCGTTCTCTTGAGTCTGCGGCAAAAGCGGCATTGAAAGCCGGTACGCCCTTACAGCCATTTTTCAGTGATACCGATATCTTTATTTATCCGGGGTATCAGTTTGAGCTAGTGGATGCCATGGTGACTAACTTCCATCTACCCGAGTCGACACTGATTATGTTGGTCAGTGCCTTTGCCGGTAAGGCCCATGTGATGAACGCCTATCAGCAGGCCATTGCGCAGGGCTATCGCTTTTTTAGCTATGGTGATGCGATGTTTATCAATAAGGCCGTTTAATGCCGCCAGTTAGAGAGACATGGCAGAAAAGGGTTACGCGCTTAGTCAGATCCCTTATAATCGCCGGTTAAGTTTGCCCGCGTTTGAGGGCGCAATAGATCGGCTTCGGACTGTTTTCCGATTCGCCGTAGAGGATAACGATGAAATTTGAACTGTTGACGACCGACGGCAAGGCCCGTCGTGGCCGCCTGGTGTTTGACCGCGGCGTGGTAGAAACCCCGGCTTTTATGCCAGTGGGCACTTATGGCACCGTGAAGGGCATGACCCCAGAAGAGTTGGAAGCCACTGGGGCGCAAATCTGTTTGGGTAACACCTTTCACCTGATGCTGCGTCCCGGTACGGAAATCATGAAGTTGCACGGCGATTTGCATGATTTTATGCATTGGCAAAAGCCTATCTTGACCGACTCGGGTGGCTTCCAGGTATTCAGCCTGGGCGATCTACGTAAGATCAGTGAAGAAGGCGTGACCTTCCGTTCACCCATCAATGGTGAAAAGATTTTGCTGACCCCGGAAAAGTCTATGCAGGTACAGCGTGATTTAGGCTCAGACATTGTCATGATCTTTGATGAATGTACGCCTTACCCTGCTACTTATGAGCAGGCGCGCACCTCGATGGAGCTGTCGCTTCGCTGGGCTGAGCGCAGCAAGCAAGAGCATGGTGACAATCCGTCGGCGCTGTTTGGTATTGTGCAAGGCGGGATGTACGAAGACCTGCGCGAAGTGTCCTTAAAAGGTCTAGAACGCATTGGTTTTGACGGCTATGCCATTGGTGGTTTGTCTGTGGGTGAACCCAAAGAAGACATGATCCGTATTCTGGACTCCACTGCGCATAAGATCCCGGCCGACAAGCCCCGTTATCTGATGGGCGTAGGTAAGCCTGAAGATATCGTTGAGGCGGTACGCCGCGGCATCGATATGTTTGACTGCGTTATGCCAACCCGAAATGCCAGAAACGGTCATCTGTTTGTCACCGAAGGTGTGATTAAGATCCGCAATTCCAGGCACAAGACCGACACCGGTCCGCTGGACGAAAAATGTGATTGTTACACTTGTAAAAATTATTCACGGTCATATCTACACCATCTCGATAAGTGCAACGAGATCCTCGGTGCACAGCTGAATACCATTCACAATTTGCGCTATTATCAGCGCGTGATGGAAGGGCTACGAGCTGCCATTGAGACTGGCACGCTGGATGAATTTGTTGCCGAGTTTTATGCCCAAAAAGGCATGCCGGTACCTGAGTTAAGTTAGTTGGCTGGTGGGGTAGGATGCTCCACCATCTTTAATCTGCGGATTAAAGATGCAAGCAAAGAAAACCGCGCTTTTTTATAAAGCAATGTTGCCTTGGGGCAGGACGCTTACAGGCAAATATAAAAACAAAATTAGGGGAAGTTTATGAGCTTATTTATTTCTAACGCATACGCGCAGGAAGCAGCCGTTGGCCAGCAAGGCGGTGGTTTCGAGATGATCATCATGCTGGGCGTATTCGGTTTGATCTTCTATTTCATGCTGTACCGCCCACAGGCTAAGCGTGTTAAAGAGCACAAAAACCTGATTTCCTCTCTGGGTAAAGGTGACGAGGTGCTGACACAAGGTGGTTTGGTTGGTCGTATCACTAAAGTGGGCGACGACAAGGACTTTATCGAAATTGCCCTGAATGACACCACTAATATCGTGGTACAGAAGGCGTCGGTATCGGCGGTACTTCCCAAAGGTACGATGAAAAACATCTGACAATAATGAAGAGGCGACCAGTTCGCCTCTTTAATTTTTGCTGAGTATTGAAGGATAAGTTCGTGTTAAACAAATACCCGATGTGGAAGTACCTGATGGTGATCTTAGTGGTCGCTGTCTGTGCACTTTACGCCTCGCCCAATTTATACGGCGAAGATTATGCGGTGCAGGTTTCCGCTAGCCGTAATGCCGAGGTGGATACCCGCCTGTTTGAACAGGTAAAAAGTGATTTACAGCAAGCTGGCGTCGACATTAAGAGTATCGCGCTGGAAGAAGGGCATCTGTTGATCCGTTTAAAAAGCGGTGATGACCAACTGCTGGTGAAAGAGCAATTGGAAGCCAGTTTGGGTAACAATTATGTGGTGGCGTTAAACCTGGCCCCCGCCACACCCGATTGGTTAGATGGCATAGGCGCCAGCCCCATGAAGCTGGGTCTGGATTTGCGTGGTGGTGTGCACTTCCTGATGGAAGTGGATATGAAAGCCGCAATCACGCGCTCCATCGAACAGATGGAAGATGATTTCCGCAACAGCCTGCGCGAAGAAAAGCTGCGTTATCGTCGTGTTGAGCAAAAGTCTGACCGCGTTGATGTACAGTTCCGCGATCAGGAAACCCTGGACCAAGCGATTAATTTCCTGGAGAAAAATAACCCAGGCATTCTGTTTAAAGACGAAGGCGAGCTGTTGATGACCGCCACGTTATCTGAGCTGCGTCTGAAGGAAATTCGCGAGTACGCGCTGAAACAGAACATCACCATCATGCGTAATCGTGTTAACCAGTTGGGTGTGGCTGAGCCAGTTATCCAGCGTCAGGGTTCTGATCGTATTGTGGTGCAGTTGCCTGGTATCCAGGATACCGCTCGCGCCAAAGAAATTCTGAATGCCACCGCTACCTTGCAGTTCCGTATGGTGGATATCGAGCACGATGTGCGAGATGCGGTAGAAGGTCGTGTGCCGCCAGGCGCGCAGTTGCTGATGGACCGTAAAGGCCAGCCGCAGTTGCTGGACAAGCGTATTATGCTGACCGGCGATCATATTGTTGATGCTAGCAGCAGCTTCGATGAGTACGGGCGTCCTCAGGTTAATATCAAGCTCGACTCCGAAGGCGGCAATAAGATGTCCCGTGGTACCAAGGATAATATCGGTAAGCCGATGGCTACGGTATTTATTGAGTACAAGCCTACCAGCGAGAAAGACAAAGACGGCAAGATCGTATTTGAGAAACACGAAGAAGTGATTAACGTTGCCACTATTCAGGCGCGCTTGGGTAATAGCTTCCGTATTACCGGTATTGACTCGCCTGCTGAAGCGCAAAATCTGTCTTTATTGTTGCGTGCCGGTGCGTTGGTTGCTCCCATCTCTATCGTTGAAGAACGTACAGTGGGGCCAAGCCTGGGACAGGAAAATATTGAACTGGGCATGCAGGCCATTTTCTGGGGCCTGGTACTGATTCTGGCCTTTATGCCTATTTACTATCGTAAGTTTGGTTTAGTGGCCAATACCGCCTTGTTGGTTAACCTGGTGATGATTATTGGCGTGATGTCCATGATCCCCGGCGCGACCTTAACCTTGCCCGGTATGGCAGGTATCGTACTGACAGTGGGTATGGCGGTGGATGCTAACGTACTGATCTTTGAGCGTATTCGTGAAGAGCTTCGTGATGGTCGCAGCCCGCAGCAAGCCATTCATCATGGTTACGATAGTGCCTTGTCTACCATTGCGGATGCCAATATCACCACTTTGATTGCCGCGGTCATTCTGTTCGCCGTAGGTACCGGCCCGGTGAAAGGTTTCTCCATCACCCTGGCTATCGGTATTCTGACGTCTATGTTCACTGCGATTGTGGGCACGCGCGCCATTGTTAATGCGGTTTGGGGCGGTAAGCGTCTCAACAACCTGTCCATTTAAGGGAGATAAAGATGAGAATTTTTGATTTCGATAAAGAAGTCCGCTTTATGTCCCTGCGCTGGCCGGCGATGATTTTTTCTACCTTGTTGATTCTTGGCTCTATCGTGTCACTGGTGGTGAATCAGTTGAACTGGGGGTTGGACTTTACTGGTGGTACGGTCATTGAAGTAGGCTATCAGCAGCCAGCCAAGTTGGAGCAGGTACGAAAGCAGTTGAACGAAGTGGGCTTTGGCGATGCCGTGGTACAGCACTTTGGCAGCTCTGAAGACGTGCTAATCCGTTTGGCACCCCGTGAAGGCGTGAAATCAGATACCCTGGGCGATCAGGTGATGACTGCCTTGCGTGCCAGCGGTGAGCAAGTGGATATGCGTCGTATCGAATTTGTGGGGCCGCAGGTGGGTGAAGAGTTAACAGAGCAGGGTGGTTTGGCCATGCTGGTTGCCTTAATCTGTATCCTGTTGTACGTGGCCATGCGTTTTGAATGGCGCTTTGGTCTTGGCTCTGTTGCCGCGCTCGCCCACGATGTGATCATTACCTTAGGTCTGTTCTCGGTTTTACAGCTCGAGTTTGATTTGACGGTACTGGCGGCTGTGCTGGCGGTGATTGGTTACTCGCTGAACGATACTATCGTGGTGATGGACCGAATCCGCGAAAACTTCCGTAAGCTGCGTAAGGGTGAGCCGGAGGAAATTATTAATGTTTCCCTGACCCAAACCATGAGTCGTACCATCATTACTTCAGGTACCACCTTGCTGGTGTTGCTGGCGCTGTTCTTCAAAGGCGGTGCGCTGATCCATGGTTTTGCCACAGCGTTACTATTTGGTATTTTTATCGGTACTTATTCATCAATCTACATCGCCAGTTCGGTGGCCTTGATGTTAGGTATCAGTAAGGAAGACCTGATGCCCACAGAAGTTGAGAAAGAAGGCGCGGATCTCGATCCGCTGCCCTAATTAATGTAACCCGGCCCACCCAGGGCCGGGCTATTTCACTGTTGTGAAATAGCCCTCCTTGCGTTAGCTTCTTATTACAAGTAGCTATTTTTTGCCAAGTATGGCGAATTCATGAAAATACCTTATTTGCTGATTGGATTAGGCTTTTCTGCAAATCTTGCTGCCCAGCAAGGTAATCAGGATGGGCTCTTTGCTTTGTCTTTTGAGCAGCTTCTCAACGTTGAGGTTCAAGCACCCGGTAAATTCAGTCAGCCGTTAGACAGTGCCCCTGGCGTGACCACAGTGATTAGTCGCAACGAGATCCAGGCCCTTGGCGCAACGTCCTTAATGGACGTGCTGGAGCGAGCGCCAGGTTTGTTGATGATGGGGTCATTCTTTTACCCGAATAACCTGGCGGTTATCCGTGGCTTACAGCTAACCCATTCCAATAACGAAGTGTTGCTGCTGATAAACGGTCGGCCTGTACGTGATAGTTTTACCGGCGGTGAGAACTTCGCTTTCTATACGGCGTTTCCGGTAAACAGTTTGGAGCGCATTGAAATTGTTCGTGGACCAGGCTCTGTGTTGTACGGCAGCAATGCCTTTGCCGGTGTTATTAACCTGGTCACTCAAGCGCCGGAATCGCAAGGCAGAGTAAAAGCGGCAGCGGGTAATCTGGGTAGCCAGGAGCTACAGGTTCAAGATGCGGTATTGGGGGAAGACGGTTTTGTGCAGTGGTCTGCGCGTTTTTATCAGGATGATGGTTGGCGTTTTGACGCGTTGGATAATAACGGCAACCCCGGACACTTTGAGGCTAGCCAGCAGAATCATGCTTTGATGGTGCGAGGCGAGTGGCACGACTGGCGCTTGAACGCGATGAACCTTGTCAGTGAGCAAGGTTTCTGGGGCAGTGTGTCCAATTGGCAGGGGCCAGCGCAGGATTCCCGCCAGGTTCGCTCCAGGCGTTCTCTGCTTGAACTGGGGCGCAGTTGGCACCTAACCACGCAACTGCGTCTGGACACCGACCTTAGTTACAATGCGTCGCGCTTTAGCCATTACAACTACAATGCCAACTCAGACAATCTGTTATTCGAAGCGCTGCTTGATTATGACCTGCTGGAACAGGGGCGATGGCTGCTGGGCGGCACGGCCTGGCGGCAAAGAGTCAGTACCGAGCCTGGCTTGGCTGACGCGCCTATCCCTACTTTTTCACGTACCTGGTACAGCCTGTACAGCCAGTACCAGACCGCCTCGGACGGTGCTCTGAACTGGAGTTTTGGTGCCCAGTACAACAAAGTGCCCGATGTTGATGCCAATTATGAATTACGTGCCGGTTTGGTTTATCGCCTGAATGAACACAGTGGCGTTAAGTTAGATTACGGTGGTGCTTTTCGCGCCGCCTATGGGGTGGAGACCCATTTTAACCTCATTGTTTGTTGCGACCAGCAGGGTAACAACACCGGCGGGTTGCGGGGCAATCCCCAGTTGGAACCCGAGCGAATCTCGACCATTAACCTGCAGTATTATCGCACCACAGAAAACAGCCGCCATGCGCTGACGTTGTTTCACAGTGATTTATCTCATTTGGTTTCGCGTTTACGCGCCAGTGATCGGGTTCTGGATTTTATCAACATGGGCAAGTTGTATAGCAAAGGGCTGGAGCTGGAAGGCAAGTGGCTGTTTGATGCTGGTCAGGTGAATTATTCATACAGTTATCAACATAACGAGTCTGACGGCATAAAGGATTACAGCCTGATGCCCAATCATATGCTTAAATGGGGCCTGATTTACACCTTGGCACAGGATTGGAAACTGGGGCTTCAGCACAGTTGGTTTAGTGCCTTTCATTCCAATCAAATTCGAAATTCCAATACCAAATTCTACAACCCGGAACCTAGCCCCTATCACTTAGTCAGCCTTAAGCTTTCGCATGACCTTCATTGGTGGCACCACCACGCTGAACTGGCATTGACGGTGAGTAATTTACTGGACGAAGAGGTCTACCAGCCCGAAATAGCCGGTCGTACGATAAACAGCCATCCCATGCGTAGTGGCCTAAGAGCGAATCTGGGATTAACCTTGAGTTGGTAAGAAAAAGGGGACCTAGATCCCCTTATGCATATTTGGATGTTTACGCTTTCAAGCTTTTCACTATGGACTGCACCACTTTCGGGCCGCCGCAGACTACGTTGCCGGTGCGCATTGGCTCGTGGCCGCCGTCAAAATCGGTTACCAGACCACCGGCTTCTTGTACCAGCAGCATACCGGCTGCCATATCCCAGGGCTTGAGGCCCTTTTCCCAAAAACCGTCGTAACGACCAGCAGCCACATAGGCCATATCCAGCGCGGCGGAGCCGCTACGACGTACATCGCCACACTGATCAAAAATCTGGTTGAAGCTGTTCAGGTACTGACCGAGGTTTTCTTTACGTTTAAAGGGGAAAGCGGTGGCCAGTACGGTACCGTTAAGGTCACGAGGCTTAGTACAACGCACGCGATAGCCATTTAGCTGGGCGCCTGAACCTTTAGTGGCGGTGAACAGCTCACCACGCAGGGGATCGAAAACCACGGCCTGATCCAGCTTGCCTTTGTGCAACAAGGCAATAGAAACGGCAAAGTGGGGAATACCTTTGATGAAATTGGTGGTGCCGTCTAATGGGTCGATAACCCATTTGAAATTTTCGTCGCCGTCTACAATACCACCTTCTTCCCCAACAAAGCTGTGCTCGGGGTAGGATTGCTTGATCTTGTGGATAATGGTTTGTTCGGCTTCTTTATCTATGCGGGTGACGAAGTCATTCTCACCTTTAGCTTCGGTCATCAGGTCGGCGCGGTTTTCATAACCACGGACAATAACGTTTCCGGCCGCGCGAGCTGCGCGCACGGCAATATTCAGCATTGCATGCATAGAGTCACCACCAATTTTGAAAGAACAGAGTTGTGCTGGTTTCTGTCAGGCCTGAGCGGCTTGATGGAAAATTCACCAGCGTCAAAAGCGGCGCGCAGTCTACCAGACCAACAGAAAATTGCAAAGGCTATGTTATGATGCGCCGCAGTTTTGAATGAAGAGAATCCCTGAATGCAGAATATCCGAATCGTACTGGTTAACACCTCTCACACTGGCAATATCGGCTCTACCGCTCGTGCCATGAAAACTATGGGCCTGAAGGAGCTCTATCTGGTGGATCCGGTTAAAGCGCCTGACGGCCAGGCTAGCGCATTAGCTGCCGGGGCGACGGATATTCTGGCGAACTGTAAAATAGTCCCCACCTTAGAGGATGCGATTGCCGGCTGTGGCTTAGTGGTTGGTACCAGCGCGCGCTCCCGTACCTTACCTTGGCCCATGCTTGATCCCCGCGAATGTGGCGAGAAACTGGTAGTGGAGGCTGACAATTATCCGGTGGCCCTGGTTTTTGGACGGGAAAACAATGGCCTGGCCAATGAAGAGCTGCAGCAATGTCATTTCCATGTCTGCATTCCTGCTAATCCTGAATACAGCTCCCTTAACCTGGCTGCGGCGGTGCAAACCCTTTGCTACGAAATACGTATGGCACATCTGAACCGGGAAGCCCTGCCTGTGGTGGACAATGAATACCCGCTGGTTGAAGATTTGGAACGCTTTTATACTCACTTGGAACAAACCCTGACCGACACCAATTTTATTGTCGCGAATCACCCAGGCCAGGTGATGACTAAGCTACGCCGGCTGTTTAACCGCGCCCGCCCGGAAGCGCAAGAGTTGAATATTCTGCGCGGCATCCTGGCATCGATAGATAAGAAGTAATCATCTTAATTATTGGAAGCCTGCTATGTTCGAACGAATTAAAGAGGATATCCAAAGTGTTTTTCATCGGGACCCTGCGGCCCGTAACACCTTTGAAGTTCTGACCAATTATCCTGGTCTGCATGCCATTTGGTGGCATCGCCTCAGCCATAAACTGTGGCGGGCCGAGTGGAAGTGGCTAGCCCGTACCCTATCGACTATTGCGCGCTGGCTAACTGGCGTGGAAATTCATCCCGGCGCCACGCTGGGGAGACGGTTCTTTATTGATCATGGTATGGGGGTGGTGATTGGTGAAACCGCTGAGATAGGTGACGATGTGACGCTTTACCACGGTGTTACCTTAGGTGGTACCAGTTGGCAGGCAGGTAAGCGTCACCCCACATTGGAAGACGGGGTGGTGGTGGGTGCAGGTGCTAAGGTACTGGGACCCATTCGAATTGGCAAAGGGGCAAAAGTTGGCTCTAATTCTGTGGTGGTAAAAGATGTGCCCTCAGAAGCGACGGTGGTGGGGATCCCGGGGCGGATCGTTGCCGCTAAAGCCAGCGACGCCGAAACCAGCCACAGAGACAAGATAGCCAAAAAGTACGGCTTTGATGCCTATGCGGTTTCACCCGATAACCCTGATCCTGTGGCCAATGCCATTGGTCGTATGTTGGATCATGTGCACTTGCTTGACACGAAAGTGGAAGAGTTGTGTAAAGCGGTCAACGATGTAGGGGGGAATGTGTGCACTGATGCGCTTCCCAGCATTGAGTTAGAGGAATTTGACGAGTTGGCAAAAGGGGGCGCCAACAGCCCGGATTTAGGCGATTTTGACCCTAAGATTTAATTGAATACCTGACTAAAGTGAAGGGACTTATACTTTACTAAATTAGTCAGGTATGGCATGCTCTGAGGCCTGAAAAACTTAGGGTTTTGCTATGAAACTGACATCCAAAGGACGTTATGCGGTCACTGCCATGCTGGACGTAGCATTGCATTCTCAACGAGGTCCGGTGCCCTTGGCAGACATTTCAGAGCGTCAGGAAATTTCGCTTTCCTATCTGGAACAATTGTTTGCCCGCTTACGTCGCCACAAGCTGGTGTCTAGTGTGCGTGGACCTGGAGGCGGCTACAAGTTAGGCCGTGACGCCGACAGTATTTCTGTTGGTGAAGTGATCCATGCGGTGGATGAGTCAGTGGACGCCACTCGCTGCAGCGGTAAATCCGATTGCCAGGGTGGCGAGCGTTGCCTGACTCACAGCTTGTGGAGCGATCTCAGTGAACGTATTGCCTTGTTCCTGGATAGTATTACCCTGGGCGAGCTGATGGCCAAACATGATGTTCTGCAAGTGTCAGAACGCCAAGATAAGCATAAATCTCACCCTGATCTGAAAATAACCCTGCAAGTATAAGACGTTTCCATGAGAAAGCCTGTGTATCTGGATTATGCAGCCACCACGCCGGTTGACCCCCGGGTGGCGGACATAATGATGAAGTATCTGACCATGGACGGCGTATTTGGTAACCCTGCCTCTCGTTCACATAAGTACGGCTGGCAAGCCGAGGAAGCGGTGGATGTGGCGCGTAACCAGATTGCTGAGCTGGTGAATGTTGACGCCCGGGAGATTATTTTTACCTCTGGTGCCACCGAGTCCAATAATCTGGCCATTAAAGGCGTAGCTCGTCAGCATAGTGCTAAGGGTAAACATATTGTGACCCTGACTACTGAGCACAAAGCGGTGCTGGATGTTTGTGCCGACCTGCAGGAGCAGGGATTTGAGGTGACCTACCTGAGCCCTGAGAAGGACGGGTTGGTTGATCCTGATAAGTTTGCGGCGGCACTGCGCGACGATACGATTCTGGCATCTGTGATGCACGTTAATAATGAAATAGGTGTGCGCCAGGATATTCATATTCTGGGGGAAATCTGTCGTCAGAATGAGGTGTTGTTTCACGTTGATGCTGCGCAAAGCGCCGGTAAAGAGCCGATCGATTTACAGGACTTGCCGGTGGATTTGATGTCGTTTTCCGCCCATAAGCTCTATGGACCTAAAGGTATTGGTGCTTTGTATGTAAGGCGCAAACCTAAAGTGCAACTGCATGCTTTGATTCATGGCGGTGGCCATGAACGGGGAATGCGCTCGGGCACTTTGGCCACCCATCAGATTGTTGGTATGGGGGAGGCTTTTGCCCTGGCAAAAGATGAGATGACCGAGGAAGCTGCCCGTTTACTAGCGATGCGTGAAAAGCTCTGGGACGGCATTAACGATATTCCGGGCATAGTGTTAAACGGCCACCCCTGTCAGCGCGTAGCAGGTAATCTGAATATCAGCTTTGCGGACATTGACGGTGAAGCCTTGTTGATGACACTCAAAGACTTGGCCGTGTCTTCTGGCTCAGCCTGTAACTCGGTAAGTGTCGAGCCTTCTTATGTGTTAAAAGCGTTGGGGATATCTGATGCACTGGCACACAGTGCTATTCGTCTGTCTCTAGGGCGCTTTACCCGTGACGATGAGTTGGACTTTGCTATCCAGCATATCCGCGAGAGTATAGATGCCCTGCGTCGTATGAATGTGAGCTGGTAGCCTGCTAAGGGCAGGCTCAGCTTTGCTGCTCGGCGAGGTGGCGTATCTTGGCCACTATGGCGCGCAGACCATTGCCTCGGGTTGGTGAGATGTGGCGCTCAAGATCCAGGGCCTGGAAATAGCCATCAATATCAAATGCCAGAATGTTCTTTGCGGTTTTATCTTGGTAAGCCGCCATCACTAATGCCAGTAAGCCATTAACAATAATGGCGTCGCTTTCAACCTCAAAGTGCAGGTGTTCCCCTTGTATCTGGCTTTTTAACCACACACTGCTTTGACAACCTCGCACCAGGCGATCTTCGGTTTTATCCTCATCCTGCATAGCGGGCAGGGACTTACCAAGATCGATAATATATTGATAGCGCTGCTCCCAATCGTCAAAAAACGCCAGATCGTCAATGATTTCTTCGCTGCTTGGTAAGCTCATACTGATGATGTAATCCTGTCTAGTGTGTTCGCACTGGTGATTAGAAAAATAGCCCTGCCTCAAGCAGTGCTTCTTCGCTCATTCGTTCCCTTGACCAGGGTGGGTCAAATACCAGGTTAACCTTAACCTGTTCGACGTTTGGTACCAGAGCTACCCGGTATTCCACATCGCCCACTAATACCGGCCCCATACCGCAGCCCGGTGCAGTGAGGGTCATTTGGATAGTGACCGTTTTAGTGCTTTGCTCAATGGCAACGTTGTAAATCAGCCCCAGTGATACTAGGTTTATCGGGATTTCCGGGTCGAAGATAGTTTCCAGTGCTTGCCATACCTGGGCTTCTACAATCTGGTCATCCACTGGCGTGTCAAATTCCAGAACTTGTGGTTTGCGCCCCAGCGCATCAGCGTCGGTGCCATCGATGCGCAGCATATTGCCTTGCCAGGTCACCGTATAATTGCCACCCAAATCCTGGGTCAGGTTGACAAATTCCCCTTCAGGGATCATTTGCATCTGCCCTGAGGGTACACGCCTGGCCTTACAGTCACGCTGGGTGACAACCATTCTTTGCATCAGACTGCCTCTCAGCTCACGCTGAAGCTTTCACCGCAGCCACATTCGTTGACTACGTTGGGGTTGTTGTATTTGATCACGCCATTAATACCTTCTTTGACATAGTCGATTTCGGTATTGCGTAACAGCTCTACGGCATTGGCTGCAATAGCGACTGTGAGTTTGTCGCTGGCTTGAATCAATACATCATCAGGCTTGGCGCTTTCCACCAGGTCCAAAACATAAGCATAACCCGTACAGCCACTGACTTTTGTGGACAGGCGCACCAGCTTACCCGGTTGATTAGCCAGGCTGGCTTCAAAATGCTTTACCGCGGCGTCAGTGAGACTGATCACGGTCGTACTGGGAACAAAAGTTTCAACCGTCATAACACACTCCTAGGCTAGCATGGACTGAGCTTTTTTCAGTGCGCTAAACAGCGCATCCACTTCGTCCAGGCTGTTATAAATTGAAAATGAGGCTCTGGCCGTACCAGGCACACCCAAACGACGCATCAAAGGCTGAGCACAATGGTCGCCGGTACGAATGGCAATGCCCTGTCTGTCCAGTATAAAGCCCACATCGGCAGGATGACTGCCATCGAGCACAAAACTCAATACGCCAATCTTATTGCTGGCATTGCCAATAATAGTAAGACCTGCAAAGGCTTCGGCTTGTTCAGTGGCGGAGCGGATCAAAGCTTGCTCGTGAGCTTGTACTGCATTGACGTCCAACTGCATAAACCAGTTGATGGCGGCAGCCATACCAATGGCACCGGCAATATTCGGTGTACCGGCTTCCAAACGGTTAGGTAAGCTACCCCAGGTTGAACACTCATAGGTGACCTTGGCAATCATTTCGCCGCCGGTCTGCCATACCGGCCAGTTTTCCAGCAGTGCCTGTCGGCCCCATAAAACCCCTATCCCGGTGGGACCAAAGAGCTTGTGGCCGGAAAAAGCATAAAAATCACAGCCAATATCTTGTACATCCACCTGACCATGGGCGATCCCCTGGGCGCCGTCGATCAAGACAAGCGCACCCACGGCTTTAGCCATCCTGGTCAATTCCTTGATGGGATTGACAGTGCCAAGGGCATTGGACACATGGGGCAGGGACACAAAACGGGTTTTCTCATTGACCAGTGTGGCAAAGGCGTTCAGATCCAACTCGCCATTGTCATAGATGGGCGCAATATGAAGTTCAGCGCCACTGCGCAAACAGGCTTGTTGCCAGGTCACCAAATTAGCATGGTGTTCCATCTCGGTGACCAGTACTTGATCTCCCGCCTTCAACTGCTGCGCCATACCATTGGCGACAATATTAATGGCCTCGGTGGTACCGCTGGTCCAGATAACTTCCTGGCGGTCGTTGGCATGGATAAAGTTAGCAACAGTGTCCCGCGCATGTTCATAGCGACGGGTGGCTTCATCGGCCAATGCATGGGCACCACGATGCACATTAGCGTTACATTCGGTGTAAAAGCTTACCAGTGCATCAATAACAGCCTGGGGTTTCTGCGTGGTCGCGGCATTATCCAGATAAACCAATGGTTTACCGTCAATCTGACGGGACAATATGGGGAATTGAGCGCGCAGCGCAGCAAGATCCAGACTCACTTGACCTCCATCTGACTAAACTTGTCTTTTAGCTTTTCTTGTAACCAGGTTGCAATGGCCCCATTGGGGATCTGGTTTATCAGTTCCTGAATAAAGCCAAAGTTCAGCATAATCAAAGCTTGAGAACGGGAAATGCCGCGGGATAGAAGGTAATACAAGGCTTTTTCTTCAATTTCGGCAATGGTGGCACCATGGGCACACTTCACGTCATCGGCATAGATTTCCAGCTCGGGCTTGGTATTAATCTGGCCACGACGGGAAAGCAGCAGGTTACGGTTATTCAGCTCTGCCAGGGTTTTTTGGGCATGACGATGAATATGAATACGGCCGTTAAATACTGCTTTGGCACGGTCGCCAACAATACCCCGGGCATTCTCTTCTGTGGTGCCATTAGGTACAGCATGCTCGATGCAGCTGTGCAGATCGAAAGTCTCACCGCTTCCCAGCAGATAAATGGCGTTGAACTTGGCATGGGCATGTTCGCCGGCGTGTTCGATATCTACATCCAGGCGCGACAAATCACTGCCAAAGGCAACCAAGGTACTGTTGAGCTCGGCGTTCTCCAGTAAACGGAAGTGATTGCCACCCACTTGTACCGCTTTGGCGGTATGCAGGGCTAAACGGTAGTGTTCAAGATGGGCGTGCGGACCAATTTGATACTCCGCAAAAGCGGTATGCAGACTGGGATCTTGTCCTTCACCTTGTTCAATCACACAAAGTCGCGATTGCTCACCCAGGCGAACCACCATGCGTACATGAGATTCCTGTCCCTGACTGGATAGGTTGATAATACGGATGGGCTGCGTGATGTCCGCCCCTGGGGCCACATCTATAATCAGACCTTGTTCGGCCAGTACATCGTTAACCAAACCGAAGATGTGATGAGCGGGCTTTATTTGCCCGAATAGCGACGCTGCCGTTTGTTCTTCATCGCTTAGTGCGCTCAGAGGCTGAATCGTTAAGCCTGCGGGTAAGGTGAGCGCCGCTAGACTTTGTTGTAGAACGCCATCAATAAAAACCAGATCCAAGCTGTCCAGCCCATCAATATCAGTGGCATTGGCTCGTATGGTTTGTACACTGGACAGCGATAACTGCTCAATAGGCGTTACGGACGTATAGCGCCAGGCCTCAGTTTTTCGAGTTGGCCAGCGCTGCTGTTTCAATGCGGTCAGTGCCTGTAAACGGGGCCCTGTGAGGTTGGCCTGCTCGGCACGTTCGACTACTTGCTCAAGCCATTGGCTCATGCGTCCGCCTCCTGGGCTTTGCCGCCCAGCCAGGCGTAGCCTTCTTTTTCCACTTCCAGGGCAAGTGAAGCATCACCACTTTTCACAATCTTGCCGTCGGCCAGAATATGCACAAAGTCAGGCTTGATATAGTCAAGCAGGCGCTGGTAGTGCGTCACTACGATAAAGCTGCGCTCAGGGCTACGCTGACTGTTGACGCCGTCAGCCACAACCTGCAAGGCATCAATATCTAAGCCGGAATCGGATTCATCCAGAATACACAGGGAGGGTTCAAGCAGAATCATTTGCATGATTTCATTACGCTTTTTCTCACCGCCGGAAAAACCTTCATTGACGCCGCGCTTCAGAAAATCCAGTGGCAGATGCACCTGCTTGCAGGCTTCTTTGGCTTTCTTTAAAAATTCAGCCGCGCTCAGAGGCTCTTCACCGCGAGCTTCACGCATGGCGTTGACTGACTCTTTCATAAATTCCATATTGCTGACGCCTGGAATTTCTACCGGATACTGGAATGCCAGGAATAAGCCTTCACGAGCACGTTCTTCGGTTTCAAGTTCGAGCAGGTCTTTGCCTTTTAGCTCGACCTGACCATCAATGACTTCATAACCATCGCGACCAGACAAGACATAACCCAGCGTACTTTTACCGGCACCATTGGGGCCCATAATGGCATGAACTTCTCCTGGCTTAATTTCCAGGCTCAGGCCTTTAAGAATGGTTTTGTCTTCCACCTTGGCGTGCAGGTTGTGAATCTTTAGCATGAAATACCCCAATAATACGTGTTTGGTAGCCACCAGTATGGGCGGTGCTACTGGCCGGTTCAGGCCTTGGCGCCAAGCGCCGGATTAAACTCTAATTCGGTTTAGCCTACCGAGCCTTCCAGACTGATTTCCAGCAGCTTGCCGGCTTCTACGGCAAACTCCATCGGCAATTCCTTAAATACCTCTTTACAGAAGCCGTTGACTATCATGGACACGGCCTTCTCGGCATCCAGGCCTCGTTGCTGACATAAGAACAACTGCTCATCACTGACCTTAGATGTCGTGGCCTCGTGTTCCACAATGGCACTTGGATTACGGCTTTCGATGTAAGGGAAGGTGTGGGCACCACATTGATCACCAATCAGTAACGAGTCACATTGGGTGAAATTTCGTGCACCATCTGAATTCGGGCCCATTTGTACCAGACCGCGATAGGCGTTGTTAGCATCACCGGCGCTGATACCTTTGGAAATAATGGTGGATTTGGTGTTTTTACCCAGGTGAATCATCTTGGTGCCGGTATCTGCTTGCTGCTTACCCCTTGCCAACGCGACGGAATAGAATTCGCCAACGCTGTTATCGCCTTTCAAAATACAACTTGGGTATTTCCAGGTGATGGCTGACCCGGTTTCGACCTGAGTCCAACTGATATGAGCATTGGTATGGCAGATACCCCGCTTGGTGACAAAGTTGTAGATGCCACCTTTGCCATTCTCATCACCCGGATACCAGTTCTGTACCGTGGAATACTTGATCTTGGCATTGTCCAGAGCAACCAGTTCAACCACCGCAGCGTGTAGCTGGTTCTCGTCACGTTGTGGCGCGGTACAACCTTCCAGATAACTGACATAACTGCCTTCATCGGCAACAATCAAGGTGCGTTCAAACTGGCCGGTATTTTGTTCGTTAATCCTGAAATAGGTGGACAGCTCCATAGGACTGCGCACCCCTTTGGGAATGTAAACAAATGAGCCATCGGTAAATACGGCGCTGTTCAGCGCGGCAAAATAATTGTCTGAGCGCGGGACTACCGTACCCAGATATTTCTTTACCAACTCTGGGAAGCGATGCACGGCTTCAGAAATAGGGCAGAAGATAACGCCAGCTTCCTCAAGCTTTTCCCGAAAGGTGGTGACAACAGAGACGGAGTCAAATACCGCGTCTACCGCAACACCCGCCAACATTTGTTGCTCATACAGGGGGATACCCAGTTTTTCATAAGTACGCAGCAATTCAGGATCTACCTCGTCCAGAGACTTCGGCTTGTCTTTCATGCTCTTAGGCGCTGAATAATAGGAAATGGCTTGGTAATCGATCTTGGGATAATGCAGGTGGGCCCACTCAGGCTCTTCCATTTTCTGCCAGGACTCGAATGCTTTGAGTCGCCATTCCAGCAACCACTCGGGTTCATTTTTCATGGCGGAAATCTTACGGATTACCTCTTCGTCCAGGCCGGCTGCGAAGGTTTCTGACTCAATATCAGAGACAAAACCCGCCTCATATTTACGCGAAAGCGCCTGTTCGATTTGTTCACTCATAGGATCTGGTCTCTATCAACGGTTCTGGGTCAAAGCTATTAGCTACTGACGCATATGGCCTTTACGGTGGGAACACTACCCACGCATTACTACAGGTTAAGCCTGCCGTACCGGTATTTTATTGATTAGACAGGCTGTTCGCCTGTTATGTTTGTGTCCTGATACGAATAAATTTTGGGCTCACTACAGGGCGGGATTTTATATTACCTGAGCAATTTACTCAAGTATTAACTGGGGCTTTATTACCCTGCTGGACTGGGCGCGCACTATATCATCTTGTATGCCATATTGGTAAGCGGATTAGGCAAAAGCTATTGAGGTGATAGGGGTAGTTCAAGGCAATCATACTGAGCAAGGTGTTCAGCCTGTGTATCGCACGCATCTAATAGATAATCCTCGCCTTTTTCCAGAAACAAGGATTTCAGTCGGCCGCTAACCAGAGTTTCCATGGCCAGATCCCATTGCGCTGCGAGCAATTGACCCCGTTTATCATTATTAAACGCCGGATAGATTTTGATGATAGCAAAAGGTGTCATGTGAATTTTATCGCGCAGTGCATCGTTTTCACTCAGATAGGTATTGAATTCCCAGACATCATCGAGCACATACTGAATCCGCTCTCCCTGAAGCAATGTCATAGCAACGTTCAGGTCAGGCACTTCATAAAACTGCATCTGCGAGGCGGCCAAGTATTTGTCATAATCATAGCCACTGATCCAGGAAACCGGCTGTCTAAACAGACTGTCAGCGCCTTGCCAACTGGTGTCTTTCAAATAGATTGCGGCCAGCAGGTCGGCATCATGAGCAAAACGAGGGTAAAGCGCCCAGTCTTCTTCGTTTAGGTACGAGCCTAGCCACAGGTCAGCGCGCCCGGTCGCCACTAAGTGTTTTGAGCGTACGTAGCTTGTGTAGACATAGTTGATTTGCCGCTTTGGATATACTTCACGCAGCAGTTTTTGATAAATACCGTCTTCAAGCTCATTGACAAAATGCGGTGACCACAACGCGGTAGCGACCACTAAGGGGGGCTGGGGGTTAGCCCAACCTATCTGGCTGAACAGAATAAATAGCAGGAACTTCAAAACCTTGGAGATTCTCATCTGACTACTTTACGCCGAACTTTATCCAATATTAGTCAAACTAGCCGCCCGGTAAAATAATTTTCGTCGAGGAATGTGACAGTCTTTTGATAAGAATTCATCAAGGTGAATAGTCAAGCGTCAGAAATTTGCATATAATCCGCCCTCAAAAATTTAAACCCCTTTTATTTGGAGACTTTTAACATGGCTCTGGAACGTACTTTTTCCATTATTAAGCCTGATGCCGTTGCGAAAAACGTAATTGGCGCTATCTACAACCGTTTCGAGTCTGCTGGCCTGCGCATCGTGGCATCTAAAATGTTGCACATGAGCAAAGAGCAAGCGGAAGGTTTCTACGCTGAACACAAAGAGCGTCCTTTCTTCGGTGCCCTGGTTGCTTTCATGACATCTGGTCCTGTAATGGTTCAGGTACTGGAAGGTGAAGATGCCGTTCGTAAGAACCGTGAAATCATGGGCGCAACTAATCCTGCTGAAGCATTGGCAGGTACCTTGCGCGCTGACTACGCTGTATCTATCGACGAAAATGCTGTGCATGGTTCTGACGCACCAGAATCTGCAGCACGCGAAATCGCGTATTTCTTCGCTGACGAAGAAATTTGCCCTCGTACTCGTTAATCGTTACACGAGTACAAAAAGGGAGCTGCGGCTCCCTTTTTTGCCAGTAGCGATTGGTTTTCAATTGCGCTCGAAAAATGTACAATCCTGCCCCTTGAAGTCAAAGGTGATCATTCATGGCCCAAGCTAAAACCAATTTGTTGGATCTTAACCGTCAGGGACTGCGTGACTTTTTTGCCAGTATCGGTGAAAAACCTTTCCGTGCCGACCAGGTGATGAAATGGATATATCAGGCCGGTATTGATGACTTTGAGCAGATGACTAACCTCAATAAAGCCCTGCGGGCCAAATTGCTCGAGAGCTGCGTGATTGAGGCGCCGACTATTTCCCGCCAGCAAAACGCTTCTGATGGCACCATTAAGTTTGCCTTGATGCTAAACGGCGGTCAGGAAGTTGAGGCGGTGTGGATCCCTGAAACGGATCGGGCGACCTTGTGCGTATCCTCTCAGGTGGGCTGTGCACTGGAATGTACTTTTTGCTCTACCGCGCAACAGGGGTTCAACCGTAACCTATCGGTTGGTGAGATTATCGGGCAGGTATGGCGCGTTGCCACAACTATAGGATTGTCTAAAGACACTGCCAAGCGGCCCATCACCAACGTGGTGATGATGGGCATGGGCGAACCCTTACTGAATTTAAAGAATGTTGTGCCGGCCATGGACATTATGCTGGACGACTTTGGCTTTGGTTTATCCAAGCGGCGCGTGACCCTCAGCACATCGGGTGTAGTGCCTGCTTTGGATTTACTGGGCGACCAAATCGATGTGGCTCTGGCGGTATCACTGCATGCGCCTACTGATGAGCTGCGCGATGAAATTGTGCCCATTAACAAGAAATACCCTATCGATGAGTTGTTGGCCGGTGTGCGTCGCTATATGACAAAGTCCAATGCCAATCAGGGACGTGTGACTATTGAGTATGTCATGCTTAACGGCATTAACGACAGCATGGAGCAAGCTCACCAACTGGCCAAAGTGCTGAAAGATACGCCCAGTAAAATTAATCTGATCCCTTTTAACCCTTATCCGGGGTCGCCTTATACCTGTTCCAGTAACTCACGTATTGACCGCTTCTCTAAAGTACTGATGGAATATGGTTTTACTGTGGTGGTACGTAAGACCCGCGGCGATGATATTGATGCTGCATGTGGGCAGTTAGTCGGTGATGTGGTTGACCGTACTAAAAGAATGTTGAAAAAACAGATGAAGGGTGAGGCGATTTCAGTAAAAATGGCCTGATTCACCTTCAGATTGGGATTCAGATGCGCAAGTTATGCTTTTGTCTATTGTTCCTCCTTTCCGCCTGCGCGAGTCAAACCCAGATAGATGGGCGAGGGCCGGGGGCGGAGTTTAATGCCGAAGATGCGGCCAGAACTCGTATTTCTCTTGGCCTGACTTACCTTAAAAACGGTAACTTTACCCAAGCTAAATTTAATCTGGATAAGGCGCTGGAATATGCGCCGAGTATGGCTGATGCGCATTACAGCCTGGCTTACTATTATCAGCAGGTTGAAGAAAATAAACATGCCGAAGAAGCCTACCGGCAGGCGATGCGTCTGGACAAGAATAATCCGGATATAGTTAACAGCTACGGGGCCTTTCTTTGCCAGCAAGGTCGTTATAACGACGCTAAACAATATTTCCAGCAAGCATTAGATAACCAGGCGTATATCCGTAGCGCCGAGACCTACGAAAATATGGCCTTATGTGCGCAAAATCAGCACCATTTGGATGATGCCCGTCAGTATTTGCAAGCGGCCCTGAATCACCAACCGTCGAGAGGGAAAAGTTTATTGTTGCTGACCGATGTGTTGGTTCAGCAACAAAACTGGCCTGATGCTAAAGCCAACCTGAGTAAACTGGAGCGCTTGGGACGTGTTTCTCCTGACATGCTGCTACTAGGGTATAAAATTGAGAGCGGACAAGGAAATCTGCAAAGCGCCCAAGGATACGGTAATATGCTCAAAGAGCTTTACCCTCAGCATCCGGTAACGGCGCAATACCTACAACTGGCATCGGTATCTAAACAACCCGTTCCGGCCGTGGAACCGCCAGCGGTGACGCCACCGGCGCCGAAACCCCGTGTTGAGGATATTGAAGTTTCAGAGGATACATCGCCGCAATACCATGTTGTGGCTGAAGGTGAAAACCTGTATCGGATATCACTCAAGTACAATATAAAAATGAAAACCCTGATGGAATGGAACCAAATGCAGGATCCATCGTCCATCTATGTTGGGATGAAACTTAGGGTTGCCCAGCCGTAGGGTACGAGACGAACTTTTTTGCAAGCAGGTATCAGCAGTATTATGACAGACGAACAGGTAGCCGAGCAGACACAAGCCATTGGACCGGGACAAATGCTCAGGGATGCGCGCACAGCCAAAGGCCTGACGGTGGATGATGTGGCGAATAGGCTTAACCTCAAGTCCTCAAATGTGCAGGATTTGGAAGCTGAAAAATTTGATGAACGTATCTCTGTCACTTTTATTCGCGGCTATTACAAGAATTACGCAAAACTGCTGGATGTACCTCAAGCCGAAATACTGCAGGCCTTTGATGCCCTGAATGCGGCAAAACAGGAACCCGCCAAGTTGCAAAGCTTTTCCCGCAAAATGGCGAAGCAGGCCAGTGATGACCGGCTGATGATGGTGTCCTATGTGATCCTAGCTATCATTTTGGCTATGGTCGTCGTTTGGTGGTTACAACAAAGCAATACCACCACGGCTGACAGCCTGCCTGGCAATACAACGAATACCTCCGAATCGGTCGTATCTTCTCCTGCTCAGGAAACGGCCCCTGAGACAACTCCTGAAACACTCGAAGCGTCACAGCCACAGGTTATGGATACCGAACCGACTGAACCTGTGGATCTGGAGCGCATAGAGTCAGCGCCAACAGAAACACAAGCAGAAAACACCGCGGCGAGCGAAACCGAACCGCAGGAAACGTTGCCAGAGCAAGTGGAACTGGTCTTTCAGTTTAGCGCGGATTGTTGGGTGAATATTCTGGATGCCACAGGTGAAGCTATTGCCTATGGGGTAAAAAAGGCCGGGCGTACTATGCCTGTAAGTGGCGTGCCACCTTTTGAAGTCACACTGGGTGCGCCTGATGTGGTTCAGATTCGCTACAACGGTGAAGCGGTCGATATGGCTGGATTCCCTAAAGGGCGTACTGCAAAGTTCAATTTGCCGCTTAACTAACCTGTTTTCCGATACTTTAACTGGACTCCCATTACCATGTTTGCTGAATCGCCTATTACTCGCCGCAAATCCACCCGCATTTATGTGGGTAATGTGCCCATCGGAGATGGGGCGCCTATTGCCGTGCAGTCTATGACCAATACACCAACCACGGATGTAGAGGCCACCGTTGCGCAGATTAAGCGTATTCAGGCTGTTGGGGGCGAAATTGTACGCGTATCCGTGCCGACTATGGATGCGGCAGAAGCATTCAAACTTATTCGTGCCCAGGTTGATATTCCCTTAGTAGCAGATATCCATTTTGACTACCGCATTGCTTTGAAGGTTGCTGAATACGGTGTCGACTGTTTACGCATTAACCCTGGCAATATTGGTAACGAAGAACGTATTCGTTCGGTGGTGGATTGTGCCCGTGACAAGAACATCCCTATACGTATCGGTGTTAACGGCGGCTCCTTAGAAAAAGATCTGCAGGAAAAGTATGGTGAACCGACACCTGAAGCCTTGCTTGAGTCTGCCATGCGCCACGTGGATATTCTTGACCGACTGAACTTCGACCAGTTCAAGGTGAGCGTCAAGGCATCCGATGTGTTCCTGGCTGTTGGGGCTTATCGTTTACTGGCCAAGCAGATTGATCAGCCACTGCATTTGGGGATTACCGAGGCCGGTGGTCAACGTGCCGGAGCAGTAAAAAGTGCGGTCGGTCTGGGGATGTTATTGGCCGAAGGAATTGGTGACACTATTCGAATCTCACTGGCGGCCGACCCGGTTGAAGAGATTAAAGTGGGCTTTGATATCCTCAAGTCCCTGCGTATTCGCTCTCGCGGCATTAATTTTATTGCTTGCCCAAGTTGTTCTCGCCAGGAGTTCGACGTTATCGGTACGGTTAATGCGCTGGAACAGCGTTTGGAAGATTTATTAACACCGATGGATGTCTCCATTATCGGTTGTGTGGTCAATGGCCCAGGTGAAGCCGAGGTCTCGGACCTGGGTTTGACCGGTGCGCGAAACATGAGTGGCTATTATCTTGATGGAGTACGTCAAAAAGAGCGATTGGCTAACGACGATTTAGTTGATCAGCTTGAAAAGCGTATTCGTGCCAAGGCCGCCGTGCTGGACGAGAAGAACCGGATTGCAGTGAAAAATGCCTGACCTTTGGTCAACAAGTCCCTATAATCGCGGCTTTTATTTTTAACCTGCGTTCATATGATGAGCGCTGAAACGAATCGAGATATTGCACAGGTGAGTAAGCAAATTCAGGCCATTCGCGGAATGAATGACTGCCTGCCGGAACAGTCCGGCCTTTGGCAGTGGGTAGAACAGACTATTCGAGACGTCGTAAAAAGTTACGGCTATCAGGAAATTCGCACTCCGGTAGTGGAGAGCACCGAACTGTTTAAACGCTCCATCGGTGAAGTAACCGATATCGTTGAAAAAGAGATGTATACCTTCGAGGATCGCAACGGTGACAGCCTAACGTTGCGCCCGGAAGGCACCGCCAGTTGCGTGCGCGCCGGCAATGAGCACGGCTTGCTGTACAACCAGCAACAGCGCTTGTGGTACATGGGGCCGATGTTCCGTCATGAACGTCCGCAAAAAGGCCGCTACCGTCAATTTCATCAGTTCGGCGTGGAAACCTTTGGTTTAGCCGGGCCGGATATTGACGTTGAAGTCATTCTGATGACGGCCAGGCTGTGGCAAAAATTTGGTATGGCCGACAAAGTCAGTCTGGAAATCAACTCATTGGGTTCCAGTGAAGCGCGGGCTAATTATCGCGATGCCTTAGTGGCGTTTTTATCCCAGCATGCCGAGCAACTGGATGAAGACAGCAAGCGTCGTATGACGACCAATCCGCTGCGTGTATTAGACAGCAAAAACCCTGATGTGCAGGCGTTGCTGAAAGATGCACCAGACTTACTGGATTATCTGGATGAGGAATCCAAACAACATTTTGACTTGCTGTGTGAACGTTTGACGCAAGCCGGTATCCAATTCCGGGTTAATTCCCGTCTGGTGCGTGGACTGGATTACTATAATCGCACTGTTTTTGAATGGGTTACCGACGCGTTGGGTGCACAAGGTACAGTGTGTGCCGGTGGTCGTTATGATGGTCTGGTAGAGCAACTAGGCGGTAAAACCACGCCGGCGGTAGGTTTTGCCATGGGCCTGGAACGTCTAGTGCTGTTGCTGGAGTCTCTGCAATTAGTGCAACTGCCACCAGAAGTGGATGTGTATCTGAGTTTGCTGGGGGAGAAAGCCGAAGCATTTGGTTTGACCTTAGCCGAATCATTACGTGATGCGGTGCCTGGCTTGAAACTGCAGACCCACTGTGGCGGCGGCAATTTGAAGAAGCAGATGAAGCGCGCCGATAAAAGCGGGGCCGGTATTGCCCTGATCATCGGTGAGCAGGAAGTGGAAGCGGCGGTAGCAGGGGTGAAATACCTGCGTGAAGATAAACCGCAACTACAAGTCAGTATTGAACAGTTACCATCGTTGTTAAGCGATGTGCTGAAGCAGAATCATTAAAAGGGGAATGGGATGGAAGTCTACACTACCGAAGAACAACAAGTTGAAGCCATCAAAAAATTCTGGAAAGACAATGGTACCGCCATCATTCTTGGTGCGGTAATTGGATTAGGTGGATTGTGGGGCTGGCGTTACTACAACGAGCAGCGGATTGTCGGTATGGATGAAGCTTCAGCTCAGTACCAGCAAGTCATGCAAGCGCTGGAAAACGATGAGCAGGGCTTTAGTCAGGCACTGGAATATGTCAATACCCATTCTGATGACAATTATGCGTTGCTGACCGCCATGCAACTCGCCAGCCAGGCGGTGACCCGTGACGATTTCAGCGAAGCGGCCAAGCAACTTAAGTTTGCTGCCGATAAAGCCAAAGTGCCTGCTATTGCAGCCATTGCCAATCTACGTCTGGCTCGCGTTCATGTGCAGTTAGCAGACTATCCTCAGGCACTGGCGGCCTTGGATGCTATCGGCACTGATAATTTCCAATCCCAGGTTCAGGAACTTAGAGGCGACGTATTCGTTAAGCAAGGAAACCTGGATAAGGCCCGTGCAGCTTACAGTGCGGCACTGGAAAACAGTGCAGGCAACAATCTGATTAAGATGAAGCTGGATAACCTGCCAGCTGTTGCCAGCGTATAAGGAGTGCTGCAGTGATAAAGCCAATCAGGGCACTGTGCCTGTTGTCGGTGCTGGGAATGTCGGGATGCTCGATCCTACCGCAGTGGATGGATCCGACCACATGGTTTGCCGACGAAGAAGAGCTGAAGATCAAAGAACTTAAGCCAATTGATGCCCAATTTGTCCCGGTTACGCTATGGGAAGAAGAAGTGGGTGACGGTGTAGGTAGCCATTTTTCACGCCTTAAGCCGGTTGTGGCTTATGACAAGGTGTTTGCTGCTGACCGCCACGGTCAGGTGGTGGCTTTTGATAAGGAAACCGGTAAGCAGGTTTGGCAACGTAATTTCGCTCAGTTTAATGATGAAGGTTGGTTTTCCGGTATCTCCCGTCTGTGGCGTTCAGGTGAGTCAGCCCGTATTGCAGGCGGCATGGCTGCGTCCTATGAGAAAGTGTTCTTCGGCACTGAAAATGGTGACGTCGTCGCGCTGGATGCCGAGAGCGGCGAAGTTAAATGGCAAGTTAAAGTTAAAGGCGAAGTCCTTGCTAAGCCCGCCGTTGCAGAAGGCCTGGTGGTGGTGAATACTGGCGCCGGGATCATGTTCGCTTTGGATGCCGAAACCGGTGAACAGCAATGGCTGTATGAGTCGGAAGTTCCGCCGTTGTCATTGCGAGGCATTTCAGCCCCTACAACGTCATCCGGTGGCGCTATGGTGGGAACCGCATCTGGTAAGCTGGCCGTGGTGATTATGGAAAATGGTCAGGTTGCCTGGGAACAGGCCGTGACAGCCCCCACCGGTGCGACAGAGCTTGACCGCCTGGTGGATATTGATGTTGAGCCGCTGATATTAGGTGGTGTTATCTATGTAGTGTCATTTGACGGCACCTTGGCCTCGGTTGAGCTTCGTAGCGGTCGCGTGATCTGGAAGCGTGAATATCGCTCTTATCGTCGTGTCACTATGGATGCAAACAATCTATATGTGGTTGATGCCGATAGCGTTGTGTATGGTTTAGATCGTCGCAATGGTGTTGAGCTGTGGAGTCAGACCAGCTTGCGTGGTCGTCAGTTAACCGGTGCCGAACCTGTGAGCGATTACCTAGTGGTAGGTGACAAGTTTGGTTACCTGCACTGGTTGAATCAAAGTGATGGTGAACTGGTTGCGCGTCTGGAAGTGGGCGATAACGACGAAGATGAAGGGATCTTTGCCGCTCCTGTGGTGGAGGGTAATGTTCTGTACACCCTTACCCGTGATGGCCAGTTAAGGGCGGTGCAAACCCCCTGATCCAAGTGGCTTGAAAGCTGATAGAATAGCGGCCCGTTCGGGCCGCTTTTTTATGTCCATGGATGGACGGTATGTCGCGGTCACAGGGAAGTGAAGGAGCGACGATGTCCAGGGACGGACGGTATGTCGCGGTCACAGGGATGTGAAGGAGAGACGATGTCCAGGGATGGACGTTCAGATAACTGCTCCTGCGTAATCTGCACTTTCACCTTCCGTGGTGGGCGGTATGTCGCGGTCACAGGGATGTGAAGGAGCGACGATGTCCAGGGATGGACGTGCAGATAACTGCTCCTGCGTGATCTGCACTTCCACCTTCCATTGATGGACGGTATGTCGCGGTCACAGGGATGTGAAGGAGCGACGATGTCCAGGGATGGACGTGCAGATCTGGGGGATTTGCATTTGCGTCATGCGTAGCCCATTCGATTAAGTTGGTTGCCGCCTTTATGTTGGTGACGGGTTAATCGAATGGGAATTTGAAAACAATCGTTATACCGTACCGCAGGATTGTGTAGATACGGTAAACTTTAAGCCAGATACCACCTTGTTGGTGGTCGGCAAGTAGGAATTAATATGCTACCAGTTGTTGCTCTGGTCGGACGGCCCAATGTGGGCAAGTCTACCCTGTTTAACCGTTTGACCCGCAGTCGGGATGCCCTGGTGGCAGATTTCCCGGGCTTAACCCGTGACCGCAAGTATGGGCAGGCTAAATATGAAGGACTGCAATTTATTGTGGTGGATACCGGCGGCATCAGTGGTGATGAAAACGGTATTGATGCCGAGATGGCACAGCAATCCCTGTTAGCGATCGAGGAAGCGGATGTCGTGTTGTTTCTGCTCGACGCCAGGGCCGGGCTGACCGTAGCCGACGAGGCCATTGCCCGTCATTTGCGTATGCAGAATAAACCCGTGCACCTGGTGGCCAACAAGGTGGATGGCATAGACGGCGACAGCGAAGTGGCTGAGTTTTACCGCCTGGCCCTAGGCGATGTGCATCAGATTGCAGCGGCTCATGGGCGCGGAATTGGCCTGTTGTTGGACACTCTCGTTCAACCGCTGTCTGAGCAGTTTCCCGATATGCTGATACCCGAAGCGGATCCTGAGCAGGAAGAGCAGGACGCTGAAGCGCAACTGGAAAAGCTGCTTAACTTGCCTATCAAATTAGCCATTGTGGGCAAACCTAACGTGGGCAAGTCGACCCTGACCAACCGTATTTTGGGTGAAGAGCGTGTGGTGGTGTTTGACCAGCCAGGCACGACCAGAGACAGTATTTTTATTCCCATGCAGCGCGACGGTCGCGACTATGTGCTTATTGATACGGCTGGTGTACGCCGACGTAAGAAAGTCTCGGATATGGTGGAGAAATTCTCCATTGTAAAAACCTTGCAGGCCATTGAAGAAGCCAACGTGGTGTTGGTGGTAGTGGATGCTCGTGAAGGGATTACCGATCAGGATTTAAGCTTGCTGGGCTTTGTGTTGAATTCCGGTCGCTCCTTGGTGTTGGCGGTAAATAAATGGGATGGCCTGGATACGTCGGTGAAAGATGAGATCAAGCGTGAGCTGGACAGACGCTTAGGCTTTATTGATTTTGCCCGTCTGCATTTTATCTCTGCACGTCACGGTACTGGAGTCGGTAACTTGTTCGAGTCTGTACAGGAAGCCTATGAGTCGGCAACCCGCCGCATTAATACTTCCATGCTGACCCGCATTATGGAAATGGCCCAGGAAGATCATTTACCGCCTTTGGTACGCGGTCGCCGGGTAAAAATGAAATATGCCCATGCCGGTGGCTATAACCCGCCTGTTATTGTTATTCACGGTAACCAGGTGCAGGATTTGCCTGACTCCTATAAACGTTTTTTGATGAACTACTTCAGAAAATCACTGAAGGTGATGGGCACGCCTATCCGGATTGAATTCCGTGAAGGGGCCAACCCCTTTGAAGGCAAGAAAAATCAACTTACCCTGGCGCAGCAGCGCAAGCGTAAGCGTTTGATGTCTTTCCACAAAAAGAAGTAGGAGTTGTTAATGCGCTGGGTGCTGGTGACATTATGCTTGCTGTGCAGCCAGTTTGCAGAGGCTGACGCCTATAGCTTGTACTTACTCAGGCACGCCGAAAAACAATCTTCGCAGAGCAAGGATCCCGGTTTATCTGAACCGGGTCTGCAGCGAGCACAGGCCCTGGCGCAATTGTTGGCTAAGGTGCCGCTTAGCCATATTTACAGCACGGACTACCAGCGCACCAGACAAACCGTGGCCCCATTAGCTCATACTCATCATTTAATGGTGGAGTTGTATGCGCCTGGCGAGCTGATGGCGCTGGCTAATCAACTTAGGCAGCAGAGGGAAAATGCGTTGGTGGTCGGGCACAGTAATACCACGCCACAATTGTTAATGCTGCTTGGCGTGGCAGAGGTGCAGATGGATGAGTCGAGCTACGGTGATTTGTATCAACTCAATATCCGCGACGGTAAGGTGCAAGTCATCCAGCTGCAGATCCCTCTGCCTTAAACTATTTTAACGCGTCAGACTTTTTGACTTCGCTGACAATTTCGCCATCCGCCAGACGGGTGGTCAGCATATCGCCTTCCTTAACATCAGCGACCCTTTTGACCACTTTTCCTTGTTTGAGGCTGATACTGTACCCCCTTGATAAGGTAGCCAGCGGACTGACGGTGTCCAGCAGATGGGCTGTACTGGCCAGCTTTTGTTCGTGGCCATGCAGACATTGCTGAATATTGCGATTCAGGGATTGATGTAAAAAGGCCAACCGCTGCTCTTCGCGATTAACACGTTCTATCGGAGATTGCTTCGCCAGTCGATTCTCCAACCCCTGCTGTTTTTCCTGTAAACGGGTAAATTGCCGTTGAATAGAAAATGTTAGATTCTCTGCCAACCTGTCCAGTTGCTGAGCCTGTTGATTAAGGCGCGCCTGCGGATGATGACGCACCAAGCGGCTCTCAAGGAGCTGCTGACTATAAGACTTGGCTTCCAACAGCGCCTGGAGACGCTGACGCAGGCGTATGGCTAATTGTTGAACACGGTTTTGTAGCTCGTCTTTGTCTTGGCTCACCAATTCAGCTGCAGCCGACGGGGTTGGGGCGCGCAGGTCAGCCACAAAATCTGCAATGCTGACATCCACTTCATGGCCCACAGCACTGATTACTGGCAGGTTGGAGTGAAAAATACAACGGGCCAGGCGTTCATCGTTAAAACACCAAAGATCTTCCAACGATCCGCCGCCCCGCCCAACAATCAGAACGTCTACTTCATTGCGCTGGTTCGCCGTTTCAATGGCATTGATAAGCTGAAAGGGCGCCTGTTCCCCTTGCACCTGGCTGGGGTACAACACCACTTCTATGGCCGGGTTGCGCCGTTTGAGCACCGTCAGAATGTCGTGCATGGCGGCGCCGGTGGGCGAGGTGACGACCCCGACTTTTAAAATAGGCTGAGGAAGCGGGCGCTTGTGACTTTGATCAAATAACCCTTCTGTCAGTAGTTTACGCTTGAGCTGTTCAAATTGTTGCTTAAGCAAGCCTTCGCCCTCAGGCTCCATATGTTCGACGATAAGTTGGTAATCGCCTCGGGGCTCGTACAGGCTAATGGACGCTCTGGCCAAGACCTTGTCACCTTCCTTGGGCAACTGCTGTACACGGCGATTGGCGTTTTTGAACATAGCCGAGCGCACTTGAGCTCGTTGGTCTTTGAGGGTGAAATACCAGTGGCCGGAACTGGCTGCCACAAAGTTGGATATTTCGGCCCTGACCCAGACCTGACCTATCTCAGATTCCAGTACTTGCCGGGCATGGCGGTTCAAATGGCTGATGGTGTATATCTGCTGGTTGGGAGACGACATAAAAAACTTATCTAACGAAGAGAAAACAAGTTTACCCTAAAGGGCAAAACAGCTACAATTGCGCCGCAACTAAATCCTCTTTCTATAGGTGTTGTTGCGATGCTCAGAATCGAAAAAGAAGCCCTGACTTTCGATGATGTTTTGTTAGTTCCAGGTCATTCTACCGTCCTTCCCCATACTGCCAGTCTCAAGACACGTGTAACACGTGGCGTTGAGTTGAATATTCCGATGATTTCTGCCGCAATGGACACTGTCAGTGAAGCCCGTTTGGCTATCGCTTTGGCCCAGGAAGGGGGAATCGGCTTTATTCACAAGAACATGACCGCCGAAGAACAAGCCAGTCATGTTCGTCAGGTCAAAAAATACGAAAGTGGTGTGGTCTCCGACCCAACCACGGTCACATCTGATGCCACCATAGGTGAAATCAATACCCTAAGCAAGTTGCATGGATTCTCTGGTTTCCCGGTGGTGGATAAAGACAACAACCTGATTGGCCTTGTGACCGGTCGTGATTTGCGTTTTGAAAACAACCTGAGTCTGCCCATTGCCAATGTGATGACGCCTAAAGAGCGTTTGGTCACGGTAAAAGAGGGCGCCAGCTCAGAAGAAGTGCTGGGATTAATGCATGAACATCGCATTGAAAAAATCCTGGTAGTCGATAACGAATTCAAACTCAAAGGTTTGATCACCGTTAAGGATTTCCAAAAAGCCGAAAGCAAACCTAATGCCTGTAAGGACGCCTTGGGTCGTCTGCGCGTGGGCGCAGCGGTTAGCGTGGGTGCCGGTACTGATGAGCGCATTAAGCTGCTGGTGGAAGCCGGTGTGGATGTGCTGCTGATTGATACCTCTCACGGCCATTCTCAGGGTGTTATCGACCGCGTGAAGAAAGTGCGTGCCGATTATCCTGAAGTGCAACTGATTGCCGGTAACGTTGCCACTGCCGAGGGAGCGAAAGCCCTGGCCGATGCAGGCGTGGATGCGGTGAAGGTAGGTATTGGTCCTGGCTCTATCTGTACAACCCGTATTGTTACGGGTTGTGGCGTACCGCAGATTACTGCCATTAGCGATGCGGTAGAAGGTTTGAAAGGTACCGATGTACCTGTGATTGCCGACGGTGGTATTCGTTTCTCCGGTGATATCGCTAAAGCTTTGGCGGCCGGTGCCAGCTGTGTCATGGTGGGCAGTATGCTGGCCGGTACCGAAGAAGCGCCAGGTGAAGTGGAACTGTATCAAGGTCGTTACTATAAGTCTTACCGCGGTATGGGTTCATTAGGTGCCATGAATCAAAGCCATGGTTCTTCTGACCGCTACTTCCAGGACAGCAAGAACGCCGAAAAGCTGGTACCTGAAGGGATTGAAGGCCGTGTTGCGTATAAAGGGCCTATCGCCAATATCGTACATCAGCAAATGGGCGGTCTGCGCAGTGCCATGGGGCTGACCGGCTGCGGTACTATCGATGAGCTTCGCACTAAGGCCAAGTTTGTGCGGGTAACCTCAGCAGGTATGGGCGAGTCACACGTGCATGATGTGACTATTACCAAGGAAGCGCCTAACTACCGCTTAGGCTAACCGGGTAGTGTTTGCCAAGGGGGCGGCTTCGCCCCCTTGCTTATTCCGTTAGGCTTTTAGGGCATACCAGGCTTAAAAGTTTAGTGGAATAGGTAGGTTTTATTTCCGGCGGCCAAGCCGCAGATTAACTCAAAATGGGAACTCCATGACTGCAAATATTCATGACCACCGCATACTGATTCTGGACTTCGGCTCCCAGTACACTCAGCTTATCGCTCGTCGTATTCGTGAAATCGGCGTTTATTGCGAACTATGGGCCTGGGATGTGACGGAAGCGCAAATTCGTGAGTTCAATCCGCAGGGTATTATCCTGTCAGGTGGCCCTGAGTCGGTTACCGAAGCGGATTCACCGCGCGCACCTGATTATGTATTTAATGCTGGGGTGCCGGTGTTTGGTATCTGCTACGGCATGCAAACCATGGCTGAGCAGTTGGGTGGTAAGGTGCAAGGCTCTAATATCCGTGAGTTTGGCTATGCCCAGGTCGAAGTGCTGCAAAGCTCACCGCTGCTGGACAAAATTGAAGACCATATCGGCAGCAACGGCAATGCCTTGCTGGACGTATGGATGAGCCACGGTGATAAGGTTAGCGCTATTCCTGAAGGGTTCAGCACCCTGGCCGCTACCGACAGCTGTCCTTTCGCGGCGATGGCCAATGAAGATAAGCGTTTCTACGGCGTGCAGTTTCACCCTGAAGTAACCCACACCCGCCAAGGCCAGCGTTTGCTGGAGCACTTTGTACTGGACATCTGTGGCTGTGAGAAGCTCTGGACTCCGGCCTCTATTATCGAAGATGCGGTAGAACGTATTCGCACTCAGGTGGGCGATGATGAAGTGATCCTGGGCCTTTCCGGTGGGGTAGATTCCTCGGTCACCGCCATGTTGCTGCACCGCGCTATAGGCCAAAAGCTGACCTGCGTATTTGTCGACAATGGTTTGTTGCGTCTGAACGAAGGCCAGCAGGTCATGGACATGTTCGGTGATCATTTCGGCCTGAATATCGTTAAGGTCGATGCTGAGCCGCGCTTTTTAGGTGAGCTGGCTGGTGTCGAAGATCCCGAAGCCAAGCGTAAGGTTATTGGTCGCGTCTTCGTGGAAATCTTTGATGAAGAAGCGGGTAAGTGCGTCAATGCTAAATGGCTGGCACAAGGTACTATCTACCCGGATGTGATTGAATCAGCTGGCTCTGCCACCGGCAAAGCCCATGTGATCAAGTCTCACCACAACGTAGGTGGTTTGCCGGAAGATATGGAACTGGGCCTGGTTGAGCCGCTGCGTGAACTGTTTAAAGACGAAGTGCGTAAAGTCGGTCTGGAACTGGGTCTGCCTTACGATATGCTGTATCGCCACCCCTTCCCTGGACCAGGCTTAGGTGTGCGTGTGCTGGGTGAAGTGAAAAAGGAATACTGTGACCTGCTGCGCCGCGCCGACGCTATCTTTATCGAAGAACTGCATAAGGCCGACTTGTACAATAAAGTCAGCCAGGCCTTTACCGTATTCCTGCCGGTGCGCTCGGTTGGGGTCATGGGCGATGCGCGTAAATACGATTGGGTAGTGTCGCTGCGTGCGGTGGAAACCATCGACTTTATGACCGCCCACTGGGCACACCTGCCCTATGACTTCCTGGGTAAGGTGTCTAACCGCATTATCAATGAAATCGACGGCATTTCCCGTGTGGTTTACGACATTTCTGGTAAGCCACCTGCTACTATTGAGTGGGAATAATCTCCTGCTAGGTACTAGCTAGTACCAACTGGTATGAAAAGATAAAAAGGCCCATATTTGTATGGGCTTTTTTGTACCAGGATATTGGTTAAACTCACGCCTTACAGACTGTCATCGTCTCAGATGAAAAAGCATTAGCGTCATCTCGGTGCGACTCTTTCCCTAACGGAGAGGTTTCAGGCTTGGAAGGTTATTACAAAATAATGGAAGAGGCTTTAGAGGTGCCAAGAGTTTAAGGTGTTTAAAATTCATTAGGTACATCTAAAGCAAGAGGTTGTAATTTCAGGCTTAAGTTGTGATTTGAAATATCAAGATGCATTCATTTTTAATAAAATTTTCTTTGATAATGTTAATACAAGTAGTGCTGGTAAAAGCATAATCATATGTAAAGCTAACTGTGATGGGCTACTTAGCTCAAAGATTTGGATAATTAGTACAAATAACCCAGCCCCTCCTATTTGAATAAATCCCAATAAAGCAGATACCCTGCCAATATTGTTACTGAACGTGCTAATGGCCAGGCTAGAGGATGTGCCCAAGGTTAACGATGTTCCTGCTGAATTAATAAATATAGGTATCATAAAGCTTATCGCTGTATTGTTTTCATTAAGCATTATAAAACCACTAGAGATTGTGAAAATTAGTCCAATTTTTAGTGTTTTCTCAACACCAAATTTACCGATAAGGTAAGGAGCAATGAGCATTCCACCGATAATGCTAATTACGGCATTAATGCCAAACCAAAAACTGAATTCGCGAATGGAAAGTGACAATCTATCTAGTAGCCACACTGGAGAGTTAGAAACAAAGCTAATGATCACAGCCATAGATAGCATTGATATCAAAGAATAAAATAAGAAGTTTCTTTCGAGCAGTACTGCTCCAAATGAGCTATCTCTATGGATAGCGTTATTTTTACTAAATGTCTCAGGTAATTTTAGAAAAATGAATATAAACGCGAATAGTGCATAGCCAGCCATAAAAACAAAAGTGGCTCTATAACCATAACTTTCAGTTAAAAATGCTCCCAGTACCGGAGCTAATGCAGGTACGCAACATAGGACGCCATTCAGGAAGCTTAAGACTTTGGGTAAGGAGTGTTGGTCATAAACATCTTTAGCGATCGCTGTAACAATAGTCGCTGTTGCTGCGGCGGACAATCCTTGAACAACTCTAAAAAATACCAATGCCTCTATAGTGGGGGCATAAATTTGGACTACTGAGCATAATAGATACAGTGAAATGCCGAGCAAAGCAATCTGTCTTCTCCCGAACTGATCGATAAACCTACTTAGCACTAGTTGTCCAATTCCAAAGCCAATGGCAAAAAAGGTAACCGTACTTTTTAGCTCTTTAGCCGATGCAGATAGTGCTATTCCAATATCAGGAAAGGCCGGTAAGTATATATCAATGGCTAATGGCCACAAAGCCACTAGTAATATTAAGTGGTATATGTATTTTTTATTTTTCAGCATGTCCGTCCTATTTGATAAGTTTATTATTTATGTTGGTGTTTTTTGATTTGATATTTTTGTTCTTTGAATTATTTGTCATGAATATCTGTGTGAATAATTTTGGCGGTGGGGAAGCCCGTTAAATTCTTAGTGCTCTTAGTCTGGAATCAAGTAAAAGCTAACCAGTCGAATTGGTAAATGAACTTTAGTGATAAAGTGATATAATCTGAAGTGATTTTATTTCATAAGTGATGTGATTTTCAGGAATATCATGATTGATTTATCTAGATTGGTGAAAACTGATATTAACTTATTTATTTGCTTATACGTTCTGATTAAGGAGCGAAGTGTTAGCCGAACGGCGCACAGATTGTGTTTGTCGCAATCAGCGGTCAGTAAACAGTTAACAAAGTTGAGGCAAGTGTTTGATGACCCTTTATTTGAAAGACAGTCAAAAGGTCTGCTGCCAACCCCGAAAGCTATACATTTGGAGCACAAACTGGAGCAAGTTTTGCTTCAGATTGACAATCTGAGTGTTCCTGAGCAATTTGAACCTAAACATAGTCGTCGTATATTCAGCTTTGACTTGGTTGAAACTGCATACTCCATTGTTTTCCCTAAATTTATTCCTAAGATGTTGCAATGTGCACCGAATGTCACGATAAAAAGTGTTGAATGGAGTGAGACGAGTGTTTCTCGACTTCAGAATAGAGAGGTGGACTTTGGCATCGGCATTTTTGAATGGGATGAGCGAGCAAAAAATCATGTTCAGAATATTCCTTCCTCACTGAATTTTGCTGAGCTACTGCAAGACGTTGCTGCTTGTGCAATCAGAAAGGGTCATCCAGCTTTGCAAGAAGCATGGAGCTTAGACACTTTTTTAAAATACCGTCATATTCAAGTTATTACTGGAGGTGTGTCTCAGTGGTTGTTACATGAAGTGTTAGAGATGAAGAGATTGAAATTGAATAATGCAGTGAATGTCTCCGACGTTGCCGGTGCAGTGACGCTGTGTGAAAGTAGTGATTTGATTTTGAACTATCCACTTAGATACCTTCGTGAGTTTGAAAATAAAGCAGATATTGTGCTGATGCCATTCCCTCTGACGTTGATTCCTGGCGGTATTTTTTTATTGTGGGATAAACAGTTAGACAATGATGCTAGCCATAGGTGGCTTAGGGAGCTTATTGTTAGCCAGGCATACGAGTAGTTCCGTGTCACTGTGCCATGCTGAGTGTTTCAGTACTTGTTTAAGTGTTCTTAGGGAAGGGAGTCATGCTTTGGGATGAACTTTTGTAAACTCGGATGAAAGTTCTTGGCTGTGCTGCCGATGATCTGAAGCCGAGTAATAGGTTTCAAGGTTACCTGCTGCACCTATTTTGCTGAATTCAACATATAACAGATGTCTTTCAGCAGGCAGCAACAGTGGCGTTAATGCATTGATAGCCCTGTCGGGGTGAGATTGACTGAGCCTAGGGAAAAGTATGAATGAGATAATAGAAATTGGTGATGTACCTTGGACATTGAGTGACATTGCCAACAGTTACACTGAGTTTAAGCATGTCTACAGCCAAAGACCCATTGTCGACAATGCCGGGGGAATGAAGGCACCTCACGCATTTGCCTGCTGGTTTATGCTTAAACAACTGCAGCCCGGCTTAATTATCGAAAGTGGCGTTTGGAAAGGCCAGGGGACTTGGCTTATTGAGCAAGCATGCCCGGATGCGGAGTTGGTTTGTCTGGACATTAATCTGCGCCGGTTGCAGTACAGGTCCTCCAACGCGCGCTACATTGAAAAAGATTTTTCACTAGTTAATTTCTCAGAGTATGACAAAGCCAATTCCTTGTGCTTTTTTGACGATCATCAAAACGCACTGACCCGCTTACAGCAGATGAAGTGGAAAGGGTTTAATGCAGCCATGTTTGAAGACAACTACCCTAAGCGGCGGGGAGATTGTTATTCGTTGAAGAAGATGTTTGGCGGTGATGGGTTTGCGCTGGAAACGGCTGAACAAGATAGCGCTCAAACGGCTGGATATATTGAGCCCAATACCACGCACAGAGAGGAGCTTTATCAGGCATTGGCTCTGTATTATGAGTTTCCACCGCTTTTCAAAGAGCCTATGACTCGATGGGGAGACAGTTGGGATAATACGCATTACCCGACAAAGCCGCCGGTTTTTGCCGCTAATGTAGAGGATGAACTAAGAGACGAGGCGTTACATTACACCTGGATGTGTTATCTGAAGCTCAAGGCGGCTTAAGCACGGGGCCTAATGTGCCAGGGTATAAAAAGGTGCCGCGGCACCTTTTAGCCACTATTTAAGATTATCGAACTGACGTTTTAGATCGTAGTTTTCATCGGTAACGATTTTTTCCAGGGTTTGTACCCTTTCCTTTAATGTACTGAGTTCCTGCTTGAGGTTATTCAGCTCTGTTTCGTTAAGCTTGGGGGCTTTTTTATGTCTGGAGTTGACCAGCTCAACGAGAGCCCAGCAAACGATGGCTACAATAGCAACGGCAGTCAAATTCATGGTTTATCCTTAAGCTTGTTTGATAAATATCCTAACTCTTTTTGCAAATAGTTAGCCAATCAAAAATGCTATATAATTCATGCAATTAAAATAAACCTTATAAGAGGCAATGGCACAAAGTTAGTGAATCAAGCTAACTGGTAGCCAATTTCGCCAAGTGTGCCGGGTAACTGATGGTAAATGATGAGATGTGGATGGCCCAAGCCATCGAACTGGCCAAACAAGCCTGGCAGGAAGGTGAAATCCCGGTCGGGGCAATATTGGTTAAAGATGAGCAGATTATAGGCCAGGGCTGGAACCGACCCATAAGCAGTCACGATCCGTCTGCTCATGCTGAAATGCTGGCTATCCGGGATGCTGGCCAGAAAATCGGTAATTACCGTCTGCTGGGGGCTACCTTGTATGTCACCCTCGAACCTTGTTCCATGTGCGCGGGTCTGTTGGTGCACAGTCGTATTCAACGACTAGTTTATGGGGCATCCGATCTGAAAACCGGGGCCTGTGGCTCGGTGATGGACTTAGTGCGTCATCCGCAACTCAATCATCAGTTAGAGGTGACTGGCGGTGTTCTGGCCGAGCCTTGTGGTGAATTGTTATCTGAATTTTTTCGCTGGCGTAGGGCGCAGAAAAAAGCCTTTAAGCAGCAACAGCAGGACTAGCAGGCTTGCGCCATATCTTCAGGCAGGTCGGCGGCTTGAAAGGTCTGACGACGCAGTTGTACTTTCTTCAGAACTTTTTTCAGCACCTGGCGACGGCGCTGACCCGATGCAACAGGTTTACGGGCTTTAAATAAACTTCTTTTTCGCATAATTATCTCCATCTCTTATTTGCAGCCTAACTGTTACACAGCTGTGTGACAGTTTTTTGAAGTTTCCTTCATCGGCTGTTTGTTAGACAGGATATGATGGCAATTAATTCCCTTTCAATCGGTAGATTGTAACTTTTCATCGTCGGGGGCCGACTCCGGCACGGTTTGTGGCTGCTGTTTTTCACGTTGCTCTTCCAGCCACACCAGGGTGTCATAGTAGCGACGAATATTGGATACATAAGTCACCGCTTCGTCTCCGCGCGCATAGCCGTACTTGGTGGTTTTGTAGTGTTTTTTCTGACGTAACATGGGCAATCGCAGTTTAACGTCCACCCATAGATCCGGGTTGGCACCTTGTCGCTCGGTCAGCACCCGCGCATCCTCCAGATGGCCCATGCCCACATTGTAGGCGGCCAGGGCAAACCAGATTCGGTCTGGATCGCGAATGCGGTCGGGTACACGCCTAATCAGCTCCTGCAGATATTTAGAGCCACCGCGAATGCTTTGTTCAGCATCAAGCCGGGAGGTCACCCCGAGATCTTTGGCCGTCGGCAACGTCAGCATCATTAGACCGCGCACCCCGGTAGGGGACTTGGCTTTGGGATCCCAGTGGCTTTCCTGATAACTCATCGCCGCGAGCAGGCGCCAGTCTAGACTACCTGCATGGCCTTCGAATAATTTTCTGAACCTGGGCAATACATTATCCACCGCTTGAATAAACAGACGGGTATCTACGTAATTAAATTGCCTGACATGGCCAAAATATTTGTCTTCCAGTGCGGCGAGACGACCGGATTGGTGCAAGGTACTAAAATAATCCAGCAAGGCCGAAAACAGCGAGTCATCGAGTTGCTTGTTCATGGCCCACGCCACTCGCTGAGGCTCTTGCAGGGTAAAGCCTATGGCAAGTTCAGGATGACGGCGGCGCATCAGGGCCAGAATATTGGAGTCTGTGATGGTGTAGTCATATTGCTCGGCAATCACGGCTTCCATTAGTTCTTCGGAGTCCATGTCACTGCTTTCTTGCCAGTTTAGTTCTGGATACTGTTGCTGCAACTGGCTCAGGGTATCGGTGTGACTGGAGTCGGCAACAACCACAAGTTGACCGGTTAAATCACTCACTTCTCTGGGCCAAATCTTTCCTTGCTTGTATACCAACTTCTGGCTGACTTGCTGATAAGGGGGGCCGAACCTGAACCTTTCTGCCCGCTGGGCGGTGACCGTAAGTTCGGCCGCTAACAAATCCAGGTTCTGTTGCTCAAGGTGATAAAAAGACTGGCTAAGACTGTAGTAAGGAAAAATTTCCAGCTTAACACCCAAATAGTCGGCAAAGCCTTTCGCCAACTCATACTCAAAGCCTTCAGGACCACTCGCTCCGGTATAATAAGTGGTTAAACCATATAAGGTGCCAACCTTTAGAACGCCGCGCTCCAAAACCAGGCCCAGGCTGCTTTGGGTTGGCGCGCGCTGGCAAGACGCCAACAACACCGCTGCTGCAACGACGAATAAAACCTTGAGTTTTCGGATTATTTGGGGTGTCAGCAATACGGCCATCGGTTGCCAGTTGGAAGTCCTCGGATTGCCATTGTGACGAAAAACAACAGCCGGTGCCAGCCCCTTGAATTAAACAACAGTCTAATAATGTAAGGTTTTTTTGCAGAGAATAGGGGCTGTTAGCGCGCCTTGGGAGCACTTTGGAGAGGTTCGATTACGCCGTTGGGCTGGTGCAAATTAGCAATTCAAGGTCGGAGCAGCGCAAAGCTTATCAGACGAGGCATTTTCGACTATAATCCGCCGCGCAAAATCCTGACGAGCGAATCATCCGCCAAAGCAGCTGCGCGGGTGAATCTTAAACTACCAACTTGGATGACTAAAACATGCTAATCCTCCGCGGTGCGCCAGCCCTTTCCGATTTTCGAATTCAAAAACTGCTGACGCAGTTGGCCGAACAGCAACTGGAGGTGAACGGCCTGTACGCCGAGTACGTCCACTTCGCCCAGGTGAGTGGCGAGTTGACCGACCGTGAAGCCGAGTTGTTAAACAGCCTGCTGGTGTACGGTCCCAAAGCTGGGGCGCACAGCACCGACGGAGAACTGATTTTGGTGGTGCCTCGTCCAGGCACTATTTCGCCTTGGTCATCCAAAGCTACCGATATTGCTCATAATTGCGGTCTAAACAAGGTTAAACGTTTAGAGCGCGGTATTGCGTTTTATCTGCAGGGGGTACCGGCAGGCAAAATAGCTGAGGTGACGGCACTGTTGCATGACCGCATGACAGAAGCGACCTTTACCAGCCTGGAACAGGCGCAGGCACTGTTTGTTGAACAGCAGCCGGCTCCAATGAGCAGCGTGGATGTGCTGGGACAGGGCCGCTCCGCCCTGGAAAAAGCCAATCTGGAATTAGGTTTGGCCCTTGCCGAAGATGAAATTGACTACTTGGTTAGCAGTTTCCAGCGTCTGGGACGTAACCCCAATGACGTCGAGCTTTACATGTTCGCGCAGGCCAACTCTGAGCATTGTCGCCATAAGATTTTTAACGCCGATTGGACCATAGACGGTGTGCAGCAGCCCAAGTCGCTGTTCAAAATGATCAAAAACACCTTTGAGCATTGCCCAGACTATGTGCATTCCGCATACAAAGACAACGCGGCGGTAATGGAAGGTTCCTATGCCGGACGTTTCTTCCCGTCAGTGGAGTCTGGTAGCTATCAGTATCATCATGAAAATATCGATATTCTCATGAAGGTGGAAACCCATAACCACCCAACGGCTATCTCGCCTTTCCCGGGTGCGGCAACAGGTTCCGGTGGTGAAATCCGTGATGAAGGTGCGACAGGTCGCGGCGCAAAACCTAAAGCCGGTTTGGTGGGTTTCTCCGTATCTAACCTGCGTTTGCCAGGTAATCAGCAACCTTGGGAGCAAGACTTCGGTAAACCCGGACATATCGCCAGCGCCCTGGATATTATGATTGAGGGCCCGCTTGGCGGCGCCGCCTTTAACAACGAATTCGGTCGTCCAAACATCCTGGGTTACTTCCGTACTTACGAGCAGCAAGTTACTAGCTTTAACGGCGAAGAAGTGCGTGGTTATCACAAGCCGATTATGCTGGCCGGTGGTATGGGCAACATTCGTGCTCAACATACGCAAAAGGCCGATATCCCTGTGGGGGCCAAGTTGATTGTACTGGGTGGCCCGGCGATGAATATCGGTCTGGGCGGTGGTGCCGCCTCATCCATGGCGGCCGGTCAGTCCAATGAAGATCTGGATTTCGCCTCAGTACAGCGTGACAACCCTGAAATTGAACGTCGTTGTCAGGAAGTGATTGACCGCTGCTGGCAGTTTGGTGAAGACAACCCTATCCAGTTTATCCACGATGTGGGCGCGGGGGGGTTGTCTAATGCCTTCCCTGAGCTGGTTAACGACGGTGGTCGTGGTGGCCAGTTCCAACTGCGTAACGTGCCTAACGATGAACCTGGAATGTCGCCGTTGCAGGTATGGTGTAACGAGTCTCAGGAACGTTATGTACTGGCGGTAGCGCCGCACAACCTTGAGCGTTTTGCGGCAATTTGTGAGCGTGAGCGCGCCCCTTTTGCAGTAGTTGGTGAAGCCACCGCAGAGCCTCATTTGACGCTGGCCGACAGCCATTTTGACAATAAGCCAGTGGATTTACCGCTGGATGTATTGCTCGGCAAGCCACCGAAAATGCACCGCGATGTACAGTCGCTGCAAGTGACAGGTTCAGCACTGGTAACTGAGAAAATCAGCCTGGCCGAGGCGGCAGAGCGTTTGCTGCAATTGCCGACTATTGCTGAGAAAACCTTCCTGATCACCATAGGCGATCGCTCGGTTACCGGCCTGGTTAATCGTGACCAGATGGTGGGTCCATGGCAGATCCCGGTGGCCGATGTAGCGGTTACCGCGGCCGGTTATGACACTTACCACGGTGAAGCCATGGCCATGGGCGAGCGCACGCCGGTGGCACTGCTTAGCCACGGTGCTTCTGCCCGTATGGCGGTGGCCGAAGCCATTACCAATATTGCTGCTGCCGATATTGGCGACCTGAAACGCATAAAACTTTCCGCTAACTGGATGGCCGCTGCCGGTCACCCTGGTGAAGATGCCGGTTTATATGAGGCGGTGAAGGCTGTAGGCGAAGAGCTTTGCCCGGCCCTGGATTTAACCATTCCAGTGGGTAAAGACAGCATGTCGATGAAGATGCGCTGGCAGGATCAGGGTGCCGAAAAGGCCGTTACTTCGCCGCTATCATTGGTCATTACGGCTTTTGCCCGGGTTGAGGATGTACGCCGTACCCTGACCCCACAGCTGCGACTGGATAAAGGTGACTCTAAGCTGGTACTGATTGACCTGGGTGCCGGTCAGAACCGTCTGGGGGCCTCTTGTCTGGCGCAGGTTTATGACCAGTTGGGCAACCAAGCGCCAGATCTGGATAACCCAGAATTGCTGCGCGGTATGTTCAACGCCGTACAGACGCTAAACCGTCAGGGACTGGTATGGGCTTATCACGATAGATCGGACGGCGGTTTGTTTACCACTATCGCAGAGATGGCCTTTGCCGGTAACTGCGGTGCCAATGTTCAACTGGATGGCTTGGGTGAGGCTTTGGCCGCGCTGTACAACGAAGAGCTGGGCGCGGTATTGCAAGTACCCGCGACCAAGCTGGATGAAGTTAAACAAGTTTTTGCCGACAACGGTCTGGCAGCACTAGTGCATGTAATTGGTGAGCCTATTAGCGATGATCGCTTGGAGTTCACCTTAGCAGGTCAGACTCTGCTGTCTGAAACCCGCAGTCATTACCGTGCATTGTGGGCGCAAACTACCCATCAAATCCAATCCATGCGTGATAACCCGGATTGCGTTGCCGAAGAGCTGGTAACTAAAACTGATACAGCAAACCCAGGCTTGCACGCCAGTTTAAGCTTTGATTTAAACCAGGATGTGGCGGCGCCTTATATTGCTAAAGGGATTCAGCCTAAGGTGGCTATCTTGCGTGAGCAGGGTGTTAACTCCCACGTAGAAATGGCCGCTGCATTTAGCCGCGCCGGTTTTAATGCCATCGACGTACATATGAGCGACATTCTCTCTGGCCGTATTACCCTTGAGCAGTTCCAGGGCCTGGTGGCTTGTGGCGGCTTCTCTTACGGTGACGTACTGGGTGCCGGCGAAGGTTGGGCCAAATCTATCCTGTTTAATGACATGGCCCGCGAACAGTTCAGCCGTTTCTTCCACCGCAATGAGACCTTCTCCTTGGGGGTATGTAACGGGTGTCAGATGATGTCTAATCTGAAGAGCCTGATCCCAGGTGCAGATTTCTGGCCTCACTTTGTTACCAACCGCAGTGAGCGTTTTGAAGCACGTTTTGCCATGGTGGAAGTGATGGAGTCTAATTCAGTGCTGCTGCAAGGTATGGCTGGGTCAAGAATGCCGGTAGCGGTTTCTCATGGTGAAGGACGTGCCGAGTTTGCCCTGCAATCCGGCCCTCAGTCTGTGATGGACAATCAGTCGGTGGCTCTGCGTTATGTGGATAACTATGGCAAGGTTACCGAGCAGTATCCGGCTAACCCTAATGGTTCGCCTTTGGGTATCACGGGTCTGACAAGTACCGACGGGCGCGCCACTATTATGATGCCGCACCCTGAGCGGGTGTTCCGCACAGTAGCTAACTCCTGGCACCCGGATGAGTGGCAGGAAGACAGTCCGTGGATGCGTATTTTCCGCAACGCCAGGGTGTTCGCGGGATAATCCTTGAACGAGTATTAGCGGACCTTCTGGTCTAATGCCGATCAGTTAAGAAATATTCGAGCGATCGGTTGACCGATCCTTCGAGGCGTTCAGAA
>NZ_BMLS01000001.1 GCF_014645355.1 Bowmanella pacifica | reverse complement strand
CTTCTGCCTTCCTGGCTTGCCGGGGTGCCTTTCAGCCTGGCCCGTCGAAGTGGTGCGCATTCTAGAGATTTCCGCTCAGCCGTCAACAGGTTTTTTCATAAAACTTATCGTTTGGCGAGTTATTGAGCATTTAAGGCATTAAACGTCCATTTTTGCTACTATTCTCCTGTTCAAACAGTGGAAAAGAGTGAAATGAGCTTAGGATTTTATAAAGAGGCCTACCCGAAACTTGGGCAAAATTGCTATGTCGATGAGAGTGCCGTATTAAAAGGTGATATCAAATTAGGCGATGACAGTAGTATTTGGCCATTGGTTGCTGCACGAGGTGATGTTAATCATATCCGCATTGGTGCTCGCACGAATGTTCAGGATGGCACCGTGTTACATGTAACGCGGAAGTCGCCACAACATCCAGCCGGTTACCCGCTAATAATAGGTGATGATGTCACTGTGGGTCATAAGTGTATGTTGCATGGCTGCACCCTAGGTAACCGCATATTAGTGGGAATGGGTGCAATTATTATGGACGGCGCCATAGTGGAAGATGATATTTTTATCGGAGCAGGCAGTTTAGTCCCACCTGGTAAAACCCTGGAATCAGGTTACCTGTATGTCGGCAGCCCGGTGAAGCAGGCCCGCAAGCTTAACGACAGTGAGCTGGCGTTTCTTAAACAGTCCGCTATTAACTATGTAGAGTTAAAAGAAGATTATCTGGCTCAGGATTGAGCCAGCATATTCCTTAATGCCTGACGAACCGGCTGGGTGTCGGGCATTACTCCCCGCCATAAATAGAAACTTTGCGCCGCCTGCTCAACCAACATACCCAGACCATCCAGGGTCACACTGGTTCCTTGCTGTTGGCACCAAAGATTAAACGCCGTGTCTTCTTTGCCGTATACCATGTCGTAGCACACCGGCTTATTAGCTATATAAGCAGCATCTATGTTCGGGGCATCACCGGATAAGCTCGATGATGAGGCATTGATAATAAGATCAAAGGTAGTATGTGGAATATCATCCAGGCCACTGCCGGTCACGCTGGCAAACGAAGCAAAGTGCGTAGCAAGATTTAATGCTTTCTCTGCAGTACGGTTAGCAATATGCAGTGAGGCCGGGGTTTGTTTCAGAATAGGCAACACCACGCCACGGGTTGCTCCACCTGCACCAATGATCAGGATCTTTTTACCTTGCAGTACCACATCATGAAATAGCAGGTCCTTTACCAATCCGATGCCGTCAGTATTGTCACCATACAGTTTCCCTTCTTTATAAATAAGGGTATTCACCGCACCTGCCTGTTCAGCCGCTTCCGACAGTTGGTCAGCCAGCTTGTAAGCCTGCTCTTTAAAAGGAACCGTCACATTCGCGCCCTTCCCTCCAGAGGAAATGAAGGCACGGATGGTATCCGCAAAACCATCAAGGGGTGATAAGATCGCCGAATAATCCAATGATTGTCCGGTTTGCTCGGCAAACATCTTGTGAATAAAAGGTGATTTGCTATGGGCGATGGGATTACCGAAGACAGCGTATTTATCCATGGTACTTAAGAAAATGACAGACTGGCTGGGGAGCCTAACCCAGAAACAGGCCAACGACAAACCCACCAGTTTGTACGACATGATTGGGGGCGAGCAAGTAACAGCCCGTTTGTGCCATTGCTTCTACGATATTATGCAGACAGACCCCAAAGCAGCAGAACTGCTGGCTATTCACAAAGCGGATCTGACCGAAACCCGCCAGAAATTTTTTGAATTCATGAGTGGTTGGCTAGGTGGGCCGCCGCTGTTTGAGCAAAAATACGGCCATCCCAGATTAAGAGCCCGCCATTTACATGCGCCGGTCAACGGCCAGATGATCAGCCAATGGCTATATTGTATGAATCTCGCATTAGAACAATGCGTTGAAGACAAAAGGCTGCGACAGGTTATCTGGCAGAATTTGGTGCCTTTGGCGCAGCATATGAAGAATCAGGATTAAAGATCAGCCAACCAATCCACAGGTTTGAGGTAATGCTGATATAACTGCTCCTCCCTGCTTCCAGGTAATGGCCTGTAATCATATTCCCAGCGAGCCAGTGGCGGCATGGACATCAGGATTGACTCTGTGCGGCCGCCGGTTTGCAAGCCAAACAAGGTACCACGGTCGTACACCAGGTTGAATTCCACATAGCGACCACGACGGTATAGCTGAAATTCACGTTCCTGCTCACCAAAAGGCATTTGTTTACGATTTTCAATGATAGGCACATAGGCATCCAGATAGCCATTCCCCACAGCCTGCATAAAGGCAAAGCTCTTTTCAAAGCCCCATTCATTCAAATCATCGAAAAACAATCCGCCTACGCCACGAGTTTCATTGCGGTGTTTGAGGAAAAAATAATCATCGCACCATTGCTTGTACTTAGGGTAAACGTCATCGCCAAAAGGTAGGCACAAATTACGGGCAACACTGTGCCAATGTAGTACATCTTCTTTGAAAGGATAAAAAGGCGTCAGGTCAAAGCCACCACCAAACCACCAAACCGGCGCCTCTCCCTCTTTTTCTGCCACAAAAAAACGTACATTGGCATGGGAGGTGGGCACAAAGGGATTATGAGGATGAATAACTAACGAGACCCCCATGGCCTGGAAGCTGCGTCCGGCTAGTTCAGGTCTTGCCGCCGTGGCGGAAGGCGGAAGCTGGGTACCGAACACGTGAGAGAAGTTCACTCCGCCCTGCTCTATTACTTGTCCTTTACGCATTACCCGGGTACGACCACCGCCACCTTCTTCACGTTGCCAGTTGTCTTCGACAAAATTCCCTTTGCCATCGACCAGCTCAAGTGTTTGGCAAATGCTGTTCTGCAAGCCGAGTAAAAATTGCTTTACCTGCTCTAAATTTACATTGGACATTGTTTGTTCCTACGCTCTGATAACCTGGCCGGTCAAACCATGCCGGATTTGAGTGGGTTGGGCCTGTTCTCCAACCTGAGCTTGAATGATTTGTACTTTTCCGCCGAATTCCTGTTCCACTTCTGCCACTGTTCTGGCCGGCTCATGTCCCGCCAGATTGGCACTGGTAGATACCAACGGCTTACCGAGAAAATCACACAAGGCACGCACCACAGGGTGAGCTGTCACCCGCACGGCGATTAATGGCGAGCCGCCAGTAATCCAATCTGGTGCTTTAACGGATTTAGGTAACAACCAGGTATTTGGTCCCGGCCAACTGGATACAATTTCCGTGCGGCGATCCATAGGGATGGCATCGTCCTTGACGTAGGGCAATAGCTGGGAATAGTTGCTGGCAATTAAAATCACGCCTTTTTCCACGGGCCGCTGCTTTAAGGCCAAAATTTCCATCACGGCTTGTTCGTTATCAGGATCACAGCCCAGGCCAAAAACCGCTTCGGTTGGATAAGCAAAAATCCCCCCCTTATCAAAGGCGATTTTTAATTCTGCATCAAAGTTCAAGACAGGATTTTCCATACTAGGTCTACCAGTGTGCCGGCATATTAATACAAGTCCGCCGAAGTGCAATGCTGCTTAACCATCCGCTTCCTTGTGCTGACACGCCTTCTGAGGGCAAACCAATGCATGCCCCTTACGCATCATAATAGGCCAACCACAAGCTGAGCAGCTTTTGGCCACGGGAGGATAATTCAGCAAATAACGACATTCAGGATAGCCATCACAGGCAAAAAAGTTCTTCCCGTACTTATTTGTACGCCTGTGCAGCTTGCCAGTATTACATTGTGGGCAGCTAACCAGACTTTCCTGTTTCTGCTCCAGTTTTTCTATATGGTGGCACTGGGGGAAGTTAGTACAGCCGATGAACAACCCAAACCGGCCTTTCTTCACCGCCAGAGGTGACTGACACTCGGGACATAAAGCCCCGTCGATCACCTTCACTTCGTGACTTTGATATTCGTGTAAAGGTTTACTGAAATGACAGGCTGGGTAGCGACTACAACCAAGAAACGGCCCGCTCTTCCCAGAGCGGATTTGCAGCTTGGCCTGACACAGCGGACAATCTCCGTAGGCATGCTGTAAAGCATGTTCGTCGGCGTTAAATAAGGAGTGATCTATCTTTGACATAAGCGGATTATGTCATATTCAAAGCTCGCTTAATATCTAAGCGTTGTAGATAGGCAGCATCTCTAATGCAGAGGGCCTTCGGGCTCCTCAAACAATAAGTCTTCCATCTGCGCGTAGGCGTTTTCCTTGCCAGGTACATTAAACAGCACCATCAGCACCACCCACTTGAGATCTTCCAGGCAAAACTCGGCAGCGTCGATCTCCATCACCCTATCGATAACCATTTCACGGGTGCTGGCATCCAACACTTTGATTTGCTCAAGGAACATTAAAAAGCCACGACACTCAACATCCAGCCGCATCTCCTCTTCCTGGGTGTAGATACGGGTAACCGGCATTGCCGACATATGCGCCAGATAAGGATTGGTGTCAGACTCCTGTAATGCCGCCAGCTTTTCCAGCCAGGACAAAGCTTTGTAAATCTCATCATGATGAAAACCTGCTCGCACAAGCTCTTCGGTCAACTCGTCCTGGTCGACACGAATTTCGGTTTCACTGTGGATGAAGTTTTCGAACAGATACATGAGGATGTCAAACATACTATTTTCCCCTCAACTTAACGTAACCACCGGGGACGGCAGCTACCAGGCCACGCAGCTCATATTCTAATAATTGTGCAAGCACTTGTGTCACCGGCAGGCCGCTGCGCTGTGCAATCACATCAATAGATGTGACTTCAAATTCTACACTACCCAACAATAGATCCTTTGCCAAGCCATTCTCGTCACTTTTTTCCGACCAAGCTATGCCTTGATTTTTCTGTCCTAGAGCAAGATTTTGATATTCTTCGAGAATGTCTTCAACACATTCCACCAGCTTAGCTCCCTGTTTGATTAAATAATGACACCCCTGGGCCAGAGGATTTTGAATACTGCCCGGGATCGCAAACACATCCCGGCCTTGTTCCAGGGCATATCTGGCAGTAATCAAGGAGCCACTGCGAATCGCCGCTTCGACCACCAAGGTACCTAAACTTAAACCGCTGATAATACGGTTACGCCTTGGAAAATGCTCAGCCCTCGCCCCCAATTGCGGGGCGAACTCCGATAACAGGCAACCATCGCTGTCACAGATCTGCTGAGCCAACCCCATGTTCCTACGGGGATAGGGTTTCGCTAGTCCAGAGCCCAAAACCGCAATAGTCTGGCCTCCAGCTTTGAGCGCGCCCTTGTGCGCCCAGCCATCAATGCCAATAGCTAAGCCACTGGTCACGACCATTCCAGAGGAAACCAATTGAGCCGCTAACTCAAATGCAACTTGCTGACCGGCTGGCGTGGGGCTGCGGCTGCCAACTATGGCCACCTGCGGTTGATTAAGTAGAGCTAAATCACCCTTGCCATATAAAATCAACGGAGGTCGAGACAATTGTTTGAGTTTTTCCGGATACGCTTCGCAGGAGCGAGTCAGAATAAAATGCCGTGGAGAGCTGTGCAGCCAGCTCAGCGCATCTTCAATCCATGCTTGGTTCGGTGTTTTGAGCACCGCAATCTGCTTGTCGTTCCATCCTAACTGGCGTAGCTGATGGTCTTCAAGCTCTAAAAGCGCCAACAAATTGTTTGGCGCTATCTGCTCTACTCGGCCGAGCTCAACAGAACCCAGCCCAGGCACCTGTTCCAATACTAACCAGGCATATAATTCCTGCTCACTAGACATGCGGTTCCCTGCATTGTCATAAGGGCCTAAGGATGTGCGACTAAGGCACCTCTTTTGATGATATTGGAGGCTTTAACAATCAGTCCATAACTGGTGTTTTCAAACACCCTGAACACCACCAGCTCACCCACTTTTATAGGTGGGGCAATAACCACATCTTCATCCTCAGCCAGCCCGAACAACCAATCAGTGCTCTTTGCATAACTAGGCTTGTCGCTGGTATCTAGGTTCGGACCAGGTAAATAGATACCCATCACCGTTCCTGCAGCAATATCATCGCGCTCGCCAACATCCAACACGACAATATCCAACTTGCCCATCAGGTTGTGCTCACGAAGATTACCTATGATATGTCCACGCATGCCTTCAGCGGCTTGCAGTTCAAGATCCTGCCCGTCTGGCAATAATGTCCGAGACCCGAGCCTGTCACCTTGCACCGCCTCAAAATTAGCATCGCGTAAATTAACCAACATCAGACGATCTTGCTCTGTTGGTAATAAGCTGGCGTCTGCAACATGACGAACCTGCACACCAATAATATTATCTTGCATGTCACGAATAACGCCTTGCTGACGCAACAACATCATCTCTTGCTCAGTCTCACCATACTCACCGACCACCAAATCACCTGTCGCATAGCGAATACCGCCATCGTAGTCACCCAGCAATTTAGGTAAGGCCTGATAAGCCTCTTCAGACATAACCAACCCATTCTCTATAAAAGGTTGTATGACAGTCCAGGGCAATACCGGGATGGGTGTGAGAGATTTATCGACCCGCTTGCCGCTTGGTGACAGCTTAATGACGCTCTTGGGTTCTGAAGTGCGACTCATCACCAGCACAGGCTGGCCATCCGCCCCCCATTCCAGTCTCAGTTCGTCACCAGGATAAATCAGATGAGGATTTTTAATTTGGCTGTTATGACGCCAAAGCTCAGGCCACTGCCAGGGTTGCTCTAAATAAAGTGACGAGATATCCCACAGGGTATCCCCTTTTTTCACTGTATAAACTGCGGGTGCATCGGGCTTCACTGTCACTGCCATACACCAGGCAGGAAACAGGCATAGCCACACTAACCATTTAGACAACTTAAGTCGCATAACTCCCCCAATGAGCCGACCATCACAAACACGCGCCATTGCGACAGGCTTACGGACGCTGATTCATACCTTATCAAACGGACCGGCTATTATTTTTTACTGGCGATTGGGCTAGAATAACCGTTAAAGCCAAGTATTAAATAGCCATTTATGGCAATTCGTATGAGAATCCATATGCTTGGATCCATTAACTAGTGTAGCTGAAGATATCAATGGCCAAATTAGAAGTTCTGCGTTTTCCCGATGAGCGTTTACGCACCGTCGCCAAGCCCGTGGCAGAAGTCAATGACGAGATACGCAATCTCGTTGACGACATGTTTGAAACAATGAAAGCCGAAAACGGCATTGGGTTAGCCGCCACCCAGGTTAACGAACATAAACGCTTGGTGGTGATGGATGTGTCAGAAGACCAAGACCAGCCACTGGTGTTTATTAACCCGGAAATTACCGAAAAACACGGCACCACCGTAAGCGAAGAAGGCTGCTTGTCTGTCCCCAACAATTACGCCAAGGTAGATCGCGCCGAACGCATCAAGGTCACCGCCCTGGACAGGGATGGTAAAGAATTCACCCTTGAAGCTGAAGGCTTATTGGCCATCTGTATCCAGCACGAACTGGATCATCTTCGTGGTGTGTTGTTTGTTGACTACCTGTCCCCTCTTAAACGTCAACGTATTCGCAAAAAGCTGGAAAAAGAAGCCCGTCTGTTAGAAAAAGCCTGAGGTTCCGTTGAGCACTAGATTGAAAGTTATTTTTGCCGGCACGCCCGATTTTGCAGCACGGCATCTACAAGCGCTGTTGGATTCATCCCACGAGGTCGTTGCAGTTTATACCAAGCCTGATCAACCTGCGGGCCGGGGGAAAAAACTCCAGGCCAGCGCAGTCAAACAATTGGCTCAGCAACATGAACTCCCGGTGTTTCAACCCGAAACCCTGAGAGCTCCAGAAGCCCAACAGCAGCTTGCTGATTTAAAAGCGGATGTCATGGTAGTGGTCGCTTACGGACTTATACTGCCGCAGGTCGTGCTGGACACACCTAGGTTGGGTTGTCTTAATGTACATGGTTCATTGCTGCCAAGGTGGCGGGGAGCCGCGCCGATTCAACGTGCAATTTGGGCAGGTGATCAGCAAACCGGCGTCACTATAATGCAGATGGACAAAGGGCTGGATACCGGTGCCATGCTACAAAAAGCATCGCTGCCAATCACAGCCACCGACACCAGTGCCAGCTTGTACGAAAAACTGGCAGAGCTTGGTCCCCAGGCCTTGGTAGATACATTGGCGAAGTTGGAAACCCTCGCAGCAGAACCCCAGGACAACGACCTGGCTAACTACGCAGAGAAGCTTTCCAAAGAGGAAGCGCGCTTAGATTGGCATACCAGTGCTGAACAGCTAGAGCGTAATGTTCGCGCCTTTAATCCCTGGCCGGTTTGCTTCTTTGAATTAGACGGCCACCCCGTCAAAGTATGGCAAGCCAGTGTAGAACCGAATAAGGGCACCCCAGGAGAGATCCTTGAAGTAAGCAAACAGGGTATTTTGGTAGCAACCGCAAAACAAAGCTTGCGCTTACAAGTCATCCAGTTACCCGGCAAGAAGGCCATGCCTGTTGCGGATATATTGAATGCCAGAAAAGACCTGTTCGTCACCGGAAATCAACTGCATTGAAAGCGTCAACTTTAAGAGCAGATATCGCTCGCACCCTCTTCCAGGTATTAGAGCAAGGTCAGTCGCTTCGGGAATTGATGCCAGCCTTGCAAGCCAAGCATAAAGAACAAGATCGCGCTTGGCTGCAAGAGATGTTGTACGGCGTATTGCGCCAGTTACCCCTGCTTCAGTTCTGGCTTCGACAGCTGCTGAACAAACCTCTCAAGTCCAATCAAAAGGTTGTGGAACATCTGATTCTGTTGGGTTTCTATCAGCTGGCATTCAGCAGGGTTTCCCAGCATGCCGCGGTGGCCGAAACCGTGGGTGCCTGTCAGGAGCTCAGATGCCCCGGACTCAAAGGTCTGGTTAATGCCTGCCTGCGTAATTTTATCCGTCAGGATATGCAAGCCATGCTACCCGACGATGCACAAATTCGTTCGGGGTTACCTAAGTGGCTGTTCCGAAAACTCCAGCAAGCCTATCCCGAGCAATTGGATGATTTGTGTCTGGCGACCAATAGTAAGGCGCCAATCTGGCTGAGAGTAAATCAAACTCGGGTGACAAGAGCAGAATTTTGCCACGCATTGGACGAACAAGAGATCCAATATACATTGCCGGATGACTTCCAGCAGGCCGTTCTCTTAAGCAAAGGCTATGACCTAACCCAGCTCCCAGGATACCAGCAAGGTTGGTTTGCCGCTCAGGATGGCGCCGCTCAACAAGCAGCTACCCTGCTGGCACCACAAAGTAAAGAACGCGTACTGGACGCCTGCGCAGCACCCGGCGGAAAAACCTGTCACTTGTTGGAACAACAAGCAGACATTAAGTGCTTGGCGTTGGACAGCGATGCAAGTCGTTTACAACGGGTAGAAGAAAATCTGCACCGGCTTGGTCATCAGGCTCAGATAGTATGTGGTGATGCCGCTGAGCCTTCTGCCTGGTGGGATGGTGAACTCTTTGATCGTATTTTGCTTGATGCGCCTTGTTCTGCAACTGGCGTTATCCGCCGTCACCCTGATATCAAATGGCTGCGCAAAGGCACCGACATTCCCCCGCTAGTCGAATTACAAGGGAAAATATTAAAAGCAGTCTGGCCAATGCTGAAGCCCGGCGGCACCTTGCTATATGCAACCTGCTCAATTCTGCCCGAAGAGAATCGAGAACAAATTAAGCAGTTTTTAGCCAACCAAGCCGATGCGTCACTTTCGCCTTTGCATGCGCAAGACAATGCAAGCAACCCTGGCTGGCAAATCCTGCCAGGCGAAAAGCAAATGGATGGTTTCTACTATGCGAGACTGATAAAGTCATAGCAGAACATAGACTTAAGGCTTCAAGCCAGCATTTTGACCAACATTAAGAACCGCAAACTATGAAGATCATCATTGTGGGTGCCGGTCAGGTAGGGGGAACCCTAGCCGAGAACCTGGTAGGTGAAAAGAACGAGATCACCGTCATTGACTCGGATTACGACATTTTGCGCAACCTGCAAGATAGACTGGATCTGCAGGTTGTGTCCGGGTTTGGCTCTCATCCTGATGTACTCAAAAAAGCCGGAGCAGAAGATGCCGATATGCTCATCGCCGTCACCAACAGCGATGAGACCAATATGATGTCCTGCCAGGTTGCGCACACAGTATTTAAAACGCCAACTAAAATCGCCCGCATCCGTTCAGAGCAGTACTTAATGTACCAAGAGCAACTGTTTAAACACTCTGATGTGCCGGTGAATCACCTAATTGCCCCGGAACAGTTGGTAACCCGCTCTATCAAGCGATTGATAGACTACCCTGGTGCGCTACAGGTCGTAGAATTTGCAGAAGGTAAAGTGAGCCTAGTGGCGGTTAAGGCCTATTATGGGGGTTTATTGGTTGGCCATGCCCTATCAGCTCTCAAGGAGCACATGCCCAACGTGGAAACTAGGGTGGCGGCTATCTATCGCCGTGGCAAACCCATTCGTCCTCTGGGCACCACTGTTATTGAAGCCGACGATGAAGTGTTTTTCATCGCCGCCACTAAGCATATCCGTGCGGTTATGAGTGAGTTGCAAAAGCTGGAAGCCAGCTATAAACGCATTATGATTGCCGGAGGTGGTTTAATTGGGGCCGGATTAGCCAGACAGCTGGAAGAAAAACACCAGGTAAAACTGATAGAGTTTAATCAGGACAGGGCCAAATACCTCTCCTCCAACCTGAAAAAGACCATAGTGTTTTGTGGTGATGCATCCGACCAGGAATTATTGCTGGAAGAGCAAGTAGAGCAGATTGATGTGTTTATCGCCGTTACCAATGACGATGAAGCCAATATCATGTCAGCCATGCTGGCCAAGCGTATGGGTGCGCAAAAAGCCATGGTGTTGATTCAGCGCAGTGCTTATGTGGATCTTGTTCAGGGTGGGGAAATAGACATAGCCATCTCACCACAACAAGCGACCATTTCAGCCCTGCTGACCCACGTCAGACGCGGCGATGTAGTAAACGTTTATTCACTTCGACGCGGCGCAGCGGAAGCCATTGAAGCCATCGCCCACGGCGATGCCAACACATCCAAAGTGGTGGGCAAAGCCATTAACGATATAAAACTTCCGCCGGGGACAACCATTGGCGCCATCGTGCGCAAAGACGAGGTGATTATTGCCCACGGTGATACTGTCATAGAAGCAGACGACCACGTGGTATTGTTTCTGGTCGATAAAAAGTTTATCAGTTACGTGGAAAAATTGTTCCAGCCCAGCGCCTTCTTCTTTGGCTAAGGCTGCGGGCTGCGGGCTGCGGGCTGCGGGCTGCGCAGCATCAGATTTCAAACAGCAGAAAAGAAAAAAGCCCTAAACTTGCGTTTAGAGCTTTTTTCGAGAATTGGTGCCCAGGAGAGGACTTGAACCTCCACGGCCTTGCGGCCACTAGCACCTGAAGCTAGCGTGTCTACCAATTCCACCACCTGGGCGAGAAGTGCGCGTACTTTATTGAGTCAGGTCCTTATTGTCAACACCCCGTTTGAACTTTTTATGTTGTTCGCACACTTTTACGCCACAACGCTTAAGTTCTAACCTGCGACTTGGGGAAATGTGGTGATACGGACTGACGAATTTCATTCCCCCACACAATGGCTTGGTTGAACAAACCGTGCAACATCTTCTGACTCAGATCCAATTCGCCAGATAACTTAATTAAAGCCAACCAGTTAGCACTTTCAAACGCTCTGGCCAGACTCAGGTAATTACGCAGGCGCCCTTCCTGCCCACAGAGCGCTAATTTAATCTCTTCATCAATGGGGAGTTTTTGCACTAGGTTATCCATACTTTGATCAAGTAAGGCATCTAGCAATGAGAACAGCCCAACCAGGAAGCCTTTGGGTGGATTATCCTGGTCTTTCTTCGCCTGGCTAACCAACTCGCAAAACTTAGCCCGCACCAGGGAAAGATGCAGCAATTCCATCGGCTTTTCCTCGCCCATGTTTGCCAACGCCAGGATAGAAATAAACTTTTTCAGTTCGATCTCCCCTAAGTAATTCAGGGCGTGGCGCAGCGAAGAGATCTTGTAACGCTTGTTAATGGTGGGGTTATTGATAAAACGCAACAGCATATAGGACAGGCCAACATCCCGTTCAAAAATGGCGTTGACCCGTTCGAAGTTAAAATCGCGACTACTGCTTTCCTGCAGCAGTTCCAGCAATGCCAATTTGGAGGTGGGTAAATTACGCTGGCGAATCACCTCGGGCTTGGCGAAAAAGAATCCCTGAAAATAATCAAACCCTAAGTCACGGAAGCGATTAAAGTCCTCATAGGTTTCCACTTTCTCGGCAACCAACTGAACTTTAGCCTGCTTAAACTTTTCAATATTGCGGGCAATGGTCTCGTAATCACTACGCAAGGTATCAACCTTGATAATGTCTACGTAAGGTAAAAACACATCCCACTTGGGATCAAAGTTATGGTCGTCCAACGCCAACTTGTAGCCCATATCTTTAATCTGCTTACACGCCGCCACCATACTGCTATCAGTGGGCACCGTCTCAACAATTTCCACCACCACAGATTCGGGATCCAACATACTGGGGAAACCATGTAATAGGGTTTCTTTGTGGAAGTTAATAAAAGAAGTTTTATGACAAGCAATATCTTCCAAACCCAGCGTCAAATGGCTGCCGGTCAATATCTTGGACGTGGCTTCATCCGGACGAATATCAGGGAAGCAGTTCTTTCTGCCATCTCTGAACAGCAATTCATAGGCATAGACATTCCGGTCACTGTCCAGAATGGGATGGCGGGCTATATAAGCAAACATAAGTTAACCCCCAGAGGCTCCGTTTCTTGGTTGGTCCATTGAGCCCGTTTGTATGAAAAATGTAAACAATCAGACTCTATCAGATAGCGGTGATAAAACCAGCGTTTCCACTCAGTCGCTGGCATGCTCTGTCCTTAGGATACTGTTAAAACCCTGTCAGCTTCGCCAAAACGTCGGCGAAAACAGTACCAATAAAGAGAAGACCTCCAAACGCCCAAACAACATGGCTAATACCAACCACCACTTCCCTGCATCAGTGACATCGGCGAAATTGGCCGCTACAGCCCCTAACCCAGGTCCCAGGTTATTCAGGCAGGCCGCCGTTGCAGAGAAGGCGGTGATATTGTCCATGCCGGTGGCAACTAACGCTATCATAATAATTAAAAAAACCAGGGTGTAGGCCGAGAAGAAGCCCCACACTGCTTCAACCACCCGGTCTGGCAACGCCCGATCCCCCAGCTTTACCGAATAAATCGCTTTAGGGTGAATTAAGCGGTCGACCTCTCTTCTGCCCTGCAAAAATAGCAGCAGCACACGTACTACCTTCAAGCCACCACCGGTTGAACTGGCACAGCCACCGATAAAGCTGGCGAAGATAAGTAAAATTGGCAAAAAGACCGGCCAGTCTGCAAAACTGTCTGTGGCAAATCCCGCAGTAGAACTGATCGAAACAGCGTGAAACAAGGCCTGATCCAGCGCAGTTTCTACATCTGCATACCAATTATGGGCTGTCAATGTGACGAAACAAATAGCCACCAGCACAAATTGAATCAGGAAAAACGCCCGTAGTTCCGGGTCATGCCAATAGGCTTTTAAGCTACGATTGCTAAAGGCGTTGTAGTGCAACGCAAAGTTAAGTGCAGATACCCACAGGAACGCCACACAAACCAGGTTGATGGCCGGGCTGTCGAAATGACCTAAACTCGCGTCATAATTAGAAAAGCCACCAATGGCAACAGTGGAGAATGCATGGCAAATAGCGTCAAACCAATTCATCCCAGCCGCCCAATACGCCACCATACAGGCAATGGTCAATCCCAGGTAGATAAACCATAGATGCTTCGCCGTGTCGGCAATTCTGGGCGTCATCTTAGAATCTTTGACCGGACCGGGAATTTCAGCACGATAAAGCTGCATTCCCCCTACCCCTAATATCGGCAGAATGGCCACGGCCAGAACAATGATTCCCATGCCACCAAGCCACTGTAATTGCTGACGATAGAATTGTACGGCCTTGGGCAGATAATCAATCCCCTCAATGACAGTTGCCCCAGTGGTGGTTAATCCAGAAAAAGCCTCAAAAAATGCATCGGTCACAGACATCTGTGGCTGTTCAAGCAATAAGAAAGGCAAAGCACCAAAACTGGCCAGTACCGTCCAGAACAAAGCGACAATCAGAAAGCCTTCCTTTGCTCGCAGTTCATTACGATGGGCTCTATTGGGATACCAAGCGAGAATACCTGTGACCAAACACAGGAAGAACGCCAGCATAAAGGGTAATCCCCCACCATCGGCGTAAATCAGAGAAACCACCGCAGGCGGAATCATGGTAACGCTGAACAAGGCAACCAGCAGGCCGAGAATCCTAATTATTGTACGGTACTGCATATTTTCCTTAGCTAGTTACCTTCGCTGAGTGCTGCTCTAAGTACTTCAAGAGCTGCAGATAATCATCCGCCACATAACAGGCAATTTGCTCCAGACAGGCTGGCGGCGCACCTAATTTAGCATCATGCAAAAACACAATGTCCTTGCCCTGTGCCATAGCAAGAGTTACATCGCTTGCTAATTGCCGAGTATCGGCTTCGCTCCCCAATGCAAAGACAACCCAGTCCGCACTGCTTAGCAGAAAACTATTGATGCTCTGCCGTAAGCGCTCCCCTAAGATATTATCAATCTGCATCTGGCCGGATTCAGCATTGTCCTGCAGAGCATGGAAGAAATGCAACGGCAACGCCAAATTCAAGGCCGTTTCACGTATTTCCCCCTGTAGATGAGGCCGAAAACCCACCAAGTAAACACGCCGATACATAAGGAGTTGATTGGTTTCATGATCAATACCCAATTATTGACCGACTGAGATCAAATCAAAAGCCCCAATTTCAGTTCCCTTACCCGGCGACAAGTGAAAAAGTTTCTTACAAGGCACAACTGGTGCAACTATTCAGACACACATACACTAGCCAGATCCCTACCCTACGGAGAATAGGATGAAAAAAATAGCAATATGGAGTCTGTTGGCAGCCATTGCCGTGCCAGTTCTGGCCAGTCCGGTCACGGATAACGTACAGACGTTCAGCCTGGAAAACGGCATGAAGTTTTTAGTGCTGGAAGACCACTCAATACCTAACGCAAACTCTTACTTGTTCTGGCGAGTAGGGTCACGTAACGAATATCCGGGTATCACCGGCCTGTCACATTTCTTTGAACATATGATGTTCAATGGAGCGAAAAAATACGGCCCCAAGGAATTTGACCGTACCATGGAAGCCGCAGGCGGCAGCAACAATGCCTATACCACGGAAAATCTGACCGTTTACACCAACTGGTTTCCGGCCGAACAGTTGGATTTAATTTTCGAACTTGAAGCAGACCGAATCGAACACTTAGCCATTGACCCGCAAATGGTGGAAAGTGAACGAGGCGTAGTCATTTCAGAGCGCTCTACGGGGCTGGAAAACTCAAACTTTCGCGCCATCTGGGAAGAAGTGAAAGGCAGTGCATTTCGCGCTCACCCTTACAGTTGGTCAGTGATCGGCCATGAATCTGATATAGAAAACTGGTCTTTGCAAGACCTAGTGCAATTCCACAAAACATACTATGCCCCCAATAATGCCGTAATGGTTGTCGCTGGTGATGTCACAGTGGAAGAAGTAAAGAAAGCGGCGACAAAACATTTTGCCGCCATACCAGCACAAACCCCGCCGCGTGAAGTACATACTATTGAGCCACCGCAAAAAGGTGAACGCCGGGTTTATTTGCACAAAGCCTCGGTATCCAGTCCAAATCTAATGATGGCATTTCACGTCCCCAACTCACGACATGAAGACTACTATGCGCTGTCCGTTCTAGCCGATATTCTGGCTACAGGTAATAGCTCAAGATTGCAAAGCAGTTTGGTCTTTTCTCAGCAGCTTGCCAGCGATCTCTTCGCCTACTTTCCCGAGTCCATAGACCCCAATTTGTTTTATATCTACGCGGTTGCCAGTCCGGGTAAAAGCGCCGAACAATTGGAAAAAGGCATCATCGCCCAGCTACAGGCGATAAAGAAAGACGGCATTACGGAACAGGAGCTGCAAAAAGTTAAAAACCGTCGCCTCGTAGACTTTTATCGGGAGATGGCCACCATCAACGGTAAAGCCAATACATTGGGCACTTACGAGATGTACTTTGGTGACTATCGAGCCCTGTTTGACGCCCCAACCAAACTGGAGGCTCTTAACGTAACCGACATTCAACGTGTCGCCCGCCAATATCTTAAAAAAGCCAATCGCACCGTTGGTATTCTGGATGCTCAGGAGGACAGCCATGAACAAGATTTATAAGCTAATCAGCTGTATTAGCCTGGTTTGTGTCAGCCTGAGTAGCTCGGCTGCAGATTTCAGTTTGCCTGATTATGAAAAGGTAACACTGCAAAACGGCCTGACCTTGTATTTGATGGAGCAGCATGAGGTCCCGCTTGTCGACCTGGTGGTGACGGTTAAGGCCGGGGCTATAGACGACAACAAGGCGGGGCTGGCTAAACTGACTGCAGCCAACCTGATACTCGGTACCCAGCAACTCCCCCGTGCCGAGCTGGAAGCCAAACTGGACTTCATTGGCGCACAACTGAACGCCGATGCCGAGCTGGAATACTCTAGTTTGTCAGCCTCCATGGCCAGTAAAGATCTGAGCCAGGTACTGAAATGGGTAAAAGACAGTCTGCTGACCCCAGCATTTGACAGCCAGGAGTTTGCCGGACACAAGCAGCGCTACTTAGCCAACCTGCAACAGAAAACCGAAAGCCCCAAAGCCGTTATTAGGGATTACTTCAATACGCAGCTATTCAAAGGACATCCCTATGCAAGCGAGATTGACGGTTCTCGCGCCTCGGTCGCAGATATCACACTGGCGGATGTGACAGCCTTTCATCAGCGCAGGTACACACCCGATAACACCGCGCTGATAGTCGCCGGCGATTTTGACACCAAACAGCTTAAAAGTGAGCTGAACAAGCTATTTGCAGACTGGCAAGGCAATGCTCCGGCTCGTGCACAACTGGTAACGCCGGCATCACCCAAGCAAGCCCAAGTCCTGTTGGTAGACAAACCTGATGCGGTAGAGAGCACCTTTATGATTGGCGGGCCGGGCATGGCAATGAGTAATCCGGACTATGTCGCCGTCAATGTTATAAACACCATCTTAGGGGGACGCTTTACCTCTTGGTTAAATGACGAATTACGGGTTAACTCTGGCTTAACTTATGGCGCCCGTAGCCGCTTTGAATCCCACCAGCAGGGTGGCAGTTTCTATATTTCCACCTTTACGAAAACCGATACCACCAAGCAAGCCATTGACCTGGCCTTACAGACCTATCAAAAATTATGGCAACAAGGCATTGATCAATCCACGCTGGAATCGGCCAAGGCCTATGTAAAGGGCCAATTTCCTCCCAACTACGAAACCTCGGCCCAGCTCGCCGCTCTGATGTCAGATATGTTTGTTTATGGCTTTGATGAAGGTTTTATCAACGGCTTTTCAAAACGGGTCAACGCGTTGACGGTAGAGAAGAGTCAAACGCTTATTGAACGCTACTTTCCTAACCACAACCTGCAATTTGTTGTTGTTGGTCGGGCTGAAAGTATTCGGGATTGGATGAAAGAATATGGTCAGCTAGAGCTGGTCAACATTCAGGACAGCGAATAATAGTCTGTAAGTCTCCGTAGCAATACGGAGACCTATCTAGCAAGCATCAATGAGAAGGCCGCTGCACTAGTTCCGTCTAGTAATCAGATAAGCGCAGCGCCTCGCCCCATCCAGTATATGCTCCCGGCGCTGCACATGATGCTCGTCACCTATGCAGATTTGGAACAATGCCAACTCTGATTGACAAAAACCGTCACAACAAGTCGCAGCGGCGCAAATCGGGCAGTGGTTTTCAATGAACCAATACCCTACGCCGGACTCTTCATACCAGCTGGCCATATAGCCTTCGCGATTACGTATCTGACATAAGCAATCCAGCTTGTCTGTCAAATCTGCCAAACCATTCATTTTCGCCAGATAATCCTGGCGCATGGTGGCTTCCCGTCGGGCAATAACCTGTTGCAGCCCCACTTCACCAAACTCTGCACGAACCGACTCAAGCAAGTGCACACTAAGTTGACCATGCATATCGGCAAAGCGCCGCTGCGCTGACTCAGTCAAATGCCAATATTGTTTGGGCCGCCCCACTTGAGCAGGCTGAAAAGAATGAGAAACCAGTTCATCGCCAGCCAACTGCAATAGATGCTGTCTTGCCCCCATAGCCGTTATCTGTAAAGCTTCAGCAAGCTCCTGAGCGGTCATTTCCCCTCTATGCTTCAGCAAGTACAAGATCTTATCGGCACGACTCTGCAACTCACACTCCTCATCGAAACGATAATAGGGTGTCAACCAACTTACTGATCCCCTGCGCGGCCTCGGCGATATTATTGGCTAACATATAGGCAGGTGTGGTTACCAACTTATGGCCTTCATCGACAACGACGTTTTCAACGTCACAATCCACGTGTTCAGCTCCCATGGCACGAATAGCGTCAGCGGTGCCCTTGTCGTTGCCTATGGTCAGCCTTACACCTTCAGGATAAACACGAGCCGCCACAGCTGGCGCAATACACATATAGCCAGCCGGCTTACCCAACTCGGCAAATTCACGGCACCCCCGCAACACTTCTGCTTGCACCTGGCAGTCTGCGCCCGCCAGGGCAAAGTCAGATAGATTCTTGGCAGCACCAAAACCGCCAGGGACCAATAATGCATCATAGTCACTAGCAACCAAGGCTGACACTGGCAACACTTCTCCACGAGCAATTCTGGCCGATTCCACCAGGACATTGCGCTGCTCAGCTTCCATCACATCACCAGTCAGATGATTCACCACATGTAATTGCGGCATATCAGGGGCAAAGCATTGATATGCAATCCCACGCTGACTTAATGCTAGCAACGTCAGCACAGATTCGTGGATTTCAGCTCCATCAAATACACCACAGCCACTTAATATCACGGCAACTTTGTTCATTTTCTGCTCCAGAGCGCAAGGAGACTCGCTTATGCAATTTGGTTAAAAAACACATAGCCAATCAATCTAAAAATTAACCAATCAGGGCTTTTCTTCACTCTGGGGTATGGTAGAGTAGCGTTCCGCCGGGGCCAAGTGTAAATTCTGTCTCCGCGCGTTATCCACAAAGGATTATAAGAATAACAACAGGTCTAGATGTCCCCTGTTTTAATAGCAAGCCAGTATTTTAAAGACTTTTGAGCATTTGCCGCTTTTCGGGCAATGTTCACGCCTGCGCAATAGAAAACTTCATCAACAAACTTATCCACAACATACAAAGACTGTGGATAAAGCAATGCATGGCTGAATGCCATCGCTTGTGGCATCCTTACCGGCATTCGCAAGCCAGAGCGCCTAAACATGTCAACACAACCTGCTTACCCCCTGATCCTAGTGGATGGATCTTCTTATTTGTTCAGGGCGTTTCACGCCATCAGGGATCTGTCTAATTCCAAAGGTCAGCCTACCAACGCCGTTTATGGCGTGATCAATATGCTTCGCAGCTTGATCAAGCAGTTTCACCCTACTCATATGGCTGTTGTATTTGATGCCAAAGGTAAGACCTTCCGAGATGACATTTATCCGGAGTATAAGGCCCACCGCCCGCCTATGCCGGATGATCTGAGGATTCAGATTGAGCCGATTCACGAGATCATTAAGGCCATGGGGCTTCCCATCATAGTGATCGAAGGCGTGGAAGCCGATGATGTTATCGGCACCTTGGCCAAACAAGCCAGTGAAGCCGGGATCCCAACGCTTATCAGCACAGGTGATAAGGACATGGCTCAGTTGGTTGATGAAAATGTGTCACTGATCAATACCATGACCAATACCCTGCTTGATCCTGCCGGCGTAGTGGAGAAGTTTGGCGTTCCCCCCGAGCTGATTATTGACTTATTGGCGCTTAAAGGTGACAAGGTCGACAATATTCCAGGCGTCCCTGGTGTTGGGGATAAGAGCGCGCTGGCTATGTTGCAAGGACTAGGGGGAATAGACGACATCTATTCCAACTTGAATGACATTGCTCAGCTTGAGTTTCGTGGTGCCAAGACCATGGCAGCTAAGATGCAAGAATATGAAACACAAGCCAAGCTGTCGTACCAATTAGCCACGATAAAAACCGATGTTCCATTACCCTTAAGGCCAGAGGAGCTAACACCAGGACAAGCCGATAAACAACAATTGGCAAGCTTGTTTGCAGAGATGGAGTTTAAACGCTGGTTAGAAGAACTGGCTCATGATGCACCGGCAGGCAAAGCAACTACCCCTTCAGCAAAGGCGGCTGATATTAGTTCGGATCAATATGAAACCATTCTGGATGAGACACACTTTGCCCGCTGGCTGGACAAGCTAAAAGCAGCACCACTAATCGCATTAGATACAGAAACCACCAGTCTGAATTATATGGAAGCAGAACTGGTGGGTTTCTGTTTTGCTGTTGCCCCCGGCGAAGCAGCCTACCTACCGATTGGGCATGATTATGTTGATGCACCTGAGCAGCTAGATCGGACCTGGGTATTAGCGCAACTGAAGCCGCTGCTGGAAGATCCCCAATGCTTGAAAGTCGGACAGCATATAAAGTACGACAAGAATGTATTAGCCAATCATGGCATCAATTTACAAGGCATTGCCTTTGATACCATGCTGGAATCCTATGTAAATAACAGCGTAGCAGGACGCCATGATATGGACAGCTTGGCGGAGCGCCTGCTAGGCCATAACACTGTCCACTTTGAAGATATTGCCGGTAAAGGTGCCAAACAGCTCACCTTTAACCAGATTCCGCTGGAACAAGCAGCGCACTATGCGGCTGAAGACGCCGATATCACGCTCAGACTGCACCAAACAATGTGGCCCGAGCTGGAGCAAGTTCCCGAACTTAAAGCGATCTTACAAGACATCGAAGTACCACTGGCCAGCGTCCTTTCCAAAATGGAAGTACAAGGTGTGCTGATAGACAGCCAAAAACTCAAGCACCAAAGCCAACAACTTGCCAGCCGAATTGTTGAACTGGAAAAACAAGTGCATGAACTCGCTGGCTGCGAATTTAACCTAGGCTCTCCCAAACAATTACAGGAAATTCTTTTTGAGAAAATGAATCTGCCGGTAATTAAGAAAACGCCCAAAGGCGTGCCATCCACCTCAGAGGAGGTACTGCAAGTGCTCGCCCATCAGTACCCGTTGCCTAAGCTGTTAATGGAATACCGTGGGTTAAGTAAGTTAAAGAACACCTATACAGATAAACTGCCCAAGATGATCAATCATCGTACCGGGCGGGTACACACATCCTACCATCAAGCCGTTGCGGCGACAGGCAGGCTGTCATCCACCGACCCTAACTTACAAAATATTCCAATCAGAACAGAAGAAGGACGCCGGGTCAGACAGGCTTTTGTTGCGTCGCCTGGCTACAAAATCGTGGCAGCTGACTATTCACAAATCGAATTGAGAATTATGGCGCACTTATCTGCCGACAATGGGCTGTTAACGGCGTTTGCTCAAGGCAAAGACATTCACCGTGCTACAGCTGCCGAGGTCTTCGGCGTGCCTTTAGAAGAAGTAACAGCAGATCAGAGACGCAGCGCCAAAGCCATCAATTTCGGACTGATCTATGGCATGTCGGCCTTTGGTCTGTCACAGCAGTTGGACATTCCTCGCAACGAAGCGCAGAGCTATATGGATTTATATTTCGAGCGCTATCCAGGCGTATTGAAATATATGGAAGCCACCCGTGAGCATGCCAAAGAACAGGGCTACGTCAGCACGGTATTTGGTCGCCGGCTTTATCTACCAGAAATTAAGTCCAGCAATGCTGCTCGACGCAAAGGCGCAGAACGAGCAGCCATTAACGCTCCCATGCAGGGTACGGCCGCAGATATCATCAAAAAGGCCATGCTGGAGGTAGACAAATGGATAAGTCAGCAGCCGACCGATGATGTACGCATGATTATGCAAGTACACGACGAACTGGTATTTGAAATAAAAGAACAGAAACTGGAAGAAAACAGGCAAAAAATCGTCAAACTAATGGAAGAGGCGGCGAGCCTTAACGTACCGCTAGTCGTGGAAGCTGGCAGCGGGGACAACTGGGAAGAGGCCCATTAGGGAAAATGCGCAACTCCACCAAATGTAATTAAATTACAAAAAGATCTTGCTTTTATCCGAAACGTGGTTATTATTCGACCTGTAGGGTACAGAGGTAAGATGTTCTATCTTTCAGACCTTTGCTTTAGGCCCCGGCTATGCCGGGGCTTTTTTTATGTTCAGGATGAACGGGACGAAAAACAGCTCCTGCGTTTTCGTCACTTCCGCCCTCCCTGGTGGTCGTATGTCGTGGGTTCATAGACGAACTGGAGCGGCGATGTCTAAAGCCCCTTTATCGAAGCGTCAAAACACACGCCAACGCTTTTTTATAAAAAGATCAATTTTCTTCTGAACTTTTCAAAAACAATGCCGTCTGAATATACGGTTTATGTGTGTCCCTGAGTTTGTGTCTGGCCCCGTCCTTTTGGATGGGGCTTTTTTTTGCAGATTGAAAACGAAGATCAGGAAGCGGGAGAAATTTCGGTAGGGGCTTGTTTTCCAGGTAATCCAAACCACTGATTAAGCACTTGTTCAACACTTTCCAGGCCCACACCAGTGAGTGAAGAAAAAGCATGCACGGTAACATCTCCACAAAATGCCAGGCTTGCTTCCCTAGCCATCAGCAACTGTGCTTTGCGTTGACCAGACTTCAGCTTATCGGCCTTAGTTAATAACGCCAACACAGGCAAATTGCTCTTCACCGCCCAATGAATTAGTTCCTGATCCAAATCTTTAAAGGGATGACGAATGTCCATCAACACAACAAGACCTTTAAGACTTTTACGCTGCTGTAGATACTCCCCCAGGGCACGCTGCCATTTTTTCTTCATTTCAACCGGTACCTGCGCAAAGCCGTAACCAGGTAAGTCAATCAGGCGGCGCTCGGTATCCAACTCAAAAACGTTGATCAACTGCGTGCGACCAGGCGTCTTACTGGTACGAGCTAAACCTTTTTGGCGAGTGATACGGTTTAATGCGCTGGACTTGCCAGCATTAGAACGGCCGGCGAACGCCACTTCTACGCCCTGATCCGCTCCCAGATGCCTGATATCCGGGGCACTTAATACAAATTTTGCATGGCTGTAATGACTCACATTGTCTCCCGACAGGCCGATTTGGCCCCAAAAATAAGCGTTTACATCGGAATAATACCGACATTATTTAGGCCAGCAGTATATCATTGTCCCCCGCCGAGCGACCATGAAGTTGCTAAAACCCTACAAATCCTTGGGAATATATTTTTTTGCGGGATTAAATGTGTAAAATACGGCAAGACCAGTAGCCAGCCCATAAAAAGCTCAACGAGAATTACTATGAAAAAAATCTTCCTGATGCTTTGCCTGACAATGACAGCTCCTGCATTTGCCGCCGGCGATGCAGAAGCAGGCAAGGCGAAGTCAACTACTTGCGCCGCCTGTCATGGTGCAGATGGCAATAGTGCGGTTGATATGTATCCAAGTATCGCAGGCCAACACGCCAGCTATATCGTCAAGCAACTGCAGGAATTGCGCCTGGGTGCTCAAACTAACGGTGAGCAGGGCCGCTATGATCCTGTGATGTCAGGAATGGCAGCGCCTCTGTCTGACCAGGATATCGAAGACATGGCCGCTTACTACTCATCGCAAAAAGCCAATGCCGGTAGCACACCAGAAGATGTAATTGAAGCCGGTGCTAAGTTGTTTATGGGTGGTGATATGAACCGCGGTATCGCTGCATGTGCGGCTTGTCACGGTCCTCGTGGCGATGGCATGGGCTTAGCGAAGTTCCCGGATATCAGCGGCCAACACGCGACTTATGTGAAAAAGCAGTTAGAGGATTTCCGCGCCGGTAAACGTGTGAATGACCCCAACGGCATGATGCGTGACGTGGCTATGCGTCTGACTGATGCAGATATTGAACTGCTGTCAAAATATGTAGGCGGCCTGTACTAATCAGGTTCAGCCCCGAAAAAACCGACTCCTAAGGGTCGGTTTTTTTATATCTGAGATTAGGCCGGTGTTTACCCTGCTTTACGCTAACGACAAATTTGTCTCGAACTTGTTAAAAAAACCATTGTAAAAAAGTTGTAAAATATTTTTTATCCTGTATTCTTTCGCATCAACAACAAGGACTACCGTGCACCCAGGAAGGGAAAGCCATACGTTGTTCTTAGCGTTTTAACTCGCTCTTGGAAATTCTATGGAAGAACCAATAAAGCGTCAGGAAGACCAATAACAAAAAGCTTCGTAAATAAGAAAAATAAGAGAAGCGTATGATAAGGCTGTCTGCACCGTTCAGGATGAACGATAAAACGGGAGAAGTGTCATCTGGCACTTGGTTATACGAAAGGCGATAGGTAGACTATCGCCTTTTCTTTTTGTGTCCAGCCCTTATGCATTGTCCCCTTTGCAGCCATACCGTTATCAGTCATTATCATCGAGATAAGGTAAGAGACTACTGGCAATGTAATCGCTGTCAGTTGGTATTCGTCAATGCACAGCAGCGACTCTCTCCCGAAGCAGAAAAAGCCATCTACGACCTACACCAAAATAGCCACACCGATGCTGGCTATATACGTTTCTTGTCGCGCTTTGCCGAGCCACTAAAGCAGCGTTTATCGCCAGGCTCAAAGGGATTGGACTACGGTTGTGGCCCGGCTCCCGTGCTTGCCGAGATGCTAAGCACGTCAGGCTTTCCTACTGTAGGCTATGACCCATTTTATCAACCCGCCCTCCCCGCAGGGACATTCGATTTTGTTTGCTGTACCGAAGCCATAGAGCACTTTTACCAGCCCGGGAAAGTATTTGAGCATTGGCTAGGTCTGATGAACCCCTGCGCGGTACTCGGCATCATGACAAAGCGGGTAATGAACAAAGAGCGTTTCGCTAACTGGCATTACAAAAATGACCAAACCCATGTATGTTTTTTTAGCGAAGCTACATTTAGCTGGGTAGCAGCACATTATTCACTTCGACTGGAGATTGCCGGTCCCGATGTGGTGTTTTTGTACCGAGACAAGGTGTAAAATAAGCGCATTCAATCAGAGTAATTTTTCATGCCCAAGCAGCCATATATCCACAAAGCTAAAAAACAGCAACCAGAGCAAGACAAAAAACCTAAACGCCACACGGGTAAGCCGGCCGGCACTCGCAATAATGTCGCCTCTAAGAAAGCAGAACAGGTGGCAAAGGCCCCACAAGACCCCAGGCTGGGGAGTAAGAAAGCCATCCCTTTGGTGGTCGAAAAAGCCGCTGCACAGCCTAAGGCCAAGTTTTTTTCCCCCGCTGCTGAGCTGAAATCTATCGAGCAAGATACCCGTCTGGATACCCTGATGGATCGTTTAGACTCAGGTCAAAAACTCTCTGCTGAAGAACAAAGGTATGTTGACAGCAAGCTAGCGCGCCACCAGGAACTCTGCAAGTTAATGGGCATCGAGCCTGAAGCCGAGCAAGAAGAAGACAGCGACCTGTTTGACAAGTTTGAGAAAATCAACCTGGACCAGTTTAAGAAATGACCGTTACTCCCCTGCTCACTGCCATACTGGTTGTCGCTCTGCTGATTATTGCCGGACTGGCATTTTACGCCGGCCGTCTGCTATTCCTGTTAAAACGGCAGAATCAACAGCAGCAGGCAGCCAACCAGCAGCGCGAAGACTATCTTCGTCAGAGTATACAAACCATTGCCCAGGCACTAGATCAGCAACAGTGTGGCTTGTCAGAGGGCAGCATCAGGCTTTGTGTTTTACTGGAAAATTTTGACCAGGAGGCCGATCATACCTTGCGGTTCCCGGCTTTACATGAGCTCTATGGGCGCATTAAACATATGCCAACGCACAAGGCCTATAGCGATCTGCCCAAACTCGAAAGGCGTCGCATGCAGTTGGAACGGGAAGAGCATGAAGCCGAACTGGAGTCTCAAATCCTCAAAGAAATTCAAGTACTAAAAAGCTTTTGAATTCGATTAAGGGGCGCCCGCCCCTTTTTTGACAACCCGCCTTCTCATTCTGCAAGTCTGTCACTTTATCCCCTGAATTTAGCCTACTTTCCAAGCCGCTCAAAAGGTATACTTGGCAGCATTTTTCAAAGTAAACCAGCAAAACACCGGATCTTATGCAAAAGTTCGATATCAAGACTTTCCAGGGACTGATTCTAGCCCTGCAGGATTACTGGGCACGTCAGGGCTGTGTGATTATCCAACCCCTCGACATGGAAGTAGGCGCAGGCACCTTCCACCCCATGACGTTTCTTCGCTCTATTGGCCCAGAGCCAATCAGTAGTGCCTATGTTCAACCCTGCCGCAGACCCACTGATGGTCGCTATGGTGAGAACCCAAACCGACTACAACACTATTACCAGTTTCAAGTTATGTTGAAACCCTCCCCGGATAACATTCAGGAGTTGTATCTGGGCTCGTTAAGAGAGTTGGGTTTTGATCCGCTGGTTCACGACATTCGTTTTGTCGAAGACAACTGGGAATCCCCTACGCTAGGTGCCTGGGGACTGGGCTGGGAAGTTTGGCTTAACGGCATGGAAGTGACCCAGTTTACCTATTTCCAGCAGGTTGGCGGTATCGAGTGCGCACCGGTAACCGGTGAGATCACTTATGGTCTGGAACGACTGGCCATGTATATTCAGGGCGTTGATAGCATTTATGATTTGGTATGGACCGACGGCCCAATGGGTCGGGTTACTTATGGTGATGTGTTCCATCAAAATGAAGTAGAGCAATCCACTTATAACTTCGAATATGCCGATGTAGACGCGCTGTTCCGAACTTTTGATCAGTGTGAAAAAGATAGCCAGTTTCTTATTGAAAAGGGCTTGGCCCTGCCCGCTTATGAGCAAGTTATGAAAGCGTCTCACGCCTTTAACTTGCTGGATGCCCGTCACGCCATTTCAGTAACAGAGCGTCAACGTTACATCCTACGAGTTCGAACCCTGGCTAAGGCATGTGCTCAGCGCTACTACGAGTCCCGGGAGGCCCTCGGTTTCCCAATGTGCAAGCAGAAGGAGAGCAACTAATGCGCCAGGAAAACTTACTGATTGAAATTGGCACAGAAGAGTTGCCCCCTAAGGCGTTAACCAAGCTGGCAGAGTCCTTCGCGCAGGAAATGGATAAGCAGCTTCAGCAAGCTGAATTGTCTAAACAGGACATAGTTTGGTTTGCCTCCCCCAGACGCCTGGCGGTTTATGTTAAAGCGTTAGCTTATCAGCAAGCCGACAAAGTGATCGAAAAACGAGGCCCTGCTGTCAGCGCTGCATTTGATGCCGAAGGTCAGCCTACCCGCGCAGCACTCGGCTGGGCAAAAGGACTGGGAATAGACATTAGCGACGCCCAACGTTTATCCACCGATAAGGGTGAGTGGCTTCTGCACATGGCTAATGTAAAAGGCGAAAGCTTGCCCGCCATTTTGGCCGGTATGGTTAATCAGGCCCTGAAAGCACTGCCTATTCCTAAACCCATGCGCTGGGGTGCCAAGTCCACTGAGTTTATCCGCCCTGTCCATAATGTCTGCATGATGTTCGGAAACGAGCTGATTGATGGAGAGGTGCTGGGCATTAGCTCCTCAACCACCCTTTCAGGACACAGGTTTCATCACCCCGCTCCGCTGACCCTAGATCATGCTGATAATTATCTGGCACTGCTGCGTGGCGCCCATGTATTAGCGGATTTTGGCGAGCGAAAAGAAGTGATAAGACGGGGACTGGCCAACGCTGCAGCCACTGAAAATGCCAAGATAGAACCAGAAGAAAGCTTACTGGAAGAAGTCACCGCGCTGGTAGAATGGCCAGTGGTACTTACCGCCTCCTTCGAGGAAAGTTTTCTGCAAGTCCCCAAAGAAGCCCTTATTTATACGATGAAGGGTGACCAAAAGTACTTCCCCCTCTTTAGTCAAACGGGCGCACTTTTGCCACGCTTTGCTTTTGTAACTAATATCGAAAGCAAGGATCCTGTGCAGATTATTCAAGGTAACGAAAAGGTCATCCGCCCACGCTTGGCCGATGCCGAATTTTTCTTCACTACCGACAAAAAGCAACGTCTGGAAGATCGTCTGGCAAGTCTCGACACAGTGTTGTTCCAAAAGCAGTTAGGCACGCTGAAAGATAAGTCCGAGCGCATAGCTGCACTGGCGGCCATCGTAGCTGAATCATTGGGCGCAAATAAGCAACAAGCGCAACGCGCCGGCTTGCTGTCTAAAACCGATTTAATGTCCAACATGGTTATGGAATTCCCTGATGTACAAGGCGTTATGGGAATGCACTACGCTCGTCTGGATGGTGAAGACGAAGAAGTAGCACTGGCATTGAACGAGCAGTACATGCCCAGATATTCAGGCGACCAGCTCCCGACATCCCCCATCAGTTGCTCGGTAGCCATAGCAGATAAGCTAGATACTCTGGTTGGGATTTTTGGCATAGGTCAGGCCCCCAAGGGTGACAAAGATCCTTTTGCACTGCGAAGAGCGGCAATAGGTTTATTACGCATAGTGGTAGAGAAGACCTTACCTTTAGATCTTCAGCCATTAATCGATGCATCAGTCACACTGTTTGGCGATAAGCTCACCAATGCTGATGCGGCAGAACAGGTCTTTGAGTTTGTACAGGGGCGCTTCCGTGCCTGGTATCAAGAGCAAGGCGTAGATGTCGACGTTATCCAATCCGTTCTAGCACGCCGTCCATCGCGTCCAGCCGATTTTGATGCCCGCATCAAAGCCGTGCAACACTTTAAGACATTGGAAGCCGCACAGGCGCTTGCAGCTGCGAATAAACGCGTTGCCAATATCCTGGCTAAGGTAGAAGAGCCGCTACAGGAAAAAGTGGACGCAGCCTTGTTAAAAGAGAGCTCAGAACAGGCTCTGCTTACCCAGCTTGAATCGGTTAAAGGACAGATTCAGCAGAGTATGCAAAGGCTGGATTACAAGCAAACTCTGGTGACCCTGGCAACCTTGCGAGAAAGCATAGACAAGTTCTTTGATGAGGTGATGGTAATGGATGAGGATCCTGCCGTCAGATCGAATCGTCTGGCATTGCTGAATGAATTGCGTACTTTATTTATGGGCGTGGCAGATATTTCGATTCTTAACTGAATGCATTGACTTTGTTTTTAAGGCCCACCTTCCGGTGGGCTTTTTTATTAGTAAGGCACAATTTCAGCGTCGGCGTTATTCGCTTTGCCACGGATGATTTGTTATAACTATGCGCAATTAGAAGCCCTACAAGAAATATTGAGGAACCGTAGAATGGCCATGCCTAGAGCGCTCACCATCGCCCTACTACTATCGACATTGTCAGCCTGTGCTACTCGCCCCAGTCTGCCAGAGCCAGAGCAAATCCAAGACCTGTATTTGAGAGGCGTATTCACTTGGTGGGAAGCCGATGAGAATTACAAGATGCAACGTCTTTCAGAAACGCTTTTCAGAGGTGAGGCGGAATTGATTGCCGATGGCCAGCCGTATGATTTCAGAATAGCTGACGCGCAATGGTCAGAAGGTTCTAACTGCGGTTATTTGCAAAAAGACAGTGATGAGCATGTCCAACTGGGTAAAGCTGTCCGTGCGAGCTGCGATACCACCAACAATAATTTTAAGTTCACGCCCAGCGAGACCGGCCTCTACGAGTTTTATATCGACTTTTCTCACTCTGGTCATCCCCTTGTCACCATCGACAAAAAGACTAAATAGGCGATATAACATTTTGATTTTATTAAAAAAGCCGGCGATTGCCGGCTTTTTCATTGCTACACGTCCAGATTCGCTACCCTAAGCGCATTTTCTTCAATAAATGCGCGGCGTGGTTCGACCTGATCTCCCATTAAGCATGTAAAGAGCTGGTCTGCAGCAATAGCATCCTCAATGGTCACCTGCAACATACGACGGCTTTCAGGATCCATGGTCGTCTCCCACAACTGAGTGGGATTCATCTCTCCCAATCCTTTGTATCGCTGAATATAAATACCGCGTTTTGATTCAGCCAGCAGCCATTCCAAGGCTTGCGCGAAGCTATCGACTTTATGGGTCTTCTCGCCTCTGGCTACATAACCACCCTCTTCGATAATACCGTTGATCGCTTCATTGAGTTCGCGGATACGTTTGTACTCGGTTGAGTCAATAAAATCATGATCTAAGCGATACTCGGTATCAATACCGTGTTGACGCATAATCACCACCACGTACCAATTCGAGCGCTCCCGATCTTCACGTACCTCAAAACGATATAAAGCACCATCACTCTCAAACTCTTCCAGCTCTTTAACCAGCTTCTGCCCTACTTCGGCCAACTTGGTTTGGTCTGACAGATCTTGCAAGCTCAGGATGTCGGCATAAACCAAACGCATCAGCAACGCCTTGGGCATGATACGGCTGATTCTGTCGATCATGCTCATCGTGGTTTGATACTGCTTAACTAAAGTTTCAAGTGCAACACCCGAAATAGCCGGCGCATTCTCATTGACATACAGAGACGCATTATCCAGAGCCATAGTCGTCAGATAAGCGGTCAAAGCCGGATCATCTTTAATATACTGCTCTTGTTTGCCTTTCTTCATTTTATAAAGCGGCGGCTGTGCAATATAAACGTAGCCTCGCTCGATGATTTCTGGCATTTGACGATAGAAGAATGTCAGCAGTAAAGTACGAATATGAGAACCGTCAACATCAGCATCCGTCATGATGATGATACTGTGGTAACGTAATTTCTCTGGATCATACTCATCCCTACCAATGCCACAGCCCAATGCAGTAATCAGAGTGGCTACTTCTTGCGAAGAAAGCATCTTGTCAAAACGTGCTTTTTCAACGTTAAGAATCTTACCTTTCAATGGCAAAATAGCTTGGTTTTTACGATTCCGCCCCTGCTTGGCAGAGCCCCCGGCGGAATCTCCCTCCACTATGTAGAGTTCAGATAATGCTGGATCTTTTTCCTGACAGTCAGCCAATTTTCCTGGTAAACCGGCTAAATCAAGGGCGCCTTTACGGCGAGTCATCTCTCTTGCTTTTCTAGCCGCTTCCCGGGCGCGAGCAGCATCAATAATCTTGCCTGCGATGATTTTTGCATCAGCAGGATTCTCCAGTAAAAACTCCTGGAGCTTCTCACCCATGGTCGTCTCTACTGCAGGTTTAACTTCCGAAGAAACCAATTTATCCTTTGTCTGAGATGAGAATTTGGGATCAGGTACCTTCACCGAAACAACCGCTGTCAGCCCTTCCCTAGCATCGTCACCGCTGGCATTAGTTTTAGACTTTTTGTTAAGCCCTTCGGCTTCCATAAAGTTATTCAGGGTACGAGTTAATGCCCCTCTAAAACCCGCAAGGTGGGTACCACCATCCCGTTGCGGAATATTGTTGGTGAAGCAATAGATGTTTTCCTGGAAGCCATCGTTCCACTGCATCGCTACTTCAACACTGATTCCATCCTCTCGCTCCGTTGAGAAGTGAAAGGCTTTCTGATGCACAGGGGTCTTATTTTGGTTCAGGAACTGTACGAATGCGTTAATACCGCCTTCATAGCAGAAGTGATCAGACTTACCGTCACGCTCGTCTATAAGATGAATAGATACACCGGAGTTCAGGAATGACAGCTCTCTTAAGCGCTTGGCCAGGATGTCATAGTGAAAAACAGTATCTGAAAATGTTTGTGGGCTTGGCCAAAAACGAATAGCGGTACCTTTCTCTTCGGTCTCACCAACGGGCGCAAGAGGCGCTTGCGGAACGCCATGCTGATACTCCTGCTCATGAATCTTGCCACCGCGACGAATACGCAACTGTAATTTTTCAGAGAGTGCGTTAACGACCGAAACACCTACCCCGTGCAGACCACCGGATACTTTATAGGAGTTGTCGTCAAACTTACCACCGGCGTGAAGAACGGTAAGAATAACCTCGGCAGCAGAAACCCCCTCTTCTGGGTGAATTTCTGTTGGTATTCCGCGACCATTATCTTTAACTGACACAGAACCATCAGTATGGATAGTGATGCGAATTTCAGAACAGTACCCAGCCAAGGCTTCGTCAATGGAGTTGTCTACAACCTCAAACACCATATGGTGAAGACCGGTGCCGTCATCAGTATCACCGATATACATTCCAGGTCTTTTTCTGACAGCATCCAGGCCTTTTAATACTTTGATACTTGACGAATCATAGTTGTTTTCAGACATTTACCTTCTACTCCTCTTTCACCTGGCCATGTTCCACGTGAAACATTTTTTTATCTTTATAATCTTCAACAAAGTCCACATGCTGTTTTTCAACAGCTGTGACAAAGATCTGTGCAGAAGACTTCAGTAACTCTTTGATAAAAGCTTCTCGCTTTACCGCATCTAACTCAGCACCAATATCATCCAACAAGAACACACAGCCCTTTTGTTTCTCTTGCAGTAAATACTGAGACTGCGAAAGCAACAGCGCTGCCATCAACATTCGAGCCTGCCCTCGAGAGAGCACTTCCTGCGCAGCGATGCCATCAGCTTTCACTCGCAGATCAGCTTTATGTGGTCCTTGGGATGTGAAGCCATACTTAAGATCTCTAGGCATATTTTGCTTTAATACTTCAGCCAGAGACTTAGACCTATCCCACCCGCTATGATACGAAATTTCGAAGGAAAACTCAGGTAGAAAATGGCTTAGATTTGTATATATATACGGGAGCAGCCTTTCCAAATAGCTCTCTCTGAGCTTATCTACCTGTTCCCCGCTGTCAGCTAAGGACTCATCCCAAAACGCCCCTTGGCTATTGAAAGAGCCCTTTCTCAGCAAAGCATTTCTGTGTGCCAAAATCTGTTGGTAACGTCCGTTTAATGCGAGAAAAGATTGTTCCACGTGGAACAATCCCCAATCCAAAAAGCGTCGCCGTAAATTCGGCGCTCCATGAATCACTTCCGAGCTAATAGGCGTAAAGATCTGAACCGGTAACAACTTAACCAAATCCGAAGTGCGGCTTAGCTGCTCTCCGTTAACCTTGATGATGGACTCCCCGCTTCGGAGTCGCTGGTATCCTATTGCTGCGGATTTTGTTGACGCTTCATCCAAGGTTTTGCAAAACACCGTAAATGAGTCCGTGTCATGCTGAATGACATGTTGATGGCGAGCGCTGCGAAAAGAACGGCCAAAACCGAGATAATGGATAGCTTCCAGTAATGAAGATTTACCGCTTCCATTTACGCCGTAGATAACGTTTAACCCAGCAGCCGGAACAAGCGAAACATTCTGCAAATTCCTAAACTGCTGGATTTGGAGACGCTCCAGCTTCATTTTAATTGTAAGCCTGTTAAGGCCAAAAAGATGGGCAGGGTTATAACCTCATCGGCATAATGACATAAAGCGCAGAGTCATCTGCCGCATCTTCGATTAGCGCGCTGCTGTTTGAATCGGACATGCTAATGCATACATTCTCTGAACCCAGCGCATTCAACACATCGATTAGATAAGCAACATTAAAACCAATTTCCAGGCTGTCACCTTGATACTGTACATCAACAATTTCTTCGGCTTCTTCCTGTTCAGGGTTGTTGGCGGTAATCTTCAACTCACCAGATGCCAGGTTCAGCCTCACTCCTCTAAACTTTTCGTTTGAGAGAATAGAGGCGCGAGAAAACGCCTGCTTCAGCGTTTCTTTGCTTGCCTCTACGCGCTTGTCTCCATCCTTGGGCAGAACCCTTCTATAATCAGGAAATCTGCCATCTACCAGCTTGCTGGTAAAAATAAAGTCGGTAGAGAATATGCGAATGTGATTGGCGCCGATTTGTACCTTCAGAGATTTATCATCATTCTCGATAAGGCGTGATATTTCCATCACACCCTTCCTGGGAATAATGACCTGACGGTCGGGCAAAGGTGTGCCTTCATAAGGCGTTCTGCATAATGCCAATCTATGTCCATCAGTGGCAACAGTGCGAATAATGCCATCCTCTGTTTCGAGTGACATACCATTTAGGTAGTAACGCACATCTTGTTGAGCCATCGAGAAATGAGTACTGTCTATCAGCCGCTTCAGCTGTGACTGAGAAATTTCAAATTCAATCTCTCCCTGCCAATCCTCAAGGTTTGGATATTCACTGGCCGGAAGCGTAGACAATGAATATCTACCACGTCCCGACTTCAGCAACGCCTTATTACCTTCAACCACAAACTCAACGTCGCCTACATCGGAAAAGCCTTTTACGATATCTAACAACTTCTTGGCAGGCACGGTAATTTCACCGTCTTCACATTGACCAGCCAAAGTAACATTAGATATTAGCTCAACCTCTAAATCCGTGCCTGTTAGCCATAGTGTACCCTCACTAACTTTAATCAACACGTTAGATAAAATGGGTAAAGTGTGTCGACGTTCAACGGCTCCAGCAACCAATTGCAGAGGTTGTAAGAAGTTTTCCCTACTTATAGTAAATTTCATGAGCGACTCGTTGTAGTTTTTAGGACGACAGGGTTCGAATCAAATTCTGATAGTCTTCTTTTATATCATGACTCTCTTCACGCAATTGCCCAATTTTCCGGCAAGCGTGCAACACAGTAGTGTGGTCTCTGCCACCAAATGCATCGCCAATCTCGGGCAAACTGTGATTAGTCAATTCTTTCGCTAAAGCCATAGCAACTTGCCGTGGCCTGGCTACGCTGCGACTTCTCCGTTTGGAGAGGATATCGGCCACCTTAATTTTGTAATATTCGGCAACCGTTTTCTGAATGTTATCTATAGTAACCAGTTTTTCCTGTAAGGCTAATAGATCTCTTAACGCTTCACGGACAAAATCTATGGTGATCGGACGCCCAGTAAAGTTAGCGTTGGCGATAACTCTATTTAACGCGCCTTCCAATTCACGCACATTGGAACGTAATCGTTTGGCGATAAAGAAAGCCACTTCATCAGGTAAATGAATCCGATTTTCTACTGCCTTTCTCATCAATATCGCCACACGAGTTTCAAGCTCCGGCGGTTCGATGGCTATAGTTAATCCCCAGCCAAAACGAGACTTCAAACGATCCTCAACCCCATCGATTTCTTTGGGGTATCGATCTGAAGTCAGGATAATTTGCTGATTACCTTCTAATAACGCATTAAAGGTATGGAAAAACTCTTCCTGTGAGCGGTCCTTCTTAGCGAAAAACTGAATATCATCGATGAGTAATGCATCTACAGACCGATAATAACGCTTAAACTCTTCTATCGCGTTATTCTGCAACGCCTTAACCATGTCCTGAACAAAACGCTCGGAGTGCATGTAAACAACTTTGGCATCTTTGTTCTTTGCCATCAGTCCGTTGCCTACTGCGTGCAGAAGGTGAGTCTTACCTAAACCCGTTCCACCATATATAAATAACGGGTTGTATGCACCACCTGGGTTGTCAGCGACCTGACTGGCCGCCGCTCTGGCTAACTGGTTTGACTTACCCTCAACAAAATTATCAAAGGTATAAGTTAAGTTGATATTACTCTTGTGCTCTACCCTGACTTGCTGAGGCATCCCACTAGCGGGAGGTTGAGCTATAGGGGGAGGTGCAGAGAATGTGCTGACTGGCGCAGCAACAGACTGCATAGGTGCAGAAACACTTGGAACAGTATTAGCAACTCCCACATCAAAATGCAGTGCAGGCGCCTTGTCAGGCGCACAGATCTCTTCAAACAACTCAGATATTCGCGAAATATACTTGTCACGTACCCAATCAAGAACAAAACGATTAGGGGCAAATAAAGTTAGCGTTGAATTGTCGTAGTGGGCTTGAAGCGGACGAATCCACATGCTGAATTGCTGGGTTGGCAACTCCTGCTGTAACCGCCTGAGACATTCTTCCCATAATGACATTAATAAGGCACTCCTGCCGGAACCGATGGAAGTCGCCAGCTCAATAAGACGAAACTGATAAATGCGAACAGAAAACGAACACCTTTATCATGTGTAAGGTGAACTGACCTGCTTTGACTAAGGCTGTGAATTATTGCTTAAATTTATCCACATGTTCAAGATCGATCTTAACCCTATTCGCTTCCTCTTGAAAAAAACGACCTACCCTACTGTTTTTAAAGATATTATTTTCATTAAAAATAATATCGACATATCGTCTCCCGTATATATCAAAAAGCAATAAGTGAATAAAAAGCCCGCAATTTATTAAGTATATAGTCAGAAGATGTCGCTTTTCTGTGGATAAACCAACGAGAATCACTCAGGTTATTAACACATCAGCATAAAGACAGGTATACAAAAGCGACAGCAGGCTGCAAATTACATTGACATGCCCCGTATAGATCTCTAAAATTCGGCGTCCTTTTGAGCACAACCCCGTGCTTGAAGTGTCAACATCAGTTATTGAAGCGGCGGACTAGGTTATGAAAAGAACATTTCAACCAAGTAATTTAAAGCGTAAACGTTCACACGGTTTTCGTGCCCGCATGGCGACAAAAAATGGCCGCAAGGTTCTAGCTAGTCGTCGTGCAAAAGGCCGTGCTCGTTTATCAGCCTAATTGCATTTATCGAAGTGGGTGAAAATCAATTTTCTCGGGAGTTAAGGTTACTTACTCCCACCCATTTCGAGAATGTATTCCAGCAAGCAACGCCCGCTGTATCTCCGCAATTAACTGCTCTCGCCAGACTTAATGGCTTATCCCATCCCAGATTAGGTATTACACTCGCTAAAAAACGAGTCAAAAAAGCCCACGACCGAAATCGCCTAAAACGCGTAATTCGAGAAAGTTTTCGACTAAACCAACATGATCTGCCTTGTGCTGATATAGTGTTAGTCGGCAAGTCCGGGTTGGATCAATTGACCAATCAACAGTTGTATGAACTCTTGAGTAGGTTATGGAAAAAGCTCAAACAGCGTTGCAATCAGCCAGTATCTGGCTAATTCGACTTTACCAAAGGTGGATTTCACCGCTTTTGGGACCGAGGTGTCGATTCAACCCGACTTGTTCGGAATATGCTGCCGGAGCAATTAAAAGCCATGGTGTAGTGATTGGTTGTTGGTTAAGCATCAAACGCATATTAAAATGCCACCCTTTACATCCGGGGGGAGACGATCCCGTCCCACCGAAAACATAAGATAAAAGTAGTCAGTTATGGAATCCCAAAGAAGCTTTCTTCTCATTGGCCTGGCCTTGGTCAGCTTTTTATTGTGGCAACAGTGGCAACTGGATTATGGCCAACCGCCAGTTCAAACCGCCGAGGTTGCTGACAGTACCGCTAACGTAAGTAGTCCGGTGTCGGATGATGTTCCCGTTGCTGATACCCAGCATCTAACCGCATCAGTCGAAACTCAGGGCAAGTTAATCCACGTCTTGACTGATAGCCTGGATGTGCAAATAAACACACAAGGTGGCGATGTAGTCTCAGCCAAACTGGTGGATTTTCCAGTTACACAAGGTTCAAGTGAGAGCTTTACCTTACTGGCATCTGACCCAGGACATCAATACATTGCACAAAGTGGTTTGATAGGTCCCGATGGCCCTGATTCGTCATCTAAAGGACGGCCAGTCTATACGGCACAAGCTACCGAATATCAGTTGAGTGAAGATAGTCTTAGCGTCCCCCTTACCTATCAAAGCGCCAATGGCGTTCTGATTACCAAAACGTTTATTTTCTCTAAAGGTAAGCATGACCTACGGGTTGAATACAGTGTTCAGAACAACTCTGGATCAACTATTCATGTGCAACAATATGCACAGTTAAAGCAATCACTGGCGGGACCGGAAAGCAGCATGTTTATGCCGACCTACCGTGGTGCAGCCTATTCAACTGCTGAAGAACGCTATGAAAAGCATGCCTTTGACGATATCGAAGACGAGAAGCTGAATGAAAATACGCAGGGCGGCTGGGTTGCCATGCTTCAACATTATTTCGTATCGGCCTGGGTTCCACCACAAGATGAACAAAATACCCTGTATAGCCGTATTTTGAACAATGAGTATGCCAGCATAGGTTTTAAAGGCAGCCTGAAGTCCGTTGCCCCTGGTGAAACACTTCAGCTTGGCAGCACATTATATACCGGTCCCAAAGATCAAGACGACCTGGTACAGCTTGCCAGGGGTCTCGACCTAACCGTAGATTACGGCATTCTGTGGTGGCTCTCGCAGCCCTTATTCTGGTTGCTGCAATTTATCCACGGCCTGGTAGGCAACTGGGGTCTGGCAATTATCATCATCACCATAATAGTTAAAGGTGCGATGTATCCACTGACCAAAGCCCAGTACGAATCCATGGCAAAACTGCGTGCCTTACAACCGAAAATGCAAGCGCTCAAAGAGCGGTACGGCGAAGACCGTCAGAAGATGTCTCAGGCCATGATGGAGATGTATAAGAAGGAAAAAGTTAATCCCATGGGTGGCTGTTTCCCTCTCCTACTACAAATGCCTATCTTCCTGGCTCTGTACTGGGTATTCCTGGAAAGTGTTGAGCTACGTCATGCTGACTTCTTCCTGTGGATTACCGACTTGTCGGTTAAAGACCCTTACTTTGTGCTACCAGTGCTAACAGGTGCCAGTATGTTCCTGTTACAGAAACTGCAGCCTATGACCATTCAGGATCCGATGCAGCAAAAGATTATGCAATGGATGCCGGTCATGATGAGTGTGTTCTTCCTGTGGTTCCCTGCTGGTCTGGTACTGTACTGGTTGATAAGCAACGTGATCACCCTTATTCAGGCTAAGATGATTTACGCATCCATGGAAAAACGCGGCATCAAAGCCCACTAAACACAAATTCAGAGGCCCGTTTAACGGGCCTTTTCTTTAGCTGTTGGGTAAAATACCCCTATTCATCACCCTAGAGGAATCGACATGCCATCTTTTGACATTGTCTCTGAAGTTGATCTGGTTGAAGTGAAAAACGCTGTAGACAACGCCATTCGCGAACTGGATACACGATTTGATTTTCGCGGCATTGAAGCCAGTTTTGAACAAAAAGAGAATCAGGTAACACTGGTTGCGGAAGCGGAGTTCCAGCTTCAACAAATGCAGGAAATTCTGCGTTCTAAATGTGCCAAACGCGGTGTAAGTACTGCCTGCATAGAGCAAAAAGGTATCGAGCGCAGCGGTAAAACCCACAAGCAGATATTGGTATTTCGCCAGGGTATTGAGCAAGACATGGCGAAAAAGATCAGCAAGCTGATCAAAGAAAGCAAGGTTAAGGTACAAAGCTCCATTCAAGGTGACCAGGTTCGCGTCACCGGCAAGAAACGAGACGACCTGCAAGAAGCTATTGCACTGGTTAAAGCTGCTGATCTTGGTCAACCATTCCAGTTCACTAACTTCCGCGATTAATTACATGACCAAACAACCGACCATTGTTGCCCAGGCTACCGCCCCTGGGCGGGGTAGTGTTGGCATTATCAGAGTGTCTGGTGAACAGGCCCAGCAAGTCGCACAGCGCTTACTGGGCAAGGTTCCCAAGCCTCGACTAGCCGAATATCTGCCGTTTTATGATGAACAGGGAAACCCGCTCGATCAGGGTATAGCCTTGTTTTTTAAAGCCCCGAATTCCTTTACCGGTGAAGACATACTGGAACTTCAGGGACACGGTGGTCAGGTAGTTATGGACATGCTTATTCGCCACATTCTGGCCGTAGATGGCGTGCAAATAGCTCGACCAGGGGAGTTCAGTGAGCGTGCTTTTCTGAATGACAAGATGGATCTCGCCCAGGCCGAAGCCATAGCGGATTTGATTGATGCCAGTTCAGAACAAGCCGCCCTTTCCGCCGTCCGCTCTTTGCAAGGGGAGTTTTCCAAGCAGGTTCATCATTTGGTTGAACAGGTAATTCATTTGCGAATCTATGTAGAGGCTGCCATTGATTTTCCTGATGAGGAAGTCGACTTTTTGTCAGATGGTAAGGTGCAAAGTGACCTGCAAGACATCATTCAGCAACTGCAAACGATACGCGCGCAAGCTCACCAGGGAAGCATACTACGGGAAGGTATGCGGGTGGTTATCGCCGGCCGCCCCAATTCTGGAAAATCCAGTCTGCTGAACGCCTTAGCCGGCCGGGAAGCCGCAATTGTTACCGATATTGCCGGCACCACCCGTGACGTTTTAAAAGAGCATATACATATCGATGGTATGCCTTTGCATATTATCGATACTGCTGGTCTACGGGACAGCGACGACAAAGTAGAGCAGATCGGTATTCAGCGCGCCTGGCAGGAAATTGCTCAGGCCGACCGGGTGCTAATGATGGTCGACAGCACTAAAACCAGCGAAACCGATCCTAAGGTCATTTGGCCTGACTTTATCGAACGGCTGCCCAAAGGCACAAAAGTGACCTTAATCCGCAATAAGGTGGACTTATCAGGCGAAGCCGTTGAAAAAATAGAAAACCAAAGCAATACCTTAATTCGCCTCAGTGCCAGTCAGGCAAAAGGAATAGACTTACTCGCGCAACATCTGAAGGACTGCATGGGCTTTGAAGCCAGCACTGAAGGACAGTTTATCGCCCGACGACGTCATTTGGATGCACTGGAAAAAGCCGCTGAACATCTTGATATAGGTTTCGAGCAGCTCGTTAGTTGTATGGCTGGTGAACTCTTGGCTGAAGAACTCCGTTTAGTGCAGCAACACCTGAACGAAATCACCGGTGAATTTAGCTCAGATGATCTATTAGGACGCATCTTCAGCTCTTTCTGTATAGGTAAATAACCCCCTTTCTTCAATTCATGCAATGAGCACATCAGCTGTGCTCATTGGTTTGGGATCTCTGTTGACAACAAAGTTACCATTAGTATACTACCCCTCAAGTTACCTTTGGTAACATGACATATAAACGTCTATGAGCTGAACCGGTTCTACTCCCTCCGGCTCAGTGTATCCAACCTTATTCAACGCTCACCCCATCTACTGGAGCATCTAAAATGTTTGAACTTAACCTGGCAACTATTGAGACAGCAGACGACCTTGCAGCCCCCATTTTAAAAGGCTTCAAAGAACAATATGGGATGGTACCCAACTTCTTTGCTGCACTGGGCATTGATGGAGGCTCACTGCGCGGCTATCTTGATTTTGTAACAGCCGTAGAAACCCACGGAGCACTTAATGAACGCCAACGTGAACTGATAGCACTCAAAGTTGCTAACTACAATGGATGCCATTACTGTGTAAGTGGACACACTTTTTCCGCTAAGCGCGCTGGAATCAGTGCCGAAGCCTGTCAACAGGCGCAATTAGGCAAGGCAGATTCAGCGCAAGAACAGGCAATACTCACATTGGTTGAGCAAATGATGGAGAAACAGGGCCATCTGGATACGCAGGATAAAAAAGCCGCATACGAAGCAGGATTATCAGAACAACAACTCATTCAAATTGCCGCCTGGGTTACATTGAACACCTTTAGCAACTGGGTTAACAACATAGTGCAAACGAAAATTGATTTTCCAAAAGTTGCGATAGCTGAATACTAAACGGAGATCCCATTTGACGTCTCGATTGACTAAGGAAGCCCGCCACGAACAACTGTTGGATGTGGCGGCAAAAATCATACGAGAAAAGGGCACGGAAGCCCTGACACTCATCACATTAGCCCACCAGGCTGGTGTAACTAAGCCTATTACCTACAAACACTTTGCAAGCCGACAAAGTTTACTTCATGCCCTATACAAACGTTGTGATAAGCGATTTGTGGATGCCATGAATATAAAAATACAGCAACAAGCTACTAACTTTGAACAAGCTGTTACCCTATTCACCGATGCCTATTTAGATTGTCTTGAACAGAATGGGCGTGAATACAACGAAGTGATTTTTGCCTTGATGGCCTACCCTGAATATCGTGATATTCATCGCGAAATTCGCCACTTTTTTTGTCAGGCTTTGATCAGCGTTTTTAAGCCTTTTATTTCACCGTCCATTGCCTTGGATAAGGTTAGACTAGCGGCAATTTACGGCGCTTTGGAAGCCGTAGCAGATATGTTAGCGGAAGGCCCTTCAACACCGCATCAGGCCCGTCTGACCATAGAAAGATTACTTAAAAACGAACTGACAGCTTAATGCCTGGGGCCAGGCTTATGCTGTCCGGCGAAGTAGCAATTACTTACCTTCCCGCTCCTTCTCCATCAACTCAACTACTGGCTGAAACAATTTTCTATTTTCTTCACTCAGCGCGCTCAACTCCTTGTGCGCCTGATAAATCATCTCAGCCTGTGCATCAGGATTTGCCGCTTCACTCACTCCGCGCATCGGCACATCTTCGATGCGAGCTTCTACAAAATGAAAAACCTGATCTAAGCACATGCTTTTCAGCAACAGCAACATATTGGCATTTGTACAGAACAAGCTTGGTTTGCCTTTGTTATGGCTAATGCTGACCCTGGCTAGCATCGCAAGTAGTCCCAGGCAGGTACTGTCCATATACTCAGTTTCCGTTAGGTCAGCGGCGACTCGCGAACATGTGGAATGTGTAAATAAATGACGGATAAATCCGTCCATGCCCTCTACCGAAGTATGTCTCAGCTCACCAACAAACTTAAACACACATAATCCCGCATGATTAGCAAAAAAAACCTGTTCGTCCCTCATAAAACCTCCGAATCAAGTTTTGCTTAACGAAACACACTTAATACCGTCAAATCGTCAGACAAATGGCTTGATGACCTGATACTTAAATGCTCGGCTAAGCCTTGCATATCATCGGGTGCATGCTGCAAACAGGCTATTAAACTATGCATTTTTTCCTCCAGGCTAACCTCTTGTAGTATGTCGAGTATACCGTCAGAACATATATAGAGCCTGAATTTGTCGGCCAACGGACAGTAGCTTGTCTGATACTGGGTAAAATCAAATAACCCCACGGGTGTGCCTTTTGTCTCTATCAACTGTGCCTGACCATTTTGAATTAGCACTGGCCATGGGAATATACCTGCATTGGCGTAGCAAAGTTGGTTAGATTGCAAATCAATCACAGCGTAAAAGATCGCGATATGCTTACCAATATCATCAGCGATTAATGCTTGATTCAACATTGAAAGCACGGCAGCGGGATCTAACAAAGCGCTTTGTTCACCACGGCGATATTGTTCTTGCAGAGTTGTTATAAAGCGTTTGAGATAAATCGTAACAAAGGCCGAAGACACACCATGTCCCGCCACATCAGCGAGGTAAAACCCCATATAACGCTCATTAACGGCAAAATAATCAACAAAGTCACCGCTCATAATTTCTGACGGCATCAATAAATGCGAAAAACTTACCCGCTCTATGGTGAGTTCCTTGTCTGGCAGCAACTTAAACTGAACCTGCCTCCCCGCCTTCTCTCCATCTTGCAAAATCTTTAGGGATTGCTCCAACTTAGCGTTGGCCTGTTCAAGTTCCTGAGTCCGAAAGGTCACTTTTTGCTCAAGCTGCTGGTTCAACTGAGTTACTTTTTCGATGTACATGTAAGTACGAAGGGAAGCAATTACCGCGGTAAATAACTTCTGAACGGTCAGCTCAGTCTTCTCTTTATAATCGTTAATATCGTATTGCAGGATAACTTGCTGTTCTGGCGCATGACCAGGTTGGCCCGTGCGCAAAATAATGCGCACATCATCATTTCTGAGGTCACGCCGTATAAACTTAACCAACTGTAAGCCAGCATCATCAGACTCCATCACCACATCCAACAACACCAAGGCAATATCCTGCTCTTTGGTGAGTACTTTGCGTGCTTCGGCTGCACTTTTAGCGCTCAATAATAGTAGCGGTCGCTGTTCGAAGACCAAATCTCGCAACACTAATCGTGTCAGTATGTGGACTTCATCGTCATCATCAACGATCAACACTTTCCAGGGCGTTTTGTCATTCTGGCCGGTTTGCACAGCTTCGTCTTCGTTACAAAACAGCAACCTTTCCTCATTGTAAGTGGTTTGACTCATTGGCAACTCAAATCTCACAAAGCACTTGTACAAATAAACTACGCTGTTCACTTCACTATAGCTATAAACATAGTCAACCACAGTCCGGCATAAAAGCAATCTAGGCCAATTTGTCGACAACTTGATATACTGCCGACATTCGGGATGTCAGCACATTTAGCAATGCAAAAAATAGAAATACTGGTCGGTTCCATGTTGGGTGCAACGGAGTACGTGGCGGATGCCATTTGTGAAAAATTGCAGGAAATGGGTATTCCCAACCAGCTGCATTTAAAGCCAGACATAGCTGACTTAGATCGCACTGCCCTCTGGCTTATCTGCACCTCAACCCATGGAGCAGGTGAACTACCAGACAATATAAAGCCGTTTTCTAAGCAGCTTGAAGAGCAGCATTTCCCTCATCTTAGCTATCTTCTGGTTGGATTGGGCGACAGTAGCTACGATACCTTCTGCGAAGGCGCTAAGCAGATGCAAAAAGACATGGATAAAACAAATGCAGAGCTTCTGGCAGAACCCATATTGGTTGATGTATTACAACATCCTGTACCGGAAGATGAAGTGATTGCCTGGTTTGAATCGGATCATATTCGCAACAAGATTCAATCCTGGCTGCAGAGGTAACAATTGAACCAATCCGAACTAATTGCACTTAATGGAGCACTGAGCAACGAAGCCAGGGTGCTTTATTGTCTGGGCTTGCGACCTGATGCGGATAAGGCGTCAGGATTAACTAACCCTCTGAACTATAGAAAGTTATTAGCCCTACTAAACAGTAAACAGCCAATACTCAGCCTGGGCAGGCATATCAACCAGCTGCTGCGGGAACTGGCGGATGCTGGTTTGGTAGATAGCCAGAATGAGTGCATTAGCAGTCGTAGCTTAAACGGCCAACAACTGCTGTTACCGCTAATCGCCGCCTCACAAACACAGTATCAAACCTTGCATATGCACTGGCAAAGCATGTCAGTGGAGTGGCGACCAAATCAAAGGTTGTTTGAAGACTTGAGTCAATTGGTCGGATTGTTGGACAACCAGTACTCAGATGAAGACATTGGTGAATTTATCGCTTATTGGTTAAGTCGTCCGGAAGTCAACCTAACCCAATTTCAATGGACTCAGCGATTCGTTCTACAATTGAAAAAGTCACGCCTGACACCAGGTAGTAGACATAAAATCGGGCAACAGTTTGTCACAGCCACTGCGGGTGTGGCAGCAGATGAAAACGCCAAGAAACTGGTGGAGAAATACAGTGCAAAGCCTAAAGGATAAAATTGAACAACTCGGCCGTACCCTGGGAAAGCCCAAACCGGTAGAGCAAGTAAAAGATTATGCGCAGCTTCGCAAAGAATATGAGCAGCAAGCTAATTTCGAAGTGCGTCAGCAGCAGTCAGACGCTAAACGCAAGCGCATTGAGCAAATTCACGGACGTTCAGATTTGAATCCTAAATGGACCTTTGACAACCTGATTCAGGATAGTCCGGATGTTACTGAAGCCGTCAGTATCGCACAGTCTTTTATTGCCGCTCACAGCGATCCCAGTTGGCGAGCCAGCGGCTCACATATGATGGTGTTTTATGGTGACTATGGCCGGGGAAAATCGCATATTGCCGGTGCAATAGCCCATGAACTTATTGATCGCTATGAGATATCCGTATTGTACAGACAGCTAACCAGCCTGCTGGAAATGCGCTATTTTTCATATGACTACTCGGCCAAGGACGACATTGGGCAAAAGTTCAGAGAGATCACCCACGAACTAATGTCAGTGGATCTGCTGATTCTTGATGAAGTCTGTGTAAATGAGACTGTATTAAAGAAAAGCACCCAAAGTTGGCTAGGAACGCTGCTGCGCCAACGTCATAGCCAGAATAAGAACTGCATATTGATCACTAACCACGACCTAAATGGGCTTGAACAGGCTTTAGGGCCTTACTGTTTCGAATCTATTAAGGAATATGACACCTATAAAGTCCGATTCAGTGGTCCCAGCAGACGTAAAACGGTGACAGATGATTTTGCCTCACCCAGTAAAAAAACCACATCAGGCTATGTTCCTAACCAAGTTAGATAGCGAATTGTGCTGACGGCTAAAAAAATTGTCGTCAGCACATTTGCCCCTTTAGATCATTATCCCCAGATCTCCCCGCCCAAGATCAGATCGCCCGATCAGCCTTTTCCAGACACAGATCTAAGGATCTTACTCAGGATCAACTCATAGTTTATTCACAGAGAAGGCACAGGAATAAAGGGATTGTGGATAAGATCCATAGGTTAACTGTGATCAACCTTTGATCAATGCAAGAATAACTTTAGCCATAAAACCAGCTGTGGATAAGATCGCATTTTGATCCCAGCTTATACAGGATAGATCAAGGATTACCCACACCTAAACTATAAGCCTATACTGTTGATTAATAAGATTAAAAATCGCTTATCCAAAGGATCCTGCCACACTAAATATAATAAAAATAAATAAAGAGATCAGAATAGATCCTTTCTTTTCTTATCCGGATCAGTGGATCACACCGATCCCTTGCTCGAATTTTAATCGTTCCGTTTAGGCAGGAAAATCTATAGAATATGCACCCCCAATTTTGGCAGGTCAGAGTGAAAGATGTTTTACACAGAAAAGTTTGATGTGATCGTCATAGGTGGTGGTCATGCAGGCACAGAAGCGGCATTAGCATCAGCCAGAATGGGTATGAAAACCCTGTTACTGACCCATAACATCGATACGCTGGGACAGATGTCATGTAATCCTGCGATTGGTGGAATTGGTAAAGGCCACCTGGTTAAAGAGATCGATGCCTTAGGCGGTGCCATGGCATTGGCTGCGGATCTTGGCGGGATCCAATTCAGAACACTGAATTCAAGTAAGGGGCCTGCGGTACGCGCAACCAGAGCTCAGGCTGACCGTAGCCTGTACAAGGCGGCTATTCGCAACATACTAGAACAACAACCTAATCTGACCTTGTTCCAACAATCTTGTGAAGATCTGATCGTTGAGAACGATCAAGTCACTGGCGTAGTTACTCAGATGGGACTGAAATTCCAGGCTAACGCCGTAGTGCTGACTGTAGGCACATTTTTGGGCGGTATTATCCATATTGGTTTGCAGAACTATCAGGGAGGCAGGGCCGGGGATCCGCCGTCTAATGCATTAGCACAACGTTTGAGAGCCTTACCATTCAGAGTTGGCCGTTTAAAAACAGGCACGCCTGCGCGCTTAGATGCCAGAACCTTAGACTTTTCAGCTATGCAGGAACAACCTGGCGATGATCCACTGCCGGTATTTTCCTATTTGGGTAAGATCCAGGATCACCCCAGACAGATCCCTTGCTATATCACTCATACCAATGAGCGAACCCATGAGATCATTCGTGAAAACCTGCATCAATCACCTATGTACGCTGGAGTTATTGAGGGTATTGGGCCGAGATATTGCCCGTCCATTGAAGATAAAATCGTACGATTTGCGGATAAGACGTCTCACCAGATCTTTGTTGAACCAGAGGGGTTAAATAGCATTGAGATTTACCCCAATGGTATTTCCACCAGTTTACCTTTTGATGTTCAATGGCAGCTTGTACGCTCCATTAAGGGGTTTGAGAACGCTCATATTGTTCGCCCCGGTTACGCTATTGAATATGACTTTTTTGATCCCCGGGATCTCAAGCAGTCACTGGAAACTAAGTATATTCGAGGTTTGTTCTTTGCCGGGCAAATTAACGGTACTACGGGCTATGAAGAAGCGGGCGCACAAGGACTTATTGCTGGCATGAATGCGGCACTACAGGTTCAGGGCAAAGAATGCTGGACACCCCGTCGTGATGAAGCCTATGTAGGTGTTTTGATCGATGATCTGGCGACTATGGGAACCCAGGAACCCTACCGTATGTTTACCAGTCGTGCCGAGTATCGATTATTACTGCGTGAAGACAATGCGGATTTACGATTAACCGCCAAAGGCCGCGAATTGGGGCTGGTGGATGATGTTCGTTGGGCTGCTTTTAACACCAAGGTGGAAGCGATAGAGACGGAAAGGCAGCGTCTGCGTAGCCAGTGGATACATCCTGGTCACGCCGCCGTGGAAGCGCTAAATCTTAAGCTGAAAAATCCAGTGTCCAGAGAACATTCTCTGGAAGAACTGGTTCGCCGCCCGGAAGTAACTTACGCCGAGTTGATGAAAATCAGCGATCTTGGTCCGGGTCTAGAGGATCCTCAGGCTGCGGAACAAGTAGAAATTCAAATTAAGTACGCTGGCTACATAGAACGTCAGAAAGATGAAATCGAGCGTACGCAGCGCAACGAGAATACTCTGTTGCCCATTGATCTGGATTACTCCGTTATTTCTGGTTTATCCAACGAAGTGGTAGCCAAGCTTGAGTCTGCTCGACCGGAAACTGTTGGTAAGGCATCTAGGATCTCTGGGATCACACCTGCGGCTATTTCCTTGCTACTGGTACATTTGAAAAAGCAGGGATTGTTGAAAAAAATGGATAAAGAATCTGCCTGATGATGCAAATTGATAGTGAATTATTGACCTGTTTACAGGCCTATCTGGTCAAGATGGGCTTGTCTGTTGAGCAAGCAAAAGTTGAAAAATTAGTGGCTTTTGTTCAGTTGATGGATAAATGGAACAAGGCCTATAACCTGACTTCGGTGCGGGATCCCAAAGAAATGCTGATCAAGCATATTGTCGATTCCATCGTGATTACACCGCACCTGACCGGCCGACACTATATCGATGTAGGTACAGGACCTGGTTTACCCGGTATCCCTCTAGCCATCATGTTGCCAGATACCCAGTTTGTGCTGCTAGACAGTTTGGGCAAACGCATACGCTTTATCAAACAGGTTACCCATGAACTTGGTTTGCCTAATGTTCAGGCGGTTCAAAGTCGTGTGGAAGAGTTTCATCAGCATGTACCCTATGACGGTGTGCTGAGCCGTGCTTTCGCATCCATAAAAGATATGTTGCACTGGTGCCAGCATCTGGTAGATTCTCAAGGGACTTTTTTGGCCCTCAAGGGCCAGTTTCCAGCCGAAGAAATGGACGAAATTCCCGCGAACTTTAAGGTCTGCGAGGTCGTCAAGCTGGATGTACCTGGTCTGGATGCACAGAGACATCTGGTCAAGATCCAGAAAATCTAACTGAACGTGGGGAAGACTGTCTTGGGTAAGGTTATTGCCATTGCAAATCAAAAGGGCGGTGTAGGCAAAACGACCACTGCGGTGAATGTTGCCGCATCCATGGCGGCAACCCGGCGTAAGGTATTATTGATTGACCTTGATCCGCAGGGTAATGCGACCATGGGCAGTGGCGTCGACAAGTTTGATGTCGACGCAACATGCTATGAGTTGTTGATTGAAGAAAAGCCGATTGATGACGTCATAATCAAAGAAACGTCCGGTAAGTATCATCTGATTGCTGCCAATGGTGATGTGACTGCGGCTGAAATTAAGCTGATGGAACAATTTGCTCGTGAAGTCAGATTGCGTAATGCCCTCAAGCCGGTCCGCGACTATTACGATTATATTTTCATCGATTGTCCCCCTTCCCTAAACCAACTTACGGTCAATGCCATGGCGGCGGCAGATTCAGTATTGGTTCCCATGCAATGCGAATACTACGCGTTGGAAGGGCTAACGGCACTGATGGATACTATTCGCAAACTGGCCTCTGTGGTGAATCCGGATCTGAAAATCGAGGGTGTGCTACGTACCATGTATGACCCACGTAACCGTTTGGCGAATGATGTGTCAGAGCAGTTAAAACGCCACTTCGGTGAGCAGGTGTACCGTACTGTTATTCCCCGCAATGTGCGTTTGGCAGAAGCGCCGAGTTTTGGTGCACCTGCCATGTATTATGAAAAATCTTCTGCTGGTGCCAAAGCCTATCTGGCATTGGCTGGCGAAATTTTACGGCGACGCGACAGAGAATCCACTGTAGCCAAAGCCGGTTAATCCGTTAGAATTCGCCGACAGAGCAAACCAAGAACTTTTGAGGATCCCATGTCGAGCAAGAAACGAGGACTAGGCCGAGGCCTTGATGCGTTACTGGCTACCAGTAACCAGCATGTCAAACAGGAAAGCGACCTAGAACAGCTCGAAAAAAGTGGTGAATTGCAAAAGTTACCCATAGAGTTTTTGCAGCCCGGCAAATATCAGCCCCGCAAGGATATGTCACCTGAAGCCTTGGAAGATCTTGCTTCGTCGATCCGTTCGCAAGGCATTATTCAGCCCATTGTTGTTCGCAAAGTGGCAGAACAAAAGTACGAAATTATCGCCGGTGAGCGCCGCTGGCGCGCTTCGCAGATGGCACAACTGGCTGAGATTCCGTGCTTGGTTAAAGACGTGCCAGATGAAGCGGCCGTTGCTATTGCGCTGATAGAGAATATTCAGCGTGAAGACCTTAATGCCATGGAAGAAGCTCAGGCGCTGCAGCGTTTGCTCAATGAATTTGAGCTGACCCATCAGGAAGTGGCGGATGCTGTGGGTAAATCCCGCGCTAGTGTTACCAACCTGTTACGCCTAAACAATCTTAACGACGACGTTAAATTGTTGCTTGAATACGGTGATATTGAGATGGGCCATGCTCGTGCTCTGCTCAGCCTTGAAGGAGAGCAACAGGTTGACGCAGCCCGTACTGTAGTGGGTAAAGGCATGACAGTGCGTGATGCTGAAAAACTAGTGCGTAAACTGTTAGAGCCCGAGCCGGTTAAAGCGCCGAAGCAGGCCGATCCGGATATTAAGCGCCTGGAAAACCTCTTGGCTGAGAACCTTGGCGCCGCCGTTTCCATTAACCATAACCGTAAAGGCAAAGGTAAGCTGGTCATCAGTTACACCAGCCTCGATGAGTTAGATGGTATCCTCGTTCGCTTAAAAAACGAAACCGATTGATTTCGCCAATTTAGCGACTATCGACTTTAGCCGCATACCTCGGCTTGTAGTTGCAAATTGAAGGTAAACCAGTATACTTCCGCAGGTTTTTTTGGGCCCTGACACACTAGCCCACAGGGGATATCACAGTGGCTGATTGGTCCGCCAGAGAAATTAGGAAATCAGCATATTTAGCGATTGGATTTCAGGCCATGGTAGCTGTGCTACTTGCCTTGCTAAGTTACATGCTGTGGGGTGAATTAACCGCTAAGTCCCTGCTTAAGGGAGGTTTGGTAGCCGTGGTCCCCAATTTAGTATTTGCGTATCTGGCATTCCGGCATCTGGCGTCGGATGGGGTTGAACGCGCAAAAGCTCTCTTGTTAGGAGGGCATACGATAAAAATTATTTTAACCATTGTGTTGTGTGCGCTGGTTCTTTCCCAGCCATCTTTACAACCAGGCGCATTTATAGCAGGGTTTGTTATTACCCTGCTGGCACAGTGGACAGCACCGTTTTTCTTTAAACTTTAAACAATTAGGATGAAACATGGCTGCAGGTGAAGAACTTACCTTATCCAGCCATATTCAGCACCACCTTACTAATGCCAAAGTTTGTACCACCGAAGCTGGGGTCAGCTTTAATAAGGCATGTAGTGAGGCTGGGTTCTGGACATGGCATATTGATACTCTGGCTTGGTCTATCGGACTGGGTTTAATCTTCTTATGGTTGTTCCGAAGTACCGCCAAAAAGGCGACTTCCGGAGTACCTGGAAAGTTTCAATGCTTCGTTGAGATTGTGATCGACTTCGTCGCCAGCAATGTCAAGGACACCTATCATGGCAAGAGCAAGCTGATTGCCCCACTTGCCCTGACTATTTTTATCTGGGTGTTCCTGATGAACTTGATGGACTTGGTACCGGTTGACTTCCTTCCTGCTTTTGCTGGCGTGGTAGGTGAGACCGTATTCAATGTACCGGCTGAAAAAGTCTACATGAAGATTGTACCTACCACAGATATCAATATGACAGCCGCGCTGGCGCTGGGCGTGTTTCTGCTGATGATCGGCTACAGCATCCGTATTAAAGGTGTCAGTGGCTTTATCAAGGAACTGACACTGCACCCGTTCAGCACGAATAACACAGTGTTACAGATTATCCTGATCCCTTTTAACCTGCTGCTGGAGCTTATTGCCCTGATAGCTAAGCCTTTCTCTCTGGCTTTGCGTCTGTTCGGTAACCTGTATGCGGGGGAAATGATCTTTATTTTGATCGGTGCAATTGGTTTGCTGCAGTTGCCCCTGCATTTTGTGTGGGCGGTATTCCATATACTGGTCATTGTTCTACAAGCGTTTGTATTTATGATGCTGACCATTGTTTATCTAAGCATGGCCAGTTCTGACAATCACTAATTTCGATAACTTAAACTTAACCTTTGATAATTGGAGAAAAAAATGGAAATCGCAGTTGCAATTAAACTTATCGCTGTCGCTCTGTTGATTGGTTTCGGTGCCATCGGTACTGCACTGGGTTTTGGTAATATGGGTGGCAAGTTCCTGGAAGCTTGTGCTCGTCAGCCTGAGTTGGCTCCTTCCCTGCAGGTGAAAATGTTCATCCTGGCCGGCCTGATCGATGCGGTAGCCATGATCGGTGTAGGTATCGCCATGTACATGTTGTTCGCGATCTAAAGTGACCTGGCTGGCTATTTACACGAACAACTGTCAACTAAGGAGGAGCGGTCGTGAATCTTAACGCCACTCTACTCGGAGAACTTATCGCTTTTGCCGTATTCGTGCTGTTCTGCATGAAGTTCGTGTGGCCGCCGATTATGTCGGCCATCGAAGAGCGTCAAAAGAAAATTGCTGATGGCTTGGCTGCGTCTGATCGCGCCGAAAAAGATCTGCACCTGGCTCAGGAAAAAGCCAAAGAGCAGTTGATTGAAGCCAAACAGCAAGCTGCAGAAATTATCGAGCAGGCCAAACGTCGTGCCGGGAGTATCGTTGAAAGCGAAACTCAGCGTGCACACGAAGAGCGTGACAAAATTATCTCAGCTGGTCAGGTAGAAGTTGAAGCTGAGCGCAACCGTGCCAAAGAAGAGCTGCGTAAGCAAGTTTCTACTCTGGCAGTATTGGGTGCTGAGCGGATCCTGGCTCGCGAAATTGATGCACAAGCGCACAGCGATATTGTTGAAAAACTGGTCGCTGAACTTTAAGGGGGGCTTATGTCTGAACTGACAAATATTGCTCGCCCTTATGCAAGAGCCGCATTCAATTTTGCAGTCGAAAATCAGGCTGTAGACAAATGGCAGCAAATGCTGTCATTTGCCGCTGCGGTCGCCAACGATGAGACTGTGAAGCAACTGCTGAGCAGTGCAATGGCAGCTAACCAGCTTTCTGAAATCTTTATTAAGGTTTGTCAGGAAGAGTTAGACCAACCGGCGCAAAATCTCATCAAGGTGATGGCTGAAAATGGTCGTCTCAAGGCGTTGCCTGAGGTGTTGGAATTTTTCGCTCAACTCAGAGCTGAGTACGAGAAGGAAGTCTCTGTACAGATTACTTCTGCTACTGAACTGAGTCAGGAAAAAATCGCCACGCTCAGCGCGTCGCTTGAAAAGCGTCTTGCACGAAAAGTTAAGCTGAATTGTAACGTGGATCCTGCATTAGTTGCCGGCGTGGTTATTAAAGCCGGCGATACTGTTATCGATGGTTCCATCAGAAGCAAATTGAACCGTCTCGCAGACGCGTTACAAGCATAACGGGGAAAGAGTATGCAACTGAATTCCACTGAAATTGCAGAACTGATCAAAAAGCGAATTGAGCAGTTTGATGTAGTAAGTGAAGCACGTAATGAAGGTACTATCGTTGGCGTTACCGACGGTATTATCCGCATTCATGGCCTTGCAGACGTAATGCAAGGCGAAATGATCGAGCTTCCTGGTAATCGCTATGCTATCGCCCTGAACCTGGAACGTGATTCCGTTGGTGCGGTAGTGATGGGCCCTTACGCTGACCTGCAGGAAGGCGTAAAAGTTAAATCTACCGGTCGTATCTTGGAAGTACCTGTTGGCCGTGCCCTGTTGGGTCGTGTTGTTAACACGCTAGGTGCGCCTATCGACGGTAAAGGTGCTATCGATGCTGATGGTTTTGAACCTGTTGAAAAAATAGCCCCTGGCGTAATCGAGCGTCAGTCGGTTGATCAACCTGTTCAGATTGGTTACAAGTCTATCGATGCCATGATCCCTGTTGGTCGTGGTCAGCGTGAGCTGATCATCGGTGACCGTCAGACCGGTAAAACCGCGCTAGCCGTTGATGCCATCATCAACCAGAAAGGCACGGGTATTAAGTGTGTTTACGTTGCTGTAGGCCAGAAGGCTTCTACTATTGCCAACGTGGTACGTAAGCTGGAAGAGCATGGTGCAATGGAACACACTATCGTGGTTGCTGCCTCTGCATCTGAATCAGCCGCTCTGCAGTACCTGGCACCTTTTGCCGGTTGTACTATGGGTGAATACTTCCGTGACCGTGGCGAAGATGCCCTGATTATTTACGATGACCTGTCTAAGCAGGCCGTTGCTTATCGTCAGATCTCTTTGTTGCTGCGTCGTCCGCCAGGCCGTGAAGCTTATCCTGGTGACGTTTTCTATCTGCACTCCCGTTTGCTGGAGCGTGCTGCACGTGTTAACGCCGTGTACGTAGAGAACTTCACTAAGGGTGAAGTGAAAGGTAAGACAGGTTCATTGACCGCTCTGCCTATCATTGAAACTCAAGCTGGTGACGTATCTGCATTCGTACCGACCAACGTAATCTCTATTACAGATGGTCAGATCTTCCTGGAAACCAACCTGTTTAACGCTGGTATTCGTCCTGCTGTTAACGCCGGTATCTCGGTTTCTCGTGTAGGTGGTGCAGCGCAGACCAAGATCGTTAAGAAGCTGGGTGGCGGTATCCGTCTGGCGCTGGCTCAGTATCGTGAATTGGCGGCCTTCTCTCAGTTTGCCTCTGATCTGGATGACGCAACGCGTGCCCAGTTGGAGCACGGTGAGCGTGTAACCGAACTGATGAAGCAGAAGCAATACAGCCCGCTGAACGTAGCGAAAATGGCTGTGTCTCTGTTTGCCGTTGAAAAAGGCTATCTGAAAGATGTTGAGCTGAATAAAGTCCTGGACTTTGAAGCTGCTCTGCATGCCTTTATGGGTAGCGAATACGCCGAGCTCATGAACACTATCAATAGCACGGGTAACTACAACGACGAGATCGAAGCAACCTTGAAAGAAGCGTTAAGCAAGTTCAAGGATACGCAGACTTGGTAATAACTGGATGCGCTTAGGCGCATCCATCGTTGAGTAATCGGGAGAGTGTCATGGCCGGTGGTAAAGAGATAAAAGGTAAGATCGGGAGTATCAAGAATACTCAGAAGATCACCAGCGCTATGGAAATGGTTGCCGCCTCCAAAATGAAGAAGGCGCAAGACCGTATGGCTTCCAGCCGTCCATACGCTGACAACATGCGAAGCGTGATTGGTCACCTTGCCAACGCTAACCTTGAATACCGTCATCCCTATTTGGAAGAGCGTGATGTCAAGGCCGTAGGTTACATCGTTATCTCTACCGACCGTGGTTTGTGTGGTGGCTTGAACACCAACGAATTCAAGGCGGTAGTGAAAGATGCTAAAGAGTGGCAGCAAAAAGGTGCACAAGTGCATTTTGCTGCACTTGGCTCTAAAGCCTGCGGCTTTTTCAACCGTTTTGGCGGTAAGGTAATGGCAGCGGAATCGGGAATCGGTGATGCGCCTAGTGTTAAAGACGTGATTGGCCTGGTTAAGGTCATGCTTAGCGCCTTTGACAAAGGTGAGATCGATCGTCTGTATCTGGTATACAACAACTTTGTAAATACCATGACGCAGGCCCCTGTGATCAGTCAATTGCTACCTTTGCCCAAGTCTGACGACAAAGCATACAAGCACCGTTGGGATTACCTGTACGAGCCGGATCCAAAGCCAATTTTGGATATGTTGTTGGTTCGCTATGTGGAATCTCAGGTATATCAGGGTGTAGTTGAAAACGCCGCCTCTGAGCAGGCAGCGCGAATGGTTGCAATGAAAGCCGCGACAGATAACGCGGGCAGCCTGATTGACGAACTACAACTGATCTACAACAAGGCCCGTCAGGCAGCGATTACGCAGGAAATCAGCGAAATCGTTAGCGGCGCCGCGGCTGTGTAGGCAAAGGTTTAAAAATCAAGAGGACAAATTATGAGTCAAGGTAAGGTCGTCCAGATAATCGGTGCCGTTGTGGATATTGAATTTCCACAGTCCGGGGTGCCAAAGGTTTACGACGCACTGAAAGTTACCTCTGGTGACTTGAGCGGGTTGACGCTGGAAGTTCAGCAGCAGCTCGGTGGCGGCGTGGTCCGTACTATCGCTTTGGGTACCACTGACGGTTTGCGTCGTGGCCTGCAAGTAGAAAACACTGGTGCACCTATTTCCGTGCCTGTAGGTAAAGCTACGCTGGGCCGGATCATGGATGTACTGGGTAATCCTATCGATGAGGCAGGTCCTATCGGTGAGGAAGAGAAATGGTCTATCCACCGTGAAGCGCCAAGCTATGAAGATCAATCCAGCGCGGTTGAACTTCTGGAAACCGGCATCAAGGTAATCGACCTGGTATGCCCTTTCGCCAAGGGTGGTAAAGTTGGTCTGTTCGGTGGTGCCGGTGTAGGTAAAACCGTAAACATGATGGAACTGATCCGTAACATCGCTATCGAGCACAGTGGTTACTCTGTATTCGCCGGTGTTGGTGAGCGTACCCGTGAAGGTAACGACTTCTATCACGAGATGAATGACTCCAACGTATTGGACAAAGTATCTCTGGTATACGGCCAGATGAACGAGCCACCGGGTAACCGTTTGCGCGTAGCTCTGACCGGTCTGACCATGGCGGAAAAATTCCGTGATGAAGGTCGTGACGTACTGTTCTTCGTAGATAACATCTACCGTTACACCCTGGCCGGTACCGAAGTATCAGCACTTCTGGGTCGTATGCCTTCTGCTGTAGGTTATCAGCCTACCCTGGCAGAAGAGATGGGTGTACTGCAGGAGCGTATCACTTCAACTAAGACTGGCTCTATCACCTCTATCCAGGCCGTATACGTACCTGCGGATGACCTGACTGACCCTTCTCCAGCCACTACCTTCGCTCACTTGGATGCGACAGTAGTACTGAGCCGTGATATCGCTGCTTTGGGTATCTACCCTGCGGTTGACCCACTGGATTCCACTTCTCGTCAGTTGGATCCGCTGGTTATCGGTCAGGAGCACTATGACACTGCACGTGGTGTACAGTCAGTACTGCAGCGTTATAAAGAGCTGAAAGACATCATTGCCATTCTGGGTATGGATGAGCTGTCAGAAGAAGATAAGCAAGTGGTCAGCCGCGCACGTAAGATTCAGCGCTTCCTGTCCCAGCCGTTCTTCGTTGCTGAAGTATTTACCGGTTCTCCTGGTAAGTATGTTGCACTGAAAGACACCATCAGTGGCTTTAAAGGCATTTTGGAAGGTGAGTATGACCACCTGCCAGAGCAAGCCTTCTACATGGTGGGTTCCATTGAGGAAGCCATCGAGAAAGCCAAAGGCATGTAAGGGCGTGCCGCCGGCTGGTTCGGCGGTACATTAGTTATCCGTAAGGAGGTGAAATGGCTGCTATGACTGTACATCTCGAAGTGGTGAGCGCTGAAGACAAGATCTTCTCCGGACGCGTTGAAACCATTCAGGTGACGGGCAGCGAAGGTGAGCTGGGTATTTGCCCTGGTCACGCTCCGCTACTGACTACCCTTAAGCCTGGTATGGTGCGGCTGGTTAAACAGCATGGGCATGAAGAGTTGATTTATATCGCCGGTGGCGTATTAGAAGTTCAGCCTGACAATGTCACAGTGTTAGCCGACGTAGCTGTTCGAGCCGCAGATCTGGACGAACAGGCTGCCTTAGAGGCTAAGCGCCGTGCTGAAGAGCATATTGCCAACCCAAGTAGCGATCTTAATTACGCTGAAGCGGCGGCAGAATTGGCAGAAGCCATTGCGCAGTTGCGACTGATTAAGAATATGCGCAAATAAGTTTCCGTCAGGAAGCCGACTAAAAACCCGTCTTATGACGGGTTTTTTTATGCCTGTCGGCATAAATACCTGCATTGTTCGAAAACGAACATCATCGCTTGGTATCGAACATTATCCCCCTTAGTTAGCATGCTGGAACTTAATTAACTATATGAAAATTATGGTTTATTTAGTTTGGCATGCAATTTTCATTATGTTCCACGTGCAACAATGACGTGGAGTGGCGGCGTGCAAATCAATCTAGATAAGAAAAAGTCCCGCAAAACATGGTACCTGACGGTCGTCGCCAGCGTGCTCCTGGGAGGCGCTGTGTTGAGTTTGAGCCAGGAAGACGTACTCAGTGTTTCGAGCCAGGATATAGACCTGCTGGCGGTGCAAGAGGGCCATATGAAGCTATACAGTCAGGCCTTTGGGGAGTTTTTTTCGGCTGAAGAGAGATTGTTAACCTCTCAGACTATGGGCAAGGTTGCGGCCATTTATCATCGCCCAGGAGCCAGTGTTAAAGCAGACACCCCTATCTTGATGCTGGCTAACCCAGAGTTAGAGCAAGAAGTCAGCCACCAGCAAGGGGAACTGCTTCGCCAGCAAGCGGCTCTGGCTTCTTTTGGGTTGGAGCAAAGCAGCGCCAGGCTTGATTTTGAAGGTCAAGTAGCGGATATCGCCGCTGCCTTGGAAGAAGCCGAATTGGAGTTGTCGGTGCTGATTGAGCTCGAGGAACGCGGCGTATCTGCGAGCCTGGACATTAAGCGTGCAGAGTTAGATGCAAAATTGCAGCGCCGCCGGTTGGACTTTGAGAAGCAAAAGTTAACCAAATTTACCGAAATGCAGGCGTTGCAGTTAACTCAGCGTCAGATAGAGGTACAACAGCAAGAACAAAGGGTGGCGTTGCTAAACCGACAACTGGAAGATTTGCAAATCAGGGCGGGTATTGAAGGTACGCTGCAAAGCCTGGATGTAGAGCTTGGTCAGAATGTGCCCCAAGGCGCCTCGCTGGGTAAGGTGGGAAGCGACAGTAAGTTGTTGGCCAGACTGCGTGTGCCTCAGCATCAGGCCGATCAAATTCAGCTGGGTGCCGATGTATTGATTAACACACGCAAGGGCGAGGTCCGTGGTCAGATAAATCGTGTGGAGTCCATTGTGACTAACGGCACGGTATTGGCCGAAGTGAGTTTGACGGGGGTACTACCAGCCGATGCCCGCCCTGCTTTGTCGGTGACGGGACACATCTTTTTACAGGCGATTGACCATGCACTGTATGTGAATCAAGCCCCAGGGCTTAGGCCAAGAAGCCAGCTACAGCGTTTTGTGATGACTCAGGATGGGAAAGCGGAACAGCGCACTATCGAACTGGGGGATATCAGTCAGGGACGGTTGCAGGTGCTGTCAGGCATAAGAGCGAATGAACAGATTATTGCTCAGATGCCACAGCAGTGGGCCGCCTACCAAAAAATTCAGATTGACGATAAAGGATAACCAGATGAAAACCATTGTTTCAATGCACGACATTCATAAATCTTACCTTGGCCAGCAAATTGATACTCACGCCCTTCGCGGTATCAGCCTGAGTGTAAATGAAGGTGAATTTGTGGCGATTACCGGGCCATCTGGTTGTGGTAAATCCACTCTGCTGACCATCATGGGCTTATTGGATAGCGCGTCAGAGGGAACTTATGAGATAGCTGGTATAGACACCCGTGGTCTGAAGGTTGATCAGCGTACCGCAGTACGAAATCAACATATTGGTTATGTTTTTCAGTCATTTAACCTTATCGATAGTCTGACGGTTTTTGAAAATGTGGCATTACCACTGGAACATCGTGGCGAGCATAAAGCGACTATTAAAGCCGCTGTCGTTGAAGCACTGGAAAAGGTGGGGATGGAACACAGAATGTCATATCGCCCTAATCAGATATCAGGTGGGCAGCAGCAGCGGGTAGCCATAGCGCGCGCTTTAGTGGGCCGTCCAGACCTTATTCTGGTCGACGAGCCGACGGGAAACCTGGATACCAAAAATGGTGATGCGGTAATGCAATTGTTGCTGGAGCTGAATAAACAGGGTGCCACTATCGTCATGGTTACTCATGACAGCCGCTACAGTGGTCTGGCTCATCGTCAGATTCAGCTGCTGGATGGAAAAGTTGTGGCCGAACAACAGATTAAACATCAGGCAGATAAGGAGGTCGCATGAGTCTCTATCTGGGGGCTGTGAAACAAGGTTTTGTGCGCTTGTTTAATCAGCCACGCTTAAGTCTGCCGCTGATTTCAACGCTCGGACTTACTCTCGCCTCGGTATTAACTGTTGTAGCCATAGCCAACACCTTACTTATTCAGCCACTGCCTGACATCCGTGATGAGACTAATCTTTACAGCGTTGGCGTAACGCTGGAGATTTCAGATGATATTACCGTGCCGTTTTTGAGTGAGTTACGCCGAGTGGCCCATCTAAGCGAGTCCTTCAGCCCTGAACTGAGTTGGGGGCAGATTCAGGTAGGCGGTGGCAATGTGGAAATCAATGCCCGGCAGTATGGGGTAACTCGTTTAGTCTCGGCTATGGGTACACCTGAGCTGCTGGGGTTAGATTTGATCCTGGGACAAACCAGCCAAGCCGAAGGTGCAGAGCAAGGCGTCTGGATTTCCAAATCGCTATGGAATTCAGCCTTCGCTGAGCGTGAGAATGCCCTGCATGCCACTTTGCGTATCGGCGGAGAGGAGCGACCAGTATTGGGCGTGTTGGCCGATCTAAAAAGTGTCGATTTTGGCAATGTCTCCAGGGATGGCTATCAACAAGTATGGTTATTTGGCGACCTGCAGCAGGCTCTGACACAACCTGAAGGGCTTGATTTGGGAGCGAGAGGCTTGACCTTTGTCAGAGGCGCCGCTGACATCCTGCCGTCAGAACAAGCTTTGGTTAGTTGGTTTAGTCGCTACGTTGAATCCGAAGTTACCAATGAACGAGCCAGGGATTTTCTAATGTCGAAACAATTAACTGCTGAGATCCAGCCGGTACGCGACGCGTTTATGGGCGACAGTCGTATGCTGGTGTTGGCGTTGTTAATCGCCATGTTCAGCTTGTTGGTGATGGCCTGTCTGAATTTATTCAATATGTTTATTGCCCATTATCAGGGGCGTAATAAAGAATTCTCTATCCAACTTTGTATGGGGGCGCCGGTACAGCGACTAAGGAATCTGATCTTTGTTGAAAACCTGCCCATGTTTGTTTTTGCCACCTTGCTTGGTTTGCTGTCGGCCAGTTGGCTGATCAGGCTGCTCCCCCTGTTAGCAGAGGACAGTTTACCCTTGCTTGAACATATCAAATTAGACAGCAATAGTGTGCTAATTGGCATTGGTATTGTCTTTATCGTCAACGCACTGTTTTCCTTTGTTGCCTTACTGCATGTAGACAGGGTGGCGCTGACTGATAGCCTGAACAGCAGTGGTAAAGGTACCCCCTCTCAGCACAATCAAGGTCTGGGTCGTGTGTTGATGGTATTTCAGTTGGTGCTGGCCTGCTTGCTGTTAACCGCTTCACTGATCAGCGCTAAACAGAGCTTTGATAATGTCTATCGTGATCTGGGCTTTGATCTGCCGAATGCGTTCGAGGTGGCATTGGAATATAAGGACGAGCAATGGCAACAAAGTCTGGACAGTTATGAAGCTTATGTCGGCAGTGAACTCTATCTGTTACGGAAGAACATGGCCGAGCGTCTCGAGGCGTTGGAAGGGCGGGTTATCAATGTGGCGCATTTACCTTTACGGGTGAATGTCGAAATTAATGCCTATCCGGACCCGGATACACAGGAAACTCGTACGGTGATCATTGCTTCCTGGTCGGAAGGGATATTTACCGAGTTTGGTATTGAGTTACTGGCTGGGCGCAACTTACGGGAAGACGATCAAACCACCAATAATATAGTCGTGGATAAGCGTTTAGCTGTTGAGCGTTTCGGATCTCAAGGTTGGCAGGACATAGTGGGCAAACAACTCAAACTGGGTCAGGATCCTGACGATGTGGCCACGGTAGTCGGTGTAGTGGGAAGCATAGTGCCGGTTTTGGGAATAGATATGAATTTAAACCTGCCCACTTTGTACAACTTTCGTCAACGTGCGGGGAGCCGTCTGTCAATGGTGGTTGTCATGCCAGAGGGCGAAACACTCAGCGAAGAGTCCCTTACCCCTTTATTAACTGGTCTGGACGCACGCCTGGAGAATGTCAGTGTCGATTCTATACAGCAGCGTTGGCGCGATATGACACAAAGTACCAGGTTGAATATGTACGTAGTGTTGAGCGTGGCAATATTGACGCTGATCCTGGCCGTTATCGGTGTATCAGGATTGAGTCAAATGACAGCCGCTCAGAAACGCTACGAAATGGCAGTGCGAATGGCCACGGGTGCTAAACAACTGGGCCTGCTCAGACTATTGCTAAAAGACGCCAGTCTGATGTTATCACTGGGGTTGGTATTGGGCTTTGTTGCTTCTGTCTGCGGCTATCAATATATGGCCAGTCAGGTTGAGCAACTGCCAGCTTTTGCTTGGCCTGTCAGTATTATTGTGGCACTGGTATTGGCAGTGGCGATGTTGGTCTCTGTTGTCATTCCCAGTTGGCGGACGATTCAATCCGATCCCATGAAAGTGCTTAGAGAATTATGAAAACCCAGGCTTATGCCCTTTGGGGGACGAGTCTGGCTACAAATTACAGCCCGATAGCATGCGGGCTGAATTAATCTTAGGGATTCTTTAGAATTCCATCCGTTATCTAACTGACCTAAGTGCCTGGTTATCTGGGCATGTCATAACCAGGAAATTATTATGCATCGGGATTTGGGCCTGATTTTAGTGGCCGACGATGATGAAGATATCCGCCTTGCCCTCAATTTGCTGTTAAGCAAAGAAGGTTATCGTGTTGTGGAAGCGGCTGATGGTCGAGAAATTGCAGTGCAGACTAGCCGTCACAGGCCTGACGTTGTGTTGCTTGACATGAACTTCCATCGCGATACCACCAGCGGTGAGGAAGGTCTGGAATACCTGAGCTCTCTGGTTAAACAAGGGCTGAAGGTCATTCTGATGACCGCCTGGGGGAGTGTTGAGCTAGCGGTGCGGGGCATGAAAAGCGGTGCGGTGGATTTTATTGAAAAGCCCTGGGATAAGTCCCGTTTGTTGCAGATTATTCAGCAGCAATTGCAGGGAGAAAGAATCGCTGATGCGATACCAGCGACACCTGCTAAAACAACAAACCAAGGCTGGATAGCCGTTTCTCCGCTTATGCAGGAACTGGAGCTTATGCTGGAGCAACTCGCGCCAACCGATGCCAATATCCTGATATTGGGGGAAAACGGTACAGGCAAGTCGCAACTGGCTAAACGTATTTACCAAATGTCTCATCGCAGCGATACGCCATTTGTCACCATGAATATGGGTGCCGTGCCGGCTACCCTGTTTGAAAGTGAGTTGTTTGGTCATGCCAAAGGTGCATTTACCGATGCCAGAGAGGCGCGTACCGGACGTTTTGAACTAGCAAATGGTGGTACGCTGTTTATGGACGAGGTCGGTACCCTGCCGCTTGATGTTCAGCCAAAGTTGCTGCGGGTTTTAGAGACAGGAGAATATGAGATTCTGGGTACCAGCCAGACCCGCTCTACCAATGTCAGGGTTATCAGTGCCACTAACGCTGATTTGAACACCAGTGTTGCAGAGGGCAAGTTCCGACAAGATTTATTGTTTCGACTCAATACTTTTGTCATAGAACTGCCGCCACTGCGTGACAGACAAGAAGATATCCCGCCCTTGGCAGAACATTTCTTGCAGGCATTTTCGGCCAAATATAACAAAGGCCAGGTTCAGCTATCCAATGACGCTATGCAGCGTTTGAGGGAGCATTACTGGCCTGGCAATATCCGCGAGCTGAGTCATGTGATTGAGCGTTCAGTGTTGATTTGCCGCGATGGCATGATTCAGTCGTCGCAGCTTATGCTGGCGGGTTCATCAAGCAAGCAACAGGTTGGTCTGCGTCCGCTGGAGGAAGTGGAAGCTGAGCTGGTGGAAGCCGCCCTGCTCCACTACCAAGGTCATATCAGCAAAGCTGCCCAGGCGTTGGGAATTTCTCGTATGGCCTTGTACAGGCGAATGGAGAAATTTAACTTGGACAAGCAGGACTTTGGTCCGGATGAAGACTAGAGAAGTTCGTCTCCTCGCCTTGCTGATCAGTATGCAGCTCGCGGTGTTAGGGCTGCTGGTGGCATTAGCTTGGCAATGGGAGTGGAGCCTGTTGGCGATACTGACCTTAGTGTTTTTATTGCTGTATCCCATGGGATGGATAACGTTTAAATTTTGGCAGCAGCTGAGCTTGCCCTGGATGCAGCTTAGCAGTTATGCGCAAAGCTTATATAACGGGGAAGATACCGTTACTCCAAGACTCCTTTCCCGGTCGGCATTAGCAGAGCAGTTGCGGATCGACATTGATAAACTGGCGGCCGGGCAACTGACACATCAGCATCAACAACAAAGCCTGACATTATTGATCGAAATGCTGTTCAGTAACTGGTTGCAGCCGGTTTGTGTATTTAGTGATGAAGGGCGACTGCTCTATGCTAATCCCGCTAGTACGGCGTTACCAGGTATCCCACGATTAATTGGCAGTAGCTATGAGGATTTAGGTTTTGCAATGACCTCACGGGGGCTTAGTCACCCGTTACTGCATAAAGGCTGGCAAACTCAGTCTATTCGATATGAACTTTTGGGTAAGCAGTATTGGTTGTTTACGGCCTTTGATATCAGCTTATCACTGCAGCAGGCTGAGCTGGCTATTCAAACTAACATGGTCAGGGTATTAAGTCATGAACTGCGCAATTCTCTGACCCCTATGTCGTCCATGGCTGATACCTTGCTCAGCAGCACGGATTGGCAGGAAGAGCAAGTGCGCAAGGTGTTAAGTCGCATCCAGCAACGGGCCGATGCGCTACTGGACTTTGTGCACCGTTTTGCCAGCGTATCGCAAATGCCAGTCCCTACCCCGGCCTGGTTTTCGTTGTCTAGCCTGTTGGAGCAATGTCAGGGGTTACTCCAGGCTGATGATGACCTTACCATCATGGGGGATGATCGCTGTTTTGGTGATGCGCAATTGCTGGGGCAGGCGTTAATCAATTTAGTCAAAAATGCCCTGGAAGCGGCCCCTTCAGGGGAACGTAAAGTCACAATACGATTATTCAGTCAGAATAACTTTCAGCACTTGCTGGTAGACGACAATGGGCCTGGATTTGCCAATCTGGACAATGCCCTAACCCCGTTATATACCACCAAAGCTGGCGGGTCTGGTATTGGCTTGGCATTGGTCAATGTGATCATCAGTAAACATGGCGGGCGTTTACGTATTACTAATCAGTCTCCCCGTGGGGCCAGGGTGGAGTTAATCTGGCCGTTGCCCTGATAGAAATTGCTGACGTTGATGTAAAAGTGCCAGCATTGGCTCAGGGGGTAAATTTTCCAGGGTATGTAAACCGTAAGCGACGGCCTCTAATGTAGACAAACTGTCCGGACGTTTAGCCACTCGTTGGTAGTGGCTGCTAGGTGGCATAGCGAAGTGCCAGCCTGATAAGGTGTGCAACCAGGGGTTACAATGCCAGATTTTGTTCGCCTTGCGCCAGGTTCCATCCAGAACCACTAGGGTAGCCAGCGCTTGCAGGCGAGGCGTGCTTTGCCCTTCCAGTGGTTGGCTATGCGCCGAAGGATATAGCACACCCACCTGCCCGGGATTCGCCTCACATAATTCCCTCACTTGAGTAAAGTCACCCGCTGACTCGCCAACATAAATATCTAGCTTGTTTAGTGTCATGGCAAGTAACCTCACTGTGCTCTTCGCCACTTTGACTTCTGAGGGGTGCTGCAGTATCACGACCTTAGTGCGATTATGCTGTTTTTGCACATAGGCGCATAGGCACACAGATTGTGGGTATTCGCACTTTGGGCAATATGAACGTGATGACATAGGTGACTGGCAAAACAAACAAGACAGACAGTGTAACTTAACCTTTCTTACAAGTGGGCTTTTGGACAAAACCGACTATGCTATAGTCTTTGTTCAGGATGATGAACACAGCAGGGTATGCGGAGCTAAGCTGTAACGCATTGCACAAGAAGTCTTCTACAGGCGGGTGTAGCACATGCTTAAAGTAAGGGATATGAGTTTAAGGCCGTTACTGGCCGCAGTATTGTTTGTCGCGTTAGTGGGCTGTAAGGCCACAGATAAGTTTTTTTCTGATAAGTCTGAGCAACCTCAAACCAATCAACCTCAGGTGGTGGTGAAGGCGCAGCCCGGGTTATCTCCACGAGAGCGTTTCAGTAAAGCGCTGGAGCATCTCGAACAAGGTGAAGCGCCAGAGGCGCGGGCCGAGTTGAACGCCTATTTGCTTAACATTCCTAATAGCTCCAGTGCCAGGGAGTTGCTTAAACAAATCGACTCATCAGCACAAAGTTATTTTCCTTCGGAGTACTTTGAAGTCACTTTATCCTCCGGCGAAAGCCTGTCCACCTTAGCCGGTAAATACTTAAATTCACCACTGAAGTTTTATGCTCTGGCAAAGTACAACCAGATCATTAGTCCCAGCAAAGTTAACATAGGTCAAACGATAAAAATTCCCCTGACGCCGGAGGCTAAGTTTGCCCTAAGTCAGCCCAGTAAACCTGTGATTGAAGAGGACCCGCCTGTTGACCTGGTGGATACTGCTGCACCCCCTGCCAATGTGGAAGAGCATGTTATTGAGGACAAGGTTGATGAACCTGTTGTGACCCCCGACCCCTTACCCGTTGAAGACGCAGCCCCTCCCAGTGCGGCTTCGTTGATGCAAACAATGATCAGCTATACCCAGCAGCAAGATTTTGCCGCGGCAGTTGAGCAGTATCACTCACTTAAGTCTCTGGGGAGTTTGACAGATGAGGCCAGGGACATCGCTCTGATTGCGCTGGAAGGGTATGGTAAACAATTGGTTGAGACCGACAAACAGACGGCCTCGAGCAGTTACGCAGAAGCTGCTGGCCTTAATTTGTTAAATGGCAACAAGATGCAGGCCTTCCGGGATTTTAAGCAGGCTTCCGAGTTACACCCACAAAATAGCGAGGCCATGGAAGAGATGTTGATCCTGCAAAAGGAAATCGCTGACCAGTATCATCGGGAAGCGTCGTCGGCATTTCGTCGTCAGGAATTAGATCAGGCTATTAATAAATGGGAACAAGTGCTTGAAGTCGACCCAGATCATAACAGTGCCAAGCTCTATCTGGCGCAAGCGCTGGAGTTAAAGGAAAGATTAGAAAAAATCAAAAATTAGCCTCACATTCCAATGCTTATTTAGGATTGCGAATTTCCTCTAAATTCTGCTTCATGGTACTGGCCCGGGATAGCTGTATGCGGGCCTTTATATTATCTGGGTCAAACCACAGACTTGTTTGTAAGTCATCTATAGCCTGTTCAAGATTGGAGGTTAATACTCGCATACCTTGTGAGTAATATTGTTGCGAGAGCTGTTTTTTCATCGCCAGCAAGCGTCCAGATGTGTTTGGCTGGCTCAAATCTGACGCCTGTAGCAGAAGTTCACCTGCTTGTTCCCATTGTTGCTCACGCAGTCTATGTTCGGCCGAATCCAACAGTTTATTTATCTGTGTCAGTTGAGAGGCCGATGCCAAGGAGGGAGAAGACGTGGCTGCGGACGATTTTTGAGCTTTATCTGATGTTGGTGTGGCAGGCTTTCGCTGCCAGTTAGCCATACTGGCACTCTTGTCGCTGGCCGCCTGGTCGGCCGCCCCCCACTCTAGTTGTCTCAGGGCTGCTATGGCTTGCTGATTAGCAGGTTGCAGAGCCAGTATTTTCAGATGTAAAAGGCGCTGCTGTTCGGGGCTGTTCTGCTTTTTAACTTGGCCTTGTAGCTTAACAAGCTGAGTGTCTATTTGACGTTCTAGCCTGGTGATGGCCTGCTGTGCGTCTTTATCTTCAGGGCTGGCAGCAGAGATAATCTGCCATTGCCATAAGGCATCAGCCAAATGCTTTCTTTTCTCTAACTTTATGGCCTGCTGCTTGCGGTCAGACATCGAAAAAATTTTATCAGAACGGGTGACGCAGCCGCACAGCGACATTACCACCAAGTACACTAACACCTGCTGCAGGGGATTCTTCATAAACAGTTACTGCAAATTCAACTGATGGAAGACATCCAGCTTGTTACTGAAGCTTTTTAAGTTGTCCTGCCCGTATATCATGGTGCGTCTGAGTAAGTAGGGGGAGGAATAGCTGGGGTTGCTGCCTCTGCGTACGGTTAATGCCATTCTGTAATCTCTTTGTTGTAATATTTTGATGAGTTCGGGGCTGCTGTTGCCATAGGGATAAGCAAAGTATTCGATGGGGTGTTGGGTTTTCTTGCGCAGAATTTTGTCCGGCTTGTCTACTTCTTCTGCCAGCCTCGCAAGATAGTCATTGTCACTCTCTGACCCCGTTGCTTTGGCCAGGTTAGCATGGCTTTTTGAGTGGGACTGTATGGCAATCAATGGGTCATTGTTAAGCTCTTCAATTTGTTGCCAGCTAAGTGCACGGCCAATACCGACAAAGTCCGTATACACAAACAGCGTGGAGGGATAGCCATATTGTTTGAGAATGGGATAAGCGATTTGATAAAAGCTCGCATAACCGTCGTCAACGGTAATAACCACAGATTTATCTGGAAGCGGCTTTTTACCTTGTAGGAAGGGGCCTACGTCGCTTAGCGGGATCACCTGATAGCCATTGTCTTTCAGGTAGGCCATCTGCCGCGCAAAATCATTGCGGGTGACCATCATGCTATTCAGACTTCGTTTCTTACTGGTGAACTGGTGATAGCAAAGAATTGGAACAACCTGGATACCTGAGGCATAGACAGCAGAAGGGTTAAGATTGTCCTTAGGCACGGCTATGACTTCTCCCGCCTTAGCTTGAATGCCAGGGTTATATCTAATTAGCATTGAGGCCAATGCTGGGTCCCCGAGATAATCTTTGGCAATCTGGGCAAAGCTGTCGTCAGATCCGGCTTCCACCAGCCAGAAGTTGGTATTCTGTGCCACCAGCGCCCGGTTGCTGATAGAGCAGCTTGCTACAACCAGACAACAAACAAGACTGAACAATATGTTAATTTTCATGGGTTTTTAGCATACGTGTCGTCGTGATAACGGTTTTATCCTTGTCTGATTCTGACTCCGAAGGTTGAGGGGAAGAAACCACCCTTGTCTCATCCAACGCATCGGCTGGCTGGGTTTTCTTCTTGCGCGTCGATGGCTTTCTCGGTGTTTTGCTTGACTGACTTTGCGGCGGCTTAATGCTTGTTGCCGATTCCACCGATTCCACCGATTCCACCGATTCCACCGATTCCACCGATTCCACCGATTCCACCGATTCCACCGATTCCACCGGCGTTGAAGGTCTATCAGTGGTGGATTTCTCCTGTGCTAAATCGGTGGCTGGTGCCTCCGATGGCGAACCGTCTTTAAGGGCGGCAGCTTGCAGGGAAGCATTCATTTTGTTGAAGTTCTCAAACAGCTCTCCTATCTCGTCGTTTCTGGTTAACGAGATACGATGATCAAAGTCGCCTTTGCCTACGCTTTGCAGTGCCTCATTCAGGACTCTGAAAGGGCGAGCTACCAGAGCACCGAAAATAAATAGCATCAGCACAACGGACGAAATGGTCACCAGGGCTAATGCAAACATTAATCCGCCAGTTATGCTCTTAACTTCTTCCAGGCTGCGTTGAGACAGACCGAGAACAATTTGGCCCACCTCGGTGTCCTGAAATAGTACCGGAGTGGATATGCTGAAGACGTTCTCATCATTATTCAGGGTTTCACTGGCAACGCGCACCCCACTTCGCTCAGCGACAAATTCTGCCTGGTCACTGCTGACATATTGTTGGCCCACCAGGCTGGTGTCGCTGGCCCCTCTAATTACCCCAAACCTGTCCATGACGATCAGATAGGCAAAGGTTTCCCGGCTGCTGGCATCATTGATAAAGGTTTCCAGGGTGATCCAGTCTTCACTGAGTAAAGGGACAACAGTTTCAATGGCGATAAATTTTGCAAAGGATGAGCCAGAGTCTATGGCCTGATTGGTTAACGCTCTGGACTGAATGTTAAAGACAATATTGATACTGATAAGTAACACTAAGCCGACGATAGCACCCATGGACAGCGCCCAGCGAACCTTAAGGGGCAAATATTTATGCTTTTTCTGCTCTTTCTCCTGTTCGTGCAGTGCGGCCAGTTCTTTTTTCAGCGCATCCGCCAGCATGGCACCGTTTTGATAGCGCTTGGCCGGTGATTTGTTCAGTAGCTTATTAACGATTTGCTGCACCCCGGCTGGAATATCCGGACAATGTTTTTTCAGCGGTGCGGGTTGCATCTGAGTGATCTGGGTCATCAGTGTGCCGATATTAGAAGCATCGAAGGCTTTTACTCCCGAGAGCATTTCGTACAGAATAACTCCCACAGAGAATAAGTCTGAGCGACCATCCACGTCCTGAGCCAGTGCCTGTTCGGGGGACATATAGCGAGGTGTGCCGAGCACGGAGCCGACCTGGGTTTTCATGGCTTCTTCATTCTCGCCCATTCTGGCAATGCCAAAGTCGGCTACTTTTATTGACACCCCATCCGGCATAACAATGATATTGTCGGGTTTGATATCCCTATGCACTACGCCCATCTGATGTGCGTAATTCAAGGCGTTTGCCAACTGAATACCGACTTTCAGCGTATCGGCCAGGGGCATTTTGCTTTTCTCCTTTAGTACTTCTCCCAGATCCTTGCCGCTCAGCAACTCCATCATGATGTAGGGAGCGTCCTCGACCTTACCGACATCATAAACCGTCACTATATTGGGATGAGACAGGGCCCCTGCCGCCTTGGCTTCGCGCATAAAGCGCGCCAAGTATTCCTGATCTACACAGAAATCCTGCTTCAGTACCTTGAATGCTACGGAGCGATTTATCTCCGGATCGAAAGCACGGTACACCATGGCCATGGCACCTTCGCCTATGGCTTCCTTGATTTCGTAGCGATCAATGGTTTTACCTAAGATATCTGTCACCGACAATATTCCTTTTGCTTACAGCCACGAGTCTAAAATGTTTAGTCGTGATATGCGGTAAATTCAACTCAATCTGGTTTATCTGTGTGTTTTGCTTGGTGAAATCAGAGGCAAATAACTGACTTGTGTACTTAAATATAAGCAAACCGATAAAAATATGTCCGGTTGTCAGGGAAGGTGGCTTCGCGGATTTTCGACAAGTTGAATCTAATGAATAGAAATGCCTGGACGTCTGTTGCGAAAACCCATGTTGGTAATGTAAGAAAAATTAATGAGGATAGTTATCTGGATGCCCCTGACGTAGGGCTTTGGTGTGTGGCTGATGGTATGGGAGGCCATCAGAAAGGCGATACGGCCAGCACCATGATTGTCGATTATCTGCAATCGTTGCTGTCGGTGCAGGATTACCCGTTAAGTACAGGGCAGATAGAAGAGCGATTAATATTGGTTAACCAGAATTTGATTAACCTTGCGCAGCGCCTGCCAGACTCCAATGTCATCGGCAGCACGGTGGCTATTTTGTTGTTTGCCGATGATTTGGTGCATTGCTTGTGGGCGGGTGACAGCAGAATTTATCGACTGCGTAATGGGCAACTTAAACAGTTAACCCGGGATCACAGCCAGGTTGAGGAAATGGTGCAGGCGGGCCTGCTGACCAGTGAAGAAGCGGCGGTGCATCCTGCTGCGAATGTGATTACCCGCGCCATTGGTGCCAGCCCTGAGCTTGAAATAGACCTGCTGAGCTTCGAGCGTTTTGCCGGTGATCGTTATTTACTTTGTACCGATGGTTTGAATAAGGTGATGACGGATCCCGAAATTGCCGATCTGATGCAACAAAATGCTCTGCCTGACCTGGCTGAAGATATGATGCAGACCGCGTTGCAACGCCATGCCAGGGATAACATCACCTTGGTGATGGTGGATGTGACACAAGGGGTACCGGAATTAGAACAAACCGGCCGATTGAGAGATACCCTGCCCTTGGATGATACCTTGCCTTTACGCCGTTAGGTTGTTTTGTTTAACGACAGCTTGTTCTATTGCCTGCGAGGTCGGGGAATGTCAGACGGTTTGGGTGGAATGGAGTCTTGCCCAGTGGAGCGAATACCTGTCTGAAAACCACCCTGGCATTGTTCACTTTTTAGCTGAATGGGTAAAAAAGCACGGAGGCTACGATCAAAAAAGCGGCCGCCAACTTCAATCTGTTACTGGCTTTTATGCTCGTATGACCTGACAGTTTTTCCCTCAGCCAGAATAGGGCAAATAGTACGCCCAGTAGAAAAAACACCCAAGGTAGGTAATTAATCAGCATCAGCTATTTGTTCCAACAATGCCTTTTGCTGCTTAGCCGGGGCACAAACATTAAAATAAGGCTCTCCCATTAACGCCAGTTCCAGCGCAGCGGCATGGCGTTGTCTTTGGTAGCCGTTTTTTAACACCTGGTAGCATTGGGTTTTATTAATGGGTTTTCCGCACAAGTAGCGCTGGCCGGGTGTAAAATGGGACGTATTAGCCTGCCACCATGCTTGTACTTTTGCTGGATCTGGCCAAGGCAGGTTGAGATCGGCATCCAGTTCTACCCTGTCATCCATAGGATCTTCATTGGGACCGCTTTCAACACCTTCAGGCCAGTCTGTATCCATATCCTGATACGCCAAATCCAGTCCGGTGATCAGCGAGAACGCTTCGCCTGCTACACGGGCCTGCACTAAGTCATCCATGTGTTTCATGATAACCGGTAGCCAGAATGGATCACCGCTATAACCCATTCCCTGTATGGCTATTCTTGTTGTGTCAGTGCTTTCTAATAACCTCTCCAGTAAGTTTTTAAGCTCAATATGGCTAAGTTTTCTGGCCACCAGCTTAATGGCTTGCTTAGCATCAGGCGTATTTTGCACAGTTAATTGAGTTAGGTTACCAATGGCAGACCAATCTCCCAATAACGCAGCTGACCAGTTAGCAGTGAAAACAATATCCGAAGCTTGATGAGTAAAGTAAGACCGCAAGTCTGCGAGTAAATCCTGTCTACCTAATTCGCCAATAACGCGTAATATAGGCGCCAGCTCATTAGCACTATTTAGCGCACTTTGCAGGGCTTGTTGCGGATCTTTTCGTTGCAAGGCAAAAACGCGTACTCCCAATTGCAGATAATCGGTTGCATTAGTGCTGAGCAGCCTATCTGTTAATGCCACGTTTTCTTCATCCCAAGCAAATCCTGAAATGGCAGCTTTATGGTTCTCAGCGTTGTTGACACAAAGATCCATGAGGGCGCTGAGTGATTTCCCATCCTCTAGGGCTATGCTCAACCAACCGGCAACAAAGCATTCCCCCGGCTCACCACATTGCAAGAGAGACGGAATCAGCTGTGCGCCTTTCTCTGCGGCAACTTTTAACCCATCTAGATGGGCTTCCAGCTGTTCTTCTAATTCAACTAAATCATCAAGATCATAGTGTGGCTCATAGGTCGCAGAGTCTCGTTGCAGCCATAGAAAGGCGGCATCCTCCATATGTCTATCAACCAGAGTTTGAATAACGTGGGTGGCTTGTGAATGCATAATAGTCAGATTATCTTCAGTACTTTACCCGCAGCGAGCAGCACCATATCGTCCATACCGACGGATAACATGGCATGGCCTACAGAATGCAATTTAGCGAATGTGGTTGGAAAGACTGGCGCTAATGATACTGGGTCCAGAAGCTCGCCATTAAGCATAAAAAGCTGCTTCATTGAACAGCAGTAGATATGTCCGTCGAAGTAGGCAATATCCCACAGGTCAGCATCAACCTCTGTAGCTACAATATGCCATTGATCCCGTCGGCCAATGAGCATGTTGCCCATTTGCCCGACAATATAGACCTGAGAATCTGCCGCACATAACACACTTGTATTAATTAGATTGGTAGGGCTATCCATTTGAACCCAAGAGTTGCCATTAAATAGCCATATTTCACCTTCCCACCCCACGGCATATATCTCGTTTTCATCAAAACCGTCTACAGCTTCAAATCCGGTAGAGTATCCACATAGGGCGCGTTGTGGTTCTGGAACCGAAAGATTCTCTACATCTAGGCTACTCGTGAGCCGAAACATTTTATGCGCAGTGCCTACGATATAAATTGCTCCGGCTATAACTTTGGCAGCCCTGATGAGGTAGTCAACCTCAGCAGGGAATCGCTCCTTCAAGTCAATTTCCTGGCAACTGCCATCAGATGATAGGCATGCAATTTTTCCATGTTTACCTACCGCCACAAATTCAATGTTGGGCCATCCCGGATGACATAGGGCTGCGGATGTCCAGGGCAAGTTAACTGGTTTGCCCAGTTTGGCGTTATCCCATAAATAGAGGATGGAATGTTCTACTTGTTCTGCTAATAATTTTTTATCTAGCAGGCAAAACATCAATCGGCCATTACGACCTAGTGCGCCGTCACTAATATGCCCTATGGAAGAAAAGAAAGTACTCATAAACTAAATATCCTTAGAACGGCGGAATACCGCGTAAATTGGCCAATTCAGCCATACCTTCGGCAACGTTTTCAGCCATATAGGAATCCCAGGCCTCATTAGCCAATTCTTGGGAACGCTCTGAGGCTCTGACAACGTCCTCGGGAGAGGTCTGTCCTTCAACAACAGCTTTGATTTTGGTGTCGTCTGATATACCGCATTGCTGGTGGTAGTTATCCAGCTGTTTATCAATGCACTTGTCGTCACAAAATGACGCTGGGAAAGCCTTCTTTCGGGCCTTATTTGCGTTCTCTTTGCCTTGTTTGTAAGTTTGAACTCTATGCCCTGAAACGGCCCCGCCGTTTTTTAAAGGCAGCGTACCCTGTGGCATCTTCATTGACTCTTGGCTTTGAAATGTATGCATCAGTCCGTGAGTGCCCGTGTTTTGATTTATGCCTTCTGCACAGATACAGGGAGCATCGTCCTCGTTATAGCTTACAGTCCCGGTATTTACGCCTGCCAACGGCTTGCTGTTGGAGCCCCCTCTGCCGGTATCAAACAAGGAAGAGGCTTCTATTAAATGGTGACCCGTTTGGGGGGAGCAACAACCCATCATGCCGGCTTTGGGCTTGTAGGGCATAAGAAAGCAGCGTCTGGCATTCATGCATTTGTCAGCGGCGTGATGCTTTGACAATGAGTGGGCCTGATCACTGGATTTTGAGCCGGATGGTTTGCCGCTTTTTTGGTATCTTGTTCCAGGGGTATATGGCAATGGCTTGAGTGACTCACATAGGTCATCATCTCCGTGAGGGGTGAAATCTGAACATGCCTCCTTTTCTGCTGCGGCATCTTTCTCGCATGCCCCATCTTTGCCCACATGCTGACTATCCAAATAAGGCCAAGGGACACCTTCATTGCCCGGAAAAGAAGCGTGATTGCTGGTCGTTGTATCCAAATGACGAACAACATTCTTACCTTCGGCTTTAATGTTCATAGACCAACTGTTGAAATACACTTTCCCCGTTAACTTGCTAGTAATAAGACCTTTTTTGGCCGTTTTGCCTGCTTCATCCCCCTTGCAGGTTTTGAAGTTAGATGCATCTCTTTTCATTACCTCTTTGCCACTGACCGACACCTTCTTAGTGCCTTTCGTGGTGTCTTTGGCCTGACTAAATAGTGGGTAGGGGATAGGGACGCCTGGAGGGGTTGGCGGCACTTTATCTGGTGGAGTGAAACAAACATCAGGAAATGCCGCATTGACTTTCCCTGCTCCCGCTTTACAGGCTACTTCTCTGCCGTTTGCAAAAACTTGATTGCTCATCAGGTGTGACTCCTGAATTGAAGTATTGCTGCTGCACGTTGTCCATCATCATTGGAAAGGTGCATCAGTACGTTCTGCCCTGCGCTGAATCCTTTATGAAATGCACTATAGAGATAAGCAATACATACCGGCCCAATGGCAGCCCCTACTTCGCCGATACAGTCTGTTGGGTGCCAAAGAGGAAACTGTTGCTTACGTGTGCGCAACAAGCGAGCAGAGAGTAATGCGGCGTCTTTAAAACTATACGAGTCGCCCGATATATCTGCGATGCGAAAATCCATGTCATCCATTACAAGATTTGCATCCGTGAGCGCCTCAGTCGCGGCAATGGTTAGCCCTTCAGCTTTTTGTGGCAATTCCGAGTCGAGTATGGCGAGATCGGTGCCAAATCCCAATCCCGTGAGTTGCAGTTGAGGAGTAGCAGAAACAGCACGCTCTAACAATAATGCCGCAGCCGCTTCTCCTGGTATAAATCCATCCGAATACTCACTGGTAAGTAACCTGTCTTGGTCTTCCATATGTCGCAAAAACTGCATATTCAGCAGGCTGTCCACGCCTACAACAATGACATGTTGATACCCATCCTGATATAACATATCTCTGGCTTTTTTTAGTGCGGCGATGGCGCCAATATTGCCAGCCTTAATGACTGCGGAATCAGGGTGTAATTTAGTTTCTAGCAGCTGTTCGGCTTTAAAGTAGACTCTGTTGCCTTGGTTAGGCGGCGTACCAGGCCGGTCTATGTCTGCGAGGCAGATGATGACAGGAGTATCTTCAATTGAGAGTTCCTGCGATTCGCTACACTCAAGAATGACCATGGCGAGCATATGTGCCAATTTATCGGTTCCTCGTATTGGCGACGCTAAAGGAACTTCACAGCCCAGTAGCCACTCTCCGCCTTTGTCCAAAAAACGCGTTTCCTGAAAATTGTCAATGGCGGCGCGAATGGCGGCGCAACTGCTTAACGTATCCAGGCCCACACCTGTCACCATGCCGGTGGCGACAACAGCCAGTGGTCTGTCACTCATGCTCAGCCTCCGTGCTGCGGATTTTATGCAGGCCGGGATAGTAGGTTTTGCCCAAGGTTCTGGCCCGCCACCAGGCTTTAGACATTTTGCCCACCAATACCTGTGGGATCTCAAACATATTGCGTTTTAAGGGCTCGCTGACTCGCCATACTAGGCTAAAACGCCCCATATCCGGTTCAATCAGCAAGGTGTCTATGACGGCACGAGCGTGTTGATCCTCATCACGCTTTTTAAAAAACACTACGGGAAGGTCAATAGCGGGTAGCTGAAAACGTGTCAGGCTGGTGGGCGTGAGGTTATGTAGCTCTACCCACTCTCCTCCTTGCAGGTGGCTGCATTGCTGGTCCATTGGTGCCGCCTGGAAATACTGCTCGTCAAAATCATCCGGTAGGAAAGGAAAAACCTTATCTATCCAGTGCTGGTCGTAAGTGCCGGCGAATTTAGCTCGCTGTGGCCAGCCTCTTCCTAGTGTGCCGTAGGCCATGGGATGATACTGGCCATCGGGTTTCTTTATTGGTTGACCGGGTTCTTCGGTATTGGGTAATGGCGTGTGGTGTATCAGTTTGTCTTGAAGGAATCGATGAAAACCCCGGCCAACCGGGTTATCCATATAAGCGTCGCGCTTATTCTCATCCTGAGTAAAGTCGTCTATTCCGCCAAACGCTCGGCCGTAGTGAATGGGCATAACGTTAAAGGGCTCGGCGAAGGTTCTGCCAATACTCCCGGCATCCGCATACCAGAGACGATTACCCACCACGCGTACAGTCTTATCTATACCTGCCACCTTTATGCGAGTATCTAGCTCTTTAACCGGTTGTCCATTCGGGGCATAGGCTGAGCCATTTAACAGTACATCGCAGCGGGGCTTGTATGGGGCGAAGTCTGATTCATACAGACAGGCTGATAAGCCAGGTTCGTCTAGGTAAACATCGGCTTCAACCAGCGGCACTTGTTGTTCCTGCAGTACGGGGGGACTGCCATCCAACGGTAGTTTAAAGGTACCTTTAATTACCACCACCAGGCTCTCACGGCCTGATTTATCCATTCCCTGGGTATACGCGGCCTGCATGGCGGTTGCGTTAATCAGTTCCATGATTTCCCTGCTCAGTTAAGCTGAATTGCGCCACCTTTAATTCGGTTGGCACCACTAGAGCGACTAAGGATATAAGCGCCTCGAATTAATACCTTGCCAGCCTTGGTCAGGGTGATGCTGGCTTTGCCGCATTTCAGTTCAATCTGCTGATCGGCACGCAGACAGAGCGTGTCGCCGTCCATTTTTACGTTCAGGCTCTGACTATCTGTTTTTTCTTTACGGGCTGGCTGGGGGGAGACAATGCGGCCAATGATCAGCGGCTTATTCGCATCACCGTTTTCAAATAACAGAGCCAAATGGCAGCCGATATCATCCGTTTCCAGTTGCACTGTACTTTTGGCTTCCAAGCCTTGTTGGCTTGGGTTGCCGGCAAACACCACCAGCGGATGGCCTTGTGCACTAAAGCCTACCAGTGCGCCCACGGTCACGTCCGTAGGCCGTTTGTTTTGTACTTTATTCGCCTGTTCCAACATCGTCGACTCCTACATCTCATTGTTTCATCCTGGCCCTGAGACTGCTTGTGGCCGCTTAGTTTTGCAGAATTTTCTTACCCTTAAGCACCATGTCTTTGCTGGCTTTAACGTCGATAGCACCGCTGCCTTTAACGCTAATATCCTTGCCGGAAATACTGATGGTGCCGTCTTTCTTCATGGAAATGCTGGCCTTGCCGCATTTGATAGTAATGGCATCGCCTACATCGATAACCAGGTTCTTGCCTACGTTGAGGCTGTCATTATCGCCCACATCGACAGAGCGATTATTGCCGACGCTCACCAGTTGATTCAGGCCGACATCAACATTCTGCACTGCGCCAATTTCCACCGCCTGCGCACCACCAATGATGACTTCCTGTGCGGCACCTATGGCAATGGCCTCGTTAATGGCCACGGTATGGGTTCTGGACTGGCCAATGCTGACGGATTCGTTGGCTGCCACATCCCTGCTGCGGTTGGCACCAATGCTGATGGTTTCATTGCTGGCGACGGTTTCGGTACGGTTGTTGCCAATACTGATGGTTTCATCGTTGCCGACACTCTCGGTGCGGTTATTTCCAACCGAGATAGTCTCATCATTGCCAATGGTGTCTTTGCGGTCGTTACCTATATCGATTGTTTCATCTACGCCCACCGTCTCGGTCTTATTGTTTTTGACCAAGATGCTTTCGTCTTTTTCCGCCTGGATATACAGCTCTTCACTGCCCTTTTTGTCTTCCATGCGGATTTCGTTGAAGTTGCTGGCACTGCCACCGGGGGAACTGCGGGTTTTAATGCCCGATTGAGTTTTGTTCGCTGGCAGGCTGTAAGGCGGCATGTTATCGGCGTTATATACGCTACCCACCACCAGAGGTCGGTCTGGGTCACCTTCAAGAAAATCGACTATCACTTCGTGGCCGATGCGGGGAATAATTTGTGCGCCCCAGGCTTTACCGGACCAGGTCTGCGCCACCCGAATCCAACAGGAGCTGTTCTCGTTTGAGGTACCGTATCTGTCCCAGAAAAACTGCACTTTGATACGCCCATATTTATCTGGGTAGATCTCTTCGCCGGGGGGGCCTACTACTACCGCGGTTTGCGGCCCTTGTACTAAGGGTTTTGGTGCATTGCGTGCCGGTCGGTAAGGGGTCTTGCTGTCCATTACCACAAAGTTGCACTGGAACGGCTGCTCGCCACCACCACCGGAACCATAGTGATTGGCATTAAGTTCATAGTCACAACTAAGCACCAGGTACTCCTGATTGCGATCGGCCCTGGGGTGTTCGCTTAGGGTAAATAATCCACCGCAGGTCATATTCCGGGCGTCGGTCTCGCCACTATGTTGTTCAAATTTGACCTGTTGCTCCTCAATGCGGGTGAGGGTGTAGTTATCACCATCGGCCGACTCGGTATATTCGCCGGGGTAATCAAAATACTCAGCATCAGCCAGGGCATGCGAGCGGGGTATGGCGCGGCTGGTGGACAGGTCACTTTTGGGTTTTTTGAAATCGTAATCGGTGCTGGCATAGCGACCGGTTTGCACTTCACAACTGCTGCTCCAATTGGCAATGCTGCTGTCTTCTTTGCGCTGAAACAGTCCAACTAAATGATAAGCAATAGCCGACTTACCAGGGAGAGGCTTATGGGCGTTGGCAGCATCGGCCAGTATCAGCTTGTGCTTGTCTTTTTCATGACTGAAGTAGAAGTAGATACCTTCGTTTTCCATCAGGCGCATCACAAACAACATATCCGATTCGCGATACTGTACGCAGTATTCCCAGGTACGGTAGCTACGTGAAAGCTTTAGCTCATAGTCGGTAAAGCCGTTGTCGGCGAATACCTGCTTGAGAATATCCGGTACTGTCATCTCCTGAAAAATACGGCAATCGGCAGTGCGGTTTAAAAACCATAGCCAAGGGTGTATTTCGGCACTGTATTGGGCATAGCCTTCGGTGGCTCTGCCTTGTTGGGAAAAGCGGGTAATAAAACCATTGAAATAGCGGTACTGCTGGTTCTCCAACTCCAACTGAATGGTGGCCTTCTGGCCAACCAGATCGGTGGCTTTAATGTCCTCTTTTTTTGCATAGAGGGTAACCTCATACCTGAAGAGTTGACCCAAGGCTTCATGGCCACTCATAGATACCAGCAACAGTTCATCACCCAAGGGGGTGGTTATGGATACCTGTCTTTTCCCTGCCACAAGGTTTCTCCTGTTCGCGGCTCGCTAGAACCTGTCAAACCCGCTCAAATTCATTAAGTGTAGTTAGGGCCTGAACAACTTTCCTGTTTGTCTTGTTTACAATGCCAGCGGCCCTCTTGTGCCGCCCAGGCGCGTATTGGGGCCTGGAATACGGTAGGCGTTTTGCCTTGGCCTTAGCCCATTTGGCGTTGGGTGACCATCCGGTGCCTGCCACATAGTTCTGGGCATGGGCAAGGCTATCTGCATTTGCATCTGACTGGCTTCCAGTGCTTGCCTGGCCATTCTGGATACAAAAGAAGAGAGCAAACCCAGTACCCAGCGAATAAATACCACTGTAAGGCTTTGCCCCGGGAATGGCTGCCATCCCACTACGGAGAGGATTTTATTCAGCAAGCGTTGTACCCAAACAGAGATCTCTTTTAGGGCCATAGCGCCCTGATATAACAGCCAGGCAACGGCATCCAGTGTGGTGGCATAGGAAGGCAGTTGCCGGCCTATTCCCAGTTTATGCGTGCGCTTTAAAATATACTGCAGGGCAAAGGCGATCATGGTGAGTACCGGGGCCGAGTACATAGCTACTCCTAATGCGCCTGCCAGTACGCCTGTACTTATTCCTCCCTCAAGAAATTTCACAGTATCTAAATCGGAAATACTGCCCTTTAAATTTCCCCATTCCATACCCCTAACAGTGGATATGTAGTTATTCATAAAATGAGCCATTACCGATATGCGCCCGGTAATCCAATTCAGATGATAACCATCGGCAAAGTCTGATGAGTACACATGTAAAAAGGGGAACATAGGTACCATACTGACCAGATCGGCATCGTGGTAAACCCGGTAAATATTTTGCTTGCCAATCAGTTTATCCACTTCCTGGTTAAAAGAAGTAAAGCCCACTCTTGGAGCACCAAAGGTATAAAGCTTAATTTGGCAGGTTTTGGCGCTGTCCCGCTTGGCGATATGATAAGCGGTAAGGGTGGCCAGGGCGCCGCCCAGGCTATGACCAACCAGATGAATCTTACTGGGTGAATGCCAATCCAGATAGCGGTCAATATGATGTTCAAAGGAGCGGAACGTTTGCACAAAGCCGCGATGGGTCATATGGCCATTAAAGTTTGTTGGTAGGGTTTGTAGGTCAGTTGCTGCATCTTGTCTTGATGCGGTCCCTTTAATAGCAATTAATGTCTCACCTTTATAGTTTTCTACTTTGGAATCAAACCCCTCGGCTATGCAACCAAAAGTAGCGGATGTCCCTCTTCCATATCCTGTAATTGCAGAGAAAGATTCTATTGGTTTAAACCCACGTTTCATCAACGGATTTAAGATAAATAATCTTTCATCTTTATTTAAACCACTTAAAGCTGTTTTTAAGTTGGCTTTCCCTGTCTGAAATTTATTTTCGTTTAGAGCTTTAGAAAAACTATAAATGCTATCTGCAAGTTCTGCGCTTTCAGAAGGTGTAATGATTTTCATATGTCCTCCTATTTATAAGCTAATCAGCTATTTTGCATATTCCATAATAACCACCTTCAATCTGTTCTTTAAATTCGGATTCTAAGTCGCACTCTATTCTTATAGGAGCCTTTCCTACCTCATCTCCTGTCCCATAAGTGTTCTTTATATTTCTCCAGGCAGTATATTCCTCGCCTTTAAAACGAATTATTATTTTTTGAGAAATTACTGGTTGCATAGGAAAAACTAAAGATAAAATTGACTGGCTTTTCCATTCTTCAAAAAAAAACCTTCCATTCTTATCTGTTGTTACTGTTTTACTTTTCTTCTCATCTTTTGCCGACCAATCATAACTACTTATTACCTCCGCCCCTTCTACAGGCTCGCCATTTAGTAGTACAACACCTTCAACTTCAGTAAACATTGATTTTGAAAATAAACCCATGGAGTTGACTCCTTTAGAAAAAAATGACAATAAGATCACTAGTGGAATAAGTGTATTTTTTTTCACTTTACAAGCTTCCCTATTCCGTAGTAAATTTCTCCATACTTATTTTTACCTTGATATTTATTGTTTATTCCAAAATCTATTTCCATTTTTATTGGGTTTGTCCCAGTCTCTTTTCCTTTGTCATAGTTGCTTTTAGTGTGGCTCCATACGCAATAATCTTTCTGGTTGAAACTTATATTAATTTCCTGCCTTATTAATGGGTGTAATAGACCATTTAATGGTATTGGGAGAAAACGATAAAGTGTTCCAAATTTGAATTTCCCATTTTCATCAGTTTTAGTCGAATCAATGTATGTTTTTTTAGGTATGTTCCAGTCAACTTTTCTGGTAACGGTGATGTTTCTTAGGGGCTTGTTGTCAAATAGTACCGTTCCTTCAATTTTGCTAAATAAGCAGACAAAACCAATTATTATAAATGCTAAAGCGATGAAGGTAAGTAAGTATGGGAAGCTGGTTTCAAGCACCTGCCCTAATGCATCATGCATAAAGCCCAGAAATATCTTAATCTCGGTTATGATTTCCATATCTTTTATATCTCATATTTAAAATCCCCATCTTCCACTTTCAAATGGACTTTCTGCGCTGCCTTACCTGCCAGCATATTATTTAGAAAGACCTCTGATATGGTGGGTAGGATGCTGTTGGTCAGTATGGCGTCTACCATACGGCCGCCGCTTTCAAGCTCGGTACAACGTTTGCCAATCAAGGCAATGACCTCATCGTCGTAGGTAAAAGGAATGTCGTAATTCTGGCGGATACGTTCCTCTATACGGCCCAGTTGCAGACGGATAATGGCGGCGATCATGTCATCGTTTAGCGGGTAATAAGGAATCACTACCAGCCTGCCGAGTAAGGCCGGGGGAAACACTTTGAGTAATGGCTCCCGCAGCGCACTAGCAATGCCGTCCGGCTCAGGCATAAGCTCAGGGTCGGCACACAGGCTGCTGATTAGCTCAGTACCGGCATTGGTGGTAAGTAAGATCAGGGTGTTTTTAAAATCGATAACCCTGCCCTCACCATCTTCCATCCAGCCTTTGTCAAACACCTGGAAGAAAATTTCATGCACATCGGGATGGGCTTTTTCGACTTCGTCGAGCAACACCACGCTGTAGGGTTTACGCCTGACGGCTTCGGTTAATACCCCACCCTCACCATAACCCACATAACCCGGAGGAGCGCCTTTAAGGCTGGATACCGTATGGGCTTCCTGGTACTCGCTCATATTGATGGTGATAACATTATGCTCGCCGCCGTATAGCGCCTCCGCCAGTGCTAAAGCGGTTTCGGTTTTACCTACGCCCGAGGTACCCGCCAGCATAAATACGCCAATAGGTTTGTTCGGGTTATCCAGTCTGGCTCTTGAGGTTTGGATACGTTTGGCGATCATCTCCAGTGCATGACGCTGACCAATAATGCGCTGCTCCAAAGTATCGGCGAGCTTTAGAATCGTGGTGATTTCATCTTTGACCATCCGCCCGACCGGAATGCCGGTCCAGTCCTGTACCACGGCCGCTACAGCTTGTTCGTCGACGGTGGGGAGAATTAAGGGCGATTCGCCCTGCATCTGCGAGAGTTCCTTCTGCAAGGCTTTAAGCTCATTCAACAGAGTAGCTACGTCTTCCGGCTGTTCTGGCGCATTAATTTCACTATCTACTTCGCCTCGTGCTGCACGGATCCTGGCTCTGAGCGACAGGATTTGATCCACAAGTTGCTTTTCGTCCTGCCATTTTTGCTCCAGCTCACTTAATAAGCTTTGTTCACCCTTTAGCGCGTCATTGAGCTTGTCGCAGCGAAGCTGATGTTCGCTGCCCATGGCTGACTCCCGTTCCAGGATCGCCAGTTCCACCTGTAGCGCATCAATGCGACGGCGGGTGTCTTCCACCTGAGCTGGCACGGCATGCTGGCTGATAGCCACCCTGGCGCAGGCGGTATCCAGCAAGCTTACTGACTTATCGGGCAGTTGCCGGGCCGGTATATAGCGATGCGACAGCTTGACGGCGGCCTCAATGGCTTCATCCAATAATTGTACTTTGTGATGTTGCTCGAGCTTGCTGGCCACGCCACGCATCATCAGAATAGCTTTGTCTTCGTCTGGCTCGGGAACTTGAACTACCTGGAAACGGCGGGTTAAGGCGGGATCTTTTTCAATATGCTTTTTGTATTCGGCCCAGGTGGTGGCTGCAATAGTGCGCAAGGTGCCGCGTGCCAGGGCCGGTTTAAGCAGGTTGGCAGCATCTCCGGTACCCGCTGCACCGCCTGCGCCCACTAAGGTGTGGGCCTCGTCGATAAATAAAATAATCGGCTTTTCCGATGACTGTACTTCTTCGATAACTTGCTTCAGGCGTTCTTCAAATTCCCCTTTCATACTGGCACCTGCCTGTAAAAGGCCCACATCCAGTACTCTGAGTTCCACATCTTTTAGCGGCGGAGGTACATCACCTGCCGCAATCCGCTGGGCAAAACCTTCCACCACGGCGGTTTTACCTACTCCGGCTTCGCCGGTCAGAATGGGATTGTTTTGCCGACGACGCATCAGAATATCCACAATCTGACGGATCTCTTCATCGCGGCCAACAATGGGATCCATGTCTGTGCTTGCCGCCTGGGCGGTTAAATTAACGGTAAAACGTTGCAGGGCCTCATTCTTGCCCATTTGAGCTGGTGCCATAGCGCCGCTGGCTTCACCTGGGGCTGCAGCCGAGAAGCCATCAGTAGCGGTTTGGCCGGTTTCGGGGGAGCCTTGCACTATACCGGCGAAACGGTTGGTCAGATTTTCTGCATCGATCTTGGCAAACTCGCCGCTGATGGCTTTTAGGTTATTCATCAAGGAGCGGGTTTTTACCGCCCCTACCATCAGGTAGCCGGTGCGAATTTGGGCCTCGTTAAACATCAAACTGCCATATACCCAGGCACGTTCTACGGCTTCTTCCAGGTGTGCGGATAAGTCGGTAATGGAAGTAGAGCCGCGGGGTAAGGTATCCAGTGCCTCGGTAATGTCGCGAGCAAGAGTGGCAGGGTTAAGTTCAAAATACTTGATAATGCGATGCAGATCTGAGTCCTGGAGTTGCAGAATCTGCTGAATCCAGTGCACCAGCTCCACATAGGGATTGCCGCGCATTTTGCAAAATACGGTAGCGCCCTCAATGGCTTTGTAAGAAAGCTTGTTTAGTTTGCCAAACAGGGTGGAGCGGCTTATCTCGGACATGATTGTTCTCCCATTATTTATCTACGCTTGCCCTGCCAGAACAAGGTCTTGTAGGTCTTCTTTGGGCATATTGGCAAGTACCCAAGTTGTCCAGCCCAGTGAGCCAGACTGTCCCAATCTGACGCCTTGTGCTTCCTCTTGCGCCAGAATAAGCCTGATATCCCAGTCCAGTTCATCGTTCAAATAATGTCTAACCAGGTCTTTCAGCCTGCATAAATTCTTGCCGCCAGGCAGAAACGTCTGGTATTTCGACAATGACATGGGCCCCAGGATTAATCTGAATTTGCCCTGGCATTGCCATACCCTGCTGCCTAAATTACTGGTAATGCCTAACTGGCCTGACTCGGCATTGCGGCCCAAGCAAAGCTGTTCGCTGGTGTCTATGCTGAGCCATTGACCGACAAAGGATTCGAGGGTTACTGCAAGGCCGAAATAATGGTTGATCATGGCGCACAAGCCTTCGGCGTTCTTATTACGCTGGGCCATTCTGGCTGCCATATGCAGTTTGGCGAAGTCAGGTAAGCTGTCTCTGGCACGACATTCTGGAATGCCAATACCCATCAAGCTCCCAACCCGCATCACAAACCTGTCGGTTTGGGGTCTGTCCAGATTGACTGTAGGTTGGGCGTCGGCCCAGCTACGATAGAAAAACGATAAAAACCGGTGATGAAAAATATCGCAGAAGCGAGCCATGCTGTGGTCGGCGTGATTGCGCAAGCGATCCCGGACATATTCCGTCAGATGCAGGGGCAGTGGTCCATTGGGTCCGTACAAACCAAAAAACAACACATCTAGCTTGGGTTTGTGCCGCCCTGAGCTGATAAATTCCGATAGCGTGGAGGGGGCGAACAGCATAGAGGGTGTTTGGCCTAAGCGGATGGGATCGTCTTTGGGCCGGGCGGTTTTACCAAGCTGCAGATCGCCATCCGCCAGCCTTTCTATTCTGCGCAGGGCGGAATAGAACCCGAACTTAAAGGGTTCTTGTTGTAATTGTCGGTAGAGCGTCAGATAACCTGACGTTGTCCCGCTCTTATGGGCCATCTGGCAATCTCTCCACGTTCCTGAGTTGTGACCAGGGTTTGGGTAAAGGAATTAATCGATACATAAAGTGCAAAAAAACGTTCTAAAACGGCCCCAAGCAGGAAGCAGCTGGCCCCTGAGAAGGCGCTTTCGTCAAAGGTCAGGGTGATCTCCAGGCCATTGATAAAGGCAATAGGCCCGCCGCCTGGTTTACGCCTGGTGACTTGCCGGGTCTGAATCGAACGTAAGCCGTCTATTTGTTTGCTGATTACCGGATCTTGCTGGTCACCATAGAGTTTCAGAATGCTGCGCAGTGCCGCCGCGCCTTGCTTGTTGTCCTGGTCGGTTAGTGACAAATAATTGAGTGATAACTGATTGATCAGTCGCCAGGCCGACTCACCCTGCTCATGGGCCAGAGAGGGTCTAGGTTTAGTGGGGCCTTTTATGCAGCGAATGCTGACCACAGGGGCACTGACATCCAGGGTAAAGTCGGTGCTGCCCTTACCTACCGGCATATGAATGGGGAGGTCACGGTTAGTGCACAATGTGTGGACTTCCAACTGTTTAAAGCCCCCGTTTTCCTGGGCTTCTCTGCCATTTACCAAGGAAACAAAAGTCTCGCTGCCTATATAATTAGAGCGAGGGCCGTGCCTGCGTTGGTGGGTGGATAAACGTCGTCTTTCCTGGCGGAAAGTATAAAAGGCGGAATGCTCGGGAAAATCGGTCAGGTCATAACAGGCATAAAACGGCAGAAATTCCTTTTGGTCGTCTGCCTGATCGCCATACCCTTTCACCTTGTTGATCTGAAACACTTCGAAATCCAGGGGGCGGGTGCGATCTACTACCAGGTGATACTCTTCGTCTCGGGTACTCAGGTGAATACGGTCGGAGCGTTTAGGAAAGAGATTAATTACGGGTGTGCAGAATAAGGCAAAGTCCTCCGCTGATACGCGCTGTTCTAATTCCGGATCCGGGCGGTCAAACAGCACAATCAATTGTAAGGTTTTGCTTTGGTAACCTTTGAGTTTCTTACCTAGCGTCGTGAAATCGGCAAATAGCAAATGGTCGGCAAAGGCAAAATACTCACGCAGCAAACGATAGCCTGAAAAGCTGCGAGGATCCTCAGGAAACATACCCTTTTGATTGTCCAGGCTGCCTTGCTGCAAGTGTTGCGGCGTAAAGATCTCCAACCAGTTTTCATCGGGAGACGGCGAACAGGCCAGTATTGCGCAAGTGTTTGCGAAAAGTTGTTCATACAAACGCACGGCCAAGTGGTTATGACCAGCCAGGTAGAGTTTGATATGGTCCAGAAAACCCTGGGGTAACGGTTGTTCGTCTGTGCTTTGAAAGGTTAATTTAAGCCCGGCTTTGGGTTTATAGCCCGCCAGCGGCATGTCTTTTATCAGCGCCATATTGGTGAAGTAACTGGCTTCGCTAATGGCGACCGGCCATAGGGTAACATCGTGACAACTGCGGTATTCGCAGGCGCTTTGATCCCCTTCTCTGCGATTCCCTTTTAGCGCGGTATCCCGAGGGATAAGACAACCTTGTTCGAGGCTGGCCTGGGGCTCCGGGGTAATTTGTACTATGGCCAGGGATGGGGTTGGTGCCAGATATTGCGGGTAGAGAATGTTCATCAGGTTTTGGGTAAACCTGGGATACTCTGCATCAATGCGCATATGTAAACGGGCAGCCAAAAATGCAAAACCTTCATACAGCCTTTCGACATAAGGGTCTGAGGTTTCCACGCCCTCTATCCCTAAACGTCCTGCTATACGTGGGAACTCAGTGGCATACTCCGCCCCCATCTCGCGAATAAATTGCAGTTCCCGTTCATAATGTTTGAGAAAGAGCGGATCCATATCAACCCGCTTTTTGCTTATGCAAGGTAACGGCGCCGGTATCTAAATCCAGCTCAGATTGGACGCTCAGGTGCTCTGGCACAGGTTGGCCCCAAATATCACACTCAATTTCAAAGCGCAGGGCGTTTCTGGACATCTGGCCGGTTTTTTTTACCCTGACCTGAAGGGTAGCTGGCAGAATTCTCGGCTCATAACATAGGATGATGCGGTGCAGCTTTTTCTGCAGTTGAGAAGGCTCCAATTGCGAGACGATGCTGCCGGTTAATTCAGGTACGCCATAATTCACTACCGACTGCGCAACATAAGGATAAGGCGTCAGATCCTCTACAGTTTCAAGGTTCACCGAATTCAATAACCAGGATAGATCGCGAATTACCACCTCCCGCAACTTTCGTGCGCTGATGAAAAACTTTTCTATGTTGTCGGAAGCCTGATGTGACTCTCCCTGGGGCGTTTGTTGCAGCAATACGTCATCGGTCAGCCGATCCAATAAGGATGGTTGCAATTTATGCTGTTGAAAAAGCTCGGCCATCTTCCTTGTCTCGCTTTGGGCTACTAAGCGTTGTTGAGGGTTATCTGGCGAATGGACAACAAGGGATATTCGTCAGCATCTGTTGCAAAGATGCGTTGACCCTCACCTTGATATTCATTGCCATTCTCCTGCCACTGGGTTTTGCGTGCCATTTGGATTTGCGCATCTTCACTGCTCTGAGAACCCGGATAACGGCATGGCAACAAGGCAACATCCTGACCACCGTTTGTCCAGGTCAGATGCACTGGCAACCACACCAAATCTCGCAAATCTTCCGGTGCTTGCAGGTCGATACGTTGAATGCGGCTAAAGGGGATCCAGTAATAGGTGCCTTGAACTATGGCTTCTAAAAAAGGCCCGATACGGCTGTCGGCATCGGCTATCCAGGCAAAACTCTGTCCGTCTACCTGACCCGAGGAAGCCGGAGCTAGCTCGAATGCCTCGCTTCTGAGTGCTTCGGCTTGCGCATATTGTTGCTGCGCGGAGGCATTCAGTGCTTGAATGCAAAGCGCCATCCAAGGTTCGGGTTGGCCAAATAACAAAGGAGATCGCCGCCCGGTGAACACGTCACTACGCATCACTTCGGCAAACAGTGCCGGCTTATAGGTGTGGTACATAGCCAGATTGGCGTCGTCCAGATTCTTAAGCACGTCAAGTTGTGACAGGGCGCGATTCCATTCGCCCATCAATGCCAAAAGCTGGAACAAAAATACGCGTAGCTCAAGGTTGGCGGGTTGCTGTTTAATGGCGGCTTGCAATTCGCTGAGTGCCGCAGGCAGATCGCCTTGCTTGAGGCATTGTTCGGCATTAGACATCGGGAAAAATCCATTGTTGTAGGAGTAAACCGGGCCCGTTGAGATAACCTAAGCCCGGTATCCACGCTGGTTAGGCGGCTACGTTTTCTTCGATGTTCCAGCCGAATTCCGGACCGGCAACACCAGAGCCGTCTTTGGACTGTTCCTTGTATTCCACCTTCACTTTGGCAAAGTTCAGGCTGACATTCTCGGTCAGTCTGTCTTCACCACCGCTTCCTCCCGTACTGACCGAGGTCACCAGTACATCTGTCATGGTGATCGTGATGTACTCAAGAGGATTCTCACCGGCTTTTCTGACCACTAAAGTTGCGGTGGGAATATGCTTACCGTTGGCACAGTAGAGCATGAGGTTGTTAGATGATTTGTCAAACCAATGAGTAAATGACAAGTCCTGCACACTGACTTTACCGGCGCCACCGCCACCGCCAATATGCATACTACCTGACTGTGACATTCCCCAACTCCAGGCAAGTACGTCTATTTCCTTACTATGGGCCTTGTCCTTTGATTCTCCCTCGATACCTTCAATTTTAATGAACATATCAACTGCCATGACGACTCTCCTCTAGTTTCATTTCCATGGTGAGCAGGATTGCTCTGGTTTCTTACGTCACAATAATCCGATATCAAGCACTCTTTGCAGACGGCAGGCGTGATACCAACCTAAGCGAGACCGTTAACCCTTCCAACTGGTAGTGCGGTCTCAAGAAAAATTTAGAAGTGTAGTAGCCAGGGTTTCCTTCCACCTCTTCCACTACCACTTCTGCAGCAGCCAGCGGTTTTCTGGCCTTGGTTTCCTCGGTGGAGTTGGCGGGGTCGCCATCCACATAATTCATGATCCAGTTCTGCAGCCATTTCTGCATGCTTTCTCGCTCTTTAAAGGAGCCGATTTTGTCCCTGACGATGCATTTGAGGTAATGGGCAAACCGGCAACTGGCAAACAGGTAAGGTAAGCGAGAGGCAAGGTTGGCATTGGCCGTGGCATCTGGATCGTCATATTCAAAGGGTTTTTGCAGTGACTGTGCGCCGATAAAGGCGGCGAAGTCGGAGTTTTTCTTGTGAATCAGCGGCATAAAGCCATTCTTGGCGAGTTCCGCTTCGCGCCGGTCACTAATGGCAATTTCGGTGGGGCACTTCATATCCACGCCACCGTCATCGGTTGGGAAGGTATGCGTGGGCAATGCTTCTACGGCGCCACCGGACTCGATACCTCGGATACGGGAACACCAACCGTACATTTTAAAGGAACGGTTAATATTCACTGCCATGGCATAGGCCGAGTTGGCCCAAGTATATTTATAGTGATCGGCACCTTCGGTGTCTTCTTCGAAGTCGAACTCCTCCACCGGATCGGTTTTCGCCCCATAGGGGAGACGGGCCAGAAAACGGGGCATGGTTAAACCCAAATAACGTGAATCTTCGGATTCTCTGAGTGAACGCCAGGCGGCGTACTCCGGGGTTTGGAAGATTTTGGTTAGATCCCGGGGGTTACTTAGTTCCTGCCAGGAGTCCATTTGCAGTAGATAGGGGTCGGCCGCGGTGATAAAGGGCGCATGACAAGCTGCTGAAACTTGCGCCATCTCACCAAGTAATTCAACGTCTTGTGGACTATGGCTGAAGTAGTAGTCGCCGACTAAGCATCCGTAAGGTTCGCCACCAAACTGACCGTATTCTTCTTCGTAAACTTTTTTGAAGATGGGGCTTTGATCCCAGGCCGTGCCTTTGAATTTTTTCAGCGTTTTACCCAGTTCGTTCTTGGTAATATTCATCACCCGAATCTTGAGCATCTCGTCGGTTTCGGTGTTGTTAACCATGTAATGCAGCCCGCGCCAGGTGCCCTCCAACTTCTGAAAGTCTTCGTGATGCAGAATCAGATTCACCTGGTCTGACAGTTTTTGGTCTATTTCCGCTATTAAGGCCTGAATGGTGCCAATGACATCAGAGGAGATGACGGCGGTATCTTTCAGCAACTGTTCTGCCAGTGTCTGAACCGCGGTTTCTACGGCCTCTTTTGAGCGATCAGACTTGGGCTTAAATTCCTTTTGCAGTAATGATTGAAAATCACTGGCTTCAATTTTTTCAGCTACTTCTTGTTGCGCTTCGCTTTTCACTTCGGACATGATGACTAGTACTCCATTATTTCGTTGCTACTTTATTCGCCGGCCGGCTTCTTCTCGGCCAGCAAAGACTGCAGCAGCGCCGAATCATTCATGATTTTGCCAATGAGCTCTTCGGCCCCTGTCTTACCATCCATGTATGTAATCAGGTTCGACAGCTGTGTTCTTGCTTCAAGCAACTGTTTGAGCCCGTCCACTTTTCGGGCCACCGCTGCAGGGGAAAAATCATCCATACTGTCAAAGCTGATATCTATGCTCAGGTTGCCTTCACCCGTTAGGGTGTTTGGAACCTGGAATGCGACTCTGGGTTTGATAGCCTTGAGGCGGTCGTCAAAATTATCTACGTCTATTTCCAGCGCTTTACGCTCAGCAACCGGCGGCAAGGCCTCGCTTGGTTTTCCTGATAGATCGGCCATCACACCCATAACAAAGGGCAATTGGATCTTCTTTTCGGCGCCATATAGTTCGACGTCGTACTCAATTTGTACTCTGGGTGCCCTGTTTCTGGCGATAAATTTCTGACTGCTTGCCTTGGCCATTTTTTGTACTCCTTACGGTTGATGTTTAAACATAGTCAGGAATCTTCATCTAGGCCAGATTTGTCCAATCCCCCGACATTCCTGGCTTGTTGTAATCCTTCAGGTGCCATATCCCGGAGTATTTCCAAAAAATCCAGGGTGGCTAAACGTTTGGCTCTTTGCAGCAATAACGGTACTGGACTGGAGGGTTCGTGTTTGCGGAAATACTCAATAATGCGGTCCATCTGCCGGGTGGCATCTTCCCGGCTGTTAATCTCGCCATTCATGCTGGGAGCCTGTGGTTGGGGAGCATCGGCGGGGTCCTCCGCACTTTGTTCCGTATCTTGTCCCCGACGAGCCAGATATTCGTTGACTATGGCTTCAGCGTCGGTCAATGAGGCCTTTAAGGGAGAGAGGTCTGGCGCTTGGCTGACACCAAGGGTATCACCAAGAAAGGCATCTACGCTGTCAATGGCGTCAATGCAGCTCTTGAGGTCATTAGCTGTCTGGCGAAGATCGTCTATTGGACAATCCATAAAGGTGGCTGATATGGCAGCCAAGTCGGGCCCTTCACCATCTCCGTCATCACTGAGCAGACCTTTGGCAATTTGCACCTGACGTAATCCTATATCGCCAAATATTCTTGAGCTGGCCAGTGAGGCCCTTTGCAGACTGGATAAGGTGGCCTCCCTGTCACAGAGTGTCAGCAAGGTGTTGATGCGCAGTACCGGGTCGTTATCGTCGTCAGGATCCAGTTGCGGGTGTAAAGTGGGCCAGAATTCCCTGAGCATGCCTTGTGTTAGTTCAAGGCCTTGCTTAAAGCCCGCCAGTCCATGCAAATTGAGCAAAGCCCGGCAAAGAAATATGGCCAGCCGCAGATCACGACTTCTGTCCAGTAAATGCAGGGCATTAGTTTTAACACTGCGCCAGTCCGGTGGCTCAGCATCCACTTTGGCATCGCCCAAACTTTGTTCCGGTTTACCCTTGGCCTGACGCTCGAGCTCGGTGAACAGTTGTTCATATTCCAAATTGTCCCCGGCAGGGGTTTCATCTGAAATAGGGGTAAGATACTGATTAATGTTTACGTCTGTCATAGTGCTACTGGTTAAAATTCCATCTTAACTGTTGGACAGACATCAGGGCTTAGGCCACAATCCCAACAATCTAACAGTGGTAAAATCTGTTAAATAACAAAGACCAAATGACTCCATCCGATTTGGTCAGCAAAAGAAATATTGGTTCAGCAAATGAGTTTCAGCAAGAAATTGGCTGAAATTTGTTAAAAAAACCTATTTACTTGGCAGAAATGTAAAGAATTACTTTTTGTTTATGTCCCATTGCTATGGGAATAGGCTTTGAAAGTCAGGGAAATGCAGACTTTCTAAAAATTCAACTAATGGGTTAGAGTAAATAACCAAGGATACAAGCTGATGGGAGGTAATATGGGACAACCTTCAATAGTTGAGGTTGACTACCATGTATTGGTGGGCAAGTTAAAACTGGCTGCAGACAGTGGTTGCCTGGTTGAGCGCACCGATAAGGATAAGTGGAAGGCTTATATCGAGGAGCACCAAATCCGTGAAACCTCTTTAATTGCCTTTGGTAAGGTAAAGTTCAGCCGTGGTGCCCCTATCCCGGTGGCAATTACCATGTCTGGCGCCTGGGCTGGCTGCTATGTGTATTCCGATAAAGATGAAGCGGCACTGAAGTATGTGCCGGCCAGCTAGCTTGATGGCCAGCGTCCGCTAATAAAGGCGCTAAACGCCTCCGGCGGAGGCATTCCCTGATACAGCAAAAAAGTGGGCTCGATGTCTTCTGAGCCCAGACTCCACCATAAACTGAAACGTGAATACTGAGCGACCAGTTGACTCTGCATTTCCATTGCTAAGCTTGTTTCCACCAGTTGAGCTCCGCTTAGTGTATCCAGCTTCCAGCCTCGTCTTATCTCACTTTGCGGCAGCGGTGTGCCTGGGGGAGTCAGGTTCGGGGCTGGTATCGCTTCCAACTGCTGTTCAAAAGCCAACATATCAAATTCAGACGATAGCGCATAAAGTGCGATGTCTTCCATTCGCTCAAACCAGTTGTCAGCCTGGAAACTAAAGCTGAGTAGGTTGGTGTCCGGGGATAAGGGCTGGGCGAGAGTCAGGGGGAAATGTCTGCCAACGCTATCGACACTGGGCATCATAACGCCGGCAATGGGCTGGGCATCCAGTAACCCTGGAGAGAGCACGAAACGCCAGATAGGACTAACCAGATAATGGCGTAGCCAGGCATCTGCCAATACCGCTTGACTATACTCCATGGCTGCTTGTTGCCATTGATCCAAGCTTGAAACCAGCTCGTTAGACAGGTGGCGCCTGATAAAGTCACCCTTACCCGGCAATTTTCCATAGAAGCCCGGTTTTTGTATCAGCATCTTTGTTCCTTACAGATTATCCAGGCAGCCCAAACTGCGCATCACTTGCTTATTAAAGGGGTTGATGACACTACCTGCCTTGATCTCATAACTGGCTTTCAGGCCATCACTGTGGAAATTGACCCGAAATCTATCTCGGCTTGATGTGGCTTGACTCTCCCCTTTGTCTATTAGCCTGAACCAAGCCCAAGGACCGTCTGTCGCTATACCTGTACTGGAACCTGCCAGGGTTCGAATCGAGAACCTTGAGCGTTCCATCCCCCCTGTTGGCGGCCAGACCATTTGGGTCAACCGGGTGGGACCATGTTGGTAGACTAATCGCTGATCACCCATTTCAATCAGGCTCTGGCTGGCAGAGGCATCCAATTGCAGTGGCGAGATCTGAAAGCTGAAGTAAGGCTGATTGGCGCCGCCCATAAAGAAGGTTTGGCGCACTTCTGCGGCCCGCTCAAAATAGCGCACAACCTTGTCCGGCACCTCCAGTTTGGCCCCGGCATTTTCGATCAACGCCCAGGGTTTGACGCTGGTGTCTATAAAGCCAGCCAGATAACGATTGAAAAAGGTATCCAGCAAGCCCGAAGGACCAAAGTAGCGGCTGAAGTCACTGATATTAATATCGTCCGGGCTGTTGGGGGCGATAGGGTAGCGACTGTCTATGGCCTGGCGGCAGAAGTTAGCGACCGAGGCTTGCCAAACCTGATTAAAGCGTTGCCTGGCATCACGGACAAACACCATATTGCTCTCTCTGACCAGACTGTACAGCCATTGCTTGAGAGGCTCTGGCTGCCGACTGGCTTCTAATTGAATGCGTCTGATGACCCCTTGCAGCGCGGAGCTGGCATCGTTGGTGCTGATCCCCATAGCGGCTGAGTTAATCGTTGCTTCCACTGTGCTCAGGGCGATAAAAAGCTCATTCAAATTCGATAATGTCGCCTTAATGGGGGCTTGTACCTCATCTCGCTCTTTAAGAATTTCGTGCAGGCGGGCAAACTGACGGTCGACCAGGGCCGCTGGGTCTTTATTGGCGTTGAGCGCCTGGGCTTCTGATGCTTTGGACAGCAAGGACGAAACACGGTGGCTAATACTGCCTAATCGGTCGGTTTTGCCTGCGGCATCAATCAAGTCTGCTGATGAAGAAACCAAGGTGGTTTGTTTTCCCACATGGGCCAGTAGGCTACGAATGGGGGACATTTCCGCAGACAGATCTTTGACTTTTTGCGCGCCATCGGCAAAAGAGTTGAAGCGCGCAATATCAATATCCTGCAGATACAGATTCCAGGTGCGCACATATTCGGAAAAGTACAGTTTGCTGACATCCTGAAACAGCCCTTCTATCTCTTCTGCTGACAGTGCTTCGCGTTTATCTTCCCGCACTACCCAGGTTTCCCTGGCAGCCTGGCTGGTCAACATGGGGCCTTGTTCAAGCAGCACATCTTTGTAGCCGGTTAAGGTGAAAAAGCCAGGCAGTCCTTTGTTCATGGGCGCATCGCTACGAAAGCGAAAATAATGGGCGGCATCGGCACCGATATTGTCTATCATCCTCCAGGAGGAAAGAGAGGTTGCTTGCGGGCTGCGCTTGACTTGCCCATAAACCCGCTCTGCCAGACTCTGCTTGCTCAGTGTTTTGCGCACCTGCTCTACCAGTAATCCCTGCAATCTGACCTGAGGAAGTTCTGTATCGACCAGAGCGTGCAGGTGTTCTATCAGTTGTTCCCGCGGCTCACTGTTGTTGACGCCGGGGAACTGATTGGCCCAGTCCGTGGTTATCCAAATGCCGACTTCCCGTTTATCGTACCGGCCTGGATTGCCAATCATCAGATACACTTTTAGTGCAGCATACAAAAGGTCGCTTTGCTCAACGCGGTTGTTCTCTTGTAACTGTTGTTCCAGGCGTGCCACGACCCGAGGAAGCAGTACGGTATTGAGTGCACGTTGGTAGGCATCGATAGCAATGGGGCCAATTTTATCCCCCTGATACAGGCCAAGCCCCATTGAAAAAGGTGGACTGTTGTCCTTGTCTGCATAGCCTCCTGGTATGGTTCTCAGCAGGTTGAGATAGGGCAATATCTGGTTAATGTCGCCACGACTGTCAACCAGGTTGCCTGCAACGTCCTGATACTGACTGACCTGTGCTTCCACCTGCTGAATGTAATCGAGGTTTTGTTGATAGCTCCAATACCAGCCGACCATGATAGAAAGCGTGACAACCGCGGCACCGATGTAGCCAGCCCGTTCTAATTTGCCACGATTTTTCGCCCAGAAGCCGGTATTGATCACCAGGCCGGCCTCTTTGAAGATAACCTCTTTCATCAGCCGGGTCAGAAAATAACTGCGTCCCGGCCCGCTGTATGCTGGCGTGGCTTGACGGCTAAGTCCGAATGCTCGTGACACTGCCCCAATCAGTCTGTCTATGGGGCTGCCTTCCTGGGTGCCACTGGAGAAATAAACCCCTCTTAGCATAGGCTTGTCGTCGTATACATTGGGCGCAAAAATCTCACCGATAAAATCTCGCAGTGATTGTTTAAGTGACGCCATTTGCTCAGGGAAACCATGCAAGGCTGCACGTCGCTGTATGTCATGTTCCGCGTCCAGACGGGATAACATGCCGTCCGCCAGCCTGCTAACCAACTGGTCATAGCCTTGCTCAAAAGTGTGAATAAACTGCGATGGATTTTCCGAGACGCTTAAGGGGAAGGTCATACCCCAGACCTGCTCTCTTTCCACTTTGCCCAAGTCATCGAAGTAAGCGGTAAAGCCGTCCAGCAGATCTGTCTTGGTAAAAATGACATATACGGGCACTTGTACCTTGAGGCTATCGCTCAGCTCCTTGAGGCGCCGGCGAACGGCTCGGGCATGGAGTTGACGGGTTTCGGCATTCTGCGAGATCAGATCTACCAGGCTAAAGGCCACTATTACGCCGTCTAGGGGGCGACGTCGGCGGTGTTTTTTCAGTAGCCCGAGAAAACCTTGCCAGGCCTCTTTATCGGCAGATTGATCACTATCCTGTGTGGTATAGCGACCGGCTGTGTCCAGCAGCACGGCTTCGTTGGTAAACCACCAGTCGCAATTTCGGGTGCCACCTATGCCTTTGACGGGGTCGGCACCAAACCCTTCTTGCAGTGGAAAACGTAAGCCAGAGTTTTTCAGCGCTGTTGTTTTGCCTGCTCCGGGGGGACCAATAATGACGTACCAGGGAAGTTGATACAGATATTTACGACTGCCGCTGCCTCCCAGGCGGGATTTTTTCAGAGTTTGCATCGCCTGTTGAAAGCGTTCTTGTAGCAGGGATACTTCGCTGTGGTTGTCTTGCTGGCTAGTGGCTGACAAACCTTGAATAACCTGCTGGTTGGCTTTCTTCTGACGAACGACTTTGACGAGTTGGATCACCAGCCAGATGGCGATTACCAATAAGATAAACAATCCACGGATACCGTCATCTGCCAGCGGCATCCAACTGCCAAATGCTAATATTTGACCTACGTACCAGATCACCAGGCATAAAATTAGTAAGCCTAAAATGGATAGCACCCATTTGTTGGTTAACCAGGAAAAGAGTTTCTTCAGCATTCCCATTGTCGTTTCCTACGTCATTCAATAGGTGCGTATCAAGATCTCCACACGGCGGTTCTGTTCCCTGCCTTGTGGCGTGCTGTTGTCCGCAACCGGTTCGGTATCTGCTTTGCCTTGTGCAACCAGGCGTTCTTGTTGCATACCTTGGTTAACCAGCGCAGTTACTACCGCTCTGGCACGTTCATCGGACAGATGCCAGTTGGAGGGGTAACGCAAGGTACGGATTTTCTGACTGTCAGAATGGCCCGATACCAAAATCGGCCCGGGCAGGTCTCTTAGTGCATTGGCCAGTTGGCTGAAGACCCGATGGTAAGCAGGTGAGACTTGGGCATTACCAGATGCGAAAAGCCCTTTGTTATGCACAGTGATCTTCACGCCTGTGGGTTCTTTTGACAGGCTTAATTGGTGTGCGGCTATTTCCGCGCTTAGGCTGGATTGCAGGGTTTGTAGCAAGGTGTTGGGATCCAATGCCGTATCCAGCGGTTCCATTAATACCGGAACGTTATCCCCCGTCTCTGCTAGCTGTGGAATCTCCCTCCCTAATTGGCCTATTTGCGTAAAGGCGTTGTCCGAGGCTTCATTGATTGAGAAATAAAAGCCTATGTAGGTTATTACCAAAATGCCCGATAAGAGAGAGAGCACCACCCACCAGGGAACCAGTTTGGCGATGGCGGGACGGCCGTCCTGTACGCCTTGCCATTGGGCAGATAACTCGGGTTCAGGTAGTGGCTTGACCTGTCGAAGTGTCTGATACAAGCCGGTTCTAATTTGCTGAAGTGCGGCCTGACCATTTTGTTGAACGGCAAACTTGCCCTGAAACCCCAAGCTCAAACAGTGGTACATCAGCTCCAAAATAGCTTGATTAGCCCCTGGATTTTCCGAACGACTGGCTAGAATTTGAAAAAAACGTTCCCCACCCCTGGTGTCGTTGTGCAAGGAGCTTAGCAGGCTGTTTTGACTCCAATGACTGGCATGTCCCCAAGGGGTATTGAGGACGATTTCGTCAATAAAAGCACATAGGATGTACCGTGCCTCAAGGGCGGTGTCAGGTGCTACCCCTTGCCCGATGCAGGTTTTCTCATAGTTGCACATCAGGCTGGTAATGTGATTCAAGAGCCCCTGAGTGTCACTGTGCTGCAGTGTGTTGCGCAGTTGTCTGGCCAGGGAAAATATCATGGTGGCAGCGTTCAGCAGGATGTGGCTGCCGGATGTACCCAACATGGTGACATTAGGTGCATTCTGCTCTGTTATCTGAGCGGGGGCTGGCTGTTGGGGTTGAACTGGGGCGGCGGCAGGCTGCTGGTGGCCTGGCTCCTCCGTTACTGTGCGGCGCCTGCCTGGCGACGGCATAATAAGCGTGCGGTCGAGATCGTCGTTAACCATAGTTATTGCCTAATTGCCCAGAAACTGATGTCCAGGCCAGGATATTGTCCGGCAACATGCAGAGCCAAGTTGCCGGTCGATTCAATGTCTTGCCAGGCGCTAGTGGTTTTATCCAACTGAAAGTATGTCGTGCCTGCCTGGTAGGGAATTTGTCTGGGAGCCGCAGGAAGTGGACTGATAGTGACCCCAGGGAGCGACTTATTGATCAGTTGTGCGATTTTTTCCACTGAGCCTACTTTCATCTGGCCTGGCAGACCCTGTCTTAAACGATCATCAGGCACTTCTGCCTGTACAGCGAAAACAAACATGGCTTTGCGCAGCATGTCTTGATTGCCGATTGCGCCGGTGCGAATGCCATATTGATTGGGCTGACTCAGTTCAATTTGAGTGGCTGCCTGTTCCAAGACGGCGCTCATGGCCAGTCTGAGACTGGTCATAATAGGCAGGAAGCTCTCTTTCAAGGCATCTTGCCTGTACGCCGGATAGTTGTCAGGTCGTCGGCTCCGGTTTGTGAAGGTCGCCAGCTCCCCTGCGGTTTGTAATAACTGCTGATAAAGCTGCAGTGGATGAATGCAGGGTTGGTGCAATAAATGGTGTATTAAGGGCTCGATGCGATTGATAGCTTGTAGTAGTAGAAAGTCGGCAATTTCGGTGCTGCTTCTTCCTGCGCCGGATACTCTGGCCGCCAGGCTTTCGGCTCGTTGATGGAGCATGGATTCCAGTTCCACAACGAAGGCATGAAGATTTGGCTGACTATTAATATCTATAGTGGGAGGGATAAAATCCTCATCAAGATGGATATTGCGATCGGCGCCAACTTCCAACACTTTTGCCACCGCCAGAGTCTGGAAGGCATCTTGCTGCTGATTTGAAATGGACAGACTAAAGCGCGGCTTAGCTAACTCAATCTCGGCATCTTGTCCGGCCGCATCTGCGCAGTCTTTAACTACCTCGACATAAGCATGGTAGCGCACATGACTATGCGCATTTTCGTTGCTGAACTCCTGCCCTGATTGGGTTGAGACCGGTAGGCTGAGGTAGACGGTGAGATCACGGCTGCCTTCCGGCAGATCCAGCACCGGCATGGCGCCGTCTAAATCAAAGCTCAAGCCATCCGGCAGTACACCCTGGCACTTCTTGAATGACAACTTACCTACCTTTAGCAGCTCTTTATCCAACACCAAGGCATTGAACCCCCAAAAGTACCCTTGTATGCCCTGTGCAATATTGCGCAGTTGCTCGTGCCAAAATCGGTCTTGTTGCTGAAAATGTTGTGGTCTGAGGAACATACCTTCGGACCACGAAACTCTGTTATTGGATGTCATCCCGTCACCACATACTGTGAGCAGCTTGCTACTCAATGGTTAATTGCAATGCGTTGCTACCTAATACAACCCGTATTTCTGAATTTGAATCCGGCGGAAGCTCTACTACGCGTTTCCAAACGGCGTTGTCGATGTCGCGGTAAGCGGCAATTAACCCGATATAGCGGGTACTCTCATCAAAAATGATGTCCTTTTGATATTCCTGGCCTGGCTTTAATTCCATATCGTCGTGGCGGATATAATCGTTACCTAGCTCACCTGTAGCCTTGTCATACAACGAAAAAAAGTCCGCGCTGTTGAATGCGCCAGGGGATCTGAGTTCGTAGAGCCTGACCAGAATGGGTGAAGGGCGACCGTTGATATCTGGATTTACATCGGTGGATGCCACCATAGTAAAGTCAGCTTTGGTGACCACCGAAAATACATCCTTGACCATAGTGCTGGACCCACAGCCCAGCAATGACATGGTTAATAAGAGCGGGACAACCCAGCGATTAACCAGCGTAAAACGCTTTTCTCCGACTCCTGACATCCTTCCCTCCTGGTGTGTTGTTGGAGTACGCTATTTGCTTGTTTTTTAAACGTAATGCCTTTACTTATAGTTGAATTTCCGTGAATGTGCGGGGATATTTTCAGCCGCGTTGTTTTTGATTTTTGATTTGTTGCTCATAGGCTTTGGCAAAGTCCCGACCAAACAGATTTTGCGCGTCCTGCTCGCCGTCCCGGCAAAGGGTTTTATAGAGCAGGATGTAATTGTCCCAATAGGCTGACTTGCGCTGACCAAGAAGTTTTGACATCCCGCCCGAGGCCGGGTTTGCCTGTTCAATTCTCTGGGGGTCAAAAGTGTTCAATAATGACTGCAGGGCATGTTGCATCCCTGCCAGCATGGCGACCTGATGGGCTTTTAAGTCATCGAACGCTTCTTCAAAGGCCCGTTGTGCGTTCATATAGCCTTCACCTCGTTTGGCGAGCAAAGACAACATGGCCTCCTCCACATTGAGGGAAAACTTCAGTGGGTTATTGTCGGTAGGCTTTATCATGGTTTGTGCCAACCTAAACTCACCTTTGATATCTCCCCTGGCAGCCAGCACTCCAATCATTCCTTCGGTCATGCAGCGGAACAGGCTGCCCAACTCATGCATTAATTGCTCTGGCGCAACGGCAAGTCTCTGCTCGTTTGGCAAACCGGCGCCGCTGAGAAATACGCTCAGTAAGTCTGCTTGGCTGGAGGTGGGCTGTGCGGCCGTTGGCTGTTTTGGCTCAACGGGCATGCTGGACTCAGGAAGCTGCGGTGGAGCGGCAGTCTCTGACTGCGAGCTCCAATCTTCCGGGATGCTAACGCCAATATCCGGTGCATCATAATGAGTCTGCGTCATAACCGGCATTTCCACCTCGCTCTGTGCGTGTTCAACCGGTTTCACTTGGCTTGGCGTGAGTAAGTTATGCCAGTCCGTACTTGCATCGTTTGCTTGCACCAGGGGAGGCGGTGGTGACATTGCCTGTTCGTAGTCATCGGAGCGGTCGGTTACCGGAGAATCCTCACTGCTGACTTTGATGTCGTAGTCGCTGATGCGAAATCTGTCACCGTGGCTAAGTTTTACCGAGTTGCCCTTGCCGATAGGCTGAGGAGCTTGATTCAGGTAAACGCCATTGGTGCTCATATCAAACAGCAGAAAACCTTGGGGCTGTGCTTCTATTCGGCAATGTGATTTAGACAAAATGCGGTCCGGATCCGCCAGACACCAGTCGTTGCTCTTGTCCCGGCCGATACTGAGTGTATTGCCTTGCAACTCCATGCTTGAAGGCTGAGCAGCACTCTCTTTCTGGTAACTGATAATTTCCAGTCTTAATGCCAAGGTCATTCTCCACTACTAAATTCCATGCGTGACATTTGCACCTTATGCTCACTTGCGGTTGTGTGCGTGAATAACCCTTGGCAGCACAACGTTCGGCGGGCATGATGAACAGCCTGTTTCCCGACAGGTTGATTTTTCACCACTAAACAATAGGTGAAGGAATAGGCTTTAACAAATAAAAACAGATAGATAGCGTTAATACATTGAGCATGCAAAGTGACCACAAAGCCGTTGATATGCCAGCAGCAACTGAGCCTTACCTGCGCATATGGCATACGGTAAAGTTAATCCCTGTAGGCCGGGTTGCTAGCTACGGTCAGATTGCTGATCTTGCTGGCTTACCCGGTCGTGCACGTATGGTGGGTAAAGCGCTTCAGGCGGCACCAAAGCACATGCAACTCCCCTGGCATCGAGTACTACGTTCAAATGGACACATTGCTTTTCCTGTGGGCTCTGAGACGGCTGAGGAACAAAAGGGACGTTTGCAGAGTGAAGATATTGTGGTGTTGAAGTACCGCGTTCGTTTGGTGGACTATCAATGGCAACCCGATCTGGCTGAGTTATTGTTTGGATTGGCGTTTTAAGGATCTGAAAATGAGTGGACTAGTGAAGTTTATAGGCATGGGGTTGTTTTTGATTGCGCTGTCGGCCACCGCAGAAGAAAGCAGCGACGCCGAGCATATCGAAAACCTGTTAAATCAGTTCTTGGCGGGCGCGACGGTCAATGATGTGAAAATGCATGATAGATTTTGGGCTGAGGATTTGATTTACACCAGTTCGAGCGGAAAGCGCTTTGGCAAAGCGACCTTGATGGCGTCTTTGAGTTCAGCGCCGGCGGCTGGCGAACAAAGGATGCGTTATACGGCAGAGGAGTTGCAGATAAAGCTTTTTGATGATGTTGCCATCATTGCTTTCCGTTTGGTGGGCGAGTCGGCAAGTCAGCGCCACTATTATCTCAATAGTGGCACCTTAGTGAAGCGGGATAACCAATGGCGTGTGGTTAATTGGCAAGCCACCCATATGAAGCCTGAACAGTAACTTGTTCATATCGCGCCTAGGGCGTGTTTCTTGATTTAGTGGTTATTGAACGCCAGAGTGCAAGAGCCAGAAGCATCAAGGCTGCATAGAGACTGGTTGATCCTGCATGAACCTCTTCAACGATAACCACTTGCTGCTCATATTCCCTGCTTTCTAATGGCAGGTAGAGCAGATCTTCATCATCGTAACTGTCGTAGACAGCGACTAATTCGTCAGTATCTCCATCGTACAGTTCTATCAGGAGTTCATAGTCATTGGCTCTGAAGCCTTCCAGCAGGGTTGTGGTGACTTCCAGATAATCGTCGCTGCTTTCGCCATGGACGATAAATTCTGAAGTTGTATGGTACTCGCGAAAGGTTTCGCCGCTGCCCAGATAAAGTCGGGCGTAGACCGGAACTTGTGTATAGACACTGTCTGCATCAAAAGAGAGGGTAAACTCACTATAGTAGCCATCGGCGTCGGGATCACTGAGCAAGGCTATCCAGGCATCATAGATCCAAAAGTCACTGCTATCTGCATGTTGGGGGCGAAGTGACAGCATCCGCGCCGGGGAATTTTTGTCGCTTTTCAGACTAGACTTGGTGCTGGCTGAGCGGGCCTCATTGAGCTGAGATTCCTGGGAACTCGCTCTCCATGTTGGATCAGCCTGACCAGGTAAGCTAAACAATAATAAGATAAGAAAGGGGACAACTTTCATTTTGAATTCTCCATCAGTTGTATTGGTACTGTGGTTGAGTTCGGGTGAATTTGACCTGAATTTGCCTTAATGAAAGCTGAAGCAGTATTGGTTTTGGCTAAAAAGTGAGCGCTTGCTATTTGTGCAGACTTTGGAATAGATGATCGTGGCTCTGTCGCTTTGTTTTACCTGTCTATCCTTCAAATGACCTAACTAACCCCGCTTGCAGGCCAAAAGGTTGAAACGCAGCATTAAATACATGGAAGGTTGGGCTGCCTAAATCTTGTTCAAGATCAGACAATGTTCGGCGGCTTATGCCTATCATCTTCGCATAGTCTGTTTGACTCATTTCCATAATATCTTTTCGCAAAATTTTAAGGATTTGCCCTGCACTCAATTCTTGTCGTTGATATGCAGCGAGTAATTCTTGGATGATTTCCTGCTGCTCATGTTGTGCAATTATTTTCTCTTTCATTGATGTGAAATTGTGCTTTGAAATTATCGTTGTCTACTTAAACTGAGCATTGCTATTGATAATGCTCAGTAGAATTTGTGTGCAAAATATTTCTCGTTTTTTCTTAGCGTTAGGCTGGTTCGCAATCGCTTAGGGTCACAAACCAACCGCCCCGTTATTGTTCAACAGCGAAGTGTCTGTTAGATAATAATGAGAGATAAATTGCACATTACATCATTCGATGTTTTGGATCTGCTCACGCATCTGCTCAATCAGCACCTTGAGTTCCACCGCTGATTGGGTAATGTCGGCATTGATCGATTTTGATGCCAAGGTGTTCGATTCGCGGTTAAACTCTTGCATCATAAAATCCAGGCGTCGTCCACAAGCGCCCCCTTTGTGCAATATTTTGCGCGTCTCGCTGATGTGAGAATTTAATCTATCCAGCTCTTCGGCAACGTCCAAACGCTGAGCTAACAGAATCATCTCTTGCTCAAAGCGGCTGGCTTCCAGCTCAATTTTGGCCTCTTCAAATTTGTTGCTAATACGCTCTCGCTGCCACTCGAGTACTGCGGGCATTGCACCGCGTATGGTACTGACTTCACCTTCTATTGCATCCAGGCGCTGTTCTATCAGGGCGCGTAAGTTGTCCCCTTCGGCGGCTCGGGAGCGTAATAATTCTTCCAGGCTTTTATCAAAAGCACCAAGCAGCTCACCCTGGATAGCATCCATATCCGTTTCTTCTGCACTGATGACACCTGGCCAGCGTAAAACATCAAACGGATTCACTCCGGTTGATTGGCCGTGTGACTGCACCCAATCGGCCGCTTCCATTAACTGTCTGGCCAGAGATTCATTCAGGGTAACTTTGCCTACTGCTGCATCGTTGGCGGTAAAACGCAAAGAACACTCGACTTTCCCACGCTGTAGAGACTTACGAAATCTCTCACGCAGCAAAGGCTCTAAGCTTCGAAACTGTTCAGGCAGACGAAAATAGCTTTCAAGATAACGTTGGTTGACCGAACGTATTTCCCATACGGCATTACCCCATTGTGCCTTGTGCTCAATCCGGGCGAAGGCCGTCATACTGTATATCATGTGTTTATCCTGAACGTTTAGTTGAGGGCAGTATACCCCAACTGGAAATTATGCAGAACCGGTGTAACAAGGTGCGCTTGAGTCTGCATCGACTATTGGTTGTCTTTCTGTCTCGACTGGTTGTGTATTTTATGCAGATGTCATGTTGTCATTGGGCTATAATGCCGGCCAATCCAGCCCGTCAGAGGAAATCAACATGCGTCCAAGCGGCAGAACGGCCAACCAAATCCGTCCTATTACCATCACCAGACAATTTACCTGCCATGCAGAAGGCTCTGTGCTGATTGAGTTTGGCAATACCAAGGTTATTTGTACTGCTTCTGTAGAAGAGGGAGTTCCCCGCTTTATGAAAGGTCAGGGTAAGGGGTGGATTACTGCTGAGTACAGCATGTTGCCACGCTCCACTCATACGCGCAGTGACCGTGAAGCTGCACGTGGTAAGCAAGGTGGTCGTACACTGGAGATTCAGCGACTGATTGCACGTTCATTGCGTGCAGCAGTAGATCTGAGCATGCTTGGTGAGAACACCATTCTGTTGGATTGCGATGTGATTCAGGCCGACGGCGGTACCAGAACTGCATCTATCACCGGTGCCTGTGTTGCGCTTGCTGACGCACTGACCTGGATGCGTGCGAAAGGGTTAATTAAGGCTAACCCCATGAAATACATGATTGCTGCAGTCTCGGTGGGCGTTTTTAAAGGCACCCCTATTGCCGATCTGGAATATACGGAAGATGCGGCAGCGGAAACCGATATGAACGTAGTGATGACCGAAACGGGTCAGCTTATTGAGGTGCAGGGAACGGCAGAAGAGGCTCCTTTCAGCTTTGAAGAAATGCAAGAAATGATGGAACTTGCCAAACATGGGTTGCGCGAGATCTTTGATGTTCAGCGCGCGGCTTTGAACTGAGGTTGAACAAGATGCAGGATTACCAAAAAGCCTTTATAGAATTCGCGTTGGCCAGGCAGGTACTCAAGTTTGGTCAGTTCAAACTGAAGTCTGGACGCACCAGTCCGTATTTCTTTAATGCAGGATTATTTAATACCGGCAGAGACCTGGCCAAGCTAGGTCAGTTTTATGCCGCTGCTCTGGTAAATGCCAAGGTGGAGTATGATCTCCTTTTTGGGCCCGCCTACAAGGGTATTCCTATTGCCACCACTACGGCGGTTGCCCTGGCTGACAAATATGACATAGACAAGCCTTACTGTTTCAATCGTAAGGAAGCCAAAGACCACGGTGAAGGTGGAAACCTGGTGGGAAGCCCTCTGCAGGGCAAAGTGATGTTGGTGGACGATGTGATAACCGCTGGCACGGCAATTCGTGAGTCAATGCAGATCATTCAGGCAAATGGCGCAACGCTGGCCGGGGTACTGATCGCGCTGGATCGCCAGGAAAAAGGCCAGGGTGAGCTGTCGGCTATTCAGGAAGTGGAGCGCGACTTTGCTACGAAAGTCGTTTCAATCGTTAGCCTCGCTGACCTTATCCACTACCTGCAGGATAAGCCGGATATGGCTGAGCATTTACAGCAAATCCAAGAGTATCGCCAGGCTTATGGAATTTGATTTCGATAAGGCTGATGAGGAACTGGATACGCTGGGGTTACGCTGTCCTGAGCCGGTAATGATGGTTCGTTTGGCTATCCGCAAAATGCAAGACGGGCAAACTATCTTGGTGACGGCAGATGACCCGGCTACCACACGCGATATACCCAGTTTTTGCCGCTTTTTGGATCATCAGCTTTTGAAGGCTGATACCACGCAGACCCCCTATCGTTATCTAATTAAGAAAGGCTCCGCACAATAAATAGCGGTGTCGTTCTTATCCAGCGATAGCATTCTTGTTAGTTTGTACTTACATTGCATAGGGCGCACTCAAGCAAGAGGCGCCTGAGCAATGCTGCTGAATGGCTGTCACTGCAGCGCAAGTCTTCAATATGTAGTTGATGGTGACTGATGAGCTTGGCCAGCGTATCCATACGGATCCTTAAATTCAAAAAGTCTTCCTGATGACTCACCATACTTATCCTCCTTACTGATTGCTTATGATTGAATGAGAGCCAAGGCTGAGCGTCAGTGAACCATAGCTGCCCGCTGAAACAGTGAGCCGGAGGCTGTTCGTTGTCTTTCCATATGCAAAAATTCAGTCAGTTTTTTATGTAATAGGCTTATGCAGCCTGACAGACGAGCACTGCCACCCACATCAGTGCGTTGCTGGGTTTCAACTAACAGAGTGATGGCTTGCTTAATGATCTCGCGACCATGGCGAAAACGGCCCATTCTGTAGTAGTTGTCGGCTAGCAGTAGTGCCGACGACGTCAACTCTGTGGCGGCGAGTTGGGTATCGATGTCTATGCTGCCCAATAATAGCGAGGCCGCCTCAAACGCACTACCTATGTAGGGGAGTGCCCTGTGCCATTGCTCGGTCTGTCTCAACATGGAAGCGCTGTGTATGCATTGCTGTAGATGCGTTAAGGCGGCTTGGGGATTCGTTGCCAGCCAGGCGCGGTGGTAGTTGCAAAGGAAATGTGAAGGCATAGGCTATTCCATGAATATCTAAAAGACTATCCATAAAATAGTTTAAATGAGAATTATTATCAACCGTGTCGTTGGGCGGCAGATCTCTCTGCCGCCATCGGGTTATTGCATGGCTCGCAGCATCCAGGCAGTTTTTTCGTGAATGCGCATACGATCGGATACTAAGGCTGCAGTGGACTCATCATTCCCCTCTTGTGCCAGCTTCAATACTTCACGGCAGGTTTTTACCACTTGCTCATGGCTCTTATTGAGAATTTTGACCATATCTGCAGCAGCGGGAACATCTTCTACTTCCTCTATGGAACTGAGTGATGCAAAGGCTTTATAGGTGCCTGGCGCCACGACACCGAGGGTGCGAATACGTTCCGCGATGTCATCTACCGCGACGGCCAACTCGGTGTAATGTTCCTCAAACATCAAGTGCAATTCTCGAAACTGTGGTCCAGTCACATTCCAATGAAAATTGTGTGTTTGGAGGTAGAGAGTGTAGGAGTCTGCCAGCAAACGTTTTAGCCCTGTGGCGATATCCTGTCGGTCTTGAGTCGTAATCCCTATATCAATGTTACTCATCATAATTCTCCGAGTTAGTGTAGGAAAAAGATAAACAGCTTCTACATAGCATTGGGGTTAAATGCTGAGAGTTCAAGAGTAAGGACTATATCGGACTAATCGGTTTTTCCGGTATAGCACTATGGTCTCCTTAAGCGGGCCATAAACGCAGACTCCTCGGGGATTTGCATCTGCGGCAGCGCTTGTTTTACAAAGTTCACTGCGATATCAGAGGGAAAAGTGGTGGTAAATTTAACTATCTTGTCTTGCTGAATAAAAAAGAAGTAAGCGGCGTAAAAGGGCTCAGAATCCGCACTAATGATGCTGGCATCGAGATAATAACCTTGAAAATCGAGACCTTGCTGTGTCCAATTGATTGAGGTATCTGCGGTCATCGTCAACGGCGGCAATTGGTGTTGTCTGGCGAACTCGAACAAATTATCCCTCAGCTTATTCGTTTCCTCCGCTATTAGCGCGGCGCGGTTCGATAGGTCGCTGGCAGGTATGGGGTAAATACTTACTTCTATTTTGTCGCTATTAAAATCCGGGTTCTTGTAAGTTAATGCAGATCCTTGGAAGGGGTCGTTGTAGACCCGCTTGTGGCTAAGATGGAAACCCGCAATTTGAGCTGGGGCCCATAAGTCTGCGGTGTAGTTGTCTGCATCCAGGGCTTTTGCCAGATAGCTTGCGCTAAAGGCGTTATCTTGCTTTACGTCTTTTAACAATGCCTTAGTGAGCGCAACGTCAAGGAAGGGGGTCTGCGCAGTCTCGAATTGGTACTTGTAGGTGTGCAGGGGAAGCCCTTGCCAGGCAAGAAGCACATGAATGAATATATGGTTATCATTTCGCGCACGGGCGAGCAGAAATTCATAGTCGGCGCCGGGGTGCTCAGAGACTAGCGGAAAGCCTCCGGAATCTTGCAGTTGTTGGGCTATGCCGATTAGATGAGTCGGCGTCATATGACAAGATTCTGCTTGTTGACGGCACCAGTCGCTTAACTCGTTATCTGGCTGTTGGGGGAATATGCCGACAGCAGGTAAGTTTATCTCGGTCGCACTGGGTAATTCGGGTTCTTGCACAGCAAGAGAACACCCGCATAGACAAATCAGCAGCCACGCTAGTATGTTTGTGCGCAAAGTCATAACCCGCTGAAAACAGAAAACTGATTGTACGAGGCGACGTGGAAATTGCCTATGGATATTTTGCAAGTCAGGCAAGACATCCTTGTCCTGCAGTTTGATCATTGCTTCACTATTTCGCCGTCTTTCATCACAAAGCTAATGTGGGACAGCAGGGAGATGTCTTGCAAGGGATCGCCTTGAACACCAACTAAATCAGCCAGTTTACCGCTTTCCACTGTACCCACTTGGTCGGAAATACCGAGTAATTCAGCGCCGTGGAATGTGGCAGAACGAATTGCCTCCACTGCTGGCATGCCTGCTTCGACCATCAAAGCAAACTCTCGGCCATTGTCGCCATGAGCTGAGACGCCAGAGTCGGTGCCAAAGGCGATTTTAACGCCGGCTTTGTATGCCCGTGAGAAGGTGTCCTGCATCAAAGGACCAATGGCCGCGGCCTTGGGTCTGACCAAGGCGGGAAAGAAGCCGTCGATCTTGGCCTTTTCTGCTACCCATTCACCGGCCATTACCGTTGGCACGTAATAAGTGCCGTGTTTTTTCATTAACTTGATCACTTCGGCATCCATATAGGTGCCGTGCTCAATGGAGTTAACGCCGGCTTGAATGGCCCGCTTCATGCCCTCTTTGCCGTGTGCATGCACCGCAACCTTCATGCCGTAGTCTTTGGCTGTTGCCACTATGGCTTCTAGTTCATCTTGCATAAACTGGGGATTCTGACCGCTTTTGGCTACGCTAAGTACACCGCCCGTGGCTGTGATCTTTATCAGGTCAGCCCCGTCTTTGTAGCGTTGACGTACCGCTTTTCTAGCCTCTGCCTCACCATTTACCACACCGTCAGCTGGGCCTGGGTCACCCATTAATTGTTTGGCTCTGCCGTTGCTTGGATCCGCATGGCCGCCTGTTGTGGCGATAGATTTCGCTGAGGTGTAAATACGTGGTCCCTGAATAATGCCGTTATTAATGGCATTACGCAGTGCAACTGTCTCATTGTAACCGTCCCCTAGGTTGCGCACCGTTGTAAAGCCTGCCCGTAGTGTTTTGCGGGCAAAGTCGACGCCCTTTAACGCATAGTCAGCCTCATTTAAGGTAAAGCGCTCCATATAAGACCCGGGGCCTTGCTGAGAGCTTAAATGGGTATGCATATCCATAAGCCCTGGCATCAGAGTGCCACTGCGCATATCGATCAACTGGTCATTTTCGCCTGGTTGCAGATAACCGCTTTTGACATCAAGGATTTTGTTTCCGTCGACGATAACAGTCATCTTTTTCAAGACTTTAGTATCTGCTGCCGATATCAGTTGACCGGTGTGAATGTAAGTGGCTGCGATGCTCTGCCCAGCTAAACAGGTTAGGCTGAGCAGACAGAGATGTTTTATTTTCATTATCGTTCCCTTTGTTGCACTTGTTATCGAAACACAATAGAGCAGTTCCCGGTGAACGGCAAAGGATAGAAGAAAGTGAAAAATTAATGCCAGTAGTTAGCCAAAGTGTTAACGCTGTTAGGCTAGGGTTTCCAATTCGGTATACATGGATATACAAAAATACGGCCAAGTGGCAAAAATAACTGCTTAACGACATATTGCGTATGTTATTTCTGCATTTTCATACTAAATGACTGGTCTATAAAAAATTTTTGATAATATGGGCAGTTCTGAACGTTATTGTTCATACTTTTATTTATTGTTGGCGAAAGGATATTTAGATGCGTCGTGAACAAACACTCATAAATGAAGAGGTCTTGTACCAGGCTGATGAGGAGTTGGTGTCGACGACCGACTTACGTGGCGTTATCACTTATGCAAACAGAGCCTTTTGCCATGTTGCTGGTTATGAGTTGGATGAGCTGGTAGGTAAAAACCATAACCTGGTCAGGCATCCTGATATGCCAAAGGAAGCTTTTGCCGATTTGTGGGCAAGCCTGAAAAAGGGGCAAGCCTGGCGTGGTATGGTGAAGAATCGCTGTAAAGATGGGCGTTACTACTGGGTCGATGCCTATGTTACCCCCATTTTTGAAGGTGCCGAGAAGGTTGGTTATCAGTCCGTCAGAGTGAAGCCAGAGCGGGAGCTTGTTGCCAGAGCCGAACAGGCTTATGCACAGATCCGGGCAGGAAAGTTCCGGGCCTGGGAAATGGGTAGCGGGCAGAAAACATTGCTGAGCGCCGTTTTTACCATTATTGCTACCGCCTTATGTTTTTGGACCGGCGGTTGGGTTGCCGGGGTAACCGTGCCTGCCTTGCTGGCTATTTTGGCTTGGTTGTATCGTGGCGAGCTTATCAGTGTGCCGAAAACCGCCCTTCAGTTAAAGTCCCAGTACGACAGTGTGTGTCGTTTTATCTACAGTGGCAAAGGTACCCAGAGTTATGTGGATTTTCATTTGGGATTGATGAGAGCGCGTTTGCGCACCGTATTAGGTCGCATGCAAGACTCAGCGAGGGGGTTGTCAGGGGTTGCCAGTGAAACCGCCAGTGCGGCGCATACCACCGCCAGTGGATTAGAGCAGCAGAAGTTTGAAGTGCAGCAAATCGCGGCGGCTATTACACAGATGGCGGCCACCAGTCAGGAGATTGCCCGTAACACGGTGGACACTTCCGAAAAAGTACGAGAAGCCAGCCAGCAATGTGGTGATGCGCGGGAAAGTGTGCAGCACAGTCAGGATAAAGTAAGCGGTCTGGCGTCGGTGGTTGAGCAAGCGGCAGCATCGGCGAACCAGTTGGTTGTCGAGGCCGATAAGGTGGCGAATGTTATGGGCGAAATTGAAGCTATCGCTGAACAAACCAACCTGTTGGCCCTGAATGCTGCTATTGAGGCAGCCAGAGCGGGCGAAAGTGGCCGGGGTTTTTCTGTAGTGGCAGATGAAGTCCGGGCCTTGTCTACCCGCACACAGGCGTCTACAGCCAATATCCATAACAGTCTGAAAACCATGCGCCATACGCTGCAACAATGGGTCGTCAGCATGGAGAAAAGCCGCGAGCAAGCCATGGAGTGTGTGGACGATGCAAGTTACTCGGCCAAAGCAATCGAAGAAATTTACCAAATGATGTCAGTGATAGCGGACTACTCTACTCAGATTGCTACAGCGTCAGAGCAACAGGGCAAGGTCTGTGAAGAGATTAGTCGCAACATTGGCAAGATTACTGAGGTGGCGGATGATAATGCACAGGTTGCCTTGTCCATGGAGCGAAGCTCTTCCACCTTGCGCGGCAACATTGATGGTATTGCGGCTATGGTGCGAACCTTTAGCCACAAATAACTCTGTGATAGGGGCTGTCTGGCTTACAGCGGCCCCAAACTGAATTGGTAGGTGCCACTGCTTAATAGCAAGTGGCTACTTCCATTTACCTTCCCCGGCTTTCCCTGCTCTGCCAGTTGATAGAACACATTTTGATGTAGTCTGGCATACAGATTTCTGCGTACTAACATGTATGGCAGCAGATCACCGGTTACCTTATCTTTCATCAAGTGCACTGGGTGTTGCTCACCCACCAGATATTGTTCATCCATATTGGTGGAAAACAACAGGTATTCCCCCTGTTGTTGCCAGTTGGTTACCAAAAAAGGGACGTCAGCCACCTGAATGCCTAGCTTTTCCACCGGAGTGACCAAGTAGTAACGATCGTTTTCCCGCTTTAATACCTTGGCAAAAAGCATGATCAGCGATTTTCTGCTAATGGGTGAATTTTGGTGGTGCCAGCTACCGTCATGACGAATCTCCAGTTCGAGTTCGCCACAGTAGTCTGGATTCCAGTCTTCCACCGGCGGCAGCCTAGGATTATGCTGCGCCAGTGTTGACTGCAAATGCTCTAGGTTCATCTGTTGTCAGTTGGCCAGAGCGTCGCGAATCTCTCTGAGTTTTGCTTTAATCAGCCGCATATTCTCAGGTCCGGTTCTCAGCAACTGCTTTTGTGGCGCAGACAAGGACTCCAAACGCTCATCGGTGTATTTGTACATGACGCTGTCAGTGCTTACCTCTACAGGAATGGGTACCTCAGGAGTATCCAGCAGGTGATTGATGGCCTCATCCAGTACATCATTAAAGTCGCTGCGACCATCGCCTACTTCGGCAAAAATTTCCGCGATTGTGGGCTTATAGACCTCGTACAATGCAATCAGCTGCTGCGTATCCATGCTTTCCAGCGCTTCTACATAAGGGGTGTAGCGCTTGTAACTGGCGGTGTCGATCCATTCCTTGCCTGCCTGACGATATACGCGAAACTCTTGCTGCGGTGGTTGCAGAACTCTATGACTGGCTGCCAGTTCGTTATCTGACAGATTGGCACTGAACACCACAAAACGTCTGAGTAAGTCGTCATCGACAATAAACCTGGCCAGGGTTTCGTAGCTGCCGGTTTCAAGCAGCGCGGTTTTAACAGCACCGTCACTTATATCCAAAGGCTCTGGAGGCAACGGCTCGGGCACCGGTTCCTGCTCTGGCTGTTCCACCGGTAGCTCTGGTTCCATGACTTCTGGTTCGGGCAGAGGCTCGGGTATTTGCTCAGGCTCCTCCTGAACGTTAAGCGGTTCCGGCAAGGGCTGAGGTTGTTCAACCGGCGTCTGTTCTTCTGACTGCCAAAAAAATACAGCCAGCAGAATGATCAACAAGACACCGCCGATCAAAGCATGGGGAAGTAGGGAATTCTTCTTTGTTGATTCGGTTTCAGTCATACAAGGTCCACCTTCTTTGCTGGATTGCTTAGTATAAGGTACTCAATTGATAACGGGATTGCATCCTCATACTCCTCAGGAAATATGGATTTCAACCCATATCTATATCGACTGAAGAAACCCGTATTGGTTTCATTTTTAACGGCCTGGGCTGTGTCTTAGCTTGGCTGGCGATTATTGTTAATGAAATTTACACAAACTTGAGTGGTGAGTTTAGCTGCTGGACAGGATGAGTAAGCAGGAATAGACTGGTCGGATAAGTTGAATTTAACCAATGGTTAACATTTGATGGGGCCGCCGGAGGATATCAATGAGCTATGTATTGTGGGCTATTCCGTTTTTTTTCCTGCTGATCGGCCTGGAGTTGGTAGCTGAACGGCTTCGTCATACACAATATTATCGAGTTAACGATGCCATCAACAGTCTCAGTGCCGGTGTGCTTAGCAGAGTAACTGGTGTCGTACATAAGCTCATTCCCTTTACGGTTTATGCGCTGGTATATGAGCATATCGCTTGGCTGACCTTGCCTGACAGTCTTTGGGTCTGGTTACTGGCCTTTGTACTTTACGATTTTTTTTACTATTGGAATCACAGGCTGGGCCACGAAGTTAACGTTCTCTGGGCCGCCCACGTGGTGCATCACTCTAGTGAAGAATATAACCTCACCACTGCCCTTCGACAGAGCAGTACCGGTCTGGTCAGTTGGATTTTTTATTTACCGATGGCGGTATTGGGTATTACGCCGGAGATGATGATTACCGTCGGTTCCCTCAACCTCATCTACCAGTTCTGGGTGCACACCAGGCATGTACCAAAGCTGGGATGGCTGGAGTGGATTTTTGTGACCCCATCTAATCACAGGGTCCATCATGCTCAAAATCAGCTGTACATCGATCGCAACTATGGTGGCGTGTTCATTGTGTGGGATAGATTGTTTGGTTCCTTTCAGGAAGAACTTGATGATGAGCCGCCGCTATTCGGGATCCGAAAGGCCCTACGTAGTTGGAATCCCTTGTGGGCCAATGTGCACCTATACAGTCAACTGCTCCATGATTGTTGGCACGCTTCCCGCTGGCAGGACAAGTTTATGATTTGGTTTAAACGCACCGGCTGGCGCCCGGCAGATGTGGAAGCAAAGTACCCCATGGCCAAGGCGGATCTGAGTCGTTTTGAAAAGTACGATCCGCCAATCTCCACCTCGACAAAGTGGTACAGCCTGATTCAACACGGTTTGACCATTCTTATTGCACTGATGCTTATGCTGTTTAGTGATGAGCTAGTTGTCTGGCAACAATGGGGATTGATGCTTTTTGTTCTCTTTTCCACATTCAGTGTGGGGGCCTTGATGGAGCAAAAGTGGGTGGCACGCTGGCTGGAATTGAGCAAAAACCTCTCAGTGTTGGTTGCTGTTTTCGTCTTCGCTATACCCAACTGGCTAGGTATTTTGTTGGTTGCTGGCTCTCTTGTCAGCCTGGTTATCCTGGCGAGTGTAAAACTTGAAGCTGCACAGCCTGCACTAGAATAAGTCGGGTTTGATTTTGTTGCAGCGTAAAGTCGCGGCTTTACGCTGCCCTATTAGCTTATAACCAAGCGAACTTGTTTATCCTAATTACATCAGTATCCTAGTATATGGATTTCAATGTTGGAGGATAAATGACTGAATTTAACTGGCAGCGGGCTGTCATCAAAGTTGGTAGCGCACTGATATCGCCGGACGGTCATCAGTGCAGTGCCAAGTACTTGTTGGCCATCGCCAGATTTATTACCGAAAGCCGTGAACAGGGTAAACAAGTGTTAATTGTTTCGTCGGGCAGTGTTGCTGCCGGACGCAGTGCCATTTCACATAATGCCCACCCATCCATCGCCGAGAAGCAGGCCATGGCCGCCGTGGGGCAAACCCAGATGATGGCAAACTGGTCTCGTTTCTTTGATTTTCCCTGTGCCCAGGTGTTGCTGACGTACGATGATTTTCACGACAGAGCCCGGTATCTCAATATTAAGAACACCCTACGTGAACTGTTGAACAATAATGTCTTGCCTATCGTTAATGAAAACGACACTGTGGCGGTAGATGTATTGAAGGTGGGTGATAATGACAACCTGGCGGCCTACACCGCTATGGTGGCAGAGGCCGATACCTTGATCATCTGTTCAGATATAGATGGGCTTTATGATGCTGATCCGAGATTAAATCCGTCTGCCGAATTGATTCCCTCGGTTGAACAGATTGATGGCAGCATTTATGCGTTGGCTGGCGGCCCGGGGACAAAAGTCGGCACTGGCGGCATGCGTACTAAGATCGAAGCTGCCGATAAATGCTCAGAGAGTGGCATTCAGACCCTGATCGTAAATGGTGGTAAGGGCGAGGTCTTCGATGCACTGCTCGATGGTCGTATCCCCGGTACGCGTTTTGTACCCACTAAGACCCCCGATTCTGCCAAAGCGCAGTGGCTTAAACATACCCTGATTGCGACTGGTCGTATTGATGTTGATCAGGGGGCCAGAGAGGCACTGATGGACACAGGGGCTTCACTCTTACCTATTGGTATTGCCAATGTTGAAGGCGATTTTATGCCCGGCGAGGCGGTGGAAATTTGTCATCAGGGCGTACCTTTTGCTAAGGGCGTCAGTCTGTATAGCGCGGCAGAACTGAATGTGATTAAAGGCATGCACAGCGATGACTTTGAGAGTGTTATGGGATACTCCTCCGGTGATGCTGTAGTACATCGCGACGATTTGGCACTGCTTTAAATCTCACAATTGCAATAGAATCGATACCGTCCAGCCTGTTGGCTGGGCCGGTTAAACAGGAGATATCATGAGTTTTTCCATTCGCGACATGGCCCAAAAGGCCCGCGTCGCTTCGCGTCAATTGGCCAAGCTATCTGCCCAACAGAAAAACGCCGTATTGTGCAGTATTGCGGGTAACCTGGTGAGCATGTCTGAGCAAATTCTGGCTGCCAACCAAAAAGATTTGGCGCAAGGTAAAGAGGCCGGCTTGTCTGATGCCATGTTAGACAGACTGGCGTTGAATGAAACATCGCTGGCGGCTATCGCCGATGCGGTGCGCCAGGTGGCTTCACAGGATGATCCCGTGGGCAGTATTCGCGATATTCGGCGCCAACCCAGTGGCATAGATGTCGGGAAAATGCGCATTCCTCTTGGGGTGATTGCCATGATCTATGAATCGCGACCGAATGTGACCATAGACGCTGCAGTACTTTGCTTTAAAGCCGGTAATGCCGTTATATTGCGCGGCGGTAAGGAAGCCCTGTACTCCAATTTGGCGCTGGCCGAATGTATACATCAGGCATTGAGTATGCACGATGTGGATCCGAATGCGGTGGTGGTGATTCCCGATCCTGATCGCGCCATTATGAACGAGTTACTCACTCTGAATCAGTTTATCGATCTGGTTATTCCCCGTGGTGGCGAAGGTCTGATCCGTTTTGTTTCTGAAAACAGCCGCATCCCCGTAATACAGCACTTCAAAGGGGTTTGTCACTTATATGTGGACAAAGCTGCCGATGAAGTTAAGGCGTTAGGTTTGCTGACCAATGGGAAAACCCAGCGCACTGGCGTGTGTAATGCTCTGGAGACTTTGCTGGTGCATAAAGATGTTGCGCCAAGCTTCTTGCCGATGGCGGCGGCCATGTTTGCCGAGCGTAAGGTACGTGTGCATGCCTGCGAAAAGAGCATCGGGTATTTCCATGACGCAGAACCAGCCACTGAGGCTGACTGGGACACGGAATATCTGGCCTTGGAAATCGCAGTTAGGGTCGTTGATGATTATACGCAGGCCATTGCGCATCTGGAGCAGCACAGTTCGGGCCATACCGAGGTGATCGCGACGCAGGATTATTCTACTGCTCAGCGGTTTATTCGTGATGTTAATTCTGCGGTGGTCATGGCCAATGCTTCATCGCGCTTTTCCGATGGTGGTGAGTTGGGATTGGGCGCTGAGATTGGTATCTCAACCAGCAAGCTGCATGCTTATGGCCCTATGGGGGTTGAGTCACTGACCACAGAAAAGTTTGTGGTATTGGGTGACGGACACATTCGCCAGTAATAATGGGAGGGCTAAGCCCTCCTATTATCTATCTTTTAAGCTTATTTAGCTCTTGATTCAGCTCATAGGCAGGTTCAGTGACAATGCGCTCCAGTATCTGAATTCGTTCCTGTAACTGCTGGATTTTTTCATCTTTTTCCTTATCTTCCCCACTTTGCAGCGTTTTTCTTTCTTGTGTCTGAAAAGGCGAAGATGCCTCGCCGCCCAGCCAGGCCATTAGGTTCCAGCCATGTCGATGATCCAGCCAGTAACCGAGCAGGGTCATTGCCAGTAGTCCAACAAACAGCAAGATAAACATAGTTGTTGTCATGATTCAGGTTCCTTTGGGTTATGCAAAGATGTCAATTTATTAGTCATGATGTGGCGATTTTTATAACAAAGTATTTCGACACTTTTTAATTCAGTGTTATTGCGTGATACTGACGCCTTTACCCTCAATGCCATCAGGACAAACTCTGGAATTTGAAACGCTGATTAAAGACCACGGGCCAATGCTCAGCCGTGTGGCTGCCAGTTATGAAGCCAATACCGAGTTACGCAAGGAGTTGCTTCAGGAAATCTATCTGGCCGTGTGGCAGGCCATGGCAAGCTTTCGTGGTCAGAGCAGCGAGAAAACCTACGTGCTCAGAATCGCTCACAATCGCAGTGTGAGTCACGTCGCCACCCAGATGCGGCATAAAGGCCGGGAAGATGTCTGTATACAAAGCCTGGCTGATGACCGTACTGCCCCGGAGGATAAGTTGATGCGTCATAATCAGCAGCAGGCGTTGCTGTTTGCCGTGCGTAAATTGCCTTTGCAAAGCCGCCAGGTTGTAACTTTGTTTATGGAAGGCTTGAGTTACCAGGAGATTGCAGAGGTTTGCGGTATCAGTACCGCCAATGCGGGAATGATCTTAAATAGAGCTCGTCAGACTCTGAGTAAGGAATTGAACCATGAGTGATAATCGCGATCCTTTACAGCAGAACTGGCAAAGCCAGCAGGTTGATTTACCCGACCTGGCCGATTTGAAAGCAAAATGGCGAAAAGACCGTTTCAAGCAATGGATTTATGTGGTGCTTGACTGGTTGTCTGTTGTTTTTGTTGGCGTGGTATTTTTTTACTTCTTGCCCGAGAAGGAATTGATGCGGCTGTGGGTCGTTATCATTTTTGTGCTTACCTTGGGAGCGGCGGCATGGAATACCTGGTTGCGACGTCTGTCGTTATTTCGCTGCCGAGAGAATTTACATGAACACCTGCTAACACTGCGACAACAAAGCCTGAACAATATCCGTCTGGCCCGATTTACTCAGTGGGGAATGGTGCTGGTCATCTTGAGTGTCGCCTTGTTGTTGCTGGTGACCTGGTACCAGGAACAACCTGCCTGGGAGACGTTTCAGGTAAGGCTGTTGCGTATTTCTTTATGGGTCGGCGGTGCCTGTGCGCTTGGTTGGTGGTGGACAATACGCCAACTGAAAAAAGCGCGCCAGCAGCTCGAATGGTTGGACAATATTGAACAGAGCGCACTGTGAGCACAGTTTGCACTGGTGAGAGATAATTCAGGGAATAGCTTACATATGGCCAGGTTAGCCGATATTTATATTTATCCGATTAAATCCACTCAGGGTATCGCACTTTCTCATTCCTGGGTTGAGCGCCCTGGTCTGAGCTTCGACCGTCGTTTTATGCTGGCGGACAGCAAAGGGCGGATGTTAACGGGGCGTGCCCTGCCAAGGCTAATTCAAGTGTCTGCTGTGCTGCGCCGCGATGGCCTGATGGTGTGTCATGCCGACATGCCTGCCTTGTTTGTCCGTTATTCGGACTGTGCAATGACACCGGTGGCGACACAGGTATGGAAGGATCAGTTTGAAGCCTTTGCCACTACTGAAGCGGCCAATCGTTGGTTCAGCCTTTTGCTGGGGCGTGAATGCCAGCTACTTTACTGCGGCGAACATACCCCCAGGTTCAGTGCCAAAGCGGACGTTGACGTGAGTTTTGCGGATGGGTTTCCGCTGTTGTTGATTTCCCAAGCTTCACTGCAAGAATTGAATCGTCGTTCACCTCTGGTGCATCAGATGGCCCAGTTTAGGCCCAACCTAGTGGTAGAGGACACGTTAGCTTTTGCTGAGGATAGCTGGCAACGCATCCGTATTGGTGAGGTGGAGTTTAAGCTGGACTCGCCTTGCAGTCGCTGCGTGTTTACCACCAGAGATCCCCGTACCGGAGAGTTTTTGGGTGATCAGGAGCCGCTCAAGACCCTTGGCACCTTTCGCAAGGACAGGTCGGGTAAGATCAACTTTGGTATGAATCTTATTCCTGTTAATGAAGGTCGGCTGGAAGTGGGTATGCCGGTCGAGGTGTTGCAAGCCGATAAAAAATAAACCGGACTATTTTGCATCAGCCAATCGCCACACTGAGTGTGGCGCCTCTCCCGCGATTGAATCACTCGTCAAGATTGGTTTCCACCTTATTATCTCATCACAGGCAGTGAGCTATTTGCTGACTGGGCCGTGCTCGGCTAAGACTTAGATTCCTGCTCATTATGCATACCGCTATTTTGTTCCAGCCTTGCAAAGGACGAATGGGCACCCTCAATCTGTCAAACAACAAGGCAATTCATTATGAAAACTCTCAACGTCATTGCTGGCATAGGCCTTCTGGTCTTGTCTGCCCAGGCTTCAGCTCAGGTTGAAGTGTATAAAGACTACGATATCAGCGAGCAGGTCACCTTAGTGACAACGGTGAAAGTAGACGCCAATATGCTGGACTACTATCTGGAAGGTTTACGAGATACCTGGGTTGCGGCCAATCGGTTAGCCAAGTCCCTTGGCCACCTTGAAGATTTCCATATCTACAGCAGCGAGTTACCGCAAAGTGGTGATTTCAACTTGATGCTGGTGGTGACCTTTAAATCCGGGATGGATCTTGAGCCATCTAAGAAGCGTTACGAAGAGTTTATGAAAAAATGGGGGGAAGAACGCAATAAAAACAGCCGTAAAATTGCCAAAACCTACCCTGATGTTCGTCAAATCACCGGTGACTACCGGCTTCGGGAGATTATGCTGAAATAGTGGCTGCTAGCTAAACGCTGAGAAAACATCCCCGGCGAGCGCTGGGGATGTTTTTATGCTTTAGCTATTGGGGATTTAATCCCATGGCACGTAGTACTTTAAAGAAATTATCTTTTCTATCCGCCAGGCCATCCACTGGGCCACTGATGGGGCAGGTGGTGTCTGGGCAGCCGCGGTTAACGATGCCGGAGATATCATCGATAAAGGTGCTGCCTTGCAGGCCACCCGCGACATAGGCTTTCAGCTCCTGATGGTAGTTCCAGCCAGCATAAGGACCACCGCTATTGTCATAGCCCTGCACTTCATTCATCCAATAAAACAGGCCGGCAATCCATTTAATTTCTTTGTGCTCCTGAGTACTGCAGACCAGCTCAGGATTCTGGCAAAGATCCATATCACCGTATAACGGGTTGCTGGGAGCCGCTACGACCTGCATACCTTCCACCACCTGGCCCACCAATTCGGGATCCACATGGCTGCGACCCAGAAAATGGTTGAGCTTACCGAAGTTAAAGCGGCCCGTGGTTTGAATTACCCCGCGACCCCACCAGCCGCAACCCTCCACGGATTTGCCAGCGCTACCGTCCCAGATGAACTTGCCCGCTTTTTGCTCATCGTAGACTTTGCATTCATCGCGCAGCCACGCCTGCTTGCTCAGGTCGGCGGTTCCGGTTTGTCCGCTGCAATCTGATGAGTAGTTCCATTTACCTACGTGGCCGTTAACCAGTAGCCCCTGTTCCTCCAGCACCGCATCCGGTGCTACAAACAGTGGGGCTGGTGCACCGTACCATTTGGCATGAGTGACAGCGGTCATCTCCATCTTCATATTAACCGGACAGGAATAAGGATAATCATTGCCCGTAGCGGGATTGACGCCATAATCCGAGTAGTTTTGCTGTAGTTGCCCACAGGATGAAGACAAGGGGTAGTTCACCGGGTCGCCGGTGTTGATTGACCAGTTGTTTTCGTCACAGGCATTGTACTGGATGGTTTCCTTCATACTTTGCGCCAGAAAAGCGGCAATGGCGACCTTGGCATAAAGGATGTTGGTGGCCTCATTGGCTGTATCGTCGATAAGCCAGAATTTCACATCCCCTACCCCTTGATTGTGCATGGCATTTAGTGCCGAAAGAAAGTCGCCCCATTTGTAAACAGTTGAGGGGATCCAAGCGTTAGAGGGGGTCTGATATAGAAATACCTCGTTGTTGATCACCGACTCTATGCTCTGTAATTCGGTATTCAAGGCGGGAATGGCGGTTAACGGTGTGGAACTGGCTGGTCCGGCAATGTGATAAAGCGGTACACCGCCGTTATTTTGATAAGCAATGATCTTATCTTTTAGCCAGTTATTGTCGTTGTTGGTCCCTAGTGGCACGACTGCGGTGCTGGTGGGGCTGCCCCAGAGGATGGCGAATACGTTGGCAAAGGCGGCATGTCGCAGGCGACTGACGCCCCAGTCATGGTTGCTTTCCTGCCCCAGCAAGGTGCTAACGCTGCTGGCATTCTCATAGGTATTGGCATCCAGTGCGATGTTAAGCACGGCCGGACGGATGGCCGACAAATTAGTGCCGATGTTTTTGTCGCCCATAAAGTAGCTGCCCGCACTGGCAGAGTGATTAACCAGATCATAGTTGCCGATGTTTTCATTGTTGGTGGCCAGGTGACCTCCGGGTAACTGCCACAGCATGGCAGGCACGGCAAAGTAGTCGCTGATTTGACGAACATAGTTAAGGTAGTTTTCCCACTGGCGCGGACCAAAGCTATGATAAATTTTTCCGCTGGGCGAGAAGCCGTCATCATTGCCTTTATCAAAAGCCAGGAAGTCGGGTCGCAGGTTTGCGTTATCAAATAACCCCAGTTCGTGGATAAAAGCGGCCATCGGCTCTGCCGCGCCATTCCATACTGCTTGCATGCCAGAATACGCTGCACGCAGAGCTGCCGCATTGGCTGGCCCCTCCAGATTAACTATCCAGGCAAAAGGTACATCCGGGCTGAAGCGCTTGAGGATAAAGTGCTGGGATTGGATCCAACCTTTCAGATCGTCGCTGAGTAAGCTGGCGGCTTCCGTTTGCAGACTACTGAGGTTATACAAGCTGCCCAGGCTTTGTAGACTGCCGCTGCTGTCTTGCAACTGGTAGCCGCTGTCAAGGCTAATGGCTTCTTGAATCGCTTGTACAACCTGCACTGGCGTCCAATTGCCCTGACTGCCAAATAGGGTAGTAAAGTCGTTTCGTGCTTCAAACCACTGACCCAATAACTCACTGTTTAGTAACAAGGTGGCTGGATAAGGATGATTGGCATCTTTAGCCAACTGCATTTGTGCGGCTTGGCGAATGAGGTTGCGGTAATGGCCCACCAAATTCGCGTAAGTCAGAATGTCCTCTGAACCCAAATCGGCACCGATACTGGCATTGGCGGTTGTGGCAACTAACACCGGCCGCACCTCGTTACCGACTTGCCTGGCCTGAGAAATCGTCTGACGAGTGGCATCTGGTGTCAGTAACTGACCGCGTATACCGTCACCGGCATATTGGTAAATGGCATTCACCTTTGATGCAGCCAGTGCGGCATTATCGGCAGGATCATTATCGACTACTGTGCCCATGGCCAGAGTATTCGGCCAGCCTTTGACAAACAGATCAACCTGATCGGCGCGATATGGCAGGCATAGCCCGGCCGCAGTGCCTGGGCCACAGCTGGCTATTGGCGTGCCACCACCACTCACATTCACTGTGGCCGGCGCGCTGTTGGTACAGGCTTCCTGGCTGCCAGACAGATTGCAAAGTGCAACCACAAAGCTATAACTGCCTGCTTGGGTTACAGTGACAGTGTGCTGACCGGACTGTGCGCTGTTACCGTTGGCCGTAAGTGGCGCACTATGCACTTGTGTGCCGTTTTGCTGCAGTCGCCATTGATTGCCGTTTTTACCCCAGGGCATATTCCAGCTCACGGTGATATCCAAGCTGCCATTAACTAAATCAGCCTCTGTAGGCATCCAGGCAATGGCTGGGGCGGCGGGGGCTTCAGGGACTGATGCGTCGGCGACGGTCACATTGACATGGTCGCTATGGCTAAATTCACCATCGTTTACTGTATAGGCCAATATGTAGCCGCCAACAGCATCAAACGTTGCTTGGGTGTTAGCAGTATTAGGGTTGCTGAACGTGACATTGCCGGGGCCGGATATCATGCTCCAGGTCTCAATAATCGGACCGCTTTTACCATCATCCTGATAGCTACCAGTTAATGACAAGGCCGTGTTCAACGTGGCATTGGTGTCAGCCCCGGCATTGGCCACGGGAGGTTGATTCAAGGCAATATCAGATACCACCACTTGCACATCATCAAAAGCACTGAATTCGCCGTCGCTTGCGGTCAATCTCAATACATAAGTACCCATTGCACTGAAGGTGGCGGTCGTGTTTTGGGCGGTTGCATCAGCAAAGCTAACTGTGCCTGGACCAGATTGGCTGACCCAGCTGATAGTCAGGGGTGAAGATAGGCCATCATCCTGCACGTTACCACTTAAGTTGGCGGCATTGCCGAGTTGGATATTTTGGTCGTTACCTGCATTGACGACCGGAGGTTGATTGGTTGCACTGCCGGATACGCTGATGTTGGTGGTATTACTTTGGCTGCAGGATTCAGGCGTTACTGAGGTATCACAAAGTTTTATCTGGTAGGTGAAATTGCCGCCAGAGGACTTATTTATCTGTAATTGCCCACTTTGTGCATTCTGGCCGTTGGGCGTTAATGCCCCGGTATGGATAACGGCCCCATTTTCCAGCAGATACCAGGTATCCCCGTTGTTACCCCACCACATATCCCATTGAATAGTGTACTGGGCTGGGGCTGCGTAGTTCGTTTCCAGCCAGGCGATATTTGGCGTACCCGGTGCCGCAAGCAGACTGGAGGCGGTAAGCACGCCCACTGTGTTCAGCAGGTATGCCGGAAGAAATCCTCGTCTCATCGTTCCTTGTCCTATGTTTGTTGTTGTCGAGGCGCTGGTGACATTACAACCAGCAGAGCACAACAAACGTAGGAAACGCACAACGATTAGTCAATTTAATGGATTAAATGTTTTTACAATATTTTCACATATGAAGTATTCGAGGGGAATAAAAAAAGCCCGGCCAAATTGACCGGGCAAAGGGCTTGGTTAGCACCTAACGACAGAAACTGGAGAATTTAGTTCGCTGCGACAATGGCCTTCATATCAGTCATGTAGCCACGTAACTCTTCACCTACCAACTCAACATGGTGGTCTCTGATGGCCTGATTAACAGCAACCAGAGTTTTGTTATCCACGCTGTTAGATTGGCTGGATAACCCTTTTCCTAGCAATTCCGCACTTAAGCTTGGCATAAACTTCTCGGCCAGCAGTGGAATGGCTGCGTTGGCAAACAGGTAGTTGCCGTATTCTGCCGTGTCCGAAATAACGACGTTCATTTCGTACAGACGCTTACGGGCAATAGTGTTAGCGATAAGCGGGGTTTCATGCAGCGATTCGTAGTAAGCCGACTCAGGCAACATGCCGGACTCAACCATAACTTCGAATGCTAACTCAACACCGGCCTTGATCATGGCTACCAGGAAGATGCCTTTGTCGAAGAACTCTTGCTCATCGATCTTGCCCTGATACACAGGAGCTTGCTCAAAACCACTGCGGCCGGTTTCTTCGCGCCACTTCAGCAGATTGGCATCACCATTGGCCCAATCCTGCATCATAGTGCGAGAAAATTCACCGCTAAGGATATCGTCCTGATGCTTTTCAAACAGAGGACGCAGTAAATCTTTCAGTTGCTCGGACAGTTCAAAGGCTTCAATTTTGGCCGGGTTGGACAATCTGTCCATCATGTTGGTCACACCACCGATCTTTAATGCTTCGGTGATGGCTTCCAGGCCAAATTGGAGCAGTGCTGCGGCGTAAGCTGGATCTTCGCCATCGGCTACCATTTTTTCAAAGCCTAAGATGGCGGCACTTTGTTGCATACCACACAGGATGGTTTGCTCGCCCATCAGGTCAGACTTTACTTCGGCAACAAAAGAGGAGTGCAGTACGCCAGCTCTGTCACCACCTGTGGCAGAAGCCAGGGCTTTGGCAATATCCAGACCCAGACCTTGTGGATCATTTTCAGGGTGAACAGCAATCAGGGTAGGTACACCGAAACCACGCTTATATTCTTCACGTACTTCGGTACCAGGACACTTGGGTGCACACATCACAACCGTAATGTCGCTGCGAATTTGCTGGCCTTCTTCAACAATATTGAAACCGTGAGAATAAGACAGGGCTGCACCTTGCTTCATCAGCGGCATGACCGCTTCGATAACATTTGCGTGTTGCTTATCGGGCGTCAGGTTATAGACCAGATCCGCGTTGGGAATAAGCTGCTGATAAGTGCCGACCTCAAAACCGTTGGAGGTCGCACGCTGCCATGAATCACGTTTTTCATCGATGGCGGATTGACGCAGTGCGTAAGCGACATCCAAACCGGAGTCGCGCATGTTCAGACCTTGGTTCAGGCCTTGCGCACCACAGCCAACGATGACAATTTTTTTGCCTTTTAGGAATTCACAGCCGTCAGTGAATTCCTGACGATCCATGAAACGGCATTGACCCAGCTGATCCAGCTGCTGTCTAAAATTCAGGGAGTTAAAATAATTTGCCATAAATTTCTCCGTGGCCCCCCATCCGGGCGACCAATAAACTTCTTCTTACAAGCCAGTGACGTACTTGTGTTGAATAGAGAATAGGCCATGGCTCTTGTTGAATAAAATGATATATTTGCAAGCCTGTGTTTCATATTCTGCAATAATGATGGATGTCCGTAGCCTGCAACTTTTTCAGCACCTGGCCAACAGTCTGCATTTTGGCAAGACCGCCGAGGCCTTGTATGTCAGTCCTTCTACCTTAAGCCGTGCTATACAGCGCCTCGAGGAGGAGTGCGGAGCGGCGCTGTTTGTAAGGGATAACCGCAAGGTTAAATTAACGGCGGCGGGCAGCCGGCTGTTGGAATTTAGCCAGCAAACGCTGGCGGGGTGGCAGCAGGTAAAAAGTGAGATTCAGCGTCACAGTCAGGAGATCGCCGGTGAGCTTAGTTTGTTTTGCTCTGTTACCGCTAGTTACAGCCATCTTCCCGCCCTGCTGGAACGCTTCCGGCACTTGTATCCACAGGTGGAAATCAAGCTGACGACCGGCGATCCCGGTGTTTCCACCGACAAGGTGTTAACAGGTAAGGCGGATATGGCCATTGCTGTTGATGCACCGGATTTCCCGCCAGAGTTGGCCTTTCATCATCTGGATACCCTCCCCTTGGTGATGATTTGCCCCGCCTCCATGCGACTTACGCAATTGGAGCAAGTGGATTGGCGCGGGGTGTCTATGGTGTTGCCGGATTCGGGGCCGTCAAAACGTATCGTGCACCATTGGCTGGCTGAGCATGGCATTCGCCCTAATGTGTATGCCACTGTGGGGGGCCATGAAGCTATTGTCAGCATGGTGGCGCTGGGCTGCGGAATAGGCATAGTGCCCCGTCCTGTTGTTGAGCAGTCTATTCTGGCCGACAAGATAGCTATTATTGCACTGGGCGATATTGAACCCTTCCGGTTGGGATTGTGCTGCCTGAAGGAGCGCGCTACCGACCCGCTGATCAGGGCCCTGCTGGAACAAATCTGACGCTTTAGTGACGCAGGCTGTTATTATCTGGCGTCTTTTTCATCAAGGGTAAATTTTACGTGCTTTGGATCCCCTTTACCTTAATGGCCGCGTTTATGCAGGCTTGGCGTAACGCCTTTCAAAAACAACTGAGTCATGAAGTGGCTGCCAGTGGGGTGACATTAGCGCGTTTTCTCTATGCCAGTCCGTTAGCGGCAATCTACTTGCTGGGACTTTATTGGTGGAAACCTGTGGAGCTCCCTCAGCCCAACCTGGCTTTCGCCTGGTATATTTTGGGAGCCGCGCTGATGCAGATTCTGGCCACCGCGCTGATGGTTAGGTTGTTTCAGTTACGTAATTACGCCATCGGGGTGGGGCTGGCTAAAAGCGAAGCGATTCTGGCCGCGGCCCTTGGTGTTGCATTCTATGCCGTTTCTCTCGACTGGTTGGGCTGGCTTGGTGTGCTACTTGGCGGTCTCGCTGTGTTTTTGCTTAGCGGCATCCGTGCTGTGCATGGATGGTCATGGCAAACGCTGGGATTGGGCTTAGGCAGTGGCCTGGCCTTCGCGCTGACTTCGCTTTGGGTCAGAGAAGCCAGTCTAGCCTTGGGATTACCTTTCCCCCACGGAGCGGCCTGGGTGCTTTTGTTGGTTATTGTTCTTCAATCCGTGTTGATGATCGGCTGGCTGTTGGTCAAAGATGCCGCCACCTTGACAGCCTTGTGGCATCGACCCAGATTGACCCTGCTGATCAGCTTTTGCAGTTGTCTTGGTTCCATTGGTTGGTTTACCGCCATGAGCCTGGAGTCTGTCGCCCTGGTTAAAACCCTGGGACAGGTTGAGGTGCTGTTTAGCTTGATGATCTCTGCCTGGCTGTTCCGTGAAAAGCTCGCAAAAGCCGATAAACTGGGTCTGCTGTTGATTGTGGTTGCCGCCATCTGTGTTGTTTGGAGTTAAAGCCAGACAGTGCTTGCCCGTCCATCCTTGGACATAGTCGACGAATGTTCCTGACAACGTCGACATACCGTCCATCCCTGGACATAAAAAAACCGGCGTGAGCCGGTTTTTCTAGAGCAGCGATACTTAGCGTTCTCTGACGACGCGCATGCCGATGTAATTGGCGCGAAAACTGGGGTCCAGCTCCATACGGGTTGATACTCTTGCCAGACGAGGCGCAAAGTTCCAGGCACCACCACGCACTACTGAGCCATTGCTTGAGGCGTTGGAGACTGTCCATTCCCATACGTTGCCAGCGGTATCAAACAGGCCGTAACTGTTGCGGTCAAAAGAGGCCACAGGCGCGGCACTGATATTTGACCACTGACTACCACACCAACCACAGTTGGCATTACCTGTGCCCACGCTGTTACCCCACCAATAGTCATTTTCTTTGCCGCCACGGGCGGCGTATTCCCATTCGACTTCGGTGGGCAGGCGGTATTTGTTGCCGCTGGCTTCACTTAACCAATTCGCATAAGCTGTTGCATCGCGCTGGCTGATACAAACTACAGGGTGATTGTCGGTGTTGGCATAGCCGGGAGTGCGCCAGTTCAACTGGGCCTGCCATACCGGTGCGCCTTGCTCATAGAAAGCGCAGCCCCTGTCTTTCTCGGCATCGGTAACATAACTGGTTTCTTCCACAAAGCGGCGGAAGTCTGCCACTGTGACTTCGAACTCGCCGATACCAAAGGAGTTGTTCAGGGTTTTGGTTTCAACCGGCCGCTCGTTTTCCAAGCCACTGCCGTTAATATCACCCATGCGGAAGGTGCCCGCAGGTACCACAACCAGCTGTGGGCCAGGGATATCGCCGTTAAGGATATCCTGAACTTTTTCCCCTTTGTTGAAAGCAAACTGGGCCCGTTTCATCTCCACTTTGATGGTGGTGCTTTCCTTCAACTGGATATTCTGGCGGAAGGTTTCGTAGCCGCGTTTGACCACTTCCAGGTCATGAGGGCCGGCTGGCAACATAATCTGTAATCGTGTTGAACCGTAGCTGACGCCATCAATATAGACTTCATCGTCATACACGTTGGAACGCACGGTCAGCTCGTACATAACCGACTCATCGATTGGCGCGCTGCCATCAGATGCTTTAGGAACAGTAACCACTTTGGCCATGTCTTGCTGCGCACGCTCTGCGACACAATAGCGTTTGTCCAGACCCAATAACTGACAGCCTTCGGTACGCTTCAGGTTACCCTTCAGTTCTACATTCATCTGCACCGCATAGTTACCGGCACCGCTGAAGCCATCCTGAGTTACGTCACTGCGAAGCAATAACACATAGGCCTCAGAGTATGGGCGGTGTTGCTTAGCAGCGGGAGCTTCTGTCAGACCGTCATACAACTGATCCAAAAAGCGCTTAGAGGCTTTTTGCTTGGCCAGGAACTTACCGCGCTCGGAACATTTGCCTATGGTCTCGTTGCGATCACAGGTTATCTCATGATTGACCGTAACCTGATCCTGGCGGTTAAATTCACGGAATAAACGATCAACCCGGGCGTTATTGAGTTTTTCTTTCAGGCTTTCAATTTTGTTTAACAAGCTGTGTTTGGATAGGCGCAGTTGCTCTACATCCAACAGCTTGCTTTGCCATTCATTGTACTTGGCCGTAATCGCGTCTTTGTTTTCTTTGTGCGCGCGAACCGCTGACAGATAGGCTTCCCTGGCCTCGTTAATATCTATACTGGGGTCTTCAATAGTGCGCTCATACTGAACATTCATCTCGTTCAGCTTAACCTGCCGGTTATGCTCCAATGCTTTTCCGTTGGTGCGCATGGACGCAAGATCACGCTCAAACTGTGCGGCTTTGGCTATTTCACCTTCCAGCGTCCGATGGTAGCTGTCGTATTCGCTTTGGTTGGCTTGAATTTGCTGTTGGATGGCCTCAACCGAGGCATTTTCCGCTGCAAGCAGACTGGTTGGGTAAACCAGTGCTATTGCTAGAGCAAGGTGTGCTATTCGCTTCATTATTCCATTCCAAACGGGTCGCCAGCTGGCAAACTGCTATTGTTTTTATGGTTATCAAATGGCGTTGTACTACTGCTTAATCGCCAGTCGGTTAGACGTGAGCGAAAAAGCCGCAACACGCCTTATGCTATTGACTTGTCAAGTAAAGCGCAAGTGTCATAAGTGTTAATTCCTTGTTGTTGCAGACCAATGTCTAGTTTCATACTTATTGAGCCAGCAATTGTGCCATTAAGCGGTCAAAGGCCCGGTATTGCAGGGCTTCGGCCAGATGTTCTCGGCTAATCAATGCCTCTGCCTGTAAATCTGCAATGGTTCGGGCTACCCGCAGTAACCTGTGATAGCTACGCACAGACAAGCCCAGGCGTTCACAGGCGTTTTCCAAGAAATATTGATCCGAGTTTGCCAGTGCGCAATCTATGCTGATGTCCTTACCACTGAGTTCCGCATTGGCTTTACCCCGCCGTTCGTACTGTCTAGCCCGGGCACAGAGAACCCGCTGGCGTATAATCTGGCTGCTCTCACCCCTAGCCTGTTGTGGGTTGCTGAGACTCCCTTTAGGTAAGCGCGGTACATCGACTTGTAAATCGATTCGGTCCAGAAACGGGCCCGACAAGCGGTTCAGATAACGCAGAACCTGGTCCGGTGTACTGCGTTTATCCTCGACGCTGCCTGTTGGGCTGGGGTTCATCGCTGCCACCAGTTGGAACCTGGCAGGAAACCTGGCCTGTTGTGCTGCTCTGGAAATACATACATAGCCTGATTCGAGAGGCTCTCTCAGTACATCCAATACTTTGCGATCAAATTCAGGTAGCTCATCAAGAAACAGCACACCGTTATGAGCCAGGGATATTTCGCCGGGGCGGGGAATGCTGCCTCCGCCAGCCAGGGCGATAGCCGATGCCGTATGATGCGGATGGCGAAACGGGCGCTGTCGCCAATGTGCCGGTTCGACCGGTTTGCCGGTAATGGAATGGATGGTGGCGGTTTCCAGAGCTTCGTCGTCGGACATGGGGGGAAGAATATCCACCAGTCGATTGGCCAGCATGGTTTTGCCTGTCCCTGGCGGCCCGGTGAACAGCAGGTTGTGCGCGCCAGCCGCCGCGATCTCAAGCGCTCGTTTGGCGGTTGTCTGGCCAATCACATCCTGCATATCCAAAGACTGGCTGCTGACTTGTGATGGAATGACACCGCTATAAGGCAGTAAGCTTTGCTGACCACAAAGATGATGAAAAACCTGCAGTAACGCGGGAGCGGCAAAGAGCGTGATGCCATTAATTAAGCTGGCTTCAGATGCGTTTTGTTGGGGAATAATCAGGGCTTGCTTGGCTTTATGGCAAGCATGGGCAAAAGGCAAGGCGCCACTGATGGGGGCCAGTTCCCCTGATAGTGCCAGTTCACCTGCCAATTCATATTTATCCAGCGCCTGAGCGGCAATTTGGCCACAGGCGGCAATAATTCCTATGGCGATCGGTAGGTCAAAACGTCCGCCTTCCTTGGGGAGATCCGCTGGAGCGAGGTTAACCGTAATGCGTCTGGCAGGGAATTCGAACCCCGAGTTGATCAATGCGCTGCGAACCCGGTCGCGGGATTCTCTGACAGAGGCTTCTGGTAAGCCGACGATATTGAACGCAGGCAGTCCATTGGCCAAGTGCACTTCCACCCTGATTGGGGGCGCTTCTATACCTACGCTGGCGCGAGTATGGACTATGGCTAGTGACATGTGGTCTTCCCTGGCTGCACATGTCAAAGCCTAGTTCAGCAGGCTGGGAACGCCAGTATGACGAGTCCTGGGGAGTCAGTGACTGCCCTGAAAAACCGGTAATTGCCAATGCCAGCGTATTGCCCCCAGCCTGAGTAGTAAGGTGGCCAGCATGCCTAGCGCCATTGCCGGCAAATCAGAAATGCCTAACGCCAGTGCCGACACATACAAAATGCCACCCACGATACAGGTTGTGGCATAAAGTTCACCTTTTAAAACCAGAGGAATTTCCCGGCAGATTACGTCCCGAATTAAGCCACCAAAGACACCTGTCATGGTCCCCATAACAATGGCGATAAAAGCACCGGTGCCTTGATCCAAGGCTTTTTGCATACCCATGATATTAAAAAATGCGATGCCCAGGGCATCTGCCACCAGTAGGGTTTGGTAGGGAAATTTATGGGTAATACGCAGCCAAAAAATGGTCACCATGGCCGCAATTAAAATGGCATACAGAAAATCCGGCTGCTGCACCCAAAACACCGGGAGATCCAAAATCATATCGCGCAAGGTACCACCGCCGATCGCGGTGACCGATGCCAGCACTATCACGCCAAAGCCATCCATATGCTTACGATAGGCCATCAATGTGCCAGAGATGGCAAAGACTGCCACACCCAGTAAATCAATCCAGTGTAACCAATGGCTCATGCCACTTTTCCATCGTCAGAATTGCCCCATACTCTAATGCGGTGAGGGTAAAAATAACAAGGGAGAGAAAGACTTGTTTTATAAAAATGGATTTTGAGAAAAATTATTGCTTGATCTGGCTTCAACCGCCGTGCTATTTCTAATAGCAGTGACGTAACTTGATATTTAGTGGGCAAACAGCCTTATATGAACCTTTTCGCAAACCTTCTTCTTACTGTCGTAGTGGTCGTGGTGATTATTATCTCCGCGGGGGAAGCGTTTGGTCTGAAATAAGTCCAGTTACACGAAACACCCCCCGCGCGAAAGCCCGGGGGGTTTTTTGTTTTATGGGCGCTGAAAAAGAGTGAGAGCGAAGATGAAAGGCGCACAAGCCATCTTGGAGTTCCTGACAGAACAAGGTGTAGACAAAGTTTTCGGCTATCCCGGCGGAGCCATTATGCCGCTGTATGACGCCCTTCTTGACTCACCTGTGCAGCATTACCTCTGCCGTCATGAGCAAGGTGCTGCGTTTGCCGCTATAGGTTATGCGCGGTCTACCAATAGAGTCGGCGTATGTATTGCGACTTCAGGCCCGGGCGCCACTAACCTGTTGACCAGTCTGGCAGATGCCAAATTGGACTCGGTACCTTTAGTGATGATTACCGGCCAGGTAGCGCGCCCGGCAATGGGCTCTGATGCGTTCCAGGAAGTGGATGTATTGGGTTTGTCATTAAGTATCTGTAAACACAGTATGCAGGTGATGACAGCTGAGGATTTGGTGCCTTGCCTGCAAAAAGCCTTTCACATTGCCCAGGAAGGACGCCCCGGTCCGGTGTTGGTGGATATTCCTAAAGATATTCTGACCGGCCTGGTGCCCGCTACTCCCCAAGCTGTCTCGGACTATCAGATGCCCGAGTATTCGATGCAGGATTTACAGGCAGCCAATCAGCTAATTGCCAGCAGCGAGCGTCCCGTCCTGTACATTGGGGGCGGTGTTGGCATGGCAAATGCCGTAGACGAGTTACGTGACCTGATTCAGCGCACGGATCTGCCGCAGGTATGCACCCTCAAAGGTTTAGGGAGTGCGGAATCTGAGCATCCCTTGTACTTGGGAATGCTGGGGATGCATGGTCTGGCTGCCGCTAACCTGAGCGTACAACAGTGTGATTTGTTAATTGCCATTGGTGCCAGGCTAGATGACAGGGTAACGGGCAAACTGGATGAGTTTGCTCCCCATGCTAAGTTGATTCACCTTGATATCGACCCAGCCGAAATTCACAAACGTCGTCGTGCTGATGTCAGTCTGTTGGGTGACTTAAAAACCATTTTACCTCTGCTAGGCACCGATACCGTTAATCCATCATGGCGTGAATGGGTGAGTGACCTGAAGGTCAGCAAAGCCTTTCCTTATGCTGTAGATAACAGCCCTGGTCAGATTGATGCCCCGCAATTGCTCAGACAATTGAGCGATATGTCTGCCAATGATGCCATTGTCAGTTGCGATGTGGGTCAACACCAGATGTGGGTGGCTCAGCATATGCGCTTTTCCCAGCCAAGCTGTCATTTGAGCAGCGGCGGACTGGGCACTATGGGGTTTGGTTTGCCGGCAGCTATTGGCGCGCAGGTGGCCAATCCCGATACCCAGGTGGTGGCCGTTTGCGGTGATGGCTCTTTTATGATGAATGTACAGGAGTTGGGTACCCTGCGTCGCTATCAGATGCCAGTGAAAATTCTGATTCTTGATAATCAGCGTCTTGGCATGGTGAAGCAGTGGCAGGAACTGTTCCATGAAGAGCGCTACAGCGAAACCGACTTGTCAGACAACCCGGAATTCAGCCGCCTGGCAGCTGCCTTTGATATTCAAAGTGATGTGATCCAATGCCGTAGCCAGGTGGGTGAAGCATTGCGCAAAATGCTGGCATATCCGGGCCCTTACCTGCTGCATGTGCAGTTAGATCACAAAGATAACGTGTGGCCCATCGTGCCACCTAATACCGCCAACCATCAAATGTGGGAGCAACCAAAATGAACTATCAATTGGAGATGTTGTTAACGGATCAACCTGCGGTATTGGAACGCGTGCTGCAAACGACCCGTTACCGTGGCTTTCGGGTCGATAGCATGCAGATGCAACCGGCATCCAAGCAGATGAAAGTGTCAATGCTGGTATCTGGCAAGCACCCCATTAGCATGTTAACCAGCCAATTGAATAAGTTGTATGATTTGGCTTCACTGGAGTGTCAGGCCCAGTTAGTGCAAAGCGGTGAACAGCAATCGACACAGGCGCAACCTTTACCGAAAACGGCTTAGAAAAACGTTAAACTGGGCAGGCAATGCAGCCCGCAGAGTAACGGACAGAGATTTAGATAATGGGGCACTTAGCCCCGACAATTCAGACAATAAGGGTTTTTTACCATGCCAAAATTACGTTCAGCAACCACCACCCAGGGCCGCAACATGGCCGGTGCCCGCGCCTTATGGCGTGCCACAGGCATGACGGAGGCGGATTTTGGCAAGCCTATTATTGCTGTGGCCAACTCCTTTACCCAGTTTGTGCCCGGCCATGTGCATTTGAAAGATATGGGCCAGTTGGTGGCGCGTAGTATTGAAGAAGCTGGCGCGGTGGCTAAGGAATTTAACACCATTGCGGTGGATGACGGTATTGCCATGGGGCATGGCGGTATGTTGTACAGTCTGCCTTCCCGTGAGCTGATCGCCGACTCGGTAGAGTATATGGTCAATGCCCACTGCGCCGATGCGCTGGTGTGTATTTCTAACTGTGACAAGATTACGCCGGGAATGCTGATGGCAGCGCTGCGTCTGAATATTCCCGTGGTGTTTGTCTCTGGTGGCCCCATGGAAGCGGGCAAAACCAAGCTCTCCGACAAAATCATTCACCTGGATCTGGTTGATGCCATGGTGGCGGCTGCTAACCCTAATGTGTCTGATGCCGACAGCGAAGCCATAGAGCGTTCAGCCTGCCCTACTTGTGGCTCTTGTTCAGGTATGTTTACCGCTAACTCCATGAACTGCTTAACCGAGGCGTTGGGATTGTCGTTGCCAGGTAACGGTTCGATGCTGGCGACCCATGCGGATCGCGAAGGTCTGTTTAAGCAAGCCGGTCAGGTTGTCGTGGAACTGTGTAAGCGCTATTACCAGGACAATGATGCATCTGCTCTGCCGCGTGCTATTGCAGGTCGTGCTGCCTTTGAAAATGCTATGGCGCTGGATATCGCCATGGGCGGGTCCACAAACACTATCTTGCATTTATTGGCGGCCGCACAAGAGGCCGAGCTGGACTTTACTATGACGGATATCGATCGTTTATCCCGTAAAGTGCCGCATTTATGTAAGGTGGCGCCTGCCACGCAACAATACCATATGGAAGACGTACACCGTGCCGGTGGCGTGTTGGGAATCCTGGCCGAACTGAACCGAGGTGGCCTGCTTAACCCTGATAGCCCCCATGTTTTGGGCGGCAGTATTGGTGATGTCATAGGGCAGTGGGATGTAACAAATGCGAACAATGACGCTGCGCACACCTTCTTTAAAGCGGGCCCTGCTGGTATTCGCACCACTAAGGCTTTTAGTCAGGACTGCCGTTATCCCAGCCTGGATACGGACAGACAGCAAGGCTGTATTCGCGATATGGAACATGCCTTCAGTCAGGAAGGTGGCTTGGCGGTGCTGTTTGGTAATTTGGCCGAAGACGGCTGTATCGTTAAAACCGCAGGGGTGGATGAGGATAATCTGTGCTTTACCGGGCCTGCGCGTATATATGAAAGCCAGGATGCGGCGGTCAGCGGCATTTTGAGTGACGAAGTGAAAGCCGGTGAGGTGGTGATTATTCGTTACGAAGGGCCTAAGGGTGGTCCGGGTATGCAGGAAATGCTTTATCCCACCTCTTATCTGAAGTCCAAAGGGCTGGGCAAAGCCTGTGCCCTGATCACCGATGGGCGCTTTTCTGGCGGTACTTCTGGCTTGTCTATAGGTCACGTTTCTCCGGAAGCGGCCGCCGGTGGCGTCATTGGACTGGTGCAACCTGGCGATATCATAGCTATTGATATTCCCAACCGCAGCATTCAATTACAAGTCAGTGATGCTGAGCTGGCTGCGCGCCGCGAACAAATGAACCAAGCTGATAAGCCCTGGCAGCCTGTCAATCGTCAGCGTGAAGTGTCGTTGGCATTAAAAACTTACGCCATGTTGGCCACCAGTGCGGATAAAGGAGCGGTGCGTGACCGCGCCCTGCTGGAGGGCAAAGGATGACAGTCTCGGAAGGCGACTATCTGAAGAAAATCCTCCTTTCACCTGTTTATGATGTGGCAGTGAAAAGTGATTTAGTGCATCTGGACAAGCTGTCCACGGCGTTAGGTAACGATATCTGGCTGAAGCGGGAAGACCAGCAGCCAGTGAAGTCATTTAAGTTGCGCGGCGCCTACAATCGCATTTGCCAACTGACCGAACAACAAAAACAGGCCGGGGTCATTGCCGCTTCGGCCGGCAATCATGCCCAGGGCGTGGCGTATTCGGCGCGTATTAAAAAGATCCGCGCCATTATTGTGATGCCGGAAACTACCCCGGATATCAAAGTGGAAGCGGTACGCACTTTTGGTGGTGAGTACGCTGAGGTGGTGCTGCATGGCACCAGCTTTGATGCCGCTAAAGCGGAAGCCAGCCGGCTGGCCGAATTGCATGGGTATACCTTTATACCGCCTTTTGACGATGCAGATGTTATCGCCGGGCAAGGCACTATCGGCCGGGAGCTGCTGGAACAAAATCCCCACCTGGATACGCTGTTTATTGCCGTTGGTGGCGGTGGTCTGGCGGCGGGTATTGCGGTTTATCTTAAACAGCTAAAACCTGAACTGAAAATTGTTGCTGTGGAATCTGAAGAGTCAGCCTGCCTGAAAGCCGCGCTGGAAGCTGGACATCCCACAGAACTGGCCAGTGTGGGCATTTTTGCCGACGGGGTGGCAGTGAAGCTGATTGGTAGTGAAACCTTCCGTCTGTGTCAGAAGTATATAGATGAGGTCATCACCGTCAGCAGTGACGAAATCTGTGCCGCCATTAAGGATATCTTTGATGATACCCGTGTCATCGCAGAGCCTGCCGGCGCGTTGTCTGTGGCGGGTATCCGCAAGTATGTTCAGCAACATGGCTTGCAAGGGCATAAGTTGGGCGGCATCTTGTGTGGTGCCAACATCAACTTCCATACCTTGCGTTATGTGTCGGAGCGTTGTGAACTTGGCGAACAGAAAGAGGCTGTGTTTGCGGTGAAGATCCCCGAACGAGCCGGAGCATTCAGGCATTTTTGCCGATTGCTGGGCGGCCGGGCAATCACAGAGTTCAACTACCGTTTTGCCAGCGATAAAGAAGCGCATATCTTTGTTGGCTTGAAGCTGAGGGAAGGCCGGGCCGAGTTTGAACGTATCAGCACTCTGTTGCATAAAGAAGGCTATCAGCTGTTTGATCTGTCAGACAATGAGTTGGCCAAATTGCATGTACGTTATATGGTGGGAGGACGCCCTCCCAGTTTGCTGAATGAGCATGTATTTTCCTTTGAGTTCCCTGAACATCCTGGGGCGTTAATGAAGTTTCTGGATACCTTGGGGGAGCGCTGGAATATTACCTTGTTCCATTATCGCAACCACGGTGCGGCAGAAGGTCTGGTGCTGGTGGGGTTTGATATTCCACAAGGCTCGCGCGCTGAATTCGATCAGCATGTGACGCAACTGGGCTATAGCTTCCAGGAGCAAACGGATAACCCGGCCTATCGATTCTTCTTATCTGATTTAAACGGCGTATTCTAAACGCGCCGTTGTTCCATAGGGGGCGGCAACTTTTAGTTGTCTTCCCCCTCCATTGCAAGCCCGGCCAGTAAGCCTAGCAACAGCATTAACAATGGGATACCTATCAAGTTGATGGCCATTGGCAGTTCGCTGCTCCATTGGATCCACAGCATCACTCCCCAGGCCATGAGCAAGGTTGGTAGTACCAGCCAGGATTTGTGTTTCATATGGCAGCTCATTCTCTATCTCCCCTATTGATCGGCCAACGCGGTTTTTAGCCGCTTGATTTCACCAGGTCAGTGTAGTGACTTGCCAATACCAAGGTTAGTGGCAATAATGATAAAAAAGATGTCAAAAGTGACATTTTGGAGGCGGGTGTGAAGAAGATAGCGGTGCTGGCAACAGACAATGCGGTGGGCTCACATTTGATGGGCGTCAGGGATTTCTTTGATTATGCCAACACCTTGTGGCGCTATATCAATCCAAATGACGAGTTTCCGTTGTTTGATACGCAGTTTTACGCCACCACAGGGGAGCAGATTCAATGCTCCAACGGCTTTATTTTGCCAGCCAATCCTATTCAGGCGTTGGAGAAGGCCGACGTGATGATTGCCGTGGCAGCTTATACCTACGACAAACCGGGTCTGAGCGCTTATTTGCAGCAAGCCGAGCCTATGTTTGCACTGTTGCATCATGCCTCGGCAATGGGCGGCCTGGTTGCCAGTCACTGCAGTGGTACCTTTGCAATGGCTGAGGCAGGCATCTTAGATGGACGTCAGGCAACCACTTGTTGGTGGTTAAAAGAGGTGTTTGCCGGTCGTTACCCCCGTGTACAGCTACGTATGGATGAATTGGTGGTGAGTGACGAACATGTGCTGACCGGCGGCGCCACTACCTCGTTTACACATGTTTGCTTAGCCCTGCTGGAGCGTTTGTGTGGTTACCCCTTTGCCAGCCAGCTGTCTAAAGTTCTGTTGCTTGACCGACATCGTTTATCACAGCAAACCTTTATGGATCCGCGCTTTGTCATTGGTCATAACGACAGCCTGATTGAGCGGGTGCAGCAGTGGATGCAGCAGCATTATGCGCAAAGTATCGGTTTGGATGACATTTGTGAGCAGTTTGCGGTGACTAAGCGTACCCTGATACGCCGTTTCAAGGCCGCCTGCGGGGAAACACCGCTAGCTTACCTGCAACAAATCCGGGTGGAAAAGGCCAAACAATTGCTGGAAGGGACAGATCTGCCGGTGGAGCGTATTATCGAAAAGGTGGGTTATGGTGACCCGGCATCGTTTCGTAAGTTGTTCAGCAACCTTACGCAACTCACGCCTAAAGCATATAGGCAAAGATTTAGTTATCAGCCCAGGATTATTGCTTAGTTCAGTAACCAAAGCGGGTAAATCTGTGACAGGGGCCGTGATGACGGCCTTTGTCACAATGGGCTTACGCCTGATCGCGTAGCTGTTTTTCCAGTTCTGCCAAGCGCTCTTCCATGGCGGTGAGCTTTTCTCGGGTACGCACTAAAACCTGAGTTTGCACATCAAACTCTTCGCGACTGACAAAGTCCAGCTTGCTCAGTTGGGATTGCAGCACTTGCTTCACTTTTGCTTCCGCACCTTCTGCCACGGACTTCACACCTGGTGGAATGGAGTCAGAAATCTGCTTGGCTATTTCTTCAATCTTCTTTGGGTCTAACATAAGTTGATCCTGACGGATTTGGTTGGGGGAATTAGAACCCAGCCACAGGCCGGGTTCAAGTCTGATAGTTTAGGCCAGTTCTTCGGCCATTTCCCAGGGAGCTAAAACCAACCCGTCTTCACCTGGTACCGGAAAAGACACGATCTGAATTTCGTCGTCTTCCAAACCCGGCAACCATTTGTGTTGCCAATCCTGCAAAGAGATTTTATGCGGTTTGCAATGTGACCAGTCACCGTTAATCCAATCTTTGGCAAAGGCGGCGTCGGGCCAGATGGGGATGCAATCTTCTTCATCTGTGGTCAGAATCATCGCACCATCGTCGTCAACTAGCGTCCATATTTCGTGCGTTTCCTGCAAACGTGTCAGCAGGTAGCTGTTACGTTGCTCTGGGCTTTTCGCCAGAATGTCATATTTACTGTCTGAATTTACTTGTGCGCACATGGCTTACTCCTCGGCTGATGAAGCAGATAACGCAGAGGCCAGGATTTGCGCATGCTCGTGCAAGTCGTGGCCAAGGTCGGTCAGGTAACCGCCGTCTACCTGATCGATAATCCCTTTCTCAAATAGTCGCTTGGCTGCATCCACTATGGCCGGGTCGGCGTCGTGGTGAATCTTCAGGCCTTGTCTGAGGCTGTCGAGCGGGAATTTAAGAAGCAGGTTGATTTCTTCTAGCATAGGGTGGGTAAAAGGCATGGCAATCTCCCAAATGGCCGGTGCAAAATGAGCGCCTTGTTATTCTGACCGCCACATGGTGGTCGAATCCCCTGGCCTGCCGGAATCTATCTATGATAGACCCGCCTTTACGGCCTGACGCTACTAATCATATTGGGCGTCTGGTTGAGAGGGCGCAAGTGTTTTTCGCTGTGGCCGTCACCTTGCTATTCTATCTGCGTGTTTTATGTGCGTTTAAGTGGTATTGGCCCATCGGTTGCCCTTAATAAGCCAGGGGTTGGCACTACAAGAAGTCCCTTGTGAGCAAGTATAAACAGCGTACAACCCCTGGAAAAGAAAGATAAGCCGCCATAGCAGGATTCTCGTATGTATCTCAGGTATAATGGCTGGCAATTCAAATTTAGTTCAAGCACATGAAATACAAAGACTTACGAGATTTTATCGAACAGCTTGAAAAAGCCGGTGAACTCAAGCGCATTAGCATGGAGATTGACCCGGTGCTGGAGATGACCGAGATCGCAGACCGTACCTTGCGAGCCGGCGGTCCGGCTATCCTGTTTGAAAATCCTAAAGGCTTTACTATGCCGGTGCTAGCCAATTTGTTTGGTACGCCCAAGCGGGTGGCGATGGGGATGGGACAGGAGTCGGTAGAAAACCTGCGAGAAGTGGGCAAACTGCTGGCGTACCTAAAAGAACCGGATCCGCCAAAAGGTTTTAAGGAGCTTTGGGATAAGTTGCCGGTGTTTAAGCAAGTGCTGAATATGCCGGCCAAGGAGGTAAGCAAGGCGCCTTGTCAGGAAGTGGTGCTGAGCGGTGATCAGGTGGACCTTACCCAAATCCCTATTCAGACCTGCTGGCCTGAAGATGCCGCGCCTTTGATCACCTGGGGTCTTACCGTGACCCGTGGACCCCATAAAAAGCGCCAGAATCTGGGCATTTACCGTCAGCAATTGCTTGGCCCCAATAAAGTCATTATGCGCTGGTTGTCGCATCGCGGTGGCGCGCTGGATTTCCGGGAATGGTGTGAGCAGCATCCGGGGGAGAACTTCCCGGTCGCCGTCGCTTTAGGTGCGGATCCTGCCACCATACTGGGTGCGGTGACCCCGGTACCAGATACCCTTTCCGAATATGCGTTTGCTGGTCTGCTACGTGGTGACAAAACCGAAGTGGTGAAGTGTATCAGCAATGATCTGCAGGTACCGGCCAGTGCTGAAATTGTGCTGGAAGGCTATATTTCTCCAAATGAAACCGCGCCGGAGGGCCCTTATGGTGACCATACCGGTTATTACAATGAGGTGGATGACTTCCCGGTCTTTACTGTGACGCATATCACGCACCGTAAAAACCCTATCTATCATTCCACCTATACCGGTCGTCCACCCGATGAGCCGGCTATCCTTGGGGTGGCACTGAATGAAGTGTTTGTGCCGATACTGCAAAAGCAGTTCCCCGAAATTGTCGATTTTTACCTGCCGCCGGAGGGGTGTTCCTACCGTATGGCAGTGGTGACCATGAAGAAGCAGTATCCTGGTCATGCTAAGCGGGTGATGTTGGGGGTGTGGTCCTTCTTGCGCCAGTTTATGTATACCAAGTTTGTCATTATTTGTGATGACGATGTCAATGCCAGGGATTGGAATGACGTTATTTGGGCCATTACCACCAGGATGGATCCGGCCCGTGATACTACGCTGATTGAGAATACGCCCATCGACTATCTGGATTTTGCCTCACCGGTATCCGGTCTGGGGTCCAAGATGGGCATGGATGCCACCAATAAGTGGCCTGGAGAGACCGATAGAGAATGGGGACGTCCCATAGTGATGGATCCGGCCGTTAAACAGAGAATTGATAGTCTCTGGGATGAGCTGGGACTTGGCAATACACCACAAGATTGATGAGAAATGTCTGAATTTGAATGCAAAATTAAGCAGTTAGAATCCCTCACACCTTTTGTGTGGCGAATCCTACTTGAACCAACACAGCCTGTATCCTTTAAGGCCGGACAGTATGTCCGGGTGGTGATGGGAGAGACCGATAAACGCCCGTTCTCTATCGCCAATGGTGCGCAGGACAACGGTGTTATCGAGCTGCATGTGGGGGCGTCTGAACACAATCCCTGGGCGATGCAGGTGATTGAAAAGGTGCAGCAAGGTGGCAAGATCCTGCTGGATGGCCCGCACGGTAAAGCGCAACTGCGTGATGCGGAGCCTAAGCCCACTATTTTGATGGCGGGTGGAACGGGCTTTTCTTACACCTGGAGTATTTTGCAAACCCTATTAGCGGCGCCGCTGCGTGAGCCGGTATTTTTGTATTGGGGCACTAAAACCCAGGAAGACATGTACGCGCTGGACGTGCTACAGAAGCTCGCCGCTCAGCATGCCAAGCTCACTGTGGTGCCGGTATTGGAAAATCCACACGATGGTTGGCAAGGACGTTCCGGGCTTGTGCACCAGGCGGTGTTGGAAGACTTTATCAGCCTGGAGCCTTATCAGGTCTATGTGGCGGGGCGTTTTGAAATGGCCGGTGTGGCCAGGGATGCTTTCCATCAGCAAGGGCTGTTGTTGGATAATTTGTTTGGTGATGCTTACGAATTTATTTAACCGGCGCTGGCTGACAGCGCCCGTATAATTAAGGGACCAATATGGTCCCTTAATTTTTTACTTTTGTTTGGTAAGCCAGACTACCAGGTCAACCATTTCATCGGCACTCATACCGCGGACAAACTTGGCCTTGTATTTACCGTTAACAATAAAGCTCGGCACGCCAGTAACATGTTTGCGGTACTGGTCAATGGTCTTGTTGTTTTTGGCAACCAGGCTGTTAACGCCAAAGCTGGAACCCATTTTCTCAAACTCTGCCGCTTCCACGCCGTTGATAATGAAGATGTTCTCCAGGTCTTTCAGGGACGTGACAGGAGAGCGCTGTACATGAATGTAATTAAATATGGCTTTGTTAAGGGCATCTTCACGTTTAAGTGCACGGCCAATCATCATAGCTTTGGTGGCATCTTCCTGCGTGTCTTTTGACGCAAAGCCCATAAAGTTTACATGTACTTTTTCAAACTTTACGTCGTCACCCATCTTCTGCTTCATTTGTGCCACTAGAGGCTCAAAGGCATTACAGGCAGGACACCAGAAGGAGAAGAACTCCAGGATCTCGGCTTTTTCGGTGGCTTTGTCGTTAATCACTTCATAGTGCTCACCTTCTTTATACACTTCCTGAGCACAGGCTTGCAGAGGGAGCAAAAAGGCTAGCATCAGCAGGCTGAAAAGCTTTTTCATTGGCACAATCTCTTGTTGGAATTAGGAAACGGCAAAAAGGTTACCACAGCTTTATGCAAATGCCGACCGCCTCCTTGTCGTGCATACTGACCAGTCAGGTATGGTTCATTTTCACTGCGTATAAAAAAGGGGCGTTACCGCCCCTGTGACTTAGAACTGATAGCCGGCACTAAGATAAGCCGTGCGGCCTTGGCGCTGGTAGCCGACCACTTCTTCATAGTCATGATCGAAGAGGTTCTCGGCACGCAGTGCAAAAGTCCAGTGTTGGTCTGGTCTGAAGGTCAGTGATGCATTGACTATGGTGGCTGCACTCAGGCTAACCGGCACAGACTTGTAATCAATGGGTGAGAAGAAGTTGTCAACTCTGGTGCCCTGATAATTGGCCTGGACATAGATGTTGGCTTTGTTTTCCCAAAAGCCATAATTCAGGGTCAGGTTGGCCTGATGGCGAGCGCGGCGCACTTCAATCTGCTCTTTGGGAGGCTGATTAGCTGTCTGGTTAACCTCTTCGCTGGCATCCAGATAGCTGTAGCTTAGGTCGATGGACAGGTCTGCAAGGCTGCCGGACAGACTCCATTCAATGCCATCTTGGTTGCTCTTTGTATCTTTGTTGACGGCGGTATAGACATAGTTTGGCAACTCAGCATTACCATCTATCTCATTCTTTAGCTTGGAATGGAATAGATTAACACCGGTATGCCAGTCACTGAATATGGGCAATTCTATGCCAAGCTCTAAGCTTTTGGATTCTTCTGGAATCAAGCTGGGGTTGCCGACAAAGCTGCCAGGATAAAATCCAAACCTTTCAATAAAGGTTGGATTTTTTACTGCTTTACCCAGACTGGCGTAAAGTTTTGCGCTTTGCCAGAAAAGAAAACTGGCTCCCGCGCGATAGCTAAGGGCATTGTCAAAATTGTCACTGTTGTCGTGCCTTACACTGGCATTAAGGCTAAGGCTGTCTGAGGCCTTATGCGCAATGTCGGCCACCAGTGAGGTAATGTCATTTTCCTGATGTTGATTGGGGTCGTATGCGGCAGAGAAGGCAGTTCCTTTTTGGTTAAACTCTTCTTCCACGTGCTCTACAGCTAATGAAGCTCTGCTATCGTTGGCATAGTTGAAATCGTTCTGCCAAAACCATTTTTGCCTGTTGCTGTTATTCTCTCCGCCAAAGCTATCCACTGTAACAATTTCATTTTTGTTAAAGTGAAAGCCAATACGTTGTTGCCAGATGCTGTCTACAGGCTGGTAATGCCACTCAATCATTCCGCTTGAGGCCAGACTGTCACTATAATAGTCGGCGTCCGCAGGCAGGCCGGTGTTTTGGTCGCTGCCATCGAATTCATTGTAGGTATCCTGATGTCTAATCTGCGTGAGTAATTTCGAATACTCGGAAATATTCCATGTCAGTTTTGCTGAAAGCTCGTTGTTTCTGTAGCCATCGCGCTCGTTGCCTTGGGCAGAGATATTCTGACCAGCGGTAGAAAAGTGGCTGGCAGATAAGGCATAGGTAAAAGCATTGGCGGCGCCGCTGACGTTGGCGGCTACCTTGGCGCTACTGTCTTCGCCCACTTCAACACGAGCGCCACCTTTAGTTTGTTGGGTGCCTTGACGAGTAGTGATAGCTAATACCCCGCCTACCGCACCACTGCCCCACAAGGCGCTTTGAGGGCCGCGCAATAGCTCGATTTGCTCAACATTGTCCAGATTAACATGGGCAAAGTTAACTGCGCCGTCGTTGAGATTGTTAATCTCAACACCATCTACCAATACCAATACATGGTTGGCTTCACTGCCACGCAAACGAACCTGGGTTTGTGACCCTTTAACGCCATCCTGGCTGATGCTGACACCGGGCAGACCGCGTAGTAGATCGGACAAGCTGATAGCGCCGGAGTTTTCAATTTCTGCACGGTCAATAACGGAAACCGACGCGCTTAAACGTGACAGTTCTATCGGCTGGCGTGCGCCAATAACGCTGATGGTTTCAATATCATCCTGCGCGAAGGCCGCAGAAGTGCCGAACAGGCTGGCGAACACCGCCAACCCTAGTGTTGTGTGTTTGAATTGCATAGGTATGTGCCTAGGTTGGCGCTCCACCCGAGCGCGTGAATCCTGGTGACCAAAAGGTCGTGTTTGTATTGAGGCCGGTCTCCGGGCTGGCAAGTGCCAAAGTGGCAGCAGAATCGCCTTCCCATAGTAAAACTCTACAGTGGCATGATGATTCTGAGACTTGCGTACCGTTGCGGGGGCAGCGTCAGATGACTTCCCGTTTCACCTTTTGTTATTACAGAAGGCACCCCAATCGAGCGAGATTATAAAGTAAAGCTATAAAAAAACCAGTTGGAATCAACTGGTTTCGTGGGCCCACAGCAATGTGATTTGTCTAGGGAAGCAAGGATAGTGGTGGTTCCTGCAGCGCCGAATATTGCTCTTTTAGCGCTAATACCTGCTGTTCCCAGTATTTGTCGGTGGCAAACCAAGGGAAAGCCTGCGGAAAGGCCGGATCTTCCCAACGACGACTTAGCCAGGCCATATAGTGCACCATACGCATGGCACGCAGAGGTTCTATTAACGCCAGTTGCTTATGGTCAAAGTCGCTGAATTCTTCATAAGCGCCTACTAGGGTATCTAATTGTAATAGTTGCTGGGGACGATCTCCTGACAGCATCATCCACAGATCCTGAATTGCCGGGCCCATGCGGCAATCGTCCAGATCCACAAAGGTGGGACCATCTCGCCATAGGATGTTGCCGGGGTGGCAATCACCGTGCAGACGAATCTGGCTAGCTGGGCGATAAAGACCGGCAGCTTTGTCTATTACCATATCCATAATAGTGAATAAGGGCGTTTTCAGTGACTCAGGCACCAGCTTGCTATGTTGCAGTTCTTTGCGGGGTTCGAACAGGAAGCTTTGGGTGTCGATGCCGGGGCGCGATGCAAAGGGACGAGATTGCGCGACACCATGTAAGCGGCCGATAAAACGTCCCATCCATTCCAGTTGATCCAGGTTGTCTACCTCAAACTGGCGCCCACCTACTGAAGGAAACAAGGCAAAACTGTAGCCTTGATCATGGTGCAAGGTTTGGCCATTTAACTTCAGTGGTGCAGCAATGGGAATTTCCTGCTCCAGCAATTCTTCAGCAAAGTCATGCTCTTCCTGAATTTGCTCACTGGTCCAGCGATTGGGGCGGTAGAACTTGGCAACGTAGCGTGTGCGTTGTTCATCCATGAACTGGTAAACCCGGTTCTCGTAGCTGTTCAGGGCCAGCAGGCCTGAATCCACCCGGATGCCAGTGCTTTCAATGGCATCCAGGATCAGATCCGGGGTTAGACTATGGAAGCTGAAATCGGACATTAGGTTCCTATCGGTACAGGAATTTGGTCGGTGCGACCACACTCACTTCTTCATCATCCAGTGATTGTACCTTAATGTGAATTTCAACAATGCTACTTTCCAATTTATAAGGGTCAATGGCCACGCTGATGGGTTCTACATATACCTCACCGCCGTGCACCAGGAACTCGCGATTGCCGGTCAGTCGATGCCCTTCCAGACCTTCTACTGACAGAATGTAGCGGGCATCCTGTTGTGATTTGTTGAGAATTTTCAGTGTATAAACGTTTTCCACCAGACCGTCGTTGGTTTCACGATAAAGCTGGTTGCGGTCGCGGATAATATCTACGTCCAATGGCACCCGGGTGAACAAATCCAGGGCCAGGAAGGCGATCATGACCATCAGCACCACGGCATATCCCACCAGTTTGGGACGCACAATATGGGTATGTCCGCCTTTCATCTTGTGTTCAGTGGTGTAGCTGATCAGCCCTTTGGGGTAACCCATTTTGTCCATTACGCCGTTACAAGCGTCCACGCAGGCGCCACAGTTAATACACTCGTATTGCAGGCCGTTACGAATGTCTATGCCAGTGGGACAAACCTGGACACAGAGGTTGCAGTCAATACAGTCACCCACCCCCTCGGCTGCCAGGGCTTCGCGGCTGACTTTGCGACCACGCGGGCCGCGCTTTTCACCACGACCTTCATCATAGGTAACGGTGAAGGTGTCTTTGTCGAACATCACCGACTGGAAACGGGCGTAGGGGCAGATATGGGTACACATAATTTCCCGCATCCAACCTGCGTTGCCGTATGTACAGAAGGCGAAGAACCATACCCACAGACCAACCCAGAAACTGTTTTGCAGGGTGAAGAAGTCAATGAATAAGCTGTCAATTGGGGTGAAATAGCCCACAAAGGTAAGGGCGGTAAGCAGAGCGATAATAAGCCAGCATAAGTGCTTTAGGCTTTTTCGCCAGAATTTGTCAAAGTCCAGGGGACGCGCATCCAGCTTCATACGCTGGTGTCGGCTACCTTCGATTTTTTCCTCAAACCAAACATACATATAAGTCCAGGTTGTTTGTGGGCAGAGGAAGCCGCACCAGACCCGTCCGGCAAAGGTGGTGACAAAAAACAGCGCAAAGGCGCCGATAATAAAAATCCAGGCAAGTATCGTCAGATCTTGCGGCCAGAGTGTCAGGGCGAAAATGGTGAAACGTTGCTCGCCGATATCCAGCAGGATGGCTTGGTGGCCGTCATATCGAATCCAGGGCAATGCCACAAATAAGGCTAGAAAGAAGAAACCAAAATAGCGTCTAAAGGTTTCCAGAGGGCCTTGTACGGCTCGCACGTAAATTCGCTTGCGCGACGCATCTGCGCTTTCCTGCTCTGCTGGCTGATGAATTTTTACGGGAGTTACATCTTTTACGGGGATTCGTTCACTCATGGGTCCTGGTCTCTGGTAATGCACATTGAGGAATCTAACTGTTCCCTTATTTTGTATAGGGTAGCGCCACCTTATTGTTTGTTAAGCATATAAGTTAAGCGTTACTAAGCCACTCTTTGTTTATTTTTGAAGTTTCAAAAATTTCTGAAAATTATAAATTTTATTTATCATGGCGCAAGGTTATCTACCTCAGAATAAACCAGATTCTCCCCTGCTTTTGTTAAAATAACGTTAAGCCTCAATGGGTTGGAAAGTAGTACAGATTACCTATCGCCTTTTCCTATCCATTGGTTTGCTCTGGCCGTTAAGTTGATCTTAAGAATAGTAATGAATACTTATTGCTAGTTATTCCGGCGGATAAGCAAGTCATATGGGACTTTGCCTGTCTATAAGGTATGATTTTCAACGTACTTGACTATTGATGTAGCACAATGAAACGCACCTTTATCATTATTTTGGAAATTGCTTTACTGGTGGTCGTATTGCGCTCGTCTTTTGTGCAGTATTGGTTGGGAGATATTCAAGAAAGCCTGTCAAACTGGATGACTGAAATTGCACAAACGGCAGAGCGTCAGGAGTTAGCCGCGCTACGTGACAGGGTGCGTCCGAATATCGCGGCGATGAACGATTATCAAAAAGACTACGTTATGGACATGCTCTCCAGTCGTACCAAGATGGAGCATTTCCAACTTTATTATTGTATTAATAAAGACAAGAACCCCTTTGTGTATGGGGCTACCCTGCTTTACTTATGTTCTGAGATAGGGAGGACTAGCTTCGACTAGCCCTTTGATTGAATTGCGGTAAGGAAAAAGTCGCAGGTTTGCTTGATAAGACGCCCTGCTTCCTGCTCATTTAGCAACGGCTTCCAGCAAATGGCCTGATCCCAAAAGGCCATTTCTTTGATGGCGCCGTAAAACATCGCCGCGGCGAGTCCTGGCTCCAAGTTGCCAAGTGCCCCGGCTTTGCCTGCCTGGATAAACCAGTTATGCATGTCTTTCTCACAATCGCTGAACTTCTGATTCAGGCGAATGGCTTCTTTCTCTGAGCGCATCGACTCAATAATCACTATCTTACTTAAACGCAGATAGTGCTCATCGCATACCAGAGACAAGACTTTATGACTGAGTTCTTTAAGTTGCTCAGCAATAGGACGCTGTGGATCAAATGTCATCTTTTGTAAGGGTTCAACACGTTCCAGTAACAGACTGACTACCGCGTCTAGCAGATCCTCTTTACATGGATAATGTTTGTACAGTGTACGTTTGGATACACAAGCACGACTGGCAATGGCTTCCATGGTGGTTGCCATCATGCCCTTTTCACAAAACTCCCGAATGGCAGCACATAAAATATCATTGTGCTTCTCATCACTTCGACCCAAACTTAACTCCTCGGTCAGCAATTGCCGATACATTTTGAAACGAATAAAGCCGTAGCTAAAGTATACGAGATCGTGTACTTTATCCAAGTTATTATCTCAGTTGTTATTATCACATGGCCTTAAGCAATTTAAGGTTATTCGCTTCAGACTCTCTACTATCGGTGCTCCAATGGGTAAATACAAAAGGAATTTTTCTCTGCACGCCAAACTGGGTGCGGTATCTCTGACCACCTTGCTTTTTGCTTGTGGGCAGCAACCTCCTGCCGCCGAAGGTATGGGGGCAATGCAGCCCGCAGCGGTAGAGGTACGTACTATGCAAGCGCAAACGGTACCTTTTGCTATTGAGTTGCCCGCGACCTTATCCGGTTCTAAAGAGGTGGAAATTCGAGCCCGGGTAGCTGGCATCATCGAGTCACGGAATTTTGAAGAGGGTGACAAAGTAGAGCAAGGCCAGTCTTTGTTTACCTTGGATCTGAAGCCTTTTGATGTCGAGGTGGCGCGCACCCAAGCCGACCTGTTGGCCACCAAAGCACGTTTGGAAAGTGCTCGTCGTGACGTGAAGCGCCTGACGCCGCTGCGCAAGCAAAACAGTGTTTCTCAGCAGGACCTGGACAATGCTATCTCGGCTGAAGAAGTTGCCCTGGCGGATGTGAAAGCCGCAGAAGCCCGGTTGCAGGATGCCAAGCTCAGTCTGGAATATGCCAAAGTGGAATCGCCGGTGAACGGTATCGCTGGCCGTGAGCAGGTATCCGAAGGGACTTATGTGCCAGGCCCGGATGTACTGCTAACACAAGTTACCCAGTTAGATCCTATCCGCATTCGGTTTGGTTTATCAGAAAGAGAACAATTAGCCATGCGCAAGGATGTGGAGAGTGGCAAGTTAACCTTGCCTCAGGATGGCCATTGGCAGACGAGAATCAAGCTGCAGGATGGTTCTTTCTATGAGCATATAGGTGAGGTTAATTTCCGCGATGTACGGATTAATACCATGACAGGTACGTCCGAACTGCAGGCCATTGTGCCCAACCCTGATTTTAAGCTTCGCCCAGGGCAGTTTGTGCGTGTAGTACTGGAAGGCGCCAGTCGCGACAACGCCTTTGTGGTGCCTCAGCGTGCCGTATTAGATAGCGGTACTGGTAAATATGTCTACCTGTTTGCCAAGGGTGAACAAGGCAATATTGCGCAGCCTGCGCCAGTTGAAGTGGGGGAATGGGTACGCCTTCAGACGCCACAGGGTATCGAAAATGGCTGGGTGGTACATAAGGGTTTGAAGGGTGGCGACCAGGTGATTGTGGAGGGTATGGCGCATATTTTCTTCCCTGGTATGCCGGTGGTGTTGGCCGGACAGCCTTCATCTTCTGCTCAGTAACAGGGAGTTAGCATGTTTTCTCGTTACTTTATCGATAGGCCAATTTTTGCCTTCGTCATCTCTATTTTTGTGGTCTTGGCCGGACTCGCGGCCATGCGCAGCTTACCTATTGCCCAGTATCCCGAAATTTCGCCCCCTGTTGTACAGGTCATGGCGGTTTATCCCGGTGCGTCGGCCGAAGTGCTTGAGCAGACAGTGGCGACGCCGATTGAGAATGCCATTACCGGCGTAGAAGGCATGATGTATATGTCTTCCACCTCTACCAGCTCAGGCGTGACTACTATTATGGTGACCTTTGAGATAGGCACAGATCCGGATCAGGCGGCGGTTAACGTAAACAACCGTATCAAGCAGGTGGAAGCCAGATTGCCGGAAGAAACACGTCGCCAGGGTGTGGTGGTAGAAAAAGGCTCCTCCAGTTTCCTGCAGGTACATGCGTTTTACTCGCCCGATAGCAGCCGTGATTCGTTGTGGACATCCAACTATGTGACCTTGAACATTCTTGATCAGATCAAACGTATACCGGGTACCACCAATGTGCAGATATTTGGCGCCAAAGATTACGCCATGCGCATTTGGTTGCGGCCCGATGTGATGAGCCAGTTGGGGGTTACGGTTGAGGAAATTGCCGGGGCTATTCGCGAGCAGAACTCGCAATATGCCGCGGGTCGAATTGGCTCAACCCCAACCTCCAGTTCCCCGCAAGAGCTGGTTTATAGTGTGACTGCCCAGGGCCGTTTGAGTTCAGCGGAAGAGTTTGAGCAAATCCTTATTCGTTCTAACCCTGACGGTAGTGCGCTGCGCCTTAAAGATGTGGCGCGGGTTGAACTGGGCTCGAAAGACTATGATTTCGCCGGTCGTATTAATGGCAAAGATGCCGTACTGGTGGGGATCTTTTTGCAGCCAGGGGCCAATGCGCTGGATGTGGCCAAGGAAGTTAATGAAACCGTGGCGGCGCTTAAAAGTCGCTTTCCCGCTGGCTTAGAGCATGCTGTGCCTTACGATACGACCCGCTTTGTGGAAGTGTCCATCCGTGAGGTGCTTAAGACCCTGGTAGAAGCCATGATCCTGGTGTTCCTGGTGGTGTTCCTGTTCCTGCAAAACTGGCGGGCCACCTTGATCCCAACCCTGGCGGTGCCAGTGTCGTTGTTGGGTACCTTTGCCGGTTTGTATCTGCTGGGTTACTCCATCAATACCCTGACCTTATTTGGTATGGTGCTGTCCATAGGGATAGTGGTGGACGACGCTATCGTGGTACTGGAAAACGTCGAACGTATCATGCATGAAGAGCATCTCAATGCCAGGGATGCGGCAATTAAAGCCATGCATGAGGTAAGTGGGCCGGTGGTCGCCATCGTATTGGTACTTTGCAGTGTGTTCGTGCCTATCGCCTTCCTCGGCGGCTTAACCGGTGAGCTGTTCCGTCAGTTTGCCATCACTATTTCTATCTCGGTGTCCTTATCCGGTGTTGTAGCACTGACCATGACCCCCGCTCTGTGTGTGTTAATTTTGCGTGCCGAACACAAGAAAACCGCCGGTTTCTTCCAGTGGTTTAATGACTGGTTTCATCGCGTGACCAACCGATATGTTGGCGCGGTGAGCTTTTTTCTGCGTCGAGGCTTGCTGGGATTAACGTTGGTGGTGGGTATGATCGCCATTACCGGCGGTATGTGGAAAACCACTCCGGGCTCGCTGATTCCAGATGAAGATCAGGGTTTCTATATTTCCGCTATTTACCTGCCAGACGGTGCCTCTTTGCAGCGTACTGAAGAAGTGGTGGCCGAAGTTGTAGCAGCGGTGCAGTCAAATTCAGCCAATGCGAATGTGGTGGCTTTTACCGGCTTCGATTTTATTGGCGGTGGCTATAAAAACAGTGCGGCTACGCTCTTTGTTACCCAGAAGCATTGGGATGAACGGGATATCACCACGCCAGAGCTGGTGGGTGAGCTGTTTATGAAAACCGTCCATATCAAGGAAGCTTTGGTGTTGGCCTTTAACCCGCCTCCCATCTTTGGCCTAAGCAATACCGGCGGTTTTGAGTTCTATCTGCAAAATCGCGGCGACGGTGGTACAGAAAAACTGGTGCAAGCCATGCAAGCCATGCAGGGGGCTGCCCAGCAAAGTCCGATACTGGCCGGGGTACAAACCCTGTGGCGACCTAACACGCCACAGCTAAAGATTGATGTGGATCGTGAGCAGGCCCATGCCATGGGCGTGCCCATTGATGGGGCCTTTAATGCGCTGGCGGGAACTCTGGGTACGTATTACGTCAATGATTTCAACAAGTTTGGCCGGGCCTGGCAGGTACTGATGTCAGCCGATGCAGATTTTCGTATGTCACCAGAAGATATTGGTCGCATTTATGTGCGTAGTAGCCAAGGCGAGATGGTGCCTATCTCCGCCTTTGCCAATATTGAGTACAGTACCGGTCCTGACAGCTTAGATCGCTACAACAACTTGCCAGCTGTGAAGCTGATGGGGAATCCTGCCCCTGGCTACAGTTCCGGTCAGGCCATTGCAGAGATCGAGCGTATCGCGGCGCAGGTGTTGCCGCCGGATATCAGCTATGACTGGACGGGTTCCGCCTTCCAGGAAAAGCGTAGCTCGGGTACCACAGGATTGGCGTTGGGAATGGCCGCTATTATGGTGTTCCTGATTTTGGCTGCGCTTTATGAGCGCTGGTCATTGCCTTTGTCGGTAATGTTGGCCCTGCCCTTTGGCACCTTTGGCGCGCTGGTAGCGGTGTGGGTAGCCGGTTTGACCAATGATGTGTATTTCCAGATTGGTTTGGTTACCTTGTTGGGCTTGGCCGGGAAAAACGCCATTCTGATTGTCGAGTATGCGCTGATGAAACATCAGCAGGGCTGGAGTGCGGCGACTGCTGCACTTGAGGCGGCTCGTTTGAGGTTCAGACCTATCATTATGACCTCATTGGCCTTTATTCTCGGCGTAGTACCGTTAGCGTTCAGCTCAGGCGCCGGTGCTGGCGCCAGACACAGTGTGGGTACTGGGGTCATGGGCGGCATGCTGGCGGCCACTTTCCTGGCGGTGTTCTTCCTGCCGCTGTTCTTCTTCTGGTTAACCGAACGGAAGTTAACCGAGAAGCGCAGTCGTCAGGCTTTGTCAGATGAGATTGCCGAACGCCATAAAGCCGAACACGTGGACACAGATGAAGGGTTGGCTTAAGCCAACCCCAAAAGGATGCCCAATGCCCTATATCAATGTGCAGATCACTAAAGGGGCAACCCGCGAGCAGAAAGCCGAACTGGTTAAAGACTTTACTGCGTCTTTAGCCAGAGTACTGGGTAAGAAACCCGAACATACTCATATAGTGATTCAGGAAGTTGAAGAGCAGGACTGGGGTTATGCTGGCCTGCTCACCGACGACTGGAAGCGCCAGCAAGCAGAGGACTGATTCAGGTCAAGGATTGGTCTGTCATTTGCCTTTTCAGGGAGCAGATATGGTATTATTCACCTTACAAAACAAGAATAATACAGAGACCAGTACCATGGTAAGGCGTACCAAGGCCGATGCCGAAGCGACCCGCTGCACAATCCTGGATGCGGCGGAGCAGCTATTCTATGAACAGGGTGTGTCACGCACCACGCTGGAGAAAATCGCTCGCGCCGCTGGCGTGACCCGAGGGGCGATTTATTGGCACTTTACCGACAAGGCGGATTTGTTCAATGCCATGTTGGAGCGCATCCGGCTGCCTTTTCGGCAGATGCTTTCTGAACTCGACCATTCCACTGAAACAGATCCCTTTCTGCGTATTCGCGATGTGATGATCCGCTCCCTGGAAATTGTCGGACAGAGTGAGCAGCATCGGCGCGTACTGACGATAGTGTTTCATCGCTGTGAATATATCGACGAGCTTAACCCGGCAGTACGTCAGCAAGAGCATCTGAATAACGAAGTACATGACACTATGCAGCGTGCCTTCACCCGTGCCGCTAAGGTCGGCCTGTTGAATCCTGCTATTACGCCTGCATTGGCAGCCAGTGCCTTAAATGCTTATCTGGGGGGGCTGATTGCCAAATATTTGCTGCATCCTGAGCAATGTGATTTGGCAAACCATGCTGCGGAACTGATTGATGGATTATTGCTAGGATTAAAAAAGCCGGACTGAGTCCGGCTTTTTAGTTTGTGGCTTTTATGCCTTCTTTTTAACGAACAGCTTCTGCACAACCAGATAGAAAACCGGTACCAGGAAGATGGCCAGGAAGGTGGCCGACATCATACCGCCTAATACCCCCATACCTATGGCATTACGGCTAGCTGAGCCTGCTCCGCTACTGATTGCCAGTGGCAATACGCCCAAAGAGAAGGCCAGTGACGTCATAATGATCGGACGCAAACGCAGGCGTACCGCCTCCAGTATGGCTTTCATCAATGCCATACCCTGACCTTGCAGTTCCCGGGCAAACTCTACAATCAAGATGGCGTTTTTCGACGCCAGCCCCATGGTGGTCAACAGACCTACCTGGAAGTACACGTCATTTTGCAGACCCATCAGGAATGCCGCACTCAAGGCACCGATAATACCCAGGGGAACCACCATAATTACCGAGAAGGGAATGGCCCAGCTCTCATACAGCGCGGCCAGACACAGGAACACCACCAACACCGAAAGTGCATACAGTGCAGGTGCTTGCGACCCGGACAGTTTTTCCTGATACGAGGTGGCGGTCCACTCAAAGTCGATGCCTTTGGGTAGCTCACCGATCAGATGTTCCATCTTGGCCATGGCGTCACCTGAGCTGAAGCCGGGGGCGGCTTCGCCCTGAATTTCCATGGCAGATACACCGTTGTAACGCTCTAGACGTTGTGGTCCGTAAACCCAGCGGCTGGTGGCAAAGGAGGAGAAGGACACCATTTCTCCTTCATTGTTACGTACATACCAGTGCTGAAGGTCTTCTGGTGTCATCCTGAATTGAGCATCTGCCTGCACATAGACTTTTTTCACCCGGCCACGATCCACAAAGTCGTTTACATAAGTGGAACCCCAACCTATGGACAGAGTCTGGTTGACTTCAGACAAGGAAATACCCAGCGCCTGCGCTTTTAACTGGTCCACATCGATTTGCAGCTGCGGCGCATCTTCCATACCGTTAGGACGCACGGCAACCAAATCAGGCTGTTGAGCGGCCATGCCCAGCAGTTGGTTTCTGGCTTGCAACAAGGCTTCGTGGCCAAGTGCGCCGCGATCCTGCAGGAATAAGTTAAAGCCGCTGGCACTGCCTAGTTCAACAATAGGCGGCAGGTTAAAGGCAAAAATCTGGGCCTCTTTGATGGTGGAGAAGTACCCCATTGCCCGACCTATGGTGGCTTGCACGCTTTGGCTACTGTCACGCTCATCCCAATCGTTCAAGCGCACAAAGGCTAAACCAACGTTCTGACCTCGACCGGCAAAGCTGAAGCCTGACACGGTAAAGACCGAACGTACCGAGTCTTCCTGATGATAATATTCAGAGACCTTTTTCAGCACTTCTTCGGTACGCTCCTGGCTTGCTCCGGTGGGCAGTTGCACCATGGTCAGGAAGATACCCTGGTCTTCTTCCGGTAGGAAAGAAGACGGCAGGCGCATAAACATCACACCCATAATCACCACGATGGCCGCATATACCAACATAGAGCGTGTAGGACGGTTTAGCATCCCCCCCACCATACGTTGGTAACTTTGGTTGGAGCGATCAAAGCCACGGTTAAAGGCTCCGAAGAAGCCGCCTTTAGCGTGATGGTCACCCGTAATTGGCTTTAACATGGTGGCACACAATGCCGGGGTGAAGATCAATGCGACCAGCACCGACAAGACCATGGCTGACACTATGGTTATGGAGAACTGCTGATAGATTACCCCGGTTGCGCCGCCCATAAAGGCCATTGGCACAAACACGGCTGACAACACCAGGCCGATACCTATCAGGGCGCCAGTGATCTGGCCCATAGACTTACGGGTGGCTTCTACCGGGGATAAGCCTTCTTCGCTCATGACCCGTTCAACGTTTTCCACTACGACTATGGCGTCATCTACCAGCAGACCTATGGCCAGTACCATACCAAACATGGTGAGGGTGTTAATGGAGAAACCCAGTGCCGTCATAATGGCAAAGGTGCCCAGCAATACCACAGGTACCGCCAGAGTCGGGATAAGCGTGGCCCGTAGGTTTTGCAGGAACAGATACATCACAACGAACACCAGAATAATGGCTTCGAATAGCGTCTGTACCACAGAGCTGATAGAGATCTCTACGAAGGGGGTCGTGTCATAGGGTATTTCTATTTTCAGCCCATTGGGGAAATAGGGCTTAAGCTGATCCAGGGTGGCCCTGACTGCTTCGGCGGTATCCAGCGCGTTGGCACCGGTAGCCATCTCAATCGCAATACCCGTGGCTTCCATGCCATTGTAACGACCAATGACCGAGTAGTTCTCACCACCCAGCTCGACTTTAGCTACATCCCGCAGTTTTACCTGAGAACCGTCGGCATTAACACGCAGCAGAATGTCGCCGAATTCTTCGGGGCTGCTCAGGCGGCTTTGGGCCAGAATCGCAGCATTAAATTGCTGACCGGGTAACGCGGGGGCGCCACCTAGCTGACCGGCCGTCACCTGGTTGTTCTGCACGCGGATAGCCGCTGTTACATCGGTGGGCGTGAGCTTGTACTGGTTGAGTTTGTTGGCATCCAGCCAGACGCGCATGGCGTATTGGCTGCCGAAGACAGTGACGTTACCTACTCCAGGGGTACGGCTGACCGGGTCTTTTACGTTGGACACCACGAAATCGGCTATATCATCACGCTTCATGCTGCCGTCTTCGGAGATAAAGCCGATGACCATCAGGAAGCTGCCGTTTGACTTAGCAACAGAAACCCCCTGTTGCTGCACTTCCTGAGGAAGCAATGGAATAGCACGTTGCAGTTTGTTCTGTACCTGAACCTGCGCAATATCCGGGTCGGTACCTGTCTCGAAGGTCAGGGTAACGGTCACGTTGCCCACAGAATCGCTTTGCGCGGACATATACATCAGGTTGTCCAGGCCATTCATTGACTGCTCAATAACCTGCGTCACTGCGTCTTCGGCGGTTTTAGCCGATGCACCAGGATAACTGGCGTTGATGGTTACCGCGGGCGGTGCGATCTTAGGGTATTGCTCAACCGGCAACTGCTTAATGGAGAGTAACCCCATCAGCATAATGACGATGGCAATTACCCAGGCAAAGATCGGCCTGTTGATAAAGAAATTTGCCATTAATTACTCTCCTGCGGTAGCCGTTTCGCCCTGAGTTGCTGCATGCTCAAGCACTTTTACAGGGGCGCCGGGGCGAACTTTCTGCAAGCCCGAAACAATAATTTTGTCGCCAGCCTGGATACCGGATTCGGCTAACCAATATTGGCCGATGGCCCGGCTCACCTCGATGATGCGAGCTTCAACCTGATTTTGCGCATTGACCAGCATGACTGACGCTTGGGCTTTGGGGGTGCGAATCAGCGCTTTTTGTGGGATTAACAGGCCCTGTGGCTCTACGCCCAACTGAACCTTGGCGCGTACAAACATACCTGGCAGCAATTCGCCATGCTCATTAGGGAATACCGCACGGATAGTGACCATGCCGGTACTGGGGTCAACATTGACTTCAGAAAACTGCAATTTGCCCTGATGCTGGTACATGCTGCCATCATCGAGCTTGAGCGTCACTGCGGTTTCCTGCACCGCGGTTAGCGCACCTTGTTGCAACTGGCGCTTGAGTTTAAGCATCTCTGTGCTGGACTGGGTTAAATCCACATAGATTGGATCCAGTTGACGAATCGTGGCCAGCCCTTGGGCCTGGTTCGCAGTTAGCAGCGCGCCTTCGGTCACAGAAGAGCGACCAATCTGGCCACTGATAGGAGCCTTAATCTGGGTGTAATCGAGATTAATTTGCGCGCTTAGCAAACTCGCTTCGGCGCTGGCAAGTTCCGCCTTTGCCTGTAATTCAGCAGCCAGGGCGTCATCATAGTCCTGAGTACTGACGGCCTTAGTGGCAAGCAGTTCTTTAATCCGCTTGGCCTTTAACTGCGCATTGCGTAATACCGCTTTGGCTTTAGCCAGTGAGGCTTCTGCGCTGCTAAGCGTGGCTTGATAAGGTGCGGGGTCGATTTGATACAGTACTTGACCAGCTTCAACCATCTGTCCTTCTTCAAACAGACGTTTTTGCAAAATACCACTGACCTGGGGGCGGATTTCAGCCTGGCGGAAGTCTACGGTACGCCCTGGTAATTCTGTAGCAAGGTCTATCGCCTGAGGCTTCAGGGTTACCACTTCTACTTCCGGCACGCCTGGTGCCATTCCTGGGGCCTGGGGCTTTTCGCAACCCACCATCGCGACCGCCGCAATGCCAGTCAGCACCCACCTTAGTTTGCTCTGCATATTCGATACCTCAAAGTTAGTTTACTGACACTTTTGGCAGCATAGGGGCGCGAATATACATACAGGGATGTATGTAAGCAATGAAGATAAGCTTCTAACTTAGACAAGTCATCGGTTTTTTGTTTGATTTTGTTGACAGTCTTTCACCTGTAATGAGAATTAATTTGCTGATAAATAAGATTATTTTTTTATCATTCGGGCGATGGAAGAATGCCCCATCATGATTAGCAGAAAATGTAAGCAAAGATGAATATGTGACTGATAAAGGGGTTTTTCGTTTGACCTCAGCTTAGATTGAGGTTTTAGCCTGTTGGGGAATCAACTAAGAGAGGATCCCAATGACTGAACTTGAACTTTCGCGCTATTTACAACGTATCGGCTATCGGGACGCCTTGACAGCGAACTTGCCAACCTTGTCTGGCCTGGTCGCCGGGCACACGCAAAGTATTCCATTTGAGAATCTCAATGCCTACTTGTCACTGTCAGTCGATCTATCTGCGGACAGCGTGCTGGACAAGCTGGTCGTCGAAGGCCGTGGTGGTTATTGTTATGAGTAGAATACTCTGTTTCGCGATGTATTAGTGTCTCTGGGCTTCGAGGTTATGGGGCTGGCCGCTAGGGTCAGGTGGGGAGTGCCACCAAAAGTGCAGACCCCGGCCTCGCATATGTTGCTAGTTGTGACGTTGTCTGAAGTGAAGTATCTAGTGGATGTGGGCTTTGGCGTAACTACACCTTCCGCGCCTTTGCGTTTGGATAGTCGCGACGTGCAAGTCACCCCTCATGGTAATTACAAAATCACCGAAGAGCAGGGTTACTACGAGTTGGCCTTTGAGCAAAGCCGTGGCTGGCAGACCTTGTATCAGTTCAACCTGGAGCCCAAGCAGGATGCGGATTACAAAGTATTTAACTGGTATGTGTCCACTCATCCCGACTCAGTGTTTGTACGCAATTTGGTGGCGGCCCGAATCGTAGGCCAATATCGTTATACTCTGCGTAACCACGAGTTTAAGCGGTATCTTGGCGGTGAGTTGCTGGATGTGATAGCCCTGACCGACCCAGAACAAGTGATCACTTGTTTGCGTACGCACTTTAACATCAAGGCTCCAGTGGCCTTGCATAGCGCGCTGATGGCAATTTTTGACGACATTAATTGCAAGACGGGATAAAGGCTGGCTCAGAGGATGGCTTTAGGGCATGAGTAGCCGATTTTATTGAATAAGCGCAAGGGATCGTTCTTGGCTAAGGTGGCAGGAACCTTTTTAGTGAGAGAGTGCCCATGAAGTATGCGCTACTACTGCTGGCATTGGTCAGCAATCTGGCTATTGCTGACCAATGCCAGTCTGACAAGCTGAGTATCCATAAGAACTTTGCCATGGGACGATTTAATACCTGCGAGGTTTCAGCCGCAGGCCACTATCGCTTGACCCTCAAACCTGAAAATCTGCCGATTAACCCCAGCCCTTGGTATGCCTTAAGGCTGGAAAGCAGCCAGGCACAGCAGATTGAATTGGAACTGCTGGTTGAACACGGCAAACCCCGCTATCTGCCTAAGGTCAGTGTGGACAAGCAGCACTGGCAACCGGTGGACTATCAAATTGATGGTAGCAGTATGCATATCCAATTGGCGTTACCAAAGGGCACACTGTGGCTGGCGGGGCAGGAAATTATGGATGATGAGGACTACCAGCAATGGCAACAGCAGCTAGAGGCGAAAGGATTGGAGTCGATAGTGTTGGGGCAATCTGTGCAAGGCAAACCCATCGAAGGGCTGATTTCTCGCGCCGACAGCCAGGATTGGCTGATTATGATAGGCCGTCAGCATCCACCAGAGATTACCGGCGCTATGGCCATGACGCACTTTGTTGATGAAGTCATGGAGGAATCTGCGCAGGCGATGGCACTGCGTAAGCGTTTTAATGTACTGCTGGTACCGAATATGAATCCAGACGGCGTGCACGCCGGGAACTGGCGACATAATGTGGGTGGGGTGGATCTAAACCGCGATTGGTTCAGCCGCGCGCAACCTGAAACCCAGGCGGTTCACAGTTATCTGCAAAAAATCCTGGCCGATGGCGGCAAGATTCGCTTTGCGCTGGATTTTCATTCCACCCATCGTGATGTGTTCTATACCATGCCGACAGATTATGGCCTGACTCCACCTGAATTGGTGGATAATTGGCTGGCCCAATTGGCAGAAGCCATCAAACCTTATCCGGTCAACATTAAGCCTGGTCATAACAAAGACAGAGGGGTGTTTAAGCAGTATATTGCTGATACCTATGGGGTACATGCCGTGACCTATGAAGTGGGTGACAATACCGATCGGCAGGATATTGCGAATGTGGCCCGCGCGGCTGCTCAGCAACTGATGGATGTGCTGAAGACCTTGCCCTGACGCTCGGTGGGCGTTAGCAGTCGGTTTGTTTGCGGTAAAGCACAAAAGAGTAAGGATCGACATTGCTATACGCCCAGAATGTACCGGAGCGCGCGTTACGGATCTATGCCAAAGACTACCAACACGGCCATGCTGAGCCCAGGCATCAGCATGCCTGTGCGCAACTAATCCAGGCAGTACAAGGTGTTATAAGGGTATCCACCGCTCAGGGCCTATGGGTTATTCCCCCTGGCCGTGGTGTCTGGGTGCCGGCTTTTACCGAGCATAGTTTGAAAATGCGCGGGGCCGTCAAACTGCGTACTTTATTTGTTGATCCCTTAGCCCGTGCCGATCTGGCAGCAGATTGCCGGGTCATTTCTATTAGCCCTCTATTGCGCGAACTGATCCTGAGTGGGCTTGAAGTTGCGCCGGACTACTTGCCTGGAGGCCGTGAAGAACGGTTAATGGAGCTGATCCTGGATGAACTCAGGGAGCTACCTATCATCCCTCTTAATTTGCCCATGCCAGAAAGTGAGTGTTTGCTTACGCTTTGTGGTGAGGTGCATAGAAGCCTGGCTGCACCTTGGGACTTAGCCCTTGCGGCGAGCCGCTTAGGGGTCAGTACCCGTACCCTGTCCCGTCAGTTCCAGCGTGAAACGGGGTTGAGTTTTATCGAATGGCTAAGACGTAAGCGACTACTGGAAAGCCTAGAAGCCCTGGCGATGGGCCACAACATAGTAGATGTGGCCCTGTTGGTAGGTTATGACAGCCCCAGTGCCTACAGCAGTATGTTCCGCCGCCATCTGGGAGTGTCACCTAGCGAGTACCTTGGTTTATAAAGGTATTATTCCGGGGCGAGGCAAGTCGCGACAACATTTAACAAGGCTTGTAGTGCCGCTCGGCTGGTGTCGGTATCAATACCAACACCAAAGGTTTTACCCTTGGCAGTCAGACATTCCAAATAGGCGACAGCCCGGCTGTTGCTCTGATGGCCGAGGGTGTGTTCGTGATAATCACAAATGTCTATTTGCAGTTTGAAAGCCTTGTTTATCGCCTGGGCCATGGCGCTGAGCAAGCCATTGCCGCGTCCCTCCAACTCCAGAGTTTGATTGTTCAAACCAACACTGGCTTTGACCCCTTGGCCTGTGGGAATGGAAAAACTCTGGTAGTGCAGCAAGGCGAGTTTCTGTGGTGAGGTCAGCCCATAGCAGTGTCTGAATAAGCTCCACAGGGCGGATTGCGGCATCTCTGCTCCGCTTTGCTCGGTATGATGCTGCACTTGCTGACTAAAGTGGATTTGTAAATTTCGGGGCAACTGCAAGCCATGGTTTTGTTGCAACAACCAGGCAGCGCCGCTTTTGCCCGATTGGCTGTTCACTCTTATCACTGCTTCATAACTGGCGCCTACATCGGCCGGGTCTAAGGGCAGATAGGGAATCTGCCAGTGGGATTGCCCGGCGTTTTTGGCAAAGCCCTTTTTAATGGCATCCTGATGCGAGCCGGAGAAGGCGGTAAATACCAATTCACCAGCGTAAGGATGACGCGGATGCACTGGTAACTTTATACAGTCTTCTACCCATTCCACGACTTCCTGCATATTGGAAAAGTCCAGGCCCGGATGAATGCCCTGGGTGTAGAAGTTCATGGCCAGGGTAACCAAATCAACATTGCCGGTTCGCTCTCCATTGCCAAATAAGCAGCCTTCAACGCGCTGCGCTCCGGCCAGTAAGGCTAGCTCGGCGGCGGCGACGCCGGTGCCACGATCATTATGAGGGTGTACGCTGATGGTGGTATGCGGGCAGGCAGGAAAATGACGGATAAACCATTCAATTTGGTCGGCATAAACATTGGGGCTATTTACCTCAACGGTGGCCGGCAAATTAAGGATGAGCGGGCGTTTGGCGCAGGGTTGCCAAGCTTCATATACCGCCTGACAAATCTGCAGAGCAAATTCCATCTCGGTAAAGCAGAAGGTTTCCGGCGAATATTCCAGTACCCAGTCGGTGCCTGGGTTGGCCTGACACAAAGACTTGATTTGTTTTACGCCGCGTACAGCCAATTCTATGGTGGCGTCTTTGTCTTGGCCAAAGACCCAGTCGCGAAACAGCGGGGCGGTGGCATTGTAAAGATGCACTATGGCTTGCTTGGCTCCTTGTAGCGAGGCCAGGGTGCGTTCAATCAGATCTGGCCTGGACTGGGTAATCACCTGGATCCACACATGATCGGGAATCAACTGCTGCTCAATCAAGCTTCTGACAAAGTCAAAGTCGGTTTGCGAGGCGGAAGGGAAAGCCACCTCGATCTCTTTAAAGCCCATGGCCACCAGCTTTTTAAACATGTTGCGTTTGGTGTCGGTGTCCATTGGGTTGACCAGTGCCTGGTTACCGTCGCGCAGGTCGGTGGAGCACCAGCGTGGTGCCTGGGTGAATTGCCGGGAAGGCCACTGGCGATGCTCCAGAGCAACTGGTGGATAAGGGCGGTATTTGTCAGAAGGGTTGCTAAGCATTTTGGGTCTGCGTTGGTGAATAATGTTGCCATTCTGACAAGCCTGAGACTCAACTTCGCACGGGTAACGGACACCTATCGTCGCAAAACGGACAAGCTGTGCGTTAGCCTGGCTATGAAGAGAAACCTAAACAAATAGCTCAGATAAAGTAGAATGCCGGTAATTGATATTTTGAGGACGGCTTAAGTGGCTTTACATTGGTTTCCCGGGCATATGCATAAGGCCCTGAAAGAGATAAAGGAGTCTTTGCGTCAGGTTGATATCCTGATTGAGGTCCTGGATGCCCGTATTCCCTACTCCAGTGAAAATCCTGAAATAGCCAGGATCCGGGGTGACAAACCCTGCCTTAAAATTCTCAATAAGTATGACCTGGCTGATCCTGAGATTACCGCACAGTGGCAGGCACATTTAGAGAGTGAGCGTGGTGTTACCACCATCACCACTTCCAGTGACAAGCCCGGCGAGACTAAGCAGATCATACAGTTGATCCGCACTATCTGCGCGCAAAAGGATGCGTCGGTAAAAGCCATTAATGCCATGATTACCGGTATTCCCAACGTGGGAAAATCCACCCTGATCAATATTCTGGCCGAACGTACTATTGCCAAAACCGGCAACGAACCGGCGGTTACTAAGGCGCAGCAGCGGATTAATCTGGGCAGTGGCATAGTGCTGTTTGACACTCCGGGCGTGCTGTGGCCAAAACCTGAAAACCCCAACTCTATTTACCGCTTGGCCGCCTCCGGCGCGGTAAAAAATACCGCAATGGAATATGACGATGTGGGCTTTTATGCTGCTGACTATCTGATTAAAGCTTATCCACAGCTGATGAAAGAGCGCTTTAAGCTTGAAGAGTTACCGGATACCGAACTGGCGTTTCTGGAAGCGGCGGCCAAAAAACGTGGCGCCATAATGGCCGGTGGCCGGGTTAACCTGCATAAGATCTGTGAAGTACTGCTTAATGAACTGCAATCCGGCAAGTTGGGCCGTATCAGCCTGGAAACCCCAGACATGCTGGTGCAGGAGAAGGTAGAAATGGAGCAGGCGGCCGCCAAAAAAGCCGCTGATAAGGCTAAGCGAAAACAGCGCTTCAAGGAAGGTTCGCTAACGCCGGACAAGCATGACCGTAAGGAAAAGCGCACCGAGAAGCGCGAAGAACAAAGCAAGCGGATGAGAAAGCGCTAAAAGCCTGGGCTACGAAGGGTTGCTTGTTAGATCAAACACCCTTCGTGTTTAGTCTGGGGTTAGCCCTTAAAACCTTTACCTACCAGATAAACTTCGCGGGAGCGTGGCCGGGATGCGGCCGGTTTACGCACAATCACCTTGTCGAAAGAGCTGCGTACATCTTTCACGTACTCTTCGTACCCCACGCCCTGGAATACCTTGGCACAGAAGCTGCCACCGGGCTTTAACACATTGCGGGCCATATCCAGCGCCAGCTCCACCAAATACATGGATGCATACTGGTCGGTGGTATTCACCCCGCTCATATTGGGGGCCATATCAGAAACCACGGTATCCACCTGGGCGCCGTTAAGGGAATTGAGGATTTCCTCGTAAACGGCTTCGTCGGTAAAGTCGCCCTGAATAAAAGTGACGCCGACAATACCGTCCATGGGCAAAATATCCGAGGCGATAACCCGCCCGCTGTCGCCTACGATAGGGGCGACTATCTGTGACCAGCCGCCAGGCGCAGAACCTAAGTCCATCACCACACTGCCAGGGCGGAACAGCTTGTCTTTTTCGTTTATCTCCAACAGCTTATAGCTGGCACGTGAACGATAGCCGTCGATCTGGGCTTTTTTCACATAGGGATCGTTGACGTGTTCGTCCATCCACTTTTTGCTGGTTTTTGATTTGGCCATAAGATAAGTCTGCTGCTGTCGCTAAAACGGCGCATATTGTAAGCTTGCGCCCCTGAATTGCAAAATCCGGCGGTGATGAAGCTGAAATACGGCCCACCACAACCAGCACTAAGCAAAAAGGCTATGCAGTTCGGCTTCTCGAACTGAAGGCTTGGTGGTGATAGTGGGAGTATCAGAGTCTGCTGACCACGAAAAGCACGAAGGGGTGATAGCCTCCATGTTCATCGGAGCGCTTACAACCTTGAGCTGGGTGAGGAGTAAACTTGAAGGGCGTAGGTTTCCTCCTGGAATTCTGTGACATACCGAGTATAAGGCCTGACAGGCAGATAAATATGAAACTAGACGACGTTAAAAAGCTGCATCAGAAAAAGTACCGCACCCAGTTCGGCCATTATCTGGTAGAAGGTGAGCATTTGATTTTGGAGCTGCAAAAGGCCCTTAAAGCCAGGTCAGAACAGAGCCAGGTCACGCTCTATATCACGGCAGCCCATCAGGATTGGGCCAGCCAGTTGGGGGCGAATTTTCAGCCTGTAGTGCTGAATGACAAACAAATGGCCCAGCTTAGCGATACTAAAACGCCGCAAGGCATGATTGCCTGTGTACCTTTGCCCGACTTAAGCACCCAAGCAACCCCGTTGCAACAAGGCGAACGTTGTATCTATCTGCATGAAGTGCAGGACCCGGGCAATCTGGGCACTATTATCCGCACTCTGGCCTGGTTCGGGCAGTTTCGTTTATTGCTTAGTCCAAATAGCGTCGACCCTTTTAACTCCAAAGTGGTGCGCGCCAGTATGGGGGCAATTTTCCACCTGCCCATTGAATTGGATGTGGAGCTTACAGACCTGTCGCAACGTTTCAGCCGCTTTGCTTATCTGGATTTAGATGGCGACAAGGTGAATAGCCCAGCCTTTGCCGACTACCATTGCTACTTGTTTGGTAACGAAGCCCGCGGTGTACCTTCAGAAGCGCTGAAGGCCTTTCACGCCGAAGCCTTTACTATTGCCGGCAGCGGCAGCATTGATTCACTGAATTTAGCCAGTTCGGTGGGGATCTGCGCTTATCAGCTTTCTATGGCAAATATGGGATGAGTGCGTTTGGACGACTGCCTGTACTTTCTACAAGTCCTCGTTTCTAAGTACATTACGGTTTACTCCCAATAAAAACAGAATTTGTTCCTGCGCTGCCTGGAGTAAATTGCAACGCTCATCAGAATCTGAAATGGCTCTTGAAATGGTAACTGCGCCAACCAGGGATACCGCAACAGCTCTGGCTCTGTTTGCGACTTGTTGTGGCTCGATCTGGTAATTTTGTTTTTGTAACTTATTCAACGCTTTGATTCGGATTTCCAGCATTCTTATCAGGCTGCTGTAAGCCTGACTAAACAGAACCTGTATCTGGTTGTTATCACTGCTGATTTCGTTAAATAGAATAGTCTCTGGTCCTGGCAGTTCTTGGGACGGAGTTTCTTGTAGGTTCCAATAACTGGTTGCCAGTACCACCAGATTTTGAATAGACAGTGGGCCTTTCACCAATCTTGCCGTGCGACTGGCCTTCAGGCTATCTACAAACGCAGCGCTATACAGTTCTTCCTTGGATTTAAAGTGATTATAAAAGGCGCCATGAGTCATCTTTGCCCGACGCATAATTTGATTAATGGAAACCCGATTAAACCCATGCAGGCAAAACAAATCACGAGCCGCCTGCAAAATACTGCGACGTGACTGATGCTTATGGTCTTTGCTGTAGGGCATGATATCTCCTCTGCCGGTGGCAGATTATTATCTTGATCATATATTGCCAGTGTTTAGGGTGCTTGCATTGGCAATATATCAGGAGTTTTTATGCATTCACCTATTGTGATCACTGGCATGGGCATGATCAGTCCGTTGGCTAACGGGGTCAAGGCTAACTGGCAAAGACTGATTGCCGGGCAATCCGGAATCAGGACCTTATCACATATTGAACTGGGCGATGTCCCCGTGCGGATAGGCGGTGTGGTCCCTAGGATAGAGGAAGACAGTGAGGCAGGCTTTGACCCTCTTAGGGTGGTGGATAAAAAGGATCTGAAAAAACTCGATCGCTTTACCCTTTACGCCATGGCAGCCGCACAAGAAGCTTTGTTGCAGGCTGGTTGGTTTCCTGAAACAGAGCAGGATAAACGAGCCACCGCGACCATAGTCGCCTCGGGCATAGGTGGCTTTACCACCATAACTGAGGCGCAGAATACCTTGGAGCAGCGCGGATATAAAAGGCTTTCCCCCTTTACCGTGCCAGCTTTTCTGGCAAACCTGGCCGCTGGCAATATATCCATTCGTTATGGCTTTAAAGGGCCATTGGGTTGCCCTGTTACGGCATGTGCTGCGGGAGTTCAGGCTATTGGTGATGGTATGCGACTGATTCGCAGTGGTGAAGCGAAGGTGGCGATTGTTGGGGGCGCAGAAGCTTGTATTGACCCTTTGTCACTGGCTAGCTTTAACGCCCTCAAGGCGTTGTCTTTGCAAACCGACCAGCCGACTCAGGCATCCAGACCTTTTGATAAGGAGCGCAACGGTTTTGTCATGGGTGAAGGTGCCGGCTTGTTGGTTATCGAAACCCTGGAGCATGCTCTGCAGCGCGGTGCAACACCATTAGCTGTAGTCAGTGGTTATGGTACTAGTGCTGATGCCCATCATATTACCGCCGGACCGGATGATGGCTCAGGTGCTGCAATGGCGATGGAGACGGCATTAAATATGGCTAACCTCAGTAGCGCTGATATTGGCTATATCAATGCCCATGCCACCTCTACCCCGGTTGGTGACCGGGCGGAAGTAGCGGCATTACGCAATGTTTTTGGTGCTTCTCTGGCCCAGGTACCAATATCTTCTACTAAATCTGCTACCGGGCATTTACTGGGCGCGGCGGGGGGAGTGGAAAGCATATTCTCTGCTCTCGCCGTGATGCATGGTGAGTTGCCGCCTACACTTAACCTGCATGAGGTTGACGAGGGAATGGAGAGTTTGGATTTTGTTCCCTTAATGGCTCGTCAGGTTGATATTCGACATGCTCTTTGCAATGGCTTCGGCTTCGGTGGAGTGAATGCGGCACTGATTGTCAGTAGTTTACAGTAAGCGCCTGTATCTCTGCGATTCTGCACTGCGACTAAAATATTGCTGGGATTACACACAATAAAAAAAGGGGCCCGAAGGCCCCAATACTCTTGGTTGGAAACTTATTCCACTGTAACCGACTTAGCCAGGTTGCGCGGCTGATCCACGTCGGTGCCCTTGATAATAGCCACATAGTAGCTCAGTAGCTGTAGCGGCAGGGTATAAACTATGGGGGCGATTACGCTGTCCACATGGGGCAGGTTGATTACCCGCATGGTGGCGTCGCTTTCAAAGCGCGCATCTTTGTCGGCAAACACGTACATAATGCCGCCGCGGGCGCGTACTTCTTCCACATTGGATTTAAGCTTTTCCAGCAGCTCGTTATTGGGTGCCACGACTATGACCGGCATTTCGTCATCGATTAGTGCCAGCGGGCCGTGCTTTAACTCACCAGAGGCATAAGCCTCGGCATGGATGTAAGAAATCTCTTTAAGCTTAAGGGCCCCTTCCATCGCAATGGGATATTGATCGCCACGACCTAGGAATAGGCTGTGATGCTTGTCGGCAAACTCTTCGGCCAGCTTTTCGATATTGCCGGTCAGTGCCAGAGTTTCTTCCAACTTAGCGGGGAGGCTGTGCAAGGCGCCGACTATTTTTTGCTGGTCGTTGTCTGCCATACCATTAAATTGGCCCAGGGCCAGGGTCAGCATCAGCAGACCAGTTAGCTGGGTAGTAAAGGCCTTGGTGGAGGCCACACCAATTTCTGCACCGGCCAGTGTCATAAAGGCCAGATCGGACTCGCGTACCAGTGAGGAGCCCGGCACGTTACAGATGGTCAGGCTGGCCATATAACCCAGTTCTTTACCCAAACGCAGTGCAGCTAGGGTATCCGCAGTTTCCCCAGACTGGGAAATGGTTACCAGCAGGCTGTTGGGATGTACAAAGGATTTGCGATAGCGGAACTCAGAGGCAATCTCGACATTACAGGATACGTTGGCGTATTGTTCCAGCCAATAACGGGCTGTCATACCCGAGTGGTAGCTGGTGCCGCAGGCGATAATCTGCACGTGTTTAACTTTTGCCAACAGGTCTGGCGCCAGAGCACCAAAGATACGCGGATCAACACCGCTTTGTGTCAGGCGGTCCTGCAGGGTGTTACGCACAACCGTGGGCTGCTCGTGGATTTCCTTAAGCATATAGTGACGGTAGCCACCTTTGTCTCCGGCATCATGCTCAATTTCTGAATCATGCACGGGGCGCAGCACTTCATTACCGTCTTGATCAAAGATATGCACTTCGGTACGGCTAATGCGCGCCACATCTCCTTCTTCGAGGAAGATAAAACGGCGGGTAACCGGCAGTAGTGCGAGCTGATCAGAGGCAATAAAGTTTTCATCAATGCCCAGACCTATGACCAAGGGGCTGCCTGAACGGGCCACCACCATGCTGTCGGGATTTTGCTGATCTATGACGACAGTACCGTAAGCGCCGTGAAATTTCTTCACCGCGCGCTGCACGGCTGTGAGCAGGCTATCGGTGCTTTTTAGTTCCAGTTCGACTTGATGTGCAATGGTTTCGGTGTCGGTATCCGAGCTAAAGTGGAAACCTTCGGCACGTAATTGTTCACGTAAGCTTTGATAATTCTCGATAATACCGTTGTGTACAACGGCAACGCGAGCGGTGGAAAAGTGCGGGTGCGCATTGGCTTCGGTAACACCACCGTGGGTGGCCCAACGGGTATGGGCAATGCCGGTACTGCCTTTGATTGGGTTATCTGCCAGTGCATCAGCCAATTCCTGCACCTTACCGGTACGGCGTACGCGCTGTAATTGGCCCTGGGCGTCTAATACGGCAACGCCTGCCGAGTCATAGCCGCGGTATTCCAGTCGCTTTAAGCCTTCCAGCAAGATGCTGACAACGTTGCGCTCCGCAATGGCACCTACTATTCCACACATGGTCTTTCTCCGTTATTCGCTTGCGGCGCAGATCACTGTCACGCCTTTTTGTTCTATCTGTCGTTTGGCCTCTGCTGGCATCTGATCGTCGGTCACTAACACCGAAATCATGGACCAGGGCAGCTCCAGGTTAGGGATTTTGCGTTGTAATTTTTCTGACTCTGCCAGTACGATGACCTGCTGAGCCACTTCCGCCATCACTTTGGATAGCTGGGTTAATTCATTAAACGTTGTACTGCCTTTTTCCAGGTCCAGCCCCGCTGCCCCTAAAAAAGCCTGATCAAAGTTATAGGCTCTGAGCATCTGTTCGGCCATTTGACCCTGAAATGAATGGGACTGGGTATCCCAGGTACCGCCTGTCATTAAAACCGTGGGCTCGTTTTCCAGCTCCAGCAGACTGCTGGCCACATGCAAGGCATTGGTCATTACCACCAAGCCCCGCTTATGGTTTAGCTCGGGCAGTAATGCCGAGGTGGTGCTGCCACTGTCGATAATAATGCGATTATGATCACGAATAAGCTGACTGGCGGCTTTGGCAATAGATACCTTTCGAACCGAAAGCTCCTCTTCCAATTCGTGGGTATCCTGGGGTAACAACATGGCACCGCCATATTTACGTACCAGCAGACCATTGCGCTCAAGCTCGGTAAGATCTTTACGGATAGTCACTTCAGAGGTGCTGAATGCTTTAGTCAGGGCTTCAACTGTTACTTCCCCCTGTGACATCAGGCGGTCAACAATGGCGCGGCGACGTAGCTGAGTGTTTCGTTTATACATCAAATCGAAATTAAAAGTTTCACAACGAAACTTATGGTAGTTGATTATTTGTTCGATGCAAGCAAAAAATGTGATGGCTAAGGGTTATTATGTCTGTTGCTGTGTAAAGCTTGGCTAACATAGCTTGAATAACGACAGGCAATAAAAAGCCCGGCATTAAGCCGGGCCCTTAGCTGTCGTCAGTGGTTGGAAGATTCAGTTTTTAACCGGGCGTTTCCAGCCGCTGATGTTACGTTGTTTGGCTCGGGCAACGGCCAGTTGCTCATCCGGAACTTCTTGCGTGATGATGGAGCCCGCTCCTACCGTGGCATTCGTGCCAATGACCGCAGGGGCTACAAGTGCACTGTTGGAGCCGATAAAGGCACCGTCTTTAATGATGGTCTTGAACTTGTTCACGCCGTCATAGTTACAGGTAATAGTACCAGCGCCAATGTTCACGCCCTCGCCCACATCGCTGTCACCCAAATAGGTAAGATGGTTGGCTTTCGAACCTTTACCCAGGGTGGATTTTTTCATTTCAACAAAATTGCCGACTTTGGCTTTTTCATGCAGTACCGCACCAGGGCGCAATCTGGCATAGGGACCCACCTGACAATTAACCCCAACCTTTGCCTGTTCCACGATACTGTTGGCTTCGATAACCGAGTTGTCACCTATTTCACAGTCGATCAGTATGCAGTTCGCGCCAATCTGGACATTATTGCCAATCTGCACCTTGCCCTGCACGATAACATTTACGTCAATGCTAACATCCTGCCCACAACTCAGCTCACCACGCAGGTCAAAACGCGCAGGATCCAGCAGGCTCACCCCGTCCATCATCAGACGTTCGGCCTGTTCAGCCTGATAAGCCCGTTCTATGGCTGCCAGTTGCTTGCGATTGTTGATGCCTTCGACTTCGGTGGCGGTTTGCGGATGCGCGGCGCGGATTTGTTTACCTTCTGCGGCCGCCATGGCGATCACATCGGTCAGATAAAATTCGCCCTGGGCATTATCGTTATTCAGGTTGGCCAACCAGCGTTTCAGGTCGGTACCTTTCATGATCATCATGCCGGTATTAATTTCGCGGATTTGGCGCTGCTGTTCGCTGGCATCTTTGTGCTCAACAATGGCAACCACTTGATCACCGTTGCGGATAATCCGGCCCATCCCAGTTGGATCGTCCAATTCCACGGTCAGCAGTGCCAGATCGCAGTGCTGTTTTACATCTAAGAGTTGGCGCAGGGTCTGCGTTTTGATCAAGGGGGCATCACCGACCAGAATCAATACGTTCTCATCGTCTTGAAGAGCGGGAACGGCTTGCTGAACCGCGTGCCCAGTGCCTAATTGTTCTGCTTGCAGACACCAGTTGAGCTCATTGTGGGCCAGCGCTTGCTGCAGTTGTTCACCGCCATGGCCATACACCAGATGAATATTCTGGGCGCCCAGGCCGTTCACGGTATCAATAATATGCTGAACCATGGGCTTGCCTGCGATAGGGTGCAATACCTTAGGTAACGAGGATTTCATACGGGTTCCCTTGCCCGCTGCGAGAATAACCACAGAAAATGCCATGTTGTTTCCTTTTAGATCCTGTTTGGCTGCTATTCTAACTAAGGATGAGATTTGTGCCAGTGGGCTGTTTTATAACCTTGGGCCTGATGGTTAACAATATCCGCTCAGGATGCACGGCGATAACAAGAACTCACCAGTCACCTAAGCTTGGTTGAAGTTGCTCGTGTTGCAGCAGCCAGGCTTTGCGCTCCAATCCTCCGGCATAACCTGTCAGCGTACCGTTGCTGCCGATAATTCTGTGACAGGGCACCACGACCGACAGGGGATTTTTACCGTTAGCTGCGCCCACCGCTCTGACTGCTGCTGGGTTTCCAATCTTTCTGGCAATATCCAGGTAGCTGGCGGTCTGACCAAAGGGGATGCTGAGCAAAGCGTTCCACACCTGCTGTTGGAAGGACGTACCCTGCGCTGCCAAAGGCAGGTCGAAAACTTGCCTTTGGCCGTCAAAATACCCCGCGAGTTGTTCGGTGGCCAGGTTTAACAGCGGAGTTTGCTGCGCCTCAAAGCCGCGCTTCTCAACAAATTTAATCGCTCTGATGCCTTGAGTAACCGCACTGATTTCTACCAGGCCTATCGGGCTTTGCAGGTAGCAATATTGAACATTCATGCCTGGCTCCATAGTTGAAAGGTTAGGTAGCTGCGCCAGGGAGACACACGCTCGGCGTCAACCTGCTGCTGTTGCAGCTGTTTTTTTATCACCAGATCGGTATCCAGCCAGATATCCGGGTTGGAATAGCCTCTGAGTTTCATATAGTTAACCGTCCAGGGGCCGATTCCTTTGAGTGTCAGCAAATCATCTGGCTCTTGTGGTTCACCAAAAGTGGCCCAGTATTCGGCAAAGCGACGCAAGGTATCGCGTCTGCTCGCCGGCATCTTCAAAAAGGATAAGTCGGCATGGGCAATCGCCTCGGGAGTGGGAAAATACCTGCCCTTCTCGCCTTGCCCGCCGAGCTGATTGACCAGCAGGCTAACCTGGCCGATAGCCGCCTTAACCGAGACCTGCTGACCTAATATGGCCCGGCAACCGGCCTCGAACGGAGACCAAACTCCGGGCAGACGTAGACCTTCAACTTGCTGCTCGGGGCATACACCGGCCTGACGCAATCGTTCGCCAATCAACCCGGTGTCTGCGTCTAGGTCCAGTACCCGGCGAATATGGGTCAGTACCCCAGTAAGCAGGCTGAGATCATCCAGCTCCAAACCGACATTAAAGCAGTGTTTATCGGCTTGGTATTCGGCACAAAAATATCCCTGGCCCCCCCCGTAGCTGAAGACTCTGGCGTAGCTGTTCTGGGTAACCCACTCCATATCAGCTATAGCCCGCTGAGCGAGAAAGTCGCGTAACATGGGCCAGTGATAAGGTGGCCGAAAACTCAGTTGTATTTGCATAGGTTGTCCTGCATTGGCGTGGTGACGGATTTGTCCCGGGCTTAAGTGCAGGTGCTGGCGAAAATTCTCTTGCAAGCGCCGGGCAGACTGAAAACCGCAGGCCAGTGCCACTTGCTCTACGCTCAGATGAGTTTGATGTAACAGCTGTTTGGCTTGTAATAATTGTTTGAATAATTGGTAGCGTTTGGGGGCCATACCTATGCGCTGCTGAAATAATTTACGCAGATAACGATCTGTCATACCTAGCTTGTCGGCTATCTGGCTTAGGCTTAATTCAGGATGGTCAGCCAATAACCTTAGCGCCCTTTCAACGCTGGTATCTACGCCTTTCCAGGCCCAGGATTGCGGAGAGCTGTCCGGCCTGCAACGCAGGCAGGGACGGAAGCCTGCCTGCATGGCTTGCTCGGCGAGGAGATAATATTCAACATTTTGTTCTTTGGGAGCAACGGCCGGGCAGATAGGCCGGCAGAAGATACCCGTAGTCTTTACCGCCACAAAAAAACGGCCGTCAAAGCGCCTGTCACGGGATAGTCTGGCTTGCTGATATTGTTGCTGATTCATACACTGGCATCATCAATACACTGGCAACAATTGTAACGAGTCTGGGTGAAAAGATGCGATGAAAACGGAACTCAATCCAAATTTGTTATTCAGATGATAGAATCACCCGATAGTTGTAACAACCGGGACTGCCTGGTTTGCGATTGAGATAGAATAAACAGAATGAAGTATCTTTTTTGGCTGCTGTTTTTTTGCACTGTCAGCCCGACCAGCAACGCTCAGGATAACTGGCTAGGTGCGTTTGCCGATGAAGTAAAAAAGGCGGCGCGGCAGAAAGCCGTTCCCGGCTATGCCTTTGTGGTGGTATCGACGGGACAGCCTGATCAGGTTTTTGTGCAAGGCAAAACCGAGAGAAAAGGTAAGCAGAGCGTTGATCAGGACACCATTTTCAGGTTGGCCTCGGTATCCAAAACCTTTACCTCGGTATTGGCCGCTAAGTTAGTGGAGCAAGGCAAGCTGAGCTGGGATCAACCGGTATCCAAGCTGGCCCCGGATGTCCCATTTAAACCCGAGCTGGCTAATAAAATGACCCTGGGTCACATTCTCAGCCAGTCCAGCGGTTATATGCCTAATGCTTATGACAATCTCATCGAGGCCGATTATCCGGTTAAGCGTGTACTCAACGAATTGGCGGGGCTAAAGCCAATTTGTGCGCCAGGTAATTGCTACACCTACCAAAATGCCTTGTTCGCCGTGGTTGAGGAAGGTCTAAACAACAGTCTGCAGCAAAATTATGCTCAGCTATTACAAGAAAATCTTTTGATGCCCCTTGGTATGTCGCGCTCCGGCGTTGGCCGGCAGGCGCTGATGCGCGATGAAAACTGGGCCAAACCCCATGTGCTGCTGGCAAAAAATCGCTGGCATACAGTGAGTGTTAGTGAAGATTACTATCGGTTTGCGCCAGCCGCTGGGGTGAATGCCAGTATTCGCGATATGGGTCAATGGGCAAAGCTGATGTTGGGGCAGTACCCGCACTTATTATCCAGTCATGCCATTGATCAACTGGTCACCCCAAAAGTACGCACCCGTAAAGAGTTACGTCGGCGCCACTGGCGCGAGCATCTTAAAGAGGCCCATTATGGTCTGGGATGGCGAGTCTATGAATTTGACGGCGAATTGTTAGTTCATCATAGCGGTTGGGTAAAAGGCTATCGGGCAGATATTGGCTTTGCGCCCAAGTACAACACAGCCATGGTGTTTTTAATGAATGCCGAGTCCAATCTGATGAATGAGATCACCGTGAACTTCTGGGCAGATTTCTTCGAGCAGATGAAAATCAGGGCGCAGGCCGCGCCCTGAGAGAGTATTACTTGCTGGTCTTTAGGTAAGTGTAGCCATGCAGACAGTCTTCATAGAAGTCTGTCCATTTCACCCCTTCGCGGGGCTTAATGCTGCCGGCTGCCACATGCTTGTCGATGATGCGTTTCACGTCCTGGGCCATGGCCGAAGGATTGTATTGCATAATAGACAACACATTGCTGACCGATGAACCCGTGACCACTTCTTCAATATAGAAGTCTTCCGGATCGTCATCATCACTGAAGATATGAACTTCGTTTAAGCGACCGAACAGGTTGTGCATATCCCCCATTACGTCCTGGTAAGCACCGGTCAGGAACAAACCAATAAAGTAATCTTCACCCGGCTTAAGCGGATGGATGGGTAGTACATCGGCGACACCGTTTTCACCCACGAACTGGTCAATCTTGCCGTCGCTGTCACAAGTAATATCCACCAATGAACAGTTTACCGTTGGCTTCTCATTCATGCGGATCAGCGGCACAACCGGCAGTACCTGATCAATGGCCCAGGTATCCGCAGCCGACTGAAATACCGAGAAGTTACACAGATACTGGGACGACAAGTCGTACTGTAACTCTTGCAGCTCTTCCGGCACAAACTCCACTTCTTTGATCTTTCTGTGCAGATAGGTCATCAACTGCCAATAGAAAGTTTCTATTTTGGCCAGCTCAGACAGCGAAATCACCCGCAGTTTGAAGGCATCAATGGCTTGTTCCTTCCACTGCGAGGCATCATTGAAGATCTCCTGCAGATTGTCGCCATCCTCTTCCAGTGAGCTCACCAGGCCGCGCATGTTGCGCACAAACACATGCTCGTCTTCTTCCTCTGAGGTATCAAACTGCACTGTACTGTTTTTGATTTCGCCGACGATTTGCGCCACCACACAGCTGTGGTGTGCAGTAATGGCACGGCCACTTTCGCTGACCAGGTTAGGGTGTGGCACACCTTCCAGATCGCACACTTCTTTCATGCCGTACACTACATCGGCAACGTATTCCTGCATGCTGTAGTTACGCGAGGAGTCGCTGGTGGATTGGGTACCATCGTAATCAATCCCCAGGCCGCCGCCCACATCAACAAATTCCAGGTCCACGCCCATTTTGCGCAGCTCAGCATAAATACGGCCACCTTCGGCCACGGCATCCTTCACCGAGCGAATATCCACTAACTGAGAACCGATATGGAAATGCAGCAGCTTCAGGGTATGCGCCAGACCTTGCTGCTCAAGATAGCGGGCAGCATTGATGATTTCGGCAATGGTCAGGCCGAACTTGGCTCGGTCGCCCCCTGAGCTTTCCCACTTACCGCGACCTTTTACCGTCATTTTGGAGCGTAGGCCGATAATGGGATCAATCTCCAACTCTTTGGAAATGCGCACCAAAGACAGCAGCTCGGAGTATTTCTCAACCACTACTATGATCTTGCGACCCAGTTTACGGCCAAGCAACGCCAGGCGCATAAACTCTTCGTCTTTGTAGCCGTTCAGAATTGTCAGGGCGGATTCATTGGTGTTGAAGGCCAGTACCGTCAGTAATTCGGCCTTGGAGCCAGCTTCCAGTCCGTAGTCAAAGGGAGCGCCGGCATCGACGATCTCTTCAACCACTTCGCGCATCTGGTTAACTTTAACCGGATACACGCCCATGTATTTGCCTTGATACTCGGCTTCTTCTATCTGATTGCGGAAGGTTTGATTTAACTCCGCAACTTGAGAACGAAGAATGTCGTGGAATCGCACCACAACGGGGAATTGGATTCCCTCTTGCTTCATTTCTTCAATGACGCTTTTGAAATCTATTCGAACTTGGGGATTGCCCGGTACCGGCGTAATGTGCAGGTTACCGTTATCACCAATTTCAAAATACCCGCCGCCCCAACGCTTTACGCGATAGAGACGCTCTGCATCGTCAATAGTCCAATCTGCCAAGGTATAGTCTCCCTTTGGTCGATAAGAAAAACAGGGTTGAAACCGCTGTGGGTTCCATGCGAGTGCGCCTGAAAATTTATGGCGCAAAGTGTCAGATGCTGAACTGATTCCATACCACTTTTTGTAATCTCAGCAGCGGAAGAAAATCTCTGTTGTCTAACGTCGCATAGTATAAATGGGCTTTTATGCAGAACCCCAGGATTTTTATACACAGAAACATAAATTTACTGCCTGAATGCAGATTGCGGTGGCTTATCGTGAATCTGCAACGGTGGTCTTTGCTTTTTTTACCGGCAATGCCATCATAGCAGGCCCTATGTATAGTAATGAGACTGTGTGTGAAGAAGCTGAAATTCGTGGTGGGATTTATGGTACTGTTGCTGACCGCGTGCGGGAAGAACGGCGCATTGTATCTGCCCGACCAGGCGCCGGATAACAAAGATCCAGAGGCCCAAAGCAGCTCCCAATCAAGCAGCAAACCACAAGAGCAGAATTAGATGGATTTCTTTTCCTACCAGAATCAGCGGCTGCACGCTGAGAATGTCGCTGTTGCCGATATCGTCGAACAGTACGGTACCCCTTGTTATATCTACTCTCGCGCCACTATCGAAAGACATTGGCATGCCTTTGATACCGCGGTGGGTGACCATCCGCATCTGATTTGTTATGCGGTAAAAGCCAATTCTAATATCGGTATTCTTAATCTGCTGGCACGTTTGGGGTCGGGATTTGACATTGTCTCTGGTGGCGAATTAACCCGTGTGCTGGAAGCGGGCGGCGACCCCGGCAAAGTGGTGTTTTCCGGTGTGGGTAAAACCGAGCAAGAAATTGCTTATGCCCTCAATCAGGGCATTAAGTGCTTCAACGTAGAGTCTCCGTCCGAGCTGGTGAGGATCAACAAGGTGGCCGGTGAGCTGGGCAAAATAGCGCCAGTTTCATTGCGGGTGAACCCGGATGTGGATGCCAAAACCCACCCCTATATTTCTACCGGCCTAAAAGCCAACAAATTTGGCATTGAGCGTGAGCAGGCGGTTGCTGTGTACCGCGAGGCGGCCGCCATGGCAAACATTAAGATTGTCGGCATGGACTGCCACATCGGTTCCCAGCTTACCGAAACAGCGCCTTTTGTTGATGCCTTGGACAGGTTGTTGGAGTTGGTGGACGAACTGTCTGCTATCGGCATTGAAATTGAGCACCTGGATGTAGGTGGAGGGCTGGGCGTAACCTATAAAGATGAGACACCACCCGATCCACACACTTATGTGCAAGCCGTTGTCAGTCGTATGCAAGACCGCCCTAATCTGCCGCTGATTTTCGAGCCGGGACGCGCCATTATGGCCAATGCCGGTATTCTGGTCAGTAAGGTGGAGTTTCTGAAAAGAGGCGCGCAGAAAAATTTTGCACTGGTAGATGCGGCCATGAATGACCTGCTCAGACCAGCCTTGTATTCAGCCTGGATGGATATTGTTGAGGTGGACAGATCACAAGATCGTGAAAAGGCCCTGTATGATGTGGTTGGCCCGGTATGTGAAACCGGTGACTTTCTCGGTAAAGATCGGGAATTAGGTCTGGCCGAAGGCGATTTAATCGCTGTGCGCAGTGCCGGCGCTTACGGGTTTGCCATGGCGTCTAATTACAACAGTCGCTGTCGCCCGGCAGAGGTTTTGGTGGATGGTGACAAGATGCACCTGATCCGAGAGCGAGAAAAGCTCGCAGACCTCTACAAAGGCGAGTATAAACTTCCGTAATATAAGGCAATTGGACAAAGCTGTGGTGCCGATGCAGATTCACTTTTCAAAAATGCATGGTCTGGGAAATGACTTTATGGTCATAGATAACGTGACCCAGAATGTGTATTTTACCAAGGACAGGATTCAACAACTGGCGGATCGAAATTTCGGTATCGGCTTTGACCAACTGTTGATGGTTGAACCCCCCTACGACCCCGATCAGGACTTCCACTATCGCATTTTTAATGCTGATGGCTCGGAAGTTTCTCAATGCGGTAATGGTGCCCGCTGCTTCGCGCGTTTTGTGAAGTTAAAAGGCCTGACCAACCGTAATAAAATCGTGGTGGGAACCCGTGCAGGCCGTATGGTTTTGTACCTGGAAAAAGACGGCCAGGTCACGGTGAATATGGGCAAGCCACAGTTTGAACCTGCCCAGATCCCACTTAAGGCCAATAAGGAAGAGGCCACCTATATTATTCGTGCCGAAGATCACACGGTATTCTGCGGGGCGGTGTCCATGGGCAACCCCCATTGTGTGCTGGAAGTACCAGATATTGACACGGCACCAGTTGAAACCTTAGGGCCTTTGCTGGTACAACATGAAAGATTTCCAGAAGGGGCCAATATCGGCTTCATGCAAATCCTTTCACCTAAACACATCAAATTACGTGTGTTCGAGCGCGGCAGCGGTGAGACGCTGGCCTGTGGTAGCGGTGCTTGCGCGGCAGTTGTGGTCGGGCAGTTATGGGGCAAACTGGAAAGCGAAGTGCGGGTGGATTTGCCCGGCGGCACCCTGAATATTCGCTGGCAAGGTCGGGATAAGGTGGTAAAAATGACCGGACCGGCCGAGCACGTGTTTGATGGAAGCATCAGTTTATGAGCGATATGTCGAGACAGGAAAAACACACCGCCTCATTGGTGAGTGACAATGATTCTCTGACCCAAGAGCAGGTCAGGGATTATTTGTTGGCGAATCCGGATTTTTTCCTGTTTTATCCAAACGTTCTCGACGCCTTACGCATTCCTCATCAACAGAAAGGCACGGTGTCTCTGGTTGAGCGCCAGGCCGAGCAACTGCGCCTTAAGGTGCGGCAGTTGCAGCACCAAATTAATGAATTGATGTCGGTTGCTAAGCAGAATGAGCGCATTTATCGCATTTATGCCGACCTGAATCTGCGCCTGTTTAGTTGTAAGAGCCTGTTTGAAGTGCGAGCCACCCTTGAACAGGTATTGTTACATCAACTTGAACTGCACGCCTTGTCGCTGAAACTCTTTGGTTTTGATGATGATCTGCCCGAAACCAGCAAGCGTTTGTTGCTGGATAAGCGTTTTACCAGTGGCATTTATTATCTGGGCCGCCTAAGTCAGCAGGAGCAAGCCTTGTTGTTTGGGGAAAAGCGTATCGAATCTGTGGCCATGATGTTACTTGGTGAACGCGGAGAGATGGGCCTGCTGGCCATCGGCAGCGATGAAGGACATCACTTTCACCCAGGTATGGATACCTTACTGATTACGCAACTGCAGAAGTTTCTTACCCTGGTTGTTCCGCAGCTGGCGGAGTATTAAATAATGCTTGAGCCAGCCCTGGAACAGCGGCTGGAGGCATTTCTGGCCCATCTTCGTTACGAACGAAACTTGTCCCCTAAAACCCTGGACAATTACCAGCGTCAGTTGCGTCAGGTAGCGCAATTATTACCTATTCAAGACTGGTCACAGCTACAAACCGAGCATGTGCGCAGTGTTTTAAACAAGGCGCGTTTAGCGCGCTTAAGTGCCAGCTCCATTGCTTTACGTTTATCTGCCTTGCGTACTTTTTGTCAGTATTTAGTGCAGATGCGGGTGTTGCCACTTAATCCCGCAACCGGTGTGCAAGCGCCGAAGCGCGGCCGTCCCTTGCCAAAGCAATTGCATGTGGATGAAATGGCGGGGTTATTGGAATTTGAGCCTGGTGATGACATTCTTGCCATTCGCGATAAAGCCATGCTGGAACTGACGTATGGATGCGGTTTGCGCTTGGCTGAACTAACCGGCTTGAACCTGCTGGATGTCAGAGAGCGAGAGCTGCGAGTGTTAGGTAAGGGCAGCAAGCAACGTCAATTACCTATAGGCAAGCAAGCCAGACAAAGCCTGGATGCCTGGCTTAATGTCCGTGGTCAGTTGGCACCACCCGACGAAACCGCGTTGTTTGTCAGTATGCAGCGCCAACGTATTACCTCCCGGCAAATCGCTAAGCGCATGGGCCTGTGGGCGCAACGTCAGGGAATGGTACAGCCAGTACACCCACATAAACTGCGCCATTCCTTTGCTACCCACCTGCTGGAGTCAAGTGGTGATCTGCGTGGCGTACAGGAACTGCTGGGTCATGCCAATTTGTCTACTACTCAGGTTTATACCCATTTAGACTTTCAGCATCTTGCCCAGGTATATGATGGTGCTCATCCAAGAGCAAAGAAGAATAAATGATCTTTTACCGCGCTTATCATCGTCCGCTCGCCCTCACCTTTGACCTGGACGACACCCTCTACAACAACAAACCGGTTTTACAAAAAGCCGAGCAAGCCATGTTGGATTTTTTGCACCTGCACTATGCTGCCACCCAGTCTACAGATCTTGCCTTCTGGCACGAAATTAAAAGGCTGGCGTTGTTTGAACGGCCTGCGCTGCACAACGATATGGGCGAGTTGCGACGCGTCGTTTTACGTCGCGGGTTGCTGCACTGTGGCTATCAGGGTGTGGCTCTGGAGCACGCCATTGATAGCACCTTTGAGTATTTTTATGACAGCCGTAGTCAGTTTAAAGTGGATAAGAACATATGTTCTTTACTTGCCAGGCTGGCTGAAAAACTGCCTTTGGTGGCGATTACAAACGGCAATGTGGACTTGCAGAAGATTGGCATTGCTGAGTATTTCCGCTTTAGCTTGCATGCCAGCCTGAGCCAGCCCATGAAACCCCACGCTGCTATGTTTAACCTGGCGGCCAGGCAATTGGACTTGGCACCACAGGATATCCTGCATATAGGTGATAACCTCTACAATGATGTGCTTGGTGCGTTGCAAGCGGGTTATCAGGCTGCCTGGTATGCTGCCAATCGCAACATGCAACTTACGCAAGAGCCAGGCCTGTTGTTGCCCCATGTGCAGTTGCATGAGTTGAGCGAGTTACTGCAACTGGTTTAAGCCACGTCTTCGCTTTGTTCAAAGTCGCTGTAATAGGCCATAAATAACACTCTCTCCAGTGCCATTTTCAAGGCCTGATTTATCGGCAGATCCTGTTTGCCCAGTTCATAGTCCAAACTTCTTACCCTGTCTTTGCCGGCCGCTATACCGGGGGCTGGGGCGGATAGCATGGTGATGAGGGTTTGCTGATATTCTGCTGTTCTATCTGCTTTGATGGTGCGGCATACGGATAGCCGCATGCCTGCCTGTTTGTCTTTAACACCGGCAGCACCGAACATCCGACAAATCGCTGGGCGCTGTTGGTATACGCCGCATTGGCCTTGCACGCCATCCAGTGAGTGACGCACATAATGAAAACAAGCAAAGCCAGAATAGGCCTCGAGTTCCTGCAGAACTTGCTCGGCTCTGCCTTGATCGTATATTTCCAGTGCCAGCGGCAACATTTCCAGGGCCGTGGCGTCAATCTCCGGATTATTGCAGCACGCGCCGCAGCCTGGCCGACAGGTCAGCCCGGAGTTTTGTTGATAAGTGCCAAAGGTATGATCGAGTTCGCCATACACAGCCTCAACAAGACGCGATAAATCCCGCAGTCTTTGCATATAGACTCCGCAAAAAAATGACAGTAACAATCAAAAAAGGTGGGCAGCTTTACTACAGCAAGGGCGCTGCAGTATTACCCTTTAAGGGTATTAAGGGCCAACGGCGGATTCTAATCCGGAGTCGGATATTTCCACAATGGGGGAGCAAAAATATTCCTACTCAAGGGCTGGGCTCAAATCAGCATCAACAGCTGCCAAAGCAAGTGACTTGCGGTCCGCCAATTAGGGCAAATGAATGTATAAAAATACAGTGCAACTGATATACTGCCTTCATTACTCAACTGCCAGCTAAACCCGATGGATGTATCAGCCCTACTCGACTCCCTGAATGATAAACAACGCCAGGCGGTGGCCGCGCCACCTAGTGATATGCTGGTGCTCGCTGGGGCCGGCAGTGGTAAAACCCGGGTGCTGGTGCATCGTATGGCCTGGCTGATGGATGTAGAAGGGATTTCGCCCTTTGGCATTCTGGCGGTGACCTTTACCAATAAAGCCGCCAGAGAGATGCGTTCGCGGGTAGAGAGCCTGATGCGTTCCTCTTTACAGGGCATGTGGATTGGTACCTTCCATGGCTTGGCGCACAGGTTATTGCGCACGCATTATCAGGAAGCCGCTTTACCGGAAAACTTTCAGATCCTGGACTCAGACGATCAACATCGTTTGATCCGCCGGGTATTGAAAAGCATGAATCTGGACGAGAAGCATTGGTCGCCTAAATCTATTCAGTGGTATATCAACGGCAATAAAGACGAAGGTTTGCGTCCTCAGCATATTGAAACTCATGGTGACCCGTCGCAAACCCAAATGCGCGAGATTTATCAGGTTTATCAGGATACCTGTGACCGGGCTGGTTTAATTGATTTCGCCGAACTGCTGCTGCGCGCGCATGAGCTGTGGGTGAACCATCCGCGTATTCTGCAACATTACCAGCAGCGTTTTCGCGCCATTCTGGTGGACGAGTTTCAGGATACTAACAACATCCAATACGCCTGGTTGCGCCTGCTGGCCTGCCCTACCAACAACATGATGATTGTGGGTGATGATGACCAGTCTATCTACGGCTGGCGCGGCGCCAACGTGGATAATATTCAGCATTTTCTGCGCGACTTTGACGGTGCCACCACCATTCGACTTGAGCAGAACTACCGCTCTACCGGCAAGATCCTCAAAGCCGCCAACACTGTGATCGAAAATAACAGCGGCCGTCTGGGGAAAGAACTCTGGACCGAAGGCAGCGAAGGGGAACCCATTTCCCTGTATGCCGGTTTTAATGAGCTGGATGAAGCCCGTTTTATTGTGTCGCAAATTCGCAGTTGGCAGGAGAAAGGCGGCGCCTTAAGTGACTGCGCGGTACTTTACCGTAATAACGCCCAGTCGCGGGTGCTGGAAGAAGGCATGCTGCACGAAGGTCTGGCGTATCGTATTTATGGCGGCTTGCGATTCTTCGAGCGTCAGGAAATCAAAGATGCCCTGGGCTATTTGCGTATGGCCAATCAGCCACTGGATGATGCGGCGTTTGAGCGGGTGGTAAATACCCCAGCCCGTGGCATAGGTGAGCGAACTTTGGAGCAGGTACGAGAAGTGGCAAAGGCCACCGAGCAGTCCATGTGGCTGGCGGCCTTACTGATGCTGCGGGAAAAGCGTTTATCCGGCCGCGCAGCTAATGCCTTGCAGGGCTTTGTGGATTTGGTGCTTAAGCTACAGGAAGATCTGCCCGGTCTGGCACTGGAGCAGCAGGCCGACTTAGCTATTAAAGCCTCGGGTTTGTACGCTATGTATCAGGCCGAAAAAGGCGAAAAGGCCCAGGCCCGCATAGAGAACCTGGAAGAACTGGTAACGGCCTGTAAACAATTTGTCGCTCCGGATGAAGCCGAAGGTATGACGCCGCTATCGGCCTTTTTGGCTCATGCCTCGTTGGAAGCGGGGGAAACCCAGGCTGACAGCCATCAGGATGCGGTGCAGATGATGACCATGCATAGTGCCAAGGGCCTGGAATTTCCACTGGTGGTGATTGCCGGGGTGGAAGAAGGCATGTTCCCCAGTCAGATGAGCAATGAAGAGCCAGGGCGTTTGGAAGAAGAGCGTCGGCTTTGCTACGTGGGTATGACCCGCGCCATGCAGAAGCTGTATATCACCTATGCGGAAAGCCGCCGCTTGTACGGTCAGGACAAGTACCATACACCGTCGCGCTTTATACGTGAGATCCCATCCGATTGTATTGAGGAAATCCGCCTGCGTGCCACTCAGGTATCCCGGCCGGTACAAAACCGTTTTACCCCGGCCACCTCACATATGGCCTTTGAAAGCACTGGCTTTCAATTGGGGCAGCGGGTGCTGCATCCTAAATTTGGCGAAGGCACGGTGCTGAATTACGAAGGCTCGGGCGAACACGCCAGGGTGCAGGTGAATTTCAGCGATGTAGGCAGCAAATGGTTGGTATTGGCCTACGCCAGACTCACGCCGGCTTAACACCGGCGTATTGCCAAATTGGCTTATTCCTGGCTTAACACCGGCGTATTGCCAAATTGGCTTATTCCTGGCTTACCAGCTTTTGCTTCATGGCTTTACGGTTATTGCGAAAGTGCCGGTAAGAATCAAAGCTGAATAATGCCAGGCCGGCCCAGACCAGGGCAAAGGTGATCAGCCTTTCCTGGTGCAAGGGTTCGTTATACAAAAACACCGCCAGCACAAACATAATGCTTGGCCCAATGTACTGAAAAAAGCCCAAGGTGGAGTACATAATACGTCTGGCTGCGGCGGTAAAACACAGCAGCGGCGCGGTGGTGACGATACCGGCACAGATCAGTATGCTGTTCAGATCCCAGCTGTTGGCGAACATATTACTGGCCGGGCTGGCTAACCAAATCCAATAAGCGATAGCAAAGGGCATCATCAGCAGGGTTTCCAGCATCAGGCCGGGCAGCGAGTCTACCGCCACCTGTTTGCGTAGCAGTCCATAAATACCAAAGCTGCCCGCCAGTGCCAGGGCTATCCAGGGTACCTGACCAAAAGACACCACCAGAATCACCACGCCGGATAATGCCAGCGCCACCGCGTACTTTTGCAATTTACGTAGCCGTTCACCGAGAAAAATTCGCCCCAGTGCCACATTTAACAGCGGGTTAATGTAATACCCCAGGCTGGCATCCAGCAGATGGTCGTTATTAATCGCCCAGATAAACAGCAGCCAGTTACCACCCAGCAACAACCCCGATATCAGCAGAATTTTCATCACCTTGGGGTTGCCCATGGCCTGCCGTACTTTAGGTAATTGCCCTAATGCCAATACCAACACCAGCAGGATCAACATGGACCAAACAATACGGTGCAGCAATATATCGGTGGCCGGTACGTCAAGCAGCAGCTTGAAGTACATGGGGGCTATGCCCCACATGGTGTAAGCAGCAATAGCTAGCAGCACACCGGTTTGTGCGGAACGGTCAGTCATCGGGTATCTTGGCTGGGAGAATGGCAGGTTATTTTCCGCCATTCTGCAGCCCGAGGCAAACCTCACTGCGCTGGAATCGCTGTCATCCGATCCGTCTGGCCGCGGTTTACGTCCTTGCCACAATTTTGCCACTATTGTTCAGCGGATTGCCCCTATTGTCCGCCATTTTCGCCATAAGCCTTTGCTGAAATTTGAGTATTAATGGCAATCGAAATGGAGAAAGCAAATGGGGGTTTTACTACGCAGCATCTTAGTGCTGGCAAGTTGCTTTGGCGCAACGGCAACCTGGGCACAAACGGCCAAGCTGGAACTATACAATCAACAAGGGCTGGCGGTGGCGCCGGGTTTGATGCTGAATACGGAAGTGAAGATGCAGGCGGTTGGCTTGATAAATCAGGTCAAGGTGGTGCAGCACTTTCGTAACGACAACCCGTTTGCGGTCAATGGCCGTTATGTATTTCCGTTGCCGGATGAAAGCGCAGTGTATGCCATGACACTTAAGCTGGGAGAGCGGCGCATCCGCGGTGTTATCGACAAAAAAGCTGAGGCCGAGCGTACCTACCAGCAAGCCAAGGCCGAGGGGAAAAAAGCCGCCCTGGTGCGTCAGCAACGAGCCAATATGTTTGTGACCGATGTGGCCAATATTGAACCCGGTCAGATGGTCTCTGTTGAGCTCAGTTATCAGGAAACCCTGAACTACGCCGATGGGGTGTTTTCCATTCGTTTTCCTACCACTATCACGCCCCGTTATCACCCTATGGTGATGCAATTAGCGCAGGAACAAAGCCACACTTCAGAGCAGCAACAGCCAAGTGGCTGGCTGGCGCCCTTATTCAGCCCTGTGGTTGCCAGGCAAGCGGTAGACGACGCCAAGCTGAATCTGACTCTGGATATGCAACTGGGCATGGAGCTGGCCGAGGTCAGTGCCGGTGAGTATGAGTTCAGCCTGGATAATCCCGCTTTGGGCCATTATCAGTTGGCGCTTAACGATAGGATGCTTAATAAGGACATCGTGCTGAGCTTTCGCCCCAGACTAAGCAGTGAAGCGCAGGCGGCACTGATAACACAGCAAACCAGTCAGGGTGAGAACTATGGCCTGGTGATGCTGGTACCGCCGGCCGACAGTTTTACCGCCACGGCCAGTTTGCCGCGCGAGACGGTGTTTGTGATTGATACCTCCGGCTCTATGCATGGCAAGTCGATGGATCAGGCAAAGCGGGCGCTCTTGCATGGCCTGACGCTGCTGGCTAAGCAGGACAGCTTTAACATTATCGGTTTTGACAACCGACTTAATTTTCTGAGTTTACAAAGCCTGGCGGTGAATCCTGCCAATCTGGCCTTGGCTCGCGGTTTTGTACACAGCCTGGAGGCCGATGGTGGCACAGAAATAGCTCAGGCGCTGGATGCCGTGCTGGACGGTCAGCAGCATTCGGACAGAGTGCGCCAAGTGGTGTTCTTAACCGATGGTAGTGTCAGCAATGAAGCGGCCCTGTTTGCCCAGATTAAGGCACAGTTGGGTGACAGCCGCTTATTTACTGTCGGCATTGGTAGCGCGCCCAACAGCCTGTTCATGACTCGTGCCGCCGATACCGGGCGCGGCGCCTACACTTTTATTGGCAACAACCATGAAGTGCAAGACAAGATGCAACACTTGTTTGACGCATTGCAGCATCCGGCGATTGCCGACCTGTCACTCAGTAGTGCCGGCCAGGCACTGGCATTTTGGCCCAACCCCTTGCCGGATTTGTATTTTGGTCAGCCCCTAATGGTGGCTGTAAAACTGCCTTCGACCGATGCCCCTGTCAGCGTACAAGGCCAAACCTCACTCGGGCCACTGCAGGTTAATCTGACGTCCACCGAGCATAATCAGGGCGACAGTATTGCCAGGTTGTGGGCGCGTCAGCAAATCAAGTCCCTGCTGCTGTACCATCCACAGGAACAGGTTAAACAACAAGTGCAGGAACTGGCCTTGGCCTTTCAACTGCTCAGCCCCTTTACGGCCTTTGTGGCGGTGGATGACACCCCTGGGGTCACGCCTGCCGCCCGTGATGCACAAGTAGCCAATGCCTTGCCAGACAGCGGCCCGTTAAGCCTGCCGCAAACCGGCGGTGCCAGCCATTTGGATCTGCTGTTTGGACTGATATTGCTGGTATGTGGGGTTGGAGGTTTGCGATGGATCCGCTAAGCAGTGGCCGTGCGCTGTTTTGCTATGCCTTGTTGGCGTTGGGCCTGGCACTGATGGCCTCAGGTGGCTATGTGCAGGCCAAGGCAAGGCTGGCCAATCATTTAATCGAAGACGCTTGGCAACAGGCTCTGGCTGAACCGCAGAGGCAGGTGCGCCCCTGGTTCTATGCTGATACCCATGTGGTGGCACAACTAAAATTTCCCGCGCACCAGCAAAAGCTTACCGTGCTGTCTGGGGCCTCGGGGCGCAATCTGGCCTTTGGTCCTGGTCACTTACTGGCGTCTGGTGCGCTGAATAACAGTCGGGAGCAAAGTGTGCTGATTGCCGGACATAACGACACCCATTTTGCCTTTTTACAGCATGTACAGGTGGGTGAGCGCTTTGCCATGCAAACCCAGGATGGCCTCTGGCGGCACTTCCAGGTTTCGGATATCCAAGTGGTTGATCAGGACGATAGCGGCTTTATGACGCGCCCGGGTTTATATCTATCAACCTGCTATCCCTTTAACGCCCTGGCTACCGATACCAGATGGCGCTGGCTGGTGGCGGCAAAGCCGGTGTCGGAGTATAACCTCGCACTGTTGACTGGCCTTTCTCTGAGTTTTTAGCAGGGCTTGCTAAGCTGTTATTTTATCAGAACTTTATGTCAAAGTTTGCTTGAATCTGGATGGGGGTTAGGTGATCATAGTGGTGTTTCAAAATTGTTAAATCTGCGAAAGGTGCCAAACAGAGCTTGGTGTTACCCGGCTGTGGGAGTAAGCGATGGCCTTTATCAAGTTTTCAACCCAAGATTATCCGCTGGCTGAGAGGCTTGAGGTCTCGCAGGATATCTATGCCGCCATCGCCAATATTGATGCCACCATTCCCCGTGGCCAAGTGCCACATATTGAGACCCGAATTCGTTTGTTGCCTGGCATATCAATTGCCCTAGTTGAATGTTCGCCGCTGGTGGTGCGCAGGCAATCCAGACAGTTGCAGGATGGTAACGATGACTTTTCGCTGTTGCTTAATCCAGCTGGCAAGCACAACTGGAGCACCACCATGGAAGGGCTGGGTGAAGTTGAATGTGCCCCAGGCTCTGGCTGCTTTGGTTTTAATGACAGGCCAGGTGAAATCAGATTTAACGGAACCAGAACCCATATTCTGAATATCAGCTTTTCACGCGCTCTGTTAGGGCCGCTGGTGGCTGAAATTGAACGCACCAGTCGATCACCGCTGCTGTCGCAGGAACCTTTTAACCACCTGGTGCAATGCGCTGTGGCACTCACCCAAGGCGATGAACATTCCGATAACAGCATAATGGAAGACGCCAACCGCCTGCTGGATTTGGCGACCCTGGCGGTGGGCACTAACAGAGACAGGGAAATGTTGGCCCGTCAGCGCGGTTTGCGCGAAGCGCGTATGAAGGCTGTGAAAGCAGATTTGATGGCCCATGCCTGGCGAGGTGATCTGTCGCTAAGTTGGGTGGCCAAACGGCATGGTATTTCTCCGGGTTATGTACGCGCTATGTTTGAACGGGAAGGCGGTAGCTTTACCGACTACCTGCTGGGGCTGAGACTACAGCGGGTGTTTGACCGGCTACGTAACCCTGTTCACCTGAACCGCTCGGTGGCGGATATTGCCTACGATGCCGGCTTTAACAATTTATCCTGGTTTTACCGCGCCTTTAAACGGCATTTTGCGCTTACGCCAACCCAAGTGCGTGAGCTGGCGGTAGTGGAATGCACTTCTTGAAGACCCAGTTGCTGCTGATTTTGTGTTTGTGGTGTGGCGCTCAGTGGAGGCCGTCAATCATCTAGCCTGATAACGTTCCGCCCGAGAAAAGGTGTATAGCACAATCGGGTGAGAAATATGTCCAAGCGGCTTGTAGTTTTAAATCGTCGGGCAATGCTGTTGTTAGCTTGTATGGCAGTACAAGGTCAGGCTGTTGCCGACCAGGCCAATAGCGCTGGCAGTGCCCTGCGAGATCTGCAACCTCTGCGGGTGCAAGCGCCACCCGAACCGCCTCAGGCTTTGTCGAGTATTACACTGGCCAATACACCAGTGCAGGACGATGGCCAGCTGAGCGTGACCCTCAAGGCCTTTAAATTTACCGGCAACTCGGCATTCAGCCAGGAACAGCTATCTGCACAGTTGCAGGATTTGCTCGGCCAGCCTCTTACCCTGACGCAGCTATATGCGGCGGCTGAACGCATCAGTTTGTTTTACCGCGAACAAGGCTGGCTGTTGGCCAGGGCCTTGTTGCCAGCGCAGGAGATCAGCGACGAAACCCTGCTGATCCAGGTATTGGAAGGGCGTTTTGACAAAGTGCGCTTACATAATGACAGCAGCGCGGATGAGCAGGTTATCCGCCGTGCCATGCGCGGCCTGGAAGAGGGGGACGGCATCCGCGTTGGGCCGTTAGAGAACGCGCTAATGAATATCGATGCCCTGCCCGGTACCCAGGTGGGTTCAAGGTTGTCGGCCGGTGATGAGCTGGGTACCAGCTATCTGGATTTGTTTGTGCAAGAAGCCCCCTGGCTGCAAGGCACTATGTCCCTGGACAACTATGGCAATACCTACAACGGCGCACACCGACTAAATCTCGGCCTGTTGATGGCTAACCCGTTCGGCGGTGCCGATGCCATACAATTTCAGGCGCTGGTCAGCGATGAAGGTCAGTTGTTTGTTAGCAGTGGCTATGAGCTGCCGGTAGGGCCCTGGAATACCCGTGTCGGCGCCCAGTTTTCCTGGTTGCAGTACCGTCTGGGCAAAGCCTTCAAAGCCTTGGACAGCCAAGGCCGGGCCACCAGTGCCAGCGCCTTTGTCAGCCACAGTTGGTGGCAGCAACGCAGTTGGGGTCTGAGCAGCTGGTTGGAATGGCGCTACCGCGAGCTGACCGATGAGCAGATGGGTCTGGTTAGCGAAAAGCGTCTGAACAGCCTGGTTTTCGACATACTCAGTGGCTATTGGCGCGACAGCTGGTGGGGTGACAGTGCCAACAGTTACCGGTTGAGTCTCAGCCATGGTCAACTGACGCTATTAAGCCCCTATGCCCAGGCCGCCGATCTGCTAAACACCGCCGGTAGCTACAACAAAGTTGCGTTGGTGCTGCTGCGCCAACAAGCCCTTAGCCGACGTTTAAGTCTGCAACTGAATCTACGCGGCCAACTTGCCGACAAGAATCTCGATGCCAGTGAAAAGCTTAGTCTGGGCGGTGCTTACGGCGTGCGTGCCTTTCCCCAAGGCGAGGCTGCCGGTGATGAGGGCTGGTTGGCCAGCGCAGAGCTGCGTTACCGCCTTAATCCTGACTGGCAACTGGCGGCCTTTGTGGATGCCGGTGGCATCCGCTACAACAAAGACCCTGTTCCTGGGCTGGGTAATCAGCGCAGCCTCAAAGCCGCGGGTGTGGGGGCTTATTGGCAACCCAGCGCAGACTGGCAGGTATCCATAAACCTGGCCCGGGCGCTGGGTGATGAAATGCCGGTTAGTGATGATGATCCCCAGGATATGTATGTCTGGGGCTTAGTTCAGCGGCGTTTTTAATTGCCTGGCCGTGTGTTTAGGTTGCATAGATAACAGAGGTACCTGATGAACAACCATCCCAGATTCTTGCTTTCCCGTTCGGCGATGGCAGTGGCCGCCGCGCTAACGGTAACCTGCGTGCAGGCCTCTGACTTACCCAGCGGCGGGCAAGTGGTGGCCGGTGATGGCGCCCTGCACTACCAGGGCAATACCCTGACCATACATCAGCAAAGCGACAAGTTGATTACCCACTGGCAGCAGTTTTCCATTGGCCAGGACCACAGCGTGAACTTTATTCAGCCGGGAAGCCAGGCGGTGGCCTTAAATCGGGTGATTGGCCACGACCCATCGCATATTTACGGCCAGCTCACGGCCAACGGCCAGGTCTTTTTGGTTAACCCCAACGGCATACTGTTTGGCGAGGGCGCGTCGGTTAATGTGGGCGCTTTGGTAGCCTCCACCTTAAGCCTTAGCGATGCTGATTTTCTTGGCGGCCAATATCGCTTTGGGGCTGAGGGAGAGCGCCCGGCGGCGCTAATCAATCGCGGCAGTCTTCAGGCCGATAACGGCACGGTAGCGCTATTGGGCGGCTATGTCAGCAATGAAGGGCTGATTCAGGCCAATCAGGGCAATGTGGCATTGGCGGCCGGTGAGCAGATTACCCTGGACTTTGCTGGTGATGGCTTGCTGAGCGTCAGTGTCGATGAAAGCACAGTGGATGCCCTGGTTGAAAACCACCAGTTAATCCGTGCCCACGGCGGGCAGGTACTGATGACCGCCCATGCCAGCCAGGCGCTGCTGCAAACCGTGGTGAATAACACCGGCGTGATAGAAGCCCACAGCCTGGAAAACCACAGTGGCAAGATAGTGCTGAAAGGCGGGTTTAACGGTGGAACGGTCAAAGTGGCCGGTACCCTTGATGCCTCCGCACCGGCGCAAGGAGATGGTGGCTTTATTGATACCTCCGGTGCCTATGTACAAATTGCCGAGGGCACACAGGTGAAGACCCTGGCGCCTAATGGCAGCGCAGGTGAATGGCTGATTGACCCCACTGATTTTTACATTACCCCGGGCGGCGCCACCCAGACCGCCAGCGGCATCGGTGCCGATACCCTGATGAGCAACCTGGGCAGCACCAATGTAACGCTGCAAACCGTCGCGACGGGTGGTGAGGCCGGGGATATTTATGTCAATGCGGCGCTCAATTGGACGGCAGCGACGGACCTGGAGCTGCGGGCGCATAACAATATTCATATTAATCAGGCCATCAGTGCCAGCAATGGCGGGCTGCGCCTGGATGCGCAGAATCAAATCAGCGCCGCAGGTGCCATTAATGTGGGCAACTTCGCCTTGTTAAACGGTGCCTTTAGCCAAGTGGCGGCCAGTTTGCCGGGCTTTGAAGCGGATGTTTTTTACCTGAATACCAGTAGTGCCAGCTTTTTACGTGCCTTAGGTGGTGACGGTAGTCAGGCAACGCCGTATTTACTGACGGATATTTTTGGTGTGCAGGGGATGGCCTCTCAATCACTGCTTGGTCAGCACTTTGCCCTGGCTAACGCTATTGATGCCAGCAGTACGGTGAACTGGGCTGGCGGCGCGGGTTTTATGCCCATTGGTAGTTGGACGACCAAGTTTACCGGTAGCCTGGATGGCATGGGTTATGCGATTGATGGCCTGACCATCAACCGTGGCAGCACTAACTACGTTGGCTTATTTGGGGCGATATCTGGTAGTGCAATCAGCAATCTGCATATGACCAATAGCTTTGTTAAAGGGAGGGTGAATGTTGGCTCTTTGGTCGGGCAAGCTGTCAATAATGCCAGGATTACCAATAGCTCAGTGCAGGGGGATGTGGTTGTTACCAGTGGTTATGGTGGCGGGCTGGCAGGCATCTTTGCCGGCCAGATTAGCCATAGTTCGATGGCCGGTACCCTGGACTCATATAATGTGACCGGTGGTCTGGTTGGCACGATGACGGGCCAGATTAACCACAGCTTCTCCACTGCTAGCGTTAGTGGCGACTATTCTGATGTAGGCGGGCTGGTAGGCAGTATAACCGGAAATATTGTCAGCAGTTATGCCACAGGTGATGTTATGACTAGCGGAGCGAACAACGTGGGGGGACTGGCAGGTAGCATAACGGGAGATATCAGCAGTAGCCACGCCTCTGGCAATGTCAGAGGTGAGAGCAAGACTGGCGGCCTGGTGGGGGAAAGTCGCGGCGCCATTACCTTAAGCTATGCCACGGGACATGTTGAGGGGCGTTCATATACAGGTGGCTTGGTGGGAGCGGCGCATAGTGGGTTGATTAGCCAAAGCTACGCGACCGGTAACGTGAATAATCCAGGGTTGGATGATGGCGGCGGTTTGGTTGGTTATAGTAATGTCAATATCAGCCAGAGTTTTGCTTCGGGTAATGTGAGCGGTGGTAACCGCGCCGGGGGGCTGGCTGGCAGCAGCGCAGGCAACATTTCACAAAGCTATGCCACGGGCAACGTGCATGGCGGCAATGATGTCGGGGGGTTAGTGGGATCCAGTTTGGCCAGTATCACGCAAAGCTATGCCAGTGGACAGGTTAGTAGTTTTGGCACAGATTTAGGTGGTTTGGTTGGGCAGCATGCTTCTGTTATTACCGACAGCTACTGGAATAGCGAAACCAGCGGTCAGTCTGTTGGTGTGGGGAATGGCAGCACTGCGGGCGCCGCAGCGCTGACCACCGAACAGATGTTTAATGCCAGTAACCTCGCGGGTTTTGATTTTAGCGGTATCTGGGGTAACGCCGATAATCAGAGCACCCCCTACCTGCTTGGCCTGGCTGATAACCAGGTATTTAATAAAAATGACCTGCCAAGTGGCACGATCAGCGCTACTAACCGCCCGGTGCTGTATCAGGTGATTCAAGATGTTAACCAGTTGCAGGCCATACAGCAAAACCTGTCAGGCTATTACCTGTTGGGTAATGCCATAGATGCCAGTGCCACCGCCGGCTGGCATAGCGGGGCGGGTTTTATCCCTATTGGTAGCTCTGCCAACCGCTTTACCGGTAGCCTGGATGGCATGGGTTATGCGATTGATGGCCTGACCATCAACCGTGGCAGCACTAATAACGTTGGCCTGTTCAGCTATAACAGCAATGGCAGCACCATCCGTAATATTGGCCTGACTAATGTGGATATTGCGGGAGCCTCACTTGTTGGCGGGATTGCGGGGCGGACCTATGGAAATATCAGTACTGTCTATGTAACGGGCAAAGTTACGGCCGGTAACATGGGCGGTGGCATTGTCGGCTTGCTTGGTGGCGAGTTGGTGCAAAGCTATGCCAATATTGATGTCACCTCTTCTATAGGTGGAGGGCTGGTTGGGATAATTGAAGGGGATATTCACCATAGCTATGCATCGGGCACTGTCTCGGGGGGGATGTCCGGAGGGCTTGTAGGCCAATTAAATGGTGGAAGTATCAGCCATAGCTATACAACGGTCATTGTAAATGGCAATCAGACTAATCTGATAGGGTTCTATGACTTTGGCTTCGTATCTAATAGCTTCTATGCATCTACAGATAGCGCCGGTAACCCGCTTACGTCGACAGGAATTGATGGTACGCCTAAAACCTGGGCAGAACTTACCCAGCTCAGCACCTTTGCTGATTGGGGTGCCAATATCGATGCTGAGGGCGGCAGCGGCAGTATCTGGCGTATTTATGCAGGGCATAGCACGCCGCTATTACGTAATTTTCTAACCCCGCTAACCCTGACGGCGGGCAATACCACAGTGACTTATAACGGCCAGTATCAGACCGGCGCTGGGGGCTGGACTGCCAGCGGCCCCTACGATGCCAACCTGGTGTTGGGTGAAGTGGCTGGTGGTGGTACTAATGCAGGCACCTATCAATTGGGCTTGCAGGGTATGTACTCCACTCAGCAAGGTTATGATCTGATGACTCATAACGGTACACTGACCATCAATAAAGCTCTGGCCACGGTGACCGCTAATAGCGGCAGTGTTACCTATAACGGTCAGATGCAAAGTATTGATGGCTTTAGCGTGAGCGGCCTGGTGGGCGGTGAGGATGCCTCGGTGCTCGGCACTATCAGCAGCAGCGGCGGCAGCGGGCTGAATGCCGGCACTTATACTCATAGCCTAAGTGGCGGCAGCAGTGCCAACTACGACCTGACCTTTATTGACGGCAGCTTAACCATCAATAAAGCCCAGGCTACGGTGACTGCCAATAGCGGCAGCGTTACCTATAACGGTCAGCTGCAAAGTATTGATGGTTTTAGCGTGAGCGGCCTGGTGGCCGGTGAGGATGCCTCGGTGCTGGATATCGGCAGCAGCGGCGGCAGTGGTCGCAATGCTGGAACCTATACCCATAGTTTAAGCGGCAGTGCGGATAACTATGACCTGACCTTTATTGACGGTCTGCTAACCATAGAGCAGGCCAGTCTGCTCCTGTCCGCGACGTCGGATACCAAAATCTACGACGGCAACACCGACTCACAAGGCGTGGTGGAGGTTTCCGGCTTAATGCAAGGAGACAGCATTAGCGGGTTGTCGCAGTTATTTGCCGGTGATTCGGCGGGTGAACAAAGGCTGGCGGTACAGGATGGCTATCACATTGAGGATGGCAACGGCGGCGCCAACTATCGACTCACTCTGGCCGATGCCGCGGGGACTATTGAGCAGCGGGAGATTCAGGGCTGGGTGACCGCCGATGACAAGCTGTATGACGGCACGGTATTGGCTACGACTTATGGTGGGCTGGACGGCGTGCTGGCGGGTGATGATGTGACACTTAGGGTGAGCGGTAATTTCACAGATGCCGTGGTAGGCAAGGATAAAGTGGTGTTGGTGAATGGCCAACTGGTAGGGGCGGACGCGGCCAATTACAGGTTGGTGTTGCCAGGCCAGGTAACGGCCAATATTGATGGCATTGCTATCACCGCTGACTATCTGGGCGCGCTGGTTAGTCAGCCACCTAAGCCCAGGCAACTTATGTTGCCTCCGTCTGAGGAGTTGGCCTTGCATGTGACAGAGCAGCCACTGCGTATGGTTGCTAAAATGGCGCAGGGAAATAAACAAAGTCTGGCAACTGAAACGGCGTCGCCAAAATAATGCTGAAGCGACTAAGTTGTGTGGTTTTCCTGCGTAGTTAGCAGGGAAAAATAACGGCGGCCGGAGCCAAGCTCCGGCCGGATAACCCCTGACTGCTAACAGTCATCGTCTTTCATACCCGCTTTTTCTTTGGCTTCTTCACAAGTGTCTTCTAACTTGTTGCCAACATCTTCAATAGTCTCATCGATTTTTTCACCAGTACGTTCGGCTGGGCCTGGCTCACAGGCCGCCAGCGTGAAAACACCCATCAGCAAAAACAAGCTGGTAAATACAGATTTTATATATTTCATTTTCGTCTCCTTGCGAATCTTGATATTAAATGCGTGGCGCTCTGCCTCTTAGTGCGCCTGCTATCAGTGAAATCACCAGCAGTACGACAAAGGCAAAGAAAATAATTTTTGCGATACCGGTAGCGGCACCAGCGATCCCGGTAAACCCCAACAACGCGGCCACTAAAGCAATAACAAAAAATGTAAAGGCCCAACCCAACATATTTCCTCCTTTATGAAATGGTGACCCGGTTTGCAATTTGGCCGGGGCAAGTGGCTTGGTAAGTTATCTGATGCGACATCTATGCCGCTTTTGGTTGTTGCATAACCATTTGTTTATTAATGAGATTTTCTTGAGTGGCGGTACTGTGTTTGGAATGAATAGAGAGCGGGTGGGTAATTATTACAAGTTGTTCTGTAAGGTTTGCACTGCATAAGATAAAAGCCATGCATACCGGCTTTGGGCATCCCGAGACTGGCACTTGGGTTATTCATTATCCTATGCCTTTTGGCGCGTTCGCTGCGCTATGGCATCCACATGTTTAATGTGGCATGTAATACGAAAGTTTGCAGAGAATATGGCGCTCTCGATAGGGATCGAACCTATAACTTGGCCTCCGGAGGGCCACGTGATATCCATTTCACCACGAGAGCAAGACGGGATGTCTGGAGGCCGCGTACTATGCCTTAATAGTGGTGTGAAATCAATCCTGCCGGTACGGTTGGTATGTGCTCTCTGTGATCCGGGGGGTTGTCCGCCTGGCTGCCAAATAAATGACCACAAAGACCCCACTAATAGTGGATAAATGGTTGTCGGGCACTGATTAACCGTTATAATCTGTGCCCAAAGTCGTGACAAACGAATTCTAAAGATCAGATTGGTGCGGGAGTAGGTTGTGAAATATAAAGCTTTGCTGGTATTGAGTGTGGGTCTGCTGGGCGTGTTTGCCGGCCAGGCTGATGACATGTCTCGTGATGCTATCAAGGATCGCATCAAACCTGTTGGACAAATTCATGTAGCAGGCGCTCAAGCGCAAACTGCCGGCGCTTCTGGCCCTCGTTCTGGCGCTGATGTATTCAAAGCTTCCTGCTTTGCTTGCCACGGTACGGGCGTAATGGGTGCTCCTAAGACTGGTGATGCCGCTGCTTGGGGTGACCGAATTGCTCAGGGTATGGACACCATGTTAAAGCATGCTATCGAAGGCTTTAACGCTATGCCTCCCCGTGGTACCTGTGGAAATTGTTCCGACGACGAGATCAAGGCAGCTATTGAACATATGATCGAAGGCCTGTAAAAGCCCTATCGACGGCCTCGTTGCCAAATACTAAGACCACCATTTTGGTGGTCTTTTTGTTTGAATTGCGTTATTTTTGCTCGGTTAGCGACCGATTAACTATAAAACTTACAAGCAATTCGCATAACAAAGGCAACATGGCACCTGAAAAACTCGCTGAATTAATGAGCATTGAAGAGCTACGCGCTCTGGTGCCTGAACTTCAGCAATTAACTGAAAAATATAAACAGGCAGAAGCTTTGCAAAAGGCCCTGTTTGATATTTCTGAGCTTGCCAATTCAGTTAGCGAACTATCCCGTCTTTATCCTGCCATCCATAACATTATCAGCGGCATGATGGATGCGGCGAATTTCTTTGTTGCTTTGCATCATTCTTCATCAGATATGGTTGAGTTTGTCTATGTGGTGGATGAGTTTGATGAATCTCTTGAACGGGAAGTGCCTTTTTCAGAGATAAAACATGGCTTTACCGGCTACATACTGACAACCGGCAATCCTCTGTACCTCACCAAAGAAAACCTGCAGGAACAGATGCAAGCGACCGGGATTCAGGGCATTGGTACTATGCCGGTGGATTGGGTTGGTGTACCGCTGCGTCGTGGCTCACAGACCATAGGGGCCATGGTGGTACAAAGTTATGATGACTCAATTCGTTATCAAGAGCGTGATAAAGAATTACTGGCCTTCGTTTCTCAGCATATTGTTAATGCCCTGGACAGGGTGAAGAACCGCGAACTAACCGAAAAAACTATTCGTGAGCGCACTCGCCAGTTGCGGCATATGAACGAAGAGTTGCAGGATGAAATTCAGGAACGACAAAAGATTGAGTCTCTGCAACAGGCCTTGTTTGAAATTTCAGAACTGTCCGCCAATGTTGAAGGCGATATGCAGGATTTTTATTCCAATTTGCATGACATTCTGGCCAGACTGCTGAGTGCGCCAAACTGTTACATTGCTATTTTGGATCGCGCCAAAAGTACGCTGAGTTTTCCGTATTTTAGTGATGAATTGGATCAGGGGGTTGCCCCCCGCCCTTTGGGTAAAGGCTTGACGGAGTTTGTGCTGACCACCGGCCAAGCGGAGCTGATTAATGCTGAGCGTTCTATCCTGTTGTCTGAACAAGGACAACTGGATAAAGATATTAGCGAGCGGATGTTGGACAGAGAAACCAGCTGGCTTGGCTCTCCGCTGGTGGTAGACGGTGAAATCTCTGGCGTCATCGCCGTACAAACCTACGAAAAAAGTAAAGGCTACACCTTTAAAGATCTGGAATTGCTGAGATTTGTTTCCCACCATATTGCGGTGGCCATGGAGCGCAAGCGAGTGGCAGATGCGATGCAGGCCATCAATCAGCAACTGGCAGAAAAGGTAAGAGAGCGTACCGATGAGCTGTATAAAACCAATCAGCATTTAAAGAAGCAGATCGAAGAACGTAAAGAAATTGAGCTTAGGCTGATTCATGACGCTCACCACGATGCTTTAACCGACTTACCCAACCGCGTGATGTTTACCAACAGGTTGGAATTGGCTGTGGCCAATAAAAAGCGCCATCCGGAACACAATTTTGCCGTGCTGTTTATTGATTTGGACAGGTTTAAGCTGATAAACGACACCATTGGCCACCATGCCGGCGATATGTTCTTAATCGAGGTATCCAAGCGCCTGGCACAATGCATCCGTGGTCATGATTTGCTGGCGCGATTGGGCGGCGACGAGTTTGTGATCCTGCTGGATAGCCTGGAGCAGGAAGAGGATGCCGAAGAGGTTGCTGCCCGCATTATTGAACTGCTGGCCAAGCCGTTTGTTTTGGATGACAAGGAAATGTATTCCGGCGCCAGTATCGGCATTGCTTTTATTCAGAAGTGGTACAAGAAAGCCGAGGAAGTCATTCGGGACGCCGATGCGGCAATGTATCAGGCCAAGGCATTGGGACGTGGTCGATTTATGAGTTTTGACAGCAGCATGCGCGAACGCCTGCTGGAAGAGCTGGAGCTGGAAAGTGAGTTCCGCCATATGCTCAAAGAAGGTTTGTTTGAGTGTTATTGTCAGCCTGCCGTGAATCTGGATAACCAGGAATGGGTGTATCTGGAATGCTATATTCGCTGGCAACACCCGACCCTTGGCAAAGTGAAGCGAGAGCAATTCTGGCAGGTGGCAGAACATAGCGGTCTGACCATTGAAATGGATAATTTCATGTTGGAACGGGCTTGCCGCTGTTTAAAGCAGATGCAAAACGGCGTGGGTCACACGGCCTATATTGCCTTGAATTTGAGCATTAACCACTTGTTGCAAACCAAGCTGGTTAATCAAATGCTGGAGCAAGTGGAAGCGGCGGGTATTTCGCCTTCTCAGTTGGTACTGGAATTTGACGAAAACGATTTGAATAAACGTTCCGCGCATATTTTGCCCGCATTGAAAAAGCTCAAGAAGGCCGGTGTCACTCTGGTATTAGATAACTTTGGCAGCGGGTTAGCATCGTTGGCCTACTTGTATTCTTATCCTTTTGATTACGTCAAAATTGATCACAGATTTGTTAAGTCACTACCCCGTTCGGATAAAAATCTGAAGATGATCCAGTCGGTGATTAGCATTGCCGAGCATCTTGGTTTTAAACTGATAGCCGAAGGCATTGAAAATCAGGCGCAGTACGATGCACTGCGCGAGATAGGCTGTCAGTATGGTCAGGGCAGCTTTGTGGTGGGCTCGCAGCGCATGGACCAATTGACCAGCTTACCATTTAAGGCCATCAACGCTTAAGTAAGTTGCGTAGATTGGCAATGCCAATTTCGCCCTTTTTCTGCCTCACATCGGCACTGTCTTTTTGCTTTTTGTGCTCCCAAATCAGATCATCCTGTGGCAACTCGTACAGAAAACGACTGGGTTCGGGGTTAATCACTTCACCATATTGACGGCGCTCTTTGGCCAGGGTGAAAAACAGCTCCCGTTGGGCGCGAGTAATACCCACATAAGCCAAGCGGCGCTCTTCCTCGATATTATCCTCATCGATGCTGCTTTGGTGAGGCAGCAGACCTTCCTCCATACCCACCATAAACACATAGGGAAATTCCAGCCCCTTGGAAGCATGTAGTGTCATCAGTTGTACCTGATCAGCGTCTTCGCTGTCTTCACCGCGCTCCATCATATCTCTGAGAATTAATCGGTTAACGACTTCCTGCAGCGTCATAGGTGGATCAAGGTCATTCCCTTCCAGCATATTAGTGACCCAACCAAACAACGTACTAATATTGCCCATGGCCCATTCCGCCGCTTTGGGGCTGGCACTGGACTCATACAGATATTCTTCATAGTGCATGCTTTTGATCATGTCACGAATAGCTTGACCTGCATCGCTTCGAGTCGCTTGATCCGATAGCTCTACCAACCAGCGGCTGAAGTTCTGCACGGCTATCAGTGCCTTACCCGGTAGCACGTTGTGCAGTTGGGCATGGCAAGCGGCACTGAACAGGGATTCGTGCAGCTCGTTGGCAAAGTTTCCCAGTTTTTCCAGGGTGGCGCGGCCAATCCCTCTGGGTGGTACGTTGATGACCCGTAGCAAGGCGTTATCGTCATCCTGATTCACCAATAGGCGTAAATACGCCATGATGTCTTTAATTTCGGCCTTGGCGAAGAAGGATGTGCCTCCACTGATTTTATAGGGGATACGGTTGGTGGTCAGGGTCTTTTCAAAGAGACGAGACTGGTGGTTACCACGATACAAGATTGCATAGTCTTTAAACTCTGTGCCGTTCATAAACTTATGCGCCATCAGTTCAGCCACGACCCGTTCGGCCTCGTGCTCTTCGTTCTTGGCTTGCAGTATTTTCAGCGGCTCGCCATAACCCAACTCGGAGAACAGCTTTTTCTCGAAAACGTGGGGATTGTTCTGGATAAGAATATTGGCGTTATGCAGGATGCGCCCGGATGAACGGTAGTTTTGCTCCAGCTTGATTACCCGCAGTCTGGGGAAATCGGTTTGCAGTAAGACCAGATTTTGCGGCTTGGCACCGCGCCAGGAATAGATGGACTGATCGTCGTCACCGACCACGGTAAAGCGGGCACGCTCGCCTACTAGCAGTTTCACCAGCTCATACTGGCTGGTGTTGGTGTCCTGGTATTCGTCCACTAACAGGTAGCGAATCTTGTTCTGCCACTTTTGTCGCACGTTTTCATTCTGTTTAAGTAACAGAGTCGGCATCAAAATAAGATCGTCAAAATCCAGCGCATTGTAGGCTTTAAGATGCTGTTGGTAGCGTAGATAATATTGGGCAAATTCTTTCTCGCCAGGTGAGGTGGCTGCGCGCTGCAACTGCTCAGGAAGCAGTAAGTCATTTTTCCAATTGGAAATACAGCTTTGTAATAAGACTAACTGTTCTTTATCTCCATCCCACTCATCCTGAGTCAGATCTTTAAGTAAGGCCAGACTGTCTTTGTCATCAAACAAGGAAAATCCAGCTTTTAGTCCCAGGGCTTTGACTTCGGACTTGATGATGTTCAGCCCCAGGGTGTGGAAGGTGGACACTTTCAAGCCCCTGGCTTCCTGCTTACCCAAAGTTTGCGCTACCCGCTCTTTCATTTCACGGGCTGCCTTGTTGGTAAAGGTTACTGCGGCGATCCCTCTGGCAGGCACATCACATTCTCGCACCAGGTAAGCGATTTTGTTGGTGATGACCCGGGTTTTACCACTTCCGGCCCCGGCTAATACCAGACAGGGGCCAGAGATAAATTTTACCGCTTGATCCTGGGCTTCATTCAGTTTCATGCTCAGGCGTTTCCTATATCAAAGCTGAGGACATCGCGAATTTTTGGTTTATCTAATGCCAGCATAAACAATCTGTCCAGTCCCACTGCCACTCCGGCGCAGGCCGGTAAACCGGCTTGCAGTGCACCCAGCAGGTAAGGGTCGATAGGCTTTTCGGCTTTGCCCTGCTGGCGGCGTTTTAGGTTATCGTGCTCAAACCTGGCTAACTGTTCATCCGCATCATCTAACTCGTGAAAACCGTTAGCTAACTCCAGTTGGCGAAAATACAGCTCGAAGCGTTGGGCAACCCTATTATCGTCGGGGTTCAGTTTTGCCAACGCCGCCTGGCTGGCGGGAAAATCAAAGATAAAACAGGGGCGAATTTGGCCTATATGAGGTTCCACGCCATCGCAAAACAACAGTTGCAATAAGGTGTCACGATCTTCTTCTTTTGCTGCAAGGTCCCCATGTCCAAGTTGAGTGGCGGCCTCCCGCAGGGTGTCCAGACTACAGGACAAAGGATCGAGCTGCAGGTGTTGTATGCACGCCTGCTGGTAACTCATACGCTGCGCTGGTTCTGTGCCACATATATATTGCACCAGCTCATCCAATTCTTGCATCAGCGCCACGTGATCAAAACCGGGTCTATACCACTCCAGCATTGTAAATTCGGGGTTATGCCAGCGCCCGGCTTCTTCATTGCGATAGGCTTTGCAGATTTGAAAGATGGCACCACTGCCTGCAGCGAGCAAACGCTTCATGGCATATTCCGGCGAGGTTTGCAGGTACATGGTCCTTCCCAGGGCTGCGCCTGGGCCAACAAACTCGGTACTGAAGCCCTGCAGATGTTCGTCTGTAACTGTGGCGCTGGATAGGTTAGGCGTCTCGACTTCCCATACCTGGCGCTTAGCGAAAAAGTCGCGGACTTTGCGCATCAATAATGCGCGCTTTTGCAGAACTTCAATGCTGGCGGTAGGTTGCCAGAAGGCGGAATGGGACGTCATGATGGACTTGCTCGTGATAAATAAAAAAGCCCACCAAATGTGGGCTTTCAGAGATAGTTTACAACTTACTTCTGAGCCCGGGAAACGTATTCGCCACTGCGGGTGTCTACTTTGATTACTTCGCCGGTTTGTACAAACAAAGGAACACGTATTACTGCGCCAGTGCTACAGGTGGCTGGCTTACCGCCTGTACCTGCGGTATCCCCTTTAAGACCTGGATCGGTTTCGGTGATCTCCAGCTCAACAAAGTTTGGTGGCGTCACTGTAATGGGGGAACCATTCCACAGCGTGATTGTACAAGGATCATTTTCCACCAACCACTTCACGTTATCGCCCACAGCGGCTTTGTCCGCAGCGATCTGTTCGAAAGTCTCGTTGTTCATGAAGTGCCAGAATTCACCGTCTGTGTACAGATAAGACAGGCTGATATCCAATACATCGGCACCTTCTACCGTGTCACCGGACTTGAAGGTCTTTTCCAGCACCTTGCCAGAAATCAGCTTACGGATTTTAACCCGGTTAAAGGCCTGCCCTTTACCTGGTTTGACATACTCGTTCTCGAGGACGTTACAAGGCTCACCGTCGAGCATGATTTTTAGTCCAGCTTTGAATTCGTTTGTGCTGTAAAATGCCATCTTTTCCTCGTTACTTTTGTGAGCACATTCTTGGCGCAGATGATACCTAAAATTCTCACCGCTGTAGAGACTTCCTGGCAAAAAGAATTGGCTCAAGCCTATCGTGATCCGGCCAAACTGCTCGAAGCATTAGATTTGCCCCTGGCGCCATTCATGGCGGGCTTTGCTGCCAGAAAACAGTTTCCGTTAATGGTCCCGCGGCCATTTGTGCGCCGGATGCGTAAAGGGGATGCCAATGACCCCTTGCTGCGCCAGGTTATGACCCTGGAACAGGAGCTAACGAGCGTTAAGGGATATAGTGAAGATCCCTTAGAGGAACAACAAAGCGCCGTGCCGGGCTTGTTACATAAATATCAAAGCCGGGTGCTGATGATTATTCGTGGCGGCTGTGCGGTTAATTGCCGTTATTGTTTCAGACGACACTTTCCTTATGCAGATAATTCGCCTTCCAAGGAGGGATGGGAGCAGGCTCTGGACTATATTCGCGCCGATCAGCAGATTGACGAAGTGATTTATTCCGGTGGTGACCCCTTGATGGCCAAAGATGATTTTCTGGCTTGGTTGAGTGCAGAAATTGCTGCGATTCCCCATGTGCGTAGATTACGTATTCATACCCGTTTGCCGGTGGTTATTCCGAGCAGGATTACCGACGAATTGCTGGATTGGTTTGCAGGCACCCGTTTACAGCCGGTAATGGTGCTGCATATCAACCATGCCAACGAAGTGGATGAAGAGTTAACGCAAGCGCTGCAACCATTGCGGGATGCCGGGGTTACCTTGTTAAATCAAGGGGTGCTGCTCAAAGGCGTGAATGACAGTGTGCAGGCGCAGGTGGCATTAAGTGAGGCCATTTTTGCCGCTGGTATTATGCCGTACTATTTGCATGTACTGGATAAAGTGCAAGGAGCGGCTCATTATGATTTGCACGAGCAAGAGGCGCGAGAACTGATGGCGGGTGTGATAAAGCGCCTGCCGGGGTATCTGGTGCCCAAACTCGTAAGAGAAATTGGTAACCAACCCGGCAAGACGCCCATTGACTTACATCTTCAACCCTAGCACAGGCAAGCCTGGCTTAAACCGGGCTGCTAATCAGGCGAAGGTATCGATTGTCGATCCCAACGACGGATTTGCCGAAGAAGCTTTGGGTACGTCAGATGCTGAGTCCAGCAACTGAAGTGCGGCCTTGCCCTCTTGTTCTTGCTGACTTTTAGCAAGTTTTGCAGAGCGAAGTGTTGCCGACACGTCGGACATTCCAGAGGTTGAAGCACCTTGTAGTTCCATACCTGTTCCTCTTACAGCTTGAGAGTGAATTTAAAAGTGGGCAGAATTGCCGACCTTCGACACCTTATCGGCCGGCTTTAGGGTATCTTTAATTAAAACGGCGAATTTTTTCATGCAATCTATCATCGACAAACTAAAAGACAATATGCAGCTCCTGTACAGAAGAGCCTTGGACGCAGATCAGACACTGGCGCGTCTGCAACAACAAGGACAAGGAAAGTTCCAGCAGATCTTCCCTGACGACGCTGGGTTTCAGGTGCAAAGCAAGAGATTTGGTCCTTATGTTGAAGAACTGGCCAAGGATATTGTGGCCCTTGAGGCTCAGTCCGACAGCCCATCATTTGAACAGCAGCTTGCCATGGTGGTAAAAAAAATGGAGCAGTTGTTCAGCACGCTCTCCGGTTTGAAGGACAGTGTGAAGAAGTAGCCTCTGCGCAGCTGCGACGGCATGTCTTGCCAGGTTGTTTTTTGACCTCCTTGGTGCATACTTAGCCTTGAGATGGTACTAAACCTTGAGGTCGAAAAAGGGGAGGTTGTGATGGACGTGGTGACAACCAACACATCATTGAATTCAACATTTCGTCAGCAACCCGTTAAAGCTGAGGTAAGTAATGCGCCTGTGGCATTTGGTGTGGGCTCTGAGCTTAAGGTAGAGTTGTCCCCGCAGGCGAAGATATTGCAACAGACGGAACAGAATCTGCAAAGCCAACAAGGCAGCCGTCAGTCACGCCAGTCCGAAAAACAGGAAGCTGAAGCGCAATTCAGCAACGAATATGTGCGGGTTTCCAGCAGTGTTGGCCCTTCTGCCCAAAGTAATAACCTAAGTGCGGACAAGGCGACAGAACTGTATCGCTCCATTGAAAAAATGTTGTAAGCGAGCCCATAAAAAAAGCCAGGGTGGCCCTGGCTTTTTGACACTTAGTCTTCTTTTTTCGGCAGTAAGTCAGCGAAAGTATCGTTAAACCAATCTCTCAGCATATTCTTTTCATAACGCAGAGATTCACTGTTGAACAGCGGGTTAACTCTGTCCTGGAAACTCATATCTTTCAGATCAACTTCTTCGCCTTTTACTACCTGGTCACTGGCATCCAGCAATTTGTAGTCAAACTTCATGCGAGGAATGTCTATTCGTTTAATCAGACGTACATCCGAAGGACTGTTTAGGCCAACAAAACTGCCGGGCCACACTTGTCCTGCCAGGTCAAGGTTGGTGACGTTTAGCTGTAATTTGTGTCCGTCGGGCAGCTTTTCAGCCAGTTTTTCCAGGTACTTTTGTATATCAGCAAAGGTACGCTCCCTGAACTTAACTCGGGATTCATTGGCCGGACGTACGTCAGTATAACGTTCAGGATCCTGCCAATTTATTTCAACGTCAGCCTTTGCCCAGGAGGTACCGCTAACACCAAGCAGCACGGCAGCCATCATTAAGGAGCGGGTAACATTTTTCATACTCTTACCTCTGCATAAACATAGGGGGTTATATGTGTCAGTCTACATGCTTCAACTGAATTTTGGCTGAACCAAAGCAAAAGATAAGAGCATTATAGCTAAAGGATTTCAAAAGCTTAGTCGATTAGCCGGTACTTGTTGTCTGAGGGGTAATATGAGGATAAGTATGAAATTAGTGAAGATGTGTCTGTACGAGTGCCTTTTAGGGCACCCATCCATGAACTCACGGGTAAGCGACCGCCAGGGATGGCGGAAGTGACGAAAACGCAGGAGCAGTTTTTCGTCCGACTGTCAGGGATGGCGGAAGTGACGAAAACGCAGGAGCAGTTTTTCGTCCGACTGTCAGGGATGGCGGAAGTGACGAAAACGCAGGAGCGGTTTTTCGTCCGACTGTCAGGGATGGCGGAAGTGACGAAAACGCAGGAGCAGTTTTTCGTCCCGTTCATCCTGAACATCGCCATTCCTATTCATCCATGAATCCATGGCATACCGTTCATCCTGAACATCGCCATTCCTATTCATCCATGAATCCATGGCATACCGTTCATCCTGAACATAAAAAAGGCCGGGGATACCGGCCAACCACAACACAGGCTTGATTGCTTAAACCTGCTCTTGCACTATGTCGGCAACTACAGGCTTCCTTTCCATAAACCGACAGGGCATGCTACGTGTACAGCCTGGTGACATCAGATCAAATTTGCCAGCATTTGTGAAAATTTGTAATTGCAGAGTGAGTCGGACTTCCGCCTTTGCTACTCTTGTCCGTCTATATTTTGGGAGTTGTGGTAACCATGCTGCGGGTATTGATCGGTATGCTGCTAACTGGCCTGTTATTGGTCGGTGGTCAAGCTGTTGCCTGTGAACAAGACTGCATTGATACACACCAATGGCAAATTGGCGTGGCCATTGGCGCTGGGGTGAGAACTAACCCCTTGGTCGATGGTGACAATATTCCCTTGGTGGTCTTACCCGATATTGCCTGGTACGGCGAACGTTTTTACCTCGACAATGATGAGCTGGGCTATCAGCTTGCTGCGCATTCAGACTGGGCGGCAGAGGTTTTCGTTAACATCAATAAAGAAGCCGCTAACTTTGCTTTTTGGCATCCTGCCAACATATTTTCCAATTTGGCGCTTACCAACAGCATGATTGGTCCATCTGCCGAGGTTAGACGCGCGGTATCCAAAGACGATGTTGCTACCCGTCACTGGGCGGTGAATGGCGGTGTACGTCTTCATTGGCGGTTTGAAAATGCTGAATTGCAAGTCAGTACAGTGACGGACGTCAGCGGTGTGCATAATGGTGGACAAGCCGAGTTGAACTACAGTTATTCAGGCCATATTGGAGCGTGGCGCTGGAGTGTTACTCCCGGCCTGATTTGGAAAAGTGCACGGCTGGTGGATTATTATTACGGTTTGGATGATCGTGACGGCGTAGATACCTCCCTTTATTATGAAGGACGCTCTGGTTGGTACCCGTCACTGATGTTGCAGGTAACCAAACCTTTGGCAGAGAACTGGTTGTTGCTTGCCAGTATGAACTGGACCAAGCTGCACAAGGGAATGACGGACAGCCCATTGCTGGCAGAAAATAAGATTCGAGGACTTTTTGTTGGTGTGGCCTACCATTTCTGAGTGGAAAAAAGCGTGAAGTTGCCAGTTTTCGGGGGGCTAGTTTTACTGGCCGTTCAGAGCTGGTCGTTTGCTGCTGTGGCACAGGATGTGGGTTGGCGTATCAAACCTAATGTATGTGTGGTTGAAAAGATGGGCGATGCCTGCCAGTTGGAGTTGAGCATCGAAATCTGGGGTGAGCTGCCCCCCCATGCCTGTTTATTTTTTAGTGACCAACAACTGCAATGCTGGCAGGTGCCCGCTAAGCATATGCAATTGTCGTTGAGCTACAGTGAAACGACAGTATTGAGTATGCGGCACGAAGACCAAGATATACTGACCGAGACGCTGGAAGTGAAGGCGCAAAGCGCGCTTCGTCAGCGAGTACGTAAACCCTGGAGTCTGTTCTGATGGCAAAGGTATTTCTGGTAGAAGATGATGAGCGATTGAGTCAGTTGACGGCTGATTTTTTGCGAAATCAGCAATTAGACGTAGTACAGTTTGCCGATGGTTCGGGCCTGTTGCAGGAAGTACGTAAACAGCAACCTGATATTATTCTGTTGGATGTAATGTTGCCCGGTGAAGACGGCTTTATGTTATGCCGTTCGCTGCGTAATAGCTTCAATGGCCCCATTCTGTTTTTAACCGCCAGGGACACCAATTACGATCAGGTGCTGGGGTTGGAACTGGGCGCAGACGACTACGTTATTAAACCTGTTGAACCTCGTGTTTTGCTAGCGCGAATTCATGCTTTGCTGCGGCGTGTTAAACCGGCGGTTAATCAGCCGCAGTCCAGTAAGCTGAAGTTTGGCAGCTTAAGCATTGATAGTGCATCCCGCCAGGTGCTGTTGGCTGATGAGCAAATTCCCCTGACCAGTCATGAGTTCGATTTATTGTGGATGCTGGCGGAAAATGCCTCTCAATTGGTTGATAGGGAAAGAATCTATCGTGACCTAATCGGTCGGGAATATGATGGTTTGGACCGTTCGGCCGATGTGCGGATCTCAAGGTTGCGCAAAAAGCTGCGGGACAATCAGCAGAACCCCCAACGTATTAAAACCATCTGGGGCAAAGGCTTCTTTTTTGTTGCCGATGCCTGGGACTGATATGTATCTCATTGCTTTGACTGCACGGATTTAACTAAATGGGCAGACTCTTTGTCAGCCTTTATCTGTTTATTGTTCTCTCACTGGTAGGTTTAGCCGCTGTTCTGGATAAGGTATTTCTGGAAACGGACAGCCAGTTGGATCCCTGGGTAGCAGCGACCGCCGGTTTTGTCGCTGCTCATCTGCATGAACCTGAACAACTTAACTCCCATCTTCAGTCGTTTGGCTTGACGGCCGATCTGTTGGATATGGACAGTATCGCCTGGCCAGCCGATATGGCTGCCCAACTCAGGAAAGGCCAACCTATTGTTTTATATGATAAAAATGTTGGCCAGCAGTTGTATGTGCTGAACGCTCAGGGAGATTTATTGCAAATCTACCATCCTGGTGGCCGCCCCACGCTGAACGTTTGGCTTTACAGCGGTTTATTCTTTGGCTTACTGGCTATCTTATTGTCTTTGTGGATTTGGCCTTTATGGCGGGATCTGTCACGTTTGAAGGACGCATCTAATTCCTTACGCCAGGATGGTTCATTACCCGAGCTGTCGGTTGGTTCTGCGTCTGCGCTGTCTGGTATTGTGCAGTCTTTTAATCAACTTAGTGATCAAATTAAACAGCTTTTGCAAAACCAGCGCGAGTTAACTGGCGCGGTGGCCCATGAATTCCGTACTCCATTGTCCCGGCTTAAGTTTGCCCTCGCGGTTGAACCCCCGCCTGGGACGGCTCCCTGGCAGGCTATGAGCCGGGATGTGGAAGAGTTGGAGCGCTTAGTACAGGAAATGCTTGATTACGCCAGCATGGAGAGTGTGGCACCGGAAATGGATTATTCGCTCTTGCCCCTGGCTGAGCTGATTGAGGGTGTCGTCAAGCGTATGCAAGTAAACTGTCCGCCACACATCCAACTGGAGCTGGCATTAAAAGATTGCGAATTATTGGCTGACGGTCACTTTGTGCAAAGGGCGCTACAGAATATCCTGCAAAATGCCATGCGTTATGCAAAGCGCAAGATTCAGGTGGGTATTGAAGAGGACGACCTTCAGGTTCGTATATTGATTGATGATGACGGCTTTGGCGTTGGTGAGGCCGATAGACAACGTATATTTGAGCCTTTTTTCAGACCCGACAGTGGGCGTGACAGAAAACGCGGTGGCGCTGGGCTGGGATTAGCCATTGTCAGCCGTATTCAACAATGGCATGAAGGTAGTTGCCACGTCGAGGGTTCGCCGCTGGGTGGTGCTCGTTTTGTCCTTTGTTATCCCAAGCCCAATAAAAAAGGCCCGTAACGGGCCTTTTCAGTAATCCATGACTTATTCGCCTTGCTCCCGCGCGATGGCGCGCCAGGCTATGTCTTTGCGGCAGAACATACCGTTCCAACTGATTTTTTCAACCAGCTTATAGGCATTCTGCTGTGCTTCGCTGACTGTTTCACCCAGGGCGGTTGCGCATAACACGCGGCCACCGTTAGTGACTACCTGACCGTCCTGCATTTTGGTACCGGCGTGAAACACCTTGGCACTGGCACTTTCACCTTGGCCCAGACCGCTGATTACATCGCCTTTAGGATAATCACTCGGATACCCTTTAGCGGCCAGTACCACACCTACTGCGGCGCGGTTGTCAAAGGCAATCTCAGTGCTATCCAGTTTGCTGTCCAACGCAGCGTCACACAGACTAACCAAATCGGATTGGAGACGCAGCATAATGGGCTGGGTTTCCGGATCACCAAAGCGGCAGTTGTATTCGATGACCTTGGGCGTGCCATCTGCCGTGATCATTAACCCGGCATACAGAAAGCCAACGTAAGGATTTCCTTCTGAGGCCATACCTTCTACTGTGGGGTAAATGACCTGATCCAGGATGCGCTGGTGGATCTCTGCTGTCACAACCGGCGCAGGAGAGTAGGCACCCATACCGCCCGTGTTAGGACCCTGGTCACCGTCGCCAACCCGTTTATGGTCCTGGCTGGTGGCAAAGGACAGCACATTTTTACCGTCAACCATCACAATAAAGCTGGCTTCTTCGCCGTCCAGAAACTCTTCAATGACGACGCGGCTGCCCGCATCACCAAAGGCATTACCGGCCAGCATATCGCGAATGGCGTCTTCGGCTTCCTGCTCGGTCATGGCGACAATCACGCCTTTACCGGCGGCCAGGCCATCGGCTTTGACGACAATAGGGGCACCTTGCTGTTTAAGGTACGCCAGTGCAGGGGCAATTTCGGTAAAGGTTTGGTAGGCCGCAGTGGGAATATTGTGACGGGCCAGAAAATCCTTGGTAAAAGCCTTGGAGCCTTCCAACTGCGCGGCCGCCTGGCTGGGGCCGAAGATACGCAGGCCAGCGGCCTGGAACTTGTCAACTACGCCTAATACCAGCGGTGCTTCCGGGCCAACTATGGTCAGGTCGATTTTTTCCTGCTGAGCAAACGCCAGTAAACCACCAATATTTTCCGCACCAATGGCCACATTCTGCATACCCGGTTCCAGCTCGGTACCGGCATTACCTGGTGCGACAAAAACCTGACTGACTTGTTCAGATTGTGCCGCCTTCCAAGCTAGCGCATGTTCACGGCCACCGCCGCCAATAATCAATACTTTCATTCTGTTCTCCCTTGCAGGACTGGTTGGTGAACCAGTAGGCCAATTTTCCAGTCCTGCATTGTGCCTGAAAACCTGTTAGTGGCGGAAGTGACGCATGCCAGTAAATACCATGGTCATACCATGTTCGTCGGCGGCGGCAATCACTTCTTCGTCGCGCATCGAGCCACCAGGCTGGATGACTGCTTTAATACCGGCTGCCGCGGCAGCATCTATGCCGTCACGGAAGGGAAAGAATGCATCGGATGCCATGACGGATCCTGCAACCTGCAAGTTTTCATCCGCTGCTTTGATACCGGCAATTTTGGCAGAGTAGACACGGCTCATCTGGCCTGCGCCCACACCAATGGTCATGCTGTCTTTGGTGTAAACGATAGCGTTGGACTTCACGTACTTGGCTACTTTCCAGGCAAACAGCAGGTCTTTGAGTTCTTGCTCGCTGGGCTGGCGCTTGGAAACAACTTTGAGGTCTTCCAGGTCTACCATGCCAAAGTCACGGTCTTGTACTAACAAACCACCATTTACGCGTTTCAGGTCAAACTCTTCGGTCAACTGACCTTGCCAGTCACCGCATTCCAGTAAACGCACGTTTTGCTTGGCGCTGACTATCTTAACGGCCTCAGCCGAGACGCTAGGGGCAATGATCACTTCAACAAACTGACGGTCGATAATGGCCTGAGCCGTTTTACCATCCAGCTCCTGGTTGAAAGCGATAATGCCACCAAAAGCTGATGTCGGATCGGTTTGATAAGCGCGGTTATAGGCTTCCAGAATATCGCTGCCCAGCGCCACGCCACATGGATTGGCGTGCTTAACGATAACGCAGGCTGGCTCGTTAAATTCTTTCACACATTCCAGGGCAGCATCGGTGTCGGCGATGTTGTTGTAAGACAGTTCTTTGCCTTGCAACTGACGGGCGGTTGCGACTGATGCTTCTTGTACATCGCTTTCTACATAGAAAGCAGCCGATTGGTGGCTGTTTTCACCGTAACGCAGATCCTGCTGTTTGATAAATTGCATGTTTAAGGTGCGTGGGAATGGCGATCCTTCGCTGGAAGGTTCACCGTGTGAAGGCACCATAGCACCAAAATAATTGGCAATCATGCCGTCATACTGAGCCGTGTGTTCAAAGGCGGCAATGGCCAGATCAAAACGGGTGGCCTGGGTCAGACTGCCACTGTTTTGCTGCATTTCTTCCAGCACGCGGGCGTAGTCGTGGGCATTTACAATGATTGCCACATCGTTGTGGTTCTTCGCTGCGGCGCGCACCATGGTCGGCCCACCAATATCGATATTCTCGATGGCATCTTCCAAAGTGCAGTCATCATTGGCAACAGTATTGGCAAAGGGGTAGAGGTTAACCACTACCATATCAATAGGTTGGATATCATGTTGTTCCATGACGCCTTCATCCTGACCGCGGCGTCCCAGGATGCCGCCATGCACTTTCGGGTGCAGCGTCTTAACCCGGCCGTCCATAATTTCAGGATGCCCGGTGTAGTCTGACACCTCTGTCACATTCAGACCGGCATTGGCCAGCAACTTGGCGGTGCCGCCGGTTGAGAGCAGTTCGATATCCATGGCCACCAGGGCCTGTGCGAATTCAACGATGCCGGTTTTGTCTGACACGCTCAACAGGGCGCGACGGATGGGTTTTGCATTTTCCATCAAGAAGTCCTCTTGGGATGAAGGATAGAAGAACATGAAGTTGGCCTGGCATAGTCTAGATGCCGGCCTAATTAAAGAAAAGAGCACCATCAGGTGCTCTTTTCAGCGGCGGCCAGCAGGCCTTAGTTCATACCGTACTGCTTCAGTTTCTTACGCAGTGTGCCACGGTTGATACCCATCATGATGGCAGCGCGGGTTTGGTTGCCGCGGGTGAAAGTCATGATTTCTTCCAGTAACGGCGCTTCAACTTCGGCCAGAACCAGTTCATACAGGTTCTCGATGTTAGTGTTGTCCAGCTGTTTCAAGTATTTGTTGACGGCTTGCTTGACGGAGTCGCGCAGTGGCTTCTGAGCCTGAGTTTGAGAAGGAGTCGTTACCGTTGTGGTAAAGGGAGAAGTTACGTTTTGATCGAACATAATACTATCTTTGCTCTTAGGTTAATGATACTCGGCGACAGAAACGGAGGTAGACTCCGATTCCATCAACTGTTCAAAATACTGATTTAATGCTTCAAGTTGCGCTGACGCTTCTTCAATGGCATTAAAGTTACTACGAAACCGACGATCCAGGTCATGTTCCGCCAGATACCATCCCACATGCTTGCGGGCGATACGCGCGCCTGAAAACTCACCATAAAACTGGTGTACGTTGCTGACATGTTCGAGCATTACCTGCCTGACTTCAGCTAACGGAGGTGGTGCTAACAGCTCACCTGTTTTCAGATAATGCGCAATTTCTCTGAAGATCCAGGGACGTCCCTGGGCTCCCCGACCAATCATCACGGCATCTGCACCGGTCATTGTCAGCACCTGGCTGGCTTTTTCCGGGCTGGTGATATCCCCGTTTGCTACCACGGGAATAGACACTGCCTGCTTGATTGCCCTTATGGTGTCGTATTCGGCCTCTCCTTTGTACATACAGGCTCTGGTCCTGCCATGTACTGCGAGAGACTGAATACCTTCGCCTGCGGCGATTTTGGCGATCTCTACTCCATTACGGTTATCCGTGTCCCATCCGGTACGGATTTTCAACGTCACTGGCACATCGACCGCATTTACAACTGCGCGAACGATATCCCTAACCAGATCCGGATATTGGAGCAGGGCTGACCCCGCCATTTTTTTATTTACCTTTTTGGCCGGACACCCCATATTGATATCAATGATCTGGGCACCGGTTTCGACGTTATGGATTGCCGTAGCCGCCATCAACTCTGGGTCAGCACCTGCAATCTGTACTGACCTGACACCTGACTCCCCTTCATGGTTCATCCGGTGCTTGGACTTGTCTGACTTCCATACATCGGGGTTGGATAACAGCATTTCTGACACCACCAAACCAGCTCCCATGCGTTTGCACAATTGCCGGAAAGGACGGTCGGTTACACCAGCCATAGGCGCCAGGATCAGATTATTCTCTAGTTTGTAAGGACCAATCTGCATAACACCGCTGTGCAAAAAATATCCACCCTGTCCAAAAGGGCGCTAAGTTTACGGTTTTTTTGTCATGATGAAAAGGCTAGAAATTAAACAAAATGTCAGTTTTTTTGCCATTTGTGACTTGACAGGCAAAAACCTGTTATGCGGCACGTATCAAGCAGGACGGGCGCTGGCGAGCGCCCTGTCAGGCTGAACGCGTTCTGTTCGATTTGCACCAAATTGGTGCGGACTAGGGGTGGCGAGTTCCGCTGACTCTGGCCCAGTCCCCCTCGATGGCTATGTCATCCATATCAAAATCCTCACTGTAAAGCTGACGAATATCTTCGGCTTGTTCTTTGAGGATCCCTGACAAGGCCAATTTACCGCCCGGACGGCAGTAAGCTGTGATGACTTCACGCAATTCACGCAGCGGACCAGCAAGAATATTGGCTACCACCACATCTGCTTTAAGTGCCGGCTGGTTTTGTGGCAGGTATAGCTCAATCTGTTCACCTACCTGATTGCGATTAGCATTGTCCTGGCTGGCCTGAATAGCCTGGGGATCAATATCAATACCTACAACGCGCTTGGCACCCAGTTTCAGCGCGGCGATACCCAAAATGCCGGAGCCACAACCAAAATCTACCACCAGGCTCTCGCTCAGAGGTAAGCCATCAAGCCAGCGTAAACATAATGCCGTGGTGGGGTGTGTCCCGGTGCCGAAAGCTAAGCCGGGATCCAGCATAACATTGACGGCATTGGCATCCGGTACCTCGCGCCAGCTTGGGCAAATCCATAAGCGGGTGCCAAACTGCATAGGATGAAAGTTGTCCATCCATTCCCGCTCCCAATCCTTGTCCTCCAGCGGGTCAAGTTTTATCAGCGCATCAGGTGGAAGTTGGCTTTTCAATTCCAGCAGCAAAGGGGTGAGGTCATCTTCGGCATCAAACAGACCCACTACCTGCGTGTCCGGCCATAACTGCACTTCGCCGGGTTTAGGCTCATACCAAGGTGTGTCTTTGGCATCCACAAAAGTGACCGCCTGAGCCCCCCAGTCAGACAAGCGTTCCCCCAGTGCTTCGGCTGCTTGGGGGGGAGTATTAATGCGAAGTTGGATCCAGGCCATGGTGCTCTCGACATTCGGGGACGCGGAAGGAGGCGTCAGTTGCAAAGTGTGCAGAAGTATAAATGGAGGAAGCTGGATCGCCAAAGGATCCTGTCTTAACCTGTTGAAGTGAAAACATCGATAGGCGTGATTTGCATGCGAGAGATAGTCATTCTGGGGTGCTTGTTGTGGAGTTTTACCGCTCAGGGTAAGTCACTCATGATGGCCGTGGGCTGGACCAAGCCTCCCTATGTTATTGCCGACCAGGATAAGGGTTTTGAACTGGATTTAATTCGCGCCGTGTTGAAGGATTTGGGTCACAAGGTCAATCCGGTCTATGTGCCCTTTGGTCGCTCGGCCGGGATGCTAAATCATGGTCAGGTTGATTTAGTGTTGAATATGACCGAGCGTTTGCCGGTCGCTAAAGAACAGCTCAGCGCGGTTTATGTTACTTATCGCAATGCTGCTATTAGCCTTAAGGTTGGAAGGGTGCATTTAGAGCGGGTGGCAGATATGCAGGGCTACAGTGTGGTTGCCTTTCAGAATGCTGCCATAGTGTTGGGCGAAGAATTTGCCGCCCATGCAGCGGCCAGTAAGTTGTATACCGAGTTACCGGATCAAACAAAGCAGGTAAAGATGTTAATGGAAGGACGAGTTGATATCGTTGTGATGGATATTAATATCTTCCGGCATGTTGCCCGTAGCATCAGTGAAGATGCTCTGTCGCTAGTGGACGTTCATTGGTTGTTTCCTGCCACAGATTATCGGGTGGGATTCAAGGATAAAGCCTTATTGCGTGACTTTGACAAAGCCCTGGCCGAGTATCGACGTTCGGATAAATACCGCACACTGCTGAACCGATATGATATTTGGCAGCCTCAGCCGATTAGGGCTGTAGATCAGCCAGAATAGCCAGGTTTCTTGGGGTCACTTCCCGGTCACAGAACTCTACCAGGGTGACGTTATAGCCTTGTTCTTCCATATACAGCGCTCGATCCAATACCAGCCAGTGCTCTAGCGTTCGCCTGAATAGATGTTGTATTAACTCCATACGTTCCAGCCTGCGAACTCTCTGCTCGGCGGCCTGTTGCAAGGCATCCAGTTGATGTTCTGCGTTGAACTGCAAGCCTTTTTGCTCCGCGGCCCATTGACAAAAAAACAGCGGTGGCTGACGAAATAGACTGTCCGGCGCCGAAGGTACGGCCAGGTATTCATCTTTACCACTATGGCTACGCTGCCAGATATCGAACATTTGCCTGTAGCGTTTTTCGGTCTGGCGCTTGTCTCGCTCTCGTTGGTGGGCGGTCACGGTTTCCTGCACTGCCAGGCGAAGATCCTGGCGACTTAACCGCAAAGCACTCTGTGCTGCCTGTCGGCTCATGGGCTGGTATTCAGCCTGGGCAATCAGCTGATAACAGCAGGGGCACAGCCTTATACTTTGCACCCTGCTTGCCACCGCATCCTGAAGCATATTGATATGTAGTTGCCCACATGCATGCAATGCCACAACTTGTTGTTCTTGCTGCAGGTAATCTGCGGTCGCTTGTTTTAGCACATCAGTACAGAAAAATTGCTGGGACAGGCCTAGTTTGTCAGCACTTTGTTGTCCTTGCTGGCACAGTTCGGCTTGCCATTCCAGTGATGTCACTTCATGGTTGGCTTGCCAGGCCAATAGTCGGCCTAAATGTCCCTTACCGGCGCACCACTCCAGAATAGACGTTGGTAACGGCGAGATGAGCGCGGAAAACGCGCTGATTTGCTGCCATTTTCTACCTTTAATCGCGTTTTTCAGCCAAAAAGGTGCAGCTGTCTGCTGATAATGTTTGGCTATGGCGAGTGGGTGTTTTAACTGCGGCAAATATACTGCACAGGCTGCATGCGCCTGTTCGGGGTCATCCTGCCAGATAGCGACTTGATGGTCACTCAACCCATCGAGCCACTGCGCAAGCCTTGGGTGGCTTTGTCGCCACGGATAATCTGCTTCGGCAAAAGGAACAAACTGCCAGAAAGGGCGAAATTCGCACAGATAATGATCCTGATCGAGGAAAGTGGCAGCTAGCATGAGGGAAATGTCAGGAGAAAAAAGCAATTTTATCTGCTTGCGGCAGAGACAGCCAATAAAAAAGGCGCCGAAGCGCCCAGATTAGAAGCCGACCCATGCTCGCCATAGCGTCGGCTCAATAGGCTGAATAATCAGCCTTTTTGCATACCGAGTTTCTTTTCCAGATAGTGGATATTGGTACCACCGTTTCTGAAGTTTTCATCGGCCATGATCTTTTGTTGCAGCGGCACGTTGGTTTTGATGCCGTCGATGACCAGTTCGTTAAGCGCATGACGCATACGAGCAATGGCCACATCACGGTTCTCACCATAAGTGATTAGCTTGCCAATCATAGAATCGTAGTTCGGCGGTACGCTGTAACCGGCATAGATATGTGAATCCCAGCGAACGCCCAGGCCACCTGGAGGGTGGAACATATCGATTTTACCCGGTGACGGAATAAAACGTTCAGGGTCCTCAGCGTTAATCCGACATTCAATGGCGTGACCACGGATTTGAATTTGCGATTGCTCAATGGCTAAGGGTTGGCCAGCAGCAATACGCAATTGCTCTTTGATCAAATCAACGCCGGTGATCATTTCTGATACCGGGTGTTCCACCTGAATACGGGTGTTCATTTCAATAAAGTAGAACTCACCGTTTTCATACAGGAACTCGAAGGTTCCTGCACCGCGGTAGCCAATTTCGATACAAGCGCGGCGGCAGCGATCACCAATCTTTTCACGCATTTCAGCGGTGATACCTGGTGCTGGTGCTTCTTCTACCACTTTCTGGTGACGGCGTTGCATGGAGCAATCACGTTCACCTAAGTGAATGGCATTGCCCTGCCCGTCTGCTAGCACCTGAATTTCCACGTGACGAGGATTCTCCAGGAACTTCTCCATGTACACCATATCGTTACCGAAGGCGGCACCCGCTTCGCTCTTTGTCATGGCAATGGCGGATTGCAGTTCGGCTTCGCTGCGTACTACCCGCATACCACGACCACCACCACCACCGGCGGCTTTAACGATAATCGGGTAGCCGATACGCTTGGCAATGGCTTTGTTCTTGGCTTCATCATCGCCCACCGGGCCATCAGAACCTGGTACACAAGGTACGCCGGCTTTCTTCATGGCAGAAATGGCAGAGACCTTGTCGCCCATCAGACGGATGGTGTCGGCTTTAGGACCGATGAATACAAAGCCACTTTTTTCCACTTGCTCGGCAAAGTCAGCGTTTTCAGACAGAAAACCATAGCCAGGGTGAATAGCGATGGAGTTTGTCACTTCCGCAGCGGCGATAATGGCCGGGATATTCAGGTAACTTTGTGTGGCGGCTGGGCTACCGATACAAATTGACTCGTCGGCCAGCAGCACATGTTTAAGGTTACGGTCAGCGGTGGAATGCACCGCCACGGTTTTGATACCGAGTTCTTTGCAGGCGCGCAGTACGCGCAATGCAATTTCGCCCCGGTTGGCTATCAGTACTTTATCCAGCATCTGCTTGCGCCCGCTTATTCAATGACGAACAGAGGTTGATCAAATTCAACCGGTTCCTGGTTGTCTACCAGGATTTGTTTGATAACACCGGCTTTGTCTGCTTCGATCTGGTTCATCATCTTCATGGCTTCAACGATACACAGGGTATCGCCCACTTTGACCTGGCTACCTACTTCGACGAAGTTTTTGGCGCCTGGCGAAGAGGCACGATAGAAAGTGCCTACCATTGGCGAGCGAAGGATATGACCTGCTGGCTCTGCTTCGGCTGCTGGCGCTGCGGCTGGGGCGGCGGCCACTGGAGCAGGTGCTGGTGCTGCCATGTGTACCGGGGCACTATAATGTACCGGTGCTGCCATGGCCGAGCTACCGCGATGAATACGCACGGACTCTTCGCCTTCGGTAATTTCCAGTTCAGCGATACCGGACTCTTCAACCAGTTCAATTAGTTTCTTTATTTTTCGAATATCCATCGTCAGGTCTCTCTTGTTTTGTAGGCGGTTATACAGAATGTTCCTGGCAGTATTTAATGCCTGCCTGTAACGCAAATTCATATCCCTGGGCACCAAATCCGCAGATCACACCTTTGGCCACATCGGACAGGTAGGAATGACGGCGGAATGGCTCGCGGGCATGTACATTAGATAAATGCACTTCTATAAAAGGAATATTTACCCCCAGTAAGGCGTCGCGAAGTGCCACACTGGTGTGGGTGAACGCACCCGGATTAATAATGATAAAGTCCACAGACGCCATAGCTTGATGAATGGCATCAATCAGCTCATGTTCGGCGTTAGATTGCAGATGTTGTAAACGAACACCGGCTGTATCTGCCTGTTCTTTTAATTCAGACACTATGTCCTCAAGGCGTTGACTGCCGTAAATATGAGGTTCCCGTCTGCCTAGCAAGTTCAGGTTTGGACCATTAATCAGTAAAAAGTTCACGAATGTGCGCCCATTTGTGGCTAAAACTCTATGTTTAACTATTTTTTGCAAAAATTCGAGTGTAATAATTAAGGTGTGATTAAAAAACACTCTATCACTGCGCTATTTGAACACATTATAGTGATAGAGCGTCAAATCTCAGCAAAATACTGGTCTTATCAGCGAAGTTTGCTGCGAGTTTATAGTGGAGTGAGGCTTGCTCATGGTTCCAGTCTCACTTGATCCGGGCCGTTACCCGGCATTTTTGTATATAAACCGAGCAAAGTTGATTTGTTACAAGGTGTTAAGCTGATAGACTCGATGTGTTTTGTTACTTGGTGGTCGCTAAATCTCTTGAGCCGAAATTCTCTAATCAATGTCATTATTTCTATATGTTGCCTGTTATCTTTGCCCGCTGGCAGTGCGACGGTGCCATTGGTAGAGAAACCCAAGTTGCAGCGGTTGTCGGTTGAGGAAGGATTGTCACAAACAACGGTCAACGACTTACTTATCGATACAAACGGCTTTGTCTGGCTAGCCACTGAGAATGGTCTTAATCGTTTCGACGGTTATCGTGTACGACGGGTTAGCCCAGCCGGTGGCGTGCTGGACGAAAGCCCGGTTTACCGGCTGATGCAAGATAAGCAGGACAACCTTTGGGTGGGGACCGCTGAGGAAGGACTGCTGCGCTTAGTTCCTCATACCGGCGACTTCCAACAGATATTAACTCGCACTTTTCCTTATGGTCTTGAACAATCCCAGTCGGTGGAATACCTGCTGGATGGTGAGGACGAGGATTATTTGTGGGTAGCGTTCACTACCGAGGTGGTGCGGGTAGACAGCCAGACTCATCAGCAACACCTGGTGTTTTCGCTTACCGAATCACAGCAAGCCTCTCAGCATTTAAACCGGGTGTTATTACAGCATAAGGACTTTCTTTTTGTTGGCACCAGCGACGGTTTGTTCCGGGTTGATCATCAAACGCAGCAAACCCTTCGTCTGGAGTTAGACCCCGACAATATCAGTGTTGAACGCAACAATGTAAAACAACTGTATTTAGATGAAGATGATCGTTTGTGGGTTGGCACGGTGGAAGGTCTGTTTGCGGTGGATAATGCCTTATCCACTTCCAAGCAATTTCAGGTCGAGCTGTTAATTCCCAAAATAAATATATGGCAAATTAAGTTCTATGGTGACGCCATGTTACTGGGAACGGACAAAGGGCTGTATTCATACCATCCCAAAAGTACTGAGCTAACCAGTTGGCTCAAGTTATCCGACGGTAGATTTGAAGTATCTGACGACAATATCCGCGAGCTGGAGCAGGACAAGCATGGCAACTTATGGTTGGGCACTAATAGCGACGGTGCATTTCGCTGGTCTGTGTCCTCGTTGGCCTTTCGCAACATACACCGCAGCAGCCGTTATGGTCAGCAGTTGAATCATGATCTGGTATGGACACTGGCAGCAGACAGCGGTAACAATTTTTGGATTGGCACCGAGCATGGGTTGAGCCGTTATCAGGATGATAGCGGAGAGATCGAGGCAATCTGGCCGGAAAATGACGAATACTCCTGGGAAAACAGCATTCTCGGTATTTACCCTGCCACGCAAGGGCGTTTGTGGCTAGCCTTACCCAATGGCTTGAAAATTTTTGACCCTGTGACCCGAAGTGTATCAGCGCCGGATTTGTCCAATCCGCTGTTGATGAAGGATTTGTGGGGAAGCTTTATGGATGAGCTGGGGGATATTTGGTTTACCAACGGCGAAGGGTTTTACCACTATGTCCCCGATTCGGCCCGTCTGACACGTTTGGATGAAGTGTCTTCGCAACTGGATGCAGCCCGCTCAGCTGGCTTTATTGGCAGTATGCCTGGTCAGCCGAATGTCCTGCTTATTAGTATGGCGGGGGCATTATGGGGCATGAACCGCGACAATGGGGAGTTGTTTCCCATTCATGATTTTAAGCAGCCGGACACCGCGCGTTATCTCACTCCCAATAGTGTGGCGTTGGACGGGGCCGGTATATTGTGGGTGGCATATTCGGGGTTGGGTTTGATAGGTGTAGAAGCCGACGGCTTCAAGCCCCGTTACCAGTACAATGCCAACAATAAACTTGCCTCAGATGCTGTTTATGGGCTGCAGTTGGATAGCCAGGGCAACTTATGGATGAGTTCCCATGCCGGGTTGATGGTATTAAATACTGACACCCAGCATATCCAAAACTATACCCATCAAAGTGGTCTATCGACTATGGAGTTCAATGCTGGCGCGGCGCTTAAGCTCACCGATGGTAGGTTAGTGTACGGTTCTGTTAAAGGCATCACCCTGTTTTCCCCTGAACATTTACAACCGACTCCTTCTGACACGCTGAAAGTCATGATCAGTGAACTGTCTTTACTGAATAGGACAGTGGCGGCGTCGGGTCAGATCTTCAATGAACATGCAGTAACTCTAGAGCCGGATGATCTGGGTTTGCAAGTTGGGGTGACCACCTTAGATTACTCCAATCTGGCGCAGACCCAATACAAGTTCAGTTTGTCCGGTGATACCAATATTGACTATCCGCCCATTAGCGATGCTGAGTTCTTTGTCCCACAGTTTAAGCCTGGTCATTATGTGTTGAGTGTACAGGCTGTCGACCCTATCTCCGGGAAGCTTAGCCCGCCGGCACAGCTCAGTATTGATGTGAGAAGTCCGCCTTGGGCGAGTAATTACGCTTATGCCTTTTATGCGCTGGTGCTGTTAATTGGCTCGGGTGTCTGGTTTCAGTTCCGCAGCCGCCAGGCCACTCAACTGTTCAAGGCGCACCAGGAAGTGTTGGAAAGTGAAAGGCGCTTGCAACTGGCACTAAAAGGTAGCGACAGCGGAGTCTGGGATTGGCAGGCTGACACCGACCATATGTACCAGCCGCGCTTGGTAGACGAACTGGGTTACCACCAAAGCGCCGTGGTTATTACCCCGGAACACTATTTTGAATTGATTCATGTGCAGGAGCGGCGGCTGTACGAGAAAGAATGGATGCGCTTTGTGCAAGGCGAACTGGACGGCTTCGACTTGGCGTATCGACTGCGCACCGATAGCGGCAACTGGCAGTGGTATCGTGATATGGGGCGGGTTGTGCAACGTGAAGATGGCCGCATTACCCGGGTTAGCGGAACCTTTACCAACATCACCGAAAGCCGCGCCAGTGCCGAGAAAGTTCGCCTGTTTGGGGAAGCATTTCGTCATACCCGAGATTGGGTGTTGATCCTGGATGAGCAGCAATGGCCTATTGCCGCTAACCAGGCTATTTGTGAAGCCTTGGGGATTGACCCTGACAAGGCCCTGCCCAGACAGATTGAATCCAGTTTTAGCACGCAGCAGTTGCTTTTCTTCCGGCGTATTTTGTCGAAGATGAAGGTTAATGAGCGTTGGCGGGGTGAACAGGATGTGCTGGGGGCTGACAAAAAGCTGCACCACCTGATGGTCAGCATTTATGCGGTGTCTACGGATAACAGTACGGATATTGGGCATTTTATTATGAACATGACCGATATCAGTGAACAAAAAGAAGCTCAGCAGCAACTGCAGCGGCTGGCTAATTACGACAGTCTGACCGGCTTGCCTAATCGTTCTTTACTCTTGGATCGCATTCGTCAGGCTATCGCCCATGGAATCCGCCGTTCCAGTCAGGTGGCAGTATTTTTCATCGATTTGGATAAATTCAAGCAGGTAAATGATTCATTGGGTCATGAGGCCGGCGATAAGTTGTTGCTGGAGGTAACACAGCGCCTCACACAGTGTCTGAGAGTGGATGATACTGTTGGTCGTTTGGGTGGTGATGAATTCTTAGTGATTATTGAAGATTTTCATGAATCTGATGATTTGCGCCATTTAGCAACCAAGATTATTGAGCGGGTCGAGCAGCCCATACAAATTGGCAATAATCAGGTCAGTGTATCGGCCAGTGTTGGTATCTCACTTTATCCTGCTGACAGTAATACCCCTGCAGAGTTAATGAAGGCAGCAGATATCGCTATGTATCATGCTAAAGCTTTGGGGCGGAATCGTTATCAGTTTTACTCGGCGCAAATGAATCAGCAGGCTCAGCAGCGTTTGTTGTTAGAGAATCAGCTTAAGGCTGCGTTTAAAAAAGACGAATTTATTAATTACTACCAGCCCTTGGTGAATATAGAAACGGGCGAGACCGTTGGCTTGGAGCTGTTGCTGCGCTGGCAAACCTCCAGTGGGGTGAGATCGCCCGCTGAGTTTATTCCTGTCTGCGAGGAGTTGGGGTTAATTGAAGCCATTACCTGGCAGGCACTGGAGCGTGGGTTAGCCGATCTATCGACCTGGTATGAATCAGGTAAGCAGCCTTACTTAACGGTAAACCTGTCCGCTAAGCACCTTGAGCAGGGACTGAGTGTGGCAGATCTGTTAGGCCTGTTGGTTAAATACAAGTTGCCGGTGAACGCTTTGAAACTGGAAATTACAGAGAGCGCGCTGATGGAAGATTATGCCAAGGTGCAGGACTGTATGGACAGGTTACATGAAGCGGGTATCCGTTTTGCACTGGATGATTTCGGTACTGGGTACTCATCGCTCAAGTACCTGAAAGCCTTTCCCATTGAAAAGATAAAAATAGATAAGAGTTTTGTGCAGGACATTGGGCTGGACGGCAATGATGAGGCCATTATCAAAACTACCTTGTTGATGGCTGAAAGCTTACAGATGAAGTGTATTGCCGAAGGTATTGAAACCATGCAGCAACTGACCTTCTTCAGAGAGCATGGCTGCTATTTGTTACAAGGTTATTTGTTCTCCCGGCCAGTGCCAGCACAGCAAGTGCCAATGCTGTTGAATACGGACTGGCGGGAGAGTTTGGCGGTTAACTTGTAAAACAGGCCAGGCCCTGACCTGTTTCTGTAAAGGGGAAATATATTACGCCTCCTAAGGCTGGCTTTCCCACACATCCGCACTGCCGGGCTGCTCGCCCTGTGTCCACCATTTTGCCCGATAGATAACCCCCTGATAGCTGACAAGGTCATCCTTTACATAGACATCGCTGGCTTGCCAGGCTGGCACGGTAGTCGTGCTGTCTTGCACTGTCACATCAAAGCTGACGTTAGTGCTGAGCTGGCCATCCGAGACAACGAGACCGACAGTCACTGTGCTATCCTGGTTAACCTGCCCGGCACTTAAGGTGATATTTGCGTCGGAACCCGTGTAGCTCAGTGGCGTCGGAACCTGCCAGGTGAAAGTCAGTGGATCCTGCTGATCGTCATAGGCATGTACACTGACCGTCGTACTTTGCCCTTCGGCTAACTGTAAGTTACCCGGCGAATGCACCACCGGGGCTGTGTTTCCCTGGGGCGGCTGAATACTCAAGGCAAAGCTATAGGAAGATTGTGCGGCGAAAACCTGGTTACTCAGCAGGTTCTGGTTATCAAACTGAATCGCCCCGTTTTGACCTTGTACCCCTATCTGTATGTCCAGACCATGGTTCATATTCAGCGTCGACGCCAGATCTGCCTGCCAACTCTGGCTATTCTGACTGGTAACGGGCAGCAATTCGCTGATTAACTCCTGACCGTTAGCGTCAAAAAGTCTGGCCCATATGGTATCGCCGGGATTGGCATCCTGGCCCTGACGGACGAAGTAACTTACCGCATGCCATTGTGCGGGTGGGGTGCCGTCTCGCACTATGGTGATGTCGCTGCAGTTGTAGAAACCCTCACCGGCCACATCTTCACGCTGCCATCTGGTATAAAGAATGGCGTCTCCGCTGCGATTGGCTGGGATGGAAACCGTCATATCGTAGTAGCGCTTACCATCAGGTGCCAGAATTACACTGACATTGCCTACATCCTGAATATGATCCAGATCGGCCCAGTTTAACGCCTGGGTAGCGCCGTCATAGCTGGGTTTGCTGAGATAAAACTTCCAGAAGCTGGGATTATGAGGGGTGCTGGCATAAAAGCGTACATTCAGCTCATTATTGGCATTGGGTACCACCTGACTGCGTTGCCAATGCGTGGACGGCACATTGATGCCCTGTTTTTGCGGGTCGCCGGCACTGCACAAACTGCCATTGGGAACGGCGGCTTCCACTGCGGCTTGGTTATAGTAGTCAGCCACATTGACCGAGAACTCGATGGCCTGCACAAACTGGAAGGAACCGGTTTGCAGATAAGCAGCACGACAGGCTGCGTTAGGAATATTTGACCCGTCCTGAGGCCACCAGTAGCCACCCTGCTCTTCACAAAATACCTGCCTGGCCTTAGGGACCTGCATATAGCCGTGGGCCGAGGCAAGGTGACTCATACCCGTGGCTCCTAATAATACCGTCAGTGGTAGTAAGGTTTTATATACTGACTTCATTGCGCTCTCCTGATGCTATGCGGAAGAATCCGCTGTTTTATATGCCGCGTATCTTTGACTGAGCGGCAACAACCAGGACAGACGTGCAACTGATTTTCGCCTTACCTGGCTTTCCCAGCATCCATTAAAGCATTTGTATATCAAATTGACTAATTAAATGGTTATAGCTTATTTGTGGTTGTTATTTAGGCGGGTATGGAATACAGGCTGGTGATGAACCAGCCTGTAGGGTAGGTTAAAGAGGCAATCTGCCCAGGTGGGCGGCAAAAGCATCCGCTTTCATAAAGCCGGTGACTCTGCCGTTGGCGACTTCTTGTCCCTGAGTATCAAAGAACAATATGGTGGGCAGTCCCAACACATGAAACTCTTCCTGAAATGCCAGGCTTTGAGGGGTATTGTCGGTCAGGTCAATCTGCATTAATACCGTATTGCCAAGGGCCTTTTGCACCGCCGGGTCCGGGAAGGTGTATTTCTCAAATTCCTTACAGGCAACACACCAGTCAGCGTATAAGTCAATCATTACGGACTTGCCCTGTGCATTGGCGTCGGCCAGTTTGACCTGAAAATCCTGCAAATCTTTTACCCTGACAAAATCAACGCCATGGGTCGAGGCGGTGTCACTTTGAATGGAGGCTGTTGGGGTCTTTAATCCCAGGCTTTGGTAAGCATAAAATGCGGAAGCAAACAGACCCAGGAAAATCAGCAAACCCCTTAACCCTTTGAAGAAGCTGGTGGGGGTATTCTGGTTCATAACTTGCCAATAACTGAAGGTTGCCAGGCCCAACACTGCCCAGGCCAGATTGGTCCACAGGTTCTCCGTCATGCGTTCTATAAACAGTAGCGCCACGGCCAGCATCATAAAGCCGAAGGTCACTTTCACGACATTCATCCAGTTGCCAGCCTTGGGCAGCAGTTTACCCCCAGTGATGCCAAACAAGATGAGCGGAATACCCATACCTATGCTCAGCGCGTATAGGGCGCTGAAGCCGAGTACCAGGTCGCCACTTTGGGCTACAAATAATAATATACCGGTCAAAGGTGCAGTGGTGCAGGGAGAAGCGACCAAGCCGGATATGGCACCCATCAGGAAGACACCGAAATAGTTGCCGCCTTTTTGTTGATTACTCAGGTTGTTAAGCTTTTCCTGCCACGCTGAGGGGAGTTGTAGCTCCCACAGGCCAAACATCACCAGGGCGAGTAACACAAACACCACAATCAGGGTAATCAGAATAGCCGGATGTTGCAGTGCAGCCTGAAACTGCACCCCTGCTGAGGCTACAATTAAGCCCAGGATTGAATAGGTAATGGCCATACCTTGCACATAGACAAAGCTCAGACTGAAGGCCTTAGAGGTGCGCACTTGTTTGCCCTGGCCGAGAATAATACCGGACAAAATGGGGTACATAGGGAACACACAAGGGGTTAATGCCAGACCGGCGCCCAGTAAAACAAAGAGCGCCAGGGTGATGGCCAGACTCTGATCGCTGGATAGCAGGTCGGCCAGCTCAAACTGCTCGGAACGATTTTCTTGAGCTGATGTGCCCTGGCTGTCGCCGGTTACGGCTTCAAGGTAGACTACTTTGACTGTGGCTGGGTAGCACAAACCTGCGTCGGCACAGCCCTGGAAGCTTATTTTAACCACCGCGTCTTTATCGGCCTGAAGGATGGGATAGCGAATGTCTACCTGATGGTGAAATACCTCCGATAAGCCAAAATACTCATCTTCTTTTTGATCTGAAGGAGGAAACTGGGGTTCACCTAAGGTGGCATCTTTAACAACGGTCTTAAACTGTTTTTTATACAGGTAATAGTCATCGGCAATCTGCCAACTCAAAACCAGTTCATTGCCCTCCTGATGAAAATCGAACTTGAAGGCTTCATCTACAGGTAAGAAGGTGGGTTGGTCAGCAAACAGATCGGTAAGTGGATCTTGCGCATTTGCAGTGGGGGTAAATCCCAATATCAGAATCAACCAAATACTATGCAAAAATGTCTTAATCATGTCGTACTACTTTTAATCCAATCCAAATAGGTGGGACTGCCACCAGTAATATCTAAAACCAGCCACTCAGGCTCGTCATAGGGATGCAGTCCTGACACCAGTGTATAGAGTGCTTCCAGCTTAGGCTTGTATGTTTTCGACACCAGTTGCACTTCGTTATCGGTTTGCACTTTGCCTTGCCATTGATATACCGATTCCAAGCCGGGAATGATATTGACACAGGCTGCCAGGCGTTGCTCAACGGCACACTGAGCAATTCGCCTGGCGCTGTCCATGTCAGGGCAGGTGCAAAGTACCAGACAAAATTCAGACATAAAGACCCTGCAAAAGATGGAAGACTTTCATTATTACACTTTGTAACATTGATATACCTGTTTCATCCAACCCCGCCTGCCCCTTATTTCACCGGTTATTACCCAGCTAAGGCGGGTGTATGCTGTGATTGTCCAGGCCGGGCGATCTTGTATTTGCTGCCTTGCGCCCAAACTATAATACCACTTTGACCTATTGAGGATGCCCCGTGGGAAAACTCTTGTTTTTGCTTTTTGTGTTGATGCCCATTGTGGAAATTGCCGTACTGATCGAAGTGGGTGAACAAATTGGTGGTTGGTCAACCATTGGCTTGGTCATACTGACCGCCGCCGTGGGGGCCGCTTTGGTTCGCCAGCAAGGTGTGACGACGCTTATGCAGGCGCGTCAAAAAATGGCGGCGGGTCTGTCGCCTGGTCAGGAAATGCTCGAAGGCTTGATGTTGGCTATTGCCGGTGTCTTGCTGCTCACGCCTGGGTTTGTGACCGATGCACTGGGTTTGTTATTGGTGATGCCTATCAGTCGCCCTTTTATCGCCCGCTGGCTGATGAAACGTATGGTGGTAGCCAGCCCATCGGTGCAAGCTTCTGGCTACTATTATCAGTCTCGCTCAAGCGGCGATGGGCAAGGTGATGTTTTCGAAGGGGAATTTGAAGTACGTCGGGATGACAAAGGAAAAGATCCCAGGTTACCCCGTTAAGCCGCTAAACCGCCCATATCCCCCGACCACTTGCCTGGACAAGCCTATCCCACCTCGCTAAGTTAGCGGTTTGGTATATAAGAGGAGTCCCCTAGTGCGTCAATTTTTCCTCCTGTTGTTGGTTTGTTTCGGTGTTGCCGTACAGGCCAATGAGCAAGCCGCTGTTGCTATGCCGGACAGCTACAGCGCGGATGCTGCGGCAGCCGTCTTAAATAGTGGCGGTAATGCCGTCGATGCTGCAGTGACGGCAGGTTTTGTGTTAGCTGTTACCTTGCCCGAAGCCGGGAATATAGGTGGTGGGGGCTTTATGCTGATCCGCCAGGATGGCAAAACAGACTTTGTCGACTATCGTGAAAAGGCCCCTTTGCGTGCGCACAAAGATATGTACCTGGATGAACAGGGCAATGTCGTCACCGAAAAGCCCCTATACGGTATTCTGGCTTCTGGTGTACCAGGCTCAGTCATGGGCATGTGGGAAGCCCATCAAAAATATGGCAGCAAGCCTTGGCAAGAATTGCTGGCACCGGCGATACGCTTAGCCGAGCAGGGCTTTTTACCGCATGAGAAATTGGTTCGTTACACCCAAAACTATGTCAAAAAGGTAAAAGAAGCGCGCCACGGCAGAAACTTTGATCAGTATTTTGCTGGCATGCAGTCAGACAAATTATTCAAACAGCCGGAATTGGCAGCCACCCTTAAGCGTATCGCTAGTGAAGGACCCAAGGACTTTTATCAGGGTAAAACCGCGCAACTGTTGGTGGACTTTATGCGCCAACGGGGTGGTTTGATCAATATGCAAGATATGGCCAAGTACCAGGCGGTATGGCGACAGCCTATCAGTGCTGACTGGCAAGGCTATCAGGTGTTATCTGCGCCGCCTCCCAGCTCTGGTGGTCTGGTATTAGTGCAAATGCTTAAGATGCAAGCGGTACTGGCCGAGCAGTTTAAAGGCTTGGGGCATAACTCGGCGCAATATATTCACTTGTTGGCTGAACTTGCCAAGCTGGGGTTTGCCGACCGGGCTGAGTATATGGGCGATCCGGATTTTTATCAGGTGCCTATAGCGCCCTTACTGGCAGATGCCTATATCGCCAAGCGCGCTAAACAGGTAAACCCTGCCGCTATCTCTGTTACTGAAGAAGTAAAACCCGGTTTAAAGGAAAGCGAAGATACCACCCACTATTCGGTGGTGGATAAGTGGGGGAATGCCGTCTCTACCACCACGACCATTAACCTGAGTTTTGGCAGTGGCGTGGTGGTCGAAGGGGCTGGCTTTTTGCTGAACAATGAAATGGATGATTTCAGTGCCAAACCCGGTGTGCCTAATTTCTTTGGTGCGGTAGGGAAGGAAGCGAACGAAATTGCGCCGCAAAAACGTATGTTGTCATCCATGACACCCACCATCCTACTTAAAGGCGACAAGGTTGAAATGGTGACTGGCTCGCCTGGCGGTACAACTATTATTAGCTCGGTATTTCAGTCAATTCTCAATAGGGTACTGTACGATATGTCTGCACAGCAGTTGGTGGATGCGCCCAGAGTGCATCATCAGTTGCTGCCAAAAGATGTGATTCGTCACCATACCGGCTTGAGTGACGAAGTGCAGGCCAAGCTCACCAGCATGGGGTACAGTCTGAATAATCAGCGCTTTGGTGATTTGCAGGTGATCAGTCGAAACAGTTCGGGGGTTCTAGAGGCCGCGTCGGAAACCAGTGGCCGTGGCAAGTCCATCGTATTTTGAGCAAGGCGGGGTAACCCGCCTTCTTTGTCTCTAGGCTTGCCATTCCTCAGCCAGAACAGCCATTAATAAATCATCACACCACTGCTGCTTAAACCAGAGTGACTGTTTAAGCAGGCCTTCCCGGCGAAATCCCAGGCGGTCAAACAGGGCGATGGATCTGTGATTGAGCGGATCAATGGAGACATGGATGCGGTGTAGCCTTAATTCCCGAAAAAGGTAACTTATCAGTTGTCTGAGTGCCTCGGTGGCAAAACCTTTTCCCTGGTGCTTGGGTGCCAGGGCAACTCCCAGTTCTGCTTGTTGTCTGCTTTCGTCCAACTTGAAGGCGAGGTCACCCAGGACTTCGTTCGTTTGAACCGCGATAAAAACCCATTGCTGCCAGAGCGTCGTCAGGCTGTCTGGTTGGCTTTGTAACTGGCGGGCATAATCGGCCACTTCCTGTTCATTGACAGGTACCCAGCCCTGAAAACGGGTAACCTCAGGTAACTGGCGATAGGCGAAGATGGCCGGCGCATCCTCGGGCTGCATTAGGCGCAAAAATAGCCTGGCACTTTGCAAGCTCGCTGACATAAGAACCTTCACGCAAGTTAAATGGTTAGGCTGATTACTGTGCGTTAATACAAAAAAATTCACAATTTTTTATGTTTTGCTCTTGAGATTGATTAGGCGGCCCCCCAAATAGGCTGGCAGACAAGTTTTAGACGAGCTGGAATGTACCGGCTCGTTACAATTTCCCCGAGAAATCGGGACTTAACATCCTTGATTGGAAATTTTCAGGAGATTTGAGCATGAAAATCCGTCCTTTACACGATCGCGTTATCGTTAAGCGCCAAGAGCAAGAAAGCAAGTCTGCTGGAGGCATCGTTCTGACTGGTTCTGCTGCCGAAAAATCAACCCGTGGCGAAGTCGTTGCTGTGGGTAATGGCCGCATCCTGGATAACGGTGATGTTAAAGCGTTGGACGTTAAAGTTGGCGATATCGTGATTTTCAACGACGGTTATGGCGTGAAGACCCAAAAAGTCGACGGTGAGGAAGTGCTGATCATGAGTGAGAGCGACATCCTGGCTGTAGTTGAAGCCTAATCGACATTTGAATTAACTGAATTTAGAGGAATAAACACATGGCAGCTAAAGAAGTTCGTTTTGGTGATGACGCCCGCACAAAGATGCTCAAAGGCGTAAATATTCTGGCCAATGCCGTTAAAGTTACCCTGGGTCCTAAAGGCCGTAACGTAGTACTGGAAAAGTCTTTCGGTGCACCTACCATCACTAAAGATGGTGTTTCCGTAGCCAAAGAAATCGAGCTGGAAGACAAGTTCGAGAACATGGGCGCGCAAATGGTTAAGGAAGTTGCTTCCAAAGCCAATGACGAAGCGGGTGACGGTACGACTACTGCTACCGTACTGGCCCAGGCCATCGTAACCGAAGGTCTGAAGTCTGTTGCTGCGGGCATGAACCCTATGGATCTGAAGCGCGGTATCGACAAAGCCGTTGCCGTAGCCGTTGAAGAGCTTAAAGCCCTGTCTGTACCTTGTGCCGACGGCAAAGCTATTGCCCAGGTAGGTACTATCTCTGCTAACTCTGACGAAGAAATCGGTAAGATCATTGCCGATGCCATGGACAAAGTGGGCAAAGAGGGTGTTATCACCGTAGAAGAAGGTCAGGCGCTGCATAACGAGCTGGACGTGGTTGAAGGTATGCAGTTCGACCGTGGTTACCTGTCTCCTTACTTCATCAACAAAGCCGAAACCGGTACTGTTGAGCTGGACAGCCCTTTCATCCTGCTGGTTGACAAAAAAGTATCCAACATTCGTGAACTGCTGCCCGTTCTGGAAGGTGTAGCCAAGTCTTCCAAGCCGCTGCTGATCATTGCAGAAGACGTAGAAGGCGAAGCCCTGGCGACTTTGGTTGTGAACAACATGCGCGGTATCGTGAAAGTGGCTGCGGTTAAGGCCCCTGGTTTCGGTGACCGTCGTAAAGCCATGCTGCAAGACATCGCCGTACTGACTGGTGGTACAGTAATCTCTGAAGAGATTGGTCTGGATCTGGAAAAAGCCAGTCTGGAAGATCTGGGTACTGCTAAGCGTGTAGTTATCAACAAAGACAACACCACTATCGTTGATGGTGCCGGTGAGCAAGCAGCTATCGAAGCTCGCTGTGGTCAAATCCGTGCCCAGGTTGAAGAGTCTACCTCTGACTACGACAAAGAGAAGCTGCAAGAGCGTCTGGCCAAACTGGCTGGCGGTGTTGCGGTAATCAAAGTCGGTGCTGCCACCGAAGTCGAAATGAAAGAGAAGAAAGCCCGTGTTGAAGACGCGCTGCACGCTACTCGTGCTGCTGTTGAAGAAGGCGTGGTACCTGGTGGTGGTGTTGCTCTGGTACGTGCCGCTGCCAAAGTGGGCGAACTGACGGGCGACAACGAAGACCAGACTCATGGTATCAAGCTGGCCCTGCGCGCCATGGAAGCACCTCTGCGTCAAATTTCTACCAACGCCGGTGCCGAAGCTTCTGTTGTAGTGAACAAAGTGAAAGGTGGTGAAGGTAACTTCGGTTACAACGCCGGTAATGACACTTACGGTGACATGCTGGAGATGGGTATCCTGGATCCAACTAAGGTAACCCGCAGTGCGCTGCAATTCGCAGCGTCTGTTGCCAGCCTGATGATCACGACCGAAGCCATGGTAGCTGAGCTGCCTAAAGAAGATGCACCTGCTATGCCTGATATGGGCGGTATGGGTGGCATGGGCGGTATGATGTAGTGCGACGAGAGTCGCGTAGGTCGCTAACCTAGCAGGCTATGTCCATAGTAGGTACTAACTTGATTGGTATCTACTACCCACCTGCAAAACTAGTAGTCGAAATCCGTTGGTCGGATCGCACAATCCGATCAACGGCATTCCTTTTGGAATGTTCGCCTGATCGTTATTGTCGATCAGCTTAAAGAAAACAGGCGCGTGTTCACGCTGCCTTCAACACGTAAGTATCTAGAAGCTTAGTCTTTTGTGCGAAAGGGAAAAAGAACGGCGGCCTTGGCCTGCCGGCAATTTTGACCTTCGAGGATGCTCATTTCTGCTTGTCGTACTCGACAAGACCATACGGTTAGTTCAGCTGCTGGAGCGATCTCCGGCGTAAGCTGTTGTAGTTATTGTCTCAACCTTCTGCTTTAGCAAAAGGCTAGTGAGACCTGTTATACGGCTAACAGTAGCCTAGGGATAGTGCGATGCTGGCAACGGCATGGTGCGAAGCTTCCTGACAATGTACCTCTGCGTAAGCGGTGCCTTTAATCCGTGAGGATGGGTGTAGCTAGCGAACAATACGCTGGCTGGGGGGCTAGGCTGGGCAATACTGGTTAACGTAAGTGAACTGTTGATAAATACCGTCAACCGCAATGAGCGAAATATTGTTGTTACGCTCTGACCAAAAGGTATGTGGTCGGTTAATCCTTTTACATCTGGGATTACGCCGTCTTATGACCACCGGTAGATAGACAGAACCTAAGTTGTTCGTGTAACTGCAACGGAACTCGGTAAGCCCGATTATTCGCCTGATTGCTGATAACAGTAACACAGGCAGGCGATCTGTAAGGAGCGCTGTTGGATAAGCGGGTAAAGGATGTCTGACCAAGCGAATGCCGGACTGTAATGGTTTGGATAGGGGTTCAAACTTTGCCCTGACCCGAAAGGGTGCAAAATTCAGACTGGTCTTTAATCGTGTTAAGGCTTGTAAAGCCATCTTAAAACCAACCCAATGGGGATTAGCTATCCCCTTTCGGGGTGGGCTTTTCTCCATTTCGGTAAAGGAGGAAAGCAAGATGTGTACGACAATGTCAGTACCTGCATTCTCCCACCCGCCAACAGGCTGGCATACCATCAACTGGTATTTGGTTCAGCGGCAGGTGCGAGGGCTACAGGTGCGGATCGCGAAGGCGACTAAGCAGCAACAGTGGCGCAAGGTGAAAGCCTTGCAACGTATGTTGGTGCGCTCGTTTGCTGCCAAGGCATTGGCGGTTAAACGGGTAACGGAAAATCGTGGCAAAGCAACGCCCGGTGTCGATGGGGAGTTGTGGGGCACCCCTGAAAGTAAATGGAATGCCATAGTGCGGATGAAGCGGAAGGGCTATAAGCCCAAACCGCTGAGGCGAGTTTACATTCCCAAGGCCAACGGCAAACGCCGTCCTTTGGGGATACCAACCATGCTCGACAGGGCCATGCAGGCGTTATACCTGTTAGCACTAGAGCCTGTGTCGGAAACCACCGCCGACCGCAACAGCTATGGGTTTCGCCCAATGCGTTCAACCGCTGATGCCATAGAGCAATGCTTTGTGAATATCAGCAGGAAGAGTTCAGCCAAATGGATTTTGGAGGGCGATATTAAAGGGTGCTTCGACAACATCAGCCATGACTGGTTACTTGCCAACATTCCGTTGGATAAACAAGTGCTCAGAAAATGGCTGAAGGCAGGATTTATGGAATCCGGTGGCTTATACCCAACGGAGGCGGGGACGCCGCAAGGCGGGATCATATCTCCAGTGCTAGCCAATATGGCGCTTGATGGCTTGGAAACGGTGCTTGAATCTCAGTTTGGGAAGAAAAACACCAAAGCCAGCTACAAGACAAAGGTTAACTACGTGCGATATGCGGATGACTTTATCATCACAGGAATCTCGAGAGAGTTACTGGAAGAGCAAGTCAAACCGCTCGTTGAAGTCTTTATGGCTGAGCGAGGGTTAAAATTGTCGCAGGAGAAAACATTGATCACCCACGTTTCTGAGGGCTTTGACTTTCTTGGTCAGAATTTGCGCAGCTACAACGGCAAGCTTTTAATTAAGCCAAGCCGTAAAAACCTACGCAATGTGCTGGGTAAGTTAAAGGGCATAGTGACAGGTAACAAAACAGCTACAGCTGGCAACCTGATAATGATGCTCAACCCTATATTAAAGGGCTGGGCTAATTATCATCGTCATGTGGTAGCTAAAGAGACCTTTAACTATGTGGACTACCGGATGTGGACGATGCTCTGGAAGTGGTGCAGACGACGGCATAAAAACCGTGGCTACCGTTGGATTAAAGGCAAGTACTTTAAGTCGATGGGCAACCGCAACTGGGTGTTTTCCGGTGAGTTGGGAAAAGGTAATTTTTCCCGTCTGACTTACACCATGGATACGCCGATTAAGCGACATATTAAGATGAAAGCGGAGGCAAATCCGTACCTGCCCGAATTCGAGGAATACTTTGAGCAGCGCCTAGAGCGAGCTTGGAAAGACTCAATGCACGGTAGGAACAAGTTGCTAACGCTTTGGCTCAGGCAGCGGAAACGCTGTGTTATGTGTCACTACCTGATCACCAAGGAAACAGGATGGAATATCCATCATATTGTCGAAAGGGTGAAAGGTGGCAGCGACAAACTGAGCAATCTGGTGTTGTTGCATCCCAATTGTCATAGGCAGTTGCACGTGTTAGGTTGAAACAAAAACAGGGGTGAAACATGGAATTAGTGGACAAAAGAAAAAAGTACTTTGTTAAGGCTGGGCAGAAGGAAGCGGGTACAATCCAAAATCGTATATGGGTCGGGTATCATGATATTGATCCCGCTCTAGATTTGGATAGCGATGCTTTTTCTGCGGGTTACTCCCTAGAGGGCATGACTATTAGGCGCCGCAAAGACAATTTCTCGTTCACTATCCAAGAAGTGCATAGTGACTAGGCCATCCTTAGACTATACCTAGAATCTGATTCGGCTGACTTTTGCTCATCCATTTCAGAAGGCTAGTTATGGGGGTAATATGTTCAAGGAAGGCAATACTTACACAGTCCTAAAGGATGGGGTGATGATTGGGCACATCAATGGAGATGAGCTCATCATAACGACTAGTAACAATCTGCTTTACAGAATTGATGTGGATGAAATCTATACGATTAGCATTCCAACTGATTTTGTGGGGGAGATGGATGGTCTTACTGGTAGGGATATTCACGGAAATGTACTTTTCGAGTTGGAACTAGTAGGAGCTAGTACAAACTATGGCACCACTGATTGTTAGTCAGTTGATGTTATTGGCTGTGGTTTTTGGCTTCTATGTTCTCTTTAAACGCTCCCTTGTGGAGGTTGAAGAGGACAAGAGTCCGAAATTGGTCAATTAGTCGTCGGTCAGCATCTAGGTACTGACTTATAAAGGCTTGAGCCGTGTGCGGGGAAACTCGCATGCACGGTTCTTAGGGGAGGGGCAGCCAGTAATGGCTGTTCCTTACCCGACAAAAAACCGCTTAAAGCTTCCATAGCTTTAACCGTTAAAAAACCCGGCTTATTTGCCGGGTTTTTTTATGGTTCAAGAGATCCGCTAAATTGCATTTAATCACCGAGTCTCTGTTTTTATATTTAATTAGCGCAATTACTATTTTTTGACTAATTCAATAACGTTATGATTAAAAAAGAATATTTCGTAAACCCATAAGGAATATTTTAAGCGGGTAAAATTCTTGTATTGATAATAATCCATTCCTGTCTGATGTTGATGTAATATATATACCCCCTTCGCCGGGCTTAAATAATTCTCTAATAAAAGTATCCTGGTTTTGGATTGAATATCACCTATGAGAGCTGCCACGTTATTTTCTTTATGGCTATGTTGTTCATTACACGTATATGCCATGGCCAATCCCCATCTGGGGTTTGAAAGCCGCCTGTCCGGCGTAGAAAAATTAGTTTATGCCTTGCCTGAGAAAGCCAATGCGGAATTGGCGCAAATGGAAGAAGAGCAGTTGGTGGTCAATCAACCCGAAGGACTGTTGGTTCGCTATTATCTGGCTAAAGCCACTATCAGCTTCTTATTGCAGGATTATTCCAAAAGTCAGGCAGCCGCAGAGCAAGGTTTGGCCATAGCGGCTAAAGACAGCTCTGAAGCCTTGCAACTTAACCTTAAAGTGATTCAGGCCCTTTTGTATACGGGCCAATCCGAAGATGCCGCCAGACAGCTTGATGACATTTTAAAAGTGGCCCAAGCCAATGGTGACTTATTGGTGGAAGCCGAGGCCCTGTTAACCAAGGGTATTCATTTGAATAATCAGGGAGCGTTAAAGAGCTCTTACGCCGCTCTGATGTCTTCGTTAGAGGCGGCGGAAGCCTCGGGACATGATGATGTTACTGGCAGGGCCGCTTTTGCCTTAGGTCAGCTGTTACTGAAACTTAATGGCTTTGAGCGCTCCCAGATTATGTTGCAAGAAGCGCAGCGCTTTTTCGAAACGCGCAAGATGTCGTTTAGTCAAATGCTGGCGCAACTGGATATTGCCGAACTGCATGAAAAGCAGCTGCAAAAAGAGCAGGCCATTGTTGCTTATCAGTCTGCCCTGAAATTAGCCAGGGTGTTGGGAGATGGGCGCTATCGTTTTCGAATAAATCTATTGTTGGCCGGTCTTTATCAGGAGCTTGGACAACAACATTTAATGCAGCAGCATATGCAATCGGCCGAAGAGCTTCAGCACAGGGAAAAACTGCCTTTTTATATTGCCAAATTTCAGTTGCTAAAAGCCCGCAGTTTATTAGACAGAAATGCCTTACCTGAGCTAATTACCTACCTGGATAAGACGCTCCCGGATATTGTCAATGCCGCGTCAAATTACCGTACCCAAGTAGAGCTAATTAAATTGGCCGCCGAGGTCTATGCGGAGCAGGGAGATTATCAAAAGGCATTTGAGAACTTCAGAACTTATCATCAGCAATATGTGCGGTTAAACAGCCAGGAACACCTGCAGGATATGACAAGGCAGCAGGTCTTGTTTGACTTGGAGCGACTGGAGTATGAAAACCATAATCTGAATTGGAAAAATGTTCTGCAGCGTATGGAAATTGAAGAAGCTCAGCACACAGTATCTAATATGGCACAAGCTATGGTGTGGTTATCCTTGGGAGTGGTCAGTTTATTGCTGGTATCGTTATGGATATACCGTTCCAGGGTTAAGTGGGGGCGTCTGGCCAGAACCGACACCTTGACCGGGCTATACAACCGGCGGTATCTGACCGAGTGGTACCACAGAAATTTCAGTAAAGAAGGCCGGCTGCTGATGTCCAGACAGCTGGCAGGCAATCTGGCCAGAGTGGCGGATTTCTGGAAAACAGAGCGCTCTCAAGGTGCGGGTAAGCATGAACAAGCCGAGTGGGATGGGGAGCAAACTGGTAAAATTGTTGGCGACGCATTAGCCCAAGCCGGACAAGCTTCCTTTACCCTTATCCTGGCGGATATTGATTACTTCAAGAATATTAATGACACCTACGGTCATGAAACCGGCGACAGGGTCCTGACGCAGGTTGCGGAGATATTCCGTTCTCATGTACGTAGCAGCGATGTGGTGGCTAGGGTGGGCGGAGAAGAGTTTATGGTCATGCTACCGAACACCGGCTATGAATCGGGTTTGCGTATTGCAGAAAATTTGCGGGCCAAGGTTGCCGGCGCTGCCCTGGAGTTGGAGAACGGTACCACTATCCATATTACCTCCAGCTTTGGGGTGTTGACCTCAAATCCCTCTGAGCAGGATTTTACCGCACTTTGCAGCAAAGCCGATGAACTGCTCTATGCGGCGAAAGCGCAGGGACGAAATTGCGTGGTCAGTCTGCAGGCTACTTAGTGGCTTGGTTGGCGGGAGGCAGGCAACGATTCAATACCCTATTGGGTCAGCAGTGGTTGCAGAAAGTCCAGAACCATCCCTGAAGCGCTACCATGCACAATACTTGCAGCGCACAGAGTGGTGATAGGCAACCAGGATAGCGGGCCGGGCAAATACCCGGCCGCTGAAAAAGCACAACAGGCAAAGCGGTTTCATTGGCAAGTGTGGGCTGGTGGCCTTGCAGCTCACCACCCTCTTTCAACGTGACATCTATCCGCTATAGTCAACAGTCGTCGCTTTGTCACTGCTTCTGGAACAGCTCCAGTTCATCAATTTCGATGAAACTGGCATCACCGTAATTGTTGTGCACTTTTAGCCGGAAGTAGCGAGCCGCCACGGCAGACTCCAGACTGCCGGTTTGATCCGCTACCCGTGATAGGCGGAAAGACTGATGGTCAGCGAAGCTGTCACCGTCGTTGGACACCTGCAGGGTAATATCCCGCGGGCCACGACCTAAGTCGGTGGACTTCTGATTAAGCACTATGCGCAATCCGGCAATTTTAACCTTCTGGCCAAAGTCCACTTGTAACCAGTTGGGTGTGTCGGCGTCTCTTTTTATCAGCCATAAACCGCGGTTGATACGCTCGCCGGCATCGTCGTTGATTTGCTCATAGAAGGTGTGACCGTCAAAGGCAGCCGCGGCCACATCTGCGCTATAGTGACCGCTGGCCTTATAGCTGTTTTCTGTAAGCCCATTTGAGTTGATCAGTGCAACGTTACCCAAGGCGCCGGTTTCCACCAGTTTGTCGCCCTCGTCTCCGATGTCGCCAAACCCATCGCCCTGCATGGCCGCGACATATTGCAACTGGCAAAGCTCGCCATGGGCGGGTGTGTAACCCAAACGTACTGTCTGGTTGGTGTTTCTGGCTAACATTAGGAAGTCCAGCCAGTTTTGGCCGTATGTCTCGCTAAGGTCAAAGCCTATTGGCCAATCACCTTCCCGACAGACAATGGGATCTTCCTCGTCTTGCTTGACGCCCAGCAGCACGCTGCCGCTTTTGGCAATGCGAAGGTTGTTAACCTTACCGACAAACTCTTTGTCGCTTTGGTCTTGCGCATAGACCAATGAGGGCAGCAGCGCTAATGCCGTGACCAATGCTTTCATGATGATTCCTTATGTGGTTCTCACTCCAGTTTTGTAGGAGCAAGTTTCGTACCTAAAAGGAATGACAGAATTTTGGCGTGGGTAGACGTTACTCAGCAGCCAGGCTGGTCTGGAGTCTTTCCTGGCGACGCTGATGAATTAAAGTCAGGGCATTAACGAAAATAGCCGCGATAACCGCACCCAGCATCAGCAGTGCAAAGGGCAACGCGGTACCGGTATGGAACATGGCCAACAGCGGCCCGGTTAAGGCGCCACTGCCAAAGCGCAGGGTGCCAATCACTGCCGTTGCCGTGCCGGTATGATGTGGGAAAGCAATCAGAATCAACGCGTCGGAGTTGACCGCGGTGAGGCTCAGCCCAGCCATCAGCGGCACAATGCTGGCCACGGTAGCGTATAACCCCAGTCCCAGCACATTGACGGTTACCAAGGAAATGGCAGATATCCCTGCCAGGCAAAGGGCACCGGTCAGCATACGTTTGGCCCCGACACGACCAACAAAGCGACTGTTAATAAAGTTACAGGCAATCAAGGCAATGACATTGGTGGCAAACAAGATGCCGAACATTTCTTTTGATACCCCAAATACTTCCATATACACCACAGGAACGGCTGTCAGATAGGAAAAGAATGCAAAGGAGGCAAACATTGAGGTAGCAATGTAGGGCTGTGCCTGGCGGTTACTCAGCACCTCCAGATAACTGGCAAAGAACAACTTACCCCAGGAACCATTACGTTGACGGGTTCCCACTTCCGGTAGCCATTTCACTGAGGGTAATAACAGCACAAAGGCGTAGAAGGCCAGCACCGCGAAAATAGCCCGCCAGTCAAACCAATGCATAATCAGGCTGCCGATACTGGGGGCCAGCAAAGGCGCGATCATCATAATCATGGATACATACGACATCCCCTTGGCAGTGTTGTTGCCATAAAGGTGGCGGACGATACCTGGTACCACCACGGCGGCTGCACCGCCTGCCAGGGCCTGCACAGTGCGTAACAGCCAGAACATTTCCAGGCTACTGCTGAAACATAAGCCGATACTGGCCGCCACAAAACCGCTTAAGCCCCAGATAGCCAGAGGGCGTCGCCCGACAATATCGGCGATGGGGCCGCATATCAGCATAGAGAAGGCAAAACCGGCCAGATAGGTACTCAAAGATACCTGAACCAGGGATATGTCAGTGTCAAAGGTTTGGGCGATGTCACCAAAGGCCGGTAAGTACATATCGATGGCCAGGGGAGTAACGGCTGTGATAGATGCCAGCAGCAGGATTACCCAGCTGAAGGACTTAGATGATGATCTCTGCATGAATTCCTCCGAGCCTGTATTTTAGAGCAGACATCTTCATGCTTCCAATGCATAATCTGTATAGGTGATATGCAAATAATTGATAGGTTGGGCATGATAGACCTTAACTTGCTACCCGCTCTTAATGCACTGCTAAGAGAAAAGCATGTCAGCAGGGCGGCGCAGAAATGTAATCTCAGCCAATCTGCCATGAGTCGGATTCTGGCCAAACTGCGCAGTCAGTTTAACGATGACTTACTGGTGCGTGCCGGCAATGACTATCAGCTGACACCTAAGGCGATGGAGATAGAGTTGCAGCTCAATGAATTACTCCCCGCGATTAAACAATTAGGCCGCTCGCAGGGATTCTCAGCTGCCAGTGCTACACAAACCATTCGTATCGCCAGTACCGATATGGATGTATTGTTACTGGCCGATAATATTCGCGATATGCAGATGCAGGCCCCTAACCTGGTGTTGTCATTCCGACCGCAAAGTCCAGACTCTTGCGACCGGTTAATTTCGGCGGAACTGGATTTTGCCATTACGCCGCTGGATAACAGTCGCAGCGGCCTGCATCGACAGGTGCTGAGAACCGATACTTTTGTTGCGGTAGTGGAGGAAAACAGCAGGTTAAACTCACAGAACTTCGATCTTGTGACCTATCTGTCACATAAACATGGGGTGTTTAATGTGGCCGAGAACCTGATTGGCAGGGTGGACTCGGCGCTGGCAAATATTCGTCAGGCCAGAAATGTAACCCTGAGGCTACCGACCTTTAGCCAGATTCCGCCTTTGCTCAAAGGCTCGCCGCTGATTTTTACCTTGCCGGAGAGTTTTGCTCAGTATCTGGCTACCCGTTACCCTATCAAAATTCTGCCCTTGCCCTTCAACATCGAACCTATGAAGGTGTATTTGTATTGGCATCACAGATTGCATCACAGCGCTTTGCATCAGTGGGTAAGGCGAGTCTTGTTGGAGCGCTCTGCTACACAATAAGTTCGGCCTTAGTACAGGACTAAGGCCTTTCTTTACTGTCACTCCAATGACAGCATAAAGCTGCAGAACTTGCCGGGAAGTTAGCTCCCGGCCTGTAAACTCTGTTTGTACAAGGCCAATGCCTGACTGTTGTCCTGTTGAGCTTCTTTAATTTCAGCCAGGGCCAGTAAGTCATCCTGATTGGAGCGCAGGCTCAGTGCCTTAGTGAGCGCCTTTTCAGCCAGGGGTAAATCGTTACCTTGTTTGGCAAGATGGCCGAGGGCAGAGAGTAGGTCGGCATTTTGCTCATCCCGTTTCAGCCACTCTTCCAGTTTACGCATAGCGGCGAGTGGGTTACTGCTACGCAGCTTTTTGAACAGTGGCAATAAAAGGGGATGGGGGCCATGCTTTTGCCCTTCCACTAACACTTGTTCGGCGTCCTGATGCATGCCCTGCTCCATCAACTGTTCGGCATAAGCCGCCTGGTGTGCCGGATCCTGTCGTTTAGCCCTTGGCAGCCCCTGCCAGTTCTGTTTCAGCTGGTTAGCCCCTTCTTTACTGGCAATTTCGGCGAACACGCCCTGCGCCGCCTGGCGCATCCAGAAGTCGTATTTTTCCAGTCCCAGGGTCTTTTTCCAGCCTTTTAGCCTGTCCTGCAGCTCATGCCAACGGCCTGCATGGGCCAGAGCTTTGGCCCACAACAGGGCAACTCTTGGGTGCTGTTGATGTTTTTCAGACAAGGCTTCCAGCAAGCCTAAAGCAACGTGCGGCTGCTGCTGCTGTATTTCCAGCTTAACTAGATGCAGGGTGGCGGCCAGCTCTGCCGCCGGATATTGGCGCGCTTGTTCCCATAAAGTGCGGGCCTTGTCCCATTGCTTGCGCTTAGCAGCCGCTTGGGCAGACGCCAGCAGATCCAAACCGTTAAAGGCGGCGCTATCCACCTTGCTAAGTTGCTTTTCCGCTTCCTGATAATTGGCTTCTTCCAATGCCACCAAACCGCGGGTGAAGGCTTTCTGGCGCTTTCTCTCCCCCCAGCCGCCCAGCCAGCGGCGCGAGCCGGTTAACAACGTCAGCAGGCGTTTAACCAGCCACTCCAGTAATAAAAAACCGACGATGGCGGCCAGTATCATTAATCCCAGCGAGATAACTGTCATTTCAATGGTCCAGTTATCCAGTGCGATCAACACATAGCCTTTTTGCCCCACCAACATTGGGCCGGCAATCAGACCGATAAGCAGAATGCTGACCAGCAGCGCCATACGAATCATGATTGGCTATCCTTAAATGCGCCGGCGACCCGCTCAGCCAGTATTTGCTCAAGCGGCTGTGCTGCCTGCAAGCGCCCTGGTAGCTGCACTGCTATATCGGTTTGCAGTAAGCTGTGCAGGTTATTCGCAAAAGCACTGACTCGACTGTCTTGCATGGCGTAATAAAAAGTTAACAACGACTGGGCTTGTTCCAATGACTGGCGATAGTTGGCATTGTCGTTGTTGAACACGGCTTGCTGGGCCAGCATTAAATAGTGACGTAGCTGTTCCCTGACCAACCATTGCTGCTTGTCGCTTAATAGCGGCTTGGTTTCCCCGTTGCGTCTACGCACGGTAATAAAATCATCTACCAGCGCACGCCAGCTGCGTTTAAGATTGGCTTGCCAGTCGCTGACATTCTCACTTAGTGCCTGATTGGTTGGGTCTTCATCGCTGCTTTCAGGTAACACCACCATATCCATCGGCAGGGTGTCGAGACCTGCCATTAAGGCACCTAGTTCAAGGCTGACTTTGGTGGGGGTCTGGGTGTCCAGTTGTCGTACACTTTGCATATCATTGGCCAGCAATTGTCTGATGGGCAACAAGCTAGGGTCAGCTAAATCGGCCAGACGCTGGTCTGCATCAGCCAACAGCAGTAAGGCAGTATTCACGTCTTGTTCCAGCCACAGTTTGCGACCGGCCATACGCACCAGATAGTCGGCCTCGGCCAGTAACCAGTCGCTGGGGCGTCTGCCATTCATATCACGCAGGGCCTGGAGATTGCTCTGCACTTGCTGTTCAACTAATTGCAATTTTTCCTGACTGGCTTGCAGGCTTTGCTGACGCTGCTGTGCTGATGCTTGCAAGGCACTATCCAGTTTGTTAACCAGCGTTTGTTCCTGGCTGTTTACTCTTTGCTGGATGTCCTGCCACTGTGATTGCTGTTGCTGAGTGAGTGCTTGTTGTTGCTGCCACCACCAATAACCGCCGCCAGCAATGCCGACCACCAACAGGAAGTTAACCAAGGTGAGCAGCCACAACACGCCATTGCCCCGTGTTTTCGCGGCAACCTTGTCTGCTTGATGGGCCTTAGTGACGGGCTCGCTTGTGGTTTCTGTTTGTTCTACCGGGGCGTCGGCCATGGCATTTTGCTCCATAAACTGTCTGGCGGCTTTAATCAGCGCCGCATCCGAGGCATTGTGACTAAGAATGACTTGCTGGATACCCAGCCCTTTGGCTTTGTCTAGTAGCCTGGCGTTGATAAGAATCCAGGGAGTATGGCGCAGCCAGTCATTGTCCAGGGTAGCAAACGCTGCCTCCAGCAGTTCACCACTGGTAGCCATAATGCATTGTATTTCGCCGGTTTGCCAAGTGTCGGTTGGTGTCGGCTTAGCCACGATCTGGCGCTGATAAATAATCAATGGGTGGACGTCGGCACCACGTTCGGTAAGCGTTTGGCTAATCAACTCGCGGCCGCCTTTGCCCTTAACCAATAATACGCTCTGGCTGTTCACCAGCTTAAGTTCGGCTAAATCCAGCAGTCCCTCAGAATCTTCCTGCTCCGGGTATTGCGCTTGTACACCGATATCCTGTAGCCGGCTGGCGGTTGCCTGGCCAACCGCAAAATAGCTTAGCTGGCTTGGCCAAGCTTGTTTTTGCATGCTTTGCACGGCCAGTTCCGCCGCCGAGGTACTGGTAAATATCACTTTGCTTTGGGCCGGGAGAGCCATCAAGGTGTCAGCAAAGGTTGAGAGCCCTTGCTCATCAGGAGTGATAGCCATCAGCGGATAGCCGACTGTGGGCAACCCGGCCTGGTTTAGTACCTTAGTGCTGACCTGACATTTTCCTTCCGGTCGCAGCAGTAAAAATTTCTTCATGAGTGTTGATATAGCGCCTGTAATATTTCACGTGCCCCACGCGTCAGTAAGCTTTCAGCCAGGGTATTGCCCAGCTTTTCGGCATCCTGGCGCATGCCGCGCACTTCTCCCTGAATAATCTTTGAGCCATCCACTGCCCCGACTAAACCACGCAACCAGAGTTGGTCGCCATCTAGTTCGGCAAAACTGCCAATGGGCACCTGGCATCCCCCCTGCAACGTAGCATTCATAGCGCGCTCGGCCTGCACCCGGGTGGCGGTATCAGCATGGTTCAGGGGCGCCAGCAGGGCTATCAGCTCGCTGTCATCATTGCGACATTCAATGCCAACGGCACCTTGTCCCACGGCGGGTAGTGACTGAGCGGCATCAATACGATGACGTATACGGTCTTCCATGCCCAGGCGGATTAAACCGGCACAGGCCAGAATAATGGCGTCATAGTCACCGGCATCCAGTTTGGCCAGGCGGGTATTAACATTGCCCCGCAGATCGCGAACCTGAATATCGGGGCGGCGCGCCTTTAACTGACACTGCCGACGCAGGCTTGATGTACCTACAATGGCGCCGTGTGGCAAGGCATCCAGGTGGCTGATGTGATTAGATACAAACGCATCGAAGGGATTTTCGCGTTCACAGATGGCGTGTAGTCCGAAACCGTCAGGGAATTCCACCGGTACATCTTTCATGGAATGCACGGCAATATCGGCTCTGCCTTCCTGCATGGCCACTTCCAGTTCTTTGATAAACAAGCCTTTGCCGCCAATCTTTGCCAGTGGCGTATCTAAAATGACATCGCCCTGGGTGGTCATCGGCAGCAGTTCAACCTGCAGACCGGGATGCGCTTGCTGGAGTGCAGCCTGAACAAACTCTGCCTGCCACATGGCCAAGGCACTTTTACGGGTTGCGATGCGAATAACTCTGGATGTCATGATCTGCCTTTACTACACGGACGCCTTGGCGCCATCTACTCAATGGCCTGATGATAGCATTGGCGTCGCAGCTTTGGCACTGATGCGGATCAATGCTGTCCAGTTTGCTGCAGAACTAGTAATCCGGCTGCGCCAAAGTAAACACAAAGTCCTTGCTGGTCAGTAAGGTTTCGCCCTGCCAAACCTGCACTTGCCAGTTTCCATTCCAGGATGGTAGCAAGCGCTTACTTGACCAGGTTCGCCAATAATCGCTGCCAATATTCAGGGTCACTTCGGCCATCAGCTCACCCTCATGCAACCATTTGTGGGTAAGTTGCTGACCGGCCATATCTGTGACCAGGGTATAAAAATAAATCTGTGTTACTTCGTTTGTTTTGCCGAATACTTCACTACCGAGGTCGTCTACCGGCTGTCTGGCGGTGACGTTGCTTGTGAACTGGCTTTGTTCAATAAGTGCCCTGGCACTAAAACTGATGCTTAGTGCCAGGATTAATAGAAGGGCATAACGCATGACTGAGTCCTATCACTAAAGGTGTGGCACTCAGTGTAGGACAGGGCGGCGGCGCTAACCAGTTATGCTGCCAGGCGTTTTTGCAACCATTGGCCGATCTCTTGGATCTCTTCCAGGCAGACATTGTGTTGCATGGGGTAATCGCGCCATGTGACCGGGTACCCCAGACTCTCTACAGCATTAAATGCTGCCTTGCCTAAGGCGCAGGGCACCACTTCGTCATACAGTCCGTGCGCGACCAATATTGGGGTGTTCTGGTTAGCTTCATGGCGCTGTTCAGCCAGTTTTTCTGGTTGGCACATGTAGGTGGACAACGCCAGGATGCCGGCCAGTTTATGTTCAAAGCGCAGGCCAAGGTGGTAAGCAATAACCCCACCCTGAGAAAAGCCGGCCAACAGAATGCGTTCGGAGGGAATGCCGTTTTCGATTTGTTCTTCAACCAATGCCCTGACCAGGGCCATCGATTCGGTAACACCGTCAACATCCGCGCGGTTTTCGAAATCCAGTGACTTAATGTCATACCAGGCGCGCATTTGCATACCGTTGTTTATTGTTACGGCCCGCACGGGGGCATGAGGAAACAAAAAACGAACATTCAAACTGTCTGGCAGCTTGAGTTCTGGCACGATAGGTGCGAAGCCGTTGCCTGAGTCCCCTAGTCCATGCAGCCAGATAACCACAGCATCAGCCTTGCCTTTGGGATTAACTTCTACGTATGGCAGGGTCGAACTCATTTTGTACTCCTTGACGGTGGGGTCCGCTTATTGCGGTTATTGGTTTGATATGGGTGCAAAAACTTATGCTAACATTGCTTTTTTGTAGCCTCACGAGTTTTTATCTGCCCATGGCTTCTGGAAACCTGTTTATTCTTGCCGCCCCCTCCGGTGCCGGCAAATCCAGCTTAATCAAGGCGCTGCTTGAACGTCATCAGGACCGCTCAATGCAAGTGTCTGTTTCTCATACCACCCGCCAACCCAGACCGGGAGAACAAGATGCTGTGCATTATCATTTTGTGGCTAAGAGTGAATTTGAACAACTGATTAAGCAGGACGCGTTTTTTGAATGGGCCGAGGTGTTTGGTAATTACTACGGCACATCCAAGCAAGCCATTGCTGACACTCTGGAGCGCGGCATTGATGTGTTTCTGGATATCGACTGGCAGGGCGCCCGCCAAGTTAAGGCTCTGATGCCGCAAACCATTACGGTGTTTATTGCGCCGCCGTCGCGTGCCGAATTGTTGCGCCGCCTGCAATCCCGTGGTCAGGATAGCGAGGCCGTCATTGCTGATCGTATGAATAAAGCCAGGGCTGAAATCTCTCACTACAATGAGTTTGACTATGTGGTGGTGAACGATGATTTTGATCGCGCACTGGGTGAAATTGAAGCCTTGGTCATCAGTCAGCGTTTACAACAACCCAAGCAAGCCATTCGTCATGCGGACTTGTTTGCTGAGTTATTGAAAGAAGACTGAACAATAAGCCCTATTGTTTAAGCTTTAACCTTTTCATTGGTCGCGAATATCGGTAAACTACGCGACCTTTTTCGAATCATGCCTGACGGAGTGTTTAATGGCCCGTGTAACCGTAGAAGATGCAGTAGAACAGATTGGCAATCGTTTTGACCTGGTGCTGGTCGCCGCCCGTCGTGCGCGCCAACTGGCCACTGAAGGCAGAGACGCCAAAGTTGAATGGGAAAATGACAAGCCTACCGTTGTCGCTCTGCGCGAAATCGAAAAAGGCCTGGTCACTGCTGACAGCATGGACGCCGACGAAATGCGCGTTCAGGAAGAGCAGGAGCGTGCAGAATTCGCCTCTGTTGCTAATATCCTGTCTGGCCAGCAATAAGGTTAATCCTTTCTGAGGGAACGTTAATCGTCAGGGTCTATTGCCCCGATTGACGTTCCGTCATTGGCTTCACGCCAAAATCTCCGTATTCTATTCACAAACCCTGCAGCTGATTTGAAACAACGTGTATCTGTTTGAAGGACTGAAGCTAAAAGTCTCCGAGTATCTGCCTGTTGAGCAGGTGTCAGATATACAGCGCGCCTACGTGGTCGCGCGGGACGCGCACGATGGGCAAATGCGCTCAAGTGGCGACCCTTATATCACCCACCCTGTGGCGGTTGCCGGTATCCTGGCCGATATGCGCTTGGATCACGAAACCCTGATGTCGGCGTTATTGCACGACACCATCGAAGATACCCCCATTTCCAAACCGGATCTTATTGAGCACTTTGGTGAGGCGGTGGCCGATCTGGTGGAAGGGGTAAGTAAGCTGGATAAGATCCAGTTTCGCAGCAAAAAAGAAGCCCAGGCCGAGAATTTCCGCAAAATGCTTATGGCCATGACTCAGGACATTCGGGTCATACTGATTAAGCTGGCCGATCGCACTCACAATATGCGCACCCTGGGTTCATTGCGTCCGGATAAACGCCGCCGTATTGCCCTGGAAACCCTGGAAATTTACGCGCCAATCGCCCACCGACTGGGTATTCACGATATTAAAAACGAGTTGGAAGATCTTGGTTTTCAGGCCATGTATCCGATGCGTTACCGTGCCTTGAAGTCGGCGGTTAAACAAGCGCGCGGCAACCGCAAAGAAATTATCGAAAACACCCAGGGCGAGATTGAATCCCGTCTGCAGGAAAGTGGCCTGTACGCTGAAGTCAAAGGTCGTGAAAAGCACCTTTATTCCATATACCGCAAGATGAAGAACAAAGAGTTGTTGTTCAATGAGGTAATGGACATTTATGCCTTCCGCCTGATCGTGGAAAGCATCGACAGCTGCTATCGGGCTTTAGGCTCAATGCACGGGTTGTATAAGCCCATAGAAGGGCGCTTTAAAGATTATATTGCCATTCCCCGTACCAATGGCTACCAGTCGTTGCATACCTCGCTGGTGGGCCCGCATGGTATTCCGGTGGAAATCCAGATCCGTACCCTGGAAATGGATCATATGGCCGACAAAGGCGTAGCCGCCCACTGGTTGTATAAAGAGCCGGGGGATACCCGTGGCACCACTGCCCAAGTCAGGGCCAGAAAATGGATGCAGTCGTTGCTGGAACTGCAACACAGTGCCAGTTCCTCGGTAGAATTTATCGAGAATGTTAAAACCGATCTGTTCCCTGAAGAGATCTATGTGTTTACCCCAGACGGTCGCATTATCGAATTGCCCATGGGTGCCACAGCGGTGGATTTTGCCTACGCGGTGCATTCCGATATTGGTAACTCCTGTGTAGGTGTGCGGGTAGACAGACGCAATTACTCGTTAAACCGACCGCTGGAAAATGGCCAGTCGGTGGAGATTATTACCTCGCCGCGCGCCAAGCCTAATGCCAGTTGGCTGAACTTTGTGGTGAGTGCCAAGGCCCGTTCTTATATTCGTCAGTATCTTAAGAAGCAGCGCTCCGAAGAGGCCATTAACATGGGCGGCCGGCTACTGCGCCATGCCCTGGGTAGCGTGAAACTAGATGATATTCCCGAGGCGGATATCGACAGAGTAGTGAAAGAAACTAAGCACGATAATTTCTATTCACTACTGGCAGATATTGGTCTGGGTAACGAGTTGTCGGCTATTGTGGCGCGCCGTTTACTGGGTGATAACGACCCGGAGGCCACAGACCGCAGCCGCAGTAAAGTCGCAATTAAAGGCACCGAAGGTTTGTTGGTGAGTTACGGCCGTTGTTGCCATCCCATCCCAGGGGACGATATTATCGCCATCCTCAGCCCAGGCAGGGGCATGGTGATTCACCAGAGCGGGTGCCGTAACATTCGCAAACTGGCGAAGGAAGAACCCCACAGGGTGTTGCCAATGAACTGGGAAGCAGATGCCCAGGGTGAATTTAAGGCATCGGTTCGGGTTGAACTGGTCAACCGTCAGGGGACCCTGGCAAAACTAACCAATGCCATTGCTGCAGCCGATGCCGATGTCATCAGCCTGCAGACAGAAGAAAAAGAAAGTAACATTTACTATATTGATTTGGAGCTTACGACAAGCAACCGCATCCATCTGGCAAATATCATGCGTAAAATTCGCACCATGCCGGAAGTGCAAAAAGTCTCTCGTCATAGCCAATCAAAACAAAATTCCTAAGGAAGTTTTTATGTCTAAGTCCGTTATTCACACAGACCGGGCCCCCAAAGCTATTGGTACTTACAGCCAGGCGGTTAAATCTGGCACTACCGTTTACCTGTCAGGCCAGATTCCACTGGTACCTGAAACCATGGAAATGGTTTCCGAGGATTTTGAAGCCCAGGCACGTCAGGTGTTTGAAAACGTGAAGGCCGTGTGTGAAGCCGCTGGCGGTAGCACTAACGATCTGACCAAGGTCAATATTTTCCTGATTGACCTGTCAAACTTTGCCAAGGTTAACGAGATCATGAGCCAGTACTTTAAGCAGCCCTATCCTGCCCGTGCCGCCATTGGCGTAAAAGAACTGCCCAAAGGCTCACAGATCGAAATCGACGGCGTAATGGAACTGCCGGAGTAAGGCAGGCCTGTGACTCCGAATCGTTATCGGCGCATCCGCCATATGCTGGGGCTGCGCCAACCTGACCTGGCCGTGTGCCTGGAGAAGGTTCACAAGCCGCATAATCTGGCGGCCATGATGAGAAACTGCGACGCCACCGGTGTTCACCACCTGCACGCTATCTGGGCCACTAAGCATCAGATCCGGCGAGGTACGGCGGTGGGTAGCCAAAACTGGTTAAAGTTGCACTCACACAAAACCACGGCTGATGCTCTGGCGCATTTTAAAGGCCAGGGGATGCAGGTACTGGTCACCCATCTGTCTGACAAAGCCGTGGATTTTCGTGAGGTGGATTACACCAAACCAACCGCCATACTCTTTGGTCAGGAACGCACCGGGGCCAGTGATGAAGCCATCGCTGCGGCAGATCAGGAAATCATTATCCCTATGCTGGGTATGGTGCAGTCACTGAATGTCTCAGTGGCCGGCTCACTTATCCTTTATGAAGCACAGCGTCAGCGTCAGCAGGCCGGTATGTTTGAACAGCCCCGACTGGACGAAACGGAATGTCAGCGCATTCTATTTGAAGGCGGCTATCCCAAGCTGGCCTATATGAGCCGCTTAAAAGGACTGGACTACCCGCATATTGACGATGAAGGGCAGATTCAGGCTGATGAGCAGTGGTGGCAGGTGATGCAGCAGGATGGTCGGGTGGAACTGGAAGAAGAGATCAGCATTCGCACCGGCTGGCAACGTAAAATGGCTGAGTCTGGTCAGGCTGGCTAAAACCGCATTCAATACGGCTTTTGAAAGAAAGCCGCCCCATCCAAGGTCAATTGAGGGTCTTAGTTAAAAACGGAACCCTCCATTATGTTGATTCGACCTTTGGCCCTTATTCTGCTGCTGCTTGCCAGTCCCTTATATGCTCTTGATCGCAGTCAAGTGGCTGACAGCCCCGAGAATGTCACCCCACTTCTAAATGGTCAGCAGATCCCAGATGTCACCCTTAAAACCGCCCAAGGTGAAGCGGTAAACCTGCGAGAGCTGGTGGCCAGCAAGCCAACAGTGCTGCTGTTTTATCGTGGTGGCTGGTGCCCTTATTGCAATGCCCAGTTAGCGGGTTTTCAGCCGGTGGAGAAACAGTTTACCGCCCTGGGTTATCAGTTGCTGGCGGTGTCGCCGGATTCACCCGAACGCCTAAACGAGCAAAAATTTGATACTGACTATCAGGTCAAGCTGTTGTCTGACCCCAATCTTGAGGCTATTCGTGCCTTTGGGCTGGCGTTTTATCTGCCGGATGAGATTGCGGCAAAGTATCGCGATTGGAAAGGCAATACCTTCCCCACCCTACCTGGCAGTGATCGCATTGTGTTGCCTGTACCAGCGGCTTATGTGCTGGATAAAGACGGGTTAATTCAATTTCAGTATGTGAATCCTAACTACAAGGTACGAGTCGACCCGCAGTTGATGTATCATGCCGCCAAACTGGCGATAAAATCATGATGGATGCAGTCACTGGCATATCGGAAAGTAACCGAACTTAAAGGGGTAGGGAGCAAGGTCGCGGAAAGGCTGGAAAAGCTTGGCTTAGTGACAGTGCAGGATTTGCTGTTTCATTTGCCGCTGCGCTACGAAGACCGCACCCGTATTTATGCTATTGCGGATTTGATGCCGCAGATCCACGCCAGCATAGAGGCCGAGATCCAGTCCAGCGATATTCAGTTTGGTAAAAAGCGCATGCTCACGGTCAGGGTTAAAGACGCCAGTGGCAGCCTGACCCTGAGGTTCTTTCATTTTAACGCGGCCCAGCGTGAAGCCCTTAAACCCGGTCTGAGCATTCGTTGTTTTGGCGAGGTCAGACGCGGCAAATACGGTCTGGAAATGATGCATCCGGAATACCGGGTGCAGCGTGACGACAGCCTTGACCAGCCGGTTGAAGACGCTTACACACCGATTTATCCCACTACCGAAGGGCTTAAGCAGCTAAGTTTGCGCAGCCTTACTGACCAGGCCCTGGCCTTGTTACAAAAAGGCGGCCTGGCAGAGCTGCTGCCTGATGGTATGTACAATAATCAAATCAGCCTGGAACAGGCCCTGATGCTGGTACACCGGCCCGGCCCTGATGTCAGTCTGGCGCTGCTGGAAAACGGCGAACATCCGGCCCAGCAGCGGCTGATTCTGGAAGAGTTACTAGCCCACCACCTTAGCGTCCTTAAGCTCAGGCAGAACAGCGATAGCCAGCTGGCGTTGTCGCTTAAACCGGATTTTGCCTTGCTGGAGCAGTTTCTCGGCAGCTTGCCTTTTTCGCCTACCAACGCACAGCGCCGGGTAGTGGAAGAAATTCAGCACGACTTACTCAAGCCCTGCCCCATGATGCGTCTGGTGCAAGGGGATGTTGGCTCGGGTAAAACCCTGGTGGCGGCCTTGGCGGCGTTAACCGCTATAGGCAATGGCTATCAGGTAGCGCTGATGGCACCCACCGAACTTTTGGCCGAGCAGCACGCCAATAACTTCCGCCAGTGGCTTGAGCCTTTGGGCATTGAAGTGGGCTGGCTGGCTGGCAAGTTGAAAGGTAAAGCCCGTGAAGCGCAGCTGGAACGTTTGCAAAGTGGCGAGATTAAAATGTTGGTGGGCACCCATGCGATTTTCCAGCAAAGCGTGAATTTCCATCATCTTGCCTTAGTGATTATCGACGAGCAGCACAGATTCGGCGTACATCAGCGCCTGGCATTGCGGGAAAAAGGCCAGCACCAGGGGATGGCGCCGCATCAGTTGATTATGACCGCCACCCCCATTCCCCGTACTTTGGCCATGACTGCCTACGCCGATTTGGATACTTCGGTTATCGACGAGTTGCCACCAGGGCGCACGCCGGTGAAAACCGTGGTGATCCCGGACAGCCGCCGTGATGAAGTGGTATACCGGGTGCGTCAGGCCTGTCAAACCGAAGGCCGTCAGGTGTATTGGGTCTGTACTTTGATTGAAGAATCGGAGGTCTTGCAATGTCAGGCCGCCGAAGATACCGCCCAGGCCTTAGCCATGGCCTTGCCTGAACTGCGGGTGGCGCTGGTGCATGGCCGCCTGAAAGCCGCCGAGAAACAGGCAGTGATGCAGGCCTTTAAAGACGGCGAGCTGGACTTGCTGGTGGCCACCACAGTGATTGAAGTGGGGGTGGATGTGCCCAATGCCAGTTTGATGATTATCGAAAACCCAGAGCGATTGGGGCTGGCGCAATTGCACCAGCTGCGCGGTCGGGTGGGGCGCGGCTCGGTGGAAAGCCATTGTGTATTGATGTACCAATCGCCCTTGTCGAAAACTGCCAGTAAGCGCCTGGCGGTACTGCGTGAAAGCAACGATGGGTTTTATATTGCCCAGCGCGACCTGGAAATACGCGGACCGGGTGAACTGCTTGGCACCAAGCAAACTGGCCTGGCCGACCTGAAAATTGCCGATCTGGTGCGTGATGCGCATCTGATCCCCCAGGTTCAACAGCTGGCCAATCAACTTTGGCAGCATTACCCGGCCAAGGCCCAGGCGATTATTAATCGCTGGTTGGCGCACCGGGAAGACTACGGACACGCCTGATGACGGTTATTTCCATTCTTGCCGCCGAGCCGGAATTTGTTGCCCAGGCCAAATTGCTGGCCGAGCGCTGGCAGCTTGATTTTGCCGAGCAGGCAGACAGTGGTTTGGTGCTGTGGCTGGATGCGCAGGGTTTGCACCTAAAAACCCTGGACGATCTAAAAATGGGTACGGTGCAGGTGGATTTTGCCAGTGACGCCATGGCCTGGCGACGTCAGCATGGTGGCGGTAAAAATGAAGCCGTGGCCAAAGCTGTGGGTATTAAACCTGGGTTTAGACCGCAAGTGCTGGATGCCACCGCTGGCCTGGGTCGTGATGCCTTTATTCTGGCCAGCCTTGGGTGTCAGGTAACTATGCTGGAGCGGGTTAATGCGGTGGCGGCGCTACTGGACGATGGCCTGCAGCGCGCGGCCAATGACCCTGAGCTTAGCCAGTGGTTGCCACAGCGGTTAAAATTGTTACCGGCCTCGGCGTTGGATACCTTAAGTGCCTGGCAAGCTGAGGTGCCTGATGTGGTGTATCTGGATCCTATGTTCCCGCACCGGAAAAAAGCTGCCCTGGTGAAAAAGGAAATGCGTTTATTCCAGTTGCTGCTCGGGCCGGACCTTGACGCCGATGCGCTGCTGGCGCCAGCTCTGTGTTTGGCTAAAAAGCGCGTGGTGGTGAAGCGCCCGTCCGGTGCGCCATATCTGAACAATCAAAAACCTTCTTTGGAGATGCAGGGCAAGGCCAACCGCTTCGATATTTATCTGCGTTAATCTGCTCTGATGGCTGTTTAGTTGGCAGGCTGGCGAACCACAGCGGCGCGCTTTTTAATCAAACCACTCCCCAGTAACACACCGCTAATCACCAGCAACATGCCCAATAGCTGAGCCGCGTTAGGATAATGGCCCGTCGCTAAGCCTATTAGCAGGGTGAAAATCGGTACAAAGTTAAAACACAGAGACAAGCGGCCGGGGGCGATACCCTGCAAGGCTTTCATCCAGCATGCATAGGCCACAAAAGTGCCGAATACGCCCATGTAAATTAGCAAAATATGGCTCTTCAGGCTGATAGTCGGCAGCTGCTGTAATGGCTGTTCAATCAATAAAGCGAACAGACAAAGCAGCCCTGTGCCTACCACTATGGTCCAACGGGTTAACTGCATAGGCGGAACGTGGGCGGCATGCTTTTTACTTAGCACAGTAAAACTGCACATACATAGACAAGCCAGCACCATATACAGATCGCCGGGCGCGATACGTAGGTTTTGCCACTCATTTCCGGTGATCACCAGGCTGACCCCTACCAGGCCAATCATTATCCCAAGGGCGTTGAGCAAAGTGATTCTGGTTTTCAGTAGCCAGGCCGAAAGGATATTGGTTACCAGCGGGCTGGCTGCCATAATCAGGGCACCATTGAGTGCCGAGGTTTGTTGTAAACCAAGAAAAAATGCGTAGTTAAAACCAAACACGCCGATGACACCCAGCACAACAAGCCACACAATCTGATGCTGACTCAGCGCAGACTCCCGCTTGCCTTGCCCTAATCTCAGTGCTAGCAGAATTATGGCGGCAATCAGAAAGCGCTCGGCCGCGGCAGTCAGGGCCGACACCTCGCCTGCTAACGCTTCGGCGGCATTAAAGTTGCCACCCCAGAAGAAAATACAGGTCATGGCCATCAGCCATAACCAGGGTTCCCGAACTTGCATGGACGCCTGGGCGTTTGAGGAAGAGGCAGGCAGCTTACCTATTTCGCATTTTGTATGAAATGTCTATTTTATGGGAACGCCATAAGTGCCGGGTTATAGAGGATAAATGGCTATAGCCTGCAGGTGATATGGTGTTCTTATATCGAATTCTTATAGCAGGCTGATATCTTACTAGGTGATCTTGGCGACAACTTGATAAATACTCTGCTCACCTTTATCTGTCAGGAACTGCAATGATTCAACAAGGTCAATCTCTACCTCAGGTCAGCCTGAGCTTACGCGCAAATGGCGAAACTAAACAGCTTGGTAACAGCGAGCTGTTTAACGGCAAGAAAGTGATACTTTTTGCGGTGCCGGGTGCTTTTACGCCTACCTGTTCCAATTCTCACCTGCCGGGCTATGTGGCGCTGGCCGATAAGCTACAGGCCAAAGGTGTCGACAGCATTATTTGTGTATCAGTGAACGATGCCTTTGTGATGGAAGCCTGGGGTAAAAGCCAGAACGCTGAGGAATTGTTGATGTTAGGTGACGGCGACGCCAGCTTTACTAAAGCCCTGGGTCTGGACAAAGACACCGGCGCCTTTGGTGGTGTGCGCTCCCAGCGTTATTCCATGCTAGTGGTCGACGGTGTGGTAGAAAAACTTAATCTGGAAGCACCAGGCATGTTTGAAGTGAGTGATGCCCAAACGATGCTCGAACAGCTTTAATCTTGGCAAAGGGCGCATTAAGCGCCCTTTCTTTTAATTGGCAGATGTTTTGCTGTTGTTTGCGGAGCAAGGAGGCCAGCTGATATCGGCCAGTCTCAGGGGATTTTTGCTACGCAACACAGGCGCAAATTCGCTATACTCGCGCGGTTTTTGCGCTTATGCCTGCGGGCTGGAGAACTGCTTTGTTGAAGCTGGATGTGATTGTCATCGGTGCCGGTGCGGCCGGGTTGTTTTGTGCGGCGCAGGCCGGTCAGCGTGGCCGCTCGGTGATGGTGCTGGATCATGCCAAACGCATCGGCGGCAAGATTTTAATGTCCGGCGGTGGGCGTTGTAACTTCACCAATATGTATGCCTCGGCAGAAAACTACCTGTCGGCCAATCCGCATTTTTGTAAGTCAGCCTTAAGTCAGTATACCCAGTGGGATTTTATCGCCCTGGTGGCCGAGTATGGTATTGCCTACCACGAGAAAACCCTGGGCCAGTTATTCTGCGATGACTCAGCCAAAGATATCCTCAATCTGCTGATGCGCGAATGCGACAAGGCCAACGTACAAGTGCGTCACCCTGTTGAGGTGGGGCAAATAGATAAAACCGAGCAGGGCTTTGTACTACAGACCAGTCAGGGTGAGTTTGCTTGTCAGTCGCTGGTGATTGCCACCGGCGGTTTGTCCATGCCCAAGCTGGGGGCCAGCCCTTTTGGTTATAAGGTGGCAGAGCAGTTCGGTTTAAAGGTGTTGCCCACCCGTGCAGGCCTGGTACCTTTTACCCTGCATGACCAGGATAAACAGGTGCTGGCCGAGCTGAGTGGTATCTCTTTGGACTCCACTGCGGAGGTGGAAAACACCAGTTTCAGGGAAAATATTCTGTTTACCCACCGCGGTCTGTCAGGTCCGGCGGTGCTACAGATCTCGTCTTTCTGGCACCCCGGTCAGGCGGTGCAATTTAATTTATCGCCGCAGCAAAACCTGCATGAGTGGCTGCAAGCAGAACAAACCGCCCATCCTGATGCGCAGCTCAGTACCGCCCTGGCCAAGCTCTATCCTAAACGTTTCGTGCAGGTGGCCATTGAGTATTTTCAGCTCAGCAATAAGCCACTTAAGCAATATCAGGGTAAACAGCTTGAGCAGGTGGCCGTAGCCTTTGAAGAATGGGCACTGAAACCCAACGGCACCGAAGGCTACCGCACCGCCGAAGTGACCTTAGGGGGCGTGGATACCAACGAGCTGTCGTCCAAAACCATGGAAGCCAGAAAAGTGCCGGGTTTGTACTTTATCGGCGAAGTTATGGACGTTACCGGCTGGTTGGGCGGTTACAACTTCCAATGGGCCTGGAGCAGCGGCTGGGTGGCTGGCCAGGTGGTGTAAAGCAAATGAACGCTTGGGCGACAGTATGAAAATTGATGACTTAAAACTCTTTATGCTGGTGGTGGAATTGGGGGGCTTCTCCAGTGCCGCTGATGCGCTGAATCTGCCGCGCTCCAATGTCAGCAGAAGAGTGAATGAGCTTGAGCAGCAATTAAATGTAAAACTGCTAACCCGCACCACCCGCCGGCTGACCTTGACGCCCACGGGGCTGGAGTATTACCAAAGTTTGCAGAACATTATTCCGCAGTTGGACCAGGCCCACGAAGCCATTCGCACACATAGCCACAGCCCCAGCGGCAAGATCAAAATTGGTTTGCTGAATGAGTCCGACATACTGATCCACGAAATACTGCAAAGCTTCTTGCAAAAGTACCCCAATATTCGCCTGGAAACGCATCTGAGCGGCATGGGCTATCACGACATCTTAAATTACGGGCTAGACGCCTGTGTGCATATTGGCAGTATTGATGACAGCTCCTTTATCGCCCGCCCAATTACGCCCTTTAAACGTAAAATGTATGCCAGTCGGGGTTATGTGGAAAAACACGGACGACCGCAGAAACTGGAGGATCTGCAACAGCATTTTTTGCTGATGCTACGCTGGACCGATGGCCGCCTGGAGAACAACTGGGTGTTTAACAAAGGCAGTGTAAAAGTCGACAGTCGTCTGATTGCCAACAGTTCTTACTATATTCGTCATGCGGTCTTTCAGGGCGACGGGATAGGCGTATTGCCGGAGGTGATGGCTAAACCTTTTGTGCAAACCGGCGAAATTATTGATTTATTACCCGAGTACGAAATGACCCTGGATGACTTATGGCTGGTGTATCCCAGCCGTAAGGGCTTGTCGTATGCCGCCCGCTTGTTTATCGACTACGTGCTGGAAGAAGTCGCAAAGATTCAATGATTGTCACGAAAAGTGAGACAGTGTTTGTGTTTTTTGCTTAATTATCCCAATTAGTAATTTTTTTATAATGCCGCCTTATGATTTCACATGATTAAGGTTGCACTATGCGCTCAACTTTCCCGATTAAAACCTGTGTCTCCACACTGGCACTCAGTATTTTACTGGCAGGCTGCGGCGCAGATGCCACCGCCGACTTACCGCTTAACCACAGCCGACCGGTCAATGTTATTCAGCTAACCGCGCAGGATAATCTGCAAACCTTGCGTTTTAGTGGTGTCATACAGTCTCATCAAACTGCTGATGTGGCGTTTCGTGTGCCGGGCACCATCGACAAGATTTTGGTCAAGGAAGGTGAGCAGGTTAAAGCCGGCCAGATTATCGCCAGCTTGGACCCCCATGATTTTCAGGTGGACGTAAATGAACTCAGTGCCCGTCTTGAGGAAGCCAAAGCGGCCCACAAACTGGCGGCTATAGAGTTACAAAGAACCAACCGGGCCAGTGCCGATGGCGCCATTGCCGACATTAACCTGGACCGCGCCAGCAGCGCTGAGTCCCGGGCGCTGGCAGGGGTGAAAATGTTGCAGCAATCCCTTAAGAAGGCCCAGGATGCCCTGGCCTACAGTCAGCTTAAGGCCCCTTTTGATGGTGTGATTGGTCAGCGTTATGCCGACGAATATGAGCAAACCTCCCCCCATACACCGATTTTATCTATTCATCAGCCCGCCCAACTGGAAGCGGTGGTGGATGTACCCGACAAGCAGATAGCGCTTATTCATACGGGCATGCAGGCCAGTGTAGAGTGGTTCCAGCAGTCACAGCCGGTTAAGGCGGTCAGCACTGCCATTGCTACCTTGCCGGACGCGTTAAAGCGCACTTACCCGGTGACCTTTGCATTGCAGGGGAATGCTGAGTCTTTGTTCCCAGGTAAAGCGGTAAATGTGTCGGTGAGTATTGCCAGTCAAAGCCCTACCTTCTGCTTGCCGGCCAGCGCGGTAAAAAGTCATGCTGGCCAGCCACAGGTGGTAAAAGTGGCCTCCGGGCAAGCCTGGCATACACCGGTGACGGTAGTGAACCAGCGCCAGGACAGCTTGTGTGTCAGTGGTCACCTCAGCATGGGTGATTATATTGTCACCGCTGGCAGTGCCTTTATCAGCGAAGGTCAAACCCTGAATCATCTGCGTGAAGTTGGGGCCAAGTCATGAATTTGTCCACCTTTGTGCTCAGGCAGAAGACCTTTATCACCTTTTTCACCGTGATCTGCATGATTGCCGGTGTGTATTCCTATTTTGACCTCGGCAAACTGGAAGACCCTACCTTTACGGTAAAAAGTGCCGTCATCGTTACTTCTTACCCCGGTGCCACCGCCAAAGAAGTGGAACTGCTGGTGACCGATAAAGTGGAAACCAAGATCCAGGAAATGGGGGCATTGTGGAAATTGCGCTCCTTGTCCCGACCAGGCAGCTCGATGATTTTTGTCGATCTAAAGGAGAAATACAGCTCCGAAGAGTTGCCACAGCAGTGGGATTTATTGCGCCGTAAGGTGCAGGATGTGAAGTTGGAACTGCCGCCGCAGGCGCAGATCAGCGTAGTACAGGATGAGTTCTCCGAAGTGTACGGCATGCTGTTTTCTGTCTATGGCGACGACATTCCCATGCATGATCTGAAAGATTACGCCCGTGAACTACAGCGCCGTATCAAGGCCGTGGACGGCGTAAAGAAAGTGCAGTTGCATGGTGTGCGCGAGCAAGTGGTCAACATTGATATCTCAGATGAGCGCCTGGCCGAAAGCCATATTTCGCTGGCACAGCTGATTGAGCAATTAAACAGCCAGAATATGCCGGTAAGTGCCGGAGACTTCGATCTGGGGATGGAAAATCTGCGGGTTGAGCAAAGCGGTCAGTACCGCCATATCGACGATATTAAAAACCTCCTGATCCAAACCGGACTGAACGGCGTGGAGCAAGGGGCAGGTACAGTGCGCTTAGGGGATGTGGCCGAGGTTTATCTGGGCTATCAGACGCCGGCCTTTACCGAAAGCCGCTTTAACGGCCAACAGGCCATTACCCTGGCGGTCAGCCCGGAATCCGGCATTAACGTGGTCAGTATTGGCGATGAGCTTAAAGCCGTGCTCAACGACTTTGAAGCGCAGCTTCCCACCGGCGCGGGCGTCGGCATTGTGGCGTATCAGCCCGAAGAGGTGGTGAAGTCCATCAATAACTTCGTTGCTAATTTGATTGAAAGTATTGTGATTGTCGTAGCGGTACTGCTGATCTTTATGGGCTGGCGCAGCGCCGTGATTGTTGGTTTCAGTTTGCTGCTGACTATCCTCTTTACCCTGGTCTATATGAATATGACCAATGTCGATCTGCAACGTGTGTCGCTGGGCTCCTTCATCCTGGCGCTGGGTATGCTGGTGGACAATGCCATAGTGATAGTTGACCTGTTTATTGCCAAAGTCCGCAAAGGTATCGCCCGTGCCGACGCTGTGGCTCAGTCTATTCAGGAAATGGCCTGGCCCTTGTTAGGCGCGACCGTTATTGCCGCCATGGGAACCGCGCCGGTATTGTTTTCACAGACCGATTCGGCGGAATTCTCCCTCTCTATCGTACAAGTGCTGTGCAGCTCGTTGTTGTTGTCCTGGATTGTGGCCATGGTTATCACGCCGCTGATGTGCTGGGCCTTTATTCCCGCCAACCCTGAGGACGCCGAGAAAGCGCCGGGTAAGGCCGCTACTCTGTATCGTAACGCGGTGCACTGGACGGTAGATAACCCCAAAAAAGCCATTCTGATGGTGGCCCCGCTGATTTTGGTTACCGCATTGGCGGCGCCGTTGATGAGCGTAAACTTTATGCCCAGCTCCGACCGTCCCATAGTATTCTTGGACTACTGGCTGCCTAACGGCGGGCGTATCGAAAATGTTTCCGAGGATATGCAGCAAGTGGAGCGTTGGTTGCTCAACCAACCCGAGGTGGCCAGTATTTCAAGCCATATTGGCGAAAGTGCTCCGCGCTTCTCGGTCACTGTGGAACCCGAGCCGCTGGATCCCAGTTACGGACAAATCCTGATCAATACCCGCAGTTTTGACGATATTGCCCCGTTGGTAGCACGTGGCGACCAATGGCTGGCAGAAACCTTTCCCCATGCGGAACCACGCTTTAGAGACTTAAAGCTGGCCACCAAAGACAAGTTCAGTATTGAGGTACGTTTTGAGGGCGCCGATCCTAAAGTGCTGAAGCAGTTGTCTGCCCAGGCACAAGAGGTGATGCGTGCCAACCCGCATACCAAGTATGTGCGTGATGACTGGCGTCAGGAAAGCAAAGTGCTGGTGCCGGTAATTAATCAGGAAGCCGCTCGTCTGGCCGGCGTTAGCCGTATGGATATTGCCCAGGCCATTAACCGGGCCACCGAAGGGCAGCAGATAGGTACCCTGCGTCAAAACGACGACCTGATCCCAATTAAACTGCACACCGCCAATACCTCGCTGGCGCAACTGGACAATATCTCGGTGCGTTCTTTGTTGGGTAACCATAGCGTGCCTCTTGGGCAAGTCGTGGATGATTTTGAGATCAAAGGTGAGCAAAGCCGTATCTGGCGTCGTAACCGCTTGCCTGCGGTAACCGCTCAGGCAGGTGTTTCTGGTGACACCGTGGCCAATGTGCGTAAACAGTTGGCCCCTGAGTTGGAGGCTATCGCGCTACCAGCCGGGTACAGCATGCACTGGGGTGGCGAGTATTACGACGAGAAGCGTTCTATTGATGATTTGATGGAGCAAAACCCTAAAGCCACCATCTTGATGCTGATTATTCTGGTGGCCATGTTTAATGCGTATCGTCAGCCCATCATTATCTTTATTACGCTGCCATTGGCCGGGATCGGTATTACCTGGAGCTTGCTGCTGCTGGACAAACCCTTTGGCTTTATGGGCATTGTCGGGATGATTTGCTTATCCGGCATGATCATCAAAAACGGCATCGTACTGATGGATCAGATTGAGCTGGAACGTAAAAACGGTCGCACTATTGCAGAGGCCGTTAAAGAGGCAACCGTTAACCGCACTATGGCCATTTCCATGGCGGCATTGACCACGGCCCTTGGCATGATCCCACTGCTGAGCGACAAACTCTTTGATCAGATGGCGGCCACTATTATTGGCGGTCTGACGGCAGCTTCAGTGCTTTCACTCTTCATTATGCCGGCCCTGTACTGCTTGTTCTTTGCCAAAGACGCCAAACAGGAGCAATCCGCACAAAACCACGGGATCAAAGAGGAGATAACTCATGGGTAAATTTAATCTCACCGCCCTGGCCGGCTTAATGTTGCTGAGCGGGTGCTCTATGGCCCCCAATTACCAGCTACCTGAGGTCGCCATGGCAGATGTTTATATGCATAGCGGCGCACAAGGTACTGAGCAAAGCAGCACCTTCAGTCAGTCTTGGTGGACAAGCTTTGAGGATGCTGAGCTGAACCAACTGGTAGAGGCGGCGCAGCAACAGAATATCACCCTGAAAATCGCCAGTGAGCGGATTCAGTCTGCTCAGGCTTATCAACAGTCGGTGGCCTCTTTCAAAGTGCCCAGCTTGTCTGTTAGCGGTGGCTATGCCGATATTCGTCTGAGTCAAAACGAGGCCATGATGGGCAAGGTGGTCAGCGGTGTGGCGCTGCCCGATATGCTCGGTGGCGGCAAGCTGAGCCTGATGAGCAAAGACCAGCAGGATTTTACCCTGGGGCTGAACGCCAGCTGGGAGCTGGATTTATTTGGTCGCATCGACAGCTTAAGCCAAGCCGCCAGTATTGGGGTGGAGCAGGCAAATATTATGAAAAATGCCACCAATACGCTGATTACTGCCGAGGTGATCAATAACTATCTGCAATACCGGGGGGCAGAAGAGCGCATTGCCATTGCGCGGGTGAATATTCAGGAACAGCAGCAAACCCTGCAACTGGTGGAGTCCCTGACCCGACATGGTTACGGCTCCGAGCTGGATGTAGCAAACGCCAAAGCGGCGCTGGCGACCACCCGCTCAAGTTTACCCATGTTGGAAACAGCTAAAAGCGTACACCTGAATCGTCTGGCCATTTTACTGGGAGAGAATATTGCTCAAACTCAAGGGCGCTTTTCACCCTTGCCCCTGCCGGCCATGAATGCGCTGGTGCCTACCGGTTTACCCTCAGAACTGCTGACCCGTCGCCCGGATATCGCCATGGCCGAGCGCACTGTGGCGGCGCAAAACCAGCAAGTCGGCGCGGCCATTGCCAGCCAGTACCCCAGCTTCTTTCTGACCGGCGCACCTAGCTTGGTAGCGGGTGACTTTGGTGACTTGTTTGAAGCAGATTCCAGTTCCTGGGTATTGGGTGCGGGCTTCAGTTGGAATTTGTTTGATGGGGGCCGGACCGAGGCGCTGCTGAAAATGCAACAAGCTGGTTTTAACGAAGCGGTACTGAACTATCAGAACACCGTCAATGCCGCCATCAATGAAGTGGAAACGGCCCTGAAGGCCTACGCCAACGGTCAGCAGTACCACCAGCATATGACCGAAGCCAATAACCAGGCGCAAAGCGCGGTGGATAAAGCCACTGCACTGTATCGGGCCGGATTGGTTAATCACCTGGCGGTATTAGATGCCCAGCGCCAGAAAAACCAACTGCAAGACGCCGAAGTGGTGGCGCGTTTGAACACTGCCACTAATGTTGTGCTGCTGCATAAGGCGTTGGGTGGCAACTGGTCAGTCACTCCTGTGCCGGCGCCTTAATCGCGCTGATTCGATGGCCCCCGTCAGAAGGCGGGGGACGTTTTCTCCACCTTGTCTATTGGCGTCAGTCCCAGTGTGGACATGGCATCGGCGGCCCTTAACCGGGGCGCGGACATAATAAGAGGTAGCCGATGTTGAGTCATCATCAGCCAAACCAACACCTGCTTAGCTGCGAGGAATGTGGCTTGGTTCTGCGTATGCCCCAGTTAGCCGGTAAGGGCAAAGCCCATTGCCCACGCTGCGACCATGGGCTACTGACTGTTACCCATTCGCCTACGCAACAGGTTTGGGCCTATGGCGTGGCTTGTTTGGTGTGCCTGCTGCTAAGCCTGCTGTTTCCTTTTATGTCGTTTAACGCGCAAGGCTTAACGCAGGAAATCAGTCTGCTGGATACCGCGTTTGGGATGCATGTGTTTCAGCACAGTTTTTTGTCTGTGCTACTGGTGCTGTCCGTGGTGGTACTGCCGGTGGTGTATGTTTTCAGCCTGATGGCGCTGTATTTGGCTGCCAGGTTGAAACCCGCAGGGGTGTCGGTGGCCCTGTATCGGCGCTTGTGCCGTTTTCTGTCACATATCCAGCCCTGGTTGATGGTGGATGTATTTCTGATCGGCATACTGGTGGCGCTGGTGAAAATTATGGCCCTGGCCGAGGTGGGCTTTGGTTGGTCATTCTGGACATTCTGTCTTTATACCTTACTGCTGGTGAAGTTTCTAAGCCTGGTGGACTATGTGTGGTTGTGGGATAAGCTGGTGGACAGGGTAGCGATTGATGCCTCTGTTGCCGATGTGTCGGCATCTCAGGCGGTGGGCTGCCACGTATGTTCTCAGGTGAATATAAAGCGTGGTGATCAGCAAGCTTGCGTGCGCTGTGGCACTCGGATTAAAAATGCCAACACGGACAAAAAGTTGCAAACCGCCTGGGCCTTGTTGATGACGGCGGCGCTGCTTTACCTGCCGGCCAATCTGCTGCCGATGATGAATACCACCAGTATGGGCCAGACCGAAGCCTCTACTATCATCAGTGGTGTGGCCTTGTTGTGGAAACTGGGGTCTTATCCGGTGGCGGCAGTGATCTTTCTGGTCAGTGTGATTATTCCCATCGCAAAGATTCTGGCCCTGTGCACTGTTTATTGGCATGCCCAGCATGCCAGAACGCCCTCTGCGGCAGCCTCGTTCAAGAACACCACTTTGTACCGTATCACCGAGTTTATTGGCCGCTGGTCAATGATCGATATCTTTGTCGTTGCCCTGCTGGTGGCCCTGATCCAGCTAAATGAAGTCATGGCTATCAGCCCCGGTCCGGCAGCATTGTATTTTGCCCTGGTTGTGATCCTGACAATGATCTCGGCCAATATTTTTGACCCAAAATCTCTATGGCGGCAGACCCAGCCGGTTGCTGCGCCTTCTACTTCTTTTGTTACTGAGAATCACCATGCCTGAACAATCCTCTTTGCCACAAGCCAAGATCAAGCCGCTACGCAGCCTGTCCTGGGTATGGCTGATCCCTTTTATCGCCGTCTTGCTGGGCGGCTGGATGCTATTTAGCTACAGCCAGAGCCAGGGGCCGACTGTCACTCTGCACTTAACAACCGCGGAAGGAATAGAGGTAGGGAAAACCGCGATAAAAGCACGTAACGTTAAACTGGGAGTGATTAGCGATATTGCGCTGAGTGAACATTACGATGCCATTGTCGCCACTGCCAAAATGACCCCCGAAGCAGCGCGTATGCTCAGCGAAGATGCCCAATTGTGGGTGGTGAAGCCCCGCATCGGTACCGAAGGAGTATCCGGCTTGGATACCTTGCTGTCCGGTGCTTACATTGAGCTGCAACCGGGCAAAAGCGCACAAACTAAAAGTGAGTTTGTGGTGCATGACGTGCCGCCCATATCGGCGCTGGCGGCTGGTAAACGCGTTAGCCTGACCCATGCCGAAGCCGGCAAGCTAAAAGTTGGTGATCCGGTGCTTTATGAAGGTTTTACCGTGGGCCGGGTGGAGAAGGTCAGCTTTAATACTGAGGTCCGCAAGGCCGAGTATGGCTTGTTTATTTTTGAGCCCTACGACAGTTTGTTGAAGCCCGAGTCCAGATTCTGGCTGACCTCAGGTATTGATATGACCCTGTCGTCGGCGGGGGTGGATGTCAATATCGGCTCGCTGGAAACCTTAATCAGTGGCGGTGTCAGCTTCCGGGTACCGGACGGTGTTGCCACATCAGCTCATGGTGCTTCGGTCAACCATTACCCCTTGTATGACAGCCTGGCACAAGTGCAGGAGCAGTTGTTCGAAAAGAGCCTGGACTATGTGATGCTATTTGATGAGTCGGTAAGGGGGTTGGCGCCGGGGGCGCCGGTTGAATATCGGGGCATTAAGATTGGCTCTGTCAGTAAGGTACCTTTGGGGCTGTTGCAATCGGAAGGCGGCTTCAACCAAAAGCAAATCCCGGTGCTGGTAAAAATTGATCTGGGGCGGATTTTTGACAATGAAACCGCTACCTCACTGGACGCCCTGGCCGGCATGTTTGAGAGCGAATTTGCCGCCGGCCTGCGCGGAACGTTGTCGACCGGCAATCTGTTGACCGGGGCACTGTTTATCGATATCAGTTTTCAGGATGACGAGGCTTATCAGCAGGCTCAATACACCGGCTATCCGGTGTTTCCAACCACCGCCGGTGGTGTAGGTGAGATCCAAAAGCAGGTCAGTGAGTTGGTGAAAAAAGCCAACGCCCTGCCTTTGGACACAGCGCTGAATGCCTTTACCCGCACCATGGAAAGCGCACAAGGTGCGGCTGACAGCTTCTCGCAAGTGGCGCAGCAGTTAAATGACACCTTGGCTAGTCCTGCTGCGCAAAGTTTGCCGGCCGAATTGCAGCAAACCCTGATGAGCTTGCGCGATACCCTGGGCGGATTTTCACCTGACTCTGCTTTGTATCAGCACTCAGAAAGCACAATGGCGCAGATGAATCAGGCGACAAAAGACCTGCAGTCCTTGCTTCGTAAGTTAAATGAGCAGCCCAATGCGCTGATATTCGGCTATAGCGGTCAGCAAGATCCGCTGCCAAAGCAAGGTGATTAAGATGAAAAGACTGCTTTTACTATTATTGTTGGCTATTTTGTCTTTACTGGGGGCCTGTAGTAGCCCGCCTATGCCCATTACCAGTTATTCCCTGCTCAGTAATGTTGCGCCGGATACGGCGGGCAAAATGGCTACTGGGCTGGTGGTAGAGCTGCCAAAGATGCCATTGCCCATGGCTGGCCTGGGGATTGTTTATCAAAAGGCCAACCATAGCCTGGTGGAAGCGCAACAGCATGTTTGGGAGGAGGATGTGCGCATACAGTTTTCCCGCAAGTTGATGCAGGAGCTTAATGGTCAGGCTCTGCCGGTTGAGGTCACATCGGCGACAACCCTGCGTGGTGCGACCAATGCCGCCCCTCGGCTAAGTGTTAAGATCAACGAGTTTTATGGGGATTACCGGGGTAAAGCGGTATTGGCCGGTGAATGGGTGCTTAGCGGCGTGGATAAACCAGCCACCCAACCTGTGGCCTTTTATATCAGCGAGTCATTGCAGGCCGATGGCTACCCTGCCCTGGTTGTGGCGCTTTCGGCATGTATTGAAACGCTGGCCGATCAGATAGCCCAGGTCGTTGCGCCTTTAACTGTTTAAGTGGTTGGGTCGCCTGACAGATACCGCGCTATTCCTTGTGCGGCTAAGTGGCCGGTGGCAAAACAGGCGGTTAGCAGATAGCCGCCGGTGGGGGCTTCCCAATCCAGCATTTCTCCAGCGCAGAATACCCCGGGCAGGTTGTTCAGCATCAGCTTTGCATCCACACTGTGCTGGCACACTCCGCCGGCGCTGGAAATCGCCTCGTCTACCGGCTTGGTGGCATAAAACTGCACCGGCAGGGCTTTAATACAAGCCGCCAGTTGCGCGGGTTCTAGCTGCTGCGGGTGAGGCTGGCATTCATATAACAAGGCTGCCTTTACCCCGCTTAGACCAGCGCTGCGCTTCAGGTATTTGGCAAAGGACTCTTTACTGCGTTTTTTGGCGAGCTTTTGGCTAAGCTGGGCCAGGTTTTGATCGGGTAGCAGGTCTATATGCAGTTGCGCCTGACCACACTCTTCCAACTGCTCGCGCAGGTAACGGGAAAAGGCGTATACCAGGCTGCCTTCCATGCCGGTTTGGCTTATTACGCACTCACCGTGTTTTTCTATGCGTTGACCATTAGCTTGTACCTTAAACCGCACATTTTTCAGCGGGCTGCCGGCATGCTGTTGTTTAAGATGCTCACTCCAGTCACATAGCATGCCGCAATTGGCGGCGCGCAGCGGGGCCTGCTCAATCTGTTGCTCAGCCAGCATGGACTGCCATAAACCGTCGGATCCCAGCTTGGGCCAGCTGGCACCGCCCAGCGCCAGCAAGACTGCATCGGCCTGGGTGCGAATGGTTTCTCCATTGTGATCAAGTTCCAGGCGGGTACCTTGTATGGCCACCAAACGATGGCGCATATAAAACTCCACCCCGGCAGCACGTAAACGTTTAAGCCAGTTACGTACTAAAGGCGCGGCTTTCATTTGTTCGGTAAATACCCGCCCGGAGCTGCCAACAAAAGTGCTGACTCCCAGTCCCTGGCACCAATTACGCAGGGCATCGGCATCAAACTGGCGCAACGCACCGTCCAGCCAGGCAGCTTTGTCGTAGTAACGCTGAATAAACTCGCCATAAGGCTCGGAATGGGTGATGTTCATGCCGCTGGTGCCGGCCAGCAGAAACTTGCGACAGGCGCTGGGCTTGGCGTCGTAAACCCGTACTTGATAGCCGGCCAAGCTAAGCTGTTCGGCTGCCATCAAACCGGCTGGCCCGGCTCCTACAATAATTACCTGTTGTTTGCTTTGCACTAATAACGCCCGCTGATTCAGGCGGCTTGGGCCGCCTGTACATTGATTCGCGCGGAATTATCGCATTGCTTGGGGTGAATGTCCGCGCTGGTATGGCAGATATTGATACTTAAGGCGCAACGGCTTTTGCTGGCGCACGCTGTGAACAGTTGGTCAGTTGTGCCTGGATAAAGGCTTGTTCGCTGGCCTGATACACAAGCTGGTACTTTTGCACTATGCCGTCAAAGCGCTGAATATATTCGCACTGATACGCCTGATTGGGCGGTAGCCATTGATCCGGCCCTTGGGCCCCTTTGGCGCGGTTAAGGCTGTTGCTGACCGCCAACAGATTATCCATATCATTGGCGAACTGGCGTTTCATATCACGATGCCAGCTAGCACCGCCATGGGCATTGGCCCACTTCAGCGGCACGATATGATCCACATCGATATCGCCAGCCGACGACAGCACCTCACCGGAGAAGGGATCCAACCAGGTACCCATTATGACCCGGCAGGTTTCGCCGTCATCAAAATTCACTTCGATTTGTGAGGCGGCAATTAAGGCCTCGGCCCGGGTATTTTGGCAGTCACCATCGCTGTCCACCCAATGTGGCCAGTCACTGCGATCATAATCTTGCCCACTATCATCCGCTTTTGCCTGACTGACAGTGGCCGAAGCAGGAAGCTCGCCCCCGGCAGCAAGGCAGGCCTTAAGGTCGGTGTAGGCGGTGAAATTTTTGGTACGTTGGTAGAACCGGCTTTCGGAGGTATGACATAGGCCGGAACTGGATAGTTTTACCGGTTGGTTTGCCCAAACCACACCACAAACCAGCCAGAGCCCCAGCAATAAACGACTGAACTGCTTCAATTTTTAGCGCACTTTTTTAGATTTTGCTGCGCATACTACCCGAGCTTGCCGCCGCAACCAAGCGGCGACTGCTCGGGGCATTGGTTAGGCCGAATGGGCGTGCTTAGGCTGAATACTTACCAGTTTGTCGTTTTCAAGCTGCACAATCTGGTCCGCATGGCTAAACAACGAGTGATCATGGCTTATCATCAACACCAGCTTATCCTGGGCCAGGTCAGTAAGGGTGCTCATCATTTGCTGAGCATTTTTTGTATCAAGCGCTGAGGTGGGCTCATCCAGTAACAGCATGTCAAATGGGCGAACTAAGGCTCTGGCCAGGGCAAATCGCTGTTTCTCGCCGCCAGACAGTTGGTGGTTCTGCTCTGTTATCAGCATATCCAAATTACCACCAATGCGTTCCAGCCAGGCAGCCAGCCCCACCTTATGCAGCACCTGTATTACCTCGGCGTCATCAACCTGTGTTTTTCCCAAACATAAGTTGTCGCGTACCGTCGCCTGGAATAATGCCGGCTCCTGTTCAACCCAAGCCATACGGTGTCGCCAGCTTCCTAGTTGTGTAAGGCTAAGCGGCTGGTTGTTAATATAAATCTGGCCATGGGTGAGAGGATACAAACCCAGTAAGGTACGCAGCAAACTGGTTTTACCGCTGCCGCTTGCACCGCTAACCAGTACTAGCCCTCTTTGCATATCCGGCAAGGTCAGATTCTGCAGTATTTGTTGCTCGCCCAACTGCAGCCCGGCCTCCTCGACGCGCAGGGTGCGGATACGTGAAGCCGCTGAGCCTGGCTGCACATTTTCTGTGGGTAAGTTGGCCAGGGCATGCAAACGTTCGGCTGCACCATTTGCCTTTTGGTAGTTGGCAAAGAACATGCCCATACCGATGAGCGGAAATGTCAGGCCGAACAAGTAGAGTAAGAAGGCGGTAAAAGTGCCCATGCTTAGCGTACCTTCGGCAATCCAATAGGCCGAGGTCGCTATCAGTGCAATCATGCTGGTCATTAGCATCATATTGCTGATGGGGCCGATCAACGCCAGCGCTCGCGCTTCTCGAAGGGCAAGCTGGTAATAACGATCCAGAGCGGCCTGAGCCTGCTCTTCGACCTGTGGGGTTGCGCCATAGACTTTGACCAGTTCATGATGGCGAAACCACTCAGTGCACTGGCGAGTCAGCTCGGCATGCTGTTGCAGTATTTGTTTGTTCAGCGACGACATGGACAAAGCGATAGGAGTAATTAACAGAGCCCCAATCAACAGGCAACCGAGTAGCACCAGGGTTAGCCGCCATTTCATCCACAGCAGCAACGCAATGACGGCAACAAAAGACAATACACCACCAATTAGAGCCGCCAGATCACTGCTGAAAATATCTTTTAGTTCATCGGTATCGGTCATCACCTGGGCAGCCAGTTCGCTACTATGCTGGTCATGTAACTTGATAGTTTGCACGTTGACCAGATGGCCAATCAGGCGAAAGCGTAGCCTTTGTACTGTACTCAGCCCCATCTTGCTGGCATGCACTGCAGCAAAATATTCTGCCACGGCGGCGACAATGACCGCTATCGCTAAAATGGTCATGACTAATTGGTCAATGCGGCCAATGCTTAAACGGTCAATTAGCTCGCGGGCAATCAAAGGAATGCCTAATTCAAACAATGTAGCTAACAGTGTAAGTGCCATAAGGCCTGAAAAAGCGCGCTTGCTTGGCAGGTAAGGGCGGGAAAAGCCCAATACAGATTTCGGCATTGAGTCAGGCATAGTTAACCTCTTTTTGACTTTATGGTCAAAAGACTAATTGACCATTTGGTCATTGTCAAATGACTTGATGGTCAATGGCATTGTGTTAGATTGCCTCTCGGAGGACAGACTATGACTGATAAGCGCACCCTGATTCTGCAAGTGGCGGACAAACTCTTTGTCGAACAGGGGATTAAAGGCACAACTATTGCCCAGATTGCTGACGCAGCCGGCATTGCAAAAGGCTCGGTGTATTCCTATTTCAAAAACAAAGCTGAGATTGTGCGGGCCTTGTTTATTCAGTCCTTCGAGCGCAGCCAGCAAGAGGCAGAGCAGCTGCTGAATAACAGTGAAATCAAGGGTTTGGCGCTACTGGAAGCCTTTGTTGTTAAACAACTTTGTCAGGTGGAAGAAGAGCGCGCATTTCAGCAGGCCTGGATGACAGATGACTCAATGGTCATGGAAAATGGCTTACTGCAAGTAGTACAGGATTGTCGCACCGATATTTACCAGGTTCAGTTAGCGATATTGGAAAGGGCACTGGGGCAAGAATGTACACCCTGGCGCTATGATTTGCTGACGATGATCAATGGTCAGATCCAGGAATTTGCCATGCTGATTTTGCTGGATAATATGGCGTACTCGCACTTCAATTGTGCCGCATTTATTGCTCGCTCGGCACGTTGGACACTTATTGGGCTGCTGGAAGAGAATAGGCCGCCTGTGTTGGATGAAAGTAGTTTTGTGCTGGAAGCGGTACCGGGTGGCAAGGACACGCAGTTGAAAAGATTACTCACCCAAATGCGCAGTAAATGTGTGAGTCTGGACGGTGAAGAACAATCCTTGGTTAGTCAAACGCTGGATTTAATTGAACAGCAAATGGCCGCTGAACCACCCAATACCACCTTGTTGCGCGCGCTTATCGCTAACCTTAGGCCTTATTTGGAACTTGCTGACGAGCGGGCCAAGCTGGCTGAACTGTTGGATGTGGCGCTGATTTAAAGGGAATGTTTGTGGGCTGCTGAATACAGCCCACTTATAAACTGATTTGGCTTTGCTATTACTGACAAAGTTGCTCGGCTTCGCGGGCCTGGCGCTTAAGTTCGTCCACCAGACTGGGAGACAAACGTAACTGGCGCACCAGTTCTTCTAAATAACTGCGTTCCATGTAGCTTTCTTCATCTACCACCAGCACGCTGGCCAGGTACATTTCCGCGGCCAGTTCTTCTGAGCTGGCCAGCGCCGCTATTTGAGCAGGGTCCAAGGGCGCTTTGATTTGCGCATCCACCCACTGAATAAAGGCCTGATCACGGGTAAACTTGGCCACTTCCTGGTCGATAAGTTCGCGTTCACGATCATCAATATGGCCATCGGCTTTCGCCGCGGCAATCACCGCCGCCAGAATCGCCCGGCCATGTTGCTCGGCTTGCGGGGGCGGCAAACGGTCAATGGTTTGCGGTTCATGTTGTGCCACCCCTTGCTGGTTTTTCTGCCAGTTGCCATAGGCTTTATAGGCCACCACGCCAAGGGCGGCTAACCCGCCGTAGGTCAGCACTTTGCCACCTAATTTGCGACCTTTTTACTGCCCAGCAACAACCCCAATGCACCGCCACCCAGCGCTGCACCGCCTTTACCCGACAGCATTTGGGATAAACCCGATAACGGCGAGCCGCCAGTGGATGACGCCTGTTGTCCGCCAGCGTTTTGGGAACTACCTGACTTCAATAACTGATCCAGCAATTTCAACGTATTCATCGCCTCTCCTTGTAAATACCTGATTGGCCTGACTTCGAGGGTATCGTTATTTACCTCAGGGTAAAAGCCAAGCCGCAGGGCAAAATTGTTAGGGGATAAGACAACTGGTTGTGCGTTTTGTTGCTAAAAGACTCTCACCACGAAGCTTACAAAAAAGCGTTAAAAAGACAGGATGTTGACTAAGGAGATTAACGCCCGGCCATGTGTTGAGAGCCGCGAAGCTCAGACAATGGTATCCGAGTGACGCTACTGTTTAGCTGTTTTCAAGCATGTACGCACGAAGTTGCCGCTCCTCCCGCATGACATAGATGATGAGAACCCAACTTTCATCCACACGATACAAAATGCGACAGGGTGGAACCACTACCTCCCTGTATACCGAATTAGGGAGTTCTGGAGGAATCCGTCCTGATTGGGGAAAGCTTTCCAACCGGTTGGTTTTATCGAAAACCTCTTTTACCAGTTGGCTTGCTGCGGCAGGATTGTCCAGAGCGATATACTCTGCAATCGCATTTAATTCTTGAAGAGCAGGCTCAGTCCAGATTACTTCAGCCATTTACTCATTTTCTCTCTGGCCTCACTTTGACTGTACGTTCTTCCCTCAAGTACAGCACGCTCTCCTCGTGAGAGCCCCTCTAGCAGCTCAAGTCGGCGCTGCATGAACTCGTAATCCTGCACATCAACAAGATAAGCGGACGGTTGGCCATGTTCTGTTATCAGTACCGGCTCCTTGGACAGATGCAGGTCTGCCAAGATTTTTGTGGCTTGGCGCTTAAGATTTGTAACCAGTTCAACTTTCATGGCTCACCCTGAACGAAATCGAGAGTGATACTATAGTGTCACTTTGCGGAAGAGGCAATCACATTGGCCGAATAGCACGTACAGAATATATGGGAGAAAACCTATCGCAGCTGGAATGGCGAAAAGTTTAGCTTCCAACGCCTTTATTCTGGGAAAACACCGATTGAATTTAAGACAACAAGTAAGATCATAAAAAAACCAGATATGGTGAACAGCCAGTAAAATATAAACGCCAGTGCTTTATCGAAACTGGAGGTGTTTTGTCTTAGTAATTCTGACTTAGCATATAAGCCCGATAATGGGCTGCTTTCGAGTTTCCTGCACCAGCTTTTCGGTAGGGCTAAAGCCTGGGCAACGTTTAAGATATCCCAGCCACTGGCAAACTCGATCCCCAGACTCTCCTTAGTTTCCGGATTTTTTCTTAACTTTTTGACCGTTATCTGGCCGAACACTACGTAAAGAATCAGGGCAAAGAAAACAAAGAGCATTCCAATACCCAATAGCTGTGAGAACAAAGTCATTTAGCACCTATTGCGGCCAAAATTTTATCGTACCAAGTTCCGCTGCTTTCCTTTACCGCATTGTTGACTTCAATAGATAAAGCAGCAGCGGATCCCGCAACCACAAGACCGCCAATGATTAGGCCAACCCAACCGACTGGTGTTGCAACCATTAATAAACTTAGGGCCGCACCTCCTGCGTTTACTGCAATTATTCCGGCACTGGCACTTGCGGCGAAACTGGTTGATTCAATAAACAACTCACGCTCCCAATGGCCGCCCGAGCGATAGCTATTATGTACATTACCTACACGGGTTCCAAAGTCGATTACAGCTAGTCCATTACCTAGTACTTTGGCGTGTTTGGTTAGTTTTACAAGGTTGTTAGCTTGCACTTGGCTCATTACATCTAGCTTAGCCACAGTGCGGCTGCTTGTGGCGATATCTGTTGCCCGTTTGGGGTTGCTCAGTGGCGTACCCCGTCTCGATCGCACCTGAGCATTCACGACTTTTAGTTCATTGCCGAATTGCCGCTGCATAGCCTGGTAGGCGATATGGGCTTTTTGTTTTAACGCCGCGCGTAAAGGCGATTTGGTTTCAATAGCCTGGCGAAACTCCATCACCGCGTTTTGATAAGTTTGTACAGACTTGGCAAAGCCCCCAACACGCTCAGCATAAACACTGGTTGAGGCACCGATCAGCCCAATATTGTATTCATGCAGCTTAGCCGTTACGTCTGCGAGGGCGACCACATTGTCGCCACCCAAAGCCAGTGAAAGCTTAGTCAGTTCTTCAGCAACAGGTTTGGCAGCAAGCTGATTGAGAATACTGCGACTGGGTTCATCTGCGTTAAGCAAATACGGCATATTGGCCGCCATCACATCGGGCCTAGCGCAGCTAGCAGTAGAGATCTGCTCAATGTTGATTCCACATTGAAACAACAGCGCTTGTGGGGTTAGTGAACGATTGCAAAGAAGAATTTCGCTCATGATAAAGTCCTTTTATCGTCTGGGGCTGAGGGTACTCCTGTTGGTGAAATAGTAGTCAAGGGTTTGTGGGGTTACAAGGAATGGCCCTATTGCATTCAACTTGGAAAAAAACTAATGAGCTGACCACGATGAGGGCGTTCGATATAGGCTACTTAGTTGGTGGTCCCTGCACCGAACGTTGGGCGACTTGGTAGCAAATAGCATTGATTTGCTCTTGGCTTAGTTGGGTATTACCCGAGCGCGGCAAGGCGGTTGCCAACTGCTTATGGTTGAGAATAGGGAAAGGTGGGCGGGATTGCAGATTGATAAACCAACCAGGGAAAACCAGCACAGGTACTGCGGTGATTTTCACTCCGCTGGCTTTTGATAGCCATTGCGTTACCCACTTAGCTTGGCGAAGCGCCTGATCTATCGGGTCTGCTTCTGTCCAAGACGGGAATACTAACTTGCCGTCTTTAAACGCCATTTTATGGTTTTCCTTGCTGTCTTCGGTGCGTTTATGTCTGCCTTTGGTTTCTATAGCAAATACGCCGTTAGGGCCAATAGCCAAGTGATCGATATTAAACTTATCCGCCTGAATATCATGAAAAATTTGATAGCCTTGCGCTTGGAGAAGCATCAGCTCTCCTGCGGCGGCTAGTTCTGCGGCATGGCCAAGCCTTAGCTTGGTCAGTTGATTGAAATTCTGAACAGTTTTGAATGCGACGAAGATCAAGCAACCTAAAGCTGTAATACTTAACAAGTAAGGAAAGGTACCTGTATTGATATGGGTTTTAATCGAGGTGAAAGCAAATGGGCTAAGCACCGCATACAAGCCAAGTACCAGATAGCCGAGTATCGCAAATTGCTTATCTCTTAATTCTTCTTGTAAGCCATAACCAGGCAGTCGTAGGAGCTGTTCTTTGTCTATTGGAAGTCGCAGTTTTTTCTCACGTTGTCTAATCAAGATATACATGGGAACTAGCGTGGCACTCATTGCCGCAATCACGACGCTAACACTAATTACGATTGACAAAAAATCTGACATGGTAACTATTCCTGTGATGGGATAATTATAAAGTTCTCTGTGAGCATACCTTTCATAATATTATTGAATCGAAGTTATATTGTTATATTTTCTTAGGGTCGAAGTATTTTCCTGCACCAAAAATTGCAATTGCTAAAGAAGATAAAACCTGCATATCGACAACTATTTTTGCCAAGGATGATTTAGGGTAGACATCTCCATATCCAAGAGTTGTTGCAGTTACAATCGAAAAGTGAATTACATCAATGACAAATGGTATTAATTCCTTTATATAGTCTTTGAAAATAAAGGAATCCTTAGTTATTGATATTATTTCAGTGTTTTCTAAACCATGAAATGCCTGATTTTCTGAGAATATGGTTAGCCAGATGTAAATTCCTGAGAAAGCGACAATAACTTCTAGGTAAAGTATGAATATCCCCTTGATTGAGATCGTTATTCTATCAAAGTTTTTTACTTTCCTTGTGGTTGCAAAGAAAATTCCTGGATAAATTAGTATGAATGATATTAAGACAGTTGTGTTGAATATTAATTCAAGATTATTTGCCCAAAACCATATGGATGATAAAGATGCAATTGTACTAGAGAAAATAAAATATCCATAATATTCATCGAAGAATTTCAATGATCTTACAATAATAACTTTCATACTTTATGTAACCTCCATATTATTTTTAATTTAAGTGCTAGTTTTTACCAGAAATAAATTCCTATTGTGGTGTAATATGTACGAATTCTCTCGATTAAAAAGTTGCACGGCTAGTTAGCGGGCATTCCGCACCATCCTACATTTGGGAAATGCCGAACAGCCCCAAAACTGATTACCCACATTTTTGCCTTTAGACGAAGTGCGGAGCACCATTTCACTCCCGCATCTAGGGCATTTTCTATTTGAAGATGGGTCGTTGCGTGATTGAAGATGTCGAACATGTTGTCGATGGGTTTGCCATGTGGCATCCAGCTTTGTGGAAATGACTCGGTCGACTATGCGCTGAACATCAGTGTCGGATAGAACATTCGTTTTGAAAGACTTGATGTATGAGGTGTAACTGCCTGCTTGTGTAACATTAGCTGGCATCGCGGTTTTAAAAGTGCAGTCTCCTGTAAAAACTACCACTGAATGTATTACCTCAGAAGGCAGCTCCATTAGTTGCTCCAGTGTTTTCACATGCTTAAAGTTCTGGTGCAGCGGGTTTTGAAACTTAAAGGATTGTTTGAAGATCTTTTGGGTCCACTGGGCTTGGCGTTCGTTACCGTATATCCAGCCTTTGACATTTTTGGTTTCAACTACGAAGACGCCGAAGCGTGATACAAAAATATGGTCAATCTGGGTCGTACCATCGACCGTTGGTAGGGTAACGTTGTGAATAGGGTGATAGACATCTGTCGGTAGCCTGAATTTGGCAAAGAGTTTCACCAATGCTTCACCAAACCACCCTTTAAACCAGGGAGACTTTATGAATCCGGCGAGCAATGCAATGGGTACCAGCCACCACATCATCTTGACGGCTTCGCTTAGAAGCTGCTCCATGCTGACACTCCCTGTGTACTTAAATCTCTGTACGGTCGTCTTAAATCACAAGCTGCAAACTAACACCTTTATCTGCTAATGTACTGACCATACGGGATTTTTCCAATAAAAAATGCCATCAGATTACTACCAAGAGAACGCTACGCAGTTTTTTCAAGATACCCAGGCGGTGGATATGCGGCCTTTGTATGAGCGGGTTTTGCCGATGCTTAGGCCGGGTGGCCATATAGTGGATGCAGGCTGTGGTTCTGGGCGGGATGCGCGGTATTTTGCTGAGCAGGGTTTTATGGTGTCGGCTTTTGATGCGTCTGCTGAGTTGGTGGCATTGGCGCGGGAATATACCGGGCTGAATGTGCGGCACTGCCGCTTTATGGATTTCCATGCGGATTCTCCTGTTGATGCTGTTTGGGCCTGTGCGTCGTTATTGCATGTGCCTCTGGCCGACTTGTCTGACACCTTTATCCATTTGGCTGCGCAGTTGACTGAAAACGGGCTGATATATTGCTCGTTTAAATATGGTGAAGGCGAAGTGCTGCGCGGTGACCGGCGTTTTACTGATTTAACCGAAACGGGTCTGGCGGATTTGCTGCAACAAACGCCTGTTAGTATTCGCGAATGCTGGATAACGCAAGATCGCAGACCGGGCAGAGATCAGGAAAAATGGCTGAACGCCATCCTTGAGCAGATGAAGTAACACTATGACAGCCATGGAACAGCAGCTTGCCTTTATTGCCTATATTCAGCGCTTGCTGGTAGAGGGGGATTTTGTCGCCACGTACAAGTATGCCTTGCTACATGCGCTTGCCGACATTTGTATTGAGCACCCATTACAAGACGAGTCCAGTGAATGCGTGATTATGCTAGACGAACTGGTGGACAAGTTTCTGGTGCTGTACTGGCATCATGCCGTACCTTTCTCCGCCGGACAGCAGGGCGCAGATGCGTTGCTACGGCAAAATACCGGCAATCAGTCGAAAGTGATTAGCTTGTTGTATGACTGCCAAACCCAGGGCATACGCAATATTCGTCAACTCAAAGGCAGCGAGAGGTGGCCAGAGATTTACCGGGCCACATTGAACACCCTGAAAGAAGGGCCGTTGTGGCGGTTGCAAATTTTGTCCAAACAGGATGAATGCTTTTTATACCCACACCAAAAGGGTGAGAAGTATATCCGGCTAAATGCCGGAATCGCGCATTGTTTCAGACGTTTTTATGATTTGGTGGTGTATCTGGCCAGAAACGCCTGGTTGCAGAAAATCCAGAGTATTAAATTCAATCAGCATTTAATTGGCCCGCAGAGTCAGCTACAGGATTTCCTGTTCGGCGTTGACCGCAATACTCTGATAAAGGCAAAACCGGTGCTGGTAGAGATTCAGCGAAACATCTGTTTTTATTGCCGCAAGCCTATGCGTAGTGAAGTGGCGGTTGACCATTTTATTCCTTTTGCCCGTTATTCCACCGATCTGGGGCATAACTTTGTTGCTGCTCATGCCGCTTGTAATAACAGCAAACGCGATCATCTGGCCGCCATACCACACAGGCACAACTGGCAGGAACAGAATCTGGTAGTGCATGCCCATACCTTGGCCAGCGAGTTAGGAAATTACTTCTACTGCGATGTACAAAAGTCGTTGGCCGTCAGCAAATGGGCATACAGTGTGGCTAGCAGCACTGGCGCCAAGTTGTGGTTGGCTAAAGACACCTTTGTGGAAGTGCAGGATACTGGGGTAACCGAAAGCAAGCAACCAACCCTGGCGGAGGTGGTTGAGTTACAGTCTGTGCGACCATCGATATCCAAAGATATTCCGCCGGAGCATCTTTTACCCTATTTCCCCAACCTTAAAATTGCCTGTGGCCATTTTAAGACTGGTCGTGCTGATGAAGTAGAGATGCAACAGGTTGAAGGTTATAGCGGCCAGCTTGAGCCCGAGCGTCATTTTCTGGCCAGGGCCAGTGGCAATTCCATGAACGGCGGTAAGCAGGCTGTTGAAGATAGCGATTTGCTGTTACTGGAATGGATTACTCCCGAACATGCCGGTTCTATTACCGGCCAAACCCTGGCTATAGAACGGCAGGATGAAACCGGTAATAGCCAATATCTGCTGCGGGTGATACGAAAAACCTCTGATGGCAGTTATCTGCTGCATGCCAATAACCCTGATTACCCCGACCTCGCCGCCACAGAAAGCATGCGCGCCCGTTTAAAAGCGGTTGACCTTTCCCCCGAATTTAACACCATGACATTGATGAGATTTCCAATAAATGACCGGCCCCCATTATTAGACCCACTCATCCGATGAAATGAGCTGGCTGGTTTTCAATGGATGCCGCGAACTGCAAGGGCGACAAGTTATTTAGCGCTTGGTGAGGTCGACTCTTGTTGTAGTCATTTCTCCAAGCTTCAATTTTCAACTTAGCATCATGTAGTGACTCGAACCAGTGACAGTTCAAACATTCATCCCGAAAGCTTCCATTCAGGGACTCAATAAATGCGTTATCTGTTGGTTTTCCTGGCCTTGAGAATGCGAGGGTTACTTTGTTTGTGTAAGCCCACAAATCCGTCATCTGTCCTGCAAATTCGCTACCGTTGTCGCAATGGATGCGTTTTGGCGCACCTCGAAGACGGCAAAGCTTGGTGAGTGTCCTAACCACATCCTCTGAGCGCAACCGGGCGCCGATATCTGCGGCCAGGCATTCTCGTGTAAAGGTATCCACAACTGTCAAAATCCGAAACTTACTTCCGGTTGTTAATTGATCGCAAACGAAATCCATTGCCCAAGACTCATTTGGCTGACTACTAGCAATGTAATCTCGTTTACGATGGCTCCACTGACATTGCGCCTGGGGCGCTTCGACCGTAACTGAAGACCTTCAATGCAATACAAGCGATGGACTCGCTTCTTATTTACGTGAATTCCTTCTCGCTTGAGCATCACATGAATACGCCTGTAACCATAACGGACGCGGGCTGAGGCAATATCAACAATACGCTGCCTGAGAGCTTCCTGGGGCTCTCGGCGGGGTCGGTAACGACAAGCTGTACGACTTAATCCAGTCAATCGACATGCTCGACGCTCACTCACATGATAAAGACACATCAAATGGCGTGCCGCTTTACGGCGCTGCGACACGCTTACCACTTTCGGGCATTGAGATCCTGCAACATAACTTTGTCCAACGTAAGGTCAGCAACAATCCGCTTAAGCTTTTCGTTTTCTTCTCGAAGCTGCTTCAATTCGCGAACCTGATCGGACTCAAGCCCAGAATACTTTTTCTTCCAGGCATAGAACGTGCCTTCCGCAATGCCCAATTTGCGTGATATTTCGGCTATAGGGAGACCGGCTTCGTGCTGTTTTATCGCCGATACAATCTGCTCTACAGAAAAGCGTTTTGATTTCATGGCAAGTCCCTCTCAAGGGTTATATCTTGCCCAAATTCATCAACATTGTGGATCTCTTTGTTGGGGGCTGGTCAGTGCCCTCTGCGGCTCTGCGGTGAATATGATCTGAACAAAATGGTAGATAACCACAGAGGCACGGAGAACACAGAGTTTTTGAGGGTGTTATCCCTCGATACCAGGCAGTGAAATGGTGATTGATGCTTACTGAATACGGTGCAGATTGTAGGTGCCGATTGGGGTGAGTATTTCCATTGCGTTAGCTTCGGCCTTCAGAATCTGCCATTCAACTTGCTCACCCGCTGGCTCGAGCATCAGTACTAAGCCCTTGCGAGTGTATGGGTAGCTGCGGCGGCCATGCCCTTTGATTTGCTCGATAATCTCATTCTCATGAATAATGACCTGGTTGCCGTCGTCCAAGTTATTGACTGAGCCATCTGCGTATGTCACCGACTGCAGTTTCCATTCACCAATGATATTCGCTTCTGTGGCAGAACAAGCGCCAAGTATGAGCAGCTGCAATACTGCGATTAGAAAGTAGCCTGTTTTTGCAATCATGGTCAGAACTCCGAAACTGAACTTGTGGATTTGGCTGTCGCTAACAGTCTTGCAATATCTTCCGGCAACTCGTCAAGTTTGTAACGTCTGGCCGATTTTGCTTCAGCGACAACTTTATCCTCATGATTGATAGATTTAGATGAGATGGTTTGAATTAGTTCTCTTTGTCCCCATGGATGAGGCGACCACTTAAACTGATGAACAAATTCAACTTGATAAGACCAACCACGGTACATTTTGGGGTATGGAATCTTTGCCTGAAGTTCGTCTTTAAAAATGGCGGCAAGTGTACCTACAGCAATTCCGGCGACACCCCCAGTCGCTAACCCCACTGCTGTGGTTAGAGCAGCAGTACCTAGATGTCCTGCATACCTAATGCTTGTCTCCCAGTCGGTATTCCATCTGTTCGCAGATTGATCCGTTGGAAACTTTATGGTGTGTGTTAAACGACTACTTATTTGTTCATTTATAAAACAGTTGGGTTTATGCCCAACTCCGACCCAGTGACCACCGTCAGACCAATTAAGTTGATTGTGACATTTACGTTTCAGCTCATTACGATCATGATCGTTTAACTTCTGGAGTGGAGGGATTGTACTCATGTGAGGATTCCATTCAAACTTTCATCCATAAAGTTAAAGTTTTGGCAACGGCTATTGAAATGTCAAATTTGATTAGCCAGCCAGTAAAACGTTTGCTCTGTGGTGAAACAGATATTTTTCTGACTACTTTCTGAATCTGTGGGAACAAAAGCCATATTCGGCTCAAGCTGGAATGGGCGGAACCTTGTCAGAAATTCACCTGTTTTTCATGTTTATCATGGTTCAAGGTGTTGTTTTATAATATTATTTCTTCATTTCTGAGTGCGGAGAAATCAGGTGGAGAGTATCGCTTCTGTAACACCAAGCCATGAGCCGAATAATCGGCTTATTCGGCTCATCACAGTCAGACAGTTTGGCCGCTACTGAATCAGGCCTAATCTCCCTCAGCCTGACGTATTAGTTCAAAATACAAATAACCACAGAGGCGCAGAGAACACAGAGCAGATAAGGTGCCATTTCCGATCTACGAGCTTTTCTCAGCGCCATAGCGTCACTGCGAGAGGCCCTGCCTTGTCACTGTGCTTGCTACTGTGGGTTGGCATTGATTCCAACAGGAGTCTGACCGAGGTCAGAACTACACCCGCCAGGGCGGATTCAGGCGATTCTCTCCCGCATGGAAGAGTTTGATTTTATTGCCTGCCGGATCGTGGAGTATGGCTTCTCGCCATAGGTAGGGCATATCCTGTGGTGCCTGGTCGAAGTTGATGCCTTTGCTTTGCAGTTCGCTTACCTGTTCGTCCAGATTGTCGGATTCAAAGTAGATCACCGATTGGTTTTGCACCGCCTCGGCCTGCAGGGCCAGCGAGAAGGTGCTGTCGCCTTTGGGGCAGCTAAAGCGCGCGTAGTGCGGGGTATCAACTATTTGTGTCATGCCCAGTTGCAGGTGGAAATTAGCGGCGGCCTGCATATCGTTCACAGGCAGGGTAATTTGGTTCAGGTTCATGGTGCTTGTCCTTATTCGTAGTGATTGCGCTGGCTGGGCAGATCGCTGTGGTATTGCACAAATTCCACTTCGAAGCCGTCGGCATCAATAAAATAGGCATTACTGCGATAGGTGCTTTGCGCGCCTTTGCTGGGCTCAAAGCCGGCGGCATGCATACGGCTAATCAGGGCATCGAGGTTATCGGTCACAAAGGCAAAATGGGCCAGGCCTACCTGATTGCTACTGAGGTCGCGATTTTCGCCTGTACCGCTGTCGTTGAGGGCTAGGTAGTGATAATCATCACCAAAGTGCAGCCAGTTGCGCTCGGTGCCGTACCAGTTCTGACGGCCACCGCCGCGTACCTGCCAATGGGGGAAGGCGGCGCCATAGAAGGCCAGCGCCTTATCTATATCCCGCACGACCAGATTTAAGTGTTCTAAATGCATCATGTTTTATCCTCCTTTCAATTTGCAGGCAGGATAAAACCTCAAGCATGGTTGAGGTAAAGTGTTGGGACTAAGGGAAAAACCTATTAAGACATTCGGCCCTGACGATTAGCGCTCCGGCTGTTACTTGCTGCTTAGCGAAGGGTCTGCCAGCTCGGCCTGGACCTTTTCAATGCTATCGATAATCTGTAAGAAGTGCTGACCAAAGTCGGTGAATTGATACTCCACTCTTGGGGGACTTTCAGGATAGATATGCTTTTTCACAATGCCAAAGCGGGTCAGTTTAACCAGCCGTTCGTTCAGCACTTTGGTGGTCAGGCCTTCCACTTCACGCTGCATGGCGCCGGGGCGATTAATACCCTGCCGAATCAAACTAAGCACGGTTAACGACCATTTACAGCCCACAATGCTTTCCACCATGGCATGCACCGTCATATTTGTTTGAATTTTTTTCTCTTTATTAATCAAAAAGATGCTCCATTTGGTACCTGGCTTACCAGTTTGTGCCTGCTATTTTTACGGATGCTGCGGGGGTGTAATAGCCATGCTTTTAACCCACAGGAGATTATCATGAAAAGCAATGCAGTTTTCTATCACGCCGGTTGCCCGGTATGTGTTGATGCCGAACAAAGCCTGGCAGCCGCTTTGGATCCCAGTCGTTTTAATGTCGAGATTGTACACTTTGGCGACCAGCCACAGCGCGTGGCTGAAGCCGATAAGCTGGGTGTTAAGTCTGTGCCTGCGTTGGTCGTAGACGGTCAGGTGTTTCATATCAATTTTGGTGCAGCACTGAGCGATTTGCGTTAGTGGTCATGGCGGCGACCGAGGTTGCCGCCTTAATCTGATTAAGGAATAGACATGCAAGTTCTGGTTTACGATACCCATGTGAATACAAAAAGCGGTGAGTATTATCATTTTGATGTGCTGGTGACTGAACAAGCCCGCCACCAGGCGGCACAATTTGCCGACGCTTATCTACGCGATATCGGTGTGAGCGAGGCCGAGATAAGTCAGCAGCGTTGCGATTTTTGCCATGCTGAAATGGCCAATGCCGCGGTACGGTCCAGTATTGAACAACAAGGCTTTGCTATTATCCCTATGCAAGGCTGCCCGTCAGGCGAGTAAATGGCAGCTCTTGCGAAGGCCGAGTTGGGCAGGGCGTTACTAAACACGAAGAGCACGAAATACACCAAGGGGTCAAAAAAGCCATCAAGCCTTTGAAAGATATTGTTTTTCTTCGTGCTCTTGGTGTACTTCGTGGTGAAAAACAAAACTCAATAAACTCGAAATACACGAAGGGATCAAGAAAGCCATCAAGTCTTTGAAATATATTGTTTTTCTTCGTGTTCTCGGTGGACTTCGTGGTGAGAAATAAAAAACCAATCAACAAGAAGGACACGAAAAGTACGAAGGGATCAAGAAAGCCGTCAAGTCTTTGAAAGGTATTGATTCCATAAGTTTTTTCTTTTTTTGGTGGTGGGCGTAAAAGGTTGGATAAAATGATGAAAAACCCGACTAGCAAGATTATCGACTGCGCCGTGCATGACTATATCGAAGTGGCCTGCCTATATGCTTACGAGCTGGAACTACGGATGCTGGACGGCCAGCAAAACCAGGGTAAGGCCATAACTACCCGCACACAGGCAGGGCGAGAGTGGTTAGTTCTGCAAGGTGAGCAAGGGCAGTTTGAAGTGGAACTGAATCAGGTGCGCAGCATTAAGGCGCTGACGGCAAACCGTTACTTTACTGAGATTGAAGTGGGTAGCGGTGCCTGTTCGCTGGATTAGCCGCTACTTTTTGTGTGGCTTAACCTGATAATACTGCGGGTGGTCGGCAGCAAACTGATGTATAGCAGCTTCAAACCTGCCTGCCGCAAAAGCCGCCTCTACCTTGGGGCGAATCTGCTCCAGCCGGGCGGCATGGATAGAATGTTTAGAAAAACCAAAATACACCACACGATTTAATTCATGGGTAAAAGGCTGAATAAGAATTTTGTCCTTTAGCTCCGGGTCACTGGCATAGATGGCGGTGAGGTTTTCCAGGCTGCTGATCACTGTGTCCACGCGCCCAGCCAGCAACAGCTTGTAGGTGAGATGCACATCGTTAAGGGCGACTTTTTGCAGGCTCTCATCCTGATCAAACTGCTCAAAGTAATAGACCTTTTCGGTCACGCCGATTAACCGGTCGTGTAGATCTTCATAGCTATTGATAGGCGCGGCGTCCGGGCGGGTGGCAAAAATATACGCAGTGTCATGGCGCATGGGCAACAGATGCAGATAGTCGCGGCGCTCCTCGCGATCCAGAATGCCGGCAATGACATCGGCGGAACCTTGCTGCAGCCGCTTCAGGCAATGGTTGAAGTTAGGCTCGGTGACAAACTCAACCTCCAGTGCCAGTTCAGTGCCCAGTTGTCTCAAGGCAGAAACGTGCTCACCAATAGGGGGCTCGCTCAGAACCTGATAGGGTGGGAATTCATCCAGACAGGCCAGCAACTGCTCCCGACCGGCGCTGGCAAAGGCAACGGTTGATAATATAACTAATATTGCTAAGCGCATCTTAAGCATTCCCTGCCACTGGTATGGGCCCAGCCTATCACAATCAGTAGTGGTGTGAGCATTGGTTGTTTGCGGCTACGGTTTACTAACTTTGTCCAGACATTGCCGGATTGGTTCGAGTAGCAAGGGGCTCAAATCAATGGCATTGGAGAAATGCGTAATGCTGTTACTGGTGGCCAGCGCTTGCAAACCCGCGTCCAGCAGCATTTGGGCGGCACCTTCGGCAAAAATCCCATGTACGGCGGCGCACTCCTGCTGGGCGACGCCACCCTGATTTAACGCCTGCATGCATTGCAGTATGGTTTGGCCGCTGGAGATGACATCATCAATAATCACCGCGGTGCGGTGTTGATGCGCGCTCAGTCCTGGCAAGGTAATTTCCACATCGCGGTCGCCGTGGCGCTGCTTTTCTCCAATCACAAAGGGGTGACCACAGAGCTCGGCAATGCCGGCAACCCATTGCTCACTTTCTGCATCCGGCCCTACCAACAGCAGGTTTTCTCTGCCCTTCAACCAGTTTGCCAGGGCTGGCGCACCCTGCACCACCCGGCTGGGTACGGTGTATATCTGATCCAGGCTATGATAACGATGTAAATGAGGGTCAACGGTGACCAGATAATCCATGTGCTTTGATAAGGCGGCGGCGAAGATTTTTGAGGTAATGGCTTCGCCGTCATGGAAACGAATGTCCTGGCGCATATAACTTAGATAGGGGGCCAGGATACCCACCGAGGCCGCACCGAATTCCTTCAACGTATCGAGCAGGAAGATCAGCGGCAGATACTTATCATTGGGATGCACCAGGTCAATCAGAACCAGCACATCTTTGTCTTTCACCTCGCTCAGAATGCGCAGGTAAGACTCGCCATCCGGAAACAAGCGGCTTTCCAACTGCCCTTGTTCTGCGCCCAACTGTTTGCACAGCGGTAATTGCAAGGGGTGTGGGGCGGGGCTGAATAACACCAATGGACGACTCAAACTCATGCGGGTTCCTCGATGCAGAACATATCCTGGTTGTTGTGATAATACTCCATGGCGTATTCCTGTTCGCCAAGGCTGTCACAATACAGAGTAAATAAAGGTTGATGTAATGTCAGGCGGTCCCCTACTTCGGCATGCAGGCGCAGCCCGGCTGCTTTATCAAAGGGGGCGCCAGCCAGTTTAGCCAGCCGTGCCAGACGGCGATTATCAATGCTGACGAGTACACCGTTACGCTGACTGATTTGCAAGTGCTCAAAAGGCGCGCTGGGTAAGCTCTGCAGACCGCCCTGAGCCTCGACTATCAGTTTGAACTGGGCCCAGGCCCGACCGGATTCAAGAATATCTGTGGCTTGCAGTAAAGCCGCCTCCGGCCCGCAATTTTGCGCTAAATCCAGCATATGGGAGGCGAGCAGCAAGGAGCGATGGCGTAGATCGCGGGGGGCATCGGAGTGCCCTTGCAATACGGCCAGTAAATCACGGGCCTCTTCTACCGGACCAATGCCGCGGCCAATCGGACGGCTACCGTCGGTGATTACGCAGCGCACATAAATGCCGCAGGCTTCACCTACTTGGGTAAACAGGGCTGACAGGCGGTCTGCCTGCTGGCGGGTACGAACCTTGGCGGTGTCGCCCACCGGAATATCAATGATCACGTGGGTAGAACCGGCGGCTATCTTTTTGGACAGCACAGAGGCTATCAATTGCCCTTCACCGTCTAAGTCGAGTGCGCGCTCAATACGGATCAGTAAATCATCGGCCGGGCTGAGGTTGACCGCGCCGCCCCAAGCCAGGCAGGCACCGGTTTGTGCCACAACACGCTGAATATCGACTAATTGCAGATCAACCTTGGTTAACACTTCCATAGTATCAGCGGTACCGGCCGGTGAGGTGATAGCCCTGGATGAGGTTTTGGGAATCGTCAGGCCAGCCGCGCTGGCAATAGACACCACTATAGGCGTAGTGCGGTTGCCGGGAATGCCACCAATACAGTGTTTGTCGAAAATCAGCGATTCGCCTGGCCAGGTTAAACTCTTACCACACCTGACCATGGCTTGGGTCAGGCTGACAATTTCGTCCAGGTTTAAGCGACTGCCGGCACATACACTGAGAAAGCTGGCAATCTCAATATCGCTGTAACGGTGGGCAGCGATGTCTTCGACTATATCCTGCATTTCGTCATCGCTCAGAGCGTGGCCAAAAACCTTTTTGCGTACCGCACTCATGGATTGCAGCAAAGGGGCGTGACCTATACACAGATTATCACCGTCTTTGGCTCGCAGGCGCTGTACGGCAATATTCGATAAGCCCACAGTACCGGGTTCCAGAACCTGTTGTTCCACCACGTTCAGGGTGGCTACCATCATATAACTACCATGGGTGACTAACACCCGGCTGCTGGCGGTAAAGCCTTCGGCCTTACATACGTGACAATCTTCGCGCATGTACACAACGGGCTCCTGGTGGGTATCTATGCCCATTTTTACCGCATTGAGGGTATGTACCGTTTCCATTTTGTTTCCCTTTGAGCTGCCCAGGGGCAAGCCTGAATTTAGCCTTGCTGACAGGGTAATACAGTCAGCATAGAAGCTGGTTGATCCCAATCAAGAGGGAATCATTGCTTCTTTTCACTGTTATGCCGTGCAAGGCCAACATCTTGTTCTGTGGAATGATTGGCGGCTATAGTGCCGCTGTCACTTTAATCAGTAAAGCCTTATGAAAACCTGCGCCTTTTTGAGTATGGACAGCCTGGATGGCTATTTTGTTTATGATGAATTGCTGTTTGCCCCTATGGCCGAGCAGGGCTGGCAGGTTGAAACCTTATCCTGGCGCGACCCCGAAGCAGATTGGGGGCGTTTTGATGTGGTGGTTATCCGCAGCCCTTGGGACTACCAGCAAGCCCCCGAGGCTTTTTTAGCTTGTCTTACGCGCATTGAACAGTCCGGTGCCTTGCTTGCCAATTCTTTGCCTTTGGTTCGTTGGAATATCAATAAGGGCTATCTGCGGGATATCCAGGCCCGACACATACCTATAGTGCCGACTTTGTGGCAAGAGGATTTTAATCTTGCGGACTGTCTGGCCGCGCTGCGCCACTTTGAGTGTAATGAATTGATTATCAAGCCCCTGGTCAGCGCTAATGCCGATGACACATACCGGTTGCGTGCGGCTGATATCCAGCACCAGCAAGATCACCTGGCGGCGTGCTTCAAGGGCCGTCCTCATATGCTACAACCCTTTATACAAAATATTGTGGATGAAGGTGAGTATTCACTGTTCTTTTTTGGCCAGCAATATAGCCATTGTATTGTTAAGCGCCCCGCCAGTGGGGATTTCAGAGTGCAGGAAGAGCATGGCGGTAAGTTGGTGTCCATTTTGCCAGAACCAGAGTTGCTGGATTTAGCCAAGCGCACCTTAAAGGCTCTCCCGGATGAGCCCTTGTATGCCCGACTGGATTTTATTCGCACGCCAAATGGCTTTGCGGTTATGGAACTAGAGCTAATCGAGCCGTCGTTGTACTTCAATATGGATGCTAAGTCGCCGCAACGTTTTGTGAATGCCTTTGTGGCGAAATACGGCACGGGAAACTAAGGCTGTTTGCCTAATGAGGCGTGAATGGCGGCGCTGATCACCTGCGCTGCCAAGCTCAGTATCAGGGTGTCTACGTCATCGAAGGCAGCGGTTGCAGTAGAGAATACTTTGATCACCCCTACGGTATTTTGTTGGTAACCCAAAGGTACCACCAACATGGAACTCAGCCCCACCTTCTGACAGGCATCCTTGTCTACTCTGGGGTCATGCAAGGCGTCCTGGCAGTTCAATACCCGGTTTTCCTTAATGCACAAACCCGACAGACTTTTATCCTTGTGCAAACGCATACCGAGGCGGTCTTTGGCTTTGCCGGTGGCTGCCCGGTAGACCATCTCCTCACCATCGAGAATTTCCACTACCGCTCCGGAAGCAAAGGTTAGTTGTTCTGCCAGGACCGCCATTTTTTGCATTACCTCAGTAAGGCTGAGGCTGCGCCCAATAATGTCAGTTTGGGCATCAATAATGGTGAGCAATTGCTCTTTGGTCAGTGCTGACATTGAGTCGGTAGATAGCGTTGGCATCATCAATACTGCAATCTGGTTTAGCTCTAAGCTAAATCATAGTAGTGAAAGTGGTTAGGGGGATACTCTTTTGAGTATGATTTTGCAGCAGTTTTTGGCTCTTGATACAAGGCAGAGTGAATCTGGTGTAGTTGTTCTACATGAATGAATAATAATGTCGTAGAACGAGCCCGCAAGCGCGAGCAAAGAGTTAAACTCAGCCCTTCTGCTCGGTGTTACCGGGCTTTGACTTAGGCTCACAGCCCGGCGTCGTGACCAGAAGGGGGGCTGGATTTGAACAATATCTCTACTTGAGAGAAAAACAGCCCCTACAAGAAAGGTCAGATTATTTCAGCAGATGGGGGTCAAACTCATGACCAAGCTTTTGCGTCTTGGTACGAATGTAGCCTTTGTTGTCGTCGGTGATACCGTGATCTATTGGGGTGCGCCCTACTACCTCAATGCCCAGATCTGTTAGCGCTTTTATTTTACGCGGATTATTGGTCATCAATTGCACCTTGTGGATATGCAGATGATCCAACATAAAGCGACAAATACGATAATCGCGTAAGTCGGCATCAAAACCCAGGTGTTCGTTGGCTTCTACGGTATCCATGCCGTTGTCTTGCAGATGATAGGCGCGAATTTTATTCAGCAAGCCAATACCACGGCCTTCCTGGCGCAAATACAGAATGACGCCTTTGCCATGTTCGACAATATTCTGCAGCGCTTTTTCCAACTGGAAGCCACAATCGCAACGGGTGCTGAACAGGGCATCGCCGGTCAGACATTCTGAATGGATGCGGATCGGCACGACCTCATCGTCCTGCCATTCGCCATAAGACAGGGCTACATGCTCCTGATCCGTGGCGACTTCTACAAAGCCATGGATAGTGAACTGGCCAAAACGGGTAGGGAGTTTGGCACTGCTGATGTATTCGAAAGGCGAATCCGCGTTGGTCATGATCTGAACTTGGTTGTTTTCTCGAGTTTAGTACAGGATCGGCTCTGCCTGGCAGGAGGGGCCGTCAAGGGACGCACAATATAACGACATTGGCGCTGAATGGAAAATCAAAAAAGTGAATTGGTTAATCTAATAAGTTGAACTGTGGAAAATACGCCTCGCTATGCTGCCAAATCTTATTCACCGCTGCGGCGCTGTGAGCCCGTACTTAAAGGCTGCTTGCGGGACACTATTAAGCACAACGGGTTATAACTACCACGCCATTGAAAGATATTGTTTTTCTTCGTGCTCTCGGCGTACTTCGTGGTGAGAAATAAAAACCCAATCAACAAGAAGGACACGAAAAGCACGAAGGGGTAAAAAAGCCCCAAACCCTTGTAAGATATTGTTTTTCTTCGTGCTCTCGGCGTACTTCGTGGTGAGAAATAAAAACCCAATCAACAAGAAGGGCGCGAAAAGCACGAAGGGATAAAGAAAGCCATCAAGCCTTTGAAAGGTATTGTTTTTCTTCGTGCTCTCGGTGCGCTTCGTGGTGAGAAATAAAAACCCAATCAACAAGAAGGGCGCGAAAAGCACGAAGGGATCAAGAAAGCCATCAAGCCTTTGAAAGGTATTGTTTTTCTTCGTGTTCTTGGTGGTGAGAAAAAGTTGTTTACGCCAGAGGGGTAAAGTCATGAAGAGGCGCAGGTCTGGCAACGCCGTAACCTTGGGCATAATCGACCCCCATTTTACCCAACTCAACCATGATTTCTTTGCTCTCGACAAATTCCGCCACGGTCTTCATGCCCATGGCCTTAGCCACGTCTTTTATTGAGCTGACCATGGCCATATCCACCGGGTCGACCAGCAGGTCCTTCACAAAGCCGCCGTCAATCTTCACGTAGTTGACCGGTAAGCTTTTCAGGTAGCCGTAGGAAGAGAAGCCGCTGCCGAAATCGTCCAGGGCAAAAGTGCAACCCAACTGATGGAAGGTCTTAATAAACTGCAGGGTCTCGTCCATTTTGATAATCGCCATGCTTTCGGTGATTTCAAAGCAGATCTTGTTATAGGGAATACCGTATTTTTCAAAGGCATTGAGTACAAACAGGCGCAATTCCTTATCCCCCAGCGAGTGGCCGCTGAGGTTAATGTTGGCGCGCACCAGGTTGTCTTTGTGCTGAGGGTTGTCGGCCAGCCAACGGAAATAGTGTTCTACCACCCAGCGGTCAATTTGGGCAGTCAGATTGTAATGTTCTGCCGCGGTTAGGAAGACATCCGGGGTGACTATCTGAGTCTCGTCGTCTCCTTGCATACGCAGCAGGATTTCATAATGATGGCCGTGGGACATCTTATTTAAGGGGTGGTAGTGCTGGTAGTACAGCACAAACCTGTCTTCCTGCAGGGCTTTATTAATCAGCGATACCCAATGCAACTCGGTTTCATAACGCTGAATTTTGTCATCCTGCTTGGAGTAGATATGTACTTGGTTTCGGCCCTGCTCCTTGGCCATGTAACAAGCCGAGTCGGCCATACTGAGCAGCTGTTCCGGTGAATGAATGGCCTTATGGTAGGGGACTAAGCCAATGCTGATACCTAGCGTGAAGATGCGGTTATCCCAGACAAAACGGAACTGCTGCACCACATTCAGCAGCTTATTGGCCAGCAGGTAGGCGTTTTCTTCACTGGCTTGTTCGCTTTCCAGCAGCACGCCAAATTCATCGCCGCCCAGACGGGCCAGAATACCGCGACCTTCCACCACCTGATTGAGCTGTTGAGACAATTGCTTGATTAATATATCGCCGGCCTTGTGCCCACAAGTGTCATTAACCACCTTAAACTGGTCCAAATCCATATAGAGCAAGGTCAGTTCTTGTTCGGCGTCTCTGGCCTGATTCAGACCGCTACGCAGGCGCTGCTCGAACTCGCGACGGTTGTATACACCGGTCAGCGGATCATGGGTGGCCATATACTCCAGGCTCATGCTGGACTCTTTGCGTTCGGTAATGTCGAAAATGGTGCCGAACAGATAGTCTTCGTGATGTTCATGACGAAGCTGCACCGAGATAGAGAACCAGAACGGGCTGCCATCGCGTCGCACACCGCGTATTTCACGGCCCATTACCACCCCTTGTTTAACCAGTTCTTCAACCAGGGTCAGGCGGTCGGTTTGGTTGGCATAAAACTGTGAGGTATTGCTGCATTCCTTGAGCATCTGTTGCTCATTGTCATAACCGAACAGCTTGCACATGGCCGGGTTGGTGGTAATCAGCTTGCCACTCAAGGTGGAGGTATATAAGCCTTCGGCGGAATTGCGGAACAACTCGTAGAAGCGGCGCAGGTCACTAATAGTGTTGCTTTGGCGCTCATAGCGGGACAACACTTGTGCTTGCTGGTGGGTTTCTACTGCCAGGGCGATCAATAAGATACCCAGCAGCATCAATAGTGTCATATACAGGCTGAACGTGCTGCCTAACAAGATTCCGCTGACATAACAGGCCGACTGCAACAAGGCAATCAAACTGATGGTGGACCACCCTATGGCATACAGCCGATTGGGGCGTCCGTCTTTGCGATCGCTATAACGCCAGGACAAACCCAGTTGCACAACCAGTGTAGCTCCGGCCAGACCAATGGCGGTAACAATTTGCCAGTAGTCGTCCAGAACAAAGGCACTGAGCAGCAGCAAATAAGAGGCACTATAGGACACGTAGCGCCAGTAAAGCGGTACGCCACGCAGCATCAAATGCGACACCTTAGCGGCATTAAAGAGTGCCAGGGCCACCAAACTTAGGGTCAGTATTGAGATATAGCTGGAAAGCGCCGGTACAATTTGCACCAACAGTCCTTCCACGTTGAGGAACAGCAACAGGAAGCTGAAGCTGGCCATGGAAAACCAGAACCGAACCGGGCTGCGCAGTAACACGTAGGTGATCAGATAGTAAAACGCCAGTATCGCCAGTGCGCCACCTATCATGCCAATTTTGGCCAGGTTGAGCTGTTCTTCGGCGATCAGTATTTCATCCCGCCAGAGGTCGATGGGGAATACCAGAGGCCCCTTGTCAGCTACCCGGAAGTAGATATCCAGTTGCTCTCCCGGCGTCATTTCCAGACGAATAAGGAAGTGTCTGTGGTTGAGTTCCCGCGCATTGAAAGGCCGCATGGCGCCCATCATCAGCGAGCGGCGAATCCGTCCTCTGTCATCCAGTAAATACAGATCCACTTCATCCAGGGTGGGGTTGGCGATAACAAAGGCAAAGCGGGAGTGACTGCCGGCTTGTTGCACTACGCTGAATCGACCCCACAGGCTTTGATTGGGGGCTAGCGGGCTGATATCCAGGTCGGTGTGCCAGTCGGGGGCCGATTGCACATCAGACAACTGGGCGTACTTTTCGGCGCGCAAGTACTCAACCTGGCCTCGTAGTTCCTGGTGTGTGAAAGAGGAGTCTAGCAGCAGCGGCTTGGCCTGGCAGGGCATCGTCAGGCCGATTAACAGGTACCCAAGCAGCAGTAGTAAAGGCACAGATTTCAACGTCAGCTTTGATTATTGTTATGGCGTCCTGTTGCCAGTATAAAGTCTTTGGCTGCGCTTAAAAGCCCTGATTTTTAATGCCTGTATAACATTGTGCTTAAAACGCTGAGTGGTTGCCTTCAGTCAGCTCTGCACCGACCAGTCTTAACTGACTGATCAAATAAGGAAAATCACTCTCTTTCAGGGCTTCTATCCATACCGCCTCGCATAAGGATTCCATACACAATAAGTAGGGTCGGCCATCCAGTTCAAAACGGCGCTGCCAGCGGTCGGCACCCCACTCCAACTCCAGCATACGGGCGTTCAAGGTGGTAGCCAGCTGGGCTGATAGGTGTTGTATACCGGTGTCGGAAAAATCTGCTACACCCTGCAGGTTCAGGCACGGGTCTGCAATGACAAAGTGAATCCCGCTTAGCTGCTGCATGATATCTCCATACTCTTGCCCCAATCCGGTGGCGGTTTGGCGTATTGTGCATTGGCCGGTTGTTCGTCAAATGGGCGGCTTAGCAGCGTAAACAGGCGCTCAAACTCGCTGAAATCCCCCTGCTCAGCCTGTTCAATGGCTTGCTGGGCCAGGTAATTACGCAGTACGTAATTAGGGTTTACGGCCAGCATCTGCTGATGCCGCTGGGCGTGGGAGCCGCTTTGTTGGTTGAGGCGCTGGGTGTATCTGTCGAGCCAGGCTTTGGCCTGATTGCGGTCGACAAAATGATCCAGCAGCGGATTGGGCTGCGCTGGCTGGAAATGACTCAGCAGCCGGAAACTTACATGATAATCCCGCCGTTCGCGGGCCAGCAGGTTCAGCCAGTCACTGATCAGCGCTTCGTCTTGTTCGGTGGCATCTTGCAGGCCTAGCTTGGCTGCCATCAGGGTAAAGTAATGGCTGAGCAATCTGGGTTCGTACTGACCTAAGGCTTGTTTGATTTCTTCAAGGCTTAAATGGCTGCTAAAGGCATGAGCCAGGGCATTGAGGTTCCACAGCCCAATGCCTGGCTGGCGGTCAAAGGCATAGCGGCCCTGGTGGTCGGAATGATTGCAGATATAGTCCTGCTGAAAATCATCCAAAAAGGCATAGGGGCCAAAGTCAAAGCTGATGCCGTGGATAGACATATTGTCGGTATTCATTACCCCATGGGCAAACCCAGCGGCTTGCCACTTAGCGATAAGCTCCGCGGTGTCTATTACTATCTGCTCTAGCAGACGGTAGTAACGGTCTTCTGTATCGGCCAGATGCGGGAAATGCTGGTTGAAGCAATAATCAAATAAGCGCTGTAGCTTGTCACTTTGGCCGCTGTGAAAGAAATACTCAAAATGGCCGAAGCGTATGTGGCTCTGACAGGTGCGGATCATCATGGCTGCGGTTTCCTGGCGCTCGCGCATCACAGGTTCGTCACTGCTTATGAGGCACAGAGAGCGGGAGCTGGGAATACCGAGATGGTGCATGGCTTCGCCCACCAGATATTCGCGCAAGGTTGAGCGCAGCACTGCGCGGCCGTCACCAAAGCGTGAGTAAGGGGTTTGCCCTGCGCCTTTCAAATGCAAATCGACCGGTTTGCCCTGCTTGTCCCGGGTTTCGCCAAGCAGCAGGCCGCGCCCATCTCCCAATTGCGGGTTCCACTGGCCAAACTGGTGGCCACCGTACTTTTGCGCCATGGCATGCTGGTTTAAACGCCCGTTTTCGCTGAATAGCTCGTTAAATAACTGCTGCTGCACAAAAAACTGAGGATCCAGATCAAGGTCTGCCAACAGGGATTGGTTAACATGCACCAATCTTGCATTCTGTGGTGGCTGAACGCTGACCTTGCTACCCAGGTCGGCTAATGTTTGAGCATAAGTGTGAGCCAAATACACAGGCGCGCCGTATAGAAAATAAAAAAGATGGGCTATTGTAACCTTGTAACTACACAATCCGGAGTAAATATGAAAAAACTCGCTGTATTCCTTGCCTTATGTGCTGCGATGCCTGCGATGGCTGGTGATGTCGCTGCGGGCAAAGCCAAATCCGCTACGTGCGCGGCCTGTCATGGTGCGAACGGAATTTCACAAATCCCAATGTATCCGAATTTGGCCGGTCAGAAAGAACAGTACCTGGTGCTGCAAATGAAGGCTTTCAGGGATGGTGAGCGTAAGAACATGGTGATGTCGCCTATGGCTAAACCATTGTCTGACGATGATATTGCCAATCTGGCTGCTTTCTACGCCAGTTTGGATCCGGCGGGTAAATAATGCCCCTGCGTATCCTGCTGATTGAGCCGGATGCATTATTACAGAGGGAGCTGGCCCTGGTGCTGCAATGCACCGGGGGCTACGAGGTGGAGCCGCGCAGCTGTGTTGAACAGGCGCTGTCACTGCTAATGAGTCGCCCCTTTGCCCTGTTATTGGCAAGACAAAGTGTGTTGAGCAGAATGCCTGCCAGCATGGTGAAAATTGGCTATGGGCACTTACAATTGCCGATGCCGGAGCATTGCTTAGGTTGGATAGACCCTTTGCGGCCGCTTCCGGCCTTTGCCGAGCGGGTACGTAAGCTGTTAGAGGGCGACGACCCTAGCCGGCCAGATGTTCGCTAATAAGGTTCAAAAAGGCATCCCCATAGCGAGCCAGTTTGGTTTGGCCGACGCCACTGACATTGAGCATTTCTCGTTTGCTGGTTGGCAGAATCTCCGCCATATGGGATAAGGTCATATCCGAGAACACCACAAAAGGTGGCACTTCATCTTCCTCGGCAATGGTTTTACGCAGTTTCTTCAGTTTGGCAAACAAGGCACGATCGTAATTGCGGTTATCCAGCTTGGCTTTCTTACCCAGATTCAGGTTCATTCTCGGCACGGCCAGACTCACGGCTAATTCTCCTTTAAGCACCGCCCGGGCCGCTTCGTTTAACTTCAGCACCGCATGCTGGGTGATGTCCACCCGAATAAGCCCTTGATGAATCAACTGGTTAATCAGGTTGTGCCACCAGGCGTCACTTTCGTCTTTGCCTATTCCATAGGTACTGAGCTGGTCGTGACCGCTGTCGATAATGCGCTTGAGCTTTTTACCGCGTAGCACGTCAATCAAATATTGGCTGGCGGCGGACTGATTGAGCCGGTAGACACAGGACAGTACTTTTTGGGCCGCTACCGTGCCGTCGAAGGCTTTGGGTGGGTCCAGACAAATATCGCAGTTGCCGCAGGCCGAGGCATTGTATTCGCCAAAGTAATTGAGCAAGACTTGGCGTCGGCAGGTTTGTGCTTCGGCAAAGGCTTCCATGGCGGCAAAGCGTTGCAGTTCGACTTCCTGGCGATGGGGATTGTCGGTCAGGCTGATCCATTCACGGATACGGGCCACGTCTTTTTCATCAAACAGCAGCAAGGCTTCGGCCGGGCTGCCGTCACGCCCGGCACGGCCGGTTTCCTGATAATAGGATTCAATGGTCCTGGGCAGGTCATGGTGTATCACATAGCGCACGTTGGGCTTGTTAATACCCATGCCAAAGGCCACGGTGGCAACAATCACATCGATATTGTCTTTGAGAAAATTGCGCTGGGTAATATCGCGAATGTCCGCTTCCATACCGGCGTGATAACCCGCGCAATTGATTCCGCGATTAGCCAGTTTAAAGGCCACATCTTCCACTTTCTTCCTGCTGTTGCAGTAGATAATGCCGCTGCCTTCCTGGCTTTTTATGTAGCTTTCCAGTTGTTCCAGGGGTTTGTACTTTTGCAACTGGGTGTAGCGGATGTTGGGGCGGTCAAAACTGCCCTGATAGACCATGGGCTGCTGCAAACGTAATTGTTGCAGAATATCCACACGGGTGGCCGGATCGGCGGTGGCGGTTAGCCCCATCATAGGCACATGGGGGAAGAAATGCTTAAGTTGCCCCAGCGCCATATAGTCCTGGCGAAAATCATGGCCCCAATGGGATACACAATGTGCTTCGTCAATGGCAAACAGACTGATTTGGATATGTTGCAGGCGCTGAATAAATTCGGGCTGCACTAACCGTTCAGGTGCTACGTAGAGCAATTTGTATTTACCGTCCTGCACGCCGGCCAATACCTGCAATTGTTCCGGGCGGGACAGGGCCGAGGTCAGATAGGCGGCACTGACGCCTGAGGCATGCAACGCATCGACCTGGTCTTTCATCAGGGAAATCAGCGGTGACACCACCAGAGTGAGCCCAGGTAGTAGCAATGCTGGCACCTGATAACACAGCGATTTTCCGCCGCCGGTAGGCATGAGCACCAGACTGTCACGTCCATCCAGGCAGGCCTGGATGACCTGCTCCTGACCGGGTCTGAAGCTGTCGTAGCCAAACGTATCCCGCAACACACTTTGTGGGCTGGACTGAACTGGAGTAGTGGCCAAAACGTCGGACATGGGCAAAGCAGCTGGAAAACAGGGCGGCTAGTCTACCCCAAAGTTGCCGACAATTCATGACGACAATGGCTTGCATTGGCGAGGGAAAAGCCTGTTATGATGCTAACAGGTCAAACCAGAGGGTTGAATTGTGCATACGCAAGGGGTTTTAGATAGCAAACAATTAGCCGAATACGTGGCTGGCGTGTTCCGCGAACATATGCCGTTTAATCAATTGCTGGGGCTGCAAATCAGCCAGTTCGATGGTGACGGCGTGGAAGTTCGGCTGCCCTGGCATGATGGTTTAATGGGCAATCCAATCCAGAAAATACTGCATGGTGGGGTAACCGCCGCGGTACTGGATACTGTTGGTGGGCTGATGGCTATCCTGCATGTGGTGAGGGATATGCCACAACTAACCCTGGCCCAGTTTCAGCAGCAATTGGCGCGCATCGGCACTATTGATATGCGGGTGGACTATCTGCGCCCTGGTAAGGGCAGTGAATTTATCGCTACCGCCAATGTGATCCGCAAGGGAAGTCGGGTAGCCGTTTGTCGAATGGAACTGCATAACGAGCAGGGAGAGCATATCGCGTTCGGCACAGGCACCTATATGGTGGGATAAAGAACGGGAAAATATTCACGGCCTCTGGTCGTGCCACTCCTGGTGCTGGACTAGATCAAATTGCATCACTGTGCAAACGCGGAGATACTGTGCCCACGCGCTGCGCAAACCTGCAGCCCTTATGTTTCGTCATGTAAACGGAACACCCTAAATTGCGAAGGAGAGTCTGATGAAGTGGTTGCTTGGCGGTGTTAGCCTGGTTTTATTGTTAACACTGGTCGCCTGTAGCAGTCCGCCATCTCAGCAAAGTGCCCAGCGCACGCCACGCCCCTTTTGCCCCACCCCCACAGAGCAGGCCAAGCGACTGGATCAAGCACTGACCAGTGAGCATATTCAGGGCACGTTTGACGGTATGGTGCGTGTTGTTCAGCATCAGCAATTGCTGTTTGAATGTGGTTACGGCGATGCAGACCGCGCCTTACACAAGCATAATGACAGCCAGAATCTGTATGACATGGGCTCTATTGCCAAAACCTTTACCGCAGCGGCGGTTTTGCAACTGCATGTGCAAGGTAAATTATCTCTGAGCAGCCGCCTTGTTGAGTTTTATCCCAATGCACCGGCTGATAAACGTGACATCAATATTGAACAACTCTTAGCCCATCAAAGTGGCTTGGACAATTTTCACAATACGTCTGATTTTGAGCCGATAGACAGAGACGAGGCCGAGCGACGTATTCTTAGTTTGCCGCTGCTGAGTCAGCCGGGTACCGATATTACCTACTCCAATGCTGCCTACACCTTATTGGCCGCCATTGTTGAACGGGTTTCCGGGATGGATTTTCGCGATTATGTACAGCAGCAACTGCTTGCTCCCCTGCAACTTAACAAAACCCGTTTTTATGCGGACCAGGCGCTGGATACTCAGTATGTCGCCAAAGGCTATGGTGGAAAGGACAGCGGCCAGACGACGTTTGCCAAACCGCTAACCTGGGCATTGATCGGTTCAGGCGGCATGGTCTCGAGCGTAGATGACTTACAGCGCTGGTTTCAGGCCTTGCAGGGAGGCGGACAACTTTCTTCTGAGCTTACCGGCTTGGTGTTCCAACCGGTGAATAAGAAATGGACCCTGGGAAACTGGGCAATCAGCGGCAGCAGCGGTATGTCTATCTGGCAAATGGGGGGCAGTACCGATTATGGCTACACTGCCCTGGTGCAATATGTGCCGGAGCGAGACTTGTTGTTGGTTCTGATGTTTAATGGCTATTCGGCGAAATACGCCAATGCCACCCATCACAGGATTAGCCGCAATGTGCTGTTACCTCTGCTGATCTAACCTGTCATACCTTTTATGGAGTAGGTATATGGATGTACTGATTCTCACTGGCCTGCTGGCAACTATCTGGATGGTGATTGGGGTTACAATCGCCGCCAGCCGCTACCCTGGTTATAACCACAGCCGACAGTTTTGTAGTGAACTGGGGGCCACCGGTAGCCCTACCCAGAAGCTGTCGCCAAAGATTAATAATTACCCGCTGGGGCTGCTGTTCTGCCTGTTTGGTTATGCGCTGCTTGCCTTACCTGATGCGCCCACTGGATTACAGTGGATGGGTGGTCTGATTATCCTGCATGGTGTGGCGACCTGGGTGGCCGGGTATTTTCCTATGGACTTCGATGCTTATACCGCAACGCCAAGCCGGCATTGCCAGATTCATTCCTGGGCCGGTATGGTGATGCTGCTGAGCTTGCTGATTGCGCCGGCGTTAGTTTTTACCCTTCCAGACAATACTTACCTTCCTGCCGGGTTTCAGTGGTTCTCCCTGGCTTGCCTTGTTGCCACGCTGCTTTTTAGTCTGACCCTTGGCAGGGCCTACAAGGCCAGAACTAACCCGGGTCTGCATCAGCGCTTAAGTTATGGTGCGCAGCTACTGTGGTTAGCGGTTTTGTCCTTATTGCTTTGGTTGGGATGATGGACTACCAGATTATGGATGCCACTGAATACGGCGTGGACGCCGCGGCAGACTATTTTCACAGCAAATGGGGTAACAGCCATAATCACGGCTTTTATCTGGATGCCATCGCACATTCCGCCGGGGTGAAACAGTTACCTAAGTTCTTTTTGTTGTTGAAAGGTCAGCAAGCGGTGGGATGCTACGGACTGATTACCAATGACTTTATCAGTCGCTGTGACTTATGGCCCTGGCTGGCTTGCCTGTTTATAGAGGAATCTGAACGGGGCCAGCGGCTTAGCCAAGGTATTTTTGTCCATGCGGCTAAGCAAGCCGGGGCGATGGGGTTTGAGCAACTCTACCTGACCACAGATCATCAGGGGTTATACGAAAAGTTTGGCTGGCAGCGCCTGGCCGACGGCTATTCGTTATTCGGTGCCAAAACCCGGATTTATCAGCACTCGGTGGATAGGCTGCTAAGGTTGGAAAGCGAAATACCTCTGGGCTGTCGAAACCTATAATTGAAGTTCGACTACATAGCGTAACTATATTCTATGCTGTTAACTTCAACAGGAGATTGCTATGTCAGGTCAGACTATTCGTCTTCATCGCATACTGCGTACCTCGCCCGAGAAGGCCTATCGTGCCTTTATCGACCCTGCTGCCATGCTTAAGTGGCTACCTCCTCATGGCTTTACCGGACAGATTCAGGAAATGGATGCCCGGGTGGGAGGGGGGTATAAGATGTCATTCAGTAACTTTTCTACAGGTCAGTGTCATGCATTCGGAGGTCGCTACCTGGCCCTTGAGCCGGGGCGCCTGATTCGCTACAGCGACCAGTTTGACGATCCTAATTTGGCCGGCCAGATGCAGGTGAGCATTGCGTTTAAGCCGGTGTTATGCGGTACCGAATTAACCATAGTGCAGGAAGGCGTGCCTGAGGCTATTCCGGCCGAGCTTTGCTATGCTGGCTGGCAGGAGTCCCTGAGCTTACTGGCGTTGTTGGTTGAGGCCGTGGTGCCCGAGCAGTAACAGTGTTGATTTTATTCGCCGGTAAACCAGGTTGTAGTGGATGATTGTCGACAATATGGCGGGTTATCCTTAAGTCTAATGCCAAAACCTGCATGTTTTGTCTACAGTTGCATAATAAATATTCAAGGCTGAGCCCTATCACTCAGCTTAGAGCCTTACTAAAAAGGCCAACCCTGCAACAAGGTGAAGCGAACATGTCATACCAAAGTGAATATCAACGCGCTATCCGCGAACCTGAAGCCTTTTGGCAAGAAAAAGCTGCTGAACTGCCCTGGTTTCGTCAGCCTCAGACTATTCTCAGCACGGATGCAAACGGCATGCAGCGCTGGTTCGCTGATGGCCAGATGAATACCGCGTATATGGCCCTCGACTGGCATGTGGAACAAGGCCGTGGCGAGCAAACCGCCATCATCTATGACTCTCCGGTCAGTAATCAGAAAAAGCAGATCAGCTACGCCAGCTTGCTCAAGCAAGTCGCCTTATTTGCTGGCGTGCTTAAGGCGCAAGGAGTGGAAAAAGGCGACCGGGTAGTGATCTACATGCCAATGGTGCCAGAGGCTTTGGTTGCTATGTTGGCAGTTGCCAGGTTAGGGGCTATTCATTCCGTGGTGTTTGGCGGTTTTGCCCCTCACGAACTGGCGCTGCGCATTGAAGATGCTGAACCTAAGGTGGTGGTGTCTGCGTCTTGTGGTATCGAGGTGAATAAGGTCATTGAATACAAGCCGATGCTGGATGCCGCCATTGAACGTTCCAGTTATAAACCGCTGCGTTGCATTATTCTGGAGCGCGAACAGGCACCGGTACAATTAAGCTCAGAGCGGGATCTGGATTGGCACGAGGCTATGGCCAAAGCAACGCCCGCAGATTGTGTGCCAGTGGCCGGAACCGATCCACTCTATATTCTGTATACCTCGGGAACCACAGGTAAACCCAAGGGGGTTGTCAGAGACAATGGTGGCCATGCGGTCGCCTTGAACTATTCCATGCAATCTATTTACAACATGCAGCCGGGGGAAGTGTTTTGGGCGGCCTCCGATGTGGGTTGGGTAGTGGGACATTCCTACATAGTGTACGGACCGTTGTTGGCTGGTTGCACTACCCTATTGTATGAAGGTAAACCTGTGCGCACGCCGGATGCCGGTGCGTTTTGGCGGGTGGTGCAGGAGTATGGGGTGAAAGTCCTGTTTGCTGCGCCTACGGCCTTTAGGGCCATTAAGAAGGAAGACCCGGAGGCAACCAAGCTTGAACGCTACAATATAGGTAAGCTGCGCGCCATTTTTATGGCCGGTGAACGCCTTGACCCGCCCACTTATGACTGGGTGGTGAAACATACCGGCAAACCCGTGATTGACCATTGGTGGCAAACCGAAACGGGGTGGGCCATCTGTGCCAATCCAACCGGTATTGAAGATATGCCGCCTAAACCTGGTTCTTCTACGTTGCCGGTGCCCGGATTTGATGTTCAGGTGCTGGACGGTAATGGTCAACCCATGCCGGATGGTCAGCAAGGGGCGATTGCCATTAAGCTGCCGCTGCCGCCAGGGTGTTTACCGACCATCTGGGGCAATCATGAACGTTTTCAGGCCGGCTATTTGCGGGACTACCCGGGTTACTACTGTTCCGGCGACGGTGGTTACAAAGATAAGGACGGATACGTGTTTATTATGGGGCGTACCGACGATGTGATTAACGTGGCCGGGCACCGGCTTTCCACCGGTGAGATGGAAGAAATTCTGGCTGCTCACGCCGCGGTGGCCGAATGCAGCGTGATTGGTATCCATGATGAGCTAAAAGGGCAGGTGCCTATTGGTCTGGTGTTACTCAAAGACGGGGTAGAGATAGAGGAGTCCCGTTTGCAAGAAGAGCTGGTGGCTATGGTGCGCAGCGAGATTGGCCCCATTGCCTGTTTCCAACGGGCGGTGGTGGTGCAGCGTTTACCTAAAACCCGTTCCGGTAAGATTTTGCGCAAGCTACTGCGCCAGATAGCCGATGGGCAGGAGTATGCAGTACCCTCCACTATTGATGATCCGGCCAGTTTGTCTGAAATTGAGTCCCTGATGCAGTCGCAGGGTGTGGTAAAGGCTTCCTGAGCTTTGATGGTTAACATCCAAGCCATTGATCATCTGGTCCTGCGGGTGGTGGACCTGGAGCGCAGTGTCCACTTTTATCAGCAGGTTCTGGGCTGTGAAGTAGTGAAACGACAAGCCCATCTGGGGCTGGTTCATCTACGCGCCGGCTCGTCTCTGATTGATCTGATTAGTCTGGTTGGCAAGCTAGGACAGCAAGGTGGTCGGGGGCCCGGCGTCGAAGGGCATAATGTTGACCATTTCTGTTTGCGTATTGAGCCCTTTGATGAAGCCGGGCTGGTGGCCCATTTGGCAGCTTTTGGAATAACCCCACTTGGGCCAGCCAGCCTGAATTTTGGCGCTGAAGGTCAGGGCTTGTCCTTGTACTTTAAGGATCCAGACAACAATATTATTGAGCTAAAAGGCCCGGCTTTTCCTGCCGGGTAATTTGCCTATCCGCTATTCGCCCAACATACTCATAGCTTGTCGCTGACAGGGATGGGACCGCCGTTGCCATTATGACCACAGACTACGACGGTATAGCCGAAGAATATCGCCGCGCCAAGTTGCAACCCTGGCGGCAGCATATTGAAATGTTTATGTTATCCGAATTGGTGGGCGATCTGAGCGGCCAAAGTGTACTGGATCTTGCTTGTGGTGAAGGATTTCATACCCGTATGCTGCGCTATCGTGGGGCGAAGAAAGTGGTGGGGGTAGATATCTCGTCGGCCATGATCAACCTGGCGCAACAGCAGGAAATGAAGCGACCACTGGGCATTGATTTTATCCGCTGTGATGTGCGCGACCTGCAATTGTCTCAGCAGTTCGACCTGGTGTTTGCCAGTTATCTGCTTAACTATGCACAGTCGGCGCAGGATCTCAGCCGCATGTGTCAAATTGTGGCCAGGCATTTGCGGCCAGGTGGACGTTTTATCGGAATTAACAGTAATCCGGACTACAGCGGTGAGCTGCTGAGTATGCGGCCTTATGGTTTCACCCGCGACCCTGCGGCCGTTGAGGAAGGCATGCCGTTCAGTTATCGCTTTTTTCTGCCTGGTGATGAGATGATCACTGTCACCAACTACCACTTAAGTCGCCAAACTCACGAACAGGCCTTTTCTCTGGCCGGACTCACCGACTTACTATGGCTGGAGCCACAGGTGTCACCCAGCGCCCAGGCTGATTACCTGCCCGGCTACTGGGATACCTTTATTGAGCATCAACCTGTGGTTTGTTTTCAGTCCAGTCGTAGTCTCTAGAACCTATCGGCAGAACCTAAGCAAATTGGTGGATCAAGAAAGAGTATTCTTTGTGAGGAAAGATTTGCGCATAATGCAGACGCAGAACCTTTATCAGATTAAGGAACGAAAGTGCTTGTTGTGTCTTTGACTCCCATCATGCCTTTGGCACTGGCTGAGAATCCTAGCGCAGATAACGCCGGGCAAGGTTGCACGTTATGTATATAGGTAAAGTCGCCGCCCTGACCGGCCTGACGATTAAGGCCATAAGGTTGTATGAAGAAAAAGGGCTGATTACGCCGCCCAAGCGTCAGGGCACATACCGGGTGTATGAGCAGTCACATATCGACGCCTTATTGTTGATTCGGGAAGCCAGACAGCTGGGGATCAGCCTGGCTCGTTTGCAGCCTGCGATGCGATATAACAGTGGTGTCTTGGATTGGCAGGGCATACGTCAATTTTTGTTTGAGATCCGCGCTGAAATGGAAGCCCAGATTATGCAAACTCAGGCGCGTATCAAACAATTGGATGCCTGCTGTGAGGAAATTGGTCACTGTCCATTGACTCTGCCCTAAAGGGGAGACGCTAGACTGCGCCTTTGTTTTATCAAAGGAGTCAGTGTGAAAAAGCGAATTCTGGTTATTAGTGGTAGTCCCAAAGCCGGTAGTTTCAGTGAATCTTTAGCCATGTCTTATCAGGCAGGGGCATCCAAAGACCATGATGTGCAGTTATGTTTGTTGTCTGCCATGACGTTTAACCCGGATTTAAGCCAAGGCTATGCGCAGGTGCAACCGCTGGAAGACTGTCTGGAACATTTCCAACAGCAGCTTAGCTGGGCGGAACATTTGGTGGTTTATAGTCCTGTGTGGTGGGGTGGATTGCCCGCTAAGTTTAAAGGTCTATTTGACCGCACTTTTTTACCCGGTTTTGCGTTTCGTTATGAAAAAGGCATGACCATGCAGCAAAAACTGCTGAGGGGTAAAACCGCCAGCCTGATACTGACTATGGATACCCCGCCTTGGTATTTTCGCTGGTGGCAGGGCGCACCGGCGATGAAACAATTAAAAATAACCACCTTAGCATTTTGTGGTATTCAGACTCTCAGGCAACAAATGCTTGGCCCGATGATCAGTGCCAGTGAAGTACAAAAAGCAGATTGGCTGACGCAGGCCAAATTGCACGGTGAGCAGGGCAAGTGAAGCGTTGCTAACGCATGGTCACCGAGTTAGCGTAAGTGCTCTTAGTGAACAGGCTTTTGGTTATGCTTAAAGGACTCAATCATATTACGCTGGCCGTTGCCGATGTGCAGCGCTCGGTCGATTTTTATATCGGACTACTTGGCTTTACAGGCCATGTAACTTGGCAGCGGGGCGCTTATTTAAGCCTGGGAGAACTGTGGCTTTGTTTGTCACTGGATACCCCTGTCCCGGCAGCGGATTACACCCATCTGGCATTCAGCCTGGAAAAATCTGACTTTGCTGACTTTTTCCGGCGGATGATGGAAGCTGGGGTTGTCCAATGGAAGGAGAATCGCAGCGAGGGCGATTCGCTGTACTTTCTGGATCCTGATGGCCATAAACTGGAAGCCCACGTGGGGGATTTAGCCAGCCGTCTGCAAAGCTTACGGCAGCATCCCTATGACGCTTTACGTTGGCTGTGATAGATTGAGCTCTATCTGACTCAAGGAGTAAACCATGCGTAACAAATTTACTTGGCTGCTTGTTAGCCCCTTGTTATTTGCTTGTAGCCAGGCTGATAAAACGGCCCCTTCCGTGGCTGAACAGGATTTCTTACCTTCGGTTTCATATCACTGCGACAGTGGTGAGTTGGTCGAGGCCGCCTATACCACAGAGCAGACTGCCAGCATCAGATACAAGCAACGCATTCATCCTCTTAACCTAACGGTCAGCGCCAGCGGCGCAAAATATCAGGGAGAAGGTCTGATCTGGTGGACCAAAGGCAGCGGGCCGGGCAGTGAGGCTATGCTACTGAATGCAAAAGGTGAGAACCTGGAGAACTGTAAAGAAGTCTCTATGGTGGTAAATCCGGTTGCCGCTCAGGTTGTGGGTGAGTTTGTGATTCCTAAATCCGTGGGTTCCTTTGACGGGCGTCGCCTGGAACTGGTTTTGTTTAAGTACGATCCGCGCATTGCAGATAAAGCCGCCCAGCGGGTAGATAGCCTGGTGATTGAAGATTTTAGCCATGTGCAGGAATTTGTGACGCAGCAGGACTTTGTGTTGGGCCAGAACATTAAGTTGGATCCACAACAAGGTTATTACCTGACCTTGTTTGTATTGGATGGTCAGCGTCGTACCCACATGGGGATGTGCCAGCACAGCCCGGATAACCTGTGTAAGGTGCTTACACAGGGGGGGCCATTGCAGGTTGATTTTGTCATAAACCCGGTAGATAACCGCGGTGAACCGCAGCCATAACTCTGGAGTAACCATGCAGCATAATCAGGTCATGGTCAGTACAGATTGGCTGGCTGCCAATAAGGCCACGCCGAATCTGGTGTTATTGGATGCCAGTATGCCTTTGCCTGGCCAGGAACCGAGTCCGGATCTGCGTTGTATTGAAGGAGCGCGCCGCTTTGATATTGATAAGGTGGTTTGCGAGCCAGATTCCCCATTACCTCACACCATGCCGGATGCGAAGTTATTTGCCCACTTGGTGGGTGCCCTGGGTATCAGTAACGACAGCCTGATTGTGGTGTATGACAATCAGGGCCTGTACTCCGCCCCCCGAGCCTGGTGGATGTTTAAATGCATGGGGCATGAACAGGTTTATGTGTTGGATGGCGGTTTACCCAAATGGCAAGCCGAGGGGCGGCCCTTGGCCGATAAGCATGCCCCTGCTACAGCCCCGCAGGTTTATCAAGCTCAGTTACAGGATAAGGCGCTGATGAGCGCCGAGCAGTTGCTGGCGGTCGCCGGACAGCCTGATTATCTGGTGTTGGATGCGCGCAGCGCTGGTCGTTTTGCTGGTACCCAGCCGGAACCCAGGGCGGGTCTGCGCTCAGGCCATATTCCTGATTCTGCAAATTTACCTTTTACGCAGTTGCAGACGCAGGGCTGTCTGTTACCTGTGCCGCAATTGCAGGCACAATTTGAAGCGCTTGGACTCAGCCAGGAAAAACAGCTGGTGTGCAGCTGTGGTTCTGGTGTGACAGCCTGTGTACTACTGATGGCAGCTTATGCTTGCGGACATCGCAACCTGACGCTGTACGACGGCTCCTGGACGGAATGGGGTGCACGCCCTGATTTGCCTATCGCATAAGGCGAACAGAACTCCTTTTGTTAATTAATAACAAATTAATATTGATTAAATTGTTACGCTGGAACATCTTGTCTATTACATACCAATGTGAGTGACATGGATCTCTGCTTTATGCGGACATTCTGATTTGACTACCGGCACAAGGAGACAATTTAAATGAAGTATTTGATTTTGTTTTGTTCGTTAATGGTGAGTAGCACCATGGCCCATTCGCTGAAAGGCAGCTGGCAGCTTATGTCGGGCTTTTACGTGAATGAGCAAGGGCAAAAGGTTGACTATGAAGGCTTGAAGCTGAGCGCGATCAAAGTCGTGTCAGACAAGCATTTCAGCTTTATTACCATGGCAGACGGTAAGTTCTGGGCAGCCGGTGCCGGCGACTTTGAAGCGAACGAAAAAACCTACACCGAGCGGCCTGTGCATACCTCCTATGCAGTGCCGGCAGATGGCAAATATCAGTTTGACTACACACTGGATGGCGAACTGTGGAAGAAAAGCCGTTGGCAGGACGGTGAGCTGGTTGAACAAGAGGTTTGGCAGCGTCTGCCCTGACGCCACCATAATGCAGAAGCCGACGGCTGGGCTTATGGGGCGAGAATGACCTTGCCGTCGCTTTTGTGTTCTGCGTAGTGCTCAAGCGCCGCTACAAAATCATCAAAGCCGGTCTGTGCATAGATATCTGTGTTAAAGGTACCGTCATTGAATAGCTGTTGTACTTTGCGACTGAGACCGATGACCCGCCAGATGGGGGCCTTTTTCAGGGTGCGAGCCAGCCAGAAACCCTCAATGCGCATGTCGCGAAAAATCACATCCGCCACACTAAATTTGCCTCCCAGGGGATCCTGACTCTCTTCCAGTCGGCCATAAATAATGGCCGTGCTGCCGCCAGGCATTTGCTTGAGTAAGCGGGCAGTGTCCTGGTCTGCCACGGCGTCCATTAAAACAGAGGCCCCACAGGTCTCCACCGCAACCTTAAGTTGCTGACTAAAGTCAGGATCAAGAGTGAGTAAGGTGTGATCGGCGCCCAACTCATGTAAAACCTCCAGATTGGACTGGCTGCGCACTGTGGCGATGGTTTTGATTCCCTTTGTCTGCGCGTAACGGATCAGCCCCTTGCCTACCTGACTGGCTGCGGCATTGATGACAATAGCGCGGGCCCCAAGTTGTATGGCGCGTTCAATCAAACAAATGGATGTTAACGGATTCACTATCAGGGTCGCTCCCTGCGCGTTGCTGATACTGTCGCGCAGCGGCAGACAATAACTGGCCAGTGTGCAGGCATATTTTGCCCATAAACCGTCCTGCCCTGGCTGTGCAGAAAGGGCTACACGTTTACCGACCAACCATTTTCCATACAATCCGGCATTCGCTTTGACAACCAGTCCGCAGCCTTCAAATCCCGCATAAGAATTAGCCTGAGGCGGCAATCCATATTGGCCCCGTAAGTACACTAAATCTGAAGGATTTACCGGTGAAGCCAGCATTTTGACCAATACCTGGCCTTTCTGCGGTGTGGGGATGGGCTTCTCGTGCAAATATAAACGCTGATGGAAAGGGGCCTGAGTATCGTCCAGCAGTTTAAGGGCAAAGCCAAGGTTAGCGTCAGACATAGTGGATCCTGTTGTTGTTTTTATCATAGGCAGAGTAGCGGCTAAGTCCTGTGCGGGTCAAAGGTTGAACGCCTGTTGTTCGTCAGGGTGGGGCCATTTATAGTAGGCAGCCTTGCTGCTCTGGACCACCCACTGTGAACGCATCTTCCTATCAGCAATCGCTTGCCGGCATTTCAATGTGGACATTGTTCTGGGTGTTTTTACGCCTGGGGCTGACATCCTTCGGTGGCCCTGTTGCCCATCTGGGGTTCTTTCGCACGGAGTTTGTCGACAAACGCAGATGGCTGTCTGAGTCGGCTTATGCGGAGCTTATCGCCCTTTGTCAGTTTTTACCCGGACCAGCCAGCAGTCAGGTGGGTATGGCTATTGGCTTGCTGAAGGGAGGAATGCGAGGTGCCTTACTGGCCTGGCTGGGCTTTACCTTACCCTCGGCGCTGCTACTGACCTTGTTTGCCTTGCATCTGCAAGACCTGGGGCAGTTGTTGGGATGGGACTGGCTGCACGGACTCAAAGTACTGGCAGTTGCTGTGGTGGCCCATGCGGTATTGTCTATGGGGAGGTCGTTATGCCCCGACGTTATTCGTCGTGTTGTTGCACTGGTTGCCTGTTTTTTACTGCTGCTCTGGCCCGGCAGTGGCATGCAACTGTTGGTCATTGTGGTTGCTGCAGTGTCAGCGCTTTGGTGGGGCAAACCTGCAATGGGCGGGGCGCAAAATATCGAACTGAATGTACCCCTGAGTAAAACCTTAGGTGGGGTGATGCTGCTGCTTTGTATGGCGCTGCTGCTGACCCTGCCGCTCCTGGCTGAGCAGTTCAAGGTTCCGTTATTATCATTGTTTGACAGCGTTTACCGGGCTGGGGCGCTGGTTTTCGGTGGTGGGCATGTGGTGTTACCGCTCCTGCAGGCCGAATTAGTGCTACAACAGATAAGCCCGGATACCTTCCTGGCCGGTTATGGTGCAGCGCAGGCTGTACCGGGTCCGCTGTTTACTTTTGCGGCTTTTGTTGGTGCTTCATCGCCGCTGACATCATCGGGTTGGCTGGCTGCCATGATAGCTCTGGTTGGGATTTTTTTACCCGGTTGCCTGCTGGTCATAGGCACCTTGCCATTCTGGTCGACGCTGAGAAAACATCATCTGGCCCGTCAGGGGCTGTTGGGCGCTAATGCTGCCGTGGTGGGGATGCTGTTAGCGGTGCTGATCAACCCCTTGCTTGGTGCGAGCATACAATCCATGCAGGACGCCTTATTAGCTCTGCTGGCTTTTGCTTTGTTGCAGTTTGTCAGACTGTCTGCGGCCTGGTTGGTGTTACCTTGTGCGGTGCTGGCGGGTTTAGGTTGGCTGGCGGGGTAAATTCACCATAGTTATTCGATATTTCTGAACCAATTTAGTAAAAATCCCTTAGAATTTATAGTTAAAGCGAATTTTAAGGCGTTATCTGCATGATAGCGCTAAGGGGCTATGAATGCTGAAAACAACATTGGGGCAATGGCGTATGTTTCGTGCGGTGGTGGAGCACGGTGGTTTCAGCCAGGCCGGTGATGCTATCCATAAAAGTCAGTCAACCATTCACCACGCGGTACAGAAGTTGGAAGACTCGTTAGGCATTAAGTTATTGCAGGTGAAGGGACGTAAGGTCGGATTGACCCAGGCTGGTGAATTGATGCTGCGCCGGGCCAACTACTTACTTGATGAGGCGGCAAAGCTCGAAGCCGTGGCAACAGGTTTGGGCGCGGGCACGGAAACCCAGTTGAAAATCGCAGTAGACGAAGTCTTTCCGCAAAATCTGTTATACCGGGTGTTGGATACGGTATCTGCGCAGTTCCCACTGCTGCGTATTGAGCTGATGGAAACTGTGCTCAGCGGTGCACAAGAGCTATTGGAAAAGGCCCGCGTTGATATTGCGCTTTCCCCGGTGCCGCTGGCTAACGGGTTTAACGAAGAATTCTGTCAAATAGAGTTTCTGGCCGTTGCCAGTCCACAGCACGCATTACACCAGCAAACACAGGCCCTGAGTTATGAAGACTTAAAATCCCACCGGCAAATCGTGGTCAGGGATTCCGCCAGCAACTCAGGCAAAGATGTGGGGTGGCTGGGGGCTGATCAGCGTTGGACAGTGAGCCACGTGCGTACCTCTATTGATATGATCAGCCAGGGGTTTGGCTACGCCTGGTTGCCGGTGCCCGCTATTGAACAGGAATTACAATCCGGCTTGCTCAAGCCCTTGCCCTTGACGCAAGGGGTGAAACGTACCGCACAACTTTATTTGTGCTTTGCTGATGGTGATCGTCTGGGGCCAGCGGCACGCACCTTTATTGGTGAAGTACGTTATCAGTCAGAGAGTCTGCTGACCGCAGAGCAACTGAGTGATTCTAATTAATAGAATGTTTCTTTAATTTTTATCTGATTTAAGTTCTTTAAATTCGTTTCTATAGTGAGTCCATGTGAACGTCGAACTGAGGAAATAACATGGATTACATTAGACTGGCTGATAGTCGTGGTCGGGCCAACTTTGGCTGGCTGGATAGCCGCCATACCTTCTCGTTTGGCCATTACTATGATGCCAAACATATGGGCGTTTCTGCGCTGCGGGTCATCAATGATGACCGAGTGCGCGGAGGTGCTGGCTTTGATACCCATGGTCACCGGGATATGGAAATTATCTCCTATGTGCTGGAAGGGGCTTTGCAGCATAAAGACAGTACCGGCAATGAGTTTGTTATTCCGGCCGGTGATGTGCAGCTGATGAGCGCTGGTAGCGGTATTATGCATTCGGAATACAATGCTTCTGCGACCGACACTGTGCATTTTTTGCAAATCTGGATCCAGCCCAATGTGCGGGGAGTGAAGCCCGGTTATCAACAGGCCACCATAGAGCAGAATGCTAAGCTGACGGCGTTAGTGACACCCGATGGTCGTGATGGAACGCTGTCTATACGCCAGGATGTCTGCTTATCACGCCTTGAAATGAAGGCCGGTGAAACTATAGCGCTTCAAGTGGGTGCCCGTAGCGGTTATCTGCATATGCTGAGTGGTCAGGCGAAAAGCGCCGAGCAGCTGTTGCAGGCGGGGGATGGCGTAGGCCTGCTGCACAGTAATACACTGGTTGCACAGGCCAAAACCGATATGCAGGCCCTGTGGTTTGATTTGCCGGGTGAGGCTGGCTGAGCATGCTAATGGAACTGGAGCCGTTCAGTCTTGGCGTGATTGCGCTGGTCGTGGTACTGACCGGGATCTCCAAGTCTGGCTTTGCCGGGGCATTGGGTGTGTTCTCTGTGCCCCTTCTTTTGTTAGTGCTGCCACCTCAGCAAGCCTTGGGGTTGATGTTACCGCTTTTGCTGCTGGCCGATATATTCAGTTTGAAAAGCTATTGGCGACAGTGGGATGCCACCCGGCTGAAAATGTTACTGCCAGGAATGGCAGTGGGCTTGTTGCTGGGCAGTCTGTTGCTTGGACACCTTCCTACCCTAGGGTTGCAAGCTGTTATTGGTGTACTGAGTTGCCTGTTTGCACTGCGTTATCTGCTTGGCCGGCGCTTGCAGGGCGCCTGGCTGGCAACGCGTCCAGCTGCGCTTGTTTTGGCGTCAGCATCGGGGTTAAGCAGCACCCTGCTGCATGCTGGCGGCCCTCCACTAATGATGCATATGTTGTCTCTGGCCTTACCTTCTGCAACCTTAGTGGCGACAACCGCTGTTCTATATGCCGGTATGAATGTCGCAAAATTAATTCCCTTTGTATTTTACGGGGTGCTGGATTGGCACTTGGTTGGTTTGGCCCTGCTGTTCTTTCCCCTCACCTGGTTGGGTAACCGATGGGGAATCTGGTTACGCACGCGTTTGAATCATAAGGTTTTTATGGGGGTGTTACATGGGTTGCTATTGCTAATGGGAATAAAATTAGTGTGGCAGACCTTTTGACTGCCTGACCGGGTTCACGGTTATCCTTTCCGGACGTAAGATGGGTGTTCATTACTTAACCAATTGATTCTGATGTTCAATTTGCTGCAATGGGTATTCGGTGTTGTACTGGTATGGGCGGGACTCTCTATGGCCCCTATGGTTAATCAGATAGCGCCACATCCTTATTATCAGGGCCAGGGGTTTGAAGTGATTGCCCATGGTGCGGGGCAGGGCCTGAAACCCAAGAATACCCTTGAAGCCGCGCTGCATGCCTGGCAATTGGGGGCCGATGTCATTGAGATGGATATTCATGCCAGTTGGGACAAACAATTGGTGGCCCGCCATGACGACACCGTAGACTCAACCACCAATGGCCAGGGACGTATTCAGGATATGACCTGGAGCCAGTTGCAGGCATTGGATGCGGGCTATCATCATCGGCAGGAAGGGCAATTTCCTTATCGTGATCAGCAAGTACAGATCCCTGCGTTAAAAGATGTCTTCAACGCCTTGCCTGATGCCCGCTATATGTTGGAAATCAAACCCGACAATCGCCAGGTCAGTCAATTGCTGTGTCATCTTATTCAAAACTATCAAATGCAGGACAAGGTGCTGGTAACGTCTTTTCATACCAGCGCCTTGCTGGCATTTCGGCGTGGTTGTCCTACTGTGGCGACCGCGATGACCAAAAGCGAGATAACCTGGTATGTGTTGTTGGAGAAGATTGGTCTGTCACATCTGTTCCCTGTGCGTGGACAGGCTGTGCAAGTACCCGAGTATTGGGCCGGAATCCGGGTTGTTTCTCCCTCTCTGGTGAAGGCTTTGCATCAACGGGGTGTCAGGATTCAGGTCTGGACCATCAATGATCCTGACAAGATGGCAAGATTTAAGACCTATCAGGTAGATGGCTTGATCAGTGATTTTCCAGATCGGGTACTGACGCTTATCCAGCGTGAAGTAAAAAATAATTAGTCTTTAGTTGTAGTACTGCGCAAGCTTTATAAAAAGCGGCTATGCTCTTGTTTCTACTAACTTAATAAGAACATGCCGACACCGTCAAACTCCGTCGGCGCGCTCTGCAAGAGGGGCTATGCATGTTGAATCGTTTGAGCATTCGTCAGCGTCTATGGAGTATTTTGGTGGTTGCCATAGTGGGGCAGCTGGCCTTGTGTTTGCTGATATTAAGTGGATTGAACAGCACTATTCTGGAAGAAAAGCGTCTGACCACCCGGTTCTTGGCGGAGTCCATTGAGGGCATGTTGGACAACTACCGTGCCAGGGCGGAAAACGGCGAAATCACTATGGAGGAAGCGCAACGTATGGCCTTAGGAATCTTAAAGGGCATGCGTTACAAGGACGATGACTATTATTTTGTCATTGATCGTGAAGCGACCATGCTGATGCATCCCTTTCGTCCTGACCTGGATGGCACCAGTGTTGATGGCTTCGAAGACAAGGAAGGCAATCGCTTATTTCGCGATATGGTAGAGGGCGTGCGTGACGATGGCACTCACACAGTACAGTACAACTGGCCTAAACCGGGGCAGTCTGAGCCTGTGCCTAAAATTACCTTTGTAAAGCTCTATCAGCCCTGGGGCTGGATAGTTGGTACCGGCATTTACATTGATGATGTTGCGGATACCTTCTGGTCTGCCGCGATTAAAATGCTGGAGATGGCGCTGGTCATCGTCGTGTTGCTGGCAGCGCTGATTTATCTGGTTTCCCGCAGTGTGTTAACTCCTTTGAACAGCGTGGTGGGGGCCATGAAGGACATTGCCCAGGGTAAGGGGGACCTGACCGTTAATCTCACCGTAGAAGGCCAGGATGAGTTATCCAGGCTGTCGGACTATTTCAATCAGTTTGTGGGTAAGATTCGTGACTTGGTGAAGGAAGTGGCAGATTCAGCCACCTCATTGGCCGACTCTGCCCGTCAATTAACCGGGGCTACGGAAGAGATCCGCACTGAGAGTCAGCAGCAGTTAATGGAAACCGACCAGGTGGCTACGGCCATTACCGAAATGAGTGCGGCGGTTTCACAGGTGGCAGGCAATGCAGAACAGGCCAATCATTCCGCCTTGCAGGCCGAGCAGTTGACCAATCAGGGCAATCAGGTGGTTGAGCGCTCCCGGGGCAGTATTCAGCAACTGAGTTTGAACGTGCAGCAAAGTGCTGAAGTGGCAAAAGCCCTGGCGGCGGCGGTTGTTGATATCAGCAAAGCGCTGGGAATTATTAACAATATTGCGGATCAAACCAACTTACTGGCCTTGAATGCCGCCATAGAGGCAGCGCGCGCCGGTGAACAAGGTCGGGGATTCTCTGTGGTGGCGGATGAAGTGCGCACTCTGGCCCAGCAGACTCAGGATTCCACCCGTGAAATTGCGGTGATTATCAATAATCTTCAGCAAGACACCGATAAGATGACCAGCTCGGTGCAACAGAGCCTGGAGCAGGCTAACAGCACGGTTAGTTTGTCTGATGAGGTGAAGGACGCGCTGGATCAGATTAACCACGCCATTGGCTTGATCTCAGAGATGAACTCGCAAATAGCGACCGCCGCTGAAGAACAAAGTGCTGTTGCTCTGGAAGTGGATAAAAACGTCCATAATATCAATGGCCTGGTTCAGCAGACGGCGAGGGGAATTGAAGACTGTGATCAGGCTGCCCAGGCCCTGACAGATCTGAGTCAGGGGTTGTCGAGATTGGTCAGTCAGTTCAGGGTGTAAACGGATTAGCTGCCCCACTGTCAGGGCAGCAATATCGCTGAGCCGGTCAGTTTCCTGGCTTCCAGATCTTTATGTGCTTGAGCTGCGTCTGCTAAGGCGTAGCGCTGGCCGATCAGGGGTTGTAGTTTACCCTGCTGCACCATGGCGAATAATTCCTGGCTCATGCTTTCCAGATCCTGACGTTTGGCTACATAGTCAAATAGTCGGGGACGAGTGATAAACAAAGACCCGCGTCGGGTCAGCTCACTTAATGCAAACTCTGGTACGGCGCCTGAGGCATTGCCAAAAGACACCATCATGCCTAAAGGTGACAAGCAGTCGAGGGAGTCCTGGAAGGTACTTTTGCCCACGCTGTCGTATACCACAGGCACGCCTTCGCCATTGGTCAGCTCTCTGACCCGGTCGACAAAGGATTCCTTATTGTAATTGATTACTTCGGCACAGCCGTTGGCTTTAGCCAGCTCAGATTTATGCGCATCCCCCACCGTACCTATCATACGCACACCAAGGGCATTGGCCCATTGACAGGCAAGCAGCCCCACGCCACCTGCAGCAGCATGAAATAGAATGGTTTGCCCTGTTTGTACTCGGAAGGTGCGGCGCAGCAGATATTGTACCGTCAGGCCCTTGAGCATGATGGCTGCGGCGGTTTCAAAATTGATGTCATCGGGGATTTTCACCAGCGGTGCCGCCGGCATGACTCTGATTTGAGCATAGGCGCCGGTAGGCCCACCAGCATAAGCCACCCTATCGCCTGGTTTGAGAAATTCGACGCCCTCGCCAACTGCTTCAATCTCGCCAGCACCTTCTAACCCTAAGCCGCCGGGTAACGACTGTGGATACAGGCCTGTGCGAAAATACACATCAATGTAATTCAAACCTATGGCGTGCTGGCGCAGACGAACTTCGCCCGGGCCGGGGGCGCCGGGATCCTGGTTCACCAGTTGCATAACATCCGGTCCGCCGGTCTGACTGATTTGAATTTGCTGTGTCATGGGCGCTCCATTGGCAAGGGGATTAATCTAAGTTCCATTGCCAAATCTGGCAGGTGGTAATACCGGTACGGCGAATGGCATGACGGCTTTTCTCCGCCTCACGTTTACGATCAAAAGGACCCAGAAGTACTCTGTACCAGCGGCCTTTTGCCCCATCACTGGGTCTTACCTGAGATTCTAAACCGGCGAAAGCAATTTTAGCCCGCATCTCTTCGGCTTGTTGCTGTTGACGAAATGAGCCGCATTGCACTAACCAGCGAATTCCGTCGTCCTCTTCAACAGGTACCTCAACCTCCACCGTTTGATTCGGCAGCACTTCTATAAACTCCCACTCTTCTTCCGGAGGCTTAGGCAGCGCTTCTTTGGGCTCCTGCTCTTTAATCTGAACTGGGTGGGCAGCCTTCTCCTGTTTGGCACTGCCGTTAATGTTCCATAAAAAATAACCAAAGCCGGCAAATAGCGCTAAGGTGATTACGATTCGTAACCAAGGTAAAGGGGGCTTTGGGGGCGGCGCTTTATTTGCTCTGCCGCGGGAAACGTAGTCTTTATGTGCCATTTGTTAGCGTAAACCCATAAAATGCAGCGGGACAGTGCACTGCTGTTTTAATAAGAATATGGTTGGAAGATCTGCCCCGTTAGGCAGATTCTACCTGTTGTCTGCACACAAGCAAATCAAGTGAAGTCCTGAGGATCCATATCCAGCGACCAGCGAACCTTATTAGCCAAGGGCAATTTTTCGATATGGGCCATTAAACGGTTGAGCTGTTGCTGAATACCTGTTCGTTGGTTGGACTGCAGCAATAATTGCATGCGGTAGCGACCCTGGCGTTTTTCCATTAAGGCCGGGATGGGGCCAATGGCCGCCATATCAGGACCGGTGTTGAGTAGCTGGCGCACCTGCAAGAGAAAATCATGGGCCTGCGCGGCGTGGTTAGATTCGGCGCGGAATAAGGCCTGATAACTAAAAGGCGGTAAGGCTGCGAAGCGCCGTTCTTTCAACGCCAGACGGGCAAAATGTTGATAGCCGTTATTCAGCAAGTCCTGTAGCAAGGGATGGGATGGATGGTGGGTCTGTAACCACAGCTCTCCTTGAATATGTGCTCTGCCGGCACGACCGGCCACCTGAGTAATAAGTTGCGCCAGCTTTTCCGCGGCCCGGTAATCGGCACTGAACAGCGCCCCGTCGACATCCAGGATTACCACCAAAGAGACATTAGGAAAGTGGTGACCTTTGGCCAGAATCTGTGTGCCGATAAGCAACTGATAGTTGCCCTGGTTGATCTCTTCGAGTAGCTGGTGGAGCTTTTGTTTACCCCGCGCCGAGTCACTGTCTATACGTGCTGCGGGATAACCGGGAAACAGGCTGGCTATGCCTTGTTCCAGCTGTTCTGTACCTAATCCCACGGGTTGCATGGACGATGCACCGCATTGCTGACAGCGATGGGGAATGTGCTTGGCATCACCGCAGTGATGACACTGCAGCTTATTCATCCCGCGATGCAGGGTATAGCTGCGGTCACAGCGTCGACATTCTTCAACAAAGCCGCACTGATGGCAGATCAGCGCTGGTGCATAGCCACGCCGGTTAATAAACAGCATCACCTGATTGCCTTGTTGCAGGTGCGCCTGGATACGCTGACGCATGCCCAGTGCCAAGCCATATTCAAGCTGTTGTCCCTTAAGATCCAACAACTGGTGCTGCACCGGCTTGGCCTGACCTGCACGCTTACGTAGCAACAGATGCTGGTATTTATCCGTCAAGGCATTGTTCAAGCTTTCCAGCGAAGGGGTAGCACTGCCCAGCAGTAAGGGAATATTCTCCAATCTGGCCCTGACCACGGCCATATCCCGGGCATGATAACGCCAACCATCCTGCTGCTTGTAAGAGCCGTCGTGTTCTTCATCCACAATCAGCATGCCGGGGTTTTTCATAGGCGTGAATATCGCCGAACGAGTGCCGATGATGATGCCTAGTTCACCACTTCTGGCCTGTCGCCATACCTGCATACGTTCATTATCGGTTAACCCAGAGTGCAAGATTCCCACATCCAGACCAAACCTTAGTTGAAAACGGCGCACGGTTTGCGGGGTCAGACCGATTTCGGGCACCAGAATCAGTACTTGCTTACCTTGTCTGAGCAACGGCTCTATGGCTTGCAAATACACCTCGGTTTTGCCCGAGCCTGTTACCCCCTCCAGCAGAAAACAGCGGAAGCTATGGTTTTGATGGGCAATGGCGCTGATGGCTAAGGATTGTTCCAGGTTTGGTCTGGGATGCTCAGCAAGGTTGATACGCTGTGGCCAGTTTAGGTCTGCTTCGACGGCCAGATGAGTGGTTTCGATTAGCCCCTTTTCTTCCAGGCTACGAAAAATAGCCGCCGAATATTGCTCCGACAAAAACTGATGCAGCTGCGGCCCGGATTGCAATGCCATTAATAAGGCTTGCTGTTTGGCGGCGCGTTTTAAATCCTGCGGATCATATTGCTGCCCACTGTCGGTTAGCTGCCAGGCTTTTTGCGGGGCCCCCTGTGCTAAGCCTTTGCGCAGGTTGACTGGCAAAGCAGTAGACAGAATGTCACCGATAGGGTGCTGATAATATTGGCTGGCCCAGTTCAGCCAGTCCAAAAAGCGCGGACTGACAACAGGTTCGTCGTCTAATAACTGTTCTACCGCCCGCAGCTTGTCGGCAGGCATGTTGCTATGCGACTTACAGCGGATCACAATGCCGACCATCTGTCGGCGTCCAAACGGCACTAATACCCTGGCGCCGGTTTGGGGCTGTAAACCCTCGGGTAACTGGTAATCAAAGTGGCCTCGCATGGGGACGGGCAGGGCTATTTCGGCAAATCCTAGGGTCATATCCGTTTCGGTATTAGGGCGGTTAATATGGTGACAAAATGAACAAAAGCTTGAACCGTCAGAGGGGATACATTAATATGCGCGCCTCCCGGCGGCAAGCCGCCATTTTTGTAAATAACGTATGGTTCCGATCAAGAACAGATATCTTGGATCGGGTGGCGATACGGCCTGTGATGAGGTAATCCCATGAAACAAGGTATCCATCCTGAGTATCAGGAAATTACTGCAAGCTGCTCTTGCGGAAACAAAATTGCAATTCGTTCTACTCTGAAAAAAGACATCAACCTGGACGTATGTTCAGAGTGTCACCCTTTCTACACTGGTAAACAGCGTAACGTTGATACTGGTGGCCGTGTAGATCGCTTCAACAAGCGTTTCGGCGTATTGGGCAAGAAGTAAGTCCAGCAGATTGCAAGAGAAGGCGCCAGATGGCGCCTTTTTTGTTGCCCATTATCCTGTCTCTCTAATAACACAGACGAAAGTCGCGTTGCATATAAAAGATAGACATGCCCTAGATAGATTTGGTTATGCCGAATCGCGCTCTGATCTGATATGTTGTATACCGGTGTTGTGATAGATTCCACACCCGTTCCTGCCAGCGTTCAGGGATTGATAATAATAATATTCCTTACTTGTACCCATACAGATTCACTCAGAGGCAACTATGTCTGACTTTCGTCAAAGAGCACTGGATTATCATGCCAGCCCCGTCCCCGGAAAAATCAGTATTGAACTGACTAAGCCCGCCGAAAGTGTCGGCGATCTGGCCCTAGCTTACAGCCCAGGTGTGGCTGAACCGGTCAAGGAAATTGCAGCAGACCCGGACAATGCATACAAGTACACAGCTAAAGGTAACCTGGTAGCGGTTATTTCTAACGGTACCGCTATTTTGGGCTTGGGGAATTTAGGTCCCCTGGCTTCAAAGCCCGTAATGGAAGGTAAGGCCTTATTGTTTAAACGTTTTGCTGGCCTGGATGCGATCGATATTGAAGTGAAGCATCGTACCACCGATGAATTTATCAATACTGTCGCCAATATTGCCGATACCTTCGGTGGTATTAACCTGGAAGATATCAAGGCACCTGAGTGTTTTGAGATTGAACAGGAATTGATTAAGCGTTGTCGCGTACCTGTATTCCATGATGATCAACACGGTACTGCTATTGTAACGGCCGCAGGCATGCTTAATGCGCTGGAAGTGCAAGGTAAGCATATCCATGATGTGACTATCATTTGCATGGGAGCCGGTGCAGCCGCAGTGGCCTGTATGGAGTTACTGATTAAGTGCGGCGCCCAGCGTGAGCGCATCTACATGCTGGACAGAAAAGGCGTAATTCATACTCGTCGTGATGACCTGACTCCGCATAAGCAATTGTTTGCCAATAATACCGATAAACGCACCCTGGAAGATGTGATGCAGGATGCTGATGTATTCGTTGGTGTATCCGGTCCAGACGTACTGCCGCCAGAGGCGTTAAAACTGATGGCGCCCAATCCGGTGGTGTTCGCTTGTTCAAACCCTGATCCTGAAATTAAGCCTGAATTGGCTCATGGCGCTCGTGATGATCTGATTATGGCTACTGGCCGTTCTGATTACCCGAATCAGGTGAACAACGTGCTGTGCTTCCCCTTTATCTTCCGTGGGGCATTGGATGTGCGCGCTTCCACCATTAATGATGAGATGAAAGTGGCGGCGGTGGAAGCCATTCGCAGTATTGCCCGTGAGCCTGTTCCGGAATCTGTGCTGAAAGCCGCGGATGTGAAAGAACTGAAATTTGGCCGTCAGTATATTATTCCCAAACCCATGGATCCGCGTTTGTGCCAGCGTGTGGCCAAAGCGGTTGCTCAGGCGGCTATTGATACCGGTGTATCGCCTTTTGAGGCCTTGCCTGAAGGCTATATGGAATAAGTCCAGACACAGAACTGAAAAACGCCGCAATTGCGGCGTTTTTTATGTGGCACTTAAGGTTATGGCTGTGTATCAATCGCTAAATGTCAGCTCCAGAATCTCATGCCGTTCTCCAACTAGTAGGGTTGCCAGTATCTCATTGTCTTGAATATCTGTTAGTAACTCGATATCCGGGGAAACATTGCCCAGCACTTTAAAGGCACCGGATTGCAGATGATAGGACCATAGCTGGTTGTTTTTGTTGATGCCATAAAGCTGCTCGTCGGTCATTACGAAGCCTTTGCTTGAGCCCTGATCATTCAGGGCATTAATCCGTTTGTCTTCAATGCTGCCGCGTTGCCAAAACTGGCGCAGATGATCCATAAAAACCAGTGTGCCATTTGGGCTTTGGGCAGCCCAAAATACCTGTTTATTGTTAAGTTGCTGGAACGCCATGCTATGCATATCAATGCTGACTAAGCGACTGATATCGTTAAGCAAAACTCTGGCAATGAGCTGTTGGGTATCTTGGTTCCAGTTATATAACCCCAATACGGGGTGAGGAAAATCAAGCTGGCGCTGCTGTTTATCCATCGATAAGAGGTAGAGACTCATATCCGCCTGCACTAACAGCTGCTGACCGTCTTTGCCCCACAGCAAGTTGCTGAGCATAGTACCTTTGGCAAAATTGCTTATCAGCGCGGCGTCGTGATTTTCCAGCAACCAGACTTGCTCGCTGCCGGTGCGTTTTGACACAAACGCAATACCCTGACCATTGGGCCGAAACTTAGCCTTATCTTCAAGGTTGATTGAACGCTCAAACACCCTGGCGTCTAGGTCCTGTGTTTGCTCATCAATTTGGGCTTGGTCTGGAATCGCCAGCCTGGCGACATCACTGTCATAACGGCCGGACACAACCAGCAGGCGATTGCCGTCAGGATGAAATGCCGGGCTGCCAATATTGGCGTCCAGCGCTAAATTCAGCTCCTGGATCTGGCCTTGTTCAGACAAGGTAGAAAGTTGTCCCCTATAGGTGAGAAGCAGCCCCTCGCTGTCTGGCATAAACTCGGGAAGTAGCTTGTTGTAACGTGGTGCCCCAGGTGGAAAGACGATGTCGTGGCTGGATTTCACTGTGCCATCGGCAAGCAGCAGGTCGAGCCGTTGTCCACCGCTACTTTTTACTGAGGTGACAGCAAACAATTGGCGTTTGGCTGACCAGGCCAGGCCAAGCATAATGCTATCCTTGCTTTCAAACAGCGTGGTACTGCTGTGATCGGCCAGGGAGTAACGTACCAGCCGCCAGTTGCGATCCTCGCGTTGCATCAGGGCAATATGCTGCTCGTCTATCCAGAGCGGATTTCTAATCGCCGAATGCTGGCAATCCAGTAATTCTTTGGCCTGCTGAGGCTCTCTTAGCGCCGCCTGAAAATCCAGGCTCATCAGCTTAAAGCAGCTGGGCTGGTTAACCGGGTCAATGCAATCCTGTTCTTGTACAAATAGCAGGTTTTTACCGTCGGCAGACAGGTTATAACCCGAGTAAGTGCCGCGCTGCGCGGTAAGCTGCACTTCCTGCATGGTGTCGGCATTTTTCGCCCAGATATGATTAGTGCAAACCTTCTCATAATAACGGTGAAAGAGAATATATTGGCCGTCCGGGGAATATCTGGCGCCGTATTCCTTATCGTCGGTGGCGGTCAGATAGCGCAGGTCTTCAAGCTGAAATTCAGCCTGCTGTTGTACAAAGGGCAATACGCCAACGGCAAGGAGCAATAATGCAGCCAGCGCAGAAAACCACCACCACTTGTTATGCTTTGGCCTTGCCTTAGGTTTTGACGGCGTTATCTCGGGCTGGGGGATAGCTTGGGTGGTAGCTTCTAGGGGCGAAACCGGGATTGCTTCAGATAGCTGCCCCTGGCAATCAGCAACAGCTTCAATATTCTCCTCGGCTGACCAGCGTACCTCGGCTTCCAGGCTGTAACCTTGTTTGGCATGGGTTTTTATCAGCGCTGACGCATGGCTGGTTTCACCAAAGGCTTTCCTTAACTGGGCGATACTGCGCTGTAAGGTATTGGGGGTGACGACAGTATTGGCCCACACCTGGTTCAGTAGTTCGTCGTGACTCACCACCCGGCCACTGTTCTGTGCCAGGTAAGTGAGTACCTGTAATGCTTTGGGCGGTAAGGTTTGAATATTTTGGTTGTGGCTGATCTGGTTTCTGGACAAATCCACCAGAAACTTGCCTACCCAATACGCTTTGGTCATTGCCGAAATTGCCTGAAAAACATGAATAGAAACAAATGCATGTGCCATCCTACCATAGCAAGTGTGTTTAGGTAGTACTGAGGGCTGACGTCAGCAAAAAGTCAGCAAGATTTCATCGACCTGTCAGGTCATTTTGTGCGCCGCGTTTTAGTCTGCCTACTCCATTGTTACAGGCAAAAAATATGAAAACGACCTACTTGCGGATACTTTCCTGCTTACTACTGATTTTGGTTGGTTCAACCGCCTATGCCAAACCTCTGGAGTTACCTCAGATTCAGGTGATACCCATTACAGCCAGCGCCACAGAGCGTCAGTATGAGCTGCTGATAAAACTTCCCGAAAACTATGCGGAAAATCCCGACAAGGCTTATCCGGTTATCTACTTCACTGATGCCTTATGGCATGTGGAACTGCTATCGGCCTTAACTTTCTTTCAGATGGAAGACAGCATTTTGGTGGGTATTTCCTGGCAAAAAGACCTGGATGCAAAGTTAATCGAAGAGGAAGGCGCGCATGCCAGTCGCTTCCGGGACTATTCCTTTGCCCCGTCCAGTAACCCACAGAGCCAGGCTAAGTATCAGTTTGGCCAGGCATCTCAGTATCTGGACTTTATCCGTAACGACGTGATTCCCTATGTGGAAAAACACTACCGAACCGAACCTGCCAATCGCAGCTATTTTGGCTATTCACTGGGCGGCTTATTTGGCACCTATGTGTTGCTGTCGCAGCCCGATACCTTTAAGAACTATATGCTTGGTAGCCCTTCTGTGCGGCGAATGGCACAAATCCAAGCCCTGCCCGCTACTCCAACCTCCTTTAACGCCAATGTATTTGTTAGCTATGGCAGCGAAGAGCAACAACTCGGTCAGCATGTGGACAGCCTGATCCAGCTTCTGCACAGCAAAAACGACAAGAGCTTGTCACTCACCCACAAAGTGCCGGATGGCAGCCATCAGACCGCCTCGCCGATGACGGCCGTGCTGGCCATTAGCTGGCTGGCCAAACTGCAACAGAAAGGTGAATAGTATGTACCGTCTTAGTATTCTTTTGCTGCTTTTTTCTGGCTTGGCCATGATCTGTCCGGCCTATAGCCAGGAAGAATTCCCAGTTCTTGAGGGCCCTTATATGGGCCAGACGCCGCCGGGTATGGTGGCAGAACCTTTTGCGCCCGGCATTATCTCCAGACAAGGTTGGGAGTTGGAAGGGGTCTTTGCCCCTGGTATGCAGGAGTTTTACTTCACCATCAGAGGGGGCAAACGTACCCGTCCAAGCGTGATTGGGTTTCGCCAGCAACAGCATGTTTGGCGCAAATTTGTCGAATTTACCCGGGACGGCGAAGTATCCTTCTCACCCGACGGTAAGGTTATGCATATGGCTGAAGGCTATAAGGCGCGTATTGATGGCGGGTGGTCAGAGCGCAGAAGTTTAGGCCCCATGTTCGAGCGTGAGGAATGGGGCATTATGCGTTTGTCGTCGTCAGCCAAGGGCACTTATGTGTTCGATGACTATAAAAATGAAGTGATCCGTATCTCCGCCATTCAAAACGGCCAACGACAGGAACCTATCCCAATGGGGCCACAAATCAACAGCGGTAAGTGGACTGCGCACCCTTTTATCGCCGCCGATGAAAGTTATCTTATCTGGGACAGCGAGCGTGAGGGCGGATACGGTGACTCCGACTTGTATATCAGTTTCCGCGAACAAGATGGTAGCTGGGGCCGGGCTATTAATATGGGCGACAAGGTTAATTCCGATAAGTGGGACGCCTACGCCAGCGTGACGCCGGATGGTAAATATATACTGTTTAATCGCGGTATGGATGACGAAAATGCAAATGTGGATATTTACTGGGTCAGTGCGCAAATTATTGAGGAACTTAGGGCAAGCCAATAGGTGGTTGGCTTAAATATATAAGCTTGTACCAGTCTGGTGTGAAGAGGCAGTATAGGATGTTCGGCATGGCTTGAAATTGCGTCGGCCCTTGGAATGGGAGGTATGGAAGTTTTGCGTATAGTGGCTCTTGTCATGACGTTGGCACTGACTGGCTGTGGTTTTCGCTACCTACCAGGGCCCGAACTTCCTGGCCCGGTGCTAGCTGAGCAGGCAATAAAAGCCGAGCATTGGCTTGCCTTATCGCCTGAGGTTGGTTATCAGCTAAATCTTGAACTGGGTTATGAAGATCCAAGCAGCGAGGCGTCCCGTTTTGTGCCCTGGCAGGTGTTTAGCCTGCATAGATTGCACCCGCTAAGGGGGGCAGTGCAAAAATCAGCGCAGAATTTGTCAGACTATCAACGGGACTCTCGCTTCAGTTTGCGCGGGCGATGGCAAATTGATGAGCAAAGTTGCCAGCTCGACTTGTTTACGGCGGATAACGAGAGAGTGTTAACTTTTGTCAGGCAAGCTACTGCTGAATATGGGAAGGATGATGCTGGCCAAATGGTGTTTGTGGTACAGCAAACCAGCTTGCCGGAACTTGAAGGGCTGGTGTTTCGTGGCCCGATAGACAGCATTATCTGCAAAACAAAAAGGGCTGATTAGCTCAGCCCTTTTAGTGTTTAGAACGATCGCTCTACTTTATCGTTGCAGCATCTGCGCTGCCTGCTTGGCAAAGTAGGTAAGCACACCATCGGCACCGGCTCGTTTAAAGGCTAGCAGTGATTCCATAATGACGGCTTCTTCATTCAACCAGCCATTGGCAAAGGCGGCTTTGTGCATGGCATATTCGCCGCTGACCTGATAGGCAAAGGTGGGTACGGCGAATTCCTGTTTGCAGCGCTGCACAATGTCCAGGTAAGGCATGCCGGGTTTTACCATAACCATATCGGCGCCTTCGGCAAGGTCCTGGGCTATCTCACGCAGGGCTTCATCGCTGTTGGCGGGGTCCATCTGGTAACTCTTTTTGTTGCCGCCTTTAATGTTACCGGCAGAGCCGACCGCATCACGGAATGGGCCATAGTAGTTGGACGCATACTTGGCGGAATAGGCCATAATGCAGGTGTTAATGTGACCCTGGCGTTCTAATTCGCTGCGAATAAGACCGATGCGTCCGTCCATCATATCTGAGGGGGCCACAATATCGGCACCTGCCTCGGCATGGGACAAGGCTTGTTTCACCAGTATTTCACAGGTTTCGTCATTCACTATGTAGCCGTTTTCATCCATCAGGCCATCCTGACCATGAGAAGTGAACGGATCGAGCGCAACATCAGAAATAACCCCAAGCTCTGGCACAAACTCTTTTAATGCGCGAATGGCCTTTTGTGCTAGTCCGTCAGGGTTAAAGGCCTCGCTGGCACATTCAGACTTCAGCTCGGCTGGGGTAACGGGAAACAGGGCTATGGCAGGGATGCCTAGCTTGACCAGCTCTTCTGCTTCTTTAAGTAATAGATCGATAGACAGTCTTGCTACGCCGGGCATAGAGGCGATGTCTTCGCTGCGGTTTTTACCTTCCACAACAAACATGGGGTAAATCAGATCCTGTACAGCCAGGCGGGATTCGGCGATCAGTTGGCGGGTAAAGTCGTTCTTACGAATACGACGGGGACGGACCAACGGGAAATCAGACATGGGAAGACTCCTGGGTATGGTGGCAAATTTGGTTTCTGCCTGCTTGTTTAGCTTTATACAAAGCCTGGTCGGCCAGGCTCAGTAATTGCATTTCGTCGGCATCCTGTGCAACTACGCTGCTGGCGATGCCGCCGCTAATGGTCAATTGAATTGGACCTGCGGGGGTTTGAATAGGGGTTGCAGCAACAGCCTGCCGAATCTGTTCAAGTAACAACACGGCCCCCTCAATATCGGTGTTGGGCAGCAGCAGGGCAAACTCTTCTCCACCGTAACGGCAGACATCATCGGCAGGACGTCGTAGATGGTCCTGGATAAGCCTGGCCACCGCTCTGATGCATTCATCGCCGATCAAGTGACCATATTTATCATTTACGCTTTTAAAATGGTCTATATCCAGCATCGCTACGCTCAAAGCGGTTTGCTCCCGGCGGCTACGTCTTAGCTCGGCAATGTATTTTTTGTCAAAATAGCGTCTGTTACGTATACCTGTCAGGGCATCCTGGGTATTACGCTCTTCAAGCTCCTCGTTTTTCTCCGACAATTCCCGCAGGGCAATTTCCAGCTCCAGTGTGCGCTCCTGAACGTTATATTCCAGTTCCTCCTGGGCTTTTTTCTGATGTTCTCTGGAGCGTATCTCCTGCTCCAGAGCTCTGCCTTGGGCAATAAAGGTGGCTTCTCGCTGTTCGTTGTAGGTAATAGCCAAAACCAGTGCCAGTAAAATACTTTCTATCAAGGCACCTATCATCAGCAAGTAATGGGAGCTGATGCTCAGGTCGATAAAATCCAAGTTTTCCAGGCTCGCAATCAGGCCGCTCAAAAGCAAGGTAAACCATGCCAGCGCATAGAGCTTGGCGATGGCAATACCTTTACTGGAAAGCCATAAGGCCAGACTACAGATAAACACCACAGAGCCCATCAGAACCACTAAGAAGATCTTAATCATCAGCCAGTAGGGCAGCATCAGACTTAAAACAAAACCGGTCAGATACAAGCCGCCGCAAAGCAGCAGCCCTTTGTCCATCAAGGGGCTATAGGACTTTACTTGCAGCAGTTCACGGGTGAAAAACACCGCAAATAGCATGGTGGCATTGGCGAATAGCACCACACTGTGCCCTTGCAACCAGATGTTGTTGGGCCAGAAATACTTATAGCCGATGCCGTGCAGTGTCAGTAGTGTCAAACTAAGGAATAGAACATAGCCGCAATACACCAGAAAGTTGGCGTAACGGGTGGTGACGAAAAAGAAGAAATTGCTTAAGGCCATCGCCGCCAATAGGCCGAAAAACGCCCCCATCAACAGGCTATGCTCACCGGCATGTACCAGATATTGATCCGTATTCCACAAATTTAACGGCAGCTTAAGAGCTCCGGTGGTTTTGGACCGGATAATCAGGGTTAAAGGTGAAGTACTGTAGGGCACCGGAAAGAGAAACTTTTCTGCACTAACATTCCGGCTGCGAAATGGCAAAATATCACCGGTGACGTAATCGCTCAGGAGTTTGTCGCCATCGAAAAACCACACTTCCAATTCATCCAACAGCGCATAGTCAACTTCCAGGAGCCATTGGTCACGCGAGTCTAACTTGGGTAACTGCACTTTTAGCCATAAGGTCGCATCGCGCATGCCAAAGGAGAGTTGGTTGCTTTGTTCGGTTTGCCAGGCCAGAGTGCTGTCCTGGTGTATGGTTGCAATTTCCAGGCTATGCTGTGAGTCCAAAAGATATTCTGTTCCCCTGCCGATACTTTGACTGGGCTGAGTTGTGGCAACCACTTCCAGCACTTTGAGTGCGGTGATAAAGGTCACCAGCAGTCCGATAAGGCCATATAGCCATAGCCAGCGTCGGCGCAGTTGAATGCCGCTAAGGGTTGCCATGCGTTTGCTCCAGCCCGAATAGCGCAAGGCTGTTGGCCAGACTGTGCTTGGCCAGGGCTGCCAGCGGCAGTTCCATCAGCGTTGCCAACTGTTCGGCCACAATAGGTAAATGGCAAGGCTCGCAGCGTTCAATTCTGGGACGAACATGGCGAGGCGCCAGGTAGGGAGCGTCTGTTTCCAATAGCACGCGCTCAGGGGGTAACACCGATACCGCCTCTCGCAAGGGCTGAGCCCGTCGCTCGTCACACAGCCAGCCGGTAATGCCGATATGTAAGTCCAGCTCCAGATAAGCTTCCATTTGCAGTCTATTCCCGGTAAAGCAGTGAGCTACGCCCCCCGGGAGTTGTGCACGGTATTGCTTTAGCAGCTGTATCTGTTCGGGAAATGCATCTCGCTCATGCAAAAACACGGGCTTTTGCAATTCAACGGCCAATTCTAGCTGTTGTTCAAATACCCTTAATTGGTCTTCTTTGGGGGAGAAATTTCGATTGAAGTCCAGGCCACATTCACCAAGGGCACGAACCCTGTCATGGCTGGCAAGCTGGCGCAGTTCCTCCAGGTAGCCTGGTTCAACTGCACCCGCATAATGCGGGTGTACTCCGGCAGTACTGTATTGCTGGTATTGCTTGGCAAGTTGCAACGCCGCCCGGCTGTCCTCTACATCGGTACCGGTTATCAGCAGTAGGTCAACCTGGTTTGTTTTGGCGCGTTCCACCACCAGATCCAGGTCTTCACTAAACCTGCTGTTGGTGAGATTGACGCCAATATCAAACCAGGCCATGTTTATTTAATGCGCTTGACCCTGATCTTGCGGTTCATACCTTCTGCACCTAGGAAAAATGATCCGAGCACACCGCGCTCGATATAAAGCTGGGCATCGGGTAAGCGGTAGCTTCCTGAGTCTGACTGCTTCCAAATCTGGCCATTAGTCATGGTCAATACCCACTTGCCATGGGGGTCCTTGTCCTTGTTTTGTATCGAAACCAGAATCTTATCGGTTTCATTTTCAGGGCGCTTTCTCTCATCTAAACCGAAGTTCTGCTCGGCATCCACTACCGGCGCGGCATGCTGTTCGGCCTTTACTAATGCCGGTGCTGTTGCCTTGCGGTTGACCTGGGGCGTGGTTGACGCTGGCGCAAATGCAGTATCCCCATCTTTATACTGATTGGTTTCTTTGGCTACTTTGTCATAGCAGACCAGTCTTTTCAGGCTGTCTTTTTCCTGAGCGCAAGATTGGATGGCCGATGCCAGGGTTTGTGCTTGTCCGCTCATCACAGTCAAACAAAGTGGCAGCGCAATGATTAGTTTTGTTATTTTCATGGCGAATCCTGATGTTCCGTTTCTTGGTCGGGTCGATAATACAGCGAACCTGCCAGCAGGCCGACTTCAAACAGCAGCCACATGGGCACAGCCAGCAAGGTCTGCGAAATGATATCGGGTGGGGTAAGCAGCATACCAACGATAAACACGCCAACAATCACATAAGGGCGCTTTTGTCGCAAGGCGGCCGGTGTCGTCATTCCTGTCCAGCACATCAAAATAATAGCGACGGGGATCTGAAATGACATGCCAAAGGCAAAAAACAACTTAAGAACAAAGTCTAAATAACTGTTGATGTCAGTACTGATGGTTACCCCTTCGGGGGCCACGCTGGTAAAAAACGCGAAGGCCAGCGGGAACACAACGTAATAAGCAAAGGCAATACCACCGTAAAACAACAAAGTGCTGCATACCAGTAAGGGAGCAATCAGACGTTTTTCATTGCGATATAGCCCAGGAGCGATAAATCCCCAAGCCTGATAAAGCACCACGGGGATGGCAATAAAAAACGACAGCACCATGGTCAGCTTAAAGGGCGCGAAGAACGGGGATGCGACATCGGTTGCAATCATTTGCGCACCGGTTGGCATGACCTTCAGCAGTGGCGTGGCCAATAGGTGGTAAAGATCCTGAGCAAAATACGCCAGGCAGATAAATACCAAAAGTACCGCCAGCAGGGCCTTTAACAGCCGACCGCGTAGCTCCACTAAATGGCTGAATAGGGTTTGCGAGTCAGACATCTATTCTTTTTTATAAGGTTTTTGTACCGAATCGGCTGCTTCACGCAATGTATCTACCGATTCCTGTAGTTCGGGCGAAAGATCTTTAAGACTCTTTTGCTCGGCTTTTTTCAGGTTGTCATGCAGCTCCTGCATTTTGAGCTGCTGTTCTACTTCCTGCTTGAAATTGCTGGCCATGGAACGAACGCCAGATATGGTGCGACTGGCAGAACGAATAGCACCAGGCAAACGTTCAGGGCCCAACACCAACAGGGCGACTACGCCAATAACCAATAATTCCCAAAAGCCGATATCGAACATGATTATTTTTGCTGTTGTTTGTCAGCTTGAGGTGCAGACTGGCTTTCTGCCTTGTTTTCCATCTTTTGTTGAGGAAAATCGGCGTCTTGCTCAGCTGATTGCTCATCAGCTTTTTCGTCGGTTACTGCTTTCTTAAACCCTTTGACCGCTGAACCCAGATCGCTGCCCAGGGTACGCAATTTCTTGGTGCCGAATAGCAATACGATGATTGCGAAGACAATCAATAACTGCCAAATACTAATGCCACCCATGCTTTACTCCCGTTTAACACATTTGCCGCTATTATACGTAGGTTGGACAAAAGGTCACTGGATTTGATCCTTAGGTATATAGTGGTCATGCTTATGTTAATGAGTTGATAAAAGGAGCAGCTTTGAAGGGTCCATGGATTTTCATGGTTTTGGCCTTTTGGGCTATGTCTGGAGTGGCTGAAGAGCAGCAAAATCCACCAGTGGATAACCCCTGGCTGGATGACTTACAGCTCAATGTTTCTGACTCCATTGATGCCACGGCCATGTGGTTTGACGAATTTTTTGCTGACGAAACGATGCCACTTAACGAGAAAGCCCACGGTGAAGCTCGTATTCGTCTGGGGTGGGAGCCGCGCAGTCGTGCTGTAAACGAGTTTGAGACCAGGTTCCGTGTGAGGGTGAGCTTGCCAAATATGAAGCATCAGACCGATCTCATCTTTTCTGATTACGATGAGGATGAAGATGCCGCCAGCGTAAAAGCTGCCCGTAATGATGCGATAGACAGGCGTAATCGGTTCTCTATGGCGCTGCGCTGGACGGCTAAGAAAAGTGGCGATATGAATATATCACACCGCATTGGTGTCGGGCGTAAGCTGCAACCTTATGTGAAATCCCGAATTCGCAAGACCTTCGGTTTATCTGATATCAACAACGTCAACCTGGAAGCGTCGGTGTACTACTACACCCAGGACAGATTTGGCAGTCACCTGATGGCCCAGTATGAACATCAACTGGCCGGCAATGATCTGTTTCGTTTCGACAACCATTTTTATTTTCGGGATGAAACGGACGACTGGATTTGGCAGCACGGTTGGTACAAATACAGCCAGTGGGATGAAAAAACCGCCATGATTTATGGCTTATATCTGGAGGGGGGAACCCGCCCCAATTATCGTATTGAAGAATACCTGGTCAGCACCCGCTGGCGTAAAAATGCGTTAAGAAAATGGCTGTTCTTTGAGGTGGAGCCGTTCTTATTGTGGCGTCGGGATGAGGACTTTAAAGTCTCTTATGGTCTGGCCTTAAGAGTCGAAGGCTATTTTGGCCATTCCAGTTAAGTCTGTGGGCCAGTTCATGCCCCACAGACTTTGGCAAATTAAATAAAATTAGCGAATCAGCCAGGATCGCAGCCAGCATAGCCCGCCGGCAATACCAACCCCTGCAGCATAGGCATGGCTGATGGGATACAGGGGGAGTAATACGGCCACAATTACCAGTGTTGCACCGAGTAATTGGTAGCGGCGACTGCGGTGCTGTTTATGCTGTTGTTGTTGCAGGGTTTCCAACCATTGCTGTTGTTGTTGGGGTAACTGTCGTACCTGTTTTAGTGTATCAAACAGCAGATCCGGTACTTCCGGCATTTTCTCTGACCAGTACGGCAGATTGGCTTTGACCTTACTGAGCATGGCCTTCAGCCCTATCTGCTCTTTCATCCAGTTCTCCAAAAACGGCTTGGCGGTCTTCCACAGATCCAATTGCGGGTAAAGCTGACGGCCTAATCCTTCTATATACAGTAGGGTTTTTTGCAACAACACTAGCTGTGGTTGCACCTGCATATTAAAGCGTCGCGCGGTATTAAACAGTTGTAGCAAGACTATGCCAAAGCTGATTTCCGCCAGGGGTTTTTGAAAGATGGGCTCACATACCGTGCGTACCGCCACCTCAAATTCATCGATATTGGTGTCTGCTGGCACCCAACCCGAGTCCACATGCAGCTCCGCTACCTTGCGATAGTCGCGGTTAAAAAACGCCACAAAGTTCTCTGCCAGATAGCGTTTATCCTCGCGATTTAAGGTACCGACTATGCCGAAATCAATGCCAATGTATTTAGGGTTCTGTGGATTCTCGGTACTGACAAAAATATTGCCGGGGTGCATATCGGCGTGGAAAAAGCTGTCGCGGAACACTTGGGTAAAGAATACTTCTACACCGCGTTCGGCCAGTTTTTGCATATTGGTGCCCTGCGCCATCAGCGCATCCACATCTGCAACCGGGATACCCTGAATACGTTCCATCACCATTACATTCTTGCGGCAATGATCGCTGTAGATATGCGGGATATAGAGTGAATCAGAGTCTTCAAAATTACGTCTAAGTTGAATGCCGTTGGAGGCCTCTAACAACAGATCCAATTCATCGAGAATTGTGCGCTCGTATTCTTTGACTACTTCTACTGGTCGCAGGCGCTTACCGTCTGGCAGCCACTTCTGTACCGCCAGCGCCAGGGTTTGCATCAGCTCGATATCGGCGTGAATGGTATTCTCAATATCCGGGCGAATAACCTTAACGACAACTCGTTGTCCGTCGGGCTTTAGCAGGGCGGTATGTACCTGGGCAATAGAAGCAGATGCCAGCGGTTTAGGATCGAACTGCTCGAACAGTTCATCCAGGCTATTTACGCCCAGCGCTTTGCGGATGGTGTCCTGTGCGCGCTCACTGTCAAAAGGGGGGACCTTATCCTGCAGCAGTGTGAGTTCATTGGCGATATCAGGTGGCAGCAGGTCACGCCTGGTAGAGAGCATCTGGCCGAATTTGATAAACACCGGGCCAAGGGACTGCAGCGCCAGACGAATGCGCTCGCCGCGGTTCTTGTCCGGGTATTGGTTTTTCAGCCAAAAAGCACTGCTGCGGGCTAACCTGGCGTACCAGGGCAGCCATTTGGCTGGGATCAGCTCATCCAGACCATGTTGCAATAAGGTTTTTTGAATCGTGTACAGGCGAGTCAGGCGCACTATCTCTTTGCCTTTTGTTCTAGCTGATTAAGTCTTGCTTCAAAGCGGGCGGTATCGGCCCTGAGTTGGTTTACCGCCTGGCTGAAGTCTTCAACCGCAAGTGGATGCGCTGCAAGCTGCTTTTCCTGCAAAGCACCGTCTTTGATGATCTGCCCCAACTGCTGAAAATGACCTTTGGCTCGCTGGTGCAGGTTTTTCAACAGACGCACCGACTCATGGGCAAAGACATCGCCGGTATAACGGGACAAATGCTCTTCCCAATCTATATCCAGCTCTTTCATCAGGGCGGAAAAGCTTTGCGCGGTATGCATATCACCGTTGAGGCTGAGCTTTTTATCCTGAATAAGGGCGCTGATATTGGCGGGATCTTGCATTTCATTTATATGTGACAGTGACAGTGACAGCGCCATCTCGCAGTCTACCTGTTGCTCTTCATCCATCAGCACATCAATGCGTGATGAAAATGCAAAGGTCAGTGGCCAGGGTAGCTCCTGAAGCTTGATACGCATGCGTTTGCCATCAAGTGCGGCCAAACGCAGCTGGCTGCGTGGATCCAGCGCCAGTACTTTATTCAGGGCGAGCTCCAAGGCCCCGGCCAGTAACTGCGGCATGGGCATCAGAATTTAAATCCCCGATGCAGGGCGACAATGCCACCGGTCAGGTTGTGGTAAGTGACTTGTTCAAAGCCAACCTCTTCCATCATACCTTTCAGGGTGTCCTGATCGGGGTGCATGCGAATGGACTCTGCCAGGTACTTATAGCTTTCGGCATCCCCTACTACCAGTTGGCCCACTTTGGGCAACACATGGAAAGAATACAGATCGTAGGCCTTACTCAACGCCTCTATCTCTGGTTTGGAAAACTCCAGCACCAGCAAACGGCCGCCGGGCTTCAGCACCCTGAACATAGATGCCAGGGCTTTGTCTTTGTCGGTTACGTTACGCAGACCAAAGGCTATGGTAATCAGGTCAAAATGATTGTCTGGAAAAGGCAGGCATTCGGCGTTAGCCTGCACATAGTCGACATTGCCGACTATGCCTTTGTCACGCAATTTATCGCGACCAACCTTGAGCATGGAATCGTTGATATCGGCCAGCACTACCTGACCTTTTTCTCCCACCAAGCGGGAAAACTTGGCCGCTAAATCGCCAGTGCCACCAGCTAAATCCAACACCCTGTGACCAGCGCGAACGCCACTGCAATCAATGGTGAAGCGCTTCCAGATGCGATGAATACCCATGGATAGCAGGTCATTCATCAAATCATATTTAGCCGCAACAGAGTGGAATACTCCCGCCACCATTGAGGCCTTGTTGTCCTTGTCGACCGTCTTATAGCCGAAATGCGTTTGATTGGAATCGGATTGCTGGTTCATGCTCTGTCCTGTGGGCTGGGCAATTTGCCGCGTCAGTGTACGCGAATGGGCTAAGAATACCAGATTCCGCCATGGCAGCGCATGGCATTTGCACTGCTTACCTTAAGTTATCCTTTACCACGGCAACGTATCCTGAGCGTAATTTGTGTCTTGCCTAATCAGAGCCGTAAACAATTGGAGGGGGAGGCCCCATAAGTTTTTTGGGAGGGGAAATCCTAGGTCTACTGACCAGCAAATGTTGTGGCGCGTTGCAACGAGATTCTTCGTCCAGAAAATTGCAGCTGCCACAATTGGGGCTTTTCAGAGTTGGACAAAGGTCTGCTAGAAGCCAATGCCAAGGTCGCCCCTGGCAGTTGAATATGTTGTGCGTAGCAGCGCTGCCAAATGCTAATGTGGGGTTGAGAGTAAGTGCGCATGATGGAATTGCCAGTTAGCTTGGCAAAAGCTTCTTTTAGTGTCCAAAGATCATAGAATCTGTGGGGATCTGTCAAACTAAGTAGATTGTCCTGCGTAGGTAAAGCCGAGCGTAGGCGCGCTAGTGAAGCTGGACTGCGATCGTGGCCTTGAACATCTACTGCGACCTTTTCTTGGTGGTGGTCGGCGAGTGCTATCCAGCCCCCGCTGTGCGATAAGCTAAATCGAGCGCATGCCCTTCCCGCCAGAAATAAACCCGTGGCACAAAGCTCTTGGGAGTAAGCAACCTGCAATTGTGGCCATAGTGTAGGAGTGTCAGGGAAATATAGCGCCTTAATAAACAGTCTGCTAAATAAAAATTCAGGCACTTTGGTTGGTGATAATTTAGTCCGATGATTTTGTTCCAACTCGTGTAAAAACCAGGAGTTGAGCGGCCCGGTGGTGAATTTTAGTAGATGTACTGGGGAGCAATTTGGGCTGGTGTCCAATTTTCTTGGTGCAGCATTAATGTTCAATTTGTTATAATCACCGGTCAATTTTTTTACAGTCCATTAGCGACACAAGGGGTGCTTCGTGAAACGTATAAAATTTTATGCCTTGGCATGCATGCTCGTGTTATTAAGTGGCTGTGGTACATCGCAATACATTTACAACGTATCTGGGAAGCAATTGCAGGTTAATGCTAGCTTAGAAAAAATGGAAGAGGCTATTCTTGACGCCGCTGCATTTAAACGATGGGCTGTTAAAGAAAAATATTCAGGTCATATCATTCTTGAAATTAATGTACGTAAACATTACGCCAGCGTGAATGTTGATTATGATAAAACCGGTTATTCAATTAGATACTTGGATAGTTTCAATCTAGATCACAAGGGCGAGAAAATTCATCGCAACTATAACAAGTGGGTGAAGTTGCTCGAGATGGAAATTGACCAACGATTAGTGTCTCGACGCTGATTTTATGCATTTTGGTATAGCAAACTGGTCTGCTTGGGTGGCTGGAGTCACTTCTGAGCAAGAACTGAGAGAATGGGCAGAAGGAAGCTCGTTACCAGCAACCAGTGAATTTCCTCAAGTTGAGTTTGTGCCCAAAATGCACAGACGCAGATTGAGTGCGCTGGCAAAAATGGCACTTAGTCGAGCCGAGCAGATTCCGGACTATACCCAATTACCATCAGTATTTTGCAGCCGCCATGGTGATCTGCCTAAGACGTTGGAGTTGCTGCATGATGTTGGCATTGCACAGCCATTGTCGCCAACTGCCTTTGCACTTTCCGTACATAATGCCGTTTCCGGCCAATTTGGAATTTATTCCGGCAATCAGCAACCCACAACCTTGATCAGTGCCGGCCGCGACAGTTTCTTCATCGGTCTGCTTGAATCGCTGCTCAGAATGCAGTCTCAACAACAGACTCGCATGCTTTATGTCTATGCAGACATGCCGCTTCCTGCGCCTTATGACAGGCAAGCCGACGAACTTCAGATACCTCATGCTATTGCCCTGGAGATAACTGCCAACGGCGATTATTCGCTAGATTACTTTGCAGCGACTGGTGCCAGCGTATCTGATGCATGGCCCCTTTCATTGGCTTTTTTGCGCCAATGGTTAGTCGATGGCGCAAATTGTGAGATTGAAGGACAGAGACATAGTTGGAGTGTGCGACATGGCTAATCTCAATCGCATCTGGCGTTTTTTTGCCACGGCCTTTTGCTTTAGCTTGTTTGGATTGGGCGGGCTGTTTTTGGCTTTGATATGGTTTCCGCTATGTAATTTGTTTTACTCGGACCAAGCCCGTAAGCGCGCCAATTGTCGTGCCATTGTCAGGCAAACCTTTGGCTTTTTTGTCACCGTCATGTGCTGGGTTGGGGTAATCCGGGTATCCTTAGAAGAAGCACAAAAGTTGCGTGCATTGAGTGGGAAGGTGGTTATCGCCAACCATCCGTCGTTGATTGATGTGGTGGTGCTGATTTCGCTCATACCCAACGCCGATTGTGTGGTGAAAAGCAGTTTACTGCGCAATCCCTTTATGCGGGGCGTGATTAAGGCTACAGGCTACATCAGCAACGATAACGTGGATGAGTTATTGGCTGACTGTGAACGTTCATTATCACAGGGTAACAACCTAATTATTTTCCCCGAAGGCACCCGCACTTATCCAGGTCAGCCGTGCCATTTTGTGCGAGGTGCGGCGAACATTGCGATTCGCACGGCAAAAGACTTTCAGTTGGTGTTTCTGCGTGTAGAACCACCCTTCCTGACCAAGGGGTTGCCCTGGTACAAAGTGCCTGCGCGTCGTGTTGATTTTATGCTGCGCGTGGCGGGCACGTATAATGTGCACCCTTACCTGAGTGACAATGTTACCGGCGCGGTGAGGAAACTGACCAAAGACATAGAAAATCTGTTCATTCAGGAGTTGAAAAATGACAGAAGCACTGAAGGCCGAGCTTAAGGCTTTGATTATTGAGTGTTTGGATCTGGAAGATATCAGCGTAGAGGATATCGACAGTGATGAACCGCTGTTTGTTGAAGGACTGGGGCTGGATTCCATCGATGCCCTGGAATTAGGCTTGGCCATCAAGAAGAAGTATAACGTCAGCATTGACGCCAATGCTCAGGACACCAAGCGACACTTTGCTTCGGTTTCCAATCTAGCAGCCTTTATCTCTGCAGCCGGCTAATATTTAAGAGCAAAAATAATGACAAAAATAGAAATATTCGAACACCTCAAGGACATTCTGGTTAACGAATTCGAGTTGCCTGAAGAGCAGATTTCATTGGGCGCGAATTTGTACGAAGAGCTGGATATGGACAGTATTGATGCTGTGGATCTGGTGGTTAAATTGCGCGAGTTCAGCGGTAAGAAAATTGAAGCAGAGGCCTTTAAACAAGTCCGCACTGTGGGTGATGTGGTGGATGCTGTTTATCAATTGATGACTGAGTAAGCCCCGTGAATTGGGTACTGACCCTGCTGTTATTTCTGTACCCGTTTATTTTGTATGCCGGTATGCAATTCAGCTCAGCCATTTGGGTTGCGCTGTGTTTACTTCCCCTTGCTATATGGCGTTTGTGGGGATTGCGTCGGCATATCAAGGGTGGTTGGTTGTGGACTGGTATCTGCGCGCTGAGTTTACTCTTTGGTCAGAGCATTCTGTCTGATTCGGATTTAGGCATGCGGCTCTATCCTGTACTGGTGAATCTGGCTTTGTTGGTGTGGTTCACAAGCTCGTTGTACTTTCCACCGCCGGTGGTTGAGCGATTGGCCAGACTGAAAGAACCTGATCTTCCCGCTCATGCCATCACCTATACCCGTAAGGTTACCAAGCTGTGGTGTATTTTCTTCCTGTTGAATGGCAGTGTGGCATTGTATACCAGTCTGTTTTCATCCTTATCTGTATGGACTTTCTACAATGGCTTTCTGGCCTATTGTTTGATGGGGATGCTCGGTGCAGGTGAGTATCTGGTGCGACGTAAGGTAAAGCAGGCGCATGGTCAGTAGTGTGAATTTCCCCCTCGCAGAGCTTAGCGGCCTGTTGCAGACCAGTGCGGAGCAATCTGCCCACTGGCATGGGCAGATTTCGGCACTGACAGCCCAGTTCGAGTCCGCTCCCCAGCAAACTTGGCTATTATATGAGCCCGACTTTGAACGATTCAGCCTACTGTTTCTGGCGCTGCTAGGCGCGGGTAAAAGTTTGGTGTTGACCGCAAATGGTCAGCCGCAGCGCTTGCGCGAACTCACTGGGCAGTTTGACATTGCCATTCTGCCCGAGCTTTTGACCGATATTCCTTGTTGGCAGGGGCCATCTTTTACGCAAGCAAGTGTGAGAGCTGGGCTTTGTGTTGGTATGCACAGCACCATAGCGTTTTTTACTTCTGGCAGTAGTGGTGAGCCCAAACAAATAAATAAGACCTTTGGCCAGCTTTGGCAGGAGGTAGAAGCACAAGCGGATCTGTGGCCGGTGACAAGCTTTGCAAAGGTGGCCGCCAGTGTCAGCCATCTGCATATTTATGGCTTACTGTTTAAGTTGCTGCTACCTCTTCGCTGTCGTTTGCCTGTACATGCCCCTTTGATTCAGTTTCCAGAGCAGCTTGAGCAATTGCTGGAAGAAGAGCCAGCCCTGCTATTTGTCTCCAGCCCTGCCTATTTAAACCGGGTAGTGTTAAGTGAGCAGTGGTGTATCAAAGGTGCGCAGCCCGCTCTAACAATCAGTTCGGGCGGACCTTTAGGGCCTGAGGTGGCAAGCCATGTCTATGCCAATCAGCAGCGCCCGCCTATTGAGGTATACGGTAGCACTGAAACCGGGGGCATTGCCTGGCGTCAGTTTCCGCAGACAGACTGGCAGCCGCTGCCAGGTATCGAGATTGCCATCGATGAGGATAGTCGCCTGATGCTTAAATCCCCTTGGGTAGATCCCTTGCAGTGGACGGCAACGGATGACAAAGTGCGGCTAACCAGCCATCAGTGTTTTGCCCTGCTTGGCCGATTGGACCGGATAGTCAAACTGGAGGAAAAGCGCCTTAGCTTGGATGAATTGGAAAAGACTTTGCTATGCCACCCCTTGTGCCAACAAGTGAAAACCCTGTTGTTACCGGGGGTGCGTGAGCAATTGGCAGCAGTGGTACAAGTAGCCGGAGTGCATGACCGCCTGGCACTTATTGCCACGTTTAAAGCGTATCTGGCGGGTTATTATGAGGCGGTGTTGATCCCACGTAAGTGGCGGTTTGTGTCGACGATGCCGATGAATAACCAGGGAAAAATAACCCAGCAGGCGCTGATGGAACTATTTGAATGACGATATTACCCGAGATTCTCAGCCAACAATGTAGTGACTCCAGCTGCATCCTGCAGTTAAGACTGCAACCTGAGCTCTATTATTTTCAAGGGCATTTTCCCGATATGCCGGTGTTGCCTGGCGTAGTGCAAGTGGATTGGGCGGTGGCATTTTCCCGCCAGTATCTGCACATCCCCCAAAACTGGCCAGTAGCGCAATTGGAAGTACTCAAGTTCCAACAGCTGCTGTTGCCCAATATGCAGGTTGAGTTGGCCTTGCAACGTAAGAGCACAGACAAGTGTCTGTTCAGCTATCAATCCAGCCAGGGGCAACATGCTTCAGGGCGGATTTTGTTTAAGGTGTCGGCTTGAAACTCTGTGCCCTGATCCCTTCCTATAACCACCATACCAAGCTGGGGACTATTACCGAACGGCTGTTTGCCCTGCATCTGCCCGTGATACTGGTGGATGACGCCAGTGGACCAGAAGCGTCAGCCGCCATGCGGGCGTTGGCGCAGGACAGTCGCATTACGCTGGTGCGCCATGAGCACAATCAGGGCAAAGGCGGCGCGGTGATGTCCGGTATGCAAGAAGCGATTAGACAGGGCTATACCCATGCCCTGCAAGTTGACGCGGATGGCCAGCACGACCTGGCCAGCATCCCTGAACTGCTGGCTAAAGCCAGACAGTATCCAAATGCGGTTATAAGCGGCAAACCCGAGTATGACGACAGCATTCCCAAAGGGCGTAAGTACGGTCGTTACATCACGCATTTTTGGGTGTGGGTGGAAACCCTGTCTTTTGCTATTGAGGATGCCATGTGTGGCTTACGGGTTTATCCACTGACTGCTTGCCAAAGCCTGATGGGAAAACAGCGCCTGGGTAAACGTATGGATTTCGATATTGAGATTCTGGTACGGCTTTATTGGCTAGGTACACCCAGCTACTTTGTTGTCACGCCTGTGCATTACCCTCAAGATGGGTTGTCGCATTTCCAGCCGTTTAAAGACAATGTGCGGATTTCCTGGCTGCACACCCGGCTGTTTTTCGGCATGTTGGTGCGACTGCCGGTGTTACTGGCCAGGAAGTACTCGTTATGACCCGCACTCCCTGGTATCAACACAAGGAACGAGGCAGCGCCTGGGGGCTGGCATTCTGTTTGTGGCTGTACCGATTGGCTGGACGCGGCGTGTTAAGCCTGGTGGTTTATCCGGTTATTTTGTATTTTTTTATCACCGGCGGTCAGGCTCGGCGGGCTTCCAAAGCCTTCCTGCGGCGGGTGTATCAGCAAGGTAGCCCGGCGTTAACAAGCTACCCCGGCAACTGGGCGAGTTTTAAGCACTTTCTGAGTTTTGCTCAGGCCATTCTGGATAAGATTGACGTATGGATGGGAAACATCCGTATCGAACAGGTCAGCTATGAAGGCTATGACCGTTTCGAACGATTACTGGCGCAAAAACAAGGGGCCGTGTTTATCGGCTCGCATCTGGGCAACCTGGAAGTGTGTCGTGCATTAGGGCAAAGCCAGTATCCGGTGCGCATTAACGTCTTAGTCTTTACTGCACACGCACCGTTTTTCAACCAATTGCTAAAGTCGCTGAATCAGGATGTAGAGCTTAACTTGATTCAGGTCACCCAACTGGGGCCGGACATCGCTATCATGCTCAAAGAGCGAGTGGAGCAAGGTGAGTTCGTAGTGATTATGGGGGATCGCACCCCAGTCGATAATCCCGGTCGTACCTGTAATGTGCCTTTTCTGGGCGAACCTGCGGCGTTCTCTCAGGGGCCAGTGATACTCGCCAGTTTACTGGAATGCCCAGTGCTGCAGCTTTTCTGTATGCGTGATGGCGAAGGTTTTAGAATCATTTTTGAAGACTTTGCCGAACCTAAGTTGGCGCTGGTGCGAAAAGAACGTCAGCAGCAACTGGTATTCTGGTGTGGTCGTTACGCACAGCGTCTGGCCGAGGTAGCGAAGCTATATCCCATGCAATGGTTTAATTTTTTTGATTTCTGGCAGTTATCGCCACAGGACAAGGGGCAATCCGGCAAATGAGTAAACAAGCAGCACAAGTGGTGTTCGGTGCAGAGCGTATCAGTATTGAACAGGTGGTCGCTATTGCCGCTGGCGCCGGTGTCGAATTAAGTGAGGATGCCGGGTTTTGCCAGCGTATTGATGCCGGCGTGGCCTTTTTGGATAAATTGCTTCGCGAAGACGGCGAAATTTATGGGGTAACCACAGGTTACGGTGACTCCTGTACTGTCGGTATTCCTTCTCATCTGGCCGCGGAGTTGCCGCTGCATTTAACCCGTTTTCACGGTTGTGGGTTGGGGGAGTATTTCTCTGTGCAGCAAGGACGCGCCATTATGGCGGCACGCCTTTGTTCGTTAACCCAGGGCTATTCGGGCGTGAGCTGGGCTTTGCTTAGGCAACTGAGCGCCTTTATTAATTTGGATATCGTGCCACAGATCCCACAGGAAGGCTCGGTGGGAGCCAGTGGCGACCTGACCCCCCTGTCTTATCTGGCGGCTACGCTCTGTGGTGAGCGCAAGGTAATGTGGCAAGGTGAGCTGCAAGACGCCGAACAAGCGCTCAAGGCGGCGGGCCTAAATAAGCTGACCTTACGCCCCAAAGAAGGCCTGGCCATTATGAACGGCACAGCGGTGATGACCGGCCTGGCCTGCCTTGCTTTTCAGCGCGCCAGTTACCTAAGCGAACTGAGCAGCCGTATTACGGCCATCTGTTGTCTGGCTTTGAAAGGCAATAGCCACCATTTCGACGATATCTTGTTTAGCGTAAAGCCTCATCAGGGGCAGAACCGGGTAGCACAGCGTATTCGTGAAGATCTCAATCACCATGAGCATCCGCGCAATTCCAAGCGCTTGCAGGACAGATACTCCATCCGCTGTGCGCCCCATGTGATCGGCGTGTTGGAAGATACCTTGCCCTGGCTTCGCGGCCTGATTGAAAATGAACTGAACAGCGCCAATGACAATCCCATCATAGATGGGATAGGCGAGCATGTGCTGCATGGCGGGCATTTCTACGGTGGCCACATTGCCCTGGCCATGGATACCCTGAAAAACTGTGTGGCTAACCTGGCCGATTTAATGGACAGGCAAATGGCCTTGTTGATGGACACTAAGTTTAACAACGGCTTGCCAGCTAACCTGTCAGGGGCAAGTGGCGAGCGGGCCAGCATTAACCATGGCTTTAAAGCGGTGCAGATTGGCGTGTCGGCCTGGACCGCCGAGGCCTTAAAGCAAACCATGCCAGCCAGTGTGTTTTCACGTTCAACTGAATGCCACAATCAGGATAAGGTTAGTATGGGGACTATTGCTGCCAGAGACTGTTTACGTGTGTTGCAGCTTACCGAGCAAGTGGCTGCTGCGGTGTTACTGGCCAGTTGGCAGGGGCTTAAGTTACGTCAGGCTCAAGGGCAATTAGACGACACGACCCTAACCAGCTCGGTGCGCCAATTTGCCGATGCCATAGGCGCACAGTTCCCACTACTGACTGAGGACAGGCCGCTGGAGCATGAACTTCGCGACCTGATAACTCAAATTCAGCAACAAACATGGACATTGTATGCATAGTCTTCCAAGTGCCAGTCTGGTGGTCGAGGTACCCTTTTTCGACGTAGATGCCATGCACGTGGTGTGGCATGGGCACTACGTAAAGTATCTGGAACTGGCCAGATGTGAACTGTTACGTAAGTTCAATTATGACTATCCGGATATGGAAGCATCGGGTTATGTCTGGCCCATTGTTGACATGCACATTAAGTACGTGGGTTCCGCCCGCATGACAGATAAGATACGCATTGAGGCAAATCTGCTTGAGTATGAGAACAGATTGAAGATTGCCTATCTGATTCGTGATGAAGCTACAGGTAAGAAGCTGACCAAAGCATCGACTATTCAAGTCGCGGTATGTAAGCAAAGCGGCGAGATGCAGTTTGCCAGCCCACAAGTGCTGTTGGATAAGTTGGCGGCCTTATGAAATCCATAATACTGCTGATGCTGGCTGCGTTTTCACTAAATGCCGAACCTCAGGATGCACCGACATGGCTGGGAGCGTTGCAGCAAGGCACCTTTGTGCAGGAAAAACAGTTGCCCCAGCTTAAACGTCCTTTTGTTTCACGTGGGTTGTTTGCTTACGATCCTGACAGAAAACAGCTGATTTGGCATACCCAAGCGCCACTGAATAATAAGCTGCTGATCGACGAACAAGGGGTGGCGGAAGAGGATGCGCAAGGAAACCCGCAGGTGCTGACCAGTGATGGCCAGGTTTCGCAGGTGCTACTGATTTTGTTTAGCGGTGATGTACAGAGCTGGCAAGAGGTGTTTGATCTGACCTGGCAGCAAGAGTGCGTCACTATGACACCCAAACAGCCGTTTTTGCGCGATTTGTTCAGCCAGTTTGAACTTTGCCGCTTGTCTGACACCCAGCAGCAGATTCGATTATTTGAAACCAACGGCACCCAGGCCCGTATCGTCTTGGCACCTATGCCTGAATCTGAGCCGGAGCCCTTGCAGTGAACAATTGGCGCTGGCCAATGTGCTGGGGAGTGGTTTTACTGCTGATGCTGGTAAGCCTGAGCCTGACACTGCCACGCACTGAGTTTCGCGCTGATCTCAGACAGTTGCTGCCATCTGGCAGTGTTGATCCCCTGATGCAGCAGGTGGCCGGTCAGTATCAGCAACAGGCACTGTTATTGCTCAGTCACAGCGACAGTCAGACCCTGACCAGGGCGTTACCCATACTCCGGGACAAAATCGCCGGGTTGGAAGGGGTTAGCGGCAGTGCAACGGACCCATCCAAAGGGTTGGATATCGCCACCTTGGTGAATGTTTTTGGCCGCTTTCCTTTGTCGTTACTTTCCGCTGAGGCAGAGCATGCCCGGCTTAATGATAACTACGATTACATAGTCGAGCGTTATTTCACTGTGTTAAGTCAGCCAGGTAACCCTCTGGTGGGACTGACTATTGGCTCTGCCCCTTTATTGAATCTAGTCGACTGGTTTCCCCGGGTGCAGGGAAAGTGGCGCCAGGACGGTGAATACTGGTACCTGCAAGGTGAGCAGCGATATTACGGCCTGTTTCTGCAACTGGACGAGCAGGCACTAAACGTAAAACAAGCTCCGTGGTTAGTGGAGCAACTAGACGTGTTGCTAACTAGCTTGCCTGCTGATACCCAGGTGCTGCGCAGTGGCATGCTGTTTCATACTGCTGTGGCAAGCAGTCGCGCCAGTTTTGAAATGCAGCTATTCGGTGGCATGTCATTGCTGGGTGTAGTGCTGCTAACGCTGCTGATGTTTCGTCGCATCAAGCCGTTGTTGCTCACAACTGTTTTGATTGGCAGCTCGCTGCTGGCAGGGTTTGCAGCGCTGTTGCTGGTTTTTCAGCAGGTTCAGCTTTTAGCCCTGGTGTTTGCCGTAAGCCTGATAGGGATCGCGGTGGACTATGCCTATCATTTGTTGTGCTTGGCCCGCTACACCGGGGAGCGGGGACGCGCCCTGGTCAAGCACCTTACCCCGGCATTGTTAACCAGTGCCGTAACCACGGCCATTAGCTATTTACTGCTGACACTATTGCCCATCGACTTGCTTAAACAAGTTGGCGTCTTTGTGGCGGCCGGGTTGGCGTTTGCTCTGCTTACGGCCTTGTTGCTGCTGGCCTGGCTACCTCTTCACTTCCCACCTCAAGCCGCAAAGAGCAAACCCGGCTCAGCACTTGCCTGTCGGTCATTGCTGGCGCTGATGCTACTGGCCGCGATAAGCGGAGCTTGGCAACTGCGTTTTGCTGATGATGTGCGTTTATTTAACAGTTCACCAGCTTGGCTTTTGCAAAACGAGCAGCAGGTTGCGAGTCTGAGTGGTTATACGCAATACCCGCGATTACTCAGTGTTGAAGCTGACAATGAGGAGCAGTTGTTGCAACGTTTTGCCGCCATCCGTCATGCCTTCAGTGCGGTGGGGTTGGATCCTCAGGCACTGAGTGGGCTGGACCAATGGCTGCCTTCCATGGCCCAACAAAGTCAAAATGCCAGTTGGCTGCGTGAAGGCCTGGTGCAGGGGCAGCTTGATGATATCTCTTCATACTGGCAGGAAGGCGCATTGCAGCAATTACTGGATGCCCCGGATGCTGTGCTGACCCTGGCCTTGTTACCCGAAGCGCTGCGCCGCGCTTACCCCCCGGTGTTGCATAACGGCCATCATTGGACAGGGGTACTGCGCTTTGCCGGGTCATTGGATAAGCAGCAACTTGAGGCGGTCAATCAGAGACTGGATTTCCCGCTGCAATTGCATGATGAACCCGCACTGATTAGCGCGTCACTTAAGCAGTTACGCCTGTATCTGATGGAATTTTTGCTGGCGGCCTTGCTGTGTATGGGGCTATTGCTGTCCTGGCGTTATGGCGTCAAAAGAGGTGCACTAATGGTTGGCATCTGTGCATTGGTGACCGGCAATGCGCTTATTATTGGGCAGTGGTGGTTAGGCTATGCCAGCTTGTTTAATTTACTGGCCTGCGTCCTGATAGTCGCCTTGCTGGTGGATTACCTGGTATTTATTACTGAGCATGGGGACAGCGGTCACGTCAGGCAAGCGCTGTTGATGTCGTCACTAACCTCCATGCTGGCATTTGGCATGATGGTGTTCAGTCAGACACCGGCCATCTATCAATTTGGTTTTACGTTGCTGGTCGGGCTCAGCCTGGGCTGGCTGGTTTGTCGGCTGTTACCAGCAGCCTGGATAAGGAATATAAATGAACCTTTGTGATGTCGTGGTAATTGGAGCGGGGCCAGCCGGCGCTTGTGCAGCGGCAATGTTGGTAGACCAGGGGCTGTCGGTCATTGTGCTGGAAAAAGAACAGTTTCCGCGTTTCTCCATAGGTGAGAGCTTATTGCCACAAAGCATGGCCTTTTTGGATAAGGCCGGATTGGTAGAGGCAGTTAATCAGCATGGTTTTCAGTTAAAAAACGGCGCGGCCTTTTTGAAAGACGGCCAATACACAGTGTTCGATTTCAGTGACAAATATTCCGAAGGTCCGGGCACCACCTTTCAGGTAAAACGTGCTGAGTTTGACAAGTTGCTGGCTGATGGTGCTGCCAACAAAGGTGCCCAGATTCGATATCGGCACCAGTTGCTGGACGTATGTGGCCAAGCCGGGGCAATGACCCTGACGGTAGATGATTTAAACGAGCAACAACAGTATCAGCTGAGCTGCCGTTTTGTTTTGGATGCCAGCGGTTTCGGCCGGGTATTGCCAAGATTACTTGACCTTGAAAGTCCGTCGGACTTTCCGGTGCGTAAGGCGGTCTTTACTCATGTGCGCGATCATGCCCCAGCGCATTTTGATCGCAATAAGATTCTGATTACCGTGCATTCGCAAAAGCAGGATATCTGGTTTTGGTTGATCCCCTTTTCTGATGGCACCAGTAGTTTAGGAGTAGTGGGTCTTGAGCAACATTATCAGCAGGCCGGAGACTTGGACGATGAGGCGATGCTGTGGCATTTCATCAAGCAAACGCCTGAGCTGCACCAATTGTTGATTGATGCCGAAGTGGTGCAGCCGTTGCGCACTATTATGGGTTATTCCGCCAATGTCAGACAGCTGTTTGGTGACGGCTATGCCTTGCTTGGCAATGCTGGCGAGTTCCTTGACCCGGTGTTTTCCTCGGGCGTGACCATTGCATTGCAATCCGCCAATTTGGCCGTGCCCTTGGTGGTAAAACAGCTGGCAGGACAGCCGGTGGACTGGCAAACCGAATTCAGCGACCCGCTGCGAAGTGGTATCGGTTGCTTTAAGGAATTTGTTGGGGGGTGGTATGACACCCGATTGCAGGACATCATTTTTTACCCAGCCCCCGATCCTGGGATTAAGCGCATGGTTTGTTCGGTGCTAGCTGGCTACGCCTGGGATGGCAAAAATCCTTTTGTATCTGACGCCAAGCGGCGTCTCAATACCCTGGCCCAGATATGCGCAGCCTAATAATCCTTCTGGTATTGGCTTTATGCGCTTGTGCGGGACAAGTGACCCGGCATGTGGTGTTAACCGACAATACCAACTATGTCCTGCAACCGCCGCCCGATAATCTGATTGGTGAAGGACGACTGGAGCAGTTGCAGGTCACTTCGGCCGAAGGTTCACACAGCCTGCTGCTACAAACCGAGTATGATGGCCATAGTCTGCAAATGAGCGGCCTGGCGCCAAGTGGCGTGAGTTTGTTTGATTTGAGTTGGCATGCGCAGCAGGGGTACCAAATCCAGCAAAATCTGCCTATGCCGGGCTTTGATATTGGCAAAATCCTGGCTTATTACCAGCTGTCCGCCTGGCCAGTGTCATTGGTGAGTAAGGGCTTGCTGGGTGAAGCCCGGCTTGAGCAGGCTGGTGCAGAGCGGGTGGTAAAGCTAGCGGACGAAAGCTTGTTTCGATTAACCAGTGAAGGCAATATTCGCCGCTTCGTACATTTACGCGACAAGTATCAAATAGAGATTCGGCTTTTGGAGCAATGGCAACTGCATGAGTAGTTTAGTCAGCCTGGGCATAGTCTGTGCGCTGGGCAATAACGGTCAGGACGTGCTGAGTAACTGCCTCAGGGGAGGTCAGTTTCTGTCTGCACGCCAGGATCTTTTGCCGCAACGCCAGGTGATGGTAGGGGCGGTAAATTCCCCCTTGCCCGATATGACAGACTTCCCTGTAGAGTATCAAAGCCGCAATAACCAACTAGCTTTCGCGGCATATCAGCAAATTGCCGAAGTGATTAAAAAGCTGAACTGTGCGCCGCATCGATTGGCGGTTATTTTGGGTACCAGCACCTCTGGTATTGCCGAAGGTGAGCAGGCGCTGGCGCAACTGGATGCAGAAGGGCGTTTACCCGCTACTTACCACTATACCACCCAGGAAATGCATGCACCGGCAAGCTTTATCGCCAGCCTGAGTGGGGCCACCGGCCCTGCGTATTGTATTTCCACTGCTTGCTCATCGTCAGCTAAAGCCTTGATTAGTGCCCGGCTGCTGCTCGACGCTGATATGGCAGATGTGGTGATTACCGGCGGCGTAGACAGCTTATGTAAGCTAACGCTAAATGGTTTTGCCGCGCTGGAATCGGTATCCGCGGGAGTGTGTCAGCCGTTCGGCAAAGCACGGGACGGTATCAATATCGGTGAGGGGGCTGCCTTGTTTGTGATGCAAAAAGGCAACAACGGGATTCGTCTGGCCGGTTTTGGCGAAAGTGCCGACGCTTACCATATCTCTGCCCCGCACCCAGAAGGCACAGGTGCCTATCAGGCTATGCACAAAGCGTTGGATATGGCCGGGATAGTGGCATCCTCATTGGGCTATTTGAATCTGCATGGCACAGGTACACCGCTTAATGATGAGATGGAATCAAAGGCGGTTAATCGGCTTTGCTCACAAGTGCCTTGCAGTTCAACCAAGGCGCTTACCGGTCATACCTTGGGTGCGGCGGGGGCAATTGAAGCGGGTATCTGTTGGCTGCTAATGAACCAAGCTGAAGCCTGGTTGCCGGCCAACCAGCATAACGGGCTAAGCGACCCGACACTGGCGCCCATCAATCTGCTGCAAAGCATCATACAGGTTGAATCGCTTAACTATTGTTTATCCAATTCGTTTGCCTTCGGCGGCAGTAACGTTGCACTGTTGTTGGCAAGAGAGTGAGCCGATGTATCAGATAGAAGATCTTATTCCTCACAGACCCCCTATGGTATTGATAGATGCCATGGTCGCGTATGATGAGCAGCATGCTAAGTGCAGGGTCTGTATTCACCCTCAGGTTAATTTTTTCGACTCAGCACTAAATGGCGTACCTGCCCATGTGGGAATGGAGTATATGGCGCAGACTATCGCGGCATTTGCCGGTGCGCAGGCCAGGGATGCGGGTGAACCCATCAGCGTGGGTTTTTTATTGGGCAGCCGTAAGTACGAGTGTCTGCATAGCCATTTTGCCAATGGCACCGAGCTGTTGGTCAGTGTTGAGCAGTTACACAGGGAGGCATCCGGTTTGGGGGTATTTGATTGCCGCATTGAAGCCGCAGGGATGGTATTGGCCCAGGCCAAAATTAATGTATTTCAGCCTGAGAATGCCAGTCAGTATGTGAGAGAAGCCAGTGGAAAAACAAATGAATAAACGAGTACTGGTCACCGGTGCCAGCGGTGGTCTGGGTGGTGCTATTGCTATCAGGCTAGCCAAGGCCGGGTTTGAGGTGTGCTTACATTACCGGGGCAGTCTGTCAAAGGTGCAAAGCGTACAAAGCGAGATTGCGGCCTTTGCTCCCGCGCCCAGATTGCTGCAATTTGATGCCTGTGACCGGCAGCAGACCGCCAGCGTGTTAGAAGCGGAAGTGGCCGAACAAGGGGCTTTCTATGGTGTGGTCTGTAATGCCGGCATTACCCGCGACAATGCCTTTCCGGCCATGTCTGGCGATGACTGGGATCTGGTGCTGCGTACCAACCTGGACGGTTTTTATAATGTGCTGCACCCCCTGATTATGCCTATGGTACAGGCCAGACAAGGTGGCCGCATTGTGACAGTTACTTCGGTGTCTGGGCTGTTGGGTAACCGTGGTCAGGTAAATTACAGTGCATCCAAGGCGGGGTTAATTGGTGCCACTAAGTCGCTGGCGCTGGAGCTAGCCAAACGCAAGATTACCTGTAACGCTGTGGCGCCTGGACTTATCGAAACCGAAATGGTTGCAGATTTACCTCAGGAGCAGTTGATGCAGCATATTCCCTTGCGCCGCATGGGCAAGGTGGACGAAGTAGCAGCCATGGTGAATTTTTTGTTTAGTGATGATGCCGGCTATATCACCCGCCAGGTGTTTGCCGTAGATGGTGGATTAAGCTGATGAAGCGTGTGGTTGTCACTGGTATGTCGGCCATTACGGCACTGGGTAATGACTGGCAAGGTTTTGAACAGGCACTGCGCCTGGAACGTAATGCCGTGAAGCTGATGCCCGACTGGCAGAGGGTGGGCGAGCTGGCCACTAAGCTGGCGGCACCCGTTGAGTTTTCCCGCCCGGCACATTTTCAGCGTAAGAAAATTCGCGCCATGGGGCGCGTATCACTTATGGCCACCGCCGCCACCGAACAAGCCTTGCAACAAGCAGGTTTGCTCGGCGATGCGGTGCTAAGTGACGGTAGCACTGGCATTGCCTATGGCTCGTCCACTGGCTCTACCTCAGCTATTCCGGCTTTTGGTAACCTGCTGTCTTGTGGCGATATGAGCGGTGTGACGGCCACCAGTTACCTTCAAATGATGGCACATACCACGGCGGTAAATCTGGCAGTTTACTATGCCGCCAAGGGCCGGGTGATTACCACCAGCTCTGCCTGTACCTCAGCCTCCCAAGGCATAGGTTATGCGTTTGAGGCGATTAAATACGGTAAGCAGAAAGTTATGATCGCTGGCGGTGCTGAAGAACTCTGTGTCAGTGAGGCGGCGGTGTTTGATACTTTGTATGCCACCAGTACCCGTAATGACAGCCCGGAACTAACCCCCCGTCCTTATGACGCTCAACGTGACGGCCTGGTCATTGGTGAAGGGGCCGGCACCCTGATTCTGGAAGAGTTAGAGCATGCCAAAGCCAGAGGCGCGAGCATTTATGCGGAACTGGTGGGTTTTGGCACCAACTCAGATGGTTTGCATGTTACTCAGCCAACCAGCGAGACCATGTGCCGGGCGATGCAACTGGCTTTGGACGACGCCGGTATTGATGGAGCTCAAATTGGCTATGTGAACGGCCATGGCACCGCCACCGAAGCCGGGGATATTGCCGAATCTGTGGCCACCCTTCAGGCGCTGGGACGCGCTGTGCCTATCAGTTCACTGAAAAGCTATTTGGGCCATACCCTGGGTGCCTGTGGCGGTATTGAAGCCTGGGCCAGTATCCAGATGATGAATAAAGGTTGGTTTGCTCCCACCATTAATCTGGACAACATCGACCCGCGTTGCGCCGAGCTGGATTATATTCGCCAGGGTGGACGCAATATAGATGTGGAATGGGTGATGTCTAACAACTTTGCCTTTGGTGGTATTAATACTTCGCTGATTTTCCGTCGCTGGGCCAACTGATGGGTAGGCTGTTGACTGCTTGCTTAATGTTTATGGCAGTTGCGGCAAACAGCACTGAGTCTGACTATGTGCTGGAACTAGGTGTTGGTGCTGTGGCCGGGCAATTGCCGAAATATGCTGGCTCCTCCGAAGACTATAAGTTTGTGCTGCCTTTCCCCTATATCTATTACCGTGATAAGCGTCTAACCCTGGATAAGGAAGCTGTCACCGGCACCTTGCTGCAAAGTGCGGATTGGCGATTGTCCTTGACGGCTTCAGGAGCCCTGCCGGTGAAAAAGGCTGAACGGCGCCAAGGAATGCCTGAGCTTGGCTGGGTTGGCAGAGCCGGGCCACAGCTGGAATATCAGTTTCATCCCGAATGGCAGTTAAGCTGGCGTTTGCATAAGGCTATGGCGATTTCAGATTGGAAACTGCAGAATGTTGGCTGGGTGGGGGATATGGCCCTGACCTGGGAAAAACAACTACAGACTGAGGTATTACCTGGCCGGCTTGCGCTGACTGCGCAGGGAATTGTCAGTTACGCCGACAGACGACACCAAGGTTACTACTACGACGTAGCCCCCCAATATAACCTGGCCGATCGACCTGCTTTTCAAGCAAAGTCAGGACTGCTGGGCACTGGTGTCTCCCTGGGATTAACCTGGCGACATAAAGACTGGTGGTTGGGGGCTTATATTAAATACTCTGACCTCACCCACAGTGAGAATATCGCCAGCCCATTATTGGAAGAACAACACCAGGTTAATGCCGGTATCGCCCTGGCCAAGGTGTTATGGACAAATCAAAGAGGAAGATAATCATGAAAACGATTGCCTATATCGCCGCTGTAGCGGCTCTGACCAGCTCTTTTGCCGCGCAAGCCAGAGATGACAGAGTCAGATTTGACCTGGAACCTTTCTTGTCTTCAAGTAAAGCCAAGGAGGTGTTGCTGGATGTTCCTGTGTATTTTGCTGGTCAGCAACACAACGCCATTAAGGAAACCTGGGGCGAAGTGACCACCAGTCGCAAAACCAATGCCTTTAACAAGTCGGATAAAGAAGCCTGTGAATGGGTCTTGTTGTCAGCATTAAAAGTGCTGCAGGAAAGAGCCAGGAAGGAAGGTATGAATGCCGTGGTTAACATTAAGTCTAACTACAAGCATCAGGAATACGCCAGTTCCGAACAGTTTGAATGCGGAGCTGGTACTTTTGTCGCAGGTGTCGCGTTGAAAGGTGACATAGTTAAGTTATAGTCTCTTTTCCAATTGAAACCATCAGGGAAGTATAATGATAAAAATAAATAAGATACTGTCGATTTCCGCTTTTGTACTGTTGTCCGTTGGATGTGCACCATCCAGCTATGTAGTGAAAAGTCCGAGCCAATCTAATATGCCTTATCAAGTATTCAATGCTAAGTCATCTTTAGAACTGTCATTTTCGGATAAGCGTGAGTCGGCTTCCTCTTTTTCAACAGGTGTACTCAAAGCTGATCTTGTTCTTGATGGAAAACAATTTGATTCCATCCAGTTTGTGAAAGACCACACCATCAGAGAAATTCAAGCAAGAGGCATAGATATTAAGCTTGCAGAGTCTGAAATTGCAGATGTGAATATTAACAAGCTTGTGATGAAGAACCATCGTACCAATGCTTATACTCCATTCATCACCTTAACTATGCTCAGTGCTGACATTGTCAATAATGGTCAAAAGGAGAGAGTTGCGGTTTTCATCAAAAGAGGAAAAGTACCAGTTTGGTCATTTGATGAAATTATCAATCCTACACTTAACGAACCTTTGGAACTGTTGATTAAAGAGTTTTCTGCAAAATTAAGTGCAAACCTATATTCAGCTAAACTGTCGGACAATGAAGTTTCGGCCTTAATTGCTAGGCTGTCTAATCAGGCAAATAAGGAACTCAGTTATCTGGATGTTTATGAGCTGGGTTTTAGTAACAATATTAAGGCCGCAACTTATTTACGAGACCTAACCAAGTCTGACGATGAGTACGTCAGAATGGCAGCTATTTCCTCTCTAGGGATACTCAAAGATCAGGCATCACTTGTACTGCTGAAAGATTTAGCCAAGTCTGCAAAAACGTGGACAGACCGCGCTATGGCTTTGAAGTCTATTGGTGATATCGGAGGGGAAGAAGCGACGGCTTTTTTGCATGCTAAAAAGATGGAATTAGAAGGTCAAGACTCCAAAGAAGAACTCTGGAGTACGGAAATTATTGATCTCTATCTATAATAGACTGGCTTAAATACACCAGTCTGGCAGTGTATTTAAGCCCTATTTTTCGACTGATTAGGATTTTCATGAGGGAAATTAACTGACGTTTAATTTGAAAATCGACGTCTGCCAAGTCCAACTCCCTTCATACAAATATTTTTAGATTTGCTTGGAAATCCACTTATTAGTAAATATACCAGCAGCAGTTGCAATTTTTTCCAATCTATCACAAGCCCCTAATGCAACTCCCGACCCAATAGTTTTTACTACGTTGCGAGAACTTTCCCCTTGCCGGTGCAAACTAATTTCAAAAGTCGCGACAGAACTAGGTCGGACAGACATAAATTTCCATTGATGCGAGACCAGTTCAGTTATTTTGATATCAACGGTCCATTCCTTGTTAAGCGGATTGCTTACATCATCACTGATGATGAAATTCAAGTTATAATCTTCTGAGTTTGATTTCAGAGAGTGATTCAGCGTGTCAATTACAGTGCATTCTTTTTTAACCTTTTCTAATGAATCGGCTTCAGTGATCTTAATTGGCTGTAATACAATGTTTGTAGTGATTAGATTGCTGTTTGGGGGAGGTGTAGTGCCAGATTGTTTGTTTGCACAGGATGCTGTGAAGACTAACAAAATGATTAAGTAAATTGCTTTCATAGTATCTCCTTATTTTTCTAAGTTACTCAGAAACGAAGAGAATGGCAATTTAGTCTCAACTTATCAGATTGTTATCCCCCACACCAAAAGCAATAATCCGGCTAAGCTCCTGCAGCGAACGGCCGCTTTGCTTTGCTAACTGATTAAAGTAGTTCTGAATAATCGCCAGGTTACGTTTACTGGTGAGACCGCCGTCGATAAGCTTGTGTGCACGCAGGTAGCTTTCTACATCCTGGCTGAGCAGGAAGGTGTCTTTACCTATAAAACGCAGGGCATATGGGCCGGTATTACCGCCCAAACGCGCGCCGTGTTTTTTCAGATATTCCCACAGGCCGATAATATCTTCCCCCGGCCAGTCGGCGACAAAGTTACCAAAACTGCCATGCTGCTTACGCACGGCATCTATCATCAGGGCGTTGTCGCGAATGGTTTTCACTTTGTTGAAGTTACGGATGATCTCGGGATTGGCGGCTTTACGCTCCAGCATTTCATCAGGCATCAGCAGAACTTTGTCGATATCAAAGCCGAAGAAGCACTCCTCAAAGGCCGGCCATTTTTGCTCCACCACGCGCCAGACAAAGCCGGATTGAAAGATCTTTTTGCTGAATTCAGCTAAGAAGCGATCATCACCGACTGTTCTAAGTTCATCAGCGGACTTAGGCTTGCCCAACATAGCCTCAAGGGCTTGCTCTCCGCCTTTTCGCTCGCAGGCGCGCTGATACAGTGCCGCGAAAGTTTCACCTTGAAATTCCATATGGGCCTCTAGTAATAGGAACAGGCGTTGAACTAATAAGCTGTATACAGTTGGCAGCTAGGCCGGATAACCAGCAAGCTGCCAACCAGGTTTAACTGATTAGTCACCAATACCGCTGTGGCGTAGCAAGGCATCTACTTGTGGCTCACGGCCACGAAACGCCACGAACAGTTCCATCGGCTCTTTGCTACCACCCATTTCCAGAATATGAGTGAGGAAGTCTTCGCCGGTGCGTGGGTTAAAAATACCTTCCTCTTCAAAACGCGAGAAGGCATCGGCTGACAGTACTTCTGCCCACTTGTAGCTGTAGTAGCCTGCCGCATAGCCACCGGCAAAAATATGGCCGAAACTGTGCTGGAAGCGATTAAAACTGGGCGGGATCACCACAGACACCTGCTGACGCACTCGGTCCAGTACCTGTTGCACCTGACCACTTTGTCCCGGCTGATAATCTTGGTGTAAATGGAAGTCAAACAGGCTGAACTCCAACTGCCTGACCATCTGCATGGCAGACTGGAAGTTACGGGCTGCCAGCATTTTATCCAGCAATTCCTTGGGCAATGGCTCGCCGCTTTGATAGTGACCGGAGATAAAGCTCAGGGCTTGTTCTTCCCAGCACCAGTTTTCCAGAAACTGGCTGGGCAGCTCTACCGCATCCCAGGGCACACCGTTGATTCCGGCAACGCCGCTGGCTGCCACTTTGGTCAGCATATGGTGAATACCATGGCCGAACTCATGGAATAAGGTGACGACTTCGTCATGGGTAAAGAGCGCTGGTTTATCCCCCACCGGACCATTGAAGTTACAAGTCAGGTAAGCCACTGGGTTTTGCACTTCGCCGCCATCCAGCATGCGTCTGTCTAAACAAACATCCATCCAGGCGCCGCCACGCTTGTGGGCGCGGGCATAAAGATCCAGATAGAAGCTACCGCGCAGTTCGTCGTTCTTGTCGAAGATATCAAAGAAGCGCACATCTTGATGCCAGACATCCACACCATCGCGCTTTGCAATACGCAGACCGTACAAACGTTTGACTACTTCAAACAAGCCGCTGACCACTTTGTGCTCGGGGAAATAAGGGCGCAATTGTTCATCGGATATGGCGTATCTGTCTTCTTTGAGCTTTTCGCTGTAATAGGCCAGATCCCAGGCTTGCAGATGGTTGACACCATAGGCTTCCTGAGCAAATTCGCGTAATTCGGCCAGGTCGGCCTGCGCCTGGGGCTTGGAGCGTGTGGCCAAGTCGTCCAAAAAGCCGATAACCTGCTCGGTGGACTCGGCCATTTTGGTCGCCAGCGAACGCTTGGCATAAGTGTCAAAACCCAGCAACTGTGCGAGTTCCTGACGCAGGGTCAGGGTTTCTTCCATAATGGCGCTGTTGTCCCATTTACCTGCATTAGGGCCCTGGTCAGAGGCGCGGGTGCTGTAGGCCTGATACATTTCTTCACGCAGTTCGCGGTTATCAGCATACATCATCACAGGCAAGTAGCTGGGAATATCCAGGGTGAATAACCAGCCTTGCAGATCTTTTTGTTTGGCCGCCTGCGCCGCCGCTTCCAAGGCAGACTCTGGTAGGCCAGCGAGCTCGTCCTGGTTTTGAATATGTTTGGTCCAACCCAGGGTGGCATCCATCAGGTTATTGCTGAATTTGCTGGATAAATCAGACAAACGGCTTTGAATTTCGGCAAAACGTTGCTGTTTGTCCTTGGGCAAGGCGATGCCGGATAACTCAAAGTCGCGCAGGGCGTTATCAATGACTTTGCGCTGCGCGTCCGTTAATTGAGGATACTCCTCGCCTTCACGAATGGCTTTATAAGCACGGTACAGACCTTCATGCTGACCTACCCAAGTGCCGTAATCAGACAAAAGTGGCAAACAGGCATCATGGGCTTCGCGCAGTTCATCATTGCTGACCACCGAGTTCATATGGGATACCGGCGACCAATAACGGCTCAGCTTATCGTCCGCTTCATCCAGCGGCGCCACCAGGTTGTCCCAGGTGAAAGTTGACTGGGTAACTAAGCGCTCGATCTCGGCCTTACAATGGGCAATGGCTTGTTCGACCCGTGGCTGAATGTCGCTGGGTTTAATGGCTGAAAATACCGGTAAAAGCGTGTCGCTCATGGAAGGATCCTGTCTGCATTGAATATTGACAAGATAAGGTTGGCTGACCAGAACTCAAGCCCCTAGCTAAAAAAACAGGCGCGAGGAGCGCCTGTTTCTTTGCTTTACACATTTACTTAATGTCGATGCGCTTGCTGTTAACTTGTTCACCTGCCGGTTTTGGCAACAACACGGTCAGTACGCCTTTGTCATAGCTGGCTTTCACCTCACTGCTGTCACTCAGGGTAAAGGGCAATGGAATGACCCTTCGGAAGGAACCGTAAGCGCGTTCCATCAGGTGGTAGCCTTTGTCATCCTTATCTTCTTTTTTGAACTGCTTTTCACCTTGGATCAAGAGTTGGTCGCCATGTAATTCAAGCTGAATATCTTCCCGATTCATATCAGGTAAATCAACTTTGACTTCCAGTGCTTCTTTGGTTTCAGCAACATCGACGGCAGGCCTTAGCCACTTAGCATCAGCGGCTTGTGGCCAGTCCTTAAAAAAGTCGTCAAATACGTTATCTAAACGGCTGCGCAGTGAGGTCACTGCCTCAGGTTTCTGGTGGCCGAAAAGACTTGGGAAAAAGCTCATATACACCTCCAGTTTGTTTGCCATTGCAGATAAAAAATAGGGGCGCCAGAAGGGTTCATCAAGTCAAAAGTGCATGATTTTTGCGCGAGATCAAATTGCTTGTTAACCACTCAAGCCTAACCCACTTTGTAAGCCAAAACCGGTTTAGCCTGTCTATTCATTTCTGACAATTGAATGGCAATTTGGCAGAATCACTGAATCTGGGAGAAGAGCAAAGCATATGCAAGAATTTGACTATATCTGTATAGGCGGTGGCAGTGGGGGTATCGCCTCGGCCAACCGCGCGGCTAGTCATGGCGCTAAGGTGGCGCTAATTGAAGCCAACAAAATAGGTGGAACCTGCGTGAATGTAGGTTGTGTACCTAAAAAAGCCATGTGGTTTGGTGCCCAAGTCGCCGAGGCTATTAAGCTTTATGCGCCAGATTATGGTTTTGATCTGACCTTGAATGAGTTCAATTGGAAGACGTTGGTAGACAGCCGTGAGGCCTATATTGAACGTATCCATGGCTCTTATGACAGAGTGCTAGGGAATAACGGCATCACGCGTATTGAAGGCTTTGGCCGGTTTGTGGATGCCAACACCGTCGAGGTGAACGGTGAGCACTACCGCGGCAAGCATATACTGATTGCCACAGGCGGCAGGCCAAGCTGGCCGGATGTACCAGGGGCGGAATATGGTATCGACTCGGACGGCTTTTTTGCTTTGCGTCAGCAGCCTAAACGCGCCTTGGTAGTCGGTGCAGGTTATATCGCGGTTGAACTGGCGGGCGTATTACATGGCTTAGGTACGCAGACGCACCTGGCAGTACGAAAAGAGAAACCATTACGTGGTTTTGACCCTATGCTAAGCGATACATTGGTTGAGCTCATGGCCGAGCATGGCCCGACTCTGCACACACACAGCGAAATACAGCGGGTGGACAAGCGCGGTGATGGCGCTTTAGACGTAACATTTAAAAATGGTCAGAGCCTGCAGGTAGATTGTTTGATTTGGGCCATTGGCAGAGAGCCAGCAACAGATAAGTTAAACTTGGACAAGGCCGGTGTTGAGGTTAACCAACAGGGCTATATCCAAGTGGATAAGTTCCAAAACACCAGCGCCGAGGGCATTTATGCGGTAGGTGATAATACCGGTCGCATTGAGCTTACGCCTGTTGCGGTTAAGGCCGGGCGTTTGTTGTCAGAGCGTCTGTTCAATGGCCAGGCACAGGCCCATATGGACTACGATTTGGTGCCTACCGTGGTATTCAGCCACCCCACTATCGGCACCATTGGTTTGACCGAGTCTGAGGCCGAAGCGCAATTTGGCCGTGACAATATCAAGGTTTACAACTCTGGTTTTGGGGCCATGTATACGGCGGTTACCCGCCACCGTCAGATCACCCGAATGAAACTGATTTGTGCAGGCCCGGACGAGAAAGTTGTGGGACTACATGGAATCGGCCTGGGTATGGATGAAATTCTGCAGGGTTTTGCGGTGGCTATCAAAATGGGGGCAACCAAGGCTGATTTTGATGCCTGTGTGGCTATTCACCCCACCAGTGCGGAAGAGTTTGTTACCATGCGCTAAACCTACAAAGCCGATTAAACCTGGGCGGAGAAGCGCTCCGTCCAGGTTTGGCAATGCACTATCATTGTTTGCGCTGACTTACCACAGGCTGGCCGTATTTGGGTGAACGAGGGCCATACAGCAGGCCATTATAGCTCTCGGATGACAGCATTCGGTTAGCCGCGATACCGGCAATTTCAAAGCCCTTATCTGTTAGGGTTTCCACAATCTGGTTTACCGCCGCTCCTATTAACATGACGGCCAAACTTTGATCATCGCTGCTGCGCTGCTCGGCGCTGGAGGCCCTGGCCGAGCCGGTCCATAACCGCTCTCCGGTTGATAAGTCCACTAATATTGCCGAAGCGCTGACAACGGTATCGCTGGACAGCACCACGTAAGAGGTGCCGTACTCTTCTATTGTGACGTAAAGAGCAGTATCTGCACCAAACACACTTTTGAGTGTTGCATAGTCAACCGCATGAATATCATTGGCTACGGTCAGCCCGTTTTCTTTAAAGGTGTTGTACACCAGAGCCACAGGAAACACATAGTATCCGGACTCGGCAATGGGGGCGGCAATCTGTGCCAGCAGGCCATAGGGTGCCATGACTTCCGGGCTGTTGTTAATGGGTGGCAGCACCAAAATGGAAGTGGGCGCGGCATTTTCAAATGCCGCATAGTCAAGGCTGTTAGACGGTGATGCGCAGCCTGCCAACATAGCTGCACTGGCTAAAAGGCCGAATACCAGTTTCTTCATCTTGTCGTCCCACTTTTGTTATTTTGCAGTAGCAAATCGATGTAATGAGCTGACTCTGGGAAGAGGTTTTTTTCTGTTATCAGGTTTTCATAGCCCGCGGTTTCATCACCAATCTGCATATACAGCATACCCAAATGTGCGTGTATGCCGGGTGCCACGGGCAGGCCTTCGCTTTTTGCGCTATGCAGGGTTTGCTGCAAACTTAAGATTTGTTCATTAACGGAAGATTCGCCGCTAATGTACTGATACACTGCTTGCGGATAACTGCCGTAGTAATAAAGCGGCTCGGTGGTTTTGCACGCCCCTAGCAACAAGCTTGGCGCTAATATTAGTAACTTCAGCCGCATAGCGTTACTTCCAGGCACCACTCTCAATACCAAGGATCAAGTTGTTGACCGCTTCGCGGATGGCCAGATCCAGTACCTTGCCATTCAGTGTTGCGTCATAACTGGCTGTACTGCCAAAGCCAACCACTTCACGATTGGATAAGCTGTATTCTCCTGCCCCTTGCACGGAATACACAACCTCAGAGGTTTGTACGTCAACGATATTTAAGTTGACCTTGGCATAGGCTATCTGTGACTTGCCTTTACCCAGCAGTCCAAAAAGCTGCTTGTCGCCCACTTCTTTGCGCCCAAACTCAGTCACGTCGCCGGTCAGCACAAAGTTGGCACCTAAAAAGGATTTTTCCTGGCCTGAAAAGTCAGCTTCTTGTGCCAACTCGTCGAGGTTTTCACGATCAAGTACCCGGAATCTATTGGTTTGCTGAAGATGGGTGATAAGGGTGGTCTTTGCCTGAGACCCTAATCTGTCGATACCATTAGCAAATAGCCCATTCTGAAAGCTGGATCTGTTGGCAAATTTTCCCACCGATATCTTACTTTTTTCACCTTGGTAGGCGGTGTTGTAGCTATTCACTTTGGGGGCTTCTACAACCCGTGATGATTCGCTGGCACACCCGGATACAAGGACGGCGACGCCCATGGCAAGGAGCAAAGTGGCCCGTCTAACGGTTGAATTCGTTGTCATAATGTGGACCTCAATAATCTAATATCTAGCGAGTTTACACTAGCAGTGAATAGATAGCTTAGGGTACGTTCTAGATTGGCTTTTCCCCAGCAATACAGACAGGCTCAGCAACGAAGCCATTAAGTCCATAGTGTATTAGAGTGTAACGCAGCAAGAAGTTAAAAATTGTATTTTCGATTGCCCCCCTTGTTGCTCTTATCAGTTAAGCCGGAATGTGTAGAATACTCTGCAGCCATGGCACTCAGGTTGTCAGTTGGATAAAGGAAGTATGAGGCTAGGGGGGACAATGAGCGCAACAGTAGACCTATTTGTGGGTAAAGCAGACAAGCTGACTAAAAATGTGCACAGCGCTATTTGCAAACAACGGCAAGAAGAGCCTTTGTTGCTCAGCGAGAATGGTTTTTCAACAGATGAGCAGGCCGATCCTAAGCACCACGGTGGCCCGGATAGGGCCGTGCATATTTATCCGTTGGAACACTATAGTTACTGGCAAGAGCAATATCCCGATCACCCTGATTTTGTTCCCGGCGCTTTTGGTGAAAATATCAGTTTGTCAGGTATGGCTGAAGAGCAGGTCTGTATTGGCGATGTGTTTCAGCTTGGTCAGGCGAAAGTGCAGATAAGCCAGCCTCGCTCTCCCTGCTTTAAACTCAATCTGCGGTTTGGGGTGCCAGATTTAGCCTTGCAGTTACAGCTTACCGGTAAGGCAGGCTATTTGCTGCGTGTGTTGGAGCCTGGTTGGGTGGCCCCTGGAGATAAGGTTAGTTTGCTTACGCGCCCCTGGCCTGAGTTAACTGTGCGTATGGTGGCCTGGCAGTTTTTTAATCATCCGTTAAATCCGCAGTTTCTGAAACAACTGGTGGCTTGTGATGTGTTGTCAGAGAGCTGGAAAAGCAAAGCTCGGCAGCGCTTGGAACAAGGTTATGTTGAGGATTGGAGTAAGCGGCTGTTCGGTTTTATTGAAGACTGACTACAACAGTCATACCCGATTCATCTTATTGTTGCCATAGTATTGCCAGAATTTGCTATTAGGCTTGGATAGAAGTCTACACATTAGAGGGATATGAGATGGAAAAACAACAAAACAGCCTGCTGGCGTTAGGGGTTTTCTTAGGTTTAGTGCTGTTAGGTTATCTGTTGGCCAATGCGGCTATTCAGGTGAAAGAATATGAGCGAACCGTGACGGTCAAAGGGCTGTCGGAAAGAGAAGTGCTGGCGGATGTGGTTATCTGGCCCATCGCTTTTACCGAGGCCAGTAATGATTTGGAACAGCTCTATCTGGATATGGAAAAGAACGTGGAGAAGATTCGTGCTTATCTTACTCTCAAGGGCATTGATGAAAATGCGGTAAGTATCAATGCGCCGTCCGTTACGGATAAATCCGCCCAGCAATGGGGGGGCGGTGAAAAAGCCGAGTTTCGTTTTCTGGCCACGCAGGTGGTGACTGTCTATTCACCGCAGATCGAACTGGTGCGAGATGCTATGCAGGATATTGTCGAGTTAGGCAAGCAAGGCCTGGTGTTCAGCGCCAACAACTATGAGCATATGACCGAATATCAATTCACCGGCCTCAATGAACTAAAACCAGCCATGGTGCAGGAAGCCACCACCAACGCCAGAGCGGTGGCGGAAAAGTTTGCCAAAGACTCGCAAAGCCAGGTGGGCAAAATACGTCGCGCCTCACAGGGCCAGTTTAGTATTGAGAACCGGGATAAAAATAACCCGCATATCAAGACTATCCGGGTTGTCTCCACTATTGAGTATTATTTGTCGGACTGACAAGATGGGGAGCTATCTCCCCGATGAAACCACCTGATGCAAATATTAACCCAACGTTTGAAGCTAAGTTTGCTGGATGACCAGGACAGCGCTTTTATTCTGGCCTTATTGAATGACCCGGATTGGCTGAAATATATCGGCGATAAAGGGGTGCGTAATCTGGATGATGCTCGAGACTATATCCACAATGGTCCGCTCGCCACCTATCAACGTCATGGCTATTGCATGCTCAAGGTTTGTGCACGGGAAAGTGGTTTACCACTGGGTTTGTGCGGTTTGTTGAAGCGGGATAACCTGGAACACCCGGATGTGGGATATGCCTTTTTGCCGCAGGCTCGCGGGACAGGGTATGCTAAAGAGGCGGTCAAAGCGGTTGTCGCTTATGCCCAGCAGCAAGGCCATTCAACCTTGATGGCATTTTGCCTGTCAACCAATCAGGCTTCTATCAAGGTGTTGGAAAGTGCAGGTTTTAGGTTGGTGGGGCCTTACGAGCACGAGGGGGCGACAGAGCCGTTGGTACTTTACCAGCGTATCGCTGAGCGCTGATTTCCGCCCCGCAGTCTTGCCCCGCGTTGTGTTTTTACGACGTTTTCTTTGCCAGGTTAATAAATTCACTCACATAGGGAATCTGCTCATCTCCCTTGCGTATTCCTAAATAGATGTCTTTTTGAATCCCCTGCTTACCAATGCGCAGGCTGGTAATGGGTAAGCTTGACTCGTATTCCTGTACCAGCCAGCCGGGTAAGGCGCAAATGCCCCGACCACTGGCCACCATTTGCAGCATGATCTCAGTGGTTTCTATAACTTTATGTTGGCGCACGCTACATTTAGCCGGGTTAAGAAACTGACTAAAAATATCTAAGCGCTCAGGTTCAACCGGATAAGTAAACAGTACCTCATTACTGAGTTGCTGAGGGCTGACCCATTGTTGCTCTGCTAATGGGTGGGATTTAGCAACCACCAAACGATGTTCGTAACCAAATACCGGGAAATATTCCAGCTCGGGCTTAAATAACGGGTCGGGGGTAACCAGCATATCGATCTCATAATCAAATAGCGCCCGCAAACCACCAAACTGAAATTCCTGCCTAACGTCAACATCCACGGCTGGCCATTGTTCCAGGAAAGGCGCCACCACTTTAAGCAACCATTGATAGCAAGGGTGACACTCCATACCTATACGCAGGGAGCCCATTTCACCTTTGGCAATCTGTTTAAGCAATAGCTCGGTATGTTCAAATTGCGGTAGCAGTCTGCGTGAGAGTGCATGTATGCGCCTACCGGCTGAGGTAAGGCGCAGGCTGCGTCCCTGCTTTTCCCAAATGGGCGTGCCAATCTGCCCCTCTAATTTTTTAATACTGTGACTTAGCGCTGACTGCGTTAAGTTCAAGGTTTCGGCCGCCTGGGTCAGGGTGCCTTGTTCTTCTATGGCCGACAGGATAGCCAAGTGAATACGTTCCAACATAATGTGCACCCGCAACAAGAAAGCATGATCAATGCTCATAGGATGATGAGATAATATCATTTTTATTCATGATAGGTTGCAAGTATAAAGTACCTTCTACTCTTCGCTCTATAAAAGATTACCGTTAATTTGTAGTCGGGCTGGTAGGTGAAAACACCAAAGAGTAAGGAATAACTTCAGGCTTTAGCGCAGAAAATTGGATACCAGATGACAATGAATAATGACTTTACATTCACTATTAAGAGCATTGGTCTCGACGAGAATTATCACCCGTCAGACAATACGCGTCTTACGACTAACTTTGCTAATTTGGCCAGAGGTGAAAGCCGTCAGCAGAATTTGCGTAATGCCTTAAATATGATTGATAACCGCTTTAATGCCCTGGCGCATTGGGACAACCCTAAAGGCGATCGTTATTCTGTTGAGCTGGAAATCGTTTCTGTGCATATGGATATTAACGGTGGCGGTCAGACCTTCCCGTCTATCGAAGTCTTGAAAACCAACATTATTGATCACAAAACCAATGAACGTATTGAAGGCATAGTCGGGAATAATTTTTCGTCTTATGTGCGTGACTACGACTTTAGCGTATTGCTGCTTGAGCATAATAAAGAACAAGCCTCCTTTAGCATTCCCGATAATTTTGGTGAGCTGCATGGAAAACTCTTTAAGTGTTTTATTAATTCAGGCGCCTACAGGCAGAATTTCAAAAAATCACCTGTTATTTGCTTAAGTGTGTCAGATAACAAAACGTATCACCGTACTGAAAATCAGCATCCGGTATTGGGCTTTGAATATCAGCCCAATGAGTCCTCGTTGACCGAGCAATATTTCAAAAAGATGGGTTTGCAGGTTCGCTACTTTATGCCGCCCAATAGTGTTGCCCCTTTGGCGTTCTATTTCTTTGGTGACTTACTTAATGATTACAGCAATCTAGAGCTGATAAGCACCATCAGCACCATGGAAACCTTTCAGAAAATCTACCGACCTGAAATTTATAATGCGAATGCGGTTGCCGGAAAGTGTTACCAACCGAACCTGAAGAATTCCGATCATTCAATAACACAAATTGTTTATGACCGGGAAGAGCGCAGTAAGTTAGCGATTAAGCAGGGGAAATTTACCGAAGAGTATTTCATCAAACCATACAAAACCATTCTTGAGCAATGGTCTGCTAATTACGCACTTTAACTCACTACTGTGGAACAGCCGTTATTATGAAAAAATTATTACCCACGTCAACCGCAGGTAGTCTGCCAAAACCGTCCTGGCTCGCTCAACCTGAAACACTTTGGTCACCTTGGAAATTACAGGGTGAGGAACTGCTTGATGGCAAACAGGATGCCTTACGTATTGCGTTGCAAGAACAACTGCAGGCAGGAATTGATATTGTCAGTGATGGTGAGCAAACCCGCCAACACTTTGTGACGACCTTTATTGAGCACTTAAGCGGTGTTGATTTTGAGAATCGTAAAACCGTCAAAATCCGTGACCGCTATGATGCCAGTGTGCCGACCGTAGTAGGCCCGGTATCCCGGCCAAAGTCTGTTTTTGTTGAAGATGCCAGATTTTTACGCCAGCAAACCAAGCAACCTATTAAATGGGCGTTGCCTGGTCCTATGACTATGATCGATACGCTGTATGATGACCACTATCAAAGTCGCGAGAAACTGGCCTGGGAATTTGCCAAAATCTTGAATCAGGAAGCCAAAGAATTAGAAGCGGCGGGTGTGGATATTATCCAGTTTGATGAGCCGGCATTTAATGTGTTCTTTGATGAGGTTAATGACTGGGGCATTGCCACACTGGAACGCGCCATTGAAGGGCTTAAATGTGAAACCGCGGTGCATATTTGTTATGGCTATGGCATTAAAGCCAACACGGATTGGAAGAAGACACTAGGCTCAGAGTGGCGCCAATATGAAGAAGCCTTCCCTAAGTTGCAAAAATCCAAGATCGATATTATCTCGTTAGAGTGCCATAACTCACGGGTTCCTATGGATCTGCTGGAACTTATTCGCGGTAAAAAGGTAATGGTCGGCGCCATTGATGTGGCAAGCGATGTTATCGAAAGCGCAGAGGAGGTGGCCAATACGCTGCGCAAGGCGCTGCAGTTTGTTGATGCAGACAAGCTCTATCCCTGTACTAACTGTGGTATGGCTCCGTTGCCGCGCACTGTGGCAAGAGGCAAGTTGCAGGCATTAAGTGCCGGCGCTGATATCGTCCGTAAGGAGCTTTTAGGCTAGAAACGCCGCGCGAATCATTACCCAGGGAGGGGTATTCAGTGTGGATGGCGTGGACTGCTGAATTGGCTAACGCCCACAGTCCGGTCACCACGCTGACCATACATGACACATCACCAACCCCACAAATTAACACATCCTATTTTTTGATATTGCGATTGGCATCTTACCGTCCGAAGGGGCTGATGCTGCTTTGGGGTCGTTCTCTAGCCAAGCCAGTCCGACTGCCTGACCATATTCACTTCTTGGCGCACCGCCCGCATGGCCATTTGATTCACTGGCTCAATACCATAGTGCAGATTGCGTTTTTTCTTGCATCCAAATCACCCCAGGTGTGTGTCTAATCAATATATGGTTACTGTGGATTAGCATTTAACCGGTCCGCAGCAAGCAGAGTCTGAGTATTCTCTATTTGTCATGGACCAGGGGCATGTATGTTATTAGAGAGCTTTGCCGGTATTTGAAGCGTGAGGAGAAGTTATGTCAGATTTGTGGATCCCTATTACCGGGATGATTTGTATTGCCGCTGTTGTATTGACCAATTTAGTACTCTCTGCGCGGCATAAAGGTCAGGTTCATCAAACCTTACAGCAGCATTTGAGCAATGGTGGACAATTATCGGTGGAATTGCTGCAACAGATGGGGGCGACCCCCAGTGGTTGGAAAACAGACTTGCGTAAAGGTCTGATACTAATAGCCTTAGGTCTTGCCTGTCTGGCCGCCGGTGCGGTAGTGAATAATGCTTCCCTGGGTATGGTGTTTGGTGTGTTTCCTTTATTTACCGGATTGGCCTTTTGCATTGCAGCACGCATTAACTAATGATCGATGATAAGACCCTGATTGCCAGGGTGGTGCTAGCAGACGATCACCATGCATTTGCAACATTGGTGCGTAGGTATCAGCAGGCTATTCGGCAATTTTTACGGCGCCTGACTTCCGGAGATCAGGCGTTAGCCGATGACCTCGCTCAGGAAGTGTTTACAACGTTGTACCACAAGATTGCTAGCTATCGGTCCGAAGCGAGTTTTGGCACTTGGCTTCATAGCATCGCTTATCGCACTTTCCTGAATGAGAAACGAAAATCGCATTATGCCAATGAGGTACCTTATTCCGACGCAATCATCGAGCCTATGGTGGCTTCTAATGCCGAAAAAGACCTGCTGGTCGAGAGTTTAATCAACAGGTTAGGTCTAGCCGAGCGAACCTGTATTACCCTGGCGTACAGTGCCGGTATGAGTCATCAGGAGATTATGGAAATTACCCAACTGCCATTGGGCACGGTGAAATCCAACATCAATCGTGGCAAAAAGAAAGTAGAAACCTGGTTACACGCAAACCAGATTACCCGGAGCGTATCATGAAAGAGTCATCAGAACGGGATCTTCAACAGCTTCTGGCCTATTCTGAACAACCCAATGACGAGGGCTTCACCGATGCAGTGCTTAGTCAGGTGAAACACCGTCGGCAGTCACGCAAGGTCATGATGGTGACTGCGTGCTTATCCGCACTTTTGGTTATCTTAGTGACGGTATGCTTGTCCGACGAGAATATATGGGTACCGTTGAAGGACTTTGTCCTACAGTCCCCCTATATGCTGACCGCCACATTAATTACCTTGGTATGCAGCGCGTTCTTATTGCCATCAGAAAAAATCTGACCACTTGCATCTAAAAACCGGGGCGCATGTTTCTAATCAATTAAGTTAGAAACATGAGCCTTAATATGAAGTTACTTATTAAAGTACTACTTAGTGTGTTTACTTCTTTGTCGATGCAAGTTGGCAATGCCGACGTTTTGGATAAAGAGACTTTGCTGCGAATAGAGCGTCAGTTGCCAAAGCAAATAGAGAAGCTGTATGCAGACAATGGTTTAAAGGGCGACTTTCTGATTGCCGTGATCGATACCGAGGGCCTGCGTTACGCCTACAGCCTCAATGAACGCGGGGCTGGCCCGAAAGACAATGGCTTAAGCATTTCTACTCCATTTCTGTTGGCATCACATACCAAGGCATTTACCGGTACCCTGGCACAGTTGTTACAAGAGCAGGGGCGTTTCTCGCTGAATGCACCCCTGCGTCAGTACCTGGCAGACCTGATTCTGGACAAGCGTGTGGCGGTTGATGAGATAAGTATCGCGCAACTTCTAAACCATACCGCAGGTTTTACCAGTACCCAACACAGCTTCAAAACCGCTTATCTTGGTTATCAAGATGAGTCAGAGCTGATCACAGCGCTAAATTCCAAGATGCTTGTCGCGGCCCCAGGTAAATTCCGCTACTCCAATACTGGCCCCATTCTGGCGGCTGCGGCAATGGAAAAGGCAACGGGACAATCCTGGAAGAGGTTAATGCGCGAGGAGATTTTTATCCCGCTTGGGATGACCAATACCAGCACCAATTTGAGTGATTACCCGCCCGGGGGGATATTACCAAGCGTGGAGCTGGACAGTGATGGTCAATTAGCTCGTAAAGGCCTGTATAAAGATAATATAAGGCTACACGCAGCGGGTGGTGTGGTGTCGACATTGGCAGATATGGCCAAGTGGCTGCAGTTCAATTTACTGCAGAGCCAGCACCTTTCTGATAGCGCTCACTTTTTTGATAGTTTGCATCAGGCAACCACAGTTCAGGACAAGCATTACTTTACCTATCAGCGCCGCGGCTACAGTTTAGCCTGGGACATTGCCGACTATCATGACAAGCCCATATTAACGCGCTTTGGTAGCTATGCTGGGATTAGTTTACATGTCTCCTTTCTGCCGATAGAAAAGCTTGCAGTGGTGAGTGTGTATAATGAAGAGCGTGGTTTCTTACTGCCCCATGTGGCTGCTAACTATATTTACAATCTTACGGTAAGTCCTGGGGCAGCTCAGCAGCGCTTTGATGTTGAGAAAGGGCGTCTTCATCAAAGTGTAGAACAAGAGAATGCCAAACTGCTTGCTTATTCTCGGCAAGTCAGAGTAAGCGCTGAATGGGCGACTTGGGTGGGGCAGTACCAGGCAAACGACGGCTGGCCAGCAATGGAGATATTCGAGAAACAACAGGTTGTCTGGCTACGCTGGGGAGCGTTAGAGGGGCCCTTATATCAAAGGGAAGAGAATCAGTTTACCGCTGCACTGGGGCCTTTGCGTCGAGATATCCGTTTGGCTATCGAGCACGGCAAGAGGATGATAAAAAACGGCAGCATCGAATATGTAAGGTCACCCTGATGTTTCAGACTCTAATCCATTGTGCTGGCACCTTGGTCTGATATGGCCTACATGGATAGCTGACAAGACGGCTTATTAAGGGCTTATGTAAACTCTACCGTCTTATCTTTACTGATCACCCGTGCCTGAATATGTTCATATTCATCTGGCAAGATCACCTGGCCGATACCACTGCTGTTGTAGAGTACACCACGCTGGCCTTGTGGCTGGCGGCGTTTAATCAGCATTCGGCGGCGCTTGGTTAAAAAGTTGAGCGGTGAGCGACTGCCATACAGCCATAGGTTGATACGGTCAAACCAGCGCAGCAAACCTGCCGGGAAGCAATTCTTAATGCCGCTGGCGGTAACCTGCAATATCTTTGGGCTGTGTTTGCGAAAACGCAGGGTAATGTCATACACAAAGCTGTAATGCACATCGCCGGACAGGATGACAAAATGCGGTGGGGTTTTATGATGGCGAAAAATATTCAAAATCACATTGGCAGCACCGGGATGGGCCATCCAGTTTTCCGCATCCACCATTAAAGCCTTACCAAAAAAGGTAAAAATACGCTGTACTGCTTCAATCAGCTTTACGCCGAAAATAGGTGCCGGTGACACCAGTATTACTGCCGGTTCACCGATGAGTTCCTGCTGCAAATCTGACAGTGACTCCCAGTCCATCAGGCCAGATGGTTTGGCGGGGCTGCTTTCCGAACGCCATCTATGGGTGCGGGTATCCAGTACGATAATCTTAGGTGCGGTAGTCAGACTGTAATGCCAATCCTGCCAGTCCAGCAAGGTGTTGATAAGACTGTCCTGCTGCTCCAGTTCACCGGCCTTTACACTGGCATGTAAAGCGTCAAGTAGAGGGTCAAAGCACAAGGGTTTGTTGCCCCAGCCTTGACAAAGCAGGTAGCCAATCAGGGCATTGCCGATAATCCGACGTGAGAACGGGTGGCCATAAGCCGATTCTTCCCAGCCACGGGTCAGATTCCAGTCGTCGGTAATGTCATGATCATCAAAGATCATATAAGTGGGGATATGCGCCAGGCAGCGACGAACGTCACTCAGCCCTTGGACAAACTCTTTTACTGCCTCGCTTTCTTTATCGTAACGAGGTTTAAACTTGTCGGGAATACGCGCGCGGCCTGCGTCCAAATCCACCCACTGCCAGCAAGTGTCGGACCAAACCAACAAATACATGGCAATCACCTCTGCCAGGCAGATAAGGTGATTGTGGGCTCCGGCTGAGGTGAATATCGGTTTTTTGGCCCCGCCGAAGAAGCGTTCTACCAGTTTTTCATTGGCCTTGTTTTTGGGTAGCAGTAGTTCACGAAGGTAGTAGCAGTCAGGGCTGTTATAGAGTTCCTCGCTGGTGCTGACGGTGGCACCGGCAAACTCTTCGGTATACAGCCCCAGCTTATCTATTACCTGATGAATGGCCCACAGCGTTGGGCCCGCCACATCATCTACATAAACCTGATCACCGGAAAACAGCATTAGTGCCGGACGCTGTTCGGTATCGCGGCGTTTATCGGCCAGCAGTTTATCCACTTCCAGCAAGCCATCACTGCTGGGGTGATGGGGCTTGCGGCAGGAGCCATGTAGCAGATTATCGACCCGGGATTTGAGCATAAAGCCCGGTTGTTGGTCACCTGCATAACAAAGCCCGGGTATCTGGCTACCTAGGCCCTGCCCGTTGTCATCCAACAGATCGTAGTGCAGGTAGCTGTCAGTGGGAAGGGCGGTATCCAGACTGAAATGCAACAGTTGGATGTAACAATGTTCACCGACCTGGATTTGCTCATACCGAGTCGGTTTGGCAGCAAACGGCGCACCGGTGCTGTCGCTAAGTTGCAAGTCAAAGGTGCAGGCGCGACTGGTTGCCAGCCACAACGTTAGTTGGGTCGGTTCACAATGCCGCAGTATGGGACCGGCCAGAATTAAGGGTAAGGATTCGTTCACACCTTGGTTTCTAACAAGGATTTCAACAGGTTGCAATCGTTCAACTGAAGCTTTGCATAACTGCTTACACTTTTTTGCAGTGCTTCCATATGCAGGGGTAACTGCGTGACCATGGCAGATTCAAAGCGCACAGAGCGCCGATCACCGCGGCAGTGAGCCAGTGCCAATGCCTGTCCACAAGCGCGGGCATAATCCAGAAAGCCGCCATTAATAGCTTTGTTGCCCAGGCCAATATCCTCAGGTGCGACCCCCACTCTGGCGTGATGCCGGGAGCGAACCAGATAGTGTTCACCCTGCCAGAGCACCTCATCTAAGAGTAAATCCGGGCGGCGCTGCATGCGTCGCTGACAGGATGCAGTCAGATGCGCAGCATTGAGTCGGTTCACGGGGCTGAGGTCGGCAAACCAATGTAAAGGGGCGGCGGCCCGCTGTTTCTTGATTTCCACTATATGACAAAGGGGCAGGTCACTGGCCGCGAGTTCTCCTTCGGGACCAACTAACAAGTAATAGCGCTGCATATTGGCCGAGCCGGTGCCGGCATCCAAACGTCGGGTCACATCCAGAATACTGTCGTCCATATAAGGTGCGAAGGTACAACGTAAATCCTTTTCCTGTTCGGCCGTTAATGGTCTGAATTTTTTCGGCAGATAGCGGAATCTGGGCGAATGCTGAGTAAGATCCACCACCTTGGCCAGGGCGCTTTTGCTCAGGAATTGCTCACCACCAGCCGCTCGGGCTACGGCTTTGCGCTGCTTTTTCGCCAGTATATGAGGTTTGCTAAACAAATTGAGTACCTTCATACGAGACTCCGGCGCATCAATGCTGGCACGGCAGACCTGCAGGTATTGGGCAAGAAACAGGGCTATGGCTTGCTGAGCAAGCTCCTGGCTGATCGCTGGCTTACCCAGGTTTTGGGGCTCTCCCTCGTAACGGCCCTGAGATATCCCCTGACAATAGTCTGCACATAACAACAAACTGGTGCTGAATCTGGAAAGATCCCACACCGCATGGCCGATACAAGCATCGTCAAAATCATTGGGAGAAAAAATCACCTGATCACCATGTGACCCTTCTTCGGTGAGGAAACCGAAGTTTCCCAAGTGGCAATCACCCATGACGGTGGTTAACGGTAGCTGCAATAGCGCGGCAGGGAGACGCAGCACCTCGTTGGCGATATCGGCATAAAAGAGCTGGGCAGCACCGCGCATAAAAATATAAGGATTTGCGGCCATTTTCCGGTGTTTGGCTAAGCCCAGCTTGCCATCTACCCGTTGTAGCTCAGTGTTGATTAGCGCTATACGTTGCACAATAGTCCTCCGGCCTGAGCCAGTGGCGTAAGTGGGTACTAAAAAGCATACAACATTCGCCGCTTGCCTCTCATCCTCTTGCATTCACTTTTTCTGAAGGTTTTCACGCCCTTGATGGAAATTTTGTTGCGATCTTTGTTTATTCAGACGATAACCTTACTCAGGGATGCAAAGCGATTCCGGTTGATGTACTGCATCATTCGTGAATGGACGGGGAAACCCATGGAAATCACGCGGTGTGGCGGCGGTTGCGCAGTTGCGAAACTCTGCCACACTTAGGTTCGAGCAAAACTAAGTTGCGGCCCGTTATGAATAAAAACGCTAACCAGCCTTCAAACTTCCACCCTTCTTCATTAAAACAAGCGTCACTGGCGATTAAGTTACTGCTTACCGTCGGCTTCTTGCTGGTGGTGGTGACCCTGGCCTTCTTGTTATATAGCCACTGGTCATTATCGGATACCGAAGACGTTATTGTGACCCAAGTGTCTTCTGAATTGGAAAGCAGTGTGGCGGATGAGCTGCGCGCCCAGGCAGGTATGCATGCCAGCCAGGTGGCAGCCAGCATTGAACAAATCTACCAGTACCCCAAAGCGGTTGCTACACAAATTAGCCAAACCATTGAGAACGCTGACCAGCAGCCCTTTAGTCGTGGTCAGGTGGAAAATCTGGTTAAGTACACTTTGGGTGTCAGCGGCTCTTCGTCCATGTATGCACAGTTTGAAGTCGGCGGTTTTTATGACAACGATGCTGACTATAGCGCCGGAGCGAGTCACTCCGTTCCAGGTACGGGGACATTGGAAGTGTATTTTGTGCGTGAGCCTGATGGGAGTATCGATCAGGAGCCCATTATTGATGCTGCAGAAAAGCACGATACCACGCTGGACGAGTTCGGCTTTCGCGCTGCCGAGTGGTATCTGTGCAATAAGGAAAAAATGCGCCCTTGCCTCACCAACCCCTATAACTATGAAATCCGGCCTGGCTACGAAGAATTGATGACCAGCCTGACCGTGCCTGTGATTGCGCAGGGCCGCTTCAGAGGGGTCGTGGGGGCTGATATGAACCTGCCTATTATTCAACAACGGGCGACTTCTCTGGCAGCCTCGCTGTTTGCCGGTAAGGCTAAAGTATTTCTGGTCAGCCAGGATGGTTTTCTGGTGGCCGCCAGCAACAACGCCGATAAGTTAGCCAGACCCTTTTCGGAAGTCGTGAGTGCTGAACAAGCCAAGCAGTTGGTGGCGCTGGCGACCTCTGGGGAAATGCTCAAACTGGATAATTATTTGTATGTTGCCAGCCCGGTCAATATTGAAACGGCGCAAACCCAGTGGCAGTTGATTATTGGTGTTGACTATCAGTCAGCCATGGCGGCGGTTGGGAAAGTCTCTGGCGCCATTCAGGATGAAGTATCGGCCCTGCTGGGACAGTTATTGCTGATTGCCATCATATTGGTGGGTTCAGCACTGGTGATTGTATGGATATTTACCCGCACTATTGTCAGCCCATTGCGTTTAGTGGCCCAGCGTATGAGCGAGCTGGCCGGACAAGGAGGCGACCTGACCAACAGCTTGCATGTCAGTACACACAAAGAGCTGATTGAACTGGCAGATGGTTTTAACCAGTTCCAGGAGAAAATCCGAGGTTTATTACAATCGGTGAAATCGTCCAGTCGCGAAGTCGCGGGCAGTGCTGAACAAACCAGTGGTTATGCCAAAGACACCAGCACGCAGATAAATCGTCAGCATCAAGAGATTGATAGCGTGGTCACGGCCATTACTGAAATGTCGGCAACCGCCAGTGATGTGGCCAAACATGCCAATGATGCCGCCGACAGTGCTCAGTCTGCCAGAGGCTCGGCTAACACCACAGAGAAGACCTTGTCCTTTGCGGTGGATGAAGTGACTAAGTTGGCAGATGATATGGGTCAGGCTGCCCAGGCAGTATCTGCCGTGGCATCGCGCAGTAACGATATTCGTAAAATTCTGGATGTCATTGGCGCTATCGCCGATCAAACCAACTTACTGGCTCTGAATGCCGCCATCGAAGCCGCACGTGCCGGCGACCATGGACGTGGCTTTAGTGTTGTGGCCGATGAAGTGCGCGCTCTGGCATCTAAAACGGCTGAATCAGTAAAAGAAATCAGCGACGTGATCGCCGGTTTACAACAGGAAGTTAAAACTACTGTGGGTGTGATCGATGAAAACAGTACTCGCGCTACCTCGGCGGCAGACAAATCGAAAGAGGCCTTTGCTGACCTAAGCAATATTGTGACGGAGGTTACCCATATTTCCGATCGTATTATGCAAATGGCTACGGCCGCTGAAGAGCAGAGCGCCGTAAGCGAAGAGATCAACAAGAATATGGTGTCTATTGGCGATGCGACCCGTCAGGTGGCTGACCTGGCCGGTTCATCCATGCAAAGTGCCGGTGATATTGCCGATAATGTGCAGCAGTTACTGCAGCAATTAGATCGGCTTAAAACCGAGTGATAGTAAAAACAAAACCCCGCTCGCTGGCGGGGTTTTTTATTGGTGGTTCGCCTTATTGGCGCATGGATTTCTCACCGCGCGACAAGCCGCATACACCGGTACGAGAGAGTTCAACAATTTCAGCTGTTTGACTCATGGTGTGGATAAAGGCGTCCAGTTTGTCGCTGGTGCCTGTTACCTCAATGGTGTAATTGCGTGGCGTAATATCCACTACCTGGCCCCTGAAGATATCTACAGTGCGTTTTACCTCATCACGCACGCTGTCGCTGCGTGTTCCCACTTTAATCAGCATCAACTCACGCTCAACGTGCTGGCCGTCGGTTAAATCCGAGATCTTCAGTACGTCAATCAGCTTATTGACCTGCTTGGTGATCTGCTCAATCACTTTGTCATCACCGGCTGTGGTGATGGTCAGCCTGGATAAGCTGGAATCTTCAATCGGGGCAACGCAAAGTGAATCTACGTTGTACCCCCGCTGGGAAAACAGGCCGATAATACGAGACAGTGCGCCAGGTTCGTTTTCCATTAATACAGATATAATTCGTCTCATCAGGTGCGCTCCGTCTTGCTCAGTCTCATGTCGTCCATGGCACCATATTTGATTTGCATGGGATAAACGTGCTCGTTCTGATCAACGGCGATATCCATAAAGACCAGCTTGTCTTTCAGTGCAAAGCAGCGCGCCATGGCGTCTTCCAGCTCTTCAGGCTTTTCGACTTTGATACCCACATGGCCATAGGATTCCGCCAGTTTGACGAAGTCAGGCAGTGAGTCCATATAAGAATGAGAATGGCGACCTTTGTAGATCATATCCTGCCACTGACGCACCATGCCCAGCGCGCGGTTGTTCAGGGAGATAACCTTTACCGGTAAGCCGTATTGCATACAGGTAGACAGTTCCTGAATATTCATCTGAATACTGCCGTCACCTGTGACGCAGCAGACCACCGCATCGGGGTGAGCAAACTGCACGCCCATAGCGGCAGGCAGGCCAAAGCCCATAGTGCCCAGGCCGCCGGAGTTAATCCAGCGACGGGGTTTGGCAAAGGGATAATACAAGGCGGCAAACATCTGGTGCTGGCCAACGTCAGAGCTGACATAAGCGTCGCCCTGGGTGTGCCGGTATAAAGACTCGATAACTTGCTGAGGCTTAATTAGCTCATTACTGCCTGCGTAAGACAGACACTTACGTGTGCGCCAGGACGCAATTTGTTCCCACCAATCGGCCAGCTGCTCTTTGCGCTCGGTGTCGTTGATCTCATGCATCTGCTCGAAAAATTGTGTGAGGACGCTTTTCACCGAGCCCACTACCGGAATATGGGCATTGATGGTTTTGGAAATCGACGCTGGGTCAATATCCACATGAATAATAGTGGCATGAGGACAGAATTTATCGACGTTATTGGTCACCCTGTCATCAAAACGTGCACCCAGAGCCAGAATACAATCGGCATTGTGCATGGTCTTGTTGGCTTCCAGGGTACCGTGCATACCTAACATGCCAATACATTGCTCATGGTCGCCAGGGAAGGCGCCCAGGCCCATCAGGGTATTGGTAACAGGTAAGTGAAGCTTTTCTGCCAGTTCAGTCACCAGGCTACTGGCGTCACAGGCAATGGCACCACCACCCACATATAAAACCGGGCGTTTGGCTTCCAGCAGTGCTTTCAGTGCCTTCTTAATTTGCCCCATATGCCCCTTAATGGTGGGGTTATAAGAGCGCATTTGCACTTTATCAGGGAACTGGTAAGGATGAGATTCCTGGATATTGACAATATCTTTAGGTAAATCCACGACCACCGGACCGGGACGACCAGTATTGGCAATGTAATAGGCCTTGGCAATGGCATCAGGAATGTCGATTGCGCGCTTGACCAGGAAGCTGTGTTTGACGATAGGACGTGAGCATCCGACCATGTCGGTTTCCTGAAAGGCGTCTTCACCGATGTGCACAGATGGCACCTGACCGGAGAGGATTACCATAGGAATGCTATCCATATAAGCGGTAGCAATACCTGTCAGGGTATTGGTTGCCCCTGGCCCTGAGGTGACCAGCACCGTGCCAGTCTGGCCTGTGGCTCTGGCATAACCATCAGCCATATGGGCCGCTGCCTGTTCATGCCGAACTAATACGTGTTGAACATCTTCTTGCGCATAAAGGGCGTCGTAGATGTCCAGTACCGCACCACCCGGGTAACCGAATACGTGCTTTACGCCTACATCTTTCAGCGCTCTGACCACCATGGCGGCGCCTGACATCATCTCCACTGCTTTTCTCCCATTGCTACTGGCATTTCCACGGGGTTTGGGTTCCGGGTTGCATATGGTTTATTGATTATTAGATTCCCCCAACTTGCTCTCTCTACATCAGCTTTCAGAAGTGAAATAGCCTTCAAACAGACAAGCGATTAGAGGAGGGAGTGAAAACTATACTCAAGGAGGAGAAGAGTTGAAACAGTAAATACAGGAAAAGCGAGATATCTATCCCGTTATATGGAAAAAATAGGATGAAAATTTCATTTGAGGCGAGGTAATTGCTGGGAAATAGGATGTGTTAACCTTTGGTTAACACATCCGTAACGCCATTAATCGTCCAGTTCGATTTCAACGTCTGATTCTTCGCCCATGTCGTCACTCTCTGACATACCACGAGACTTGGAACCATAGATGCTGCCCATCCTGGGGCGATTGATACGCTTTTGGTACTTGCACCAAGCGCGCTCAGCCACCGTCAGAGGTTCACGCTCTCCTCTGGCTGATGCCAGAAAGCCCTCATCCTCGTCGTTTTCAGGTTCCAAAAAACCATCAACCAGTGCGGCTATCAGACAGCCATAGCGACTTAGCGCCTGACTCTCAGATATGGAAAAATCCCCGGAACGAGAAAATCCATACGGATAGTTCTTCGGATCAAGAAATTGGCGTTTTAACAGCTGTTCTTTCGTTTGTTTGGCCATGATGGGCATCCCCAACTAAAAAGTCATCAACATCAGGAATGATACCAATAGAATTGGTATTGGCAGCGTAGCCCATAGGACATGGGCCTTTGCCAAGGACTAGATAGTTTCAAAATGCGAGGCTGTCAACAAAAAATTGTCAGTCTCGCGATTTTTTTTATTAAGCGAACAGAAATTGGCCGAGATAATGTACCAACAGGTAGCCAAAGGTATAGGCAATGATAAGTGGCAGACTAAACTTGGCAAAGCGTCCGAAGGTCAGACCGGGGACTTTACTCATGGCCACAATACCAGCCGCAGAACCTATCACTAGCAGTGAACCACCTACGCCCACGGCATAGGTCAAGCTTAGCCAGGCGCCGGGAGCCATATGAATGTCAGCCTTTAGCAGCGCGGCGGTTAACGGCACGTTGTCAATAAAGGAAGACATGACGCCAAGTGTATAGTTGGCGGCGGCTAATGGCATGATGTCGTAGATTCTAATCAGCACGTCCAGTACATGAATCTGCTTAAGCATACCCACCAGTAACAGGATGCCGAGGAAGAACAACAAGGTATCGAACTCGATGCGGCGGATATAGTCGAGAATGGGATCTTCGTCGTTATCCTTACGCAGGAAATGCGCCACCAGGAACATCACCGACAAACCGCATAGGAAGCTGAGCACAGGTGGAATCTGAAAGGCGATATTGCCCAGAATCGTCAGTAAAATGGTGGCCAGGAAAATTGCCGCGATAAGCATATCCACTCGGTTAACCGGAATACGCTTGCGGGTCAGGGTAATTTGTCCCTGCATACCAAAACTCAGCATGGTCGCCAGCAAGATCACTGAGCACAAGGCCGGTAAGCTCAGCCACAGCAGATTCTGAATCTCGGTTTTACCGTCCAGGAATATCATCAGTGTGGTGACATCACCGGTAATCAGCGCCACGCCGCCGGAGTTCACCGCAAATACTGCTAGCACCGCAAACTTAATGACCTTTTCCTTGGGTAATCCCAGTGGCAGTATCATGGCGACAGAAACCAGAGTGGCGGTGATGTTATCGGCCAAAGAGGAAAAGAAGAAAGCAAACAGGCCGGTCATGAAGAGTAATTTGCGCTCACTGAGTTTACTTGGCAACATCCTGTTGATCAGGCTCTCAATCATGCGCTTTTTGTTCAGATAGGCCACAAAGGTCATGGCTGCCACCAAAAACAGCCATAAACTGGCAATTTCAGCGATATTTTCTTCTAGGTGATGATTGACCAACTCGGTGGCGCTGTCGGTCATGGCTGTCAGATAAAGGATGACCCAGGACAGGGTACCGGTAAACAGGGTGATTTTTGCTTTGCTGATGTGGGTAACTTCTTCGAAGACCACGCCGAGTAAGGCCAGGATTGCCAGCCCGATTAACAAAATCTCCACACCGCTCATGTGAAATTGCCTTGTGTCTTTGCGATGGCGGCGAATTCTAAACCATCAGACCAGTAATGCCTATAAGCCATTTGGTTAATAGATTGCAAAGGGCTTGTTGGCTGTTGGCCTGGCAAGCCGTTTAGCGGGGCTTTTTCGTTACCCAGGCCCAACGCATTTCGCATTCTATGGTCTGTGCGCCGGTACTGTCTGTGACTGTTACGGCTATCACAGTGTCACCACGCTCCTGGTTTTGCATGGCTTGAATCTGTTCTTCGCTAATACGGGCCACGGCTTGCATATCGCCCTGAGCCCGGGTCAGATAGCGAATTTGCATGGATTTGATCAGTGGCAGTTTATCGCCGGGCAGGTTAACGCCAAAGATAAAGCCGGTAGCCGATTCTGCCAGCAGTGCCATGGCGGCGGCATGCACACTGCCAATATGATTCTGGGCTTTTTTCAAATTACGCTGGCGCATAGTTACTGTGCGCCCGTCGGTTTCTAGGATCTCCAATCCTGCAGTACCGGCCAGTTTCACCTTATGACAAAACGCCCAGGTAAGAATGCGTTTACTCAGCCACTGAGGATAACCATTGGCTTTGTCAATCAGACGACGCAGTGGGTTAGGGGCAGACATAAAACACTCCTGGTTAGACCAGTTTTTACGTTGCCAGATTTAGATGGCCGAAACAATGACTTTATGCCGTGAGGTGGACGGCTAGCGAAAAGGATAATGGATATTCAGGAGAAAATTTGGAGCGGGAAACGAGACTCGAACTCGCGACCCCAACCTTGGCAAGGTTGTGCTCTACCAACTGAGCTATTCCCGCTTGGAAGATACCGACGTATCGGTTGATATCAGAATTTGGAGCGGGAAACGAGACTCGAACTCGCGACCCCAACCTTGGCAAGGTTGTGCTCTACCAACTGAGCTATTCCCGCAATCCTGATATGCCTGAGGCGAACTTTACGACCTCAAGCGGAGGCGCATTTTACAAAAATGCCGGTCAGACGCAAGTACTATTTTGAAAATCCCGCCTGACCGGTGGTTTTATAAACAGCTTTGTGGTGTGCCTTAGATATTGAAAACGTGCTGGCGATAAAATTGCAACTCGGCAATGGACTCGCGAATATCATCTAGGGCCAGATGTGTACCTTGTTTGGTAAACTGGCTCAACAGCTCAGGCTTCCAGCGGCGCACCAATTCCTTGATGGTGCTGACATCCACATTTCGATAATGGAAGTAGGCTTCCAGCTCTGGCATATGACGCACCATAAAACGTCTGTCCTGACCAATGCTGTTACCACACAGGGGGGATTTACCCTGGGGAACCCAGTCGGCTAAAAACGCTAGTGTCATTGCTACCGCTTGTTGTTCGCTCACTTGGCTATCGCGACAACGCTGCGTCAGTCCACTGTTACCGTGGGTGCGGGTACACCAGTCGTCCATACCATCCAGTACGTCGTCAGGCTGGTGAATAGCGATGACCGGCCCTTCGGCCAGCACATTTAACTGGCTGTCGGTGACGATAGTGGCGATTTCCAATACCTTTTCCCGGTCTGGATCTAAGCCTGTCATTTCCATATCAATCCACACCAGGTTATCAGCATTTTGCGTCATGTTTCGTCTGCCTTAATTTTTTGGTATTTACCGGGTTGCAAGGTACACTTGGCGTCCTGTTATAGGCCGTCATAGTAAAGCATTCGCATCCCAAGTGGCAAAGAGAAACAAATTAACACAGCGTCAGAAACGCCAGGTGTCCAGCAACCTTAAAAAGCGATTAAGCGGTAAGGAAGTGGGGCCTGGTGACGATACCTTATTGCCCTCTACACCCGGTTTGGTGGTTGGCCGTTTTGGTCAGCATGCTGATGTGGAAGATGAAGGTGGCACAGTACACCGCTGCCATATACGCCGTAATGTAGAAGGCGTAGTCTGTGGTGACAGAGTGTTGTTCAGACCGGGCAAAGATCAAAGCCTGAATGTCAGCGGCGTGGTAGAGGCGCTGGAAGAACGTAAGTCAGTACTTACCAGGCCGGATTATTACGACGGTATTAAACCTGTGGCGGCCAATATTGATCAGATCATTGTGGTCAGTGCGGTATTGCCAAGCTTGTCACTGAATATTATCGACCGCTATCTGGTGGCGGCCGAAGATGTACAGATCGAACCTGTCATCTTGCTCAACAAAGTCGATATGTTGGATGATGCACAGCGCCTTGAAGTAGAGCAGCAACTGAAATTGTATGCTGATATTGGCTACCGTTTGTGTTTTGCCAGTTGCAAAAGCGGTGAAGGTATCGATGAGCTGGCGGCGTTGTTGCAGGATAAAACCAGTGTGTTTGTCGGTCAGTCGGGAGTGGGTAAGTCCAGTCTGGTCAACAAACTGTTGCCGGAAGCCGAAGAAGCGATTGGTGATGTGTCTGATAATTCCGGACTGGGTCAACATACCACCACGGCGGCAAAATTGCTGCGTTTCCCTGGTGGCGGCAATTTGATTGACTCGCCTGGGGTGCGGGAGTTTTCCCTGTGGCATTTGCCCGAAGACAAGTTGATTTGGGGCTTTCGTGAGTTTCGCGACTTTCTGGGTGGTTGTAAGTTTCGTGATTGTAAGCATGGCGATGACCCTGGCTGCTTACTTCAAGAGGCGGTGCAACAGGGAAAGATTAGCCGTGAGCGCTTTGACAGTTACCATAAGATTTTAGCTGGCATGGCAGATCAGCGTCCCTCATACAGTAAACCGCCACGCTGAAAAGGGCTACCCTAAGGTAGCCCTTTTACGTTATGGCGCAATGCTGACTGACTTAAGGCTGTATTCCTGCCAGTTCAATGGGGGCAGTGTTTGATTGGGTAACACTTCCCTGAAGTATTCAAGCAAGGGGACGGCATATACCACGTCTGATTGCTCAAAGGCTTCGGGGCGCGCTTCCCGTACTTGACCAAAGGTCAGATAGCCATCCTTACCCAGCGCGGTAAATGAGTTGGTCGCTACTGAATATAAGGCTTGCAGATCGATGGGATGCCAATGGCCGGTTGTTCTGTCTTTGATTTCCAGATTCTTAATGCCCTGCTGAGCGGGGGCATTCAGCACTACGTCATAGCGCAGATGTGAAGAATAGGGAAAGGCGCCGGTTGAGGCACTGATTCCCTGGGCATACTCAAGCGCTTCGTTCAGTACTTGCAGAATTTCAGCGCCGGTTAAATCCACAGTAACCACAGTATTAGAAAACGGCAGAATCTGATAAGCATCGGCAACAGTAAATTTGCCCTGATGCAGTTCAGCCCTTACCCCACCGGCGTTTTGAATGGCCACATCTGCCTTGGGCAGATAGTACAGGAAGGCGTCGGCAACCACCTGCGCAGCATAGCTGCCCGAAGGTTGTTCACCGGCGGCAAAAGCGGTGGGTATGCGGGTGAATGACATGGTTTCGGTTACATTACCCAGTTGTGATTGTTTAAAGCTCTCCAGCTCCTGCTTGTAAGGGGCTAAAATAGCGTCTACGGCGGGGTCAGGGGCTATGGTACGGATACTGGTTAAAGAAGCGATGCGCTGATTAATGGCTTGCTGCTGAGTTTGCCCGGCGGCTACCCATTGCTTATCTGCGTTTTGAATCTGAAACTGGTCAGCCACCAAGAGTTCCAAGTTGCCTTGAATGTGCTTTACATTGCCCTGGGCATCAAATTCCACATTCAGTCGTCCCAGCCCCTTGGCATATTCCCAGGCCTGTGCGATATACACTGGCTTGCCGTCTGGATTGTTGACTAAGGTAGGGTATTCGCCATCCACGTCGATACCCATTTCGGCCAGTTCCCCGCTAGAGTCGAGGACATCATGAGTATCACCGCCGATGATCAGATCAATACCATTGACCTGGCTGGCCAGTTGTTGATCAAATTCATAACCCAGATGGCTCAGTACAATAATCTTGTTGATGTCCTCGGCCTGTAATTCTTTAACTTGTGCTTTAACCGAGTCCACTTCGTCGGTGAAGCTGACATACTCGCTGACCATAGAGGACTCTCGGGTCTTCTCTACCTTCAGTACGCCAATAATGGCCACTTTTTCACCGTCAATTTCTTTGATCACTCGCGGCAGAATAGGTTTGCCATAGAGCGGGCTTTGCGCTGTGGGGTGTACATTGCCCGCGATGATGGGGAAGTTAGCCATATCGATTAAATCGGCCAGATGGGCGTCTCCCTCATCGAATTCATGGTTACCCAACTGATAGGCATCCAAGCCCAGGTAGTTGAACACCTGTATATCAACCTCGCCTTTAAACAGGCTGAAATACAAGGTGCCGTTTAACTCACCGCTGTTCAGAACCAGGGTGTTGGGATCGCGATATTCTTCAATGGCACTGGCAATACGAGAAAAGCCTCCTAGTTGCACCCGCACCTTTTCGCTCCCTTCCAACTGCGAGTCATAGTCCAATGCCAGATCCATGGTCTGGCTTTCAAAGTATGAATGGTGATCATTAGTGTGCAGTATGCTTAGGTTAATAGCCTTATGGCTGGGTGGTTGGGGGAGTGGCGCTAGGTTGTCATTATCATCATTGCAGCCAGCTATCATGCCGGCCAAAATAGGAAGGGACCAAAGGACTCGTTTCATTTAGCAGATTCTCCGTAGTTGCCTGTGTCGTGTTTATTGAGCGCCTGGCAGTCTATGGCGAATCCATGAATAAATTATTTAGCTTAAGTTAAGGTTTTTGGTATTTAATATTTCACGTGCCGAACAGTGATCCAACCTGGAAATTCTGACTGAGAGCGTTTTGGTATTTCGACTGGTCGGTGTGGTTGGGGTACAATCCTCGCGGTTATTTTCATCAGGAAAGAAAAACGTGCAGCCAATCAAGGTCAGCCTTCAGTATCTGCTTCCCAAGCATGCCTTGTCCCGTCTGGTGGGCAAGTTGGCCGCCGCGCAGGCGGGCTTTCTCACCACCTGGCTTATTAAGCTGTTTATCAAGCAGTTTAAGGTGGATATGGAGGAAGCACAGCAACCTAACCCCGAAAAATATAAGAGCTTTAATGAATTCTTTACCCGTCCATTAAAAGAAGGGGTACGGGAAATCGTCGAGGATCCGCAAAAGCTGGCCCATGCAGTGGATGGTACTGTCAGCCAACTGGGAGATATTGAAGCCGATCGGATTTTTCAGGCCAAAGGCCATGATTACAGTCTGACCACATTACTTGGTGGTGATGCCGAGCTGGCTAAACCCTTTGAAGGCGGCAAGTTTGCGACTATTTATTTGTCGCCCCGAGACTACCACCGCATTCATATGCCAATGGACGGACAACTGACCGATATGGTGTATGTGCCTGGTGAGTTATTCTCTGTTAACCCCCTGACCACGGCCCATGTGCCCGGCTTATTTGCCCGTAATGAGCGGGTAGTGAGCTTTTTTGATACGCCACATGGCAAAATGGCGTTAGTGCTGGTTGGGGCAACGATCGTCGCGAGCATTGAAACCAAGTGGGCCGGTACGGTTACGCCGCCAACAGGTAAGCAAGTGCAGCGCTGGCAATATCCTGCTCAGGGCAACAATGCCGTGGCTCTGAAAAAAGGTGAAGAAATGGGCTTGTTTAAACTGGGCTCAACCATAGTGGCGGTTTTCGAGCCGGGTATGGTGGAGCTTGAAAATATGCAGCCTGGTGACGTGACACGTTTAGGTCAGCCATTCGCCACGCTGAAATCCTGACGTGGACCCGGTTAAAAAAAGCCTGTGGTCTTTGCACCTGGCGGTGATACTGCTGGGTGCCACCGCACTGTTTTCCCGCATTATTCCGCTCTCTGCGCTGGACATCACCTTAGGCAGAGCGGCCATTGCCTTTATTGTGCTGGCGCTGCTGGTCAGGGTCAGCGGGGCAAGTTTACGTTTCCAGAAACCTCAGGACATCGGCATCGCTTTGTTGCTTGGTGGGCTGATGGCCGTGCACTGGGTGACCTACTTTGCCGCCATGCAGTATTCCTCTGTATCCGTGGGGATGATCGCCCTGTTTACCTTTCCGGTTATTACTGTGTTGCTGGAGCCTTTCTTTGAGGGCATAAAGTTGGTTTGGCAGGACGTGCTCAGTGCGGTGGTGGTACTGGCTGGGATCTGGCTGATTGTGCCCGAGGCTTCTTTAGGTAACCAGGTGACCCTGGGGATCGCGGTAGGGGTGTTTTCCGCCCTGTTATATGCCTTACGTAATCTTTTGCATCGCAAGTATTTTTCCCACTACGGCGGCGCTCAGGCTATGACCTACCAGACTTTGGTGATTGTCCTTTGTCTGTGTTGGTTTGGATCGGCTGAGCTTTACCAGGCATCCCAACATACTTATCTGATGTTGCTGATCCTCGGCACTATCTGCACTGCCGCGCCCCATGCGTTGGTGGCCTATACCTTGATTCATCTGCGCGCTAAAACCTTTTCACTGGTGGCCTGTATGCAGCCTTTGTATGGGGTGGTGTTAGCTATTTTGGTACTGAATGAGCAACCCAGCTGGCAAACTTTGGTGGGGGGAATTATGGTCATTAGTGCAGCTATTTATGAAACCATTAATGCCAATAAACTGCATCCCAGCAAAGGACAAAGCTGATATCTGATATGTTGATTTTCGCCCATCGCGGTGCCAGTAAAGCCGCACCGGAGAATACTCTCAAAGCCATGCAGTATGCATTGCAGATGGGCGCCCATGGGATTGAATTCGATGTTATTCAGGCCGCCGGGCAATGCTGGGTGATTCACGATGCCTGGGTGCAGCGCACCACCAATGGCCATGGCCGTCTCGACCAGATGACACAAGCGCAAATTCGTCAGTTGGATGCAGGGGAAGGCCAGCAGGTACCGACCTTGTTTGAGGTGATGGCGCTGGTGGGGAATCGCTGTGTACTGAATATTGAACTCAAAGGTATCACTGATGTAGCGCTTTTTCTCAAGCAGCTCGACAGTGCTTGCGACACCCTTGGTATTGAATATAAACAGCTACTGCTGTCTTCCTTTGATCATCAACTGCTGGCGCAACTTGCCCGCTTACGCCCTGAACTGGCGCGCGGCGCTTTAACGGCCAGTTGTCCGCTGCATTATGCTGCGTTTGCCGAAGAATTGGATGCCCTGTCTGTACATACGGATGTGGCGTTTACCAACCTGGAGTTCGTGCAGGATGCCAAGGCGCGGGGTTTAAAAGTTTATGTGTACACAGTAGACGAAGTGCAAGATATGCAACGGCTCAAAAGCTGGGGGGTGGACGGTATTTTTACTAATCTGCCCGACCGGGCACTGGCGTGGTTACAGCAAGCCGACTAACGCCTGCTTAGTGGTCGTCACACTGACGGCAGCTCTGGCACAGCTTCAGGTTCACCATATGGGCAGCAATAATCAGCATAGCCCCCACCGCAATGGTGAAGGGTTCATAATCATGGCCAAAAATATCCTTGTTCCAGTATATCAGTCCACCTAATGCCAGACTGTATATGGGATAAATCTGACGGTGGTAGCGATAAAAGCCGGACAATAATGCCCAGAAGCCAATGATAAGAGAAACGCTCAGGATAATGCGTTCGAACCAAACACCAGCAAAGATGCTGGCCCCAATAAAAGGTAATAATGTAATAAGTACGGGCAGTAATAGGCAATGCAGAGCACACAGGCTTGATGCCCATATCCCCATTTTATCCAACAAGTTGTTGCGCTTGTTCGCCATAGTCCAATAATTCACCGTATTTCAACGGCGTTATAGTATAACATCCAAAAAATATGGCAAGGAGAAATCCTTGGTAACAGACTAAGTTGCTGGTTCAGCGAATGTTTTTTCTGGCGCTCAAGCGGGTAAAGAAAACCGGGAACCAACGTTTTATGGTTGGCGCCCAGGCGCTGAGTCCTTTACCTATGACCACTTCGAACTTGTTTTTCTGCATAGCGCGGAGGATCTCACTTGCACAGGCTTGCGGGCTGATCCCTTCGGCTATGGATTTGGCAACCCTGCCATACTGCTTTCCCTCGGCAGTGAGGGCATGGACAGAGATATTGGTTTGTACAAAGCCGGGGCAAACATTCAGGACTTTCAGCCCCTTGGAGGCCTCTTCCGCGCGCAAACAGTCCATATAGCCAATCAGAGCGTGCTTTGACGCCGCATAGCCGGACATGCTTTGGCCGCCGACTTTGCCCGCCACACTGGCAATATTGACGATCATGCCTTTGCTTGCCAGCAGTGCCGGGAGCAAGGCTTGAGTAAGCGTGATGGTGCCGAAATAGTTAACTTCCATGACCTGGCGCTGCACCGGCACTGGGGTGTCGGTTGCTAGCCCCCGTTGCGAAATGCCGCCATTATTAATCAGGATGTCCAAGCCTTCCGGTAGGGGCGTATTGGCAACGACTGTGCTGATGTTCTCGCCGTCCGCCAAATCCAAAGGCACTATCCTATGTTGCTGTGGATACTTCAGCGAATTGAGTAATGCCTGCAGTTTATCTTCTGACCTGGCACTGAGAATCAGCTTGGCGCCAGCGGCATCCAGCGTCTTGGCCAGCGCTTCGCCAATGCCCATGGAGGCGCCGGTTAACCACACTACTTTACCTTGAATCTGCATCACTTTACTCCGTTAAAGGGGCTGTGTCGTTTTGCTCGATTTGGACTAAATGTTTTTCTTGCATTAAGGCCCGAATGGGCAGCAGTTCAATACCCTGGGCTTCTAACTGAGGAAGCTGGGCAGCTAAGAACGCCAGGGTTTCCTGATGAGGGTGGCCTATACCTACCGCATAATCTGATTTTTTGGCAATGCGCAGCAAACGGTTAAATTGTGCCTGGATATGCTTAGGATCCTGAAGATGATCGAGAAATACATGCCGATGGGCGCTTATCACCCCATGATGCCTGGCGATTTGCTCTGCTTTACTGAATTTGGTGGTGCGGCTGTCGACAAAAAACAGTTGGCGATGGCGCAAGAAATCCATAGTGGCATTCATCGGTTGGCTGAGCTGGGTTAGTTTGCTGCCCATATGATTATTCAAACCTATGGCGTTGGGTACCGAGTCCAATGCTGATGCTAATTGCAACTGGATGGAATCGTCTGGCATATCTGCGGTGAGCGCACCCGGCCCCAGTTTATTACCGGCCAGGGCTTCCATAGGCATATGCAGGATAACATCACGCTGCTGTGAGTCTGCCATTTTGGCGTACGTCTTGGAGTATGGGGTATGGGGCAGAATCGCGAAAGTGACTTCTGTAGGTAAGGTAAAGGCCTGCTTGTCCTGTTTGCGATAACCCATATCGTCAATAATCAGCACGATACGCCCCGCATACAGGGGCGCAGCATTAAGTAGCAGCACAAGGAAACTGATAATTCTGATCAAGCGGCCGGCTTCTTATTATGATTCTGGCTTATTTGGATTAGCATGCCAGCTTTTGCCGATGGATAGCAACCGCCTTGGGTATGTCGTTTTATAATATTAGAGCGTGTTGACCTTTTGAGTATAGATGTTGTTCAAATCCACTCCCTTCTGGTCACGACGCCGGGTTGCAGGCCCAGTGGGCCTAAGTCAAAGCCCGTCAACACCGAGCAGGAGGGGCTGGGTTGAACCCTTCGGGCAGCGCTTGTGGGCCCTTTCTACGGCGTTATCACTCACTCATGTAGAGTAACTACATCACGTTCACTCTGCCTTGTATAAAGGGCCCACAAACTGCTGCAAAATCATACTCAAAAGGTCAACACGCTCTAGAACCAGCTGACCGGGTTAATGGCCTGACCTTTGTGACGAAGCTCAAAATACAAAGCCGGGCTACTTTGACCGCCGGTCTGGCCGAGCAGTGCCACTTCCTCCCCGGCCTCTACGGATTCCCCTACCCCTTTTAGCAAGGCTTGGTTGTATCCATATAGACTCATATAGCCGTCACCATGGTCTATTACTGTGACCAGTCCAAAGCCACGCAACCAGTCCGCAAACAAAATCTTGCCGTGATGCACCGCCCGTACTGAATCGCCGGTATTACCCTGGAACAGTACCCCTTTCCAATGCACTTGCCCCTGACGACGTTTTCCAAACAGGTTGCGCAAGCGTCCCTCGGCCGGGCGAAGTAGTTTACCTTTCATCTTATCCAAACCCGCCAAAGCCTGGTTTTGTCTTGCGGCAAGTTCGGCGGCCCGTTGAATAGCTTGGATAAGATTTTGTTCGTTAATCTGCAACTGCTCAATCTGTGCGGCTTCTGTGTCAATACGTTTGGCCAGCTCAGACAAGGTGCGCTCACGTTTGTTTTGCTCAGACGCCATCAATTGGCGCTGGGCCTCCTGAACCTTTTCCAGTTTGACCAACTCGGTTTGTTTATCGACCAGTTCCAAACGCACGACATCCAGCCTTTTTACCATTGCTGTGAAGTCACGAATCTGTGCCAGGCGGGCCTTGTTCAAATAACCGTAGTAACTGAGCATACGCTCAAGCTTGGCGGCATCTTCCTGATTGAGCAGCATCTTGGTAAAGTCGTGCTGTCCGGTCATATAGGCGCTGCGTAACTGAGCACTCAGCGCTTGTTTTTGTTGGCGGATTTTCGTCTGCAGTTGCTGGGCTTCTTTTTGCAGCTTGTTCTGCTCGGCTTTATTGCTATCAAGTCGGGTACGGGTGCGTTTAACATCTTTGACTAAAGCGGCAATATCCTTTTCTGCCTTTTGCAGACCGGCTTCCAATTCTTTGGCGTCGGCCAGGCGCAAATCCAGCTGTTGCTGACGCTGTTTGATTTGTTCCTGCAAGGCTTTGAGTTGCAGATCAGTATTGTCCTGACCAAGAGCGGGCCAGGTGAGCAGGCAAAACAAACCAGGCCACAGCAGTGACCTGGTAAACTTCATGAGCAGAAACTTACTCATTAATCCTTGAGGGTGACAATAGGTTTGCCGGTCATTTCGGCTGGTTGTGGCATGCCCATCAGATGCAGCATGGTAGGCGCCACATCACTTAGGGTACCGCCACTGCGAACCGAAGCGTCGCGACCGACGTAGATAAAGGGCACAGGATCGCTGGTATGGGCGGTATGGGCCTGACCGGAATCATGGTCAACCATTTGCTCAGCGTTCCCGTGGTCGGCGGTAATCAGGCATTCACCACCGACTTTTTGCAGCGCATCAACCACTCTGCCGATGCAGGTATCGACGGCTTCACAGGCTTTAACAGCGGCTTCAAATACCCCAGTATGGCCAACCATGTCGCCATTGGGATAGTTACAGATGATGACATCAAACTTGCCCGACTCTATGGCCCCAACCAACTTGTCGGTGAGCAGGGTTGAGTTCATTTCGGGTTGCAGATCGTAAGTGGCCACATCGGGCGATGGCACCAAAATTCGTTCTTCCCCTTCAAATAAATCTTCACGGCCGCCACTGTAGAAGAAGGTCACGTGAGCGTATTTTTCTGTTTCTGAAATACGCAGTTGGGTTTTGCCGTGATTGGCCAGCCACTCGCCCATCACATTGTGTAACGCTTCGGGTGGATAAGCACAATCGGTGTGAATGTCTGCCGCATACTGGGTTAACATCACAAAACCACTTAACGCTGGGCGTTTGGCGCGCGTGAAACCATCGAATCCGTCGTCAACAAAAGCGCGGCTTATCTGGCGGGCGCGGTCGGCGCGGAAATTCATAAAGAACAGAGCGTCACCGTCCTGAATGGGGGCGGTTTCGCCAATCACTGTGGGTTTGACGAATTCGTCGTTTTCATCACGCTCGTACGCTGCGGCCAGTCCTTCGAGAGCTGACTGAGCTTGGTACTCGGCTTTACCCTGAGTCAGCAAGTCATAGGCGGCCTGGACTCTGTCCCAGCGATTGTCGCGATCCATCGCAAAATAGCGCCCAACCAGGCTGGCTGTTTTTCCTACACCTAATTGAGTAAACAAGTTGTCGGCTTTTTCCAGCGACCCTTTGGCACTGCGAGGCGGTGTATCGCGACCATCCAAAAAGGCGTGCAAATAGATGTGTTTGGCACCACGTTTGGCTGCCAGCTCAATCATGGCCAGAATATGCTCGTCATGGCTGTGTACACCGCCGGGTGACATGAGTCCCATAATATGTACGGCTTTACCGTTTTTTATGGCCTTGTCGAGGTTGTCTGTCAGCACGGGGTTAGCGGCAAATTCACCGTCTTTGATCGCCTTGGTGATGCGGGTAAAGTCCTGATAAACAATACGACCTGCACCCAGATTGACGTGACCCACCTCTGAGTTACCCATTTGACCATCAGGCAAGCCCACATCCAGACCCGAGCCGGAAATTAAGGTGTTAGCGTAGGTTTGAGTCAGCTTGTCCAGTACAGGTGTGTTGGCGTGGGCAATAGCATTATCCTGCTTGTCTTCACGATAGCCCCAGCCATCAAGAATGATTAACACCAGTGGATGTTTTTTCTGACTCATCATCGAACTCCTACTTGAGAATATGGCGGCATGTTATACCAGTTTGCCGCCCAGATGGTAAGGGACGCTTACCGTCAACGCCAATAGCTATTGCCAATTGATGTAATTGATAAGGTTATAAGCTAACGTTCTTTTATATTTTTGAAGAGCGCTGTCTAGGTGATTATGGAGCGGCAGGGACTGTTTTCTGCGGTCATTTTCTATATACTTTGCAGTCATTTTTTTACGCACCTTTGTTATAGGCGAACCTTTTATGCAGCAGTTTATCGAATTCATCGGTAACCATTATCTCCTGTCCAGTGCCTGGATTGCACTGATGGTGTTGCTGGTATACAGCATGGTCAGCAGCAAGCTTTCCCCGGTAAAAGAGCTGGGTACTCACGAAGTGACTATGTTGATGAACAAACAAGATGCGGTGGTGATAGACATTCGCAGTCAGAACGAATTCAAGAAAGGCCATATTCTGGGTGCCAAGCAGGTTCCGGCAGAAAAAGTCAGCAAAGGTGACTTTTCCACCCTTGAAAACAGTAAGGACAAACCCATTATTGTTGTCTGTGCAATGGGCATGACGGCGAAACGCACGGCAGCACAAATGCTCAAGGCGGGTTTTAGCCAGGTGTCTGTGCTTAAAGGCGGTATGAATGCTTGGCAAAGTGCGAATTTGCCTGTTGCTAAGTAACCCTGATGTTTTAACGCGGCTGTTGTGAGGTTGGCCATGGCTAAAGTGGAAATTTATACCAAAGCTTATTGCCCTTATTGCGTGCGTGCCAAGCAGGTGCTCAGCAGTAAAGGGGTAGCGTTTCAGGAATATCCCATCGATCAGCAGCCCGAATTGCGCGATGTTATGATAGAGCGGGCCAATGGCGGTTATACCGTGCCGCAGATTTTCATCGATAACCGCCATATCGGTGGTTGTGACGACATGCTGTTTCTGGATGCCCAGGGACGGCTCGACGAATTACTGGCCGCTTAGGCCTAAACACTTTTAGGAAAGAAGATGACAGAAGAAGTAAAAGCAAACGGTTTGGATCAGGCGCAAGCGGCACAACCACAATTTGCCATCCAGCGTATCTACACCAAAGATATCTCTTTTGAATCACCTAATTCACCTGCAGTGTTCCAGCAAGAGTGGAAACCTGAAGTGAAGATGGATCTGGATACTCGCAGCACCAAATTGGATGACAACAGCTATGAAGTGGTGTTGTCTGTTACCGTCACCGCCAATGCCGGTGAGCAAACTGCATTTTTGGTTGAAGTTCAGCAAGCAGGTATTTTCACTATCGCTGATATGTCAGACCAGCAGAAAGCGCATATTCTGGGCTCATTCTGCCCCAATACCCTGTTCCCTTACGCCCGTGAGTGTATCTCTAACTTGGTGAACCGTGGCACTTTCCCTCAGTTGAACCTGGCACCGGTTAACTTTGACGCTATTTTCGCCGCTTATATGCAAAAGCGTGTCGAAGAAGCTCAGGCTCAGCAAGCAGCACAAAGCCAAGAGGCCTAATGACTGCTAACGCGAAAAGCATGACAGTCCTGGGGGCGGGGTCGTACGGCACCGCCCTTGCTTTTTGTTTTGCCAGAAATGGTTTTCCGACCTGGATTTGGGGACGGGATGGCGAACAAATGGCGCACATGGCACAGGACAGGGTCAATAGTCGCTACTTGCCGGACGCGCCGTTTCCTGAACAGCTGCATGTAGAAGCTGATTTAGCTAAGGCCGTAGCGGCCAGCCTCAATATTCTGGTGGTGGTGCCAAGCCATGGTTTTGCCGAATTGCTCAAGCAAATCAAGCCCATACTGACGGACGCACATCGTATCGTCTGGGCCACTAAGGGCTTGGAGCCTGATACAGGTTGCTTACTACAGGATGTGGCGCGCCGTATTCTGGGCGAGGACATTTCGCTTGCCGTGCTGTCCGGGCCAACCTTTGCCAAAGAGATGGCAGCCGGTTTACCTACGGCTATTTCACTTTCGTCCACAGATGACCAGTTTGTTGATGATATCGCCGATATGTTGCATTGCGGCAAGTCATTGCGGGTCTACAAAAACACCGACTTTATCGGTGTGCAACTAGGCGGCGCGGTAAAGAACGTGATTGCCATTGGTGCGGGCCTGGCTGACGGTATCGGCTTCGGGGCTAATGCCCGCACCGCTCTGATTACCCGCGGGTTGGCAGAACTTACCCGTTTGGGAGCGGCATTAGGCGCAGAAGTCAGTACCTTTATGGGCATGGCCGGACTGGGCGATTTGGTGCTGACCTGCACCGATAACCAGTCCCGTAACCGCCGTTTTGGTTTGGCGCTGGGTAAGGGCATGTCTGTGCAGGAAGCCATGGATAGTATTGGGCAGGTGGTGGAAGGCTATCGCAATACCCGTGAGGTGTATTTACTGGCGCAGCGCCAGGGAGTCGAGATGCCCATCACCGAGCAGATCTACCAGGTATTGTATGAGGGCAAACCGCCTAAAGAGGCCGCACTGGCGTTGTTAGGTAGGGAAAAGAAGTTTGAGTGAGCTTCTAAAACCCTAGTCTCAAACGGACTGCGTTTTTACTCGAGGGGGTTACACCGCCCCCTCAAATCCTAACTGCCGCCAGGCTTCAAACACCATGACTGCGACTGCATTGGATAAGTTCATGCTGCGGCTTTGTGCCAGCATGGGAATACGCAATCGCTGGGCTGGCGGTAGTGCTTCTATGACATCCATGGGTAAGCCACGGCTCTCCGGCCCAAACAACAGCGCATCACCTTTAACAAAACCGGCTTCGCTGTAGTTGGCCTTGCCTTTGGTCGTGCAGGCAAAAAGTCGGCCAGGCTTGACGGTCTCCAGACAGGCTTGCAGGCTGTCATATTGGCCTACCGCAGCAAATTCATGGTAGTCCAGACCGGCGCGACGCAGGCGCTTGTCATCCCAGGCAAAGCCCAGTGGACCTATCAGATGCAGACGGAAGCCCGTATTGGCGCATAAACGTATGATATTGCCTGTATTGGGCGGAATTTCGGGTTGGTAAAGCAGAATATCCAGCATAGTTGGGGACAAAGACCAAAAGAGGCTTAGCATAGCATTTTCTCCGGTCTGCTGCCTGGCCTGTGCATCGCTATTGGTGAAAGGGTATACTGCTGCCATTGGCGTGGTAAAAAGTGAATAGGATCAGTGTGGTAGTTAAGAGTGAAACCAAGGACAGCTATAGTTTCTGGGTGAAATTTGCCAGTTCTTTTGCATTGTTTGCGGCATTCTCCATGATTCTGGTCAAGATCTGGGCATGGTATCAAACCGACTCTGCGGTGATGTTAGCGTCACTGACGGATTCATTTTTTGATGTGGCCGCCTCGGTAATTAATTTCTTTGTGATTCGCTACGCCCTGATGCCAGCCGATGACGATCATCGTTTCGGCCATGGCAAGGCCGAGTCTTTGGCCGGTCTGGCCCAGGCTGCATTTATCTTTGGTTCAGCGTTGCTGCTGGTATTTCACAGTGTTGAACGTCTGAAGAACCCTGCTCCCTTACAGCATCCAATGCTCGCTGTATATGCCACTATATTTACCGTGGTGATGACCATTGTGCTGGTATGGGTGCAGCATCAGGCTATTAAACGTACCAGATCGGTGGCTATTCGGGCGGATTCCCTGCACTACAAATCAGACTTATTGATGAATCTGGCAGTGCTGCTGTCATTGTGGCTGACGACCCAGGGCTATTTATCCATGGATGCCTGGTTTGCCATCGGCATTGCGTTTTATCTGATGTGGGGGGCAAAGAGCATAGTGCAGGAATCGGCGAATGCCTTGATGGACAAAGAGTTACCCGAGAGTTTCAGCGATCAGATAAGAGATCTGGCCTTATCACATCCTAAAGTTCACGGTATCCACGATATTCGTACTCGTCAGGCGGGGCGTACCATATTTATTCAGTTCCATTTGGAATTAGACGATCATATGCGTCTGCTGGACGCCCATGATATCAGTGACTGGGTGGAGGCTAAGGTTAAGCATGCGATCCCCGAAGCTGAGGTGTTAATCCATCAGGACCCTATTTCGGTGACTGAAAAAAGTCCAGAATTGTCCGCATAGCAGGCTGGCGGTAGTCGTCAGCTTCCATTAGCAGCTCGTGTTTAGCCTTGGCAATGACCTGTAATTGGCAATGGGGGAGTCGGGCACAAACATGATCCTGGGCCTGATTCTCCACCACCATATCGTTACCCGCTTGTAGCACCAATATCTGGCTTTCTATCTGGTTGGCTTGTTCGGCAATACGGTTCATGGCGGTTATCGAGGCATCCAGCCAATCAAAGGTGACGCCCCCCAGCTGTAGTTTTGGTTCCTGCTCATATTCCTGGCGAAAAAACTGATAGCGGCTTTTGCTGTTAGTCAGCATATTCAGCGCGAAAGGCACTGCCAGGTAGTCGCCCTGACCAATGAAATACCAAGGTCCGGACGCAAACCAATGATTCAGGGTCTGGCCGGTGTTAATCAGTGCCTTGGCCAGCCAAAGGGGTAACGGCGTTTTAATTCCATACATGGGAGAAGTGAAGGCTGCCTTGGCAAAATCATCAGGGTAGGTGGCGAGATACAAGGTGCCAATAGCGCCGCCCATGGAATGACCTAACAGCAGTGGCTGATGCTGGCTGTTGGGCACCACAATCTGTGAGTAAAATGTTTTAAGATCATCAACATATTGCTGATAATCTTGGACATAGCCCTGATGAGGATTGTCACTCATGCGGCCGGATAAGCCCTGACCGCGGTGGTCTAGAATAAATACCGAGTAGCGGTTGTGGTATAAATCGAACAGTACTTCCTTGTATTTCAGATAGCCTTCAATCCGCCCGCTACTGATCACTATGCTGCCTATGGCTTGTGGATGTTGAACATAGGCATATCCAATAGGTACCTCTGCCACCCCACTGAACTCACCAGTTATGACTTGGTTATGCCAGAACCCCTGGATTTGGGTAGGGTAATGTGACTCGAGCTGGTTTTCGTCGGAGAAGTAATAATCCATAGCTGACAGGGAAGAGCAAAAGCCTAAAGATAGCAGAAAGCTTATCCATAAAGGCAGCAGTTTATGGTTCAAGGACATGAAGCTCCATGGTGATTTGCAGTCCACCTTGTGGCAGATTCTCTGCCCATATTCTGCCACCATGAGAGGCAAGCGCGCCAGCGGCAATGGCCAAACCTAAGCCGGTACCGCCAGACTCCCGGTTTCTGGCACTGGATACCCGATAAAAAGGTTTGAACACCGTTTCTAACTCGTTGTCTGGCAGGCCGGGGCCGTCATCTGTGATGCGAATGTGTAATTGCTCACCCTGCTGAATACAGTCCAGGCTTACCCGGGCAACACTATAGCGCAGCGCATTTCTTAGCACGTTCTCCAGTGCGCTGCTAATCAGCCTTGCATCGATATCAAGAAGTGTTTGTTTGGGATAATTACACTCAAATTGCCGTTGCTTGGCTTGGGCTTCAAATTGAATGTCCTGACAAAGTGGCGTGAGTAATTCCTCCAGACTGACTCGTTGTATGGCTAATTTTTGTTGTCCGGCATCCAGCTTGGCCAGGGTCAGCACATGCTCCAGCATGGTATCAATACGATTGGCTTCATGTTCAATGCGGGCTAATTCGGGAATTACCTGTTGCTCACGCTGTTGGGCAATGCCAATGGCGACCTGTAATCTGGCCAGGGGAGAACGCAGCTCATGAGAAATATCAGCCAGTATGCGTTTCTGGCTATCTACCAGTGCCTGAAGCTTTTCGGCCATATGGTTAAATTCGCGACCTAACTGGCCAACCTCATCATGACGGTGTGCTACCTGATCGGCCCGACTATGCAGGTTGCCGGCGGCCATAGCCTGAGTGGCTTGTTTTAACTGACCTATGGGACGAATGAATGACCAGGCCAGCAGCATGCACAAACTACCACTTAAGCCCAATACCAAAGTGGCCAGTAAGTAAGGATGCTCTTTTATTTGCCCCAGCATACCGGGTGGGCGATGCCGACCGCTGAATAGCAGGTACTGTTGGTTGCCCAGGGTGATGGGCAATGGGCCGGTAAACTGCCAGAACAAGCTTTCTACCTGAATCATACCGGTTTGTTCTTTTAAGGATAAAAACGGCTGGATGTTGAAACGCTCATTGCCAGGAAAACCGCGGATAAAGTGGTCATTTTGTTGGTTTAACAACAGCAGGCCCACCCGGCTACGTATGCCCACGCCTCGCAGCAATCTTGCCAAGCCGTTTTCATCTATATTGCGCTTTTCTGCCAACTCCTGCAGTTTGGTGCCAATATGGCGGAGCTTTTTCACCTGTTCAGCCTGGGCTGGGGAATAGCGGGGTTGTTCGGCTAACTGTCTGGATGTCCAGCCGGTGGCGATAATCATGATCAGGGCAGTGAACCAGAACCATAAGAAAATACGCCCGAACAGGCTATTCAGGGGGTTGAGTTTCAGCCACCATCTGGACTTCATCGAATCTCTACCAACATATAGCCAGCCCCGCGTATAGTCCGGATACGTTCCTCATCAGCAATGCTGGCAAGTTTTCGACGTAAGTTACTGACATGCATATCAATACTGCGATCGAAGGCACTAAGTTTACGGCCTAGTACTTTTTCACTTAAGTCCTGTTTGGTGACGAGCTTTGCAGTATTGACCATTAATAAATGCAGCATGCCAAACTCGGTACCAGTTAACTCTAATTCGACATCGTCCAGAAAGGCTTTTTGAGTTGTGGGATCTAAACGCAATTTGTCGATCTGAAGTTGTTGTTGCTGACAGTTGACTGACAACAACTCCATGCGCCGGACAATCGCCTTGATACGTGCCGACAGCTCCCTTGGGTTAAATGGCTTAGGTAGATAGTCGTCGGCCCCTAACTCCAGACCAAAGATACGATCAAAGTCATCTCCCTTGGCAGTGAGCATCAGCACTGGTGTGAGGTGAGTTTGGCGAAGCTGCTTAAGTACTTCAAAGCCATCCAGCTCAGGCAACATCACATCCAATAATATCAGGTCAAAATGCTGACCGCCGGTGGCCAACGCCAACCCTTGTCGTCCATCATGTGCCAATGTCAGCTGATATCCCTGTGGCGAAAGATAGTCGCACAGCAGGGCTGCCAGCTCGGTGTCGTCGTCAATCAGTAACAAGGACTTGTTCATGGGAATCCATTATTCATGGCTATAAACTGGATGCTACCCCTGACGTTCAAATTGTCAAAGTTGCCCTTCGCTACCTTTACACAAGCTTTACACTGGCTTTGCGTTACTTTGCATTGCACTGGCTAGACTGGTTCTCGAATCAACCAAGGAGTTTGTTATGAGATCCTTCGCCAAGAAATTGCTATTACCACTGACTATCGGTTTGTCCCTAAGCGCGGCGGTACAAGCCAAGGAGCCACCTCGAGGCCCCATGTTTAAGATGTTTGATGAGCTGCAATTAAGCGCACAGCAGCGCCAGGATATTCGCACCTTGTTCAAACAAGGACGGGAAGACAGACAGGTATTTCGCCAAGACGGCCAATTACTGCGTGAGCAGAAGCAGGCGGTGATTGAAGCCGCAGACTGGGATCAACAAGCCGCATTAGCTCTACTAAGTGAAGAAATGACCGCTCGCCGCGCCGCCATGTGGGCCCGTGCACAGATGGATCAAGCGGTGTGGAATCTACTGACAGAGTCGCAGCGTGAAGTATGGGCCGAGATGCAGGAAGAAGGGTTTGACCGACCTGAGCGTACACCATTTAACGGCCGCTGGTTGCGAAAACTGGATTTAAACGAAGCCCAGCAACAAGCCTTGTCCGAATTACAGGCGCAAGCAAAGATGAGTCGTGAGAAAAACCAGGATATTAGAGAGCGCTTTGCTGAGCAGCAGTTGGCGCTGATTGAACAAGGGGGTTTAACCGAGCAAGCGTGGACGAGCCTGTATGAGCAATATCAGTCACAGTTTCAGGCCGCTGCACTGGAGGGACTCAAACAACGTCATGGTTTTTATCACCTGCTAACGGCTGAGCAGCAAGCCAAGCTGGAGCAGTTTAAACAGCGCCATAAGGCACGTAAGGACAGATCTCATCCAGGCCGGTTAAGACAGTAGTGGGATAAAGAAGGTCCATCCGACTATTTAGTCTGATGGACCTTTTTATTGTGATAGCCAGCTTAACTACTTACCGTAGTCGGGCAATTTGCGTGCGTGCTGGGTGTCTTCAAATAAGGGCGATGTAATCATCAGATCCGCGGTGGCTTCATTACAGGCTACCGGCAGATTCCATACACTGCACAGCCTGAGCAGGGCTTTCACATCCGGGTCGTGGGGGGCTGGATTAAGCGGGTCCCAGAAGAAAAACAGGGCATCCAGCGTCCCTTCGGCAATCAAAGCGCCAATTTGCTGGTCACCGCCCAGTGGGCCACTTTTAAATTTATGTACAGGTAAACCCAAGGCATCAGAAAGCAGCCCACCTGTAGTGCCGGTGGCCACCAGTTTGTGCCTGGCCAGCACGGCTTTATGTTGTTTGGCCCAGCCTATCAGGTCGGCTTTCTTGTGATCATGGGCTACCAGAGCCAAGGTTTTTTGCATGAATAGGTCCTGTTAGGGGTTAGCCAGCCAGTTTATGGCTATTAGGCCATTGGAATTGCGGTAAATCTAGCGCCTGTTCCAGGGAGTCGAGCAGAATATCGGCCATGGCAAACTGACCCGGGTCTTTATGGCCAGCTTCCGGTACGGCAATAGTAAAGAGTCCGGCGGCTTTGGCGGCTTGGGCGCCACGGGCCGAATCTTCAAACGCGACGCACTGGGCGGCATCTAATGCCAACTTATCCAAGGTGGTCAGATACACGGCTGGGTTAGGTTTGCCTGCCACTTCATGTTCTGCCGAGTGGTATAAACCTATGTAGTCGCGCAGTTGCAGTTTATCCAGCACCGCTTCTATCAAGCGGCTAACAGAGCCCGATGCCACCGCGAGAGTCAAACCCAGGTTCTGGCAATGTTTGAGTAAATCATACACGCCGGGTAAGGCTTGCCCCTTACGCTGGACCAACTCTATGACTCTATCTTCCAGTCTGCGAGCAACCTCTTGAGCATCCTGACGCTCAAGACTAAAGACGTTATACCAATATTGCACGACTTCTTCGGTACTTAAGCCGGTGGTCTGAAAACACATAGACTCGGTCAGACGAATACCGACTGTGGCAAATACTTCCTGCTCGGCCTGACGCCATAATGGCTCTGAATCTATCAGCAAGCCATCCATATCAAAAATCACTGCTTGTAATTGCAATCTTCTCTCCACTATTTCAAACAGACCTGGCCGATTAAATGGCGCAGTAAATTAATGGTTGGATTGACGTAATCCAGGGAAATAAATTCATCCGGCTGGTGCGCCTGGTCGATGCTGCCCGGTCCTAACACTAGCGTGTCGCACCCCAATTGACTGATAAAAGGCGCTTCGGTGCAGTAGTTAGCACTTGTGGCGTTAAAACCGGTGAATTGTTCGGCCAGATCCAGCAGTTGTGTTTCATTCCGGCTGGCAAAAGACGGCACAGTGTCATACATCAATGCGCGGCTTACGCGGTCAGGGTAAGCGGCGTATACAGGTGCCAGCGCCTGGTCAATGCGTGAAATAGCCTCAGCATCGCTCAGACCAGGCACAGCGCGTAAGTCAAAGTTCAGCCGGCAATGACCACAGATACGATTCTCACCATCGCCGCCGTGGATATGGCCCAGATTCATGGTGGTCTTGGCTACACTGAAAGCCGGATCCACATACTGCGCGGCTAACTGATCTCTGAGCTTCATCAGTTCACCTACCGCCTGGTACATGATCTCAATGGCATTGACGCCCTTGTCCGGATCGCTGGAATGGCCGGCTTTACCTGTGATATCCAGGGTATGCGCCATATGGCCCTTGTGCTTACAGATGGGTTTTAGCCCGGTTGGTTCACCTATGATGGCCATATCAGGCTTGATTAACTGTTGTTCGGCAAAAAAACGGGCACCGGCCATAGAGGTTTCTTCATCGGCAGTGGCCAGAATATATAGCGGCTTATTCAACTTATTTAGCGGAATATCCCGTAGCGCCTCCAAAATAAAGGCAAAGAAGCCTTTCATATCGCAGGTGCCGAGGCCGTACAACTTGTTATCTTTTTCCGTCAGATTGAAGGGATCAAACTGCCATCTTCCCTCATCAAAGGGGACGGTGTCTGAGTGGCCGGCCAGCAACAATCCACCGTCGCCACTGCCGATACGGGCCAGTAAATTGAACTTATGCCGGGCGTTTGGCACGGGTTGAATACTTATGTGAAAGCCAAGATCTTCCAGCCAACTGCCTAACATTTGCAGTAATGGTAGGTTGGTCTGGTCTATTTTTTCATCGAATGCGCTGATGGTCGGGTGCGCAATGATTTGTTTGTAGGCGTCCAGGAAATGCGGCATTTTCATAATAAATTCACAAAATAAATATGCACAATTGTTGAATAAATATGTGTTTGGTGGCAAAGTATCTCACAATTCATACTTTAGTGCATCCAGATCCCTTAATGCAGCGAAATTTGCAGCCATCTTTGTTACTTCTCGCCAGGCGACGATATTAGTCCTTATCCCGCTTTCGCGGGCTTGTAACCTTATTTTGCTACACTTGTTGTCCTAAACACTTCGAAAATTCTTATCATGATGAAAACCTGTATTGTTGGTGCCAGTGGATATACCGGAGCAGAGCTGGCAGCCTTGCTTGCTAAACATCCGGGATTTGAGCTCGCGGCTTTGTTTGTCTCACAAGGCAGCCAGGACGCCGGTAAACTGCTTAGCGACCTTTATGGCCGCTTTACCGGTTTACTTGATATGCCCTTGCAGCCATTGTCGCAAGATAGACTGACTCAATTGGCGACGGAATATGATCTGATATTCCTGGCTACACCGCATGAGGCAAGTCATGAGTGGGCGGCGACACTTACCGCTGGTAAGGCGGTGGTGATGGATTTGTCCGGCGCTTTTCGTCTCAAAGACAAAGACATCTTCGCGCGCTTTTATGGCTTTGCCCATGAACAACCCGCGCTATTGCAAGACGCCGTATATGGCTTGGCTGACTGGCATGGGGAGAAGATTCGTCAGGCTAAATTGGTGGCTGTGCCTGGGTGTTACCCCACGGCGTCTCTGACCGCGCTGAAACCCCTGCAAGTTTGTGGACTGTTAGATGAACAACAGTGGCCGGTAATTAATGCTGTATCCGGGGTAAGCGGAGCCGGACGCAAAGCCGCATTGAATAGCAGTTTCTGTGAAGTGAGTCTGCAAGCCTATGGTGTGCTTGGGCACAGACATCAGCCGGAAATTTCCGCCGAGCTGGGCCGTCAGGTGATCTTCACGCCGCATTTGGGCAATTTCAAGCGTGGCATCCTGGCTACGGTAACCGTCAAGGTGAAAGCCGGTGTAACGGCGTCTCAGGTCAGTGATGCATATGCCTCAGCCTATCAGAGCAATCCTATGGTACGGCTTCGCAGCAGTTGGCCGAAAATCGACGAAGTAGCAGGCACCTGCTATTGCGATTTACACTGGAAGCTGGACGAGAATTCAGGACATCTGGTGGTTACCAGTGCTATTGATAACCTGCTAAAAGGCGCGGCTGCACAAGCTCTGCAATGCGCCAATATCCGTTTTGGTTTCGCTCCCGAATCAGGTTTGGCGGAGAAAGCCCTATGAAGCCTTTAATCGTCAAGGTAGGCGGCGCCTTTATTGGTGATGCACAAGCAGCCAAGGCCCTGTTGGATGTGCTGGCAGAATTGCAAAAGAGCCGGCCGGTACTGCTGGTGCATGGCGGCGGTCCTATAGTGGAAGAATGGATGGTGGCTCTGAATCTCAAAACCGTCAAGATTGATGGTTTACGGGTTACCAGTGCCGAGCAAATGCCTTACATAGTTGGCGCTTTGGCTGGTACGGCTAATAAACAGTTGGTGGCGCAAGCCATTGCCAGTGGTTTGAATCCGGTGGGACTGGCCTTAACCGACGGCGGTATGGTGAAGTGTACCCCAATGGACGCCAAATACGGTGCGGTAGGCAGTGTTGAACCCGCTAACGCCACCCTGCTGAAGCTATTGCTTAGCCAGGATTTTCTGCCTGTGGTCAGCTCTATTGGGGCAGATTTGTCCGGGCAGCTACTCAATATCAATGCCGATCAGGCAGCGACTGTGATGGCCCAACTATTACAGGGTGAATTGATCCTGCTATCTGATGTGGCGGGTGTACTGGATGCAGACAAACAGCTATTAAGTGAACTTAACGCCGGACAAATCCAGCAACTTATTGAGGCTGGTGTTATCCGTGATGGTATGACAGTGAAAGTTGAAGCGGCACTGAGTGCTGCACGCGATATTGGCGTACCCGTCACTATCGCTAGTTGGAAACAACCCGAATCTTTGTTGCGTCTGGCGGGCAATCAGTCCGCCGGAACGCGTATTTATCCTGACTGAAACCCATTTAGGGGAAACTGGGGAACAACCTATGAAAAAGGATCTGCTGACTTTTGCTGATTGGAGCAAAGCAGAACTACTGAGCCTGCTGGAGCTGGCTCAACAGACTAAGCAAAATCCATCTGCCTATCGTAAGGCGCTGGACGGCAAAGCCGTCGCTGCTCTGTTTGAGAAGCCTTCACTACGTACCAGGGTCAGTTTTGACATAGGTATCAATAAGTTGGGTGGCCACATGGTGTATCTGGACAGCCAGGCCGGAAAATTGGCAGGCCGGGAAGATGCCCGCGATATGGGCGGCAACCTGGCGTGCTGGGCCGATGCTATCGTAGCCCGGGTTTATAGTCATCATACCCTGGTACAGATGGCTGAAGCCTCTAAAGTGCCAGTGATCAATGCACTTTGTGACTTGTATCACCCTTGTCAGGCGCTGGCTGATTTTCTTACCATCAAGGAAGTACTGGGCGAGGTGGAAAGCTGCCGTCTGGCTTATATTGGCGACGGCAATAACGTGAGCAATTCACTTTTGTTGGTCGGGGCTATCCTTGGGGCCGATGTGCGGGTGATTACCCCGGTTGGTCATGAAGTGAAGCAAGAGATTCTCGAGCAAGCGGCCGCTCTGGCCCAAATCAGTGGCGGTAAGATCAGTGCCAGTCATGACCTGAGTGCGGCCGATGGCTGCCAGTTCCTGTATACCGACACTTGGTTATCTATGGGTGACACAACGCCGCTGGCGGAAATTAAAGATAAGTTCCAACCTTATCAACTGAACAAAACCCTGATGGACAGTTGCGGTGCTAGCTATGCTATGCACTGCCAGCCCGCCCATCGGGATCTGGAAATAACCAGTGACTTAATTGATGGTGAGTGTTCGCTTCTGCTTCAACAAGCGGAAAACAGAATGCACGCCCAGAATGCGATTTTAATCAGCCTGCTTGGCTAAGGAAAACAGAATGTCAAAGTCTCAAGTGAACAAAGTGGTATTGGCCTATTCTGGTGGTTTGGACACCTCCGCCATCATTCCATGGCTGAAAGAAAACTATGACTGCGAAGTGGTCGCTTTCGCGGCCGACGTAGGTCAGGGTGATGAAGAACTGCAAGGCCTGGAAGAAAAAGCCATCCGCAGCGGTGCCAGTGAATGCCATATTGTTGACCTGAAAGAAGGTTTTGTCGGCGAATACATCTACCCCACAGTGATGACGGGTGCGGTATACGAAGGCCAGTATTTACTGGGTACGTCCATGGCCCGCCCTATTATTGCCAAGGCGCAGGTGGAAGTGGCGCTGAAAGTCGGTGCCGATGCACTGTGTCACGGTTGTACCGGTAAAGGTAATGACCAAGTGCGTTTTGAAGGTGCCTTTGCAGCTTTAGCGCCGCAACTTAAGGTGATTGCCCCATGGCGTGAGTGGGATATGCATTCCCGTGAAGACCTGTTGGCCTACCTGGCAGAGCGCAACGTGCCGACCACGGCGTCTGCGACCAAAATTTACAGCCGTGATGCCAATGCCTGGCATATCAGCCATGAAGGCGGTGAGCTGGAAAACCCCTGGTGTGAACCCACCAAACAAGTGTGGACCATGACGGTAGATCCAGAAGATGCCCCTAATCAGGCTGAACGTGTACAGCTTGGTTTCGAGCAAGGCCGTCTGGTATCGGTTAATAACGAAAAGCTCAGCCCTTATCAGGCGTTGGTAAGGTTGAACCAACTGGGTGCCGCTCATGGTGTGGGTCGTTTGGATATCGTTGAAAACCGTCTGGTTGGTATGAAGTCCCGCGGCTGCTATGAAACGCCGGGAGGAACTATCCTGATGGCGGCTTACAAAGCCCTGGAGCATTTGGTTCTGAATAAAGACTCCTTGAAATTCCGTGAGCAACTGGGCCTGGAATTTTCGCACCTGGTATATGACGGTCGTTGGTTCACGCCACTGAAAGATTCTATTTTGGCGGGTGCTCAAGCGTTCGCTAACCAGATTACCGGTGATGTGGTGGTTAAGCTCTACAAAGGGCAGGCCACTGTGGTGCAGCGTCGCTCACCTAACTCGCTGTATTCCGAAGATTTCGCCACTTTTGGTGCGGATGATGTGTATGACCAAAGCCACGCCGAAGGCTTTATCCGTCTGTACAGCCTGGCCAGTCGCATTAAGGCACTGAAAGATAAGGGACAAGCCTGATGGCCTTGTGGGGCGGACGCTTCCAGGGCGGAAGCAGCGATATGTTCAGACAGGTGAACGACTCCTTGCCGTTTGACCAGCACCTTGCCAGTCAGGATATTCGTGGCTCTATTATTTGGTCTCGTGCTATTGCCAAGGCTGGGGTACTGACAGAGTCTGAGCAACAGCAATTGGAGCAGGCCCTAAATGGCCTGCTAGCCAAGGCCGAAGCCGGTGAATTGGACTTTGCAGGTAGCAATGAAGAAGACATCCACAGCTTCGTAGAAGCCGCACTCACCGAACAGCTGGGTGATATTGGCCGTAAGCTGCATACCGGTCGCAGCCGCAATGACCAGGTGGCCACAGATTTTCGTTTGTGGGTGCGTGAGCATTGTCAGCAGCTACAGCAGGACTTGCGCCAGCTTAAAGCCGCATTGGTGAAATCTGCCGAACGCCATCAGCATGTGATTCTGCCTGGTTATACGCATTTGCAACGCGCTCAGCCGGTGCGCTATCCCCATTGGTGTTTGGCCTATGTGGAAATGTTTAAGCGGGATATCAGCCGCATGGGCGATCTGCTGGTCAGAATGAACCAGTGTCCTTTGGGCAGTGGTGCGTTGGCTGGAACCGTTTATGCTATTGACCGCCAGGAAATTGCACAGCAGCTAGGTTTTGATAGCCCTTGCCTGAATAGTTTGGATGCGGTGTCTGATCGTGACTATGTATTGGAACTGTTGTTCTGCGCCAGTACCAGCATGATGCATTTGTCGCGTATGGCCGAGGACATGATTTTCTTCAATTCCGGCGAAGCAGGCTTTTTACGCCTGGGCGACAATGTCACCTCCGGTTCTTCCTTGATGCCTCAGAAGAAAAATCCTGATGCACTGGAGCTGATTCGTGGCAAGTGCGGTCGGGTATTTGGCAGCCTGCAAGGCTTGTTGGTGACCATGAAAGGTTTGCCGCTGGCCTACAATAAAGATATGCAGGAAGACAAAGAAGGTGCCTTTGATGCGGTAAACCAGTGGCACATCTGTCTGATGATCGCCTGCGAAGTTATAGACAGTGTGGAGCTGAACAGCGACCGCTGCGCACAAGCTGCGCGTGAAGGTTATGCCAATGCCACCGAGCTGGCGGATTATCTGGTGGGTAAGGGGGTTCCTTTCCGTACCGCCCATGATATTTCGGGCCAAGTGGTATTAGCGGCATTAGCCCAGGGTAAAGCCATTGAAGAGTTGAGCCTGGAAGACATGCAGAAGCATTCTGCCTTGATCGGCGAAGATGTTTACCCGGTACTGCAACTGGAGTACCTGGTGGATAAGCGTAATATTCTGGGTGGAACCGGTAAGGATCCTGTGTTCATGGCGCTTAAGCGCGAGCTTGCGGCTATTGCTGACGAACAGTGTTAAAGGAGAGCCTGGCGTGGTGCTATCTGAATCCGATAATGTGAAGCTGTTCCGCCAATCGGCACCTTACATCAATTCGCACCGGGGTAAGACTTTTGTGCTGATGTTTGGTGGTGAAGCGGTAGAAGATGCTAACTTTGCCAATATTATTAATGATATCGCCTTGCTTAACAGCCTGGGTGTTCGTTTAGTATTGGTGCATGGCGCCAGGCCGCAGATAGACCAGCGGGAAGCGCTACGTAACCGCCCTATGCGCTTTCATAATGATGTGCGTATTACCGACAAAGTTACTATAGAGTCGGTAAAAGATGCGGCAGGCTCGGTGCGCTCTCAGGTAGAGGCCTTGCTGACCATGGGGTTGGCTAACTCTCCCATGCATGGTTCGCAAATCCGGGTATGTTCGGGCAACCTGGTTGTCGCTATGCCCATGGGTGTGCGAGAAGGGGTTGATTACGAACTTACCGGCCTGGTGCGTCGTATCGATGTATCTGGAATCAATGACCATCTGAATGATGGCTCCATTGTATTGCTTGGCCCGATGGGCTATTCGCCAACCGGTGAAGTGTTTAACCTGTCCCATGAAGATGTCGCCACGCAAGCCGCTATTCATATGAAGGCCGACAAGCTTATCGTGTTTACCGAGCAAGATGGCCTGATGGATGAAAAAGGCACCTTGATTCGAAACCTGGATCGTAATCTTCTGCAAAAACAGATGGATGGTCAGCATGATGCGCGTACGGCCAATGTTCTGTCTGCGGTGGCAGCAAGCCTGGATGCTGGCGTAAGTCGTTGCCATTGTGTGAGCTATCAACGGGACGGTGCTTTGCTGCAGGAATTGTTCACCCGTGATGGGGTGGGTACCTTAGTATCTCATTATTATTACGAGCAGCTTCGTCAGGCCACCATTGATGATGTGGGTGGTATTCTCAAGTTAATTAATCCGCTGGAAGAGAAAGGCGTGTTGGTAAAGCGCTCCCGTGAATTACTGGAAAGCGAGATTGACCGTTTTACCATTATTGAACGGGACGGCATGATTATCGCCTGTGCAGCTTTGTACCCTTATGCCAGTGAAGGGGTGGGAGAGCTGGCTTGCGTTGTCACTCATCAGGATTATCGTGGTTCGAACCGCGGTGAGCGAATGATGAATGCGATTATCGAAAAGGCCAAAGATCAGGGCCTGAGTCGTATTTTTGTGCTGACGACAGTAACGGGGCACTGGTTCCGTGAGCAGGGTTTTCTGCCTTCAGGGGTAGAAGAGTTGCCAGAGGGTAAAAAGCGCCTCTACAACTATCAGCGAAATTCTAAGGTGTTAATGCTGTCTATCTAACAGACAAAAAACGGGCGCTAAGCGCCCGTTTTCTTTTGTGATTGGCTAGAAGATATCTTCGGTTTCTTGTGCCGGCGTATCTTGCTCGAAGGGGTCGATAAACTCTTCGTCGTCCACATACTGAGTTGGCTCGGTCCCTTTCATAAAGTACTCAAATCTGGCGGTATGGTCGGTGCGTTGAGTGAGTTTACCTGTAGTGCGGTCTATACGCACAGTCACTATCCCTTCAGGGACGGGAGGATAACTTTCGGGCACGCCATCTAGGGCCTCGCGCATAAAACGGATCCAGGCTGGCTGAGCTACCCTGGCACCGTCCTCAGGACCTACCATGGCATTGCCCATCCAGTTAAACTTCTGCGGATTTTTGTTGATTAGGTACTGGTTGCGACTGGTGCGTCCCAATGAGCGGCTCATATCATCAAAGCCCACCCAGGCAGTAGCCACCAAGTTGCCGCCTATACCACTGAACCAAGTATCTTTGGAATCGTTGGTGGTACCGGTTTTACCTGCCAAATCATCACGATCCATCATATTATTTGCGCGCCAGCCCGTGCCTTGCCAATACGTTTTCTTCGACCAGTTACCACCACCAGTGATAGCAGTGGTCATCATTTCACGGGTCAAAAACGCGTTCTCTTTGGAGATAACCGATGGTGCGTAGTGCTGCGTTGCATTGGCATCCTCTGTCAGCCCTTCTGTCGATTCTTGTGCCATCAGCTCTTGTGCTTCGCCGTTCAGTGGCGGAGCAATTGCTGGGTCGGCATGCCACAAGGTTTCACCAAACTCATTGTCGATGCGCTCGATAATATAAGGCGTTACGGCATATCCGCCATTAGCGATAACAGCAAAACCTGTTGCAAGTTCCATGGGGGTTAACGATGAACTACCCAGGGCCAGTGATTCGTCACGAGGTATGTCGTCTGGATTGAAACCAAAGCGGGCCAGATGCTGGATGATATTGTCGATTCCCACCCCACGGAGCAAACGCACAGATACCACGTTTTTAGACCTACCTAGCGCCAGTCGCATACGGATGGGGCCGTCATACACTTCCGGTGAGTTTTTGGGACGCCAGACAACACCGGATTTTCTGTCCCACTGGTTGATGGGAGCATCGTTCATAATGCTGCCCAGGGTAAAACCATGCTCCAGGGCGGCCGAGTAAACAAAGGGTTTGATATTGGAGCCGACCTGGCGTTTTGCCTGTGTCGCCCTGTTAAACTGACTCTGATAGAAACTGTAGCCCCCGACTATGGCTTGCACTGCGCCATCGGCAGGGTTCAACGCAATAAACGCTGCGCTGGCATCTGGAAACTGCGATAACTGCCAGAAGTCGGTTTCATCATTGAATCGAACCCACACCAACGCACCTTCGGTAACAATATCGGCTGCTACTTTGGGTTCATCGCCCTGCCTGGTGTCTGACACGTAAGGACGCGCCCAGGCCAAACCATCCCAGTTAATATCCAGGTACTGACCCTGCTGGGTGAATACCTGAATCTGCTGTTCTTCTACCCTAGTGACAATGGCGGGCAACAGAGGTTTGAAACTGGGTTGTTCGGCAAGAAATTCACGCATTTGCGATTCATTCCAAGCTTCTGTCTCACCGTTTTCATCTAATTGCCATAACTGCTGAAGCGGGCCCCTGAATCCATGGCGCTCATCATAATCGTGCAGATTACGGATAGTGGCTTGCTGCGCCAAACGCTGCAGCTTGGATGTGACGGTGGCATAGACTTGATAGCCGCCGGTTTCAGCTTCCTCTTTACCGTAGCGGGTTACCATTTCTGCGTAAATCATGTCGGCCAGATAAGGTGCATCCAACTCAATCTCTGCGCCATGCTTTTTGGCTTGAATATCTTCGCTGGCCGCTTGCTCAAACTCTTGCCTGTTGATATATCCTTCGTCCAGCATTCTGGCCAGTACAACCCGCCGACGTTCCAGTGAGCGCTGTGGATTGCTGATAGGATTGAGGGTGGAAGGGGCTTTAAATAACCCTGCAATAGTTGCTAGCTGAGCTAGGCTCAGATCGCCAATGTCCTTGCCAAAGTAAACCTGCGCGGCGGCGCCAACACCAAAGGCACGATGTCCCAGCTCAATCTTATTTAAATAGAGCGTCAGGATTTCATCCTTTGTTAGCACTTGTTCTATATGCCAGGAAATGAAAGCTTCTTTTATTTTCCGCATCCAGGCCTTGTCAGGGCTCAAAAAGAAGTTTCTGGCCAACTGCATGGTGATAGTACTAGCACCTTGACCCTTTTCTCCTGTGACCACCAAATTGACAAAAGCACGCATTACCCCGATGGGATCGATCCCTGGGTGTTCATAAAAGCGTGAATCTTCGGTGGCAAGTATGGCCTGTTTCAGACCATCAGGTATGTTATTTAATTCCAAAGGTATGCGTCGCTTCACTCCGTATTGGGAAATTAGCAACCCGTCCTGGGAATAAATTTTCATTGGCGTTTGCAGCCGCACATCCTTTAGGATGGCAACACTGGGTAGCTCAGGTTTAATGTAAAAGTACAGGGAAATCACAGAGATAGTTCCCAGTACAGCCGAGCAAATAATAATCAGAATAAAGAGTTTGAGATACTTCACAAATTTATGTTATCAGAGCATTTCTAAAGAAATGGCTTATATTTTATACCTATGTACCGTTATTAGAACCATTAACTAATTAAAATTAGTGAATAATGGTTTTCAGATAGTTTAACAAAATAGGAAGCCTTCGTGCTTGAGAATCTGTTCAGCAAAAAAATGCCTGCCATGTTGGGATTAGATATTGGCACACGCTCAGTTAAGGGTGTGTTGCTGAACAGTTCCGGTGGACAGGTGCAAGTCATCGCTCACGCATGTGAGTCCATCGTAGGTAATGCCTTTGTTGACCGGGAGATAAAAGATTTTGATGCGGTTAGCAATGCGATTCGAAAAGTGAAAATGGCGCTGAAAACCAAATGTAAGAACGTCGCGTCTGCCGTGTCCGGTGCTTCTGTAATTACCAAAGTGGTGTATATGGACCCCGACCAGGCGGACCATGAACTGGAAGCGCAAATTGAAATTGAAGCGGACAGCCTGATCCCCTATCCCCTGGACGAAGTGTATGTGGACTTCGAAGAGCTTGGAGAGAGCAAGGTTCATTTGGGAAAAGTGGATGTGTTATTGAGTGCAGCCCATAAGGATATGATTGATAGCCGCGTCACTTTACTAAGGGAGCTGGAATTTGAGCCCAAGGTGATGGATGTCGAAGGTTATGCCCTTGGCACCGCACTACTCAATTATGGCCCGGAGCAACTGCCTGATGTACCACTGTGCTGCGTCAATATCGGGGCCAGTCAATTATTGCTGACCGTGGTGGAAAATGACACGGTTATCTATAGCAAGGAACATGCGTTTGGTATGGATAGCCTGGTGCGCGACCTTGCCCTGGTGTACGGCATGGATCTTGTCGAAGCGGAAAAGCAACTGATGGACAATACGCTGCCGGATGGCTGGCGCCAGCAAAATGGGGCAATGTATCTGGCGAACTTACAACAGCAGATTAGCCGCGCCTTGCAGATGTATGTGTCTTCAACCAGCCGTAAACCGCCTCAAACATTGCTGATCTGTGGTGGTGGTGCAAATCTACCTGGCATTGCCACAGAATTGGAGCAAGAGCTGTCAATGCAAGTGTCAGTTTTCAACCCGTTCAGTACGATGCAAATTAAGAACAATAAATCAGAAGAGGGGTTACAACGCATGGCTCCACAATTGGCGATTGCCGTTGGTTTGGCACACAGGAGCTTTACACCGTGGCATATATAAATTTACTGCCTTGGCGAGAAGTTCAGCGTCAGAAGCACAAAAAAGACTACCTTGTGATGTTGGCCCTGGTCGCCATGCTGGCCCTGGCTATCTTCTGGGGTATTGGTGTTGTCGTTGACAATATGATTGCAGCGCAACAGGGGCGAAACAACTTTCTTAACCAGCAGATTGCTCAGTTAGATGCACAAATTGCCAAAATTAAGGACATCAAAGAGCAGAAAAAGCAGGTTGAACAGCGTATGGCGCTGATCGAACAATTGCAGGCTAACCGTAACGCCGCTCCCCATGTGCTGGATGAGCTGGCCAGAATCGTTCCCCCGGGCGTGGCATTTCGTACCCTGAGTCGTAAAGGCAATCGTATGGAAGTGATGGGGATTAGCGAGTCCAACAACAGACTGTCGGAATTTATGCGTCGCCTCGAAATGTCCAAGGTCTTTACCAATGGCGATTTATCCTCGATTGTAGCTGATACCAGCAAATCGGATGCAGTGAGTGAGTTCAAGCTGACCTTCAATATCAGCCCCAGTGTCGCGCCGGAAATACTGACGGCCGGTACCAGCGAGGGGAAAAAATAATGAAATTTGATTTCAATAAACTGAAGGAAATGAACGACCTGGACTTTGAACAGGTGGCCATATGGCCATTTGAGGTCAAAGCGTTGGTGGCGCTGGTCTTGGCTGTGTTGGTTAGTGTGCTGGGCTACTACCTGCTGGTAAATGACAAGTTGCCGGTGTTGGCCAGTGCCGAACAAAAAGAAGCGGAATTGAAGCAAACCTTTGAAGCCAAATATCGGATTGCTGTTAATTTGCAGGCCTATGAAGAGCAGTTGGCCAAAATTCAGCAGGACTTCTCTTCAATGCTTAAGTCTCTGCCAACCAGCAATGAAACTCCGGGGTTGCTGGATGATATTACTTTCGTGGGGACGTCAGCTGGACTGAACTTCAAGCTGCTGAACTGGCAGAAAGAAATTCCCAAGGAATTTTATACCGAGCTTCCCATTCAGATGGAGGTCAGTGGCAGTTATCATGAATTTGGTCAGTTTCTGGCCGATGTTGCCGGTTTACCGCGTATTGTCACCGTGCATGATTTTGATTTGAATCAGGAAGGCGACGGCCTCAAGCTCAGCTTACAAGCGAAGACATACAGAACCTCCAGTACTAATGTTCGGGAGGGCGGTAAATGAAGCGTTATGTTTTAGGCTTGATAGCGGCGGGGACCCTGATGGGGTGCCAATCCGATATGCAGGATTTGCAGGACTTTGTGGTACAAGTTAAACAGAGCACTCAAATTAGCATCGAGCCTTATCCTACCTTTAGTAAAACGCCGGCTTTTGAGTATCAGGTCGCTGATAAGCGTAGCCCCTTCCAACGTTTGTCTGGTATTACGGCGGAAACGATACAAACGGCCAAAGCAAATTGTTTGCAACCGGATTTTAGCCGGGCCAAACAACCTCTGGAGCAATATGGTACAGATGCGCTGTCGATCAAGGGATTCTTTACCCGGCAGCAACAGACCTGGGCGTTGATTCAGGCCAACGACGGTACGTTACATAAGGCAAAAGCCGGGGATCATCTCGGACTGTTTTTTGGGCGTATTACTTCCATCAGGGACGGAAAGGTATCCATTATAGAAATGCTGCCCGATGGCACCGGATGCTGGCAGGAAAAACAGGCCACGCTAACAGTGTCACAAGCGGCAGGAGAACAGAAGAATGTCTGAGCGGTTTATATTCAACAAAAAACTCAATAAACGTAATCGGCTGCTGCCTTATATGTTGGTTGTTCTGGCTAGCCTGATGGGCGTCAAATCTCAACTCGCACAGGCACAAGATGTCGAGCTGGTTGATCCGCAGGCAAATGTTACCCTGCCCCATACCATGACAACCCTGGACTTTACGCGCAATCAAAATGGCGGTGCGCGTATTCAGATGCAGTTTGATAATGACCAATTCAATGCTGCTCTGGCTAAAAGTAAAGACGGCCTGGAACTGATGTTGCCGGATACACAGCTGGCTGATGACTTACTTTACAAACTGGATGTCAGCGAATTTGGTACGCCGGTAGAGTGGCTGGAAACCTTCCAACAGCAAAAAGGCAGCCGCGTAGTGTTTGCCATGCAAGGCGACTTGCAGTTCCGCCATCAAAAAAATGGCAACGTACTGGTGGTTGAGGTGGATAAACCTGTGCAAGCTGCCGTGGCGCAAAAGCAAGTCGATCCTAATTACAGCGGTGCGCCCATATCGCTGGATTTTCAGGATGTGCCGGTTCGCCAGGTGTTGCAGGTTATTGCTCAGATCAATGGTTTTAACCTGGTCACCACAGATACGGTGACAGGCAACGTGACTATTAACTTAGCCAATGTGCCCTGGGATCAGGCGCTGGGGATGATCTTAAAAATTAAAGGCCTGGATAAGCGTATGGAAGGGAATATTCTGCTGGTAGCCCCGGCAGAAGAGTTGGCTTCCCGTGAGACCCAGCGCTTGCAGTCACAACAGCAGGTTGCTGATTTGGCGCCATTAAAGTCTGAAACCATCCAGATTAATTATGCCAAAGCTGCTGAGATGGCGACCATTCTCAAGTCTGGCGAAGGCGGTATTCTCAGCGCCCGTGGCACAGTTAACGTGGACAATCGTACTAATTCCTTGTTAATTCGTGATAGTCAGGAATATGTTGAAGAAGCCAAAGCCATGGTGAAACAACTGGATATTCCGATTAAGCAGGTATTGATTGAATCCCGCATGGTGACAGTGCGTGACAATGTGGATGAACAACTTGGTGTGCGTTGGGGCTTTAGTGATCAACAAGATACAGATGGCGTGTCCGGGTCTCTCGAAGGAGCGGAAGCTATCGCCGGAGGTACTATTCCTGACTTGGCTAACCGTTTGAACGTGAACCTGCCTGTTGCAGGTACATCCGCGGGACGTATTGGTTTCCACATCGCCAAGCTGGCCGATGGCACTATTCTGGATTTGGAATTGTCTGCCCTAGAGCAGGAAAATAAAGGTGAAATTATCGCCAGTCCTCGTATTACCGTGGCCAATCAGCATGAGGCCTATATAGAGCAAGGTACCGAGATTCCTTATGTGCAGGCAACGTCAAGCGGGGCAACCTCTGTTGAATTTAAAAAGGCCGTGTTGAGTCTTAAAGTGACGCCACATATCACGCCGGATAATCGTATTATTCTGGATCTGGTGGTCACCCAGGACACCCGCGGTGATACAGTGCAGACCTCTACCGGCCCGGCTGTGGCCATTGATACCCAGGAAATTTCAACCCAGGTGTTGGTTGAAAATGGCGAAACTGTGGTATTGGGCGGTATTTTTCAACAAAACCTGATTAAAGCAGTCAGTCAGGTTCCCTTGTTGGGAGACTTGCCACTGGTGGGTAACTTGTTTAAGAACTCTCGGGATTTTAATGAAAAACGCGAACTACTTATCTTTGTAACGCCGCGCATTATGACCCAGGAGCTTTAAGTTTTGACGGGAAGGCGTGCCTTCCCGTTTCCCTTCTTTTTAACCCACCGTGTTTTCCGATATTTTGCAGGCTTAAGCCATCGGCTTAGGGGAAATGGATTAAAAGGCCATCAAAACTTGCATAACTAGCGGCTTAACTGAGATAATCCCGCTCCTGAAATTCGACCGGGGGTTGAGTTTATCCATTTTCAATTTTAGTTGTGTGACATAAACAGAGATGGCTGAAAAACGTAATATCTTTCTAGTTGGACCTATGGGTGCCGGCAAAAGCACCATTGGTAAGCATCTTGCAGATGAACTTCACTTGGAATTCTTCGATTCTGATCAGGAAATTGAACGCCGTACCGGTGCTGATATTGCCTGGGTGTTTGATATTGAAGGCGAAGAAGGTTTCCGTCAACGTGAAGAAGACGTCATTAATGATCTGACTGAAAAGCAGGGCATTGTACTGGCAACAGGCGGTGGTTCGGTAATCAGTAAGAATGTCCGCAACAGACTGGCGGCCAGAGGTATAGTCGTTTACCTGCAAACCACTATCGACAAGCAGGTCGCGCGTACTCAGCGTGATAAGCGTCGCCCACTGCTGCAAAATAACGATCCTGAGGTTGTACTGCGCAATCTGGCTGAGGAACGTAATCCGCTGTATGAGGAAGTGGCCGATTATGTTGTGCAGACTGACGACCAGAGTGCACGCTCGGTCGCAACGCAAATTATCGAGAAGATCGGGCTCTAATTTCTACATTTTGCGAGGCTACGCTCATGAACCAATTGAATGTTGAACTGGGTGAGCGTAGCTACCCCATCTACATCGACGCCAACCTGTTGCGTCAACCTAATGTACTTCGCCAGCACCTGAACACTGCAAAAGTTGTGGTGATTACCAATCAGGTTGTTGACGTATTGCATGGCGCCCTGATGCGTGAACTGCTCGAAGGCTTGCAAGTTGAAACCATAGTCTTGCCTGATGGTGAGCAGTATAAGTCTTTGCAAAGTTTCGAGTCTGTGATCAGCAGACTGCTGGAAATTCAGGCTGCCCGTGATACCACCCTGATTGCTTTTGGTGGTGGTGTTATTGGTGATTTAACCGGCTTTGTGGCCGCGTGCTACCAGCGTGGCATTCCTTTTATTCAGGTACCCACAACCTTACTATCCCAGGTTGACTCTTCGGTGGGCGGTAAAACGGCCGTGAATCACCCCTTGGGTAAGAATATGATCGGCGCCTTTTATCAGCCGCAAGCTGTGATCATCGATACGATGACCCTATGCAGCTTACCTAAGCGTGAGTTTGCTGCGGGCATGGCTGAGGTCATCAAGTATGGCGTTATTTACGACGCTGCGTTCTTTAGCTGGTTAGAAGACAATCAAGAAGGTCTGAAAGCTAAGCAGCAAGCTCTACTCCAGCAAGTGATCAGTCGCTGCTGCGAGATTAAAGCGGAGATTGTTGCCAAAGATGAACGCGAAAGCGGTCTTCGTGCATTGCTCAATCTTGGCCACACCTTTGGTCACGCCATTGAAGCGGAGCAGGGTTATGGGAACTGGTTACACGGTGAAGCGGTGGCAGCAGGCATTGTTCTTGCTTCTGAAGTTGCACAGCACAAAAACTGGTTGTCAGCGTCAGATCTTTGTCGCATTCGGGAACTGTTGGTAGCGTTTGATTTGCCGGTAAGCGCCCCGGATGATATGGGTTATGAGGCCTTCATGCGCCATATGCGCCATGACAAAAAGGTCCAGGCGAATCGAATTCGCTTCGTGATCCCAACCAGTATCGGTAGTGCCGTGGTAACAGATGATATTGAGGACGGGCTGCTTCAACAGGTGTTGGCGTAGCCCTTGTTGGGAACCGCCTTGTGCAAAAAGCCTTTGTTGATTTACATAGACGACTGTCGCATCTGACCAGCTTTGCTTCTGGTCTTATCCTCGTGGCTGGTGAAGGGGAAGGACACCAGCAAGTCTTTGTTGGCGAGTTTCTCGCCAGCCAGGGCGACGAGCTGAATCTGGCCTATATCAAAGCCAGCACTGGCAAAGAAGCCGCCTCTTATCGCCAAACCTTGGTTAATCAACTCATCGGCAATATCAGTCTTGACCCTCGTCGTCCCTTATCCCAAACCCTAGATAAATTACTCGATAACGATCCCCAGCCTATGCTGATCTGCATTAGTGCTGCTGATGCGTTACCCGATGAGCTGCTGAGAGAGCTTTGGCAACTGGTGCAGAAGATGCACGAGCAGCCTTTGTGTGTGATTTTATTTGGCAGTTTGCCTTGGGTTGAGCGCATTACTCCCTTACTGCCCGGACCGGCAAGACCTATCCAGGTAAATTATAACTTTACCGAACAAGATGCGCTGTCGGGCACAGAGTTAGAGCGCATGATTGCCCAGAAGCGTCAGGCCTTTAATGCCAGGTTGGCTGCCAGGCAAGAGCAGGTTGAGCAAAAGGACCTACCGAAACGGTACAGCATGATGTTGCGTCTGGTTATTGTCTTTGTGTTTTTAGGCAGTTTCAGTGGCGTGCTAGGCTGGTTTTATCAAGCAGAGCTCAATGCGTTTTGGACGAAAAATATTCAGTCGCAGGTTGACGTGCCAGCTACAGTGCCTGTTGAGGCAGCAAAGGTCGAACCTGACGCAGTGTCGCCAAGCGTTGAGCTACCCGAGCCTCAAGCACAACAAATGCTGCCGCCCCCAGCAGACCTGCTCAGCGAGTCTCCGGTGCAAGTCAGCCTAGAGCAGCCTCAAGCCGATGCCGACAGCGCTGATGAATTAGTGGCAGACTGGCAGAGCCAGGCTGAGAAAATCCAGCCCCCGGCGCAAGAGCTGCAACTCCGGGAACGCGAATCAGAGGCAAATATCGAAACTGTTGCAAGCGTGGCTAGTGAGATCACTACCGAAAGCCTTCCTGAAGCGCCTCAGGTGCCGGCCTTAAGTGAGACTTCACTGTGGAATGCAGCTGAAGTATTGGCATTGCCGCCGACAGCATTTGTCTTGCAGTTGTCTGCCGCCAGCGATCCAAGCTTGTTGCAGCGTTTTATTCAGGCTAACCAGATGGAAGGCCAGACCTGGCGATATGAAACGCGACGTTATGGTGGCCCGTGGCATGTTGTGCTGAGTAACCAGTCATTTGAAAGCTTGGAGCAAGCACGCACTTATATTCATTCGTTGCCCGTTGCTGTGCAGTCAGAAAACCCCTTTGCCAAGACCGTCAGGCAGGTGCATAACGAGATTGACTTGCTAAAGGCGCAATAAATTTAATCCAATTAAACGGCGCTTTCAGTTACAATCCTGCCTTTGTATAGCAGCGTTCGGCTCGAATGGATAATAAGAAGTGTCGCGCCTTTTTGAAGTGGGCAGGCGGCAAATACGCTTTGGTTAATGAGATTCGCAGTCGTTTGCCCACCGGGCAGCGACTGATTGAGCCTTTCGTCGGGGCGGGTTCGGTGTTTCTCAATACCCAGTATTCTGATTATCTGCTGAATGACATCAACCCTGATTTGATTAATCTCTATCGGGAACTGCAAAGCCGTCCTGGGCAGTATATTCGTGATGCTCGTCGTTACTTTACGCCAGCCTATAACCAGTCTGATGTTTACTATCGTTTGCGTGACGAGTTTAACCAAAGCCGGGATCCCTATCATAGGTCGCTACTGTTTTTGTACTTGAATCGCCACGGCTACAACGGCTTGTGCCGTTATAACTTGTCCGGCAAATTCAATGTACCCTTTGGGCGCTATAAACAGCCGTATTTTCCCGAAGCTGAGTTGTATTTCTTTGCCGACAAGGCGCAGTATGCAACCTTCACCTGTTTACCATTTAGCGATGTGTTTTCTATGGCGGGTGAAGGGGACGTTATTTACTGCGATCCACCTTATGCACCTATCAGTCGTACCGCCAATTTCACTAGCTATGCAACTAACGGTTTCTCTTTGGATGAGCAGCGTAGTTTGGCCGAAAAAGCGCGACATATTATGCAGAATGCCAATATTCCGGTGCTGATCAGCAATCATGATACGGAACTGACCCGCGATATTTATCAGGGTGCTAACTTATCTGAGTTGAAGGTTGGCCGCTATATCAGCCAGAAGGGCCACAAGCGTACTAAGGTGGATGAGTTGCTGGCGTTATTTCACCAACCAGTTAACCAGAAAAACCAAGCCGAAAACAAACAGCGCGACAAAGAAAACACCGACAACCAGATAGGGTAGAACCGAGGCGCTGTTTTCAAAATCCTGTTGGCGATTTTTGGCACTTTGCACGCCAAAGGCGCTGGCAAGCACACTCTTTAGAATCTGTGTCCAGCTGGGGCTACTCATTAACTGGCAGCGCGCTGTTCGCTTGAGGGTTCAACTTGCCTGGATAGCAATTCCAGCAAATCGAGAAAGTGGAACTGTACGGACTGGCTACCGCCTTTTAACCACGACAACCAACTAACAGCGCTTTTTTGTCCTGATGCACAGCGATTTACGGGGTGGCTTAATGGCAGGCTGTTATCCAGTTCAACACCAGCATCACAGTTACAGTAACCAAACTGCTGGCCTTGCTCTGCGGCGGGCACTATTGCCACTACCAGCAAAGTCAATGCTAACCCCGCTGCGGCTGAATACATCGTCCTGATTTTACTGGTCATGATAAATCCAAATCTATCGGCGTCCTGACATTATACGTCAGTTGAAAGTTTGAACAACCAGCCCGACCGCACAAAACGGTATATTTGTCGCATTTTTGAACAGTTGCGAGCAAGCACCTTGCTCGCAACCACATGCCCAGGCCAGTGGAATACCTGACCTTTGACGCCAGGTTTAGAAGCTGGTTCCCCAACTCACAATAAACTTGGTATCGTCGTCGCCGGACTCTTCATCCGCCTTTGAAACGCTGAAGGTAAAGTCACCTTTACTTAAATCTAACTGCACATGGCCGTAATCCCAGTCCCCATACATGGATTCATCAATGTCAAAACTGTAGTAACCATAGGTCAGGCCGAGCGAGTAATCCTGAGGTAAAGCAAAGCTATAGCTAACATGATAATAGAGGTCACCTTTACCAAAAGGTGCATCGTCATCAGCATCACTATTCAGAGTGTAAGCCACGCCAAAGCCTAAATCGCCGTAGGAGCCGTTCAGATAAACCTCACCGAAGTCAGAATCATCGTACTCCTCCTCCGGATAGGCATAGTAGATATAGCCTAGGTCGTAGCCGAAATCACCTGCCTCACCGCTATAGCCTGCATACCAGTCTGTCTCTACGCCATTACCGTTGCCCCAGTCAATGGAGCCTAGCCAGGTGCCAGCATAGAAGCCGCTTTCGTGACTGTAATCGAGCCCTCCTGAAACAGACGGACCATCAGCACTTTGGGTAACACCCCGCCATAAATAGTTGCTGGTGACGCCAATATTGGCGCTTACGTCTGCCAGGCTGGTGTGACTAACGAGGGACAGGCCCAGTAAAGACAAGGTCAGCGATAGAGTCTTAGGTAGTTTCATCTGTGTTCTCCGAGTTTTTATCTCAATACTTTCGTACTGGTGAAGAACTGAGCAAACATGATGCCGCCCTGTGTAAACTTCTGGCTAATTGCCGAATAATTGGCTAACGCTTTGTATTTATTTGATTATTTTCTGTTACTTTATGTCTGAAGGAGAGGGGCCTTAGGAAAGTCGTAAGCAAGGTTGCTGCTTTTTTGCACCACTAAGGTGCGACAGGACGCTGATGGTGCAAGCCGGTCACTTTTTTTGTATCTTAGTCGCCTCAGCAAACCTATCCCGGACTCATCATGCAGCCCTATTTAATCGCCCCTTCTATTTTATCAGCGGATCTTGCCCGGTTAGGGGAAGAAGTGGATAAGGTGCTCGCTGCCGGTGCAGATGTGGTGCACTTTGACGTGATGGATAATCACTATGTACCTAATCTGACCTTCGGACCTATGATTTGCAGCGCACTGCGTAATTATGGGGTGCAGGCCGATATAGATGTGCACCTGATGGTGCAGCCGGTGGATGACCTGATCAGCATGTTTGCCGATGCCGGTGCCAGTATGATTAGCTTTCACCCGGAAGCCTCCTTGCATGTGGATCGTAGCGTGCAACTTATACATCAGGCTGGCTGTAAAGCCGGCCTGGTATTGAATCCGGCTACGCCACTGCATTATTTGGATCATATGCTGGATAAGCTTGATTATGTGCTACTGATGTCGGTAAACCCCGGCTTTGGCGGACAAGCCTTTATTCCAGCGACGCTGGATAAATTGCGTTTAGTTAAAGAACGGATAAAGGCATCGGGCAGAGAAATCCGCCTCGAAATTGACGGCGGCGTAAAAGTCGATAATATTCGCGCCATCGCTGAAGCGGGCGCAGATATGTTTGTGGCAGGCTCTGCCATTTTTAATCAGCCTGATTATGCCAGCGTCATTGACGCTATGCGTCAGGAACTGGCGAAAGCCAATATTAAGTAACGCTGTGTCTTACAGCCTCCCAACACACCAGGAAATTCTGTTATGAGTAAACCCATAGTACTTAGCGGCTGCCAGCCGTCCGGACAACTGACCATTGGCAACTATATGGGTGCGCTTAAGCAGTGGGTAGGCATGCAGCAGGATTATGACTGCTTATATATGCTGGTGAACCTGCATGCCATTACGGTACGTCAGGATCCCTTGGCATTACGTAATGCTACTCTGGATGGACTTGCGTTATATCTGGCCTGCGGTATTGACCCTAACCAGAGCACCTTGTTTATTCAGTCTCAGGTGCCTGAGCATGCCCAACTAGCTTGGGTACTGAACTGCTATACCCAGATGGGTGAACTAAATCGCATGACCCAGTTCAAGGACAAGTCAGCTAAAAATGTGACTAATATCAATGCCGGTCTGTTTACCTACCCGACCCTGATGGCAGCTGATATTTTGATTTATCAGGCTGACCAGGTGCCAGTGGGAGACGATCAGAAGCAGCATCTTGAATTGGCCAGGGATGTGGCGATTCGCTTTAATAATCAGCACGGCGATACCTTTGTGGTGCCTGAGCCTTACATCCCAGAGTTTGGTGCCCGCATTATGAGTTTGCAGGATCCGGCCAAGAAGATGTCCAAGTCAGACGATAATCCCAATAACTTTGTTGGTTTGCTGGAAGATCCCAAGAAGGTCGCCAAAAAGATTAAGAAGGCGGTGACTGACTCTGATGAGCAGGCGCGCATTTACTTCGACCCTAAGGAAAAAGCCGGTGTTTCCAACCTGCTGACCTTGTTAAGCGGCGCATCGGGTAAGTCCATTGAGGAATTGGTGCCTGAGTATGAAGGTAAAATGTATGGGCATCTGAAGACCGATGTTGCAGATGCCGTGGTTGCGCTGCTGGAACCTATTCAGCAGCGTTTCCATCAGTTGCGCGATGATCAGGCTGAGCTTGATCGTATTATGTTGGAAGGGGCCGAAAAAGCCAGCGCCAGAGCGGCCAAGACCCTGGCGGCAGTATATGAGAAGGTTGGTTTTATCCCGCGTCCCAGCCGATAAGGTGCACTCTGTTTGTCGGCGGCCATCAGGCCGGCGACAAACTGGTTTCCCACAGTAGCTTGCCATCACGGTTGAAATGGCTCACCGTCAGTTTGCCGTCCTCGCCGTTAATATGCATCTGTCCAAAGAACTGATAGCCCTGTGAGGGTTCGGCCCCAGGCTGAAGGTCCTCGGGAATGCCTTTAAACACCAGTTGCGGGCCAAAGGTATTGTCGAACGGATTGGGACCAAAAGTGCCCGCATGCAACGGGCCGCTGACAAACTCCCAGAAGGGAATAAAGTCCTTAAATTGGGCCTTGCTTGGGTCATAGTAATGAGACGCGCAGTAGTGTACGTCGGCGGTAATAAAATGCACATTCTGAATCTCACCCTGGCGGATATGGGTGAGCAATCCAGCCATTTCTAACTCTCTGCCCAAAGGTGGCCCGTCTATATTTGCCATGTTTTCGGCGATGTCTGTGCCCCAGTCTGTCACCTTTAAGCCAATGGGCATATCAGCGGCGATGATTTTCCAGGTGGCCTTGGATGCAGACAGGTTTTGCTTCAGCCAATGCAACTGCTTTTCGCCCAGAAATGCCGTTTGCGGACCTTCCTCTGTTTGGCGGTTAAGGCTGTTGGCTGCCCGGTAGCTGCGCATATCCAGCATAAACAAATCAAGGTGTGGGCCGTAGCTGATTTTGCGGTAAATCTGTCGCTCATCCTGGCCGTTTAAACGGATGGGATTGCACTCCATCATGGCACGACGGGCGTATTCTGACAGCAGGGAAATGCTTTTCTGCTGATAGCGTTTGTCATCAAGGATTTCACCGGGGTACCAGTTGTTGCGTACCTCATGGTCATCCCACTGCTGGAAAGTGGCTACCTGCCGGTGAAAGGCTGAAACATGCTCATCCAGGTAGTTATAGTAGTAGCGCTCGCGGAACTCCTGCAGGGTTTCCGCCACTTTGCTGACCCCCTCGGTTTGCAGGTTGACCCACTGACTGCCATCGGCGAGACTTTTAGTTGCGTCGATGGGATTATCGGCGTAGATCAAATCACCGCAATGGACAAAGAAATCCGGTTGCTGACGGAGAATTGCGGCGTAGGTTTGCATACCACCGCGATGGGTGTCGATACCAAAACCCTGCCCGGCAGTATCACCTGACCAGCAGAATCTTACATCGCGCTTGTCCATGGGGGCGGTTTTAAACTGTCCCTGCCAGATATCACTGACGGCGCCTGGCTTTTCAAGGCTGTCAAAGCTGACCCTATAGTACCAGGTGCGTCCCGGCAACAGACCGTTTAGCAGAGTTTTTGCGTTGAAATCATTAGGCGCCAGCGCCGTACCGCCAATAAACTTGGTTGCTGTGGCAAAGGTCTCATCGGCGCTTACCTCCACTTGCATCAAGGCGGGTCTGTCAGTGCGCCCCCAAATAACGGCGCCGTCATAACTCACATCGCCGGCGCTGATTCCGGTAAGCAGCCTGGGCCGCTGCGGGTCAGCTGACAGGGAAAAGACCACTGGACTGCTTATGATTCCGGCTGTCGCCAGACCAATTTTAAGAAAATCTCTGCGTTGCAAAACCATCACCTTAGTCATTTTAGTGACGGCTATTCTACCCCCGGAGTATGGCAAATGGGTGAAACAGTTTGTGTTGGGTTTGGAATAAGCATCCAAGCTTTATCTGACAAGGGGCGTATTGAAATCTCTAGCACTCAGTTTGTCACTGTGAGGCTAACGCTTTGTTTATACCTTGATGGTATCCCCCTTGACTTTGGCTCCTCTGAGTCATTAGTTTGGATAATTGTTTAAAGGAAGCGTTACCCTGGTTCTCTTAAGGAAAAGTATATGAAACATTATTTAGGTGGCGAGCTGATGTCTTCGCAAGCCCAAGGTTCCCCCGTCAATATCGCATTGTGGCTCTCCTCAACCTCATTGTTGAAATTTTAAGGACGTGCCTGATGAAGATAAAAATTACCTTACTAATACTCCTCATTGGCTTTGTTGGGGGAGTTTTAGTTCTAAAAGACGATGCGGATAAAAGCGTTGTCACTAATCTGCATATGCAGGGCGAAGTGCAAGCAGAATCCCAAAATGCAGGGAGTCGCGATGTAACGGACTTGGGTTTTTCAGAGCCTGCGCATTATTCTGGAAGCCAAATAGATGAAGATGATGCGCCTACTTCAGAAATGAAAAAATATAGTGAAACTGAAGATCAGAGCACTGCCACTAATGATGACACAGCGTTATTAGACACCTTTTTGTATGAGACAAGTAAACATGGTGTTTTTCCTCCTCAGCAGTTAAAGCAGATTTTTGCCCACCCCGACTTTGTTTCCTTGGCTCAGCAGCTACCTGCTGAAAATGAAGCTGATATTAGCTTTCAATTAGATATGGAGAAAAAGCTAGCCAACAGTGCCTCCGCCGAAGGTGGAGGGGTAAATGTATTTCATTGTGGCGGTGATGTTTGTATGGGTGAGATTAATTACGATAAAGACACTGATGCAAGCGCGTGGATTCTCGATACCATTAATACCGATAAAAGAGTGACCACAGTCATTCTTCAGCCGGTTGTGTTGTATGGACGACATGAGATGAGGGTTGTTTTGTCCATTTCTGACAAGGTTCAATCTATTGAACTTTAGGCCCCCTTTTTTGCATCAAAGCCTGAGTGGAAAAGCTGACTGTGGGGCTGTTTCATTCACTTTCCATTTTTCCAGCAAGGAATAAGTCAAGCTACTCGCAATGGGTTCTGTTCTCCATAGAGTTTCGCTATTATCCGTGCCCGGTTTTATTCCTGCTAACGGGCCATATGCTGTTACTGATCGACAATTACGACTCTTTTACTCATAACCTGGCGCGTTACTTCCGTGAGCTAGGTCAACAGGTCGTGGTTGTGCGTAATGATCAGATTGATATCGCAGGTATAGAGCGACTGGCAGCGGATTATCTGGTGATATCGCCTGGGCCTTGCACACCTCATGAAGCGGGGATCAGTTTGCAGGCTATTCGGCATTTTGCTGGAAAGCTTCCTATTTTAGGGGTTTGCCTGGGACATCAGGCTATCGGGCAGGTGTTTGGTGCACAGGTAGTAAGAGCCCAACAGGTTATGCATGGTAAAACTTCCTGCGTAGCGCATACCAATTCGTCGCTCTTTCACAATATTGACAGCCCGTTTATTGCGACCCGATACCATTCCCTGGTGCTTGACTGGGCAAGTATTCCCGCTGAATTTAAGGTTACGGCCTGGGTGGAAGAGTCGGATGGGCAACGCACCGCGATGGCGATTGAACATCAAACACTAGCTGTATGCGGCGTGCAATTTCATCCCGAATCGGTGCTGACTGAAGCAGGTCATTGTATTTTGAAGAATTTTTTGCAGGCTTATGGCAAAAAAAATGAAAACTGAGCCATTATTAGTGGTATTAGATTTCTTCCCAAGGTGAAAGCAACTTAGTCCATGCAGCAACAGTCCGGTTCCAATATGAGGTTGTGGGTATTGCCGTCCCGTGGGGCTGGTGGTGCCTACTTCATTGGTACGGGGTTCTTGCTATTACTCAACGTGCTGGTGTCTGCCTTTTTAACCGGTTGGGCGCTCAATCAGGGGCAATGGCAAGCCGGGGCTGAGTGGTTGGGCGCAGGGCTTGCCTTTGCTTCCGTAGTTGCGGTCGCTTTTATGTACCTGCTGGTCAGCCTGATACACCTTAAGCGTCATATCAAAGTAACAGTGCTGTTTGGACTGCTACTGTTGCAACAGGCTCGTTATCTGGATGGGCTTGAGCAAGTGTTGTTGTTTTCAGGAGACTGGCTCGATTTAACCGAAGATGTACTTTTTCTGTTTGGCGCCATAGTGCTGGCCGTGGGAATGACCTTGTGGGTCATTTTAACCTATAGGTTGTCTACTCTGGATAAACTCACCCGGGTGCATAACCGACGTTATTTTGAAGGGGCGTTGCAGCGGTATTTATTATCACGTCGTCAGGAAGCTTGTTGTTTGCTGGTCATGGATCTGGATGACTTCAAGGCAATCAATGACAACCATGGCCATGCTAGCGGAGACCGGGTGCTGAAAATACTCGGTGAGGTACTTAGGCAAAATGCGCGGCGCGAGGATGTGATTTGCCGCAGTGGCGGTGAAGAGTTTGAGATGCTGTTGGTGGGGGTGTCACTTGCCACGGCACAGCAGATTGCACAGCGAATTATGCATTGTATTAAGGCGGCTACTCCTGATGATTTACCGACTTTGACGGCCAGCATGGGGCTCACTTCGGTGTTGCCTGAAGATGATGTGGACCGGCTCAGATCCCGTGCCGATAAAGCAATGTACATGGCGAAAGAACAGGGTAAGGCACGTATTGTGCTGCTCTAGATTTAACTCAACCCCTTCGCCCTTTTCCGATATGATGCGTTTTTTTCTTAACACCAGATACGTGGATCTTAAAATACCCTAATGTCAGACCAGCAAGACGTCTCTCAACAGATAGCTAACAGATTTCGCAGCCTGCTGATTGGCCTGGATACAGCCAAGCAGGATTTGCCCGAAGACAAGGATGTTGAGTTACCGGATTTTCTTGACCAAGACCGGGATGGGCGTCAATTACTGAGGGTGGAGAAACAAGCCCAACGGGATAAAAAACTCAACGAGCGCTATTACCAAAATTTTCTCGATAAATTGCAGGGCCAGTTGAATGACGAAGTGCGTCATCGTTTGGCTGAGCAGTTGCAGGATACTGAATTCCTTTATAGCAAACTGATTGGGGTTCCCCCTCATTTAGCCGAAGTATTGGACCTGATGTCAGTTAAGGCGGCATCTATTGGGCGAATCGAACCCCTTGTGGCTACCATTCCCTGGTTGGTCCAAGATTTGATTAAAATGGTCAACATGCCCAAATACAGGCGTACCGACAAGCAAGGCAAAGTTATTCCGGTGGAAAGCCTGCGTATGGCCCTGAGTTTTCTGGGCCTGGAAAACCTCAAGCTGGTCATCCCCTCGCTGGTTTTTCGGCGCTGGTTACCGCAAATCACCGACCCTTATCCGAACATTAAGTTAAGACTGTGGGAGCATGCTATGGGCAGCGCACAGTCCTGTAAAAAAGTTGCGGAGCTGAGCGGTGTGGATGTACAGGCTGCATTCACCCTGGGGATGTTTCATGAAGTCGGCAAGATAGCGGTGACACGGCTGTATTTCCGCTTATTCGAAGAAGTGCGTCGGGATGCCTTGCGAGAGGCTCATGAAGCCAAGATGAAAGAAGAGCACGCAGCCTTGTCTGATGTGGTTCCATCGGGTGTTGCGTTGCAGGACTTGATGGCGAAATCGGCCCTGAATATCAGCTACCTATTGCTGGATAAAATGGCCTTCCAACGCCTGAGCATGGCGTCTGCCATGCAGGAAGTGGCACAAGACAAGCCATTAAAAGAGATGTCTGCGCTGGCTCAGGTACTGGTTCAGGGGCGCAGTTACAACCAGTATCGTATGCTGAAAAGCGCTCGCCTGATAAATATTGAGGAAGCAAAGGCTTTTCTGCGTGGGTTAATGATGCCCCCTGGTGCTCTGTCTGCACTCAAACTCGCTGATTTACGTCACCTTAATCTGACATTCGACGAAAACTAAGCTTGATTCCCCCCGTTCTTGTTGGCCTGTTGGCAAAATATGGAAAATTTTTTTTTACATATTCATGCAGGCCACCTTTCAAGGCTAGAATGGTTGGCTTGGTTCTCTATTGGTAACTAACGGCGTAGACTTCCACATCAGGTTACCAAAAATAGTTATTCAGAATTCCTGCAAACTTAGGCCGAAGCCTTATTGTGATTGTGTTTCGGGCCGGTTGACGGGAAGACACCGACAATCAGTTCTGCAATAATGGCGGCAGATTTATTCGCCATTGCCCTTCTAACCAGCAAAGTAAGAGGTATTAAAGAATGAAAGTGACCAGAGCATTATTCGACGACGTTATGGCGCCTAACTATAACCCGGCGGCCATGATCCCTGTGCGTGGAGAAGGCTCCCGAGTATGGGACCAGGAAGGTGTCGAATATGTGGATTTCGCAGGCGGTATCGCGGTTAATTCCCTGGGACACTGTCATCCAGCCATGGTAACGGCCCTCAAAGAGCAAGGTGAAAAGCTTTGGCATCTGAGCAATGTATTCACCAATGAGCCTGCTCTGCGTCTGGCTAAGAAGCTAACAGACGTCACTTTTGCTGAGCGTGTTTATTTTGCTAACTCGGGCGCAGAGGCCAATGAAGCCGCATTGAAACTGGCACGTCGTTGGGCTCTGGAGCATCATGGCGAAGATAAAACGCAAATCATCGCCTTTAAACAAGGTTTCCATGGTCGTACTTTCTTCACAGTGACTGTGGGTGGGCAACCTGCCTACTCAGATGGTTTCGGCCCTAAGCCTGCCGCTGTTGATCACGCCACTTACAACGATCTGGATAGCTTGAAGGCTCTGATGTCTGATAAGACTTGTGCCGTGATGATTGAACCCTTGCAAGGTGAAGGCGGTATTATCAGCCCCACACCAGAGTTCATCCAAGGCGTGCGTGAGTTATGTAACCAGCACAATGCGTTGCTGATTTTTGATGAAGTGCAATCTGGTGTCGGCCGTACTGGTGAACTTTATGCCTATATGGGGCTGGGTGTGACCCCGGATATTCTGACCACGGCCAAAGCGCTGGGCGGTGGTTTCCCTATTGGTGCCATGCTGACCACCAAAGACATTGCTGCCAGCCTGAAAGTCGGTACTCACGGTAGCACATACGGTGGTAATCCACTTGCTTGTGCAGTAGCAGAAGCTGTACTGGATATCGTTAATACCCCTGAAGTGCTTGACGGTGTGAAGCGTAAAGAACAGTTATTCCGTGATGGACTGAATGCTATCAACGCCAAGTATGACGTATTCAGTGAAATCCGTGGTAAGGGCCTGTTGCTAGGGGCTGCGCTGAACGAAAAGTATCAGGGCCGCTCTCGTGATTTCCTGGTCGCAGCGGTTGCCGAGCACTTAATGTGCCTGGTGGCTGGTGCCAATGTAGTACGTTTCGCCCCTTCTCTGATCATTCCTGATGCTGATATTCAGGAAGGCCTGGCACGCTTTGAGCGCGCAGTGGCGAAAGTCGTGCAGGGATAATGGTCATATCAGGCGGGAGCGACTTTCCCGCCTGATGAACAAGATTGACCGACCGGCGCGCTGTCTGGCGCCGGTTTCTATTTGCCGGTTTTCCGGCTTCCAAACACTTTTTTAACAGACCGCCTCAGAAACAGCGGAGTAAGCGACTATGATGGTGATTCGCCCAATCCAAGCCAGTGACTATGCGTCACTGCATGATATTGCCGTGGAATCCGGTATAGGTTTTACCTCCTTACCGGTTAATGAGACCTTATTGCGCAATAAAATTGCCAGTTCGGCGTCATCCTTTGTTAAAGAGATCGACCTGCCGGGGGATCAAGGCTATCTGTTCGTGATGGAAGACAGTGAAACCGGACAAGTAGTTGGAACCAGTGGCATTCAGGCGTCCGTTGGACGCGATGACGCGTTCTATCATTACCACCTGAGTAAGGTGGCACATGCTTCCCGGGAGCTGGATATTTACAATCTGGTGGATATTCTCACCTTATGTAATGACTACACCGGCGTAACCGAAATTTGTACCTTATTTTTGCGCGAACAAGCGCGCAGAGGAAATAATGGTCGGTTCTTGTCAAAGTTCCGTTTTTTATTTCTAAAGGAGCATGCGCAACGCTTTGCTGAGACTGTCATCGCAGAAATGCGCGGTGTTTCAGACGAGAACGGTAATTCTCCATTCTGGCAATGGCTGGAAGAACACTTTTTCTCAATGGATTTTCCCACCGCGGATTACCTGACGGGTATAGGTCAAAAGGTGTTTATCGCCGAGTTGATGCCCAAGTATCCCATTTATGTCAATCTACTCAGTAAGGAAGCACAGGCGGTTATTGGCAAAGTACATGAAAAGACGCGTCCTGCATTGCAATTGTTGCAGTCTGAGGGGTTTCGCAATCGTGGATATGTCGATATCTTTGACGCCGGTCCTACTGTTGAAGCAGATTTAGAACATATTCGTACCGCTCGTATCAGTCGTAAGCTGGCTGCCGCCACAGGCGACCCGGATGGCGCTAAGTTGCATATGGTGATCAATACCAAGCTAGAAGGCTTCCGCGCCGTGTTGGTACCTTTGCAGGTTAGCAAAGACGAACAGCGGGCCATATTGTCCCAGGCCGCTATGACGGCCTTGCAAATTGAAGAAGGCGATCAGGTGCGTTTTGCGCCCTTGTTGCTTAAGGGGTAAGAATGAGTAAAGCACAATTTATTGCAGGCCAATGGCTGGAAGGCCAGGGCCATTCCATGACTTCGGTTGACCCTGCGAAGAAGCAGGTGATCTGGCAAGCCAGTTCGGCGACTGCTGAACAGGTTGAACAGGCCGTTAAGGCCGCCCGTCAGGCCTTTTTGCCTTGGGCCGAGTTTAGTTTTGACGAACGTTTGGCGTTTGTGAAACGCTTTGCAGAATTGCTCGGTGAACATAAAGACGAGCTGGCGCTGGTGATTGCCCGTGAAACCGGCAAGCCCTTGTGGGAAACCGCTACTGAGGTAGCCGCCATGATAGGTAAGGTGGCAATTTCGGAGCGCGCTTATCAGGAGCGTACCGGAACGGTGGAAAATCCCATGCCGCAAGGGCGGGCTTTTATCCGCCATAAACCCCATGGTGTGGTTGCGGTGTTTGGTCCTTACAATTTCCCTGGTCACTTACCTAATGGTCATATTGTGCCTGCCTTATTAGCTGGCAATACGGTGATCTTTAAACCCAGCGAACTGACGCCAATGGTCGCGCAGAAAACCTTGGAACTATGGGAGAAAGCCGGTTTACCTGCTGGCGTGATTAACCTGGTGCAAGGGGAAGTGGAAACCGGCAAAGCATTAGCCAGCCATCCTGGTATTGATGGTCTGTTCTTTACCGGCAGCTCGCGCACCGGCAAATTGCTGCATGAACAGTTTGGGGGGCATCCCGGCAAGATACTGGCTCTGGAAATGGGCGGTAATAACCCCTTGCTGGTTAAGGATGTGTCAGATATTGATGCCACGGTACATGATATTGTGCAGTCGGCCTTTGTGACATCTGGCCAGCGTTGCACCTGCTCGCGTCGCTTGTTTATCGAACAAGGGCCGAAGGGGGATGCCATTCTTGCCAGACTGTTAGATGTGACCCGTCAGATTAAGGTGGGTGATTATGATGCCCAGCCTCAACCCTTTATGGGCGCAATGATTTCTGCCCGGGCAGCGGCTCAAATGGTGGCAGCGCAGCAACAGTTGTTGAACTTAGGGGCAACGTCCTTAGTCGAAATGCAGCACCTGGACCCTGAGTCTGGCTTTGTCACGCCGGGTATTTTGGATGTCACCGCCATCATTGATCAACTGCCGGACGAAGAACACTTCGGCCCCTTGCTGAAAGTAATTCGCTACAGCGATTTTGATCAGGCCATTGAGCAGGCGAATAATACGGTATTTGGTTTGTCTGCCGGTTTGCTGTCTGATGATGCCGAGTTGTATCAGCACTTCTTCCGTCGCATTCGTGCCGGGATTGTTAACTGGAACCGCCCTATTACCGGCGCAAGCAGTGCTGCTCCATTTGGTGGTATTGGCGAAAGTGGTAACCACAGGGCCAGTGCTTACTATGCTGCGGATTACTGCGCTTATCCGGTTGCCTCCGTTGAGCTGGAGCAGTCGGTAATGCCAGGAACCCTGAATCCAGGTTTGACCTTCTAACTCGCTCAATAGTAAAGGCACCATATGGTGCCTTTACTGTTTTATGGGCCTTGCGCCTGATCTGAGTCAAGTCAGGGTAGAGCCCGTTCGTCTAAACTGGCCAAGTAATCTTAGTTTCTGCCTGTTTTTTGTTCGCGTTTGCCGTATAATACGCCGCCGCGAAACACTGCCCGGCCATTTGGCCAAAGCATTGAATTTACGATTTTTCAATCCACTAGGACTGAGTAAGAAGCATCATGCACAATAACGTTGAGACCCTATTTGCTAACCTGTGGCAAGACTATGTTGCCATGACTCCATCTGCCCTGAAAGTTCACCAATTGCTGGGTGACGGTGACGAACTTATCAATGATCACGTCGCTTTTCGTACCTTTAACATCGACAAGGTCAATCTGGAAAAATTGGCAGCGCACTTCCTGGCTCTGGGCTATGAAGAGAAAGGGCAGTACAACTTTGAGCAAAAGAAACTCAAAGCCAAACACTTTGAGCATGCCGATGACACTAAACCTAAGGTTTTTATCAGTGAATTGTTGGTCGAAGAATTTTCAGCCCCTGTACAGGCCATTATCCAAAAGATGGTGGATGCCATTCCTGCTGATGCAGTGAATAAGGAAAACTTTTTGTATTCCGGCACCCACTGGCAGGTGAGCAGCGAAGAGTATCAAACTCTGCTGAATGAGTCTGAATATGCTGCCTGGGTATCAGCCTGGGGCTTCCGTGCCAACCACTTTACCGTCAGCCTGAACCACCTGAAGCATTACACTATGTTGTCAGACGTGAATGAAAAGCTTAAAGAAGCAGGTTTTGAACTGAATACCTCTGGTGGCGAGATCAAAGGCGGACCGGAGGTTCACCTGGCTCAGTCTTCTACCATGGCAGATAAGATGGAAGTGCGCTTTAGTGACAAGAGCCTGGTGATTCCAAGCTGTTTCTATGAATTTGCTCAGCGTTTCCCTTTGCCGGATGGTAAGTTGTACACAGGTTTTGTGGCGGCGTCTGCAGACAAAATCTTCGAAAGCACCAACGTGGGTATGTAAGTCCCATTCGGTCGTATAAATAAGCCCGCTTTGACGCGGGCTTTTTATTGGTATTATCTTTGTACCTGCTATTGTTTAGCTTAAGCGGCAAATCGGAGCGTGTATGAGCAAGTTAATTGCGTCGGTGGACCAAAGAACCAACATTGTTGGTCAGAACAGACTGGAATTGTTGATTTTCAGGCTGATCGGCGAGCAGCCCTTTGGCATCAATGTGTTTAAAGTCAGAGAAGTGCTGCAGTGTCCTGAGCTCACTGAGATGCCTGGTGCCAGTCCCTGTGTACGGGGAATAGCGCATTTACGCGGTGTGCCTATTACCGTAATTGATCTCAGTGAGGCCACGGGTGGTAAACGCATAGAGAATTTGAAAACCGCTTTTGTGCTGGTCACCGAGTACAACCGCACTACCCAAGGCTTCCTGGTGGGGGGCGTAGACCGTATTGTTAATATCAACTGGGAACAGATAATGCCTCCTCCCAAAGGAGCCGGTGCCAACCATTATCTGACGGCTGTCACTAAGGTAGACAACAAGCTGGTTCAGGTGATCGATGTCGAGAAGGTGTTTGCCGAGATTTCGCCCATAGACGAAGAAGTCAGTGAAGATGTGAAGAAGCAGGTAACAGATATTGATCTCAGTGCTTTAACCGTGCTGGTGGCCGATGACTCATCTGTGGCGCGCAATCAGGTTAAGCGTGCCCTTTCTTCTATTGGTGTGAATGTAGAGTTAGTTAACGATGGCCGTCAGGCGCTGAATTGGCTGGAAGAAAAAGCCAAGGAAATGGGGGGAGATATCACCTCAAAGGTGCCTTTGCTGATCTCAGATATAGAAATGCCAGAAATGGACGGCTATACCCTTACCACTTCGGTTAAAAACCATCCTGATTTGCGAAAAGTGCATATTGTTCTGCATTCCTCCCTAAGCGGGGTATTTAACGAAGCCATGGTGCAGAAAGTGGGCGCTGATCAGTTTATTGCTAAGTTTCACCCGGATGAACTGGCCTCGGCTGTGCGAAAGTGGATGGCCGAACCCTGAGCTATTTGCGACACAAAACAGCCCACCCAGGTGGGCTTTTTTGTGTCTGGGGCTGTTTGGCAGGTTATTGAACGGTCAATGTCAGTATTTGGGCCATCTGATGGTTTCACCCTGATCTCGGCTGAGATAAGGTAAGTGCCTGGAAAATAAAAATATACAGAGGGCAAGATGGCAAAATGGGGATGGTGGCTGTGTCTGTTACTCAGTCCGCTGGCTAATGCGGCCGGTATTAAAGACTTTACTAAAGGGATGGAGCTACGGCAGGGATACTTTGACTTCTACTATCAGGCCAGTGAGGACAAAGTGTTCCTGCTGGTGGACAAGATAGAGCAGCCGTTTATTTTTCAAAGTTCACTGCCGCGCGGTATCGGATCAAATGATATTGGCTTGGACAGAGGCCAGTTGGGCGAGACCCGCTTGGTACAATTTGAGCCGTTCGGTAATAAACTGCTGCTTAAACAGTTAAATACTTACTACCGGGCAGACAGCCATAATGTTGCTGAGCGAGCCAGTATTGACGAAGCCTTTGCCACGTCGGTGTTGGCGGGACTGCCAGTGGTTGCCAGTGAATCCGGCAAGTGGTTGGTCGACTACACGGCCTTCTTACTCAGTGACATCCATCAGATTGCTCCGCGGCTTGCTGCACAAAAACAAGGCACCTATAAACCCGATGCCAAACGCAGTGGCGTTTATCTCAAGCGTTCTAAGGCGTTTCCGCTTAATACTGAGTTGGAAGCGCTGGTGACATACGCGGGCAGCAAGGCTGGTGAGTTTGTGCGCCAGGTTACCCCTGAACCCGATGCTATTAGCGTGCATTTGCATCATTCACTCATTGCTTTGCCGGAAGCGGGCTACCAGCAACGTGACTTCCATCCCTATTCCGGTTACTGGAAAGTGGAATATATGGATTATGCCGCCGCTATCGATCAACCCATGGTGAAGCGTTTGTTACCCCGTCATCGTCTGCAAAAGAAGAATCCTGATGCGGCCGTGAGTGAAGCCGTGGCGCCTATTGTTTATTACCTTGACCCAGGCGTACCGGAACCGGTTCGCACCGCGTTGTATGACGGCGCCATGTGGTGGAATACGGCGTTTGAGCAACTTGGCTACAAAGATGCGTTTCAGGTAAAAGACCTGCCCGCCGACGCCGATCCTATGGATGTGCGATATAACGTCATCCAATGGGTACACAGAGCTACGCGCGGTTGGTCTTATGGTGCGGGTGTCACTGACCCCAGAACCGGTGAGATTCTAAAAGGCCATGTTACTTTGGGCTCGCTACGTGTTCGTCAGGACTTTTTGATTGCATCAGGCTTGACCGGCCCATACAGCGGTGAGCAAGCCGATGTTGAAAAACAAAAAGCCATGGCCCTGGCGCGTATCCGTCAGTTATCAGCCCATGAAGTAGGGCATACTATCGGCCTGATTCATAACTTTGCCGCCAGTGCCAATGGACGGGCTTCGGTGATGGATTACCCCCATCCTTTGGTTGAGTTACAGAACAATCAGATCAGCCTGAAAAATGCCTATCGGGAAGGCTTAGGTGAATGGGACCACTATGCTATCCAATACGGCTATGGGGACTACAACAACGCACAACTAACGGCGCTGGTGACTAAGGCCAAAAAGGATGGACTGGAGTATATGGCCGATGCCGATACCCGTCCCGCCGGTGGTGTCAGTGCCATCGGGCATTTATGGGATAACGGTGGTGATCCTGTTGCTGAACTCACCCGTTTGGCTGAAGTTCGCCGCTTTGCCCTGACAAATTTTGGTCTGAGCAATATTGCTAAGGGCCAACCCTTATCGAGCTTGCAAGAAGCGCTGGTACCTATTTATTTACTCCACCGTTATCAGGTAGAAGCGGTGAGCAAACTGCTGGGCGGCGCATTTTATGAGTATGAACTAAAAGGCGAATACGCCGAGCCTAAAGGCATTAAGTGGGTATCTGCCGACAAACAACAGCAAGCCTTGGCGTCGTTGCTGACAACCTTGACGCCGGAGTTTTTGGCCTTGCCGGATGACCTGTTGGCTTTGATACCACCTAAAGCTTATGGCGACAGTGATGGGCGCGAAAGCTTTAAGGGCCGCACTGGTTTGGCGTTTGATCCGCTCAGTGCAGCCGAAGCCTCAGCTAATCATACCCTGTCGATGCTCTTGCATCCCTTAAGACTCAATCGTCTTGCCGGTCAGGGGCAGCTCGAGACAACACTGGATAGGTTACTGGCTAAGGCCGTTAAGAATCGCAACTATAAGGGCACTGAGTTGCTGTTGCAGCAAAGGGTCAGGCATGTGACCTTTTATCAGTTGATGAACAGCCTCAATAGCGCCGAATTGTCTCCAGAGGCCAGGGCCATCTTATATCAGCAGATGCAGAGTTTAGGTGACTGGCTGGACAAGCACGACAAAGATTCGAGTCTTAACCTGCTTTCCCAGCAATGGGAACAGTTTGAGGATAGCGGAGCGTGGTCTCCGGTGTTTACACCGCTGGCCTTACCACCAGGCTCTCCTATCTAAGCAATCCTGGGGCCATAATCCGGCCCCTAAAATCATTTCCCACAAGGCAGCCTTTTATTGGCTGCTGGATATCATGAATCTGCTGCGACTTCTTGCATTTGTCAGTATGCTAAGAGCATATTTTGCTCTGATGCTACAGTTGCCATGTCCGAATTAAATGAAGTGTTTGATTTACTGAAAACCCTGATCCGTGAGCCCAGCGTAGTGGGGGCGGAGCACAGTTTTTTTAGAGTATTACAACGAGAATTGGAAGAGCGGGGCGCGCAGGTCACCTGGTACGAAGGTGTGCTGGTAGCGCAGGGTAGTAAGCCATTCTCGGCCATGTTCTCCGCCCATATTGATAGACATGGTTTAATCTGCACCGGCCCCAATGAATTTCAGTATGCCGCTTTTGTGGCGGGCAATCGTTCAGACTTGTTGGGTAATTCGGTATCCGAGCAACTGATCAATAAAATCGTCGACCGTTTCGACACCACGCCGGTAATGGCCTACGAACCCTGGTCCGGTGCCTATCGGGGTAAGGGCCGGATTGCTAAAAGCTATGTGTGTGAGCGGCGCAACAACCTGATTTTTACCCTCGAAGGTATGGAGCATCTGGTGGCCGGGACGCCGGTGGCCTTTGCTGATAGGTTAAGCGTCAAAGAGGACACCATCAGCGGCCAGTTGGATAACGTGTTGACCGCTGCTTTTTTAGTGCATTTGTTTAGTCTTGGCTTTCAAGGCACGGCATTTTTCACCGCTCAGGAAGAAGCCGGTAAAAGTTGGCGCTATTTGCTGGAGTGGTTCAGGCGCTTTGGCAGTAGCACCAACCGTCTTATTGTGGTGGATACCAGCCCCTATCCGGATCGTGAAGAAGCAGACAAGCAGCAACTGGTATTGCGCCATAAAGACGCCAACGCCGAGTTTGATGCGTTGCTGACCGAGCAGCTACAGGCTATTTGTGAAGTTTATGGTCATACCTGCAGCTACAAGGATGAATATATTGATCAGAAAAATGCCCAGTTGCTGGCACAAGGGCTGACGCCTCAGTCTTACGGCAGTACCGAAATGGGACGGATTATTGCCGCTTCTAACGGGGTAGTCACGGGCTCTACTTTGCAAATTCCCACTACCGGCTACCACACCATGGAAGAAACCGCGTCTATTGCATCCTGTCAGGCGTTTCTTACCGTGTTAAAGCGCATCGCCGAAGTACATTAAGCATAAGGGAATAACCATGTTGAAACTATCCACTTTAGCCTTATCCGTTTTGACGCTGCTTTGCTCGGCAAAGGTATCGGCCTTGGATTGGAAGGTACAAAGCCTACCCGAAGCGCCTTCGCTTCGGGCCAGCAGTGCGGACTTTGGCCAGTTATGGGTAGCAGGTACCCAAGGACAGGTTTATAAAAGCCTGGATGCGGGTGATACCTGGCAAGCGGTGGCTATTTCCTCTGAAGCCGAAGGGGATATTCGCGATTTGCAGCAATTTGCTGATGGCAGCGTACTGGCGATGACGGTGGGGCCAGGTCAGAGTTCACGCTTGTACCGTAGCACAGACGGTGGATTAGACTGGCAATTGTGGTTGCAGAATGAGCAGGCGGAGGGCTTTTTTAATTCCATCGATTTTTGGGATCAGGAGCACGGCTTGCTATTGGGCGATCCGGTAGATGGTTTCTATGTGGTCATGAAAACCTCGGATGGGGGCAAAACCTGGCGGCGTATTCCCAAGCAGCAGTTACCCGTCATGTTAGACAAGGAAGCGGCTTTTGCGGCCAGCGGTAATACCCTGAAAATTCAGGATAAAAATAATGTCTGGATCGCCACCGGTGGCTTTTCGGCATCGGCCTATCATTCTGATGATGCAGGTGAGCGCTGGCAACGTATCGCGCTACCGATACATAGACAAGGGCAAACGGGTGGCGCTTACGCTATTGGTCTGAATGGCAAGAACGAGGTTTTTGTCCTGGGCGGTGACTTTCAGGATAGACCGGGTAAGTATCCCAACCTGGCAAAACTCACCGCGCAGGGGGCGAAGGTTATTCAGGCCGGTGAGCGAGGGTTGCGCACGGCGATGGCCTGCATTAACGCGATTTGCTTGGCAACCGGCAAGACAGGCACGGATATCTCCTATGATCATGGCGCGAGCTGGCAGGCATTTTCCGAACAGGGTTTTTATACCCTGGCGGCGAATGAGCAAAGCTTTTTAGGCGCAGGCCATGATGGTCGGGTGGGTACCTTGGATATCAGCAAGTTCGCGCCTCGCCCCTGATTGTGTTTCGCAGCTTCAGCATGGTATTTATCAATGCTGATAACACAGGGCGCCCAAGACGCCCTGTTCACCCTTAGTGTAGCTTTGGCGGACGTCGTTTCTGGCTGGCTTGTTCATAACCAAACGCCGCTTCGATCAGCACGGGCTCTGACTTTGCTGTACCGAAAAAGCTCATCCCCACAGGCAGCGCCGGGCTGCCGGGTACTTCAACAAAGCCCATGGGAATGGTGATATGCGGATAGCCGGCCACAGCTGCCGCGGAGCTGGCTGCTCCCAGATAGTGGTCGCCATTGATGTGGTCGGTTTTCCAGGCGGGGCCGACAGTAGGGGCGATCAGCAAGTCCAGCTTATCCTTAGCCAGTAGCGCATCAATACCCTCTGCACCGGCCTGCTGTTTAGCCCGTGCCAGTGCTTCAAGGTATTCGGCTTGTTGCTCGTCACTACGGGCCACCGCCATGGCAAAAATTTCTTGACCGAATATCGCCAGTTCTTGTTCCTGGTGTGCAAGGTTGGCTTCCAGCAGGTCATTCAGGCTTCGGTAAGGTAAGGATGTGCTGGCCAGATAGGCAGCCATATCCGGTTTAAACTCATGCAGCAAGATGGTGAATTCGTCATCTCCCCATTGCTCATCCAGTTCGGTATCAACCAATGTGGCACCTTGTGCACGTAATAGGTCGAGCTGCTGCTCAAAAACGCCATCCAGCAGAGGGTGATAACCCATCAGGCTGCGCACTACGCCGATGCGTTTGCCGCGTAAGCCGTCCTTGGTCAGGTGTTGAGTAAAATCGCGGGTATCCGTGTAACTGGCTGCATCACCTGGGTCTTGCCCTGACATGGCCTGCAGCAGTAACACGGCATCTCGTAACGTGCGCGTCATGGGGCCGGCGGTATCCTGGCTGTGGGCTATAGGAATAATGCCATCGCGGCTAACCAGGCCCAGCGTAGGTTTGATACTGACTATGCCATTTATAGCGCCGGGACACACCAATGAACCATCGGTTTCCGTGCCTACCGCCAGTGTGGTGAGATTAGCGGCAACCGCCGCGCCTGAGCCTGAGCTGGAACCACAAGTGGAGGCGCTGGTGTCGTAAGGATTACGGGTTTGTCCACCCATGGCACTCCAACCTGAGCTAGAGCGGGTGGAGCGAAAGTTGGCCCATTCGCTAAGGTTGGCTTTACCCAGAATAATCACGCCAGCATCGCGTAGCTTTTTTACCAAAAACGCATCGTCTACGGGCAGGTTATCCTTGAAGAGTACTGAACCGCCGGTATTGGCCACGCCCAGACTGTCGATATTGTCCTTCAGCAGCACTGGAATGCCGTGCAATGGGCCACGCAGTTTGCCTGCCTGGCGTTCTTTATCCAGCGCTTTAGCCTGAGCAATAGCGCTGGGATCAAGACTAATTACGGCATTCAGCTCAGGTCCCTGATCATCAAAGCGCTGGATACGGGCCAGATAGTATTGCACCAATTGCTCGGAGCTCAGTCGGCCTTCGGTCATTTGTTGTTGTAGTTGTGAGGTGGTGGCTTCAAACAAATCATGCGAGGAAGGCGGCATGGTGGTGCAGGCACTAAGTGTTAGCGCCAGCGCGGTAATTAGGCTGACAAAGCGCACGGTAGCTCCTTAAGTGTTTGAATTATTAGATTTAGAGCGTGTTCTATAGAGTAAACCCGATTTAACACTACGCCGCCAGAGATATTCTTGCTACCGGGCGGAATGGCTTTATAAGACAGGCAACGTCAATGCCCGGCTTCTGGTTAGCCCGTTACCCCTTGGCGCTGCCCCTCAAGGCCCATAGCCAGGAGCAGCGGTTCCTGTTGCTGTTGTTGGATAAAATCCTGTTTGTTTTGCAGCTTGTGCCACAGGTGTTTAATCAGTACTTGCGCTGTTGCGCCTCCCAGGGTGGCGCCAGGGCCGAGAATAATCAGCTTATCCGGGGCAAACTCTTTAATCGCCACTTCGATGGCTTTGCTGTAGTCATAAGGCGCCACCACCTGGGTATCAAGCGTGTATCTATGCAAAGCCGCGGTGTCGGTGCTATGGGGCTGCCAGATGCGCCCCTCACCATCAATCAAAGGTAACTGTGGCCGTTTAAATAAATGGGCCGGTAATTGTTCGAAGGCCTTTTGTGAAACGGACGCCAGCAAGGGCGTATGAAAGGCCGCGTGGTTATACAGGCGCATAGGGTAACGGTCCTGCAACCTGGGTAAACGCTGCTCCATGGCTTTAAGGCCAGCCTCGTTGCCACCAAGCACCAGATAGCCGCCAAGCCAGATAGAAGGATAAACTTCGCAGCCTGGCAGCTGATTAGCTTCTTCCATCCATTGCATGATTTGCACTTTTTGCGTGCTGTCTTCATGCCAGTTGTCGTCGCTGATGGGGTAGATCATCTGGCCGCCAATCACACCGCCACTCATCATCGAACCCATAGTGTTGATCAGTTCAATGGCACCTTGTTCATCAAGTGCTTCGGCCATAGCCAGAGCGATATACCAGCCCATGGAATTTCCGGTAACGGCCACAATGTCATATTTATCCCTGTCTATGGCGGCAAAGTCGCCACGGGCACAGGCGTAAATCAGGGCTGAGGCATTTTCGCCAGCCGTATGCACGGGCAGCTTATAGGCAGACATGGCGTCCAGTTCGGTGATGCTTGGCTGTCCCTGGCTACGGCGGTATTGGTCAATCACCTCCAGCATGGCCTGTTTGTCACTGTGATATCGACCAAGATAGCCAAGTTCTTCTTTGTTGTAGGTGCCGCGGCCGGGGCAAATGACCACGGCAGTTTGTTTGGTCATCAGCTTGCCTCTCTTATGGTTTTGTTAAGCATGCTAAGGGCGGTATTAACAATGTCCTGAGTTTTTGGCAGGACTTCATAGCTGGCGCTACCTAAAGGGATAAAGCAGTCTTCGGCACAGACTCGCTGAATATTGCTTAATGTCTTGGCATTTTCGCTCAGCATGGTTACCAGGGCTTCACTGATGGACGCGGTTTGCCGGCATTCATCCACTATCAGTACCTGCTGGTGGCCGGCAACCTGCTGCAAAATGGCGTCTTGATTCAGGGGGGCTAACCAACGCAAATCAATAAGTGTGGTTTGGATGCCTTGCTCAGCCAGTTGCTTCTCGGCCTGACGACTAAGGTAATAACCGTTACCGTAACTGATAATACACAGATCTTTGCCATTGCCATGCACGGCGGGTTCGCCAAGGGCAATAGGTTTGGCCTGTGCGGGCGGCACGTAAGGGAATGACCACAGGTTGTCCCCCTCCTCGTGCAGGTCCTTTTTCATATACAGGGCGATGGGTTCCAGAAACACCACCAGGCGCTGCTCCTCGCGAGCGAGGCGCACACACTCGCGCAGCATTTCCACGGCATCGGCACCATTGGAAGGACAAGCCAGAATCAAGCCGGGAATATCGCGAAATACCGCAAAGGAGTTGTCATTGTGAAAATGGCCGCCAAAACCTTTTTGGTAGGCCAGTCCGGCAATGCGAATCACCATAGGGTTGGCATACTGACCATTAGAGAAAAACGGCAAGGTAGCGGCTTCGCCCCGAATTTGGTCCTCGGCGTTATGTACATAAGCCAGAAACTGGATTTCCGGGATAGGTAACAGACCGTTGTGCGCCATACCTATGCCCATACCCAGAATGGACTGTTCGTCCAGCAAGGTATTGATGACCCGTGATGGACCAAACTTGTCACACAGTTTGGCGGTGACATTATATACGCCGCCTTTACGACCAATGTCTTCACCACACATCACAATCTCTTTGTGCTGTGCCATTAAATCCAATAATGCCCAGTTAATCAGCTTGGCTAAGTGTTGGGGTTTAGCCAGATTGTGTTTTTCATGGGCAAACAGGCTGTCACGCTGCGATTCATCGATACCAACCACTTCGGTCAGTGCAAGCTTGGGCGGCACAATAGAGGCCTTAATTTGTGTCGCATTGGTCAGCTTCGGCCGTGCAGCCGCCATCTCACTGATACGGACAACACGGCTTTCCATTTGCAGGTACAACGTAGCAATTTGCTCGGCGGTCATCACCTTGTTGCTTAGCAATAAACTGGCACTGTGAGCGATAGGATCCTGGCGTTCGGAGGCTTCGATGGCGGCCTGACTGCGATAGGCAAACTCTGAATCAGAGCCGGCATGGCCTAATAGGCGCACGGTGCGAACATGCAAAAACAAGGGCTTTCGGCGCTTACGCACCCAATCGGCCGCCTGTTTGGCGGTGCGATAGGTATCCAGCAGATTCAGCCCGTCGCAATAGCGGTATTCCAGTCCGGCACGATTGGCAAAGTTGGCGTGGATCCAACCTTGGGGCGTGGCCGTGGAGATACCAATGCCATTGTCTTCACAGATAAAAATAAGCGGCATGGGAATGGACTGAAATGCCGCCCAGCAGGCGGCATTAATGGCGCCTTGTGCGGTGGAATGGTTGGCCGAGGCATCGCCGAAGCTACATACCACCACGGCGTCATCCGGCAGTTTGGCGTCGGTACCTAATTTTTTGTTCAGGGCAACACTGTAGGCCGTACCCATGGCTTTGGGTAAGTGTGATGCAATAGTGCTGGTTTGCGGCGGGATAAACAGCTCATGGCTGCCAATCACTTTATGCCTGCCACCGGAAATGGGGTCTTCGCTGCTGGCAGCAAAGGACAGCAGCATATCGTAAAGCGGCGTAGAGCCGGGTTTTTGTTTGCTACGCTGGATAGCAAAAGCGCCGCTGCGGTAATGCAGAAATGCCATATCATCAACACGCAAGGCGGCGGCGATAGCCGCGTTTCCTTCATGTCCGGCACTGCCGATGGTGTAGAAACTCTTGCCTTGCTTTTGCATCTGTCTGGATTGTAAATCCAGATGGCGGCTCATGACCTGCGTTTCAAATAAATCCACCAGTTGGGTATCGGTCAGGCCCGCTTCGGCCAGAGATACATCCAATACCGGTTGGGGCAGATTATCTTCTTCCAGCCATCTAAGCAGGTTATGCCTGACTATGGCGTTGCGATCCAGCATAGCAACCTCCTACTGCGTATAGGAAAACGCCTGAAGCCCGGTTTGTGCGCGACCCAGAATCAAGGCGTGAACGTCGTGGGTGCCTTCATAGGTATTCACCGCTTCGAGGTTCATCACATGGCGGATAACATGGAATTCATCGGCTATGCCGTTGCCGCCGTGCATATCCCGCGCAATGCGGGCGATATCTAATGCCTTGCCGCAGGAGTTGCGCTTAATTAGCGAGATAGCTTCCGGTGCCAGCAGGTTTTGATCCATTAACCGGCCTGCTTGCAAACAGGCGAGTAAGCCGACACTGATTTCGGTTTGCATGTCGGCCAGTTTTTTCTGGACTAACTGGGTGGCGGCCAGGGGGCGACCAAATTGCTGACGGTCCAGCGTGTACTGTCGCGCGGCGTGCCAGCAGAATTCGGCAGCGCCCAGCGCGCCCCAGGCAATGCCATAGCGCGCTTTGTTTAAACAACCGAATGGGCCTTTTAAGCCACTGACATTAGGTAACAGGTTGTCTTCTGGCACAAACACATTGTCCATGACGATTTCACCGGTGATGGACGCGCGCAGGGAGAATTTGCCTTCAATCTTCGGCGCACTCAGGCCTTCCATGCCTTTTTCCAGCACAAAGCCCTTAATTTCACCGTCCAGTTTGGCCCACACCACGAACACATCGGCGATGGGGGAGTTGGTGATCCACATTTTGGTGCCGGTCAGGCGATAACCGCCATCCACTTTCGTTGCGCGGCTGGCCATAGAGCCAGGATCGGAACCGGCGTTCGGCTCGGTCAGACCAAAACAGCCCACCCATTCGCCAGTGGCCAGTTTAGGCAGGTATTTTTGCCGTTGTGCTTCGGTGCCATAAGTATAGATAGGGTGCATAACCAAAGAAGACTGTACGCTCATGGCGCTGCGATAACCGCTGTCGACACGCTCCACTTCACGGGCAATCAAGCCATAGGTCACATAGTTCACCCCCGCACAGCCGTATTCTTCGGGCAGGGTGGCACCCAGCAAGCCCAACTCACCCAGTTCATTCATAATTTCGCGATGGAAGATTTCCTGGCGGTTGGCTTCCAGTACCCGGGGCAGCAGCTGCTCCTGACAGTATTGATGGGCACTGTCGCGCACCATGCGTTCTTCTTCGTTTAATAAGGAATCCAGGGCGAGAGGATCTTGCCAGTTGAATGCGGGACGAGACATGTATACACCTGCTAATTGGTTGTTAACGGATCGATAATAGGCTTAATTTAGATAAAGAAATAGTATCAAATATCTTTAATAGCTATAGTCTGTAACTATATCTAAGTTTGGGCTTTACTGAGGGAAAACATGGACTTGCGGGTGTTGGGGCATTTTGTCGCCGTCTATGAACAAGGGAGCTTTAGCGCCGCCTCACGCAGTCGCTTTATTGCCCAGCCTTCACTTTCTGCGGCGTTGAAGCAATTGGAAGATGAGCTGGGGCGGCCGCTATTTGTTCGTCACGCCCGCGGTGTGCGCGCCACCGATGCGGCTGAACAGTTGTATCCACTGGCCAAGCAGTTGTTAGGGCAGGCGGATGCCATTCAGGCCATGTTTAGTGGTCGCCAGGTTAAAGAACCCTTTCGTTTAGGTTTGATTAAAGGCCTGGGGGTCGCGCGTATGAGCGCCTTGCTGAAGCAGTTTACCTCGGCAAGAGACAGTCTGGAGCTTACCCTGGTGCCGCCGGAAGAAGCCTGCGATGCCCGTCTGATAACGCGCGACTTGCTGCTGCCCGGTGAGCAGTTTCTGCCGGTTTGGCAAGAAGAATATCAACTGGCTGTGCCGGTTGGCCATCCGTTGTCTTTGCTGGAGCGGGTTTGCATTGCGGATTTGGCCGATGCTGCTTTTATTCAGCGTACCCCTTGCGATGCCTGGAATAGCCTCAAAGCCTTGCTGAGAGAATCTGCCGTCAGCCTGGATATCCGTGCCCGCATCCAAACCATCGAATATGCGGTCGGGTTAGTCAGTGCTGGGGTGGGGTGTGCCCTGATCCCGGTGCATGCTGAGTTACAGCAACATGATGTGTTGTTTAAGCCTTTGCCTGAGTTGCAGTTGAAGCGGGAAATTGGTCTGGCATGGCGCCGTGAGAGTGAGGTGGTGCAGGTACTAAGGCAACTCTTGAGGCCAGATGCTTAACCATTGATGCATCTTCCTGTGATGGGGAAAACACTCAATGTGGATGGTCGTTAGCCTCGGGAACAGGAATATCCACCTGGTTGTCCAGTAACCGGGAAAGCTGACGGTTAAATTCCGAGAGAAAGTCATCGTCCAGTCTCATTTTACTGAACATATAATGCTGCTCGGCGACGTCAACAGGCCTGGGAATGATGCAAAGATCGCTGAGATGTAGCTTGTTTATATTCGCCAGCACGGTTTCCCGATCATCAATAAAGGCATCTACCCGCCCTCGTCGCAACAGTTCAAGTCGTGAGGCAAAGGTCTCCACATGTATCAAGTGCCTGGCCCATTTTGACTTCAGAATGCTAGCGACTTCTGCACCAAACCAACCGCCCCGGTTGAGGGCAATTAATTTGTTTTGCCGGACCAATTCGCTGACCGTATCTAAGGCGGCGGTTTTCTTGTTTGCTGTGCGAAACACTAATACAGTGCTTTGCTGGCGATAGGGAACAGAAAGCAGAAACTGCCGCTGCCGGGCTTCGGTAAGCGAGGCCGCAATGGCGACGTCTACACGTCCGCTTAGCAAGTCGGCAGTAATTCGACGCTCTGGCAGTTGCACTATGTTTAGTTCGCAGCCCATGTTTTCCAGGCTTTCACGCAGCAATTCCAGATCCTGCCCGGTGTAATCACCCTGTTTGTCTTGGTAGAAATAGGGGTACCAGTCACCACTAAAAACGATGCGGATGGGGTGATGACAATATGTCTCGCTGTGAACAGATGATGAAAGCAGGCCTAGGACTATGAACACGCGTTTCATCAGATTACACCGCAGATAAGTAAAGCGGTGTAGTTGATGCCATGTTATCGCTATGCATAACCTGCAGACCCCTATCGTTTAACCGTCAGTTATTATTTTATCTCAACATTTGCTTTAAGCCTGATTTTTAAAGGGCTAGAGCGCATGTTTTGCTTTCATGCAGGATAGCGGAATCCACAGCGCTGCATATGATAAAGTTGTGTGATTTTTGTTGCATAGGTATGAATGAATATATCTTTTAAGCGACCACTATGGTCCTTTGCTATCTCCTCAATGGGGCTGTTAGCACCTTTCCCGTCATAGCCGCGTGACGGTGGAGATAAGGTAAGTATCAGCCCGACGCTTTAGAATAGCGGCTTTTTTATAATCGCAAATCCATTAGATAAACTTATCCGAACGTTGAAATTTTGTCGTTCGTCATCGTTCGATAATTGTTCAATAATATCGGTGGGTTGAAACACAAAGAGGGTGCGGGTTATGTTAGTTGTTGCAGATAAAGTTACAGTAAATCATGAGACTAATCAGGTTTGTGAGAAAGCCCTGGCTTCTCGCAGAGCGCGTTTATGGCATTGGTTAGGACAAATGGCCAGAACCATGAGCTATGCACAGATGGTTAACTTCAAGTAATGTATTCGTTAAGTCGTCCCTATTGTGCCGGTGTGTAGACAGCCTAAGTCTACACACCGCGTTGCCGGCGACCCGATCATTCAGGCCGCCAGGCCAACAGCCGGCCATTTGTCAGACCAAGATAAAGCACACCATCAGCGGTGCCGAGACTGACAATACTGTCCATATCCTCTAGTAATTCTGTGACCTGTTTAAGGCTGGCTTGGTATATGGGTAGCTTGGGATCCAAAGGCTGATAATTGGGACCGCCTAGCGGTTTAACATGTTTCTGATAATGCATCTGACTGCTTTGGGTTTGGTAAAGTCTCTGGTGCTTACCGCTAGCGGGCAGATAGCTAAACAGCTCACCGGATAAGGTGGCAAAATACAGCTGTTCACCTATTGCCACAGGGGCAGCAAAGATCAAATGCGGTGAGCGGACGAAATGCTCAATGTTGCCCGACTGAGTATGTTGACCTATCAGGGCCAGGCCGTCAGAGAGTCCATAGTAAACCTGACCATTGTGAACTAAGGCTGTTGAACCAATCCAACTGCTGGCATGTTTGGTACTCCAGGCTTCACGGCCATCCTTTAGACCTAACTTGAAGAACCAAGTGCTGCGGCTGCCAACATACACATAGTCGCCGCTGATGACGGGATTTAGGTTAAAGCCCTGCCAACCGTCCCATCCGCCCAGCTCACCCTGAGGTAAGGGACTTTCAAATTGCCAGAGGATGTCACCATTTTGTGCATTCAGACCATACAGATGGTTGTTCCAGCTACCCACGACCACTATCTCTTGTGATACTGCGGGTTGGGTGTGTGTCATGCCGGTATCTTGATACCAAAGCTGCTGCCCATCTGTGATACGTACCGCATAAGTGCCGGTTTGGCTGCCATAATAGGCAACTCCCTTGTCAAGGGTGACCGAAGAGCGGTACCAGCTCCATGGTTCTGCATAATCGCCCTTCCCCCATCCCCAGTTCGCGCCATTTACCAGCCTGGGCCCATCTTTGCTTAGGTGCTGCCAGGTGAGCTGACCGGTCAGGGAGAAGGCCAGCAGACCTTGTTCGGTTTGCAATAGCAACATGTCGTGTGCAATAGCTGGCGTGCTGCGTGCGGGGGCCGAGAGGGGATGTTGCCAGAGTAATGTGCCCTGGAGGTTCAGGGCGCTTAGCTTGTTGCCATTGGCCAGATACAGTACACCGTTATGAACAACAGGGGAGGCGAATACCCCATCATCGGTTTGAATTTGCCACAGCAGCTTGGCCTGGGCTGGAAAGGCGCTGAGCCATGCCATGGCAATCAGGCAGTAAAGTGATTTCATCAGGAGATCCGGTTATCGCAAAGAGCGGCATACTGCCAGCCGCGAGAATGAGAATCCTGAAACCTCGGTAAATAAATATAAATAAAGGTTAAATTCCTTATAAATCAATTCATTATTTTATCTTGTCGAGTTTTAGTTGCTGCAAAATTTGATGAAATTGTGGGTGTAGTCTTAAAGGGTCATAGTATGGATCTACGGCCAGCCACAGGACTTCTAACTGCCGTTGTGCCACGGCTTTCTGTAACCAGTGGATGGCCTGTTCAGTGTCATTGGCTTTGATAGCATAGCGGGCGTAGCCCAAAGGCGCGCTGTAATGGCCGAGATTGTCTCCGATGCCCTGTTCTATTAACCACAAATACACCGCCGCCAGCTCTCCCTGCCTAAACTGCTGTTGTACGCTGGTAAGCTGTGTGTCACTGAAGCCAGCCAGTTGCATTGATTGAAGCAGATGATTGAAAGCCCGCTGATCATGACCGAGGTTTTCCAGGGTTTTAATGGCTGAGTGGTGAAAGTTGAGGTCTGGTGTCGTCAGCGCCGCAATTTTTTCCAGCTCCACCAAGGCGTCTTGTGGTCGTCGGGCGGTGTTGTAAATCCAAGCTACAACAGGCACTGAATAATATTGCGGCGCAAGGTCAATGTAGCGACGCGTGGCCTTCAGGGCGGCTTCATTGTCGCCCATGGCTATCAAGTACTGAGCATAAAGGAAGTTATGTATTGGTTCGTGCGGCGCTAGTTCAATAGCACGCTCAAACTTTTGTCTGGCCAATTGGAAATTCCATTGATGGGTAAAGTAATGCCAGCCCAACTGTAATTGCACTGGTGCATGGTCGGGGGAAAACAGCTCTGCCTGTTCCAGTAATGCAATGGCTTGGTCACGTAGGGGAGCGCCCTGCTGTCGGGGGAGTTCCTCGGCCTGGATGATCAGTACCATAGCTTTGCCCCACAGAGCGCTGGCCAGTTGGGGATCCTGTTGCAAAGCTTGTTCAAATAGCGCGTTGGCGCGCTGTAAATGGTTTTCTTGCTGTGAAAAGAGCAGAAAACGCCCCTGGTTATAAAGCTCTTGCCCAGCTGAAGCCGGCGTCTGCTTTGCTGCAGTTTGTGATAGGGAAGTCGGCCAGAACCACCAGAACAAAGCCAAGATTAACACTATAGGGGCGAGGACGTGCCAAAGTGGCTTCGCAGAAACAAAGGTTGCGTCTTTTAGCGCTTCGGGCGTGCATATCAGGCAGTAACCTTTGCCCGGCACTGTCTTTATATAGCGAGGGGTGCGAGCGCTATCGCCCAGTGCTTTACGGACATGGCTAATCGCCACTGTCAGTACTTCTTCGGTAACGACCTTTCCGGCCCAGATATGTTCGAGCAACAGGTCTTTGCTGAGGGTGTCGCCAGGGTGTTGAGTCAGGAACAACAGCAACTGCATTGGGGTATGTTCAAGCTGCTTGGTTTTTCCTTCCCGGGTCAGGCTGTTTTGCGTGGGGCTCACCTGCCATTCGCCCAGTCTGAAGTCCTGCATAAAGCTTAAGTAGGATTAATTTACCTCACATTAGATAAACAAAGCGGCCGGGGGTAAAGACCCGGCCGCAGAAATCACAAAAAATATACAAGATTTTAGCTCAGCTTAGCTTTCTTTGGCTGGCCATATCCAGTGCCAGGTCTTCTATCATATCCTCTTGCCCGCCGACCGTGCCGCGTTTGCCCAGTTCCACCAGAATATCTCTGGCACTCACACCATGGCGGGCTTCGGCTCGCTTGGCAAACAGCAGAAATGACGAATATACACCCGCATAACCTAGGGTCAGGGCGTCACGGTCAACCCGGATGGGCTGATCCATCATAGGCACCACCAGGTCTTCGGCCACGTCCATGATTTTGTACAAATCGATACCGTGTGTTGCTCCCATGCGTTCCAGCACCGCCACTAATACTTCAAGAGGCGTATTACCAGCCCCTGCACCTAAGCCTGCCACTGAACCATCAATACGCTTAGCCCCGGCTTCAATGGCGGCCAGTGAGTTGGCAACCCCCATGGCAAGGTTATGGTGACCATGAAAACCGATCTCTATGTGGCTGCCAAGCTCAGCCCTGAGCAGGCCAATTTTCTGGCTGACTTCATCGGGCAACATATAACCTGCCGAGTCAGTGCAGTAAATGCAGTTTGCGCCGTAGGCTTCCATCAGTTTGGCTTGTTCCAGCAGCTTTTCGGCGCTGACCATATGCGCCATCATTAAAAAGCCAACGGTATCCAAGCCAAGCTTGGCGGACAGGCCAATGTGCTGCTCAGAGACATCTGCTTCGGTGCAATGAGTGGCTACGCGAATGCTGGATACGCCTAAGTCCTTAGCCATACGCAGGTGGTCAACGGTGCCAATACCGGGCAATAGCAGTGCTGAAACCTTGGCCTGTTGCATCTTAGGGATTACCGCCGAAAGGTATTCTTCGTCACTGTGGGCCGGAAAGCCGTAGTTTAGTGACGCGCCGCCTAACCCATCACCATGGGTGACTTCAATGAGCGGCATACCGGCGGCGTCGAGTCCCGTGGCGATATTCACCATTTGTTCTAGGGATATTTGATGACGCTTGGCATGCATACCATCACGCAAGCTCATGTCATGCAGGATCACGGATTTGTCTTTCAGGTTCATGCGGTTCTCCTCAGGCCTGCTTGTATTTGGCGATAAGCTCAGCGGTGTGCAGCGCTGCTGCTGTCATAATGTCGAGGTTGCCAGCATAGTGCGGCAGGAAATCTCCACGACCTTCCACTTCCAGATAAATAGATACTTTATTACCGTCAAACACCGGGCCGTTTTTCAGCCGGTATCCCGGCACATAGGCCTGCACTTTTTCCAGCATAGCCAGCACGGATTGGGTTATTGCTTGTTGGTCAGGTGTGTCGGCGCATAGACAATGCACGGTATCGCGCATAATCAGTGGTGGCTCGGCCGGATTGATAATAATAATGGCCTTGCCCTTATCTGCGCCGCCCACGGACTCCACAGCACTGGCGGTGGTGCGGGTGAATTCGTCGATGTTTTGGCGGGTACCTGGGCCTACCGAGCGGCTGGATACCGTGGCGATGATTTCAGCGTAGCTGACCTTCTGAACCTGGCTGACCGCGGAGACCATGGGAATGGTGGCCTGGCCGCCACAAGTGACCATATTGACGTTATCCAATTGGGCTGGATTTAATGCATTGAGGTTCACGGGGGGAACACAAAATGGGCCAATAGCCGCTGGGGTGAGGTCCACCATAGTCACGCCCAAAGGGGTCAGTAATTCACAGTTTCCTTTGTGAGCATAAGCGGACGTGGCATCAAAGGCGATTTGAACCCCCAATTGCCTGACTTGCGCCAGCGCACCCTGTACGCCTTCAGCGCAGATCTGCAAGCCCAGTGCGGCGGCACGTTTAAGCCCTTCAGAGTTTGGGTCAACACCAATCATTAACACCGGCTCGATTTGTTCGCTGCGCAGTGCTTTATAGAGCAGATCAGTACCTATATTGCCCGGCCCAATAATGGCGGCTTTAATTTTCTGACTCATAATGGCCTCTTGGTTATAGATGGAAAGTAGGGCTGAGTTTGCTGATAAACACTAACAATAAGGCGCCCGGCGCAATGAGCCTGGAGGTCCAGAGCCATAAACGGAACCACAGGCTCTGCTGGGTAAAACCCAGCTCATCGGCGGTGAAGCGGGATTTCAGCGCCCAGCTGACGAACAACACCACAAAGATGCCGCCCAAAGGCATGGCAATATTGGACGTGAAGTAGTCAAACAGGGTGAAGAAGGTTTTATCTGCAAACAGCGGGATAAAGCCTAGTGGATGCACATCCCCCAGCAGGTTGAAGGAAAGCGCAGATAAGACGCCCAGTCCCCAGGCCACACTGCCAGCGACCAAGCAGGCTTGGCGTCTTGACCAACTGGTTTTATTCATCAGCCAGGAGGTCGGCACTTCCAACATGCAAATGGCTGACGTCAGGGCTGCGAAAAACAGCAGTACGAAGAACAATGCCCCTAACAAGGCTCCGGCAGGCATTTGTGCAAAGGCCACGGGCAGGGAGACAAACACCAGGCCCGGCCCCTCACTGGGATTTAAACCGAAGGCAAAAATAATCGGGAAAATGGCCAAACCCGCCAGTAAAGCGACTAGTGTGTCAGCGCCTACTATCACCACTGAGGAACGTGGAATTGATGTTTGACGCTGCATATAAGCACCGTACACCATGAGGTTGGTAAGCCCGACACTGATGGAGAAAAACGCCTGGCCGACGGCCTCTAACACGACATTGGCGGTGACTTTGGAAAAATCCGGGGTAAATAAGAATCGCAGCGCCTGGGCAAAGTCACCAATCCAGGCGGCGTAGCCCACCAGTAGCAACAGCATAATAAACAGCATGGGCATCACCAATTTGACTACCCGCTCTACGCCCCCTGCCAGGCCCAGTGAGGAAATGCCGATCACTAACGCCAGAAACAGCAAATGCCAGAACAGCATTAAGCCGGGGGAGGATTGTAACTGGTCAAACACCACAGCAATCGCCCCAGGATCCATCCCTTGCATACTGCCGCTGGCCAGTTTAAGTACGTAGGCGAGTGTCCAGCCTCCGACAATGGCGTAAAACGACAGCACTAACATGGCTCCTAATACGCCAAGATTTCCCATATGTCGCCACCAGGGGCTGGCACCAGACTCTTTGGCGACCGCAGCAATGGCCTCTGGTGGGCTGCTTCTACCCCGGCGCCCCACCATAAGCTCGGCAATGAGCACCGGCATGGCAATCACCAGGGCGGCCAGAATATAAATCAGCACAAAGGCGCCGCCGCCGTTGGTACCCGTGGTGTAAGGAAAACGCCAGATATTGGCCAGGCCCACCGCAGTACCGATGGAGGCCATCAAAAAAGCAAAATGAGATGACCACATAGGGGCCTGGCGTTGGCTCATAACAACTCCTGAAACTGACGAAAAAGTAGAGTGGCCCACGGTGTTGCGGGCCGAATTATGGCTTGTTAGGTAACGGCATGGCGCTGATTAAACTGCGCTTCACGCCAGTGCTCGTTATCCATAATGCTCTTAAAGCGTTGCACCGCTTCCCAGATATCCACATAGCTGTTGTACAAGGGGGCGAAGCCGAATCGCAGGATATCCGGTGCGCGGAAGTCGCCTATCACTCCCGCATCGATTAAGGCCTGCATAATGGGGTAACCCTGTGCATGGCTAAGCGCCACTTGGCTGCCACGTTTTTCATCGTCTCGGGGGCTGACCAGTTCAAAACCGTATTGGCCGCATTCCTGATCGAGCAACTCGATAAAGTAGCGGGTTAACGCCTGGGACTTCTTGCGCAGCGCCTGCATATCTGCTGCACACATCAGATCTATTCCCACTTCTGCCACTGTCAGGCTGAGAATGGCCTGTGTACCGGATAGCATTTGGCTGATACCAAAACCAGGTTGATAGTCACGCTTAAAATCAAAGGGAGCGCTGTGGCCCCACCAGCCGCTTAGTGGTTGCTGGGCGCGGTTGTGATGGCGTTTGGCGACAAAAATAAAGGCCGGGCTACCGGGGCCGCCATTCAGATATTTATAGGTGCAGCCTACCGCGAGGTCAGCATTGGCGCCGTTTAAGTCAACCGGTAGCGCTCCTGCACTGTGGCAGAGATCCCAGACCACCAGGCAGCCTTTTTGCTGGGCGTACTCGGTAATGGCCTGCATATCCAATACCCGCCCGGTTTTGTAATGCACCTGAGTCAGGCACACCACGGCAACCTGCTCATCGATCTGTTCCAGTAACTGCGCCTCTTCCACAAAGCGAACCTGGTAGTCGTCACCTAATTGGCTTAGCAGCCCCTGCACCATATAGTTGTTGGTGGGGAAGTTACTGCCTTCCATAAGCACAACTTTGCGCGACGGATTAAGCTGCAGGGCAGTGGATACCGCCTTATATAAGTTTAGTCCGGTGGCGTCGGTACAGACAACTTCACCGTCCTGTGCACCAATCAGGCTGGCGATTTTATTGCCGATGCGATAGGGCAATTCAAACCACTGATGTTTGTTCCAACTGCGGATTAAATCCTGTCCCCATTCCTGTTCCACCACCTGTTGGGCGCGGGCCAAAGCCGCCTTGGGACGTGCCCCCAGGGAGTTGCCGTCCAGGTAAATTTCACCGGCATTCAGGGCAAACTTGGCTTGAAAGGAGGCCAGTGGATCTTGTTTATCTAATTGTTCAAAAAACGCTTTTGTATAGGTCATTGAATTACCTGCTTGTTCTGCAAGACAGCCAGCAGTGCTGCCTTCAATGGATGATGTCATGTTAGGTAGATGTATCTTTTGTTAAAAATAATAATAAATCGCCTGGTTATAATGTAATTTATATATCTAATGCGGTTGGAACAAGGAGGAGGGATATAGCGCCAGGGGATAGTGCCAACCCAGTATGGCCAGGATTGCTGTGCTCGTTAAGACAATTGCAGGTCGGTCAGGTTTTTCTGTGTGACCTGATAGCGTTTGACTAAGTGGCGTACTGATAGGCGCAGGCACTTAATCTCAATGTTGTTGCAGATATGTTAAATGTGTTATAGCGACGTCAAAACAAACTATTTCTATTATAGCTGGCCCTCCCTTAGGGTGAATTCAGTGCTCAGGGGAATTGTCCCCGAAGAATAATCACATCCTTGATTGGGAAGGAGCTAGCAACAATGAAGTCAACCTCAATACCCCAAACCCGCCGTCGTGCCCTGGCCGTCGGTATTGCATTGGCCATGTCAGGATCGGCATTGGCGCAGGAACAAGACCAAGACGCGCTTCCCCAAGGACAGAGCAATAAAAGTGTTGAAGTAATCCAGGTTACCGCCAGGCATAAGGTGGAAAGCCTGCAGGAAACCCCCATCGCCATCTCTGCCTTCAGCGGCGATCAACTGGCCAACTCCCGTATTGAAGCCTTAAACGGTATCGCCGAGCGGGTGCCGGGTTTTCAGATGAACGTATATAACGCTGCCGAGCCTGAGCTGTTTATGCGTGGTATTGGCAGTGATATTGAAAGTGCCGGTGCAGGTGCTGCCATAGGTATCTATGTGGACGGCGTGTATATCTCCCGCGGTGTGGCTGCCGCCATGGATCTATATGACCTGGCCAGTGTGGAAGTATTACGTGGTCCCCAAGGTACCTTATACGGCAAAAACGTGGTGGGCGGGGCAATCAACTTTATTACCAAAAAGCCGTCAATGGCCTATCCCGAGGGTAAAGTTGAGCTGACCGCTGGTAACTACGGCTTACTACAGGCCCGTGGCTATGTCACTGGCGGATTGTCTGACAATGTTGGTGCCAAGCTGGCGTTTAGTGCGGTAGATCGTGACGGCTTTGGCAAGAATACCCACACCGGCAATGATGCGGATACGCTGGAACGCTACAGCGTACGTGGTCAATTGCTGATCAATCCCAGCGATGATCTGGAAATCCTGCTAAGTGCCGATTATTCCAAGTCTGACTCAGTGCCTACCGTGCGACATATCAGTTACAGTGAAGGGCGCAATGCGGCCTTTGTCAGTGCTGATCCCCGAGAAGCAGACAACGAGTTTGATGGCTTTGAAGATACCGAAGTCAAAGGATTGAGTGCCAATATCCGCTATGACCTGGATGGCATGACATTTACCTCTATTACGGCATATCGAGATAACGATTTCGGCTTTTATGAAAATGCCGCAGCCGGCATGGTGGATGACAGCCTGTTCTTCGACCCCTGGGGTGACCCGGCTAACAACAATGTTGCCGATGATGATGCCCTGGCGGCCATGCAAGTAGACGATATGTGGTACCAGCACAAGGAAGAGCAGTCCTCGCAGTTCTCGCAGGAATTCCGCCTGGCTGGGGTACATGGCAAGTTGGACTGGCAGATGGGCGCTTACTATATGCGCGAGGATATCGACCGCCACGAAATGGTGAACTATTGGTTCCATACGCCCTGGGGCACAACCACCGGCAAGATTTACAACAGTACCTATGCCGTCACCGACAGCTACGCGGTATTTGGTCAGGCCAGCTATAACCTCACCGACGCCTGGCGAGTGACTGCCGGTTTACGTTGGAGTGAAGACGAAAAAGACTTCCGCTCGGTCGCCAGTGGTCGTCGCTTTGATAACTGGGACAATATGCACGGTGACTTAGACGGTAACAGGGTCGAAGGTTATGATGTCAGCACTCAAGGCTCGTGGGACGCCTGGACTCCTAGTCTGGTGGTGGACTACAAGGCTAGCCAGGATCTGTTCTTCTATTACTCCCTGGCTCGTGGTTATAAGGCGGGGGGCTTTAATGGTGAAGGACCGGAAAGCGCTGAGGAAGCCTTGGCTTCTTTTGCTCCTGAGTTTGCCTTAAACCATGAACTAGGCTTTAAGTCTCAAGCTTTCAATGACCGTCTGCGCTTTAACGGGGCGTTGTTCTTTACCAAATACACCGATCTGCAAAGCCAAGTGTGGGTAGAGACAGGGCCCAATACGCCAGCCGATCTGGAAGTACGTAACGGTACAGGTGAAGCGCAAGGGCTCGAGCTGGAATTTACCGCGCTGCTGACCGACAACCTGACCTTAAATGGTGCTTATGGTTACATCGACTCGGAGTTTACCGACACTTTTGAAGTGGATGGCAATGATCTGAACGGCAATCGTATGCGCCGTACCCCGGAACATACTCTCAATCTGGCTGCTGCCTACGAGTGGGAGTCAGATCTGGGACTGTGGGCGGCCCGCCTGGATTATCAATATCAGGATGAGTATTTCTTTGATAACTCAAATGACCCGCTAACTAAAGTGGACTCCGAATACACAGTGAATGCCAGCTTGCAACTGGCGTCTTTGGATGACAGTTGGCGAGTACAGCTGTGGGCTAAAAATCTTACCGACGAGCAGAACATAGCCTCTACTACCGTTTATGCGGCCTGGGACAACACTGTATTTAGCTCCTACAAGGCGCCTCGCACCTTCGGTATTTCTGCCACATACCAATTCTAAGCACTGTGCATTCTCGTGTTTAAGCCGGGCTAGGCCCGGCTTCTTTTTACCTGACGGATCATCCAAACCTTTTAAAGTATTCTTGACATATCATCATGTATACAATTAATTTGGTTTGCATTCACAAATTGTTAACCTGGAGGCAACAAGATGAATGAAAAAACCATAAGCGCCGAAAGTGGCGTGAGTACCAAGCAAAATCTCTACTACGGCTGGTGGATAGTGCTAGCCGCTATAATAGGTCTGGCCTTTGGCTACAGCGTAATCGCCATGTCCTTTGGCACCTTTATCAAAGCCTTTGAAGCTGATTTTGGCTGGAGTCGCGGCCAGATCTCTTTCGGCTCTACCGTGATTGGCATTACCGCTATTCTGTTTTTTCCCTATGTGGGCACCCTGGTGGATAAATATGGGGTGAAGCGCATTTTGGTGCCTTCTACCTTATTGTTTGGCTTTACCATCGCGGCCATGTCCTTGCTGACACCTTCAATCTGGCATTTGTATGCCATGTGCGTGCTGATCCCTATCCTGGGTGCCGGTACCGCTCCTTTAACCTATTCGCGTTTGCTGGTGAGTTGGTTTAATAAGAAGCGCGGTTTGGCACTGGGCATAGGTTTGTCCGGTGTGGGGCTGGGTACGACCTTGGTGCCCTTGATTGCCTCTTACTTTATGAGTCATTACAGCTGGCGTGAAGCCTACATCGCCATTGGTGTGGTCATTGTGTTGTTGGTGCTGCCAATTGCTAAATTTCTGGTGCGGGAAACGCCGGCCGAGATGGGCCTGGCGGTAGACGGTGTGGCTGAGCAGCAAACTGAGGCTGTCACTTCAAGCGCCGCTAAACCTCTGATTGGCTTTACCGCCAAGGAAGCATTAGGGCAGCGCACCTTCTGGTTGATGGTCGCATCTTTTGTGATTACCGGCCTGACAACCTCCACCGTTTTAGTGCATCTGGTACCTATGATGATGGACCGGGGGATGAACTTACAGGAAGCGGTGGGGACCTTTGCCTATCTGGGGATTTCCATTGTTGGTGGTCGCTTGTTGGCGGGTTATCTGATGGACAAGTTCTTTGCTCCCTATGTGGTGGTGTTTTTTATGCTTGGACCGGTAATTGGCCTGGCCGCTTTTGCCATGGGAGCCAGTGGTCAGTCGGCGGCACTTTGCACGGCACTGATTGGTATCGCCATAGGCGCTGAGTTTGATGTGATGGCTTACTTTACCAGCCGTTACTTTGGCCATCGCTCGTTTGGCGCTATTTATGGCTACGGCTACTCCGGTTTTAAAATTGGCGCCAGCGTCGGACCTTTAATTATGGGGCTGGCGTACGACGCACTGGGCCGCTACACCGAAGTGTTGTGGGCCATGTCGGTGGTGATGCTGCTCAGTTGTGTGCTGATCCTGATGATGGGGCGCTATCCGCAATTACCCTCACGCCCGGCCAAATAGGTGCGAAAACGGCGGCATTTAAGCCGCCGTTATCATATTAATGTTTTATGTGTTCCAAAAAATGTAATTGTATACATGATATTTAATATGTATTCTTTACCTGTGTTGATTGGGTGGTAGAAACCAGTATGAGAAAAACATTAAAAGTAGGTATTGCCGGTTTTGGCACTATCGGCAAGGTTGTCGGTCTGGCGCTGGATAAGGGCATGCCAGGTCTTGAATTGGTGGCTATTGCCTCTGGCAATCCGGATAAGGCCAAAGCGGCTATGGCCGGGTTGTCGCAGCCAGTACCAGTAGTGAGTGCCAAAGCATTGGCCGATTTGGCGGATGTGATAGTGGAATGTGCACCTACCGCCGCTTTTATGGACATTGCTGAGCCCGCCTTGTGCCAGGGGCGCACCCTGGTCACGGTCAGCGGCGCGGCTATATTACAGCATCCCGAGGTAGTGGAATTGGCTCAGCGTCATGGCGCTCAGATCCTGCTGGCGACTGGCGCATTGCTTGGCCTTGACGCGGTGCGTGCTGCGGCCAAAGGCACTATTCATTCAGTAACTATGGTGACCCGTAAGCCACCCACATCGCTGACCAAAGCCAAGTTTATTGTGGAAAACAACATTCAATTGCTGGGCCTGGAAGAACCTCTGCGGGTATTTAAAGGCAGCGCCCGGGAAGGTGCAGAGAAGTTTCCTTCCAATGTTAACGTGGCGGCGTCCCTTGGATTGGCCGGGCTTGGTGCCGAGCAAACCCAATTGGAAATTTGGGCCGACCCTGGCAAAACCCGCAATACCCATACCATCAAAGTTGATGCGGACAGCGCCAGCTTTGAAATGACCATTGAAAACGTACCTACAGTGGAAAATCCCGGCACGGGTCGCATTACCGCACTTAGCGTGCTGGCGGCGCTGGAATCGCTGACCGCGGCTCTGCGGGTCGGAAGTTAATCTGAGAGGAAATATGTATGTCTAAACCTGAAAAACCTATTCAACTTAAACATCTGGCTATGGCGTCCAATGATCCGGATAAAAGCCGGGAGTTCTTTGAAAATGTTTTAGGCTGGAGCGTGGCAGGGGTGGTGGCCAGTCGTAATGCAAACGGCTTTTATATGACCGATGGCAATATCAACCTGGCCATACTGAAGTTTCGTAATGGCCCGGCAGCCGGGAAAGAATTTCCGCAGGGGTATGTCGGCCTGCACCACGTAGGCTTTCAATGTGAAGATATTCAGGACATGGTCAACAGCTTCAAGGCCAACGGCTATGAGCCACGCCATGATGTGAATCTGGCTCAGGGGCTGGGCATGAACCCGGCAAAGGATAACGCCGAGTATAAGATGTCTGGTCCGGAGAATATTATGATTGATATCTCCGAGCGTGGCTGGGTGGGTACCAGTACTTATAAAACCCTGGATTAAGCGCGTAGATTTAGCCCATGCTTGGTGATATCAGCCTGTTCTTGCTTGCTACCTTGGCTTCTACCCTGGCTGGGGTATTTGTGATGGGCGGCGGCATGCTGATGGTGCTGGTGTTGCCCTGGTTTGTGCCTGCCATTGCGGTGGTCCCTGTGCATGCGGTTACGCAACTGGCCAGTAACAGTTCCAGACTCGTCTTTGCGCTGGAGCATATTTATTGGCCGGCCATCGGCCCTTATCTGCTGGGCTCAGTGGTAGGCACCAGCTTATTTGCTGCCTTGCTGCTGTCTTTGCCTCTCGAACTTATCCCGCCATTTATTGCCATTTATCTGCTGTTAAGCCTGTGGTGCGCCCCTTTTGCTCAGGTGTTGCGACGCCTGGAAAGCTTTTTTCTGGCTGGATTTCTGCAAACCGGGCTGGGACTGGTGGTAGGTGCGCCAGGCCCGATTGCCCTGACTATGCTAAGCCGCCGTCTGGAAAACCGCGAAAACATAGTGGCGACGGCCTCGCTGATGATGTTATGCGGCAACCTGTTTAAGATCGGGACCTTTCTGTGGCTTGGTTTTCATTTTGCCGACTATTGGTGGCCGCTGGTCTTGACTGTGGTTGGTGCCTGTTTGGGCTCGCTGCTTGGCAGCTTGCTGCGCCGCCGTATTGCGCCGCAGGCCTTTATGCTGCAGCTGAAATGGCTGCTTACCCTGATGGCCCTGACAACCTTATTGAAGAGCCTGTTATGGGAGTGATAACACCATGCTGAGATTGGCGCTGATATTGCCCAATGGCGATGTGCGAGAGGTGCAAGCCGAGCCGGGTTTCAGTTTGCTGGTGGCGGTGCAGGATGCGGGCATTGATGCGCTGCCGGGCGTTTGTAACGGCTGTTGCAGTTGCGGTACCTGCTTGGTGCGTATTGACCAGGTAAGCGAACAGGATCTGTCGCCCTGCTACCCTGGGGAGCAGCAGATTCTGGCTAAACTTAGCGCCGGGGAAAAAAACAGATTGGCCTGCCAGGTGATGGTCAGTAGCACACTTGCGGGCGGGCAAATTACGCTGCTCGGTAAAAGCCGGCCGGGCAAACATGCTGGCGACTAAATTCAGACCCTATTTGTACTCCCTTTTTATGTCCCTGAGTATGTCGGGGATTATGTCGTTGGTGGTCAGCTTGCATAATCTCGGATGGGACGAGCATATCTTGTCAATCTGGCTTAGTGCCTGGCGTTTTAGCTTTTTGGTGGCCTTTCCGACCGTGTTAATGCTAACGCCCTTAGTGCGGCGATTAGTCGATAGTTTACTGATGCAAAATTCTTGACTTAGCTTCAACAGCGCGCACTATGTTAACTAAATGTTTTAAATGGAATTAACACATGTTAACTAAGGCTGCCTTTGCACTGTTGCTTACGCTTACCCCCTTTTTTGCCCTGGCTGAACAAGCCATTCAATCTCAACATTCCTGCTTTAAAGGGCCTTTTGAAACCTATCAAGGGTGGGTGATGAGGATGGCATCCACGCTGAAGAAATTTGATCAGGAAGTGTTCTCTGCCTATTTTCCGGAAAGTAAATTCCAGCAAGTTCAGCAAACCCTGGATTGTGTCGACTTTGTATATCAAGTTGATGGCTTTAATGTCGAGGGTTATTACCTGAAACCAAAGTTAGCCGTTGATAAAAAACTGCCCGTGGTTATGTTTAATCGAGGCGGTAATGGGAGGGGAGGCTATGTTACTTTCACTAGAAAGTTAACCTTCCAGGCTGAATTAGCCGCGCAGGGCTTTATTGTGATTGGCAGCCAATACCGAGGCGCCAGCAAGCATATCGACAACAACGGTTTTGATGAGTTTGGCGGGGCCGATGTGAACGATGTGGTCGCCTTGATGGATATCATTAAACAGATACCCGACGTAGATAGTGAAAATATTGCCATGATGGGCTGGAGCCGCGGCAGTATGCAGTCTTATTTGGCGGTAAAAAGACTACCGAATATCAAAACCTTGATTGCCGTGGCAGGGGTTTCTGATGTTCACCAAGGCATGGCAGAGCGGCCAGTTATGGAAAAGGTTTATAAAAAACGAATTCCTGATTATGAAAATAATAAGCAACAGGAATTGGACAAACGCTCTGTGGCTAAATGGGCCCATGAGTTGCCTGCGAATATGCCTATTTTATTGTTGCATGGTGATAAAGATGAACGGGTCAATGTAGCGCATTCCACGCGTCTTGCTGGCATTCTTGAGTCCCTTGAACATCCGCATAAATTGGTGATTTATCCAGGCGACAATCATGGGCTAACCAAGCATCGGCAGGAAATGATCAGCGAAGTGGTTGGCTGGTTGAATACCTATCTGCATTAGCTATATCAATGAGAGTTCTTATATCAAAGCACATTTGCTCTTTACTCGAAAATTGCGATACAAGCTTATTAGGATGTGATCATCAATGTATTGCCCAAGAACATATACCGACCTTAGGAAAGTAAAAGTTGGCGGAATTGCCGTTTACGTCAGTGAATCCTGTGGTGGAGTCTTTCTTGAAAATCAAACACTGAAACTATTTGAGTGCCGTTCAGGAGAGCGTGGTAAGGCGTTGTCCGCCCATTTGGCTAAGTTTCACAATGAATTACAAGGACTCAACGCGAAAGTCTTCTGTCCGCTATGCGTCGATACAGTGATGCTACGCAGATTTTACAGTCCATTGCATGTTGTTGAGATTGATGAATGCCCAGGTTGCGGTGGAATATGGCTGGATACCGGTGAATTAGCCAAGCTGCAGTCGCTTATGCTTAACGAAAAAGAACGAGCGCTGCTTCGTGCTCAGCTAATGGAAGAATGCCAGCCGTCAAAGATTGAGGGGCATCCACATATCCGTGATGCTTGGATACGTCGTAGCGACAAAGTGGACAAACTGATGGATATCGCCTCGTATTTAACTAATGGTTGGTAGATTTTTAAGACCGACCATTAGTGTAAATTGCGCTAGAGCTACTACAGTGGCTTCTGACTAATCAGATAATCAATAGTGCCCAGGCTGGTATTGGAAATATGGTTACGCATGGCGTCAAAGGCCTGATCTCGGTCGCCGGCGATAATTGCCTCAACCAACTCAGCGTGTTCACGGTATGAGGCTTCCAGACGATTGCGTTTTTCAAACAGCCAGGGTTGACGATACAAGCTCAGACGCTTTCGCAGCTTTGCAATGGTTTCCTGCAGGGTTTTATTCCGCGAGCCTTGATGAATGGCGGTATGAATTTGGTTATTCAGTTCGGCAAAACGCTCTACATCTTCGCTGTGAACCGCCTCTTCCGACAACTGATGCATACGCTGAATTTGCTTACGTTCAACGGCGGTCATGCGCTCGGCACTTAAGCGCGCGCACAGGGCTTCCAGCTCTTGCAGGGCTTCATACATATCGCTGAGCTGATCAATATCCAGCTCAATCACCGTTACCCCTTTATGAGCCTTGCTTTCGACTAAACCGCTGGTGTGCAGAAGGCGAAAGGCCTCGCGAATAGGAGTGCGGGATACGCCGAATTGATTGGCAATTTCCTGCTCTTCCAACTTTTGTCCGGGTTTAATCTCACCGGAGATAATTTGCGCAGACAGTTGGTTATAAATTTTGTCAGAGATAGTCAGAGTGGACATTCCTATTGCTTCAAACGCAGCCAAACTCGGGTCAGTTTAAAAGATATCCCTTAACTTTCAAGCGATATATACACCGGCTTTTTATTGTGTACAAATCTCTAAGTTCTTGAATACAAAAAGGTGTCTTGCAGTGACGCTAGATACGTAGATTACCGAAAGATGACTCTCTTAAGCACGGGGTTATTAGCCCCTTCGTGTTCTTCGTGACCTTCGCAGTAAACAAATACTTAAACTGCCTATATCACCACGAAGAACAGAAGGACACGAAGAGAGCGCTTTACTAGCACCAATCAGTCGAGGTCGAGCTGCATACACATCACTTTGGTCTGGCTCATTTCCCGTATCGCAAATTTCACCCCTTCGCGTCCCAGACTGCCGCGTTTGGCGCCGCCAAAGGGCATTGCATCGAGGCGATAGTCGGTGGAATCGTTGACCATCACACCGGCCACGTCCAGTTCCCGACTCACCTTCATGGCGGTATTCAGGTTACTGGTAAATACTGCGCCGTGAATAGAGAACTCGGCACTATTTGCCTGGGCCAGGGCGTCGTCCAAATCATCAAAGGCAAACAGGCTGACTACCGGGCCAAAGGCTTCCTGGCAGACCAGCCGATCGCTGTCTTTGAGGTTGTCCAGGGCGGTGGGATAGTAGCAGGCACCTTCGCGCTTGCCGCCTACCAGCAAATTAGCGCCGTTGGCGACTGCTTGTTCAACCCATTGTTCAATACGCATGGCTTCACGTTCGTTGATCATGGGGCCAATATCTGTGTCATCCAAAAGCTGGCTGCCTACCTTCAGCTTGGCCGTCTGTTCGATAAAGGCCTGCTTAAAGGCGCTGTACAGGCTGCGCTGAATATAAATTCGCTGCACCCCGATACAATTTTGCCCTACCGCCCAGTAAGCGCCAGACACGCAAGCAGCCACAGCTTTTGGCAGATTGCAGTCGTCCATCACCAGTACCGGGCTGTTAGCCCCCAGTTCCATGGCCAGCTTTTTAATCCCGGCGTTTTTGGCGATGATTTCTCCCGAGGCTTCGCCGCCGGTGTAAGTTACCATCGCCACATCCTTATGGCTTACTAGCGCCTGAGCGAACTCCCGGGCATAGCCGGTCAGCACATTCACCTGGCCTGGTGGCAGGCCGTTTTCTAGCAGGGCCTGCACCAGCATTAACGCCGATAAGGGCGCTTGCTGCGAGGGCTTCAGCACCACCGCATTGCCAGCGGCCAGGGCCGGTCCCAATTTGTGTGCTGCCAGGTTTAACGGGTCATTAAAAGGTGTAATCGCGGCGATCACCCCCAGCGGCACCTGTTCGTAGTAGCCGATGCGCTCTTCACCCCCGGCAAAACTGTCGAAACGCAGGGTTTCACCGCACAATCGGGTGGCTTCTTCGGCGGACAGGTTTAGCGTATTGATACAGCGCCGTACTTCCTTACGCGCAGCCTGAATGGGCTTGCCGGTTTCCAGCGCGATAGTGCGGGCAAAATCTTCCAGCCGCTGCTGAACCAGATTGGCCGCACCTTTTAACCAAGCGGCGCGCTCAGCGCTGGGTAAAAAACGATGTTTCTCAAACGCCTGTCTGGCGCTTTTCACCGCTTGCAATACATGGCGGTCATCGGCGCAGGAGACTTCACTTACAGCTTCATTATTAAACGGATTGTGGATCTGCATGCTGGCGCCACTGGCCAGCCACTGACCATTGATCAGTAAGCTGGCCGCTGCATTTGGATACAAAATAGCGGCCTGCATATCAGGGTTTGTCCTTACGCAGTACCAGGCTGTCATACTCGCGCGAGTTTAGAATCGCCTCGACAATCACCGGCCCCTGCATGGCAAAGGCTTTTTCCAGTGTCTGTGCGTACTCCTGCTTATCGTAAGCCTTCAGTACAGGTACGCCGAAGATGTTGTCGCCGCCAATAGTGCCGCGCTCACGAATCGGGGTGCCGTAAATAGGGTTGTGCTTTTTCTCTTGCTTGATACGGATTAGCGCCAGGTCATTGTCGGTAAACAGCACATACACGATATTCAGCTTTTCCCTGACGGCCACGGCCAGTTCACCGGCAGTCATCAAGAAACCGCCGTCACCCACCACCGAACAGACTGGCGTATCCGGTTTACACAGCTTGGCGGCAATAGCCGAAGGAATGGCAAAGCCCATGGCCGACCAGCCGTTGGTCATAATTTGCAGGCCCGGTTTAGGGGTGGGCCACTTTTGTCCAATCAGGTGAATGTGGGCACCTACATCACAGGTCATAATGCCGTGTTGTGGAAACTTGTCGCGCAAAATATCCAGCGCCGCACAAGGACCGAAGGCGTCATTGTTGGGGGACATACGGGCAAACATCTCGGCTTTACGCTGAGCCAGCGCATCTAAATCCCAGTTCTTCACAGCGCAGTCGCTGGCCAGCAGGTATTCCACCGAATGCTTGATATTGCCCAGCACATCACAGGCTAAGGTATATTTGCTGGTATCCAGATCGGTGGCAGCGATATCCAGGCTGACCAGTGGTGCATTGGGGATCCAGTCTTCGTAGTTAAATTCCACTTCGTCATAGCCGATGCTGACCACCAAATCGGCCTGTTGATGGGTTTGCCCTACCACATCGCTCAAGGCATGGAACAACACGCCGGCATAGTTAGGATGCGACTCGGCCAGCATGCCCTTGGCCATGGGGTTTAACACCACAGGTACCTGGAATTTTTCGGCCAGGGCAATCACCTGCTCCTGCACGCCGCTCGTAATAGCACGCATACCCAGCGCAATCACGGGTTTATCGGCTTGTACAAACAGCTCTCGCATTTTGTCCAACAGCACCTGAGCGGCTGGTTCGGCAATTTTCGGCGCAATGGGCTTGGCACTTTCTTGCGCCGCTGGCAGGGCACTCATGCCCACCGGCAGGCCGATATGTACAGGGCCTGGTACGCCGGAAGTGGCTACATGGGCGGCATCAAAGATGATTTCGCGCACCCGCTCGGCTTCCAGGCGGGTGGTTTTCTTGGTGATAGGGGCGAACAGCGCCTGATGGTCAATGGCCATCTGCACGATGCGGCCACGCTTGGCAGCAGGCATTTCGTCGGTCAGGGCAATCATTGGCGAGCGATCCAGATAGGCACTGCCCACACCGGTGGCCAGGTTAGTGGCGCCGGGGCCAAAGGTGCCGAAACACACGCCGGGCACACCGGTAATACGGCCACAAACGTCAGCCATAAAGGCCGCGCCGCCTTCGTGGGTGGCGAGAACAAATTCGATGCCGTCTGTGGTGCGCAGGGCTTCCATATAATCCACCCAGCCGCCGCTGGGTACGCCGAACACATGTTTGACGCCCAGCTCCTTGAGCGTATCGACGACCTGTTGAGCTACGGTTTTATTAGTCATGATAGGGTACCCGTTAAATCTGATTATGGATGAATGTAACCCGCACTGTTGCTGTGTGCGGCGGCGCTGGGCGCAAGCCCGGCCATCTGCAGAAAGCTCAGCAGGCTGTCGTTGAATTCCACCGGCTTTTCAAAAAAGGCCGAATGACCGCAGGCGTCAAATTCCACGATAAAGGAACCGTCCACCTGCTCCTGCACCAGGCGAATCGCCTCAATGGGGAACAAAATATCGTCCTGACCGGCCAGAAACATCACGGCAAAACCAAGCTTACCTAAAGTGGCCGGATCCACTTTTGTGGCGGCATATTCACCGCTAAGATTGCTGCGATCGGTGCGGTTAAAGCTGTTGAACTGGCGGTATAACAGACCCTGCTCGGGATTTGCCTGGCGAAATGCCTCGCCCAGCACCCGTTGCAATTGGTCGAGGTGGGCGGTGTCGGCCCGCGCCTTGTCCATAATGGCCGCGACTTCAGAACTTTCTTGTAAGCCATGCAGAGAGTCGGCAATTACCAACCCGGCGACTCGCTCAGGGTATTGACTGGCAAATTGAATGGCGGTGCCGCCGCCCATGGACTGACCCACCAGTGCGACTTTGGGCAGTTGCAAGTGATCAAGCAAAGCCAGCAAGTCGCTAACAAAACCGCTACGCCCCAGGCCTGCCTGGTCGGTGGAATTGCCAAAACCACGATGGTCAAAGGTGATCACCTGATAAGCACTGGCCAGTACCGCCACTTGTTTGTACCAACTGGCATGATTGCCGCCCAAACCATGGGCCAACACCACCGGCTTGCCCTGGCCATGCACTTCGTAATAAAAGCTGTCTTGGTTAATTTGTATAAAGGGCATCAGGATTCTCCCTTACTTGTCATTCTTAATAATGGCTTTGATCCGCGCTGGCGGTTCAACCACAAAGCTTTCCAAATTCCACTGATCAAAGGTGCCCATTTCGGTACCAGGCCAGACTGAAGCGGCATAGGGGGCTTGTTCGGTGATTTGCAGCATGTCGGAGTAAAACTCCACGTTATTGCCATCCGGGTCTTTAAACACGATAAAGGTATTGTCGCCTGGGCCATGGCGACCAATGCCGCGGTCAATTTCAATCCCGCGCGCCAGCAACATCTTGGTGATCTGCTTGATGTCTTCGATGCTGTCGACGTGATAGGAGAAGTGCTCGATGCGTGACTGGGCCGGGTCCTGCTTGCCTAGTTGATCAGCAGGCAGCTGCAATAAGGCCAGATCATGATGGTCCTGACCGGCACGCAAAAAAACCATGCGATCATCTATCCAGTCAGACACGGTCAGACCGACCACCTCCTGATAAAACTGCACCGAACGTTGTATGTCCTGCACCTTGAGCACCAGATGGCCCAGTTTGGTTGGCTTGGGTTGGTACATGTTGCTCTCCTCTGGTTCAGAGCACTTCGGCCCTGACGGTATTTTTAATGCTGCCCACGCCCTCGGCGCTGGCTTCCAGTACATCGCCCGGCTTTAGATATAAGCCGATACCTTTGCCGACCCCGGCGGGGGTACCGGTCATAATCAAATCCCCAGGACGCAGGGTCAAAATGCTGGACAGGTACTCGATTTGTTCAAATACATTCCAAATCAGTTCGCTGGTATTGCCGTCTTGCATTTGTTTACCGTTTAGAAACAACGACAGCTTGATTTGATGCGGGTCGGCGATAGTTTGCTTGGGTACGAAGACCGGCCCCATGGGGCAGAAGGTGTCCCAGCTTTTGCCGCGAAACCAGTCGTGTTTAAAGGGGTAGTCACTGCGACGATTCAAATCCCGGGCAGAAATATCATTCACCACGGTGTAGCCAGCAATGTAGTTAAGGGCATCTGCGGCCTTGACCCGGCGGGCGGCCTTACCTATGACTACGCCCAGTTCCACTTCCCAGTCCAATTGCTGAGTTTCCGGTGGCAGAATCACATCTGTCTGGGTAGCGGTCACTGAGGTGGTGGCTTTCATAAACACATAAGGAGAGCTATCTGGCTTGGCGGCCAGAATGGTATTCATCTCGGCTGCATGTTCATGATAATTGGATGCCGTGCCAAAAATGGTGGTGGGGCGGAAGGGGGCCAGCAACTGCAAATCCTCAGCCAGTGGCGCTAACTTGCCTTGCTCGACTAACAGAATCACCTGTTCAGCCAGGTCCTGCAATTCAGCCGAGGTTTGCTCCCATTGGCAAATAGCATCGGTACTGCTGAATACCCAGCGTGGTTTGCTGTGCTGTGCTGGGTGAACGGCTTCAAAACAGCTCTCCAGGTCGAAAAACTTGCCTTGGATCTGCATAGCCGTGCGTTCATGGCCTTGCGTCTGGTAAGTCGCTAATGCGAATTTTGTCATACAGAATTCTCTTATTTTGTGCCCCGTAGGGGCTTAACTTTTGCAATTCATCAAGCCCACTTTGCGGGTCTTACCGATGAAATTCGACTAATTAAATGGCTGCTTGATATATCTAAAATTGAATATCAGTGAGCCTTGCTATCTGTTTTTACATATTCAAGCCAGTAAGGTGCGGTACAACATACGCCCCGCGACCAACAGCAGGAAAAAGCCGAATAGCATGCTGAGCCTGCGTTTATCCAAGCGATGAGCGAGTTTGGCGCCAAAGGGGGCCATTACCACAGTGACCGGTGCGATCAGTGCTACACCGATCAGATTGATGTAACCTAGGCTGCCTGGTGGAAGACGCGAGTCCCCCCAGCCTGAGTAGGCAAAACCAAAAGCGCCTGGCAAGCTGATCAATAATCCAAACAGCGCAGCTGTGCCCACCGCGCGATGGATGGGCTGATTCATCAAGGTCAGCACCGGCACGCTCAGGGTGCCGCCGCCTATACCCATCATGCTCGACAAGCCGCCTATGGCCAGTGGGGGAAAAGGTGCTGCCAGCCCACGTGGCACATCTCGGCTGAGGATCAGATTGTCCAGTGGCAATAGCATTTTTAGGGCGACCAGCAGTGCCACCACGCCAAACACCGCGGATAAAACCTGGCTGTCCACAAAGGCTGCGCCGATGGCGCCTAAAAGTGAGCCCATCAGCACCGCCGGGCCCCAGATTTTTACCAAACCCAAGTCCACTGCCCCTTTGGCGTGATGTGCCCGGGTGGATGAAATCGAGGTAAAGATAATGCAGGTCAGCGACGTGGCAACGGCTACATGCATGCGAATGGCCGGCTCTATACCGTACAAACCCAAGGCCGTGTCCAGCACCGGCACTATCACAATGCCGCCACCTACACCCAGCAAACCAGCCAGCAGACCGGCGACGATTCCTGTGGCCAGCATCATGGCGGCCAATGGCAAAACAGCGTCGATAAACTCCATAGTCTCAGATCTCTAAACCTATCTAGGTATACTTTGGTAATGTTATTGTATACATTAAATCTAGATTGCATTCAGATCTAGTGTTTTTTTTAACTCAACCATGTCTATTGGGAGGACGCCAAGATGAATTCACCGGCTATTAGTCATGCACAACAGCAGGCTATTGATATGGCACAGGCCGCTGCCACCAAGCTTCGAGAGGAATTTGAACCCTTAAGCCCGAAGATGCTGGATCAGATTCTGTGTGAAGCACGCAGCCATAACGGTTGGCTGGATAAACCTGTTGCTAAGCAAACCCTCAGGCAGCTTTACGAGATTGTGAAAATGGGCTCCACCAGTATGAACAGTTGCCCGGCCCGCTTCGTGTTTATACAAAGTGAACAGGCCAAGCAGAAGCTCAAAGCCTGCCTGGCCCCGCTGAATGTGAACAAGGTACTGAGCGCACCTGTTACCGTGATCGTTGCCCATGACCTGGCGTTTTACGAGAAGATGGACAAGCTGTTTGCGCACAATCCGGGGGCTCGTCAGATGATGGCCGACAATGCCAAGGCTGCTGAAATCACGGCTTTTAGAAATGGCACACTACAGGGCGCTTACCTGATGATTGCGGCGCGCGCCCTGGGTTTGGATGTAGGCCCAATGTCGGGTTTTAATAATCAGGCCTGTGATGACGCTTTCTTTGCCGGTACTCGTATTCGCAGCAACTTTTTGTGCTGCCTTGGTTACGGCGACACCACAAAACTGTTTCAGCGCCTGCCGCGTTTGGATTTTGATGAAGCCTGCCAGATTAGTTAGAGGCTGGTTGCTCTTGCAGCCCTTGTTGTTTCAGTAATCTGCCCAGTTGCTCCAGATCTTCGGCTTTGGGACTGGGCATCCTGTATTCTGGTGGACACATGGCCTGCTGATAGGCTGGGTGTACGCGTATGCGGGACAGCCAGTCTTGTACCTGTGGCTTGCCCTGCCAGATAAAATCAAACTTTAAACGACTTACCCTGTCAGCCAATGCCATCGTACTGATATCCGCCAGGGTAAAGGTTTCAGCGGCCAGCCAGGCATGCTGAGTAAGTCGTTGCTCCATCAGCTCCGCAATCGCAATAAGCTGTTGAATACTTGCCTGCACCGCCTGGTAATCCACACAAGTCCCCAGCAGATTACGAAAGGCGGCCGCTCGTGCTGGCTGAGGGTGCGAGGCGATCAGCGTTTCTAGCGCTTCAGGGGGCATATTGGTAAAGCGCTGGCGAATCATAAGCTGAAAAGATGCCACTCGCAGCGTGGGGTGGATCACATCATCAAAATACTTACACCACATACGCATGCTGGCCCGGGCCGTTGGTTGTGAGGGGACCAAGCTGGGCATAAAAGTTTCGTCCAGATATTCGTTGATGATGCTGGACTCGCGGATAACCTGGCCGTTATGCACGAGCGTCGGCACCACGCCGGCCGGATTAAGCGCCAGGTAATCGGGATGCAGATGTTCAAAGTCCCGCAGCACCACGCGCCGGCTTTGCCAACTCAGGGCCTTTGCGGCCAAGCAGGCGCGCACCTTAAAAGACATCAAAGAATCCCAATCCTGATAAAGCCAGAGCATTTCATCACCTCCTTTTGGTGTATACATTAAAATATAAATGTATTTAAATTGGTTAAAAATATATACAAATATTTAACATTGAATTATATGTAAAAAAAGTGAGTGCAAAATAAACAACCTCAATCAACCGCACAGCAACAAGAACGAAAGAGGAGACGGGTATGACACGACACACCAACCTAACCAATCTGGGCTTATGCACCAGTTGCCTACTATCCGGTTTGGCAACCAGTCACAGCCTGATGGCGCAAGATGCGCCAGCCAACCAGGACAGGAATGTCGAGCAAATCGTCGTCACGGGGTCGTTTATCAAAGGCAAAGAGCAGGGCAACAGCGCTTCGCCTATTGCCGTAATTGGCGAAGATGACCTGAATAATATCGGGGCCACCAGTGTTTCCGATCTGGTCAATACCTTGACCATCAATACCGGAGCGCAGGTTTATTCGGACAGTTTCGAACAAGCCCGTTCAGCCGGTACGACTAATATCAACCTGCGTGGTTTGGGCGTCACCTCTACGCTGGTTTTGCTAAACGGTCAGCGGCACACCCTGTCACCGGCGGTTACCGAAGCTGGTGATCAGTTTGTTGACCTCAGCACACTGGTGCCCGCCATCGCCGTGGAGCGGGTGGAAATACTCAAAGATGGCGCGTCGTCTTTGTATGGTTCAGATGCGGTGGCTGGGGTGGTGAATTTTATCACCCGTTCCACCTTTGAAGGATTCGAGCTGGATGCCAACTACCAGCACAATAAATATGGCTCGGACGAAATCAGCCTAGGGGCGATTGTGGGGGCAGCAGGCGAACGCAGCAATCTGATGTTTGCCGTGAACTACTTGAAGCGCACTAATGTGCCCAATTCTGCGCGGCGCGATGACTATGCTGACAACCAAGACTCCTGGAGTGGCTATGGTTTCCCCGGCAAAGTGATTGCGTTTGACGGACCACCAGGACCGCCAATAAAACTGATTGACCCTAGCTGTCTGGATGGCAGTGCTTTTGAAAAATATCCGGGTCTGGTGCGCCGCAAGCCTGATGGTGAGTTCCCCAGCGACGGTGCTTGCGAGCTGAACTACGGTTATTACGGCGACATCATTGCTGCCGCCGAACAAACACAGGCCATGGCGCAAGCGACCTTTGATTTAACCGACAGCACGCAGTTGTTCAGTGAATTGGTGGTGGCCCGTAACAAGACCACGATTAATTCGGTGCCAAGCCAACCTCAGTTAGACGAAGTGCGGGTGCCTGCGTATCACCCGGACGCTATCGAAGTAGGAGGCCTTGATCCTTTTCCCGGCAGTGCCTCTAACAGTGGCGTGCTGTTTATCCGACCATTGGGGGCTGGTTCTGAGTCCAACAAAGATGACAAAGTTTACCAAAGCTGGCGTTATCAACTCGGCCTGAAAGGCGATTTGACCAACGACTGGAGTTGGAAAGCCACCTGGACAACCAGTGTCAATGAAGCAGAAAACGCCCGCAAAGATGTGATTACCCACAATTTGCAAGCGGCCTTGAATGGTCAGGGCGGGCCAAATGGCGATGCATTTTATTATTGGCTGTCGAGCAGCCAGGATAAAAATACCCCTGAGATGTATGACTTTATCTTCGGCGAGTTTGGCTATCAGGCTAAATCCAGCCAAAGCGTATTTGATGCCCATGTCACTGGTGATTTATTTGAACTGCCAGCCGGTGCGGTAGGCGCCGCTTTTGGTGTGCAACATCGTACCGATAAGCTGGAATACGATTTTAACGAGTTATCTAACGACTTGGTGTTTAACTTTTTTGGTGGCGGTGAAGATTTTACCGGCGAGCAGAAAGTGTGGGCGGCATTCGCCGAGTTTTCCATCCCGCTGACTTACGATCTGACAATGCAGACCGCGATACGTTACGAGGATTTTGACCTAGCCAGTACCACTGACCCTAAAGTGGCCCTGCTGTGGACCCCAAGTCAGGATTTTAGCCTAAGAGCCAGTTACGGCACCTCGTTCAGAGTGGCTACCGTGTTCCAGAATGATTCCCAGTTTATTACGCCGCAAACCGCCAATGATCCGCTGGTCGGTGGTGATGAAGTGAGTTTTATTTCATTGCTGACCGGTGATCCAGAGCGCCCATTAAAGCCACAGGAGTCTGAGGCTATGAACCTGGGGATGAGCTGGACTTTCGCCGAAGATGTTACCTTGAATCTGGATTACTGGCGTTTTGACTATAAGAACTTTATTACACCTGAGTCTGCAGCGGCATTGCTGGCTGTCGACCCGACCAGCAGTCAGATTGAGCGCGGCCCGGGTGGGGAAGCGGTGAAAATCACCACTTACTACCGCAACGCCGGCTCGGTACAAACCGATGGTATAGATTTCAGCTTGTTCACGGATCTGGACATGGGTGAGTGGGGTAACCTGCGCCCGATGCTGGATGGTACCTATGTGCTGAGCTATGATCTGGACGATCCGCTACTCGGCCCAATCGATGGTTTGGGCAATGTCAACGATGAAAACTTTGGCGTATCCACCGTTGAGCTGCGCGCTAATCTGGGCTTGCTGTGGAGTAACGGTAAGCACAGTGGCAATCTTTATGTTCGCCATATTGGTGACTACCAGAATGATAATGAAGACAACGCCAAAGTTGCCAGTTGGACCAAGATAGATATGCAGTACAGCTACCAGATGGATCCCTTGCTAAGCACGGGTGAGGGCCCAAGGTTAATGGTGGGGGCGCAGAACCTGTTTGACCGCGCCGCCCCTACCGTGCGTAACTCTCTGGGATACGATGCCACAGTGCACGATCCCCGTGGTCGCATGGTGTATGTCAATATAAAACAAGCTTTTTAACTGAAGTCTGCTTTGTAACCAAGGCGGGCTAAGCCCGCCTTTTTAATCAATCAGTCTAACAAAGGCGTCAGGACTTTTACTCCGCGCTGTAACGACGTTCCACCTTGTTAAGCAGTGCTGGGTCTTCCAGTTTAAGGCGTACCGGTTTTTCCAGAATAATGCGTCCATCAATGCGCACGTCTTTTTCCACTACTAATGCTGGCTCATCCTCTTTGCTCCAGTCCCAACCATCATCCTTGCGGTGTTCAAACACCACATCGCCCTTTATTTGTGTGTTACCACGTAACTTGATATCACCGTTCAGGGTTTGCAAATCTTCATTCACAACCGCATCTGTCAGTAGGATGTCGCCATTGACCGTGCTGATATCGCCGCCCACCCGGGCTCCTTTTTGTAACTCAATACGGCCGTTCACTGTTTCCAGGTCGTCATTTACCTGTAAGTTTTTGCCTGCAGTAATACTGCCATTGACCGTTTCGGCTTCTTCCACTGATACGTTGTCGCCCAGTTCGATGCCGCCGTTGACTGTGCTGACGTCGCCAGCATGGCTGCGATGACCAATATCAATACCGCCATTCACTGTACTTAGATCGCCTACCTGACGGTCGCTTTGAATATCAATGCCACCAAACACAGTGCTTGAATTGCCATGTGCATCGGCATCACCACCCACGTGAATAATACAGCCAGATAACAAAGTGACGCTGAACAGAGGTACAAGCAGAGCAAGTGTATGTTTTTTCATGATAATTCCGTTGATGTTGCTTTTTTATATTTAAAAGCAATCCCCAGGCCACATGTTAAAACTTATATAAATCATATGGTTATAGTTTTCTTTGTGGGGTGGGAAAATTAGCATTGCTAAAATTTGGCACAATTCGCCACTTTTGCTGAAAAACACGCCACTCAATTAAAAAGGAGCCATAAGGCTCCTTTTTGTCTCACGATTTTGGCGGCCAGGCCTGTTTGGGGGGGGCAAAGCTGGGTTCACCCAAAAGCGGGCTGGACAGGGCATAGAAGCCGTGGTTGGTAAACAACCAGAACAGGTTGCGGTCGTACTCTACATAGACCGAATGGGATAAATTGCCCATGGCATAGCTGGCGACCTGATCTTCCTTAAAGGGGGGCACAAAGTAGGCCGCAATTTGCGGTTTATCCGGGTTGCTCAGGTCAAACACCTGCAAGCCGGCATTGTAGAAGTTAAACGGCAGAATACCGGCTTTGTGACTACCTGGTTGATGATAGGCACCAGTGCGTTTTGGACCAAAGCTGCCACGACGCTGACAAAAATCCGTAAAGGCTGCATCGGCTGGCGGTTTAGGGCGTGGCATCACACCTTTGACCTTGGGATTAGCCGGGTCAGACACATCAATAATATGGATATCTTTATAAGGCTCGTAACAGTCTTCGTTGAGTGGATAGCCGCTGAAATACACCAGACCGGTTTCTTCGACCTGAGACACGTCGACAAAATCCCCTTCGGTACCGGCAATATTGGCCGGGAACTTCAGATTACTGATCACCTGCATATTGGACGGGTCGCTGATATCCACTACTACAAAACCTAACCCGCCCATGGCACCATAACCATACTTACCACCCTGGGAAGCCGGCTTGGGAATAAACAGTGGCATACGAGAGCCCATCCAGGAGGTACGGTTACCTGCGCGTGGATCGGTTTTAAATACCGCCTCATGCTCCGGGTTGCCGACGATTTGCCCGGGCAAACCGAGCATATCCAGGAATCTGGGATTAGTCGGGTCAGACATATCCCAGGCCTGATAGCCTGCACTGTAAAGGTCGTTGGGGTATTCGGTCAGACCCCAGCGCTTATCCGGGGCTGCGGAGACATACATGATATCGTCGCCAAAATATGCGGGAATATCCCTTACCCCTGAACCTTGCTGCTGCCCAACAGGGGCATCCGCATGCAAGATGTCTGTGGTCCGCTCGGCAATCAGTTTCCAGTCTTTGGGGAGCGGGCCATTCATCTCGTAAACTTTAAAGCCTTTAAGATGATTGGCATTGCGAATAGCTTCTACTTTTTCTGGTTGGCGGTATTTATCACGTAGCAAACCGAAACGGCGAATCTCAAAAGACTGCACCATCACATATTTACCCAGCTTTTTGCTCCACTGGATACTGGCGGCGCCCATCATGTCGTTTTCTGCATACGGATTTTGCGCTTCCGCATCAGGGCCGTTAGCACCCCAGGTGTGGCCGCGGGTCAGAAGCAGTTCAACTTTCTTGGGGTCCGTAATATCAAATATCTTCAGATCACGGCGCACATATTGGTAGAGATAGCGGCGACCATTGAAATCAACAATATTCTGCCAGGTATGAAAAGGCTCTACCGTAATAGGGTAGTAAGCTTCCACCTTCATATTCTTGATGTAGCTGTTGGGATCCCAGTAATCCAGTTGTCCTTCAAAAGGAAAGGCATCATGAGACTCCGGGGTCGCCTTGGGATGCACAAAGCTGCCATCTGCCTGCATACCATAACTACCTGGCACTGGGTTGGCCGGCGTGCGGTCACCACCCAATTCAGCCTGGCGCTTAACCATAGGGTCCTTGATGTTAATCGGGGTATCTTTACTGATGTCCCAAGGACTGGCGATTAAACCCGTGCTGACAACTAGCGCAGCGGCTATGACACTCAGTGGGAGCCATTTTTCGTTCTGCATGTCGGTCTCCGTTATTGATTAAGGTTAAAAAATTCAGCGGCATTGTCTGCCAAGATGCGTTGCTTGGTCTGTGCGCCCAGTCCATCGTGGCTTTTTACCAGTTCACCAATAACCTGCTCACCCAGTGGGAAGGGATAGTCGGAGCCCAGCATCACCCGCTCTTCGCCCATGGTTTTGACCAACAGCGCGAGGGCATCGGGGTGAAATACCGCAGAGTCCACATAGAACCTGTCCATATAGCTGGAGGGGAGGTTAGGGCAGTCTTCGCGCACTATATCTCTGTGTTTCCAGGCGTTATCCACGCGGCCAATCAAATAAGGAAAGCTGCCACCACCATGGGCAAAACAGACTTTCAGGCTGCGAGGCAAACGCTCAAAGGCGCCAGATAAGATCAGGGATAAAATCGACAGTTGTGTTTCGGCTGGCATGGCGACCAACCAAGGCAACATATACTTGGGCATGCGCTCGGGGGCCATCATATCCCAGGGATGGATAAGCACAGGTGCGCCAATATCGGCGCAGTGGTGCAAGAAGGTCACAATACCTTCGTCATCCAGATTCTTCAGACCCACATGGTTGCCAATTTGCACCCCCACATGGCCATTGGCCATACAGCGGGAAACCTCAGCGCAGGCCGCGTCGATATCCTGCATGGGGACCTGACACAGGGCTTTGAGGCGTTGGCTATCCGGAGTGCAAAGTTCCAGTGCCTGGTCATTCAGCCAGGCAGCGAGTGCTAACGCCTGTTCCACGGGGCGGTGGTAGGCAAAAAGTACCGGTGTGGCGCACATAATCTGGATGTCGATACCAAGCTTATCCATATCTGCCAGGCGTTTTTGGCTGTCCCAGCAGGCATGGGTAATAGGCCGGAATAGTTTGCCGTCAATCAGAATATCGGCGTGTTCGGCATTCTTATGCACCACTTGTGGCCAGCCCTGGCTGTTAAAACGCGCAGCGAAGTCCGGCAAACTAGCTGGAAAAAAATGCGCATGCATGTCGATTAACTTCATGGCCAACTCCTATTTGCCGGGGTGCAATTCGCCACAGGCACTGCAGGTGCGTAATTGCTCATTTTCCTGAAAGGCTTTAAACAGCGGGGGCAGGTCTTTGACTATGGATTTCAGTTCCACCTGCACTTCATGCAGCAGGTGGTTGCAGCTCAGGCAGTACCAACGAAATGCGTCATGCTTGCCCTCTGGGCGTTTGGGCTCAATAACCAGACACAGGCTACCAGGCTCCGGGCGTTGTGGAGAATGGGGCACATAGGGTGGTAACAAAAATACGTCACCCTCCTTGAGCTCCAGTTTGTATGGGCCGTTTTCCCCCATGATGTTGAGGTATGCATTCCCTTTCATTTGGTAGAAGAACTCTTCCACCGGGTCCACATGGTAGTCAAAGCGCTGATTGGGGCCACCCACTACCGTACACATCAAGTCTGCATCTTCCCAAATCAACGCGTTGTTGACCGGCGGTTGCAGCTTATCTTTATGGTCATCCAGCCATTTCTGGAAGTTAAAGGCTTTGAGTTGTGTCATGTTAGCTCTCCTTGACCGCACGGGGCTGCGGCTTATAGGCCACCGCCTTGATTTCAATCAGCAGGTGCGGATGTGGCAACTGATGTACGGCTACTGTGGTACGGGTTGGTCCGTTGGCATCGAAGTACTCGCTATATACCTGATTGTAAGAACCAAAATCATTCATATTGACCAGAAAGGTACTGATTTCTACTAAGTCAGCCAGGGTTGCCCCTTCGGCGGCCAGAATGTCGCTGATGTTGTCAATCACCGCACGGGTCTGGGCGCGGATATCCAGATTGGTGGTGCCCATAGCGTCCACTTCTGCGCCCACTATGCTGTTATCCGGCAGGCGCGAGCTGGTGCCCGAGACAAATAAAAAATCACCGGCGCGCTTAATGTGGGGAAACTTGCCTCTTGGTGTGGCTTTACCACTGACCAGGGTTGAACGGTTAGTCATATTATTCTCCGGCATGCAGATGGACCTGACCCATACTGCTGGTATGCAAGCAAACATGGTCGCCAGTACAAAGCGGATGTGCTGCTGTGGCCGCGCCGGCCAGCACTATCCAACCGGCTTCCAGACAAATATCGGACTCTGCTGCCAGGCGCGCTGCTTCCACCAATGAGCGCCAGGGATTGCCAAGAATGGCCGAGGATGAACCTATCTGTACCGGCTTACCGTTGATTTCCATCACCATGGCCTGATTGCTGATGTCCTGTTTGGGGGAGCACCACTGTCCCAAAACAAAGCCCGACGACGAGGAGTTATCCGCCACCACATCGGCCAGCGAAAATTTAAAATTGGCGTAACGTGAGTCAATAATTTCCAGCGCCGGTGCGATGGCTTCCACCGCGTCCATGGCTTCCAACAGGCTGACCTTGCCTTTCAGGGTTTTATTCAGACGGAAGGCTATTTCCGGTTCTATCCTGGGGTGAATAAAACGCTGCATACTTACCCTGTCACCTTCCACCAGTTGCATGGTGCTGGTTAAGCGGCCCCATATAAGATCATCTACGCCCATCTGCAGCATCTTGGCCCGGCTGGTAAAGCCCATTTTAATGCCCAGCAGCTTTTCACTGCGATTCATGCGCTTTTCTATACCAGCTGCCTGAACTTGATAGGCTTGCTTAAGGCCGATCTCGGGGTAATCCAAGCTGAGTTGGGGTGTTGCCTGGCTATTTAGCATGGCCTTATCCAGAATATCTGCCATTTGCAGGGTCTGATGTCGTTTACTGTCCATGGGCCTTCCTTATTTCGCACTGAAACTGGCACGCACTGAGCCAAGTCCACTGATTTCACAATCAAACACATCACCCGGCTGGACTGTTACCATAGGGCCAAGGGCACCAGTCAGAATGGTGTCGCCGGCACGCAAAGGTTGCCCTAACTGTGCCATGGTTTTGGCCAGCCACAGCGCCGCACTCAAAGGGTGACCCAGGCAAGCTACCCCAGCACCGGTGGAAACCGGTTCTCCGCGACAACTTAAGCTCATACCGCATAGTTTGAGATCTATTTGGCTAAGGGGGGTTGGTTTGCCACCCAGTACATACAGGCCACTGGAGGCGTTGTCTGCCACAGTATCTACAATGCGGATATCCCAGTTTTCCACCCGGCTGCCAACTATCTCAAGGGCTGGGAGTGCAAAGGCGGTGGCGCGCAAAATATCTGCGAGGGTAGGCTGCTGCATGTCCAGATCCTGCTCCAGCACCAGAGCCACTTCGGCTTCAATTTTAGGTTGCAGTACCGCGGAAAACGGAATCTCGTCGCCTTCGGCAATGGCCATGTCGGCAAACAGGGCGCCAAAATCGGGTTGGTTAACACCCAACTGGGTTTGTACCTCTTTGGATGTCAGGCCGATTTTTCGACCGACTAACCGGCGGCCCTGCTGTTGCCAATATTCTGTGTTGAGCTGTTGCACCCGATAGGCACTATCAAGATCGTTGTCTGCCAACAGCGTGCGCACGGGAGCGCAGGGTTGGCCGCACTCCTGGGCTTGGCGCAATTGCATAGCGGCGCGAAGTTCAGCGTCAGTGGCTTGTGATTGCATAGTTTCCTCTTACAGCTTGATGCAAATATTGCTGGGTTCAGCATAAAAATTCAGGGAATGCTGGCCACCCTCACGGCCGATACCAGACATTTTCACCCCGCCAAAAGGCGTTCGCAGGTCGCGCAGATACCAGGTATTTACCCAAACCATGCCGGCTTCCATTTGCCTGGCCACCCGATGACCACGGCTGATATCCCGAGTCCAGATAGCGGCAGCTAGGCCGTACTTACTATTGTTGGCCAGCGCCACAGCTTGTTCTTCACTGTCAAACGAGCTGATATGGGCGATAGGGCCAAAGATTTCTTCTTTAACGCAGCGGGCGTCTTCGCTCAGGCCGGTAATTAAGGTGGGTTGCACCCAAGCGCCTTGGTCGCGTTCATCACCAAATTCGGGCACGCTGCCGCCGGTGACAAAAGTGGCGCCTTCTTCGGCGGCCAGTTTGTAGTAAGACAGCACCTTGTTGCGATGCTCAAAGGAGATCAGTGGCCCCATGTCGGTGTCTGCGTCCGTGGGCCAGCCAATTTTCATGGCCTCGGCCTTTTGTTTTAACGCCGCCACAAAGCGGTCAAAGAGGGAACTATGCACATACACCCGCTCGGTACAGAGGCACACCTGACCACCGTTAGTGAAGACGGACCGCGCAGTACCTTCGACGGCCGCATCAAAGTCAGCATCGTCAAAGATAATTGCGGCGTTCTTACCGCCAAGTTCAAAGGACAGGGGTTTTACGTGCTCTGCGGCGGCGCGCATAATGGCACTGCCGGTGCGGGACTCGCCGGTAAAGGTGATGGCATCAATATGTGCATGGCTGGTGAGATATTCGCCGGCTGAATTTGGGCCAAAGCCATGAATAAGGTTGAACACCCCTGGCGGAATCCCCGCTTCATGCATCACCTCGGCCAGTAAGGTGGCGCTGGACGGTGTCTCTTCCGAGGGTTTGGCGACGATACAATTGCCCGCCGCTAGTGCAGGTGCCAGCTTCCAGGTTAGCAGCAATAACGGCAGATTCCAGGGAGCGATGACAGCAACAACGCCAAGGGGTTTGGGCAAACTGTAGTTCAGTGCGCCTTTGCCATCTGGCGTGTCAGTATGAAAACACTCACTGCCAGCGGTTTTTACCATATCGGCAAATACCCGGAAATTGGCGGCACCACGGGGAATATCAATGCTGGAAGCCTGCTGCAGGGATTTTCCGGTATCGCGCATCTCAGCAGCGACAAACTCATCAAACCTGGCCTCAATCCCATCGGCGACTTTATGTAACAAAGCAGCGCGCTGTTGCACCGACATGCTGCCCCAGGGGCCGCGCAACGCTTCTTTAGCGGCCATAACCGCCTGATTAACTTGTTTTTTATCGGCTTCTGCGACCTGGCAGATTGGTACGCCGTTAACCGGATTGATATTGTCGAAACGCTTGGTGCTGTCGACAAATTTCCCGTCGATGTAGTGATGCAAAATACTCAATGTCATTCCCGATTCTCTTATTGCTGCATAGGACAGCGCTGAGGCTTGGATTGACTTTACAGACCGTTAACATAATACAAAAATAGAATTTACCGACTTGGTTATAAGATAAAAGTTATATCTGGCGCTAGGCTCATTCACGGTGGGGGGTATAGGGTGGCAATTAACCAGAATTGAAATTGAGTATTTCTTATCCAAAGGAAACTGTGGTAAGACATAATAAAAGGGTTGGTAAATTCATGTTGCTATAGCTTTTAACTGATAACTGTGCCCGCCCAGCGAATAATAAAAAATCACAGAGGCTTTGAACATGACTCCAGAAAAATTGCAGCGCGATATGGTTGCCCGCATGAAGCTAAAGCACTTGAAACTACTAGTGACTGTGGGTGAGCAGTGCAATATCTTCAAAGCAGCGCAACTGATGAACATGGCTCAGCCTGCGGCCACCAAGATCATCCGAGACATTGAATCGGCTTATGAGTTAATTTTATTTGAACGCTCATCCCGCGGTGTGGTGCCCACCTTGTATGGTGAGGTACTAATCAAACATGCCAAGTTGGTACTCTCACAAATAAAACATGTCAGTGAGGAGCTGACTTCTTTGCAGGGCGGTTTATCTGGCCATGTTACTGTGGGCACGCTAATTACCGCCAGTTTGACCCTGTTACCTAAAGCCTTGGTGCGGTTGCGTGCGGAACGACCAAATATCTCAGTTACCGTAGTTGAAGGGACACAGGATGTGTTGCTCCCAAATTTGGTGCAGGGGGATTTGGATATGGTGGTCGGCAGAATCCCTGAACATCAGGATTATGACGGTTTAACCTCAATCGAGCTCTACCAGGAACCCACTATGATAGTGGCGAGAGCCGGTCATCCGCTGAGTAACCGTGGTGTATTAAGCCTGGAAGATTTATTGCAGGAAGACTGGATCCTGCCTTCTCCGCAGACCTATCTGCGTCGCGAGTTGGATCAGAATTTCCGCGATCAGGGGTTACCGTCTCCTGCGCCTGTAGTGGAGTCGGTTTCCGTGCTGACCAACCGCACACTACTGCGAGAAACCGATATGATCGCGGCCATGCCCTATCAGATCTTTCGTACCTATGAACAACTTGGGGAGTTATGCCGACTTCCGGTACCAGCCTTGGCCCGCAAAGGGCCGGTGGGTATCACTATGCGTACTGAAGGGGGCCTGACACCCGCGGCCGCTTGTCTTGTAGAGGATCTTAGGCTGGTGGCGGCGGAACTAACTGAAAGTTGAAACACCTTAGCGGCATTCATTAGCGTGTTGAACCCGATCTAAGATCGTTGTATTGCTGCGGATCCGGGATCGCTGTATTAAGAATCGCGTAATTGCTGCCAACTGATTGAAATAAATACATTGTGGATTACTTCTTCGTCGATGTGGCAATGGAGTGCTTGGGTTGCGGTTGCTGATTGCTTGCGTTAAAAGTTTGCTGAACAGCTCATATTGATGAGGCCTGATTTTGTAATGTTTTATCGCGAAGAGAAGTTGCAAGCCGGAATTGGTACAGCCACTTAACTTATCCACTGTTGGCTGAAAAAGCTGTGGAAAAAGCTGTGTCTTAAATTTGGATGTTGTTGGAAGAAATGCGCTTAATTGCGGGGATCCTGCAGAGATCCTCTGGCAAAATTGGCTTGCAAAGGTAAGGAGGATCGCGTGTTGGATCCTCCTGTTTGGATCGTCGGGTGGCCTTAAAAGCGGCCCTTGATACCGAATCGGATCGCCCGTCCCGGCAGCGGTGCGACATCTTTAAGGAAAGACGAATGTACTCTGGCTTCTTCGTCGGTCAGGTTGTCTCCCTTAATGAATAGAGTCAGATCTGCTAAATCGGTTGGCAGGTAGTAGTTAACGCTGGCGGATACCAGAGTATAGCCCTTTGTTTCGGTCTCATACTCAGCGTATTTGTCCTGCTTACTGTAATGGGTAAAGCCTGCCTCAGCATGCCATCTGTCGTATTCAAAGTGCAGCGAGGAGCCTATCCGCAGTGGCGGAATGCGCGGCACATTACTGCCATCATCCAGCTTGGCACGGGTGTAATCAGTAAAGGCATCAATGCGCCAGTTTTCAGCGAAGTGCCAGTCCATCTCGGCCTCAAATCCGTATAGCTTGGCATCTTGCTGAGCAAACAGGAATACCGGCAGATCCTCGCCGTGCGCGTGTCCGTCTTCCGACTCTCCGCTGTCTTCTATTTCATCATGAGCGTGCAGATGTCCGTCACTGATCACCAGTCCGGTGTCCTGCTGAAACACATAATTATCTACCTGGTTGTAGAACAAGCTAACCGATGCGTGCCATTGATCGGTGTGATAACGGTAAGTGAGGTCAAGGTTATTGGAGACCTCCTTGTCCATCTTGCTTTCGGCCTGCTCCAGCAGATATTCATCCTCGTGTTGGTGAATGGCGAAGCCACCACCAATTTCATAGGTGCCGGTGCCAATATGTGGACCAAAAGCAAAAGTTTCTGAAGCGGAAGGCGCGCGTTGCGAGTAAGCATAGTTAAAGGCCAATGACTGGTGCTCATCCAAGCTCCACACCACGCCTGCGGAGGCACTCACGCTGTTGTAACGCTGTTCGTCAAAGTGGATTTCGTGCTCCTCTTCTTCCTCAGCAGCGTCATGGGCTTCGTGCTCGTGGGCCAGTGCTTCAAAAAAAGCATTGTCCGGCTGATGGCGAACTTTCTCTACACGTAGCCCCAATTGCCACAGCAAGTCACCGGTGCGTTTTTCTTCCAGCACGAACATGGCCAGACTCTGGCTGTCCGTGGGAGGAGTAAAAGCCTCTTCACCAATGGCGGAGAATTCAACGTCATTGAAGTGCAGGCCTATCACCCCTTCCCAGCCGAATAGCGGCTTGTGTTCGGCCCATAGGCGGGATTCCAGCGTTTGATTCTTGAAGGTGGTGCCAACGTGTCCCTCTTCAATTTCGCTGTGCTGATAATCGGTATAGCCGTTATGCCAGTGCACTGCAGAGAAGGGACCGGTTAGGTTATTCCAGTCAATAATGGCCTGAAACCTGTCTTGCTCAAGACGGGCGTATACGCCTTCTTCGGTTTCTGCACTGTGTTCGTCGGTTTCATGCTCTTCATGGGCATGGCCGGGAACACCATAGTCAGACTCTAGCCGACCATAAGAAAGTGCCAGACGAAAATCATCTGTAATCCAGCCGCTGCCCATGGTAAAACCTTGTGCGTCGATAGCAGAATTTTCCAAGTATCCGCTTTGTTCATCGCCATGCTCGTCTTCGTCATGCGTTAACTCGGCTTCGCCTGGGATCTCAAAATTATCGGTTTTACGGCTGAAGGCGTCCAAGTGCCAGGCAAAGCTGCCAGCACCGCCGTTTAAATCGGTGGAAACGGTTTTCTCGTTGGCGACTGTGTCATAAAAACCCATAACCTGGCCGCTCAAACTATCCTGAGTTTGCTGCGGGAGGCGGTTATCCACCACATTTACCACCCCACCAATTGCCCCGCTGCCATACAGTAATGTGGCAGGGCCTCGCAGAACTTCTATCTGCGTAGCGGTAGATACTTCAGTTGCAACACTATGGTCTGGTCCAACTCGCGACGCATCGGAAGCGTCCAAGCCATTTTGCACAATCTTAATTCTGGGGCCGTCCAGACCGCGAATAATCGGGCTGCTGGAGACAGGGCCGAAGTACGAGCTGTTTACCCCTGGGGTGTTTTTCAACGTCTCGCCCAGCGTCGCAGCCTGATTCTGTGCAAGCTCTTCACCACTGAGAATGGATACCGGCGTAGCCGATTCCAGAACCGTACGCTTCAAGGGTGAAGCACTGATCACCAATGTTTCAATATCATGTTCGTCTTTCTGGACAGGCTTGTCATTAGCCCAGCCCAATGCTGGTAGCAGTGCAAGCAGAATAGGGGATAAGCGTACTTTCATGGGGTTACCGCTATAATCGTGAACTGGTAATAGTATAACATTTCCGCTTATTGGCAGGTCAAGGTTAGACCGATAGAAAGGAGTGCTTTTGCGACAAACAATCCGTTATTACTTATTAGGCTAATTTCTGCTGTAATAGATATAAGTATTTGTTGGAAGGCATGTCTTGGACCTATCTGATTCAACCCTTGGTCTGGAACGGTTAACACCAGAGCTCGCTATATTTCGGCAGCAATGGAGGCCTCTGGCCCGGCAGTTAACCGGTTTAAAGACCCCTTATGTCCTGGGAATAAACGGCGCGCAGGGCAGTGGAAAGTCTACACTGGCCAGGTATCTGCAAGCTGAACTGGGGCAAACCTTTGGCCTGCAGGTGGCGGTGCTGTCCCTTGATGATCTCTATTATCCGCAGTCACACCGGCGTTGGCTGGCGACGCAAGTTCATCCTTTATTGGCCACCCGCGGTGTACCCGGCACCCACGATATCAGTTTGGGCTTGGAGCTGCTCCGTCGTTTTCGCACTGGACAAGAACTTAGCCTGCCGAGATTTGATAAAAGTAAGGATGGCAGAGCCACCGAAGGAGAATGGCTGGAAGGTCCGGCAGATATCCTGATTGTTGAGGGCTGGTGCCTGGGCGCCGAGTCGCAGACAGAGGCAGAATTGGTGCTGCCTATCAATGAATTGGAAGAACGTGAAGATACTGATGGGGTATGGCGAAGCTATGTGAATAATTGTTTGGCCACGGATTATCAGCGTTTTTTTACCGCCCTCGATGAATTGTGGGTATTGCAAGCCCCCGACTGGCAGAGCGTACTGCATTGGCGTGCCGAGCAGGAGCAGAAACTGAGACAAACGCGTGGCAAGGGGATGGATGCACAGCAACTGGCTAGATTTATGCTGCATTATCAGCGCCTGACCTGCCATCAACTGGAGAATCCACCAGTGGCGGCCACCAGGATTTTTCAACTGGATAGCCGCAGGCGGGTACAAACCGTTACAGGACGAGCAGCACATGACTGGCAAATTTGAACCGACCTATCAAACCCTGCAGCAGCTGTGTGAGGATTATCCGCAGCTGCTACGCAGTTATGATGAAGTGCTGGGATTAGTGTTTGCGGTCTCTGCCGCGCCGCAGATTCCGCCGCCACAGCAATGGATGCCCTGGGTGTTAATCAGTGATGAGATGTCATCTGAGGTGGCTGACAAGCTTACCGAAACGCTGATGGCTTGTTTCAAGGCCCAACTGTTGAGTATGCGTGATGAGCAAAGGTTGTTGCCGACATCTTGTTGTTATCATGCGGGAATGACCCTGGAAGACCCCCTCAGCCAGTGGATGAGTGGTTGTCTGCTTGGGCATCAGCATTTGCAAAATGTATGGCAGCAGGCCTGGACGCAAATGCAGCAGCAGGAAGCGGAGCGCTCTGTGTCAGCGGCCAAGGAACTGAGTCATTTACTGCGCCTGTTCAGTACCTTTGCCAATGTACCTTTAGCCCTGGAGCAGGCGACTGCCAAAGGTAACACCCAGCTTAATGCGCAACTCGACGCTATTGCCGAAACCCTGCCACGGGCATTAGGCCAGTATGTCGCGCTGTCCGGTATGCTGGCCGCTTACCTTCCACATCAGTTTGAAACCTTTATATCAGGCCAAGATCCAGCGCCTTAAGCACCGCCCGGGTTCTGTCGCGCACGCACAGCTTGGCCAAAATTGCGGATACTTGATTGCGGATAGTACCCACTGACCTGTGCAGCGCGTCGGCAATTTCGTGGTTAGAATAACCGGCCGCCACTAACCTCAATACCTGCACTTCGATATCCGTCAACTGCTCTATCAGGGCGGTAGGGGAGTCGTTATTGTCCCTGGCTTTTTCCACCCGGCAGGTAACGGCGGGCTGCAGCCAGCTTTTGCCTTGTGCAAGAGTGAGAATGGCATTGGTTAGCGCATCGAAACTAACATCCTTGCGCAGGTAGCCTTTGGCGCCCAGTTTAATGCATTCCAGCACCAGTTCGTGGTCATCAAAAGTGGTCAGGATCAACACAGGTACCTGAATATCCGCTTGGCTGAATTGCTTCAGCACATCCAGTCCCGTCACTTTGGGCATACGAATATCCAGTAATATCACATCTGGCCTATGGGCCAAGGTCAGGGCCACAGCCTCTGTGCCATCATCAGCTTCGGCAACAACATCCAGGCCAGGCTTTAACTGCAGTAAACTCTTGATGCCTTCACGTACCAGATTCTGGTCGTCTATTAACAGGATCCTGACTTTCATGCGGCGCTATCCGGCAGACTGACCAGCAAACGGAAGCCGGCTGCGTCTGCAGTGATTTTTAATTCACCGTCCAGCTTATTCAGTCTTTCCTGCATGCCGGTCAGACCGTGGCCCGGCACCACTTGCCTGGTATGGCGACCGTTGTCCTCTATCTGCAGATACAGTATTTCCTGGCGTTTATACAAATGCAGTCGACATTGCGTTGCTCTGGCATGCTTGAGCACATTGGTTAGTGCTTCCTGGGCACAGCGGAACAAGGCTTCTGCGGCGCGTGCGTCGGTAATTACCACGTCCTCGGCCACATCCAGTATGATGTTCAGGCCGTCCAGATCCTGAATCAATGCTTGTAGTGCTGATTGGATATCTAGCTGGTTGGCACGACGAATATCTGCCACGGCTTCACGTACATCGGCAAGCAACAACTTGGCTAACTCCTGTGCTCGTTTGATGGGTTGGCTGGCATTGTCCTGGCTTAACTGGTTAGCAACTTCCAATTGAATGCTCAGGGCCGTCAAATGATGTCCCAGTACATCGTGTAAATCCCTTGCTATACGAAGTCGTTCATCACGTCGGGTGGTAGTGTAAAGTAAGCTTTGGGTAGCCCTGAGTTCCCTTAACAGATGGGCATTGGCTTCCTTTGCCTGTCTTTCGGCTTGTAAACGGGTGGCGATGAAAAGGGCAAAGAGGTTCAGCGTGGAGAACAACATGGCGTTGACCAAGCCATACTCAGCAGGGGACAACAAAAAATTCAGTAGGGGAAGTAGCAGGCAGATAAGCACACAGATCAGGGGCTTAAACAGCTCACTAAGGTGTGCAACCAACATAATACCCAGGATAAGAATCATCCCATTGGGAAACAGCCACATTAGCGACAGTAGGCATAATGACTGTACCAGCGGCCCAAGCCAGATAAGCTCATTTCTCAACATGCGCCACAGATAGCCGGCCAGAAACAGCAGTAACAAACTGCAAACCAGCACAATGGTACCCGGCGTCGGAGGCAGACGATGCTGAATATTGGGATCGTTCAGTTGCCAGAAATGCAGGGTAAAAAAGCAGATAAATCCCCAGGTTAAAAAACCCAGGCCAAGTTCAAAAAATTTGCTGTTCAAACGACGAGATAACTTCATAACACCAGTATCGCATAGCTCCAGTATGCCTCGAATAGGGCAAATGTCACGATCTTGCCAGCGAGACTTGCGGCCATGACATTTGTCACATGAAGCCCTTCTATGCTCTCGCTAAGCTGCGCATAGTTTAATCAAGGAGTGTAACGCGATGAGGAGCTTTTATTATTGGTGCAATCTGCTGTTGCTGCTGATCTATTCAGGTTGGGTGCAGGCCGATGAGGGCTGGACGTTGGAATTTGGTGGCGGGCTGGCGGTTTATGATACCCCCTGGGTGGATATGCCCATTCAATACATCACCTTACCTTACATTAACGCTGAATACGGGCGCTGGCAGCTTGGTGTGAAGCATGGCTTATTCCAGTACAGTCTGAGTGGCGATAACTGGCCAGTTACGCTGTCTGCTGGGCTCAATTACCGGGATGAGACCTATGACAGTGTGTTTAGCTTCAATGATGAGTTATCAGAGGATCCCATATTCACTGGTTATAAATCACCGGATGGTGAAGTGACCGCGCAGGTAAATGTTGCCTGGCAACACCTATCCGCGTCGGTTAGTCAGGATGTCACAGGCAACTCCTCAGGTGCAGCCGTTGACCTGTCTTACATGCACCCCCTTTATCAGGGCGAACGTGGTGTGCAGTTGCTAGTTGGCGGCGGGGTGCGTTGGCTGAGCGAGAAGTACAGCGACTATTTGTATGGTATCTCTGGCAGCAACATAGACCCACAATACGGCCGACTTGCCTATCAGGCCGAAGCGGCCACCAATTACCAGTTGTCTATGCAATTTATCTATCCCTTTAGCCGGCAGTGGAGTGTCAGCGCCCGGGCCAGCTATGAATGGCTGGATAAAACTATCGAGAACAGCCCGTTGGTGGATAAATCCGCTACAGGCAAGGTGATGGTGTTTTTCACCTACAGGAAAATGTGATGGATAGAATAATCGCAATATTGCTGGCAATCATATTGTCTGCTTGTTCCAGTGAGGACGTGGAGACCGCTAACTTTGGCAGTGACTACTACAAGAGTGACTATCAACTGGTGAATGCAACCCACCTTGAGCTGGACTTTTATATGGCCAATGCTGCCTTAGATGGTGATGAGCGGGAGCCCTTTAAAGACAAGTACAAGGTAGCGCATATTACTCAGGAGCAAGCCAGTCAACAGATCAGTCATGAACATAATGCCGGGCGCAAAGTCAGTTTCTATGTGCATGCCCCTTATGCAGATAAGACCGGATACCGGGAGACTCATAAAGTAAAGCGGGACAGGCACTATTTGTGGTTGGCTTGGATGTCAGGCGAGGCCTTGTCCCACAGTCTGTTTGACAGGTATGAGTCAAACCGAGAGGGCTATATCAGGGTCAGGCTATTTGCGACGGATACCGCTTTGCAGGCCAACAACAGCGGACAAACTATGGCCCTGACCATAGGCAAAGCCTCGGAGTTTATCTCAGTGGATCAATGCAATGGCGGCCTGCAAGTGAATGGGACTGCTATCAATCTGTGTGATGCCTCATTTGGTCGCAGTTACTTATTGGTGGTTAGTGCTGAAGGTCGGGTTAGTCTGGCGCTGCAATAATTTTCAGATGATTTAACCCCTTTTGGCTTTGCAGAGCGTTTTATCTATGTCATCACATTGGAGGAACGCCATGCAAAGCCACGTTGTTTTTATTCATCCCCTTCAAGTTGCGCTTAGGGCGCTGAGTGTCACATTACTGGCCAGTGTTATCACACTTGCTCTGTTCGTAGTAATGGATCTGTTGACTCGCGTAGAGCATCAGGATGTTACAGAAGCTTCCCCTGGGGTTTTGATAGATGCGATTTTTGAGCCTGAGCCACAAATCACCCAGGAGAAAAAGCCACTGCCACCCCCTCCAGAGCATAAAGCCATGCCTAAACTGACTACCTTGGCACCTATGAATGACGATACACAGCTGGGGATTGGTGACTTTGTGCCCGATGTGAATTTGGGGAGTGAACTGGGGGAAATACCTATATTTAATGCATCAGAAGGGCAAGCGACCCCTATGGTGAGGTTCGACCCTAACTATCCCATGGATGCGCTGCGTGATGGCATTGAAGGCTGGGTTAAGCTGGCCTTTGATATTGACCCCAGTGGTAAAGTGGAGAATGTGAGAGTACTGGAGTCCAGCCCGGCCAGAATATTTGACCGCGAAGCCAGGCGGGCGTTGTTACGCTGGAAATACAAGCCACAGATTCAAAATGGTCAGGCTATGACGCAGCCCAATCAGGTTGTGCTGTTAAGTTTCAATCTGAACCAATAAGCTTAGTGTAACGGCTGTAAATCATGTGCGTCCGGTGTAGGACGTACATTTGTCGGCAAGGAGAGATATGACGCTAACAATCGCAATCAAATCCTTATTGCATATAGAGCTCAGTAACGAAGAATTAATGAGCCGCTACGTGCTAAGTGGTGAGGCGGCTTTGCTGGCCAGGCTTTATGACAACTGTGCCAGGGATTTGTATCACTTTTTGTTAACACTGTCTGAGCCAGATTTAGCCGCAGATATTGCGCAAAAAGCCTGGCTGAAGGTGATGGAAAAGCGTCATCTGTATCACAGTAACGGTCAGTTCAAAGCCTGGTTATTTACCCTGGCGCGTAATCTGTTAATGGATGAATATCGTCGAACTCAGCGTTATCCCGTGTTGGAAGAGAGTGACATCTGCGATGAAGGTTCTCCAAGCTGCTCCGATGGGGACATACTACCAGCCTTTTCACATGCTCTGGATAACTTACCTTTCTATCAAAGAGAGGCCTTTGTGTTGTATCAAGAAGGATTCGGTGTACAGGATATAGCTCAGATCACCGGGGAAAATCAGCAAACCATCAAAAGCCGTCTTCGCTATGCCAAACAGCAGCTTCGTCAACGATTAGGAGAGCATCGTGAACAATGATGAGCAATTAAAAGCGCTTTATCAGCAACGTAAATCCCAGACGAAGCCCCCTCACTCAACGCGTCAGCTTCTGTTGGCTAAAGCAAGGGCTGAACAAGTTAAGCCCAGCTACAACTTGTGGAATTGGACGTTGGGCGTGAGCTTATGTGCCGCGTTATTGGTGCTATTTCAATATGTCGGTTTGTTTCATCAACAATGGCAACCTACATATGAGGTTATCCAGGTGCATCGTTGGCACGAAGAAAGTCAAACTGAAGAGTTGGCAGCCGTGTTGGCTGAGAAGGCCCGAATTGAACATGCCGATAATTACGCGCGCTATCTACAAGGTCAGCAAATAGTGACGGCGCATCACAAAAGATTGGCCAGATTAGTTAATACCGAGGACGGTTGGGGGCTGCAAACCTGTGATCAGGAATTAGTGCTGTTAACCGCTCAGCTGGTGGAACAGTTACTTAACAGCCGTAGGCTGGAGCAGCAGCTGAAAAAAGGCGATGAGGTGGAAATTGCTTATGACGCCGCCGGCCGAATCCTGACCATTAAACCTGCCAGCAAATTAAGTTGCTGAGGTTTTTAGTAAGTGAGGTGTTTCTTTGAGTATTGAGCGGGGAATGCTTTGCAACCCGCTCTGTTGGTATCTCAAGCGCGAGCCGTTAAGACAAAGATGCATCAAAATCAGCAACTTGAGCTCTCAGACCGTCGACTGTTGAGAGCTCAGTATTCTGGCGTTACTTTCCTATCAAGCGCAGGAATTCATCACGGGTGGCCTGAGACTTACGCAGGCTGCCCAGCATTACCGAGGTGACCATGGAGGAGTTTTGCTTTTGCACGCCACGCATCATCATGCACATGTGTTTGCCTTCCATAATGACGCCCACACCTTTGGCCCCTGTTACTTCCTGAACCGCTTCAGCGATCTGTTTGGTCAGGCCTTCCTGGATTTGCAGGCGACGGGCAAACATATCTACGATACGGGCAAACTTGGATAACCCCAATACCTTGCCTTCCGGCAGATAAGCGATATGGCAACGACCAATAAATGGCAGCATATGATGTTCACACAAGGAGTAAAACTCGATGTCTTGCACTACGACCATTTCGTCGGTATTGGATTCGAAAATGGCGCCATTAACGACTTCATCCAGTGTTTTGTGGTAACCATCAGTGAGAAACTGCATGGCCTTGGCCGCACGCTTGGGGGTGTCCACTAATCCTTCACGGCTGACATCTTCACCGAGAAGTGTGATGATCTGCTGGTAGTGGCTGTTCAATTGGTCTGACATCAATTTATCTCGTTACTATTGATGGCCTTAATACGCGCAGAACGTCACTTTGGATCCTCGCGTTGAATATGCCACCCGGAAAATTGTCGGAGTATAACGTAATCATGGTCTTGGGTCAGGAATTTGTGCTATGACAAAAAGAAAGCCCGGCGGCTGGCGGTCACTTTGGAACACTGATTGTGTAAGGTGTCGGCAGATACGTGCCGCGTTGATTTGGGGAGTGCTTATGTACTTATTGTTGATGTGGTGGTGGCACTAGTGATGGAAATAATACAGATTCGGGCGGGGGCTAAGCGTAATGGTTTTAGTCTGTGCTTATTTGGTATCGCCGGATTGTTTTTGTCAGCCTTATGGCTGATGTGGTTGCCGGATTGGTTGAAGCTGGCCGGGATTTTTCTGACCAGTGCCTCTTTGGTGACTATTTTGATTGGTTGGCTGAAAGTACGTGAGCCCGTGTTTAGTTTTGAACTCACCCGTAAGGAGCTGAAGTATCTGCATCGGTTTGGCAGTTGGCGGCTGGAATGGAGCAATATTCAACGGGTTGGTATACCGCGTGTCAGACGGGGCTTAACCCATCAGGATATGGAGTTGGTGGGGATTAGGTTAAAGGATTATGAGCCATTGCTAGCGGTGATATCGCCGCGCCTGGCCAGTAATATTTTGATGCAGCAGCGGCCACTGTTGTTGCAGGGCGAAGACTGTCAGACTGGTCAGTGCTACAGCGAAACCCTGCTGGAGAAAGACCGTTTTAAAGGCGCTAGTGGCAAAGAATACCGGGGGATAGTAGCGATGTTTGCCAACCGTATGATCCGTATCCGTGAGGTCTTGGGATATGACTTGTTTGTGTTCGCCTCCGAATTGGACAGATCACAAGAGGAATTTGTCGCTCTGCTTAATGCCTGCCAGCAGCAAGCAGTTAATCAGTAACACTTAGTGGGCCGGCGTATTGGATTGGCCTTGGCTTTCACCTTGCAGGAATGCCAACCCCTGTTCTTCTACTTGCAGGCATTCCTGGTTGAATCTGTCCATTAAGGTCTGAGCTTCGATAATGTGATCAGTTTTCAGATGCTCTTCCAGTTCCTGACACAGGGCTTTGAGTTTGGGAACACCGGTATAACAGCAAGCACCATGCAGCTTATGCACCAAATACTGCAACTGTGGCTGGTTTTCTGACTGTGCTGCCGCCTTTATCTGGCTATGCATAGCCGGTAACTGCTGGATAAAGGCATCCAGCATTTGTCTGGCATGATGAGGATTGTCATTGGCCAATTGCATGGCCTGACCCCAGTCCAGACTTTCTTGTGATATGGGTTGGCACCAGCGTTTAATCAACTTAATCAGGTCGTCAAAATTGATTGGCTTAGGCAGATAGTCATCCATGCCGGAATTAAGCAGTTTTTCCTTCTCCTCGCGAAACGCGTGCGCCGTTACCGCAATAATGGGCGTGCCGCTGTTTAAGTGAGTTTTGCGAATCATTCGGCTGGCGGCCAGGCCGTCGATGCCCGGCATTTGAACGTCCATCAGGATAAGGTCAAAGGCTTCTTTCTCACAGCGATCAGCAGCATCCTGGCCATTAAAACTCAGTGACAGTTCAACTGGGGAGTCCCGCAGCCAGGTGGCCAGCAATCGCAGGTTAATCTCCATATCATCCACCGCCAATACGCTGGCCTTGGGCAGGCTTTTGAGCTGACGGGTAAAATTATCGTTCTGTATCGGCGTGGGCGGCTGCAATAAATTATCCAGTTTGCCCAGGGTGAGGGGGCGCGCAATACGTCGCTCAAACATCGCTAAGGTCATGTCTTGCTGGCTGGGACGAGGGGCACTGTCCAGCAATACTTTATGTTTGGCGCGCAAAGACTCCAGGGAAGCCAGTTTGGCTTGATAAGTGTGACATTGCGGCTCCGGGCAGGATAAAAACAAATAATCAAAAGTATCGGTTTGGGCGGCCAGAAATGTGAAGCTATCACAACTGGTAACAACGGCCCCCAGGGCCTTAAACATGCGAGCCATGGCCTGACGAGCAGGTGGGTAAGCATCAAAAATAAGTACCTGCTTGCCTTTCCAGCGACTGTAGGGAGACAACGACATTTTTTGGCTGAGTTTATTGACTCTAAGCTTAACAGTAAATTCCGTTCCGGCGCCTTGTTCACTAAACAGCTCAATGCTGCCGCGCATCAGTTTCACCAACTCCTGACAGATGGCCAGGCCCAGGCCGGTGCCTTGGTATTCGCGATTAATGGCACCGTCCAGTTGGGAGAAGGCCGAGAACAGCTTATGTCGGTCTTCGCGACTGATGCCAATGCCAGTGTCTTCAATGGTAAAGACCAATTCGTATAAGCCGTTTTCCTTATCTTCGCCTTTAACGGCCAAACGCACGTGCCCCTGCCGGGTGAACTTGATGGCATTGCCTACCAGATTCGTGAGCACCTGCCGGATTCGGGCGGCATCGCCAATCAGTTTTTTCGGCAAAGGGCTAAGATCGCAGATGAGTTCGAGTCCTTTTGAATGGGCTGAGCGAGCCATTAAGCCCGCCAATTCTTCCAGCAGTTCGGTGGGACAGAAAGGCTCGTTGTTTATTTGCAGCTTGCCCGCTTCAATCTTGGAGAAGTCCAGCACATCATTGATGATATTCAGCAGGTTATTGGCCGAGGCGTTGATGATTCTTACGTGTTCTTGTTTTTCCGTGGGTAGTGGCGTATTGGCCAATTCCTGGCTAAAACCCAATATGGCATTGAGTGGGGTGCGGATCTCGTGGCTCATATTGGCCAGAAACTGTGATTTTATCTTGCTGGCTTGAATGGCTTGCTTGCGGGCAATATCCAGTCTGGCGTTTTGCTCTTCAATAATTTCCATATTATTGCGCAGGTCATTGGTAACTAAATCCACCGAGTGGCTGAGTTGGGTCTGACTTTTTTCCATTAATGCCAATGAGAACAGCACGGTTTCCAAGAAGACGCCCATTTGAAAACAATAGGTGGTAAGGAAGTTACTGGGCAGCCAACCTATCAGCCCTAATAATCCCGCCAGCGCCGTAGTAAGCAGAATACTCCAGGCAAACACAAAGTAACGGGCAGGTTTGAATTGATTGGCGTAACTTTCATAACCGGCGTACAGATAGCTGCTGACCGCCACCATGCTCACCAGATAAACAACAGTGTTTTCAAGATCGGCATCCAGGAAATTACCCAGCGACGCCAGCCCTAGCAGTATTTCTATTACTATTAAGACAATAATGATCCGCCCGGCTTTTGGTGCGTTTTGCCTGGCATCAAGAAAGCTGTAAGTGAAAATGCCTGCGGTTATCGCGATAACTAAAAACAACAGGTCGGTGTGCTGGTTAAGCCATTCTGCAACTGGCGATTGCCAGTAAACCTGAATGTGTCCTCCCCACACAAACTGCCATATCAATACGGTGCTGATGTAGACACAATAGGCCAGTAAACTGGTATCACGCAGGCTGATAAACAAGGTCAGATTGTAAAACAGCAAGACGATTAAGCCACCGTAGAATACCCCCCATAGGATATTCTCCAGTGCCTGTAGTTTTCGATGCAGCGACTCGGCCGACAAGGTCACAGGCACCACACGAGCCTCCCCATCACTCTGAACGCGGATGTACAAATCCAATCGGGTAGCGTAGGGTAGCGTTGCCTCTAAAGAGGGGTAACGAAAAGTCTGACCGGCTTGGTGTTTGCCTTGTTTGCTCTGGGCGATAATCTTGCCCTGCGCAACCAGGTAGATATCAACATGGTCATTTTGTGCGTACTTGATGTCGACCAACCAAACTGGCTGCTGGCTGACATTGCTGAAGCTGGTGGTGAACCACAGCGCGTTATCGGCAAAACCGTAATTGGGGTTGTGCTGAGCCGGCCACTGAAAATCATTTCGCTGGGCCATGACTTGCTCAATGGTTAAACCTCCCTCCTGATCGACCAGAACTCGCATTTGATCGGTCAGGCTGTGCGTTTTCTCTGCATCAATCAGTTGCAAGCTGGCCTGGCCAGCAGCAGACAAGCTGAGCAGCAGACAAAAACACAGCAACAAATATTTGGCCAATCCCATGATTTATGCAGTTGTACAGTGAGTTAAGAGTTCAAGAGGCTTATTTAAGCATTGTCCACAAGGGGATACCAATGTTAAGTTGCCATTATATTGGTGTGTGCAGTACTGCGGTCAATTCCGTTTGGTTAAATTACTGACAACAGCGCAACGCAACGCTACGTCCCATTTCCCGAAGTTAATCTCGTAAAGCAAAAAATTCTATGAGCCAAGAAATCAGTATCAGTGCCGACGGTATAGAGCAGTTGCCTCTAAGGCGTTTTACCGAAGATGCCTACCTGAACTATTCAATGTACGTCATTATGGATCGGGCGCTGCCGCATATTGGTGACGGTCTGAAACCCGTGCAACGTCGCATTGTTTATGCCATGTCTGATTTGGGGCTCAGTGCAACCGCCAAGTATAAGAAGTCAGCTCGTACCGTGGGTGATGTGTTAGGTAAGTTCCACCCCCATGGTGATTCGGCTTGTTATGAGGCCATGGTGCTGATGGCCCAGCCTTTTTCCTATCGCTATCCGCTGGTGGATGGGCAGGGGAACTGGGGGGCACCGGACGATCCCAAGTCTTTTGCCGCCATGCGTTATACCGAAGCGCGACTCTCCCGCTACAGTGAATTATTGCTTAGCGAGTTAGGACAAGGCACGGTTGATTGGGTGCCAAACTTTGATGGCACCCTCAAAGAGCCAAAGGTGCTGCCCGCGCGTCTGCCACATATTCTGATGAATGGCGTAACGGGCATTGCGGTGGGTATGGCCACCGATATCCCGCCTCATAACCTGCGTGAACTGGCCCAGGCCTGTGCGCATTTGCTGGATAATGGCAAAGCACAGGTTGAGGAACTGATGCAGTTTGTACAGGGGCCGGATTATCCCACCGAAGCTGAAATTATTACCCCCAGGGATGAGATTCAAAAGATCTATGAAACCGGCCGCGGCTCTATTAAAGCGCGCGCCGTTTTCGGTGAAGAAAATGGCGAAGTGGTGATAACCGCCTTGCCTCACCAGGCCTCCGGCGGCAAGATTCTGGAGCAGATCGCTGCCCAGATGCAGGCGAAAAAATTGCCCATGGTCAGCGACTTACGTGATGAGTCCGATCATGAGAACCCCACCCGTTTGGTCATTACGCCGCGTTCTAACCGGGTTGATGTTGAACAACTGATGCAACATTTGTTTGCCACCACGGATCTGGAGAAAAGTTACCGGGTTAACCTCAATATGATTGGCCTGGATAACCGTCCTAAAGTGAAGGACCTCAGTAGCATACTCAGTGAGTGGTTGGAGTTTAGACGAGGCACTGTTACCCGCCGTCTGCAGTATCGTCTGGAAAAAGTGTTGGCCAGATTACATATTCTGGAAGGTTTACTGATTGCCTTTTTGAATATTGACGAGGTGATTCACATCATTCGTACCGAGGATGAACCTAAAGCCGTGCTGATGGCCAGATTCGGACTGAGTGATAAGCAAGCCGAAGCCATTCTTGAGCTTAAGTTGCGCCACCTGGCCAAACTGGAAGAGATGAAGATCCGTGGTGAGCAGGATGAACTGGCTGTCGAGCGTGACAAGCTGCAAGCTATTCTGGGTTCCAACACCAAGCTCAAAAATCTGATTAAGAAAGAGATTCTCGCTGATGCTGAGCATTATGGCGACGACCGCCGTTCACCTATCATTGAGCGGGTTGAAGCCAAGGCGCTTTCTGAGAAAGAACTGGTGCCATCGGAAGCCGTGACCATCGTCTTGTCTGAAAAAGGCTGGGCACGTTGTGCCAAGGGGCATGATGTTGATGCGCCTGGCCTTAGCTATAAAGCCGGTGACCAGTACCTGGCGTCGGCTAAAGGGCGGAGTAATCAACAAGCGGTATTCCTGGATTCTTCAGGACGTACCTTTGCCTGCGATGCCCATACCTTGCCTTCTGCCCGCAGTCAGGGCGAGCCTTTAACCGGCCGCTTTAATATTGTCGGTGGAGAAAGCTTCGAGCATGTGGTGATGGGCAACGATGATGAGCAATACCTGTTAGCCTCCGATGCCGGCTATGGCTTTATCGGTAAATTTGCTGACATGGTCAGCAAAAACAAAGCCGGTAAGGCCTATCTGAGTTTACCTATGGCGGCGAAAGTGCTTCCGCCTCAGCATGTTCGTAATCTGCAAAGCGATTGTTGCTTGGCGATTTCCAACGAGGGACGCATGTTGATGTTCCCCCTTAAGGACTTGCCGGAACTGGGCAAAGGAAAAGGGAATAAGATCATCAGTATTCCTTCTACTAAGGCACAGGCCAGAGAAGAATACGTTAAGGTGCTGGCCGTAGTGCCTGAGGGTGCTCAGGTTAAGATCCTGGCTGGGAAAAGGGGCATGACATTAAGTGCCGAGGATCTTAGCCACTTCCAGGGCGAAAGAGGCCGTAGGGGGCATAAGCTGCCCCGGGGTTTGCAGCGTGTGGATGGCATTGAAGTGATCCTGCCTGATAAGGCCAGTGCGCAGGTCGCGGAAAGCGCGGAGCCTGGCACCGAGACCCCAGCACAGGATTAAGTTAACGCCAGGGTTAGTGTTAATCCTCCACCAATCAACAAAACAAACAGCGCCGCCGCCATCACTAAGGGGCGGCGCCCCGCTTTAAGCACATCGGCGATACGAGTATTTAAGCCCAGTGCCAACATTGCCATAGTTAGAATCAGCTCATCGACAAATCTGATCGCCGCGAGGCTTTCATTGGATAACCAGTCCATTGAGCTAATCAGGCTACACAGCAGAAACCCTAAGGCAAACCAAGGAATATGCAGCCGTGAGCCTGGTGCATTTTCGTCAGTCTTCTGAGACCAGCTTAACCACAACAGGAAGGGAGCGAGCAGCATCACCCGCAGCATTTTTTCGATCACGGCCACCTGCTGAACGGGTTCGCTGATGGCCCCTGACGCGGCAGCTACCTGCGCCACTTCATGTACTGTGGCACCAATCAGCAAGCCCAACTGGTGGTCGGTCAGAGACAGGAAGGTATAAGTTAAGGGGTAAAACAGCATCGCCAAGCTGCCAAACAACACCACGCAGCCGATAGCGACCGACACTTTCTCGTCACTGGCTTTGAGTTGTGACTGGCAAGCCAGCACGGCAGCCGCACCGCAAATGGCGCTACCGGCACCCACCAATAGGCTGGTTTGCCTGTCCAGCCCTAATCGTTTTCCCATCCAGAGCGCGGTGCCTATCGTGAGGCTCAGAACCAGGGCTGCTAGCAGCACGCCATTGATGCCGACCTGCTGGATCTGCTCCAGGCTGAGACGAAACCCATATAAGGCGATGGCAAGCCGTAGCAGCGGCCCTTTTGCCCACTGCACTGTTATTGCAAACTTATCTTCTACGCGCTGATAACCACTGTGCCCGATAATGATGCCCAGCAGGATAGCCAACATCAATGGCGAGACCGCAACCCAGCCATGCTGATTCAGGCTGATACACCCCCAACTTGCCAGCCCCAGCAATAACAGGGCGGCAAAGTGACTCGGGCGTGAAAAAGGCAGAGATAACCACATACAACATCTCCTATGGGGAATATGGGTATATCTTAGAACTTAATCTTATATAATAATAATGTATTGAATTTATAAAAATATGAGTTTTAGTTATGCATCTGAATCTGCATTTACTCAGGGTCTTTATGCATGTGGCGGAGTTGGGGAGCTTCTCCCGTGCCGCAGAGCGACTAGCCATCACCCAGCCTGCGGTATCCAAAGCGGTAACCGAGTTAGAGCATCAGCTCGATCTGGCGTTATTGGAACGCACCAGATCTTCCTTGCGAGGACGACGTCAGTGGCAATTGACTGAACATGGTCAGGCATTGCTTGAGCATGCGCGGGGAATTTTTGCCCTGGAGCGCGCGGCGCTGGATGACTTGCAAGCCCGCCTAGATTGTCAGCGCGGCCATCTGCACCTGGGAGCCAGCAGCACTATTGCCGGATATTGGCTAACCGATGTTATGACAACATTCTGTGCCACTTACCCAGATGCACAGTTGAGTTTAGCCTCGGCTAATACCGAGGAAATTTGTCAGGCCCTGTTGGATTGCAGATTGGATCTGGCCCTGGTTGAAGGGCAGGTGAATGACCCTCGCATTGCCACCCGTCATTGGTGCGATGAGCCCCTTAAGTTGGTGTGCCCCGCCGATTGGCAAGTAAACGAAGATAGTCTGAATCAGCACCGCTGGCTTTGGCGGGAGCCAGGTTCGGGAACCCGAAGCTGGATGGAAAGGCATTTGCAGGACGCTGGCATCATACCTAAAGCGAGTCTCGAAATTGGCAATAATGAAGGCATCGCCCGGGCGGTAGCTGCAGGACTGGGTTTATCCATATTGCCGTTAAAGGTATGTGAGGAATTACTGACATTGGGGCGCTTACAAGTGCTTGATATGTCCTGGAGTCGGAACCTGCATCGTCCACTGTTTTTGTTACAACTCAAGCAACGGCCCTTATCTCCGTTGGCGGCACAGTTTCGCCAATTACTTGTGCCATAACATCCTTGTTCAGGACAATATTGCCCGTAAGGGATTATTCCTGCCTGAGTAACAAACTGGCCATTGCCTGATTAAACACTTTTAACCATTCTGGACAAAATTGACCAGGAGCGACTCGGTTAATTTCCATCACCGCACGTTTTTTGGGGCGTTTGGTGTGCGTGTCGTGTGCACGGGCATGGGTTAATGCGTCGAAGGTGTCGATAATGGCCAGCAACTTAGCCCCTTCACAGATGTCAGCATCTTTTAAACCCAGCGGGTAGCCCGAGCCATCCAGGCGTTCATGGTGCTGGATAACGATCTTACGGGCCTCATTCCATTGGTCCAAGTGCTCCAGCAAACGGGCACTCTTATATACATGAGAGCGCATCAGATTGAACTCTGTCTGTTCCAGTGGCGTGGTTTTATGCAACACTTTTAATGGCATAAAGGCCATACCAAAATCGTGTACATAACAGGCCACGGCCAATTGGTTTGGCTCCACCGGATTGCCTTTGAGTTTATTCAGGTACAAGGCCAGGCGGGCGATGCGGTCTCCACGGCCCTGCCAGTATTTGGAGCGGCGCTCCACCGGTTCCATTAATTCTCTGAAGAAGATGATATCCCGGTGCTCATCGTCATCATGATCACCGTGTAAGCCAATATTATCCAGTGCATGACCGCTGTTTTCTTCTTTTGCTGCCGGCAAGGACGCTTCAATGGCAGGCTGGGCATCCAAAGTAGGATCTAATAGCAGCACAGACTCGGCGAGCAGTTTTTCGTGTTCGGCCAGGTTTTCAGGGGTGATACGGGCAATTTGTTTAACCAGTAATTGATAGAGCCCTTCGTCATACTGAGCGCTGCCTGACTGGATACAGCTTTGTACGAACAGTTTTACCCTGTCCATGGTCAGCAGAACCAAGTCACTCATGGTACTGGTGTAGCGAATTTGTCCCTTGCGTAAATAATCCAGCAGGTCTTCCACATGTTGAAGAAGGGGAATCATCGGTGTGAAGTTAACTAGACCCAAGTCACCTTTAATGGTGTGAATTGAGCGAAACAGCGCACGTTGCAGTTCATTATCCTGGGGTTTAATTTCCAGCTCTATTAAGGTCTGTTCGCTGGCCTCGTAGAGTTCATTGATCTCCTCTAGCAGGTCATTGAGGATATCGGTGTCCAGGTCGTCATGTCGGAATGTCTGCATTCTGCTGCCTTACTCTTCGCTTCGCCGGCGAAACTATTTTGAGTGACAGAGTGTAATCTGACTGTGAGAGAGTTTCATCACCTTTAAGGCGGCTTTCGCCGCCTGGCGAGGTATATCAGTCCCGTTATAGGTGTAGATATGACTGATCAGATATCCTCATGGATGAAAAAAGGTATACTCTGCGACCTGATTGATTCTTGGATGTTGCTGTGCTTGCTCTGATTCGCATCCCGCTGGCTCTGCTTTATTTTGTCGTTGTTAATCTGCTTTTGTTGTTGATCTGCCTGGTCAGACCCTTTCATCGTGACAATGTGCACCATGGTGCCCGTTTGTACGCCGGTATTTCCAGATTGCTCGGGGTAAAGGTGGTAGTGCGGGTGGCCGAAGACACAAAAAGTGCCGGTCCCTATGTGTATATTGGCAATCACCAGAATAGCTATGATCTCATTACCATTTGTGCCGCCACTCAACCGGGCACGGTAACTGTGGGTAAGAAAAGCCTGGTATGGGTACCGTTGATGGGACAGATGTATTGGCTATCCGGCAACATTCTGATTGACCGACTGAACAGCAGTAAAGCCAGCAGTACCCTCAAACAAACTATTCGTAAGATAAAAGAGCGACGGATTTCCGTATGGATATTCCCTGAAGGTACGCGAAGCAATGGGCGCGGGTTACTGCCCTTTAAGACAGGTGCTTTTCGTATTGCGCGGGAAACCAACGAGCCGGTTCGTATGATCTGCGCCAGTGAATTGCACAACAAAATCAAATGGAATCGCTGGAACAACGGTGTGGTGCTGGTGGATGTTACCGCCCCCGTTGCATTGGATGACAGCCGGGATTTGAAAGGATGGACGCAGTATTTTCATCAGCAAATGCAAGACAAGATTGACCAGCTGAACAAAGAAGTGGCAGAGCTGGAAGCTAAATCCTGATGATGATTGGCGTTGATGCAAAAGCAGGCTAGACTGCGGGCAATTTACGACTGATGGGACAAAATAATGAGTGCTGAACTTAACGAATGGTATGAATTCAATCAGGAAACCATTGAAGCGCTGCTAAATGATGGCAGTAATGCAGAATTACCGCATTCCATTGAGTATCATTTTGCCAGCGACAACTTTGACCGCCTGGAAAAGGCCGCTGTAGATGCATTTAAGGCCGGCTTTGAAGTGGGTGATGCCGAAGAGCTGGTGCTGGATGATGGTGGCACCTTGTTTTGTTTTGACGCTGTGATTGAACGTCCTTTGACACTAGAGGTGATCAACAAAGACACCGACACACTGCTGGCGATTGCCGATAAGCATCAGGTGCACTACGACGGCTGGGGAACCTACTTCGTAGAATAATCGCCCCGGGCCGCGTTGAGAAGTCACTTTCAGTGAATTCCCGCGGCTTGTATCGCTGAAAACTCTGCGTAATTCTGTACCTGCTTGGCAACGTCCTGTCCTTGGGCCTGCGCCAACAAAGCGGCCATGGCATCCATAATATCCAGGAATTGAATCAGCTGACCTTCATTCAAGGTAACAGATAAGGTTTCAATGTTATTGATCAGGGTTTTAGTGGTCATGGCAGACTCCGTCAAAATTCTGTTGTAAGACGTTGAATGCCGTTGATGATTCAAGAGCCGTGCCAAGTAAGGGGCGTGACTATTTATCTTGTGGGTCATCCGCTGAGGTTGCTTCCACCTGCGTAATAACCTTTTGCACGATTTTTACCCTGCCCTGACGTACCAGCGCATCGCGAAGCACATACTCAATTTGGGCATTCAGGCTACGCAGTTCATCGTCAGCCCAGCGCTGCATCGCGGCAAGGACGTCGGCATTAATGCGAAGTGGGTAGGCTTTCTTGGACAAACTTATACCTTACTCATCGAGTCGTTACTGAGGCTGCACCAAGCGATACAGGCGCAGGGGGCTGTATGCTGTCGTTATTTTCAAACTGATGCAACGCCAAAGGAGTCATTATAGCGTCGGATATCGTTAAATCTGGCTTTATGTGCACTGATTCGACGGTGGTAAGTGTGGTTACCACCGTCAGCACACTCAGGCTAGTAAAGGCTGCCAGCATTGATCACCGGTTGCGTATGTTTATCGCCACATAGCACGACCAACAGATTGCTGACCATCGCTGCTTTACGCTCTTCATCCAGCTCTACGACGTCTTTTTCCTGCAGTTTATCCAGCGCCATTTCGACCATACCGACCGCGCCTTCAACAATACGAGTGCGTGCTGCGACAATGGCACTGGCCTGTTGACGTTGCAGCATGGCGCTGGCGATTTCCGGCGCATAGGCCAGGTGGCTAATTCTCGCTTCGTGTACCGTCACCCCGGCTCTATCCAGACGATCCTGAATCTCTTGTTTAAGGGTCTCTGAAATGGTTTGTGGATGGCTGCGCAGGGCAATAGCATCTTCCTCCTGCGGATCGTAAGGGTAGGAGCTCGCCATATTACGCAGGGCCGATTCGCTCTGAATATTGACAAAGCTCTCGTAATCATCAACTTCAAATACGGCTTCGGCACTGTCGCTGACAGACCACACCACGATAGTGGCAATCTCGATAGGGTTACCCTGATTATCGTTCACCTTAATCTTACCGCTTTCGAAGTTGCGGATACGCAGTGACACAGTGCGGCGGTTAAAAAATGGAATGGTCCAGCGCAGACCATTCTTTTTGACTGTACCTACGTAAGCACCGAATAAGGTCATAACCTTCGCCTGATTGGGTTGTACCTTCATAAAGCCTGCTAACGCGCCAGCTTCTAAGCCCAGAAATACCAGACTGAGAATGGGCAGAGTATCGGTCAACTGACCAAGAGGAACCACAGTGATAGCCGCCACCACAAGTAAAACGGCTAACACCAGGTAGCCATTAATGGAAAATCCGGTTTTTTCTTTCATCATAACCAAGTAAGTGTGATATCAAAGTGATATCAATTTAGTTTGTATGGAGTCTGCTTGCAAGTTTTTTTCTGCTGCTTATGCTGTTTATTGTTCATTCAACCAAAAAGAGAACTTTAAAGATGATTAAACATATCAGTGTCATGGTTATTGCTCTGCTGTTGGTAGCTTGTGCAAGTAGTGGACAAAAAACCGTAGAACAGCGCCGGGCCGATGTGCAGAAGATGGTGCAGGAAACCGTCTCGTCGGTGCAAAAGCACCAGTCCAATATTCGTCAGAAGATGGCGGCCGCCCCAGGTTATGCGGTGTTTAGTAATGCCAATGTAAATCTCATCTTTGCCAGTTTTTCCGGCGGGTACGGGGTGGCGCACAATAATGCCAATGGCAAGGACACCTATATGAAGATGGGCGAAGCGGGAATTGGCCTTGGGCTGGGCGTGAAAGATTTTCGCGCGGTGTTTATCTTTAAAACCCGCGCCGCTTTTGATCGCTTTGTGGAAAGTGGATGGATGGTGGGTGCACATGCCGACGCAGCGGCTAAGGCCGACGATAAAGGTGCTGCGGCGGCAGCGGAAATTGTGGCCGATGACGTGGAAATCTATCAGTTGACTGAGGCGGGATTAGCCTTACAAGCCACCATCAAAGGTACCAAATACTGGCAGGATGATGCGTTAAATTAATTCTGAGCTTGTGGCCGGTTGCTGTAAATCTGATCGCGACCGGCTTTTTTCGCTTTCAGTAGGTAAGCATCTGCGCGCTCAAAGGCATGCTGAAAATCTTCGTCAGCTTCGAGCTGTACTACCCCAAAGCTGCCGGAAAGGAAGTGGCGGGTGTTTTCTACCTTCACTGCATGTAAAGCCTGGCGCAGTCGTTCAGCTGTTTCACAGGCTTTCTCAAGTGAGGTAGCTGGTAACAACAATAAAAACTCATCGCCGCCAAAGCGACCGAGCAAATCTGATTGGCGTAAGCCTTTCCCTATGGCTTCAGCAACCAAAACCAAGGCATTGTCGCCCGCGGTATGGCCGAATTGGTCATTAATTTGTTTGAAACGGTCTATGTCGAAGACCAGCAGAGAAATCGGCTGTTGATAGCGTTTGGCTCGGGCTACTTCCTGCTCGGCCTGCTCAAAAAAGTGCTGGCGGCTGGCGACTTTCGTCAGGCTGTCACTCAAGGCCAGCTCCCGTAATTGCTTGTTATGTGCCACCAGTACCGGTACCGCCAGGCCGAAGTATGCGCTAGCGGCAATGACACAAATAGCAAACTGATACACCAATGCAAAGTCCATCAGTGACAGGGCCGATACCCACACAGCCGTCAGTGTACTGAATATAGCGAGGCTCAGTGCCGCCCGAAAAGGCGACTCCGTATAGACAATCCACATTTGTGGAATAATCAGAAAGAACATCGCAAAGGACACTTCCGAATAGCGAAAATTAGCTGCCAGCAGCATGGTTAATGTCAGCAATGAGGTGCTGAGCAGCAGTTTACTTAGGAAGCCGTACCAACTTTGATCGCTTTGCTTAAAGTCCAGCCCCCCCAGCCAACCTTCAATCAGAGGGTAACGCCAGCTAAGTAAACCAATAAACAGTGGGGTGAGCACTAGCGTACCGGCCATATCGCCAATCCACCAAGGCAGCCAAATAGCCGAAGCTTCCTGCGAGCTAATTAAACCGCTTCCCGCCAGTACTTGGGTGCCAGCTAGGGCGCCCAGCAGAGACGCAAGAGTGCCAAGGATCAAAAAGCTAAGAATGATTTTTGGCAGGGCATCGCTAAAGGAGCTGCGTATCAACTGCTTCAGTAATGCCGCACCACAATAGTAAGACAGGCTATGGGCGGCGCCAAACAATACGCCTGTGTAGGCGAGTTGTTCCCAGGATTGTTGCATCCGGTATAGATCATCCACCCAAAATGTCGCGATCAGACTGCATAGCATGATGATAGGGACCGCACGCAGTCCCATAATCAGGAACGCGGCAAAGCTGAGTCCTGCAGGAGGAAACCAGATACTAGCGTGTGGGGCATACTCCATTAAGACCGCAAGGCGCCACAATAGTAACCAGGCCCCGCCTAATACCAGGCTGCGAAGCATTTCTCTGCTGTCCAGCAAGTGCTTGCGGGGGACGGTTTTCAATGGGAATTTGCCCGAGGCAGGAGATTCACGCAATAGCTTACCCTTAGGATGCCGACCAATAATAAGCGGTGCCATTGTCGCTGGCACCAAATATGGCGCTGGCGTCAGCACCGATGGCCATGGGCCAATTCATCAGGGACGTAGGAACCTGCCAGCAGGTTTTACCACTTAGCACGTCGATCAGGTAGAAGTTTCCTGGTGTTTCCTGTCCTGATGCTTCAGGCTGACCGTCCGTTGCCGTTACATAGATTGCCTGACTATCCATATTTACGCCAGGGTTAGGATCGTACTGGGTGTTTTTTTGCCATAGCGGTGCTGGCACGCAAGGTAGACGGGCCCCCGACTTTACACAAAACAGGCAGCCGTGGCTTTGCTCGGCAAGGTTAGCCCCACATACCAGGTACACTGAGCCATCATTGCCTTTTTGAATGGCGATGGCGTAAGCAACCGAGAGCATCAAATCCTTTGGTTGATATTGCCAGGCCGGTTGAGCCGGACGCTCAAGACTAAATGCCAGCGCCTGTCCATTGTGGCTGGCCGCTGCCCACCAGGTGCCATCATAAGTGATGGCTACCCGTTGTAAGCCAGCATCGGCCTGGTATAACTCAGGGCACTGCAGTTTGTCGGCCCTGATAGGGAAGTGACCGACAGTGCCTGCCGCTCCCTGTGTCACCTCATAACTGCGGGTGGTCGCTACAACAGCAGTGCGGCCATCCGCACTCAACTGGCAGCTTTGGCAATATTGATCTGTGTAGCTATATTGGTCTGCCAGCTGATACTGGCCATTTTTAAGTATACAGAGCAATAATTTATTGCCAGCAACCGCAATCAGGGTCTCGCCTGTATCTGACAAGGCGACCTGATTGACGCGACTTTGGGTTGGCAAATCCAGCAAACGTTTACCTGTGGTGCTGTCGTAGGCATATAAAAAGCCGCTATTGGTGTCCTGATGGCTAAGAGTGCCGCCAGCTGCTGCATAACGGCCGTTACCGCTTACCGTAACCCAATAGACACCTTGGTAAATATCTTCGCCAATTTTGTCTTGCCATAGCAGCGTACCACTCTGGTCATAGCAACATACCGAGAAATCGCCATTACCGTATTCCTCGGAGGTGCCAAGTACGCACACTTGCCCATTGTTACTAATGGCAGTGGAATTGATCTGATAGCCCGCTTGCGGCTCAGCGGTCCAAACTGGCTGTGCTGAAATTCCCATTCGCTTACTCCTTCTTCCATTGATATAGGCATTATTGCAGCGGTTGAATATGTAGTGAGCTGATTGGATTGAATCAGTATTCATGTAACCGGTCAATTTAAGCACAGGTACAGGACTGATTTTCAACCGTATAGGGTTGAAGAGCCATGGAATTATGTAGCAAGCCCCGATAGCACTACCCGCAGCTAAGAACACAACGTTGGCGCTAGGTGCTGTCGTTGCTGATTTTATGAATAGGGAGTGCAATATTTAAGGCTTGCAGCAAGCGTCTGAGTCATTCAGTAAAGACGTACTTATATTAAACAATTTCGCTGATAGCCAACACCTTGATTACAAGGACTATTCTTTGGAGTAATAGTCAAAATAGAGAGTGGAATCCAGATGAATATAGGGGAATACTGATATCGAACAGCCGTTTGGTATTAGCAAAGCGTAAAATTAGTTTCGCTAATGCGAATTGTATAAAAAATATGCTTTGTATCTCGCGCTGACTGACATTACAATCCGCGCCCGATTTGGTCGCCTTCTCTTTGGATATCAGCCGTCTAAGCTGATCCCTAAATTGCAGGGCAGTGAGTTATTGAGGAACAGGTAAGGTGCACAAGGCCGATTTTATTCAGATAAGACGCTTTATCGTTAAGCTTGGCAAGATGTTGCACAAGTACGGTACACCTGCTTTTCGTCAAGAGGCTCACCTGACTGAGGTCGCGACTTATCTGGGGGTGCATGCATCATTTATCGCCACCCCTACGTCACTGACTTTTGTGATCTGGAGCGATAAGCACGAGGATGAGTATACTCATGCTGCCAGAGTGCAACCGGGTGAACTGGATTTGGGCTCGCTGTCACGCACCGATGAGCTAGTCACGCAGCTGCTTGAAGGCAAGTTGACGCTGACCGAAGCCGATCAGCGGCTGGATGAGATTGATGCCTTACCCAACCCTTATAATCTGCTGGCTACCGGCGGAGCATTTTGCCTCTCCAGTGGTGCATTTGCTATGTTGCTTGGCTCTGGTTGGCATGATGTTCTGTGGTCCAGCCTGGTTGGCCTGGTGGTGTACGGCTGGGTGTTATGGGCTGGCCAATCACGCCGGGTCACCCATATGCTGGAACCTATGGTGGCGATGACTGCAGGCTTACTGGCCTGTGCCATCAGTAGCTATCTGGATGCCAGTATTAATATCCGCCTGGTGGTGCTGTCCTCGATAATTGTGTTTATACCTGGTCTGGCGCTGGCGCTTGGGCTTGCGGAGTTGTCTTCCCGGCATCTGGTTTCTGGCACCGCCAGGGTAATGGATGCCATTATGCTGTTATTTAAACTGTATTTTGGTGCTTTTCTGGGGATTGCTTTTGGCTTCAGTTTGTTTGGTCAGGCCGAGTTTGTGCCTGCCCCGCAACTACCGCGCTGGATGGCCTGGCTTGCTATTTTACTGCTTTGCACTGCCTTGATTGTGATTTTTCGCATTCGCCTTAAGCATGCTCCCTGGGCTTTGCTGTCAGGTTTTATTGCTTATGGCGCCAGTATTTTTAGTGCACCTTACCTTGAGCATGGTTTGGCCACCTTTGTTGGCGCCTTTGCCGTGGGGGTGTATTCCAATCTCTTTACCCGACTGGCGAATGCGCCAGCCAGTATTGTCGTTATGCAGGGGCTGATCGTACTGGTACCTGGCTCAAAAACCTATATAGGTTTGAACTCCTTTGTATCCGGACAAGACTTTGTCTCTGCTGAGCACATAGGACAAGAAACCTTTCTAATCTTTATGTCTTTGGTGGCGGGATTGATCTTTGCCAACGTGGTGATGCCAACCAAAAAGGCCCTGTAAAAATGCCGCAGTAAGCAGTGGATAGGTGCGTTAACTATCCACTGCCGAGAGTCATGCTACGGCAGCGGTAAAAACAATCTCAACCAGCATATCCGGATTAACCAGTTCAGCAATAATACAGGCACGAACCGGTGCCTGACCTTCGAGTAGCCAGGCATCCCAGATTTTGTTGAAACCATCAAACAAACTTCGGTCTTTTAAATAGATAGTGGCGCTGATAAGCGCCGCCTTATTGCTGCCTGCATCGGCCAGTGTGCCTTCTGCCAGGCTTAGCAGGTTCTGGGTTTGTGCTTCGATATCCGCCTGCAGGTTTTCCGGTACTTCGGCCCAATAAGCGGTTTGATTGTGAATACAAATATCTGACATTCGTTTGCCGGGATTAATTCGTTGAACAGTCATTTACTGGGCTCCATTCTGATTCTGTGCACACCAAAGCGGCCAAAGAAAAAATACAAATAGGTAATGGACAATATAACTAACGCAATGGCGGCCAGTTCCTGCATGGGACTGACGGCTAGCATGGTAAAGTCAATAAAGGCCGGTGTGGCACTGTAAAACAAAAACCAGATAGCGTTAGTGAAGCCATTGCGTCCCATCCGAAAATAGCGCAGTGGGATAAGCAACAACATCATGGCGCTGAAGAGGAAAGGTATTTCCAGTTCAAAGTACACCAAAAACAAACAGACAAACGCCAGGTTGGCGCAGAATATGTGACTGATCTTCACAGATACCTCAAAATTCTATAAATATCAGCGTGGTACATTGTATCCCAGGCCTGAGTTTGCACTCAAAAAAATCCAACGCATGGGAAAGGAGGGCTGTTGCCCTCCTTAATACTACTTAGCTGCTTTGACGTGGGTTTCAAGCCACTGATATTGCTCCCACAGCATATGTAGCAATGACTCGCGGGCCCGGTAACCATGTTGTTCATGGGGCAGCATAACCAGTCGCGCTTGTCCGCCCAAGCCTTTCATTGCCGCGAACATGCGTTCAGATTGCATAGGGTAGGTGCCGGAATTAGGGTCATCTTCACCATGCAACATTAACATGGGTTCGTTGATTTTTTCTGCATGGAAGAATGGCGACATAGTGGCGTAGACATCCTGTGCTTCCCAGAAGCTTCGCTCTTCACCTTGGAAGCCAAAAGGCGTCAAGCTTCGATTATAAGCACCGCTTCTGGCAATACCGGCCTTAAACAAGTCGCTATGCGCTAGCAGGTTTGCCACCATAAAGGCACCGTATGAGTGCCCACCTATGGCAATGCGCTCTGGGTCGGCAATACCTTTGTCTACCAGGGTTTTTACCGCGGCCTCGGCGCTTTGTACCAGCTGGGTACGGAAGTTATCGTTGGGCTGGGCATCGCCGTCACCGACTATGGCCATGGTCGGGTCGTCAAATACCGCAAAGCCCTGTGCCAGGTGTGGCATGGGGCCCCAGTAACTGACCCGCACAAACTCATAGGGGGAGTCTTTTACTTGGCTGGCTACCTCTTTATCTTTGAATTCCCTGGGGTAAGCCCATAGCAAAACAGGCAAAGGCCCCTGTGACTTGTCGTAACCCGGTGGCAAATACAAGGTACCGTTTAATGCGACACCATCGGCGCGTTGGTATTGGATGCGTTCTTTGCTGATGCCAACAAAACCGGGGCTGGGATGTGGAAAATCACTAAACTGAGTTAACTTATCGGCGCTGAGATCCCGAACAAAGAAGTTGGGTTGTTCGGTTTGAGATTCACGCAAGGTCAGTAATTTTGTGACCTTATCGTCCAGTACCAGCATCACTTGCTCGTAGTAGGGAGCTTCTGATTGCCAGAGGCGCTCTTTACTGTTGTTGCTGAAGTCATAGCGTTCCAGGAAGGGGATATTGCCCTTGGGGGAGGCGCCCCGACCGGTTAAATAGACCTGACTGCCATTGTCTATTTTGATCACTGACTCGCCATACTGGTTGCGCTGGCGAACAAAGTTACCGGGATCTTTGTATCTGTCGTTATAGGAGCGCTCCTGGAACAAGACCCAGTCGGCTTGTGGATTGGCAGGCTGGAATTTCCAACTGCGCAAGGTGCGATCGGCAAAACGCCATTCGCTAACCACGGCTAGTCCCTGATTACCCCATTGAATACCGCTATAGCGACGTTCCAGGCGCAGCATTTCGCTTGGTGCTGCCTTAAAGGGGGCGGCCAGACTAAAAAGCGCGTCATGGTGGGGAACATCGACACTCATATTGCCGCCATCCTGGGCTTCTGCCCATACCAGAGTGGCAGCAACATCGGCACGCCAGTGCACATCACGGGGGCCTTCACGAACAGAGTCAAAACCTTTGGGGATGGTTTCACCGGATGGCAGCTTGGCCAGTGACTTGACTATCTCTCCGCTGGTATTCCAGACCTCAATCAGCTTAGGGAAACGGCTGTAGGGCACCATGTAAGAGAAGGGTTTTTGTAACTGCGATACCAAGAGGTACTGGCCATCTGGCGAGGGGGAAAACTCACTGATCATGCCCGGTTTACCCAGCAGGGTTACCTTGCCAGCCAGATCAATCCTGGCCAGCTGAGAGCGAGTTAAGAACTCAAATAAGGCTTCGTCATAGGGAGACTTTAGCAAGTCAGAATAGGTACGCACCGCGGCTTTCTTGCCATCGGTGGTCTGGATTACTGGCTTGGTGGCTGACAAGCTTTGTTTTGGCCGCTGGTCGGCACTGGCAACCGTCAGTCTGGTATATACGCCAGACGAGTCATCCAACCACAAGTACTTTTCTCCGCGCAGTGAGGCACTGATAAAGCGCTCGCTGGCCTTGTGCAGACGTTGGCTGGCTAAGTGATAAATCCACAGGTTCAGACCTTGTTCGCCTTCCAGCACAAAAGCCAGTTTTTGCGAGTCCGGTGCAAAACTGACATCCATGATCTTACCCTGAGGTAAGTTATTGAGGGTTAAAGCTACACTGCCATCCAGGCTTTTAAGCTGGATGCCCTGGTAGCCCAAGGCCCGGCTTGGTGCAAAGATAGTTGGGTTGATTTTCAAACCGGCCAGTTTTTCTTCCGGCTGGGCTAATTCAGCCAGGGTTTGTGTGCTTGGTCTTTTCAGGAAGGCTATCCATTTTCTGTCATCGGAAATGGCTACGCCAGGAGAACGCGGTGCATCCACCAGGTCAGCGATAATGGATGGTGGGCTGCGGTAGCCCTCATCTTGTTCGGCAAAGGCCTGCAGGCTATAAGGGATAGCCAGCAGAATACAAAGTAATAGTCTCACTGTTGATCCTTTTTATAATTGGTATTTCTCCGCTTCGATAGTAGCGCAATTCTATTCTTTCAGGACGAGGAATTTCGATGGGTGGAAACTACGATGGGATAGAAATCGGCACGACTATGCGATGCTCTTTTTTGTCTTAAGACAAAAAACCCTGCACAAGGCAGGGTTTTGTTTAGGCTGTTTACAGGCTTTCGATGGTTTGCTTTTGTTCCAGCAGTTTATCTACCTGGGTCTGGAACTCGGCCAATTTGGCCTGCTCTTTTTCAATCACCGCTGGTGGTGCCTTACTGACAAAGCTCTCATTGCTTAGTTTGCCTTGGGTACGGGCCATATCAGCCTGAAGTTTTTCAAGCGCTTTACCTATACGCGCAAGCTCAGCATCTTTGTCAATCAGGCCGGCCATGGGGATCATCACTTCCATGTCACCCACTATCGCGGTGGCGGAAGCTGGGCCTTTTTCACCCTCGGGTAATACGGTGATGTCTTCCAGGCGCGCCATTTTGCTCAGCAGCAGCTCGGTATCGGCCAGACGGCGTTTGTCTTCGCTACCTGCGTTACGTAACAACACCGACAGTGGCTTACTGGGGCTGATATCCATTTCACCACGGATATTACGTACACCAACAATCACTTGTTTTACCCATTCGATGTCGCTCAGTACTTGCTCATCAATCAGGCTGTTGTCCTGTACTGGGAAGGCTTGCAGCATAATGCTGTCACTGTCCTGATAATCAGCCTTGCAAAGTGGTGCTACGCGCTGCCAAATTTCTTCAGTAATAAAAGGCATGATGGGGTGCATCAAACGCAGTAGGCTTTCCAGCACGTTTACCAGCGTATGGCGGGTGCCACGTTTTTGCGCTTCGCTACTGGTGTCGGCATTCAGTACAGGCTTGGACAGCTCCAGATACCAGTCGCAGAACTGGTTCCAGGTAAACTCATAAATAGCCTGTGAGGCCAGGTCAAAGCGGTAATCTTTAAGTGCTGCTTCGAAAGCCGTCAGGGTTTGCTGGAAGCGCGCCCATATCCACTTATCGGCCAGGCTCAGTTCCAGCTCGCCACCCTTAACACCGGTATCCTGCTCTTCGGTATTCATCAGCACAAAACGTGAGGCGTTCCAAAGCTTGTTGCAGAAGTTACGATAGCCTTCTACCCGGCCCATATCGAAGTTGATATCACGGCTGGTGGACGCCATGGCGGTGAAGGTGAAACGCAGTGCATCGGTACCGTAAGCGGCAATACCGTCCGGGAATTGGGCACGGGTGCGTTTGGCAATCTTCTCGGCCAGTTGTGGCTGCATCATGCCGGCTGTGCGTTTGGCCACCAGAGATTCCAGATCGATACCGTCAATCAGGTCGATAGGATCCAGCACGTTACCCTTGGACTTGGACATTTTATTGCCCTGCTCGTCGCGGATAAGGCCGGTAATATAGATTTCCTTAAACGGAATGCGACCGGTGAATTTCTTGGTCATCATGATCATTCTGGCTACCCAGAAGAAGATGATGTCAAAACCGGTAACCAACACGGAAGAGGGCACAAAGGTATCCAGCTCCGGGGTCTTTTCTGGCCAACCCATAGTAGCGAAAGGCCACAGGGCAGAGGAGAACCAGGTATCCAGTACGTCTTCGTCCTGGCGCAGTACCACATCGTCAGCCAGGCCATGCTTGGCGCGCACTTCGGCTTCACTGCGACCTACGTAGACATTCTCCTTGTCGTCATACCAGGCTGGAATACGGTGTCCCCACCACAATTGACGGGAGATACACCAATCCTGAATGTTGTACATCCACTGGTAGTAGGTTTTGTTCCAGTTCTCCGGGATAAAGCGAATTTCACCCGACTCCACCGCATCAATGGCAGGTTTTGCCAGTGATTCTACCGCTACATACCATTGGTCGGTCAGATAGGGTTCGATAACCGCGCCGGTGCGATCGCCGCGAGGTACTTTAAGCTTATGATCTTCAATCTTGACCAGCAGACCTAACGCATCTAAATCCTGTACCACTTTTTCACGGGCCGCGAAGCGGTCCAGTCCCTGATAGGCTTCTGGTGCATTGTTATTGACCTTGGCGTCGCTGGTGAAGATGTTAATCATCTCCAGGTTATGGCGCTTGCCAATCTCATAGTCATTGAAGTCGTGGGCTGGGGTAATCTTTACGCAGCCGGTGCCAAATTCCGGGTCGACATAGTCATCAGCGATGATTTTGATCAAGCGGCCAGATAGTGGCAGACGAATGTCCTTGCCAATAAAGGCCTGGTAACGTTCGTCATCAGGATGCACAGCCACGGCGGTATCGCCCAGCATGGTCTCAGGACGCGTGGTGGCAACCACCAACTCGCCGCTGCCATCGGCCAGTGCGTAGCGCATATGCCACATATGGCCGGCTTCTTCTTCGCTGACCACTTCTAAGTCGGATACCGCGGTATGCAGCACAGGGTCCCAGTTAACCAGGCGTTTACCGCGATAAATCAGGCCTTCTTCGTGCAGTTGTACAAAGACTTCCTGTACGGCATGGGACAAGTCGTCATCCATGGTGAATGCTTCACGAGTCCAATCACAAGAAGCACCTATGCGACGCATTTGCGAGGTGATAGTGCCGCCGGAGTGTTCTTTCCATTCCCAGATTTTCTCGATAAAGGCGTCGCGGCCTAAATCGTGACGGCTTTTACCCTGGGCAGCCAGCTGGCGTTCAACCACCATCTGGGTGGCGATTCCGGCGTGATCGGTACCGGTTTGCCATAAGGTGTTGTCACCTTTCATACGATGGTAACGAGTCAGGGCATCCATAATGGTTTGCTGGAAGCCATGACCCATATGCAGGCTGCCGGTCACATTTGGCGGTGGCAACAAAATACAGTAAGGCTCACCTTGGCCGCTGGCTTTAAAATAGTTGCGCTGTTCCCATTGTTGGTAACGGCTTTGTTCGATGTTCTGTGGATTAAAAGTCTTATCCATCTCAGCTCTCATTTAGACTTGATGCGGCCCGGGTATCCAACTGGTGGCCCTGACCTCGGTATTGTTTGTATCGTTCTCTGGCCTGCGGTTTTTGTTGTTCTGATGCGGGCACAAAGTCATAAATCTGCCGGGCGCGCGGATGCTGCGGTGGCAGCAGCTCGGCAAGGTTGATCAGCACGGGACGAGGGTTGGGTTGTTGTCCAACCCAGCTGATTTCCACCGGCGTGCCTTTAGGCGGTCCTTCTCCGCTTAAGTTATGCGGTATAAAGGCATTGCTTGGGCGCTGCCATAGCAATTCATCCAGCGCTTCGGCCATAGATTGATCCTGGCACCACAATAAGCAGGATTGCTTGTTGCGAAAAGCCTGGGCCGCTAATTGACAAGCCAGCGCAAGGGGCGCTGGCTGATTGTCGAGTTTATCCTGCTCCAGCAGGTAGAAGATTACTTCTGCCAAAGCATCAGTCTTCCATTTCCACGCCGGCGCGGTTCATCAGGAACTGAGTCAGCATGGGTACAGGACGCCCTGTGGCGCCTTTGGTTTTGCCACCACCTACCCAGGCTGTGCCGGCAATATCCATGTGCGCCCAATTATACTTCTTGGTAAAACGGGACAGGAAGCAAGCGGCTGTAATAGTTCCGGCCGGGCGTCCACCTAAGTTAGACATGTCGGCAAAGGGGCTTTCAATTTGTTCTTGGTATTCATCCCACAGCGGTAGGCGCCAGGCCCTGTCACTGCTTTGCTCTGAGGCATTGATCAGCTCATGCGCAAGTGGGTTGTGGCTACTCATAATGCCTGAGGCGTGTTTGCCCAGTGCGATGACGCAAGCTCCGGTCAGGGTTGCCACATCCACCACAGTGTCCGGGTTAAAGCGTTCCACATAGGTTAGCGCATCACACAACACTAAACGACCTTCGGCATCGGTATTCAGCACTTCAACGGTCTGGCCCGACATGGTGGTAAGAATATCACCAGGACGATAGGCATTGGCATCGGGCATATTTTCACAACCGGCCAGCACGCCGATAACGTTGATGGGTAAGTCTAACTGGGCCAGCGAGGCCATCGCACCCAATACGGAGGCTGCGCCACCCATATCGTACTTCATTTCATCCATGGCTTCGCCTGGCTTAATAGAGATACCGCCAGAGTCGAAGGTCAGTCCTTTTCCTACCAGCACGATAGGGGCTTGGCCACTAATGCCACCCTGGTAGTGCATGACTGTCATCATAGACTCATTGTGTGAGCCACGACCAACGGCCAGGTAGGTATGCATGCCAAGCTCAGTCATCTGTGCTTCGCCAATACCTTCCACCGTTAGCTTAGTATTCTGCTCGGCAAGCAACTTGGCCTGCTCCAGCAGATAAACAGGGTTACAAATATTCGGCGGCATATTGGCCACGTCTTTACAGATTTTTACCCCGGTAGCGACAGCCAGGCCATGATTGATGGCACGCTCACCTACCGGCAGTTCGCGGCGGGTTGGTACGTTAAAGACAATTTTACGCAGTGGACGGCGCGGCTCTTCTTTTTTGGTCTTCAGCTGAGTAAAGCTGTACAGCGAATCCTGCGTGGTTTCCACTGCCTGCCGTACCTTCCAGTAGGTATCGCGGCCTTTTACGTGTAACTCGGTGAGGAAACACACGGCTTCCATAGAGCCGGTTTCATTCAGGGTGCTGATGGTGCGGGCAATAATTTGCTTATATTGGCGCTCATCCAGCTCACGTTCTTTACCGCAGCCAACCAACAACACTCTTTCACTAAGAATGTTTGGTACATGGTGCAGTAGCAACATTTGCCCGGCTTTGCCTTCCAGATCGCCCCGGCGCAGCAGATTACTGATATAACCGCCACTGATTTCATCCAGTTGTTCGGCAACCGAGCTTAGTCTGCGGGGTTCAAATACACCCACCACAATACAGGCGCTGCGCTGTTTTTCCGGACTGCCACTTTTTACACTAAATTCCATCCTTCACCCCATTAACTCTGGTGTTCAACCATCTGGTGCGTTAGCCTTTTCGTCGATGTCTGTGCCAGCATGAAAATAAGGATGCTGCCGGGCAACTTGATATGACAGGGAATTTTTTAGTTATCCCGTTGCCAAAACCGCTAAAAAAGGCCGGAATCGCAAATTAAACTTGTGAAAACATTAAGTTTACTTAAAAATTTACAGCATTCCACTAAAAATCCCGCTTTTCTATTGGACCGGACGTGTTGATTTTTCGCTACTTACTCAAAGAAACATTCAAGTCCCAGGTCGCGGTTTTTCTGGTGTTGATGGCTATTTTCGTAATCCAGAAATTTGTCCGTGTGCTGGCTGAAGCCACCGATGGTGATATTCCTGCTGGACTGGTATTGGGCTTTTTGGCTCTGAATATGCCGGTGCTGGCGTCATTAATTCTACCCCTTAGCTTATTCCTTGGCATTATGCTGGCGCATGGTCGTTTCTATGTAGATAACGAAATGGCTGTGATGCGTGCCTGTGGCATCAGCGAATGGTATGTCACCCGAGTGATGTTGGTATTAGCTGTCTTGGTGGCCGCAGTATCGGGCGCGCTGACGTTGTGGCTGGCCCCGCTGTCAATGGAAGTGGAGTATCAGCTCGAGGAAAAAATCAGTGCTGAATCGGGGCTAACCAGTTTGATCCCAGGACGATTCCAGCAAACCGCCAATCAGAAGGCGGTGATTTTTGTGCACGATATTGGCTCGGGTGATAACCAGCTTGAGCGCATCTTTCTTGCTCAGCAGGATGCCACCAAGGGGGAAAATGCCTTCAGGGTGATTTATGCCAATAACGGTTCTGTGCAGCAGGCGCCTGATGGTTCCGAGAAGTTAGTTTTACGTGGCGGCGTTCAGTATGAAGGCGAGCGGGAAAAGTTGGATTATCACGTGGTGAAATTTGATGAATACCAGGTACAAATTGCCGAGCGCACGCCAGAACACAAGGCTCGCAAGCTGGCAGCTTACCCCACCAGTCAGTTATGGGGTGACAAGGAATTAGACGCCATTGCTGAAATGCAGTGGCGCCTGGCGATTCCGTTGTCATTACCTTTTTTGGTGTTAATTGCAGTGCCCTTAAGTGCAGTGAATCCACGGCAGGGGCGCTTTGGCCGAATCTTTCCGGCCTTGCTGTTGTATCTGGGCTATTACCTGTTGTTGATGGCCGGCCGCAAGGTGCTGGAAAATGGCAAGGTGCCTCCTGGGCTGGGACTATGGTGGGTGCATGCCGTGATTTTATTTATCGGCGCACTACTGATTGTCCGTGGTCGTTCTTTCGGGGTGAAATTACGCGCCAGGTTTAAAGGTCAGGGGAGGCCAGCATGATTAAAACCCTGGATCTTTATCTGGCCCGAACACTTATCAGTACCATCTTTATTACCTTGCTGGTGTTAGTGGGGCTTTCCAGCCTGATAAAATTTGTTGAGCAGCTTAAATATCTGGATCGCGGCAATTACGACATGATGGTAGCCGGTATCTATGTGCTGTTGAGCGTGCCGCGCGAGATTGAACAGTTCTTTCCCATGGCAACCCTGATTGGGGGTCTGATAGGCATGGGGATGTTGGCCAGCAACAGTGAGTTAGTGGTGATGCAGGCGGCGGGCATGAGCCGCTGGAACATTATTGCCTCGGCGATGAAATCAGCCCTGTTAATGGTGGTGTTTGTGATGGCGCTTGGCGAGTGGGTGGCACCGGCTACCGAGGCGCATGCCAAGGCTATTCGAACACAAGCGATTTCCGGTGGCAGCCTGTTTTCGTCCGAGCGCCTGGAATGGGCCAAGGACGGACGAAACTTTGTCAGTATTGGTGAGGTGGTGAATAAAGACCAGCTCCTGGATGTGAGCATTTACGAATTTGATGAACAGTTGCACTTGTCCCGTATTGTTCACGCGGCACAGGCCAACTTTGTTGGCCAAAGCTGGCGCTTGAACAAGGTCACTACCACGGACTTTTCTGACAGCAGAGTGACCAAACGGCAGGACAAGCAAGGCAAATGGGAGTCTAGCCTGACGCCGGATAAGCTGGAAGTGGTCAAGATTAAGCCCGAAGCGTTGTCAGTAAGCGGTTTGATTGATTATGTGACGTATTTGGAAAATAACAGCCAGGATGCCAGCCGTTATGAATTGGCTCTGTGGCGTAAAATCATCCAGCCGGTAACTGTTGGTGTGATGTTGCTGGTGGCCCTGTCCTTTATCTTCGGGCCGCTGCGTAGCGTGACCATGGGCGCGCGGGTGATTATGGGGGTATTAACCGGTTTTGGCTTCTTTATTGCCAACGAGGTCTTCGGCCCCCTTAGCCTGGTATATCAACTGCCGGCCGCCGTCGGGGCGCTACTGCCCAGCCTGCTGTTTGCCTTTCTTGCCGCGCATTTACTGCGGCGCTAAATCGTTAAGGCATGTGTAGGCATGCCTTAGCCGTTCTCAGGGAAGATAGATAGGGTAGTCCGTGCGTTTGAAGGGCACCAACTGATACTGGGGTTGTAAAAATGCAACCAAGTCCACCAATTCACTCACCGTCATGGCGTCGTTGTAATTCCGCATTTTGGAATGGCCCTGATCATCAGATACCTCTGAAGGTATGTAGTTCTGCGCAATTTTATGCGAAGGGTTGATCACTGAGGTAACCAACTCGGCATAGGTCTTAATCTGACTGACATTGCCGCCCAATAATACCCTGTTGGCCAGTTCAGGTTCTATGTTATCGGTGTTGTAGCCTTTGAGGCTGTGGCAAGCCAGGCATTGGTACTTCATAAATACCTGTTCACCTTTGCTAGGGTTCCCCTCGGGCAGGCTAAAACCTCGAGGTGAGTCGGCGCCCTTGTCGCAGCCAGCCAGTGTCAGGACGACAGCAAATGGTATCAGTGCTTTCATTTTGAGCTCCCTTGTGTTTATCAGCAAGGTTAGCATAAGCGACTGAGATTGATGAAGTTTTGACCAGAAACAAAATGCCTGTAAATAACAGGCTCAGATGTTTTTCCAGGCCTTGTGGTGATTGGCATCCTTGCTCAGAACCAGCATTTCCGTGTGGGCCAGCCTGTCCTGCAGTGACAGTTTGTGTTTGATATCCACCAGTACCAGCAGGGTGCCCAGCCCGCCTAGCGAGCAAATGAGTCTTAACAGTGCTCTGCCGTAACCCATGGGTTGTTCGTTGGTACTGAACAATCGTAGCCGCCAGGCGCGCATACCTATGGTTTGCCCCCCATTACGCCAAAACCACAGAAAGAATCCCAAGGTCCATAATGCAGACCAGCCGAAAATAATCCCCGAAAACACATTGGAATGGCCGATGACTTCCATACTGTGTTGATAGCCTTGCTTATCCAGTACCCCATTTTCTAACAGAATAATCAGCAGTACGGTGATTAGAATGCCCGCTACCATAAAAACCGCCAGGGCGACTAAGGCATCGTAGATCATGGCGGCCAGACGGCGTAAGAATCCGGCGCGGGGAAAAGCGGCTTGTTCGGTCATAAGGAAACCCGGCTAGTCAAATCAGTGCGGAGTCTACCAGCACTGAAGCTGATGGGGTAGCCGGGGAGGGCCATTCGGCCCCATGGCTAGTTAAGGATAGGGCTGATCTTTCGCCTGCTCGCGCAGCATGTAGGCACGGCCTGGGTGCTCTACTTGCAAAGTTTCAATTGCGCCCCGTTGCTGCATCGTGACATATAAGGTTTTGCCATCGCTGCCACCAAATGCCACGTTAGTTGGATGCTGCCCCTTTAGGCGATACTCCCGAACTAATTCCCCTTTGGGAGATAACACCGCTACTGTACCCGCGCCGTAACGTGCTATATATAGATTTCCCTGGGTATCGGTGCGCATGCCGTCCATGCCATGGTCACTGAATTGATAAAACAGGCTTTTATTGACCGGCTTTCCAGTGGCGTCCAGTTCATAACGCCATACTTTGCGCTGCACAGATTCATTTACATATAAGAACTGCTCGTCGGGGCTGACTTCCACACCGTTGGTGGTGCCCATATCCGCTTCTACTAGCTGCACCTTACCATCCGCGGTAATCATCCACAGCTGGCCTGTGCTTTTTGACCAGTTAGGGTCACTGGCGTAGACCGTATCACTCGCACTAATTGCGATATCATTGGGCTGGTTCATGGCTGGTTCGTGGGCAAAAACGCTAACATCACCGCTTTGCATATCAACGGCTAGCACATTGTGGTTTACGTAGTCGGCAACCAGCAGTTGTCCACGGCTGTTGAAACGTAAACCGTTACCAATAGAGTCGCCTGGTAGTTTGATCAATAAGTCGGCCTGGTCTTTGTCTGTTATCCGGCCGATGGTGCCCTGCTCAGCAAAATTTACTGCATAAAGTACACCTTTGGCATCCACTACTGGGCCTTCAACGCCTTTGGTGAAAACGCCTTCAGTGATGTAATCGGTACTGTCTGGTTGGGTGCTGTCCTGTGCGCAAGCCATTAGTGGTAGCAATAACGCCATAGTGCAAAAAGAAGCGCGGTAAGTCATTCTCTGTATCCATCGGCGGCAGTGACAAATTACCCTGGCACTTCTGCGGCCAGCAGTCACAATGCTGAGCAAGTGGGTAATTAACCAAATTGCCTAGTTAGGTTGTTAATTATTCACATGATGCGGAAGGCTTGTATAAAATTCAACTCTCTTAAGCTCTGGTCTTGAGCCCTATTAAGGGGGCGTGGCTCGCTACCTTTTCAGTAAATAGCGGTTTGCTTGAGCGGTGCTCTTAATTTTTTGCCGTCTATCAAACTGCAAAGGCCCCCTATGGCTATCGCTTTCTTAGCATAATACACTGAGGTGATTGTTTATTAAGCATTTGTGACGCTGTTGCACACAAAGTACTTGCATGACCAAAGCCAGTCGCTATAATGCCTGCCACTCTGATAGCCAAGCCCTTGGCATCAATATCAGAACTAAGACCTCCCTTAACTGAGAGGCCAGATTGGTAGACGACGTGCAGGATGCACGAGTGTCGCGAGAGACAGGAAGTCGAAAGCGACCGCAGCGAGAGTGCTAAGCGCTCTTAAATGTTGAAAAGCCAAACTGTTTAAAAGACCTCCCTTGCCTGGGTGGCGAAATTGGTAGACGCAGCGGATTCAAAATGCAAAGCGCCTAACAATAAAATTAAGGCAAGTCATTGAAAGGTAAGCACCTTTTGACTAAAACAAGCTAAAAATTGCTTGCAAAGATTTGCAAAGTTTTCAGACCTTGCACTTCAGCCAAACCCAAAGCCTGGGTGGCGAAATTGGTAGACGCAGCGGATTCAAAATCCGCCGATGGCAACATTGTGTCGGTTCGAGTCCGACCCCAGGCACCATTCTTTGCAAGGAATTTTAGCTTTCAAAACCGACCTTTGTGTCGGTTTTTTTGTGTCTCGCATATTGCACTGATGACTAATTGGACTGTTTGTCTTTAATTCAAAATCCGCCGATGGCAACATTGTGTCGGTTCGAGTCCGACCCCAGGCACCAATCTTTGCAAAATATTTTTGCTTATTAAAACCGACTTTAGAGTCGGTTTTTTTGTGCCTAAGATCAGCTAGTTTTTGATGCTTTTTAAAGCGCTGAGCATGTCTTACTGGACGATAAGCAGTACCTAAATCGTGAGGCGAGGCGTGTCTACAGATATTCTTCTGTGCCTTATCGCCTGATAAATCTGGTTAACTGTCCTTGACAGGATATCGTCAAACTTCTCATCGCACGGGTCATGGCTACATGCAATAATGCCCTTTCAGATAACTCGTGTTCGCGCAATTCAACGGGGTCATCTGACCTAAAGTTTTGCAGTGGTATTGTCTGTTGATTACAGCCAACAATAAACACGTTCTGGAATTCCAAGCCTTTTACCCTGTGCATGGTGGCAATTCTTACGCCTTCACGGTGTCTATTATCTACTCCATTTGCCATCACTTCATATGTCGTAATACCTGCTTTGGATAGTTCCTGACCAAATGCATCACGAATCGACTTCGTTCTGGCAACTAAACAAATATCTTGAAGTTTCGCACCTGCCGCTTCCAATTGTTCAATTCGCTCGATTACTGCGTCTGCTTCATCACTGAAACTATTTGTTGTGATGATCTCTGGCATTTCCCCGTGCATAAGGGAAATGTAACCTTTGCTCGTATCCTCACCATCATCCAAATCGTCAACATGAACGTTGTTGAGCACTGACACCGCTAATTTTTTGGTCTCTTCCGTGGTTCTATAGTTAACCCGTAACTTTCTACTGCGCCCTAAAATGCTTATTCCACAACGACCAAGAACAACTTTATTTCGATAAATTCGTTGGTGACCATCACCCACGATAAATATGTCATTTTTGCCCTCCTGTACGATACGCCTAATCAGCTCATAAGCCTGCGTACCCATGTCCTGCCCCTCATCGACAATAACTGACTCATACATAGGCTTGATATTTTTAGCGTCAATCAGAGCAATACAGTCCCTCATTGCATCAGGCATTTCCTTTATTTTGTTGTGATTTAGCTGAAGTAAGTATTCTTCAAATACAGTCCAAGCGAGCAATCTCTCCTTGCGATTTAATCGCGTTCCTCGTCCGTTTCTTCTTGCTCTGATGTATTCAGCCTTGTCGGTGATACTTTGTTCCTGAATAACTAGTTTCCATTCTTCCTCATAAAAATGATCAGAAAGGTCGAGTTCAGGTGACTTATTGTCCAATGCCCGTTTCCAGCTATTCACACGTTTAGGGTTACTATCACCCGGGTAAACTATGTCGTAGTTATAGTTATTACGTTTTAAAAATTGATGCACCCATGAATCAATATTGACCGTTTCAATTGATGACAACTCCGTGTGGCTACAGATTTGTTCTAAATGTTCTCGAATATCACTGGCCAAGTTTTTAGTGAAAGTGGTAAACAACACCTTCTTGTTGGGCACACCATCTAATGACGCAGCTAACCATTTAGCTCTATGGATTGCAGCTACAGTTTTTCCTGTTCCTGCCCCTCCCAATACACGTACAGGACCATTCCAATCACGCTCAACAATTTTGCGCTGTGAAGGATGGAGGAATACACGCCACTTTTCTAACGGCGCATCCAGCATTTGCTCTAGCGCTTCATCATCGACAACCACAAAACGTCTTTTTGAGCCTTCCCTTATCAAAGCAGCAGCAAAGTCTTCCGTATCAACATCATCGACAGAATTGTTACGATAATCTTCCAGTACTTCTTCGTAAGGAATACCCTCGGCCAGAAAATACATGGCTTCAAATGCATCATTAGGAAGTTTATCTTGGTATGTTTCGAAAGTAGCCATATCCGGCATCGCAACTATTTGATCGGCAAATTCTTCTGGGAGGCCTAGTTCGATCAATTGCTGTTTTGTGTATTTTTCAAACAATCCAACTGAAGAAACGTCTTTGTTCGGAGTATTAGTTTGCTCTACGGAAGGTTCCACTTCGTTGATTTCAGATGCATATAACTGAATAGCACCTGTTTTAGGATGAATTTTGCACTGATGACGTCGAGCCCAAGCGTACGCTTCGTCGTGATGATCAACCCACAAAAGAATATAAACATTGCCTTGGTTAGGTTTTAAAACGATGCCCCGATACGCTTGATCAATTCTTACTGAGCGCATATCACTGTTGGCCGCATCATTGATTTTCTCGTAGTTGATTCCCGGACTTAGGGGGTCACTTCGAAATTTACTGACAAACTGATTGACCTTTTTTTGCTGAGCTCTTGGTAATCGCAAAATTGCCGTTAGAAAATCTTGCGAAATCGCTACTTGAACATCCATATCAAACTCCCAGTTTTTCTTTAAGTTCTTCTATCAAAGCGGTATTAATTGGGGTACTTAGGCAATACCAGCCCTGCTCTTCAAACAGATTTGCATCGTCACTTTCATCTTCTGTAAACAACGCAACTTTTTGAGTGGCCCATGCCAATTCAGCCATACCAACAACTTCGTTATCTATTACAAGTTCGTAGCCTACTTCCGGTATCACGTCTCCCAGTGAGCTTAACAGCTCAACATTACCGGAAATAACAGTTTCCGCGATGATACTTTCCCATTCATGAGAAACACCATTTGTAACGTTGTTTTCAGGCACATCATTTTTGGTGTTATCAACGTCAACCATACTCTTTGAGCAGAAGGAAATATCATCCAAAAGTTGCAAAGTGTTATAAAGCTTCCAATACCCGATTAGTGATGATTTGAAGTGCACGTCGTCATGCTGATTATCATTAATACAAACGTGGATCTTCATTGCTTTCATTAGAAAGCTGCAATCGGCCTGACTCTGATTAAACTTTGCTTGCGTGAACTTAATTAGAGGTAGAGCAATAGTTAATTCAACAAGTTGTTCAGAGCTATCAAGACAATCCATTAATCCGCCGAACCAAAAATTTTCTTCTTGTAAAAACTCTTCGATACGATAAAACGGTGCATTCTCTTTTAGTTCAAATTCCAACTTCTGCACTATCTCTGGATTTTTACTGCTGATACCTTTGATCGGATTTAGCCAACAAAATGCATGGACTGATGCCGCATGCATCAGTTGTGCTGAGGAAGTGACGGGATCTGCCAACAAGTCTGAAAGCAAGTGAAAACTGTTTCGCTTGTTTATCACTGCATTCCATTGATTATAATTTTTACCTGTCAATTGCCGTTCAGCATTACCAAACATATTGCGTAGCTTGTTATTTTGGAACAGCTCAAAATATTCTTTTAAATGGGCTGTATCTAATTTTTCCAAATCATCCCAATACAACGTCCAGACAAGAAATTTACCTGATTCTCTAATAGCATTTCGTTTTGCAGTATCCTCTCCTACCTTGTCACAGTGAAACTCATATCCATCGAGAAATACCGCTATAGGTAAAATATGCTCTTGGTTTTTAACTGGCCAGAAAACAAAATCGGGCCGACAAGCCATTTCGACACCCATTGCACAGTTTAAATCAACTTGTGGTTCGATTTTCCACGCCTGAGTGATCTGTTCATTTCGTCCAACAGTCAACACATAACCATTCTTTCCATTTACGATGGCGTTGTTCACTTTCCACGGTCTTCCCGAGGCTTTTAGAGTGTCAATAAACTTATGCTCAAGTTCGCTATCCAGTAACGAGTTTGGATTTACTTGCTTTAATGTATCGATCTCAACAAGTTCATTTCGCCTTTCCAATATCTTTTGAAAAAGCGACTTTGCCAAATCTCTTGAAATTTTCGGCATACGCTGACGATCACGATAGGCATAAATGCATTTATAACAACCATCTTTACTTGGATCTTGATTGCATGAACACGAATCCAGTTTTAGGAACGACTTTTCTATTAGGTTCAAAAGATTTTCCGGAGCATCCATTAGTGATTTTAAGTACCCTGTTCCACCCGGTACGGTGTCATAAATGACCAAGTAATAGCGTCGCCCCTCTCCAGCGTTCACTGGTTCGCTGTAAATAGTACTTTTGATATGGTCGATACTTCCCTTGAAATAAAGCTTAATTCCAAGGTGTATTGCTGCTGCAAAGGTCGCTTCATTGGCGGAATTAATGGAATAGCTTGAAACCGGCAATAAAATTCGCACTGCTTCAGAAGTCAACTCACGATAAAGGTATAAGCAATCGATGAAGTTTTGCTCATCTAACGCAGTTTCAGGATTTTTATTGTAGGCACAGGTCAAATCATGCTTAAAGCTTCTGCTCTTCTTTGTCTTGACCATCCCACATTTGTTGCAAACCTTAAACCCCGTTCGATAGTCTTCATCACCTGCAATCGAACTTTGCTCGGCTTGATTATCGGGAACACCAAAATTGATATCTTTAATATTGATTTTTTTAACAAAATCAAACCCGAATACCACTTCTTCGTTATCAATTTTATAGGCAGAGTGAACATCCGTATCATCATAACTGACAAGCATTTGCCGTTTGTAGAACTTAGGTTCCCTGTTGTCAGCATCATCACTTATCTTTGCGTCTCGTTCGTTGGTTCGCGCATAAACCTGACGAAGCTTAAGCATTTGAGTGAGCTGGCCATTATCGTTCCAATTTACGCTGTCACACTTTGGGCAGGTTTTATATGTGTCGCCAGATACATAAATATCTTCGCTGTAATTACAATTGTTGCAGACACGCCAAGTTTCAACCGTTGAGACACTGAGGTCGACTTGCTCAATCTCAACCTTATTTCCTCCTGCATAAAAATGATTATCCGGAGCCAACTCTGAAAGCGCCGAAGCCGCAGGCCGTTCGTAGTCATATGTGTTTCGTTGAAATTTAGTACCATCTTTGTGCGACTCAACTTGCTCCTTTCTGCGCCACAAGATAGACCGAATAGTGACACCTTCTTCAGGAAATGCGTAATTAGGTAACAAACCTTCATCAGTGAAAAAGTTAAGGGTTTGCTTGCCGTTCATTTGTCGGATGAGTGATCGTATGGCCGCTCTTTCGTTGTTCAACAATTCAACTTTTTCATTGTGGTCAGCTTCTTGAACAACAATTTTCTCCAATTTCCTTAATTCAGAATCAATCGTCGATACGCGTTTTTTAAGGCCTTTCCTATCATTAACTAATTGTGTAATCCGGTTAATAATACGACCACTTAGGGACATATGATCGTCATTATTGCCCCGTAAAAAGACAGACAATGACGATTGAATATCTTCATCCATTGAGTCGAAAAGCATTGTGAACTCTTCTAGTAGTTGACCTTGATGCTTTGTCACAAAATCAAAGAAATTGTAGGGAAACAAATGGGTGTGATTACCCTCAACAGAATTAAGCAGATCGCGTACGCTAAACGGAATTTCGGTTTCTGACACGCCCGTTTTCACCCACGAATCAAAACAAAATGCTGTGAGCTGACGCTCCAATACAGCATTTGCTTTAAGGAAAACGCCGGGAGGCTGAACAGAGCCTGCCATCATATCTAAGGGTTCTTGGTAATAATAAAGGTCGTGAGAATTGCCTTCACTAAAAGTAACATTGAATGCATTTCCGTCACGCCTACCTGCACGACCTATTCTTTGAAGGTAATTAGACTGCGCAGGGGGAACGGAGCACAATGCGACACTGGATAAATCTCCAATATCTATCCCCATTTCCAAAGTAGGTGTCGCGGACAACAAATTGATATCCCATTTGTCCCGCCCTTTAATGAAAGAGTTTTCGACACGCTCTCTTATATCCCGTTCCAAAAGGCCCGTATGTTCAAAACCATTGATACGAACTAATTCAAAGTTACTCCATTTCAATTGTTTTTCTTGGTAATTTGAAGGCTTAAATCGTCCTCTACAACTTGGCACCAAACAAGGTGCTTCTGTCCAGTAATTAACTAACTGAGTATCAACGTTTAATGGTGTACCACAGTCTGAACATTGCACTTTCGTCAGTTCTCTCGTAACAAGAGTGGCATCAGGATTTAAACCAAATACAGCTTCGCCATTTACATCACTGGCAACTAAGATCCCTGATTTCTTCAATTGATGTAGTATTCTGATGAAAATAAGCTCAGAAAAACTCGTCGCAAAAGCTTCATCGTCAGCTAAGATATTTTTCAGCAATGAAATTAGATAAATCGAACTTGTAGTGCTTTTTTTCGCTAAATAATCAAAGTGATTAGAGACTTTTTTTACGCTTATAAATCGTGGTTTTCTGGATCGTTTCCCCCAACTAGGCATGTAATGGCGGGTTTCACCAATTTTATTATGAACGTACGTGTCCCCTGCATTTGTGATATAACTTTTTAAACTGTAATGCGCGATCCCACCGTTGGTTGCCAATAAATGCAAGAAAGTAACAATAAATCGTTCTACCTGATTTATGTTCAAATTGCTGAGTACCGTCACTTCCTCCAATAAAGTCGCATGAACTCGTGTAGCGACTTGGTCTAGCACGTCTCGATTAAAGGTGAGTGAAGCAAATTTAGATTTGGATAGTGAGCGCCCTAAATGACCTTTGATACCAAATTCACTAATAACTTCCCATGCTAGTCTGGATTTCACATTTTTCGGTAAATTTGTATTCTTGGGTAACGCATTAGCTTCTTTTAATTCCTTAAAATGAGACTGCCATTCCATGTCTGGCGCAATGAAAGTGCCAACAAATGCACCATCATCTTCAAATAAAGCTCGCGCATAGTTAGGTACTGAATTGGCTAATTCCGAAATACTTTTTGGTTTCTCACTTTCAATCACTTTAGCGACTAGACTACGAATGAGTAAGGGGTATGTTCTTGCGGTAAAGAACCCGGCTCGGTGCGCAGCGTCCTGAACCGAGTCACTAAAGGTGATGAGCTGTTTATCTTCGTTGAAGTGTGAACCAAATAGTTGATGCGCCATCACACTGATCAAGCTAGCAGCTCGACTACCCAAAACACTAAGACCAGTCTCACTATTGCAAAACGGACAGTCATGATTTGCCACCAATACTGAGCCGCCATCAGCTAAATTTCGGCGTTTGGTGTCATCTGGCATGTAGACCAGCAACAGCTCGTCGTTCCCACAACTTGAGCATTGAGATGCACTAGAATCAAAGCTATTGAGCTTTAAACAGTGAGAACATAATTTATGATAGCGTCCTGTCTTGGCTAACTTATCATCAAACTTTTTGACCGGAAATATCAGGTTCGCTTCTGGTCTTTTATCAAAATAGAGCTGATAAAACAGCGCTAAATCATCATTAATATGAGACTCTGAGTTTCCTAGTACTCCGCCCCAACCGGTATTGTGACAATCCCGACAATGCATTACCGGTAAGTATTTAAGATCAGAGTCAATTTGTGTCAGGTCATCACTATATGTCAGCTTTGGAACAGCTTTAACACTGGCAACCATCCTGCGTAGTTCTCGAAGCCAAAGTTGATATCTTACTTGCAGTAACGGTAAGATTGGCTTCAGTTTGCCTTGGGCTGTTCTAATCGCAATTGCTTGCTCGTCTTCAAGAACCGGCTCTTTTGCTAAAGAAACCAGAGCACAAAAACTCTCAATACTATTAATGCGATGCTCTATTTCGCTTCCAGAAGATCCGAATAAATCCTGACTCAAAGATTCAATAGACGAGATCGCTCCATTAAGTTTATCCAACAATCGATGGAAAAAACGATGCGTTTTAATTGCATTACCCAGTTGAATCCGTTGCTCAATGCCAAGATCTGTATCAAGTGGTTGAGTCACCAACAACTGGTCATTTTTAAACCACGCCAATATCGCCGCATTCAAGTAGTCCGTAGGACTCTCGTAATCCTCAAATTTCGGAACATCCTGTTCGTCTGGTGAGGAAAAATATTCTAGTGAATATTTGGATAAGTATTCTTTTGCACTGTATCGGTCTTCGGCAATAACTGATGACAATTCAAAATCAGAGTCGAATATATCCTTGGCATAATCGATTAACTCGTCGTAATTGTCACCAATGGTTGCAGAGGTGCCAATACAGGTCAGGTAATCTTTTGGAACGCTTAAACGATGTTTCAAACGTCGAATAAGGCAAGACAAATCCGTCCCTTGCGCACCATCAAAGGTATGTAATTCATCAACGATCAAAAATTGCAAACTATCTGGTTTATTGTGCTTCCAGATAACTTGGTCTTTAGGTCTGAGCAGCAAAAAATCCAGCATTTTGTAATTTGTCATCAAAATGTCAGGCGGGCTTTCCCGTAATGTATCCTTACAAGTAATGACCTTATCAGGCCCCATGACTTTGCTTTTTTCACTGTCTTCCTGACCAACAAACAAACCTACCGTGACCTTGTTCTTAAGACCGTCGTTTGACGAAATGGCTTTAGCGAATCGTTTTGCTTGGTCTGTAGCCAAGGCATTCATGGGGTAAATAATTATCGCTTTGATGCCTTTGTCTTTGATCGAAGCGCAATAATCTAATACCGGATTCATAAAGCATTCGGTTTTACCAGAGCCCGTGCCTGTTGCAACAAGTGTCGATAAAGGCTTTGCAGCAGTCAGGCGCTCATATGCATTAGCTTGATGCTGATAGGGTATAAATGGCAGGTATAGGTTTTTAAAGTAATCCCTAGGTAAATGACTCTGTCTAAAGGGTAAGCTCATTGAAATGTATGGACCTTTGGAGAGGTTATCTTTTCCCTCCAAAAAATCTTCCATCACATTAGTGTTAACCCCAAATGGATTTGTTCTGGAAAACAGAGGTGAACTCATTTCAAACGAGTGCAGTAAAAATGCACGAATCGCTTGCTCGGTTTGGCGGCTAACAATACTAGGTAACATCTAATTTAACCTTCCTTAGCTACTGATATCTTTTGAATGAGGATGCTGATATCAGCTTCGACTTCTTCCACACTATATAAGGTCCAACCATCAATTTGTTCTTCTGGCTCTTCCAGAATGACGCCGATCTGTAATTCAGGCCATGCAAACTCAAGTTCAGCTATAACCTCAAACTGGCTATTTGAAATTTCAAAGCCCACTTCCGGCATTGCTAGTTGATGCCGCTGGAATTTTTGGTAGAGGCTTTTTGTTACCTCATCGAAAAACAGATCATCCAAATCAATTTCTTTGGACGCTACTGTTGTCAAAAGACTTGCAACTTTCGCCCAATTAGCATCGAAGTAATATCGATCAATCAAACGTGCAGGGTTAACAAACTTATGAAGTTTCGGATGTGAAAGTAAGTTTTCTACAACCACTAACCAATAACTGTCGCCTTCTTCTAAACACTTTTCCATTTGAGATTTGGACAAAGCAACGCCTGTTCTATTCCAAGCCCCGCGCTGACCTTTTACCTCAACAAACACTAATTCACCGGTAGAGGGATCGGCTGCTTGGATATCAAATCCTTTGTTTACCCCGCCAAGTAATTCAATATTTTTGAAGCCTTGTTCATCCAACCATTGCTTTACATATAACTCGGCTTTATTACCAAAGTTAATATCATCTCGTTCTACTTTGTCTGAACGATCATGGGTTTCTTCGCTTTCAACATAGCTAAACAGCCGATAGCCGACTGGTGATGCGCTTGTTCGAGGTGAATTCGAAGCACTCCTACTAGAAGGACCGTATTTGCCATTTTCGTCGTGTGTTTTTGACTGTCTGCTAGATTCTCTTTTCGGCTTAAGCGATAAAACCTCACGTTTCGGAGTCTCGCCACTACCATTGTTGGATAGTAACGTTTGACCTGTAGATACTGAGGGTACGTGTGGCTGTGCCGAATCTATTCGTCCCGAATTGAAGGATGAATCCTCGTACTCGAACTCATCAAACAACTCAGCATCATCAATTTTGGTTGGGTTATCAGAATTGTCTGTAGCAGGAATCGTTGAAATGGGGACTGCGTCTTCATCATCAAATTCATCTGAAGAGTATTCAATTATCTCAACAACACATGTGTCATCATTCTCTATTGAATCATGGCATTCTTCATCAAGATATTCACTTCCAGTCGCTACTGGGTCCGATTCCACTTGCTGATCATAGAATTCTTCAGATGAATGTACTTTTTCGCCGTTATCACTCGACTGAACTACTTCATCATTATCTTCCGTTACAATTACCCCATCGGCTAGTTTCGATGAGTCAAAAATAGCCTCCAAACGTTCCCTCTTTTCAGCATCAAGCTCTAACCCCTCTTTTTTCAAGACACTTGCTAAGCGATTTTCGGATTCAATATCAATAAATACACGAAGATATTTCTCGTGTTGAGCTGCCTTTTTGCCAAAAAACGTTCGAGCAATACTTAAAGCTAATTCGTCTTTAATGTCAGCAATCTCGTGCTTTTCCACCAGTATTAAAGAACCACCAACAGCATCATAAAATCCCAATTCGGTTGTCACTTCAACGTAGTGTTTAGCGGCCAATGTGTATTTAACAGTTAGTTGCTCACAGAACTGTTCTGTTGAATGAAAAAACGTGCATAATTTATCCGCAAGTTCATCATCATGGCTGAAATGGTCTGCAATGTAGTAACAAATAGCCTTTTTTGCGGGTATTGCGATTTGAGGATCACCGATCACTTTTCCGTTTAAGATATGACCAATCTGCACATCAATGAACTCAGAGGCCTTTCTAACCCCGATTTGCTCGAAAAAATTGTAAAACTCTGTTGCATTCGACCACGTGAAATACACTGATGGATCATCAGCAAATAGTTCTTTTGTCTTACCATCATCAGCAACAAATATGCCCTTATCCGGCTCCAACCACACACCTTGATCTGAGCTAATTTTGCATTGCGCTTTAAAACTATTCCAAACGGCATCCGCACTAAAATCAATACTTCGCATCATATGCATTAGTTGTCTGATGATAGTATTAAGTCGCAGTAAATTTTTATTTGATAGCTTTTCGTTTAACGCACTAACTTCTTCGTATGCCGCCAAATAGGATGCTAGGCCGTGATATCCCTTAACGCCTAGAACATCAACAAAGTAGTACCTTAACCTTTCAGGAATATAACCGGACAACCCAACAAAACTGATCCCTAAATCAGATTTATCCTCCCAAGTAGCTTGTTGTGGCGAAATCCATTCATTTTTAGGCTCGGGTAAATAAATAAGTTGCTCTTGAGTCAACCTGCGTTTAATACGCTCTGCTTCACCCGGGTCTTTCCAGTTTGATAATGATTCATATGCTGAGATTAAAAACGTTTTATCAAAGTGACCCGTCTCTTTGCTGGCTTTAATTTGATCCATAAAGCCTTTTGGTGTGGGTTCAGTGACAAGGCCGAGTTTTTTAGCAAATACCTTAGTGAAACTGTCTTTTAAGTAGTTTAATGAATTACCAAAAATGCTTCGCTCTGACTCAGAAAAGCAATGCAGTAATGGTGATGGTTTGACGAAACCGTCATTGGTACTTAAAAGCCAACGATGGTTTAGTAAAAAATATCCAAGTTCTGCTTCATTACTGTATTCTGATACGACTTTCTCATCGTTTTCATAAACCCTGTATAGCCATTTATAAGCGGCTAGTCGATTGCTCTCGGTTTTCCAGTAATCTCCATTTATGAAAATTTTAGGTCTCGCAGACACTTCTGAGCCACCTTGGACTGGTATTTCAAAAGGACGGACAAATTCATCAATTTGGAATGACTCTAAAAATATCTGAGCAAGGTCTTCATCTTCCCAGTTCAAGTAATCTTCATGTAATTCAACGATATGCTGGAACTCGTCTTTGGATTGATAAATTAGTTTCCAATTGGGAGCATCAAATAATGAACTAGGTGCCACATACCGAGTATGATTTTTTGGAAAAATCCATTTTCCTGATGTACTTTTAAAGGGCAATACCTCACTTAGCTGCTCAACCGTTTCTTCGGGTAAATCCTCAATATTGCTAATCAGATACTTACTTACTGCCTCCAACGACTCAGGCAAACAGGCTGTTTTATTTTCCGCTAAAAAGGCATAAACAGATTGTTCAAGATAACTAATTGCATGCACTTCATCCACATCGAATAAGTTACGAATCCCCGTTTTCACGGGCTCAGGGATCAGTGAATAAAAACCTCGATCAATATAATTGGGTTTGGTCGATTCTCCTTTAGCATTAAATAAAATAGGTACTTCATGGCTTTCAGAGCTTGGAAGGTAAAGATTTTTGTATTTAGCGCATTGCAAACCTGAATCGCACTTAAATATCAGGCAAGTTCTCAAAGCCTCGGTATTATCGCGGTATTTATATTGTGTATATCCACGGGAATAGCCACCTGTAGTAACACTAGTAATCTCGACCAAAGCACCAATAAGTTGTTCATCTGTAAGTACGTCGTCTGTTTGCAGAGCTTGAATAAGCTCAAGAAAATGTTGCTTCTCAAACCTTTGCAAGCCAATCTTTTGGCTTATTTTTGATATATTCCCGTATTCATCATAAGCAAGATGCTTTGATAACCGCTCGAGAATTGTCATTGGCCAGTCTTTTAAAAACTTAAAGGATTGCCCTAGTAATAAGACTTCCGACGGAAGAAGGTATCTACCCGACAATGTTGGAATACAAGCAGTTCGAGTAAGCTCATTTATTACCTTTTCAGCCACTATTCGCCAGTAATATTGATGTTGGGCACTACTGCTCTGTTCAGGCACCCAAATCCAACGCGAAAGCTCACCTTTAGTAGATAAAATGTCTCCTAAGGTTGATGCAGCGAAAGTCGCGACTTCTTCTCGCATCCAGCTATTCCATGCTAAATCCTGCCGAATCGCTTCGCGACTAGCATTAAGAATAAAGTCAGCGTTGACTAAAAATGGTAAACCAGTGTCAGATTCCGTGGGTAGATAACAATAAAGCGGACTTTCCTCCAACTCAAAATCGACCGGGAATGCCAGCGAAATGTCTCGCTTGGTAACATTTTCCCTAAGGTTACTTTTTGAAGCTTCTGGAACTGCAACTCTTTGTGATTTCAGTAGATACTTGGAGTGGCTTTCCCCCGATGAAGATTTAACCTTTAGTTCAACATAATCACCATCTTTATTTAATTGGTAATCTGCGAAGTAGTTTGGTGTTTTGATAGACACTTTTTTAAGCTTGCGAAGAAACAAGACTAATTCAGCTGACAGCTTACCCAACTCGTTCTGCACTTTTTCAAACATGCTGTCTTGATTCCCCTGACGATCTTGTAAGGGGAGCAATAAGGTAGTGCCTGTCTCTTTTGAATACTCACTAAAATTGCTATCTAACCAATACGGTACAATATACCCCAACCCAGTTTTTGGGTCGTCTTTTAGAAACTTAATTTGAAATCCGTTTGAAATGATATGTGGCGCTGGCGATACAACAAAAACCGATTTGAAGCCTATCCCTTTTTCACCAATATAGCCTGCGTCTTTCTGATTAGCTTTTGTCGATTTACCAATAGACGAAATGGCCCTGATGTTGCTCAACTCAAAACCCAATTCATTATTACGCACTACTAAACACCCTTTGCAATCAGCAGTGTTTGTCGGGTCGTGGGCTAGTAACTCAAAACTCAATGTAGGTGTTGAATTTTGTGGATAGTGGTTATCTTCCGCATTTTGAATCAGCTCAAAAATGAAATGGATATCTTTGGTATATAGCTGTTCAGACAGTATCTTTAATGCATTGTCGTAATCAGACTTTGCATCCTCCGGCAACAGGCATCGCCCAGTTTCCGGGTCAAAGTGATATTTATCTTTTTTAAACTGTTCAATTTGGCTTTTTGCCGAGAAAACTCTCTGATCCATCAGTACAACTACTCCTTATTCTCGCTAAACCGGCGCTCGAATTCTGCCCATACGGTTTTGTAATCTTCTTCACGGTCGCAGCGGTCAAATGGTGCGTGATATTCTATGGTACGCTCGACTGGGCCATCAGGGACGGTGTCATCCATATAGGTTTTAGTGACTATGCCGGATTTGAGATCTTTGATGTCTTCCCAACCTATTTGACCGTTTTCTTCATTCCATGGATTGTCTTCAGTGCCCGCTTTTAACTTTGAGATTTGCTCACTACCTTCAACAAAAATCCCGTATATCACACTGATATTGAAATCGTTTTTCTTGTTATATTTACGGTCAAGTCCGACTCCGCTCAATCCTTTACTTGAGGTAAAGACAATCCGTCCGTATTGGTCATACCAAGTATCAGCTTCGTATTGCCGCATTACCGGAAATTGAACACGATAAATAATGGTGAGCTCTTTTAATGTAAGCCCAATCGCCATTGCGGCTAAAACATCGATTTCAACTAGTGCTTGGCGCCGCGCGAAATAGGTGCGTAAGGAACACTCTCGAGTCCATTCACGATTAAGTTTATGAAAAATTTTATCTGGTAACCGACTATCCTTTTTCGCCCACACCATTCTTTGAAATTTCTCTAAGAAGCATGTCTCCCATAATTCTGCGAATGATGAAGATAAACAAACAAGTAAAAGCGCTCGAATGTGAATATGTCCACGAAACTTTTCATCATCAAGCACTGGTAGTTGATTAATTAATGTCGTGTTGGCATGTCCCATACCGGTACTTTTGACTCGGTAATCGACTGGAATTGAAAGGCACATCCCAAAATAATCAAGCAAATCTTCCGTTTTTTTGAAGGTAGTGCTCAAACATGTGTTTATATGCGCTACATTCTTAGGAACAATAGTCGAAATCATGGTTCGTTCTGAAGATGGCCCAATCATTTCCCGATTTACGAATCTGTAATAATCCGTCACAGGCCGCTGTGTAGGATACTCTAGCGGGTCAGCTCCATTATCTTGCCATTTTTTTATATCAGCCTCATCCAACCAAGGTACACGAGGCATTCGTTTCAGGTACTCAACATCATTACAAGCCGGGATGTAATTAGTGCGAGGTAAGTAGTCATCCGGAATATTGGACAGATCAATTTTGTCATAAGCTTGATTATGAGAACAAACTCTTCTGGGGGTACTATAGAATGGGTTCCCAACAAAAAAATGAGGCCCAGATAATATCCAATGATTTGTTTTTTTTGGGAATTGCGTTTTTCTTTTAATCGTCTCATCTTTCTGAGCATTAGTCTCATGCCACATTTCTAGCGAAATATATTCTCCACACAAATCACTTAACCGTCTTGACTGTACAGCAAATTTTTGAAGCACTGGGATAAGTTGTTGAGAGTGCAATGAAGGTAATCGTGCGGCCAGTACTGAAGTTCCCGCAGTGTCATACAACTTTGCAAAAAGAGCCAGCTTTTCGTCTGTCACTTCTATAATCCGCTCTGAATGTCCAGCTAAGTCCCACTTGCCGTCTTCTCGTTTAACTCCGGGAATTGTCCCGCCACCATTGTGTTCAAAAGAAGCTGATATTGTAGATGCGGAAACTAAGTTATTGATATTTTGAAAGTGAACTTTATTAGTTGGACTACCATATATGTTTATACTATATCGAAGCTGATCGTGTACTTCTGAGAATAGCATTAAGGCATTAGAAAATTGAAAGTGGCTTTTCAATCTCGGATAGACCAACTTTCGGAAGTCTCCCCCCTTAGGATCGTCGTAAATACCCTCGGGATGAAGAAACCCCGCTACACCATTGGTAGAGTTAACTTTCCAAGCTTGAGGTAAAAAACACTTATATAGATTCGTTTGTTGCCCTTTTAATTCAGGATAATTCGCTTCAGCGTTAAGGAAGTTTTGTGTACCTTCTGATTCGGAGAATTCGGTAAGATAAGCGCTTTCAAGCTTAGGAAACTGCTCGAATGTTTGTTTTCGAATTGTATTGAGGCTTGATGCAGAAAGCTTGTTCAATATAAACTTTGGTTCAAAGTCTCCCATTACACCGCTTTCCTGCCATTCAATCTTAAGCCATGGCGGATTACCCAAAATTAAATCGAAGCCTGAGTTCGTTTCAAAAATATCGGTAAACTCTAATTCCCAGTGGAAATATTTGTATCTTTCGGCCAAGGTATCAGCGATTTTCACTCTCGGCATCACATCAAAAATTACTTTTTTATTAAGCGTGCCTTTAGCTGTGATTAAAGACTGGTAATCAGCGGGACGCTCTGCCACTTTGGGCTCGGCAAATAAATCTTGCATAAAGCCTACTTCAACAGCCTCATCCTCAACAATGTCAACTTGGTCTGAGGGAGTTGTCTGAATATAACCATCTAATAATGTTTCGATATCAGACAAATATTCCCAACGCTCTGGCAATTCTTCCGCTTGGTCAATTGGCCAAAACCATAACGCACACCAATAATCCATCACCATTTTTAAGCGCTGATAGCTGCTTGCGCCATCAGTCATGGCTTTTTCTAGCATTTTATCTTTGGTTGCCATATTGGTGATGGACATAGCGTCAGCTTTATTTGGCCACAGCGGTAAATCGTCTGTGGTTAATTTACGCTGAAATGCTCGGCTTTTAGTATGTTCTGCCGAAAGATCATCAATTTTTTTACTAATGCGTTGAAGTGTTGATTTGTCCTCATCACTCCATGGTTTGTTGAATTCTTTTCGCCACTCGTTAATAGCCTTAATTTCATTCGGCTTTAAATCTTTAACCACTTTATCGGTGTAATTGGCCATGCCATTGTCACCCAAAAGAAAGTGATACACTTGGTGGTCTTCTCGTTGTTTACCGGGCTCAATACGGATTGGCGCTTGGTTTAACCAACTAGGCTGCTTTTGCGTTTTATAGGTGAGTTGGTGCGAGGGAAAAACTTGTCTACGAGCACCAATTAACGAGTTACCATTAAATAACTGGTAACCAAACCAAGGCACAAAAGCTTCTGAACTAATCGCATTCAACCATAAAGAAACTTCTGCCAGCTCCACGGCGACCGGGTTTAAATCCACACCAAATACGTTATTGTCAGCAATATACATTTTCACCCGTTGTAATTCGCGGGTGTACTCATCTTGAGGAATGCGTTTATTTTCAGCTTGCTGTTTAAAGTAAAGATAGTGCTCCGAGAGCTGATTAATTGCCTCGTTTAAGAACGCTGCACTGCCCATGGCAGGCTCACATACGGTTAATCTGATGATGACGTCAGCTTTTTCTTTGGCGGTTTTGAGTGGCTCAATTTTTTCTTTAAACAGTTCTTTGAGGGCGTATTTGACCAGTGATTTTGTCAAAACCTCCGGAGTGTAATATGAAGCCGATTTTTCACGGTCCCGCCCCGCCATTCGGTAAATAAAGCTACCTTTTTCAAACTTTTTATAACGGGTTTTCTTTTCTCCTCCTTCGTTCACGATATGAGTGACTTTTTCGTCTTCATCATATTCATTGAACTGTTGTTCTGTTACGAAATACCCCGTTTCAAGTTCGCTGTAGGCATCTCCCTTTTTCTTAACCTCGTATAAGGTTTCATGCGCGAAAAAACCTCTGTAGGAAAGCAATGCCTCATAAACGGCGCCTAATTGGTTAATGCCAAGCTGAGAATATGAAATACGACCACGACGTTTTTTACCCGATTTTTCCTTACTTAAGGACATCAGGTTTAATACCTGCTGCATGGTTTGGTTTGTGAACACCACTTTGTTGAGTGTCGGTGTACGTTTAGGGTCGAACAGGTGGCTATCTAACTGAGTCACGCTAAATACATCCAGCTTTTCTGTAGTTAAATCAGCCTTTGATTTGTAGCCTTTATGAATAAGTTTAAACAACAAGTTTAAGCTGTCGTGAATGTAACGGCCTTGCTTATCCGCCTCACTGTAAAGTGGCACGAGCTCTAGATCTCTCAGCGTTTCAAGGCTGTAGCCTTTTAAGTATGTCATCGAATTCAATGGGGCGTATTCGAGCTCTGGGCGCGCTTCAATGTAGAACAAGAAAAGTAATCGATACATATAACGCAAACATTCTCGGCTTAGCTCTTCAGGTTTAATTGCGCTATTACCGGTAAAGCTCGCTTTTCCTTGTGCTATTAGGTATTTAGTTGCTTCGTTGCCAAGTAATTCAATAGATTCACGTAAGGCATATTTCAGGTCTTCTGACACTGCAAATGCATGTTTATGGCTGTTCTCATCCAGATTATCGAGTAATGGCTGTCCGGTCTCAGGCATTACTGACGATTTATGTAATAACGCTGCGCAAGCTTTTAATGTGTCTGTTTCTTTTCGGCCTAAGATTTCTTCAAAATCAAAACGGAGCAGTCGATTTTGCGCCCACTTGGTTCTATCAATCAGCAGTGCTTGGCGATTACCTAACAGCAAAATCCAGCGAGGCGGATTTTCATCAGTCAGAATGTGTTTTGAAATAACTTCCTGCCAGCTCATTTTTAGCAACTGGCTATGTTTTTTCAGAAACTCTGGCTCCTGAATGACCGATTTATCCAATTGTTGCTGAAGGATGGATAGAGCCAATGGGTCTTGGCTATCTTCATCAAATTTATCATGAGCCTCAACGATCCATAAAAAAGGCTGCTCGTTTTGTTTATAGTTTGCTAAAATCGGCAAATGCAAACCCGATGTCAACTCAACAAAATCACTTTTCAGCGCATAACCAAGAGGCGTTAGGATATCTACCCAGCGTCGTCTCTGTTGTTGCAACCGTGCGGCAATATCTTTTTCGCGAGCATGTTCATTCAGTTGCTTGAAGTAACGTCCCGCATAAGAAGCGAGTTCAGAATAAGGAGAGCGAAATCCACGTTCAGGCTCTCTTCCCAGTGCTCGTTCTTTTTTCTCGTATTCACGCGCCACAGCTTCTTGATTGGTCCAATCTTCCATTACGCCACGAATATCAGACTCAAATACCGAAGTGAGGTAGTGATGGGAGTAAAAGTCGTTTTCGTTATAAATGCCTACAAGACTCGCCATGCTTAATTCTCACTCCCTGTAAATACTGCCACAAGCTGAATAAAAGGTGTTTTCTCTGTAGTTACTGTGTCTTCAATCCATTGGATATAGTCATCAAATAGCTTCTCGATTCGACTTTGTTCTCGTTGTTTCTTGTCTTCAATGATTTGCTGAATTCCACCGGCTTGGTCAAGATTGAGCGCTAGTTGTTTCACCCGCTTAAATTTCAAGGCTTCTAATGCATCAACCTGCTTTTGTAACTTAAGGTTTATCTGGCCTTCGCTTTCGTTCCGGATTGCTTGGAAATATTCGGAGGCTTTATCTATTGCCGATCTCAACAAGGCTTGAGCATCAGCGGTATTATCCGAGGTTGCAGGATTAGATAATTTGTTGTCTTTTAGGCCAAATAAGTCTGCAAACTGTTCAAATAACTCAAAATTATCAAACTGATTTCCATTAAAATGTACGACGACCCAGTCGTTAATCAACGGATGGCTTTTTCTATTTGGATAAATAGCATTTAAAACAAATGCGGTTCTCCCCGAAGGCATTTTATGTGGAACGCGCACAAGTGGAGCATGGTGGCGTCCAAAAGCAGAGAGCACTTTATCATTCAACCATTCCATAACAGGGTGAAGCTGCCATAGAAAATTCTTACGTGGCCAAGCATGTTGCTGGCCCCGCGAAGCAGCAATTTCTTCCGACATTTGGACAATGTCATTGGTCAATATAAATTGATCTCCCTGAGGATAAATTTCGTCTGGAAGCCTTTTGAGGCGTTCTTCCAACTCATTGTTCACCGTAAGTGATAATGTTGAAGCATCCGACTTGCGAAACTCAATTCTTTGCCCTTTACGTTTGATGAATTCAAGGCTTTGCTCTGCAAAATGAATGTCTGAGCTGAATAAAGAAAACAGCTCTCTGGTTTGTGAAGTTGATTTTGATACTTGCACTTCGTCTGGCAAAAATGCATCAAGAGGGCTGCTTTCTTTTTGTTCCAGATCGTCGAAGTCTCCAAATATATCGGCCAGAATATCTTCTCCAGAGGTAAAACTCTCTGCTATAACTTCCGCAACCGCTTCTTCTTCAGACTCTTGGTCAAAACGACCAGTAAACTCCGAAGGATCGCCGATGTTCTTTTGCGCCTGCTCATCTTTTTCAATCAACACTTCGCTAGTTCTGCTGTCGCCACGAACGTTTTCATTCTTACTGGTGGTGACTAAATAGCGAATTAATGGTTGTTTAGTTTGACCATAACGGTCTATACGGCCATTTCGTTGCTGAAAGACCATCAGTGACCAAGGTATATCAAAGTGAATCATCTTGTGGCTGAGATAATGCAGATTGATCCCTTCTGACGCGACATCAGAACATACCAAGATTCTCAGCTTTGATTGTTCTTTTCCATATTCTTCAACGGTTTGCATCAACTCGGTATCTGACATTTCTTGGCCTTTTAAGAAACTAATTTGTTCAGGCTCGAGTCCGAGGTCCCTTTGCAAGTTTTCATACAAAAAATTCAATGTGGGAATGCTTTCCGTAAAGATCACCAAGCGGTCATCTTTTTTATTCGGTTTCCATCCAAATCCTGTTTTTGGATCACTGATTAACGTCAGCAAACGCTGGTATTTGCTAAAATGCTCTGGAGTAACTCTTTGTAAGGCGTAAGCAAAGGATTTTAACGATTTTAAGTCATCTTGAAATTCAGGATCATTTTTTGTTTCTAGTCGGACAATGCGATTTTGCACTGTAGATAAGCATGCAATCGGGCTAGAAAAGAGTGTTTTCTCAATGGTGACCCGAAGAAGTTGACTGGCTTTTTTACCTTTATCTAATGCACTCAAATTAAGCTGCGTAAGCTCTCTGTATACATCTTCCTCTACTGGACTAGCTTGGGTTTTTACCGTTTGAATGTCTCGCTCAGGAAAGTCCTTAGCAATTTGATCTTTGACATCCTTTTTAAAACGACGAACTACCAAGCCCTTTTGGCTGAAATCTTCATGTTGGTATTCTTTTTCATTAGCAATAGCCGTGGCATCAAGCATGTTCATTAAGCTGGCGAAACTTTCTGGCTTACCATCATGTGGTGTAGCTGACAGCATTATCAATGTATCGGAACGCTGCGAGAGTAATGATGCTAATCTACTACGTTGTGAATTAGAGCCCCGCTTAGCTACATTATGTGCTTCATCTATTACGATAATGTCCCAATAGGCTTGCTCTAAATAATGCCTGTACTCAACATCTTGTTTCAAAGTATCAATTGAAATAATCGACTTATCATAGAAATGAAACGGATTATGGTTTGTAGGAATACGATTCCGAACCTGTTGAAGACCTGATGAATCAAGGCGTGTAAGTGGTATTGAAAATCTGCTCCACATTTCCTTTTGAAACTGAGTCAACATAGACTTTACAGCCAACACTAAAATACGTTTGCCTTTGCCACGTCGAATTAACTCCGACATCAAAATACCAGCTTCCAGTGTTTTACCTAAACCAACTGCATCAGCAATCAATATTCGTTGTCTAGGTTGCTTGAGCGCTGTAATCGTGGGATCAAGTTGGAATGGCAAAGTATCCATTGCCGCTTTGTGACCAAAATAGATGTGCTCGTCGGTGGGCACCTTTTGCCGTAACATTGCTTCTATATAGAGTAAGCTGTCTTTGTAGTTAGGTGATTTGTCTTCGGTTAGCTTAGTTAATGCTGGATCAAGAATTTCAATTGCGGAATTCGAATATTCTTTGTCGTTTTCTATGGCCGTTAAGAACCGCCCTTCCTTCCCTCGGACAAGCTCAGAGAGACCTTCACATTCAATTAGATAACCTCCATCAGCTGTAGGATCTGACTTTCTAACAACCCACTCAGCATCCCTCACCACTATACGCATTCCGGGCGAATAAACGTTTTGAATTCCCATAAACTACTTAATCCTTCCGATATCCCGGCGCAATCGATATATTCTGCACATTATTCAGCGTGAAACGATTCTGCAACCAGAGTTGATATTCTGCACCTAAAAGAGTGGCGCGCTCGGTACAATCTACATTCCACCGCCTCAATAGGTACCCCGCCATTGCCGATCGCACTTCGATAAGCAGTTGCTTATTTTCCATGCCGTAGTCCATTTCAATGGCAGTGGGGTGCTCGACATTCTTAGGATGCGGTACTAATTGAAGCGGAATAAGTCGCTGCCACTCAGTATCAGCTCTTGCCTGTTCGTATTCTTCTGGTGTGCCCTTTATAGTGACTTTACTAATTCGGGTTAGCACAAAGTCGCGAAAGCTTTGGCTTTTGCGATCATACGCTCTTACATGCCAGCGAAGACCGTTGTCGACGATAGAGTGGGGAACTAACACTCGGGCACCCGAGCCACTGGACAGGGAGGTATAAATCACACTGACCGCTTTGTTATTTATGATGGCTTGCACTAACCGGGCAACAATAAAGATATCAGGTACATTTAGGCTGGATGGTGCTTCGACAGGGAAATGAATATCACCAATGGCATCAAAGCCATCGGATATGTCATTGGCCAGTTTGGTTAGTGTGCGTTTGGCATCGTGCTCAAAAAGCGGCTTAAACTCCGGTGTTTGAAAATAACGCTTGTCACAGGAGTTATATGAAAGGTTCCTGGGTGCCAGCTCTTTGTAAAGATTGAAGTCTCGCGTGCCTGCTGACAAACCGACCTCAAAACGATTAATCAGATCTTGACGATAGATGGCCCCTTTAAACAAAAGGCAAAAGTCGATGTAGGCCAGGCGCTGTTTCTGAGCAAAGCTGATGGTGTCGAGCATTGTCCATTATTATTATAAGTATTTTTGCCAGTGTGGTTTATTTTGAAACGGTTGTAAAGCGAGTGCTTTATGGCGGACTCAGGAACTTCTTTTTAAATTCAGCTTTTCTACTTTCGGTGCCATGTCCTGTTAGACCGGTACATCTGTGAGCCGCGTGGGCGTCCCAACCGAAAGGCCAGCGTTTGAAGTTATGCTCTCCGCAAGCAGGACACATTCTCTGATATGCAGCATTCTCTGTATGTGCATCGGACTCGGTGAATGTTTGGTGTTCTTTTGTTGGTTGAGGAGCTTTTAGCGCTGGCACCCAAATAGCATCATCATGCTCAGGTTTTCCCAAGGCTACTCGTTGTCTTTCGGGTAGGCTCGCTACCCAAGCTGCACTGTAGGCGTCAACTTTGTCATGCGTTGCACCGTAACAGATAGCGCTGAGTTGTTGCCACTCATCAGCGGAAGCAGGCCATCCGCTGTATTGGCTAATGCTGTGAAGTTGCTGTTCGGCTTGCCCTTTGGTTGTCTTATGCTTATCCGCTATTCCCAGATACCTGGCAGTGGCTTGCGGATAAACTTCAATACAAGAAGTGAGCTTAGATAATTCGTCCGCAATGGCAAAACCCGCCAGCATCCAAAGCTGCATGGCGTGAGGAAGGTTTGGCACTGGCTTTCCTGCTTTTAAGTGTGCTCTTCCCTTGGCCGTAATCTTTAAGAAATCTTGTTCAGATGGGGTAGTAAAGCAACTGATGCCTGTTTTATCTAGCGCCTGTTCGGCAAACCTTCTCTGTAAGTGATTGGCTCTTGGCTTCAGTGGTGCGTCAATGCCAATTCGGATGGGATTGAGATGATAACCGTGACAGATCAGTTCGATGTATTCTCGCGCGGCTTTTGCATACGCAATATTTAACTCTGGCTGCAGCGTGCCTGCATTACCGAACCCTTTAGGTGGAGATGCTGGGTGTTTGGTTAAAGGGAGTGGAACAAGCCGATTGTTGTCTTTAGTGCAGATAACAATCGGCAGGTACTTATCTTTTGCACACGCTACATCGATACCAATGTAAACATCCATGCTTGATGGTCCATGTTGAATCGAATGTAACTAGTCTATGCGTAGTCTTGTGTTATCGCATCCCTCTCCTTACTGGTGGTGTGTAGTTCCACTGATAAGTGGCTTTAGAGTCGTATCCGACTCGAGAGCATTCAGCGAATGCAGCTTCTGCTTCTTTTCGACTCGAAAACTTCTGGTAACGCGCTTTAGGAAAGTTAATCGCCAATCTTTCCACCTCTTCCCAACATCCATAGATACCCGGTCTGGCACCGGCAAACACAACATACCAATTACGTTTTGTTGAGGGTCTCTTGTTCATTTCAATTTCCTGAATAGCACAGGGCAATTCGCCTGCTTTATCGCTTTACAGTTTTTTCATTCATACCTTTGCAACGTGTTGTAGAAGTGACTTCTCTGTATGCCGGTGTATGCTGAGAATGTTTGATGGAAGGTAGGAAGGGATATGAAGGATTTGGATGTTCATAAGAAGTTGGCGGTACTGATTGATGCGGATAATGCTCAGTACGCCAAAGTTAAAGCGATTCTGGATGAGCTGTCGGCTCACGGTCATATCGTGATTAAACGTGCTTATGGTGATTGGTCGAGTGACAACCTAAAGAACTGGAAGCAGTCGCTAAACGAGTTAGCCATTCAGCCTATTCAGCAATTTGCTTACACCACTGGCAAAAACTCCACCGATGCGTCGATGATTATTGATGCAATGGACATGCTCTACTCCGGCAAGTTTGATGCCTTTGCCCTGGTATCCAGTGATAGTGATTTTACTAAACTGGCCTCCCGCCTGAGGGAATCTGAAAAGTTCGTATTTGGTGTTGGCGAGAAGAAAACCCCAGTGGCATTTCGTAATGCCTGCGATGACTTTATCTACACCGAAAATTTAGAAACCTCTGTGCCTTCAGAGAAAGCGCAGAAGAAGCCTGCAAAAACCGAAGACCCCGCTATCACCGAACTGGTGCAGATTCTGACCAAGGCCTGGGAGCAATATCAGGAAGATGATGGTTGGGCCAACTTGTCAGCCGCAGGCAGTTTTGTAAAAAGGGCCAAACCTGACTTTGATCCGCGTACATACGGGGTGACGAAGTTTGTTGAACTGGTCAATAAGCTCAGTCGCTTTTTTGATGTGAATAAAGAGAAGAGAAACGGTGCTAACCCAATTGTCATGTATCGGGTTAAAACACCGTCTAAATAATCAATGACATCAGGATACAGAGATACCAAAAACTTTGATGGCTAGCCAATAATGCAGGAAGTTGTCTTCCCACACTTGATATAAGTCTCGCACTCGCTCGATAGGGTAGACGCCCAGTAAATCCTGGAATATGCCTGCCTGAAAGTCGAAATCGAGTTCTTTGGCTAACTCGGCCTCATACCCTTTTCCCACAAAGCAAAAGTCGGTGATATAGCATAGGTGCCAAATGTCTTGTCGCTTCTCCAGCCTAATTTCCACTGGATGAAAACCGCCACGCTCAGCGCTGTAGGTTGGGTCTCGAAAATTGAATGTCACTTCATCACCTTTAACGTCGTAAAGGTCAATCAGTTTAGCCAGTTCGTCGGCCAGTTTCTGAGTCACGGGCAATGCTAGGCCCTCGTACTGAATACGCATAATGTACCTCTTAAAAAGTGAGTTAGGATGGCGAGCTAGAACAGCTCGGGATGGCGCTCACGGATGCTGATGTGGTTATCCAGACCGATAACGACATGATCCAGCACTTTGATATCGAAGACCTCAGCCGCCTCAACGATGCGTTTAGTGATGCGCTTGTCTGCTTCGCTCGGTATAGGATTGCCGGAAGGGTGGTTATGTATAAGCACCACTGCCGGCATGTTGAGTAAAATGGCTGAGCGCAACACCTCAGCCACGCGCAAGGAACAGGTGTCTACCGTCCCCAATCCGACCACCTCAAAGCAGTTGATCTCATGCTGGCTGGTCAGGTTAACCACCACAAACAACTCTTTGGTTTCATGCTTTAGGTAATCAAACGCTTTCGCCACATTGATAGGCGTGGTCATGGCCTGACCGACAATGCCGCAGTCCACTTCTTTGAAACGATACTTCACATCAATTTCGCGTAATGTTGCCATGGTGACTTGTCCAATAAATGGGGCATGCACCTGCAGCGGCCCCAGTTGATGCTATTTGGAGGGTGGGGTAGCTGGCTTTGCCTTTTTCTTTGGGCCTTGAGCGGCCAGCAGGAACGTGTCCAGTTCACCGTTTTCCACCGCTTTGGTGAGGGTTTCAATTACCGCTGGCAATTTGGCTTTCTCGCCCACGTCGATGGCTGGCTTCCCTTTTTGTAGTTCGATGGGTTGGGTGCCTATGCGTACCTCAAAGTAATAGTGGTCATCACTGTCGTAATACCAGGGACGCACCACTTTGGGTTTGCGGACTTTTTTGCGCTCGCCGGTTTGTGGATCTTTGATGGTTCTCTCCCGATAAGCCTCGTAAGGCTTTCCTTCGAGAAGGCATTGCACCAGCTCTGCCTGCTCATCTAATCGGTCAATGAGTTTTAAGCGTTTGCCGATGATGGGGTTCTTGGGCTCGATTGTGGGGCGAGCGATAACCTTGAGCGAATTCAATATCGATGTAGTCATGTTGTTTACCTCTAGGGTGTTTGGCTAACGAATAAAGCCAATGGTGGTTGAAGGTTGCTTACGTTGGTTTTCTTCCGCCAATAAAGTGATGGCTGAAAGTCGGTGGTCCTGTTTAGGTCGGAACAGCTTGCGTCTGGCTAGGATGGCGAAATCGCCTGGGGTCAGATGACGCAATTGCCTGAGCTGTTGCTCCTCCTCAGGAGAGAGTCGTTTGATATCTAACACCTGCCGATACAGCGCTATAGCTTGCTCTGCGGTCAGGTAATCACATTCCAATTTGAAGTCAAAGCGGCGCAGCACCGCCTTATCCAATTTGCTATCAAAGTTGGTCGCCGCGAACAGGGGCTGGGTGAAGCTCTCAATCTGGGTCAGAAACTCATTAACCAACTGCACTTCATAATGCGCAGAAAGGCCTTCACGACTGACCAATAAGCTGTCCACTTCATCAAGTAAAATGACCTTTTCTTCTGCCTGAGCACGTCGAAATAGTGAGGCGACATTTTGCTCACTTTCGCCTACCCATTTGCTTAGTACATCAGAACATTTAACCCGAATGAGTTGACGCTGATATGTCTCTGTTAGGTAATGAGCGTAAGCTGTTTTGCCCGTGCCAGGTGGCCCCATTAAGAGCACTCTGGCGGGTTTGTTATGCTTGAGGGCAAAGCCAATATCATCTAGTAAGGCTTTATCCTGTTTGATATTCAGCAATGCAGGATTAAAGGCAAGCTCGCTTTGGTATCCCAGTGTTTGTACTAACAGTCCCGACGCATCTAAAGTATTCTCTGAAACTTCCTTGATGACTGATTCGGCAGCCAGCCGTTTTAGGCCAATAGTACGGGCCACATATCCGGCATTACTGATGATGGCGGGGGATAGGTGTTCGATACGACAAAGCTGTTGTTTGAAGTCATTCGATACGCTCAGTCCCTTAAAGGCTTTGTTGGCCATCTCAACCAAGCATTGGCTGTCTGGGGCCGTCACTTCCATCACTAGTTTGAAACGACGGATGTAACTAGGCTCTAGTTCATCAATGTGGTTAGTGATCCAAATACAAGGCACTGTATTGAGTTCCAGGATGCGGTGAACTCGATCTTTCGAGTACTGATTGTCGGCCTGACTAAACAGACTTTCACACTCATCAACTAACAACATGGACTGCTGTGAATCGGACAGCAGCGATTGAATTAAGGTCAGGTATTGCAAGCGCTGCTTGCTGGAATGCTTGGCATTGAACTCGTCTTGCAGTTCACCCTTCACGACATTGTGGGCGTGAACTTCAAACAGACAGCGTTCTGTGAAGTTTGCCAGCGTTCTGGCCAGCTCGGTCTTGCCAGTGCCTGGCGCTCCGTACAGTAAAATGTTTACACCCAGATGCTTTGCTAGCAACGCGCTTAACAAGTAGCTGGATATCAGTTCTGTATTGATATGTGGAAATTGAGCCAAGGTTAGAGTGCCTGGTCTACTGCGTTGCAGCAGCTTTTCTACAAACTGCTCTTTACTGCGCAATCTATTCCTTAACAATTTATCGAGTACCGGCGGATGGATGCGCACATGGCTACTGTCGCTGAATACTTTGTGGGAGGCAAAACCATGCTTTGCCAACGCATCAATAGCCTGAAAGTAGGCCTGCTTATCTACATCCAAGGCATAGCAGATATGCGTATCCAAATCAGGAAGGCATTGAGTAAACTCCAGCTCGTTGACTAACTCCATCAATCCGGTATTGGCGTTAAAGGCAATCAGATACTCCATTAGCGGCACAATTGTCTTATCCAATTTGAGCAACCGGCACAAGAACTTGGCGTTGTGCCTGACAATCTGAGTGCTACGTTCGGCTTTGTCTGAGATGGTTATTAGGGTTCTTACTTCTGAAAGAGACAATGTCTTGCGTCGACGTATTACTTTGCCGGTTAAATTGGCGACGATGCTCGACTCGATCCCCTCATCCTTTGCTTGGTGGGCGCTAAAACTAGGTAGTAGCTTGCTCGCGTACTGGCAGGCTAGATAATACAAACCTGATGGTTCGTGCCGATTTACAACACCCATGATTACTTACGCCCCCGGCGTGAATAGCTGAGCTTTGCGGCGGCTTGCTGCATAACCTCATGGTCTCGCTTGTCATACATGATGGTGGTTGAAATGTCCGCATGTCCGGCCATTTGTCTGACGGTATTGAGATCCACATTTTGTTGAAGCAAGCGGGTTATGAAAGTTCGTCGTAGGTCATGGGGTGATACACCCTCTACACCAATTAGCCTGAGCATCTTTCGGGTTAGGGCGTAAATACCGGAGTCAGTGACGGCCTTATCTTTTGCAATACGGCCTGAGCGATAAACGCGATTGATCAATGGGCCACTTTCATCACCTCGACATTGTAGCCAGGTTTTAAGATAAGCCTCTGTCCAAACAGGTAAGAACACAGTACGGCTTTTGTTCCCTTTGCCTTTAGCGATATGCAGAGTGTGCTTTTCTGGCGCGTAGTCTGATATACGCAGCGCTATCAACTCACTGCGCCGCAGACCTGTACCAAGTAGTAGGGCAAAGATACAAAGGTTACGAAGACCAATTTCTGAGCGTTCATGCTCTAGCTGTTTAAATAACGCATCAACCTGTTTGGGACTTAATGCATTACCTTGATGTTCACCGTGTTTGACTTTGCCTATGGCCTGTAACTGGATAGATTGCATCTCAGGAACTAGGCCAGATAATACCGCGGTTTTAACAATGCCCCGAATGGCTATCATTGCCCGATTAATGGAACGGGCTGACCAATCCTGTTTAACCAGCAAAGCCTTGATATGAGAAGCTTGTCGGTAATCTATTTGATGGAAGCGTTCTTGGGCGTCTTCCGGTGACCAATTCAATAGCTGTGCAATGGACTTAAGCTGTGAAGTAATAGAACGCTGACTATTAGGCGATAAGCGGCCTAAATACAGCGCGTAGGGGCTAGCTGCATTCATATATATGTTCCAAAGGTAGTGACTTGCTTTGAATAAGCGGGATGTACTTGGGATGCTATGAATTAGGCTAGCGTAGAGAAAGCGGCTGTTACACCGCTATTTCTTACGGGGATAGTGAAAACAAGGAGGCAACTGAGCCTCCCTTGTTTGCACTAAAACTCAATACAAGAATGTCTTTTCGAACTTACTTTGATATGTTTTTACACATCTCATTACATATCGATTGTCTTTATCAACAAAGTGACGTAAGCGTAGGATGATTTTTTTTACCGCCTTTCTTATGCCGGAATTTTCGCCTAAGTTAATTTCATACTTTTGCAATTCTTGCCGAAGTCGCCGTCGAGAAGATGGAACTGTTTGCGCAGCGATAACTGAGTGAGCTCCAATATTCTTAATAACATCACTCCACATTCCGTTTATTTTATTTTCGTTGATGTATCGGTCTATATCATAGAAGTGCATAGTCTCTTTTGTTAGTCTTGAAATGAGATCATCCTCCAATTTGTTCCATGGAATATGAAGTTTTATACGTTGTTCTAGTCTAGTGATGTCGTAAGGCGTTACTGGACGTCTATAATTCTGGCGCTTTTTGTTTCGATCGTAATAGACGAACTGTGTGCGAGATTTCATTCCTCCCATATAAACACCAGTAAGTAAGCCGCTTTCAGTGCAAAACATAGCACAGGAACAATTACGTCTTTCTACCCCTATATTTTGTATGCGTTCGCGCACGTCTTTGACTATGTGATATGACGTCACGACAATGTTCGTTGGATGTGTAAATTGTCTATCAGATACTCTGATATTTTTGCATAACTCTTTAAGCCAGAAGCGTGCATACAACAAATGTTCTCGTGAGAGAGGGTGACCTCTGAAGGAGACAACCATCTTAGACCTTTGGTTTTTTCGACAGCCAATATAAACTGCCATAGCCGGGGTCTCCGAATTGTTTTGGCCATAACTAAAGCTTGCTGATAGTGGTAACAGCAAGCAGTACTCATATCCTCCACCGCATTTAAGTACGTCATCTTCGTCAACTTGGTGTCTCATTGCCTGTTCGCTGGCCAGACGCTTTATACGTAGTTTGATATTATGTTCATCAACTTTAGTCAAAGTTGGATAACCCACGTTGAGAGCGTCAAGTGCAATTGATACAGGGAAGAGGGGCTGTGTTTTCATGCCTTCTCTCCTTTATCAAACGTTTGTTTCCTATTGAGAGGTTGCTTCCCAGAACGTGCTTTCTTATGAGATGTGGGTTTTGCTTTTTGACCCTGTAGGGAGGCGGCTTTCGTTGACGTCAATTCTAGAACAAAGTCTTGCAACATCCTTTCGTCTGCTAGTAATTCCTTAAAACAGTTTGCAGCTTTTCTCATATCCTTATCGGTAATGTGCATAATCAACGTTTTGATATACTTGAACTTATTACTGTCCCTAGACAACTTTTCCTTATAAAAGCCTTCATTAAGCATTGCATCACTTACAATGCTTGCAGTCAAAGAGGCCGTATTTTGTGTTAGTTTATTGCCTAGCTTGTCTTGCAATCGCTTCCAAACTCGCTTTTGAGCCTCCTTGTCCAACTTTCTCATTTGTAACATGCTCGAGTTTGAGTATTTTCCCAGCATTTTCGGTCCTGCGGTGTTCAGGGTTATCTCTCCTGCTTTGGCGTAGTCAAAAATTGTCTTGTAAGAGAGCCTGGGAAGTTTTGCTTCACATATACTTTTAAAGGAATCGTATCCTTCGTACAGAGTCCAAACTTTGCTCACATATAGTCTTGTTGCTTTGTAGATGAGGTCGTGGTTGTGACACGTAATGCCAATGAACACTTTGCTAGCTTCAGTTTGTGTCTTGATGATCTTCATACATATGTTCTCTTAATAAAAATGGATGCCTTTCAAAGCAAGGCGTATGGCAAGATTTCCTCTTGCTTGGTATCGAAATTATTAAGAGCAGGGCCCAGTACAGAAATTTTCTTATGCCATTATCGTATATGATATATAAAAACGTAATCCTGAGTTCAGGATTGCTGAATGTTTATGTTTTTTAATGGGTTTCTTAGTGAAGATGGCCTGGAATATCTGGATAAGTGCATTTATGCACCTTTTTTTTCATCGAATAGGGAGATAAATCACCCAGAAAGTTGAAGGCTGAAGGGGGGTTCTACTATTAAGCATACTCTCTAGCAGACAGCTAACAATAAGCTGTATTTATCAGAGAAGTCAGTAGATCAACTGCTAAATAGACGTGATGTGTGTTGGTTCTACATCAAGGTCATGTTAACAGTTATTAACGTTACTTATTTCGGTTCGCTTCGTGCCAAAAGCAGACATTAAGATTTGTTGCAGCAACGGCTTCCTTCTTGAATAGGAGGGCATTTAACGGTCCCGTAAGAACAATATACGCAACAGTCACCTTTTAACGGCTTGAGCAGCGCTTTGCATCCTTCACATTCGTAATACCACTGGCAAGCGTTTGTCGGCATGGTCTCGACCTTACTAAACCCGCATTCGGGACAAGTAATCTTAGACTCTAATTCTATACCTTGCATACGGGTTCCTTAACAGGCTTGACGATATCCAACACTGACATAAATACCATCCATGTGATCCCAAAGTAAAATAAGTAAGTGCTCCAATCGTATTGCCACAACGGATAAAGGGTCAGTAATACAGCAATTGGGCCAATAACACTTAATATGCCTCTTGCCACATGCTTATGTTGATACCAATTGTACGAGTTGACCAATAAAGCGAGCGCAGCAAATAACGGTAATAAAGTGTTAACCGCTATTCCTTCAAAATGTGACAGGAAACCTAGCCCTAGAGCTGATGCTAGAGAGCCTAAAGCGGGAAAGCAACCTGTACAACTAAGTGCCGCTAACCATACTCCACCGGAGCCTACTTTATCTAGAATTTTATTAATCATAATTACCTCTACTTTTGAGGTAGTTTAAACTCCGTATATGGGTACGGAGTCAACAGCTAATTGAGCGAATTTATTATTGGACAGGAATTGGGGTCTTGATTGGCTTTGCAAGAATTTGTCATATCTTGAATCACTTGTTCTAGCCGTTGCAAATCGGCAATTTTTTCTCGGATCAGCTCAAGCTTGTGTAACCCCATCGATTCGACATCAGCGCAGTTTCCACTCATAGACATGAGTGAAGCGATTTCATCAAGTGTAAAGCCCAAAGCTTTAGCTTTTAATATGAATTTAAGTTGATTGATGTGAGTTTTGTCATATATACGATAACCATTATCAGGTCTTGGTGGCTGCACGATAATCCCTTTACGTTCATAGAATCGGACTGTTTCTACGTTAATGTCTAGTTCTTTAGCCAGCTTTCCAATGGTTTTCATAAGTAGATTCTCTTAAACAACTAGCATCATTTTAACATTATTAGACAAAAGCTGAACTTCCGATAATCGCTCAATCCAGAAGTAATGGTAATACAGATTAACGGTGCTTAATCTGTCTAATTCGAGAGTCATATGACAATGAGATTGTTGGCGTCGATATCATAGACCAGTGAATATCGACGCCGATAAGCTAGTGGAGAATTAGCTTAGATTGCAAGGTCTTCCAACTTCTTACCCGAAGCTTGAGCTGCTGCGAAAGCTTTGGGCATGCGGCCAATACCTGTCCAAGTGTGTTCTGTGCCTTCGCTATCTACAAGCTTGTACTTTACGGGGCGTTTTACTTTTGCTTTAGCTGACGGAGCCTCACCAGAAAGTTCGTCCAGGCTGATGCCAGCATCTTGCATTTGCTTCAGTAAGGCAGCTCTGAGAGCTGCTTTCTTCTCTAGTTCTTTAGCTTCTTCCGCTTCCAGTGCTTTTCTTGTCTCAATTATGGATTGGAGCTTGTCAGATACGGATACTAATTCCTCTGTAGAGAGCTCTTTCACTGCAGCTTGCAGACGACGAGCATGCGTCAGGATGTTCAGAAAATCAGACATTTAGTTCCTTAATTTTTAGATGATGGGACGATTAAATATACAGCACCAAGGGGGAATCTTAAATACAGCCCCGCCTACGAAAGTTGGCTTCCCATTCCTTTGCCAAATTGGTGAAGGATGTCTTTGTTTTTTCAGGGACATTGAAGCGGTCTTGAATTTGTTTAATTTCTGGAAATTCAACACCTGATAGCTGGTTGCTGAACATTCGAGGTATCACATGGTTGTAGTGCTGCTCTATCATCTGAATGCTTGTTCCACATTGTTTTGCAATCACATCTATAGTGACATTCTGAGAAAGTAGCTCCCAGGTAATGTAGGAGTGGCGCAATGAATAGAGTGTCCTGGGTCCATGCGCAGATTCTTTAAGTCCAGCCTCTTCCAATGCACTATCAAAAGTGCGGCCAAGTTCTTTGGTTGTTGAACCATCCCTTAGCCTGAATAGTTTGTCAGTAGCCTTCCTATCCTTAAAGCGCATGGTCATTAAGCGGATAGTGTCAAAAATATTCTGTTTGCAAACAACTTCCCGGGTGCCGGTGTGTTTAGTCGTTTTTCCTTTTCGTACTGTCACAAAGAAACGGATCTTGTGTTCATGTGCTTCAACTCGGATATCGCCCCACGTAAGATTATCCAACTCTGAGCCCGGTCTCATGCCGGTATTGATGACAAACTCCATATAGTCGAGAAGAGATTCGCGGATATGGTTTGTCTTCTCCTTGCGGCTGTTCTTCTGCATGCTAACAACGGTATCGTAAATTCTGTCGTATTCATCTGGTGTGAAAGAAGCCCGTCTTTCACCTGATGCACCAGTATTAGATAAAACGGGAACTTGGACTGGAATCATCCATTTCTGCTCAATGGCTTCTTTAAACACCATCTGCATTGCTGCGTTGTGATTCAGGATGGTGGACTTGGCAAGTGAGCGCCCAACCTTTTCTGTTCTCCACCGGTCAAACTCACGTATCTTTTGTTGGTCAATGGAGGTGATAAACGTTCTGTCGAAGAATGGGACATGGTATTTATTCAAGGCGTTGATGTAGTCTTTGTAGATGACCTTACCTCCGCCATGTTCAAGCTCATTTTCCATTTTTGAGATGGCTAATTCAGCCACATCGCGGAAACGTCGACTTTTGGACAAGGTGCCTTGCTCTGCCTTTATACGGCTTTCCAATATGATGTAGTGCGCCTTAGCGATCGCCTTATCTCTTTCCTTTTCTTTGGTGGATTTGCAGTACCACTTTCCGAAGAGCTGGAATCGAGCATACCAGTACTTGCTGTTGTCCTGGGTGTATATGTAAAGATTGTCTTCGATGTCGTGCCGAGCTGTCTGGGTGGTCATTAGTGCTTGCAAAGAAAAAGTAACGTGTCTAGTTGCGATTGTAACTGATTGATCTGCAAACGCTACCTATTCGGTTGTGGTTTCTCGTGACAGGTTGTTCACTACTAATATGACAGGCTGGCACTCGTCTAGAAAGCTAGTAAAGATTCATATACTCTGTGCCGAGTTACTTGTTGAAAGATCATTTGGCAGGTAGTCGCCTCGACCTAGACTTAATGAGTTCTGTTAAGACAGCTTTCGACACAAGCTTCATGATGACCATGCGTCGTGTTATTACCAGTGATCACCATATGGGCCACTTTGTCATCTATCGTAGAGATGGAAGCCGATATCTGTTCGACAAGAATAGCAATTTACCTGGATGTTTCTACCCAACCAATACAGCCCCAGATGGATCGAAGATTCATGATTTGATATTCAATGGGGTCAAATCTAGCGCTGGTGAAGTAGATGGCAGCGTGTGGTGTCGGGAAGGTTGGGCAGATGACGCAACTGTTTATGAGCATGCCTTCCATTACCATGACGATCAGTTTGTAAGTTTGGTTTGGTGGGAAGATGAAGAGCCTATTTGGCAGTGTATTAGCAGCGAAGAAGAATTATAGACTCTTCCAGAGTCGTGATTTTGGGAGATGGTTTTCTTGCAAAGAATTTGCAAAGTGTCCATTTTATATTGCAATATATTGATTTTAAATGACTAAAATAGGCGCAAATATTTCAAAATCCGCCGATGGCAACATTGTGTCGGTTCGAGTCCGACCCCAGGCACCATTCTTTGCAAGAAATTTTAGCGTTTTGCTCTCTGTCATGTTCCTTTTTTTCAAAACTAAGCGGTTTTAATTTCCATAAATTCAATTTCATCGTTGCTTACTTTGTAGTGATCAATATGACTTGACCACTGCGGTCAGATGTAGACTGTTCACTGGGCTTTCCTCCTTCACCCGACATTGCACGTCTCACAATGCCCCCTATAGCTTACTTTATATTGATGTTATATTATATCGTAACCTAGCGGTGGGTTTTAGTAATCAACGAAAAGCCCAACGAATCTCGTGATTTGTCAACACAGTAACGGCGCGAAAATTTTCAGGCGCTGACTCATTTTTTCAGTCACGCAACGAATTTTATTTTTTCTAAAGGAGAATTGCATGGATGTCGATGTATCTGTCCCTGCTCGTTTTAACAAAACACTGCTGACCAGCCTGGTCATGGCCTCGGTCTCGGGGGGAATGGCTGCGGCCCATGGGGAGGAGACCTCTCAAGAAAACGAGACTGTGTTTGAGAGCATCACCATCACCGCTCCTCCCTTGAATAATGCGTTCGAAGTTAATGTGGGAGCGTTTGGTGCCAAAGACGCGATGGAAGTACCATTGGCGATCCAAAGTTATAGCGCCGAGCTCATCAGTGAAACATCCCCGCGCACGGTCAGCGATATGCTGGCACTGGACCCTTCAGTCCTGAAATCTTCTTATGGCGGTGGCTTTGACAACTTCCGACTGCGTGGCTTCGCAATGGATAATTTCAACACCATCCGCCGTGATGGCATGGCCTTGGCACCGCACTATGATGTGCCGCTGGAGTTAGTTGAACGTGTAGACGTGCTTAAAGGGCCGTCCGGCTTTTTATACGGATTCAACTCACCAGGCGGTACCATCAATTACATTCCCAAGCGCCCGACACTGACGCCTTTTACCACACTAAGTTTGCAGGGTACCTCTCTTCAAGGGCGTTATGTGGCTGTGGATACGAGTAATTCACGGGCTGATGGTGCACTCGGCTACCGCTTGAACGTCGGTTATGAAAAGGTCGGCGACTTTGATCACCTCGGCGATCTAGAACGTAAGTTTGCGGGATTGGCGACCGACTTCCGCTTCAATGACCGCACATTGTTACAACTCAATGCAGATTGGAGCTGGAAAAGTGCAATGTCCGACCCATTACTGCGTGCAGACCAAAGTGGTCGAGCCGATCCACTAGATCCTTCAAGCTATGTCAAACCACCCAGGTTCGATCGTCGCGATGCACTTTCTCCTTCATGGTATCGGCACAAAACTGACGCCTACAATATAGAAGCCAAGTTAGACTACACTTTGAATGATGACTGGACTTCAGTCACCCAAGCCAATTTCTCCCAGGTTGAACGCCATGGCGGCTATGTCGATCTGTTTGATATACAACCCAATGGCGACATTGGTTATGCTGACCTGTACCAGTCGCGCGGTGAAGTCTTCACGACGTGGTCACTACAGTCTTATCTTGCGGGGAAATTCAATACAGGTGAGCTTTTCCACGACCTCTTCGTTGGAGCCTCGTACCGGCAATTCCGTGACAAGAGCCCTTATTGGGACTTTGTGGAAAGCGTTGGCAGCATCAGTGTCGGCGATATTTCGGTAGGAAATATTCGCAATCCTGTGCAACCAGCCCGCTGGGACTTTGGCCCAGAACAGGCTATTGATTTCAAATCCAGTATCAAAGAAAGCTCCATCTTCGCTAGCGACTTGATGACTCTCAATGATCAATTGCAAGTGCTGCTGGGGGGCCGTTATATATGGTACAAGGCACGTAACCTTTCGGCAGATGCGCTACCCCAGGACAAAAATGTCTTTGTTCCGACCGGAGCACTGATTTACCGTCCAACCGAGAATACCATGACATATGTCAGCTATTCTCGTGGATTTGAAAAAGGCGATTACGCTCCTTACAACGCCAATAATGCCAACCAGCCAACCGAGGCAATTGAGTCAGTACAATATGAAATAGGCTTGAAAACCGATATCAACCAGAATTTTAATCTCGCTGCAGCTTTATTTGATATCAAGCGAGATGCCAGCTATCTCAATCTTAACAATGACTATGTGAGCAACGGCCAGTTCCGTCACCGTGGCATTGAGGTCAATGCGACTGCTAACCTGACTCAAGGACTGACGGTGCTAGGCAATATAACCTATCTGGACACCGAACTAGAGAATGTCTCCGACCATACTACGTCAGGTAAACGTAGCGAGGGCGTACCACGTTGGAAAGGTGCGCTCGGTGCGCGCTACGCATTTTTGACGGTACCGGGTTTATCCATGGATAGTATGCTGAGTTATGCAGGCAGCCGACCTGTTGACGCCCAGAACAGCGGTTTTATACCTAGCTACACCTTATGGGATGCTGGTATAAGCTACGATACAACGATCGGAAACACGCCGGCCACTTTCCGCTTGCAAGCCAAGAACCTGACAGACAAATACTACTATGCCGGTGTCTACTATAGCGGCGGATTGGAAGTCGGCCGCGGCCGAGAAGTATTTTTGTCAGCCAAATTCAGTTTTTGATCAAATCACGAGCGATAAAACAACAGCCTATTTTGTTGTAAGCGTCATAGCGCCCCACAGTTATACGGGGCGCTATGGCAGTTACACGTTCAGGGCTTGCTGGGCGACCAGATCAGGTCGCTTTCGTAACGTGCAGGCAACGAACGGCCAGTGTCGAGGATGGCACGCTTTCGCACAACCTACCGTGGAAAGCCTTGGCGACTTGCTGGCTCGGGGCGCAGCCCACCAGTACGCAAAGAGCGAGGATATCTAAAGCGATGGCGTGGCCTTCTTCCACTTACACCGCCACCTATTTGTTTGTAGGTAAGGTGCTTCACAGTGACTCTTTGTTCAGTGTGCGGTTGTTCAAACCCGGTGATATTGGTTCAGCCACTCGTAGCGAACAGTACGGGTTGTAGCGCTCTAGATAGGCTTTCTGCTGTGGGTTACCAGGCTGAATAAACGCCAGTTAATTATGATTTTAACGCCCAGGTCGGGGAAGGGGGCTCAGGTGTTGTTGATTATTTGAACAGCAAGGCCGCTCAGATCTGTCTCTCCATTTTAGCTGTGAAGAGAAGTCTACAAAACTAATCTACCTTGTGTACTCTCCATTGAGAAGGTGAACAGCCAATTACCCGGCTAAATGCAGCGGAAAATTTACTGGGGTTCATTGTTTTTTGTTTGTCTTAGATTTTTCTTTTTTAGCCATGAGATGAGGAACTTTGGCTCATCGGTTTGGATTATTGTTGCGCCTTTTTCTATCCAAAAATCAAAAACTTCATGCGGGTACTTTAGTCCTAAAACGTCATGTCGCCCGCCATTCCATTGCAATGAATCAATTTTCCCGCGCAGTGCATCTATGTAGAGTGTGTTAATCCAAAGGTGGCTGTCATAGCGCTTACTTAGTAAACCTGTTTTTTCGGAAAAGAGAATTCCGCCGTCTTTAGTTAAATAGTTACCGTCGTCATGGTTCGGCATACCTACAACCATTTCTACTGCTTCTGGCTTTAATAACGCATAAGTGGCTTGAATATCGGCAAAAGAGGTGATTCTTTTGTCTCGAAGAATTGGCATGAAATCGACTTTGAAAGGGAGTGAGTCTACTAGGCGTTTTATTTTTTTTCGTTCTTCTTGTGTATCCGACCTGCCTTTTAGAATGATATGCTCAGCCACGCCAAAATCATCTGCTATTTCAAGTGATTCTTTGAGCTCATCTATATCCAGCTTTGGATCTAGATTAACCATTATCTTACCTTTTACTAATTTATAAACTTGCTCAAGTGTTGGGATTTTATAGTCGGTTTTTTCACCGGTTACTTCATTGATAAGATTAATTTCCTGCGTTTCAGAGAAAGTCATTTCACTGATCTTTCCATAGCCGTTGGTAGTGCGATCAACTGTGGCATCATGCAAGATAACGAAACGCCCATCTTTGGTGATGCGCAGATCGAGTTCGACCATATCAACACCTAGGTTTATTGCATACTCAATGGCGGCTAGTGAGTTTTCAGGATGAATGATTTGCCCGTTTTCCATAAAGGCAGCTCTATGGGCCACTACAAAAACATAGCCATCACTCGGCGTCTTCCAGTGTTGCAGAATGTTATCGATATGACTTGCATGCGCACTCATATGCCAAAGCAACATGGCTATTGAAGTAATAACGGCTTTTAACATTTAACTTTCCATATGTTTTAAGACATTTTGCTAATAGATAGCTGGGTGGGCGGCTCTTTCGAGCCGCCTGATAATTAAAATTTGTAAGCCGCGCCTAACCAAAAAGACTTGCCAAAGTCTCTAGTCCAATGCGCTCTTCCTGAATTGAGTAGTTGGTCTTCTTCTTCGTCGGTCAGATTTCGACCTTCAACATATATGGCTATACCATTACGGAATTTGTATTGGCCTCGTAGGTCCCAAAAAGTCTGTTTATCTACAAATTCATCATAGCTAGGTGATGATGCACTTGAAGAAACCTGACGTTTTCCTTTGTAGCGCATGGCGAGACGAATATCGAACCTGTCTGGCGTCCAAAAAATACTCAAGTTGCCTATATCTTTGGGCTGATAGAGTAGGCCAAATAATTCTCTTTCCTCCTCTTCACTAATCTCTATATTGAATTCACTTTCTATATGCGAATAGTTTGCAGAAATACCAAAGTCTTTCAGATTTTCAGATATGGAACTGAAGCTGTTTACCAATATTCCCACTTCCATTCCGTACAGCTTGGTCTCGCTTGCGTTGTCAGGCTGCTTAGTTGACAGGCTATATTCGCTGCCGTTAATAATTACCATTTCATTTGTTTTTCGGGTGTATATTTCGTTGTCGATGGACTTATTAAATGCACCGGCAGAAAGAAAAATTCCCTGCTTGGGAAGGTAATATTCAAGTGAAATGTCAGTGTTCTTCGATTCTCGAGGCTTTAAATTTGTGTTACCGGAGCTGATTGAGATGCTCTGGTTGGTATCATCAATTTGTTTTGAGCCCCTAACCGCTAAATCACTATATTCGGCTCGACCTAAGGTTTCACTGTATGCCAATCTAATTTTTGTGTTGTCGTTGAGGTTATAGTTTACCTGCAATGACGGCAGTAAATTGTTATAGGAACCGGATTGTGACACGAGGACGTAGTTTGGAGTACTTGGGTCATCATCGTTCAGCTTCTGTCCTCCCGTTGAGTCTACTTCGGTTTGTTCGTAACGTAGCCCGCCAAGCAATGTCAGGTCTTCTGATTTGTAGCGCGCCATGATATAGGCAGCATTGATGGTTTCTTCGACTTCAAACTGACTGCTAAGCGCTTCGTCTAGCTGATTTTTTTTGTCTACCCACTGCGATTCGTTTTGTGTGAAATGTTCCAGAAACTTTGTCGGGTCAATGAACTGTTGAAGCTGGCCAGGCATTAAGTCAGGTTCAAATCTGTTGGTAAAATCAGACAGCACATTGGTTAAAGTGAAGGCTTTAGTTTCCGGGCTATTGGGGCGGTAATCATGGTCATAAATTTGGTCTTGTTTACGTAGATCCGTTCGCGTGCTGACGCCGGCTTTGAAAGCCAGCCCTTCAAAACGTTGCCAGTTAAACTTGTAATCCAGTTTTATTTGCGATGCGTCTTGGTTGTTTATGTCAAATCTTGGTCGATAGAAAACGGGTGTGAATAATTCCGTATTAGTCCAATTCTCTGGCGTATTAAGCGTAATGACCGGATATTTTCCACTGGTGTCGTACGAGTAAGCGAGCGCCGATCTATCATTGTTTTGAAAGCGGATTTGATAGAAAGGATTCTCACGGTCACCGCTGGCTTGTGACGCCAGGAATTGGACAAGATGTTCTTCAGATGGCTGGTAACGAGCGGTTGCCGTTATGCTTTTTAGCTTGTTTTCATCGCCTTGTAAGAAGTACATACGTTGAGAAATAGCGCTGTCTACTTCCCCTGATGTGGCGGTTATATTGGCTGGAATATCACCTTCCTTTGCTCTGAAGATAGAAGTGTCCCAACGTTGCTCCGTGTCTTCCTCCTTAAACATGTACGATGACAAACTAAGGTATAAACTGTCATCTAGGTTTCGGTACTCTAGCTTCACTAATCCACCGCTGCGCTCCATCTCATTGTTATATTGATAATTTTGCGTGCCGTGGGGAATTTCAACGCTATTTGGTAAGCCATCTTCATAAGTGCGTGTCGTATATTGCTCAGTTTCGCCAGCCGCATTTATGCGCTCACCGATGACGCGGTATTCGTTGTACGCAACCCCCGGCAGCCAAGTTCCCCGGTCAGACGTCAAATAACTTCCCGACACCACCAAACCAAATTGTCCGTCTGCACCAAAACTATCGGCATAAGTAAAATTTGCCCGAGACGCTAAGTCATTCCCTGCAGGGCTTTTGTCATTATCGTATTTGCCAAGCGCTCCCCGCATAAAAAAGTAGGTATCATCGTAATCAAATGCGCTACGGGTTCTGACGTTAATGTTTCCCCCTATGGCATTCGCATCCATGTCAGCACTGAAACTCTTTGATACTGTGGTCGTGTCAATCACGCTGGAAGGGATAATGCTTAGCTGTGTGGCTCGACCGTTGTTTCTAGTGGAAGGAACGATGGCGCCATCAATTGACAGGTAATTGAAGTCGGATCGCATTCCGCGAATAACCACAAATTCAGCGTCGCCGTTTCTATCTTCGGTTGATATGCCGGCAATACGAGAGAGGGCTTCAGAGACAGAGAAGTCTGGAAGCGAACCTATTTCGTCAGCAGTAATACCATCAAGTATCTGTTCTGCTTCACTTTTTAAACTGGCTGCCCGCTGGTTCTGAAGGCGCGTACCCGTGACATTCAGAATTTCTATCTCATCTGCGCCTGTTGTGTTGGTTTGGCTGAACGATAGTGATGAATGTGACGTCAGTATCAGGCTAATACTCGTCGTCAGTAAGCTGCGTTTGAGGTGATTGAACTTCATCTGTGCTCCGTATTTTTGTGCTCTCTTGCATGGTTAGAAAAGTTGAGTCCCGTAAATGACGCAGCTATTTATGACATCTGAATATTACAATTTAATTATATTAACCTAACTTAACTTAATTAAATTGTTTTGCTATAGTGCAGAGCCTGCAACATCAGGCCGAAACTGAGTTGCGCGTTTGCTGTTGGTGGAGGCCGTTCTTTGGGCATGCAGCAAAGCAACCGGACAAAATAAGTTATGATTTCCGGTAGCATTGGCGTTTAGTGTCGTTAAGCTGTTGTTGATAAGAAAAAGCTCTGACGATTGGAAAGTGAATGCTGCGTCTGGCAGGCAAATAGTTATTACTGTTAGCCTGGTTGAGCGCTGGGGGAGCTTGTATCCTCAGGGCAAGCTACCAGTGAAAAGGTGGCTGGTGTAGTTCTGGGAAAGGCACAATTCAAAGCTGAATTCGCGAACCACACTGATTCAAGATGTAAAAGATTGATTTTCATGGGATATGTTGATGACGAAAGTCGAGTTAAGTACAAGTGAACGTTTAGTGCTGGAAATTATTAGACGGACTCAGATAAGTACCCGAATTGAATTAGCGAAAAAACTGGGCTTCTCAACAGTACAAGCAACCAAGCTGACTAAAGGATTAATAGAAAAAAAGCTTGTGGTAGAAAACGCCACCCCCTCTGGTGTCCGAGGACAACCGACTAAGAATATCTCGTTAAACCCCGATGGTTTGTACGCCGTAGGGGTCAGTTTTAGCGCGGAATACATGGAAATTGGTTTGGTGAATTGGCTGGGCGCCATTAAAAAACATGAAACCGTCAAGCTAGAAAATGCGCATTCATTAGACACGCTTTGCCATTCCATTGAAGCCTTTGTGGAAAGCGCGATTAAAGAGTATCGCTTAGCGAAAAGAAAGCTGTGTGGAATTGGTATCTCTCTACCTGGCGATTTTTTGAAAGGCCGGCGGAAAATTAATGCAGTCTACTTTCCCGAAATGGAAGATATCGATCTGCTTGAGACCTTCTCAAGCCGCCTGCCTTACCCTATTTTCATTGAAAATGACGCTACTAGTGCAAGTTGGGGAGAGTTTGTCGCAGGTGCAGGTAGGAAGCTAAACCACTTTTTGTTTATTCATATTGGTCACGGTATCGGTGGGGGATTGATTATTGACCGGCGTGTCTATCGGGGCGCAAATGGTAATGCTGGCGCATTTGGTGCGCCATTCCCTGATCTATCAAAAGCTCGTCCCTCTGGCACGGATCTACTAAAGCACCTGCAAGCTTCGGGGGAAAAAGTAAATGACTTTGCAGATTTACGTTCCCTAAGCATAGAGGGATGTTCCCCTTTGAAAACATGGATTCATAACGCAAGCCAGCAATTGATTGGCCCCCTTACTGTGCTGGCGCGAGCTTTTGATCCTGACGCTGTGGTCATTGGCGGACGCTTGCCTATGCACGTATTAGCATCCTTGGTTAAAGGCGTTAATACCGACGCTTTTTGTCAAGCTGATAGGCACAGACTGCCGGTGCCAGACATATTAGTGACGGAGTTAGGCGACTTGGGGGGGGTTGTCGGTGCAGCGTCTTTATGTTTAGAAAATAGTGTTTTTGCTGATAGAGCTATTTAAATAGCGAGGGGCCATTGCCCCTTCATAAATCTGTTACTCTCTCACTGTATTTTGTTCAATCATTGGCCGATTGAATAGCGCTCCTATGTACCAAAAACAAATACATTCAGGTAAATGCAATTCGGCCACTCAACCTCTTCACAATCTCCGAGCTTTTGGCTACGCCACAGGCAACTTTGGCAAAAACATTGTTGCTAATACCTTGGGATATTTTTTACTTTTTTATATTACTGACGTCCTTGGTATCTCTCCTAAAACGGCGGGGATTGTCGTACTGGTAGCATTAGCTTTTGACGCCATATTGGATCCCATTATGGGGGTTGTTTCCGACCGCACTTACAACAGGTTCGGAAAATATGGGGCTTTTATCCTCTTCGGTGCTCCGCTGTGTGCTCTAAGCTTTGTTGGGATCTTTGTTTTTCCGCTAGCCAGCGATCAGCCTTTAATCACTTTGCTTTCCTGCCTTCTTCTGTTTCGCGCGTCCTATACGCTCATCGATCTGCCCCACAATGCGTTACTGGCGAGGATTTCAACCAACAGTCAGGAGAGGGCGAAGATTGCCAGTATGCGCTTCTTTTGCAGTTCTATAGGCTCACTAGGGGTTTCATTGGCGGCTTTTTATATTTTCGACCCTGGAAAGAATGCTGATCAGGCGCTGATGTTTCAGCAGTTTTCAGTTGTAGCGGCCGTGTTATCGCTATTGTCTCTGCACTTGTCTTGGTTTTCAGTGAGCGGGCGCGATCGCAACGCTGTGCGTCCATTGCCTTGCATCCAAGCTCAGTTGAAAGGGTGGCGTGCTATTTTTTCTGATGGTCAATCGCACATAGTTATATTGGCCGGTTTCTTCGCCGGTATGTGTATACCCATATTTGCCAAAGGCTTAACGTACTTTTGTAAATACAACCTAGAAGACCAAAGCTTAATTGCTGTTGGGTTAACGACTATGGTGTGCAGCCAGGCTATATCCACCTTTTTTTGGGGTTTTGTGTCTCAGCAGTACAACAAAAGTACTACTTTGGTTTGGGCCCACGTGCTCAGTGCTACTAGCATCAGTGGCTTTGGTTTAACTGTTTATTCAAGTAGCCCTCTGTTTGTATTCTGGTGCGTCTTGATAGGCTGGGCTGCTGGCGGATTGTGGTCGGTTATCTGGGCATTGGTTCCCGATGTGGTAGATAACTTACACCTTAAAACAGGATATCGCTCTGAAGCGGTTTTTGTCAGTATGGTGGTGGTTTTCATGAAGATAGCTCATGCTATTGGAGCGGGCGGATTTGGTTTGCTGTTAGCCCATGCAGGTTATAGTGCTAACGCTATGCAACATACAGATACACTCGACCAAATAAGGTGGAGCATGTGTTTCATTCCTGTTGCAGGTTCACTTTTAAGTATCTCTGTGCTCCTTTTCTACAACATCAGCCACACAAAGCACCAGCATATTGCGCAAGGATTGCTGGCCAGAAAATTACAGTAATTTTGCCCCCATATTCAATCGCTTCAGATTTATTCAACAAATACTCTACCTAGCCCTAACATGGGACTATCGCTCTGTCCCTCTCGAGCACAGAGCGTATCTTGCATCGGTTAATACCGCCGACTGAGCAACAAAACACCTGACATTATTAGACTTAATCTTTTTTCCAATGTGCATTTGTTGACAGACGTAGATTTGTAAGATGGACATCGCTTTTTGTGACGCGAGATAAGAGAGACTCAAATTATGCGAGCAGCTTGCTTTATGATGTTTCGACCCTTCATCTCCTGTCGTTCGCTGTAAGTTACCCATTGGCTGCGCTAAGGGGAGGACAGTTTGCTGAAATCTGTCATTTCATTACCAGACTGCCAGGCACAGTAATTCAACGTGGTGAAGCTTAATTGTTAAATTTACTGATCGCCACATGGCTTTTTAGCCCGAAAATGGGCCTTAATACCTGTATGAAATAAGAGCAACTTATTGATTTTTTTGAACATTTTTTGAGCTCCCGTTGTCGGGGTGCTTTACATTTGAATGATTCAAAGTAGGGATTTACTCGAAATAACAAACCAATTCAGTTGGTTAGCTTATTGGCCTGGAGTTTGCTTACGGGGGGCTGACGGGTAGTTAAGCTCGTCTTCTTTTGATAATTTTCTTCATATTAACAAGGACATAACATGTTTAAGAGAATTGCAATTTCAGCTGCTCTGCTGGCTTCCTCTTCTATCGCCAGTGCTGCACTGATGACTGCTGAACAACAGCAGGGTATCGGTTATATGGACACCGATTACGACAATGTCTCACTGTCATTTGATAAGTTTGATGATCTTGGTGGCACTCGCCAGTTAACTAAAGTGTACTTTGGTTTGTATGGCGATATTCTAAGTGATATTGAATATGAAAACCGTAGCCAGTCGTCTGCTTCCCAGATTCAGGCATCAGTAAGTGCGTCACTCTCATTGACAGCGTTGGATGGCTCATTGCTGGCTGCTGTAATTCCATCAGAGGTTTACTCTTTTGATGCGTCTATCTTTGATGGTCAGTTAGATTTCGGTGGTACATCTGGCGGGACTTACTTCGACCTGTCCGCTTCTAAGCGTGAAGACTCTGTTAGCACGGCGCAGGCTATCCTTGATTACTTTACTGGTACTGGCCAGGTAACAACCCTGCTGAGCGCAGATGCAGGCACTGTGGTTAACGGTAGCAGCGGTAATATTATGTCCAGCATCCGCACGCAGGCACAAGGTATCGCCTATATCAAATATGAATACGAAAACCTTGCCACTAGCATTCCAGAGCCTACTTCTCTGGCGTTGTTTGGTTTGGCTTTTGCCGGCTTAGGTTTGGCACGTCGTAAGACCAATAAGGCGTAATCTAGTTATCAGCCCAATACAAAGGCTGGTTTGGTTGTCGATATTTTCTAACTGAACGTATCGGTATGGCCTCTTCAACATAAGAGGCCAGTTTTCCCATACACGCAAAAGAGCTATACGGCTGTTTAGTGCCAGCCGGATTTAAAGCACATGCAGCGGAATATTCACTGTATTTGGACAAGTTAACGAGTCAATAATAAATGTTGAGTTTGAGCTGCGACTTTTTCAGCTTCCTCCATCACTCTTAAGGTGTTTTCTCCCCAGAGCTTGGCAATGTCTCTTTTGGAATAGCCCCGGCGCAGCAACTCTGTTGTGACATTCTGGCTTTCATCTGCCGCATTCCAGCCCTTCACACCACCTCCGCCGCCAAAGTCGGAGGCAATGCCAATATGCTCGATGCCGGCAATTTTTACCGCATGATCAATATGGTCAACATAGTCCTGAATATTTACCGCTGGCCATTTGCTTCTGACTTCCTGTTCAATACGTTGGTGGTATTGCAGGTAAAGCTCGGCGGGCAGGAAGGGAATGTCCTTGTAACCCTCCATGCCTACTTCCCGGCGGATCTTACCGATGGTTGTCCACATTTCATCGGGTTGATTGAGCAGAAACTCGTCTACGGCCACTATCTGGGCCACGCCGCCATTGCGCCGAATGGCCCGTAGCTGTTCGTCATCAAGATTGCGGGCATGCGGGTTAACAGACTTAACTCCGGAGTGTGAGGCAATAACCGGTGCTCTGGACAATGCCACGGCCTGCATCATGGTGGACTTGGCTGTATGTGAAACATCGACCATCATACCCAGACGATTCATTTCACTGATGGCCGCTTTACCCAGATTGCTGAGGCCGCCATGCTCGTTAGCTTGATCCTGCAATTGTCTGGATGGATTGGAACTATCCCCCAAATCATTGTGGCCGTAGTGGGTTAAGGTCATATACCTGGCGCCCAGCTTAAAGTAGTCCTCCAGTAACGACAGGTCTTTACCTATCGCATAGCCGTTTTCAATGCCGATTAAGGCCACCTTTTTACCGGCTTTGTGAATATCCCTGACATCCTTTGCGGTGCGGGCCAGGGCAATTTTGTCACTGTTGTTATCTACCATACGATGGATGGCTTTAAACAAGTGCCGGGCTTTGGCCTTGGTTTGCTCATAGTTCCAGTTGTTACGGGGCTGCTGGGCGACAAACACAATAAAAAATGCCGCATCCAGCCCACCTTGTTGCATCTTCACCAGGTCAACCTGATGCAGTTGCTTCTTGGCCGGATCAACCAGCAAGGTGGCATAGTTAGAGGGAATATCCACATGAGTATCAATGGTCAGCAGACTTTGATGAAAGCTTTCCATATCGGCCAGCGGTGCTTTGGCGGCCAAGCTGTGAGCTGCTGCCGCACTGAGGGATGCGGCAATCATAAGTTTGTTATGGCGTTTCATATTCAAACCTCACAGTGATGCTTTAACAATGGCAACAAGATTGTCTGCCAACTCATGGTAGGGGCTGTGCGCCGTGTTGGTGAGAAATACGATGCCAATATTCAGCTCTGGAAGCATTGCGGCATAGGCTTTGAAACCGTCATTGCCACCGTGGTAGATGACCAGTTGGCCATCTTGTTCCTTGCGATGCCAGCTCAGGCCAACATTGTCGAATTTGCCTAATGCTGGGGCAAACATGGCGTTCACGGCTGTAGGGCTAAGTAGTTGTTGGCCGTTTAACTGCCCTTTGTTCAGATACATCTGCAGGTACTTAATCATGTCGTCCTGATTGGAGATCATGGTGGAACTTGGCCCATGTGCACGGTTGTAAGGGTAGATATCGTGCACTGCGTTTTTGCCGTCTTTTTTGTGATGCAGCGAGTTCAGTTCACTGAAGTCGGCATCACGGATAAGCAGGGTGCTGCTGTTCATTTCCAAGGGTTTGAGGATGTGTTGGTGCACATAGTCTTCGAAGGTCGTGCCGGACGCTTTGGCGATAACGTCGCCCAGTAGCTCATAGCCGGTGTTGCAGTATTGATACTTAGTGCTGGGCGCTTCGGTAAGAAATTTATGCGAGATAAAATCCCGAACAAAACGTTCAAGGGCACCATCGTCATATTCCTTGTGATGCCAGGGATCGCTGTCGAAATCAGGCATGCCGGAAATATGGCTGGCAAACTGGCGGATGGTCAGGTCTTTATAACGTCCGTCCACCAGTTTGAAGTAAGGCACAACTGTGGTGACAGGCGCATCCAAGTCAAGCTTGCCCTGCTCATGCAGTTGCATCAGTGCGGCACCGACAAAGGTTTTGGTTACCGAGGCAATATGGAACAATGACGTTGAGGTGACCGGCTCCTGAGTGTAGATGTTTTTTACCCCAAAAGCGCCACGATACAATACGTCGTCGGCACTGACCACGGCAAGGTTGAAACCCACCACGTCTTTGCTCATAACCGCCGTTTCTATGTAGTTATCCAGCTTCTTTTTTAGGTCACTTTGCTTATTTGCTGCCTGCAGCGACGAGATACATAACAGACAGGCGAGTAGGGTGGTTATTTTTCTCATTTTGATGATTCCTGAGCTAAGGTTAAGGCCGCCACAATTTGGCTTAGCGCTTGTTGTAACAAGTGAGTGGAACAGGCCAGATTGACTCTGAAAAAGCCCTCGTAGGCCTGCCCAAATTCGGTTCCTTCGTATAGGGCAACCTTGGCCTCTTCCAAAAGAATGCGTTTTAACTTTGCATGGGCAATGCCCAGGGGGCGTAGATCCAGCCAGGCAAGGTAGGTTGCCTGCGCACGGCTGATGCCGATCTGTGGCAAGGCGCGCTGCAGCTCTTTTCTGAGCAGACGATGGTTGTCGTTGATATAGGCCATCACTGCATTTAGCCAGGGGGCACCACAGCGGTAGGCTGTCTCGGCGGCGAGGGCGTTCAGCGGCGGATCCAGATTAAGCTGGGAAATATCCATATGGGCTTTAAATTTGGTTTTTATCCCGGCGCTGTCGGTGATCAGGGTGCACTGCGGCAGGCCGGCCAGATTAAAGGTTTTGCAGGGTGAAATTACTGTTACTGCGGGGAGTTGATACCTGCGCGCCACCTTCCCAAAGTGGGTGTGCTGCTGACCGGGCAGCAGCAGATCAGCATGCACTTCGTCACTGATTACAGTGATCTGATGCTGCAGGCAAATCTCCGCCAGCGTGCTTAGCTCTTCTTCGCTCCAAACCCGGCCGGTTGGATTATGTGGGCTGCACAAAATAAGTAGCTTGGTCTTATCGCTCAGGGCTTCTTTGAGCTGCCCAAAGTCAAAGCGATAGTCGTTGCCGTCCTGAATCAGCGGGTTTTCCAACACCTTGCGTCCGTTGCCGCTAATGACATTAACCAGCGGTGTATAAGCCGGCATTTGTACCACAATTTCGTCGCCCGGCTGGCTCAACAGGGTTACCAGAGTATTGATAGCCTGAATCGGGCCGGGCGGACAAAACAGCATATCGGCTTCATTCACCGACCAGCCATGGCGCTGTTGCAGCCAGTCCCGAATGGCACGGACGTAACTGCTACTGCGTTTGGCATAGCCAAGTACTCTGTGTTCGAGGCGCTGAGTTAGTGCGCCGATGACTTCATCCGGGCAGGGGAAGTCCATATCGGCCACCCACAAGGGGATCAGATCGTCATGGCCGAAGGTTTCCTTGCAGCCGTCCCATTTGTAATTGTCAGTACCGCGCCGGTTGGGCGGATTGTTCAGTCGGTCAATGTTCATATGGCTAAGTACAGTAAGCTGGTAAGTAGGGCGATGAGCAGGGCATAGGGAAGCTGAGTGATCACATGATCCATATGGTCACTGCCGGCTCCTGCTGATGAGAGTACCGAGGTATCCGACACAGGCGAGGCATGGTCGCCGAATATGCCGCCTCCGGCAACGGCCGCCACGGTTTGATAAACCAACGGCGTAACGTCATTGCCTGAAAAGCTGTACGCCAGTGGCAGCGCGATAGGGATCATCAGGGCATAAGAGCCCCAACTGGTGCCCGTGCAGAACGAGATAAAGGCGGTAATCAGGAACGTCAGTGCGACTAAAAAGCCTGGGGTCATAAAGTCGCTGGTAACAGCAATCACATAGTCCGCGGCCCCTAAGCTCTTAGTCACGGCGTTGATGCTATACGCCAGAGCGATAATCAAAATGGCGGGAATCACCGCTTTTATTCCTTCGGTGCAAATGTGTACCAATTGATCGATGCTTTGAATGTGCTTAGTGACAAACAGACTGATTGCCAGGTAGCTGACCGCCAGCATAAAGGCTTCAACAATGTAAATTTTCTGCACCCATACATAGCTGATGATAGCGGTGCCAAATAGCAGCAGCACCGGCACCAGTAAATGCCACAGTAGTGACGCATTACCTTGCGGGGCGCTGACAATCTGCTCCCCTTCAGTGTCAATCAGTGGGGTAGCTCCCTCGCGCAGCAGTGCTCCGGTAGTTTTAGCCCGGTGTTCGGCCTTTTTCATCGGCCCAAAATCGGGCAGCAGCTTAAGGCAAATCAGCAGGGTAAAGAGCACCAGCAGTATCGGATAGAAGTTATAGGGGATGGCGTTAATGTAGATGTCCATCGCCTCGGCTGTGCTCTCTACCGGCCCCCCCTGGGCGATAATCAACGCCACTATGTACGCCGCCCATGCGGTGAAAGGCACCAGAATGCATACCGAGGCGGTGGTTGAATCGAGAATAAAGGCCAGTTTTTCTCTGGGAATATTAGCCTTGTCGGTAAGCGGTCGCATGACCGCCCCTGTCATGAGTGGGCTGAAATAGTCATCGAGAATGAAAAAACCCATTCCCCAGGTGGTTACAGCTGTGCGTCTTTGCGACTGGCCTTTGCGTGCCAGTCGGTTAGCAAACAGCGCGATAGCGCCAGAACGCTTCAGCAATGAAAACAGCATACCTATCAGGCAGATGATCAAGGTAATCTTGATGAAGTCGCCGTTACCTAAGGTGGTTTGAAATAGCTGACTCGTTCCCTGAGCCGGATTGGTGCCCAACATCACAACACCAACCACTACCCCTGCCAGCAAGGCAAATGCCGCCGACTTGGTCGTAAAGGCGATAATCAGCGCCACGGCCAAAGGGATAAGTGACCATATTCCCCAGTCCATCGTTTGTTCCATTGAATACTCCATTGAATAGCACAAGCTGCCCGGGTGGGCAGCTCAAATGCGCAGGGTTAGAAGCTGTAGCTGAGCTTTGAATAGATGTAACGTCCTTCAAAGCCGAACCCCGTGCTGTAACGGAAGGATTCAATCCGATCCCATACCGAGCAACCGTTTGCCGGGCACTCAGGATTATCCTTTTTGGGGTATTGGTCGAACAGGTTCATGGCGCCGAATGACAGGCTCAGGCCGTTGTCAAAGCGGTAGGTCAGGTCCAGGTCATAAACCATGGCAGCCTGATACTGACGCTCGTTTTCCTGAATCTGCAAGGGCTGAAGCTCGGCACCGTAGCGTGTGCCAATAAAGCTGACGCTCAGGTTGTCATATTGCCAGATGACGCTGCCATTGAATTTGTGCGGCGGATTGGCTTTTTCGACACTGTTCACCCGCTCCGGGTCGGCATCGAACAGCATCAGCGGATTACCGTCATCGTCCACTTTGCCTTTCAGCGCATCAGGTACGTCCTTGATGTTTTTGATGTCCAGTTTGTTGTAGTTGTATACCGCGCCAAACTGGAAGGTACCGAAGTTTTCGGTAGGCACATCATAGGTCAGCACCATATCAAAACCTGTGACCTCCTGATCGTACAGGTTGGCCTGATACTGGAAGTGACTGGCGCGAGTTGTCAGACCGGCATCGGCAATGATTTGCTCAACATCATGACCGCTGAGGAAGCGGGTACGGCGAATCATGTCTTCGATGTCGATACGGTAGAAATCCAACGACAACTCCATACCGGATATGGGCATAGAGGCAAAGCCCACTGACAGGTTGGTGGACTTAGTCGGCTCCAGGGTATCGGCTCCCAGTGCCTGTGCAACCGGATGGGTGGTGGAGAACAGGCTGACATCAAACAGGTTGCCGTCGGCAATCTCTGTGTTGGTGGACTGGGTGTAGTTTTGCACTAGTGAAGGGGCCATAAAACCGGTGCTTAGCGCTGCCCGAACGTTAAACCAGTCAGTAATGGTGTAACGGGTGGCCAGTTTACCTGTCAGGGTTGAGCCAAAATCACTGTAATTTTCATAACGAACCGCCGTCGCCAGGTTCCAGTCGTCGGTCATATCCATGTCCAGGTCGACGTAGGTACCAAAGCTGTTGCGTTTACCAACCACGGCATTTGCGGGGCTAAAGCCAGGCAAGACCTGTGAACCCCCCGGATAGGAATACTGGTGCAGCGGATTACCGTTACCATCCAGGATCAACGCTCCGTTGGCATCGGTCTGAAATATCGGGTTGCCGTCATCGTCAATGTCGTAGCGGGTGTGCCAGGATTGCATTTCACCGGCTTCAATTTCAAAACGCTCGTTACGGTAGGTGGCACCAAAGGCAACGTTCAGGTCTTTCTGCCACAAAGCATTCTCGATCAACTTCGTGGAGTTGGCAGTAACGTACCAATCGCGCTGTTTTTGCACGCCGTTAAACAGAGTGGTTTTGCTGTCGGCGCCGTAAGAACGGTTAAGGGTGTTTTTGATGAAGGTGGTTACATCACTGACACCGTAGTAGACGCTCAAGTCGGTTTCCCAGCCATTGATGTCACCACGCACCCCGTTATTCACGGAGTAGTCGATGATTTCCACCGCGATATGCGGGGTATAGCCTAACGGGTAGATTTCCTGCACGTTGCGGCTGTCATTGGGGCGGCGGGTGTAACCCCAGCTCAGGCTGTCCTGGTTGTAATATTTGCCTGTACTGAAAAAATTAAAATTCTCATTAATCGGCGCTTCGGCGTTGTAAAGAAAGCTGTAGTTGTCCAGTTCAGACTGGCCATAGCGCATACGGTAGCGCTCAACGGTTTCTTCTCTGGGGTCAAAGATAAGCTCGCCGGTGTTGGGATCCTCGATTTTGTCAAACATCTGACGGGCGTCAAAGCCACCGCGGTTGCTGGGATCCTGCTGCTTCAGCGACAGGCTGAGGTTCAGGAAACCCTCGTCGAACAAACTCATGCCATAGTTGGCATCTATGGTGGTAGTGCGACCGTCGCGTTTTTCCACCTCGCTGCCAGTGCCAATGAACTTCAACTGGCCGGTTTCATTATTGGCATTAACACTTTGCAGGTCTTCAAGCCCTTCCACACTGGTATGATACATGCCATGGCTGACACGGACCTGACCGCCCTCGTCCGCGTCCTGCAATTCAAAGTTAATCACACCACCAATGGCGTCAGCACCATATTGAGCGGCTGCACCGTCTCTTAGTACCTCAACCCGTTTGATGGCCAAGGCCGGGATGGTGTCTAGGTTAACGCCGTTGGTACCGCCAGCCTGACCCCAAATTGACATCATGGCGCTCGGGTGGTGGCGCTGTTTATTCAGTAATACTAAAGACATGCCGGGAGGCAGGCCACGCATGGTAATAGGCCGCTGGTGATCCAGAGTGTCGGTACCCGCGGACTTTCTGAAGTTAATACTGGGTACTACACGCTCCAGCATGCTGTTGGTGTCTGTGTATCCGGATAATCTGAGCTTTTCGCCGCCGATAACATCCACAGGCACGTTACTTTCTATCTGTGTGCGACCTTTTACCCGAGAACCGATAATCACGATTTGTTCAGCGTCTTCGCTGTTTTGCGCCGCATTGCTATCCGACTCCTGCGCCAATAAGGCGGTGCCGGGTAATGTGCTGAACGAGATGGCGATCACCAGCGCCAGTTTTTTTGGTTTGAATGAGCTTTTCATTTTTCCCCCACGACGTTGCTGTTTGTCTTGTTTTCGTCTGTTTGTTTTTTCGACGTAAGTAGTAATAACAGATAAAATTACCTATGTGAACAAAATGGTTTAAATGGATTAAATGTTGTATAACTTCTATAAGTGGAACAAAGGCGTTTACTCGGCAGAGGAAGTTGGCTAGCGTAGCGGCAGAGTGTTTAAGTCAGTTGTGTTGATGAGCATCGAACCTGGAATTTGGTCAATTCTGCCCTTTGTCGTGGCTATCAGTTGTGCATTTATCACCCGCGCGGTGATTATGTCGCTGGTGGCCGGTATCGTGGTTGGTGCGCTGCAGTTGGGCTTAACTCCGGTTAAAGGTTTTAGCTACGTTTTTCAGGAATCTCTGGCGAACAAAGAGTTTATCTGGCTTTGTATAGTGGTGGTGCTGATCAGTCTGCTCTTCGAGCTACTCAAAAAAACCGGTGTGGTGGCGGAAATTGCCTACAAGCTCAGCCGGCGGCTGTCTAATAAAACTCAGGCAACCAGCGCTGCCTGGGTGATGGGCATGGCTATCATCGATGATTATTTCAGTCCGCTGTTGACCGGCACTATTATGCGGCCAGTCACAGACAAGCTGATGATATCCAGGGAAAAGCTTGCCTATATTGTGGATGCGACAGCGTCATCTGTGTGTATTTTGGTACCATTTACCGCGTGGGGCGGTTATATCGCCTCCTTGCTTATGATCGACGGCAGTCCAATAACCTCCATTGAGCAGGGGTTGTCGGTCTTTACCCATAGCATCTTCTATAACTATTACGCGCTGTTGATTATAAGTTTTACCTTGCTGATTTGTCTTAATCTGATTCCGGATTTTGGCCCTATGAAAGCAGCGGAGTTACGCGCATCAATCAAAAAGCAGGTAGTTAATCCGCATACCCTGAATGCCAAATCCATGCCGGTAGATGAGATTGAATCGGGCTGGACAACCAGCACCTCTCTACTGGCTAACCTGGCGGTTCCCTTGCTACTGGTGGTGAGCGTGGCCTTTGTGGGGGCCAGTGTATTTAACCAAAACTGGGTGTTGGATGCGTTGCTGGTGGCAGTCATTTACCTCTACATCAGCATGGCAGTCAGAGGGCAGCTGAAAAGCTTTGTTGAGGCCGGAACCATCACCAATAAGGCCATTACCCTGATTACGCCAACGGTAATCATGATCGCGCTGGCGCATTGTTTGAACTTTATCAGCCTGGAATTGGGGGCGGCGGATTATCTCAAGGCCATCCTGATTGATGTGGTGAGTTTTGAAACGCTGCCGGTGTTTGCCTTTTTACTGGCTGGTGTTATTGCATTTTCCACCGGCTCCAGTTGGGGAACTTATGCCGTTTTGTTTCCGTTATTTTTGCCCTTGGTACATCAGTTGAATGACCAGCAGATCACTGATGTGACCTATGTGGTGGTGGCGGCGATTGTGGGAGGTGGGGTGTTTGGAGACCACGCTTCGCCCGTATCAGATACGTCAATACTTGCGTCGGTGGGAGCTGGCTGTGAACATATAGACCATATTGTTACTCAGCTACCTTATGCATTGTTAGTTGCGACTATTTCCGCTGTCTTTTATGCCTTTTACTAACGGGCAAGAGGCGAAGGGAAGAGAGGAGGCCAATTGAAAAGAGTATTACTTCTGGAACCAGACAGCCGTGTGGCTCAGCTGCAAAAGCGCTTTGTTGATGACATTCAGGGGTTTGAGACGGTTGCCATAGCAGAGACTATGCATGAGGCGAAAACCAGTGTCGAAATACTTGAACCCGATCTTGTCATCATGGACGTTAAACTGCAGCAGGAAGATGGCATTCAATTTATCAATTGGGTTAGAGCGCAGGCGCTGGATATCGATTTTATCGTGGTATCCGCAGCCCAGTCCGCCGACTGTGTAAAAGCGCTGATTCGACTGGGGGTGATGGACTTTATTCTAAAGCCAATGCCCTTTTCTCGTCTGCAAAAGAGCCTGCAAGCTTATAAACAGCGTGATACTGGCCTGCAAAGAGCCCAATTGGATCAACAGGAGTACTTTGATCTGGTGTTCCACAGCATTGCTGTCTGTGCTGAAGGGAATGTGCTACCTCTGCCTAAAGGTATTGACGAGATGACCTTGCAATCGGTTCGCCAGGCATTGACCCAGCATTCCGATACCTTTTACAACGTCGATGAGTTCGGCTCCTTTACCGGTTTAAGTCGCACCACCATGCGCCGTTATCTGGACTATTTGGTGGAGCTTAAAGAAATGGACGTGAAGAATATTCACGGCTCAATTGGTCGCCCTGAGCGAAAATACTGTTTTAAGGTTTGATGGGCAAAGGTCGGTTACGGGCGCCCCAAAGAGCAGACGGCGTGGTCTTACGCCGTCATGCTACAGTTTTAGAAGCTGGTCATCACGCCAACGCTGAAGGCGGTATTGTCCAGTTCATCACCTAAGTGGCTACGTGCCTGCACATCCGAGACTTCCACCGCCAGGGTAAATAAATCCAAAACCGGATGGTATACGCCGAATGTCGCTTTGGTTTGGTCTTTAACCTGCACCATACTGTCGTTGGCGGTTAAGTCGACGCTGGAACGACCATAGTTAATCCCTACTTTGGTTTTGCCGAACAGGTGGGTAGCCTGGGCAAACCAGCCGTCACTATCCCTGGCTTCCCCAGTGGCATCTGCAGCGTCAATTAACAGGCCATAGTAGCCCATACCCTTGGCGGTGAAACCGGACAGCACCAAGTGAGTGTTGCCCAAATCAAACGCCGCCGTAACGTCGATAGCAGACGCCGTATAGCCGTTTTGCGGAAGATCGACATCCTGGCTGATAAAAGTAGTGGAGATATAGCCTTTTTCTGCGTTGTAGCGCAATTTGCCGTGAATACCCGGGCGGCTGGAGCCGGTGTCGCCCACGTAACCGTTACCGCCGAATGAAACTAAATCCAACGGCTGGTAAATACCCACTACCGCATCAATGCCACTTTCACTTTGGTAGCTATAGGTGATTTGTGACAACCTGTCGGTAAAAATATAGCCATAACCAGCGCCACCCAGACTGGTGTTCAGTGGCGAGGTAACACTGGCCGGCGCGCCTACGCCACCCAGCGACATATCTTCCAGTACGATATCAATACCGAATACCCCGTAGTCGCGCCCGGCTTTTAAAGTGCCGTATTCGGCATTACCAACGGTAAAAAATGCGCGGTAGGCTTTGTTATCGCCACTGCCGTTAAACGCGGTGTTGTCGGTATTGCCGGGTTCGATGGCTAGGGTGGCCTTAAGATCCCAGCCGTTTTTTGAGGTGCCTGCGCTGAAACTGAAACTGGCCGGGCTGTAGCCATTTGATACCGAGCTGGCGTCGTCGCCCTGGCAAAGCAGGGCATTACCGGCCACCGTATTACCACTGTCATCACAGCTCACATACAAGGCGTGAGTGTTGACAAAACCGTTGAAGTTAAATGTCCAGTCATCCTGAGTAATTTCAACTGCTTGGGCGGGAGTGGCAAGAGAAGCGGCCGTTGCTGCAGCCAATGCCGTTAAGCGTAATTGTGTTTTTTTCATTGTCTTTATCCACTTGTGTCCTGTGCCCGACATGGGTTGCCGGGCCGATAAAAGGGTTATTTCAGACACAGCGATCCCGTCACGCCTTCTGAAAGTGAAGGCGCTGCGTAGTTTGCAGAAAACGGGAGCGGTGTGTGGTTAGCGGATCGCCAGTGGGTTAACCGGGGAACCTGTGCCGCCTTCCATTTTCAGTGGCGTGGCAGAGAAGAAGAAGCTGTATTGGCCGTCTTTGGCACTGGCTTCGGCAATATCGTCCAACCAGTACAATTCGGTCAGCACCACACCCAAGTCGCGAATCAACGCACCGTGCAGCGGGATAACATAGTCTTCGCCGTCAATTTTCTGGAATGACTTCTCAACCGCCAGGTTGTCAGACGCGATAACCGGAATTTCCATGTCATCTATCCACTTGATCAGGTCCTTGCCGTAGCACAGGCCTGGCTCGGTTAAGGCTGACCAGTTTTTGGCATCTTCTTTGTCGTAGAAACGGCCCATGGAACCGGTGCGGATCACCAGAATATCGCGCTTCTCTACCTTGGTTTTCTGGCGCTTTTCAGCAGCTTTCAGATCCGCCAGGGTTACGCATTCATTAGGGGCCAGACGGTGATTTTTGTCACCTTTAAGGCGGCCAATGTCCAGCAGAATACCGCGACCGACTATGCCTTCATCACCCAGCTCGGAGATACCGACAAAGCTGTGCCCATGCACTGTGGTATCGGAAGACTTCCCGTTATATACCTTATCGTCATACCAGGCATGTCCCAGGGCATCGACGTGCGTGGTGCCTTGCAGATACATAAAGACCGCATCGTCTGAGTACTTCATACCACCGGCCAGCGGGGCAGATTTATCTGATGAATACAGACCTTCATCCTGAGACATAAAGTGCATTACCGGCACACGGCCAGGGAAGACCGGGCCGACACCGTGGATCATGGGCAATTGCAGAGTAAACTTGGTACCTTGCTTAGCCGCCGCCAATCCGCGTTTTACCTGGGCTGCATCAAGGTAGTTAAGGGCACCAATCTGGTCTTCTTTACCCCATTTACCCCAGTTTTTAGGCATGTCCTTTTGAATGCTGGCCATTGGGCTTTCCTGCGCAATGGTCTGCGTGGCGGTGGCGCCCAGCAGCGTGAAACCGACAATCGAGGCGATAGTGCCAAGAGCACGGGTGTGGATGTTGAACATGTTTTTCTCCTGTTGTTATTAATTCTCTGCCCGCTTCTGTGAGCTTAGGCAGGGAGCATCCGGTAGGGTGTTAGTGGCGTTTTATGCCGTAACACTGGTACTTCATTTCCAGATATTCTTCGATGCCGACATGGGCACCTTCGCGTCCAAGTCCGCTGGCTTTCACCCCACCAAAAGGAGCGTTGGCAGCAGAAATTACGCCGGTATTGATCCCCACCATGCCGCTTTCAATTTGCTCTACCACACGTTGTACGCGGTGCAGATTGTCTGAAAACAAGTAGGCAGCGAGACCAAATGGGGTGTCATTGGCGTAGCCAATAACCTGTTGTTCGGTGCTAAAAGAGATAAGCGGCAGCAGCGGGCCAAATGTTTCTTCACAGGCACATTGCGCTGTGGGCGGAACCTCCGCTAACACGGTTGGCTTGTACCAGTTATGTTGTGCCGACAAGCGTTCACCGCCGCACAGCAAGGTAGCGCCAGCGCTGAGCGCATCAGCCACATGGGCTTCCACTTTGGCAACGGCGGCCGCATCGATAAGGGGGCCAATCTGAGTGTCAGGTGCAAGGCCATCACCCAGGCGCAGTTGTGAAACTTGCTCGACTAACTGAGCGGTGAAGGCCGGCATCAGGTCTTCCTGCACATACACCCGGTTGGGGGATATGCAGGTTTGCCCAGCGTTTCTGAATTTGGCTTTGATCAGTTCGGCCACCGCTAGTTCCACATCGGCATCGTCGAAGACGATAAAGGGCGCATTGCCGCCTAGCTCCAGCGACAGGCGTTTTACGTCTTTGGCACACTGCGCCATTAACAACGAACCGATGCGGGTGGAGCCGGTAAAACTCAGTTTTCTGACGATAGGATTGGCGGTCAATGCTTCACCTATAGTGCGGGCATCACCGGTAACAATCTGTAGTACCCCGGCAGGGATACCGGCCCGGCAGGCCAGTTCGCCCAGAGCCAGGGCGGTCAGCGGGGTCTGCTGGGCCGGTTTAACCAGCATGCTGCAACCGGCGGCCAGGGCCGGTGCAACTTTTCGGGTGATCATGGCGGCCGGGAAATTCCAGGGAGTAATGGCAGCGCAGACGCCTACCGGCTCCCTACTGACAATAATACGTTGCTGCGCATTGGCGGCAGGCAGCACTTCGCCTTGAATGCGCATGGCTTCTTCGGCAAACCATTCCACATAGCTGGCGGCATAAGCAATCTCGCCCTTTGCCTCACTCAGGGGTTTACCCTGCTCTGAGGTCATAATCAGCGCCAGTTCATCCTGATGGGCCATGATCAGGGCATACCAGGCTTTGAGCAGAGCGCCGCGCTGGGCCGGTGACAATGCCCGCCAACTGAGCATGGCCTGCTGGGCATGGACTATGGCTTCATTCACCTGCTCTGCGGATAAATCTGGCACCTGGGCGATAACGTCGCCGTTGGCCGGATTGGTCACCGGCAAGCTGTTGTCAGTGCTTGTCCACTGACCATTGATAAGACAATGCTGTTTAAAAATCTCTAGCTTGGTTAACGTCACGATGATGCCTTGTTCGTCATTTGGAAAGCCTGGCGCTTTTTCACCAGGGTGGATTGATTGATCCCCAGTGCCGCTGCCGCCGCCCGGGTAGTTCCGTATTGGGCCAGGGCCGACTCAATCAGACGGTGTTCCAGTGCGGCCACCTGATCTTTGAGGCCACCGCCCACATGTTCGTTGGGGGATACATTTAAGAAACGCAGTTCCGCTGGCAGATCCTGCACCTGAATTTCTTCCGCTCTGGTGCTGATCGCCAGACGCTCAGCCAGGTTGATCAGCTCGCGGATATTGCCCGGCCATTCATACTGCATCAGCAGTTCGGTGGCTTCCGGGCTAAGCTGGCGCGAACACTGATACTGCTCGCAGAACTGCGCCAAGTAATGGTTAAACAGGGGCAGGATTTCCTCCTGTCTGTGTCTGAGTGGTGGCAGGGTTAGCGGCATCACACTGATGCGGTAGAACAAATCTTCCCTAAAACGACCTTGCTGTGTGGCCGCCGCCAGGTCATGGTGGGTGGCCGTGATCATTCTGATGTTGGTGGATTTCAGCTTAGTGCCGCCGATGGGCAGGTATTTATTGTCCTCGATGACCTTGAGCAACTTAGCTTGCAAGGCCAAGGGCAAATCGCCGATTTCGTCCAAAAATAAGGTGCCGCCGTTGGCCACTTCCAATAAACCGGCTTTGCCTTTAGTGGAGGCACCGGTAAAGGCACCTGGCACATAGCCAAACAGCTCGGCTTCAATCAGGCCTTCCGGCATCGCCGCACAGTTCAGGGCGATAAAGGGGTTATCAGCCCTGTCACTTTGCTGGTGGATATAGCGGGCCAGCTGGGTTTTACCTGTGCCGGTTTCGCCCTGAATCAATATCTTGACCTGAGTCGGGGCAATGCGCTTGGCCAGGGCGTAGCATTCCTGGGTTTTCTTGCCGACCAGCAAGCCGTTTTGCTGGCCGGTTTCGGGTAACTCATTGGCATATTGCTCAAAGCGACTGAGCAGTTGTTCCAGTTGTTCCTCGGCATGTTTGGCTCTGAGCAGTTCGGTTACATCGCGCACGTTGGTGACGACCAGCTCAATACGCCCCTGATCGTCAAACATGGGGTTACCGCTGACCAGGATCTTGCGATCGCCCATAATGGTCTGCACCAAGGTGACAGGCTGGCGCTCGCGGATCACTTCCAGGCTGGCCGACTTGGAAATATAGCCCTGTTGCACCAGTTCACTCATGTGCTTGCCGACTATCTTGTGGCGCTGCAATCCGGTAATACGTTCATAGGCCTGATTGATGGTCAGGGTCAGACCTTCACCATTGGTGATATAGACACCGTCCTGCAGGGCGTCGAGTACCGGCTGCAGTGCATCGACATCAAAGCGCGTCATGCGGGTTATCCTTACGCTGTTGATCTTTTACAAAAGTGCGGTCCACTTCACCGCGCAACGCGTCCCGGCCGTAGATAAGGACGACCAGCGCCAGTCCCACGGCGAATGCCCAGGCCGCGCCTTTGACGGTCAGTACGGCGGCAATGACCCCGGCTATGCCCAGGTCTCGCTGGCTGCGGGATTCCATAATGCCGATTCGCACACTAACAAAGCCTTGAATCAGCAGTGTCAGGGCCAGGGCCACCCCCAGTATGGGTTGTACCAGACTGACAATAGGTAGCAGCAACAGGCCGGTGTTGGTGCCCCAGCGGAAGGAGCCGGAGCCGCCAAAGATACTCTGCATGGCTTGCTTGCCCTGCTTATAGCGCTCAACTGTCACCACATGCATGGCGGCCCATAGCGGACCACACATCACTACGTCCGGTCCGAATATGCTCATAAACAGGTTGCGGCCACCGAAGATCAGATGTGAACGATTAGGGTTGTAGTCAATTTTCTCGTCCTGGCGAACTTCATCCGCTTCTTTCAAAATAGCTTTGGTCTGCAACACATCGCCGAACACCACGATATAGGTGGCCAGCACGGTAGGCAGTGCGGTCAGGAACATGCTAAGCGGTGGTAAACCTACCCCGAATACCGTGTACTCACTCCACATCAGGGCAAAGTCCGGCTGAGTAAAGCCCCATTCGACATTCGGCCAGGGCGCTTCATTGACCAGCGGTGCCACAATGACCGCCAGGATAATGATAGGGAAGACGCCGAGTTTACCTACGGTGGCCCAGATATGACCGCGCTGGCGCAAACGGGCGAAGTGACCGGAGAAAATCAGATAAAAGGCCACCCCCACCGCGATACTGATGGTGATAGGGTAGCTATCAAAGCGACCGCCTTCTTTAAACACCACCGCCACCGCAGCCAGCCCTGCACCAATAATGATGCCGGATTTGATGGCATGGGGGATGAGATGCACAACCCTGGCGGCCATACCGGTTTTACCCAGCAGTATCACCAACAGTCCCAGCATCATCTGAAAGGCAATCAGCGCATGCACTCTGTCGGTGCCGGGATCAAAGGCTTCCACATAAGCCATCAGGAGCGGGATGGCCGGGGTGATCCAACCTGGAATGACCGGGTCACCGAGCAGGTGGTGCAGTAGGTACAGCAAGCCGTTTAACATCACTATGGCCAGTGCGGCCTCGAATGGCATACCCAGAATTTCCGTCATCAGCGGAATGGCGGCCAAGTCCACCGCACACATCAGCAGGCCCTGCAAATAATCCGGCAACTCCAATCGGTAGTGGACAAAAGGCAGGCGGATCTTAAACGGGCCGAAGCCAAAATACGGGGCTTCCTGGCTGACTGGTGGCTGGTTGCTGCTCATGCTTTTACTCATTGTTATTAGTAGGCGGCGCGGTAAATGCGCTCAATATCTGACTCGCTCAGGGCGCGCGGGTTATTGTTTAGCAAGCGGGTCACTTTGCTGGCCTCCTTGGCTAACAAGGGAATGTCATTTTCCTGAATCGAGAATTCACGCAAGCGCGCCGGTATTTCGACTTCGCGGCACAAGGTGGTAATGGCGTCCACCAGGCTTTGGCCGATGTCCTGCTGGCTGCGACCGTGACTGGGTAAGCCAATGGCGGCAGCGATATCGGTAAAACGCTCCCGGCTGGCCATCAGATTCCATTGCAGCACATGGGGTAACATCACCGCGTTGCTCAGCCCGTGTGACAAGTGGTAGCGCCCGCCAAGCGGATAGGCCAGGGCATGCACCGCCCCTACACCGGCATTACCAAATGCTAAACCCGCCAGCAAACTGCCGGTGGCCATATGTTCCCGGGCCTGGATGTTATCGCCCCTGGCATAGGCTTTGGGCAGAGCGGGGTAGATCAGTTGCATGGCTTTAATCGCCAGTGCATCAGTTACCGCATTGGCATGCACCGACAGATAAGACTCAATGGCATGCACCAGCGCATCGATGCCGCTGGCCGCGGTTACCGATTTAGGGCAGCTTAGGGTCATCTCCGGGGAGACAATGGCCACATCCGGTAGCAAATAATCACTGACGATGCCCTTTTTTAACTGCTCTGCCGGGTCCGACAAAATGGCAATGTTGGTAACCTCTGAGCCGGTACCTGCGGTGGTGGGAATGGCGATAAGCGGAATATGCCGACCTTTCACCTGGTCGGTGCCGAACAGGGAAGCAATCTCCCCTTGTTGACTGGCCGCTACTGCCAGCACTTTAGCGCTGTCGATAGCGCTGCCACCACCCACGGCAATAATGCCGTCAAAGGCATTGGCGTTGAATTCGGCCAGGCAGTTTTCGATTACTTCGATTTCCGGCTCCGGGGGAATGTCTTTGTAAACCGCCACGTCTTTGTCGAGCTGGCAGAGAATATGCTCAAGGGCCCCGGATTGATAAACACCGGGGTCGGTGACAACAAAAGGTTTGCGAATGTTAAGTCGCAACAGCTCGTCCTTGAGCGACGCCGTTGCACCCTGGCCAGTGATCAGCCTGCCTGCAGATTTAAAATGGGATACTTGCATTACTCTCAATCAGTCGATGATATTTTTACCGTTGTTTAACTAAGGCAACAATCGGGCCAGTCTTGTTAATCGCTTGTAACTCTAAATTTTTCAGCTAGTTACGCATTAACAATAGGTTAGCATTTGTTGGGATGATTCATATGTGAATCGGCTTGATGCTATATGGAATCGGATGTGTTGCATTATTAAACAGTGCGCAAGGGGGGATAGATAAGAAAATGCGCGTACTCGTGTCGCTCTTTTGGATACTGATGGTGTGGCATTATGTGCCGTCGGTATGGCCAATATACCGACGGCGACTGAGACTATTTACTTTGGGTGGCCAGCTCGATCTTGAGGATATCAGCCACCCAATATTCCTTATCGTATTCCACCACGAGGCCCTGGCTGTCAAAACTGGTGCGGGTGATCAAGGTGGCGGGGGTGCCGGGTGATACCTGTAATTGCTTAGCGTGCAACGCGTTGAATACCACGGGGGTGATCTCGATATGCGAGTAGGCCACGCTTACCGAATAGACCTCTTTTAATACCAAGCTTAACGAGCCGTTGATATCTGTGTGTCTGAGGCCGGGAAAGCGGGATTGATCTAAGTAAATGTCCTCCACCAGCACCGGGCGTTTGTTAATAAAGCGCTGTCGTTGCAGATGATAAACCCCGGCACCCGGCGCCAGCTTAAGGGCCTTGGCCAGTGTGCTGCTGGCTTTGATTTCTTCCAGTTTGAGCAGTTTCGTATCGGGTGTCATGCCTTGCTCATGCACGTTGGTCATAAAGCCTTTATCCAGATAAGGATCAAACACCAGCCGGCGCCCGGAAATAAACCAACCGCGCCTGTCCATACGAAAGACTTTGCCTTCTATTTCCAACTGAAACAGGGCGTCTCGCAAGGTCAGACGGGTAGTGTCCAGTTCTTCGGCCAGCAAACGTTCGGACGGCAGTTTCTGGTATTCACTGTAGACACCGTTTTGAATGCGTTCGGCAAGTTGATCCCTGAGTGCCTGATAAGTGCGATGAGGTTTTGACTGACTCTGCATAGTTCCTTGGCTGTGTAACGAAATTAGCAACCATAGGTTACCACAATGTTTGAAACTGGCTTATCCAATATTAAATAAATTAAATCTGGTATATACCATTTCATCGATTTGTCATATTCACTTGCTTCAATAGCGGGGTATTTGGTTAACACACTCAGTAGGAACATCACCATGAAACAGCCGAAACGTTGGACTGCATGCGGATTAAAACCGGCCTTTGTTGCCGTAGCCGCAGCGCTGGGTAGCCAAGGAATATGGGCGCAAACAGCCGAGCCGGCCGCAACCGCTGCCGACATTGAGAATATCGTGGTAACCGGAAGCTATCGCGAAAGTTTGGCACAAGCAGTGGATATGAAACGGGTCAATATTGCGATCTCAGATTCTATTGTTGCCACAGACATCGCCGATTTCCCTGATCAGAACCTGGCGGAAGCCATGCAACGTATTCCGGGTGTCGCCATTGAGCGTAACAAAGGCATGGGCACTAAGGTGAATGTGCGTAGCCTGGGTGTGGAATACACCCACACCACCATTAACAACGTATCTACCTCATCGGGTAATGGCGGCCGTGATGTTAACTTTGATATTTTTGCCTCTGAGCTTATTCAGTCAATAACCGTGAAGAAGTCGCCCACTGCGGCTGATGAAGAAGGTGGCGTGGCTGGTGTAGTGGCAATTCAAACGGCCCGTCCTTTTGATTACAGCGGCACCCGCGCTATTGCGTCGGTAGAAGGGGCTTACAACGATTTGTCGGAGAAAACCGACCCGCGCTATTCCTTCCTGATAAGCAAAAATCAGGATGATAAGTGGGGCATGTTGTTTTCTTATGCGGCAGAAGATCGCACGGTTCGTACCGACCAGGCCGATACCGCAGAATTTAAAACCCTGGGTAGTATTCGCGATGATGCCTACGCCATTACCTATAAGCAGGCGATAGCTGCCGGTCAAAGTGAAGCGGCAGCGGTACAAGCCGCAGAGCATGCCAGATCCATTGCTCTGCCTGATGATGTATCACCCGATGCCCTGTACGCAGAAAACGTGCGTGATGACATTATCCTCAATGACCAGGAAAAGTGGGGCGCGACCGCAGCATTTCAGTATCGTCCTACCGACAGTCTGGAGCTGGGATTGGATTTAATGGCCGGAAACTTCTCCGGCAAGGAAGATGACTATCTGTTTGGCTCCTGGTCTGGTGATGCCACCCGTGCCAGGGATTTGACCATAGATCAGAACGGTGTAGTAACCAAAGGTACCTTTGACAACACCCAGCACGAGTTTAAATCCTATGACCGCTACCGTGATGAGGATTATCAGCAAGCCAGCTTTACCCTGAACTGGCTGGTGGATGGCTGGACAGTGGATGCCTTGATTGGCTACAGCGGTGCCGAGCGTGACTATCAGCGCACTCAGGCCAAATGGATTAATTTTGCGCCCTTAACGCAGCAATATACCGACAATGGCATGGTTCGCAGCAGTGAAGGTTTTGATCTGGCCAACGATGTGTCTGATTACACTTTTAAGTTCTGGGACTTTGACAATACCAAGGTAGAAGACGACAAGCTGGTCTATCAGGCTGACTTCCAGAAGAATCTGCAGTTTGATGCCCTGCCGGCCCTGGTCTCAGTTCATTTTGGTAGTCGCTATTCACAAAAATCCATGACTCACGATCATGGCTGGACCGAAGTACAAGGTGAAACCATCTACAAAGGTGAAGGGGGGCGTCAGTCTACCTCAGACGAATGGGTAGGCCTGCCATTACCTGTGGATCATGTGGTATCGGTCAATGATGTGATTCCGGGCAAGGATTATATGTCCGAGATCTCCGGCAAGTTTGACTCTTGGGTGGTTATCCCCAATGCCTGGGCTCGTGAGCAATACTATGTGGATGGTCTGGAGCCCAATTACTTCTTCAATGATCATTATCAGGTTGATGAAGATGTACTGGCCTTCTATGCCATGGCGGATTTCAGCTTTGATGTGGCTGATATGCCGGTCGAGTTGAACCTGGGGGGACGCCGTATCGACACCCAGCAAACCTCGTTCGGTTACCAGAACATTGATGGCCAATGGAGCGATGCCCCCGTGCAGTTTGACGCGGACTACGCCGATACGCTACCCAGCATGAACCTCAGCCTGTCATTAAATGACGATATGCTGGTGCGTTTCGCGGCGGCCAAAGTAATGTCTCGTGCTTCCCTGAGCCAATTGTCTGGCAAGCGTAATATCAGTACCAACGACAAGACTATCAAGATGGGCAATGCCGACCTTGATCCTTTGCGTGCCAATCAGTTTGACCTGGCCTTTGAATGGTATGTGGATGAAGACGCTTTGTTTGCTGTGACCGCCTTTTATAAGGATCTGGAATCCTTTATTACCGAGGCCAAAACGGGCACGACCCAATATCAGGGCGAGGAATATGAAGTGTATTCCTTCGTTAATGGTGAAGGCTCCAGCATAAAAGGGGCTGAGGTAATTGCGCAGTTCCCCTTGTCCATGTTGAGCGACAGCTTAGATGGCTTCGGTATCAATGCTAACTATACGCGGGTTAGTAGTTCTGATGGCCATATCTCTGACATCGGTCTGCAAGTGCCAATGTTTGGTCTGTCCGAAGACTCTTACAACGCCACGTTGTATTACGAGAAGCATGGTTTTGATGCGCGCTTGTCATACAACTACAAAGGCGAATCGGTAACATCCTTGGAAGACAACCTGTACCCGGTTTATCGCGATGCCTACGGCCAGTTTGACTTCTCTGCCGGCTATGAGATTAACGAGCATATCAAACTGACAGCCAAGGTGATCAACCTTACCGATGAGCATATCTCTGAATACATGGTGTCCCCGTTGTATCCGAAGATGCTGCAAGTGTCTGGTCGTCGGCTCAGCCTCGGTTTACGCGCTTCTTTTTAATTTTTATTCATCCTTTGGGCAGTGGGCGCAGATGCGTCCGCTGCTTTAGTTTTTTCGGGAAAACGTAAATGTATAAATCTTCTGTTTTGTTGTTGATGGGCTGGATTTTCTCCTGGTTGGTCTGTACCCCGGTTGTCGCCCAAAGTCTGGCGCAAAAGCCCAAACATGTAGTGCTGATTGGTGTGGATGGAATGAGCCCGGACGGTATCAGCAAGGCTTCTACCCCTAATCTGGACAGGCTGATGGCAAAGGGGGCCTCGACCATGACGGCGCGGGCGGTGTTGCCCACATCCAGCAGCACGAACTGGAAATCCATGGTGTCGGCATCCGGCCCTGAACAGCATGGCGTCACGTCCAACGGCTGGGAGCAGGATGACTTTTCCCTACCACCTGCCACCACTGGTATGGAGGATATTTTCCCCACTTTGTTTGGCCAATACCGGCTGCAACGACCCGATGCTCAGATTGGCGCAGTTTATACCTGGGGCGGCTTTGCTCGCCTGATTGAGCGCTCAGCCTTAAGTTATGACCAAAAGGGCGAGTCCGACCAGCACACTATGGCGCTGGCCAGAACCTATCTGGTGGAAAAGCAGCCGGAGTTTCTGTTTATCCATCTGGATGAGGTGGATGGGGCGGGCCATCACCACGGCCATAAAACCCCTGACTATTACCAGGCCATCAGTGAGGCCGATCGGTTGATAGGTGAACTGGTTGCGGCGGCGGCCGGTGCCAACATGCTGAAGGATACTGTCTTTATTATTACCTCCGACCATGGCGGTTTTGGTTACGGCCACGGCGGCGAAACCCTTGACGAAATCCTGATCCCCTTTGTGTTGTATGGCCAGGGAGTCAAACCGGATTATCGTATTCAGGATTTTGTTTATACCTATGACAGTGGGGCGACTGTTGCCTGGTTGTTGGATATGCAGGAACATCCAAGCTGGATTGGAAAGGCCATTGTCAGCGGATTCAGCGGCTATCCCGATCCGGCACCGTTAGCCTCCGCCGGTGCACAAACTGTGCTGGCAGCACCTATCTTGTATCCAGAGGCGCATTTGTACGAGTCAGCGGGAGGCTTGTATATAGATAAGGCCGCCGAGGTGAAGATAAAAGCGACGGTCGCCGGTGCAGAAGTTCGCTACACCCTGGATGGCAGCGAGCCCACGCGTAATTCAGCCCGTTATCAAAAGCCGTTTAAACTTGAGCGCTCCGCGGTCCTGCGAGCCAGACAGTTTTCCGGCCAGGAGCAAAGTCCGGTGACCGAGGCTTATTACCATGTGGTGAAAAGCAATTCAGGTCAGGGGATCCGCTATGGCTATTTTGAAGGGGACGATTGGCATGTGCTGCCTACCTTTGCCACGCTGACAGCAAAAGCCGAAGGGGTCAGCTACCAATTTCGTTTGGCCGACATTCCAAAGCGTAAACAGTCCTACGCCATCGAATACCGCGCCTGGCTGAAGATAGAACAGCCCGGAGTACACAAGTTTTATACCTATTCAGATGACGGCTCCAAGTTGTACATAGGCGACAAAGAAGTGGTGAACAATGACGGAGCCCACGGCACGATTCTGCGGGCCGGAGAAATCGAGTTGACCCCAGGCTACCATCCCATTCGAGTGACTTACTTTAACGAAGCGGGTGGGGCTTGGCTGGATGTGTTCCATAAAGCGCCGGGTAAACGCAAGCAACCTATTATGCCTGAGCAGTTGTTTGTTGAGTTACCGCAATAAGGAGTTGGCCATGAAGAAAGATCCCAGTGTGGCACAAACCTGTATTGCCACCGACAGTATGCCGTCTGTGCATGCGCCAGATATTGCTGTTCACCCGGTCAACGTGGTGCGGGCCACAGCACAGAGTTTTGCCAAATATGGCCGGCTGATTGATGATTTTGATACCGAGCGGGTCATAATCGAAACCTGGCCGGCCCCTGGCTGGCGTCCGGTTGAGTCGGGCACGGGTAATGAAGGAGGGGTCACCCAGGGGGAATTTGTGTTTGAACGCAAAGGCCAACTGATGGTGGCGCGTAACCATGCGGTAAACGGCCACTATATTTCCGGTTGGTTTGACGATCCGGCCAGTGCCAGCGAAGAGGTGCGTGGCGATTACAGCCGCGTACTGGTGAGGGAAGCCAACTATCACCCCGATGGCGGGCAGGTGTTTTTTCCCGTTAACGGTGAGCCTTTTATGGCGTTGCTGGCCCTACCCGGCGATGACATTCGTCCCGAGGACTTCGTGGCTTTTTATTGTGACGGCAGTTTTGGGATTCAAATCTTCCCTAATATCTGGCATCAACCTATTTTCCCGCTGGTGCCGAGCGCCACATTTTTAGGTAAACAGGGGCGGGTACATGCCTGTATTGCTTGCGATTTCGTGACAGAATTTAGCTGTTATTTATCTGTACCTCTGACTGTTAACACGGAGCTCTGATGGCCAAAACCGTAGCATTTGACCTTGATGGTACGCTGATTGATATAGACAGCGCCCAGGCCTGGCTGGATTTTCTGGTTAGTCGGCAATTTCCTGGCGCGGCGGACACTTACCGTACCTGTGGGCAGATTATGCAGGCTTATGATAGTGGCGTAATGGATATGCAGGCCTACATGCAGGCCTGGATGCAGCCTTTGGCTGGTATGCCTGCTGCGCCGCTTGCGCCGTTGCTAAAAGATTTTGTGCACCAGGTTATTGCCCCCAGGGTATTTGTGCAGGGGCAACAGCAGATAGCTGAACATCAACAGGCCGGCGACCGACTGCTGCTGATTTCCGCCAGCCCGACCCTGATTGTAGAACCTATTGCCGCTTACCTTGGTATCGAGCGTTCGGTAGGCATTGATGTGGCCATACAGGACGGCGTGCTTACCGACCGCAGCCTGGCGCCATTTAGCTTCCGGGAAGGCAAGGTGACGCTAATCAAACGTTGGTTAGGGCAGATGGACCGTGGGCAGCTGGATATGGCCTATTCCGATTCCATTAATGATGTGCCGATGCTGGAGTTTGCCCGGCATGGCGTCTGTATTAACCCAGATAATGCGCTGGCGGCACTGGCCGGTCAGGCGCAATGGCAAACGTGCCACTGGCAGGTAAACAACCTGGGGAGCAACTGATGAGTATTATGCAACGAGCCGTTGGCCAACTGGCCGACAAAGGGTATGTGCTGCTCAAACAGCATTTGCCTGCCGAGATGTTGTTTCAACTGGATGTGGAATGTCAGCGTCTGACCACACAGGCCAGCCAGATCCTGGCTGATATTGATGCCAGCCAGCTTAGCTACGCGGCCTACTATCAGCAGGGGCTGGCTAAGCTGATTGCCGTGCCAGAAGCCACTAATGCCAGACAAACTTGCCGCTTTGAATATATTGCTGCCAGCTCGGCTTTTATTGCCGAGCAGTTTGTGCCCTTTTGTCAGGCCTTGCTGCTTGAGTTGGCGGGCCAACCTATGCGGCTGTTTAAAGATAAATGCAATTTAAAGCTACCTGGTGGCGGCGCTTTTGAGGCGCATCAGGATATTCCGGCTTATTTGGATTTCGGGCCGAATTTTCATGTCACTGTGGCGGTTTTCCTCGATCCGGCGACGGCACAAAACGGCGCATTAGAGGTGGCAGAAAACGGTTTGTCGCTTACTCACCCGGATAATCAGTGGCAGCAAGTCGGCAAACGCCCTTTGCCTATCTTGCCTACTTATCAGGGCGGTGATAACAATGGCCGTATTGTTGCCGAACTTGAACAACAAATGGATTGGACGCCGGTATATACCAGCCCGGGGGATCTGCTGCTGTTTAATTCCTATCTGCCTCATCGCTCGGCGCTGAATCATTCCACCCAAACCCGCCGGGCGTTCTTCTTTACCTTCAGCCTGGCCAGTGCGGGTGATCGCTATCCACTTTATTATCAAAGTAAAAGGGCCGATTTCGGCCACCCTCGCTTTCATGTTGCTACACCGACCAAACACGGCCAATAACTCCCACCGATAAACAAGGCAGTGCTATCCGGCACTGCCTACTGTCGCTAAACGGCTTTGCTGACTGCTTAGCTTGCGGTAGAAGAAATACGCTGAGCCAAACATCATTAAGCTACCCAGTATGCTGATAAGGTAAGCACTTTGTTGCATAAAATGCAGCCAGCTCAGATTGGGATCAAAGAAGTTTTTGTACAGCAATATGCCAACGCTACCGGCGTAGCCCATGGCGTCGGCCAGGTAAATAAGAAATCCGGCATTTGCCTTGTCTTTCACTGCGGATAGCAGACGGTCAAAGAGCAAACAGTTAAAGGGCACATAAGCCAGATAGATGCCGGTGGTCAGCATTATCATCCACACATCCCCCGCCAGCCAGTGCGACTGATACAGCAGAGTCGACAGGCCAATAATGATAGTCCCCAGCACAATCAGAGCATGGTTTGTCATCAGCGCGGCAATATTGTCTTTAACCAACATCACCAGGCTGATGACGCCCAAAATAATAAAAGAGGTGACCAGCGCCGCCTTCGAGAAGATGCTCGGTGTATCGCCAAATCCCAGACTGGTCCAAATCTCGGCGGCAAAGTTGTCGCTGAAATCCCGTATGCCGGTTAGCAGCATATAAGTGAGAATAAGTAGTAGCAGACCCGGCATATATTTGTAGAAAAACTGTCGGCGGTCGGCGGCTGTCATGGGAGGGCGGATATTACGTTCCTGAATATCTTGCTGGTTGGGCGGCGGGACCTGGGCCAGCAAATAAACAGAGATAAACAGCGGCAGAGTAAAGATCAGGCCGGTTAATGCCGGCATCCAGTATTCACTGACGGCAAATTGCAGCATCAGCCACTGGCCGACGGTTTTGACCACGCCGGAAGAGATAATAAAGCTGATACTCAGGCCAGCTCCTAGTACCTCAGACACTCGCCGTCCTTCCAGAAAACTGAAGACCAGTCCCCAGATCATGCCAAGGGGCAAGCCGTTTAAGAATAAGCTCAGCAGTTTCCATTGCCCGGGTAACACGGCAAACAGAACCAGGGCGAATTCAGAGGCCATGACCAGAGTGAGGATCGCAAAGGCCCGCTTGCCCGGTGTCATCTCCGACACCACCTTGATGCCAATAAACTTAGACAGGGCATAGCCCAGCACCTGAGATAGGATCAGGGCGGTTTTAAAGTCTACCGCATAGTGCCATCCCTCCAGTTCCGTAAAACTTCCCACCGCAAAGGTTTTTCTGAAGGCGTACATGCAGAAGTAAGTCATAAAGGCCGCACTGGCTGCATAGATAACAAACCAGAGTGTGGAGCAGCGTTGCAGAGCAAGATGGATCTTTGACGGCATAGTTGAAGGCAGGTAAAGGGAACATAGGCATAAGATAACGGGGGAATATGACAGTTTTTCTATTGGTATATACCAATAATGTTGGATGAATCCGAGATAGGCATTTCTTTGCCATAAAAACTTCTGTATAGTCTGGTCTATACCAGATTTGGGGTGAAGTATGAACCTGACTGTTACAAATGCCGAGCAGGCGGTGGCTTTGATTGAGCAGCTTTATTTGCACTACGGCCAGCAAACTTATGAAGAAAAGTGCACGCAACTCCAACACGCGGAGCAATGTGCAACCCTGGCATTGGAGCAGGGGTTAGGACAAGAGTGCGCGGTTGCTGCCTTCTTGCATGATATTGGCCATTTAATTGCCGACAATCTGCAACTGCCCGAATTTAACGACTATGGGTTACCCAATCATGACGAGCTTGGTGCTGATTACCTGGCACGATGGGGCTTTTCTGAGCGTATCGTGATGATGATCAGGGAGCATGTGCAGGTGAAGCGCTATCTGTCAGCTATTCAGCCGGGTTACTTGACGCGTTTGTCGCATGCCAGTCTGACTACTTTAAGTCAGCAGGGCGGGCCTATGTCAGCCGCGGAGTGTGAACAATACGGCGAGCAGCCATTCCTGGCCGATATTATTCAACTGCGCAATATTGACGACTCCGGCAAGTTACCAGAAATGCAATGCAAGCCATTGTCTTATTGGCTGGCTTGTATGCCAGCCTATATCACCGAGCCGTGCGAGGAAAATGTACCCCTTGTCGAGCCCCAGAATACTGGAGCTTGAGCTTTGCAGCCCGGCCTATGGCCGGGCTTTTTTATTGTCAGCTAGGGACAGAAGCTGCGGATATTATGGGATTCCAGAGCGGCGTCGGCCCAACCGAATTCATCGTTATCACTGAAGTAATAATAAATGCTGTCGTTGGGCAGCAGCACTATGCTGATCCCGCCATAGCCTGACATAAAGGGCACATAGAGATCGCTGCAGCCCGTGTCGGCAGACATGTCTTTGGCCCAGAAGCCGTTTTTGTATTTAAATCCGCTTGTTGGGGTCAGCCCATGGTCATTGCTGTTGCGTTGCAAGGCGGCATTCAGTTCGTTGCTGTCCAGCATTTGCTGACCGTTCAGCATGCCGTTGTCAATGGACAGAAAACGCGCCAGTTTCACCGTGTCGTCGGCATTGTAACTCAGTCCCCAGCCAGCAAAGGGCTGCGCCACACTGTCGTAGGTGCGGCGGGTCGCCAGGCTTGACTGACCGACATTCAGTGGCTTCCATAATTCGTCACGCAGTATGTCTGCAAAAATATCCGTACTGCTGCCTTGTTGCTGCTTCACCATCGCCTGCATGACAGTACCGGCAATGTAAGTGTCTGAGGTGTGATACACCCAAGTGCTGCCTGGGGGGGCCTTACGGCTGTACTCACCACAGGCGTAATTAATTTTGCTGGCATGGTCTTCGGTCAGGAACAAATCATTGGTATGGGTGGCGCCCTCGTCACTCATATAACCACTCAGGTTGTAGTTGCCGGTGGCCATATCCACGGCATTTTCCAGGCTGACATCCTGCCAGTTGCCGTTGCTGTTACAGGCGCCGATGAAACCGGCGATGCTCTGGTTCATCACGTTGCTGTACTTTTGTTCCAGGCGCATCATCGCCACGCCGGCAAAATTGCTTTTGGCGGTGGAGTAGGACGGCACACGCAGCGCCTCGCAATATGGATAGGCGCCCTGACGGGTCTGGCAGCCACCCAGATAATGGGTGCCGTCGATATACAAGCCATATAAGGTCATGTGCTGGCTGCTGATACTGCTGCTGAAATTCGCTACCTGCGTGCCGGGGTAATCAACCGCCAGATCGCTGATGGGTTTAACCGGAATACGCGCGGTCACTTCGGCCTGATGGGCCAGTTTGATATTTTGTGCGTTAGCCACCGGTGTTGGTGTGTAGGTCGCCCCCAGTAAACCCCACATATCGACCTGAAAGTACAAGCAGGTTTCTGAGGCAATCTGATAGGCCACCTGGGTGATACTGCCGTCATCTTTAAAGGCAAAGGTCATTACGCCATTGTGCATGCAGTTGGCATTTTTTTGCTGCAAAGAGAAGGGCAGTGCGGCGCGGGTATAGCCGTTATCAGCGTTTTCATTCCAGACCCGGCCCGGTTCCAGAATGTATTCCCATTCAGGATGGCTATTGGCCAGCATGCCACGTTCCACGGGCACCAGATGACTGCCGGTTTGCACAAAATGGTAATCAAATTCGGGCAGATGTTTACGTGTGGTGTCGCCGCTGCCGGTGTAGCGGAAGCTGTCTTTTACCTCGTTGAATCCGCCGCGGGTGGCTTCATTAGTCAGCACCAACCTACCTTCAAAGGTGTTGGTCGGTGGCGCTGCATTGGCGGGTAGCGCATAGGCTGAGAAGTTCACCATACTGCCCGGATCTGCCGCACTGCTTAAGGTGGTAAAACTCAGGTCGCTGCGACTGACATTGCCGTTGCCGCTGAGGGGATCAAAATCATCCACACCGCCTGGATTTTGCGACCCTGTGCCACTGGCCTGCGTGGATGACATACAGGATGTCATCAGCAAGGCACTCAGAACGTGCGTGGTTTTCATGGTTATCACCTTTTAGTTGGCCGCTATGGTTCGGCTAAGCGCTTTGTATTTTTATGCGTTGTGCCAACGTTAGGTGGTTTTTTAATCGCAGGGTTAGTGCCACATTTATCCTGTTGATGGGGCCAGATTGCATCACCGGAGAATTTGCTTTAGCGTAAAAACAGATGTTAACAAAAGGTGAATGTATGGCGGCGGCGATAATTTATTTAGAAAAAAACAGTGCGCTCAGCCTGCAATGCCAGTTGCGGCAGAAGTTGGTGGAAGCCATCTTGTCTGGCGCACTGCCGGCTCGTAAACGTCTGCCATCGTCACGTAAACTGGCGGAGCAACTAAAAATTTCCCGTAATACCGTGTTGCTGGCGTATCAGCAGTTGATGGACGAAGGTTATCTGGTCAGTCGAGAACGCAGCGGTATTTTTGTTAACGAACGTATTTTTGACGGCAAAGTTGAGTTGGCTTCGGCCGAAGAGCTCAACAGTAACAAGCGCAATCGCTGGCAGCATGCTTTTGTGCGTACCGGCCGCAACGACAGTGAATTCAGGGTGCCGCTGGACTGGCACCGTTATCCCTATCCGTTTTTGGACAACCTGTTTGATACCAGTTTGTTTCCGGTACATGAATGGCGTGAGGCAAGTCGTTTGGCCCTCGGCGTGCGGGAGGTAAACGAATGGGCGTCTTTTGCCACCGATGCCGACGATCCACAGTTGCTGGAAGAGATTCGCACTAAGTTGCTACCCAGTCGCGGTATTAATGCCAATCAAAGTCAGATCCTGATTGTATCCAGTGAGCAGCAGGCGTTGTATCTGCTTTGTCATTTGCTGGTGGACAGCGAGAAAACCGTGGCCATTGAAGAACCCGGTAATCCGGTGTTTAGGCAGTTGGTGCAGAATCAGCGCGGCAAGATACATTATCAGCCGGTAGACGATGCCGGCATGCAAGTGGATAAAAGTCTGGCCAATTGCAACCTGGTATATGTGACGCCCAGCCATCAGTTGCCCACCAATGCCACTATGCCGCTGGTAAGGCGTCAGGCCTTGTTGCGGGAGGCGGCTCGGCACAATGCGCTGATTATTGAGGACGATGCGTCGCTGGAGCACAATTTTCTTGGCCCGCCCTTGCCGGCATTACGGGCCATTGATCGTGATGACAGGGTGATTTATCTGTCCAGCTTGTCCAAGGTATTGTCGCCGGGGTTACGTCTTAGTTATCTGGTGGGGCCCGCAGAGATCATCAATGAAGCGCGGGCCTTGCGGCGAATTTTGTCCGGCTATCCACCGCGCAATAATCAGCGGGCCATGGCGTACTTTCTCTCCCTTGGGCATTACGACGCTTTTATCCGCAAGCTGGACAACACCCTTAAATCTCGCTGGATGGCCCTGCGCGATGCGCTTAATTACAACCTGCATGCCCTGGCCGAAACGATTCCCGCCCCTGGCGGCACCGCTTATTGGGTCAAGGTGCATGATGATATTGATGTGCAGGAGTTGGCGGTGCACGCGGCCCGCGAAGGCATTCTGATTGAACCTATTGATCATTATTACGGTACCGGGCACGCCCCAAAAAATACCTTCCGCTTGGGGATTACCAGCCTGCCTAAAGAGAAGATCAAAGAAGGTATCCGCATTCTTGCCAAGTTACTGCGCAGCCTGGCCTTGCCGGTTACCAGCCCGGCGCCAGATATCCAACTGGATTACGTATCCGGTGACAAGCTTCGCAGCGCCCTGGCCAATGCCGCGCTGATTAGCTCCACCGTGTATGGTGACCCCTACACCATCGACTTTAACCCTAATGGAGAAATCGTCGGGCGCTGCGGCTATCAGGATGAAGACTGTGACACTGGTCGCTGGTGGGTAGAAGGTGACCTTTTATGCCGCCAGTGGCAGGAGTGGGTGTATGGCCAGCGTCAGCAATTCAGGGTAGTACTGCTGGGCAATCGCATTCAATGGTACAACCTGGATGGCGAGCTGATCGTCAACGGTGTACTGCATGCCAGATAGGCCAATTACCAGATTTGGATCCATCAAGGGGCATAAACTGGATCTAGGTGTCTTGCTCACTTACCCCTAGGCTAGCAGAGAACAACAAACACCAAACAAGGATTGCCAATGAGTTATATGGGCATTGCCGGGTTACAACTGGAACTCGCGGCACAAAATAATGTGGCCCTGATTTGCGCTGAAATCACCCGGGTTAAAAAGCGTTTCCCCTGGGTGGAAATGCTGGTGGTCGGGGAGTTGGCCAGTCATGGTTTTGATTTAACTAAGGCCGAGCCCGCTGGTGGGGATACCGAGCAGAGGTTCGCTGCACTGGCCCGTAAGTTGGGGGTGTGGCTGGTACCAGGTTCTTACTACGAGCGCGATGGCGAGCATATCTACAACACCGCGCCGGTGATCAATCCGCAGGGGGAGGTGGTCAGCCGTTACCGCAAGATTTACCCCTTTCTGCCCTACGAAAAAGGTGTCAGTCCCGGCGATCGCTTTGTGGTGTTTGATGTGCCGCAGGTCGGCCGTTTCGGGGTATCTATCTGCTACGACGGCTGGTTCCCGGAAACCACCCGCAGCCTGATGGCGATGGGCGCAGAAGTGATTATTCATCCCACCTTGACCAACACCAATGACCGAGAACAAGAAACCGTGATGGCGCGCGCCAATGCGGTGATGAATCAGTGCTACTTCGTGGACATCAACGTGGGGCCACCGCTTGGCAATGGCTGTTCTATTGTCTGCGACTTTGACGGCAACATTGTGCATCAGGCGTCCGGCCAGGCCGAAGTGATTACCTTTGAAGTGGATCTAAGCGCCCTCAGGCGCGCCCGTGAACGCGGCTTAATGGGGCTGGGGCAACCCCTTAAAAGCCTGCGTGATAATCCTGTGGTTTTCCCAGCTTATCAGGCAGCGCTGGCCCCATCCGAGGCCCTTAATCAGCTTGGTGCCCTTAAGGTACCTGGCCCGGAGAATGGTGACGCGACCACGCTACAAGATGACTGAATTGGTACCAACATAAGGTGATAACTGGTACTAACGAGGCTCTTTTTTTTCACCTAGCTTAAAAAAGCAACAAGCCAAAAACTATAAATTGGGTGACAAATGACACAACTGAACTTCAACAAAAGTAAAATCGCCCTGGCCCTGAGTGCCATTGCCAGCCTGTCGGTTGGTTATGCCCAGGCGCAAGACGCGGAACAAGAAAAAGGCGTGATCGAACGGATAGCGGTGACGGCAACCCAACGACAAATGATGCAGGAAGAGCTGCCTTTCAATATTTCTGCGGTACAAGGTGCGGAAATTGAAGGACAGAACATTGTCGAATCCACCGAATTGCTGCGTACCGTGGCCGGTATTTCCCTGATTGATCGTGGTCATCGCAACTCCGGCACCGCTAACAGCATGGTGATCCGTGGCGTCAACGTTGAAGGCAGTGTGTCAGGTGCCGATGTGGGCCAGTCTACCGTGCCCACCGTATCCACTTACGTGGACAGCACGCCAATTTACGCCAACTTCCTGCTCAAAGACATTCAGCGGGTAGAAGTGCTGCGTGGCCCGCAGGGCACCCTGTATGGCTCCGGTGCCTTGGGTGGAACGGTGCGCTATATCATGAACAAACCTGATGCCGCTATACAGGAAGGCAGTGTCGCAGTTGACTGGAGCAAGACCGACGGCTCCGAGGGCGATAACCTGTCTTTTGATGCGGTATTTAATCAGCCTTTGGGAGACGACGCGGCCTTTCGTATTTCTTTAGGACAGATGGATAACGACGGGGTTATCGACCAGGTTAACCTTTATCAGTTAGACGATAAGGGCATTCCACTGGTGAAAGCCGATGATGGCAGTTGCCAGTCGGTTGGCAGTAACTTAAGTGCCAGCGAACTGGCCTTTAACGGTGCCTGCTATGAGTCGAAAGAGGATGTGGATACGGTCGAGATTTTCTATCTGCGCGCCGGACTTATCTGGCATCTGAGCGACGATATCGAACTGCTGCTGACCCACAATTATCAGGATGACGAAGTGGGCGGACGCCGCGCCGTCACTATTGGTGCCGACTACCTGGGCAACGCCTACGATGACTATGAGAATGGCTCCACCCTGCTTGAACCGGCCGAGCGGGATGTGTCGCTGACCAGTTTGGAAGTGTCTGCCGATTTGGGCTTTGCCACCCTCACCTCCAGCACGTCCCACTATCGCCATAAAGGCAGTGGCTGGCGTGACAATACCAGTATGTGGGTGACAGACCGTAGCAATGGGGTCGGTTTTACTAACTGGTTTAATGCCCTGTACACGGGCAACCCGCGTCCGGCCGCCCATGTGGAAGCCGGGTTTGAAGACAAGGCCCTGATCCAGGAACTGCGTCTGGTATCTAACGACAACGATGCGGTGGTGGATTGGGTCATCGGTGCTTTCTATATGGATCAGGAGCGCACCACCACCAACTTCAGCCATCTGCGCGGTCTGACCGAATACGGTTTTGCCTGTAATGAAGTAGGGGACAGCTGCCCGTCTAACGGCGCCTGGTGGACGGGAGTGACGCCGGTCAACGATATGGACTTCAGTTATATCCGTAATGAGCAGTTCAAAGACAAAGCGCTGTACGGCGAACTGACCTATCACTTCTCGGATGATCTGCGCATTACCGGTGGTTTGCGCTGGTTTAAAAATACCCTGAGTAACGAGACCGCCACCTACTTTGCCTATCTGCAACCTGAGGATATTCCCTTTGAGGCTTTTCCCAGCCAGGATGAGGACGATATTCAGACCAAGTTGAATCTGTCTTATGACCTGCGTGACGACACCATGCTGTACGCCACCTACTCAGAAGGTTTCCGTCGCGGCGGCTCCAACGCCATCCCTACCAGTGGCCCCTTCCAGGAGCTGAACCCTGAGAGCGCCGCCTTGTATGGCAAGGATACGGTGAAAAACTATGAGCTGGGAATTAAGGGTTACCACAAAACCTTCAGCTATTCGGCGGATATCTACAAAGTGGTGTGGGACGACCCGCAGCTGAACACGGCCACCGCCTGGTGGGGCTTCTTTATGGCCCAAAACGGTGATAGAGCCGAAACTCAGGGGATTGAGCTGGAGGCCAACTTTGTTCTCACCGATGCACTGAATATGCGCTTTGGCTATTCCTATACCGACGCAGAGCTGAGTGAAGACTTAATCCAGCCGCAAACCGGCGGCGTCAGCGCCCTGGCCGGTACCCGTTTGCCTGGTGTGTCTGAACATGTGGCTTCCATCAACTTTGTGCATCGCATGGCGGTGAGCGCGGATGTGGAAATGGTCAGCCGTTTAAGTGGTTACTATCAGTCAGACTCGTTGAATACCGTGCTGGCTAACAGCCCCGTACAGGATGAGTTTGACGGTTTCTCCCTGTGGAATGCCTCAGTGCAGTTCCTCAAAGGCGATTGGTCAGCCATGCTGTACATTAAAAACCTGACCAATGAGGAAGGGGTAACCGGCAGCTATCCTGCCAGTTACTGGGGAACCGACACCGGCGTGTTCGAGAACTATTATGGTAACAACCAGAAAAACTACATTTCCCGCCCTCGTACTGTGGGTGTGAATGTCAGTTACCGGTTCTGAGCGAACAAGCGGTTAATTGGCGATGCGGGCGACAAGCCCGTGTCGCTGGCCATTGTATAGAGCAGTCGTAGGCTATGGATTTACATCAACAACTTAACCGCATTAAAAAGCTACTCGGTAATAACCAGCTTACTCTGGCCACCGCCGAAGCTCTGAGGCTGGCCAGCATTTTGCCTGACCAGGCGCGCTGGCATTCCGAACTGGGCTTGGTATTCAACCAGCTTAAACACTATGACCAGGCCATGGGGCTGTTTGAACGGGCTGTCCAACTTGCTCCGGATGCGGCCGATCATCACTACAATCTGGCCACAGTGCAGCGTTTTGTCGGGCGTATAGACCAGGCCCAGCACAGTCTGCAAAAGGCCCTGGCACTGAATCCCCAGGATCACGAAGCCTGGCATTTGCTGGCACAGCTGAATACCCAGACCCTGGCGGATAATCATATTCCGCAATTGCGCCATGCCCTGCAGCAGGCGCAGCATCCCACCGCTAAGGTAAGTTTGCAGTTTGCACTGGCCAAGGAACTGGATGATTTGGGCGATTACGAGGCATCCTTTCAGGCCCTGCAAGAGGGTGCACAGCTTCGCCGCCAGCATATGGACTATCAGGTTGAAGGGGATTTGCAGGTGATGCAGGCCATAGCTAAGGCCTACCCGGCCGAGCGCTTTGCCGAGCCAAAGGGCTGCATGCAGCCCGATCCTATTTTTGTTATCGGCATGCCGCGCACGGGTACCACGCTAGTGGAGCGGATGTTATCGGCCCATTGTCAGGTGCATTCCTGCGGGGAGATTAATAATTTTGCCTTGTCGATGCTGGCCGAAGTCAGCGCCCAGGGCTTGTCCTGTCAGGACCGGCTCAGCTTAATTGCCCAATCCGCCGAGCTGGATTTTGCCAGGGTCGGTCAGACCTATCTGGACTCCCTTAAGCCGTTGCGGGGCACCGAGCCCCGGGTAATTGACAAGCTACCCTTTAATTACCTGTATGCCGGATTAATTCATCTGGCCCTGCCCAATGCCAAGATCATTGAGGTGCGGCGTAACCCTATGGATACCTGCTTTGCGGTGTATAAGCAGCTGTTTCAGAATGCCTATCCATTTTCCTACCAGCAGGATGAACTGGCGGCGTACTTTATTGGCTACCGGCAGTTAATGACCCATTGGCATCAGGTGATGCCGGGCGTGATTTACACCCTGGATTATGAAGCGCTGGTGCAAGCGCCCCGTGCTGAGCTGAAAAAGCTGCTGGCTTACTGCGAACTGGACTGGCAGGACGAATGCCTGGCCTTTGAGCACAACCGTCAGGCCTCCACCACCGCCAGTGCCAATCAGGTGCGTCAACCTTTGTATACCTCGTCACTGGGCAAATGGCGGCATTATCAGCGCCATTTACAACCTATGCTCAGCCGCCTGCAAGCGGCGGGTATCGAACCTATTTTGTAAGGAATCTATACATGCATAGCAGTGAATCCCTGCCTGCCCGCGATTATCGGGTGGGCGAGAACAGTGAACTGGCCAGGGTGTTTCTGGCGTTTCTGGCTACCGCCGGTTTGTTTTATGTGAACATTATGCCGGCCCTGGTGGACGGCCTTATTCAGGGCCTGGGCTTTTCCAACCGCGATGCCGGGCTGGTCAACTCCGCCAATGTGTATGGGGCTGCCATTGGGGCCTTTGTGATAGTGCTGGCGGTTAAAAAACTGAACTGGCGACGCAGCGCTTATGCCTTGCTGGGTGTGCTCATTTGCATTGATCTGGTCAGTATGTTTTTAGCCAGCCCGCAAAGCCTGATGGCGGTGCGTTTTATCCATGGCGTGGTGGGCGGCATGCTGGTGGGCATAGGTTTTGCGGTGATGGCCCGTACTGCGCAGCCGGATCGGGCATTCGGGTATTTGCTGTTGGTGCAGTTTGGCCTGGGCGGCCTGGGCGTAATGTACCTGCCGGGCTTAGTACCGCAGTTTGGTATTGCCGCTTTGTATCTGTCTTTGGTGGCGTTCAGTTTAGTGACCTTGCTGATGCTGCCCTTTCTGGCCGAATACCCCCTGGCCAAGCCCAGCACCCATACTACTTCTGCATCTATTCGCTGGCCTATGCTGAGCCTGGCGCTACTGGCCACGTTTTTGTTTCAGGCCGCCAACATGGGGCTGTATGCCTACATTATCGGCCTGGGTAAGCAGGCCGGGCTGGATATGGCCTTTATTTCACCCACGCTCGGGATTGCCGCCTGGATTGGTATTCTCGGTTCGGTAGGGGTGATCTTATTGTCCACCCGTATTGGCCGGGTTGTGCCTTTGGTGGTGTCGATTTTACTGACGGCGGTGGCGACTTATGTGCTGCATTATGCACAAAGCCCCTGGATCTTCGCCGTGACCAACTGTTTGGTGGGGGCGTCCTGGGCCTTTGCCATTTCGTATCTGTTGGGCCTGAACGCCGCGTTTGATCGCACCGGGCAAACTGCCGCCCTGGGCGGCTTTGCTTCCAAAATGGGGCTGGCGTCCGGGCCTGCGGTGGCGGCCCTGGTGATTAACGAAAATAACTATGCACTGCTGGTAAATCTTGCCACAGTTGCATTGGTTGTCTGCGCCGCGGTGGCATTTTTGCCGGCCAGGGTCTTAGATCATAAACAATGATGTGGTGTGGGAGAGAAGCATGACGCATGATTTTCAGGGCCTGTTAAAACAAGGCTCGTACATTAACGGCCAGTGGCATCAAAGTGCGCGGCAGTTTGTCGTGACCGACAAGGCCAATGGCGAGGTGCTGGCCAGGGTGGCCGACGCGGGCGTTGGTGAAACCGAAGCGGCTATTGACGCGGCCTATCAGGCCTTTGATGGCTGGCGGAATTTGACCGCCAATCAGCGCAGCCAGTATTTGCAGCGCTGGTATCAACTGATGATGGCACATCAGGATACCCTAGGCCTGCTGCTGACCCTGGAACAAGGTAAACCCCTGGCCGAAGCCAAAGGCGAAATTGCCTATGGGGCGGGTTTTATGCAGTGGTTTGCCGAAGAAGCCAAGCGAGCCTATGGCGACATTATTCCTGCGGCTGCCAGTGGCCAGCAAATTCAGGTGGTTAAGTCACCTGTGGGTGTGGTGGCTGCCATTACTCCCTGGAATTTCCCCAATGCCATGATTGCCCGAAAAGCGGCCGCGGCGCTGTCGGCGGGCTGTACTTTTGTGGTACGCCCGGCCGCGCAAACCCCGCTTTCTGCCCTGGCTATGGCAGAGCTGGCCGAGCAGGCCGGTATTCCTGCCGGGGTGTTTAATGTGATCGCCGGTGAAGATGCCGCTGAAATCGGCAAGGTGTTAACCGGCAGTACTAAGGTCGCCAAGTTCAGTTTTACCGGCTCAACCCGTATCGGCAAAATCCTTACCGCGGCCTGTGCCACCACCATTAAGCGGGTGTCGATGGAGCTGGGCGGCAACGCGCCGTTTCTGGTCTTTGATGACGCCGACCTGGATGCCGCAGTCAAAGGCGCCATGGCCTCCAAATTCCGTAACGCCGGGCAGACCTGCGTGTGCGCCAACCGCTTCTTATTGCAAGCCAGTATTGCCCAGGCCTTTACCGACAAGCTGCTCAATGAGGTAAAAGCCCTCAAGGTTGGCCACGGCACCGACAACGTGCAAATTGGCCCGCTGATCAGTGCCAAGGCGGCGGAAGATGTGCACCAGAAGGTGATTCAATCGGTGGCCATGGGGGCCAAGGTGTTGCTGGGCGGTGACTATGACGGCGGGGCTTTCTATCCTCCCACTGTGGTCAGTGCCGTCACCCCGGATATGCCACTGTTTAACCAGGAAATATTCGGCCCGGTGGTAGCTATCTGCGAATTCAGTGACGAACAGCAGGCCATGGCCCTGGCCAATCAAACCGAATACGGCCTGGCCAGCTACTTTTATGCCCGGGATATTGGCCGGGTACAACGTGTTGCCGACGCCTTGCAATTTGGCATGGTGGGGATTAACGAGGGAATTATTTCCAACCCGGCCGCGCCCTTCGGCGGTGTGAAGCAATCCGGCTATGGCCGTGAAGGCTCCATGTACGGGCTGGATGATTATATGAACATACAATATCGCTGTCTGGGAGGTTTGAATCGTGTCGACTAATGCTAAGTTGCAGGAGCGTAAGCTCAGTGCGTTTGCCCGCGGTCAGGGCAATGTGTATCCGGTTTATGTAGAGCGCGCCCGCAACGCTGAGGTCTGGGATGTGGAAGGTAACCGCTATATTGACCTGGGCACCGGCATTGCAGTGTGCAATACCGGCCATGCGCATCCTAAAGTCGTGGCGGCGGTCAGCGAACAAATGGCGCGTTTCAGCCATACCTGTGTGATGGTCAACCCTTACGAGGTGGCGGTGGAACTGGCCGAGCGCTTAAATGCTGCTGCACCAGGGGACAGTACCAAAAAGGCCCTGTTTGTTACCACAGGTGCCGAAGCGGTGGAAAACTGCATTAAGATCGCCAGGGCCCATACCGGCCGTCGCGGCGTGATTGCCTTTAACGGTGGTTTTCATGGCCGGACTAACCTGTCCATGGGCCTGACCGGCAAGGTTGCCCCGTACAAACAGCACTTCGGCCCGTTCCCGGCCGACCTCTACCATGTGCCTTTTCCGAATGCCTATCATGGCATCAGCATAGAGCAGTCCCTAAGTGCCATTGAAACCCTGTTTAAGGTGGATATAGCCCCAGGGGATGTCGCGGCCATTATTATTGAGCCGGTGCAGGGCGAAGGCGGTTTTTATCTGGCCCCGCCGGCCTTTTTGCAGGCGCTTCGTGCCTTGTGCGACCGCCATGGCATAGTGCTGATCTGTGATGAAATTCAAACCGGCTTTGCCCGCACCGGCCGCATGTTCTACAGCGAATACGCCGGGGTGGAACCGGATCTGATTACTATGGCCAAGGGCATTGCCGGTGGCGTACCTATTGCTGCGGTCGTGGGTAAAGCTGAAGTGATGGACGCCGCACCGCCGGGCGGTTTGGGTGGCACCTACGGTGGCTCACCCCTTGGCTGCGCCGCCGCCCTGGCGGTACTGGATATTATTGCCGAGGAAAAACTGGTGGAACGCGCCGCCGCGATTGGCGAGCAGTTCCAGCGCCGCTTAGTGGCCCTGCAACAACGCTATCCACACCTGATAGGTGAGGTACGTAACGCCGGGGCCATGATCGCCATCGAGCTGGTGCAAAACGGCCTGGCCAGTCAGCCCAATACCGCGCTAACCCAGGCCATTATTGCCAATGCCAGTAAGCGCGGCCTGATTTTGCTGGCCTGCGGCTTTTATGGCAATGTGATCCGCTTCCTGCCGCCTCTGACTATAGAGGATGCGGTGTTGGAGGAAGGGCTAAGCAAGTTTGAGGGATTGTTTGCTGAGTTGGCTGGGTAACTAGATGGTTGGTGGGCAGCGCCTGGGCGCTGCCTGCATTTTGATTAGATCACCCCAGACATGGTTAGTTTTCCTTCGACGGCAAGCAAGCCTGCTACACAGACTAGCCAGATAAAAATACACCCCAAAAGCCATCCCAAAGCGCTATTTCTTTGCGCTACCCCTTCCTGCGTGAAGAGACGGTTGATGACAAATAGAAATGGCAGTGTTTTTACTAGCATTGGGTTGTGACATAACTTCAATGCCGTCTCAACGCTTTTTGCCATTTTAGTTACGCAGTAAAGAAAGATGACTACGCTTGGAATCAGGAGTAGTGCTCTTAATAAGACATCGGCGCTCATATAGTCACTTAACAAATGATGTGGAGTGGTTCTTTCATCTATTTGGCGACAACTACTGAAAAGAACTATCCATGTCAGAATTATTGGTTGTATCGGATTTAAGTATCCTTGCCTATAAGTGTTGTGGCAAGGCTTGTGACCTCCGTGTCTTTTATGACACTCCATCCATGGAGCGCCAGTCACTTTTCTTTGCTCGTGCAAAGAAAAGTGACCAAAAGAAACACGCCCGCAGGATTCCCAACAACGTCAGTCCAGAAAACAGTGAAAAAGCGGTCGCAGAAACGACGTTCCCGACGCGTCTTCTGCTCAAGTCGTTCCAGACGACTTGTCCCCATTTTCACTGTCCTCTGAACCGACCGGGAATTTTTAAGCGGGACGAAAGCGGCTTGGGCCGCTTAGGGGGCGAGGTTGTGCTTTGACAAAGTGCTGTCTGCTATCTAGTCTTTTTAGCTCAAGGATATATTCAGAAGGAACTGTTATGCCTAGTGTTACCACCGCTCAATTACCCTACAAGCTACCCGCCACGCCTAAACAGCAATTACAGTATTTGTCTGCCGTTGTGGATAATCCTTATTCTCTGCTGGAAACTACGGAAGTGTTAGAGCTAACTTGATGAAGAGAATTTTAGCCAGATTTTTTCTCTCTATATTGATTTGCTTTGCACTGACTGGCTGTTGGCTTCTATTTGCGGAGGCATACCCCAAAGTTGTACTTTGCATCACGTTTGTTCTGGTTATGTTTATTCTAGTGATTGACTCTGATACATACGAAATAAAATAGGTTAGCACTCTTTTCTAAGAGTGCTAAATGAATTTAGCTATTATATTAAGGGTGAAGAATATATTGGAGTGCTTAATTTGAAGCTGGATTTATTTGGCTGGTTTGTTGGGGTAATTGCCATGCTGCTGCCACTTTACTACATAATTACGAGTAATAATTATGATAGTCACCTGCTATTTTTTACTATTCTAATCCTTTACTTGGGTATTATGCTTAAACGTACATTGTTTAGGGTAAAAGAATTTAGGCAGAAGGTTAGATAACTGAAGATTTTCGATCTTATTCCTCATTGATTTTTCAAATGTTCGGCGTATAAATAAACATCATCCCAGATGCATTTTTTACTCAATTTTCTCCCGGCAAATTGCTCACCTTCTAGCAGTACCTGAACAAACCGTGAGTTTTTAAGCGGGACGAAAGCGGCTTGTGCCGCTTAGGGGATGGATGTTTCAACAACTCTGACCCTTTGATTCTGGTTCAACAACTCTGACCCTTTGATTCTGCGTCATTGTTAATGCCCGCGGAAGAAACCTCCCAGCCCTCAACGCCTTTAAATATCGCTTCTGCTGTAGGGCTTCTAAGCCGGTTTCTGCTGCAGAGGAAGAGTATTTTTTTCATCTCGGATTGTCAGGTTTTATCGCAAAAGTAACGAATAGAGTTGAAAATAGGAAAATTATTGCTGCGATTTTAAACGTTATGTTTTTCACATCATTCGCTGTCTCTAGTTCTATTAATATGTAGGCACACAAATAAGTTGCACCAGAAAATACATACACTAAAAAATTGTTCCACTTATCGACCGCTTTGATCTGGGAGCGGTAAGTTAGAAATAAAGTGACGACACCAATGCATATATAGATCAATGATTCCTCCAAAGGAACGGCACTAAAATATGTAGTTGAGACTCGTGCACTATAGTGACGAAGCTGTGCACGGGAAAATGTCCAAGCTACTTAAGAGCGTTTTTAAACTTACATTACCCACTTTCACCTTGAAATAAAATGAACGGCTGGTACTTTCCTTTTCCAGAAGTATGCCACGCCTAGCGGGTAACCATTGATGGGAACTGTCCTTGTCAAAATGGTTTTCAGTATCCTTTTCTTGAAGTGTTGTGGCAAGGTTCATGACTTCCTTGTCTTTTATGACACTCCATCCATGGAGCGCCAGTCCCATTTCTTTACTGCGCGGTAAAGAAACGAGACGCAAAGAAAGCGCGCCCGCAGGATTCCCAACAACGTCAGTCCAGAAAACAGTGAAAAAGCGGTCGCAGAAACGACGTTCCCGACGCGTCTTCTGCTCAAGTCGTTCCAGACGACTTGTCCCCATTTTCACTGTCCTCTGAACCGACCGGGAATTTTTAAGCGGGACGAAAGCGGCTTGTGCCGTTTAGGGGGGGGGATGTTTCAACAACACTGACCCTTTGATTCCGTTTATCAAGTCACGAAATAGGAGTTTCTACAATAAGTACTTCAACTGGCCCTGGCTCGAATCATTACCCGATGCTAAATTGAAAATCAAAGCTTGGCGGGATGACTATAAAAAGAGTCGACCTCTCTGAGCTTTAAGTAACCTTCAAGCCTCTCTGCATGTGGCATCCATTGAAAATTGAACAGCTCGGTTCATTCTCTAGGTGGTTCAAAAAAATGGGCCTATCAGGGGAATGGTAAATTTATATATTCTTTTATAAGTAACAGGGAATATGGCTAAAGTAAGAAAAAAAATGAAAGTTAGAAAAATACATGATAAGGATTTTAAACCGCAATATTTAAGTGGAACATCAAAACCATTTAAGGAAGGCCGTAAAGCAAAGTCTAAGTTAGAGAAATCTGTAAAGGTGGAGGGTGGGAAATACATTGCCACTGCCAGTAATGATGCAGGTGAAGTGCTTTATAAAGCTGAAGCTAGAAATCATTCAAATGCGATGGAACTTCTAGAATCTAAGATTGGTAAGGGACATACGATAGATGTTGAGAATATTTTAAACCAAAAGGAAGATAACCTGACGACCAGTTTATCTTATCTTGAGCAATCTAAATATTCAGATTCTACCCCGCCAAATACGAAAGAAGTTAGCACTGTTTTTATGGCAGTGCCTGACGATATAACTCAAGTCTCAAATTTGAAAATAAAAGAGTTGTTTGAGCGTCATGAAGAACTTGATGATGAGGAGCTTATTACCCTAATTGAACAAGAGTATGCAAAGCGTTTTGATTTTCCACTAGCTGAAAATACAACTTTGCTCAATTATGAAGAGCATGCCAAGATTGATGAAGATGAAATGTCTCACGATTTTTTTGATACAGCGGAAGTAAAGATCAGAAAGAAACAAAATAAATTCAGAGAGAGTATACTGCGAGCCTATGGGGGACAGTGTATGGTGACTGGGTGTACAGTTATTGTGGTTTTAGAAGCAGCTCACATAATACCTTTCAGTGAAAGCCCTGATAATAGCCTTGATAATGGTCTCGTCTTGAGGGCGGATATTCACAAATTATTTGATAGTAATCTGATAAGAATTACCAGCGGTTATAAAGTCAAAGTTGATTATCAGCTTAAGGGGACAGAGTATGAATTGCTCGAAGGAAAGGCGCTAACCTCCAAAACAGGACTGCTTCCGAGTATGAATAAAGTTAGTGCAAGGCTCTAATAGTGCGATTCAAATCAAAGGGTTGAGCCGGTACTTCATGGATTGGGTGTCATAAGAGACAAGGTGGTCACACACCTTGCCGAAAGGCCTCTATGAAAGGATACTGGAAACGAATACTACTTTGTGCCAACCAAGGAGGCTTAATCCTAGGAAAGTGGAAGTTTATATCATTCGTTATGTGCACTTAGGTCACAGACGAAAAAGGATCTCAAAAACGTCGAAAGAACTATGTAACGCTCTCCCTTCTATCTACTGATAAGTTTAATCATCACATTCATCGTGTTTGTTGGGCACTTCAGTTGGAGGAGGAAATGGGATACAAATAAATTTATAATAATCTAATTTTCTTTAAAATAACATATAAGATTAACTTGGTGTGGAATCGCCGAAATTAAACTTGTTTTAGAATGGATTTTAAATGTGGTATGGAGAGGATATGTTTGCAACCAAAAGAAAGGAACCTCTTTGTTCTGGGTCACAATTTATATATCTAGATCAAAATATTTTAGATGCATTTCTGAATGATAAATTAATCAATCTTAAGGAGGTTCTTACACGTCAATTCCAAGTCGTTTACTCCAATGAAACACTAGAGGAGATCAAACGTGCAGGGGAAGCATCTTCTAAATATTCTGATGCATTTCTTAGCCTTCTTGAAAGAATGAATGCAGTTCATATTTCAGTCGTTTTAGACAGTGATTTTCATGAGACTGACTGTGTGAAGGTAGTCGAAGGTGACCCTCGTGAGATTTTCCTTAAATATTGCGAATCCAACCCTATCTTTAATGATTTGGCAGAAAGTATGCGCCAAATTGGTTTTAAAGTCTGTGGGGGGAGGCAAGGAGAATCATTAGAAGATATTGCGAAAGGTAGTGTAGATGCATTTGAAAACCTGTCGAATTACATTGATGAATTAATTTGTGAGATTGATAGTTCTCTCCCGGAGATCGCACAAAAATTAAGAGCAGAGAATGTTCGATGCTTTGATGAGTACAAATCACTGTCAGAGAAAAATTCAAGAAAAATGGCAGAACATATTGTGGATGAAAAAAATTGGTCTGGAATCAAAGAGTTTAGGCAGCACTTTAGCTTAGAGCCTTATCGCTTCAACAACATCAAACCGCCTAACATATTGAATAAAATATGGGATGTAATGATATCATCGAAAAAGATGCCAAAGGACTTAGATAGCATCGATGACTTTTTTATGTTTAATAAACAGGAATTGATACCAGGTCAGCCTTTTCTCAGACATCAAAAAGTGTTGGGAGCTTACAATATACTAAACACTATCGGGTACTATCCCGACAAGCCTCTGCATAAGAATAGAGGCTTCAAAAGAGCAACTAGTGATCAAATGCATGTCTCTCTCGCCAGTTTTTGCAACTGTCTTATTACTGCGGACGAGCGATTATACAAAAAAGCCGAAGCCATTTATGAATACCTCGATGTACCAACAAAGGTAATGTACTTCGACAAAATCATTTAGGAATCAAAGAGTCGGAGTTGTTGTACACCTATTCCCTGTAGGCGGCAGAGCCGCCTTGAATTCCCCTTTAAACGCCATGTCCAAGCTGGTCGCCAGGTAATCGCCTGACGATTATGCAAAGTATGTCCTGTACTTTGTCCTACGGGCCATCCTATGGATGTCCCAAATGTCTCCCGGAAATTTGGTCATGGATGAGAATCGAGCCGATACGAACAGGGAGTGAGTGGAGGCGACCGGCGTTTACCCAGTCCAGTTTGGACATTGTATGGTGTTAGAAAATCAAAGAATCAAAAAGCCAGAACTGCTGAAACATCCCCCTTAAGCGGCCCGAGCCGCTTTGACCCCCGCTTAAAAATTCCCGGTCGGTTCAGGGAGCAGTGAAAAGGGGGATAAGTCGTCTGGAACGACTTAAGCAGAAGACGCGTCGGGAACGTCGTTTCTGCGACCGTCTTTTCACTGTTTCCTGGACTGACGTAGTTGGGAATCCAGCGGCGCGCTTTCTTTGCGTCTCGTTTCTTTGAGGCGTATCAAGGAAATGGGACTGGCGCGCCCGGACGGCGTGTCATATCCAGCAGGGATAGCAAAACCGTCAGCAGTAGATTGGATTGCAGCGAGGCGGCAAAACGCTTCTCAGAATTCCCTTACCGATTCCCTCTTGCATCCACCCTCTCCCTCCATTAGCGTAAATCCACAACTAAAGGAGCATTTATGCGTAACAAAGCGGGTTTGGCTTTATTGGTGGGCGGTTTGTTGGTGGCGGCGCAGGCGCTGGCCGCTGATGCAAAACCCCGTAGCCGGGACTTAGGTATCGCGCCCGGCATTCTTAAAACCGGCCAGCATAATGCCATTACCGATGTGCAAGGGGTGCTGGTCGGGCAGGTGACTTTGGTGGACGCGCAGGATGTGCGTACCGGCGTCACGGCGATTTTGCCCCATGGCGGTAACCTGTATCAGGACAAAGTGCCCGCCGGGCTGTATGTGGCCAATGGCTATGGCAAGCTCACCGGCATTTCACAAATACAAGAACTGGGGGAGATTGAAACCCCGATTCTGCTCACCAATACCCTGTCGGTGCCGCAAGCCGCCGAGGCCATTATTGGCTGGACTTTAAAACAACCTGGCAATGAACAGGTGGTGTCGGTTAATGCGGTGGTGGGGGAAACCAATGACAGCCGCTTAAATGATATTCGCAAGCGTGCCCTTAAGGCCGAACATGGTCTGAAAGCCATAACAAGTGCCAGCAGTGGGCCGGTGGCCGAAGGGGCGGTGGGTGCCGGCACCGGCACGGTGGCCTTTGGCTGGAAAGGCGGTGTTGGCACCAGTTCCCGTGTGCTGCCAGCCAAACTGGGCGGCTATACGGTAGGAGTGTTGGTGCAGTCTAACTACGGCGGGGTATTGCAGATTGCCGGTCAGCCGGTGGGTGAGGCGCTTGGCCAGTATTATCTGAAAGATGCCCTGGACTCTGAAGTGGCTGACGGTTCCATTATGCTGATTGTGGCGACCGATGCGCCTTTGTCGGATCGCAATCTAACCCGTTTAGCTAAAAGAGCGGTGGCAGGCCTAGCCCGCACCGGGGCGTCTTTTACCAATGGCTCGGGGGATTATGTGCTGAGTTTCTCCACCGCCGCCTCGGTACGTCGCACCGCCGAGCGCCGCGATGAGGTATCCAGCAGTCAGTCTGTGCCTAACGGCAGTATGTCGCCCCTGTTCCAGGCGGTTATCGAGGCCAGCGAAGAAGCGATTTATAACTCTATGCTAAAAGCCACCGATACCTGCGGAACCCGCAGTGACACAGGTAAGGCCAACTGCGTAAAAGCCCTGCCGCTAGAGCAACTAAAAGCCCTGCTAACGACATCCAATTAAAGCAACATTTGTATTGCTTTTCCTGCTGTTGATATAGCCAATCATGCGAAAGCAACGTATAAGTTGCCTTTAGTTTTTCGAGCAACCTATATGTTGCTATTGTTGGGTAAAGCAATATATGTGTTTACAGTGGAAAATTCGATACTCGACCAAATAAAACAGCGGCGACTGACCCTTGGCCTCAAACAGAGCGATATGATGTTGCGGGTAGGTGTATCTCGTCAGCAATATCAGCGCCTGGAGTCCAAAGGAAACCCTCGATTCGACACTTTGCAGTTGCTTGCGAAGGGCTTGAATAGTGAACTTATGCTTATACCAAAGGAAAAGCTTGGCGTGGTTATGGCATTACTTGAACAGGAGAGTTCTGAGTCAGACAGGATGCATGTGTCTCAGGCGAAAACTTCAAACGAAGATGCGAAGAATAGTCTTTCAGGTGACCCATGGCAGGGTTTACTGGGGGATGAATCATGAGCGAAGTTCAAGTCGATGAAATTAACGTACTCAAGTTGAGCTTGCACGGAAGACTGGTTGGCTATTTGGCTGGCTTTCAAGGCGGTAGAAATGTGCTGAGCTTTGCCGATGAATTCAGACGTGATGCCGGTCGTCCTACATTTAGTTTGATTACCCACCCAGCATTTCCTCGCTCTGAAAAAATAATGTCGGAACCCTGGGCAAGAAACCAAAGATTGCATCCTACGTTGTCTAATTTACTTCCGGAGAGCCCCTCGGCTAAATAGGCACGTTCGTGATTAACAGGTTTTGATTTGTATTGTTAATAAAATCAACAGGTTATGAATTTTTCTGGATCAGGCCATTTGAGACAATTTAACCACTTTGGTCACAGTCAGGTCACAGAAGGTGTATTTAGCCGTGGTTAAAAATAACCAAAAATCTGGGCTGAAAAGCCCGGATAAATTTTAGACTAAGCTCAATTGCATTGCGTACTGTTTGATGAAAAAGCAGACTAGCTAGCCTATGTATTGAAGCTCGGCATGGCCATTAGCATTATTGCTAACTGGCTTGTAGCTATTATCCTTAATAGGGGATAATGTTGACATTATCCCTTTGTGGGGATAGTTTGTTCTTTATCCCCTTCTGGGTATATTCAATTAGGCGCATCAATGATATTCAGCCCAAAGCAACTTGCGGATTATCTTAAGCTGATCCGGACTCAAAACAATTGGTCACAGGCCGAGGTTGCCCAGCGTGTCGGCGTAAAGCAAAGTACCATTTCCAATTTTGAAAATGATCCTGATCGCTGCCAGATGCAGACATTTTTCAAAATTCTTCAGGCCTTAAATCTTACGATAAGTGTCGCACCGAACAAAAATCAGCAGGCGACACAGGATGAGGACTGGTAAGTGGCGACACTGCAACTGTATCTGAATCAAGCGCACATTGGTGAACTCATCATGCGCAATGATGGCGCACACCAATTGCATTACGCATCTTCCTGGTTAACTCACCCAAAGGCCCGACCTTTATCACTGTCTTTGCCTCTGCGGAAAGGGCGTATTACCTCAGAACAGGTTTACAATTATTTCGACAATTTACTGCCAGACTCTCAACGCATTCGTGAGCGCATCGTAAAGCGCTTCAACGCCGCCTCCAGTCGTCCGTTTGACTTATTGGCACAGATAGGACGAGACAGTGTCGGTGCGCTTACTATATTGCCGGACTCTTATCCTCAGCAGTCCCCGTCACTGGATTATGAGCAACTGACGGACAAACGACTAAAGGCGCTGCTACTCGCTTATCAATCGGACATGCCTTTAGGAATGGCTGAGGAAGAAGAATTCAGAATTTCGGTCGCCGGTGCACAGGAAAAGACGGCGTTGTTAAACATCAATGGTCAATGGTGTGTACCAAAAGGGTTGACGCCAACAACGCACATTATCAAGTTACCCATTGGCCAGATTAAAGGGCCGGACTTCACGCTGGATTTGACGAGCAGCGTAGAAAACGAATGGCTGTGTATCGAACTAGCCAGAGAGTTGGGATTTGCTGTACCTGCGGTAGACATTGTTCGGGTGGATGAGGTTAAGGCACTTGCGGTCGAGCGCTTTGATCGACGTTGGACAGCAGATAAGAACAATATTCTACGCTTACCGCAGGAGGACATGTGCCAGGCACATGGCTTGCCACCGGCAATTAAATACGAGGCAGAAGGCGGGCCTGGCATTGAGCAAATAATGAAGTTGCTGATGGGTTCAAGTAATGCACTCGCAGATCGCGATGCATTTATGCGATTCCAGGTTTTTCAGTGGTTGATAGGCGCAACGGACGGTCATGCAAAAAATTTCTCCATCTATTTAGAAGCTGGTGGAGCATACCGGCTGACGCCTTTCTATGACATTCTGTCAGCGTACCCGATAACGGGTGGCCAAGGATTACACCTGCGGGATTTAAGTCTGGCGATGGGACTTACGGCGACAAAAGGTAAAAAGCGCAAGATTGATCAGATATTCCCGCGGCATTTCGTTGCCACAGCCAAGTCCGTTGGTTTTGATCCTGCAAGAATGCAAAGTATTATGCTGAAGTTTGTTGATGAACTTCCTGTGGCAATTGAAAACCTTAAACGTCGCATGCGTGCCGAAATTCCCGACAGCATTCAAACAGCCATTTTTGAGCAAAGCTTGATGAAACTGGAGCGGCTAAAATCGGCACCAATGTAGAACGTTAGAAGTCCAGTGGATCAGTTTGGGGGATAGGTCATATCGATGGTGAGAGGAATTACGCGCTCAATTTGGGAAAGACTAAAGATTGGTATGACGTCTCAATGGCAAATTTTCAGTTATGGGCAGAGCGTGCCGAGATTCCATGGCGAGTAATTAAACCTCACTTAGATGACGTTATGGATAAGGCCAGAACGCTCTGGCGAGAACCCATTATAAGGCGCACAAGGAAAAGCTGAAAGAACATTGGGGTAATTTGCATGATGATTTTCGAATTAAATAGATTTTGAAAATGTCACGATTGCTAAACGCGAATTCATCTCTTAACCGCCACAACCGCTTTGCCCCCGCTTAAAACTCCCGACCGTTTGAAGACTTCGGGCCTGTTTGAAAGCCTTTTGCAGGTGCCTATTTTACTACCACGAAGACCAGAAGAACACGAAGAGTGGCTGGTCTCTTTTGAGCCTTCGTGCGCTTCGTGTTCTTCGTGGTGAAGCTATTTTTTTGCCTGTAGTAGCGAATAAATCTACGCCGAGACCGGCTTTAGCTGGCCCGAGAGGCTTACTCAGTCACCAGCCCCACGTGGCAAACCCAATAAAATCCCCTCAGGGGTTTTCACACTGCGTGTTTGGGTCAGACCTTCCACGCTTTGCACAAAATCCTCGACATCCTGCAGGTTAAACACCCCGGAGATGGCAAACCCGGCCAGGTCTTTATCCTCTAACACCAGCGGCTGCGGGCTATAGCGGTTGATCTGGCGGATGGCCTGTTCCAGCCGGGTCGCGTCAAACTGAATGCGATGGCTGCTCCAGTCCGGCTGACCGGCTTGTAAGCTGGGGGGCAGGCGATAGCGGCTAAGTTTATTGTCCTGGTATTTCAGGCCCCAACCGGCATGCACCGGCGCAGTGCCGCTGAGCGCCCCGCCGCGCACCCCAACTACCCCCTGATAGACTTCCAGTGTCCAGGCACTGGCCAGCTTTTCCACCGAATAGGCGGTGCCCAGGGCCACAAACTCGGTACTGTGGTTGACTCTGACTACAAACTCCCTGGGCTGATGGGCCACCTGGCTGAATACCCGGCCCTGGATCAGCTCCACATCACGACGCTTGTCCTGCATCTGTACCCGAACCCGGCTGCTGCTGTCCAGATAGAGCGCGCTGCTATCGCTAAGCTGCAGCTGTTGAATCTCCCCTTGTTGGGTTTGGTAGGCCAGTATGTTGTTTGATGCTGGCGTGGTTGGCAGTAGCGACAGGCTGAACACCAACAGGCACACCGTAGCGGCCAGGGCGGTCAGTACTTTGCTCAGGCTTTTGGCCGGGCGACGCTGCGCTATTGAAATTACCTGGGGCGACGGTGGCACGATTGGCTGGTCCAGGCTGTTTGCATCAAGGCTTAACACACTGCCCAGCTGCCAGGTATTGGCCGCATGGTTAAAGGCGCGCACATGCTCGGGATGGGCGCGTAACCAAGCTTCAAATTTGGCGCTGGTCAGTATGGCGGGGCTGGCTTCAATATCCAGCAGCCAGTCGCAGGCCTCGGCCAGGATCTGTGGGTCGATAACCCTGTTTTGATGGCTATTGTCTTGGTTACTGCTGTTCACGTTGCATACGCCTCTGGGTCAAATGCATCAGAGCGTCACGCAAATGCCGTCTGACCACCATCACGCCGATGTTCAGTTGGGTGGCAATGTCCTCATAGGACAGGCTCTGGATTCGGTTAAGTAAAAATATCCGCCGGGTCAGGGCCGGTAATTGGGCCAAGTCAGCTTCGGCCTGGGCCACGGCCTGCTGCTGGCTAAGCTGGGCCTCCGGCTCTGGCAGCAGGCTGTGGTGCTCCTGGTTTGATTCGTCATATTCCACCCACTGGGGCGCGTGCTGGTTGCGCCGGTGGCGGTCGCGCAGCAGATTGACTACCACAGTGCGTAAAAAGGCCATTTCATTATGCAGTTGCGGCAGGTTGTCGTAGTGGGACAAGCGGATAAACAGCTCCTGCACCAGCTCTTCGGCGTCGTGCTGGGAAGCGCCTTTGCTACAGGCGTAGCGCAGCAGCGCCGGGGCATGGCTCTGATAGAGTCGGGCAAGACAGTGCTGGGTGCCGCTCACCTCACTGGGCCGGGGTAAGGCCCTGGGGTTAAGCAGCAAATCGGCTGACGGCATGAGCAATGGCCTTGGCGGTAAGTTTCAGATCCTCGGCGCTGTTATACAGGCTCGGGGTAATGCGCACACAGCTGCCGTGATGAATACCGTCACGGTGTACGCAAAACACCTGATGTTCGGCCAGCAGATATTCGGCAATGGCACGGTTTTGTGCGCTGCTGCTGTGGCCCTTAATGCGAAAGGAGGTTATACCGGCATGCAGACGCGGGTCTTGCGGGGTGAGAATATCAATGCCGTCTAGCTGGCGTACCTCATTAACCCACAGATTGCGTAAGTATTGCAGCCGTGCGGCTTTGGCCTTAGCGCCTATCTGGTCATGAAAGGCAAAGGCATCAGGGACGCTAAGAAAGGCAGCAAAGTTACTGGTGCCGGAGTGAAATTTACCCCAGATACTCTGCTCCTGACCCGGCGAGGCCGACATATTGGCGGCAATCTGTTCGAGCTTGCCCTGGCGGATATACATCACGCCAACCCCTAACGGCGCGCCCATCCATTTGTGCAGGTTAAAGCCGATAAAATCGGCGCCAAGGTCTGCTACGCCAAAGTCCATCTGCCCCCAGGAATGGGCGGCATCCACAATCACGGCGATACCACGCTCCCGTGCGGCGGCGGTGATTTCTTTTACCGGCATCACCAGCCCGGTGCGGTGGCTGATATGGGTAAGCAGCAGCAGTTTGCAGTTTGGGTGGCGGGCAAAAGCTGCCTGATAAAAAGCTATCAGCCCTTGATGGTCAACCGGTTCGGGTATGGCCAGCTCGATTACCTCGGCGCCGCACTGGGCGGCCTTAGTGCGCATGGCATCCTGCATGGCGCCATAATCCAGGTCGGCGTACATCAACGCATCGCCTTTTGTTAAGCCGTTGAAGCCGCCAATTAGATTTTGCAGGGCTTCGGTGGCACCGCGGGTTAAGCCGATTTCCTCGGGGTTGGCACCCAGGCGGTCGGCCACGCTGGCGACTATGTCTTTTAACAGCGGCCAGTATTGGCGGCGGGAGAAATAGGAGTTGTCGCGATTAACCCGCTCGGTATGTTTGAAATAAGCCTGCATTACCGGTTTCGCCATAATACCCCAGTTGCCGTTTTCCACATTGATAATGCCGGGGCGCACCTCATACTGGCTGGCAACTTGTGCCCAATAGGCTTCGTCCTGGGCTTGTGCCAGGGGCGATTGTGCTGAGCTTGGCAGTGGCGCTGACCAACCGGCCGGGGAGGCCAAAAGTGAACCGGCGGCGGCCGATGCCAGGCTGGTGGTAAGAAACTGACGCCGGGTAAAGCTGCTCATGATGTTACCTCGTACTTACAACATAATGCCCGGTCAAGGCCGGGCTAATCAGCCTGTCCAGCGCTTTGGCCGGACAGGCGGGTACTCTAGCCAGATAAGGTCACAGTTTTGTGACCATGCCTGGGTTTAGAACTTCACATCCACGCGCAGTGAATAGTTGCCGCCGTCTGAGTCGTACGGCGCATTACGCGAGTAAATCAAGCCACGGTTGGCCTGGAAGGTGGCCTCTTGTGGGTAGTTGTCGAACAGGTTTTCCACGTTCAGGCTCAGGGCAATGGCAGGGGTGATGTCGTAGTTAAAACCGATATCAAAGAAAGTCTCGGCACCAAATTGCTGGAAAATATCGCCGTCGGCGTTGCCGGAGCTGTCTTTCCAGCTACCGTAGTAACGAAGCTTGGCATTAAAAGTCATATCTCCCCAGCTATAACTGGCGCTGAGGTTACCGGCCTGTTTGGGCAGTCTTTCTTCAAGCAGTACCCGTTGTCTCTCATTGCGACTGATATCGCCGCCGGTTACTTCGGTTTTGTTGTAGTTGTAGGCGGCCACCAGATTCAGGTTGCCTTCGCCCAGCTCGAACTTGCGGCTCAGTACCAAGTCCACACCTGTGGTTTTGGTGTCGTAGTCATTCTGGAAGAAGTTCACACTGGTGATGCTCTCGGCCCCTGTCACTCCCAAAGCAATTAGCTTGGCGCGCTCTTCAGCGGTCAGGCTGAAAGTAGTGGACGTGCCGAAACGATCCGAGATGCTAATACGGTAGAAGTCGATACTGGCGTTCAGGCCGCTGGCATCCTGATAGGTAAAGCCCAGTGACAGGTTGTTGGACTCTTCCGGTGTTAGTGAGGCAATGTTGGCGTCGCTGCGCGCATTAATAATCTGCGCGATGTCGCCCTGCGGACTGTAACGTCCACGGGTAAACACCTCTAGGGTATTGGTATCTAAGCCTTGCGACACCCGCTCGCTGTAAAGCTGGCCTGGGGTTGGGGCACGAAAGCCGGTGGAGTAAGTGGCACGCAAGGCGGCATTGTCTGACAAGGCATAGCGGGTGGATATCTTACCGTTTTGGGTATCGCCGAATTCGGAAAAGTCTTCGTAACGGGCCGCCAGACCAATAGTCCAGGCGCTGCTCAGCATGGTTTCCATATCCACATACAAGGCCACGCTGTCTTGATCAAACTCACCAGACTGGGCCGGGCTGAAACCGAAAAAGCCGTTAGAGCCTGACGGTAAGCCTTCCTTGGCGGCGGGGCCAACCAGATAAGAGGCTTCGTCACCTGAGGATACTTTGTAGGTTTCTTCGCGGTATTCGGCACCAAAGGCAATATTCAGATCGTCGGCAAACCAGTCATTTTGCAACAGATAGCTGGCATCCAGGTTGGCGGTAAATTCGTCCTGCTCCAGGCTACCGGCATAAAAATCCGTGGGGCTGTCAGAACCGAGCGAGGCGTTGATAGTGTTGTTTAACTGATAGTCGATTTTATTGTTGCCCTGGCTGACGGAGGCGTCCCAGCTAAGTTGGCCAACAATACCCTTTACACCCACATACAGGGATAAATCACGGTCATCCTGACCAAAATGCGGGGCGAAACCGGCTGGATACAGATCTTTTAGGTCAAAATTCGGGTAGGTTTCGCTTTTATTGAATACCGCTGAGTCTGGATTACGCCAGTTAAAATCACTCATACCGCTGCCTTCGTTGTAAGTACCAAACAGGTAGGCATCGGTGTTGTCGGTCAGGCTGTACTGGGAGTTCAGGGCAAAACGCACGGCGTCGCGGTCTGGCTGGCCCCAATCCTGTACCGGGTTACGTAAGGTCACTTCCGGGTGAGCGGCCTGATAGGCTTCGGCATCCGGGCGCTGACGGGAGCGGGCGGTGCGTTCGGCATCATAGTATTCAAAGGTGGTGGCCAGGTAGCCGCGGTTATTCAGATCCCATCCGCCCTGTACCCCGGCGCGGTAGGCCGTACCGTCTCCTTCAAAATATTGGGAAAACTGGCTGAAGGCCTGATACCCGGCCTTGTCATCCAGAATAATGTTAATCACTCCGGCAATGGCGTCTGAGCCATATTGCGCGGAAGCGCCGTCGCGCAGCACTTCAATGCGCTTAATGGCGTAAGAGGGAATGGACGCCAGGTCTGCCGACTGGGCGCCGTTGCTGCCCAGCAGGGCGGCGCGGTGCAGGCGTTTGCCATTAACCAGTACCAGCGTATGGTCGGCGGATAAGCCACGTAAAGACGCCGGGCGCACAAACACCTGACCGTCGGCCATAGGTAAACGCTGCACCTTAAAAGACGGCACGATTTGCGCCACGCTGTCGAGCAAGTCTTCTGAGGTGGTGCTGTCGATGGCGGAGGCGTCAATCAAATCAATCGGGGCCATGGAGTCGAATACGGTACGGTTGGCCTGACGGGTGCCGGTCACGATAATGCTTTCCAGATTACCGGGGGCTGCGCCTGCTACCTCTTGTGCGTGGGCAGACAGGGCCAGTGTTGAGCTGGACGCCAGGATAAGGCAGCCATAGGTGGCGGTTTTATTCAGGTGTTTCATGGTGTTTCCCAGTGTGTGTGGCACAGTTTATTGCGTTGCCGCCCATTGCCTTGTGCAAGGGCTTCCTGGGTAAAGACGCAGCGGCGTCAGGTATCTGTTGGCGAATAGGCAATGTTCATAAAAGTTTCATATAAAAATTGCCTTAGTATTTCGCTAACACATTGATTAAAAAGCAAAGTTGGTGCGCAGATACCACTGGCCCCCATCGGTGTCGTAGGGGGAATTACGTGAATAACGCAGCCCACGGTTGGATTGCAGGCTGGCTTCGTCGGGGTAAGTGTCAAACAGGTTTTCAATGCCGAATTTCAGGCTTAGCGCTGCGTCGACTGCATAGGTCAGTGACAGGTCAAACAGTTGCAAGGGCGAAAACTGCTGGAACTGTTCAGAATCGCTGATGGCCTGGTCTTGCCAACTGCCGATATAGCGCCAGCCCGCCCGCCATTCCCAGGGGCCGCTCAAATAGCTGGCCGACAAGCTGGCCCGGTGCTGGGGTACGCCTTGTTCCTGCTGGGTACGGCGAATCTGGTTATCCATCAGCTCGCCGCCTGTCACTTGGGTGCGGTTGTAGTTATAGGCTGCCGAGACCAACAGTTGGCCGCTGCCTAGTAGGCTGCTGCGGGTTAGCACCAGATCCAGACCGCTGGTACGGGTATCAAAGATGTTTTGAAAGGAGCGCACATTGGCCACCTGATACTGGCTGTATGCCGCCAGGCGTTGTTGCTCGTTGCTGGTCAAGCTGAATGTGGGAGACAGACCAAATCTGTCGCTCAGATCAATGCGGTACAAATCCAGGGTCAGATCAAACTGGCCGGGTAAACTGAAGCCCACACCGGCGCTGATATTGACCGACTTCTCGGCCCGCAAGGGGCGAATATTCACCTCGGGGCGCTCGGAGAGCACCGCTGCCACCTCGCCATTTGGCGAAAAGCGACCACTGGTGGTGATGGCATCAAAGCTGCTGTTTAGGGATTGCGAGGTACGTTCACTAAATACCTGCCCGGCGGTAGGGGCGCGAAAGCCGTTAGACAAGGTAGTGCGCAGCATAATACCGGGGCTGAGTTGGTACCACAGGGCCAGTTTGCCGCGCAGCATGGAAGAAAACAGCGAATAGCTCTCATAGCGGGCGGCAAGGTTAAGACGCAACGGCTCGCTTAAGGTGATATCCATATCGGCATAGGCCGACAACCCGTGCTGGGTGAAACTACCGGCCTGTAGCGGTGAATAACCGGGAAAGCCATTGGCACCCGAGGGTAAACCTTCAATAGCCGCGGGGCCTACCGCATAAGAGGCTGGATCGCCGACCTGTACCCGGTAACGCTCGCTGCGAAATTGCAGGCCAGTGGCCAGGTTAACGGGTAGCCGCTTTGCCGACCAGCGGGTTTGCTGGTTAAGACTGGCGTCCAAAGTCACCTCCTGCTGGGTTAAGTTACCGGGATGAAAGGCAGTGGGGCTGTGCGGGCCTAATGAGGCATTGATGCTGTTATTTAAAAAGTAGCGGATACGGTTTTGGCCAAAAGCCAGGCTTAGCTCTGCCTGTGGGTGTGCGCCGGGTAAAGAACGGATGCCGGCATGCAAGGCAATATCCGACTCACGCTGGCCAAATCTGGGGGTAAAGCCCACAGGGTAGATATCCAGCAGGCTGAAGTCTGGATACAGGCCGCTGGGCTGATACACCAGATTGGTATCCGGGTTGCGCCAATTAAAATCCGACACGCCATAAGTTTGCGCCAGGGTGCCAAAGGCAAAGCTACTGATTTGTTCACTGACCTGCTGCTGGGTATTGAACGCCAGTTGCAGCCCTTCTTGCTCTGGCAGCCCCCAGCGCTGCACCGGGTTGGGTATCTTCAGCTCGGGATGTTGCTGGGCAAATAGCACGGCATCCTGCGGCTGCGTGCCTCTGGATGTGGGCGTATTGCGGTAGCCGGACAGACTCAGCATGGAAAAATCTTCGTCGTCCTGCCAGCCTAAACGCATACCACCACGCCAGGTGACGCCGTCGCCCTGAAAATACTGGCCGTACTGCATAAAGCCGGCGTTTTGCTCACCGTCTTCCAGGATCACATTGATTACCCCGGCCAGGGCGTCAGAGCCATACTGGGCAGAGGCGCCATCACGCACCACTTCGATACGTTTAATGGCATGGCTGGGGATCTTCGAAAGGTCAATAGGGTGGCCGTCTTCGGTTTCCACAAAAGCCGAGCGGTGGCGGCGTTTGCCGTTGACCAGGATCAGGGTGTGATCTGAATTGAGGCCACGTAAGCCAAAGGAGCGGTTAAAGATCCGACCGTCATTGAGTGGCAGACGAAAGGCGGTAAAGCTGGGCAGATAAAATGCCAGGGTATTAAGCAAGTCCTCCGCGCCAGTGCCATCCGGGGTGGTCAGAATATCGATAGCTGACATCGAATCATATCGGGTGCGGGCAGCCACCCGGGTGCCGGTAACTATCACCTCATCCATAGCCTGACTACTTTGCTCTGGGCTGATATCTGTGTGGGTTTGGTTGTCAGGCTTTGCGGCGCTGAGGATCACGCTTTGTGCATTCAGCCATTCTACCTGCACCGGCTGTTCGGCCAGCAGCAGCGTCAGTAGCTGTTGGAAGTTGTATTGCCCGCTAATAGCGGGGCTTTGCTGCTGCGAGAGCAGCCCCGCCGGGTAAAGGATATTGGCATGGAAGAGTTCGGATACTTGTGTGAGAGCTTGCTCAAGCGAACCGGCGGCGATGTTAACCCCAATGGTTGATGGCTCGCCCGCATTAGCAGGGGCCGCAAACAGGCTGCGGGTAACCAAACACAGAATGCACAGCATAAGCTGCCATCGCCGACTCAACACGATAATCAAAGGCCCAGCGGTTGCGGCCAGTTAACTCTGACCTTAAAGAGGCAAGGTGCTATGGTGCGACAACAGCATGACAGATTGTTTACAGTGAAAAAGAAGGCTTACCTTTGCAGTGAGGGAATGTTTGGCGGGCAGAAACCGTCTTACTCGGAAGAAACGACACAGTAGTTTGTAAAAAATTCATCACCTCAAAACTAGAAATTAAAATATACCAATAAAATCAATGCGTTATATTTGGCATGGGATTGGCATTAGTGATATCGAGGTTAATCAGGAAAAGGAAACCCAAAATGAAACGTAATATTTTATCTTTAGTAGTTGGTTCAGCCTTGGTAATGAGCGCTGGTGCATATGCTGCCGATAATAGCTGGGAGCGTGAATCTCATGATGCTTGGATTGATGGTAAAGCCGAAGCCACTTTACTGTTCAATGGCAATCTGAACTCTTTCGACATTAACACCGATGTTGAGAATGGTACTGTTACCCTGACCGGTAAAGTAGAAAGCGATGTCGACAAGAAGTTAGCGGAAGAGCTGGTACGCGGTATTGATGGTGTAAAGGACGTAAGTAATAACCTGACGGTACACAACGAAGCCGGTGCCAAAGAGCATAGTGACGCTGAAGCCTCTGGCTTTGTCGATGCCAAAATTGCCACAGTGGTGAAGTCACGCTTCCTGTTCGATACCGACATTTCTGGCACCAGTATCGATGTGGATGTAGACAATGGTGTAGTCACACTGACCGGCGATGTGGAGACTGAATCTGCTAAGCAATTGGCGGTCAGTATCGCTAAGAATACCGATGATGTACGTGAAGTGAATGATCAACTGACAGTGACCGGCCAATCTTAAGCCTCAGGTCTTTTGTTCTCGCTGCCGGCCCCGGTCAACCCGTTTGACCGGGGCTGCCTTTTTTCTCTTTTCGCTCATATTCCAGCCTGACACAGACAGTGCGGTAACTGGTTATACCCAGTTGTCGTGCCGCCCCCTGATTTTTGCCTCTACCCTGTTGTATTTACCTATTGCCCATATTTTGCTGCTGTCCAGGTTTGACGACACTCTGTAGGTTTTTCAATCGGGCCTGAAAATATCTCACAGTGTATGGCGGAAAACGCCGGGGTGCTGCATTTAAACGTTGTTAACTTTATGAAAAACATAGATAAATTTACCTGCGGCGAAAGTGGTGTGCGGTTTGCACTAGTGACTAGGACAGCCACACAAGGAATGGTCCTTGGCTGTGAAAGAACTACCGACTTAGATCTTTGGAGGAGCTATGAAAGCACAAAGCCAAAATATCGACCCTAAAAGTAAAACGGCAACAGGTAAGGGGCAGGCCGAGCCGCTGCTCAGTGAGCAACTGGCCGATACTCTGCATCATTCTATTGATGCAATGTCGCAAAAGGCCTCAGCTACGGAGCAGGGGGTACGCAACAGTGTGACGGCCTCTTCCCGCTACCTGAAAGCCAATAAGCAGAAACTGGAAAGAAACTGGGCGAGATCCGGAGCCCGAAAGTATGCGACTGAGCATCCTGTGATGACTGCAGGGGTAGCGTTTGGATTAGGTGTGGTAATTACCGCCCTGCTGCGCAAAGGTCGCTAAGGAGAGGTTATGTCTAGGGTCAAAGCGTTAGCTGACAAAACTCATGGGCATAGCGATGAGGCCGCAGCATTTGCGGCCTTGTTTAGCAGTTTTCTGGCGTTAATGACTTTGGTTATGCGCCAGTGGCTGGCAACTGTGCAACTGTTTAAAGTCAGGGTGGAGATGGCAGCCCGCAGCTTGTTCTATGCGGCGGTGCTGTACATGGTGTTTTGCAGCTTGTTGATTGCGATGTGGATAGCCTTCTGTGGTATGGCGGTAACCTGGGCGATTAGTTTGGGCGTGCATTGGTCCTTAGCCATGTCTAGTGCCCTCCTTATTAATGCTGGGGTGGCGTGGTATGTGTTGAGGTCGGCAAGATGCTTGTTGAAGACCGCGTTAGATCCAGAACACCCGACTTCGCAATCAACTTATCTCAAGGAGAATGGCAATGACGCTGTTGGCCGAATGGTTGGTCGCTAAGTCGAAACGTCGTTATCAGCTAGCCAGTACTCGCTATCAACGTATGTCAACGCGACGCCAGCAGCAAACGGGGGTTTGTCGCAGGCAGTTGATTAATCTGCGTCGTCACCCGCTTGGGCTGATGCTGGGAGCAGGTTGTACGGTATTGGTCTGGCGCAATCGCAGAGTAAGAGCGCTGATGAGGTTGTATATTAACCGCAAGCTGCTGTCCTGGCTTGGCCGAACTGGCAGGGCCAGGACATAGCTTGCTGGACTTTGCTAAGGTATCAGAAGTTGTTCAAAACTCTGGACAGATCCTGCCGGTTGACCGGCTTAAGCAAATAGTCCTGTGCGTTATATTCGCTAAGTTGTTCTGTAGACAGGTCACGGCCACTGATAATGCAAACCGGCAATTCAGGGCTGACCGAATGTACCAGACTAATTAACTTGGCTCCCGGCATATCCGGCAGGCCCATATCCATTAATAAGCCATCGTAATGAGGAGCCGCTTCAAGCTTTTTCAAGCAGTCTAACGCAGTGCCTACACTTTCCACGGTTGAGCCTAAGTCGGTCAATATCATATCCATTAGTCGGCGGGTGTCTGGATCATCTTCTACCAGCAGTATTTTTTTCCTGACAGGAACAGACACATCGGCTGGGTTTAGATATTGGACCAAGCTTCGATAGAGGCTGGGTTTATTAATGGGTTTGGACAAAATATCATTAAAACCAAGTTCGGTTAGCTGTCGATGCAGGCCCTTTTGGGTCGCGGCGGTTACAGCGACTACAGGTACCGTGTACCCCTGACGGCGCAAATGTGTAAGGGCGCTGCGTCCATCCAACACTGGCATATGCAGATCCATTAATACCAGGTCGAAATCCTGTGGGCTTTGTTCAAACAGTGCCACTACGTCCTGACCGTTACTTGCATAAGCCACTTCAGCACCGGTGGATTGAATCAAATGGCCAGTCAGGCGTCTGATTTCATCAATATCATCCACTACCAACACCTTGCCTTGCAGGGATGGCTTAATGGCTTGCCGGTTTTTAAGCGGGGAGCGCTCAAAGCCTAACTCGGCTCTCTCGCTGTCTTTGATATCTCCGGGGTTAATCGACAAGCTAAACTCGCTGCCAACATTTAGCTCGGACGCCACCTGGATTTCCCCCCCCATATGTGCCACCAGTTCGGCGCTGATGGCCAGTCCCAGCCCGGCACCACCTTCGGTGCGGGTGACCACATCCTGAAGCTGCTCAAAAGGTTGGAAGATGCGCTCTAGCTGTTCCTCTGCAATGCCTATACCGGTGTCAGTCACACTGAAAAACAACAATTCCTGATGCTGTCTTCGTTCTGTCCAGACCTCAACCTGCACCTTACCTTGCTCAGTGAACTTGATGGCATTGTAAGTAATGTTAATCAGCACCTGACGCAGCCGGGTGGCATCGGTATGAATAATAAGAGGTAAGGGGTGCCGGCCGACTACACTGAAGGATAAGCCTTTGTCTAACGCCATGACTTTGAGCAGGCTGAATACATCGGCGATAAAGCTGTCCAGGTTCACCGGTGCGATCTTCAGCTCCAAGCGATTGGCGCTGAGCTTGGACAAATCCAGTACGTCATTGAGCAGGCTGAGTAAGTGCTTTCCATTACTCAAAATTACACCGAGTTCGGTTTCGGCTTGGTCGGCATAATCGCTTTCCAGTAACAGTTCGGTATAGCCGAGAATCGAGGTTAGGGGGGTGCGAATTTCATGGCTAAGATGCGCCAAAAAGCGGTCTTTGGCGCGACTGCCAGCCTCGGCTTTTAAACGCTCTACCCGCTCTTGTTCAATTTCCTTGCGTGCCAGGGCATAGCGTATGGCACGCTGGAAGCGCGGTGAGCCAAGTTCATGTTTGACCAAAAAATCAGTGGCTCCGGCTTGCAACGCGGCCAGGTCCAACGCGTCGTCGGCCTGACCGGTCAGCATAATAATAGGAGTAGACAAGCCTTGTTGCTGAGCTAACTTTAATACGCTTAAGCCGTTCTCTGCCCCAAGCTGAAAATCCAGTAAACAAATATCAAAGGACTCGTCACAAAGGCGGGTGAGTGCCTGTTGTGGTGAATCGGCCCAGACGATATCAAAACTGTAGCTTGGCAGTTCCCGCAGATAGCCGCTGGTGAGGATATAATCATCTTCGTCATCTTCGACCAGCAGCAGCCGCGCGGCCTTAGGTAAAGCCTGCTCAGGCACGGTCATGGGACGGTAACTCGACGAATTCCACCCAATACCTGCCCAGGGCTTTCATTAGCTCAACCAGGCCTTCGAAATTGACCGGCTTGGTAATATAAGATGCGGCTCCCAGGTCATAGCCGCGTAGCATATCTTCTTCCTCTTTCGAAGTGGTTAGAATTACCACGGGAATGCTGCGCAGACTTGGGTCAGCCTTGATTTCTCTGAGCGCTTCTCTGCCATCCATGATTGGCATGTTCAGATCCAGCAGGATCAGGCTTGGGGTGGGGTAGGCACTTTTGTCGCTGTATTTACCCTGACCACGCAGGTATTGAAGTAAGGCCTGACCGTCCTCGACACAATGCAAGGTATTGAGGACCCGGCTTTCCGTCAGTGCGTCTCTGGCTAATAGACGATCATCCTCATCATCATCGGCCATCAAAATAGTGATAGGCCTGGATATTTTGTTCATGGTTACTTGTTTCCTTCTATGGTGACCATTGCGCTGTCCTGGGGTAATAAAATGCTAAAGGTACTGCCTTTACCGGGCTGACTGGTGGTGCTGATTTTGCCACCATGGCGTTCGACAATGCGGCGGCATACCGCCAGTCCTATTCCTGTTCCTTCGTAGCTGTTACGGCCGTGCAATCGTTGGAAAGGCATAAAAATCTTGTCGGCATATTGCTGCTCAAAACCAATGCCGGTGTCGTGAATCTCTATGCGGTACCAGATCAAGCCCGATTCTTCCCCCGGCAAGGTGGGGCCAGTGGTTTGCTGGCATCTCACTTTCACCATCAGGGGCCGATCTGGTGCTTTAAACTTCAGTGCGTTTGAGAGCAGATTTTGAAACAGCTGGTGCATCTGGGTGGTATCGGCTTTGATCGTGGGAAGGCTATCCAGTTCGAGCTGGGCCTGGCTGTCTTCTATGCTGATTTCCAAGTCATCTACGACCTGATGGAGGGTTTTGTTCAAATCACAGCTAGAGAATTCCTTGCCTCGGGTCGTTACCCGAGAGAAGGCAAGCAAATCACTGATCAACTTGGACATTCGCTGGGCAGCCTTATTCATTCTGGCTAGGTAGTCGAGACTGGTTTCATCCAATTGCTGTTGTTGCGCATTTAGCAACCTGTCGCCGAAAGCTTGTATTTTTCTAAGTGGCTCTTGCAAATCATGGGAAGCGACAAAGGCAAACTCTTCCAGTTCCCTGTTGCTGCGGGCTAATTCGTCAGCGTAGATTTTGAGGGCAAAGGTACGTTCTTCCACTTTCTGCGCCAGAGTGTTGTTTTGTGCCTCCAACTGGCTTCTGTGCCGTCGTTCGTTCTTCAAATTGAGACGGGCCAGATAAAAAACCGCTAATAACAACACCAAGGTAAGGGCCGAGGACAGGTATAAGGTGTTGTCAGCTCTGTGCTGGGCAATGGCAAAGTCCAGATAGAGTGATTCACGAAAGTCGCTCTCTGCCAGCATCGCTTTTCGGTATGCCTCACCGATTTGTGTAGATAAAACGCCATTACCTACTTTTACTTCGTGCACTGCTAACAGGTCTTTCTCTTTTTTGGCCAGTTCTACTGTTCTGCTTAACTCGGAAAATTGCTGGTTTACAAGGTCAATAAGCTGTTCAATGCGGTATTGTTGGCCTTGAATCTCAGAGCTGATGGCTCGCGCATTGTTAATGCTAGTGTGAACCTTTTGCAGCTGTTCCTGATAGGGGGCCAAAAAGCGTTCATTGTCCGTCAGCAAATAACCGCGTTGTCCGGACTCTGCCAGGGTGACACTGATGTAGAGTTCATCCAGCAGCATCATCACTTCACCGGTATTGGTCAGGCTTTTTTGAATTCCGGCAATCTCGTTGCTACTGCGCAGGGCCAGTAAGGTATTCACTGAGGTGATCGCCAGTATCAGGACACCAATCAGCCACCAAATGGTTTTGTTTTGCATATCCTCATTCAGCTCTGTTGTGGGGATGCCCGGTGCCATCGGCTTCAGCCTGCTCTGACACGGCCTCCAGTATATGGCTGCATTCTTTACAGTAGCGAACTATTTTATCTGCTGCATCAATAAGTTGGCTTTCGTCTGCGCCTTTCTTGGCTAGCAATTTCAGCATTTCTGCCTGCATGGAAATGTTGTTGAGAGGTCGTCTGGCGTCGTGAACCAGTTGGTGGATAGGGCCTTGATGAGAATGCACCTGCTTACTCCTTTTGGCAGATAATGCCCGGACTTTTACGTAGCACCGGGCAAATGGATCAACTGATGGTGTAAAAAAGTTACTGACTAAAATCCCCGTAGGCATGTAAACGGTTATACAGGGTCTTAGTACTTATCCCCAACATCTTGGCGGCATGGGTTTTATTGTCGTTAACTTTTTCCAGCGTCGCGTAAATCAGTTCTTTTTCGACTTCTTCAATAGTGCGGCCTGGCATCAGGGCCTGGGTTGGTGATTTTTGGGCTGAAAAAGGTGAAGCAAAAGAATCTGGTAATTGGATTTCACCGCTGTCTCTGTCAGCCATAATGTAGGCCCGGTGAATGCTGTGGCGCAGCTCCCGGACATTACCCGGCCATTCGTATTGCATCAGACGGCGCAGGTGCTCGTCGGTTAATTTGTAGTCGGTTTGGTGTTCGTCATTCAGCTGCTGCAGAAAACTGCGCGCCAGTAGGGGCAGGTCATCCATTCTGTCGCGCAGTGGCGGAATTTGAATGGGGAACACGGCCAGACGAAAATAAATGTCTTCGCGGATAACCCCTTGCTGACCAATTTCCTGCATAGGTCGGTTGGTGGCAGAAATGACCCGGCAATTCACTGGAATTTCCTTGTTTCCGCCCACTCGCACGACATTGCGCATTTCCAGTACTCTAAGCAATGTCGGCTGCATATCCATAGGCATTTCGGTGACTTCATCCAAAAACAGCGTGCCATCCTGCGCTTGTTCAAATACCCCACTTCTTTGCCCGGTTGCGCCGGTAAAGGCACCTTTTTCGTGACCGAACAGTTCGCTGCCAACCAGATCCTTAGGCAGGGCTCCGCAGTTGGTACAGACCAGCGTCCCAGTAACACCAGAGGCGTGATGAATTGCCTTGGCGACCATTTCCTTACCTACGCCACTTTCGCCAAACAGCATAACGTTGGCTGAAGTGTGGGCCACCCGCTCGATCATTTCATACAGCTTTTGCATGGCCACTGATTCACCAATCAGGTGATTAAAATGCATGGCCTGGTCATTCTGGCGGGCTTGACTGTTGCGATTCGGTGACGCTTTGGCCGGATTCAGGATGCGATTAAGATCATCGCCGTCAATGGGCTTGGTCAGGTGGTCGATATTCTCGTCACAGAGTTCTGTTAGCGCTCCCCTTACTGCCGGGTGGCCGGAAATCATGGTGATTTTGATAGGAATATCATGGCTGCGAATATAATCAACCAGATGCAGGCCGCTGCCATCCGGCAGCATAAAATCCAGCAGCAGATGGTCAAAGCGACTGTCACTCAGTGACAGTCTGGCTTCCTCTAATGAGGAGGCGGTATATGCCTCATGGCCTAGCATTTCAATCAAGTGGCAGGCGATGCTGCAAAAGTCTGAATCGTCATCGACGAGTAGTATAGTTGCCAAGTTATATCCTTATTTAGCCAGTCCACATCCAGCGAGACTCCAGCGGTGCCAGTGTTCTCAGACAGTAATGCGTCCTAATACACTGCAAACATCATACCTATGTTGCTATAACGGTGAAAGGTGGATTAACACTCATCGGTTTGAGCGTTAGCTGGCAGATGATCGCTGGCAGCCTGAAAGAATTTCAGCCGATACGGAAAATCTTTCATACATGAGCTCTGCTATCGTCTTTCTTTCTCGCGCATATCTCTTTTAACTATATTGATTATTAATGATTTTTACGTGTTTTTCTGTGGTTGGTCTGGGTTCTGCATTGATGATATTGGCAGGGTCGATGGACGGCCTTCTGATTTAGCAATGATGGAGAACATGTAATGAGACAGACAATGTCAAAAGTAAGCAAAGTATCTGACGTTATCAAAGTACTGAACGGCGGGATCGAGTTTTACGAAGAAGCCAGGGAAAAAGTATCCAGTGTCCATATCAAGCATATGTTTAATAGGATGATTACGGCTAAACAGAATGCGGTATCTGTGTTGCAGCCCTTTGCCGTGGCAGAGAATGGCAATATGGAAGACGACACCTCGCTTGCTGTCGATCTTCGCAGTTACTATACCAAGTTGCTTGGCAGTATCAGCACAGACAAAGAACATACTTATGTTGATCAGCTTGAAGAAGTAGAAGATAAGCTTCTGGATGCACTGGACAACGCATTGAAATGCGAGCAACCGCCTAATTGTGCTATTGCACTGAGAAAGGTTAAAGCTAATATGCAAGTATGTCATGACGAAATGAAGGCGCTGCAACAAACCACCGCCTGATTGTTGCTGCCATTGCCGCCTAAGGGGCGGCATTTTCTTTTCAAACAACGAGTTGGCCTTCCGATATTATCTTATTGCGCCAATTAATCCCCCCTGCAGGAATAAGCCTTAATGCGCTTGCCTAGGTTGCTGCCAATTTCTGAAAATACAACCTTGACCTTCCCATAAGGTTAAACTTTAGCCTTGAGCTATCTAAGCTGATGTTGGAGATAAACATGGCAAATAGCATGCAGTTACTTATTAGTGGAATGGGCTGTGCGTCCTGTGTGGGGCGTATTGAAAAAGCCCTGATGCAGGTGGAAGGCGTCAGTCAGGCGCAGGTTAACCTGGCCGCAGAGTCCGCCACAGTGCAAGGCGATGCCAACGCAGCGGCGTTGATTGCCGCTATTGATTCGGCGGGTTACAAGGTTACTACCCAAACCCGACAGTTCGGGGTGGGCGGTATGACTTGCGCGTCTTGTGCCGGTACGGTGGAAAAGGCCCTTAAGGCAGTGCCCGGTGTGGTAGATGCCAGGGTTAATCTGGCCAGCGAACAGGTGAATGTTGAATACCTGGCGGGTTTGGACGTGGCGCTTTTGTTTTTTGCGGTTGAGCAGACAGGTTACCAGTTGTTGGATGCTGATGAGCCATCCAGCATGAAGGCAGCCAGCGAACCGGGCTTTTTTCAGCGCGACAGTTGGCCCGTGATAGGGGCAAGCTTATTAACCCTGCCACTGGTATTGCCTATGGTAGGTATGCTGTTCGGTAGCGATTGGATGCTGCCACCGCTGTGGCAATGGTTGCTCGCCACACCGGTACAGTTTTACTTTGGGGCGCGTTTCTACAGTGCGGGATGGCGGGCCATAAAGGCCGGTAGCGGCAATATGGACCTGCTGGTGGCCATAGGTACCTCGGCGGCCTATGGTTTGTCGTTGTATCTGTGGTCGGTGTTTGACGGGCAGGGCATGCCGCATCTGTATTTTGAAAGTAGCGCTTCAGTATTAACCCTGGTATTGCTCGGTAAGTATCTGGAACGCAGAGCCAAAAGACGCACCACAGATGCGTTAAAAGCCTTGGAAAATCTGCAACCCATCGAAGCGCGCTTATGGCGCGATGGCAGTTGGCAACAGGTGGCCGCCGCCAGTTTAAAACGTGGTGACAAGGTCAAGGTGCTGCCCGGTGAGCGTATTCCGGTGGATGGTGAGATTCAGTCCGGCGACAGCCAGGTGGATGAGTCCATGATCAGTGGTGAGAGCGTGCCGCTGCATAAAAAAGAAGGCGATAATGCCATTGGCGGTTCGGTGAATCTGGACGGGGTGTTGGAGCTGGTGGCTACCAAGGTGGGCGCCGAGTCGACCCTGGCCAAAATTATCCGTCTGGTCGAGCAGGCGCAGGGGGCCAAGGCGCCGGTGCAAGCTCTGGTGGATCGCATCAGTGCGGTGTTTGTGCCTGTGGTGCTGTTGGTTGCGCTGGTGGCGCTGTTAGGCTGGGGTTTGGGCACCGGCGATTGGACGGTAGGCATCTTAAACGCGGTGGCAGTCTTAGTGATTGCCTGCCCTTGTGCGCTTGGTTTAGCGACTCCAGCAGCCATTATGGCTGGCACGGGTACGGCGGCCAAACAGGGGATTTTGGTTAAGGATGCCCGAGCCTTGGAACAGGCCCAGCGTATAGATTTAGTGGTGTTTGATAAAACCGGCACCTTAACTGAAGGTAAGCCGCAGCTCAGTCAATTGACGGCCATACAAGAGAGTGAGCTGGATATACTGCAACTGGCGTATTCGCTGCAACAAAACAGTGAACATCCGCTAGGCAAGGCCGTAGTACAAAAAGCTGAGCAGCAGGATGTCAGCGCTCTGGCGGTAGAAAATTTTAAAGTGGTGGCAGGTAAAGGTGTGACAGGTGATATGCAGGGGCAGACCTGGCTGCTGGGCAGTAGCCATTGGATGCGTGAGCACAAATTGGAGCTGCCTATGGACAAGGTCAGTGTAGCCGGCGCCTCCATCTCCTGGCTGGCGGTGATTAAAGACGGCGGCGCTGAGCTGGTGGGCTTGCTGTGTTTTTCTGACACAATTAAAGCCAGCAGCAAAAGTGCGGTAACGCGTTTGCAGCGCCAGGGCATGAAAGTGGCAATGTTAACCGGCGACAGTAAAGCCAGCGCCGCGCAGGTGGCCACTGAGCTGGGGCTGGATAATGTTGAAGCGGAAGTGTTACCGGCGGATAAAGCCGCCTGGGTTAAACGTTATCAACAGCAAGGCTTTAAAGTGGCTATGGTGGGGGATGGTATCAACGATGCACCTGCCCTGGCTCAGGCCGACCTGGGCATGGCCATGGCGACCGGCACCGAGGTGGCGGTGAGTGCCTCGGCCATGACCTTAATGCGCGGTGAGCCGAATCTGGTAGCAACTGCATTGGTACTGGCGCGTAAGACCTATCAGAAAATCCGTCAGAATCTGTTCTGGGCCTTTATCTTTAATGTGATTGGTATACCGGCGGCGGCACTGGGCTACCTTAACCCTATTATTGCCGGGGCAGCGATGGCTAGCAGCAGCCTGTTGGTGGTGAGTAACGCCTTGCTATTACAGCGTTGGAGGGAAAAAAAGCATGAGTAAACTGCTGACCATAGGTGAAGCGGCAAAGGCCAGCGGTCTGTCGGCTAAAATGATTCGTCATTACGAGCAATCCGGCCTGCTAGAGAAAACCCCACGTACCGAAGCCGGGTACAGGTTGTACAACACACAGCAGCTACGGCAGTTAAACTTTATCCGCCGTGGCAGGCAACTGGGCTTCTCGCTTGAAGAGATCCATTCACTGCTGAATTTATGGCGTGACCCTGGCAGAGAAAGCCGGGAAGTTAAAGAAATTGCTGAAAAGCACCTGCAGGATGTGGCACAGAAAATCGCTGAGTTACAGCAGATCCATGGCGTACTGGAGACACTGGCTAATCAGTGCTGCGGCAACAGTAATCCTGACTGCGCCATTTTGGACTCGCTGGCGGCCATGGAGGTTTAGACACCGCCGATAAATATTCCTTGATACATCGGCAAGCTGTCCTTGCCTGAAAAAAGAAGCGGCACCCAACTGTTAGTTGGAGTGCCGCTTTTTTATGCTTGAGCGTTACTGACTGTCATAGCGATCCAGTGTCATGACCTTAGTCCAGGCAGCAACAAAGTCCTGCACAAACTTCTGTTTGGCGTCGTCACTGGCATAGACCTCGGCCACTGCTCTTAGCTCGGAGTGGGAGCCGAAAATCAAATCAACCGGGGTGGCGGTCCAGCGAGCTTTGCCGGTTTTACGGTCTGACCCTTGGTACAACCCCGCCATTTTGTCTGACTTGGTCCACTTTGTAGACATATCCAGTAGGTTGATAAAGAAGTCGTTACTTAAGACGCCAGGGTTATCTGTTAGTACCCCGTGTTTGCTGTTGCCACTGTTGGCCCCCAGTACCCGCATGCCCCCAAGCAGCACCGTCATCTCAGGCACGCTCAGATTAAGTGAACTGGCCCTGTCCACCAGGCTTTCGGTTGGCGGCAGGCGACTACCGTCGCTGTAGTAGTTTCTAAACGCATCGGCCTTGGGCTCCAGCACCGCAAAAGAGGCCGTGTCGGTCTGGGCTTGACTGGCATCTACCCGGCCGGGTTTGAAGGGCACGCTAACCTGCATTCCGCCCTGCTTGGCAGCCTGTTCAATGGCGGCGGCCCCGCCCAGTACTATCAGGTCGGCCATAGAGACTTGTTTGCCGCCTTTATGCTTGCGATTAAAGTCCTTTTGCACGCCTTCGAGCTTTTTCAGTACCTTGGCCAGCGCTTTGGGCTCGTTCACTGCCCAGTCTTTTTGTGGCGCCAGTTGCAGGCGAGCGCCGTTGGCACCACCACGTAGGTCGGTGCTGCGGAAAGACGATGCTGCCGCCCAGGCGGTTTTGACCAGATCGGCAACACTGAGCTTGGTTTTCAGAATATCCATCTTGAGTTTAGCCACATCGCTGCCGTCAATCATGGCATGGTCAGCGCTGGGGAGCGGGTCTTGCCAGATCAACATCTCGGCTGGCACTTCATTGCCCAGATAGCGCGCTTTAGGGCCCATATCTCTGTGGGTGAGCTTAAACCAGGCCTTGGCAAAGGCTAGCTGATACTCGGCCGGATTTTTATGAAAACGCTCGGCAATTTTGCGGTAGGCCGGGTCAAACTTCAGGGCCAGATCCGTGGTAAACATAATAGGTGTGTGGCGTTTGGATTTGTCGTGGGCGTCTGGCACCAGCCCCTGGCCCTGACCATCTTTAGGGATCCATTGGGTGGCACCGGCCGGGCTTTTGCTTTTTACCCATTCAAAGCCAAACAGGTTATCCAGATACTGGCTGGTCCAGGCGATGGGGTTGGCCGACCAAGCGCCTTCCAGCCCACTGGTGATGGTATCTTCGGCATTGCCTTTACCGCATTTGTTTTTCCAGCCGAAGCCTTGTTCTTCTAAGCCCGCACCGGCGGGTTCTGCCTCCAGGCACTCATCGGGTTTATGGGCACCGTGGGCTTTGCCGAAAGTATGGCCGCCGGCAATCAGGGCCACGGTTTCTTCGTCATTCATGGCCATGCGACCAAAAGTTTCGCGGATGTCTTTGGCTGCCAGTAACGGATCCGGATTACCGTTGGGGCCTTCAGGATTGACATAAATCAGGCCCATTTGCACCGCTGCCAAAGGGTTTTCTAACTGGCGGTCGCCGTGGTAGCGCTTGTCATCCAGCCATTTTTGCTCCGGTCCCCAGTAAACAATATCGGCTTCCCAGTCGTCTTCACGGCCACCGGCAAAGCCAAAGGTTTTAAAGCCCATAGACTCCAATGCTACATTGCCGGTCAGCACCATCAAGTCGGCCCAGGAAATACTGCGACCATATTTTTGTTTGATGGGCCACAGCAGGCGTCTGGCTTTGTCCAGGCTGACATTATCCGGCCAAGAATTTAACGGCTCAAAGCGTTGCTGGCCGCCACCGGCCCCACCGCGACCATCGGCCACTCTGTAGGTGCCTGCACTGTGCCAGGCCATACGGATAAAAAACGGCCCGTAGTGACCATAATCCGCTGGCCACCAATCCTGGGATTGGGTCATCAGGGCTTGGATGTCGGCTTTTACCGCCTGCAAGTTAAGCTTGTTGAAAGCCTCGACGTAGTTGAAGTTATCGCCCAGCGGATTGGATTCACCGGCGTGTTGCCTCAGAGGCGCCAGGTCGAGTTTCTCCGGCCACCAGAATTGATTGGACTTGGCCATACCATCCGCCGACACCTGGGCCGATAACATCGTCAGCGAGACCGTTAAGGCAACCGCGGATACCAAGGGAATAGATTGCTTGAGCATAAATAGAACCTTTGTTATCAGATTGTTAATGTCCAGGCTAGAATATAGGCGGATTTTTTAGGTTAACCACTGAACATGCATCAGGAAAATTGATTGTGGCAATAGGCAGGCTGAATTAGTGCTGCTAGCGCCGGTGTGGACTAAATTAATGCTAGGATGGGGCCTGACTTAAGGGATAAGGATGAGATGAGCAACGCGAATCCCCAATTGCAAACCGCCCGTGAGTTGGTGGAACAAACCGGTGTACATGTGTTTCTGACCGGTAAGGCTGGCACGGGAAAAACCACCTTTCTACACGATCTTAGGATGAGCAGTCCCAAACGTATGATGGTGACTGCGCCCACAGGTGTGGCCGCTATTAATGCTGGTGGGGTGACCTTACATTCGTTTTTCCAATTGCCTTTCGGGCCTTTTGTGCTGGGCGCCAGCATGGCCGAGCACAACCGTTTCAGCAAAGAAAAGATCAATATTATTCGCAGTTTGCATCTGCTTGTAATCGACGAGATCAGCATGGTGCGGGCCGATATGCTAGACGCCGTGGATGCGGTGCTAAGGCGTTTTCGCGACCGTAACAAACCCTTTGGTGGCGTGCAGCTACTGCTGATTGGCGACCTGTTCCAGTTGCCGCCGGTGGTAAAAGACAGCGACTGGCAGTTACTTAGTGCGCACTATGCCAACCCTTACTTTTTTGCCAGTCAGGCCTTGGCGCAAAGTCAGTGGGTGCAAGTGGAATTGCAGCAGGTGTATCGTCAGTCTGATACCCGCTTTATCAATCTGCTTAATCAGGTGCGGAATAACCAATTGGACGACAGCACTCTGGCTATGCTGAATCAGCGCTACCGGCCAGACTTTCATGATGACGACTATATCGTACTAAGCACTCACAACCACAGTGCCGACAGACTGAATAATACTAAGCTGACGGCCTTGTCCGGTGATATGCAGTATTTTGAAGCACGGGTGAGTGGTGACTATCCAGAGCAAAGTTATCCGGCCGCCCCTCAACTGGCGCTCAAAGTGGGCGCGCAGGTGATGTTTATTCGCAACGATCAGGGCGAGCAAAGACGCTTCTTTAATGGCAAACGCGGTGTGGTGACCCGTATGCAGGCCGATAAGGTTTGGGTGCAATGTGCCGGCGAAAGTGAGCCGATTGAAGTGGATGTAGCCACCTGGGAAAACATTAAGTATGGCCTGGATGATGCGCAGCAGATAAGTGAAGAGGTGCTGGGGAGCTTTAGCCAACTTCCCCTGCGTTTGGCCTGGGCCATCACCATACATAAAAGCCAGGGACTGACCTTTGATAAAGCCATTATTGATGGTCAGGCGGCTTTTTCTCATGGTCAGATTTATGTGGCGTTAAGTCGTTGCCGCAGTTTAGATGGCTTGGTGCTGCAAAGTCCGCTGCGTGCAGAAAGCGTGCGCTGTGATGCGCTAATCAGCCATTTCAGCCAGCATTGTCCGGTCCCCGACACCGCAATGTTGGTGGAAGCGAAGCGTTGGTATCAACAATCGTTGCTGCTGGAGAGCTTTGATTTCAATTCTCTGGGCCAAGCCTTGAACCGTCTGCAAAGAGAGCTAGGCGACGCCGGTGAGCGGGTGCAAAGTAGTAATGGTGTGGCCTTGCCCGAGTTAGCTCAGGCCGTGCAACAGGCGGTGGTGATGGTGGCGGTAAAATTCCAGCGTCAGTTGCAAAGCTTGTTTACCAGTGGGCAGATACCACAGCAGCATACTGCGCTGCAGGAGCGTGTTGCTAAGGCTGGGCCTTATTTCGCTAACGCCTTAGCGCCCTTGGTTAAGTGGCGACAAGATTTTCACTATTCCACCGATAATAAACAGACCAACAAGCAAGTTAAAAATGCCTTGGCGCGGCTGGATAGAGAGCTGGCGGATAAGCAGGCCATTGTTGCCTGTAGCTGCCGTGGTTTTAACCTGATGGCGTGGTTGGACGCACTCGCCAAGGCAGCGATTGAAGAAGCCAAAAGCGCCGCCAGTAAGGCGAAATCCGTGGTGGAATTGAGCCCGGATGATTTGGCGCATCCGGCCTTGTTTCAACGTTTGCGGGACTGGCGAGCCGAACAGGCCGAAACGCAGCAAGTGCCGGCTTATCGGGTCGCGCACCAGCAAGTGTTATTGCAAATCGCCAATAGTTTACCTGGCAGTCGGCAAAGCTTACTTAAGGTACATAAAGTGGGCCCTGGCACGGTGGAAAAATATGGTCAGGCCCTACTTAATCTGGTGGCGGACTATTGCGCAGAACAGGGGATTGAAACCGATCCGCTTTTACCTGCGGTATCTTCAGGTGAAGACAAGGGAGAGGAAAAGGGCGAAAAGCCTTCCACTCAGGCTATTACCCTGGCGCTTTACCGCGAAGGCTTAAATTTGGTGCAGATCGCAGAGCAGCGCGGCTTGGTGACTGGCACTGTGGCCGGTCATTTATGTCAATATATTCAATCCGGTGAAATCCAGGTGCAGGAAATGCTTCCTGCTGAGCGAATTGATGCGATTCGCCGTGCGGCTGATGCGCAGCCGGATACTAGCCTGAAGGCCATAAAAGACGCCTTGGGTGAGGAGTTTAGCTGGGATGAAATCAAGCTGGCCCTGGCGGCACCCTGAGCGTCGCCACAGGCCACCTGCGATTTATTGTGGAAGTAAATCGGCTTTAGTTATAGATATCGGCTCTGCCAAAATCTGTCCGTCTACATAATCATCCTGGCCGGTGCTGACGCCCTGCAACGCATTGATTTTACGCACCACATCCATACCGCTTACCACCCGGCCAAAGGCCGCAAAACCCTGGCCGTCGGGGTTGCGTTTGGCACCATAATCTAACGCGGGTTGGTCGCCCACGCAGATAAAAAAGTCGCTACCACCGCCGGTACCAGGCTCTGCCCGGGCGATGGATAAGGTGCCATCCAGATGTTTCAGACCAGTCTGCTTGGTGGTCTCATGGGCAATAGGGGTTCTGCGCTGCGCGCCGTCTTTTAACCCGGCCTGAATTACTGAGATAACCGGCGTGCCGTGGTCATTATCAGGCCTGACCACGCGATGGAAACCAAGCTGGTTATCAAACAGCCCTTGCTGTACGTAGGCCAGAAAGTCCCCGGCAGACAGCGGGGCTTTATCCATATACAGCTCCACCTGAATATTACCCATGGATGTTTCCAGCATAACCTGTGGATTGGTGGCGGTGTTGGCAGACGCGGCCCCGGCGATAATCATACAAAGCCAGGTAAAGCGGGTTAAAAGCAAAGACCAGAATTGATGCATGCTGATTCCTTATGATGTGTCAGAGCAAGGTCAGAAATGACCCGGCATTACTTGAGGATTACATTGTCCAGGTGGTTGAACAGCTTATCCATGTTTTCAATTTCATCATGACTGAGCTCGGCAATCAGGCGTCGTTCATACTCAAGGGCAATGGGCACCACTTCTTCGTATAGGGCCTGGCCGGATTCAGACAGAGATAAAGCAAAGCGGCGGTTGTCGCTACTGTCCTGATTTTTTTCCAGTCGCTGCTTATCTAGCAGTTTTTTCACCGCTCTGGAGACAGCCACTTTGTCCATGGCGGTGCGTTGGACTATTTCAGCGGCGGACAGCGGCATGCCCTCGCCAAGTACCGCCAGAATGCGCCATTCGGGGATGCTCAGGTCAAAGCGCTGACTGTACTGAGCAGCCAGTGCCTGAGAGATCTTGTTCGACAAAGTGGTCAGCCGGTAAGGCAGGAAACGCTGCAACAGCAGTGGAGAGTTTGGTTTACAGGGCAAGTTCGGGCTCCGCCATTGTCAGTGGTTTCAATTGAAACTAATATGCTTTCAACTGAAACAATACTATTGGGTAACAACCTAAGAGGTTGCCCAAAAAGCAGCAAAGTGTAAATAAGGGGGATTGAGATGGCGGATTTGTTTGAAAACCCAATGGGCCTGGATGGCTTTGAATTCGTCGAGTTCACCGCACCGCAAAAAGGTGTGCTGGAACCGGTATTCGAGGCCATGGGCTTCACTAAGGTAGCAAGACACAAATCCAAGGATGTGGAATTGTGGCGTCAGGGCGATATTAATTTTATTACTAACTACGAGCCCAAGAGCCACGCCCATTACTATGCTATCGAGCATGGCCCATCCGCCTGTGGTATGGCATTTAGGGTAAAAGACTCGCAAAAGGCCTATGCCGCCGCACTGAAAAAAGGTGCGCAGCCAGTCGACACGCAAACCGGTGCCATGGAGCTGCGCTTACCGGCCATTAAAGGTATTGGCGGCGCGAATTTGTATCTGATAGACCGTTATCAGGAAGGCCAGACCATCTACGATATCGACTTTAACTGGATTGAAGGGGTTGACCGTCACCCCGAGGGCTGTGGTTTCCATACGCTAGATCACCTGACCCACAACGTATACCGCGGCCGCATGCAGTATTGGGCAGATTACTACGCTAACCTGTTTAACTTCCGCGAAATCCGCTACTTCGACATCAAGGGTGAATACACCGGCTTGTTGTCTAAAGCTATGACGGCACCGGACGGCAAAATCCGTATTCCGCTCAATGAAGAAGCCAGTGCCGGCGGCCAGATCGAAGAATTCCTGATGAAGTACAACGGTGAAGGCATTCAGCACATTGCTTTTGCTTGTGATGATTTGCTGGCTTGTTGGGATAAGCTCAAAAAGCAAGGCGTGAAGTTTATGACCGCGCCGCCTGCTACTTATTATCAAATGTTGGAAGAGCGTTTGCCGGGGCACGGTGAACCGGTAGACCAATTACAGGCTCGTGGCATTTTGTTGGATGGCACCACTGAAGGTGGCCAGCCGCGTTTGTTGCTGCAAATCTTCTCAGAAACCGTGCTTGGTCCGGTGTTCTTTGAGTTTATTCAGCGCAAGGAAGATGAAGGTTTCGGCGAAGGTAACTTTAAGGCGCTGTTTGAGTCTATCGAGCGCGACCAGGTTGCTCGCGGTGTGGTGGGTAAATAACCGGCATAAGGATTTATCATGAAAATTCAACGCATTCATCATGTGGCGTACCGCTGCAAAGACGCTAAGCAAACCGTGGAGTTTTACCGCGACCTGTTGGATATGGAGTTTTTGCTGGCCATTGCTGAAAATGAAGTGCCTTCCACCAAGGCGCCGGATCCCTATATGCACGTGTTCCTGGATGCTGGGCAGGGCAATGTACTGGCATTTTTTGAACTGCCTAACTCGCCAGATATGGACCGCGACCAGAATACCCCAGCCTGGGTACAGCATATTGCCTTTGAAGTGGCGTCCATGGACGAGTTGCTGGCGGCTAAGGAACGTCTGGAAAATGCCGGTCTGAAGGTACTGGGCCCCACCGAGCACACTATCTTTAAGTCCATTTATTTCTTTGATCCTAACGGTCATCGTATTGAGCTGGCGGCCAACACGGCCAAGCCCGGTATGTTGGAAGAGTTAAAACGCGTGGCCCCGGCCATGCTGGATGAATGGGCACAAACCAAAAAAGCCCCCAAACATGCAGCCTGGTTGCATGGTGAAGGTGAATTTCCCGGAGGTAACGCATGAAGCTGGCCAGTCTGAACGCCGGTCGTGACGGCAAACTGGTATTGGTCAGTCGCGACCTGAGCCGTATGGTATCGGTCAGTGATATTGCCCCGACCTTGCAATTTGCCCTGGATAACTGGCGCGAGTTGCATGGTGCTTTGTTAGCGCGCTATGAGGCCCTGGAAAGCGGCAGTATCAGTGCCGAGCCCTTTAATCAGGCCGACTGTGCCTCGCCCCTACCACGGGCTTATCATTGGGCCGACGGTAGCGCTTATGTGAACCACGTAGAGCTGGTGCGTAAGGCCCGTAACGCAGAGATGCCCGAGACCTTCTGGACCGACCCGCTGATGTATCAGGGTGGTTCGGATACCTTCCTGGCACCGCGCGCACCGGTATTAATGCCGCAAAGCGAAGGCTTTGGTATCGACTTTGAAGCCGAAATTGCGGTGATTGTGGATGATGTGCCTATGGGCGTATCGCCTGAACAGGCGCTGTCATATATCCGCTTGGTGATGCTGGTCAATGATGTGTCGCTGCGTGGCCTGATCCCGGCCGAGCTGGCCAAAGGTTTTGGTTTTTATCAGTCCAAACCTTCAAGTGCATTCAGCCCGGTTTGCGTGACCCTGGATGAGCTGGGTGACGCCTGGCAGGCCGGTAAACTGCATCTGCCGCTGCTGTCGCATTTAAACGGCGAGCTATTTGGTAAGCCCAATGCAGGGGTGGATATGACCTTCCACTTCGGTCAGTTGATTGCCCATGCGGCGAAAACCCGTCCACTGGTGGCTGGCACTATCATCGGCTCAGGCACGGTATCTAACAAGCTTAACGATGGCCCCGGCAAGCCGGTCAGCGAAGGTGGCGTAGGCTATAGCTGTATTGCCGAAATCCGCATGATTGAAACTATTCAGCAAGGCAAACCCAGCACGCCCTTTATGGACTTCGGTGACAATATTCAGATTGAAATGCTGGATAACAACGGCCAGTCTATTTTTGGTCGTATTGAGCAGGTTGTACAGAAAGCCTGATTGCAGTGGTTATCTTGAAAAAGCGCCAACCTTTGGCGCTTTTTTTGTCCTACCGAGAACCATATTCCCCCGAAAGTCACGCAAAACACCAAGTTGACTAGCATCATACCAAGCGCGCGTATCAATGCAGGGCGTCATAGCTCGCAAACCTTGCCATAGCAGCCTAAGCCATGGATACTAGTGCTAAGTATTGTTAAATCAATATCTTACTTGTGCCTCTTTGTTAGTATGTAAGCTTGAGGTGCTTTTAGCATGGAGCTACCCCTCTCAGCCTGGCTGAACAACAAGGCGTGCACCTGCTGTTTAGATGACCCACCTGTTGATTATTTTGAGCCAGACATGAATACCCATTCCTTGCCAAAGATGCTGAAGAAGCTGTTTCGCCTGAGTGCTGATGGCACGCAAATAAGTTTGCACACCAAAAGAGGTGTGATGACAAGCTTATTGGCGGTGATTATGTTGATATTGTGTTTACCGTCGGTGCTACTGAGCCTGGTGCTTGACGGCAATGACAGAATCTTCTTTATTGCTACGGCTTTACTCAGTGGCGCTGCCTGCTTGTATCTTTTTAGTCAATCGCATCGGCTGGTCTTAGATCGAGTCGCGAATCAGCTGTTTTATCAACGTGCTTGGTGGTGGAAAACACCGCAGGCTGACAGGGTTCAAAAAGCCGATGGGGTTGAAGTACTGCTGACCCGCAGTGGCAATAGCAATAGTCTGCAAATCGGCATTTTAAACGAGTTATATGTATTTGAGCGCCCCGACGATGCATTTTTGGCAATGGGATTTTTAAAGCAGCACTTTAACCTTGTGTTGCTTGAGCAAGTCAGTGACTGGCCGCACAAACACCCCTGGTCAGATAACGATGCCCAGCCTGCTGGCGAGGGGCGCCACAGTGAGCAAGAACAGCGTGAGCAACAGCATAGCGAACAAGGGCAAAGCGAGAAAGATCCCAGTGAACAAGCGTCCCAAGCTGTTATTGAGTCAGCATTGCGAAGAACCGGGGACGTTGTACCCATTTGGTCCCGAGCGGCATTGATAAAGCTGGCGTTACCTGTACCGGTGTTTGCCCTTCTGGCGTTGTTGTTTGAATGGGGGGTATTGTCATGAACTTTAAGGTGCATTCACCACGACGGGCCCGTTATCAACAACATTTTCTGGTACGCTTTATGTTAAGTGGGCTGGGCGCAATATTTCTGTCTGCCGGGGCGTTAAATATTTATTTTGCCGCCAGCCCTGGCGGCCTGCCGTTTTGGGCTATCGGGTTAATCACTGCGTTAGGTTGGCATGCTACCTTCGCCCGTTTCTGGGTCGGTATCGATCTGGATAAAGACCATATTGTGCTTAAAGCCTCCAGCCTCTATCCGATATTTTGTCGCGAGTATGGGCTAAGCCAGGTGTTAGGATTTCGTGTTATTTGCCAAAGCAGTAGATCACAGCCCTATCAAGTCGTGATGGTGTGTAAAAATGGCGAACAGGCGACTGTTTGCAGCTTCCGCCACCGCGCTGATGCTAAGCATGTTGCGCAGCAGTTTTCAGACTTTACTCGCCTGCCGCTCACAATGGATATGAGTTAGCCGTTTAGCCTGACTGGCTAACGGTTTTAGGCTAAAGTTGTGGTATGGCGCACTTACTTCCATTCCTGTCTTGATTCGTACCTTCCTGTTCGTCATTGTGTTGGTGTTAAATTGGAGCATTCCTCGCTCGGTTCTGGCCGCAGAATCCCCACATATCCTGTTTATTAATCCCGGTTCTGCCGAAGGGGATCAAACCGGCGTGTTCTGGGCGACGGTGAGTCAGTTTATGCTGGCAGCGGCTGAGGATCTGAATCTGCAACTGAGCATTGAGTATGCCGACAGAGACAGACTCAAATTGGTTGAGTTGTTACGCCAAGGAATTGCACGTCGACCTGATTATTTATTGCTGGTTAATGAAAATGCCGTATTGGATCAGCATGTGGCGCTACTGGAAAGTGGTGGTATTCCTTACTTTTTGGTTAACAATGATTTTCTTGTCGCACCTAAGCAGCCCCATCCCAGGCATTATCTGGGAGCCTTAACTGCCGATTTGTCGGATACCGGCTTTCAAATGATTTCGGCGCTACTTGCCGAAGATAGCCGCAGGCCACTGAGGTTATTGGCCATTAATGGTGATCGGCATTCGTCTTCGTCCAAGGCCCGTACCTTAGGTATGCAGCGTGCTTTACAGCAACATAAAGACGCCATTCAACTGGTGTATCAGGATTTTGGTAACTGGTCACAGAATGAGGCTTACCGGCTGGCGAATGCGCTGTTCTCCCGCGCTGTGCAGGTGGATGCGGTGTGGGCAGCCAATGATCCTATGGCCTTTGGTGCAGCCAAGGCTGCCAGTGATGCAGGCCTGCAGGGCACTATTCACTATGTTGGAATAAACTGGGACAACATTCCGGCCAATATACCAGCAAGCTATATCAGCTTTGGCGGCCACGTTACCCTGGGTAGTCTGGCGCTGGTCATGCTGGATGAACACTTTGCCGGATTGCGTGAGTTAACCCCCGATAGTCCCACGGTGCTGCCGATTTCGGTCAGTAATCAATCTGCTCAGGCGCAGGCGGTAATTGAAATTATGCATACCAAGGGTTTTGCAGCCATTGACTATCAGCAGCTCAGCCGTCGTTACCGTTTAGCACCATTGCCAATGACCATTGCCTCACTGGCCGCCACATTGGAACAAAAGCGCCAATAAAAAAAGAGCCCGGGCGGGCTCTTGGTGGTGGAACCTTGCATTCCCCTCAGTGGATGCCGACGCTTGCCAGATTCATTCTCACATCGGCGAGGTTTTCCTGAGCCAGTTCATAATATTTGGGCGACTTTTCGATGGCTTGCTGAAGAAAATAGCTGGCTTCTTCGTAGCGCCCTTCCAGTTTTAGGAAATACCCCAGATCGTTGTAGGCTTGCTCCTCCGGCATCACCTGTTTGAAGTTTTGCAGTGCGCGGCTGTATTGCCCCTGACGGATGTTTACCAGCCCCAGATTGGCCCAGGCGCGGTGGAAGTTGGGTTGGACATTGATGGCCTGCTGGTAATACTGACTGGCCTGCACAAAATTTCCGTCCAGATAGAAAGAGTAACCCAGGTTGGATAGCAGCAGCGCGGAGTCTGGCGTTTGTGCCAGTGCCAGTTGCAGCAAGTCACGTGCCTGTTGATGCTGACCGCGCACATCATAGAGCACCGCCAGGGCGTTGTAGGCCATCACCGGGGACTGGGCGTCAAGCGTTACCCAGGTATCAGGTTCGCTTTGGTGTAAGCGTTGCTGGTCCAATATCACAGCGCGGGTCAGGGTTGATTCTGCTTCGGCACTGTTGCGCTCTTTAAGCTGCCAAATACCCAGTTGGGCCAAAGCGCCGATATGGTCGGGGGCCAGCGTCAGGGTTTGTTTAAATGCCCGTTCGGCCAGTTTGCTGTTGCCCAGGTACATATGCATCTGGCCAATGTTGTACAGGGTTGGTGCATCATCGGGCTTGAGGTTCAGCGCTTCGATATACATCAACAACGCTTTGCCATAGTCTTCACGTTGAGCGGCTAGCTCTGCCTGGGCGAACAAGGCCTGGCCCTGCTGCTGGTTAGTCATGGCGTCGGTCTGACGGCTGAGATTGCTACTGGCGCTGCAACCAGACAAAACCAATGCAGCAAAGAGAGTAGTGATTAAGCTGTGATGTAGTTTGTTCATAATTAAAATGCCTTATGCCAGATGTTCATGATTTTCAGAGTTGCCGGACCAATAGCGACGATGAAAAACGACGGCCAGATGCAAAACATCATAGGGAAAATCAGTTTTACCCCTAACTTGGCCGCTTTTTCTTCCGCTTCTTGTAAGCGTTTGTCGCGATATTCGGCTGCATAGACTCTCAAGGTTTCGGCGATGCCGGTGCCCAGTTTCAGGCTTTGCACTATGACGGAGTTCAAGCCACGAATGTCTTCCAGGCCGGTACGATTTGAAAACTCCTTCAGGGCCTGCTGTATAGAAATCCCCACCCGTACCTTGCTGCAGACCAAGTTGATTTCATGTGACAAGTCAGGGTGGGCCATTTGCAGCTCTTTACCCACTCGGGCGAAGGACTCCAGCAGACCAAGGCCGGACTCGCTGCATACCACCAACAAGTCCAGCGCATCGGGGAAATAGCGACGTAAGTTGTTCATACGACGTTGGGCTGCTTTACGCAGTGCCATACGTGGCAGCAGGTAGGACAGGCCTAAGATCAGCGCTACCAGATAGATGGCCAGCGTGGTACTCATCTGTGGAAACTGTTCAAACAAGGCCAGCGCGCCAAACAATGCCAGCAGCATGCTGACGAGCCTGATGGCGTAGTACACCTTCAAGGCATTTTCGGAATGAAAGCCCGCGTGAATCAGCAAATTACGGCTGGTGGTATCGGTGGCCAAACGCTGGCTGAGCATGGGCAAGTCACCAAGCTTAGCCAGGTTGTGTTCGAGGAATTTCTTATAGTCCACCCCTTCGTCGGTCTGATGGGACTCGCCCTGGATCAGACGCTGTAGGTGCTGGCGTACCGGTGAGTAGGTACCGCTGGTTAGGTAGTAAAGGGCCATGGCCAGGGTAATACCCGCCGCAGCGGAAATGACATAGATGATGATTTCAATCAGCTTCTGGTCATGGGTAAAGTTGTACAACAGGCTTTGTAGCAGTTCCATGATTCATACCTCGATCTGTAACAGCTTCCTGACCCAAGCGACTCCCAGCAGCATGCCGATTAAGCCCCATTGCAGCAGTTGCTGGCCGTTGGGGGTAAGCAGCAGCTCCATAACATAGCGGGGAGATGTGATATACAGCAGCGCAAACAGGGCAAAGGGCAGCAGCACCAGGATCCAGCCTGACAAGCGCCCTTCGGCCGATAAGGTACGAATGCGGCGCTTAAAGCTGAAACGCTGACGGATAATTTTGCTGAGGTTTTCAATGTTTTCTGCCAGATTTCCGCCGGTTTCTTTCTGAATATTGACCGCGCTGGCAAAGGCAATGGCCGAGGTGCTGGGCACCCGGTGGATAAAATACAGCAGGGCGGTTTTCAGATCTGCGCCGAAGTTGATGCGATGAAACAGATAAGACATTTCCTTGGACAGCTCGCCCTGCAGTTCTTCGCATACCAGCTTCAGCGCATCGTTAAAGGCATATCCCGCCTGCAGGCCGCGCTTCATCACATCCAGTGCCTCAGGAAATTGGGCCTCAATTTGCTCCAGTCGGCGGTCAATCTGACGACCGAGTCTGAATTTGAACATCATCACCAGACTGAGCATCAGCGTCAGACATACCGGCAGACTTTGGGTCAGGGCCCAGGCTCCCATGGTAGTCAGCAGAGTGATTGATAAGGCCAGCAGCAGGTATTCGTGACCTAGCATACGGGAGCCGCCCAGTTCGAGCTTGTAGGTTATTTCCTTAATCCAACTGATGGATTCCAGCGCGGCTCGAACCGAAGACAGATTGTTCAATCTGTTGTTAAGCAGCAACATGCCATGCTCGGCCTGCTTGTCGCGGCTCAATTCTGCCAGTTGGCGTTTCAGAGTCCGGCTGTCTGCGCGCTGTGGGTTGTATACCGACACAAATAACATTTGTGAGAGCAGGACCACTGACACAAATACCAGGGCAAAGAAAATCAGTTCTGGTCTCATGACAAACTCCTCAGAAATGTATCATGCTGCTGACGCCAAAAATGCTGTGGGGCAGGTCAATGCCCTTGGCAACCAGCTTGCGTTGAAACACAGGGATCACACCGGTGGCCCGGTAGTGCCCTTTGATATTGCCTTGTTCGTTCCGTCCTTCGCGCTCGAAGGTGAATAACTCCGACATGGTGATTACCTCACCTTCCATGCCGGTGACTTCCTGAATACTGGTGATGCGGCGACGGCCGTCTTCCTGACGTTGCAGTTGCACGACCAGGTCTATGGCGGAGGCAATCTGGGTGCGGATATTGCGCACCGGCATATCAAAGCCGCCCATACAGACCATATTCTCCAGCCTACCCAGCGCATCCCGGGGGCTATTAGCATGTAAGGTGGTGAGTGAGCCTTCGTGACCGGTATTCATGGCCGACAGCATATCGATGGCTTCGCTGCCCCTGACCTCGCCGATAACGATGCGATCCGGACGCATACGCAGGCAGTTTTTTACCAGATCGCGCTGGGTCACTTCACCGCGCCCTTCTATGTTGGTGGGGCGGGTTTCCAGTCTTACGGTGTGGGGTTGTTGTAGCTGCAATTCGGCGGAGTCTTCAATGGTGATAATCCGCTCGTCACGGGGAATATAGCCGGACAAGATGTTCAGCATGGTGGTTTTGCCGCTGCCGGTACCGCCGGAGATCAGCACATTTAATTTGCCGGTAACCGCGGCGCTGAGCAGTTTGTCCATATCTGCGGTCATCGAGCCGTAGTCAATCAACTGCTGGGCGTTGAGCTTATCCACGGTAAAGCGGCGGATAGATAAGCTGGGGCCATCCAGCGCCAGGGGCGGAATAATGGCATTAACCCGGCTACCATCTTTGAGACGGGCGTCTACCATAGGGGAAGACTCATCCACCCGGCGACCAACACTGGAGACGATACGGTCGATGATATTCAGCAGGTGGTGGTTATCCTGAAAACTTACCGGCACACGCTCCAACTTGCCGCATCGCTCCACAAAAATATTGTCATGACCGTTAACCAGAATGTCGGAAACTTCCGGATCCGCCAGCAGGGTTTCCAATGGTCCCAGGCCGAGGATCTCATCCAGCACCAATTTGGTGATCAGGGTGCGAATCTCCAAATTAACCGGGCGGGGGAGTTCGTTGAGCAGATTGTTGCAGCAATCACGAATTTGTTTGCGTGCGGTGTCCTTGTCCATTCTGTCCAGTACCGACAAGTCCAGCAGGCTTAACACTTGAGTAAACAGCTGATGTTTAATCCCCAGCTCGGTTGGTGTGAGGGTGGGCAAGGGCTGATTAATGGCTTTGGGCATAATGTTCATAATTACCTCCCCATCAACCGGCCAAACAGACCGGTGGATTTTTTGCTGGATTGGACTTTGAAGGGAAAGACCGCATCCACAACCTGTTGCAGATCACGGACCAGATTACGGTTGTCCTGCAGTTTGCTCAGCGGGGTTCCCAGATCGGTATGTAAATTGGCGGCCTGGTAGTTGTTGGCCACATGGAAGATGGAATTCAGACCGATAACTTTTTCTACATCGGCGTGGGTGATCTCCTGGTTACCTTTCTGGTAGCGATTGATGACCAGATGAATTTTATTGGCATCTACCCCCATCTGTTGGCGCAGGTATTGAATCAACACCTTCGCTTCCCGCAGGCACGCGACATTCAGTTGTACTACCACCAGAAAGAGGCTGGTCATCTCAATGATGGGGACGGTGTGAGATTCTATGCCCTTGGACAGATCGACCAGCAGCAGGTCAAAGTTACTGCGAATTTTCCACAGCAGTTGTTGGGTACGTTCACTGCGCTGCTGACCAAATTGCTCAAGTCTGGCAAAGGGGCGATTGCTGAGCAGATTGAGATTGTCTTTTTTGGTCATCATGGACTTAATCGCGGTATCGTCCAGTCGCTCCAGTTCTTCTAACGCATCATTAATGCTGTATTGGCTTTGCACACCCAGCATGTGCGACAGCGAGCCGAAATTGTAATCGGCATCAAACATTGCTATGTGTCGATCGCTCCCCTGACTACAAAGCTCTCCTAAGCTGCAGGTCAGGAAGCTGGCACCGCTCCCGGCCTTGCCGTTAATGACGGAGATAATAGGTGCCTGGCGGCCATGCTGCTGATGCTCGGCGGCAAGATCACGCAAGGCGTTAAGGAGTTCGGGATCCACCTGACTAGGGGGAATGATATCCCGCACATTGAATTTCACGGCCTGACGGACGGTGTCATTGTCCATATCTTCGCCGATTAACAGCAAGTGCTGACAATGACGAGACAGTGACGACAGCTGTTCGGCTACCTGGCTGGCATCCGCCGGACACACCAGAATCGCCGCCTGATAGCTTTGGGACTGTTCGGGCAGGTTGGCATAAAAATCCGCATTGAGATTTTCGGTACTGCCAAGGTGTGATTGCAGTGCATTTAAAGCATCTGGCGCCTGGCATACCACCAGTATCGACAAGGGCGCTGCCAGCTTCATGCGGTTATTACGCATTTGCATGGCGAGCTGCTTTTGACTCAGGTCGATGATGCGGTTTTCTGTTGGGTAAGTCATGATAAAACCTCACTTTCCTGTTCAAATCAGGCGGTTGCCTGGCATTGCGTATAGCCATACCGGGTGACCCCCAGGCTTTCGCGCGGCAAGGTGGCGCTAAAGCTGGGGGAGTTAAGTTGAATGCTCAGTCCAGGGATCAACAAATCAAAGCTGTAGTTGATTATCTCGGCCCGGACTAAACGGATTTCGCTGAATTTACTGGCCTGGCTGCCATCAAAATTTAAGTACTGAATTTTCAAATTGGCCGCGCTCAGGTTGGGTACCAATGGCTGATTATCAAAGGCCGCGGCGGCCAGCATATCGGCATGAGGTTGCATGGCATCGCGATCAAGGTCGCAGACCACGGCTAATCTGGCGGTGCGTCTGGATGCTTCAGCCAGTACATTCCAAGTGAAAAACAAACGGCCGACTTCCAGCACACTAAACAGTGTGATGAAGAACACTGTACCTACCAGAGCAAACTCTACGGAATACACGCCTTGCTGATGTTTCATCACAGCGCCCTCATGGTGTAGTTGGCAACCAAGGGAAAATCCAGCGACATACCTTGTCCATCGGGATCGAACAGGTTGCTGGCAAAGATGGGTTGCCAGGGGTAACTGACACTGATGCTGACCAAATCACCACTGCTGCTGTAAGTAATGACGGCATTGTTCAGATTGGGCAGCAGCAACTGGTTGCTGGTCAGGTCGCCGTAGCGCAGTAATTTCTCTGTTCTGGTCTTGTTGTCGTCGGTCAATTCAATAATGCCGGTGGTGCCGGGTCTGGCGTTGTTACTCAGATAGCGGCCGGCATCACGCACTGCCTGGGTCAGAATGTTGTATTGATAGAGCAGGCGACCAAACTCGGCAACGGCAAAGATCAGCAGGAACATCAATGGTGCTGCCAGGGTGTACTCGATGGCAGCGAAGCCGGCTTGTTTGTGAGTTTGATTTTGCATTTTGCGCCCCTTATGAATCCGTGCTGCCTGGTACGTGGTACAAGACAATGGTGTAGGGACCAATGCCATCGGAGGCATCGCCAGACGGGGTGCCTGTGGAGGCACAGGACTCAATAAACTCACCGATGACATAGGACTCATTGCCTTTGTTGGCCACTTCCTGGGTCAGGAAGAAACAACCTGCCCCCAAATAATCGATGTTAGACGAGCCGTGGGTTTCACCGGTGCAGTCACCAATCATCACCTGCAGAATGCGGCGCTGCGCCTTGGCCGGCTCAGCCTCGATGATGTCACCGTTGTAGGCGCCGCAGCTAAGGTCGGTCTGGTAATTGGCATAACGGTAGGCTTTGTCCTCTGCGCCTTCTTCCAGTTGGCCTTCATTGGTCAGGTTGATTTTTTCGCCCTGGCAAACATTAAAATCCCGCGGTGCATTGTACTCGTCCACCGGGCCGCTCCATTGCCCAAGCCGGGTGTTCAGACCTTGGGCAACCGGGCCTGTGGTATTACCGGGCTCGGTGGGAATATGGCTGTCATCGCCACCGTGGCTGTAACAAGCCTCACCCAGGTAATCCATGCCGGCCATGGCGTCACGGATATCACTACCACCGCTGTTATCGCCTAGTCGAATCAGCTGGAAGTTACCGGGGCCAATAGGCGAGCCGGTGGTGCTGCCCATTTTCATCAGATACAGCTGGTTAAGAGGAAGGCCATAATCTGGCTGACCAGGAATACCGCACACCACCATAGGCACCAGATTGTCGAAACATTCATCCAGTGCGGTGCTGGGACCGGCCAGGGCATTGGCCGCGACGTTTTTATTCAGGTTCAGTAACTGGGCCAGAAAATTCTGCAAGGGGATATCTTCCAGCGTGACTTTAACGTAGCGGGCGGCAGGGTCTGATGTGGCTACAAAGGGATCGGCCCGCATCGAAAAGCTGACCTCCAGTTGGCTGGTCATCTGCTCGCTACCGTTGTCAGCGCCAGCCAGTTGCAAGGCATCGGCCAGTTCTTGCATATCCTGATGTTGCAGGTTGTTCTGTAAGACGGCGAGCACGGCTTCTCGGGTTTGGTTATGGCTCATGCCTAAATCAAGTTCTTTAGCACCGTGCAACGCGGCGCTGTCTACCAGGGACTGTAAACGTGATTTGTTCAGCAGCAAATGGCCACTATCCAGCGCCAGGGCCGCGATGGACAGCATGGCGGCCAGGCCAATGGCAACCAGCACCAGAATATTGCCCTGTTGTTTGCTTGGAGTTTGGATAGTGGCTTTCATCACATCACCTTATTGACGGGCAGATTTGCCGGACTGCTGCGTGCTGATCTGTCTGGCGATGCTGGCCTCTGCCTGACTGTTACGGGCATTGCTCATTACCTGTTCGGCGTACGGGCCGTCGAGTTCACGAACTGTGCCTTCATTGCGCTCGGCTGCCTGAGGATCCAGCACCTGCATATCGCGGATGGCGGCCGTGGCTCCAGACAACTGGTAATCGGGCTGACTGGCGCAGGCGCTGAGCAACAACGCCAGACTCAGGGTGCTAATAGTGGCTTTCATTGTTGCTCTCCTTCGTTACGAACTTCGTGACCGTATTGTTCCTGGGTGCCGCGGGTATGCATCACACCAGTGTGCTCGGGGTTGCTGGCACTGGGGGCGTATTGATTCCCCTTGCCTTTATGACCTGAGGTTTTGCCCAGCAGGTAAAACTCCAAGTCGGTGCTGGGCACAAAGCCGTCGGTGGGCAGTTTGACCCCTTGTTTATTGAAAGGGCGCACGAGTCTGGGGGTGACCATAATGACCAGCTCTGACTGACCGTTAACGTATTGCTGGCTGCGGAACAGTTGGCCAAGAATGGGGACATCACCCAGGCCTGGCAGCTTGTCTACCCGTTCACGCAGGTTGTCACTGAGCAGGCCGCTGATGGCAATAGTCTGACCGTCACCCAGCTCCACTGTGGTTTCTGAGGTGCGTTTGACGATCGATGGGATGACCAGGGAGGCGGTAGAGCCTATAGGAGTGATACCGACGGCATTGTTGTTGCTCAGTTCGCTGACCAGCACTTTAAGGTTTAAGTTAATTTTGCCGCTGTCCAGCACGGTAGGCAGAAAGCTGACACCGACCCCGAAATCACGATACTGGATGGTGGTGCCTTCACGACTGGGTACTGGTACAGGGTATTCGCCGCCAGACAGGAACTGAGCCTTTTGGCCACTTAGGGCGGTGATATTGGGTTCGGCCAGAATCTTAGCCAGGCCGTTGCGCTTGGCGATATCCAGCGAGAAGTTAATCAGCATATCGCCGCTTAGATAGGAGCCAAACGCGCCGCTGGACAGGCTGGTGGAGCCAGTGCTGGTGATGCTGGTGGTTTTGCTGCTGAGATCGGTGACGCTGTCGAGCATTTGCGAACCGTTCACCAAGCCGCCAACGGCATCGCTGCCACTAAACAGCAATTGGAAGTTGGAGTCGAAGGTGCGTGACAGCTCGGTGCTGACTTCGGCCACCACCACTTCCAGCATAACCTGCTGAGCGCCGCCGACACTGAGCATATTCAGAACCCGGCTTTTACTTTCCTCGGTGCTGGCCGCGTCAGAGAAGCCCTGTGCCAGCTCGGTAGCACGGGTCATGGCGCCTAATGATGAGGCCTGACCGGAGAGCACCAACTGGCCTTGTGAGCTATAAACGCCAATGTCTTCGCCGGGCAGGTAAGTATGCAGATGCTCGCGCAAGCCCAGCAGATCATGGGTAACCTCTAGGTTTACTACGTCTACCAGCGCATCCTGTTCATCCCAGATCATCACGTTGGTGGTGCCCAGTGCCTTACCTACTATATACAGCTCTTTACTGCGCAGAATAAGAATATCGGCGATCTCTGGATTACCCACAGAGACGCGGTTGGCACTTTTTTGCAATGGCAGGTTACGGGATTTATAAATAGGTACCCGCACGGTATCGTTAATCTCGGCCAAGGGGCCGCCAGCATAAGCGAAGTCGGGAACCAGCAATCTGTACAGGAACAGGATGCCGAACAGAACCCACAACGCAATGCCTGAAACGCCTACTTTTGAACTATACATCGTCGTTTCTCCCAAGCTGCTTGTCTGGTTACAGATCAACACGCACGGATTCCTGTGTGGTGCCACGGATAATATCTACTTTTGAACTGCTGACCGGTGCCGCTGCTTTAGCCACTACCGGCTCTGTTGGCGAGGCCACGACCTCCTCAGGTTCAGGTTTATTGGCCAGCACTTCGGTCTGATCGATAGGATTACGTAGTGCCAGTTGCAAGGATCCCCGGGAGCGTGCATTAACCAGGGTTTCGGCCTGTTCGACGCTGACTTCCACGGTCACGGCCCGTACTACTTTGGGCTTGTTTTCATTGTTCTGGGCGCTTTGGTCGATAGCCAGCACCCGCACATTTTCCAACGCCATTTCGGTTAGGGTTTTGCCGTTTTTCTTGAAGGTATTGAAGATATCGACTCTGTTACCTGGTAACAGGAAGCCGGCCACACCCACTACGTCATCCACACGGATAGTGACGGCGCGCATACTTTCATTGATGAGGCTGGCCAGGGAACTGCCGTCGCCTTTGCTGGCCAGACGTTCGGCGCGCAGAATATCGCCGGGGTAGAGTGGCTCACGGGCGACTTTGCCCACCAGATCATCGAGATTTTGCACTGCGTTGGCGGGCAGCAGGTTATCTGGGTAGGCCCGCATTCTGACATGCTTGGCCTCAAGAATAGTGCCGGTGGCAACCGGAATGCTGACCACGGCCACTTGCTGCTGATCCGGGGCTTTTTCTACCGTGGTAGATTGCATCAGCCATTTGTTGGCCACATACACGGCGCCAACCCCGAAGATGGCGGACAGTGCCAGGAAACTTATGGTGTTCTTTTTCATCGCGTTACCCTCGTGGTTATTGAGCTACTCGACAAAGTAATGTTGCCAGGCCTGATTCAGCTGTTGTTTGCTGACCAGATTGGGCAGGCCCTGATAGACCTGGGCGTCGCGGATCAGACTGAGCAGATCTCTCGGGTAGCACGGAAATAATGGTTTATTACTGCTGGCGTGCAGTTGCTCAAGCAGGTGCTCAAACACCTCGGCCTCACACTGCAAATTCAGCTTCTGGCAGTTGTCTTGCCACACTTGTCTGTAGGCATCCGCTGACATCGGCTGCAATTCGATTTTGTAACCGAGCCGACGTAAAAACGCGTTGTCCATTAAGGCGCTGGGTGACAGGTTGGTTGAAAACAGCAATACCAACTCAAAGGGGATACAGAAGTGAATACCGTTTTGTAGGGCCAGGAAGTCGCGACGTTCTTCGAGCGGAATAATCCAGCGGTTAAACAGCTGGGCCGGGGAGATTTTCTGCCGGCCTAAATCATCCAACAGCAGAATGCCGTTATTGGCTTTGAGTTGCAGTGGCGCTTTATACAAGCGGCTGGTGGAATCGAAACCGACTTCCAGCATAGACTCGGTCAGTTCACCGCCGGTAACAATTAATGGACGGCGGCATTTCACCCAACGTGGATCGTGGCTGGACTGCATTAGTGAGCCAGTTGGGGCGGTATCGACGGCTTCATGCACTTGTGGATCGAGAATCTGAATGACTTGGCCATTCACCTCAAGGGCGTGAGGAACTAATACATGGTCATCCAACACTTTGATGATATGCCGGCATAAGTAACTTTTACCAACGCCGGGAGGGCCATAAAGCAAGGTGGGCTTGCTGGAATTAAGGGCGGCCCCCAGGGTATCCAGGGCATCATCGGCGAAGATCATACCTTGCAGGCACTGATGCATCTGTGATTGGGTAATTTGGTATTGGCGATGAGTCTGACGTAGACAGATATCGCTGTATTGATTAAGGGGCACGGGAGCGGCACCAATATAGCCGCTGGCCTGCAGCGCCCGTTCGGCTTCCAGTCTGCCCAGGCCGCTTAGGGTATAGCGCATCTGACCGTGCTGGCCAGCTTGCAGATTCTCCAGCCATTGCAGACGCTTGGCTTTCTCCAACAGGGTCTGGCACACCAGGCCGCTAAGCGCCAGACCTTCACTAAGTTCAGACAACGTGGCCACCTGGCGAAAATGCAGCAGCTTGATCATCAGTTGCATCAGCAGATTTTCACTCAGGCCGGTAGCCTCAATGGAGCCTGGCAGACTTGCCAGCCCTGCCGATGAGGCGCTGAATAGCTGGCTGTCACTGTGATTTTGAATTGGCATACCCATGACGCTCACCCTAAAAGCTGCATAAAACCGGCTACCAGATGTTGGTTGTCGCCGTAAAGATAGAAAGCCAGCAGCCAGCCAATCGCCAGAGATGGGGCATAAGGCACTTGTACTGAGGCCAGTTCGGTGTTGCTGGGGGGAATGTAGCGTCTCAGGCCGATGCAATAGTAAAGGCGGGCTGCAGTTTGTTTCAGACCCCCGAAGCCCGCCTGATGCAAGCCAAGTAGGGCGCTGATGACGCCGCCGGCCATGATGCCGAAGGCCAAGGTCCACAGCAGTTGCTGCGGACCGATAACGGCACCGAGGGCGGTCATGAGTTTGACATCACCAGCACCGAGAAAACCTTTGTAATAAATGGGGAATAACAGTCCCAGGCCAAGTACGGCTCCGGCCAGGGCTAAGGAAAGGCCGAGCCATCCGCTGGCCACGGTGTTCACAAGTAAACCGGCAATGAGCGCCAGGACACACAGCTTGTTCGGGATCCGCATGTCACGAAAATCAAAATAGACGGCCAGCCCTAAAGTACAAGCGGTGACAGCTATTTGGAGCATGAGGATTGAACTTGTCATCTGACTTCTCCTGCCTGGGTCGAAGGGAAAGACTTAAGATGCGCCGTCGCAGTCTGAACCGCCGGCGGCAGTGCACAGATCACCAATAGTGTCTTTGGTGGCTGTACCCAGCTCTTCGAAGGCGGCAACCAGTCCACCTACTACCAGAGAGCCAGCAATGGCATACTCCACAGCAGTCAGGCCTGATTCGTCGTTCCAGAAGTCTTTCATAATGTTGCTGATAGTTTTCATTGGATGCTCCTCAAAACAATCCGAATTACCGATAAGGTCATAACCGCCACGTAAACGTTTTGGTTACTTAAACCTTAGGCAACGAAGGGCAAGGGCTGTTATTAACGGATTGCGTTGTGTTGCATTAAATTGCACAAAGGCAATTTAGTTGCGTAAAGCCAGTAACGACGCGGTTTGGGGCGTGGTTATTTGGTCAAGGCCGTAAGGGTCGGCCAGCCATTGCAGCTTGCCATCGGCCCGAATTACCACACTTTGGTAGTTAAGATAAACAGGGATGCTTTGCGTAAGTGCAATGCCAAAAGAAGTCTCTTTGGCCAGCTGCTGAGTGAGACGTTGTTGACGTTCTGCCGGTTCTAAACCGATCAAGGCCATTGCCAGTGCCTGGGCATCAGCTAATCTGATGCAGCCGTGACTGAGTGCTCGCTGCTCTTGTCTGAACAGGGATTTGGCCGGCGTGTCATGTAAATAAATGGCGTCGTGGTTTTTGATATTGAAGCGGTATTGGCCCAGTGCATTGTGTGGTCCGGGCAATTGCACCAGTCTGTAACCTGCTTGGGTTGCTTGGGAGGCATTGAGTGCGATGAATTCGCCGCTGGGGCTTTGCCATCTGAATCCTTGTTGGTCATAGCTTTTGGGATCGGTGCGCAGCGCAGGTAACAGTTCGCGCTGAATGATACTGGCCGGCGGCCGCCACAGCGGGTTGAGGGAGATAGAGCTTACTTCTGTGACCATTAAGGGGGTCTGGCTGTCAGGGGCGCCCACTATCACTGGCATGCTCAGGATGACATGACCAGAGGCAAACAAGTTCAGCCGGGCGTCGGGAATATTCACCTCGATATACTGTGCGGGTGGGGCGGCAGGCAGCGATAGCAGCCGCTGAAGATTACGCTGCAGTATTGCCAGCCGCTGAATGGGCGTTATGTTAAGGGCGGCTTTGGTTGTAGTGTCCAACTGCCCATGAGGGGGAAGGCCCATGCGCAACTGAAAGGCTTTTAAGGCCGCGATACTTTGCGGATCCCACCAGGTGGTGGTGTGGGACGGCAAATCGCCAAGTAAGCTAAGCATGTTTTTCAGCGCTTGTACCTGGGGATTACTTTGTCCCAGTTTGGGCTGGAAGTCCTTGGCCAACTGCGGCCAGGGCATTTTAGACAAGGTTCTGAAGCGGGCAATGGCACTGCGCAGCGCGAGCATTTGCTCAAAACGGGGCAAATGCTGGTCAATCAACTGGTCTAACTGCTGTTGGTTGATTGCCTGCAGTAAATCGACTTGTTGTATAAGAGGTTGCGGGACTTGATGACCCAGAGTTCGGTTGATGGCGTTCAGCAGTTGCAGGGTGAGCTGTTGGTCGGTCTGCTGCGGCTTTTGCTTCTCGGTCTCTGATAGCAGAGCACTGGCGCGCAGACCCAGGTCTGCCAATAAACTGGTCAGGGTTAAGCCGGCCTGATTCAGATGGCCGTTGTCCAGCCACAATGTCTGGTTTTGGTTGGCTGTACGAAGTGCCTGATAGTTATGGGTAGGCTCGGCTGCCAATAGCGTGGGCAGCCAGAGCAGCAACAGCAAAACTTGCAAATAACGGTGCATGCCCTTGCCTTGTGTCTAATTTGCAACGCGCAAATGGGCGCGTTGCGCCAGAGCCTGGCGTCTGGCTGCCATAGTGATGGCTGGCAAGATCTCGGCACGTAAATTCAGGTAGCGTTGGTATAAGGGACTGAGGCTGACATGCCGTTCCCCACCAAGGTAGGCCGTTGGCGTGATACCCAAATGCTCTTTAAAGGCCCGGCAAAAATGGGACGGGTTGGCAAAACCCAGTTCAAAGGCTACCGCAGTGATATTGGCCTTGGATTGCGCCAGCATCAGCTCGGCCTCTTCCAGACGACGGCAGACCAGATAATGGCAAAAACCGATACCACATAGATCTTTGAACATATGGCTTAGCCGACTGGGACTCATATTTAATTGCTTGGCAATGGTTTGCTGAGATAGTTTCCGCTCGAAGTTGTGTTCAACGGTTTGCAACACCTCATGCAGGGAATGTTGGCTGACATCTGAAAATGCTTCTGCCAGGGCCGGTAGCTGGTCATGATCGAGGTGGCAGGTGACCTGAGAATGTTCGCTAAGGTGACTGGTGAGTCTCAGCAGCTCTGAGGGCATGCAGGGAGTTAACATGGCATCGGTGACTTGGGTACGTAACAACTGGCACAACAAGGGAATAGATAAATGGGCAGTAAACACAAAGAGTTGTTTGCAACCAACGCGACTGCGAACCTGGGAGATATTGTGCAGATGATTGGGACCCATGTCGCTCATGACATAACCGACAATATCAGCCTGCCAATTACAGCTTTCGTCCACTTGACTAAAAGAAACCAGTTGAACCGCCAGGTAGGAAGACAAGGTACTACCCAGGGATTCCAGCGCTGCCTGATCACAGCCGACCAATACAATCTTGTCGATGATTTGCTGTTTCATCATGGTCAAGATCCTCACAACTAAACTTCTCAGATCTTGCTGTTGTAAGTGCTACTACACGCGACTTTCCTTAACCATGTGGTATCTACAACACAAACTACCGAATGAGTGCAAACGCCCTGTCTTTAATTCCCAGAATTCACCCATTTCGGTGACTCCGTTCAGAAGTTAACTATAGCAAAAAGAAAGCCACATAAGTCAAACTGCTTACTTATCAATATGTTATTCGGATAAGCTGGAGAGCAGAATATTGTCAAGTTTCTGCTGTGGTGTAAAAAAGGCAGACAGCATTTAGGGGGCATGGGGAAAAAGCCCATCTGTGGATGGGCTTTTTTCGCTAAGTTACTGGTGCGATCCTTCCAGATTATGTCCTTGCTCAGCTGACGGCTTGCGTGACAGCTTTTGGCGCAAATATCTGAAGGGTTTACGCAGATCTTCCAGAATCATATACAGACTGGGAACCAGCAGTAATGTCACCAGGGTGGCATATATCACCGCAAAGCCCAGTCCAACGGCCATAGGAATAACGAATCTGGCTTGCAGGCTGGTCTCGAACATTATTGGCAAGACACCGGCAAAGGTAGTGATGGACGTCAGGGTAATGGCCCTGAATCTGGCACAGCCTGCCTCCAGTACCGCATCTTTAATTCGGATGCCTTCGGCGCGCCGTTGGTTTATATAGTCGGTCATGACCAGACTGTCGTTGATCACCACCCCGGCGGCGGCTATCAATCCGAAGGTGGACATCATGCTCAGATCCAGTCCAAACAGGTAGTGACCCCAGATAGCGCCAGTCAGGCTGAATGGAATGACCGACATAATGATGATGGGCTGACCGTAACTTTTAAGCGGTACCGCCAACAGAATGTAGACAATAATCATACCGGCGATAAAGAACATCATCTGTTCGCTTTGTTGCGCCTGCTGCTCGGCAATACCGCCACCCAGTTCGGTTTTCACTGAGGGGAATGTGGCTTGCATATCGGGCAGTAAGGTTTCCTCGATGGTTTTTACCACGGCGTTGGGTTCGACCTTCTCTTCGTCGATATTGCCCCATACATACACGCTACGGTAACCCCCTTCGCGGCGGATATAGCTGATACCTGGCTGTTCGACCAGTGCGACTACATCCCCCAGCATGACTTCCTTGCCGGATGGCGTTTGAATAATGGCGTACTTCAGTTCGGCAAACTGCTCACGGGACAACTTAGGGTAACGCACCATGACGCGCACTTCTTCGGTGCCACGGATGACACGCTGCGCTTCACTTCCGTAGAAGCTGTCACCAATCTGGTTGGCAATACTGGTCAGGTTAAGACCCAGGTCATAGGCCACGGGCAGAAGCTGTATCTGCACTTCCTTACTGGCCGGGTCAATGGTGGAGCTAACGTCAAACAACCCTTCCTGTTGCTGCAACTTACTGATGAAGTAGCGGCCTGCCTCGTTAAGAGTTTTGATATCTGAACCAAACAGCAAGTAGCCGAATTCACCGTCATCACGTCCGCCATTGACGTCGTCCTGAATGGTAAAGGACTTCATACCGGGGATTTCCGGGATCTTCTCACGCCAGCGACGGGCCAGCTCAAAGGCCGTGAAGTGACGATCTGCTTCATCCACCAAAGGCACCACGATACGGGCTTCGGTTCGGCCCTGGTTAAAGGCCAGTAGGTCTTTAACCATTCCTGAGCCGTACTCAGCGGTAATTTCTTTCTCTACCTGCCAGATGGCGGCTTCGACAATCCGCAGCGCATCAATGGTGGCTTCATCCGAGACGGTTTCGTTCATCTCTATCTTCACCGCCGGGAAGTCATGGGGGACTTTGGGCGTTGGTACAATACGTACATGATTGGCGGAAATCAGGGCCCAACTGACCATAAGTATGGCGATAAAAGAGAACAAGGTTAACCAGCGCCACTCCACACAGCGGGCGACAAAGTTTTTATAGGTGCCGTTAACAAAGCCAAAGAAGCGTTTGTTAAAGCGGTCGCGCCAGCTATCGGGTTTAACCGGTTTAAAGTCAATATGGGCTATATGGGCCGGCAGGATCAGCTTGGATTCGATCAAGCTAAAGGCCAAACATAAGATCACCATAATGGCGATGATGACAAAGAAAGTGCCTTCCGGGCCTTTACTGAATACAAAGGGGGCAAACACCGCAATAGTGGTAAGTACACCGAAGGTAGCGGGCGTAGCCACCCGCTTAGCGCCGCGGATGACATTTTCTACCCCCGGCCCCTTATTTTCTATCTCGGTATAGGCGCTTTCCCCTATGACAATGGCGTCATCCACCACTATCCCCAATACCATGATAAAGGCGAACAGCGACAGGATATTAATGGTGATACCAAATACCGGCATCATCATCATGGCACCCAGGAAACAGACCGGCAGGCCAACCATCACCCAGAATGCCAAACGGAAGCGCAGGAACAGGGTCAGCATAATGGCCACCAGAATGGCCCCTTGCCAGAGGTTATTCAGCATCATGTCCAGGCGGGCATTGAGGTAGTAGGTCATGTCCACTAATACCTTCATTTCCACGCCGTGGGGCAGGGTTTGGTTGCGGTGTGCAATAAAGTCTTTCACTGACTTGGCAACCGGCACCATATTCTGGTCTTTAGTGGCTTTCACCGACATAAAGATGGCGTTTTCACCCGAGTACTTGAAGTAGTATTCCCCCTCGGCCAGTTCATCCTGAATAAAGGCCACATCCTGCAGCAGTACCTTACTGCCGCTGGCACCCACTTTTACCGGAATATTGCGAAATTCTTCGCCATTGTAGTACTGGTTTTCTACCCGCACGGCGATGATGCCGGAATCCGTGCGGATTTGGCCGGCAGAAATATTCGCTGAATAGCGCCGGATGGCTGCGGAGATATCGTCCAGCGTAAGGTTATAGCGACGCAGCATTTCGGGTTTGATCTCGACGGCAATTTCATCATCCGGGGCATCCAGATTCACCAGTGAGATATTGCCCAGTTGCAGCATTTCCCGTTCCATCTGAATGGCAATGCTCTTGAGGTCTTTGAGGGGTAAATCACCAACCACAGCCATCTCAATGACATCCTGACGGAATTCCTGCTGTGATACCGTGACCGGCTCCATGCCAGCCGGGAAGGTCGCAATGCTGTCTACCCGCAGTTTAACCTTATCCAGTACATCGGTGATGTCTTCCTTGGTATGAATCTCCAGGGTGATACGGCCGCTGTTGCGAAAGGCTCTGGATACCAGGCGTTTTATCTCTGTGACATCCTTGAGGGACTCCTCAATTTTGATCAGTATGCCTTCTTCAATTTCCTGAGGAGACGCCCCGCGATAGGTAGCATTGATATTGATATAGTTGATTTCGATGTTGGGGAACATCTGGCGTTGAATGGTAAAGAAGCTCACCAAACCCATGATGATGATAAACCACATCATCAGGTTGGCGGCCACGGTATTACGGGCGAAAAAAGCGATTAAGCCCCGTTCTTGTGGTGCAATACTGGACATGGGCCTTCCTTACTCGTTGGTCTGCGCAACCAGACCACTTTCTTCGTCGCTTGTCTTGGTCTGTTTTGGCTGCTCACCGGCAATTTTTACCTTCATGCCGTCTTGTGGGTATTCAGGCAGTGTCATCACAACCCGTTCGCCGGCGTTTAAGCCGTTTTCCACCAGGAAGAACGCCGCTTCTTCACGCAACACTTTAACGGTACGGGATTCCAACTCATTATCTTTGTTAACCACCCAGACTTTGCGATTGGTCACCAGTTCTTGTGGCAGACGGAAAATGTCCTGCAGGGTGGAGCCTTTGAGGCTTACTTCCACATAAGTGCCAAATTTAAATGCCGGCGCGTCGGTATTCAGGCTGTATGGGTCATTAATGCGTGCTACGACCTGACTCATACGGGTATCCTGGTCAACAATGCCAAGGTCACGTTCAATGGTGCCAGTGCGGGTTAACGTGATAGCACCGCGGCTGCTGATAAGGGCTTCGCTACCTTGCAAATCTGCCGGCAGAAACAGTGCATCAAAGCCGGCAATCGGCAGGGTAATTTCGGCGGTTTCGATATTGTATAGAACGCCTACCTCATTGCCCTGATGCACATATTGGCCTTTACCCAAGTTACGGGATACCACCAAGGCATCGTAAGGCGCCATGACATCGGTATAGGACAAGTTACGTTTGGCTATTTTAAGTTGTGCTTCGGCGGATTTAACTGTCGCTTCGGCACTTAACACCTGAGGTTTACGCAAATACAGGTCGGTTACTTTAGCAGCCGGCATACTTCTGGCTTCGCGTTTGGCGACTTCGGCTCTGGCGCGCTCTTCAATAAGCTGAGCATTGGCCTGGCTCAGGTTGGCTTCGGCTTGTAACAGGGCGGCCTCGTATTGCTGCTTATCAATGCTGAACAATAAGGTGCCGCGCTTTACCACACCACCGGGAACAAAGTCCTCATGCCAGCCTGTTACCTCTCCGGCCACTAGGGCGGCCAGTTGGGTTTTCTCAAGGGGCTTTACTTCACCGAAGCTGTTGATCACAACCTGATAGTCTTCTGTGCGTAGCACTTCAACTTTCACTGTGGGGCGAGAGTCGATTTCTACTTTTTCTTCCTTGTCTTTGGCGGTAGCTTTTATTGCCGCCATACCCACAACTCCCAATCCCAGTGCGAGCAGCGGAAGTGCGATCTTTATCCAAACTTTATTCATTGGTTGTGTGTCTGCTTAGGTGTTTTAAGGTGCCTATGATAACCAAGCTTTGCAACAAAGGCGTAAGGCAATTGTAAATTTCTGTTAGTAAAATTGGTTTTATTATCCCTCCAATGGCTCTGTTAGAATAAAGTCCGCACACTTTCATCCCTTTGGAGCCGGCATGGCGGATACACAAGCAAATAACCCTTTACATGGTATTACCCTCGAACAGATGTTAATTCGTCTGGAACAGAAATTGGGCTGGGAAGCTATGAGCAGAGCAGTGGAAATTCGCTGTTTCACACATGAGCCTTCGATTAAATCCAGCCTCAAATTTTTGCGCCGTACCCCCTGGGCCAGGGAAAAAGTTGAACAACTTTATCTGAGCACTTTTCATATTTGGGGGAAGGCTACACCCAATAGAACGGCTGATTGATTTTTGCTCAAGTAACGCACTTCTCGAAAGCCCCTGCCTCTCTGCTCTGGTGTCATTTTATTGACGGTAAAGCATTGTTTTTGTTAGTTAATTGCATTTTTCGTTACGGCTTTTAACAAAGTCGGGTTGGGTATGCTTAAAGGGTATGGGGTGTGTAATTTTATGCATGCTTTAGTGCAAAAAATACACATGCTGTTGGTTCTTTGTGCGCTACACTGCGCGCCTCTCGGACATGGCCATGGACTGCTGCTCGACATTCTGAAATATCCCCTTTTCTGAGTGTTTTGCTGCGCCGTGCAAGTGCCGGGTGCAACTTGCAATAGGCCATCGGGCAGATGGATACCTCTGCGCCCGGGACAAGGTGATAATTGATCTATTGCAAGGCGACGTAGTAAATGACAATAAGACAAAAGCTGTACACTGCACTTTTTTCTCTGACCTTTGTGATGCTGTTACTGGGCATCATCTCTTATGTGATGTTGGGTAAACTGGAAACTCAGATTAAGATTCTGACCGGATTGTCCAACGCCAATACTCAACTTTACCAGGCGCGATTGTCCCAGGCCGATTATGCGATTACTGAGGCTGCTCATTATCGTGATGGCGTGATGGGCTATCTGGATCAAGCCCAAAACAGTCTTGAACCCGTGTTGGCTAATATGAAAGTGCAGGAAAGCCTGCGTCAGGTTGACGCGATTCGAAACAATATTGCCGATTATCGCAGCGCTTTTAATGATTACACTCAGGCGAAATCCGACAATATTCGTAGCAGAGAGTCCTTTGATGGTGCGGCCCAAGCGGTATCCCGAGATATTGATGCGGTGTTGTCAGCCATAGAAAGTTATTTTTCTGCTCACCAAAGTGACTTTGCTGAATTCAACCGTTACCGCACGGCCAAGCATTTTAAAGATACCTTTAACCTGGTCAGGGTTGAGATCTGGAAATACAACAATAAACCTGAATCCCAGCAGGCCGCACATATACTGAGCCAAATTGATGGTCTGAGTAAGCAGGTTGGGCATATGCAAAGCATTATGCTGTCTGACAAAACGCAGACGCATTTACAGGGTCTCAACAACAGTCTGAGTCAGTACCGCAAGCTGTTTATCTTGATGCGTGACGCCAATATCGGGGTACAAGAAGCGTTCGCACATATGCTGAGTGAAGCAGACAGTGCGTCCACTTTAGCCACTAAGCTGATTGGTGAGGAGCTGGTTATTGAGGCAGAGGTACGCTCACAGGTAAACACCGTGACCTTTGGCGCAGTGGGGCTGGCCATGTTGCTCAGCGCCATAATGGGTGTTTGGCTGGTACGCAGTATTATGAACCCGCTCAATCAGTCTATTGCTTTTGCGCAGGAAATTGCCCAGGGCAACCTGACCAGCAATATTAATATCATCAATAATGACGAGTTTGGTGAGTTGAATGGTGCCATGAATCGGTCGGCGGCCTCGCTGCGCGATATCGTGGGGCAGATTCAGCAGGTTACTGGCGTATTGAATGACTCCAGTAATTCGGTGATGGCGGCAGTAGAACAGTCCAATCGCTCAGTGCAAACTCAGCAGATGGAAACCGATATGCTGGCCACCGCCTTAAATGAAATGGCGGCTGCTACCTTGCAGATTGCGCAGAATGCGTCGCAAGCGCATCAGGAAAGCGTGAATGCCGAAGAGCAGGCGAAAAATGGTGAGCAGGTGGTGCGTTTGACCATCAAAGCCATGGAAGAACTGGCCAGTGATATGCAATCAGCTACCCAGGTGGTGAGCAAGCTGGATGGTGATGCCGCCAATATCTCCAGTATTCTTGGGGTGATTCGCGGTATTGCTGATCAAACCAACTTACTGGCTTTGAATGCGGCGATTGAGGCTGCCAGGGCTGGTGAACAGGGACGCGGCTTCTCTGTGGTGGCCGATGAGGTGCGTACACTGGCACAGAAGACTCAGGATTCTATTGCTGAAATTACCACTATCATCGAGGTTATTCAGCAAGGTGCGGCTAATGTGGTGAGTGTGATCAGCCAGTCAACCGACAAGACCAACAATGTGGTTAATCTGACCAATGAATCCAGCGACGCTTATGGCAGCATTGTGGCCGCCATTAACAGTATCTCTGAGATGAACACTCAGGTGTCGGTAGGGGCTGAAGAGCAAAGCTCAGTGGTCGAGGAAGTCAACGGCAACATCATGCAGATCAAGAACATGTCTGATCAGAATGCCGACGGCCTGAACGAGATCCAACAGCAGATCAGCGAGCAGGTCGAACGTAGCGGGCAGATGGAAAAGCTGGTGGGCTTTTTCAGGGTCTGAGAATAAAGAAAGGGGAGCTGCGGCTCCCCTTTTACTTTTTATCCACCAGATTTGCCTCTGATTGCTGGCGCTGAATATACAAGGCGATGTCACGAAAGGTGCCCACCCAAAAGCGCGTAGGGTGTTTAGCCAGATAAGCTAAAAAGGCATCATGAACATCCGCGTCTACCCGTAAATGGTCGCCTCCCACGCCATGAAAGCTAATGCTGGCTAAGGTGCCTTGTTTGGCGGCCGCTTCCACATAAGCAATTAATTCATCCAAACTCGGCTGGTCGGGAAACCAGGTGGGGGTGTGTGACAGGTTTAATTCATCCATGCTAATGAGTGGTTTGCCAGGCAGTCGGATGGCGGCAAACTGCGGCGCAATGGCGCTGACGTAATCGCCGTCTTTGTTGAGGCGATCACCGCAGGGCGGGGTGTAAGTGCGCACCGTCTGGCCATCAATGGCATACAAAAAGCTATTGGCCTGTTGTACTTCACGCAGCATGCGGACCATGCTCCAGTTATCCAGATTGTTCTCTGTTTCCACCCATTCGCGTCCGGGTAACCCGGCCCGGCAAGGATGGTTGATACTGTGATTACCCAATTCATGGCCGTTCAATGCCGCGGCTCGCCAGGCATCAAGCCGCTGCGCCAATACCGGTGAGGACAAGGTTAGATAAAAGGTCCCTTGCAGACCATGCTTGTCCAGTTGCGGAATGGCGATATCCAACTGGCTGGCCAGCGCATCGTCGTAAGCCAGACTGACAGCCGCCTGCTGACCATCCGGCCAGATGAAGCCCTTGGCTATAGCTGACTGACTCAACACACTCAGGGTGATGCCGGTGGCGATTATCCATTTGCTCATATACTGGTTCCCTTCACTATGTTGAGCCGCAGCTTAGAAGAATTCATGCTGTTAACACAAGGTGATTCTCGGCATTGTTCCCTGCGGTTTTTGTTTGAGGTAGTGCCTTGAGCAAAGGTTGCACCAGGCTGTACCCGTACCTTTCCAAGCCCTGTTGTTCATTACTAGGACACTGATGCCGAAGCGGTTTAGACTGAGTCACTGCAGAGTGTGAAAATGGTATGTCCGGAGACAAAATGAAGACCGAATTTCAATCCTTTCGCGAGTTTTATCCTTACTACCTGAAGGAGCATCGTCACCCTGTTTGTCGACGGTTGCACTTTATTGGCTCTTGGCTGGTGCTGGGAATTTTGTTCTATAGTTTGTCCAGCGCCAATTATTGGGCTTTATGGTTTATGCCGATTGCGGGTTATGGATTCGCTTGGGTGGGCCATTTCTTTTTTGAGCACAATAAGCCCGCAACATTCAAGTATCCGCTGTATAGCCTGATAGGTGACTGGGTAATGTTTAAGGACATACTGATTGGCCGGCTGAAGTGCTAAGCCCGCCGCAAAGTAAGACTCTCACCTAAGCGCGAGGCAGCTAGATGGAGGCGAGATGACGGAACTGACTCATGCTATTGCTTCTACTCACCAGGTGTTTAACCAGCCCCTGGCGCTGGAAAACTACAATGCCTTTCAGGGTGACCGTATGTTGCGCTACTGGTTGCAAGCCTATGGTGCACAATGGGCTGAGCCAAGGCTGACGGACTTCGGCCGGCAGGTTGGCCATGAATTATTGCAAGCCGGCTTTCTGGCCAACAAGCATCTACCCGAATTTCAGTCCCATGACAGGTTTGGTCATCGTATTGATGAGATAAATTACCATCCTGCCTACCACCAATTAATGCAGGCGGCCATTGCCGCCGGTCACACTCATTTACCCTGGAGCATACAACAGCCCGGTAAACATGTGGCCAGAGCAGCACTGGCTTATTTACATAATCATGCCGACCCTGGTTCCGGTTGCCCCTTAACCATGACTTTTGCCAGCGTGCCGGCCATTCAAACGCAGCCCGAGGTGGCATCGCGTTGGTTACCTGGGGTGTTATCTGCTCAGTATGATGGCAGCAATAAGCCCTGGTATGAGAAAACCGGCCTAACCATAGGTATGGCTATGACTGAAAAGCAGGGCGGTTCTGATGTGCGGGCCAATACCACAGTGGCGGTGCCTATTAGTCAGCCGGGCCCCGGCCAGTTATATAGTCTGCTTGGTCATAAATGGTTTTGTTCGGCTCCTATGTGCGATGGTTTTTTAATGCTGGCGAAAGTGGAGGATCAGCTTTCGTGCTTTTTAGTGCCGCGCTGGCGCGAAGACGGCGGCAAAAACCCTATTCATATCCAGCGGTTGAAAAGCAAACTAGGCAATAGATCCAATGCCAGCGCCGAAATTGAACTGCGCGGTGCCCATGGCTGGTTGCTGGGCGAGCAAGGCCGCGGTGTGGCCACTATTATTCAGATGGTGGCTCTGACCCGTTATGATTGCATGATAGGGTCTTCGGCACTAATGGCGCAGGCAGCCAAGGAAGCTATCTGGCATACCGCCGGGCGCAGTGCCTTTGGCAGGCCCCTGCATTTACAGCCACTTATGCTCAATGTGTTGGCTGATCTGGCTTTGGAAGCGGAAGCCGGTCTGGCCATCAGTATGCGTATCGCCTATGCACTGGATCATATGCAGGATGCACAACAGGCGGCGCTGGTGCGCTGTGCCACAGGTATCGGCAAATACTGGACTTGCAAACGTGCCGTGTTGCAAACCTTTGAAGCCATGGAATGTATTGGTGGAGTGGGGTATGTGGATGAAAACGTTTGCAGCCGCTTGTATCGTGAAGCGCCGGTGAATTCTATCTGGGAAGGTGCGGGTAATGTGCAGTGTCTGGACTTGCTGCGGGTGTTATCCCGGGAGCAGGATTGTCTCAATGCGCTGATCATTGAGCTGGAAGCGGCCAGAGGTCGTCATAGCTTGTATGATCGCCGCTTGGATCAAACCCTGGCTATGTTGGTGCAAACAGAAAACCTTGAATATGCTGCTCGTCACATTATGCAGCACCTGGCGCTGTGCTGGCAGGCCGCCACGCTACTGCTACATGGCGAGGACTGGATAGCTGAAGCCTTTGTGCGCGCCCGTTTGGGGCAGGGCAGCCTGCAATTTGGCTGCCTGCCCGAGGGGATAAATACGCAGGCTATTGTTGAGCGCCTGCTGGTTAGAATTGATAGCCGAACTGCAGGGTAACGCTGCGCCCTTGTTCGGTGTATACGCTATACATGCCCACCGGGCCAAAGGACATATCGGTGGAGTAGTTGATGGTATTTTTATCGGTGAGGTTTTTGCCCAGCAAGGCCACCGACCAACCGTTGGCATAATCGGCTAATGCCACGCGCAGATTCAACTTACCGTAGCCGCTTTGGGCGGTATAGGGATTGAGATCGTAGTTGGTGTAATGCATGGACTTAAACTGGGTTTGCAGATTCACTTTTAGCTCCAGACCGTCACCAACCTCCATCAGGTAATCCAGGTCCAGGGAGCCGGACCATTTGGGCGCAAAAGCCCCGGTTTTGCCGGACATATCACAAGACTGCCCGTCGGCCTCAACGTTATCGGGGCTATACATCAGGCTGTAGAAGCATTTGGCGCCTTTGAATTCATCCCAACTAAAATCCAGCCAGGCGAGGTTGCCGGATAAACGCCAGTTGTCGGCAAACTGCCAGCGGCCATCCAGTTCCACACCGCGGCTGGTGGATTTACCGCCATTTTCCACAAAGAAGCCAGCGGTACCGTCGAAGGTGGAGGTTTGCAGATCTTCAAACGCCATATTGAACAGGGCTAGGTTAAGGTCGGCAGCACCGTCATCCAGGGTGAGCTTGGCACCCAGTTCGTAGGCCAGTACCGACTCGTCTTCAAACTCCCAGTCCTTGGCCACATTAGCCCGGGCATCAAAACCGCCAGCCTTGGTACCGGTGGATACCGCGCCGTACAGCATACCGCCGTCAAACTTGTACTTAATGTTCAGTGCCGGTGAAAAAGCTTTTTCGGTACGCTCGCCGCTGACAGCATGTTGCTCTAATTGCAATTCGCTGGCGAGAATCCCCAGATACATTTCCGGTGGCAGTTGGGCTGGTAGTCCCATGGCTTGCAACATATCCGGTACGTTGACTATATCCTGCTCGGCAATCACCTCTCCGCTGGACAGTTCTACCAGCGTCAGGGTGCGGGACGCTTGTTTGTCTTCCTGGGAATAGCGCAGGCCCAGCGTTGCCTGCCAGTGCTCGTTAAAGCTGTAGTCCAACTGGCTGAACAGCGCCCAGGTATCTGAATCATTCTGATAGTCACGCGGCCCCAGCGCATTCAGCGGGTAAATGCGATAGGCTTCGGCAAAGTCCAGCTCGGTATCCTGATAGTAAGCGCCGGCGATAAAATTAAAGGCACCCTGCCAGTCTGAGGTTAAACGCAATTCCTGACTGAGCTGACGGTATTCTTCGTCGTTGTACTGGCGATACACCAGCGGCACCGGGCTGTCATCACCGTCACTGGTGAGCGCCAAGTCATAGCGTTGCCAGCCTGTCACTGAGGTCAGACTCAGGTCACCGAGTTGCCACTGCACATCCAGAGTCAGGTGGTCGGCCTGATAGTCAGTGCCTTCGTCTTCCCCCAGTTCACGCAGGCCTTTTTGCGTTACATCGTCCAGCACATACTGGCGGGGATCGCCAAAGTAGTCCGGCAACTGTGCCCCACCATTTAGATAAATGGATTCCGCTACCGGCTGGGCATTACGCACGCCGTCGGAGTCTTCACGGTCAAACTGGTAACGTAGCAGCACATCGATATCGTCGGCCGGTTGCCAGGCCAGAGATACTCGCCCTAACAGGCTATTACGGGCTACTTCATCCCTGCCCATCAGACTGTTGTGCAAAAAGCCGTCTTCGTTGATCAGTTTCAGCGCCACGCGCCCTTGCACATTGTCACTCAGGGCATTGCCCACTGCGCCTTCCAGGCTGTAACCATTGTCTATCTCATAGGCGCCGTGCAGGTAGCCACGTAAATCATCTGTGGGTTTGGCGGTCAGGATATTCAGAGCACCAGCTGTGGTATTTTTACCAAACAAGGTGCTTTGGGGGCCACGTAATACTTCAATACGTTCAACATCCAGAAAGCTACTGCGCATTAACTGTGCCCGGCCGCGGTAAATCCCGTCTACATAAGTCCCTACGGTTTGTTCAAAACCCTGATTCGACCCCGATCCCAGGCCGCGCATATTGATGGCAAAGCCCTGACCGGTTTGACCCACCGAAAAGTTGGCAATACTGCTGGATAGCTGCTCGGCGGTGCTGAGGTTGTTGTCGATAAGCTTTTGTGCCGGGATAGCGGTGATGGAAATTGGCACATCTTTCACGCTTTGGCTGCGTTTTTGTGCCGATACCATAATCACTTCCAAACCGCCGTCGTCGGCCGGTGACGCTTCCTGAGCCCAGGCGGGGGCAAGGGCCAGGCTGGTGGATAGCGCTAGCGCACTGAGTTTCGGGTTAAGGTGCATAGGGGGTCTCCTGCGTGCGTCCGGCCGTATTGGTCGGTTTTATTTTAATTGGACACTCGTCCAATTTAATTTCTGATACCAGGAAATGTCAACGACTTGTAATGAAATTGTTTTTTCTCTGTGTGGGGTAAGGTGAAAGCGGCTTGACTGGCTTAGGGTGCTTGGATAACGTCAGGCCTTTGTATTCTTGAGTCGAGGATGGGGATGAGCGGCACGGTGGATAAGAAGGCAGCAAAGAGCGAAATTACCCGGGGCAAGATTCTTGAGGCTGCGCTGGATTTGATTGCCGACGGCGGCCTGGCCGCATTATCGCATCGCACTATTGCCAGTCGTGCCGAGGTGCGTCTGTCCCTGACCAGTTATTATTTCGGTTCGCTGGACAATTTGATTGAAGCTGCCTTTGACCGCTTTGTTGAGCAAACCCAGCCTTACCGGGATAAGGTTAGGGCCAATATTGATCAGCAATGCCAGTTGTCGGAAGGCGGCGTGTCGGCGGCGCAACTGGATATTCTGACCAGCCAGTTAGCGGATTTTCTGACTCAGCATATTCAGGCCGGGGTGACGCAGCGACGCCGAGAACTGGGGGTAGAAAGTCACTTTGTGTATGCCTTTAATGTGGCAGAACCGCTGGCCGCTAAGATTCAGGCCTTTACCCATATGCAGTTGCAGATGATTGAGTCGGTTTGCCAGCGTTTTGGTAGTGACATGCCCTGGCAGGATGCCCATCTGATTCTGGCGGCTATCAGTCAGATGGAGTTTGCCCATGCCAACGGCGGGCGTGAATTTGATGCTGAATTTGTCCATCAGTGCCTGAAGCGGCTGTTTGCCAGTCTGTTCAATGCACAGACTTAAGATTGAGAGCGAGGCTTCTGTGACACTGTTAGTGTTGGGAGTCGAACCTAAAGCCAAGCCATTGAACATCGCTTTTGTCAGGCAACATTCAGCCAAACCCCATTCCAGAGCCGGTTAACAACTTGTTGACAAAACAATAGTGTGAATTGTAATTTGGACGTTCGTCCAATTTGTGCCGGTGAGACTTTATGACTTCGCACTTACGCCCTCTGGCGCTAATACTGACAAGCTTGTCGGTGAGCACTGCCCAGGCACAGATGACCCCGGAACAAATGCAGCTTTTGGGTCATAACTGCCTGCAATGTCATGCGGCGGCCAACACCGGTGCACCGCTTCTGGGCGATATTCAAGATTGGCAGGCGCGTATGCAAAAAGGTCGCGAGCAGATCCTGAAAAACAGCATTGAAGGCATAGGTGGCATGCCACCCATGGGCTATTGCAGTGCCTGCACCCAGGAGGATATGCAGGTCCTGATCGACTTTATGCTGGGCGATGCCAAGGAGGTGGGGCATGACAACTAACCCATCGGGGATCAGCAGACGTACTTTACTCAAAGGTTTGGCCGCCAGCGCTACTGTGCCTTTGGCGGGCTGTTCACCTAGTCCGGCTTCGCCGCCACTGGCTGCGCCCTATGTGCCGGGCAAACCGCTGCCTTGGATTAACTGGGGCAAGAATCACAGTTGTTATCCGTCGCAGCGTCTGGCACCACGTAACGAACAGCAGTTGTTGCAAGGCTTGACCCAGGCCAAAGGCACAGTGCGGGCGGTGGGCTCCAGTCATGCCTTCAGTGCCTTAGTGCCTACCGACGATACCTTGCTGACCACGGATTATTTGTCGGGCTTGGTCAGCCACGACCCGGCCACCCGGCAAGCCGAGGTCTGGGGCGGCACGCGCTTGCATAGTCTGGGCCCTTTGCTTGAGAGTGTCGGACTGGCTACGCAAAATCTGCCTGATATGGATTACCCGTCCCTGGCCGGGGCTATTGCCACTTCAACTCATGGCACCGGCAAACACTTCGGCTCACTGTCTACTCAGGTGGCGGGGCTTACGTTGGCAACAGTGGATGGGCAATTGCTGGACGTTAGCGCCCAGCAGCATCCGCAAATATTCAACGCCGCTCGAACCCACTTAGGTGCCTTGGGTATTGTCTCCAGAGTGCGTTTGCAATGCCAAAATAGCTACCGTCTGACCGAAGTCAGCCAGGTTGAACCCCTTGAACAGATGCTCTCTGAGCTTGATCTGCGAATGAGCAACAACCGTCATTTTGAAATCTTTGCTTTGCCTTATTCGCCTCTGGGTATCTCAGTGACCACCAATGAGGCCAAAGCCGCAGATGTGAATCAGGGGGAAGAGGACCCCGGGGCCTTGAATCAGTTGCGCCAGGTTTTTGAATCTGTGTCCTGGCTACCTGGGGTAGGGGAATCCTTATATGCCTGGCTGCTGGACAAAGCCTTTGGCGGCAACCCGCCGGTGGTTCGAACCGGCCCCTCATATCGGGTGCTGGCCCATGCCAGAACCACACGCTTTTGTGAAATGGAGTACTCGGTGCCGGTGGAAGCCGGGCCGGAATGTTTGCGTAAGGTGTTGGATACCATTGAGCGGCGCAAGTTGCCGGCCTGCTTTCCTATTGAATATCGGCATGTGAAAAGCGACGACATAATGCTGTCCATGTATCAGGGGCGAGACAGTGCGGTGTTATCCATCCACCAGTTTGGCGACCTGGATTACCGGCCGTTTTTTGCCGAAATTGAACCGATTTTCCATCAGTACGAAGGGCGGCCCCATTGGGGCAAGATCCATACCTTACAGGCCCCGCAACTGGCGGCACTGTACCCCAAGCACTGGCAGGATTTTCTTGCCATTCGGGAAAGTCTGGATCCCAAGGGCAAATTGCTGAATGCACATTTAAAGCAGGTGCTGGGCGTGTAAGTGCTGCTTGTTTCTGCAAGGGCTTCAATGGCTGATAACTGAATAAATAATGGAGTAGGTTGAGATGACAAGCAGACGCACCTTTTTAAAAGCCGGCGCTGGTGTGGCGGTGCTGGGCGGTGCCTGGCTGGCCAAGCCGCAGGATAATGCCGGTGCCATCGAGCCTTATTTTCAGGGCTTATCTTCTGCTTTAGATAGCGCTGATATTACCCATCCGTCGCTACTGATCGATCTGGATAAACTGGACCATAATCTGTCGCGGTTAAATGCGTTTTTCAGCCGCCAGCCAGAGAAAACCTATCGCATGGTGGTGAAGTCGCTGCCAAGCCCCGACTTGCTTGACTATATAGCCAAGCGTACCCAAAGCCATGCTTATATGGTGTTCCATTTGCCCTTTTTACAGGCGCTGGCCAAAACCAAACCCGATGCCGATATTCTGTTTGGTAAACCTATGCCGGTGGCATCTGCCGCGGCCTTTTATCAACGCTGGCAGCCACAGACACAGGGCTTTGTTCCCGCAGAGCAATTGCAGTGGCTGATTGACAGCCTGCCAAGGCTGGAGCAATACCTGCAACTGGCCAAACAACAAGACTTGCTACTGAGAGTTAACTTTGAGATTGATGTGGGCCTGCATCGTGGCGGCTTTAATGAGCCAGCCAGCTTCGCCAAAGCATTGGATTTGGTGGCCGCTCATCCCGAACATCTGCAGTTTTCCGGTCTAATGGGTTACGACGCCCATGTCAGTAAACTACCCGGCTTTTTAGGTGAACGGGAGTTTTCGCAAGTACAGGCCCGTTATGGTGGTTATGTGGAACAGATTCGCAGTGCATACCCAGATTGGTTTGAGCGGCCGCTGTGTTTTAACGGCGCCGGTAGCCCCACTTTTTTGCGTTACGGCGATGTCACACAAGTAAATGATTTGTCGGTCGGTTCCTGTCTGTTAAAGCCGCTGGATTTTGACCTGCCAATACTGGCAGAGTTTGAACCGGCCGCGGCCATTGCCACCCGGGTATTAAAAAAACAGCTAAATCAAGGAGTACCGACCCAGGAATGGCTGGGCAGCGTGGCAAGTTGGTGGGATCCCAATCAGCAGATGAGCTTTTTTATCTACGGCGGTAAATGGCTGGTGGCTCCCTGGTCACCGCCTGGGCTGAGTTTTAATGGCCTGTATGACAGCTCCAATCAGCAAGGGTTAAGCGGCTCGGCAAAACTGCCGCTGGCGGTGGATGACTGGGTATTTTTACGGCCCCTACAAAGCGAGGCGGTGTTGCTGCAATTTGGTCATCTGCTGGTTATGCGCAATGGTCGGTTAGTGGCCCGCTGGCCGGTACTGGGGGCCGATGGCCCCTAAACCGCGAAGAGTTGATTAAGATCTTTAAAGGCTTTGAATTCCAGGGCATTACCGCAGGGATCGAGTAAGAAAAGGGTGGCCTGCTCACCGGCCTGACCTTTAAAGCGAATATAGGGTTTGATCACAAAGTCACAGCCGGCGTGGGTGAGTTTGTCGGCTAGTTGCTGCCAGTCAGACCAGGCCAGCACCACGCCAAAATGCGGCACAGGTACCGCATGAGCATCCACTTCGTTATGGGCCGGGGCGCTGGGTATCTGTTCCACTAAGTGCGTGACTAGTTGGTGGCCGAAGAAATTCCAGTCTATCCACTGCTCACTGAAACGCCCGGTTTCACAGCCCAGTAATTCGCCATAGAAGCGTCTGGCCTTGGCCAGTGAGGTGACAGGTATGGCTAAATGAAAAGGCTGAAGCATTATTTCACCCACTTGAGCATTTTCATTTTTTTGGCACTAAAGGGCGGGTAACGCCAGTCAATGTCAAAACGGGTGCTGCGTTTCATCACGGCTTTTATATGGCTAAAGGTATCAAAGCCCCACTGGCCGTGATAACGGCCCATGCCGCTGTTGCCCACGCCACCAAAAGGCAGCGCCGGGTTAGCCATAAACATCATGCCGTCATTGATACAGACGCTACCGGCACTGGTGCCTGCCAGTATCTGCTGTTCTAAGCTTTGAGAGCGGGTATACAAGTACAGGGCTAGTGGCTTGGCCCGTTGGTTGATAAAATCCGTGGCCTGCTCAATACGCTCCAATTCGACAATAGGCAAGATGGGGCCGAATATTTCCTGCTGCATCAGTGGGCTGTCCAGGGCCGGGTTTTGTACCAGGGTTGGCGCCATATAACGGGTATTTTCATCTACCTGGCCACCGCAAATCACCTTTTGCCCCTCTAGGTACGACTGCAAACGGGCCAGGTGGCGGGCATTGATAATTCTGCCATAGTCGGGGCTTTGGGCCGGGTTTTGCCCGTAAAAGGCGTCTAACTTGCTGACAATAGCGGCGGTAAGTTTATCGACGAAGGCGTTTTCCACCAGAATGTAATCCGGGGCCACGCAGGTTTGCCCGGCGTTCATCCACTTGCTCCACACAATGCGCGCGGCGGTGACATCCAGATCGCAGTCGCTGGCGACAATGCAGGGGCTTTTGCCACCTAGTTCTAGGGTGACCGGCGTTAGGTGCTCGGCGGCGGCTTTCATAACTATTTTGCCTACCGTCTCTCCGCCGGTGTAGAGAATATGATCGAACTTCTGTTTAAGTACCTCGGTGGTTTGTTCCACGCCCCCTTCCACCACCGCATAGGCGTTACTGTCGAGATAACGGGGTAGCAAGCGGGCAATCAGGGCGCTGGTGTGTTCGGCCAGTTCAGATGGCTTGACCACCGCGCAGTTACCGGCGGCAATGGCGGCGACTAATGGGGCTAAGAGTAACTGAAAGGGATAATTCCAGGCGCCAATAATCAGCACCGTACCCAGTGGCTCGGGTTGCAACCAACTGCTGCCGGGTTGGGCCAGCATGGGAGTGGAAAGCTTGCGGGGCTTGCACCACTTGGCCAGATGCTTAAGGCTGTGTTTGATATCGTCTTCCAGAAAGCCGATTTCCGCCAGCCAGCTCTCTTGTTCAGCCTTACCCAGATCTTGTTTGAGCGCGTCAACAATGTCCTGCTGATGGGTCTGGGTCATGGTTAGCAATTGATTTAACTGCTGACGTCGCCAGCTCAGCTCTTTAGTGACACCGGTGTTGAAATAGCTGCGTAAGCTTTCAACCTGTTGTGCAATTGGCCCCATCCTGTGCATCCCGAATAATTCAAACAGGTGTTCACATTATGCTATTCCTGTGGGGGGAACAAGCCGCTTGTTGGTATTCGCTTAAGATTATTGGGCTTTCGTCCAATTATCTGCGCAGCTTCTGTGAGTCGGTGTAGCTGGCCAGTCTGGCTTGCTGTTTATCCGCTTCCAGCGACAGGCTTTGCTCGGCACGGGCCAGGGCCTTACTAGCGTGCGCTCTGGCGGCTTCACGCATACCAGGTACCGGGCAGTTGGCCAGGGCGGTGAGGGTTTTCTGCAGTTTTAACACCACTTCGATACTGCTGGCACCGTCACGCCCTATGGCGTTAAAGGCATCGTCAAATAGCTCCATCATATCCAACTCGGGCACTTGTACCCGGTCAAACCGGCAGGCCTCCTGCTCCTCTACCGCCATAGGTTCGCTCCACTGGCTAAATAGCCGGGCAAAACTGGACAGCACGTCAATGGCGGTACCGGCATCGTTAACCGCAGAAGACAGCGCTTTGCAGGCGACTTGTGACAGTACCACCAGGCCAAAACGAGGATCTTCAATAAAGGTGCGGTTTTTGCCGAGAATAAAGGCGTTTTGCACTGTGTTGATATCCTGCTCATCCAGGGGTTGTTGCCCACTGAGCTTAACTACCGGTTGGCCGGGGAAAACAAAACTACCAGGTAACACCAGAAGCCTGATGACTAGCTCTTGTTGTTCGGCCAGCTTTTGCAACTTGGTCAGCTCGATACGCTGCACATAGCCAGGTTTGAGAATGTGCACATCTATGTCCGGCCCAGGCAAGGGGGCAAGGGCAATGCCGCCCATCAGCGGGGCCTGTTTACGATGGGTCAGCGCCTTGGCGGTGGCCGTTTCAATTTTATCTATGGTGGAGCTAATTCGGCCAAGGCGGGCGATACGGTCAACCCAGCGTACAAAGGTGATAATCACCGCTGCCAGTACCAATAAGGTCATACAAAACAGCACAAAATGACCGCCCTGGGCATAAAAGTCGTTTTTCACCGCGACTATGGCCACCACACTGAAAATAAAGGCGGCAATAAAAGTAGCCAGGGCGTTTTGCGAAACGTCATCGGCAATTACCAGTGCAAAGGAGCGCGGTGTGGCACTGGTGCCAGCACTGGCGTAAGCGGCCACCATTGAGCCGACGCAGAAAGTGGCAATCACCAGCATGCTGGATGACATAATGCTTAGCAGGGTTTCCAGGCTGTCGCGACTGATGTCAGGCAGGTAAGACGATAAGCCACTGCTACCCAACCACTGAGCCATAAAAGCGGCAACAATAGATACCAGGCACATCAATAACGGCCGTACCCATAAGCGTTCGGATAACTTATTAGCCCAGAATGTCATTCGACTAACCATGCTCGCTCCTTTCTGGTCTGGCTGTTCCGCTGTTTAACGAGCATAACACAAACAAAAAAGGCCCGACGATGCGGGCCTTAATCGCAATTGCTACCTATAGATAGGTTTGCAGAAATTTCAGGTAGGCCTCCTGGGCGGTAATACGGTTAGCCTTGCTGCGAAAGCCATGGCCTTCATCAGCAAACAGTACATATTCCACCGGCACATTGTTAGCGCGAATGGCTTCCACCATTTCATCACTCTCAACCTGCAAAACCCTGGGATCGTTAGCCCCTTGCACTACCAGCACCGGCTTTTTGATTTTGTCGGCATGGAACAGCGGTGAGATGCGGGTCAGACGCGCCTTGTCGGTGGCCGGGTCGCCCAGCTCGTCATACAGTGCCTGACGGAAGCTTTCCCACCAGGGCGGAATGCTCTCCAGGGTGCGAACCCAGTTGGTGACACCGAAAATATTGATACCCAGCTTAAACTCGTCGGTAAAGGCCATGGCGGCCATGGTCAGGTAACCGCCGTAGCTGCCGCCCATCACGGCAATACGCTCACCGTCTACCCAATCCAGGCTTTGCAGGTATTTCTTGCTGTAAACAATGTCCTGCAGATCGTCTTCACCGTGGCGCTTATCATCCAAATGGAAGAAGGTTTTGCCATAGCCCGATGAACCACGGTTATTCACCCCCAACACTGCATAACCATGATTAACCAGATGCTGAATAATAGCGCTGTAGCCCTTGCGGGTCTGTCCGCCGGGGCCACCGTGGATAAAGATAATAGCCGGTACTTTATGACTGGCACTGGCTTGTTTAGGTTGGTACTGGATAGCTGGAATAGTGATGCCGTCAAAACTGGGGAAGCGCACCACCTCACTGCTAATCAGATACTGGGCGTCAATGTGTGGGTTTAGTGACTGGCTAAGCTGCTTGGCATTAGCGCTGCCCAACTGCCAGCTAAACAGGTTAGAGGGGGAGGTATCGGAGTTAATGTAAAACACCATGCGCTGCTCGTCGCGACTGAAATTGACCCCACGTAAATCACCGGCCGGCAGGGTGGGTAGCAGCAGCTCTTTGCCGCTGTAAGTGTCCAGAATAGTCAGGCGGGTTTGAGCATCGGCGTTAACGCCAATTACCTGATAACGGCCGTTATCCGAGTAGTACACAAAGGACACATCCCAGTTGTCGGCATGGTGCAGTTGGCGCTGACCAGATAACAGATCGTAGGACCAGGCCTGGGTAAACTCCCCTTGTGCATTGCTGCCATAAATCAGCTCGTCACTGTCAGGGGTGAAGCTGAACACATTGTGGGCGACTTTGCCTTCGTGGGGCGTGATATGCATAGCCGGGGCCGCAGACTGATGCAGATTGGCCACGTAGATATCGTCATCGGCATTGCTGTGCACTTTCATCAGGGCCAGCCAGTTACCGTTTTTACTGACATCCCCCAGTTCCCAGCCTTGGGTATTTTCAAACACCAAAGTGCGGCTGTAGTCTTCGCTGTCGTAACGGTACAGGTCAAAGGCTTTGGCATCCCGCTCATTGGTAGCCACATAGAAATGAATATCGTCCTGATGCCAGCCCATAAACTGCGCTTTGAGTTTCTCCCCAGGAGTGATATCGCGGCTGCTACCGTCTTCTTCCAGCACATATAAATGGTGCAGCTCGTTACCGCCCTCATCTGAGGTGTAAAGCACTCGGTTATCCGCCGGGAACCAGCTGACCCCGCTGATAGCATTGGTGGTGGAGTGGGTTAACTGGGTCGGTGTACTGCCATCCAGGGGGTAACTATAAGCATTGAATACCCCGCTGGCGTCGCTGCTGACCAGCACCTGGCTGTTGTTGTGGTTAATGGATGAGCCATACAGGGTCACGGTGTCATAAAAGCTTTGGGCACTGTATTGGGGAATTTGCACGGACTGGCTTGTTGCCGCGCTTTGCTGGGTATCCGGCGCCTTGGCACTCTGGCAGCCTGCCAGCAGGGCTGCGCTCAGGCAAAGGGCCGACCAATAGTGGCTGGGTTTCATAAGGATCCTCGTGTTTTTATTTGCTCCGTTAGGTTTTGTATAAATAGTGAGCGGCTTAGTCAAGTTATTGCGCGACCGAAAATAAAACTTGCCTTTATGTAACCTTTGGGTATCATTTGGTTATCTTGGGTTTCAAAAGATACCTAGAGGTATCATTTGAATGTTATTGAAAAGGAAGCAGAAGATGACAAGTAAAGCCATTTCCCTCTATGAACGTGAGCAGCAGTATCTTAAGCGTAATGCCGTCTGCAGCCTGATTATGGCTGCAGTGCTGGTCGTTATCTGTCTGGATAAGTGGTTTAACGTAGCGTTCGCCAACTGGTTATATGCGGCCACCATACTGGCAGCTCTTGTTTGTATGCTAGTCACCATACGTGATTGCTTTGGTAGTGTTAAAGCCGCCTTCTGGTATGGCGAATTTCAGGATGAATTTGCCAACCACCTTCATCAGCGCGGCTGTAAGTCGGCCTTTTTGACGATTTCGGTAGCCTTGGGGGCAACCTTTGGCGCTACCTCAGGCGACAAACTGGTATCCGGGCAAGGTATCAGCGCGGCATTGGGGGCAGTCTTGCTGATCGCCTATGCACTGCCTGTGCTCAAAGGCTTGAGGGCTGAGAATGAATGAACAACTGGATAACCATATTCATAAACTGCGTACTCAGCGAAAGGTTTCTCAGCAGGAACTGGCGGATGCCATAGGTGTATCACGTAAAACCATCAGTACGGTGGAAACCGGACGTTTCACCCCTTCCGTGGTGATAGCCCTGAAAATGGCGCGCTTTTTTGAGGTGCCGGTAGAGAGTATCTTCTCTTTGCTGGATGACCAGCCCTGAAATAGATTAAGGTTAATCTAAAGTGCAAACGCCTGATATGGTTATCGGGCGTTTGTTTATTTGAGTGATTTTAGACAAGTATGTTTGCTCAGATAGGCCTTGTTGATAAAGAAGTCAATTCTGACTTCATATGAATGTCTGGTAGCGTGCTGTTGGGAGTATCTGTAAATCGATAGGGAAATTTATGGGCAGTAGAAGGCTGTTTTATTTATCACTGACGCTTTATGTTTTATCCCTTGTGCTTCCCGTTAAAGGAGAATGGCTGGCTGGTCTGGGATTTATGATAGTGTCTGGACTTTGGTCACTGCTGACCATCAGCCACATTGCTCCAACTTTTACTATTGAGCAGTTTTCTTTTGGCGCACTAGTGCTGTTATTACCGTTTTTTAATGTCAGCTATTTCTGGTCCGTGTTTCGGTTCAATAAATACAACGCCCTGATAACTCCCTCCAGTGCAGTCTTACTGATCTGCACACTGATAGCACTTGTATATGCAGTGTTGATAATGCTCAGCAGTGTATGGGAGCTATATATTTATCTTATCTGGTGCGCTGCACTTGTGTCCTTAGTGGTCGCCATTTTCCAAAAGTGGCGAGAGGTTTAGCTTGGCAGCCAGGCTGGTCTTTCGCGACCATCCTTCCTTAAGGAAAAGAGGGCATCTCATTGGTTATATGTCAAAATTAGTATTTCCTTCCTTACAGGCAAGGTTGCTTTATGCCGAAAGAAAATAAAACATATTTTGAACGCAAGCTGGAACGTATTTATGCAGAGGATTCCTTACCAGCAAGGCAATATGTGCAAATAAGGCAATCAAAAGCATTTATGGAGAAATATTACTCTGACAGGGTAGAACTCAATGAGCTAGCCAGAGAGGCATTTATGTCTCGGTTTCACTATGTCCGAATATTTCAGCGTATGTATGGCTTAACACCCAGAATATACTTAAGAGATTTACGTATCTCAAAGGCTAAGGGCCTGATAAGGCAAGGGCTATCTATCACGCAGGTTTGCTTAGACGTTGGCTACGAAAGTGTATCAACCTTTTCATCACTCTTTAAAAAGTGCACTGGTTATACGCCAAAAGAGTATCAGAATCTTCACAATAGCAATCTAGAATAAGTATCCCGCGCTAATTCTGATTAGTCTTAAAGCGTTCTCAGAGTAACAGAGGGTTGAAAGATATGATCAAAATATACGTAACCAGTGTTCCCGTTGAAGACCAAGGCAAAGCGCTAGATTTTTACACCAAGATTTTGGGCTTTATCAAGAAAAAAGATATCCCCTTGGGAGAGCACAAATGGTTGACCGTTGTATCGCCAGGCGAACAATCTGGTGTCGAGCTTTTGCTGGAGCCTATGGCTTTCGAACCGGCAAAACTTTATCAGCGAAGCTTAAAGGAGGCGGGGATTCCATGGACTTCCTTCGCTGTTGATGACATCGGAAAAGAGTACCAAAGGCTCTGTAATCTGGGCGTGCAGTTTTCCATTGCACCAAGACAAGCTGGACCTGTCATGATTGCTGTACTTGATGATACATGCGGAAACTATATTCAACTTATGCAAGAGCTATGAGGGGGAAGTTTAGACTGTTAGCGCATGACAAAACTGCGAACCCCGCATTCTGTAGCTGAAATTGTGTAAGCCTGCTCCCGGCTATTAGCTTCGCCCTCAAGGAAAGGGAAAGACAGAGTCGGTTGTATTTAGGTAAGTGTGTACACGCAGTGGCATTGGATAAATTTTTTCTGACTCTAATGATCTTCTTGGTGAGGCTAGTATTTTAAGGCTCCTTAAACACGAAGAACGCGAAGTTCACGAAGGGGCTTGCTGACTCAACCTGGCAGTTGAAAGCGCAAGATGTCTGGTTCACTGAAATCGAGCAAGCCAGTTCCGGTTTGCGATCATCACCTTTACATTCAGGAAGGCTGAAGCAGTTTCTCTTAGGTCAAGAATAAGAGTGATGGCGCAGGGGCATTTCTCTAAGATGCTATTGATCGTTTTTGCGCCGTCTGGCTAAATCAATGCCATAGAGGCAGTTAAATCAAACAAGGACAGTTTATCTCTGCGTTTGCCAAATAGCGCGGCAGAACCCTGGGATAGGGGGAGTTCATTTGTGATAAGAAAAGATAAACACTATATCGAGCTTCTGCGGTATGCCCATAAGCTGGCATGGCATACCGATGAAGCCGAGGATCTGCTTCAGACCGCACTGCTTGCCGCCATCGAAACAGGTCGAACGGATATGGCCTGTGTTGATAACCGCCGCTGGTTAGTTGGCGCTATTCGAAATCAGTCTGCCTTTCATGCCCGCACGGCCATAAGACGGCGAAAGCGGGAAGCCTCATTTGCCTATTTAACTGATGACCAAACACAAAGCGAAGCATCAACCACCTCTTTTGTCAGCACATTACCGCCAAGCCTTAAAACGACCGCGCTGTTGGCCTTAACCGGGCATACTAAAGCTGAGATAACCTGGCTTATGCGTGTGTCAGATGCGGCCCTTCGCCAACGCATAGTGCAAATTAAACGGCGCTGGCGTCAGTTCGACGGCAGTCATGTACTTGAACTTAAAGGTTTAAAAGAGGGGCTGGCGTTTGGCCGCATACGTCAGGCATTACTCAAGTTGCCTTGTAGGGAGCATGCCATGCTTGGCAGTCACGACCCGGACGGACATCTTTTTATGCTCAGCTCACAAAACGGCCCTTGGCGGCAACCTAGGATGATATCAACCCAAAAAAAGGAAAAAGACAATGTTTGGTCAAAGTAAGCTTGGCGCTATCTGTTATTACGTAAACGACATTGATAAGACCGAAGCCTTCTACCGCGATGCGCTGGGGCTGGCGATTCAAAGAATGGAAGGTGAAGACGGTGACTGGTTAATAGCGCAAACGGCCAATGAGGTGGAACTACTGTTCTTTAAACAGGAATCACGACCAGGAAACACACCCATTATTGTGTTTGACCTGCCCGATGGCGGTATCGACGATGTGGTTGCCGCGCTATCAGAAAAAGGCGTCACTATAGTCACGCCGGTGAGCCATGCCCCCGGTGGCTGGTCAGCAGAAATTGCCGACCCTGACCATCATCAGATATCTATGTATCAATCCGAAGCGGTGCCACGCACGCTTAAATGATTGCTGTTTGGCGTAAACGCCAAAGCGTATTAGATGGATAACGAAGAAGGTAAGCCGAGCAGCACAATAGTGCCCTCGGCTTTGGCGTTTATTAACGTCCTTGTTCTTTATGACACGCAGTCCTTTGCGCGCCAGTTACTTTTCTTTGCTCGTACAAATCAAAGTAACCAAAAGAAATACGCCCGCAGGATTCCCAACAACATCAGTCCAGAACACTACTAAAAGGCGGTCGTGAAAACGACGTTCCAGACGCGTCTTTCACTCAATTTGCTCCCAGCAAATTGCCCACCTTTTAGCAGCGCCCTGAACCGACCGGGAATTTTAAGCGGGGGTCAAAGCGGCTAGGGCCGCTTAAGGGGGGGACAACTGTTTGATGTTTTTCGCGGTTAATGTCTACTTCTGCCAATAACGGTCTTGTCACCACCCAATTCTCTCAAACTACTTCAACAAGCACGACCCCTTGCTCCAGCCATAAAACACCCCACAAATAACTGTTCATTTACACAGATTGAAGCAAGGACCCGTATAACAGCAATGGTACGGAACAAGTCCGCTTTTTCCCGGCACCAATTTGGTGCAACCTCCAAACTCATGCTAGGCAAGGGCCACAGAGCATGCTACAAAATGAGCATGCAAAAGTACGGAACTTATCCGTGTTTAAACACGGAATAGTTCCGTCTATTAAACTGTTAGGAACCATATGGAAAACATACAATGAAGTACATTTCACAAAAATACGATGGATTTGAGTTTGAGTTTTCAGCTGTAAACGTTTTCCTTGGTGCAAACGGTGTTGGAAAATCAACTTTTTTAAATGAAATTCGGCAGCATTTCGTCAATCAAGGCCAGAATAACTTGGTCTATGTTGAAGGTGGCCGAACAATAAAGATCAACGATACACTTCAGTTGAATAGGCAAAACTTCCAGCAATATGATCGCCTCGATCAAGCAAAGTCTCAACACGAAAATAAGAGAAAGTCATCATTAGCGGATAGGGTTTTTGATGCGTTAATCGTATTGGATAAACAAGGGCAGGAAGAAAAATCTAGACATTCAGATGCTGTTGAGGAATGGGTTGAGTCAGGCTCAAAAGGAGACTGTCCGACTCGTAGTCAGCCACCATTGGACAAAATGTTTGAGATGTTCAATGAAATATTCCCACTTATTGAACTTACATTTAATACAGAAGCTAGGAAATTAATAGCTACCAAAAATGGAGTCCAATATAGTCCATCTCAATTTTCAGACGGGGAAAAGCAAGTGTTTTCAATTCTTGCTGACTTTATAGGGCTAAATGAAGATCACCAAATCATTATTGTTGATGAACCAGAGTTGAATCTACACCCAGAGCTTGCGGAGAGAATTTGGACTCTCATAGAGAATGAATACCCTGAAAAAATATTTATCTACGCTTCACACAGCATTAACTTTTCACTTAGAGAGAATGTCAATACTGTATATGTTTTGAGTGATGACGCAGACAAAATAGCCCGCATTGACAGTTTTGAAGATCTTGAAAGAGTTGAGCTTTCAGCTTTCTTGGGTGGCCTTCCTGGAATACTTTCTACTAATAAGGTTGTCGTGACTGAAGGCCATGACAAATCTTACGATTCAATATTCTATCGGTGGTTAACTGAAGATAGCTCAATAGAAATTTATCCCGGCGGTGGATGCACGGACGTAATTGATATAGTTGGGAAGTCAGGGTTATGGTCAAAAATATCGACAAAGATATCACTTGTAGGCGTAATAGACTCCGATTTCCGATCGCGGGAATATCTCGAAAACCTAGAGAATCAGGGCGTTGTACCACTGCCTTTTCATGAAGCCGAATCATTCCTTTGTATACCAGAAGTAATCGTTGCTGTTGGAAATCGTATAGGTTCTCAAGAAAATGAGTTGACATCAGAGGATGTGGAAGATCATATTTTTTCCAATCTTGAAGCCTCAAAGCTTAGCGTTGCTGCTAAACGAGTATTTTTTAAGTCAAAAATAACACTCGGTGTCAGCTTAACTAAAAAGGTCCTTGCCAAATCAGACAGTACAGAACAGTTAATAGAAGAATTGAAAGGTGCAGCCGAAGATGAGATAAAAAAAGCTACAGAAGTATGTAGCGTAGAAACCCTGCAACGCCTGCTTGAGGAAGAAATAGAAAGAGTTGACTCAGCTATTCAAACCAGAGATATCACTACTGCGCTTCTGCTACTTCCTGGAAAAGAACTTTTGAATAAGTTAGCCCCGAAAGCTGGTTGTAGAAATGGCGATGATCTTATGAGGTCATTAAAGAGAAATTTCAAACCAAGCGAATTTGAAATATTGGGTCAATTGCAGAAGTCATTGCTTAACGCAGTGGGTTCCTAACAAGTTGCTGCACTCGGAAAAATTACTCGCTTCGCTCCCAATTTTCCGGTGAGCAAGGCGTTAGGTGGGTATACATCTTAGTTTAAACTTTGAAAAGGTTGATATGAAATATAGATTTTTTAAAGCTTTAATAGCCGTACATCATATTTTTACCCTGTTAGTCCTTTCTTATTTTGTTTATCCAATAATATCCCATACGACCACAGCGTATTTAAATAATGACTTGGACTATGCTGTAATCTATTTTAATGACCATATGACTAAGCCATATTTGGTAGACCCTATTGAATTAAGTCTCATGATTTCAATGTCTTCTTTTATATTTATATGTGTCATTCAGTATATAGCCATTGGCCAATGGAGACCGTATTTCCTTTTTAAGAAAGTTAGCATCTAATGATCAAGGGGTCGTAGTTGTTGAAACAGTTTGAGAGAATTGGGCGGTGACAAGACCATTATTGCATTCACCAGTTGAATTCAAGGCATAAAGCAGATGTTAGCCTACAAATATCAACCAGAAGCCACCCCTTAAGCGGCTCAAGCCGCTTCGATCCCCTGCATTCACAAGTAATTATTTCTCTACCACGAAGCTCAGAAGAACACGAAGAGTGGACAACCGGTATTGTACTTTGCGCACTTCGCGTCCTTTGTGGTGAAACATATTTAATTTCCATTAGCGGGGCGGTCTGGAACCAGATTGGACAGCTTTAACTGGTCTGAAAGGCAACAGGCGGGATGCCTGTTGTAAATGGAGCTGGTGCGTTATGGAAGTTGTGTCATACAAGACAAGGAAGTCGTGTAACTAAATCCTTGCGAACTCAAATATAAACCGCGTAAACCAACAAAAAAGCTGCAACCTAAGTTGCAGCTTTTTTCAGTAGTTATGCCGATAATTCAAACACCCTCATCGGCCAACCAACTCTTACTTACCCAATTCCTTAGGCATGGCCGGTGCCTGGTTAAAGCGCACTGGTTTGTAGCCTTCCAGATCTTTTAGCACTTCGGCAATGGCGCGCTGCAACTGCGGGTCTTCGCCGCGGTTAACGGCCACAGGATCCAGTTCCACATCAATATCCGGTGCTACCCCTTCGTTTTCTACCCGCCATTCATGTTCGGGGGTAAAGAAGCGGAAGTGCGGTACATTTAAGCGTCCGCCGTCGACAAAGTTACGGTTAGCAGAGACGCCAATCAGGCCACCCCAGGTAGTTTTTCCTATGGTTTTACCCAGCTTCATACGTTTAAAACTGTAAGGCAGGAAGTCACCACCGGAGCCCGCATCCTGGTCAATCAGCATCACTTTGGGGCCATAGACGGCGGTGGCCGGGGTGCTTAGCACCATACTGCCTGAGCGGTATTTCCATCCGGCCAGGTACTGACGTGACAGCACATCGGTAATGTAGTTAGCGGCCTGACCGCCACTGTTACTGCGCTCATCAATCACCATGGCAGGTTTGTCCGCCTGGGCGTAGAACATGCGGTTAAAGTTGGTGTAACCAGCACCGGCGGTGTTGGGTAGATACACATAACCGGCCTTGCCATTGGTTTTCTCCGACACATACTGGCGGTTTTGTTCAACCCAGTGCCAGTGGCGCAGTTTGCGGTCACCGTCGAGAGTTTCCACTACCACAGTTTTGGCGTCTTTTTCTTTACCATTGCGGCTAACCAACAGACGTACCTGGGTTTTGGCCTTGCCGGTTAACAACTGATAGATATTGTCTTTGCCAGACAGTGGCTGGCCGTCAATGGCGTGCAGGGTGTCACCTTCCTGAATATCAATGCCGGGCACTGCCAGTGGTGCATGTAATTCAGGATTCCAGCGCTCGCCGGTAAAGATACGGGCAATCTTGTACTGGCCTTTTTCAATCTTGAAATCCGCCCCCAGCATGCCGACTTTCACCGGTTTTTCTTTGTGACCGTCGCCGCCATATACCACGTTATGACCAACTTCCATTTGCGCGATCATCTCGCGGATCAGCCAGTTTAGGTCTTCACGGCGTCCTACATCCTTAAGTAGCGGCAGGAATTGCTCATAAACCTTTTGCCAGTTCAGGCCATGCATATTGGCATCGTAGAAATAGTCGCGCTCATTACGCCAGGCTTCGGCAAAAATTTGCGCCCATTCCTGTCTTGGGTCGATAAGCGCCTGTACGCCGTCGGTTTTAAGTGGCGTGGCCTTGATGCTGTCACCGATTTTGGCGGTGCTGAGCTTGTTGCCTTTGCCGGTCAGCAGCAGGACTTTACCGTCAGCGGAGGTGCTGATATCAAATATCTGCTTTTCTACGTCCTGCACTTCGCGTTTTTCCAGATTAAAACGCTTAAGATCGGCGTCACGCTCAGGGTTGCCGCTGGCTTGTACCGCGGCACCGGCCTGGCTGTGTTCGACAAAATACAGGTTGTTGTCACTGCCTACCGCCAGCTTAGTGTAGAAACGTTTATCTACCGGCAGGGCCACCACACGCTGCGCTACGCCATCGAGGTCAGCGGCTTTACTGGCTTTATCCTTGTCGTCCTTTTTATCTTTATCATCCTTGGCGTCTTTATCCTTATCGCTGTCGTTCGCTCTGGCCTCTTCATCGGCCAGTTTGGGCAGCAGTGGCGATTTACCCTGCTTATCCAAAACCACGGCATACAGGCCGAAACGCTGCGGTTTTTCCTGGGTGCTCATATCCAGGAAGAAGGCCGTTGGGCCGCTATTAGTAGAAGATGCAAAGTACAGGTAGTTACCATCTGGGCTGAAAGCGGGCAGCGCACTGTTGCTCATACCGTCTGTGATTTTGTGGTGTTTACCTGTTTCAATCTCGTACAGATAAAGGTCGGCAAGATAGTTGGTGTTGCGTTTGGTATAGGCGAGCAGGCGACCGTCTTGAGACACCGCACTGTCAAAACCCAGCATGGCGATATCTTCCATCACCTCGGTTTTCTTGCCTGAGTCCAGCGCCATTAACCACAGCTTTTGGCGGGAGTCACTGAAGATAAGATGTTTGCCGTCACCGCTGATATGACGAAGATACACATCGGCAGGCTTGTCGGTAGCGGCGAAACGGCGCTTCTCCTGGCCAAACTGGTCGGCTACCACGATTTGGTACTGACCTTTTTCATCTGTGATATACACCAGTTCTTCACCGCTGGGTGACCACAGACCGTCACGCTCGTTCTTACCGCTGCTGGTGGTCAGGTTTTTGCTGGCACCGTCTTCTACCGGTACGCTGAAAATCTCACCCCTGGCGCTGATCAGTACCCGCTTGCCGGTGGCAGAAAGCACCGCGTTGGTCATCGACGGCATAGCGTCTTTCCACTCGGCGCGCCACTGCGGCAAGTCTACATTCAGGCTGATATCCAGCTTAGTGCTGCGGCCTTTTTTGCTGTCCAGCACATAGAGCTCACCGCCCTGTGCATAAATAACCTCATCGCCGTGGGCATCGGCGCTGGTAATGTCCCACTGGGTGTTGTCGGTAACCTGATTGAGTTTGCCTTTGTTAAAGGCAAACAATTGGCGGCTCCTATTGCGATCAGACAGGAAATAGACCTTGTCACCGACCCATAGGGGGTTAGTGTCACTGAAATTGCCGTGAGGGACTTCTTCGTAGCTGTTGCGTTTAAGGTCGTAAATCCATACCGGCGGGGTGGTGCCGCCACGGTGGTTACGCCAGCCGCTGCTGTCTCGGTGCGCGGGTTTATGGGGCGTATAAGCCAAATAGCGGCCATCGGCGGATAAATCGCCATCAGCCACGGTAGCGCGCATAATCTGCTCTGGCAGACCGCCTTCGACACTCACCTGATAAAGCTGGCCGGTGCGGCCATTGGCCGTTTCACGGTAAGAGGTAAATAGCACCGCCTTGCCGTCTTTGGACCAGCCAACCACTTCATCCCTGCCTGCATGCCAGGTCAGGCGCTGCGGCTGACCGCCCTGGGTGGGAATAATATACACGTCCTGATTGTTGTCATAGGCGCCGGTATAAGCCAGCCATTTGCCATCCGGGGAAAAATGCGGCTGATTTTCTTCTGCTGCATGGCTGGTCAGACGGGTGACGCTTTGGCCTTTTTTATCGGCGCGGTAAATATCACCGGCGTACACAAAGGCAATATGCTGGCTGCTGATAGTGGGAGATTGCAGCATTTTGGTACCGGCCAGTGCCGGGGCGGCGGCCAGGGTAGAAAGTGAGCCCAATAACAGGGCCAGAGTGGTTTTTTTCATCTTTTTTCCTTCAGGTGCCTGACGCTAAAACAGCGTCAGCGAGTCGCTGTTCCTTGAAATAAAGTTAGCGAGATCAGCCAGTTATTTTGGCTTATTGGGAGAGAATTGAAACAGCTCACTGCGCTATGCGCAACCCGCATCATGTAACCGGGTATTTACAATTGCTTTGATGCAACCATGATCTCAACCCCGGCTTGGCTTAAGGCGTCGGCAAGCTCGCCTTGCGGCATCTGATCGCAGACCAGTATATCAATGTCCTGGAAATGGGCGGTGAGGATAGCCCCGGCCTTACTGAATTTAGTGGCATCGGCCAGAATGATCTTTTTTCGTGCATTGCTGAGCAAAGCGCGTTTAAAGTCGGCTTCTTGCAGATTTAAATCCAAAAAGCCCCGCTCAGCATCCACCGCGCTGATGGACATAAACAACAAATCCGGTATAAAACGCCGGGCCTGATTTACGGCTTCCTGATCCAAGGCCGCGCGGTAATCGGTATCCATCTGGCCGCCAACAAATACGCAGCGCCAGTCCTGACGCCCCAGTACCTCATTGGTAATATCCAGCGAGTTGGTGACCACTTGCAAACCACGAACATTATTTAAGGTGCGGGCCAGCCAGTAGCTGGTGGAACCGCAGTCAATAAATACCGTCATGCGGTCCTGCACTAAGTCGGCCGCCCGTGCACCAATGGCCTGTTTCTGTGCCGCATTCATGTTGATGCGCTTCTTGTAGCTGGGCTCAAGCAAGGCGTCTGGCAGTCTTACGCTGCCATGCAGCTTAACCACATTGCCGTCACGCTCAAGATGACGAATGTCCCGGCGTATGGTTTCCATGGTGACATTCAAACGACTGGACAGCTCACTGACCGAACAGGACTGTTCCAGTCGCAAAATGTTCATTACTTCGATTAAGCGTTCTGCCGTGGTCATGGGGGCTCCCGAGTCAGCGATAAGTTACCTCTTTTATAGCACGATAAAAGCCAACAAAAAACAACGCAAAACAATGCGAAGCAATAAAAGCATCATGTTTTTGTCATCTTTGGTTGTTAAAACTTTGCCCCGGACATTCACAATCACTTAAGGAATACAGATGCACATTAACCTGAAAGGCTTTGCTTTATCAGCCTTGGCGCTGGGTATCAGCCAGGCTGCCTTGGCAGAAGAAAATGCAGACAATGCTAACAATGCCAGTATTGACGAAATTGTTGTGGTAGGACAAAAGCAGACCTTTGCGACATCCCATGTATCAGAAACCATGATTGAACGTCAGGCCGCGGTAGCCTCGGTCAATGATGTACTCAATGAGTTGCCGGGCGTGCTGGTTACTCAGGGGGACTACTTTGGTGCCTCGGATTGGTTGACGGCTATTTTTATGCGCGGCTTTAATACCGGTGGCGGTGCCAACCAAATCGGTACGACGATTGACGGTTTGCCCAATGGCGGTTCCAGTTACGGCGGCGGCAGTAAGGCTAACCGCTATATTGATGTATTGGAACTGGAAACCGTAGAAGTAGGGCAGGGCACTGCCGATATCAGCTCTCGCTCTAACGAAGCTTTGGGAGGCACGCTGAACTTTATCACTCGCGATCCACTTGATGAGCAGGCCATGCGCTTGGTAACGGCCTTTGGTGACCAGGATGCGCGTAAATATTATTTCCGCTACGACACCGGTGAAATTGCTGCTAACACCCATGCCTTTATCAGTGCGTCTTCTTCTTCGGTCAAAGACTGGATAAACAACGCCGCCGAAGTAACCCGTGACTACGGCATGGCCAAGATCATCTCTGACATTGACGGCTATAAGCTAACCGGTTTTATCTCTTATAACGACGCCAATGAACATGAGTTTGAGACCATGTCGCTGGAAGACTACAACAATAATCCGCGCAACGATTCACTGCATATGACCTGGACGGATGTTCCTGCGGTGAACGAATACTATCGTGATGGCTGGCGTGCGCTGCGTGAAAACACCTTTGCCTATGCCAAAGTGGAAAAAGACTTTGGTGACTGGGATTTTCAAACCTCGGTATACAAGCACCGTATGAAAGGCCGTGGTGACTGGGTGCCACCTTATCTGGTGAATATTAAAGACGACGGTGAAGGCGAGCCCCAGTCTGAGTTTTTGGGCGGGGAAACGCAGTTTGGCGGTGCGCAGATTGACCGTTTCTATTTTGTGAATCCGGATGGCAGTGCCGCAGTCCCCAATGACAGCTGTGTGCCCACTATCGGCTTTAACAAAAATAATGATCCGGCTTGTTATGCCGACAATGTGCTGCCGGTTATGTCTTATCGCCATACCCATTACACCAACGACCGACTCGGCCTGACGGCTGATCTGGCTTACCACTTTACCACCGGCAGTATAGAACACAGCCTGCGTGGCGGCATTTGGTTTGAAGATGGTGAATCGTCCAGTACCCGCGACTGGCACAAGATCAGTAATGTACTGGTTGGTCCGGCCTTTGATAAAAAGCCTTACTGGGTGCAGTACATCAGTGAATATGAAATTGACGAAACCATGTACTACCTGGAAGAAGTGGCCCACATGGGTAACTTCACCGCCCGTTTGGGCTTGAAGAAGTTCAAGGTAGACACAGATTATCACCAACCTCTTGGCACCGATGAAGCGGTGTCGCATTCGTCCAGCTCGGATCCGCTGTTTTCCTTTGGTGTGAACTACATTACCCCGTTTGACGGCCTGGAAGTGTTTGCTGGCTATTCGGAAAACTTCTCCGCCATCAGCAAAGATCGGGTTGGTGGCTCCAGCGCTGAAGAGTTGTCTCGCATTGAACCTGAGACCGCGGAAAACATTGAAGTCGGTCTACGTTACGAAGGGCGTGATTTGCAGTTTGCCGCCACTTACTACGATATCGCCTTTGAAAACCGTATTGTGTTTATCGAAGACGGTGCCGTAACAGGCATCGACTATCTCAGCCAAGTAGACGGGGTGTATTACAACCTGGGTGGTATAGACAGTAATGGTTTGGAAATAATGGCCTCGTACAATGTGGGCAATGGCTTCAGTTTGTCCGGCTCTTATACCTACAACGATGCAACTTTTGTAGGTACAGGCTCTGCCGCGCTGGATGAAGAAGCGGGCGTGGTGGCCGGCAACCGCGTACATGGTGCGCCGAAAACCCAGTATGCACTGGCCGCCGATTATATGGGCGAGGTGCTCAGTGCCGGTATGTCGCTGCGTTATGTGGGGGACCGATACATTAACTACGACAATGCCGAAGTGGCGCCATCCTATACCGTATCGGATCTGTATGTGGGTATGGATCTGGTCAATATCGCCCCCAGCCTGAAAGGCTTGTCGGCCCGTTTGAATGTAAACAACCTGTTTGACCAGGAGTTTATCAGCGGCGTGTACAGTGGCTCGGTATTCCCGTCCGCCCCGCGCACCGTCAGCTTGTCCATTAGCGCGGATTTCTAACGCTGAGCCAATGGCAGGGCCGCCACTGATTTTTCAGTGGCGGCCCGTTTTTGTTTTTTCAGTCTGGCTGTTTGTTTGCCGGACGCACACAGGAGTTTGTTATGAGTGGTATTAGTCGGCGGCAGTTTTTAGCCGGCAGTGGGGTTGCAGGGCTGGCAATGGCCTACCCACAGATAGTTAAGGCATTGAGTATCCCGGCGCGGGTGAAAAGCGGCACCATTGAAGATGTGGAGCATGTGGTTATCCTGATGCAGGAAAACCGCTCTTTCGATCATTATTTTGGCACTATGCCAGGGGTACGTGGCTTTTCTGACCCTTACCCGGCACCGGTCAAGCCTCTGGAGACCATGGCGGAGCGTAATGTCTTTACTCAACTGAATACCAGCCAGGCTGGCCCCAGGCTTATTTCTCCCTTTGCCTTGAATACCCGCCAGACCTTTGCCCATATGCGGGTGGAAGGGACGCCGCATTCCTGGACCGATGCCCAGTTTGCCTGGGATCACGGCAGAATGGACCAATGGCCGGATGCCAAACATATGCATGCCATGGGCTACTTTGAACAACAGGATATTCCATTTCAGTTTGCCCTGGCCGATGCCTTCACCTTGTGCGATGCCTACCATTGCTCCATGCATGCGGGGACCAACCCCAATCGCTTGTACCTGTGGACGGGCTGCAACGACGGCCATGCTCAGTTTGGTGGGCCTGCGGTGGGAAATTCCCATGACAATCTGCCTGAACGCGGCGGCCCGCAAGACGCTTACCACTGGACGACATATCCCGAACGTTTACAAGCGGCAGGTATCGATTGGACCATTTACCAGGATATGGGGGATAACTTTACCGATAACCCTCTGGTTGGCTTTAAGGCTTATCGCGATGCCTATACCAAACGGGAAGGGGCCGATGCGGAACTGTTGAAACGCGCGCTGAGTACCCGCGCGCTGGACAGACTGAAAGAAGATGTACTGGCCGATAAGTTGCCGGCGGTGTCTTATGTGATTGCCACCGCCGAAGGTTCTGAACACCCCGGTCCATCCAGTCCTGCCCAAGGCGCGGCGTACACTGCGGATATGCTGGACGCCCTGACGGCCAACCCGGATGTGTGGGCCAAAACCGTATTGTTTATCATGTTTGATGAAAATGACGGCTTTTTCGATCATATGCCGCCGCCAGCACCGCCTTCACCCGACACAACGGTGGAAGGGGGCTTTGCCGGTCACTCACAAATTTCTACCTCTGGGGAATACCATCTGCACGCAGATAAGGCCAATACCAAACTGGATCGGCCGGAATTGCGAGGCAGGCCTTATGGATTAGGGCCGCGTGTGCCCGCCTATGTGGTATCCCCCTGGAGTCGTGGTGGCTATGTTTGCTCCGAAGTGATGGATCACACCTCGGTAATCCGCTTTCTGGAAACCCGTTTTGGGGTGATGGAGCCGAATATCAGCCCCTGGCGACGGGCGGTTTGTGGGGACTTTCTCAGTGCCTTTGATTTTGCCAATCCCAATAAGGCCAGTTTCCCGCATTTACCTGCCCCTTATCAGGATGCGCTGCGCGCCGCCGAATTTAAAGAGCGCACCGTGCCCCCCATTCCTTCTGAGCTAAGTGAAATTGCCCAGTTACCCGGCCATAAGCCGCACCGGCCTTGTCTTTATGACCTGAATGCCGATTGCAGCGTGAAGGATGGCAAGGTGGTGGTGCAAATGCAAAACCTCAGCCAACGGGCAGTGGTCTTGCAGGTATACGACAGACTGAACTTAACCGCGATCCCCAAGCGCTATACGCTAGCGGCTAAAGGCCGGCTGCGGGCCGAGTGGCCTTTACAACAAGGCCACTATGATTTGCAGCTTATGGGGCCCGAAGGTTTCCATCGCCGCTTTAAGGGGCTGCAGGATGATACCGCTAGTGCCAGCCTGGAACGTACCCGCCAAGGTTTGCAGTTGGTAAATCAGGGACAGGAGTTACGTTATCGGCAGGGCCAGGAAGTCGACGTGAAGTTGCTGGGCAAAGGGCAATCACTGAGCCTGCATCTGGATGCTGACCGAGGCTATGACCTGAAAGTGGACGCGCCAAACGGGCAGTTTGTGCGTCAGTTTGCCGGACGCTTACCTGCTTGATCGCAGGCTTATTTAAGCCATCTGCCGCTGGCGGGTGGCTTTCTTTCTTCTGTGGGCGGAGATATTTCGTTCCTGCCCCGTGACACCAAGGCCAAACAACTGCCATACCAGGTAGGTACGCTAGGCAGTTGGAACTATCCAGATACCCGCTATTCATTTTGATTGTCATTATCATTGTGCCCAATTCTGCCTAACCGAGCTGTTTACTGAGCCCTTTAGCCGTGTGAAAAACCACCAGCCTGCCGCACTGTATTGCGACCAAATGCGTTGCTTTAATAACCGCTTAATGTTACATAATGTTAAAAAATAACTTAAAGAAATATTTTTATAGGTTATTTTTTAACTTCAAAGTCACAGGGAAGCCTCTGGCAAGTGACGTAGTGCAAGCTTTTGATGATTCAGAGAAGACACAGCCATTCACCTATTTGTTGCTGTTGGGGGCGCAGGGTGAATGACTTTGTTGAGGTGTCACTGTTTTCGTTGGTAGCAAAATGACAGCGTTGTCATATTGCTGAGAACAGCGAGACAGGTATTGGCATCGAGAGCTGAGGTTAGGGGTAGTGGCAATAGCCAGCATTATAAGAAACACACAGAGGGTAAAATATGTCTAATACATTCCAGAAAAAGCGTCTGGTGCTCGCGGTATCTGCAGCGATCACCTGCTCACTGTCCACATCGGTTTTAGCTCAGGAAGCCGCCACAACGGAGCAGATGATTGAGGAGCCAACCGAAGTCATCGAAGTTCGTGGTATTCGTCAAAGCCTGAATTCCGCGCAGAACCTTAAGCGCTATGCCGACACGGTTAAAGACGCGATTACAGCTTCTGATATTGGGGCACTGCCCGATAAGTCGGTTACCGAAGCCTTACAGCGTATTCCTGGGGTGACCATTGAACGCTTTGCCTCCTCCAACGATCCCAAACACTATGCCGATGAAGGTACCAGTGTATTAGTACGGGGTTTGGATCGCGTGCGCAGTGAAATCAATGGTCGCGATAGTTTTAGCGCCAACCCTTATGGCGGCCTTAGCTATGAAGATTTTCCTGCTGAATTATTAGGCGCGGTGGAAGTGGTGAAAAACCAAACCGCTGATCTTATTTCCGGGGGGATTGCCGGTACGGTTAATCTGGTTACCCGTAAACCCTTTGATTCTGACAATCGTTTGGTGGCCGTGAGTGCTCAAGCCAACTACGGTGATTACCGCGAAGAGACGACCCCGTCCTTTAGTGCTCTGTTCTCGGATAACTGGGATACCGATTCCGGTAAATTTGGTTTGCTGGTGGCGGCGTCTGATTCAGAGTACAGAACCCGCGGTGATGGTTTTGGCCTGGGTAATTACCACAGCCGAGGCCCAGTCGATACCTTTTCTTATGACGAATGGGGAACGCCAAGCCCTGGGGTGGTGTCTGGTATGTACTCCAACCCCTGCATCCCCGGCGCCTCTGACTGGCGTGCCTGTGGAGCGGGCCTTGAAGATACCGTGCAATACACCGATGCCGATCAGGCCGCTTATATTCCCGAATTTGAAGGCGAAGCCCTTGAAGGGCAACCCGATGGCGTGACCTGGTATGCCCCGGCAAGTTACACCATGTCGTCGGCTGAGAATGATCGTAAACGTCGTGGCTTTACTGCCTCATTACAGTGGCAGAGTACGGACGAGAGAATTACCGCCACCCTAGAGCATATAAATTCTAAAGCCTCCTTGGTATGGCGCGAGCATGTCATAGCGTCGGGCGACCGTGGTTTCCTGCCTTATGCACCAAACGCTATTCAGTGGTTTGATGGTGCGGATGAAGGGCGTCCATTAACTGTGGATGAGAACGGCTATCTGACCTCTGGTATTGGGCGTTCTAATGAGCCTGAATTGCCGTTGCAGTTCCGTTCACGTTATAACTTTAATGAGAATACGGTTAAAGATACGTCCTTTAACTTAGTCTTTAAAGCAACCGACCGCTTAACCATTAATGCTGACTACCAGCATGTGGATTCTGAGCAGATTGTACATAACAACTCTGTGACTTCGCGCATTAACGGTAACCAGACTAAAGAATACGCGCCATTCTTTATGGACTTGAGGGGGTCTACTCCCACAATCGAGTTCTTGAACCCCAATACGTCGAATCCGGCCGATGTGGAAGCCAATACCAATCCAATTTTGCGTATTGCCAGCGGTATGCAACAGGAAGAGCATAACGAAGCCAACGCCGATACCTACCAACTGGATTTCAAATATGAGTTGGATGGCGCCTTTACGGCGATTAAGACCGGACTCTACTATTCCGAGAAAGAGCTGACTGTACGTGATACGGATTACGAAGGTTGGCAGGCGCTGGGTACGCCATGGAACGCACAAGCGTCCTACAACGCCTCACCGCAAGTGGTGCCTGAGCTGTATGATCGCATCAGCTTTGCCGATCATTACAACGGCAATACCTTAATCGGCCCATACAACAGCTTCCTGTTCCCACGCATGGATCTGGCCGAAAACTACTCGCAGACTCTGCGTGACGGTTGTGGCAGTTGGAGTGCACAAGGTAATGCGATGGATGGCAGCGGTGGTTGTGCCCAGCCTTATGAAGATTTGGCTGACCGTTCATATAGCCATTTTGCGCCTCGCCATATCAGTTCAAGTCAAACGGAGCGCACCGAGTTTTATGTGCGGGCTGACTTTGATGTGGAGATGGGGGATATCCCGGTTAAAGGTAACTTTGGTCTGCGCTATGTGGATTATCAACTGGAGTCTACGGGGGGGATTAATTTACCTGCCACGGCCAGACGAGGCACAGATGAAACCGGGTCTTTGTATCAAGTGATGCAAAACCAGTACCCCAGTATCTTTGCTCTGGCATCTGGCGAGTCCTTTGCCAGCACCGTCGAAGGTACCGACTATTCAACTGTGTTGCCCAGCTTAAACCTGAGCTTTGGGGTTAGCGATGATGTGGTGGTGCGTTTCGGCGCTTCAAAAGGCCTGTACTATCCAAGTTTGGTGGATGCCGCCAATAAGATGGTACTTAGTCTGGACTACGAAGAGGTGTACCAAAACCCCAACGAAGCCAAAGACGAGCTGACTAATCCCACTGTCGACCTGCAGAATATTGAAATTAGTGCCAATGCGCGTAATGCCTTCCTGGAGCCGGAAGAGTCGGTCAATTTGGATTTAACCACCGAGTGGTATTTTGCTCCGGCAGGTTCACTGACCGTAGGTTTGTTCCACAAGAAATTGTCGAACATTATTCGCAGCAAGCATTTCTCCACCGAGGTTGAGGTGGGTGGCACCAGCTATCCTGTGGCCGCTTACGGGCCGGATAACACGGGCTCAGGCACGATTCGCGGTGTTGAACTGTCTTACTCGCAGTTTTACGATATGTTGCCGGGGCTGTGGAGTGGTTTAGGTCTGCAGTTTAACTACACCTATATTGATCAGAGTGGCCTGGAAGACCCCAACACCAGTCCCGCCGAGGCAATCCAGTTCAATGGCGCGGGTGTACCTATTAGCGATAATCGCAATACCTTCCGTCAGTTTACTGGCTTGCCGCTGCAAGGCTATTCCGATCAGAACCTCAACATTGTCGGTATGTATGAAAAGGATGATGTTTCCTTCCGTTTAGCCTACACCTGGCGTTCGGATTATCTGCTGACGTTGCGTGAGTCGGAAGAGTTTGTGCCGGCTTACTCCAAGGCGCAGGGCATGATGGATGCCAGCTTGTTCTACACCATTAACGAAAACGTTAAGGTGGGTTTGCAGGTCAGTAATGTGCTGGGTGCTGATACTGAAACCCAGTATCAGCAAAACCAAGCTGGACGGTTGACCGATGCCTTTACCTTTACGACAGACCGTCGTTATGCGTTAACGGTTCGCGCAACCTTCTGATAGCGTCTGCAAAGACGGAGTGTAAAAACTGCGCAGTAGTAATACTGCGCAGTTTATTTCATTCTAAGGCTCTGACGTCAGTGATTAGCCTGGACAGGGTTTAATTATGCAAAATGCCTTAAGGTCCATCTGTATTGTGGGCGGTGGTACCGCCGGCTGGATGGCCGCTACATTACTTTCCAGTGTATTAAGGGGAAGTGGTGTGCAAATTTCTGTGGTGGAATCTGCCGATATCCCCACCATTGGCGTGGGTGAGTCCACAGTTCCCTCCATTATGGATTTTATCCAGGCCAGTCAAATCAATCTCAAGGACTTTATTCAAGCCACTTCGGCCAGCTTTAAACTGGGAATACGCTTTGATGACTGGTTATTACCGGGTGAGCGCTTCTTTCATCCCTTTGGCAGAACTGGCAAGGACATCAATGGCTTTGAGTTCTATCAGGCCTGGTTAAAGTCACGAGCCGATGGTTCTGATGCCGCTTGGTTGGACTATTCTCCCGGTGCCGTGATGGCGCAGCAACAGCGCTTTATGCTACGCCCAAAGCAGCCACAAAACTGGGTGCAGGCCAGCTATGCGCAGGCGCTGCATTTAGATGCCGTGCTGGTGGCCCGTTTTCTGCGCGAACTTTGCCAAAAACGTGGTGTGCAGCGCATTGAAGCCACGGTGGATAAGGTGGAGCTTGACCAAAGAGTCTTTATCCACGCCTTGATACTGGATAATGGCACCAGGCTTAAGAGTGATTTCTTTATCGATTGTACCGGCTTTAAAGGTTTGCTTATTGAGCAAAGCCTGCAAACCGGCTACCAGGATTGGTCGGATTATTTACCCTGTAATCGCGCGGTGACGATACAAACCGAAAATGTCGCGCCACCTGCTCCTTATACCGTTGCCACGGCCCATGATGCCGGCTGGCGATGGACTATTCCGCTGCAACATCGCAGTGGCAATGGCTATGTGTTTGCCAGTCAGTTTTGCAGTGACGACCAGGCGCTGGATACCTTACTCAGTCAGGTTAGCGGCAAGCGGCTCAATGAGCCCAGAGTGATCCCTTTTGTAACAGGTAAGCGCAAAAAGATATGGCATAACAACTGCCTGGCGCTTGGATTGGCGAGCGGGTTTTTAGAGCCACTCGAATCAACCGCGATTCACTTGGTGTATAAAACCCTGGTGCACTTTATTAAACACTTCCCGGACAGGGATTTTGATGCCGACAACACGCAGAGTTTTAATCAAAAAATTGACCAGGATTATCAGGAAATTCGCGATTTTATCATCCTGCATTACTGCACCTCAAAGCGTCAGGATAGTGATTTTTGGCGCTGGTGCCAGACAATGCCGGTGCCGGACACATTGCGTGAGAAGCTACGGGTGTTTCAACAGCGCGGGCAGCTAGAACATACCCCAGGGCAATTTTTTAGCAGCGACAGTTGGTACGCCATTTTAGAAGGGATGCAACTGCGTCCGCAAAAGTACCACCCGCTACTGGATGCGTTTAATACCCAGGACTTGGCCCGAATCTTAAATGACAACCGCCAACAAATCCTTAGCCAAGTACAGAAAATGCCAAGCCATGATGACTATCTTCAGGCCCATTGCCCGGCGCGTTGAACAGTGATTATCAGCAGCAGTGCGCACATCAAGGGATACATTTATGACTGAGTACAAACTGATACCAGAGTATTCGGCGCTCAGTGCCGGGCAGTTTTTTGAGCAGATTGTGCCTGAGCAAAAGCCGGTAGTGATTCGAGGATTTGCCCAGCACTGGCCGCTGGTGGCCTCTGCTTGTCAGGGGCACTGTGCCTTTACCGCTTACCTGCTTAAGTTTTATCAGGGAGCGAAAGCCAGGATGGTGGTGGCCCCACCGTCAGCCAACAAGCGCTTTTATTACAACGAAGAGATGACCGATGTTAATTACTTAAGCGGTGAGGAGCGGATTGACCTGTTTTTGGGTCGTCTTCTTGAGCTGGTGGACAGAGAGGTGTACCCGGCCATCTCCATGCAAAACGCGCTGATAGATGACATTTTGCCAGGCTTAGTTGATGAAAACCGCAGCATGTTTTTTCCTGAGCTTTCGCCTCGCTTATGGGTGGGCAATGAGGGCATTGTCAGCACCCATTATGATGGCTCGGACAATCTTGCCTGTGTGGTTGCCGGGCGGCGCCGTTTTATTTTATTTCCGCCGGCGCAAACCGGCCATTTGTATCCCGGTCCCCTTAACTTTACCCCGGCCGGCGCTCCCACCAGCCTGGTGGATGTGCATAATCCCGACCTTGAACGCTACCCCTTGTTTAAGCAAGCTCGGGCCGAAGCCTTTAGCGCGGAGTTAGGGCCTGGTGATGCCATCTTTATTCCCATGCTGTGGTGGCACCATGTGGAGTCACTGGACAAGGTTAATGCACTAATGAATTACTGGTGGAATGGGTCTTCGGCCCCCAGTGCGGTTTCGCCCAGCGCCATAGACAGCCTGAACCTGGCGTTGCTGGCCATGCGGGATTTAACGCCCAGGCAACGAGAGGCCTGGCGCCATATGTTCGATCATTATTTATTTAAACAAGGCGTGGATCCCAGCTCTTATATCCCTACTCACCAGCAACATGTTCTGGGCGAGATGTCGCCTGACTATGTGCGGGCAGTGAAAGATTACTTTATTCAAAAATTACAAAAATAATGCACAGGTAAGGCGCGATGTTAAATAGCAAACCCAGAAAGATACTCATTGTTGGAGGTGGCACCGCAGGCTGGATGGCGGCTAATCTGCTGGTCAGCAAGTGGCCGGATGTAGATATCAGCCTGGTTGAGTCAGAAGATATCGGCATTATTGGCGTAGGAGAGGGCAGTACGCCGCATTTGAAGCTGTTTTTTGATGCCATCAAGGTCTCAGATCAGGAATGGATGCCGCACTGCAATGCCACCTATAAAAATGGCATTACCTTTGATAACTGGTCGCACATTGCTGGCTTTGAATCTTACTTCCATCCTTTTGCCGCCCAGACCGACGATACCTTTACCCTGCCGCACTTTTTTAACAATATCCGCGCCAGAATGCAGGGCTATCAGGTGGATGCACACCCCGATAAGTACTTTCTTGAAACCTACCTGACCAGGCAGCAGCTAGGCCCTTTACCGGCCGAATCTTTTCCCTTCGGTGTGGCCTATGGCTACCATTTTGACTCTGGTTTATTGGGGCAGTTTTTAGCCAAACGGGCGCAAAAACAAGGGGTGAACAAAATTGTTGCTAATGTGGTTGATGTGGCGCTAAATCATGAAGGCAACCTTGCTGCCGTTAAGCTCAGTGACGGGACAACATTAGACGCAGACTTTTTTATTGATTGCTCCGGCTTTCATGCCTTGCTGCTGCAAAAAGCGCTGGGCGTCAGCTTTATCAGTTTTAAAGATAACTTGTTTAATGACGCGGCCGTGGTGATGCCAAGCCCGGTCACGGAAGTCTTGCCGGTAGAAACCAAGTCTACCGCCCTTTCAAACGGCTGGGCCTGGAAAATCCCGTTAACCAATAGGTTTGGTAACGGCTATGTGTATAGCGGTGACTACATTGACGCTGATAAGGCAGAAACTGAGCTAAGACAGCATCTTGGGCTGCTTGAGGCAGACGTGGATGCCAGGCATCTGCGTATGAAAGTGGGCCGGGTGGCGAAGCACTGGCATAAAAACTGTTTGGCGGTTGGCTTATCTCAGGGTTTTATTGAGCCACTGGAAGCCACGGCCATTGCCCTGTCATTCAATACTATTGCCCAGTTTATGCAGTACTTTCAGCAAGGTAATTTCAGCAATCAGTTTGCCGCTGAATTTAATCAGGATATTAACGCCAGATTTGACGGTATCCGCGATTATGTTGTCTGCCACTACAAAGCCAATCAACGCAAAGATAACGACTATTGGCGGGACAACGCCGCCAATACCCATATTTCCGAAACCTTAAATAAGATCCTGTATTTGTGGCAACACAGCCCCGACTTTGTGGGAGAGATGTATAAACATAACCTGATGGGCAGTTATCAACCTAAATCATGGGCTTGCATGCTGGCCGGGTATGGCGTTTTTCCACCGTTAAGAGCGGAGCTCGCCGTTGATTTGGCAGCACAACAACGAGAAGCCGAGGCTTTATACGACTTTATTCGGCGCTGCGGATTAAATTTTAAAAACCATAGGGCGTTATTGGCGAATATGGCAGGGTAGTCGCCAAGCACGTAGTTGGTGACGCCAGCAGGGAATTATACTTTCTTACCCGCCACAGGCTCGCTGATCGCCTGCATGTCCACCAGATTCCAGGACATAGCTTTATTGCGATAAATACGCTTTTGCTGCTGGGGGTAGTCGGCCACATCATGCTCGCTGCGCTGACCTGCCACTATACATTTCAAGGTTGTGCTGCCGTTATTGACCAGCTTATGTGGCTTGCCACCGGCCCGGTAACCGATAAAATCGCCGGGGTAGACATTGTGACGCTGCTCACCAATCCAGGCCTCGGCCTGACCTTCCAATATATAAACGCACTCATCTTCATAGTAATGAACATGGAACTCTGTGGTGTCATGACCTGGTTGTACCTCAATAATATGAAACCCCAAACCGCTCAGGCCGGTTAAATCCCCCAGCGACTTATTTACCCGCTGTGCGTTTTTATTTAGAAAATGGGTCTTGTGAACACCTTGGTAGTCATCAATGTCCTGTTTGGTGAGTAGGTACTTATCCATGATGTTGCTCCTATTCATCCCGACATTGAATTAGCAAAGGGCGCTTGCATAGTGATTTTTTCATCGTATCAGCATCGACAAACCAGAAATGGTAAGCCTGTACACTGACTTGTTTAAGAAATTCATCCAACTTATGTGAATCCACATTCTTGCGTAGCGCTATAGCAACAGCCTGGTGGGCAATCTCGGGGGAGAAGTTATGCACTCTGCGTACACTTCTAATTTCATCGAGCAGATTTTCTTCGTCTGTGAACGTTCGGGTAGGTTCTTCAGCGTCCCAGTCGGCGACAAACAAAGCACGAATTCCAGGAGGCAGTATATTTGCAAAGCGAAGCGCGTCTGCAATGGTTAGACGGCCCCTAAATGCATTTAGTACGCCTACCACCATATTCCAGGCCATATTAGTGGTAGGCAGGTCTGCTGCATCTCGAGCATCCAGCATAAAACGTTCAAATTGTTGATTAGCGTGAAAATAATCAGGGGGAATTTGCATAACGAGTTCCTTATGTAATGCAACGCGAGGCATCCTAATGGCTGGTGCGCTATTTTAATTCCAACCTCAAGGTAGCATGTTTTTTGGGCGGCTTACTAATTGCCACGGAAGCCAAACATTTCCACCATGAATCTTCGTCAACAGTGCAGTGCTAAGAGAGCATTAATGTCAGTTAATTGGCAAACCTGACATCCATACATTGACGATATCCTGCAATGACTGTTTTACAACGCCTGCCTGGGTGTTGGCGCTGGCCGGGCTAAATATGGTGCTTGCCAGTACGCGGCCACTTTGTTGTATCTGACCGGTTTTACTTTGGCGAGCCAACTGAAACTGTGGCAGCAGGTTTTGCGTATCCTGTGTTTCTGATAAATGTTTTGCTAACAGCCAGGCGTCTTCCAGTGCCTGGCAGGCGCCCTGACCTGAGGTGGGGAGTGAAGCGTGCGCAGCATCCCCAATCAGCAAGACATTATCCCGGTGCCAACAGGACAGTGGGTCGAGATCATGGACAAAGATAGGCCGCATGGATGACGGGGTGACAAAGTTCAGCATTTGCTGCACGGGAATGGGCCAGGTGGCAAAGCGCGTTTTTAGCTGGGGGAGCTGATAGGCCGGATCGTCGCTTGACCCATTAGGCGTTTGCCAGGCTGCAGCCCAGTAAGCCATGGTGTCGCTGACCGGCACAATGCCAAAACGCTGCCCGTTGCCACAAAAATCTAGTATGGCTGTCGGGCAGAGCGTGCCTTTGGGATAGTGGCTGATGCCAATGATATTAACAAAGCCCTGATAGACAGGCTTGGCATCAGGGGCTACATAGTGACGGGCAACTGATTGCATGCGCCCGTCTGCTCCTATGACCAGATCATTATTCTGGCGTAAATCAGCCAGCTTATGCTCATCAATATGGTAATTATCGTGAAACAGGATATCAGTGTTTTTGCAGGCATCAATTAATACCGTCATCAGATCCTTACGCAGAATAGTCAGGCTGGGATAGCCGCTAAGCTCGTCTAGCTGGGCAATAGGCAAGGCGGTCATTTCGCTGTTATCCGGGCTTAAGCGTCGCATCCATTCGGGCTCACCACTTCTGGCTCGCACCGCTGCTAGTAAGCCCATTTTTGCCAAGACAAAAGTGGCGTTGGGCCACAGGGTAACACCGGCACCCATTTGTTTACCCAAAGGCTTATGTTCAAACAGTTGAACGTTGTGCCCCTGGCGTGAGGCCAACAGAGCAAAGGCCAAGCCGGCGACACCGGCGCCAATAATGGCGATATGTTTAGGATGATGCATAGTTTGTTTGTGCTGATGGATGGGAGAGTCAGTATTAATCCTTTGGTTAATGGGATAAATTGCCAAAATCTGCTTTGATAATCCCATTAGGTGGGTTAATGCTGCTTGAGAAAATAGAACTGGCCTGGCTGTTTAGTTTTAAACAGGTATTTGAGCTGCAAAGCTTTAAGCAGGCGGCTTTTGTGCTGAACCTGCCGTCGTCCAATGTCAGCCGGCATGTGGCGCTGCTGGAAGAGGTGTTAGGCTTGCGCTTGCTTGAGCGCACCACCCGCAGAATGTCAGCCACCGAAGCGGGTAGCGCCTTGTATGAGCAAGTGTTACCTATGCTGGATGCCATGGACAGCGCTTTGATGGAAATTAGCGCGCAGGGTGATGAGGTTGCCGGGCACCTTAAGCTGTTAATGCCGGACTTACCGCTGTTAGCCAAGTGGTTGGCAGAGTTTTGTGCATTGCATCCCAGGCTGAGTTTAAGCTGTGATACCAATCTGGCACCGACACAAGGCCCCCAGGACGGAGTGGATCTGCTGTTGCAATATGGCCGTGGTCCGTTGCCAGACAGTGGCTGGGTTGCCAGGGAAATCGCCCGCTGGCCAAGCATTATCGTAGGTGCGCCATCGTTGCTGGCACGTTATCGTGACCAGTTAAACCTCAGTCACTTCAAGCAACTGCCCTGTATTACCAGCTTAAGTGCCTTAAAGGGTTCGCCCTGGGTATTTAAAGATGGCAAACATGCTACCTTTACCTTGCCGGTGTATTCAGCCTATCGGGTAAACAGTGCACATTTGGCCAAGGAGGCCGCTATCGCCGGTTTAGGCTTTGCCATGTTGCCAGAGATAAGCTGTATTAATGAACAACAAAGCGGGTTGCTACGGCAGGTGGCCCTGGATAAAACCCCTGAAGATCTGGTGCTTTATGCGGTATTTAACGGCCGTAAGAAAACCGCCAGAAAGGTCACGGCCTTGCTGGATTTCTTGGTCGCTAAAACAGCGGAATTACCTGCTTCCGCCTGGACTGCCTGGTCAACGACCGTGGCGCATAAGGAGAGAATATGAACAAACTCTATTTGAATCTGGCAATGCTGGTTTTGTATTCGCTGCTGCAGATTGGTCTACCTATGCGTGCTCAAGCAGCACAAAAGTTAGCAATGGAACCCCTTAATATTGGAATCAGCTTTGTTCTGGAGTCACAGATACTAGGGGAGCCCAGGCGGATTAATCTGTACTTTCCGCAGGCCTATTTTGAGCAATCTAGCCAACGCTTTCCGGTGTTATATATGCCAGACGGTGGTTTGAAGGAGGACTTTTTGCACATCGCAGGCCTGGTGCAAATTGGTTCTTTGAACTGGACTACCCGCCCCTTTATTTTGGTTGGGATTGAGAACACCGACAGAAAGCGCGATCTTACCGGTCCCACAACGAACGAAGAAGATAAGAAGATTTCGGCTCTTGTCGGCGGTTCTGCTCAGTTCAGGGCCTTTATTCGCAATGAACTTATCCCTGCTGTTGAAGAGCATTTTCGCACAACTCAGGAGCGAGCTATTGTTGGCGAGTCTTTGGCCGGGTTGTTCGTAGTGGAAACCATGTTAGCGGAGCCCGATTTGTTTAGCGCCTACATTGCTGTTGATCCTAGCCTTTGGTGGAACAACGCCGCTTTGGTTGATAATGCAGCGACACAGGCGCTACAACATAATCGCCAGCAGGTTCGGGTTCACTTGGCTGCCAGTAAGCAGGAAGGAATAGTGGAACCAACCCGCCAGCTGGCACAGATACTAAATACCTCGCCCCATTTCCATGCCAGCTATAGTGAATTCCCCAATGAGACTCACTTGTCTATTTATCATCCAGCCGCGCTGGAGGCATTTCGTAAGGTATTTGCCAGGGAGTAGCCTGATCTTTTCTGAATCGCCTTGGTGAAGGTGCTGTTTAGGATGGCTACAAACTAATTCAGAACGTAACTCACAGCGATCAATAAAGTTGTAGACGACCGGTCTAGTTTGGTTTAAAGTGGCGCCCATGAAAACTAAATACCAAGACACCCGCCAGCATCTGCTGGATACCGGCCGCATTATTTTAGCCGAGCAAGGCTTTAGTTCTGTGGGGCTTAGTGCCTTATTGCAGCAGGCTGGGGTGCCTAAGGGATCGTTTTACCATTACTTTAAGTCCAAAGAGCACTACGGGCAGGTGTTGCTGGAGGATTACTTCAGCACTTATATGCAGGACATGGAAGCGTTGCTGGGGCAGTCTCAAATCAGTGCCAAACAGCGTTTGCTTAACTATTTTGCTCAGTGGCTGCAACGTTTTACACCAGCGCAAGGGCGGTGTGATTGTTTAGTGGTAAAACTCAGTGCCGAGGTGGCGGATTTGTCTGAGGCCATGCGTTTAACCCTTAAAGCCGGTACCGAGCAAGTAATGGGGAGACTGATGGCTTGCATTGAAGAAGCCATTCGCGAAGGCTCGCTGCCTGAGCAGGATGTACGGGCCCTGGCCAGCAATTTGTATCAATTGTGGTTAGGAGCCAGTTTGTTAACCAAACTCAGTCGTGACGATGAGCAGGTCAAACAGGCTATGCAGCTTACTTGCAAGCTGCTGGTGGCATAAAGCCTGGCAAAATACTCACTAAGCCCTGGAATGGGCTTTTTTTACCAATATGGACTAGACGACCGGTCTAATCTTATTGGGGCTATGATTTTATCCTAAACAGCCTCAACAACATGACTTGGGTATGAACCGCGTAACCGACCTTGTATTGACGTTGGTCGGCCGCCGAAATGATTAATATTTAACGAGGATTGCATATGCAACAGAATAAACTTGAAAACCGCCAGATGACTCTGGCTTCACGTCCCCATGGCGCCCCAAGCAAAGAGAACTTTGCCCTAAAGCTATCCTCTTTGCCTGAGATTCAGGACGGACAAGTCTTGCTAAGAACCGTTTACTTAAGTCTGGATCCTTATATGCGCGGGCGTATGAGTGATGCTGAATCTTACGCAGAGCCTGTAGCGCTGGGCGCAACGATGATCGGTGGCACCATTAACCGCGTGGTGAGTTCCAAGCATGCGGATTTCTCTGAGGGTGACTGGGTGCTGAGCTATGTGGTGGGCTGGCAGGACTACGGGGTATCGGATGGCCGTGACCTCGTTAAGCTGGATCCGGCTCAGGCGCCGGTCAGCTATGCGCTGGGTATGCTGGGTATGCCGGGTTTCACTGCGTATATGGGACTGAAAGATATCGGTCAGCCCAAGGCAGGGGAAACCTTGGTGGTCGCCGCTGCGACCGGTCCTGTAGGGGCTACCGTGGCGCAAATGGGTAAGTTGTTGGGGTGCAAAGTGGTGGCTATTGCCGGTGGCGAGCAAAAGTGCCGTTTTGCGTTGGAAAACCTTGGCGTGGATGCCTGTGTTGACCACAAGGCCGATGACTTTGCCGAGCAATTGGCAAAGGCTTGTCCCGATGGCATAGATATCTATTTTGAAAACGTCGGTGGCAAGGTATTTGATGCTGTTCTGCCACTGCTAAACACCAGCGCGCGTATTCCGGTGTGCGGTACTATTGCAGCCTACAATGCTACTGAGCTGCCTGCTGGCCCTGACAGGCTGGGGCTGTTAATGTCGACTATTCTGATGAAACGCATGACGGTCAAAGGCTTTATTATTTTTGATGACTACGGCCATCGTTATCCTGAGTTTGCCAAAGATATGGCCGCCTGGCTTGCCGAAGGTAAAATGCATTATAAAGAGCAGATTGTTGATGGCCTGGAAAATGCGCCGGATGCGCTCAGGGGTTTGTTAGAAGGTAAAAATTTCGGCAAACTGGTGATTCGGGTTGGGCAAGACGAGCTGCTCTGATAGACAGCACGGCATAGGCCGGCGCATAGCGCCGGTAGGAATAACAGGAGTGATTGACATGGATGTGATCTATTGTGCCTATCTTGATCAGGAAGGGGAGCAGGATGTTGCCCCTCAACCTGATTTATCTGAGGCCATAACAATCTTTCGTACCTTTAACTGGCAGAACGAACTGCCAGACTCTGCGGTCAAATTATTGATATTCAGAGGCGCGAATGATGAAACCCCCTTCTGTACCTTGTTTACCTTTTTTGACCACAGGTGGAGTGCCCATATTAGTATTCGGCAGCGCCGCCGGTTTTTGGGGCCTTTGTTTAAACGTTCGCTGTTTTGTGCCTTGGATGAGCTGGACGCGGCGGAGGTGGAAAGCTTTCTGACTATTTTGTTTACCACTGAGAGCGAAGATTTTATGCCTAAACTGAAAAGCCAGTTTGGTGACAAATGTCAGCAGTAGGGCGGGCTTCCCCCGCCCTGCTTTTATCCTCTTGATTGAAAGGCCACCGCCACAGGTACGCTGGTAGCGCGCCATGCAGGGAAAAAACCGCTGATAAAGCCGATGATCAGCGCCAGCCAAATGCCTTGCATCACTAGTTGCCCACTCATCTCAAAGCTGAACACTACCTGGGTAAAGCTGCCGCTTAAGGTTGAGGTGCTTAAACCGTCAAACAGTAAAAATGCCGCCAGCGCCCCCAGAAAACCGCCCAGCAGTGCCAATACCAAGGCTTCCGCCATAGTGCCAATAAAAGCCGACAGGTTAGAAAAGCCGATGGCTCTTAAGGTAGCAATTTCCTTGGCGCGGTCGGATACCGAGGTATACATGGTATTTAGCGCGCCAGCCAATGCGCCTAAGGCCATAACCGCACTGATAACCCGCCCGAAAATCGCCATATAGCTTAGCCCCTCGCCTTGTACAGCAAAGTAGTTGGCTTCGGTTTGTACCTCTTGATTCAGGCGTGGCTCATTCTTGATATAGGCTTGGATGTCCTCCAGCTTGGCATCTGCTGTCAGTTTCGCCCGCACCGACTGATAGCTGCTGCCGCGGTTGTACAGGGTTTGGATAACCTTGGCGTCGGCCCACAGCTCACTTTCAAATACGTTTCCGCCGGTGCTGAATACCCCTACTACCGTCCAGCGGTTTTTGCCAAAACGCACTTCGTTACCCAGTTCAAAGCCTTCGAACTGGCGAAGCACGCCTTCTCCGACTATCAGCTCATCGGTACCAGGGGTAAAGAGTCGCCCCTGCACCAGTTTGAAATTATGACGTAGTGCCAGGCCTTGGGGTTCCATACCGCGTAGCGGAATATTGGCGTCGGTACCGCTGCTTTTCTTGGTGCCGTCGACAATCACATACAGCTCTGGCGAGACCAGCTTGCCATTTTCGTTACTGGCTATTCCGGGCGCTTCACGCAGCAGATCCACCTGCTCCTTCATCACCGAGCTGTTTAACTCGGCCGCTGAGCCGGTGCGGATAAAAAACGCCACATCCTCCTGGCCGGCACTTTGCAGCGTGGCTTCGAAGCCTTTGGCCATGGCCAGAAAGGCGAGCAGTACGGCCACCACCACGGCGCTGGCCAAAACCATAGCCAGTGACATCCATAAACGGCGGGGCAGGCTTTTTATATTCATGCCGATCACGGCACTGGATTGTGCAAGTAAACTCATATTACCCCCTGGCAAATGCGGTGATGATGTTAAGGCGCAGCGCCCGGTACGCCGGTGCTATACCGGTAATCAGGCCAAGCAATAGCATGTAGCCCAGGGCTTGCAGCACAATATCCGGGCCCAGTACCAGATTAGGTAAAAAGCGGGCCATCATTTGTGACAGCCCGCCTACCACCAGGTAAGCCGCGCCAAGACCTAACAAACCGCCCAGAAAGGCCAGCAGGCAGGACTCGGTGAGGATCATGCGAAAGATTCGGGGGGAGGAAAATCCCAGGGTTTTCAGCACGGCTATTTCGCCGGTGCGCTCACGAATGGCCAGTACCATGGTGTTGCCCACCAGCACTAAAATGGTGAAGAAGGCCATAAACACCACCCCAAAGATAATCAGCCCTATATTGCCAATTTGCTCGATAAAGGCCTTATTAAAGGCTTTTTCTGTGCTGGTATCCGTCTCTGCCTGTGAGTTGGCAAAGTTTTCATCTATGGCTTTAGCCACCTGCTCATTAAGCGCCGGATCGTCTGTGGTCAGCACTATCCAGCCCACGTAATCACCGCCCCAGCTCTGCGTCTCCATAAAGTACTTGTAGTGAAACACCATATAACCGGTATCGACTTGTGGGTCATTGGCGGTAAAAATACCTTCCACCACTAAATCCCAGGTCTGGCCACCGTCTTTATTGGAGAAAATATTCGAGGAAACCGGAATACGGTCGCCAATCTGCCAGTTATTCACGTTAGCCAGGCGTTCTCCCACCATCACCCCGGCCTGGTTTTGCAGCCAGTTGGCTTTCTGCTCGGGGGTGACCACCAGTTCTGAATACACCTCAAAGTAACTGTCTGGATCCACCGCCATGGTCACGACCTGATTGGCCGGCTCCTGATAATAGCCGCCGAACCAGTTGGCAAAAGTGACATTTTTTACGCCATCAACACCGCTGACTTTATTGATATAGGCGTAGGGGAGGGGCTGGGTAAAGTTGATCTTGTTAAACACCACCAGGCGATTGTCGGCCGACATTTCCACCCCTGAATTTAGTGCGCCCTGCAAGGCGGTGACGGCAGCAAAAATCAAAAAGGCGATAAAAATGGCAAAGCTGGTGAGAAACAGCCGCAACTTTTTGCGGGTTAGGTTTTTGTACACCAGATACAGGTCTTTCATGCGGATTTCTCCTGCAATACATCGTCGTCTTCCTTGTCGACAAACTGGCCTTTATCCAGATGCAGGGTATGACTGGCATAGCGTGCGGCGGCCGGGTCGTGGGTCACCATAATGATGGTTTTGCCAAATTCCCGGTTGAGCAATTGCAGCATTTCCAGAATTTCATCGGCGGTTTGGCGATCCAGATCCCCTGTGGGCTCGTCACACAGCAGTAACTTAGGGTCCGATACCACGGCGCGGGCTATGGCTACCCGTTGCAATTGCCCGCCCGACATTTCGCTTGGCATATGCTTTGCCCTGTCTGCCAGGCCAACCAGTTGTAGCGCGGTATCGACCCGTTGCTGTCGTTGTTTGCTGCTGAGGCTGGTCAGTAGCAGCGGCAACTCAACATTTTTAGCGGCGTTTAGCATCGGCATCAGGTTATAGAACTGGAAAATAAAACCAATATTATTGGCTCGCCATTTGGCCAGCTCCCCCTCGCTTAGCCCGTCAATGCGCGCGCCATCAAAGCTGATCTCTCCGCCTGTGGGTTGGTCGACCCCGCCAAGCAGATTCAGCAGGGTGGTTTTCCCCGAGCCGGATGGGCCCATAATGGCCAGGAAGTCGCCCCGTTTAATGGTCATGTTCAAATCGTCAAAAATACTGATGGTTTCCTTACCTTTTTTGAAACGCTTGGCGACTGCTTTTAGTTCAAATAGGTTCTCGTCACTCATGCTGTTGTCCTGTTATTGGCTGTTTATCTGGGTTTTTATTGATCGCTTGGTGGCCTTTTGTATCGACATCAACTTTTCATAAAAGCCACCTTTACGCCCATATCCGGCAAAATTCTGGGGTCTTTTTCCTCTATACGTATACGTACCTGCACTGTGGCTTTGGCCCGGTCGGCGGTGGGGATAATGGCAATAACCGAGGCGGGGATTCGCCAATCCGGATACGCATCCAAGGTGGCTTCCACTTGCTGGCCGGGAGTAACGCGGCCAATAAAGGCTTCATTCACATCCACTTCAATTTCCAGCGAGTCCATATCCACTATGGTGCAGATACCGGTGCGGGTGAAACCACCGCCGGCGGATGTGGGTGCCACAATCTCACCGGGTTGGGCATTTTTGACCGTCACCACGCCGGAGAACGGTGCACGTATGGTGTGATCATCCAGACGTTCGCGCTGGCTTTGACTTTGTAGCTTGGCGACTTCAATTTCAGCCACAGCGCTTTGCAGGTTGGCGGCCAGGCTCTGCACACGAGTGGCAGCGCCGGTACGTTCGGCTTCGCTGGAATAGCTATTGTTATTGATGCGCACCTGATTGCGCTTGGCTTCTTCCAAGTCTGCCTCCAGGGCATTACGTCTGGCTATCAGGGCTTGTACCTGGGCGTCGGCCAGTTTAAGGGCCGTACTGGCCAAGGCGTTATCCAGCCTGGCCAGCACATCGCCTTGCTGGACGGCCATACCTTCTTCCACATTTACTTCCGTGATCAGACCCATTACTTCGGCAGACACGGTGGCCATGCGCCTGGCGGTGATGTAGCCAGACGAGTTTAAGATGCTGTTGCTTTGCGTGTTTACCTTGGCTGGTGGTGCAGACGGAGTTTCTTGTGCCTGAGCGGGGGCTATTGCCGCGCTGGTGTTTTGTGTTGATCTGGACTGACTTGTATCCAATAAGCTGGTCAGCCAGAACGTTAGGGCTGAGCTTGCCAGTACCGCCAGCAGCAGATGCCATAGGCTCAGGCCCCGCTCGGCATGTTTATCCTGTGGGTCGATCTGTAATTGTTTTAGTAGCGCGCTTTTGTCGTTCACCTGTTATCCCGGTGTTTTTTTATACATCCCAAGTGCAATAATTGCACAGTTAAAAACAAAGAAAAAATAGGCCAGAAGTCACTTTTTGTAATTTTTGTCGCTTTCATCGCTGCGCGACACTCGCTCAAACAGCGATAAAAATGGCCTTAGGACACTGTTTACAGGCAATAAAAAAAGGCGCCGAGGGCGCCTTTTCGTAAGCAGGTTAAATTAGCCTGCGGTTATTTATTTTTAACTGCTTTGAGTTTAGCAGCGTGATCTATCTCGTAGTCTGGCATCTCGGTTTTGCCGTCAATCAGATAGTTATCCATCCAACGCATCAGGCGCAGGCTGTAGTCATACTGTGCAGCAGCTTTGCGGTTGCCGTGGCCTTCACCCGGGTAGTAGACCAGGCGCACATCTTTACCCTGCACTTTCATATAGCGATACAGCTCCATGGACTGAGCAGGGTGAACCCGAGGGTCATCCTTACCGTGCATAATCAACAGAGGCGTTTTGGATTGACCTGCCCAATAAATAGGGCTGCGCTCCAGATAGTATTGCCACTTATCCCAAGGGTACGAACGGGCATGCACTAAGTGCATTTCATTGGAAATATCTGTGGTACCAAATTTGGACAGCTGGTTGGTAACACCGACAAACATCACGCTGGCGGCAAAATGTTCGGTCAGCTTAGTTGCACCCCAGGCTGAGGCATAACCACCGTAAGAGCCACCGGTAATGCCAACCCGCTTACTATCCACCAAGCCCATGTCTACCAGATGCTGCTTAAAGCGCACCAGATCGTTAAACTCCTCACCGGCATAATCGTTCTGCCCCAGCTTGGAATAATCCACTCCCTTACCGGTTGAACCACGGTAGTTAGGGTAGAACACCGCATAGCCGCGGGCTGCTGCCATTTGGCCGGGACGCGAGTAGTTGGTCAGCCAGCCATCTTTGTCATGGCTCTCTGGGCCGCCGTGAACCGACATAATCAGCGGGTAACGGGTGCCTTTTTGGTAATCCAGGGGATAAATCAGTACGCCGTCCAGTTCCACGCCATCTTCGGCGCTAAAGCGAATGGTTTCCTGTTTGGCCAAACGTTTTTCCGCCAGCCAGGGGTTGGAGTCTGACAGGCGCTTGGCCTTGCCGGAACGGATCATAAAGACTTCGTTAGGATGGGCATGGCTATTGGCACGCACAGCAATGCTCTTGTCTGAGTCAGAGATACTCAGATTTGAGGCAATGAATTGGCCTTCTTTCACTACTTTTTTGTACTTGTTGCTGCCGGGTTTGATATTGGCGACAAAGTTCTGGGTGCCGACTTGGGCGATAAAGGTCAGGGTTTGGCCCTTGTGAGACCATTCGATATCACTGATATGGCCTTTAAAATCAGGCAGCCAGTCTTGTACTTCACCGGTTTTGGCATCGGCCAGGAACAAACGGCCTGTAGCCGGATCATGCTTGTCTTCTGCACCTAGGATAGCGATATAGCGGCCGTTAGCCGACAGCTCAGCGTCGCCCAACTTACCTTCGGTGGCGAAGGACAGGCTGATGTTTTGCTTGGCCAGATCAAATAAGTGCCACTGCGACTTCATGTATTTGTCGTCGATCAGGGCACTGGGCTGAGTTTTGACCAGCAATGCCTGGCTGTCTGCGGCCCAGTTCATATCACTGACGTAGTCTTCAATGGGTAGCGCCTCCGGAGCGAGGTTGTCGCCAGCCTTATCCAGGGACAGAACATACAATTGCTGGTTGGTCAGGCCCAGTTCGTAAACCTCGGCCATAAAACCGAGTTTCTTGAGTTCTTTTTCTGACTTGTCAGCAGCTGGCTTGGCTAATAGCGCAATTTGCTTGCCGTTGGGGGCCAGTTTGTAACTGCTGATACTGCGATCCTTTAAGGTCAGTACAGGTTGGGCCTGGCCACCGTCAACCGGGATTTGATAGAGGCTGGTGAACTTGTCGTCGTCGAGCTTGGCCAGAAAGTAAACATGCTTGCCATCGGCAGACCACTGCAGCTTACCGATATTCACCTTACCGGTGATAAAGGCGCGCTCCTGACCTTTGGCGTTAATCAGGTAGAGTTCGGCGTAGTTACTGCCGTTCTCTTCCACATATAATTCGCGTGGAACCGAGCGGGTGAAGGCAATCTGTTCGCCATCGGGGCTGATGCTGGTTTGCAGCACAGATTGCAAAGTGGGGATGTCGTCGATGCTGATACGATCATCGGCCAGTGCACAGGCACTGCCCAGGCCCAGAGTTAGGGCCAGCAGGGAATGTGTTATTTTCATTGTTAACCTTTTTTATTGGCTTCTGCGTTAGCGGCGGCAAGTGTACTAACCGACGTTAGGGAACGCCAGTTTTTGCGGCCAGGAGCCGGGTAGGGCAGACCAATATGGAAATGAAAATAGCGACGCCGCTGTTTAGCGGCGTCTTAATGACCTAGCGGTTAACGCTGGCCAGCACTTCGGCTGTGTCGAGGGTATCAAAGCTTTGTGTGGGCATTTCGCGCCATTGCTCGCTTGGCAGCATCGGAGTAAAGGCAATTTGCGCTGGCTGTTGTGGCATATTCGCCAGGCGCAGGCGCAACTGCTTTAGCTCCTGAGGCTCCGCGGCTTCGCTGGGGCTGATAAACAGGCCATGCAATCTGGCCAGACGGCCCAGTTCCAGGCTGCTGGAGTAACGCACAATAGGCGCCGCCAGGATCACACCGGTAAATACCGGTACCATCCACCAGAACATCAGCGGTGCAAACAGGTAAGTGACCACCGCCCATACCACAGCGATGCAACTCGCCAGCGCGGTACGTTTAAAGGCTTCATGCCAGCTTAGCATGCGGCCTTCGCGCTCCTGAGCATTCCAACTGACCTGATAGCCGAGGAATACGCTGAGTACGAAAAAGGCGTGGTATACCATCATCAACGGGGCAATTAACAAAGCAAACAAGGCTTCCGCCAGGGCACCTTTGAGCAGTGCGCCGGCACCGCCGAATTCCTCGCGACGTTGCTTTAATGCCAGCAGTACTCCCAGTACTTTGGGGAACATCAACAGCACCACAGTACACATCAACAGGGCATTGATCAGACCGGTTTCGGCTACCTGCCAGTTGGGGAACAATTGGTAAGTCTGATTAAAGTAGTCATTGTCTGTGGTGGCGCGAATCAGGGCGTCCGCCGAGCTTAGGCTCAGCATCAGCATCCACAGCAAGGAAGAAATATAGGCCAGGGCACCAAACAGGAAATGCAAACGGTTGGTCAGGTGCAGGCCGCTGCCGGTCAACAGGCCCAGGTGTTGAATATTACCCTGCACCCAGCGACGGTCACGGGTTGCGTAATCGAGGATATTACAGGGCACTTCCTCAAAGCTACCGCGCACATCGGTAAGCAAAAACACATCCCAACCAGCGCGGCGCAGCAGAGCGGCTTCGACAAAGTCATGGCTGAGAATGTCGCCACCAAAAGGTGCCGGACCGTTTAAACGGGGCAAACCACAATGCTGCATAAAGGCTTCCATACGGATAATGGCATTATGGCCCCAATAGTTGGCGCTGTCGGTTTGCCAGAAAGACAAGCCGGTGGCGAGCATAGGGCAATACAGCTCTGACGCAAATTGCAGGAAACGGCCAAACAGGGTGGTTTGACGAACCGGAATAGGCACGGTTTGAATCAAACCCACTTTAGGATTCTGCTCCATACTGTGTACCAGTTGCAGCATAGCCTGTCCGCTCATCACGCTATCCGCGTCGAGCACAATCATATTTTCATAGCGATAACCAAAGCGCTGGCAGAACTCTTTCAGGTTTCCTACCTTGCGCTCGGTATTTTTCTCGCGGCGACGGTAAAACGCATGTTTGCCCAGTTCACCCAGTCGCTGCTGCATGGCATGCCAATGATCCAATTCGGCTTGGGCCATCTGAGGGTTACGAGTGTCACTGAGCATATACATATCAAACTGGGCCAGGTGTCCGGTCTGTGCCAGTTGTCGCAGACAGGTTTCAAAGCCAGCCATAATGCGGCGGGTATCTTCGTTATACACCGGCATTACCACGGCGGTTCGTTGCGTGGGCGCACCGCTATCCTCTGGCAGCGCTAAGCTGCGTTTCAGGCTCAGCGGATCGATTCGCAGCCACTGCAGGGCAAAACCTATTACCGCACTCCAAAAGGCGCAGACAATCCAGCTAAAGACAATGGCAAACAGTACCAGCAGTGTGACCTCCAATCCGGTTAGGCCATTGGCCTTAAGGATGTGGGTCATCATGCTAATACCGGCTACCGCACTGGTACTGACTAGCAGGAAGAACAGCCACTGGCGCAGCGCCTTGTGGTTGAGCAGAATCTGCCAGGGCGCTGACAGCTTATCAGCCTGCGACTTATTTGAGGTCAGTTGGATTCCAGACATAGTTCCATACCTCGCTTAGGGTTTCGTTACGTAGTTTCAATTGCAGACGCATGTCTACAGGTGTTTGATCGGCAGGTTTAAGCTTGAAAGACACGCGCCACTCGCCGCCTGGCAGTTTTTGCACCCTCAGGTCGCTATGGTTGCCGGCGGACAGTTGCAACGTCGATTCAATGGGTTGGGTGGCATCCAGCTTGGCCAGGGCTGGGGATGCAAAGTCCACGACAAACTGGCGCTCTGCTTTGGCGGGGGCTTTGTGCTCCCCAGGTAAGGCAGACCATCCAATACGGGTACGTACCACTTGCGCCAGGTGATGCTCTGGACGCTGACTGTCAAAGGTGGACAAGTTATAGCTGAACTCGCGCTGTTCACCGGCTTTCAGTGGTGTTTCCGGTACCCAGTAAGTGACGATGTTGTCATTGGTTTCGTTGTTCGTGGGGATCTCCACGATTTCCAGGCGGCCTTTACCCCAGTTGCCTTGTGGCGTGATCCACATACTCGGACGCTGATGGTACTTGGCTTCATTGTCCTGATAATGGATAAACTCGCGGTCACGCTGTAATAAACCAAAACCCTTAGGGCTCTCATCAGCCAGACTGGTCACTTGCAGGTGACGTGGGTTTTTCAATGCCCGCCAAATCCATTCGCCGTGAGAGGTTTGCATCAACACACCGTCTGAGTCATGGATCTCGGGACGAAAGTCGTCCACATGACGGACTTTATTCTCGCCATAGAAGAACATGCTGGTCAGCGGTGCAATACCGAGCTTGTTCACATCCTGACGGGCAAATAGACGCGCAGTGACCTGCATATGGGTGTCGCTTCCTGGCGTCAGTACGAAACGATAGGCACCGGTAACGGCCGGGCTATCCAGTAAAGCAAAAAACACCAGTTGGGTATCTTGGGGCTCGGGCTTAACTAACCAGAAACGCTTGAAATGGGGGAATTGTTCGCCGCTGGTTTCGGCGGTATCTATGGCCAGACCACGGGCCGACAGGCCATAAATCTGATTGGGACCCACCAGGCGAAAGTACGATGCGCCCTGAAAAACCGCTACTTCATCTTTATAGTCAGGGCGGTTGAGTGGGTAATGCACTCTGAATCCTGAATAGCCTTTGCTTTCGGTGCTTTGCTCGGCGAGTGGCGCAGCATCGGCATCGTAATTAAACTGACTGGCGCTAAAGGGCAGCAGTTTGTTCATGCCGTCTTTGTTCACTTCTTCAATTTCTACCGGTTGCTGATAGAGAAAGCCGGGGTGAAAAAACTGCACCTCAAACAGGGATTGATCTTTCCACAGTGCCTGATCGCCCTTGAAACGAATGGCGCGGTACTGCGGGTAGCTCATGGTTTTCCAGCTAGCAGGTAGATTGGCCTCTTCCTGATTGTAGCTTTGCGCCGCGAGATTCTGGGCGCGCTTACTCATCAGGTCAAACAGCACTTGCTCATTGCTTTTGCCTTGATTGCTGGCAGTTTGCTGAGCACGCACACCGGTGGTTAACACCAGCAAGATAGCCACGATCAAACCGACGCTGAGAAAGGCGCGATTTCGCAATTCATTGAACTTAGGTTTACTCAAGTTAACTACCCCCGAGTCGTAATAGGCCCCTGGACACGGGCCGGTAAACAAGAAAAATCAGCATTATCTGCAGTACAGCAAGAAAAGATCCAACTAGGGAGAATTCAGGTTTTTTCTTGGTTTTTGTTGCTCTGAGTTGACTTAACCTTTTGAATTAAAATTAAATTTAATTTCTTAGTTTAGGGGCGTTGGATTGGCTCTAAGGTTTTGTCAGCTTGGTAAGCTAGGTGCCATTGTGTAATTCTGTCGTTTGGTTGAGACAGATTTACACACCCGCTGAAGCGAACAACCAGCGTTTTGCCTTGGCTGATGTTTGCTTAGACCTTATTAACGCGCCGCACTAGCCTTACGGGGCAATCAGAGACGACATGGGAAAGACTGTTGGGTTGTCTCAAAAAGGAGACAGTTTTATCAGGGCTAGAAAGTGGCCAGGTAACCGGCCTGCATGTCACTGAATGCCCGCTGGCAATGTTCAAAAAAAGCCTGGCTAAGACGGCTCATCGGTGCATGGGCCGAGGTTATAAAACCGTATTCGTAAATCAACGTGGGTTTGAAAGGGAGCAGTAGCAGATTGCTGTCAGCATATTGCCTGGCCAGCATATCGTTAACAATGGCTACGCCCAGGTTACGTTTAGCAAAGGTACAGGCAATGGCCACGGTGTGGGTTTCCAGTTTGACCTTCATGGGCACTTTGGCCTGACGGAAAATATCGTCTATTTGCAGTCTGGAATAACGGCCCTTACCCAGCAGGATCAGATTTTCCCCCTGGAGATCCTGTACCTCGATATAACTGCGGGTGGCCAGTGGATGGGCAGGAGAAAGTGCACACATGGTATGGCTTTTGAGCATAGGCTCAACTCGCAAACCGGGATGGTTCTCGGGGAGTTGGATAAAACCGCAATCGGCGCTGCGGTGTGCCACCATTTCCCGGGCCGAGGCCGGACTATGGGTATCCAGGGAAATATTCACCCTGGGATGCTGGCGCAAAAAATCCGCCACCACATCGGCCAGCGGTCCGGCAATAAAGGAGTTGGGCGCGACAATTTTCAGCCAGCCCAGATCCGAGTTAAAGATATTGCGTGCCAGCAAGCTGATGCGCTCTGCACCCTGTAAGGTAAGTTCTACTTCCTTAAACAGCGCCAGTGCTTCATCGGTGGGGAACAAACGGCTCTTTTCCCGATAGAACAGAGCGAAACCCACATGCTCCTCAAAGGCGGCAAGCAAGCGACTGATGGCCGGTTGAGTGACGCCCAGCGCGCTGGCCGCGGCGGTGGCCGAACCGGTCTGAATGATGGCCCGGAACGCTTCCAGGCTTTTCAGACTTAAGGGACTCTGGGTATTCAGCTCTGACATATTGATAACAAAATGTAATGGGTTGATGATTAATTACCATAATATTGCATGACTTTGGCGGGTTAATAAACTGTTAATCAAAACAGAGCATCTCAATGCCTAACTCAGCCGGAGACCAGTTTATGCCACGCTTTCGTCAATCCTTAGTTGTTTTATCTGTCAGTGCCGCTTGTATGGGCACCAGTCTGTCTGCTACTGCTCAGCAAGCCGCGGGCGCTGAAGCAGAGAATGGAACCGAGATTATCGCCGTTACAGGGTCGCGTATTAAACGCCAGGGCGATACCCCCAGTCCGGTTCAGGAATTAGACCTCGACGCCTTAAATCAGACCGGCTCGGTGTCTTTAGGTGAGGCTTTACAGGAACTGCCTTCTGTGGGGGCCAGTTTAAACAGTAATGGCTCGGCGGGAACCAGCCACGGCAGCAGCAGTATGAACTTACGTAACCTGGGTGAGAATCGCTCATTGGTATTGGTTAATGGACATCGCTGGGTGAATGGTGCCGGTACCCGTGGTTTTCGTGATTTTGTGGATTTGAATACGATACCGCAAGCCATAGTGAAACGGGTTGAAGTATTGCAAGACGGTGCCACCGCTATATACGGCGCGGATGCCATTGCCGGGGTAGTGAATATTTACACCCACAATGATTTTGTTGGTACCAGCGCCAAAGCGTACTATGGACAAAGCAGCGAAGGTGACCGGGAAACCGTTAATCTGGATTTGTTGTTTGGTCGGGATATCGGCGATAGCAACCTGATGGTGGCTGCCAGTTATTCTGACCAGCAACCTATCTATACACAGGATCGTGACATTACGGCCGTGCCGTTAAATGGCTTGTCAGTGGGGACGCCCCAAGGTTTGTTCCGGGAAAGCAACTTATCCTCGGTGTTGGATTTTAGCATTCCGAGCGCCGGAATTACCCGTGATCCGGGTGCCAACGGGGATAACCTAGCCAGTTGGCGGGCTGCAACCGGCGACGACCAGTTTAACCGTTACTATAACAACTATGTGGTGGGTCCCAGCCAGCGGTTTGCCTTATATGCGCAAGCGCTGGTGCCTTTTGATAATCTGAACTTACGCATAGAGGCGCTGTATAACAGCCGCGAGTCCGATCAGCAGTTTTCCTCCGTGCTTTCAGCCGTGCGAGGGGGCAGCCGCGGCTTTGTGATAGCCGACGATCCACGTGTAAACCCTTTTGGCGTGGAATTCAGCGGCAGTGATTTTCGTCATACTGCCTTTATTGAAGAAAACGGCTACCGGGTTAACGAGCAGCAGGTAGAAACCACTCGTTTGGGTGTTGGCCTGGATGGCGAGTTGCCAATTGGTGATGGCTGGAGTTGGGATAGCTTTTTGTCCTGGGCAAAAAACTCGGGCACTTTTACCTCAAACAACCAGATGCATCTGGATAAGCTGGCCTTGGGTCTACGGGCCTGTGATACCAGCGGTCTCGGCGCGGATGTATCGGATCTGGCCGCAGGCTGCGTACCGGTGAATCTATTCCAGCCATTGACGCAGGATATGGTGAACTACGTTAACTTTACCGGTAGGGATGAGAACGAAGCCAGCCAGGTGGATTTTACCTTTAACCTCACTGGTAGCTTGTTTGAGCTACCAGCCGGCGAACTGGCGATGGCCGCGGGCATTGAGTACCGTAAAGAACGTGGTCTGGATACCCCAGATAACATTATTAATTCCGCTCCCAGGGTGAATACCTACCAAACTACCAGTTCCGCTCCCCGCACTGGCACCGATGGCGAGTACGATCTGAAAGAAGCCTATGTGGAACTGAGCATTCCGCTTTTGGATGAAGCGCCACTGGCTCATAGATTGGAGATGAGTTTGGCCACTCGTTTCTCTGACTACAGCACCTTTGGTAGCACCACCAACAGCAAGGCCGGTGTACTGTATTCGCCGGTTGAAGGACTGTCGTTGCGTGCCACCTGGGCGGAAGGCTTCAGAGCGCCGTCTATTCTGGAGTTGTTTGAAGGGCAAAGACAAAGCTTTGCGCCTGTTATTGACCCTTGCTCAACCAATAAATCACTGCCCGGTTGCGTGGGTCTGCCTGCTGGCTATACGCAAGGTGAAAGCAATGTGCAGCTGACCACCGGCGGTAACCGCTTATTGCAACCAGAAACTTCGGAAAACCTGTCCTTTGGTGTGGTGTTTATTCCCACCTTTATAGACGACTTCAGTCTGACTCTGGATTGGTACGACATTGAAATCGACAATACCATTTCTACCTTTGGGGCGCAGAATCTGCTGGATTTATGTGCCAGCCAGGCGCGTAACTGTGAGGTTATCAGCCGTGCTAGCAGCGGTGAGATAGACAATATTCTGGATGGCCCGGTTAACCTCAACAGCACCAAAACCGCCGGTATGGATCTGATGATGCGCTATGGCCTTGAGACTGAACAGGGCGAGTGGGATTTCAGCCTGAATCTCTCCAAACTGCGCGAGTTTGAAACCTCCACGACGCTGTCTGACGGCACTGTGCAGGTAGAAGACAAAGTAGGCAATGCCTATCTGCGTGAAGCTTTCCCGGAATGGCGCGGTAGCTTCTCAAGTAAATGGCAGCAGGGCCCTTGGGCGGTGAATTACAATCTGCGTCACATTGGCGACAGCACCGAAACCTTCCAGGACGAAGCGCGCCATATTGGCACTGTGGTGTATCACAACGCCTCGGTCAGTTATGACATTGACGATGCCATGCGGGTGAAATTCGGTATCAATAACCTGGCTGACAAGCAGCCGCCGATATCGCTGACTAACCCCAATATCAACTTTGATCAGAATACCTACAACCCGGTAGGACGCTTCTTTTACCTGCAGCTTAGCTACGATATGTAAGTAACAGGCCCCCGCGGGGGCCAGTATTTTTTGGAAGGTTTTTGATGATATCAACCTATTCTCTGGCTGAGCCCACTTTGCACCGCCCTTTGCCGCTGTTGCTGGACTCGCCTCATAGTGGTGGACGTTTTCCTGATGGTTTTGTCTGCAACGCCACTGAAACCCAGCTTAAAACCGGCTGGGATGCCTTTGTCGACCAGCTATGGCAACCAGTATTGGCGGTAGGTGGCAGTCTTCTTAGTGCCCAGTACTCACGTATGTTTATTGATCTTAACCGAGCGCCGGATGATATTGATCCTGCCATGCTTAGCCACCCCTGGGCCGGTTGCAATCCCACCCGTTACAGTGAGCGGGGTATGGGGCTGATTCGCCGTCTGGCGCTGCCGGATGTGCCAATGTACAACCAGTTGCTTGCCGTGGAAGAGGTTACCCAGCGCATCCGTGATTTTTATTTGCCCTACCACCAGGCCCTGCAAGGCCAGCTTGATAAATTACATCAGACCTATGGTGCGGTCTGGCATGTTGACTGCCACTCGATGAAATCTACCGGTAATCGTATGAATGTAGACAGCGGCCAGTCACGCCCGGATGTGGTGCTGGGGGATAACGACGGGCTGTGCAGTGATGCAGGGTTTATCCAGGTGGTCGAAGACGCTTTTAGCCGGCTTGGTTATAGTGTGGTACGCAATCAGCCTTACAAAGGCGGCTACCTGGTGACTCACTATGCCAACCCGGCTAAGCGGCGTTACAGTATGCAGATTGAAATTAACCGGGCCTTGTACATGAACGAAACGCAGTTTGTGCCCAGCCATCGTTTTTCTGCCTTTCAGCAGGATCTTGCCAAGGTGTGTCGCAGTATGGCGGATTATGTGCAATCGCAATGTGGGGAGGCCCGCCATGGCTGAACGCGCGAATGAGCGTAAGACCCTTAACCCGCTGATTATTCTGTTGGGTATTTTAGTGCTGGCCGGGGCCATGAGTTACTTTGTCGAGTCTGGGCGTTATGAGCGTGACGGGCGTTTGGTGGTGCCAGGCTCTTATCAGGTATTAGATAAACAGCCACAAGTGGCCCACTTATTCAGAGCGACAGCGGGGGATGCAGAGCTGGCTTATCCGGTCAGTATTACCGAGCTGCTGATGAGCATACCGCTGGGCCTGGAACGGGGCGCCGGGCTGATTTTTATGGTGCTGATTATCGGCGGTATGTTTGGCATTCTGACCAAAGGCGGCGCGGTGGATGCCGGACTTGAGCGCCTGCTTAGCCTGGTGAAGGGCAATATCTATGTGCTGGTGATTGCCCTGATGCTGGTGTTTTCCGCCGGTAGTACCTTTTTAGGGCTGGCGTCGGAATACCTGCTGGTGATCCCGCTGATGGTGGCCATGGCGCAGCGCCTCGGTATGGCGCCCATTATCGGCTTTGCCATTGTCACCGTATCGGTCAAGGTGGGGTATTTATCTTCGGTGTCTAACCCCTTGCCGCTGACCATTGCCCAGCCGCTGGTGGGGCTGCAAATATTCAGTGGTGCCGGTTTTCGCTTTGTCTGTTATCTGGTGTTTTTACTCATCGGCATCGGTTTTATGCTGTGGGTGATCCGTCGCCAGGCCCATGGCGAACAGGTGGAACTGGTGCTCAACCATAGTCGTTTGTCCTGGCGTCATAGTTTGATGCTGGTGGTCTTGATGGCCAGTATCGGCTTTTTGGTTTATGCCTCTAATACCTGGCATTGGAAACACGAAGCATTGTCGGCCTACTATATCGGTATCAGCCTGTTACTGGCTGTGATTAGCGGCCTGGGGGCCAATGGTGCCGCCGATGCCTTTGTTAGCGGTATGAAAAAAGTCCTGTTGGCCAGTTTTTTAATTGGCGTAGCCTCGGCTGTGGCCGTGACTCTGGAGCAAGGGCAAATTCTCGACTCCGTGGTACATAGTTTGGTGGGCCTGATTGGGGAAGGTACCCCGACTGTGGCTGCCAGCGGTATGTTTATGGCGCAGTTGCTGCTGGACTTTCTGATCCCATCTACCTCCGGACAGGCCGCGGTCAGCATGCCGATTATGGGACCAATTGGGCAGCTTTCTGGCGTGTCGGGACAAACCACAGTACTGGCGTTTTTGTTTGGCAACGGCATTACCAATATGCTGACCCCAACCTCCGGCACCTTATTGGCCTATCTGGCCACCGCCAATGTTGGCTGGGCGCAATGGGCGAGGTTTGTATTGCCGCTATGGGCGATATTTATTGTGACTGCCTTGGTGCTGTTAGCGGTGGCAGTACAAATCGGTTTTTAACATTAGGCTGTGGACGAGAAGTCAATCAGGCTACGATAAGGATTAAAAAAGGCGGTATGCAAAACATACCGCCTTTTTACTTAGCTTAAGGTCTTAAGTCTCTCAGACCTTAGAAGTTCATCATAAAGTTAACACCAAAGGTGCGAGGCGCGCCTTTTAAGAAGGTGTCAGGGGTTAAGCCTGTGGTTGGGAAATAGCCTACGTTGTAGTCTTTATCCGCCAGGTTACGTACCCACAATGCCACTTCCCAGTCTTCTGCTTCTAGTGCGATACGGGCGTTAGTCACGGTGTAGCCGTCAACCAGATCATTGTTATCAATGGTCTGGTAGTGCTCACCGGTGTTGCTGGCATCTAACTGCGTGCGCAGGGTGAACTGCTCGCTGATAGGCGTGGCATAGACCACGGCCAGGTTCCAGGACGTATCGGGTGAGAAGGGCAAATCATTGCCTTCGATGGTGGCGTCTTCACCCTGGAAGTTATCAATTTCAGATGAGATGAACGAGCCGCCAGCGCGGATATCCAGACCTTCAATGGGGCTTAAGGTAAAGGCCAGTTCTGCACCTTGAATGGTGGCATCGGCAACGTTAGCGCGCACGTTAGTGCTGGCACCGGCTACCATCAGCTTGGCAGTGGACTGATAGTCCTCAAAGTCGTAATTGAACAGGTTCACTTCTGCGCTTAGCAGGCCGTCATCTGAACGGTACTTGGCACCCAACTCGTAAGCTACCAGTGTTTCAGAGTCGATAGGCAGGGCTTCCTGTGGTGTCAGGATAGTAGAGCCATCGAAACCGCCAGCCTTGTAGCCGGTGCTAACGGTGGCATACAGTCGCCACTGCTTGGCAGGGGTGAAGATGCTGCTGACTTTCCAGGTGAATTCGCTGTCATCTAAAGACTCGTCAAACAACAAAGGTGCGTTAGGATCGATTGGGACACCGATATAGACTTCACCAGCTGGGAAGAACTTAGGCGGCGTACCGTATACACCATAAGGGTCGAGGTTTTTGGTCTGACCCTTGAAGGTGACTTCGTCGCTTGAGTAGCGAATACCGGTTTCCAGGGTAAACCAATCTACCGGGGTCCAGTCAGAAGAGGCAAACAAGCCGAAAGAATCACGTTCCTGTTGATAGTCGGTACGCACATCGGTTTGCCATAAACCGGAGTTTAAGAAGCGCAGGTTAGTGCCAAAGTCGATATCGTCTTTGAGCATAAAGGCACCCACTAACCAACCGATGTTATCGGCCAGGTCACCGGCCAGGCGGGCTTCAACAGTGAACTGTGAAAAATCATTTTCAAAGCCATAGTCGGCCATCGCAATAGGCATGTTGTCTGAGGTTTCGTACTCGCGATCAAGGGCTTCGTAGCCCAGCAAGATGGTGCCGGTCATACCGGATACGAAGTCATGGTCAACCTGCAGGTGCAAGGCGTGCTGGTCTGAATCCAGCTTGGGCAGCACGTTGGAATAAACCGTGAACGGATCATTATCCAATGCGTTGGCAAATTCGACCAGAGCCGGGTCTTGCGGGTTCAGGAAGAAGGCATCTGATTTAGCATATTCAGCCCAGTTGTCAGCGCTGACATCGGGGATGGCCAGTTCGCTGTCATCTTTACCCACTGTCAAGCGCGCACTGACCAGCGTATCGGCCGAGGCTTCCCACTCTGCGGTAATACGTGCAGATTGTCTGTCGGCACCGCCCCAGTCACCTTGTGCAGCGACTTCTTCCTGGGCGGCAATGACGCCAGGCGTATAACTAAAGCCAGTCAATGGTCCGGTACCTAAGTGCTCGTAAAAACCATCCGAGCTTTCATACATGCCAGCTACGCGGACCAAAAAGGTTTCTGATACCGGCAGGTCTACTGCACCTTCACCACGGTAAGTGCCGTAGTTACCGATATCCAGATCAATATAGCCGCCAAACTCGAATCCGGGGCGCTTACTGAGAATGTTTACTGCACCAGCGGTGGCATTACGGCCATATAGGGTGCCTTGCGGGCCTTTTAACACTTCTACGCGGTCAATATCAAAGTACTGGCCGTTCAACAGGCCGTTTGTGCCCTGATAAACGCCGTTTACGTGAATGGCGGCAGAAGCGGAACCATTTGGGTTAAAGTCGTCGTCACCTACACCACGAATGGTAATACGGGGAGAGGAAGCGCCAGCATAGGTTTCACTGTACACCACTCCTGGGGTATTCAAGGCCAGAGACTCGGCATCGCCGGTACCGTTAGCTCTAAGCTGTTTTCTGCTCAGTACATTGACCACGCCAGGAATATCCTGAATGGTTTCAACTTTTTTACGGGCAGTAACAGTGACGGTTTCAATATCTGCGGCGGCTTGCTCTTGAGCCTGTGCAGCGACGCTGGTTAAACCTGAGGCGGCAACAAAGGCACTGGCCACGGCTAAAGCTAGCGCTTTCTTGCCAAAATGGCTGGTGGAGGCTTCGTTCTTCATTATGGTTCCTGTTTTTGTGTGTTAAAAGCTTCGCTAAGGGTCAGTATTATAAGAATTAATTATTACAATTGTGGGATTTGCTGCTACGACCAGTGCGATAAAGTGCGTGATTGCTGGTTTTGTGTTCAAAGAGCGTGAATTCTGAGCTTTGGTGATAAAGGAGGGAAAGCTTAGTCAGGCACTTTCAGCCCTTGTCTCCTGCGTGTTTGCCTTCTTAGTCGGGGCTAATCTGCAATGGTTAGGCTAGTGTCATATTTAATCCGGTTCATGGATATCAGGGTGGTAAAGGCTTTCATATTTGGGTTGCTGTACAGCAGGTCTTCACAAAATGCCTGATAAGAGGGCATATCTGGTACTTGCACCAGCAATACAAAGTCTACTTCGCCGGTTACCTCGTAGCATTGTTTTACCTGCGGCATCTGCTTGAGCTTGTGGATAAAGGCCGCATTTAGCTCGCGCCGGTCGCTTTGCATAAACACCTCCACCAGAATATGCAGGCAAGGGCCGAAGCTATCTGGATTAAGCAGCGCCACCCGGCGCTGGATGATCCCTTCCTTTTGCAAGCGTTTTACCCGCTTCAGACAGGCCGGGGCCGACAGACCAACGACTTCCGCTAACTGTAAGTTGGTGATCGCAGCATCCTTTTGTAGCTGGCGTAAAATGGCCTTATCTATACGGTCGAGAAACATTGATAAACACTCAGGGTGTAAAAGGAAATATAAATTAACTTATAAGTGGAAAAATCGAAATATAAGTTCTCAAGTCCTTCTAAAATATGCCGTCCTCAAGCAGTTATGGAATCATTATGTTGTCCCGCTTTGCCCTGTTAAAAACCACCTTATTGAGCATTGGCAGCGATATTTTTAACGCCTACTGGACGCTGATTAAGATTATGGTTCCGGCCACTATCATAGTGAAACTGCTGGATACAGTGGGTTTTACCCAATGGCTGGGTGTGGCTTTGGGCCCTGTGGTTGAACTGCTTGGGCTGCCCAGTGAACTGGGACTGGTGTGGGCGGTGACCATGCTAACCAATATTTACACCGGCATGGCGGCGTTCTATACCTTGTCGGCTGGGCAAGAGTATACGGTAGCGCAAATCAGTATTCTGGGATTGCTTATGTTGGTGGCGCATTCGCTGGTGATTGAAGGGGCGGTGGCTAAGGCAACCGGCGTAAGGTGGCGCCTGACCTTGGCCATTCGTATCGGTAGCGGCTTGTTTCTGGCCGCGATATTCAGTCAGGTATTTAGTTATTTTGGGCTGTTGCAGCAGCCTGCAGAGCTTTTGTGGCAACCTCAGGCCAGCGAACCAGGCTGGCTGGGCTGGGGGATAGCCCAGTTAAAACTATTGGCCTGGATCCTGGTGATTCTATCCAGTCTGGTGGTGATGATGCGCATTCTGCGCTGGCTGGGTGTTGAACGGGTTTTGCAGCAGTTACTGTCACCGCTGATGCGTTGCCTGACCATAGGTAAGGAAGCCTCCAATATTACTATTGTCGGTATGTTGTTGGGCTTGTCTTATGGGGCAGGGTTATTGATTAACGAGGTACGCAGCGGTCATATCAATAAACGCGATACCTTATTGGTGGTCTGTTTTCTGGGGCTGACTCATAGCCTGATAGAAGATACCTTATTAATCCTGCTACTCGGTGCTGATCTCAGCACTATACTGTGGGGCCGATTGGTGTTTGCCATAGCCTTGATTACGGCCATGGGGCGCATATGGTTGCGTGCCAGAGAGCAACCCGCGCCAGAGCGAGCTTAGTGCTCAGCCACCACTAAAGGTTGCAACAGCAATTGCAGGTTCTCGGTATTGAAACCTTCGCTAAGGTCGCCCATCTCGTCACTGAGAATGGCCTGGGCTAAGCGGTTTTTCTGCTGCTGCAGTTGCTGGATACGCTCCTCAATCGAGCCTTCCACAATCAGTTTGTAAACAAACACAGGTTTGTCCTGGCCGATACGATGGGCGCGGTCAGTGGCCTGGTTTTCTGCTGCCGGGTTCCACCAGGGATCAAAGTGAATAACAGTGTCGGCCTCGGTCAGATTCAAGCCAGTACCGCCGGCCTTGAGGCTGATTAAAAACAGCGGGGCGTTGCCCTGTTTAAATTGCTCAATCACCTGCTGACGATGGCGGGTCGTGCCTGTCAGTTTGATATAGTCAATGCCCAGCCCTTGTACCTGCTGCTCAATAATATCCAGCATGCTGGTGAACTGAGAGAAAAGCAAAATTCGCCGCCCTTCGCTGACCAGCTCCGGCAGCATTTCCAGCAGCAGTTCCAGCTTGGCAGACTGTTTGACCTTTCGCGCTGTGGGCAAAGACATTAATTGCGGGTGACAGCACACCTGACGTAACTTGAGCATGGCATCCAGAATGTCCAGTTGGCTGCGACCCAGGCCCTTGCTGGCAATGACCTCGCGTAAGCTGTCGTCCACCGTTAAACGTACCGACTCGTACAGCTCAGCTTGTTTACCCTCGATTCTGACCTTGCTGATAATTTCGGTTTTGGCTGGCAGCTCACTGGCAATTTTATCTTTGCTGCGTCTGAGTAAAAACGGCCGAATACGCTCTGCCAGCAGTTGACGTCGCTCGGCGTCGTTGTGCTTTTCTATGGGCGCGCGAAACAGTTTAGTAAACTGGCTCTGGCTACCTAATAAACCCGGCAATAGCAGATTGAACAGCGCCCATAGCTCGCCAATATGGTTTTCCATGGGGGTGCCGGTCAGGCATAGCTTGTAGGTTGCATTGAGCCCTTGTACCGCTTGGTATAAGCGGGTGACTGGGTTTTTTAAAAGTTGTGCTTCGTCCATCACCAGGTAATGCCAGGATTGAGCTTGTAACCGTTGGGTATCCCGGCTGAGCAGCGGATAACTGGTGATCACTACATCCGCCGTCGCCAGCTTGTTAAATTGTTGCTGGCGTTGTGGGCCGTGTAACAAGATGACCTGCAGGTGTGGGGCAAAGCGCTTTAGTTCGGTTTGCCAGTTGAAGATGACGCTGGTGGGCGCCAGGATCAGTGCTGGGCTGGTGAGTCTTCCTGCGTGTTTTTCCACACACAAATTGGCAATGGTCTGCAGGGTTTTGCCCAGCCCCATATCGTCAGCAAGAATCCCCGCTAGCCCATACTCGCGTAAAAACTGCATCCAGCTTAGCCCCTCTAATTGGTAAGGGCGCAGGGTGGCCTGCAATTGCGGCGGCGGCGCGATCTCTTGTATCTCGTCAAAGCGGCGTAAACTGGCAGCAATATCTCGCAGCCTGGAACGCCCCTGACCCAGCAAACTATGTTGGTTCAACATGGACAGGGTCTGGTGGCTTTGGAACTTGGATAACCGGATGCTGCCGTCGGCCCTCAGGCTGCCAGGCATAAACAGCTCAACAAATTGCGTCAAGATGGGGCGGATCTGCGCCATGGGTAACGGCAGAGCCTGAGTATTGCTGAGTGGAATATATAAGTACTGGTCTTTATCCTGGCCTTCATCGTGCAGGCGCTCAGTGGGCAGTTGTTGCAGTGCGGTTCGTAAAATAGGCAGCAGCGGTAGCGGTTTATCACCGACCTGAACCATCATGGACAGGGAAAAGAAATTGTCGTTTTCTTCCTCTATACGGGTTTCAATCTGACTTTCAGCCTGGCTAAGGGAGTAGGGGAAATCTGCCGACTGACTTATTTGCCAACCGGATGCCTGCAGAGAAGGCAGCAACTGGTGCAAAATGCTGAACCAGTGCTCTGGTTCTGCACAAAGTTGAAAGTCTGGCACCGACCAATAATTAAAAGACGCGGGGGCCAGGGTAAAACCGGCGTTGCGCAAGGTGTCGATAGCCTGCTGCTCAAAGGGCTTGTGGCGTGGCAGGGATTGGCCGTTGCTATCCTGCAGAATTGCCTCTGCCAGATAAGGGCTGATTCGTTGTTCCTGATAGTCAAACCACAAGGTGGCCACACAGGAGGAAGTTTTTGTGTCGGTACAACTCAGTACCAGCACCGGCTTCGGCGTTGCGGTTTGGGTTGGCAGTTCAAGCGGTGGTGGCGAAAGTGCCGGGCTGTTACCCAGCCACTGTTGCATCATCGGCCAGGCCCAGGCCAGTTGCACAGCACTGAGGGGCGGTGCATCCAACAGGGCTTGCACCTGTTCTGGCATAAGCTGAAAATCCAGCGGCACGATGGTAGTTGTGCTGTTGTCCAGATAACAAAGCGGATGACTGGTAATAATGTCTTTTGCCTCAAGACCTGGGATATCCAGAACCAGATGATAATTGTCTCCTTGCTGCTGCCATTTCAGTACGCCGGGCTTGGCGGCGGCCAGTGACAGTGCGTTGTCGCTCATGGTTTGCCAGTAGCAGCGACCGGTTGCCAGTATCTCTTTCAGATCGTCAAGCTGGGGGAGCAAGCCATATTCGTTGCGGGCTGCCATGAGATTGGCCAGCAACTGACGTTCCTGAGTATCGACTTCTGCCAGCAAGGATTCTGATAAGTAGCTATTACGCAGGCTTTTACTCAAACTACCGTTTTTAAGGCGCCGGGTGAGGCGGATATCCACTTTAAAGCCATGCCTATCCCGTACTTTGGCCAGCGACAGCAGATAGATCAGAATATCCTGCTTAGGCTTAGTGACTTTATCGGCCTTAGGTTTAAGCCTGTCCAGCCAGGCGGCCACCTGTTCATCGCGGCTGTCCAGCAATGGATTGGCATCATCCAGGGCACCCTGGATCAAAAGGGCGCCGTGGCGACAAAACTTGCCTTGCGGGCAGTTGCAGTCACAGATTGGCTGGGAGAGCCCCCAATCGATAAAAACCTGATAATGACCTGTGCCCCGTTCGTTGGCGACGGTGCCACTTAGCATTCGCTCATCGGGGTCATAATGCAGGCTTTCAATTAAGCCCTGATGGTAAAGCGCTCGGGCTTCTTGCCAATCCTGACTACGAAACAGTTTTTCCAGTTCTTTGATGGAACGCATTGAGCAGGCGGTGCTCCCGGCAAGGCCCAAAACAGGGCCGCTATGATGTCACAGCCCGCCTTTAATTCACAGCTAGGCGCATAGGTTTGTGGGAGACAATATAACGGAATTCACAGCCTAACCGCGCAGTTGAAGGTACGAGGTTATTCGCCAATATCCTCGCTCCATAGCTCGGGATGCTGAGTGATAAAATCTTCCATCATGGCGATACAGTCATGATCCTGAAGCACAGTAAGCTGAACACCGCGGGCCTTCAGTAGTGCTTCTTCGCCCATAAAGGTTTGGTTCTCGCCGATAATGACTTTGGGAATACCGTACAGCAAGATGGCGCCACTGCACATGGAGCAAGGCGACAGGGTGGTATAAAGTACCGACTCGCGATAGACGCTGGTGGGTAAGCGACCAGCCTGTTCCAGCGCATCCATTTCACCATGTAAAATGGCACTGCCTTGCTGCACACGGCGATTGTGGCCGGCTCCCAGCACTTTGCCGTTGTGTACTAATACCGAGCCAATAGGAATGCCGCCCTCGGCCTGCCCTAAGCGGGCTTGTTCAATTGCCGCCTGAAGAAAAACGTCCATAAGCTGCTCCGCGGGGTTTTCCTTCATCCTATACCAAATTAGGGCAGTGCGCCTTCATCAGGACGTGAATCTCAGGCGGCATTATCGTCAGGCGTTAAGGCCAAACGGATCATCGATGCTATGGCTGGGTTGGGTAAACCAGCGGGGCCCTTGTTCGGTCATATAGAAATGATCCTCCAGGCGCACACCGAACTCGTTAGGAGCGACAATCATCGGCTCGTTGGAAAAGCACATACCAGGTGCCAGAGGCTGCGTGTTGCCGCCGACCAGATAGGGCCATTCGTGAATGTCCATGCCTATACCATGGCCGATGCGATGAGGCAGACCGGGAAGTTGGTAATCTGGTCCCAGTCCACTTTGCATCAGGGATACCCGGGCTGCCTTATCTACATCTTCACAGGCAACACCTAACTGTGCGGCTTCGAAGGCGGCGGCTTGAGCTTGTTTCTCGGCATGCCACAGTTCACGTTGGCGCGCATTGGCTTCGCCGTATACGTAGGTGCGGGTAATGTCGGACAGATAATCCTGTACCTTGCAGCCGGTATCAATCAGTACCATATCGCCGGCTTTCAGGTGTTGGATATGCTTTACACCGTGCGGGAAAGACGTTGCTACACCAAATAGCACAATACAAAAGTAGGAGCCGCTGGCGCCTACCTTTTTGTGTGCCTGGTGAATGAAGTGTTCCACTTCACTGGTGCTGATGCCATCGCGTAGAATACTGGCAGCAGCCTTGTGTACGGCAAGAGTCATATCCATGGCGCGCTGCATTAGCGCCAGCTCAGCGGCCGATTTATGCATGCGGCAATGGGCTGTCACCTCCTTGGCATTAATCAAGCGCAAACCTTGCTGTAACTGATTGATGCCATCGAAAATAAAGAACTGCGCGCTTTCATCAATACCGATTCTGGCCGGGGCATCAATGCCCATATTGGCCAATACCTCAAGAAACAGCGCATAAGGTGACTCATGTTCATGCCAGGCATGAATTTTACCGGGCACCTGCATGTAATCGTTCAGGGTACCGATTTCAAAATGAGGAGCGATAAACTCCAACGCTCCCTTGGCTGGTAAAATTGCGCCTACCATGCGCTCACTGGCATACCAGCGCAGGCCGCTAAAGTAAGTCAGGTTGGTGCCAGCATTCAGATAAATAGCGGCGATATTGTTGGCTTGCATATAAGCCTGGGCAGTTTGAATTCTGGCCTTGTATTCGTCCATGCCAATAGGCTGAAGATCAGTGGTCATATCTGACAACCCGGCCAATGCTTGTTCCGGTGTTTTGCCACCTACGCCTAATGTGCTCATATATGTTTCTCCAATTTGGCTCTTCAGTAACAGACAGAGGGGGTTACGACCCTCGGCTTTTTTAAGATTAATTAGGTTGTGCAGGGCAACCTTGCATGACTGTAATCCGGGCTTGCGCAGGTTGTTTTCACTCTATCCATGCGCTCAGGGCATAGTTCGCACCCCTATCACTATCGGGTCGCCACTGGTACTCAGATCGGGGATAAGTATAATGTATGCGATATGCAATCAGGGAGCCATCATGGCAATAGAACATAAAACCCGTACCCAACTTGTGGTTGAAGCGATACGAGAGAAGATTCTCAGTGGCGACATTAAGGCTGGCGATCCCTTGCGTCAAGCGGCCTTGGCAGAAGAACTGAATGTCAGCCGGATTCCAGTTCGCGAAGCCTTGCTACAGTTGGAAGGAGAGGGGTTGGTTGAGTTCGAAGCGCATAAAGGTGCGACGGCCACGGAGCTGTCCGCTGCCCAGGTGGATGAAATCTTTGAGTTGCGTGCCCTGCTGGAAGCCGAACTATTAAAGCACTCGATCAGCAAATTGAGCGAGCAGGATTTTGCTGAGGCACAGGCTCTGTTGGACGAGTTGGAAGCCGCCGCTGCCGCGGGTGACAGCTACCTGACCACTGGCACTTTAAATAGCCGTTTTCATGCCAAGCTGTATTGCAAAGCCGAGCGCCCGCATACCGAAGAGTTGGTTAACATGCTTAATAAAAACTCTGAGCGTTACGCGCGTATGCACATTATGCAGTCAGGCGGAGTGGACCGGGCCCCTGACGGTCATCAGGAATTGCTGGATTTATGTCGTAGTGGCGATAGCGCCAAGGCTTGTGCTTTTCTTCAGCAGCATATTGTTAGTGCCAAAGACGACATCAGAACCTTGCTGCTGAAAATGGAAGCCGAGGCCTGATTAAGGGACTTAGGCTAGTCTCTGCCTGACGGGCTTAGTTGTTTCTTTACATGTCTGCGTTTAACCTTGCGCCATGTTATCCATGGATGCTGGAATGCTATGAAACGATTATTGTGCGTTGCGCTTCTGTTCTGTTGTCTGCCGGTTTTGGCCAACAACGCCTCTGCTTATTACGAAGCTGCCATCAAATATCAACTGCAAGGCAACCCCGATGCTGCAATTATCGAGCTGAAAAACTGTTTACAGTTACAGCCAGACTATTTGCCTGCCAGAGTACTGATGGGGCAAGTGCTACTGGAGTCTGGTAAGGCTGCTGCCGCAGATAAAGAGTTAAGCGTGGCGCTGGAGATGCAGGCTGATGCTCGTGCCGTAGTACTGAATCTGGTTAGAGCCAAGTTACTGCAAAATCATGTGGATGACGGGCAAGAATTGCTGAGCCACTATCGCCATCTTCAGGATATGCCGGATTATTCCTACTTGCGTGGCGAGATTGCCAAGTCAAGAGGAGATAGGGAAGCGGCACAGTCTTACTACCAACAAGCCCTGAACATCGCCCCTGGTCATGTTGAAGCCCTGACTGCGCTGGCAGAAATGGCATTGCAAAAGGATGAGTTGAAGCAAGCGGCCAGCTTATTGGACCAAGTCTTCGAAAGCGATCCTAAACACTTGCCGGCACTGTTGTTACACGCCCAATTATTGCGTATCGACGAGCAGTTTGAGCAGGCGGAGAAGCGCTACGAACAAGCACTTGAGCTGAAGCCGGATAGCGAGCAGGCCATGCTGGGCAAGGCCGGCTTACTGGTGGAGCGTGAGCAGTTAGATGCTGCCTTGCAATTGGTCTTGGCATTTCGTGAAAAGCATCCAGGAAACCCCTATGCCAAGCTGATGCATTCAGCGCTGGTAGCCCAACAGGGGAAAGAGCGTGAAGCGCGGCAATTGTTGGTGGATATTCAACATCAACTGTCTGGTGTCGATGACGCAGTGAGAAAAATGCGGGAGGTAAGTTTTCTTAGCGCTGTGGTGGATTATGCCAGTGGTAAGTTGGACTCGGCACGCGTGAAGTTTGATAACTTTATCCACGAATATACCGCCACGGCGTCGGCCCACCGTTACCTAGCGATGATTGCCGTGCAGCAGCGTAACTGGCGGGAGGCTAAGCGTCAGGTCGATAAATCTCTAGCACTGTCGCGCCAGGATCCTGATGTCTTTGTATTGGCGGCGACCATTGAACAAGGGCTGGGTAATTTACCTGCTGCACTCACCTTGTTGGAAGATGCGCAGCAACGCTTTCCTGCACATGAGGGCATACGTCAGGCGTTGATTCAGGCCTGGGTTACCGACGGGCAATACGCCAACGCCATGGCGCAGCTTGAAAAACAACAAGGCGATAATCTGGGCAGTCGTACCTTATTGGGCTTTTTGCAATTGCAGCACGGACAACTGGAAGATGCCCGTCAAACGACACAGGCGTTACTGGACGAACAGCCAGGAAAAGTTGAAATACTGCAACTGGCAGGGGAATTGTCGCTGAAACTGGGTCAGACCGATAACGCCGAGCGCTTTTTTACCGAAATTACCCGCCTGGCACCGGAGTTTAAGGTGGCGCATCTGGCATTGGCTGGCATGTATCTAAACCAGAACCTGCCAGATAAGGTGGAAGCTCAGTATCTGCAGGTATTGGCACAGGATCCCCAAGATCTGGCGACTAACAAGTTGTATGCCGATTTGGCAATAGATAAGGGGGATATCGCTAAGGCCATAGAGTTGCTCGAGCGAGTGCGCGCGCGCGATGATATTGAGGCGAACCGGGCATTGCTGGAATTGTATATGCAACAGCAGCGCTGGGCAGATGCTCAGGGGGTATTAGAGCAAATCTTAAAGCGACGTAACCTGGACGAAGCCTTATTGTTTACTCGTGCCAAGCTAGAAGAAGCGCAAGGCTATAAAGATAAAGCCATTGCGACCCTCAAGGCACTTTATGGCCTGGCCTATGACGATGCGGTGAAGCTGCATTCGGTAGCGCATAAGCAGTTGGATCTTGGGGATTTGGCGGGCGCAGAGAAGTCTGTAGCTAGATTACGTACTCTGGATGCAGATGGCATTGATATTTATTTGCTGGCACGGCAGGCCCTGGCACAAGGCAATAGCCAATCGGCGCTAGCTATTCTTGATCGTGGTTTGAAGAACCAGCCAGATAACCGTCGTTGGCAAGAACTGCGGGTTCACGCCTTGGTGGCTGATGGCCAAGTTGAGTCGGCATTGAAACAGGCATTGGCGCTTTATCAGGCCCAGCCACTGCGGGCTAATATGCAGTTGCTGGCATCCATGCACGCACAAAGCGGACAAATAGACAGTGCTTTGCAACTGCTGCAAAGCTGGTTGGCCGAGCATCCGTTAGATAGCTGGGCCGTGGCTCAATTGTCCAGCCTGGCCGCGCAGCACAATAACCCCGCCCTGGCCGTGGCGACATTAAAGGCATACCCAGAGCTCTCGGATAACCCGATATTCCTCAATAACCTGGCGTATTACCTGATGGAAAGCGATTTAACTGCTGCCGAGCAATATGCACAGAAAGCCAATCAGTTGGCACCCCAGGTGGCCCAGTTTAATGATACTTTAGGTTGGATATATACCAAGCAAGGACAGCATGCAAAGGCGCTGACTTTACTTAGAGAAGCGCAAATGCGTGATAGCGGCAATCCAACAATTTTGTATCATTTAGCTTACACCTTGCATGCGCTTGGTGAGAATGAACAAGCCAAACGAATGCTGCAACGTGCTGTTATACAAGGTTTGCAGCCCGATTTAGCGACTGAGTTGCAGGCTTTGCTGCCTTGAGCGGCAGCGTTTTTCACGCTGTCACTGGTCTGAGCTGACAGCGTTGTCAATTCACCAGGCTGCTGTATAATTGAACAACTTTTAACAGGGGATGGCTTATGAAGTTCCTAACAGCCGCGGTTACTTTGTTGTGCAGTTTGTCTGTTTTCGCAGGCCCTGTAGACTTTGGGCAGGCCAGTGATTACAACCTGTTCCTGAAGCAAAACTTCAATATCAATGGCTCGGATACCCAGGGGCGTGTTGCCGTAGGTGGTGACATGGTGGTCAATGGAGGCCACGATGTAGGCTTTAAAATAGATGCCTTTGGGATGGGGAGTGGACCCAGCCTAGTGGTGGCCGGTAATGTGATTAAAACCGGTTCCGGCAACCTGAACGTCTATGAAGACGGTGCACATTTATCTCCCCATTCCGGCGACCTTGTTTATGCCGGTTCGGTAAGCGGCAGTAATATAGAAGCCAACCTGATTCAGGTTGATAGCAACCAGCTACCGGTGGATTTTGATAGTGCCTTTAACCACCTTAATCAACTCTCGCAGGAACTGGCTGGGCGTACTGTTTCTGCCACCACTGAGCATAAGTGGAGCCAGTTAGAATTTAATCCGACTACTACTCCACCTGATAATGTTTATGTCTTTAACGTAACTCAGGAGCAAATCAATGCCAGTGTAGATTGGTTTGTAAACGGAGTAGCCGAAGACGCCACTATTATCTTCAATATCAGCAACCCCAACGGAATTGCCGCAGGTCAGGGCAACTGGACTGGATACGATTGTGATGCCGGACAAAGCGGTTGTGTACATCTAAAGCAACACAGTGTGTTTATTAACGGTAAACGTACCGGCGAGTATTACAAGGAACACAATCTGGAAGGTCGCTTATCCAGTCAGGTTTTGTATAACTTTGCCGGAGCCACGCAGGTGAATCTGGCTACTGATGTATTTGGTTCTGTTCTGGCGCCTAATGCGGCCATTTATGCCAATCCGTCCGTGGTATGGGGACAGGTTATGGCCAATTCCTGGGAAGGGAATATGCAGATTAATTACGATCCGTTCTCACCTGTAGGGTCTAATCCACCTAGCCAGGTAAGCGAGCCTTCGTTGGTCGCGCTGTTCGCGTTGCTGGCGGGGTTGCTGTTGTGGCGACGTGGAACAACAACGAATCGCCAAGCCGCCCTGGCCTGAATATCTGAATAGTTAAAAAACCGCTCACACAGAGCGGTTTTTTATTGCCGTTATTGTTAGATAAAAGGGCTGTACTCCAGTATACAGCTGGCCTTGGTTTTACTGCTGGGTACAATTTTCTCTTGAGTTAATATTCGCATTTGATAATAATTATCATTTTGAATTCAGGGAAAGAAATTGTCTGTTGTATCCCGCCACTCTTTCGGTGTGCTGCTTCGCGTTAGCTGTGCTGCGCTCCTTGGCTATCTGGCGACAGCCGAAACTGCGGTATTGGCCGCATGGATCCTGCCTTTAGAACCTATGTCGGCTGTACTGACCAGTATGCTGTTATCTTTCTTACTCTATTCGGGCTGTATCATGTGGGCTTTTCATGTGCGTCAGCACTGGCGAGCGCTGACCGACCTTGGCGGCCTGTGGTTGTTGGCTCTGCTGGTGAATAATGCAATGGTCGGAGGCGCAGGATGAAAGGCTCTTTTTTCCGTTCCATGACCTGGCTTCACACCTGGGGTGGGTTGTTAGCCTGTTGGTTACTTTTTCTGGTCTTTTTTGCCGGTACGCTTAGCTATTTTCGTTATGAGATAAGCTGGTGGATGCAGCCCGAAAGCCATCATCTGCCGCGCCAGCAAGAACAGAACGCCGCCTTGCAGCAAGCCTTGGCAAGATTGCAGGCAGATGCACCAGATTCACCGCAGTGGTTTATCAACCTTCCCGATGAGCGCAATCCACTGACCCGCTATGGCTATCGTCAGGCACCAGAGCCTGGTCAGCGAAGAGGCCGTTTTGTGGATGGGTATCTGCTTGGCGACAATGCTCAACAAACGGCGGTGTTGCGGGACACCAAAGGCGGTGACTTTTTCTACCGCTTACATTTTGATTTGCACTATATGTCCGCCATTACCGCCCGCTGGATAGTGGGCGCGGCGGCTATGATTATGTTGGTGGGGCTGGTGACCGGGATAGTTATTCACCGCCGTATCTTTGCCGATTTCTTTACCTTCAGAAAAGGTAAGGGGGCCAGAAGCTGGTTGGATATCCATAACATCAGTTCGGTGTTGGCCTTGCCTTATCATTTAATGATTACCTATACCGGCCTGTTGACCCTAATGTTTCTCTATATGTCCGCGCCGGTCGATAAGGTTTACCCTGGTGGCCGCGGGCAGTTCTTTAACGATCAGAATCCCACCTTTCAAGCCGTAAAGGCGGCTGGTGAGCAGCGCGACGAACCTTTACCGGTACAGGCATTTGTTGAGCGTTTTAAAGCCGATAAGCAGCTAGATACGATCAGCCGTATCAATATTAACAATCCGGCTGATGAAAACGCGACTGTGACCTTGTATGGCAGAGAACCCGGACAGATAGCCCATTATGCGCGTTCGACCTTGTATGACAGTCAGGGAGAGGTGCTTGGCAACAGCCGCGAAGGGCAGTTTTATGCTCCGGAGAAAACTGCCAGCACCTTAATCGCGCTGCATACCGCCAAGTTTGCCCCCTGGCCTTTACGTTGGCTGTTTGCGCTCGGTGGGCTGCTAGGATGTGTGATGGTGGCCAGCGGCGGCGTATTATGGGCTAAGCGTCTTGAGGAAAAGCGTCTGAAAGCCGCCCAGCCTTTGGGCTGGAATTTGCGGCTAGTGAAAGCGCTGAATATCGCGACAGTGGCCGGCTTGCCATTAGCCAGTTTGGTGTTTTTATATCTCAACCGACTCTTGGCACCTGATTTTGACGCGCGACGTGATTGGGAAATGCACGGCTTTTTCATCTGTTATGTGATCACGCTTTTGTTCGCTTTGTATCAGCCTGGACGAAGAGGCTGGGCCGTTATTTGGGCTGCAACGGCGGCTCTGGCGCTATTACTGCCACTGCTGAATCTGTTTACAACGGGACATCATGTGCTGGATTACCTGTCTTATGGACACTGGGCGTTGGCTGGGTTGGAATTGACGGTTATGGTACTGGGTATCGTGGCATGCTTTGCTGCTCGTCATTGTCTGGGCCAGGAGAATAGCGGTCGTCGACGCGTGGCGTCGACAAGGAGCTATAAGGAACAACCACAATGAGTTATCTGCTGGTATTTAGCTTGTTGTGGTTATCCATGAGTTTTTTTGCCACCAGTCAGTTTGGACATTACCGTAGTGTGAGTGGCCAGAGACTGACGGAATCTGTTCGTATTCGCCAACTGGCTGGTGCCTGGAGCTGGTTGCTTATTGGCTTGCTGACAGCCTGTTTGTTCGAAGGCTTTGCCCACGGCAGCTTGATCTGGCTTGGCTTGCTGACACCAGCGGCGATGGCTGTGCTGGTTTTGCTGCAGCGGCGGGCGAGTTGGCTCAGAACCCTTAGGATCGGCGGAGTTGTTGTGAGCCTGCTGGCGCTGGTCTTGTTGCTGTAAGGCTTCACAGCGCCAGTGAAAAGCCGTATGTTGGCGTTAAGGTTACTGATCTTTTGCCAACATGAACAATCAAATTAGACTGACCCAATACAGTCATGGGGCAGGCTGCGGTTGCAAGATCGCCCCTCAGGTATTGGATGACATTCTCGCCAGTCAGCTTGTGGTGCCCGATGACCCGCGCTTACTGGTCGGCAATAGCAGTAAAGATGATGCTGCGGCCTATGATCTGGGCAATGGCATGGCGGTGTTGTCCACTACCGATTTCTTTATGCCCATTGTGGACGACCCTTTTGATTTTGGCCGCATTGCTGCTACTAATGCTATCAGCGATATTTACGCCATGGGTGGTACTCCTCTAATGGCTATCGCGATTCTCGGTTGGCCGGTAAAACAGCTAAGTGCTGAGGTTGCCAGGCAAGTGGTAGACGGGGGCCGGCAGGCCTGCCTTGATGCCGGTATTTTACTGGCAGGGGGGCATAGTATCGATGCCCCCGAACCCATTTTTGGTTTAGCGGTGACCGGTCAGGTCCCTATTGCTCAGTTGAAGCAGAACAATACAGCTAAGTCAGGCCATGAGCTTTACCTGACCAAACCCCTTGGGGTTGGCATTCTCAGTACCGCACAAAAACAAGGTAAGCTGCTTAGCGAGCACCAGTTTTTAGCCCGCGACCAGATGTGCAAACTGAACAAAGTTGGGGCTGAGCTTGCCGCGCTGGAGCAGGTGAGCGCCATCACGGATGTCACGGGTTTTGGATTGCTGGGGCACTTATTGGAGTTGTGTGAAGGCAGCAAGGTTGCGGCCAGACTTCGATTTGAGCTTGTTCCCAGACTGGCTCCTGTGGAGCACTATCTGTCGCTGGGTTGTATTCCAGGCGGCACACAGCGTAACTTTGACAGCTATGGGCATAAAGTTGGGTCACTGACAGACATGCAAAAGCACTTACTGTGCGATCCGCAAACCAGTGGCGGGCTTTTGATAGCTGCCTCACCAGATAGCCGGGATAGGCTGCAAACCCTGCTGGCCGAAGCTGGTCTGTATGCAGAGGTGATCGGTGAGTTGGTGGACAAAGACACCGCCAGTTGGATCGAGGTGGATTAAATGTCGGTTGAGTTTGACGATTACCGGCAGGTGTTCGTTAGCGATGCGCCGCTGATGGATCTGCGCGCCCCGGCGGAGTTTGCCAAAGGCGCTTTTCCCACCGCCTCCAGTCTGCCGCTGATGACCGATGAAGAACGGGCCAAAGTGGGCACTTGCTACAAGCAGCAGGGGCAGCAGACGGCGATTAATCTGGGCTATAAGTTAGTCAGTGGTGATATTAAAGCCGAGCGTCTGGCCCGTTGGTGCGAGTTTGCCAAGGCCAACCCTCAAGGCTATCTATATTGCTGGCGAGGGGGACTGCGTTCGCAGATCACACAAAGTTGGATGCAGGAAGCCGGGGTGGTGTATCCACGGATCAAAGGTGGATACAAGGCGCTGCGTCAGTATTTGCTGAGCGAACTGGAAGTGCAGATAGCTGGCTGCGAACTTGTGCTGCTGGCGGGGCGCACGGGTTCAGGTAAAACCCAACTGCTGCAAGCGTTGGACAATGCCGTTGATCTGGAAAAGCTGGCGGCGCACCGAGGCTCAAGTTTTGGTGCGCTGTTGCAGCCGCAGCCAAGCCAAATCAATTTTGAAAACCAGCTTGCCATCAGCCTGCTAAAACGTAATGGCAGGGGGAATCAGCCACTGATTCTGGAAGATGAGTGCGGTCATATCGGCTCGGTGATGTTGCCTTTCTCACTGCGCGAAAAAATGCGCACTGCACCTGTACTGATATTGGATTGCAGCCTGGATGAACGGGTGGAGCGGATTTTTGATGAATATGTGGTGGCACGTTTAGCGCTCAGCCTTAAGTTGGATGCCGAGTCAGGATTTCAGCACTTCTCAGACTACCTGCTGTCCAGTTTGCAACGCATCCGACGCAGACTGGGAAGCGAGGCACATCAGCAACTGGACATACAAATGCGTGACGCTCTGGCTGTGCAGGAACGTACCGGCGATGCCGCGTTACACAGGCAATGGATTACCCGGCTGTTGCGTGATTATTACGACCCCATGTATGACTATCAACTGAGTAAGCGACCTCGACAGGTGCTGTTTCAAGGTGACCAGCAGGCCATTCTGGCCTGGCTGAAAGCCCGTTTTGGCTGATTTGTACGGAATTTAACCGGATAGATAAAGAATAGAGGTAAAAAGGAGGTCGCCCGGATTGAGCCCGTTTGGCGCTGGCGTTTAGGGTCTTAATTGCTACGCCAAAAAGCTGAACGGGAGAAAATGCCATGCCAAAGTGGCTTGTGTCGCTTGCCTTACTTTTACCTTTAACCGCCTGCCAACTGTCTCCGTCTGTTGAACAGAAGACGACTATTGTCAAAGGGCAGCAGGATCCTGCCAATTACCAATATTTGGAGCTGCACAACGGCCTAAAAGTACTGCTTCTCAGTGACGCGGCGCTCAGTAAGGCGTATGCCTCGCTGACCATCAACGCAGGCTATTATCAGGATCCCGAGCAGATGCCAGGCCTTGCTCACTTGTATGAACATATGCTGTCCAAGGGCTCAAAGCGCTATCCGGATGCTGCAGAGTACAAACAGTTTCTGGCCGAGCAAGGGGGGCGCTCCAATGCCTCCACATCGGCACAGGCCACCAACTACTATTTCGAAGCCGCAGGCGATGCCTTTGCCCCGGCCCTGGACAGATTTGCCTGGCAATTTATTGCGCCTATACTGCCGGCTGAGCTGGTGTATAAGGAACGTCATGCGGTTAATGCTGAATTCAGCATGAAATTTCAGGATGCCTTCAGACGTAAACGTGAGGCCATGCGCACCTTATTTAATCCAGCGCACGGATATCGCAAGTTCTCTACCGGCAACCTGGATACGCTGCGGGATACTGAAAACCTCAGCCTGCATCAGGCCTTGTTGGACTTTGGTCAGGACTATTATTGCAGCTCTCGTATGACCTTAGTCCTGGCTGGTCCCCAGTCATTGGATGAGCTAAGCCGTCAGGCCAAAGAGAAATTTACCCCCATCGAAGATAACTGTCGTAAAACATTGGAGGCTCAGCCTGCGCCTTTAATTACCGGTGCGCCGCGTCAGATAGATATTAAAACTCTGCGCAAACGTCAGCGTTTGAGTCTGGCCTTTCCTTTGCTTGCCAGTCAGGCAAGCCGTGACGGCTTAGCTGCCGAATACACCGAATGGCTGCTGGAAAGCTATAACCCTGACGGGTTGGAGGCCTATTTACGTGAGCAGGGGCTGATTCAAAGATTATCTGCCTCGGTGTCCAGGTTAGACGATGAACATGAGTTATTAACTATAGAGTTTGTGCTAACCAATAAAGGCACCGATCAGCAGCATACTATCAGTGGTGCCACCTTGGCTTATGTAAAGATGTTAGGCGAGCAAGGGGGAAATGAAGCTACATTTCAAGTATTTGCCAAATTGTCTCAAGCACGATTTAACAATGCGCCTCAGCATGTGGGGGCTAATGAGGTGCGTAGGTTGTCCAAGCGTTTGCAGTTATACCCCGCCACGCAGGTGCTGACACAAGGCCAGATAGCCAGAGGGTTTAACCCCGAGGTGCTGACTGAGTATTGGCGCGGCATCCGACCTGATTCCATGTTGGTTATCCGCGAAGGACGCAAACTGACCAGCCAACTTATTGAACCTATTTATCAAACGGCTTATGCCCGCCTTCATGTGTCACAGACAAGCATACCCGATGTGCAGTTTGCCACGCCTAAGGCATCGCCATATTTCGCTGAAGCCTCGTCAAACCAACCAGCGCCGAACTCACTGCAACAGGTTTTACCTGGTCTAACGCTGTGGCAACTGCCGTCGGTAAAGCCTAAAGACAGTTATACGGCCATTACCCTATACCTTGACAGACCATCAAGCGAGCCACACTTTTCGGCTTTAAATGGCTTGTTGGAAAAGCGTTTGGAGCTTCAATTAGAAGCGGTGCTGGAGATGGCTGCCGCAGCCGATATTCAGGCGGGTGTCGTGGCGACTAGCTCCGGGCTTAGGCTGCAGATTAAAGGACAAAGCGGTAACTGGCTGGCACTCTTTGATGATTTGCTGGCGGCATTGGAAACACCATCTCTAAGTGAATCTGCTTACCAGCAAACTCTGACGCGCCGGATTAACAGCATCGAAGGCTTCAAACGAGAGCGGCTGAGTACCCAATCCATCCGCCTGTTGGAACACCAGCTTGGACTGGCAAGCCAGCCGGAAGAAGATGTGAACAGTTTGCGCGGTATGCAGGAAAATGACTATCAGGCCTTTGTTGCCAATTACCTGACCAAGGCACAGATGAGCCTGGTGGTCTATGGACCTGTGTCATCGACTGAGGTTGAGGCGCTGACCGGCAGGTTACAAAGCTTGCGGGCGCAAATTGAGCAACCTTCTGCTATTTCGCCTAACTGGGATGGGCAATGGCATACTCCGCGGCAAAGACTTATGGTGGATGGAACAGACAGTGCGGTGCGCCTGGTGTTGCAGCCCAAGCAGCAACAATTCTCTGATATTGCCATGCTGGAACTGTTTGGCAGTATGATCAAAGCGCCTTTCTTTCATCAACTGCGTACCCTTGAGCAGTTGGGTTATACGGTCAGAGCGAATGCAGCAAAGCGCAGAGGCGTTCATTATCTAGGCTATTATGTGCAGTCGCCGGTCGCGTCAGCCGCCCAGTTAACGCAGCGCATAACGCAGTTCAATGAAGATTTTCTGCCAAGCGTGGTGGCGCTGAATAATGAAGAGTTTACCCAGCTTAAAATGAATCTGATTGATGCCCTGCGCCAGCAGCGCCTTAACAGCAGTGCCATAGAGGCAGATCTACGTGAACAACTGCGTTATGGGCGGCCATTGGATTGGCAGGTGAAACTGGAGGAAGCTATCTTGCATTTGCCTCTTGAGCAGTTCAAAACGCAGGCCACCACTTTACTGAATGCGCAGCTTAAGGGACTGTTATTGGAGGCCAAAGCCTAAACCCAACCGCGCCTGGAGCGGATTGGGCTGATACAACAGCCCTAGTTCAGTTCCAGGTGCTTCAGACGTTTTATATCTGACTGGTATTTAATGGTGTTGCTGAACAACAGGCGCTGCCGTTTGCTATCCAGGCTAAAGGAGCTTTCGGTCACAACTTCAGGCACCGGCAGGCGAAGAATAGGTTCGACGACGCCGGTTTGGGTGTCATAACGCTTGATATCTTTGTAGCGGGTACCCGGGTCGATAAAGTAGATGCTGCTATTATCCGAGAGGGTCCAGGAATAGCGGGTGCCAAACTGCTCAGCGTTGATCAGCAATTGGCCTTCTTCATCGCCTGGCGATAGCTTGTACAGGCCAGGCTCTGAGCGGGTATAGAGTAAGCTGCCGTCATTTAATAAGACACCATGACGCCCACCGTCATTGGTCAGTTGCTTAACCGGACTGCCATCTAAAGGTAGCAGGAAGAGTTCCCGCTCCCGCTCTTCACTGCCTTCATTCAAATAAATTGATGCCACCAAGGCGCTGTCATCGGCCGTCCAGGTAGCCCGGTAGTGAGCATTATAAGGGCTGGGTACCCGGGATATACGTTTAGTCGCTACCTCAACCACCATCAGCGAGTCGCCGCTAGCATCGGCGTTTGCCGCCAGAAAGGCAATGCGCTTACCGTCATTGGACCATTTGGGAAAGAGTACCGGGCGTTTAAGCTCGGTAAGCTGCTGGCGCTGATTGCCATCGGCGTCGGCTATCCAGATTTCATAATTTCCTGACTCGTTGGACAGATAAGCTATTCTGTCGCTGGCATTAGAGTAGTCTGGGTATTTATGGTTGTAGTCCGATTGTAAGAACGGAAAAGGGCTGGAAGGAAACTCATTGGCCAGGGGCAAGTAAGCTATTTGATAGAATTCGCTGCGGGTCTGGAAATACAGCCAGGGCTGCTTTTTTGCAAAGGACGGGTAGCTGAAACCCTTAATATTCAATGGCGTTAATTGTCCTGTTATCACATTTAACAGATACCCCGAGCGGGAGTCCGCGCGCTGGACGCCATAGACGATATGCTTGCCGTCTGGATGCCAGGTAATGCCGACAATATCAGACTCACCCTCAATCATCAGTTTTTCCTGACCTGTGGCCAGGTCATGCAAATAAATGTTCTCCGAAAAGCGGCTAAGACGTCGGCTAATGGCCAGATATTGGCCGTTAGGGGAAAAGGCGATATCCCGATCGCGCATATCACATTCGGTCAGACAAACCGGCGTATCATTGGATTCACTGTTGATTCGGCGTCGGTAAATGGCCGGCTTATCAGCCAGCCCTTCCAGTCCCCAGTAAGCCAGGGTGTTGTTGTCCGGCGTTATATCCAGATAGTGTAAATCCCCTCCCAGCGGGCACTTACCGATAATTTGTTCCTGTAGGCTTTGGGCATCAAGTTTAACCATGTGACAGGTTTCAAGATCGTCATTCTTGCGCCTGAAATACAGATATTCCCCGCTCATATCCCACACTGCCCGACCTTCATTTTCCTCATCAAAGGTTAATTGCTTAGGCGCCAGGTTGGGTTGTTGGGTGTCCTGCAAATATAAGTCCATACTGCCATCCGGACGCCGCCATTTATACACTACGTGTCTGCCGTCGGGGCTCGGGGCGGGAAACAATTCCATGCCTGGTTGCGTGGTAATAACCTCAATGTCGGCAATCACACTGCGGCTGTCTGCTTGTAGCCACCAAAGCAGCAAGATGGCAAAAGGTAAGGGAAACGCCCACAACCACAGCGGTGGGTATTTTCGCCCTTGGCTTGTCGGCGTCTGCTCAGACACAGGCTGGGCGACGGTTTTGGGCGGCGAAAGGTATTCCGGCTCCCGCAACAATTGATAGCCACTTTTACGGATGGTCTGAATGCTTTCACTGCCGTCCGGGTGCTTAAGGGCTTGCCTAAGGTGCCAGATAGCATTAGTTAAGGCTTTCTCACCCACATAGCCGTTGCCTTGCCAGATATGTTCGATAAGTTCCTGGCGGGGAACCACCCGTGGGTATTGCGACGCCAGGTAGCACAATACGTCAATAAACTTGGGTTGCAGGCTTTGTTTTTCTGTTTCCGACAGATAAATAGCGCATTCAAGCGGTTCTACTCTGAACTCACCTAATCTGAAGGAATTTTGCTGAGGCATGGCGTTATTTTATGCTGATTTTGACAGTGGTCGAACAGTTGAAGGCAGAGTATCGGATTGCCGCAAGGGCCGCAATCACAATAGCGTGAGCAAATGTTACCTGTGAATGAGGATTAATTCAACTTATTGTTATGGAAGGAAAAAAGCCGAAATAGATATTAAATAGAGATATAACTGGGGAAGAATAGAGTCCAACTGTGTTGTGCTTGTTAACCAGGTTAAATAAAAGGAAATATCCGCCAGTAGGTAGTCGCTGGCGCTGAATAATAAACCCATAAAAGTACAATTATTTTAGGGATACACAACCAATGAAAAAGAAACTCTTAACCCTTGCTATTCAGGCAGCGGTCTTTAGCAGCGCCTCTGCAATGGCACAGCAAGTTGAGGTGTCAGCCACTCAGAGCAGCAATACTGCGCAGGTTGAACAGCAGCAAGTCAAGGAAGTGGAAAAGATTGCCGTAACTGGTTCTCGTATTAAGCGCGACAGTTTCTCTATGTCCACGCCTATGATGATGATGGGCAAAGATGACCTGGTGGATAGCGGCCTGGGCGAACTGGCCGATATTCTGGTTGATGAAATTCCTTCTATCAGCGCCGGTTCAAGTAACACCAACTCGCAAAGCAGTGTGCAGAATACTGGTCTTTCTACCATTGACCTGCGCAGTCTGGGTGTAGACCGCACCCTGACACTGATTGACGGCCGCCGTGCCGTGTCCAACAGCTACAGTGGTAACTATATCAGTCTGGCCACCATTCCTGCGGCCATGGTTGATCGTGTTGAAGTTATCACCGGTGGTGCTTCAGCGGTATATGGTTCAGACGCTATCGCTGGCGTAGTCAACATTATCACCGAAAACAATAAAACCGGTTTTGAAATCGATGTGCGCGGCGGCGAAACTACCGATGGTGGTGGCCGTGAATTTACTATCGATACCGGCTATGGTGCCAGTTTTGATAATGACCGTGGCTATGTTTATGCCGCGGCAACCTGGGATCGCCAATTTGGCCTGCTAGCCTGGGATCGTGACAGAGCCATGATTGAATCAAGCTTTGATTACGATGCTAAGAAAATGTGTAACGCCAACAACACTATTGATGGCGACCAATGTATGCGCGATATCACCATGGACGACTGGCGTGAGCGCAGCAATGATATCTCTGGCGGTCGCTTTGAAGGCAACAACTGGTGGTATGACGCCGACAATAATCTTCGCGAGGGCTTTGTGGAGGAGCGCGATGGGTTTGATACCTACGAGTGGGATATCCTGAAGGTTCCGGTCGATAAGCTGGCCAGCGCCATTAAGGTGAACTACGACCTGACCGACGACCTGCGTGGTACCTTCCAGGTGCATTACAGCAAGAACAAGGCTGCCCGTACCAACGCGCCCGAGGGCCAGGATTACAATGATGATGAGTTGTATATTGATCCTGTAACTGGATTGTCTGATCTAACAGTGCCAGGACGAATTTCTATAGATAACCCATTTGCACCAGCTGTTATTGCGGATTCTGCCGGAAAAGATATCACCTGGGATCGTCGTTTTGACGAGGTGGGTAACGTAATTACCGAAAACACCCGTACCACTATCCGTACCTCTGCCGGTTTACAAGGCGTGATGTTTGACGGTCAGTGGGACTGGGAAGCCTCTGTGGGTTACGGTAAGTTTAAGCAGGAACAGCGTCGCTTTAACGAAATCAGCATCACAAAACTGGCTCAGGGCCTGAAAGCTGAATACGCTGCAGACGGCACAACGATTCAGTGTGCCGATGAACAAGCGCGCGCCGAGGGCTGTGTACCGGTAAATATTTTCGGTATTAACAGCATTACTCCGGAAGCGGCCGACTATATTCGTGCTAACCCTTATATCAACACCGATATCACCCAGTTGAATCTACAAGCCTTTATGACCGGCGACCTGTTTGAAATGCCGGCTGGTATGGTGGCGTCAGCCTTTGGTATTGAATACCGTCGCGATAAGCAGGAAGTGGATACCGATGTCGCTTTGCGCGGACAGGCTATTACCTTTAACGACGTACCGCCGTTCTCAGGTGAGGTGAAGGTATGGGAAGCTTTTGGTGAGGCTACTCTGCCACTATTAAAAGATGCCGCGGCAGCCAAACGTTTAGATTTGGATTTGTCACTGCGTTTAGCTGATTACAGCCAGAAAAATATCGACCTGATGTCGTCTTACCGTGCGGGTCTGATGTGGGAGCCAGCCGAAGGCTATGCCATCCGTGCCAACTACTCACGTGCACAACGTGCGCCCAGTATCACCGAGCTGGTATCACCTCCTCGTGGTGACTATGACAGCTTCTCTGATATTTGTGATGGCGTAACTGCTACCTCTACTGGTGCGGGCCATGAAGCTTGTCGTCAGGAGCCGGGTATTGCTAATGCGATAAATTTGTATGGTGAGTTTGAAGACGAGAATACCGGCTACTCACCTAATGCTGGTAACGAGGATCTAAAAGAAGAGACTGCCGATACCTATACCCTGGGCATCACCGCATCCCCAAGTTTCCTGGAAAACTTCAATATTGCGGTAGATTACTATGACATTACTATCAAAGATGCCATTCGTTCTATTGATAACGAAAAGATCCTGAAAGAATGTTATGACTCATCTGTGCCCTTTGGTGAAGGTAACCGATTCTGTGGCGATATCACCCGTGACACCGAAGGTAATATCACCCAGTTGATTCAGCGTGAATTTAACCTGGCTGATGAAAAGTCGCGTGGCTATGACGTTTCTATGGCGTATAAGTATGAAACTGGCGAATATGGCGATCTGTCTTTCAATCTGAACTTCACTCATATTATCGAGCGCTCTGTTACCTATGAAGGCAACGACGGCTTGCAAACAACAGAGTACAAAGGAGAGCTTAGCTCGGGAATCTTTACCGACCGAGCTACTGCATCTGTAACCTGGCGTTACGATAACCTGCGCATTCGTTGGAAAACCAAGTATAAGAGCTCGATGGTTGATGATTACGACAGACTATATCACCCTACAGATGGTTGGTATGCGTTGCTGGAAAAGAATAATGAGGCATTGGCTAATGGCACTGGTGGGGTAGAAAACCCAGAAACACCCATGTACTTGTACTTCGGTTCTTACATTACCCATGATGTTTCAGCGTCTTACAACTTGGACCTGGATGGCGGTATGGAGCTGAAACTGTACGGCGGACTGCGTAACGTATTCGATAAAGAAAGTGCGTTTGTGCCTAATACCGGTGATGCAGTATCTGCCGGTAACGGTAACTACGACAGCGAGTACGACGGTGGTGTGGGCCGCTTCGCTTACCTGGGTGCAGAACTGAAGTTCTAATCTTACCCTGATGAAAACGGGCGCTTCGGCGCCCGTTTTATTTTTACCCGCTGATAGATAAAGCGAGGCCCTATGTGGTTTAAGAGGCGCATGCATAAGATATTAATTTTATTCGGATTGGTACTGGCATCATTGGCTGTTAGGGCTGACTCGCTGGACGATGGCCCCTATGTGTTTACCGGCCAGCCAAACTGGCAAGCATGGTGGGTGTGTGCGGGCAAAGCGAGATCGCAGGCACTTGTGGTAGCTCAACAGGTTGTCAATATTGAGGATTGTGGGCTGCACGCACAGTTGTATCCAACTGAGGCGGAGCGCCCGGCGCTGGTGCATGAAGAAAAGCCACTGAAGCTGGCTGCCATCAGTGATATCCATGGACAGTTTGGGCTGTTTAAAACCTTACTTAAGGTACACAAGATTATTGATGCGCAGGGTAACTGGCAGTTTGGTCAAGGGCAGTTGGTGATTACCGGGGATATTTTTGACCGCGGGCCCCGCCAGACTGAAGCGCTTTGGCTTATCTACCAGTTACAGCACCAGGCGCACACTGCGGGAGGCAAGTTGCACTTCTTGCTGGGGAATCATGAAGTCATGGTACTGAATGGCGACCTTCGTTACCTCAATGATAAGTACGAAAAAGTTGCTAAGGTGCTGAATAAATCATTTCCTGCCTTATACGGCGAAGATACTGTGCTGGGGCAGTGGCTGCGCACGCGCAATGTGCTGGTCAAAGTTGGGGATATGCTGTTTTTGCACGGCGGCTTACATCCTGAACTCGCTAAAGAAGGACGTACTCTGACTGAAATCAATCAGGTGTTCTCCGGCCAGCTAGTGGAAGACAAAAACAACCCCAGGGAAGGCTTTACCCGTTATCTGCATAAGACCAATGGGCCTATCTGGTACCGTGGCTATTTTCGTTTCCCTAAGGCCAGCGACGAAGACATCGACCTTTTGCGTAGCCACTTTGGCGTGAATAGCATAGTGGTGGGGCATACTACACAAGAACAGGTATCCAGCTTTTACGATGGTAAGGTGATAGCCATCGACAGCGGCATTAAGAACGGCGAAAGCGGTGAAATACTGCTGATTGAAAACGGTAAGCGCTATCGCGGCTTATTAGATGGCAGCCGCGTTAGCTTGTAGCAGGCCGGATAGCCAGGCAGATTAATCCGGAAAGCTAATTTTACCCATAGTGACGCTGGGGATCCCCTCTCTGGCGTTACCAAACTGAGCCTTGCCGCCGGCCACACATTCGTTGGCCAGCAGGGCAAACAGCACGGCTTCTTTGGCATCGGGGTTGATGCCCAGATCGTTGGTGGAGTGCACTGAGACCTGCGGTAACTGGCTGCGGATATTGTCCATCAAAAGCGGATTGTGTACCCCGCCGCCGCTGCCATACAAGTGGTACTCTCCCAATGCCCCCGCACAGCGGTTTAGGGCGTCCACAATCATATCGGCAGAAAAGCGATTCAGGGTGGCCATCACATCTTCATGACTGAGCTGCTGTGTCTGGCTGGCTGTTTGGGCACGGGCAAGATAGTCCAGATTAAACAGCTCTGGCCCGGTGGTTTTTGGGAAACCCTGAACAAAAAAGTCATGGGCTTTTAAGGCGCTGAGCAGAGCCTGGTTTACCTGACCGGCGCGGGCAATGGCCGCATCTGCATCATAGGTTTTAGGCGCAAAGTACTTTTGTACGTAAGCATCCATCAGGGTGTTACCTGTACCTACGTCTGTGCTGAATACCGCCTGTGCGTCGAGACTGGCCGGTAGAAAGGTAAAGTTGGCAATACCGCCCATATTCAGCATTACGCGATTCTCGGTGCGGTCGGCAAAGACCAGAAAATCCCCATACACCGCCAGTGGCGCGCCTTCTCCGCCAGCGGCAATATGCTTTTGACGGAAATCGCTGATGGTGATGATACCGGTTTTGACCGCCAGATGATCGCCGTCACCGATTTGTAAGGTGGCATTGGGCATGTCTGCCACGCCATGCAGGGATTGAGGCGCATGGAAGATGGTTTGCCCGTGGCTGGCAATCAAGTCGATATCTTCAGGCTGGCACTGCCAGTTTTTCAGACACTCGAGAATCATTTCACCATGCAGGGTCCCTATCCAGGGGTTGAGTAAACAGACCTGCTGTAAGTCGACATCACGCTTAGAAAAGATATCGCGAATCAGACGTCGGTATGTATCGTCATACTCTACTGTGGTGAACTCCAGCAGTTCAACCTTGCTTTGCAGGCCGTCGCCGTGAATTTTACACAGCGCCACGTCCAAGCCATCCAAAGAGGTGCCGCTCATCAGGCCGATAATCAAGCGTTCTGTTTTGCTGGAAAGTTGTTGAAGTGTCTCGATATGGCGATGCATGGCAGGCCTCCTGCTGGGAAGTGGTATTAATTTTGTACGCTTAACTTTCTGACTCGCTTATACACAAGAGTCCACCAAGTTGTAAACCCAATTGATCAGGGTTTACGCGGCGTACCCTGGTGTCGGGGCCGAAAGTTCGCGGGTCTTTGGTTTGACTAATGGTATCTGATGTATCAAAATTTTTTAATACCAATTTAATACCATTGTCATAATTGCATAGGACGTTAAATGAAGAAGAACAAAATTACCAGGCTACTGGCCTGTACCGCTACCACCGCACTCGTTTCACAATTTGGCTTACTGGCCACTGCTCAGGCTCAGGAAAGTGCTGAAACCAGTGCTGAAGTTATCCAGGTTACAGGGTCGCGTATCGCGCGTAGTGAGCTGACTGCTACCAGCCCTGTGGCTTCCATCGAAAAAACTCAGCTGCAACTGGACCGCGCGGTCACAGTTGAAGATATCACCGTCAAGCTGCCTCAGGCTGCGGGTGGTGCTAACAGTACTGGTGCGACCGTAGGCGACTCGTTGGGTTCATCGACCCTGGATCTGCGTGGCCTTGGGCAAAACCGTACTTTGGTATTGATCAACGGTACCCGAGCGACGCCCTTTAGTTTCCGTAACTCGGTTGACCTGAACAGTATTCCAGCCGGGCTGATTAAGCGTGTAGACGTGCTGACTGGCGGTGCGGCAGCCATTTACGGTGCCGATGCGGTAGCCGGTGTGGTGAACTTCATTATGGACGATCAGTACGAAGGTCTGGAACTGTCCAGCAGCTACGAGATGCCAAGTGGCGGCGGTGAGCAATTCAATATGGATGCGATTTTTGGTGGCGACATCAATGATGGTCGCGGCCATGTGACCGGCTACCTGGGCTACTCAGAGCGTGAGGAACTGTTGGCCGGTGAGCGTGACTTCACGTCTGCCACTAAGACGCTGGTTGCTAGCCAGGGGGGCAACTTCACCGATATCGCCAGCGGCAATTTCTTTGCTTTTGATGATGCGGGTAATTTTTCTGCCACCCGTCAAACCACAGATGTCACAGCCGAGCGTTTCCTGATTCAACCCCTTAAGCGTTTAAGTGCTGGGGTGTTCTTCAATTATGATCTGGCCGACAGTGTAGAAGCTTATGGCCGCGCTATGTTTACCCAAGTGCGTGTCACAGGCGCCGGCTCTACCGGTCAGACGCCGGTTGCGGTGAATGAACAAGTGCGTATCAGTGCCGATAATGCCTTTATCACTGACCAGTTCCGTGACCTGTTGACCTTCGATGCCAATGGCGAAGCGCTGGTGAATGTGGAGCGTAATCTGGGCTTGGGTATGCAGCACACCAAAACCACCCGCAATACGTTGCAATTCCAGGTAGGTTTGCGTGGCGATATTACCGATAACATCGCTTGGGATCTGTACGGTCAGTACGGCCGTACCGATGGAAAGGCCACAGTGTATAACAACGGTGTGCGCTTTGATGCGGGCGGTAACAGCCGTTTTGCCGCCATTGCCAATTCCGTGGATATTTTCAATCCCAATACCGACCTGAGCAGCCTAAGCAGCCCGGTGGTTCATTCTGACCGTCAGCGTGAGCAAAGCATTGTGGCGTTGACCTTCTCCGGCGATACCCTGGGATTATTCGAGCTGCCTGCCGGCCCGCTTAGCTATGCGGTAGGTTATGAGTATCGTAAAGAGCATGGTATCCAGACTGCTGGTAGTGCACTTCGCAGTGGCACCGCTTATGGTTTGGGCGGTATCTTCGATATGGACGCTGAGTTTGACTCCAAAGAGTTTTATGCCGAGGTATTAGTTCCGGTACTGGTTGATCTGCCTTTTGTGCAAGAGCTGAATCTGGAAGGGGCTTATCGCACCTCCGATTACTCCAACACCGATTCTGCCAACACCAATAAGTTGGGTTTGAGCTGGACTATCAATGATGATGTGCGTTTGCGCGCTACTCGCCAGACCGCTATTCGCGCGCCAAATCTGGGTGAGTTCGCCGGCCCTGAGACTGCACTGTCTCTGGCCTTGTTCGACCCTAACAGCTCACAGTTTGTGCCTCGTCTGGGCGGTCGCTTTGACGGTGATCCTTGTTTAGATGGCCGTGGCAATGCTGAACAATGTGCGCGTTTTGGCGCTGCGGCACCTGGTACTGCCTTTGATACGTCACAGGCCATTTATACCTTTGGCGGTAACCCGAATATTCGTCCGGAAGAAGCCGAAACCTACACTGTAGGCTTGGTATATACCCCAGATTACATCGACGGCTTTGACCTGACGCTGGATTACTACGACATCGAAATTTCAGATGCGGTCAGCCAGATTCAGCCTATCGCTGCCCTGACCAACTGCTACATCGATAATCCGGTTGCCGATAATCCATTGTGTGGTGCGGTACTGCGCGACCCTAATACCGGTCTTATCAGTCAGACGCTGGTTAACGATTTGAACCTGGCAACATTGAAGCAAGCCGGTATTGATATCGGTGCCCGTTACCGTTTCGACTCCGTGCTTGGCTTCGGTGAAACCCTGCAAATCAGCTATCAGGGTAATGTTGTTACCGAGCAGAAGCGTCAGGACAACGCTACGGTTGCGGCCCGTGACTGTAAAGGTACCTTTGGTACTGCCTGTACCGGTGACTTTGCCAGTATTTTGCAGGCCGATTATCGCCACCGCGCCGCCATTGATCTGTTTATCGACGAGGTCAATGTACAGCTAAGCTGGCGCCGTATTGGTGATGTTGTCAATGCTCTGGATGCGACAGACACTATTTCTGCGCAGAACTATATTGACCTGGCCGCGTCCTGGGAAGTATCTGATGAGCTGCAACTGACCTTTGGTGTAGACAACCTGTTCGACAAAGAGCCACCTATGCCTAAAGGTGCCGCTAACCTGTTTGGCACCGTAAGTGACTACGATGTGATCGGTCGTTCCTTTGGTTTGTCGGTTCGTTACCGTCCATAACCTCTATTGACAGGCGGCGGCGTTAGTCGCCGCCTTTTTTATTTGTACAGTAGACTGCATTTTGAAAATAGATATTCTGTTACATCAGGCTGCCAGCTTGTAACTGGCATTAACGCTATTCACAGCGCTGTCGACGGAGTTCGACGGTGTTCAAAACAAGGTTCGCAGTGATGCACGCTTTTCCAAAACAATTGACTCCTAACCTGCATGATGCCACACCACTGTACCGCCAGTTGGCCACTCATATACGTCAGCTGATTACCGATGAGGTGGTGAAAAGCGGTCAGGCCTTACCCTCTGAGCGTGAGCTGATGGAGATTACCGGTACCTCAAGGGTGACCATTCGTAAGGCGTTGGAGCAATTGATTGAGGAAGGCTTACTGGTGCGCCGCCAGGGCGCCGGGACTTTTATCGCGCCTGGTCGGGAGCAATCCGGTCAACGACTGACCGGTTTTAGTGCTGACGCAAAAAGCCGGGGGGAATCCCCAAGTTCGGTTTGGTTGGTGAAAAGTTGCGCCAAAGCTACCGAAGATGAAGCCAAGCATCTGGGGTTGAATGAAGGTGATGCCGTGATGCGTTTCAGCCGCTTGCGTTTGTCCGATGGCGAGCCTCTGGCCATAGAGCATGCGGTGATCCCGGAATCTGCTTTGCCTTCTCCTGATGTGGTAGGCGACTCCCTTTATCAAGCCCTGCGTGAGTATGGTAAGCACCCTAAGCAAGGCACGCAAAAACTGCGCGCGTCGCTAGCCTCGCCAATTGAGGCCGGGCTGCTGACGGTGAAAGAAGGCAGCGAGGTGCTGCGTATTGAGCGCCAGACCTATCTCAGCGACGGCTCAGCGGTGGAATATACCCGCTCGGTCTATCGGGGCGATAAGTATGTTTTTGTGTCTGAACTACAGGATGTTGGAAGCTAACTAGACGTTTTTAGAGGGATTTATAATGAATGCTGATGTGCAGATAACAATCGATAGCTACCCGGCAGAAGTAAAGCCAGTCTTTTCTCTGTTGCGCCAATGGCTGTATGACATCGCGGCGGAGGAAGGGTTAAATCCTGTCAGCGAATCGTTGAAATGGGGAGAGCCCAGTTATTCGATAAAAGGCGGCAGCCCGGTGAGAATAGACTGGAAAGCTCGTCGTCCAGAGATGATTCAATTGTATTTCCACTGCCAAACCCTATTGGTGGAAACATTTCGTGAATTGTACCCGCAAACCTTTGAATTTGAGGGAAACCGGGCATTACTGCTACCTGTTCGTCGCTCCCTTCCTGAGGCCGCCATCAAGCATTGTTTTCACCTTGCTCTGACCTATCACAAACGCAAGCATTTGCCTTTGCTTGGTGCTTGTTAAGCCTGGTTAGCCTATGGGGTGTCATTTTTAGTGACACCGCTATCCCAGACTCTCTCTTTGATTGATATCACTCTCTTTGCTACAAGCAAGTGGATGATTTAAGAGATGATTACCCACCCTTCGTGTTCTTCTGATCTTCGAGGTGAGAAAACAAAATTCAAATTAACACGAAGGACACGAAGGGGGTAATAGCTACCGCCACCTATCTAAGATTTTGATTCTCTTGATGTAATCCGACGCCTTGGTGGTGGTTGAGCACTTAGAATATCAGCTTTGCCGAAATAGGGTAGTGGTCGGAAATATACACCCCGTCCTTTATAATTTGATGGGTTTGATACTGTGAACTGCCGATAGCCTTATCGGTAAAAATATAGTCAATTCGCGCAGCCGATTTTGTCTTACCAAAGCCGTTGAAAGTGGCCGGAGCTAACTTATCGGCGGTATCGCTAAGCCTTTCAGTAAGTAGTTGGTAAGTGGCATCAGAAGGGCTGGCATTAAAATCTCCGGTGATAACTACCGGTAAGCCCTCACAGCGGTTGCTGATTTGCGCCAGCAGCAATGTTGCCGCATGTTGCCGGGCGAGGTCACTGACATGGCTAAAATGGGTGTTAAAAAAGCAAAAGCGCTTCTGGCTTTGCTTATCAAAAAACACTGCCCAACTGGTAACGCGGGGTAAGTGAGCCCCAGGGCCTATAGAACCGACCTTATCCGGCGTTTCCGATAACCAAAAATATCCATTCTTTTTTAATTCCAGCCGGTCGAGACGATAGAGCACAGGGACAAATTCCCCAGCTTGTTTGCCATCATCCCGGCCCACACCGAACTGCCCGTATTCTGGTAGTTGTTGTCCCAGCCATTGCCATTGATGGGCCAATACTTCCTGCAGGCCGACAAGATCCGGTCGCTGCGTTTGTAGGTGCTGTGTGACCATGGCTCTACGCTGTATCCAGGCGTTTTCTCCATCTGCTGGATTGTCATAACGCAGATTAACGCTTTCCACCATTAGTGGCGTGGCAGCGCAAGGTAGACAAAGCAAAAACAACAATAGAACAGCGGCTTGGTACATTGACCTGGCTCCTTAGCAAAGGCGGTAAAACTGCAGGGCAAAAGCGCAGCTCTTGCGCCTTTCCCCTGAATAACGTCTATCTACTGGATAATCAGGTGGCCACCCTGAACCAATGACTGATGACTTAAAAATGGCCGTGCTAATGGACCCTGGTTAAACTCAGCCTGGGTGTCTGAACGCGCTTTAGGTTTGCCTTTTTCTATCACCAGGGTTTTACCTGGGTAGTAGTCCTGATTTAACTTTAAGGTCACTTTGTCAAAGCTTGGATTAAATAGCGCATAATCCATTAAGCCGGGGCTGACCGGATAAATCCCCATCATGGCAAAGGCTAACCAGGCCGACATCGTGCCGGTATCGTCATTACCGGGTAGACCGGCAGGATGGTTGCCATAGTGACTGGCAATCAGCTCACTGGCGCGCAGGGATGTGCGTGCGCTTTGTCCCGCTACGTAGTTGTAGAGAAAGGGGTAGGTGATATCCGGTTCGTTGGCCATATCAAAGTTGCCGGTCTCAAAGGTGGCGTCCAACTCCTGCACAAAGGCGCTTTCGCCACCCAGTAAGTTAATCAGTCCCGGCGTGTCATGGGGTACATAAAAGCGATAATTCCAGGCGTTACCCTCAATATATCCAGGGGCCGGCTCAAAGTTTCGACCTAGCTCTGGATCATAAGGTGTTAGCCATTGCCCCTGGCGATTTTTGGGGCGAAGCATACCTGTGCTGGCATCAAACAATTTACGGTAGTTCATAGCGCGGCTGAGGTATTTCTGCTGGTCTGCGGTTTTGCCCAGGGCGCCGGCCAGTTGAGACAGATTAAAATCAGCCAGGTAATATTCCAGGCTGGTGGATACGCTACCGTCATAGGGGCCTTCATCGTCAACCGGCACATAACCTAAATCCAGGTAGTCGTTGTTTTCGGGTCTGAGTAGGTTGTGCTGGCGTTGTTCTGCGGCCCTTATCATGGCTTGATAGGCACTTTGTATATCAAAGTCGCGAATACCGCGCAGGTAGCTGTCGGCAAGCATTGGGGTGGCCGGGTCGCCGACCATGACCTGGGTTTCCATGCCGTACAGCTCCCACTTAGGCAGCCAGCCACTCTCTTTGGCCATGGCGACGGCTGAATTGAGCATATCGCTTTGCAGCTCGGGGTAAAGCAGGCTTAGCAAGGGATGTAGATTGCGATTAGTATCCCATAGCGAATAGATGGTATAGCGATTTTGCTTGCTGTTTCCCACGCCTTGTTGGCCCATTAATGGATAGTCGCCATTGACGTCTTGCAAAATATTGGGATGGATAAGGCTGTGGTAAAGCGCCGTATAAAAGAGGGTCTTGTTGGTCTCTGTGCCTTCAACTTCAACCCTATCCAGCAGCTTATCCCAGGCATTGACCGCGGCCTGGCGAGTTTTGGCAAAATCAAAGCCAGGCTGCTCGGCGTCAAGGTTAGCGCGCGCGTTTTCTATGCTGACAAAAGAAATTCCCAGCTTAACTTCTATGGCTTCGTGGGCCTCGGTATTAAAGCTAAACCAGGCACCAATATCATCGCCTGATAAGGTCTGACGATAACCTGCATAGGGCTTGATGCTGTCGTTATAGCTGATCCAGTCGGCTTCCACATTTTGGTACTTGGGCATTTTCTTCCAGGCGCCAAACTCAGCCGCAGCTTTACTAAAGCGGGCCACAAAATAAACCGGTCGCACGTCTTCAGGGTTATAACAAAAAGTGCCGAGCATACGGCTGCCTTCTACTTCTCGTTCTGACACCACCTTTAAGGAAGCGCCGGTTTCATTGGTCAGGCCCAGGCCCAAATTCAGTAAAATATGTGACTGGCCGGCCGGGAAGGTAAAGCGACTCAACCCGGTGCGCAGTGTGCTGGTCAATTCGGCTTTCACCTGATACTTATCAAGCTGGCTGGTGTAATACCCTGGGCTGGCCTGTTCGTCCGAGTAGGTGCTGCCGTATTCCCTGGCGTTCAAATTCAACTTTCCGGTGGTAGGCATCAGCAGCATTACTCCTGCCTCAGGGCAACCTACGCCGCTGAGATTTAAATGGCTAAAGCCAGTGAGGTAGCGATTTTCGTGGATATAAACCCTGGAATTCCAGGCGGCGTCTTTTTCAAACTTATTCAAGGCATCGCCAAAGGCCACGTTAAACGGCGATAACGAGGCTAACGCATTAGGGTATTGTGCGCCCGGATGGGTGGCGCCAAAGTTTGAGGTGCCGATAAAAGGATTTACATACTGACTGTTGCCAGCCAGTGCGCTTGAACTAACCAGTAACAAACTTAGCAATAACGTCTTCATGGCGTTTCACTCATAGTAAAGACCAGTTCGCCGCCGGCCAAAATGTCTGAATGGCGCAGGCGGAAACCTTGTAATGGTTTACCGTTCAGGGTGACTGCCTTGACATAAACCTGTTTCGGTCCTTGATTCTCGGTGCGGATTTTAAACACTTTACCGTTCTCCAGATGAATATCGGCGCTTTGCACCTCGGGGCTGCCCAGCACATATTCACCAGACACCGGATCCACCGGATAGAAGCCCAGGGCGCTAAATAGGTACCAGGCTGACATTTGCCCGGCATCTTCGTTGCCAGCCAGACCGTCAGGAGCGGTGGTGTATAGCTCATGCATAATCTGTCGAACCAGCTTTTGGGTCTTGTGGCCTTCGCCAAGATACTGATACAGGTAAGGCACATGGTGGCTGGGTTCGTTACCATGCACATACTGGCCGATATAGCCTGAAATCCATTCTGGGAAGGTCTCGAGATCCTGAACTGTGTTGAACATCTCATCCAGCTTGGCACTGACTTTTTGGTGTCCGCCCATCAGTTTTATCATGCCATCCACATCATGGGGCACGAAGAAGCTGTATTGCCAGGCATTGGCTTCACAATAGTCTTCTGGGTGATAGGCATTAGGATCAAAGGGTTCACGGAATTGGCCTTGTTCATCCAGTGCCCGCATAAAACCGCTTTGCCCGTCAAAGTGGTGCTTGTAGTTTTGCGCCCGCTTGGCATAGCGCTGATAAATATCCTCTTTGCCCAGCGCTTTGGCCAGAACGGCAATAGCCCAGTCATCATAGGCGTATTCCAGAGTTAGCGCGACGTTCCACTTGCGCTCGGGGAAGGGCACATAGCCAAGCTTTTGGTAGCTGGCCAGGCCAAACTCGTCCTGTTCGGCACTTTGTAATACGGCGCTTAATAACTGCTCGCCATCGATGTCGGTCAGACCTTTTAGATAGGCATCTACCAACACGGGAACCGAGTGATAGCCCATCATCATATCCGTTTCATTGCCTTGGAATATCCACACCGGCAGGCGTCCAGCTACATGATAGTGGGCCATCATGCTGTCCATCATTTCCCGGGTACGACGCTGATCGATAATGGTTTTCCACGGATGCAGGGCGCGGAAGGTATCCCATAAGGAGAAAAACTCATAGCGGGGGTATTTACCGGTTTGCTGAATGCGGCCATCCGGGCCCTTATAGCTGCCATTTAAATCAGAGAAAATCCGTGGAGCCAGCGAGGCGTGATACATGGCTGTATAGAACTGTTTAAGATTATCGGCGGTAGCAGCCACCGTTACTTTGCTAAGTTCATCTTGCCAGGCTTGCTGTGCAGCCAGCTTAGTGCGCTCGAAATCCAATTGATGAACCTCGGCGTCCAGATTGGCTTTAGCGTTCTCTATGCTGACCGAACTAATGGCGGTATGGACTACAATCGAGGTGTCGCCGTTCAATTCAAAGTCCATTTCCAGGCTCAGGGCTTCGCCAAAGGCCTTAGCTTTTGTTAGGGGGCGGCCGTCCGCTTTAATCAAATGTTTGGCAATAGGCCGTGAAAAGCGGGTGTAAAAATACACCCGTTGGTCTTCAGCCCAGCCGGTGGAACGGCGGTAGCCGCCAATACTGTAGTGATCGAATACTTCCACATGGGTGGCTAAGGTTTTATCCCAGTTACGGCTGTAGTCTAAGTCCAGACGAATAACACCTTGCTTGGTGTCTTCGGGATATTGATAACGTTGTATACCGCTGCGCACACCGGCGCTTAACTCAACGTTAATATCATAATCTTGCAAATACACCTGATAGTAGCCAGGGCTGGCCTGTTCTTGTTCATGGCTGAAATGCGAGATAATAGTGCCGTCTTCAGGCCCACCCTCTGTTTTGCGCTTTTTATAGGGCCGGGTTAATGGCATAAAGGAGATGTCGTACAAGTCACCCGCACCCGTCCCGGATAAATGCGTATGACTGAATCCGGCAATGATATTGTCCGGGTAGAAATAGCCTGCTATCCAATCCCAGCCAGTACGGCCATTGTCTGGACTCAGTTGCACCATACCATGGGGCACCGTAGCACCTGGGTAGGTTTTGCCCTTGCCATCGGTACCAATGAATGGGTCAACATAGTCCAGTGGATCGAGCTTTGGAACTGCACTTTGGTGCTTGGAGGGGGAGGGGGTGTTGCAAGCTGCTAATAGCGTCATCAGCAGTAAGACGGCAATCTTCTTCATGACATCCTCATTTTTGTCAAACCGACAGCCCACCCTTAGGGCTGACTGTCGGTTGGCGGCGTTTTACTTCAGCGTGCTTTGACCTAAGTCGCGCAGCACTTCAAAGCAGGCACCCAAGGTGTGATAGTCACACTTGGCACCGGCGGCGCTCTTCTGATTGGAGTATTTACTGTTGTCTCGTCTGAGCACTCTGAACCAGGCGCCGTATTGATGATCCACCATATGCTCCCAGCTGTATTGCCACAGGGCCTGATATCGTGTCAGGTACTTTTCGTCGCCGGTCACTTTATAAAGCATGGCCGCGGCGGCAAAGCTCTCTGCTTGTACCCAGAAATATTTGTCGTCGTCACACCAGTTACCCTGCGGGTCAAAACCATACACCAGACCACCTTGTTGCGCATCCCAGGCTTGCTGGTAGGCACGGTCAAATAGCGATTTTGCGCGTTGCACCTGCCAGTCCTGGGGGGCATGACGATGCAAAATCAATAACAGCTTAGTCCATTCTGTCTGATGACCTGGCTGAAAGCCCCAGGGGCGGTAAAGATTTTTCGGATCCTCTTTGTTGTATTCCCAGTCAGGCTCAAAGTTGGGCGTGTAGTGTTCCCATACCAGACCATCGGTCAGGTCAGCTTGGCGCACTGCGATGTTATGGGCAAGCAATTTAGCACGTTCCAAAAATTGGCTAAGACCTGTTGCTTCATAGGCCGCCAGCATGGCTTCACATAGATGCATATTGGCGTTCTGGCCACGATAGTCGCTAAGCTCGCCACTGGCGCTGATTTCATCGGCATACAAGCCGTATTCTGCTTGCCAGAAACGCGTTTCCAGCAGGTCGTAAACCATGAGTAGCTTGCTGTCGTCGCTAACCAATCCTGATTTGCGAGCCGCTGCATAGGCCAGCAATACAAAGGCGTAACCATAAGCCTGTTGTGTCATATCCAGAGGTTGGTGATTGTCCAGGGTCCAGGCATAGGTCTGGCTCTCTGCCTGAAAGTGCACCTTTTCCAGATAGTTGAGGCCGTGACGGGCAATGCCAAGGTAGTCCTGGCGGCCGAACAACATGCCGGCGGTTGCATAATTAACGATGATCCTGGTGCTGCTGACTAACTGCTTAAAGTGAGTGTCGAACAGCCGACCGTCATCAAGGAAGTTCTGATGATAGCCACCACTGGTATCCACCACTTTGTCGGTATAGAAATCCAGAATGCTCTGGCAATGGGCAATAAGAAAATCTTGGGATAGGAAATTCATACCTGGCTCCGGAATAAAGCGGGATTAAATGCTGTCAGGCTGTGCCCATGGGCGCGTAATTGCGCTTGAACGCTAGCAAGGTCCGGCAAAGCCGGGAATGCGCCGGGTTGGGTAACCGCATAGGCACCGCAATGGCTGGCAAACAACAGCAGGGATTCAAGTTCTGTAGGTTGGGTAAAAATGTTCTGATTGTCAGTAAGGCAGCTCAAACCATAAAGCACGCCACCAATAAAGGCATCACCGCCTGCTGTGGTGTCCACCGCTTTGACGCTGGGAGGTTGGATGCTACCTTGGTGGCTGGGCGTGTAGTAGTCAATGCGATTGGCACCATCGGTTACCAGCAGCAACTGGCAGCGGGCATTGAGGCAATGTTTTAAGTAAGCATCGGTCTGGCCCTCGGCCAGGTACTCAAGTTCATCGCGGGAAAATTTAACCAGATTTGCTTGTTCTACCAAAGCATTGACCAATTGGCGATCGGCCTGGCCACTGGCCCATAAATTATGCCGCAGATTGACATCAAAGCTAATGAGGTTGCCCGCCTGGCGGGCAGACGCCACTATATGCTTGGTGCAATCGGCAATCCCTTCAGTGGTCAGGGTATTACTGCAAATATGCAAAATAGTCTCACCACTGAACCACTGCTCATTGACTTGGTGCTTTTCCAGCACCACGTCGGCGGTGTGATGGCGATGAAAAGAGAAGCTGCGATCGCCATTTTCATCCAGCAAAACAAAAGCCAGTGCTGTCTTTGCCTTTGGATGTTTTAGTAAGAAACGAGTATCTACGCCGTATTGGGTCAAGGCATCGGCGAGAAATTCACCAAAGGGATCTTGCCCCACCTGACCGGCAAAACACGCCTGGCCACCCAGTTGGGCTACCGCGACCGCCGCATTGGCCGGCGCGCCGCCTGGATATTGGCGAAATTCTGGAAGCGTAAGGGGCCCCTGGCATGTGGTGCCCACGTTTAAAAAATCGATTAAGGCTTCGCCAAAACACAGTACTTTTTTCATGATTGCGCCTCTGCGGTATTCATTTCAGGAACCGCTCTGGCACCGTAGAGCGCGTACCAGCCGATATACAGATAAGCGAACATAGGCACAATAAAGCTGATTTGCACTGAGCTGTGGTCGGCCACCATTCCTTGCAGCAATGGCAAAATGGCACCACCTACTATGGCCATACACAGCAAGCCGGAACCTCGTGATGTCAGACGTCCCAAGCCGCCAATGGCCAGTGAGAAAATGGTGGGGAACATAATAGAGTTAAAGAAGCCCACAGCCAGAATAGACCACATGGCCAACTCGCCCACACTGTTGATGGACAGGATGATAAGGCCGATAGCCAGGGTGGCATTGCCTGCCAACACATAAACTGGGGCAACAATACGGGTCAGGGCGGCACCGATAAAGCGACCAATCATGGCGGCGCCCCAATAATAGGAAACCATGGCGCCGGCTTGCTTGGTGCTCAAATTACCAATATGGCCTTCAGCAAAGTAATTGACCAAGAAGCTACCTATGGCTACTTCTGCCCCTACATACAAGAAGATAGCCAGCACGCCGAACATCAACTGGCGATGTCCCAGTACTTCTGACCAGCTGGGTTTGGCTTGTTCGTGAAGATCGGCGTGGATATCCGGCAGCTTAATGGCTTTAAATAACAAAGCGACCAGCAGCGTGGCACCGGCCAGGATAAGGTAAGGGAGTTTGACCGCATCAGCACTGATGGCTGCGCTGGCGGCACCAAAAATCAGCACGGTGCCGAACAGAGGGCCCAATGTATGACCCAATGAATTGACCGCTTGGGCCAGATTTAAACGGCTGGCACTGGTTTTTTCGGGGCCCAGAATGGCTACATAAGGGTTAGCCGACACCTGCAAAACCGTGATACCGGCTGCCAACACAAACAGCGCCAGCAGAAACACACCGTACACTTTCACTTCTGCTGCCGGATAAAACAGGGCGCAGCCCAGAGCAATAGTACAAAGACCGGTAATAATGCCGCGGCGGTAGCCGATTTTCTCAATCAGCATGCCGGCAAAGGGCGACACAATAAAGTACGCGCCAAAAAAGCAGAACTGCACCAGCATGGCCTGGGTGTAGTTCAAAGAGAATACTTCTTTAAGGTGTGGGATCAGAATATCGTTTAGGGCGGTGATAAAGCCCCAGATAAAAAACAAAGTGGTCATGGAGGCAAAGGCGAAGTGTCCTCCTTTTACCTGGCCACCGGCCACCGGACCTGTTTGAAAACCTGCCATAATCTTGTCTCGCTATATGAAGGGCGCAAGCGCGCCCATACGTTAGGGGCGTGAAGCCTCAAGTGACATGGAATAAGGTTGGGCTGAACTACTGCTTGCCCAGGCTTTGTTCGGGGTTTGTCCCATGTCGAAGTGCAGTTTGCCTCCGGCCTGAATCACATGATGATTCAGCCAGCTTTTATCCAGCGCCTTGCCATTTAACCAGGCTTGCTGAATATAAGGGCTGTCGGCCTGATTGTTGCTGGACTCGACTACAAAGGTCTTGCCGTCTTCCAAGGTTAAGGTGACCTTGTCAAACAACGGACTGCCAATCACATATTCTGGTGTGCCGGGGGTGACCGGATAGAAACCCAGTGCACTGAACACATACCAGGCTGAGGTCTGGCCATTGTCTTCGTCGCCGCAGTAACCGTCGGGGGTGGCGGAATATAGCTTGTCCATCACATCACGTACCTTGTACTGGGCTTTCCAGGGCTGGCCCGCGTGGTTGTACAGATAAATCATATGCTGGATAGGCTGGTTACCATGGGCATAGTTACCCATATTGACGATCTGCATCTCGCGGATTTCGTGAATGGTGAAACCATAGTAAGAGTCGTCGAACAGCGGCGGCATATCAAAGACCTGATCCAGCTTGTTGATAAAGGCTTGTTGTCCGCCCATCAACTGTTTGAGTCCTTCAATATCGTGGAAAACCGACCAGGTATAGTGCAGTGCATTACCCTCGGTAAAGGCATCACCCCATTTCAGTGGGTTAAAGGGAGCCTGGAAGCTACCGTCTTCATTCTTGCCGCGCATCCAACCGGTTTCACTGTCGAACAGATTGCGGTAATTCAGTGAGCGCTGACGGAATAACTCGGCATCCTGGTCCTTACCTAAGGCTTTGGCCAGCTTATATAGATTGAAGTCTGCAAAGGCATACTCCAAGGTGCGAGCCGCATTTTCATTAATACCCACATCGTAGGGTACATAGCCAAGCTTATTGTAGTAATCCACACCTTCACGGCCGACAGATGTCATGGGACGCCCCTCATTCACCTCGGCGTTTTTCTTGACTGCTTCATACAAGGTTTCCATATCGAAACCACGGATCCCTTTCAAATAGGCATCAGCGATATTGATGGCGGAGTTTGAACCAACCATGACGTTACGATGGCCTGGACTTGCCCATTCCGGCAGCCAGCCAGATTCTTTATAGGTGTTTGCCAAACCTTCCATAACCTGGGCATCCAGCTCTGGATACATCAGGGTGAAGAAAGGGAACACGGCACGGAAGGTATCCCAGAAGCCGTTGTCGGTGAACATATAGCCTGGCAGCACCTCACCGTTATAGGGGCTGTAGTGCACTAGCTGGTTGTTCGCATCGTATTCATAGAACTTGCGGGGGAAGAGTAGTACCCGGTACAAAGCTGAATAAAAAGTACGTACCTGGTCAAGATCCTGATCTTCAACCCGGATTCTGGATAGCTCCTTCTGCCAGGTCTGTCTGGCCTTAGTTTGGGTTTGAGCAAAGCTGTCCTGGCCGATTTCACGACTCAGGTTAAGCTCGGCTTGTTCCAAACTAATAAAAGACGAGGCGACCTTGGCATGTACCTGCTCGCCCCTTTTGGTTTTAAAGCCAATAATGGCGCCGACGTGCTCGCCTTCACTCTGCAGACTGTTTTCCTGCAGCGTCCAGTCGTTGTGCCAGGTATGGGTGAGCTCGAAATCTTTGTCGAATTGCACCACAAAATAGTTATGGAAGTTGTCGGGGACACCGCCGTGGTTGTTGCGCGCATAGCCGATAATCTTGCGCTGCTCAGGCAAAATCTTAACCATAGAGCCCTTGTTAAAGGCATCTAGCAGAATATAAGCCTGGTCACTGTCCGGAAAAGTGAAGCGAAATTGTGCGGCGCGTTCCATGGGAGTGACTTCCATGGTTGTGTCGTAGTCGGCCAGGTAGACTGAGTAGTGGTCCGGGCTGGCGTGTTCTGCTTTGTGGGAAAACCATGAGGCGCGCTCGTCTTCTTTAAATTTCAGCGAACCTGTTACCGCCATAAAGGAAAATGCACCATAGTCATTTAACCAGGGGCTGGGTTGATGGGTTTGCTTGATACCACGCAGGGTATCGTCGTCATACTTATAAGCCCATCCATCACCCATTGGTGCGGTCATTGGGGTCCAAAAATGCATGGCCCATGGGGTGGCGATGGCCGGGTAAGTGTTACCGTTGGACAAACTGAACTTGGAGTCCGTACCCATCAGGGGGTTAACATATTGAACCAAATCGTCGGCCACCAGATTAACTTGGGATTGGGGCGACATCTGGGCTGTCTGGTTGGCACAGGCCAGCAAGGACAAGCTGGCAGCGACAAGGCAGGCATTACGCATCATCATGTTTTCCACTCAATTGTGACCCAAATGTGCAATACGCAGCTGGGTCAAGTTAACAATTCGTAAAACTGTAATCGATTACATCTGCAGCGTCTAGATTAAAATCGTATTATGGTTAAAACTAGCAGATTAAACGGCAATAAATCCTTTTAAAGGCCATATTTTGTCTGGTTTCGGCAACTTGTGTTATCGATTACATCTTTGCTTGCTATTGCCTTTATGGGGTGAAATCATATAAACAGATGGACTGCGCGTATCGCCCCAGCCAATGGAAAGGGCCAGTAAACAACAGGAATAGTTAGCATTCATGACGAATATAAAGAAGGTAAGTGAGTTAGCCGGTGTTTCAACCGCAACAGTGTCCAGAACCCTCAAGAGTCCTGAGCTGGTGACCGAACATACCCGAGAGAAGGTGATGAAGGCTGTGCAGCAAGCGGGCTATCGGCCGAACTGGCTGGCCACTAGCGTGAAAACAGGCAGATCTAATTCTATTGTGGTATTGGTACCTAACCTGGTTAACCCTTTCTTTATGCGAATTATCGAAGGTATAGAGCAGGGCGCGCAAGAAAAGGGATATTCGGTACTACTGGGCGATACCCAGGGGAAAGCTAGTCGTGAACATGAGTACGCCAGTATGGTACTGACCAACAGGGCCGACGGATTAATACAGCTCGATCACTCCTTTCCTTTTTCCGCCAACGATGCGGCTTTGGCCGAAAAGGTGCCTATGGTCAGCGTGTGTGAACGTATTGAAGGTGAGCGTCGTTATCCTTTTATCGAGCTGGATAACTATGCCGCGGGCAGAGCATTGACCCATCATTTGATTAGCTATGGACACAGTCGTTTTGGCATTATTGCCGGGCAGCGAACCAGCCAGATCCACCACGACAGACTCGCCGGTATCAAGAGCGTACTAAAGGAAGAAGGGATAGATTTTGCTGACAATATGCTGGTGGGAGGGAGCTACCGTATAGAGACTGGTATTGAAGGGATACAGCAGTTATTTGACCGGGATGTGCCAGTACCGCCTACGGCTGTCTTTTGTTTTAATGACGATATTGCCGTTGGTGCCCTGTATGAACTCAAGCGTCGAGGGCTGCGTGTACCACAAGATGTGTCTATTACCGGCTTTGATAATGTCAAAGTGTCGGCTTATATGGACCCGCCTCTGACAACGGTTGATCAGCCTGCCTATGAGATGGGCCGTCGTGCGGTCGATGTATTGGCGCAGCTGATTAATCGTCAGCCTTTGCAGCGAACGCGCGAAATCCTGCCATTTCAGCTTTTGGAAAGAGGAAGTACCGGGCCGGTTAAAATCTGAACGGCCTGTTCTTGGTTTCTGAAAGTAACATTTTTAAACATCATTTCTGCTTTTGCTTCCAATTCTCTAATTTCAAAAAGTTCATATAAATTAGTGTTTTATTTGTTTTTTCTGGGTTGGGGTTAACTTCTTTGGTTAAAAAAATGTTATTGCTAACCTTTTGGAACGTTGACAGCTTGTAGCCAGGGGGCTAGTATTTTATCCAGTTTGTAATCGATTACATTTTGGTTTTGTGGTCAATTGTAATCGAGAGATTTTAAGTAAAAGTGTAATTCACTGAAATTAAAGGCTTATTTAGTCTTGTTGTTGATTCTGTGTTTACGATTACATTCATGCAAGTGGAGAAGCCAATGGCTACCTGGAACACAACAAAAAATACCTCACCCTCAAGAGGTTTTGCCAAATCCCTGCTGTGCTTGTCAGTGTTGACTGCAATAGGGGCGCATGCCCAGGCACAGGAAACTGATGAGCAACAACAAGCCCAAGAGACCGAAGTGATTCAGATTCGTGGTATTCGTGCCTCGGCATCTGAAAACCTGGCGGTTAAACGTCTGTCCAATTCGGTGGTGGAGGCCATCACCGCCGAAGATATTGGTAAGTTTCCGGATAAAAACGTGGCAGATTCATTGCAGCGTGTTCCTGGTGTGGTTATTCAGCGTGACGGTGGAGAAGGGGCTACGGTAAGTATTCGTGGTTTGTCCTCAGATCTCACCTTTACCCAGCTAAACGGTAACTTTATTGCGTCTTCTCCCGGCGAGCCTTCGCGCTCTTTTTCCTACGCCTTGCTGCCATCCACCATGATTGAGCGGGTGGAAGTGTTTAAATCTTCCGAAGCCCGTCTGGATGAAGGCGGCATTGGCGGTACAGTGTTAATGCACAGCCGTAAGCCGCTGAGTATGGATAAAAATTCCGGTGTACTGAATGTGGAGTACACCAACTCAGATATCACTGATAAGTATGAGCCGCAATTCAGTGGTATTTATTCCTGGAAAAACGACGATGAAAACTTCGGTATGTTGTTTGGCTATACCCGCCAGGACCGTACCAATGGCTCGCAAAGCTCCAGGGTAAATATCATCAATACAAACCTCCTGTACCAGGAACGCAAAGATAATCAAGTGGTTGAAGGTGGCGCGCAAGGCTATGCGCCGCAAAGTATGGTGCAGGAAATCTGGGAAGAAAACCGTGAACGCGAAGGCTATCAGTTTACAGCCCAGTGGCGGGTAACCGACAGCCTTGAGTTTGGTATGAACTACTTCCGTTTTACCTTGGGTCAAGATGCAATACTAAATCAACTTGAATACCCTGAATGGCACAATGGAGATAAGTACTGGACTGATGTTCGTGTGGATGCTGAGGCGCAATATGTTACAGGTATTGATTACTCGGTTGGTGTAAGCGGTGCGCAGGAAATTGCCGATATTCCACGTATTAATGGTGAGTATATTGCTGAAGAGTCTACCTCTGACACTTTCGATTTTTATGCTACTTACGAGGGGGACAACTACAAAGCTAAACTGACCTTTGGTAAAACCGAGGCAGAGGGCGGCCCGTCCGAAAAGTACCGCGCAGCTTACTACGCAAAAGAAGCATCGTTGTTTTATGGCTATGATCTGTCCGGCCATCGTATGACCACCTATATGGATCCTAATATGATCAATAATCTGGTGGCAGGTATTGGTGGGGATCCTGATGTGGGGGCAACAGATTCAAGCTTTGTTACTGGCACGCAGGAAGAGAAATACGCCAGCCTGGATGTGGATTACTATGTTGATTGGGGCATTGTAGATACCTTACGTTTTGGTGGTAAATACCGTAAGGGCGAGATTCATCGCGATACCCGTAATACTTTCTATCTGGCTCCGGACTTTGATATTGCGGCAGCTGAGGCCAGTGGTGGCGTGAGTCTGGATGATGATTACTCTCGCCATGATGGTATTCCCGATATTACCACAGTGATTAAACCTGAATCCTTGGGTAATTTATCTGACGTAATCAATACTAATTTGTTCCCAGCCGTTGACTGGCATAAGTACCAACAGCATCTGGTGGACAACTTTGTTAAATACACCCGTATTGAGCCAAATTATGTATACGGCGTAGAAGAGGAAATTGCTGCTGCCTATATGCAGGCTGATTATCGTTATAAGAGTCTGCGCGGAAACCTGGGTCTGCGTTATGTTCGCACTACCACCGTTTCTGGCTCGTCGGACAAAATTGTTTATCGCTTGGATTGGAAGGATGACGACGGAAACGATTTGCCTATCGATGAGCAGCGGGTAGAGAACTTTGTTTATATCGAAAAAGAAAACACCGAAAACAAGTTACTTCCCAGCTTTAACCTGGTTTGGGACATCGATGATAATTGGGTGTGGCGGGTTGCTGCAGCCAAAGTTATGTCCAGACCAGGATACGATGATTTAGGTAAATATCAGGAGCTGATTTATACCTCCAATGAATACTCCAGTGACCGGGCCGGAGCGCCTAACTTTGACTTGATTAAAGACACCGAAGGTTGGTATGGCGGCGGCGGTAATACCAACCTGGCACCGATGGAGTCCACCCAGTTTGACACGTCTTTGGAATATTACTATGGGGAAGGTTCTGGTTTTGGGATCGCTTTCTTCCGCAAGGAGATCGACAATTTCATCGTGCCGCTGAGAATCGATGTGAAGCGTAGCGCGCCAGAAATGGAATTTGTGTTGGAACATGCTGGCGGTGAAGTGGTTAGAGCCGGCGGAGATGATTTAACCATTCGCGACTTTGGCACCACGGCAAATGGCAGTGACTCTACGTCAACTGGGACAGAAGTGTTCTGGCAGCACTTCTTCGACAATGGTTTTGGTCTTTATGCCAACTATACCAGCAACAAGACTAATGAAGCCGATCTTTCCGACAACGGTGAGAAGATTGGTACCTCGCCGTTAATTGGTAGTTCCAAATACCAAATGAACTTCTCCGCGTTTTATGAAGACGACCTCTTCAGCGTCAGGGCCTCCTATAACAAACGTGGCCCGACTGTTGGTGGATATAACAGTTATTGGGATACCAACTATTACACGGCCAAATATGACCAGGTGGATATCAACGCCAGCTATAACCTCACCGACAATCTGGTGCTGTCAGCCTCAGTGATCAACCTGACCAAATCGGACACCTACCGACACCTGGGCAACGATACGGATAATCGCTTTATCCAGAATGCCTACAGTGGTCGTCGTTTCTATATGGGTGCTACCTACAGGTTCTAAGGGCCAGCCTGCAAACGCAGGCTGCCGTAAAAAGATTCAGAGGAATTACAATGAAACATTTTAAAAACAACAAGTTGTATGCAGTGATTGCGCTCGCCATGAGCGGTTTGTATGGATGTGGTGGTGCAGGTGATGCGGACCCGGCAGATATTCCGGTAGTGATTGATACTACCTCGGCAGATATTAGTGGCTCGGCGGTAAAAGGTACCCTGAGTAATGCGCTGGTCACTGTGTCACAGATGAATGGCACCGAGATTACAATGGGCTCTGAGAGCAAAACCGATACCTACGGTAGGGTTAGCTTTAGCGTGGAAGCTAAGCAGGGCTTTGGTATTAACGGTATGTTTAAGGTGGATGTCACGGCCGATGCCAGTACCAGCATGATGTGTGATGCCATCAGTTGTGCCGGTGTTGATATGGGCGGTATGCTGTCTGGCGCACCACTTGAGGGCACTAAGTTTACCACCCTTACTTATGTGCAAGTACCTTATGCCAGCAGTTCCGATGGTGTGGCTGATGCCAGCTTCCAGGCTAATGCCCTGACCACAGTGGCCTCAACCCTGGTGGCCGAGCAGGTCGCGGGTGGCCGTAATGTGTCAGTACGTCCTCTTTACGAACTGGCCCTGGCTGATAACTCGCAAACCTTGCTGAAAGCGCTTGGCATTAGTGCCAAAGCTAATGTGTTCAGTTCCGAACTGGTCAGTGCAGAGTCCTACGACAATTTTGTCACCGGGGAAAACTGCGAAGATGTGGCGCAGGTTGATGAAGATGGCAATCCCATAACTGATAACGAGGGTAACCCGGTTACCCAAGAGGTTTGTGTCGATACCCTGGTTAGTGGCGATATTATCAAGCTGTCATTAGCTAACGCGGCTTTTGCCAATATCACTGAAGGGGAGAGCTTCAGCGGTTTAATGAGTGAGGTGGCCGGTGCCATTGCCATCGCGCAAGAAGGGGACGTCAGTGTACTGACGCCGCTGCGTGAACGTATGTTGGCGTCTGTTGGTGCGGTGCCTTATTTAGACAAGCTTTCACTTACTGCGGATAGCGTAATTGATCTGTCACTGGCGTTTTTAGACAGCGACACCAGCTCAGGGCCGGTTCGGGAAGTGACTAACGAGGTCAATTTAGCCTCGGCAATCATTACTGGTCGCAACCGTATCAGCGATGCAGAAGCGGAAACTATGGTGTTTGACGGTGACGTTGAAACCAAGTGGTTAGATCATAACGAATGGAAAGGCGCGCCAAGCGTTGAAGACCCATCCTGGTTGCAAGTGCAGTTTGCCGAGCCGCAGGCGGTAAGCAGCCTGTTTATTACCAGTGCTAATGACGCCCCGGCTCGTGATCCTGAGAACTTCCAGGTGCTGGCCTCTAATGACGGTGAAAACTGGCTGACTTTGGCCGAGTTTATTGGTGAAACCTTTGACGAGCGTTATGAGCGTAAGGAATTCCGCTTTGTAAACGGATTGGAGTTTACTCACTACCGTTTGAACATCACCAAAAACAAAGGTGATGACACCCTGATGCAAATTGCCGAAGTGGAGTTTGTCGGGCCCATCTACACCAGCGCTGATCACACCGACCCGGTAGGCAGCGCAAATATTACCGCTCGCAACCGCATCGGCGATGCTGAAGCCGAAACCATGGCCTTTGACAACAAGATCGAAACCAAGTGGCTGGATCATAACGATTGGAAAGGTGCGCCCAGCGTTGAAGACCCGTCCTGGGTACAAATCGATCTGCCTGAGCCTAAGGCAGTGGATACCTTGGTATTAACCAGTGCCGATGATGCAGAAGGTCGCGATCCTGAAAACTTCAATCTGCAAGGCTCTAACGACGGTGAAAACTGGTTCACTTTATCCGAATGGATTGGCGAGAGTTTTGATGAACGCCATCAGCGTCGTCAGTTTAGCGTAGCCAACAGTTTGGCATTCAGCTCCTACAAGCTGAACATCACTAAGAACAAGGGGGATGACACCCTGATGCAGATTGCCGAAATCGGTTTGGTCGGACCCAAGTTGCCGGATCTCAACCATGCCCTGATGGACGGCAAAGTGGTGACCTTCCGTAACGCTATCAGCGACACCGAAGCGGGTGATATGGCTCTTGATGGCGATGCACAAACCAAGTGGCTGGATCACAACGAGTGGAAAGGAGCGCCTTCAGTTGAAGACCCGTCTTGGATTGAAGTGCAGTTCCCTGCGCCTGTTGCAGTGAATAAGCTGGGCATGATCAGTGCCAATGATGCCGATGCCCGCGACCCGGAAAACTTCAATATTCAAGCCTCAAACGACGGTGAGAACTGGGTAACCTTGGCTAGCTGGATTGGCGAAGGCTTTGATGAGCGCTTTGAACGTCGCGTCTTCCCCTTTAGTAATGACCTGGGCTTTAGCCATTACCGGGTAGAAATCACCAAAAACAAAGGTGACGACACCCTGATGCAAGTGGCTGAGATTGAGCTGATTGGTCCGCAGTATCAGTCGGTTGACCATTCATCCACACCAGGTGCTGAGGTGAGCGTGCGTAACGCAATTGGTGAGGCTGAAGCCGGAGCCATGGCCTTCGACGACAATATTGAAACCAAGTGGCTTGACCATAACGAATGGAAAGGTGCACCCAGTGAGGAAGATCCTTCCTGGATCCAGGTGGACCTGCCACAAGCTAAGATTGTCAGCAGCATTGCTATAACCAGCGCCAACGATGCCGACGGTCGTGACCCTGAGAACTTCAATATTGAAGGCTCCAATGACGGCGGCGTGACCTGGACTCGTCTGGGGAGCTGGATTGGTGAGTCCTGGGACAATCGTTATGAACGCAAGCTGTTTGAAATGGGCAACGGGTTTGCGTTTAACACTTATCGCATCAACATCACCAAAAACAAAGGTGATGATACCCTGATGCAAATTGCAGAAATTGAGCTTATTGGTCCCGACCTGTAAGCCCGTTAGCCGGCGGCTATGCCGCTGGCTTTTCTGTTGAAAGGAAAGTGGCCGCACAGGATGACTCGCCTGCTGCGGCATTATGTTTGGTAGAGGTGGTGCCAAGACGCTGCAGCGTCATAGGTTTTTCACTCTGCCGGTGATATGGCGGTTCGGCGAGTGAACCAAACAGCAATGAGGTTTGTGTGAAGACCAAAAACCTGCAACAGCACGCTCCCCTGTTTATGGGCATTGATGGTGGTGGTAGTCACTGCCGGGTGATGATTCAGGATGAACAGGGTAAGACTCTAGGGCAGGGCAAGGGCGGTCCGGCTAATCCTGTGTACGGCGTACAGCAGTGTAAGGACTCCATTATCAAGGCCACCCGAGATGCGCTGCATGAAGCTGGGCTGGATGATAACGCCATGACACGCCTGGTGGTTGGTGGTGGTCTTGCTGGTTTACACTTGCCGCAGATGCAAGAGCAAATGCAGGCCTGGCAGCACCCCTTTGCGGCTTTGTATCTCACCACCGATTTGCACGCCGCCGCCCTTGGTGCCCATCAGGGCATGGATGGCGGTGTGATTATACTGGGCACCGGATTCAGTTCTTTGGCGGCCTGTAAAGGTAAGCTGACTCAGGTTGGTGGCTATGGCTTCCCTATCAATGCAACTTGCAGTGGCGCCTGGTTTGGCCTTGAAGCCGTTAAAGCGGTATTGCTGGATGCTGACGGTGTGGGCCTATCTACCAGCTTAACCCAGGCACTATTGGAAACGCGCTGCGCCACCGAACTGGCCGAGGCGTTTATGCATGCCACGGCGACTGACTACGCCAAGCTGGCACCGCTGGTGTTTGAGCAGGCAGATGTGGGGGATAAGGTCAGTTTGGGTCTGATTCAACAAGGTGCGGCCTTTATCAATCAGGTGATCCGACGTTTACTGGCTTGCGGCGTGACTCGTTTGGCCATGATCGGCGGTATTACCGAACGCATCAAACCCTGGCTTGACCCACAACTGGTGATGACGGTTGGCCCGGCACTGGCAAGCCCGCAGCAGGGGGCCATTTTGTTTGCCCAGCAATCCCATAAGCAGATGAACAAAAGTAAGGAACAGCGATGAGTTCAAGACGCGACTTTCTAAAACTATCAGCCATTACCGGTGCAGTTGGCATGCTGATGCCTAAGTTTGCTGGTGCATCCACCAAGGTCAACAAGCCCATTGTGGTGTCGACCTGGGAGCATGGTACCCCGGCTAATGAAGCGGCCTGGCAGGTACTGGAAAAAGGTGGTCGCGCACTGGATGCAATAGAAGCCGGTGTTCGTGTGCCCGAAGCCGACCCTAAAGTGCGTACTGTAGGTTACGGCGGCTATCCGGATCGCAACGGCAAGGTAACCCTGGATGCCTGCATTATGGATGAAAACATGAATTGCGGCTCGGTAGCGTTTTTGCAGGATATTAAACACCCGATATCGGTGGCGCGTTTGGTGATGGAAAAGACTCCCCACGTGATGCTGGTGGGCGATGGCGCCAAGCAATTTGCCCTGGAGCAGGGTTTTAAAGAAGAGAACCTGCTGACCCCCGAGTCCGAAGCCGATTGGCAACAATGGCTAAAAGACCAGAAAGTGCAGATGATCAATATCGAGAACCACGACACCATCGGCATGCTCGCCCTGGACGAAGCCGGTAATCTTAGCGGCGCCTGTACTACCAGTGGTGCGGCTTACAAGATGCACGGTCGGGTGGGCGACTCGCCGTTAATCGGTGCCGGTTTGTATGTGGATAACGAAGTTGGCGCCGCCACTGCCACCGGCATGGGCGAGCTGATGATTAAAACCGTCGGTTGTCATTTGGTGGTGGAATTGATGCGCCAGGGCGCAAGCCCCGAACAGGCCTGCCGTCAGGCAGTCGAGCGGATTGCCAGAAAACTGGGCGACTATGCCCAGTTCCAGGTGGGCTTTTTAGCCCTGAATAAACGCGGCGAATACGGCGCTTACTGTATTCAAAGTGGCTTTAACTATGCGGTTCGCCAGCAAAGCGGTGCCCAGCTAATTGACGGTAAGAGTTTGCTGGGAGGCCAGGCTTGATGCGTGTCGGCTTGTTACTTCAGACTCTGATGTTAAGTGCTGCGCTGTTTGCCGCATCCCTGCAGGCTGACAGCCAAGGGATATTGCATGACCAGCCACCATTTGCGCTGACCATTTCGCAAGCCAAAGCCTGGACACCGGCCGAGGCCAGTATTGAGAACGTTTCTGCGGTGCCACTGGCCCGGCGTTTTCCCGCCTTACTGGACGGGCAGCAGGCTTCACCTGCTAAGGTGTTGTATGCCCCGGATGGCATGAACAATTTTGCCAATTACCTGCACACTCAGCCTCAGTTTAACTTGTATAACTTTACGCATTGGTCACAGATTGATGTGCTCAACTGGTTTGCCGGTACTGCCGATTTAGGTATTCAGATCCCGGCCCGCCCTTGGGTGGAAACCGCCCATAAAAATGGCGTTAAGGTCATAGGCTCGGTATTTCTGGGGGTTGCCCAATGGGGCGGCAGTGCCGATACCGCCGAAGCTTTGCTGGAACAAGATGCACAAGGGCGCTTTGTGGTGGCAGACCGCCTGATAGAGATAGCCAACTTTTATGGTTTTGACGGTTGGCTGATTAATCAGGAAACCGACCTCACCGCGGTTAAAGATAACAACAACCAGTTGCTTAAAGGGCAAAAGGACGCTGCAAGAGGCGAGGCGCTGGCCTCGCGTATGCTGGCTTTTGTGCAATACCTGACCGCTAACGCCCCGCAAGGCATGGAAATTCATTGGTATGACGCCATGGTTGCCAGTGGCGAAGTGCGCTGGCAGAACCAACTCAATGACCAAAACCAAGCATATCTGCAGGATAAGGTACGCTCATCAGACGCCATCTTTTTAAACTATTGGTGGGATCAGAAAATGGTCCATGCCTCGGTAGCCAAGGCCCAAGAATTAGGGCGCAGCCCGTTTGATGTGTATGTGGGGGCCGACCTTTGGCCCAGTCGCAATGCACAGCGTGCCTTTAGCCGCCATCAGTGGCTGGACTGGCTGTTTGAAGACAGCCAGGCGCTGGCCTCTATCGCCTTGTTTGCTCCCAATGTGAATTACAACTTTGACGGCGAGTCGCATACCCCGGCTTTTAGCCAGTTCCCAAAAAATGCCGATGACGAGCAGGCCTTTTATACCACCGAGGTGCGGCTGTTTGCCGGTGACGATTTAAATCTGGCCAAAGTTGACAGTCAGGGTTGGAAAGGGCTGGGTGGCTACTTGCCGGCTAAATCCACCCTCAGCAGCCTGCCCTTGGTGACCTATTTTAATACCGGCCAAGGTAAACATTGGTGGCAGCAAGGGAAAAAGCAAGGCGGCCCCTGGACTAATATGGCCTATCAGGAGCCACTGCCGACCTGGCAATTTGCCAATGAGGGCGCCATAAAGCTGCACTTTGCCTTTGATGATGCCTTTAACGGTGGCAGCAGTCTGGCTGTGACCCAGCCCCAAGGCGATAAAGCATACGCACCTTTATATGCCACCGAGCTGTTACTCAGCGGCACAAGTCGCTTGTTAGTTACCAGCCGTGGCCAAAGCAATGGCTTGTCGCTATTACTTGAAACCGCAGACGGACAAACCCTGCAATTGCCGCTTGATGCCGCCAAGGACTGGTCAACACAGACAGTGTCGTTGCAGTCATTGGCAGGTAAGAAGCTGGTTCGTATCGCCTTGCAGGGCGATGGAAAACAGGCCATTGAGGCGCGTTTGGGTGGTTTGGAGATCTTGCCATGAGAGGACTGGAAGTCTGTATTAATGCCGACGACCTGATGCACCTAGGTGAAGATGTGCGCGCGGCCCGCCTGGGCGGCGCGGTTCGTATAGAGCTATGCGGGCAGATGCAGCATGACGGCCTGACTCCCAGCAGTGACGCTATGCAGATTGCCCGGGAGGCCTTTGCGGAGGTGCCCGGCATGCTCGTGATGATTCGCCCTCGCGGTGGTGATTTTTGTTATGCCTCTAATGAGCTAGAGCAGATGCGGGAAAGCATTTATCTGGCCGCTGAGCAGGGTGCTGACGGTGTGGTGCTAGGGATCTTGAACCAGCAGGCTGAGCTGGATATGGCAAGCCTTAAACCCCTGGTTGAGTTAGCCAAAAAGTTATCGCTGCAAGTGACCTTCCATCGCGCCTTTGACGCCATTGCCAACCCTAAGCTCGCCCTCGAACAGTTGATTGAACTGGGTATCAGCCGTGTGCTTAGCGCCGGTACCCCCTGGGGTAGCGGCCAGGGTGCGTTGCAAGGACTGCCAGTGTTAAGCGCACTGCTTGAACAAGCCGCCGGGCGCATTGAGTTGGTGGTGGGCGGCGGTATTCATACCGCGGTGCTGGATAGCCTGCTGCCAGCATTGCAAAACAAAGCACAAGCCTGGTCGGTGCACAGTTATTCAGCACTATTGGATAAGGGCAGGGTAAATCAAAGCTGGGTGGCCGATATGGTGGCCCGGTGTCAGGCGGAAAACCGGATGTGATCCGGTCACCGCAGCATTTTTATTTTCTAAGAGTATTATGATTACGAATTCATCCATGCATTATGGCCAGCGTCTGGATCTATGTGGTGACTGGCAGTTTCGTCAGGCCAACGCCGCAACCTGGCTTCCTGCTCAGGTACCGGGCTGCAACTTCACCGATCTTCTGGCCAATGGTCTGATAGATGAGCCTTTCTACCGCGACAATGAAACCAAGCTGCAATGGATTGAGCAAGAAGACTGGCACTACCAGAAACGCTTTAACCTAAGCGCCGATTGGTGGCAGTACCAGGATATTCAACTGGTTGCCGAAGGCCTGGACACCTTTTGTGACTTGTATCTGAACGGCCATAAGCTGGCCGAAAGTCAGAATATGTTTATTGGGCAGCATTTTTTGTGCAAATCCTTGCTCAAAGAAGGTGAGAACCTGCTGGAGATACGTTTTCGCTCTCCCATCAAGGAAGTGCTGCCGCAGTACCAACAGGCTGGCTTTGCCTATCCCGCTGAGAACGACAAGTCTGAGGACAAACTCAGTGTTTATTGTCGCAAAGCCCCTTGCCACTTCGGCTGGGACTGGGGACCAAGGTTTGTCACCAGCGGTATCTGGCGACCTATTTATCTGCAGGGCATAACGGCCTGTCAGATCACCGATACGCATTTTGTTCAGCATCAGTTGGATGCCGCACAAGCCCGTTTCAGTTTTGCTATCAGTATGCAATCGGCAGTGGCGGAGCAGGCCATCTTACAGGTGGAATGTGCTCAGGCACCGCAGCTGAATAAACAAATCCCCGTACAACTGGGTGTGGGCGAAAACGTCCAGCGGCTGGATTTTGACTTAGCTTCCCCACAGCTTTGGTGGCCCAATGGCTTAGGGGACGCTTATCTTTATGAATTCAGTTTTACTTTGCTGATTGGCAATCAAGCGCTACATAGCAAACAGCAGCGCATTGGTCTTCGTACCCTGGAAGTGGTGAACGAAGATGACGCCATGGGCCAGTCTTTCTTTATCCGCGTAAATGGCCAGCCTGTGTTTATGAAAGGCGCTAACTATATTCCCGGTGACAGCTTTGTACACCGTATGACGCCAGAGCGCCACGCGCAGGATTTCAAGGCAGTGGTGGATGCCAATATGAATATGCTGCGGGTATGGGGCGGTGGTATTTATCAGGATGAGGTGTTCTATCAATTGGCCGATGAACATGGCATTTTGATTTGGCAGGACTTTATGTTTGCCTGCACTTTGTATCCGGCCGATGAGGCCTTCCTCGCCAATGTACGAGAGGAAGCTGAGTACAATGTTAAGCGCCTGCGCAATCATCCCTGCCTGGCGTTATGGTGCGGTAACAATGAAGTAGATATGGGGATTAAACATTGGCAGTGGCCGGAGAAATTTGGCTATAGCGATGCCCTGTATGCCCGCTTGAAAGATGACTACATTCGTTTATTTGACCAGTGCCTGCCAGAGGCGGTGGCAAAGCTTGATGCCGGACGTTTTTATCTGCGCTCCTCCCCCATAGGCTTCTGGGAAGAAGATATGGATCATATGGGTAATCACCATTATTGGGGGGTGTGGCATGGTGAAGAGCCCTTTAGCGAGTACCAGAAACGCATCCCACGTTTTATGAGTGAATTTGGCTTCCAGTCTTTTCCGCTGGCCTCTTCCATGGCGAAGTTTACCGAACAACAGGACTGGCAACTGGACTCGCAGGTTCTGAAGGTGCATCAGAAGCACCCGCGCGGCAACGGCCTTATCCGTAGCTATATGGAAACAGAATATAGCGCGCCGGAAAATTTTGCCCGTTTGCTATTTTTAAGTCAGGTGCAGCAAGCCGAAGGACTGAAATTGGCCTTTGAAGCACACCGGGCGGCGCAGCCATTTTGTATGGGCACGCTCTACTGGCAGCTCAATGACACCTGGCCAGCCGCGTCCTGGTCCGGTATTGATTATTATGGTCGCTGGAAGGCCCTGCACTATCAGGCCAAGCGCAGTTTCCGTACCGACTTATTGGTTATCGATGAGGTACAGGAAAGCATTCGTATCAGACTTGTTAGTGATCGCTTGCATTCAATTAATGCCAGAGTAGATTTGACCTTGCTGGACTTCAGTGGCAATCAGCTGTGGCAAAAAGAGCAGCCCATCAGCACACCAGCCAATGGCAGTGCTGAGGTGGCTATGCTGCCCAGAACGGAGCTACTGGCTACACATAACCCCAATCAAGTGGTACTGCAGGCTGTGCTGATTGATAGCCAGGGGCAGGAACTTACCGACAGCTTGTTTTACTTTGTGCCCAGTAAGCAACAAGCGCTCAGCGCGCCTAACCTTGAGGTGACAAGCCTGGTGGGCGAGCAAAGCCTGACCCTGACCTTGCAGAGCTCCTCTTTGGTACGCCAATGCCATGTGGAGATAGACGGCGTGGCCGGCAATTTTTCCGACAACTTCTTTGACTTGTTGCCCGGCCAAAGCAAGCGCATTCACCTGGCCTTGCCGGGTACTAGTAAAGCGGAAATTGAAAAGCTGGTTGTGAGTACTCGCTATCAGTCGTTATTCCAGGAGCAAGGCCAATGACCCTGGCTTGGTTAGACCTACTGATCATCGCCGCGTACCTGCTCGGTACGCTGGGGCTTGGGATCTATATCTCCAAGCTGGCCAGCCGCGATATGAATGCCTACTTCCTGGCTGGCAAGCAGATCCCTTGGTGGGCACTGGGGGTGTCGAATGCCTCGGGGATGTTCGATATCGCTGGCACTATGTGGCTGGTGTCCATGTGTTTTGTTTACGGTCTGAAGAGTGCCTGGTTGCCCTGGATCTGGCCCATCTTTAATCAGGTGTTTTTGATGGTCTACCTGTCGGTCTGGCTGCGACGTTCCAATGTTATGACCGGTGCCCAGTGGCTGCAAACCCGCTTTGGCAGTGGCCGTGGTGCCGAGCTATGCCAACTGGTGGTGGTTATCTTCGCTATCGTCAGCGCCATCGGCTTTATTGCTTATGCCTTTAAAGGTATTGGCAAGTTTGCGGCGATATTCTTCCCCTGGCAGTTGTCCCCCGATACCTACGCCCTGATTATCTTTGCCTTTACCACCTTGTATGTCATCAAAGGCGGCATGTACTCGGTGGTGTTCACCGAAGTCCTGCAGTTTGTGATTATGACCATTGCTGCAGTGGCGGTAGGGGTTATTGCGATTAACTTGGTCAGCCCTGAGCAAATTGAAGCCGCGACCCCGGCGGGTTGGGACAATATCTGGTTTGGCTGGCAGTTGGATTTAAACTGGCAGGGCCTGATAGACAGTGTTAATGACAAGATTCAGTCCGACAGTCTGGAGCTTATCGGCCTGATGGTGATGATGATGCTCTTCAAGGGCGTGCTGTTCTCCATGGCAGGGCCGGTGCCCAACTATGATATGCAGCGGATTCTGGCCACCCGTTCTCCTAAGGAAGCGGCCAAAATGAGCGGCCTGGTGTCTTTAGTGATGTTCTTCCCCCGCTATATGATGGTGGCCGGTCTGACGGTGCTGGCAATAGTGTATATGGGCCCGGATATTCAGGCCCAGGGCGGCGCTTTCGATTTTGAGCAAATTCTGCCTTATGCCATCAGTAACTTTGTGCCGGTGGGACTGACCGGGCTGCTGATAGCCGGGCTGCTGGCGGCCTTTATGTCGACCCTGGCGGCGTCCCTGAATGCAGCGCCCGTGTACTTTGTTAACGATATCTACAAACGTTATTTTCGCCCCGACGCTGACAAGCAAACCTATGTCAGGGTGAGTTATCTGGTGTCTTTTGTTCTGGTTGTAGTGGGTGTCGGGCTTGGCCTGATGTTGTCCAGTATTAACGACATTATGCAGTGGATCTTTGGTGCGTTATTTGGCGGCTATGCCGCAGCCAATCTGCTTAAGTGGCACTGGTGGCGCTTTAATGCTTACGGTTACTTCTGGGGCATGATGGCCGGTTTGCTGGCGTCACTGTGTTTGCCGCTACTGATGCCGCACACCCATCCGTTGTTCGCCTTCCCTGTGCTGTTGCTGATAAGCCTTGCCGGTTCGGTGATTGGCACCCTTATGACCCCGGCAGAAGATGACAAGGTGCTCTGTGATTTCTACCGTCAGGTCAGACCCTGGGGGTGCTGGGGACCCATTCGGGCCAAGGTGCTGGCTCAGGACCCGAGTTTTGATCCCGATACCCACCCAGGCCGCGACATGGTCAATATTCTGGTTGGCATGGCCTGGCAAATCTGCCTGGTGGCCCTGCCTATTTACCTGGTTATCCAACAATGGACAGAAATGCTGGTGGCGTTGACGCTGGCCTTGCTGACCACCTGGTTCCTGAAGAAAAACTGGTTAGATAAGTTGAAAGATTAATGAAAACGAAAAGCTTGATTTTGGGCCTTGCGGCCTTACCGCTGATGTCTACGCTGGGGTGCGCCTCCTCTACTTCACAGATATCTGAAACTAAGGCTCTGCCTGTGCAGCAGGTGCTGGACTACGTCGACCCTTTTATCGGTACCGGCGGTCATGGTCATACCTTCCCCGGTGCCTTAGTGCCTTTTGGCATGGTGCAACTGAGCCCGGATAACCCCTCAAAGGGCTGGGACTGGACATCGGGATACCATTACTCAGATAACATTCTGCTGGGTTTTTCTCATACCCACCTTTCCGGTACTGGTGTGGGAGACATGCTGGATGTGCTGGTGATGCCCTTTAGGGGAGACTATCAGGCCCGCGCCAAAGATGACAAAGGGCGCATATTCACCACTTACGGCCACGATAAGGAAAGCGCCAGTCCGGGTTACTACAGCTTGTATCTGCCCGAAGAGCAAGTGCAGGCCGAGCTGACTGCCAGCACCCGCACAGGCGTGCATCGCTACCGCTTTGATGGTGAGCAGGACGCCAAACTGTTGTTTGATCTGGGCTATGCGCAGAACTACGACAAGCCTGTTGTGACCTTTTTACGGGTTGAAGATAAGTACACACTCACCGGCTATCGCCTGTCTACCGGCTGGGCAAAGAACCAGCCTATCTATTTTGTCGCTAAGTTTGATGCGCCTTTTAGTCATCAGTTGCTGAACGACTTACAAGCAGTGAAAGGCGACCAGCTACAGGCCGAGAAAGGCAAGATTGTACTGAACTTTGGTAAACCGGCTAAGGCCATCGAAGCTAAGGTGGCGTTGTCCTACACCAGCATTGCGGGTGCCAAGGCCAACCTGGCGGCAGAAACCGCGCAACTGGGTTTTGAGCAGGTAAAACAGCAAGCCGCCCAGGCCTGGGTAAATCAGCTGGGTAAATTCCAGGTTGAGGATGCTGATAAGACCAATAAAACCAAGTTTTATACCGCGCTTTACCATGCTTTTGTGGCCCCGCAGGTGTTCCATGACGTGGACGGCGCCTTCTTTGGCGCAGATGGCGCGGTGCATAAAGATAAGCATTATGGGCGCTATTCGTTGTTTTCGTTGTGGGATACCTTCCGCGCTTTACATCCGCTGCTGACCCTCAGCAATCCGGAGAAAGTGGACGATATGGTGAAATCCATGCTGGGTTTTTATGACGAGACAGGTTTGCTGCCTACTTGGGATCTGATGTCCAACGAGACCGACGTGATGATTGGCTACCATGCGGTACCCGTGATTGTGGATGCCTATTTAAAGGGCCTGACCAGCGCCAACCCAGAGCATATTATGGCGGCCATTAAGGCCTCGGCTATGCAGGACAGATTCGGTATCGATCTGTATCGTCAGTACGGCTACATCCCATCCGAGCTGGAAGTGGAAGCGGTGTCTAAAACCTTAGAATATGCCTTTGATGACTGGGCCATTGCGCAAATGGCCAAGGCATTGGATAAGCAAGACGACTACCAGCTGTTCAGCCAGCGTGCGCAAAGTTATCGTACGCTGTTTGATGCCAGCACCGGTTTTATGCGTGGCAAGGATAAGCACGGTGAATGGGTAACGCCGTTCAACCCCACTTATGTTGAGCATCGCAACACCGATTACACCGAGGCCAACGCTTGGCAGTACAGCTTTTTTGTACCCCATGATGTACCTGGCATGATTGAACTCTTTGGCGGTGAAAGCCCTTTTGTGGCCAAGCTGGATGAGCTGTTCTCCACCAGTTCCGAGATGCAGGGTGATGTGTCGCCGGATATCTCCGGGCTTATTGGTCAATATGCCCATGGTAACGAGCCGGTTCACCATGTGGCCTATTTGTATGCCTTTACCGCAGACAAGCACAAAGGCGAAGCGCGTATTAAAGAGATCCGCGACACTATGTATCTGGCCCAGCCCGATGGCTTGGCCGGCAATGACGACCTAGGACAGATGTCGGCGTGGTATGTATTTAGCGCTATGGGCTTCTATCCGCTAAATCCGGTCGGTGGTGAATACGTGCTAGGCACGCCACAGTTTGAGCAAGCTACCCTGAGCCTAGCCAATGGCCATCAGCTAAGCGTGAAGAAAGAAGGTGAGGGAAGCGTGCAATCGGTGTGGTTAAACGGCGAAAAGCTGGTAAGCCCTATCCTGACTCACCAGCAGATTTTGCAAGGCGGTGAACTGCGCTTTGTGATGGCACCTCGTTCTTGATTTAGTTTGCGGCAGGCTTGGCCTCTTCTTGCTTGCCGCTTTTCCATGACGTTAAGGCTTTGTATTGTTCCTTGCTGATGGGGTAAATGCTGTCTATTGGGCAGCGTACATGGAATTTTCCCGGTACAAACACCGCATCAAATTTGGCATCCAACTGTGAGCTGATGCTTTGGTCGGTGGCCAATGCTTGGGCAAAGTCCAAATCCGGACAGCGCCCTCGCAGCGTCAGCAGGTAAGATCTCGACGGGCTAGTGCGTAGTATTAGATTCTGTTCACCTAAGGGATACCAGCTATCCAGTTTAAAGGTGGTGATTCGCTTAATGCTTTCAAGCTGCTGACTTTTCACAAAGTCATTTACCATAGTCTGCCATTCTTCTTCACTGGGATGGTAAGTGGCGCAGCCTACCAATAAGGCTAAAGCCAGTGCGCTTGCTATCAGCTTAGACATCTTTGCTCCTTTGCTGGACGGTTGTGATGCTTATAAAGCCTACTGCTTGGCTAGCTTTTTTACCAGTTGTGGCTAAAAAGCTGTTGGGCTAAGGGCTTTTTCGTTGGTATGGTTAGCGGCTTCTGCTCCCCGTCGGTATTTCGCCAAGAGAACCTTTCTTGTCCAGTCATCACACAGGTTTTGTACTTACTCGTAACAGCTTTGACTCCAACCAGGGAACCTTACTGGAGTTATGGCTGGCTACCCCTCAGGGGCCGGTGAGATTGCTGACCGAGCCGCAAAAACCGCTGTTTTTTATCGCTCAGGACGAGGCCGATAAAGCCGGCGCCCTGCTTCATCAGGCCGGTATTCGTTATTCGGCCAAAGCATTGCCGCTGAAGACCTTTGCTCAACAGTCGGTAAGAGGTCTGTACTTCCACTCTCCAGGACAAGTCTATCAGGCCAAAGAAGCACTAAAAGCGGCGGGGTTAACCTGCTATGAGGATGATATCCGTCTGGCTGATCGCTATCTGATGGAGCGTTTTGCCTACGGTAGCCTGGCTTTTACCGGCACAATGCATCAGCGCCAAGGTTATTTGGAAGTCATGGATGCCAAAGTACGGGCCGCGGAGCATCAGGTGCAATTTCGCCTGTTGTCGCTGGACATAGAATGCAGTGAAAAAGGGGAGCTTTATTCCATAGGACTGGCCGCCGATGACTATCAAAAGGTCATTATGATAGGTGCGGAGCAGCAAGGCCCCGATTGGATAGAATGGGTGACGGATGAAACCGCATTACTCAGAGCGCTGGAGGCTGCCATTGCAGACTATGACCCTGACTTGTTTATTGGCTGGGCGGTGGTTAATTTTGATTTTAAACTGCTGCTTAAGCGCGCTGAGCTGAAAGGCATTAAGCTCAAGCTGGGGCGCGGTGGTGGCATTGCTACCTGGCGCGATGGCCGCGAAGCCAATCAGGGCTTTGTCAGTATGGCCGGGCGAGTCGTACTCGACGGTATTGATGCGCTGAAAACCGCTACCTATCAGTTTGACAGCTTCAGCCTTGAATTTGTGGCGCAGCAACTATTAGGTAAAGGTAAAGATACCGAGGATGTGGCTAATCGTCTGGCTATCATCAAGCATGATTTTCTGCATAACAAGGTCAAGCTTGCTAAGTACAACCTGCAAGACTGTAAGTTGGTGTTGGAGATCTTCGCTCATACCCGTCTGATCGACTTCTTAAGATTACGCAGCCAGTTAACCGGCCTGGAACTGGACCGCAGCGGCGGCTCGGTGGCGGCTTTTACCAATGTGTATTTGCCCAAGCTGCACCGGGCCGGCTATATTGCCCCTAATCTACCGGCCGACGGCGGTTTGGCCAGCCCTGGCGGTTATGTTATGGACTCAAGGCCTGGCTTGTACCGCCAGGTGTTGGTGCTGGATTTTAAAAGTCTGTATCCCTCCATCATCCGCACTTTTAAAATAGATCCTCTAGGTTTGATTGAAGGTTTGCTCTGCCCGGATAGCGCCATAGCAGGCTTTCGTGGCGCGCAGTTTTCCCGGGATAGGCACTTTCTACCTGACATTATCGCCGGGCTGTGGCAGCAGCGAGATGAAGCCAAAAAGCAAAAGGATGCCGCTCGTTCACAGGCCATCAAGATACTGATGAACTCCTTTTACGGCGTGCTCGGCTCGGGGGGCTGCCGTTTTTACGATACCCGGCTGGCCAGTTCCATCACTTTACGTGGCCACGAAATTATGCAAACCACCGCTAAGTGGATAGAAGCAGAAGGCTATCAGGTGATTTACGGTGATACCGACTCGACTTTTGTCTGGCTGGGAGATGAGGTGGCAGATGAGTCGGCCACCAAGATTGGTCAGCACCTGGAGAGCATGATTAATCAGCGCTGGCAGCAAAAGCTGCAGGAAGAACTGCAATTGGACTGCTATCTGGAAATTGAATTTGAGACTCACTACAAACGCTTTTTAATGCCCACTATTCGCGGTTCTGAGCTGGGTAGTAAAAAGCGCTATGCCGGGCTTAAAGCTATGGCGGACGGTGAAGTCTTGGTGTTTAAAGGACTGGAGTCGGTGCGCTCAGACTGGACGCAGTTGGCCAGACAGTTTCAGCACGAGCTTTACCGGCGGGTATTCGCCGGGGAAGATGTGGCCGGTTATATTCGTGGCATTATCGATGACACCCGCGCTGGTAAGTTGGATAACCAGCTGACTTATCGTAAACGCCTGAGAAGGCCGCTGGCTCGCTATGTTAAGAATGTTCCTCCTCATGCCAGAGCTGCCAGGTTAGCGGATGAGCAAAATTATGCGCAAGGTAAGCCGTTGCAATACCAACACAAGGGCTGGGTTACCTATGTGATTACCCTGGATGGCCCACAACCAATGGAATACCAACATAGCGCTATTGATTACGACCATTATGTGGAAAAGCAGCTCAGACCGGTAGCCGAAGGGATCCTGCCGTTTGTCGATCTCAGCTTTGACGAGCTGGCCAGTAACCAAATGGGATTATTTTGAGCCCGTATTGGTTCGGTTAGGTCGTCTTCCCTTCGTGTTTTCTTTGCGGTAAGAAAAAGAACTCAGATAAACACGAGGATATTAAGAGGAGCAACTTAACCTTCCCAAGGTGCTGCCATAAGCCATTGCACCATAAGAGTCTCTGCTTAATACAATCTGTTGTTTCCCAGCGGTACTTCTAACCGATTCCCTCCAGGTTTAGCCGGTTGGCCAATCATTTCGTCATAAGCACTTTCATGACGCAGGCACATCTGGCTTACCTTTATGCCGTCAAATAACTTCTGCAAGTTGAGTATATTGCTGGCCCGAATGGCCCGACCGGATTCATCGACCACCAAGTGCTCCTGGCGATTAATGGCCACATAAAGCTGAAACAATGATAAATCCAGGGATTGAATAACGACTTTTTCAATATGCGTGGTTTTAGTTAACTCAGTCAGTCTAATGGTCATGTGCGCTGGTCCGAATCTTTAATACTTACAAGTTATACGGACAAATCTGCATCAGGTTCATATGCGTGTTGCCAGTTCCCGCCATAGATCAAGATAATGCTGGGCAGCCGGTGTGGCTTTGGCAAAATCCGTGGCTGGCGCTCGGTTTACCCCCATACGTTCAATATGCGAAGAGAATGGAATATAGGTGTTCAGCAGCAAATCAGCATGCTGCTCCCCTAGACGTTGCATAGTATCAAGGTGCAACTTTTTACTTACCTGGACCATGGAAAAGAAGGCGAGAATCTTACTTTTTTCCAGTTTGTGCTGAGTGAAAAAGTCCAACAGCTGTTCCAGGGTGCGCTCCGATAAGGTGCTGGGGATCACCGGCACTAGTACCCAGTTTGCGCAGCTAAATACCGATTCGGATAACATGGAAATGGTGGGGGGGCAGTCCAGCAGCACAATGTCATAGTCTTTTTTCACGCCTTTGAGGGCTTTTTTAAGGGCGCTATGGCCTTTGGCCAGGCGCGACAGAAAAATATCGAAATCACGAAAATCCATATTGGCCGGTAGTACATCCAGATTTTCATAATCACTGCCCTTAATGGCCTTCAGCAGTTTGTCCTGATCGGTAAAGAAGCTGTCTTCGCTGAGTTTCTTGGCGGGTTTGAGGCGAAAATAAAACGACGATGCGCCTTGAGGATCCAGATCGCAGAGCAGAACTTTATGCCCCGACTGCGCCATTAAATGGGCCAGGTTGGCAGAGCTGGCGGTTTTTCCTACTCCGCCTTTATTGCTGTAGCAGGCTATGATTTTCATGCGGTGTTCCTTTGGGCTAGATGAGATTTTGCGTTGCTGCAAGCAATGCTGACTGATGATTGGGATCATTCAGCAGCCGTAAATGCTGGCTTATTTTGTATTTTGTCTGCCGTTTTTGCTCCTGGTAATATCGCAGTAACAGTGTCAGGGCCTCGATATTTTCAGAGGGAGGACGCTTAATGGCTCGAGCACTATCCAACCAACCATGCAGCGCCTGTTGCTGTACACAGGCATCATTAAACAGACCAAAGTCTTGGGTTAACTGTTTGAGTGAAGAGGCGAGCACGGAGAGCCGCTTTGTTGTTTTAGGACGCTGAAAAAATTCAGCCAGATAGCGAGCCTTTTTTAATGCAATGCGCAAACGGTGTAGTTCGTCATCCGGGGATTGGTCATGTAACTGTCCGGTCAGAACAAATATCTTGTTTAACTGCCGGATAAGACGCTTGCGACCGTATTGCGTGGCCGGTTTCTGGCCCTTATCGCCATCGTTCAACTGCGCAATACTTTGCATCAATATTTGCTTGTTGGTTTGATAGGCGGTGGATTGCAATTGGTCGCTAAGTCTTTGCTGGGCAATCTGGCGCTCCTTTTGCAAATTATGACGTAATTTATCCGCCTGACAGTGCAGATGAGGTGGAAGTATCTGTTGATAAGTAACCTGGTCTTGTAGATGTACGTCCAAATCACGCAAGACATTGGTGTTTTGCATCCAGTTTGCCAATTGGTTGGCACAGTGTTGTTGCTGGTTTTCCTCAAAGGCACCTTTACACAGTGACAATAAAGAGCGCGCTTTACGCATGTTTACCCGGTACTGATGCAAGTACTCAGTGTCTATGTCCAGAATAATTCCTTGTTCATTACTAAATGCTGCTAGCAGCAGGGGCTTAAGCCAGCGCTTGGTTTGACTGGCAATATCTGGCCGACCTTTTTGCATACTGGTATTGGCATGATGCACAACCAGAGGATGTCTTCGGTACAAGGCTACAATCTCAGAAACTCCGGCTGTCTGCCCTGGAAATACATCCTTGATGTATCGTTGCCAGCTTGTCAGAAGTTTTTCGCTCTTGGTGAACCCGCGATAGGTCTGGCAAAAACAAAAATGCTGTGCAGATATGCCGTTCAGTTCAATATCAAGCAGGTAAATGATCCCGCAGGTTTTATGTAACCTGTTTGTCAAACGCCATTGTTGATAACGCCCCTTACCCCTGGCCAATATCTGCAAATTGCGTAAGGGAGCTAAGCCCAGCAGCCAGGCTGGTGGTTGTTCAATCCGTTCGCAAAGCTCTCTGGGGGGCAGAGGAAAATCAAAAGGGGGCTGATCTTTGCGATGCAGCGGATAAATATCTCGTTGGCTGATACTCAACAGTTTGTGCGAAAGTCGCAGCAAAGATTTACCTTGTTCTGCAATCTGACAATCCCCGTTATCTATCAGTGCCAGGGGACCTGACAGGAATTCTGTTTGGCTCAGAACCAAGCCGCGTTGTACCGCCTTGTTTTCCAGCCAGGACAACAGAGGAGTAAAATCCCCCTCTCCTTGTGAATGCCATAGCCTAGGCATATTGCTGGTACCTTTTTTGTTGATTTTTTATGCACTGCTTACCACTCTAGCGCGGCAATACCTTATGGTCAAAGTACGATCCCTGAGCAAAAAAGGCTTTTACAACAGAGTGCTTTTGTAAGGTAACTGCTGATTACTTATGCAAATTATGCTAACTTTGCAGCCTCTTAGCGGGGCAATATGCTCGGCGATTGGACGGCGAGTTAGCCTGACCAGCCAGGCCGCGTTCCCTGGTGTTAGTTTTTATCTCGGATAGGTATTAATGAAAAGCCTGTGGCCAGGATGGCGCCGTCTCCTGAATGTCTCTTCCAGTGCTTCCTTGGCCGCCGCAAACTTGGCGCTTTCGCTATTATTGTTGTGGTTTGCCGATGCCAGCGAGTTTGGCAGTTTTGCCATGTTGCAAGTCAGCGCCGGTCTTGCTTATGGGGTGAGCAATGCTTTGTTGGGCGCCCCCTTGCTGTTGTTCCTCAAAGAAAAACAGCCAGATATGGCTCAGCTACGCGGTTTTTTTAGTGCCAACCTATTGTTGGCCCTGTTGGTATCAGCGGGGCAGTTGTTACTTACACTAGGTTTAGCTGCTGCTGTGCCGGTGATGTTTTGGGCCCCCTTGCTGGTATTTTTCGGCACCTTACGCTGGTTTGGACGCAATTATGCGCTGAGCGTTAACCCCGATTTTGCTGTGCGTAGCGATCTGGTAACGTCGGTATTGATGTTAAGCGGCGCTGCTTGGTTGTGGAGCATAAATTGGCTCACGCTGGAAGGGATGATGCTGGTGTGTGCGTTTGCCCAATGTGGTGGCTTGCTGGCGTTGGGGCGTACCCACAGTGGTTTGCTTTTTCGTGCACTGTTTCAGCGTGAATGGCAGGCCGTCAATCTAGGCATGCAGCGCCAGGGTAAAGCGGCACTGACCGGAGCCTTAAGCGTGGAAGCCACCACTAACGGGCACAGTTACTTGATTAGTTTGTTGGCCGGACCGGCAGCTTTTGCTCCTATAGCCGCCGCTGCGCTGTTGTTTCGCCCTTGCTTTGTGGTGCAAGGCGCCTTGGCTTCTTACGAGCGACCTCGTTTGGTACAACTGCTGGCTATCAGCGATGGCAATGCTGTTCGCCTTGCCGCGCGTCAGATGATGGCCTGGTCGGCCTTGCTGTGGGCGGGTAATGCCTTGTTGGTGGCGGTGTTATTGATCTGGCCTTCGCACGGTTTGTGGGAAGCAAAAGACAACAGCATGATGTTTTACCTTTGTGTGCTGTGGGGCGTTATTGTGTTGTTGCGCAGTGTTCGTTTGACTCCTTCGTTGTTTGCCCAGGCAAACGACCAGTTTGGTTTGTTGGCTAAAGCTTGCGTTAGCTCAGCATTGATAACCTTGCCGCTGCTGCTATTTCTCATTCTAATGCTTGATGTGAATGCCAGTTTATATGGTTTGATCGCCGGGGAGTTGGTCATCTTGCTATGGCTGTACCCATCCTATCGCCGTCTCCGCAATCTGTCCGGTAATGAGGTGCAACCCTTATGCTGAGATATGCTGTAATGCTGTGTTGCTATAACCGCAAGGACAAAACTCTGGCTTGTCTGGAATCCTTGCTGGCACAGCAGCTACCCGTTGGTGTGAGCCTGGACATACTCTTGCTTGATGATGGCAGCAGTGACGGCACGTCAGTCGCCGTAGCAAAGCGTTTTCCCCAGGTTAAGCGTTATCAGGGCTCTGGCCAAATGTACTGGAATGGGGCAATGACACACTTGTGGCAGCAGGCCTGCAAATATGACTACGATGCCTATATCTGGCTGAATGATGATGTGCAGTTACACACTGACGCCCTGGCCAGATTGCACGGTTGGCAAGCTAAAGTCTCAAACCGGTTGGGGGCGATGGTGGGGAGCATGCACGAACCGGGCTGCACGAAGGTTAGCTATGGCGGTAGGCGCAGCCTGCGCGCTTGGCATCCTCTGGGCTTTGGCTCGCTGCTTACGCCCGCGCCGCAGCCTATTCAATGTGATTTTATTAACGGTAACTTGTGCTTTATTCCCAAAGCGGCGGTCGAGACGGTAGGCATATTAGATAAAACCTACACCCATGCCCTGGGAGATTTTGATTATGGTTTAAGACTCAAGCAGGCAGGCTTTTACCTTTATGTGGCCCCCGGTTTGTACGGCCAGTGCGCATCGAACAGCAAGCTCAACTCGGTATTTGATGCCTCATTACCAATGACAACCCGTTTAGCTTTACTGAACAACCCAGCCCGTTTTGTGCCCGTTGATGAATGGATGCATTTTGTCCGCCGTCACGGTGGCCTGATCTGGCCTTTACTCTGGCTAAAAGCACTGATGCGCAAAGTGGCGCCGCGTATCTGGTTATGGCGCCGAGGCCAAACGCCTGCAGATTTGAATGCCAACGACGGATGCAGCAGAAAATGAAACGGGTACTGATTATTCAGGATGTGCTTAAACAGTACCGTTTGGCTTTTTTTGAGTTCTTGTACGACGCGTTACAAGCAGACGATATTGAGCTAACCGTTGCCTTCTCGTTGCCGGATAGCAAGGAGCGGAGCAAACAAGACAACAGCTTGGTTGCACCTAAAGCTTTTTACCAGACAGTACAGGTATTCAGGCTGGGCAAGCTTACCTGGCAAAGAGTCGGCGGGCTTGGCGATTATGACCTGGTCATTGTTGAGCAGGCTAACCGGCATTTACTGACCTATTGTCTTCTGGCCCGACGTCGTTTGTTGGGTAATCCAAAGGTGGCCTGGTGGGGCCATGGACATAACCACCAGAGCCGACAGGGGGGCTGGCGGGAAAAATTCAAAGCGGCCATGTTGACCCAGGCCGACTGGTTTTTTGCTTATACCGATAAGGTCGCTGCCGCTGTTGAGAAGGCGGGGATGCCGGCTTCATGCATAAGTTCGGTGAATAATAGTATTGATAGCGACGAGTTTAGCCGGCAAGTGAGAAGCTACCGGCAGACCGGCGTGCAGCAAACTGGTACGCTGCTTTTTTGCGGCGCTTTGTACCAGAATAAGCGTCTTGATCTGTTATTGGATGCAGCAGAGCAGCTGTATAACCGCGGGGTGATTAGGCGTTTGATTGTGCTGGGAGCCGGGCCACTTGAGACCCTTTTAACCCCGCGTTCTTGGCTGGATTACCGGGGAGCCTGTTTTGGTCAAGATAAAGCCAAAGCCTATGCCGAGGCGTCATTGGTGCTAAACCCGGGACTGACGGGGCTTGCCATTCTCGATGCCTTTGCCGCGGGCTTGCCTTATATTACCTGTGATTTGCCCTACCATAGTCCGGAAATTGCTTACCTCAAACCAGAGTTGAATGGCTTACTGGTGGCGCCAACAACGACCGCTCTGACGAATGCCGTAACGGCCATACTGACAAGCCCCGACACCTATCAGCAATATGCAAAAGGTGCGCAGGAAAGCGGAGGCCGTTATGGAATGGCGGCCATGGTGGAACGTTTTGCTCAGGGCATACGCGATTGCTTACAAAAAGGAGTCGTGAAGTGAAGGTCATTCAGGCCCATTGTTTCTATCGACAGCGCGGCGGTGAAGATGTGGTTGTTGAGCGAGAGGCTCTGCTGCTACAGGAGTCTGGCGTTTCGCTGCTGCCTTGGCACCTGAATAATCCAGCCAGCCCGACTGCCATAGAAAAACTTAGCTTAGCCTTAGGCACCCTTTGGCAGCGAAAGGTCAGACAGCAGTTAGCAACATTTCCTGTCTCTGGCGGTGATATTCTGCACGTGCATAATTTTTTTCCGCTGTTGTCTCCCTCTGTCTTTCATTACGCTAAACGTCAGGGGTTAAAGACAGTGTTAACACTGCATAATTTCCGCAGCCTGACGCCTTCTGCCATGTTGCCTGATAGGTTAATTGACTATTCATGGTGCCATAGTTTGCAGCAGTGCTGGCAAGGTGCCTATCAGGACAGCAAACTCGCCAGCTTGGTAGTGGCAGGTATGATTGAGTTGCACCGCTGGCGTAAGACCTGGCTGCATCAGGTGGATGCTTTTATTTGTCCGTCAGAGTTTGTGCGTCAGCAATATCTAAAGGCCGGGTTTCCCGCCGATAAACTGCGGGTTATTCCGCACTTTTGTCCTGATCCTCGCGCCGGTAATCACTCACCTGAGCAGGGAGAACGCACTTTTGCTCTGTTTGTGGGGCGAAATGCACCGGAAAAGGGACTGCATAGGCTGCTCGAAGCCTGGCAAGAGATCAATTTTCCATTGGTGATTGCGGGCGCAGATAGACCGCGGACCGGTAAAGTGCCTGCGAACGTCAGGTTTGTGGGGATATCGGATGCATCTGCACTGGGCAAGCTCTACGCCGAGGCGTCACTGTTGATAGTGCCCTCTCAGGTGGCGGAAACCTTCGGCAACGTGGTTATCGAAGGCTTTTCCCATGCTACCCCGGTATTGGCCAGCCCCAGAGGCGCGCTACAAGAATTGGTGCAGCCTGGAATAAACGGCGAATGGATAGCTTTGGATAGCCTGTCGGCCTTAGCCAGTCAAATCAAACAATTGCTGGCTGAGCCTGCGCATTTACGCCACCTTGGTCATATGGCCAGACAGCGTTACGAACATTACTATACTCCCGAGGCGCATGCTGACCAGCTAATGCGCCTCTATAAAGAATTACATCAAGGTCAGGGAAGCACAGATTGAAGTCTTATATCGTTTCAACCGAGGTGGCGGTAACAAGTTTCCAACAAGCTTTGGATGCAATATTGCTGATGTGCGAAACGAGGCAGCAAGGCTATGTGTGTCTGGCCAATGTGCATATGTGCATGGAAGCTTATGATGACCCAGATTTCGCCTCATTGCTCAGACGTGCAAGGTTAGTACTTCCAGATGGCCGACCTTTATTATGGATGCAGCGCCTGCAAGGGTACTCATCGGCCAGCCAAGTGCGCGGACAAGATATGTTTCTCGCGCTTTGTGAACAAGCCCAGGACAAAGAGATTCGGGTCGGTATCTACGGTGGTGAAGATAGTGTTTTGTTGCAAAGCCTGACCGACACCTTGTTGCATCGTTTCCCACGTTTACGTCTGGTGTACCGTTATGCGCCGCCATTCAGACCCTTGACGGCAGAAGAAGAGCATAAGGTGGCGGAAGATATTCGTCAGTTGGATGTGCAGTTGTTGCTGGTGGCATTGGGATGCCCGAAACAGGAAAAATGGATGGCCAGTCATCAACATTTGGGACCTTTAATGATTGGCATTGGCGCGGCGGTGGATTTTATTGCCGGTCGAAAGTCATCAGCCCCACGTTGGATGCAAAAAGTGGGCTTGGAATGGTTTTATCGTTTCGGTCAGGAACCCAAACGATTGTTCTGGCGGTACATCAAGCACAATCCGCGTTTTATGTTGCTAGGACTTCGTCAGTTGGTGCTGTTTTGGTGGCAAATACTCTGCCGTAAAAGTCGGCAAAGTTGATACGCTCTGCTTAAGGTGTTGAAGGTGTAAGGCGCAGAACATGCTGGGCGTAAAAATAAAAAAGCCAGGCTAAGCCTGGCTTTTCTGTAAAAAAATCTGACAGTCTTTACTTGGCTTTGCGGCGCATGGCACCTAAACCAACCAGACCTAATGCCAATACCGCCAGTGTACCTGGCTCAGGTACTGCAGTAACGTTAACGGCATCCAGGAAACCACCGTATTTGTTGCTGTCTGGATTGTAATAATCCGGTCCTTGATTAGTTGCATCCCAAGGCTTGTTACCTAAGGCTTGGAAGCCCAGGAACATCTCAGCCGCACTCGCAGTAAAGCGGAAGGTGTAAGTTGTCCAGTTCAGCCAGTTAGAACCATCATAATCCACGCTTACTTGGAACAAGTCGCCGAACAAATCAGCGGTTTCGCCCCAATAAACACCAATGCCATTGTCATTAGCGTCTTGAGTACGGGCTGCATAGGCAAAAGACAGCTCATAAGTCTGACCAATATTCAAACCGGTCAGCTCCTGACGAATCCAGGAATTACTGTTGGTTGGATTCTCGTAATCAAAGTGAGTATCCAGCTCTACAAAGTAGTTGCCATCAAAAGCGTTAAACTGGGTACCACCAGCGCCATCTACGATGTTACCGCTGTGTACAGCTTCCACGCCCGAACCATCACGCGCGTCCCAGCCATTTAGATTCTCATACACACCCCAGCGTTTATCAGGTGAGGCTGCGCCTAAATTGTCGAAGGTAACCCCTGGGTCTCCGTTCCACTGACTAGGGTCATTAAAAATGATCAAATCACCTGCACCGTCTTCAAAGCTTCCGTTGGTGACGATTGAGGCCTGAGCGCCCGCGGCGCCAAAACTTAAAGCCAATACTAAAGATTTCAACAAGTTAGCTTTCAGCATCGAGAATCTCCTTATCTGAAAAAAAATTACAACTTTTCCTGCGATTTAAATAAGCAAAAAGCGAGCCATATATTTAAGCCATTGATTTGAATGAGTTTTATGTTTTTGCTGAAACGTTTGGTGTAAAAAAGTCTGACAAACACCCTGTGTGCGACGAAAAAAAACGCTAACCTTTGAAAAATAATATTATGTTTTAGATGCGCGCTAATTTTCTACTTGTTATCCTAGAAAAAGAGCATCGCGAGGTTAGATAAAACGTGTGTTAACGCGATGTTAATGCGGTTTTCGGAGGGCCAACACGGAAAGTGGCGAGTTCATGAAACTGAAACAAAAATGGACTATCTCCAATAGGTTCGCACTTGGTCTTTTTCTAACTTGTTTAGTGGTTATTGTCACCAAATATGTGCCAGGGTGGGGTGATTTGCCCAGAACGTTGGAATTATGGTTAGGCTCTGACCATCATTTGCATGCTGTGGTGGGCTTTTGTCTGACAGTGGCATTGGCAACATTGACTGCAATAAATAGTTGCTCAATATCGCGTCAGCTGTTGTTTTTCTTAGTGTTGCTAGCACTCTATGGCGTGGATGAACTAGTTCAGCTTTGGGTGCCGCATCGCCAGTTTAGTGGTGAAGACTTTGGCGCTTCGGCAACCGGCTGGGCAGTTGCGGTTTTTAGCTGGTTGATACTGCCAAGATTGGCCAGAGTAAGTACTAGGTTGCTCAACAAACAATAGAATTTTATGTATGTAATTATGCGCTTAGCATAGCGGAAGACAGTTTATCTTGTTTAAAAGTTGAACTGTGTAGTTTTTTTACTATAGGATCTGCCACCGCTAAAGCGCTTAACGGAAATTAAGCACTTCGTTTCAAGGATTGGAAAATGGACACCTCTTCGTTATTTAAGATTGATTCGTCAACACATTTTCTCTATCGCATCATAGATGTGTTTATTCTGGCCATGAGCTTATTTGTGGCCAGCCACCTGTACGGTGTGACTTTTTCTCGCGACTACTTGTTAGTGCTTCTTTCTCTGGTATTGCTATATGCCTATATCGGTGAGTCTGTCGCTCTTTATCGTTCCTGGCGGGTCGGGCGTTTTTCCCGCATGTTGATGCTACTCATTCTGGTGCACAGCGCCTGTTTCCTGCTGATTTTTTCTTTGCTGTTTGTGCTAAAAGAAGGTGCAACGTTTTCGCGCGTGGTGTTGCTGGGTTGGTATTCCTCCAGCCTGTTGGCCTTAGTGAGTTGGCGAATTTCTGCCAAGCATATTAAGGCCTGGCGTCGTCGTCGTGGTCTGAGCATGCAAACGGTGGCCATTGTTGGAATGACTAAGTCGGGTATGCAGCTGTATCAGGAAATGCAGAACCATATTGAGTTGGGCTTTGAATGTGTGGGCTTTTTTGACGACAGAACGGCCGAACGGTTAGGTCAGGGATATAAGCACTTGCTTAAGGGCTCCATTGAACAAGCTGTGGAAATGGCCCAGCAGGGCAAAGTATCCAAGCTTTATATTTGTTTACCTATGCTGGCTGAAAGACGCATTGCGGACATTATTCAGCGCTTGGGTGATACCACGGTAGACGTACTTCTGGTACCAGACTTTTTATTAAAGAATCTGATGCATGCCCGTATCGGTAGTGTAGGCGAAACGGATACGCTGAGCGTGTTCGAATCACCCGTATATGGGATTAAGGATTTCTATAAGCGTACCTTTGACCTGCTATTCAGCGCTTCGGTGCTGCTGCTGATATCGCCATTGCTAGCCTTTATTGCGGTGGCTATCAAAGTGGATTCTACCGGCCCAGTATTTTTCCGTCAGAATCGTTATGGTCTGGATGGCAAGGCGATAAAAGTGATGAAGTTTCGTTCCATGCGGGTGCAGGAAAACGGTGCCAAAGTAGTACAGGCAACCAAAAATGATCCTCGTATTACCCGTTTAGGCGCGTTTTTGCGCCGTACCTCACTGGATGAATTGCCGCAGTTTATCAATGTGCTGCTTGGCGATATGTCGGTGGTCGGGCCAAGGCCCCATGCGGTCGCTCACAACGAAGAGTATCGCAAGCAAGTTGCTTATTACATGCTCAGACATAAAGTGCGTCCCGGTATTACAGGCTGGGCGCAGGTCAATGGTTGGCGGGGTGAAACCGACACCTTGGAAAAGATGGAAATGCGAGTTAAGTACGACCTGGAATATATTCGTCATTGGTCACTGTGGTTCGATATTCGCATTGTGTTTATGACGTTATTTAAGGGATTTACCGGAAAAAATGCTTACTAGGGGACAACTCATAATGAACAAACCTACTTATTTGAGCTTATTGGTTGCTGCGACTTTAAGCAGTGCCGTTATTGCCCAGGAACAAGCCGGCTACGTTATTCAGACGGAAAGCGGCTTTGATATTATGCCTGGCTTTGACGTTAAGCTTAAACATGACGACAACATAGCTAATACCAACGTTGACGAAGAAAGCAGCACTATTGCTGTTTACTCGCCCACTATTGCAGCGCGTTTGCTAGATGGTGTTAACGAATACAACTTGCAAGCGGGTGTGAGCAAAGGGCAGTATTTCTCCAGCAGTATTGATAACTATCTGGACGCTTACGCCGGCGCTGATGCGAAATGGGAATTCAGCGATTCTCATCGTGTATTTGTTGAGGCGTCTTTTGCTGACGGTCACGATCAACGTGGTACCGGAATTTTTGATGCAGGTGGGGCGACACAGGCAGAACCCACCGAGCATCGTACCCTACAGCTTAACGGCTATTTCGAGTACGGTGCACGTACCACGCCAGCCCGCATTCGTTTGGGTGGTGGTTTTATCAAAAAGGATTACCACAACCTGGAAAGCATAACGCAGTACCGTGAGTACGATAAGACCAACGCGTCTGCGGCTTTCTATTATGATACTGGTGCTTTTACTAGTTTGGTTGCTCAGGTCACTCGCGATGATATTCGTTACGATAAGATTGATCCCGTTGGTGGAAATCGTGACAACATTGATACCCGTTACTTGGTGGGTATGGACTGGCAAGCTACGGCACTAACCAGCGGTGAATTCCGCATCGGTTATCAGAATAAACGTTTTGATTACTCTGGCCGTGAAGATTTTAGCGGTATCTCCTGGCAGGCCGCGGTGAATTGGCAGCCTCTGTCTTACTCTACGGTTACCCTGGAAACTGGTCGCAAAGCACGGGATCCTGACCTGCGTGGTGATGTGATTAAAGAAAGTGCACACGGTTTGGGCTGGAAACATGATTGGAGTGAAGATCTGCAGACCAATCTGGTAGCCGGCCACGTACGCTCTGATTACCAAGGCTATGATCAAAAAGATAAATACTGGCGTTATGAGGCCAAAGCCAGTTATCGTATCAGCTACCTTTGGAAACTAGAGGGTGGGTTGGAGATCTCTGATCGTACCTCCACCGATGCGCGTTTTGAATTTGATAAAACCGTCTTTTATGTAGGCGTGGGTATCAATCTTTAAGGGTTAGCATGCGAATTCTGTATATTCTGGCATCGCTATTGTTTTCAAGCCTTGTTCTCGCCCAAAGTGGCGAGAACTATCGTTTGGGACCGGGTGATAGCATTGAAATCAAAGTGTATGGCGAGGAAGAGTTGGATCTTAGTACCCAACTTACCGACAGTGGCATTATCAACTACCCATTTCTGGGGGCGCTGCGTTTAAGTGGCTTAACCCTTAAAGAAGTGGAAGTGTTAATTCATGACGGTTTAAAGGGCGACTATCTGATTAACCCCAACGTTTACGTAGGGATTGTGACTTATCGGCCATTTTACATTCATGGTGAGGTTAAAAAGCCGGGTGCTTATCCTTATCAACCAGGAATGACGGTTAATCAGGCCGTGGCATTAGCCGGTGGCTTAACTGAGCGTGCATCCAAGGAAGGGGTAAACCTGTCCAGAGAAGGTAATAAACTGCAGCAGGAAACCGGCACGTTAAATAGCCGTGTGTTTGCTGGTGATACCATCACCATACAACAGAGATTTTTCTAGTCATGACGCCAATGGACTCAGTAAATATGCAGGAACAGGGAAGCAAAGAACAGGTAATAGACCTGAGAAAAACTTTCCTGGTAATTATGAATGCCAAGTGGCGTATTTTGTTGATGGCACTTATGGTCACGCTGATAGCCGGTCTTGCGGTATTCAGTATGCCCAAAGTGTATCGGGCCACCTCAACCTTGCTGATTGAAGCGCAGCAAGCCCAGGCTATCAAAATTGAGGAAGTCTATGGGTTTAACTCTATGCAGCAGGAATACTACCTGACGCAGTTTGAGATCATTAAATCCCGTGCGGTAGCTGAGCGGGTGTTTCATCAGTTTAATATCCTTGAGCACCCAGAATTCCAAGGTAAAACTTCACTAACCAACGACTTAGTGAAGATGCTTAAATCAGCCTTGCCCTTTTTGCCCAGTGAAAAGTCTTTAGACCCCGAAGCAGCAGAAGCCCGTAAGTTAACCAAAACCCTAAACCGCTTTATTGATCGCATTAGTGTCAATCCAATCCGCCGCACCCAGTTGGTACAAATTAGCTTTGAGTCTGAAGACCCTAAGCTGGCCCGTGATGTTGCTAATGCACTGGGACAGGCTTATATCGAAAGCCAGCTAGATGCCAGAATGGGGATTACTCAGAAAGCTAATACCTGGCTGGGTGGACGCTTAGAAGAGCTTCGTCAGCGCCTGGAAGACTCTGAAAAGCGTTTAGAGAGTTTCCGGGAAGCTAATAATCTCGTAGATGTGGCCGGTATCACCAGTCTGGATGCTCGAGAGCTACAGCAGCTCACCGACGATATTACTACGGCACGTTCGCGTAAAGCCCAGGCTGAAGGCTTGTGGCAATTACTGGAGCGTTATAAGAATAATTACCAGCGTCTGCAAAGCCTGCCGGAGGTTACCTCGCATCCATCAATTCAGAATGTGCGTCGGGAACTAATTTCGGTAGAACGTAAAGTCTCTGAGCTGCAGCAAGTTTATGGGCCTAAGCATCCGAAGATGATTGCCGCGCATGCTGAGCTGCAAACGGTACATGATAACTTGCGTCGACAAATTCAAGAGCTGGTCAACGGTATTGAAAAAGAATTGGAGTCGGCGGACCAGAACCTAGTGGCTTTAGAATCTCAGTTAAAAGAAGCTCGCTCAGTGTTTTCTGGCCTGAGTTCAGTAGAAACTGAGTACCGTCGCTTGCAACGTGAAGTTGAGACTAACCGTACGCTGTTTGATAGCTTCCTTGGCCGCCAGAAAGAGACCGAGGTCGCCGGTGATTTTAATTCACCTGTTGCGCGCTTTACTGATTTCGCCACTATGCCTACCGAAGCGGTTAAGCCTAAGCGTAAGCTGATAGTGTTACTGGCCTTTGTTGCCAGTATTGGGCTTGGAATGGTCGTGGCGCTGGTGTTTGATGCCCTTAATGATACGGTGAAATCGCCCAAGGATGTTGAAACCTTGTTGCGTCATCGTGCACTGGGCTATATTCCCAAGCTGAAGAAGCGGCTTGAGCAGAAAGATAAAACCTTTGCCTTCTTTGATGAGCAAAATAAGTTATACAGTGAAGCCGTTCGTAGTATACGTACTAGCTTGTCGCTGATGGCGTTGGATAAACCCTTAAAAGTAATTGAGGTAACTTCGTCTTTACCGGAAGAAGGAAAGTCTACTGCTTCTTTGAATCTGGCTTTTGCGTTTTCGAGCTTAGAGCGTGTGCTGTTGATTGACGCCGATATGCGTAAGCCAACTGTGGCAAATCGCCTGGAGTTACCGCCCTATCAACCTGGTTTGGCTGATTGTTTGGGTGGGACGGAACAGCTGGAAGACTGCATTATTAAGGATGTGCGGGGCATAGATGTGATGCCAGCCGGTGCGGTGCCACTAAATCCATTGGAATTGTTGTCGGGTGATAAATTGCGTGCATTGCTGGCAACATTGTCTGAGCACTATGACAAGATTATTGTCGATACGCCGCCTGTGCAGGCTGTCAGTGATGCGCTGGTGATTGCTCCTAAGGCCGATGCTGTTGTGCTGGTTGTGAAAGCCGACAGCACTAGAAGCCCTGTGGTTCAGCATGTGTTGGCTAAACTGCATCAGGCCCATGCCAGAGTGTACGGTGTAGTCGTCAACCAATTAGCCACTGAGAAGCAGACCAGCTACTATGGTGGCAGCGCCGAATACGGATATTATCAAGCCTATGAACAACCTGCAGAGAAGGCATGATTGATCTTCATGCCCATTTAATCCCCGGGATTGATGATGGTGCCAGTGATTCGCAAGAATCACTGGCATTGTTGCGTATGGCGGCAGAGCAGGGTGTTAGCCGTATCGTGTGTACTCCCCATTGGTACCCCGGCCGCTTTGATAATGACAGAATCAAGATTCTGGCCGGACTTGGTCATTTGCAATCTCTCTGTGATGCCGAGAATATTGCCGTTGAGTTACGCAGTGCCTGTGAAGCACGAGTCTGTGCAGAGCTATTACCTGCCGTAGAGAAGAATGATTTGTTGTTCCTGGGGGAGCTGGACGGCCATCGTGTGTTGTTATTAGAGTTCCCTCACAGCCATATTCCGCCGGGTGCCGATCGGTTAATTAAATGGCTGTGCCGTCAGTCCATCAGGCCGATGATTGCGCATCCAGAGCGAAATCGCGATTTACAGGCTAACCCCGAGCTTATTCGTCCCTTCAAACAGGCAGGCTGCTTATTTCAACTTACAGCTGCTGCTTTAGTTGGAGAGATGGGGGAAACAGCGAGAGCACTTGGTGAACGTTGGTTAAAAGAAGGCTTATTTGACATTATCGCGTCTGATACCCATTCGGTGAAACGTCGCCCACCACGCATGCGGCAATCGTTCGACAAGGCCTGCGAGCTGGTAGGGCAACGTCGTGCCGAAGAACTCTTAATCACGACACCGGGCAGTATATGTCAAAGCCTGTTCAACTGAAAACGCTGCTGGGTAGGCTGTTAGCCGCCTTGTTGTTAGTTTTACTGGTTTGGCAGTTGCCATCACTGTATCGCTCTGCTCAGGGCAATATCCAATACTACGTGGCAAACGATGCCTTGGAAAAATGGCAAAAAGGTCAGTTGCCGAGCGAGACGGATTATCAGGATGCCTTGCAAGCCGCCAGACAAGCGCTGGATAGCAGCTCCGCGTCAGCCCATTATATGCTTACCTTAGCCAAGGTACTTGAATGGGGAATGCATTTAGGCTTTGAGAAAACCAGTGCAGAGCCGCTAAATCCGCTTTATCGGCAAGCCATAGCTTTGCGACCTGACTGGCCTAACGCTTATGCAGACTATGGTTTTGTGTTGGCCTTTTTTGACAATAATCTGTCAGAGGCCATGCTGCAGCTAAAACAAGCTGAGCATTATGGGCCTCATATGCCTGAAGTATTGCGTCAGCAGCTTGTTGTTGGCTTAGCGTATTGGGATAGTTTCTCCGGGGCTGATAAAGCCTGGGTACTGAAGATAACAGGGCGGGCTGCAGAAGCGCACTGGCCAGTTTTTGCTTCTATGCGCAAATTGGTCAAGGAATATCAGCGCGAGGCCATTGTTTGTGCTTATCTGTTCAATCGAAAGCCGCCCCTCGCTGAAGATCGCCTTAAACATCTCGCCCGGCTTTGCGCTCGCCCGGTAGCATCCTGACAAGATAAAATAGCGTCAGAATAGTCATAAATAACATGCTGTTGGCGGGGGCCTGCAGGCTAAAATCCACACTGCTGTGCATCATCATATGTACCCAGGCCATGCAACAACCAAATGCCACTCCCTGATAGAGCTTAGTTCTGCGTTTATTCATCACGTACAGACCTTGCCATAAAGCCAGCAGCAGCCAGGTGCCAAGCAAAGCGGTAACCGGCCAGCCTAATTCAATTGCAAACTGTAAGTAATCATTGTGGGCATGATCATAAAAGCCGCTGTAAGATTGCTGTTGATAGCGGGGGAATACGGTATAAAAGGTTCCGCCTCCTGTGCCTGTTAGTCCCTGGTCTTCTAACAGTGGCAGACTATGTAAGACCACCTCGTCACGTGCTTCACTGACAAAGCTGGTCTCTTGCATACGTTGTTTTACTTTCTCAACCCCAAACATCGAACCGATAAGCAGCATATCCAGAATAAAGATACTTAGTACCAGCCATTTAAGCAGCGGTGGCGGACGACGATAAATAAACAAAGCCAGCACAGCTACTATACCTAACGCGGTAAAGAAGCCCGCATTCCCCATTCTGGAGCGACTTAGTACCAGGCCCACCACCATCAGAATAATGGCCAGGCGCAGTAACAGCTTGCGGCTAAGTATCAGCTCAGCAAAGCTGCGTAACCACTTTGCGAGTGCGACCTTTTGTTTACTGGTGCTTAGTTCGCTGAGCATCCAGCCAATGGCGATGCTCAGGGTCAGAGCCAAATAGTTAGCATAGTGGTTTTGATAAACAAAACTGCCTCTGGCTTTTTCACCTTCGGGAATGCCAAACACCGGTGACAGGTCAAGTCCGCTCAGGTGCAAAAGACTGCCATAAATAGCCTGAAAGCCGCCGGAGATAAGAATGCAGGCAAGGATTATCTTGAGCTGCTGTTGAGTGCGACAATGCTGGCTTAACAGATAGGTAAACAGCAGCAGATAGAGGGTTTTCTCCAACATAATGTTGGTTTGGTAAGCGTCAACCGAGCATACGCCAGGTATGACGCAAGTCGATTGTGCCAGCAAATAAACGGCGATTAATGCCGGCCCGGCCAGCAACATCAATTGCCATGGTTTGGGGAATAATGGTGCTTTATTGCGGGCTGCCTGAAACAGGTGCCAGATGCCGCCCAGTGCGACCAAGGCATGCAGTAAATCCCAGGCCCATGGACGATTACTACCTAAAGGGATTGGAGCCCAAATCAGAATAAACCCCAGCCACCATATCAGGGGAGTGCTACCATAAAATCCTGACGATGCTTTGTTCATAGATTGATGCCGATTAACAGACTAACAAAAAAGGGCCTGTCGGCCCTTTTTACTGAATCTCACCAACTTAGTTGTTGGATGCGGTAGTACCACCACCACCAGTGCCTGCGCCAAGGCCCAGAACACCTGGTGCCGGAGCTGGCCCTGTGGCTGCACCCGGTGCCGCTGTCGCGGTATCGGCAATCAGATTACCCACCAAGGTTGGGTCAATACCGGCGCCTACTGCGCTGGCCAAAATTTGATCTGAGGAAAAGCTGGAAGAAGATACAGAAGACAGTAATTCTGCAACTTGATCCTGGTTGTCACTCAACAAAGTCAGCAGCGAAGTCAGAGTTTGTTCTGCGGCTTGGGCATTGGTTTGAATCAGATTGTCGGTCAATACTTGCTGACGCAGATATTGTACGAAGCTGATACCTTAGTTAGCTGCCTGAGCATAGCCTTGTTGTAACTCTTCCAGATTCAGCGAGGATTGCTGAGCCTGAACAGCTGAAACAGACAGTGCGGCGGCCAAGAAAATTGACAATTGCTTGATTTTCATAATGGTCCCTCATTGATTACGACAAAAACTTATTGCGCAATTCTAAACCAGTTGGGGTGTCACTGTATATGAAATTTTTAAAACACTCGTTGATGGAGGTTGTGTCAGCAAAGCCGCGTCCCTGAATGCCGTCGATATGCAATTGCATGCATTGTCTGGCTGTTGTGGCGCTTTCCACATGGCAAGCCAGCACCTTAACACCGACGGCGTGGCATATTTGAGTCAGGCTCTGCACAAAAAAGATATTGTTGTGCTGATTCAGGCTGCGAATAAAGCTGCCGTCAATTTTTACATAATCAATATCCAGATTGCCGATGGACTGGAAACTACTCAGGTGAGCACCAAAGTGTTCAATAGTGACCAGCGCTCCCACTTCCTTGAGGTTCTGGATTAAATCCCTTATCCGGGACTCCTGATTAATCAGCGCGCTTTCTTTAATTTCAAATACCAAGGGAGGTAGCTGACCTTTTAGGGTCTTTAGCAGGGTCAGCAGCCATTGTTGGTGCATGCGATCGTTGACAAAGACATTACTCAGATTGATGCCGATGCGGTGTTCAGGATGGTGGCGAAGTTGTGACAGAACAAAGCACAATACCGCTCTTTCTAAAGCCGGACCCAGATTCAGACGTTCGGCCATGGAAAAGGTGGCGGCGGTGGATAAACCCGCTTGCTGCCAGTTAAAACGCACCAGCGACTCCGAATAAATGATGTCACCATCTTTGCCCAATATGGGCTGGAGCATCAGTTCAAAGTGTTTTGCCAGGCTGGTGCTCAGATGTTCAAATTGGCTTTCCGTTTCTATGGGAAGGCCTGTCTGAGTAACCGCCGTATATTGTTTTAGTACGCCGCGCCAGTATTGGCGGCTGTGTCCTTCGGTTGTGCCATCTTGGCGTGTTTCAGCCGTCACGTCTGTCTGCGTCAGGTGCAACGTATCAAGGCGGCTGATGGTATCGGCAAAAGGTTCTTTGTCTTTCACTTGCGTAAAGTAGACCTGAGCAAAGCCTTGCGGATAGATATCGGTGGACTGAGCAGCAAACTCTGAAGTTAGTTTTTTGTTTAGCTGCAGCAGATCGTCGCTGTCCAGCCGACATAAGATTGCCAGTTCAGAGCCAGATAAGCGGTATAAGCGCACGTCTGACAGCGCTGTAAGGTGTTGCTGAACGATATCTATACAACGAAGCAGGTATTGATCACCGCCAGTATAACCGTCGGTTTGATTGACATCAGCCAACGACGGCAGCCGAATCAGACCTAGTTGTAAACTATCGTTATGTAACAGGGCGTCTTCCCGTTGTGGCTCAAACTGCATCAATAAAGCCTGACGGTTGGGTAAACCGGTCAAACCATCAACATAAAGCTGTTCGGACAGTTGTTTGGCGTAATTTGCCTGCTCCGAAAAACTGCGTTCGGTATTGCTGACCATTTGATTAAAGGCATTAACCAATGCTCGAAGTTCTAAAGTAAAAGGCCGGCGTCTTACCTGGTGAAACTCTTTTCGCATCACTGCCAGCGCTTGTCCTTTTAATGCTGACAATGGGCTAAGTACCGCCCTTAGAATTAAATAACCAATCAACATGGCCGCAACTAACAGCCAAAGTGTATTCAGTGCCAATCCCTTAGCACTTTGCCATAATGCCTCGTAGGCTTGGCCCACATGAGATTGCACCGTCAGCGTACCGCCTGGTATCCACCCGTTTGCTACCTCGCTTTGCATTTGGGGGGCATACAAAGGAAACCAACTTTGAAACCAGCCAGGTACATTTAGCTCACTGTTTTCGTGAACGCGGGAAAAGCGGACGGCTCCTTCGGCGTCGGTAAACTGTATTTGCTTATAGTAACCCGAATCAAATATCGCGCTGGCCATAGTCTCAGCCAGCACCAGGCCGGGCTCATCCAAATGAGGTGAAATGGCTAAGCCCAGGTTATGGGCCGCATCCTGAGCGTGTGAAGCTAACTGTTTCGCTTGATAAGCGCGCACGCCTTCAATGCTGGTGTATAAGGCGCTGGCAAAGGCCAAGGCTAACAGGGTAACCAGCAAACCGTACAACTGGGCCTTTAACGACAGGCCGCCGCTGACATTTACTCCGTGTTGTTCTGTCACTTATTATTCTCCAAATATACAGCGCTGGTGCTTAACACCAATCACTTATTCCCCTTGTTCAATTCGCTCTAGTAACCTGGTCCAGCTAGATACGCCACTGCTATTTTTGACCGGTTTACCCAACCCTTGTGCTCTTGCTAACCAGAGTCCCTGGCCGTTAAATGAATAAACTGGACGCAGATCCGGGCGTTGATCCGCTGGCAAAATCTTATCGGTTAAGTTATCTAATACCAGCGGTAATGACTGCGGTGTTTCAAAGTAAATCAGCACCATATGCGGCTCGTTAACGGTGGAGGCACGCACATACATCAAGCGCAGTTTTTCTTCAGGTACACCTAAGGCTCGCAAGGTGGCATATTTCAATATGGCGTAGTCTTCACAATCGCCTCGCTGTGATACCAGGCTTTCAATGGGGGTTGCCCAATAATCATTTTGTTGCCAATGTTCTTTGTCGGTTGCATAGCGTATGCGGCGATTGGCGAAGTAATTGCTGGCATTTAGCTGCGCCATGATATCGTTTTGTTGTTGTTCTTCGATCAAACTCTGCCAGGCTTTGACGGGACGTTCGGCACGTTCACCGTAGCGTTGACGAAGTTTGCCATAAAAGTCGTCATCAAACGGGAAATGCTCTTGTACGGCTATAGCCAGACCGCTAATCATCAGACAGGCCAACAGGCTAGCCAAAAAAAGGCGTTTATTCTGATTGTCCAGCAATGATGAAAACCTGTACATCTCGTCCTGTCAGCCATCCAGGCTAAGTTGGCGTCAGCATAACCTAATCTTAATCCGGGGTTAACTGCTGCACGCTGTGCCCCGGCATAATTTCTATTTTTAATCTGAAGATTTGAAGGTTGAGAAAGCTTAACGGTTAGGGTTTTCCGGTGATATTCTGGGCTTGTTGAAAGAGGGTATCTGTCTCTAATGAGTGAAGTGTGGACTACAAAAATGTAATTCCCATGCCGTTAGCGAGGGCGGATGCCGGCTAATTTTTATGGAAAGCCCTGAAAAATAGTAAGTTTACCGGTTTTGATCTGAATATTTGTAATTTTCATCCAAAAAATTGGCGTCATATAGCCGTCATCTGTGGCAGATATCGTATGAAAAGTGTTATTATCCGCCGCGCTAAAATTTGGATGTAACCCTTGTGGTTGTTATAAAAAAGTTAAAACGGACTTAACTTGATTCTGGTATTTCCTACCTTTTTCAGGCTGTCCGCGTTTAATTGATGAGGATGGCTTAAATGTTGAAAACTTCGAACACTGACACTTCCCCGTCGTTGGTTACCAAAGCGGTAATTCCTGTGGCCGGGTTGGGCACGCGTATGCTCCCCGCGACCAAAGCCATTCCCAAGGAAATGCTGACTGTCGTGGATAAACCTATGATTCAGTATGTGGTGCAAGAGGCTGTGGCAGCAGGCATTACTGAGATTGTATTGGTTACGCACTCTTCAAAGAACAGTATTGAGAACCACTTTGATACCAGTTTTGAGCTGGAAGCCACGCTGGAGAAGCGGGTAAAAAGACAGTTGCTGGACGAAGTTCGCAATATCGTGCCTAAAAACGTCACTATTATCTCTGTACGTCAGCCGCAAGCCCTGGGCTTAGGCCATGCGATTCTGTGCGCGCGTTCGGTAATTGGCGAACAGCCTTTCGCTGTGATTCTACCTGACGTAATGGTAGATAAGCATCGTAGTAATCTGAAAAAAGACAACCTGGCCGCCATGGTTAAACGTTTTGGTGAAACAGGCCATAGCCAGATTATGGTTGAGCCGGTGGCGCATGAATTAGTGAATCAATATGGTGTGGTTGATATTAGTGGCGTTGAGCTTAAGGCTGGCGAGAACGCTCTTATCAAAGACATGGTGGAAAAGCCTGATTTAGACGATGCGCCCAGCAATTTAGCTATTACCGGCCGTTATGTGCTGTCTGCTGCTGTGTGGGATTTGCTAGAGTTCACCCCGCCAGGTGCTGGTGATGAGATTCAGTTAACCGATGCCTTACATCAGCTATTGCTGCTGGAAAAAATTGAAGCCTATCAAATTCTGGGCAAAAGCCACGACTGTGGTAACAAGATGGGCTTGCTGCAAGCCAACTTGGAATATGCCCTACACAGTGAGCGGTTTGGCCCGCAGATTCGTACGGTGATGGAAGGACTGCTTAAAGAGCTGGAGACCGGCGCGTTTCCTCATTTATTACCTAAGCAGTAACTATCACAACCCAGAGAATACATTAGAGTAAGGTTAAAGAATGCGCGTAACAGTATTTGGTATCGGCTATGTAGGCCTGGTGCAAGCAGCAGTGTTGGCTGAAGTGGGCCACGATGTGGTGTGTGTCGACGTTGATGAAAATAAAGTCGAAAACCTCAAAAAAGGGATTATCCCTATTTATGAGCCTGGGCTGACTCCTTTAGTTGAAAGCCATTATAAAGCCGGCCGTTTAAACTTCACCACTGATGCTGCCAAAGGGGTAGAGCATGGTGAAGTGCAATTTATTGCCGTGGGTACGCCGCCGGATGAAGATGGCTCTGCGGATCTTAAATATGTACTGGCGGTTGCTTCGACCATCGCCAAACATATGGAAAGTCCCAAAGTTATTATTGATAAGTCTACCGTGCCGGTTGGCACAGCTGACAAGGTGAAGCAGAAGATTGCTGATATTCTGGCTGAGCGCAGTGCGGCCATTGAATTCGATGTGGTGTCTAACCCCGAGTTTCTTAAAGAAGGGGCAGCAGTTAACGATTGCATGCGACCTGACCGTATCATTATCGGGACTTATGATGAGCGCCCGCAAGATTTGATGCGCGAACTGTATGCGCCGTTCAACCGTAATCACGACAAAGTGATTTTTATGGATGTGCGTTCTGCTGAGCTAACCAAGTATGCCGCCAACTGCATGCTGGCCACCAAAATCAGCTTTATGAATGAAATGGCTAACCTGGCCGAAATCCTAGGCGCTGATATTGAAGCGGTACGTCGTGGTATCGGCTCTGACCCGCGTATTGGTTACCACTTTATTTATCCTGGTTGTGGTTACGGTGGTTCTTGCTTCCCTAAAGATGTACAAGCCTTGATTCGTACCTCTGAACAGCACGATTACCAACCCGCTATTTTGCAAGCGGTAGAAGCGGTGAATGATCGTCAGAAGAGCAAGCTGCCTTCTTTGGTTGAGCGTCACTTTAACGGGCAGTTGGCTGGCAAGACTATTGCTTTGTGGGGCCTAAGCTTCAAACCTAATACCGACGATATGCGCGAAGCGCCAAGCCGGGTGCTGCTTGAAGCCCTTTGGGAACAAGGTGCGAAAGTGCAGGCTTTTGACCCGGAAGCCATGGAAGAAACTCAGCGTATCTACGGTGTACGTGAGGATCTAAGCCTGGTAGGTACTAAAGAAGCGGCCCTTAAGGGGGCTGATGCACTGATTATCTGTACTGAATGGCAACAATTCAGGGCACCGGATTTTGACTTAATCAAATCGCAACTTAGCGAAGCGGTTATTTTTGATGGCCGCAACCTGTTTGAGCCTAGCCGTATGAACCGCAAGGGCTTTACCTATTACGCCATAGGGCGCGGCGCGAGTGTCGCTAACTACTGAGTTAACAAGGGCCTGTAAAGGGCCCTTTATTCTCATTGCTGTTTGAACTTCAAAATATTAAGGCAAGTAAAATGAAATTTCTGGTAACCGGAGCCGCTGGCTTTATTGGCATGTTCACTGCCAAAGCTTTGCTGGAGCAAGGTCATGAGGTTGTGGGTATAGACAACCTGAATGATTACTACGACCCGACGTTAAAGGATGCGCGGTTAGTGCAGTTGGCAAACTACCCTAAATTTCGTTTTATTAAATTGGACTTGGCAGACCGTATTGGGATGGCTGAGCTCTTTGCCAAAGAGCAGTTCCAGCGGGTGATTCATCTGGCAGCCCAGGCAGGAGTGCGCTACTCGCTGGAAAACCCTATGGCCTATGCCGACAGCAACCTGACTGGTACCTTGAATATTCTGGAAGGCTGCCGGCACCATAAAGTTGAGCACTTGGTCTATGCATCAAGCAGCTCGGTTTACGGTAACCAGCAGAAGGTGCCCTTTAGTGAAAGTGACAGGGTTGATACGCCCATCTCACTTTATGCGGCAACCAAAAAAGCCAACGAATTAATGGCGCATACCTATAGCCATCTGTATCAACTGCCTACCACAGGGCTGCGTTTCTTTACTGTATATGGCCCTTGGGGCAGACCGGATATGGCGCCGTTTAAGTTCACTAAGGCGATACTCGAGGGTAAAACCATTGATGTATACAACCATGGCAAACTGCAGCGTGATTTCACCTATGTGGACGACATTGTTGAAGGCATAGTGCGGGTTCAGGCACAGATTCCGGGCAGCGCGGATTATCCTGTGCAGTTGGCTGACAATCCCTATTATGCGCTTTACAACATAGGTAACAATCAGCCGGTTGAACTTGAAACCTTTATTAGTGCTATTGAAAGCGCCTGTGGAAAGCCCGCCAATAAAAATTATCTGCCCATGCAGCCTGGTGATGTATACCAAACCTATGCCGATGTGACCGCCTTGAATCAATGTACTGGATTTGCACCGAAGACAGATTTAGTGGAAGGGATGCAGCGTTTCGTTGACTGGTATAAAGCCTTTTATAAGTAATGGAGTGTTTGGCGAATGTACAAGCCAGCGTTTGAAAAAGTTAATGTGGGTGGTATTCAAACCGCCTGTTTGGGAAGGGATGCACTAGCAAAGCTGGTGGGGGATGTTTGCGAAAAGTATGCGCAGGCTGAGCCAGAGAAAAGAGAGCCTTTTGTTATTTTTAGTAACAATGGCCATGCCATATCTATCTATAACTCAGATAAAGAAGCACGAGAGCAGATGGATAAGGCTGACCTTGTGCATGCCGATGGTCAGAGTGTAGTCAGCTTCTCCCGCTGGTTTAACAAAAATCCGGTTCCAGAACGCACTGCTACCACGGATATGATCCACGATATCCCTAATTTTTACAGCCCTAAGCTAAAACACTTTTTGCTGGGCGGAAAAGAAAGCTCGGTCAGTAAGGCGGCGGAAATTCTGGCAAAGACTTATGCTAACTTTGATGTGGTTGGCCATCAGCATGGTTATTTTACCGACGCTGAAGAAGAGGCTATTTGTGCTGCTATCAATGAGGCTAAACCAGACGTGCTTTGGGTTGGATTAGGCAAGCCTAAAGAGCAGATTTTTTGTATCCGTAATAAACACAGACTCAATGTGCCGGTGATTATTTCCTGTGGTGGTTGTTACAACTACATTACCGGAGAATATCCACGTGCCCCTATGTGGATGCAAAATGCCGGTCTTGAGTGGCTTTTCAGAATGGCCAATGATCCGCGTAAATTATTTGTTCGTTATCTGCTGACCAATCCCCACGCTATATTTTGCGTGATTAAGCATGGAAAGGGTAAGAGGCAAGTTACCGCCGATGTCCAGTAAATTACCCTTTAAGCGAGCGCTGGCCGCCATTGGTGGCTCTGCCGGGATGGCCTTGTCCAGCCTGGTGTTGGCGCTTTGCTTGATGCAGAAAGGAGCCATTGAAGAGTATGGACTATTTGCATTTCTATTGATAACGCAAGCGTTGGCCAATGGTTTTTCTAATGCAATGTTGGGCTCCCCTCTCCTTATTGCGCTTGCAGATACAAAAAGTCAGAGAGAGCGTTCAGGCAACAGGACACTTCAAAGTTTTATGCTGGCCAATCTACTTCTCTGTCTTATCTTCGCCGTTATTCAGGCAGGGATTGTCTGGGGGTTTGAAAATAACTGGCTGCTATCGTTAACTTATGGGATTAGTGCTTTCTTTACTACATTGCGTTGGTTTGGGAGGGCGTATTGCAATAATAGCCATCGGCATGCCAAGGTAGTGGTCTCCGACGCAAACTATACATTGCTCAGTCTAACTCTAGCCGGTTATCTATTTTTATCCGACAACGTCAGTCTGTTGAGTTTTGGGTGCCTAACCGGAGTTGCAGCAAGCTTGTCTTTGTTCTGGTTGGGACGTGAATTCCTATGTATGCAATGCATTCAGGTATTTGGTGCTGATCTGAGAGGGTTCGCTAATGGTTGGAACAAGCAAGGTAAGCACGCATTGCTTGGCGTGTTGACAACAGAAGGGACCCTGAATTCCCACTCCTATATGGTTACTTTATTTTTTGGACCAGCAGCTTTTGCGCCAATTGCAGCGGCTTCTTTGTTATTTAGGCCTGTCATGGTGGTGCTCAACAGTTTAAATCAGGTTGAGAGACCACGCTTGAGACGGATGTTAGCTAACAATGAGGTGTCTCAAGCCAAACTGTCTTTGGTAAGATACCGCGCCGTTAACATCGTTTTTTGGATAATTAATTGTATTGCTGCTGCGATTGTCTTAACTCTTTTTTCTGACATTTATTGGAAAGATGCTAGTACACTGAGTGCCTTGCTCTGGGCGACTTTGTTTATTGCTTTAGTTCGTGGGAGTCGATCTGTTAGTAGTACTTACAGTGTCTTTTTACAGGCGGCTGATAGGTTTAAGGCACTAAGTCTGGTGACACTTAAGTCCTCTTTGCTTACCATTCCCGTTGTATTTTTAATCCTTCAGTATTTTCCCCCAGAATTCTCTTTGATTGGTATTTTAATTGGGGAAGTTTTCGCCTTTATCTTACTTTTATCACTTTATAGCGGAGTTAAGTCGTAAATGGATTCTTTACGAGTCGTAATAGGTATACCCACCTTCAAACGTCCAGCGGGGCTGAAACGTCTGCTGGATTCGATTGTTTTGCAGCAAGCTGACTTTAATCCAATTGTCTTAATCGCTGATAATGAAGGTGATAATGGGGCAGGTTTGGCCGTGGCTGAGAAGCTCAAGGCAGAAGGATATAAACTTGAGTTGCATGCAATTGCCGTAAATGAAAGGGGTATATCACAAGTACGGAACGCGCTCATGCAGTATGCTTTTGATACTCTCTCAAGTACTTATCTGGCAATGATAGATGATGACGAGTGGGTTGAGCCTCAGTGGATTGCTCAATTGGTAGAGGTTCAAAAACAGACCGGCGCAGATATTGTGGGTGGGAGTGTGGCTCCTGAATTCGAAGGAGAGCGACCTGATTGGGCGCAAGGATTGCATATCTACTACCAATCGGACTCTCATTCCTCTGGAGCAACCGAACTTGTCCAAGGTACCACTAATGTGTTGTTGCATCGCTCTGTGGTAGACAACTATCCACACGAGCGATTCGACCCGTTTTACTCCGTTGTCGGAGGAGGAGACAAAGAGTATTTCACTCGCCTGAAACGCAAGGGAGCAACCTTTGCATTTGCTCATTTAGCCCAGTCCCATGAGTTATTTGGTGCATCAAGAATGACTAAAGCATGGGCGCTTGAAAGAGCATTTCGAATAGGTGCGGGAGATATTCGAATTATTCAAAAGTCTAAGCCAAGTCTGTTTACCTGGATAAAAGAAATACTGAAACTAGCTGTAGCTATTATGCTCTCTTTAGCTAGCATGTTGCTTTATATTCTAAAACCTCATAAGCATATGAAGGCAAAGTTGAAATTATATAGACAATTTGGAAAGTTAAGTGCCTTTCAGGGTAAGCAACGCTCTGTTTATTCAAAAATTCATGGTAATTGATATTTAAAATGCTTATTAGAATTCCCGCCTTTGATTTGCATCGATTAGCTAGCTATACATTGAGTTTTTTGCTTGTTTTTTCTTTTGTAGGCTTATCACCTTTTGCTACGTCCAGTGGTTTGGATATTGAAATGGGAGATACCGGAGGTGGGAACTTTCTAAGGCAGCTGGTATTTATTTCTTTGTGGGCAAGTTCTTTTTTTTGTTTTATTAAATTGTCCTCTGTATATGAATTTAAAAAGATCGCTTGGTTTTTAGTGCTAGTTGTTTGGTGCATATTGTCGATAGCGTGGGCTGATCATCCTTCTATCTCTGTTCGGCGGGTATTTTTATTATTAATCACGGCTAGTACCATATTTATGCTAGTTAGCTGTTTAACGTTGAAGCAGGTTATCGACTGTCTCACAGTTGTGCTAGCCTCCCTTGTTATTATTAGTTTGATTTCCATCCCTGTATTACCTGGTGCAGTGCATATGGGGGCAGAGCTTTTCGATACTGGATTAGAAGGAAACTGGAAGGGAATTTTTATTCATAAAAATCATGCAGGGCCCGCACTGGTGGTGGCTATATCGTTGTTTCTCTATCAGTATAGTTTAGGTAGAAAAAAAATGTGGCTATTACTGTCAATTTCTGCATTGATATTTCTGGCTTTTACAAAATCTAAAACGAGTCTGGCATTATTAATACCTTCCTTACTCTTTGGTCTCATGATGATGAGACTGTTGAAATACAAAGTGTTTTCAGCTGCCCTAATTGTCTTCTATATTTTACTAATTTCACTTCTTATCTTGTTCAGAGAATCTATTCTTGATGCATTTATAGGTGTTTTGGATAATCCTGAAGCTTTTACGGGCCGAGCAACGATTTGGGATATGGTTATTCGGGCAATAGGTGACCATTTTTGGCTAGGGGTGGGCTACGGATCGGTTTGGAGTGTCGGTGACGAAATGTTACTTGCAACATATGCCTTTGGTTGGGTGGACTGGGTATTCACATTAACACACTCCCACAATGGATATCTTGAGGCTTTCATTTCTCTTGGATTCATAGGGTTCCTCTTGGTGTTGTTGGTGTTTATAGTTCTGCCAATATTTAAGGCTGTCAGTTTCGGTGGCGGGGCTTCTCATCCATTTATCTATATCTTCTTTTCATCTTTTTTCTTTTTCTCTTTGCATAACATGTTGGAAACTGATCTTCTTAATTCTGCAGATGGTCGGTGGTTCATGATGCTAATTTTATATTTTTGCCTATATTTGAAATCTGACTGTAAGAGCTTGGAAAGTTCTTAATGACTTGAGGGTTGTATTGAAATGGATTTTTTTTCTTACGTTAAATCAATTTTATTCTTGGCCGTATTTTCACTTTTTACGACAGGCTGTGCTCAAACAGGCCTAGCTGATCGGTATCGTGAGTACTTTGATATAGGCGTTGCGGTTTCTACATCTGACCTAAGTGAATTCGAAAAGAGTTCAATAGTGAAAAAACACTTCAATTCGTTGACTCATGAGTTTTCAATGAAGTGGTCTCAATTAGAAGTAAAGCCAGGTAAATATGAATTCGAAATGGTTGACCAATTCGTTGCTTGGGGACATGAACACGGTAAAAAGCTTGTTGGACATACGTTGGTCTGGCACAAGGCGAATCCTGACTGGCTGTTTACTGAAGATGACTCCAACCTTTCTAGAGCAAAGTTGTTAGCAAGACTAGAAAAGCATATTTCTACTGTAGTAGGACGATATAAAGGTAAAGTTTACGGTTGGGATGTAGTAAATGAAGCATTTGGATACGATGGCACTTTTCGTAAAAGTCCTTGGCTGAACATTATTGGTGAGGATTTTATTGAGAGAGCTTTTGAATTTGCTCATGCAGCAGATCCTGACGCTAAGCTCTACTATAACGACTATGGTCTAGTGCATAAGTCAAAGCAAGATGCTGTAGTCAGGCTTATTCAGAGACTTAAAAGCAAAGGAATACCTATTCATGCCGTTGGTATTCAAGGGCATTATAGTTTGACTTACCCGGATGCAAAACTTCTTGACGAAGCTATTAGCCGCTTTGCTTCATTGGGCGTTGAAGTGATGATTTCCGAGCTGGATGTATCTGTATTGCCTTTTCCTGGTCCGGAAGAAAGGGGAGAGGATGCTGAAATTAATAATTTACGAGCGGCTGAATTGGATCCCTATTCCGGTGCTTTGCCAACTGATATAGAAGCTCAGCTTGCAGACCGCTATCAAGAGCTTTTCTGTGTACTGCTTGCCCATCGGGCTAGCGTAAATCGTGTGACTTTTTGGGGAATTTCTGATGCAGAAAGTTGGCGGAATAACTGGCCTCTTCCCGAGCGTATGGATCACCCATTGTTATTTGACCGTAATCTGAAACCCAAGCTAGTAGTTGAACGCCTTTTGCATCTGGCTGATGAAGGTGAGTGTAAGGAATCGTGATGTTCGAGCAACCTTTATTCAGTGTTGTTATCCCAGCCTATAATCGTGCGCATTGCATTGTTCGGGCGTTAGAGTCAGTATTACAGCAAACTGAACAATGTTTCGAAATTATTGTTGTTGATGATGGTTCTCAGGATGATACGGAACAACTCATGGAGAATCTTTGTAAACAGGAGACACGTTTAAGGTACATAAAGCAAACTAATGGTGGCGCCAGCAAAGCGAGAAATACAGGGATCAAAGCTGCTAATGGAAAGTACATCGCTTTTTTGGATTCTGATGATGTATTTTTACCTTTCCATTTACAACAAGCTTTGTCAGTTTTAAATAGCGGCCAAGATGTTTGCACTTACGCTCAGGTCATTGTTGAACGTGGAAGTGGTGTGAATATTTTGAAGCCCACACGAGGTATTAGGGAAAATGAACCTGTCTCTGAATACCTGCTTAAGAACCGTGGCTTTGTACCAACAATAACATTAATTATACCAGCTAGTCTTGCAAAGTCGGTTCTTTACGATGAACACCTTGGATGGGGTGATGATGCCGACTTTGCTTTGCGCCTAGTTGTGAATGGTGGGCAGCTAAGAATGTTGGCTAAGCCTTCTGCAATTTGGGACGATCAATGGAATGAAAGCAGACTCTCAAGCACTATTGATCCTGTTAAGCGTTTGGAATGGTTAAATCGAGCAAAGAAGCATATGACGCGAAAGGCTTATCATGCTGTGTTGGGCCGTTCAATCGCTAAAGGTTATGCTCAACGAGGCAATAAGTTAAAAGGTTTGTCTTTGTATTTTAAAGCGTTAGTTAATGGCGGCTTCAATCTGAAGACAGCGATAATTTATTTTTTTCAAATTTCATTGTCTACTAGGCAGTATAGGAAGTTTTCTGATTTCCTTGCTCAGCTTGGGTTTAAACCTTAAGGATGTTAAGCAGTAAATGATTAATAAAGTTGAATTGGTAGCAAAGCTAAAAAGGCATTTATCTTTGCTTATTTCTTTCATTAGTGATGAATGTTATTGTCGTATAGTTTATTTTATTAAGAACAGGAAGCCTTTGAATCTCTCTAACCCTAGAAGTTTTTCTGAGAGTCTTTATGTTTTTAAACTCAGTAAAGAAATGGATGATTATAGAAAATATGTGGACAAATATTCAGTCCGAGAGTATGTGAAAGATGTTGTTGGTGAAAAATACCTAAATGGCTTGCTTTCATTTTACACAGATGAAAACGATTTTAAATTGGATGAACTGCCAAATAAGTTTGTTCTTAAGCTAAATAATGCATCTGGCTACAATTTGGTTGTGACTGATAAAAGTAAGCATTCTGAAAAAAAAATAAAAAAACTAATTCGTCAGTGGCTGAATGTGGATTTTTATTTGATTACTAGAGAGAGACAATATAAGAATATAGAGAGAAAGGTTATAGCTGAAGAGTTTCTTGATTCTGGAGGTGGCTCTCAACTGGTTGACTATAAAGTATATTGCTTTAACGGAAAACCTCATATGATTCAAGTTATAAGCGAGCGTTCTGGTTTTAATCAAGAGCATACTTATTATGATTGTGATTGGAAGAAACTATCTGTTTATCGTAAAGAATATAGTGAAGGTAAGGCAGAGGAAAAGCCTGATAATCTGTCTGAATTATTGGATTGTGCGAGAAAGTTGGCTGGAGATTTTTCATTCTGCAGAGTAGATTTCTACATTGTAAAAAATCGCATCTTTTTTGGTGAGATAACTTTTATTCCAGCCAATGCGAACCTCACTTTTTTGCCAGAAAGTGAGGATCTTAAGTTAGCAGGTATGATGCGAAAGGCTTAAGCTATTTCTATCGCGATTTCCACAAGTTTTGCCAATTCAATCCACTAAATATTGGTCCTTGTGTAGCTTCGGAGAACTTAATATCGTTGTGCTTTCCATTCCACTCCATTATTTTCACTTCCCCATCATCAGTGATACAGGCATCCCAACCTACACATCTTGTAAATGGAAGTGACTCATGGATCTCTTTTATAACGTTTACACACTCATCATAGTTCGGAATGGAATTTCCTGCAAAGTCGACGAGAGATGTTGGGTGCTTTCTGATTTGGTGCCAATTCGTTGTATAAGCAATATCACCTAACTGTCCTGTGAGGGTATCAACTGGTACTCGGATATGGGACTTTGACTGGACATGTGTATCACTCCCTTGCCCAAGTCTTAAATAGCAAGCTCTGGGTTCACACTTTCCCTCATTGTTAATTATGCTGGTAACTCTAATTGTAGCTACAGAGTTTTTTGCAAACATAGAGAGTTTGGAGTGCTGTGTAAGAAAGGACTGAAACACACCATTGCCATATTTTTTAATGACACTAGAGTCGAAATTTTCTTTTGTGAAAATGAATACACCTTTACCTTGTAGTGAACTATCTAATTTGAATATAATCCTGTCTGTCTTTTCAAATAATAATTTTTTTATACTTTCTTCATGAATTACGTGATAATCAGAATTATAAAAAAGTCCATTTACATAGTACCCTATATCCGGGAATGCTGAACTATTACCGTATATTAGTTTGGACATGGGTTTTAATACAGATGTTTCACCATAACCGGATTTTACTCTAGGCATGACAACCTTTCTGTAGTAGTTATCGGGAATCCAACCTTCTTTAAACGTTCCCGCTATTGCGCTATAAACTTCTAGCCAAGGTGAATAACCTGACCACCCCAGAATTTCTACAGCATATTCTTTGCTATTTTTTATAAGGGTAGGATTGGTTTTTCCGCGTTCTTTCTCTATTGAGGAAAGAATAGAATTTGCTTCCATTTTATGCTTTAGATGGAAAAGCTTATCTTCAATCTTTGATGAAGCTTTGGCTAGCTTACCTCTTAACCTTGAGTTCATTTTATCTTCCTTTACTAAAGAATCTAGCTACGATTACATGTCCCATTATATTGGGAGGAAGGGGATCTTAGCGTAATTTGTTCTATTTTTACGATTAGTGTTAATTTTTATATTGGGGACGGGCTAATGTTTTCATTGGTTGTTATATTAATTTGTAGATAGTAAATAATATAACTTAAATGGCGAGAAAAAAATATGAGCTGATAGTTATCTTTCTAATTGAGACTGCGAGCTAGCTATCTTTAAAGTCAATGCTGGGAAAAACATCCAAGCATGCCCTGTTCACATAAAGCGTAATAGGGGTTTCCAATAGCCACTTGGCTGATATTTGTAGCTTGGCTTTGTCGCTTTGGCTTAATGCGGCAAAGCTTGTGTCGTCCAGCATTGCCATATCTACTCTATTAAGCAGCACCATCTGCAAGCCGGCTTGCACAGATTCTACAAAAACTGGTCGCAGGCCCGCTTGTTGGAATTGTTGCACAAATGCAGAGCTGTCTTTTGTGCGCAGTAAAGCCACGCTCTTGCCTGTAAATTCATTGAGGTCAGCCCAGGAGAATTTGCCAGGCTGTTTTTGCCTGACCAATCCAATTTTGATTGGCTGATCCGAGAGTTCAATACTGATATGAGTCTGGGGCTTGTGTGACGGATAAAAACTGGCACACCAGTGGCCACTATCAATGATGGCGTAAGCGCGTCTCGGAGGAACAAACAGAGGTTTCCAGGTTACATCCTGATTGGCGTTTTCCAGCAGTTCAAAAGCCAAGCCACCTTTGGGATGTGCCGGTGTGGTAAAGGGAGGGTATTCCACGGCCAACACTTCAAAAGTTTGGTGCTGAGCTACCGCCAGCGTTGTACTGGTGAGTATACCAAGCAGCGTCAGTATCAGCCCTTTGTTGTTCATATTCAGGTGCCTGGAGCCGCGTTGAAATGCTTACCGGGCGGTCTTTATAGCATATTCGAACATGGGACGCGCGTGCGACTTTAATGGTCAGTCTCAAGTGTAGTTTGTACTGGATTCAGCCGGCAAATACCGGCTTGAGCAAACGACTATTAATCGCTTTATAAAAAATGCATGCCAGTAGAGACAGTGCAAACACTAGCGGAATTTGAACAAGCATTTTGGTCATATCATCAATGGCTATTTTGCTTAGTAGCATGTGGCTGACATCCAAAAATACTGGATGAATAAGATAAATGCCAAAGCAATAGGGGGCCAGGAGTCGAGTGTAGGGCGCGAGTTTCTGATGCGGTCGCTTTAGTAGATACCAGATACAAACGCTGGCAGCCAGCACGGGGAGACTCAGGTACTGATAGCTGTAAATTGCGCCAAATTGGGGGTATTCACTTAGTTGGGTATAAGCCAGACGGGCTATGATCACCACCATCAAGATAAAAGCGGCAAGCAGCGCCAAACGCCCTTGATTGCTCGGTCTCCCCCACATGGCAGCGCCCAGCATAAATAACGGAATATAGCCGATAAACCACAAGGGCCAAGGCCAGCTATCTCCAAACCACGTAAAGCCCAAGGTATACAAAGTGGAAGCGGTAACCGCTATGGCCAGATAAAAACTGGGGGACGGTGCATAACTGGCCTTGAGCGATAGCATCAACCAGCGAATCATAGGTGTGGCAGCGTATAAGCCCACCAACATAAACAGGTACCAAAGATGGAAGTAGGGCATCCCATTTAGCAGGTTATCCAGCAGTTGTGTTGCTGGTACTGGCTGCTGCTTTACTTCGCCTTTTAGCAAGGTCCAGCCGCTGTAAAATACCGACCACAGTGCCAGAGGCAAGGCGATGCGGGCCACACGCTTGCGATAAAAGTTAGCCACCGAATCAATAGGGGGAAGCAGCAACAAGGCTCCAGACAACATCACAAACAACGGAATGGATACCCGGCTGAAGGAGTCCAGCAGATTCGCCAGCCACCAGGCACCGCTGTTAAGTTCAAAGCGGCTTACGCCACTGGCACTCACATGCAGCACCACCACGGCAATGGTGGCAAGGACCCGAATTTGATCGGCAGAAAGGGAATACTGATTATCTTGCATGGTTTGTGCTACAGATTCATTCCGTTGAGTCGGCTAGTGAAGCCAGACTATTCTGCCAGAAGCCGCTGGCTATCTCTATGACAGCTTGCTTACTACTTTCATCTAAACCTATTGGTGTCTGCGGTATAGCATGTTGTTAACGAAATTATTTCATTTTATTCCCAAATTGCGGGCCTGGTTCGTTTTAACAAGGTCGGCGAGCAAGACGCTTCGCCTAATAATTTATAAACCTTGAGAGAAGACCATGCATCAAAGGAACCGCAAAACTAACCGACTCAATCCCATTGCCAGTGCACTGGCATTGTCTTTAATGGCCAGTCCACTCGCCTATGCTCAGCAGGACGAGGTGCCTGAAACCAAGAAACAATCCAGTCTGTTGGATTTGGAACGCATTATCGTGACTGGTGCCACCGGCCGTGGACAAACCAAACTGGAGTCGTCCGTTTCCATCACTACGTTAAATGCCGAGCAGTTGGAGCGTGAGCAACCACTAGGGACGGCGGATTTGCTGGAAGTGATCCCTGGTTTTTGGGTAGAAGATTCTGGTGGTGAAACCAATAACAACGTGGCCCCTCGCGGCCTTCGAGGTGGTGAAGGCTTTCGCTACATTGGTGTGCAGGAAGATGGCCTGCCTGTTGTCTATGACGGTGTCTGGGTGGACTTTTTCCAGCGCCAGGATATTACCATAGAGCATATGGAAGCGGTTCGCGGTGGTACCAGTGGGCTGTTAACCACCAACGGCCCGGCCGCATTGGTTAACTTTATTACCCGTAAGCCCGGTGAGCAGGCCGAAACTCTGCTGAAGTTGTCGACCGCCGACTACGGTATGTACCGCGCCGACTGGTATTACGGCACGCCAATTAACGACGAGTGGAAAATGTCGGTGGGCGGTTTCTATCGTCAGTCAGACGGTGTACGTGACACGCAGTTTACCGCCGATAAAGGCGGCCAGGTTCGATTTAATCTGATCAGGGAGTTTGAACGTGGTCAGTTGACCTTGTCGGCGAAACACCTGGACGACCACACGACGTTTTATGTGCCCATTCCTCTTCAGGATCAGAGCAATCCCAAGGGGATCCCTGGGGTAGATCCTCGTCATGGCACATTGCTGGGTAAGGATCAGCAAGTGCTGCGCTTCCTAAAATCCGACGGCAGCTATCTGGAGCGGGATTTGGAAGATGGCCAGCACACCAAGTTCACCACCGCAGGTTTTAATCTGGATTGGGATTTGTCTGACAACTGGTATATGACCGCTGCCGGACGCTATTCAAAGTTTGAGAACGATATGTACATTCTGCTCAACTTTGATAATTCCACCTTAATGGATGCCAATACCCGTCTGGGTCAGACCGATGTTACCAATATGCTGTCGCAGTTTGCCGACCAGGGCGCGGTGCGAGCCGGTTATCGCTACGTCGGCTCCAACCAATTGGTGGATGATCCATCGAACATGAATGGAAATGGCCTGGTCACCACCACTTACCCTTTGTTTTCACGCTTTGAAGGCGACCAGTGGATCAACAAGCTGAACTTTACCTATGAAAATGCCCGCCACAGTCTGACCATGGGCTGGCTCTATGCGCACCTTGATGCTGATGATTTGCCGGTGGATAAATGGGAGTCATTCTTCCTCACTGAGGTCAGAGATAACGCCCGTCGCTTGGACATCGTTGCGCTGGACGCCAGTAACAATGTGGTGGGGCAGTTGACCGACAACGGCTCTACCGGCTATGCACCAGGGTGGGGGCAATCCACCGCATTTGGTACCTCCAAGTCTCATTCTTTTTATATCAACGAAGAGTTTCAGGCGACCGACAATCTGCGTCTTGATGCTGGTATCCGGATTGAACGCCTGACGCTGGACAGCACGGGTTCCGGTACCTTGTTTGCCCAGCCGGTTGATGGCGCCTTTGATGCCAATGGCAATGATGTAGATAACAACCTGGCGAACAATTATACCGATATGCCGTCGACTACCTTCTACAGCAAAGGTAAAACCGAAACTGAAACGGCGTGGACAGTGGGTTTCAATTACACATTCAACGATGATGTTGCGGTGTTTGGCCGCTATGCCGACGCGTTTGAAATGCCTCGTCTGCTGAGTCACGGCCAAACCATTCATGCCGGAGACGATGCCACCTTTAACGATACCGTTAAGCTGACATTTGGAGAGTTAGGTATTCGTTATGCCGGTACTGCATTTGGCGCCTCTGCCACTTTGTTCAGAACTAAGTTTAATGACCTGACCGAACGTAACTTCACTGGCAGTAATGGCGATGTAGCAAATCAGACCATAGACACAGTAACTGACGGCGTAGAGTTTGAGGCTGTTTGGGAATTGCATGAAGATTTGCGTATAGACATTGCCGGGGTTTATCAAAAGCCCGAAATGGAAGGTTTTGAGGGGGAGTTTAGTCACTGGGAAGGTAAGCAGGTAAAACGCACCCCCAAGCTGCAACTGCGTATTACCCCGACCTATTACTTTGACAAGGGGGATGTGTATCTGACCATGCATCACCTAGGCGATCGTTACTCGGATGGTGAAAACCGTTTTGAACTTCCTGCCTATACCACTTGGGATGCGGGGGTGAATTATCACCTGGCAGACAATATCCGGTTGCATATTAAGGGCACGAACCTGACCGATGAGATCGGTCTGACCGAGGGCAATCCTCGGGCCATCAATGACCAGCAGGCAGGCTACGAGTTTTATTATGCCAGACCTATCCTGGGACGTACCTTCACTGCATCGGTTACCTTTGATTTTTAAACCACGGATAGCGGCGCTGTAGCGCCGCTTTTTTTAAAGGAGTAAGAGACAGTGCGCTCTATAACTAAAATCCTACAGCTTGGATTTTGCTGGTTGATGTTAGGCACACCGGCACTGGCTGATTCATCCGTTGATTTAATTCCCAAGCCCCGGTCTTTGGTCTGGCAAAACGGTCAGTTTGAGGTCAATGCGCAAACCCGCCTGACCTACAACAGTGCTCAGGCAGAAGAGGTGGCGAGGCTTTTCTCAACCTGGCTGCAACCCACAACGGGGTATCTTTTGCCGCTCGGCGAAGGGCAAAGCACCAATACTATTGCCTTTGTGCAAACGCCCGGGGATGCCAAAGATGAGTCTTACCAACTTAGTGTTACTCAAAAACAGATTACCCTGACGGCGAACAGCCGTGCGGGACTGTTTTACGCTATGCAGACCTTGCGACAACTTATGCCCGCAGAGCTGGAAAGCCAGCAGCCCATTAATCGTGCCGCCTGGGTGGTGCCTGCCGTGCAAATTAAGGATGCACCGCGTTTTGCTTATCGTGGTATGCATTTGGATGTGAGTCGACACTTTTTCGATATCGCTTTTGTGAAACGTTATATCGACTGGTTAGCACTGCATAAACTCAATCGCTTTCAATGGCATCTGACCGATGATCAGGGCTGGCGTATTGAAATCAAAGCCTTTCCTAAACTGACCCAGGTAGGTGCTTCGCGCCACCATACGGTGGTGGGACATACCTACGATTATCAGCCACTGTTTGACGATAAACCTGTTAGCGGTTTTTATACTCAGGCGCAAGTTCGTGAACTGGTGGCTTACGCGGCAGCTCGTCATGTGGAAGTGATCCCCGAGATTGATATTCCGGGGCACAGCACGGCTATTGTAGCGGCCTATCCGGAGCTCTCCTGTCATGGCCAGCCGGTTGAGGTGACGGGACAATTTGGCATTTTTGAGCAGGTGCTCTGTCCCACCGAGAAAAGCTTTGATTTTCTGCGCCAGGTTTATCAGGAAGTCGCCGAGCTGTTCCCGGCTAGCCGTATTCATATCGGCGGTGACGAGGTGTTAAAGGAGCAATGGTTGGCTAGTGAGCAGGTTGCCAGGCTGATGCAAGAACAGGGGCTGGAGAGCCCGGAGCAGGTGCAAAGCTACTTTATCAAGCGGGTGGCCGACATTGTGACGGATCTTGGCAAAACCCCGGTCGGCTGGGATGAAATCCTTGAAGGTGGCGCAGCCAAACAGGCAAACATTATGTCCTGGCGAGGTGAAGAAGGGGGCATCGAAGCGGCCAGATTGGGACACAATGTGATAATGAGTCCTTACCAGTGGTTGTACTTTGACGCCTACCAATCGCGCTCGCTGGATGAACCCAAAGCCATCCATGGCTTAACCAGACTCAAACAGGTGTATGACTACGACCCACTGCCGCAGAGTTTAACCACGCAGGAACAGGCCCGTATTCTCGGCGCTCAGGGGGCACTGTGGACCGAGTATGTGAAAACACCAAGGCATGCTGAGTACATGGTGTTACCGCGATTAGCCGCCCTGGCTGAGGTATTGTGGTCTCCCATTGACGCCCGCGACTGGTCTTCTTTCAGTCATCGCTTGCCAGCTTTGTTGAAACGCTACCAAAGCATGGGCCTTAACCCTTCCTTAAGTGCTTATTACCCACAGATTCGTGTTGAGAACAGTGCTGAAAACGAGCTGAAAGTAACGCTGGATACAGACATTGCGGGGTTACCTATCCATTTCACGCTGGACGGAGAGCCGGTAACCATCAATGCACCGCGTTACCAAGCACCCTTGTTGATTCAGACGCCGACTACAGTGCGGGCCAGTAGCTGGGTTGATTCCCAGCGCAGTTTACTGGGAAACCTGCAACTTAGTCTGGCACCGCATAAGGGCGTGGGTAAGTCGTATAAGTTCAAGCATGCACCGGCTGAGGGCAGTGAAAAGCGCTTGCTGGACGGTGTGCTGGCGGTGGATCAGTTTTATGACGTGAATGACTTTACAGTGTTGTATGGGGTTGATCTGGATGTCACTGTGGATCTGCAAACCTCTGCTGCGCTTAGCAAAGTGGTACTGGGGGTTGATGCCGGTATGCATAGGCAACTGCATCCTCCCAGGCGGGTTAAGGTGTACGTGTCCGAGACTGGGCAGCAATGGCAAGAAGTTGCGCACCTGAATGAAGCGCAAATTCAGGGGCCGGTACTAACCCTGACTTTTCCTGTCCGGCAGGGGAGATTTGTCCGCGTGTTTGCCGAGAACAGACAAGACTCTCACGACCCTCAGATTCCCTTATTGCCCCTTTACATCGACGAATTACAAATATGGTAGTGGCGTAAAAGCTGCACAATCTGTTGCCCTCTAGTCAGCCGTTTAACACCCAACTGTTAAGCGGCTGACATTTTTTAGAAAAATTGCTGTCGGTGATTCCCAAATTGGCTTACTGCTTCGTTATAGTCTTTACCGGTATTAGAAAAAAAGAGAGCCGTATGTGTTGTAGTGGATGGGTGACATCAGGGAATGGCGTATGAGAGCAAACGGCCCTTCACCCTCAACCAATATCAGCCACAATGAGGAAGTCAGTCGTCTTTACAAGCGTCATCACCAGCAGCTTGTGCGACATATTGTGGCCAAAGGACTGCCGCTGCGAGAAGCAGAAGAGGTAGTGCAGGAAGCCTTTGTGAAGTTACTTGGGCTGGATGATATTAAAGTACAAAGCTACATTCGCGCTTATTTGTATAAGATTGCCACAAATCTGGCTATCGACAAACTGCGACGGGCTGCCCGCAGTCCTGAATGTCAGGAACCGGCAGGGGAGGTGCTTGAACATGCGAGCCCTGTCGATTCCCCAGAACAGTCCAGTCACCATCAGCAATTGCTGGGGCAGCTATCAAGTTTACTTGATGATTTGCAACCAAAGTGTCGTCAGGCATTTTTGCTATATAAGGTGAAAGGATTAGATTACGACGTGATTGCGAGCCAGCTTGGCGTGTCGTCCAGTATGGTGAGAAAGTATGTGCTGCAGGCTGTGCGTTATTGTTACGACAAGCTTCAGGACCAGTTATGACAGGCAGGAAAAGGCACCAATGAATGAGATGAAGTTGCACAAGGACAAGGTGGCGGATGAGGCTGCTGACTGGTTGCTACGACTGGAAGAGCATGACAGTGCAGAGGTCCGTGAGGCATTTGAGCTTTGGTATCGGTCATCCTCTTTGCATCAGCAGGCATTTGATAAAATGCAGGCGCTCTGGCAATTGGCGCAGCAGCTTCCATCACCACAGGCTGTTGAACAGAAAACCACCGTTGTGCCGTTACAAGAAACCGCCAAACCCGTCAAAAGGCGCGGCTGGATAATGGGGTTCGGATTGGCTGCGGGGCTGGCTTTAGCCGTTGGGCTCACTGTGTTTAATGGCCCAAGACCGGTTCACCAGACACCGGAAGTTGTTCACCAGCAAGCCGATAGCGTACGTTTTTCCACTGACACCGGGCAGCTAAAGCGGGTACAACTCGACGACGGCAGTTGGGTGCAGTTGGGCGCGCGCAGTGAAATGGTGGTACATATTGATACCCAACAACGGCTAATTGAACTGCTAAGCGGCGAAGCACGTTTTGATGTGGCAAAAGATGCCGGGCGGCCTTTTATCGTGACCCATCGTGGGCATCAGGCTATGGCCCTGGGGACCGTTTTTGATGTGAAGGTTGCCCGCCAGGCAATCGAGGTGAGTGTGCTGGAAGGCAAGGTGTCGGTGGAAGGGACGGCGCAACCCACGCAGCCGGCTTTACTGACGGCCGGTCAACAGGTGTCCATTGAACAGGATGGACGTTTGTCAGAGATAGCAGATAAAGCGCTCTCGTCTGAGTGGCTCACCGGACGCCTTCGTTACATCAACACGCCCCTGGCAGATGTGATCTATGATGTTCAGCGCTACAGCCATCTGACGCTTTATATCAACAGCCCTAAAGTTGCCGCTTATTCCTACACCGGCAGTATCAAAAGTGATGGTATTGACACTTGGTTACAAAGCTTGCCGAAAATTTACCCACTGAGTTTGCAGCAAAGTGCAGATACTGTGGTCTTGACCGAGCCTGTGCCGTGATTCCGGTTAGCCAATATGGTAAAAATACTGTTTATCAGTTGTTAAATAGGATGGCGCCGTGTTGCGCGGACGATGAGGGACTTAGGTAAGCCAAAAAACAGGTTACGGGTTGCATGGATAGTTGCTGGCGTACTCTTGGCAAAATCCTGGCAGGCCTTTGCACAGACGCTGTATTTTGATCTGCCGGCTGATACATTACCGCAAACTCTTATGCGTCTGGCCGAGCAGGCCGATCTGCAAGTCAGTATTGCGCCATCCTTACCTCTCGGGCATAGCCCGTCTATTCAAGGTCATTACACAGTTCAAACCATACTGGAACGGCTGCTGACTGACAGCGGCCTGCGGTTTGAAATCTCGCAAGGCAATATTCTGGTGTTTGCCGACGAATCAATACCGGCGGTGGACACTCAACAAAGCTGGAACCATATATTGGTAACCGGACAAAACGCACAGCGCCGCTCTGTGCTGGACTCTTCACTGTCAGTAACTTATTTGTCCCGTGACACATTACAGTTGCTGGCGCCGGCCAGCACGGCGGAACTGTTGCAGCAAACGACAGGGTTCTGGGTTGAAGACTCTGGTGGCGAGGCCAACAATAATGTGGCACCCAGAGGACTTCGGGGTGGGGAAGGGTTTCGCTTTATCAGCCTGATGGAAGATGGCTTGCCTGTGGTCTATGACGGGGTTTGGTCTGATTTTTTTGTTCGCCAGGATTTGATGACCCAAGGAGTGGAAACCATTCGAGGGGGGAGCAGTGGTATTTTCACCCTCAACGGCCCGGCAGCTATGGTCAATCTACTGGGTGTTCGTGGTGGTTCGAACCATGCCGGAAATCTGGTCTTTCGACAGGGATTGGACCACGGTTACTCGCGTCTTGATCTTCGATTTGATGGCCCATTGGACGGCGACTGGCACTACGCTGTGGGGGGCTTTTATCGAGTGGCTCAAGGGGTGCGAGATCCAGGCTTTGATACCGATAGGGGCGGACAAGTCAGCGCCAGGTTGAGCCTGTTACAAGACGTTCAAAGCCTGGAACTGGTATTTAAACACTTGAATGACAATACCAGCTTTTTTGCCCCCCTCCCTATGCAGAACTTTGATTCTCCAGTTGGTGTAGAGGGTATAGACGCCACCCATTCAACCATGCTTAGTGACGACCTGCGGCATTTGCGTTTTGAGACCCCCGCAGGGACTGTCAGTCATGACCTGGCCGATGGTCAGCTTACCAAGATGAATAGTGTGGGGGTGTATTATGAGCGTGCACTGTCTGGCGGACTGACGGTGAATAACCGGCTGCGCTTTGCTGATCTGTATAACAGTTTGTATACGGTCATGAATCTGGGTAACGATACTTTACTCAATGCAGAGACACTATTGGACTCTCCTGAGTTGCAACGCTTTCTGGCGACGGTGCCACAGGCTACGGGGGTAGCCTATCGCTATGTTGCCAGCCATGAATGGGTGGAAAATCCGGCGTTGATAAATGCAAACGGTTTAGTGACATTTTCCTATCCGTTGTATTCCCAGTACGACGCCCGTCAATGGCTAAACCATGCGAGCCTGGACTATCAATGGCAAGACCATAGCCTGACGGCGGGACATATATTCGCTCAGAGTCGTTTTGACGCCTTACCCCTGGACCAGTGGCAGGGCAAAGTCCTGACCGATGTTCGTCACCGTCCACGGCGACTGGATATTGTTGCCGTTGATGCCGATGGTGCCCCACAGGCCAGTTTTACGGCACAGGGGCTCTGGGATTATGCGGGCCCGGCTTATCTGCAGGGAAAAGGAAAACTGACATCGCATTCTGTGTACGCCAACCTAGAATACCAGTGGCACGAAGATTGGGTGTGGGACTTAGGGGCAAGGCATGAATGGCTTTCATTGGAAGCCGATGCCTATACCGATAAGGTGTTTGATTTACCCTCTGGGAAGCTATCGCGTTATGTCAGTGGCCATCAGTTTTCTCGTCAGGCTGAGTATCAACGCAGTGCCTGGAGTTTGGGGGTTAACCATAAATTGTCGGACTGGTCAGCTACCTTTATTCGCCTGGCCAGCGCGTTTGAAATGCCCAGGTTGTTGAGCTTTGGTAATCAACTGGGGTGGGGAGATTATGAGTCGAGCATACCCGAAGGGCTGGGATTTGGTCGGCCGATCAAGCTGCAGTTTGTTGAATGGGGCGTGCGAATGGCGGATGCTCGTTGGAGCCTCGCGGCAACCTTGTTTCAAACCCGATTTAATCCGCTGAATTTCACTGTTTATCGGGGAGTTGAACACGAACAGCAGACAGTGATGATCGACACCCGTACCCATGGACTGGAGTTTGAGCTGGGCTATCGGGCGAGTAGTGCCTGGCAGGTGGATCTACTGGGAGTCTGGCAGCAAGCTCGCTTTGATGGTATTCCACAGATATTACCGGAACACAGATATAACGGTAACCAGGTAACCCGCACCCCGGCACTACAACTGCGTTTTATTCCCCGGTATCGTTGGGACGAAATAGAAGCCTATGCAGTCTGGTCTTATGTCGGCCACCGCTATTCTGATGTGGCCAATGATTTTGCTTTAGCGGCCTATCAGAAACTGGATGTGGGGGTCAGTTGGCAATTGATGCCTGCACTAAAACTGTCTCTTGCGGCCAAAAATCTCACCAATACTCTGGGCCTGACCGAAGGTAATCCTAGAGATGATCTCAATCAGCGTGACAGTGAGTATTTTTATGCCAGACCCATATTTGGTCGCCATGTTAGCTTGGCGCTAGACTGGCATTTTTAGGCGTTGACCTTGTGACCAGAGCGTCACAAAGTCAACGCAGATTGGTTATTGAAAGCGTTGCTGCTGATACACAGGTGTCAGCTGCGCTTCAAGTCGGCTGCGCAGCCATTGCTGACACTTCCCGGCTTCGCCTTCACGTCGCCACATCAAATCCAGTGAGTGAGGGAAAGAGATAGCCTGATGGTGGCTTTGCAAGCGCACCACTCGCCCACTTTGCAGTTCGTTTTCAACCCAGGGTAAGGGTAAATCTGCCCAGCCCAGTCCCATTCTCAGCATCGACAATAAAGTGTCTGGGGCGTTGCAGTACCAGGCGTTATCACCACCCAACCGGGTGTTGTCACCAGAGGCTTGTGCATCGATAAATTTCAGCTGACGGTGTTCTAACAAATCCTGGTCATTGAGTTCAACCATGGCTGCCAGCGGGTGCTCGGTGCTGGCCACTTTGGCAAACTGTACCTGGCCGACGCTGGTCATGCCGAAGCGTTTGGCGCAATCGGGGTGACGTAAGCCGATGGCGATGTCCACTTTATGCTCATCAAGAAAGCCGTACGCACTGTATTGGGGGGCATGAAACAAGACCAGCGAGGTGCTGGGGAACTGTTGTTCAAAGTCGCGAAGTAGGTGTTTAATCTGTTGATCGCTAATTAACTGGTTGTCATAGGCTATGCCGATTTCCAGCTCAACCTTGTCGGTCAGGTTACTGACCCGGTAACGCAGGTGGTTGTGACTTTTCAGCACGGAACGAATGTCTTCCATCAAGGCCTGCCCCTGACGGGTGAGGCGAGGTTCCCGGGTGCTGCGATCAAACAGCGGCAACCCGGTATCGGACTCCAGATTGCTGATCAAGCCACTCACCGATGACTGTGCTTTACCAAGCTTGCGCGCGGCGGCGGAGAAGCTGCCGGTTTCGACAGCAGCCATAAATGCTTCCAATTGCTCCAGCGAAAGTGCCATAAGTCCCTACTCCTTAGCTGACTTTACCCCTGGCAGGTAAAAAATTTCGATTATTGTTTGTTTTTAAATGCAGCAATACTCTATTGCTTGTCCGTGCTAATCGAAAGATATTCGCGATGGTATGAACAAAAAAGGCCGCGAATTACGTGGCCTGCAGAGGAATTAGGGGGCAGATTGCCACAGGCTGCGAATTTGTTCGATTAGTTCGACACCGGCGGTGAAACATAAGCTGTCCTCGGTCAGTGTGTTTTCACGGGTCACCCCATCGACACTACCGCGTTTGGACAAATAACTGAGGATCGCCTCGGGCTGAATACCGTCTAGTAAATCAACGCCTCGCAGTTTTCCTAATAAGGCTAGAATGCCGTAGGCTGCCCAGTTGGACACATCGGCGACCACCAGTTCATCACAGCTGGTCACCGAAGGCACAATATTTAATGCCTTTACCGCGTTCAGTACTTTACCCATGCCGATTTCGTTTCCGCCATCACCAATGGCAATGGTGGGGCAATCGGAGTCAATGAGGAAGTAGTCGTAACAGGCACAGCGGTCGCTGATGTCTTCACTGCGCATGTTGTAATAACGCCCATCTTCACTCAGGCCCGGACGTTCAATGGAGATCACCATGCTTGGGGCATACTGCTGCAAAACCTGGCGGGTTTCCCGGCGTGCTTCTGACAACTCGTTGTCACGTATGCGAATACACTGATAGTCATCGGATAATGCACTGAACAGTGGTTCACCACATACCAACACGGGGCGATAGCCAAGGGTTTTCAGGGCATTGTATAAGGCAACAGCCCCGACTGGACCGTCAGTTTCAAAGGTATCTGTGACCGGGAAACCGGTACCAATTAACACCGTTCCGGGATTGTCATTAAGCAGTGTTGCTGCGCGTAGCAGATAACCCGGCGACAGAGCGGCTTGAAGGCCCTGCATACCACGGATATTTCGGGCTACCAGCAGGTCTTCAATCCGGCGGCTTAGGTGAAGTAGAGCGTCACTCATCAAGTTCTTCCAGATTTGTCAGCATCCGTTGCTGGCGGGCGTGATGCAGCATAAGTAGATTATGCGCCTGCTCCAGGCTGATCAGTTCAAATTGGATCTGTGCACCAGGCCGGCATTGGCCGAGTCTGGCGCAGTCTAACGACAGTACGGATCCCAGCTTGGGATAGCCGCCGATCGTTTGGCGATCATTAAGTAAAACGATGGGTTGCCCATCAGCCGGCACTTGCACTGCCCCCAGTGCAATCCCCTCTGACAGCATGCTGCTGATAGAGCAGGGGACACTTGCACCTTGCAGACGATACCCCATTCGGTCAGCTTGATTGCTCACTTGGTACGTGCTGCTAAAAAATATGGCCCGGCTGGTGGCGGAAAATGCTTCGTATTGATAGGCCGGGATCAGATGAGCTGTGAGCTCTTGTGGGTAGTCAGGAATGGCTGAAGCAGGCAGCTTTCTTAGCCTGCCTTGAGCAGCGACGCTACCTACTGGCAGTTTGTCGCCCGCCTTCAGTTTGCTACCTTCCAGTCCGCCGATACCCTCGCGTAATACCGTACTGGTACTGCCAAAGGCCGGTGTAATGTCAAAGCCACCCTGTACGGCCAGATAGGTGCGTAGCCCGGCTGTTTGCATGCCAAGGTCTATCAGGCTGCCCGCTTTTACCCTAATGCTTTGCCACAGTGGCTGCCCCTGACCATCAATGGTCAGGGGCAGCGGCGCGCCGGTCACACTAATCAGTGCGTCCTGACGGACTTCAAGTTGCAGGCCGCCTAGGGTGACTTCCAGGGTGGTGGTTGGTACTTCGTTGCCCACCAGATGATTTGCCAACTCAAAAGCAAAAGGATCTACCGGCCCACCCTGCGTTAGTCCCAGGCCTGCCTGACCAAAGCGGCCTGCATCAGTCAGCAAGCTCATCATGCCTGGCTTGGTTACCACAAACATCAGCTTATGCCTCCTGCCAGTTGCGAAAGGTCACCGCCCAAATCTACAAATTCGGCCTGGCTGATGGCTACAAAACGCACCCTGTCCCCTACCTGTACCGGCATATGGGGTTCGCTATGGGGATTAAACATGGGGGTTGGACATAAGCCCACCAAATTCCAACCGCCGGGTGACATAGCTGGATACACGGCAGTCTGGCGATCGGCGATAGCAACGGCCCCTTTAGGTACCCTCTTGCGCGGAGTGGCCAGACGCGGTGCGGCAATACGGGCATCCACTTCGCCCAGATAGGCAAAACCAGGTGCAAAGCCGATGGCATATACGCGATATTCCTGGGCCTGATGGATATCAATCACTTCTTGTACGGACAACCCCGCCCGCTGTGCCAGCGCCGACAAATCGGGGCCGCTTTGCTCGCTGTAAAAAACGGGCAGTTCAACCAGCTTGCCAGCCAGATTCGTGCTTTGCTGCGGTTGGTTTAACGCCTGGCGAAGCAGGGCATTAGCCTGAAAATGATCAATCTGCAAACAGTCGTACTGGATCAAAACGGAGTTGTACGAGGGGGTAACATCCACCAGATAACGCCCAAATACCTCGCGTAAGGTGGGTAACAGGGCGGCAATGCGGTTTGCCACATCCGGACCGGATTGCTCTGCCACATAAACTATCAGGCAGTTCTCGCCCGCTGTTTGAATCATAGGGTAATGGTTCATCGTGGCAACAGATCCCGGATCTGTTTGACCATGGCGAGGGCATGGGGGTTGTCACCGTGCACACATAAGGTGTCTGGGTTTAATGCCAGCTTGCGTCCACTTTGGGTTATCACTGTGCCCTCGGCGGCGAGTAATTTAACTTGCTGCAGGGTTTGTTCGGTATCAAGCACCGCATCCGGTTGGCTGCGGGGAGTCAGGTGACCATTATCCTGATAGCGCCGATCGGCAAAGGCTTCAAACAATAACTCTACTTGCCCAGCTGCGGTTTGATATTGTTCAGGCTCTGCGGTGGCCAGAATCATCAGCTTAAGCTGTTGCGGGAAGCTGGCAATGGCTTCTACCACTGCGGCAAATACCGCTGGCTTGGCCATCATATCGTTGTACAGGGCGCCATGGGGTTTCACATAACTCAATTGCATACCCTGTACGGTAGCCATGGCACTTAGCGCACCAATCTGATAATGCAGCAGGTTAATTATTTCCTGGCTGGACAAATGCATGGAGCGGCGTCCGAAACCCTGCAAATCCAAGTAAGCCGGGTGCGCCCCGATACTGACCTGATGCTGTTTGGCCAGTGATAGAGTATGTTGCATGACATCCGGGTCACCGGCATGAAAGCCACAAGCGATGTTGGCCTGGTCAATGAACGGCATAACCTGATCATCCAGACCCATCTTCCAGTTGCCGAAACTTTCACCAAGATCGCAATTCAGCAGCATATGTCACCTACAGGATAGACAGCCGACTGTTGAGCAGGTCAGTGACCAGCATGCAACCTGGGCTGTGAGTAATACAAAAGGGCGGCTTGGCGTGACGAATGGCCATTTGGGGCGTGACGCCGCAAGCCCAAAATACGGGCAGTTCGCCTTCTTTAATGCTGACCGCATCACCAAAATCTGGTTTGTTGATATCAACTATGCCAATTTGGGCCGGATCCCCTAAATGCACTGGAGCGCCGTGTACGGCAGGAAAGCGGCTGCATATCTGAATAGCACGAATAGCATCGGCTGCTTTCATCGGCCGCATGCTGACAACCATGTTGCCGCCAAAACGCCCGGCCGGTTGGCAGGCAATATTCGTGCGGTACATGGGGACGTTGACGTTTTCGGTGATATTGCGAATTTCCAGCCCATCAGCCAGTAAAGGTTCTTCAAAAGAAAATGAGCAACCCAGCATAAAGGTCACCAAATCATCGCGCCATACGTCCAGCAAGTTATTGACACGGGCTTTGTGTTCCCCGTGCTCAAAGATCTCATAGGCTGGGACATCGGTACGAATATCCACATCCTGTCCGACTTGCGGCAGCATAAAGTCGCCGGGCTTATCGGCGATTCCAATCAGTGGGCAGGGTTTAGGATTCAGCTGACAAAAGCGTAGAAACTCATTGGCATAATCGGCCGGCAGAATAGCCAGGTTGCATTGCACATAACCGGCAGCCAGCCCGGATGTGTTGCCCTGATGCACACCCTGGCGAATTTCCTGGCGTAACTCATAGGGACTGAGCTTGGCTTTGAGTTGGGCAGACAAGACTTACTCCTGGTTAATAAAATGAACGACCAAATTATGGGCCTGACCGCAATTGGCGGCAATATACCTCAATTCTGACGCTTTCCTGTCTCGTGACTATTGCTTGTTTTTGCTCGCCACATAACCACCATGCATGGGGGGCTGAGAATTGGGTTCACCACGTTATGCCATATCGGCAGCTAGGCGCCGTTTTCTTGGGCAAATGGCCTTATTGCTGGCGAGAATTTCACCAATCCAATAAAAAATTATTTTGGAATAAATATTTCATAAACTTGCAATATTTCTAAGTTAAATTATTCTTCTCATGTTGTTGTTTTGATATTAGCGGTTCAATCTGGCAGGACGCCTAGTTGATTCCGCACCCTTGCCCTCTCGGGGCGGATTGTACGAATCTTCGCACTTCCGCCCTTTTTTTGTGCCTGCCGAATATGTTTGTGGTCAGGATGCGTCTGGACGTTTAAGCAAGGCGCCGGGAGAGTGACCGTAAAACTGGCTAAAGCGGCGGCAGAAGTGACTGGGGCTGACATAGCCTACCTCGAAACATACCTGTGTGACGGATTTACCTCCTTGTAGCAACGCGCGGGCTTTTTCCAGGCGGCGCTGCTGAATATATTCCCTGGGACCACACCCCAGTGCCTGCTTAAAAGCCTGATAAAGCTTGGAACGACTCATGCAGGCTTGCTTGCAAAGGTCATCGATTTCCAGGTTGTCACCCAAATGTGTGTCAATGTAGCTAATAGCAGCGTGCAAACCATTGTCCGTGGGATTTTGCTGGGCACAACGTTGCAAAAATTGCCGGCCATTTTGCCTGAGCATGCGGGTCAGTAGCTCGGTAATCCCCAGATTCAGAACCAGATCGCGATCATCATCGCGGGTCAGGAAACTATTAACGATGCGCTCTAGCAATAATTGCGTGGATTGAGTGTGATAGATATGAAAAACATGCTCGCTATAGCCCATGCCTGGCTGCCATTCGCAATGTTTGATGGGCAAGGGAGCATGGCGATTCAGAAAGTCGCATACCTCTTGCAGCTTATGGCGACCAATGCCTAGCGTCAGGCAGGTGGTTGGGTGACTGGGGTGGGCTTCGGGAAAGTCGATACTGATTTTTTCGCCTGGCGCCATCACAAAGGATTCGTGAGGTAAAAACTCGCCGTCGTAGTGGCTGCCGTGCAGAACCTTGCGGCCGGTCAGCATGCCGCAATACAACACCTCTTCGGCCTCCAGCCCCACCCGCTGTGCTTGTTCATAGGTGTCATACACGGATAACTCTGCCTCGTGGCTTTCAAATACCGTGCGGTTCTCAATCAGTTGACGCACAGGCCTGGCGGTGTGCGCCAGAGCGGTTCGGCGGATCAGACTGCTATTCATATTCAGCTCACTATCAATAACCTGCTTATAGTGGCAGCCGCCACTGTTGTTATCAAGATGTAAAGTTGGACAAATGGAACATCAATTAAGACAGTCAGGCAAGCGAGAAAGGACATTAGTGACTATGGTTTCTCTGCAACAAAATTTTAACAGGAGAAAGTCATGCGTTATGAAAACCCCGGAATGCCCGGCGCCGTGGTGAGCTTCAAAAAACAATATCAGAATTATATTGGTGGTGAATGGGTCGCACCGGTTAACGGCTTGTATATGGACAATGTGAGTCCGGTGAACGGTGAGATATTTTGTCAGGTGCCGCGCTCGGATTATAAGGACATCGATTTAGCCCTGGATGCAGCACATAAGGCAAAGGCTGCCTGGGGCTGTACGCCGGCTTCAGAGCGCTCCAATGTGTTGCTGAGAATTGCTGACAGAATAGAGCAAAACATTGAAATGCTGGCGGTAGCAGAAACCTGGGATAACGGCAAAGCTGTCAGGGAAACGCTGGCTGCTGATATTCCATTGACCGTTGACCATTTCCGTTATTTTGCCGGTTGTTTACGTGCCCAGGAAGGCAGTATGGCAGAAATCGATGCCACCACAGTGTCTTATCACGTGCATGAGCCGCTTGGGGTTGTCGGGCAAATTATTCCCTGGAACTTCCCTATCCTGATGGCTGCCTGGAAACTGGGACCTGCCCTGGCTGCGGGTAACTGTGTGGTGCTTAAGCCTGCTGAGCAAACTCCCGCCTCCATCTTGGTGCTGATGGAGCTGATTGGTGACTTGCTACCACCAGGTGTTATCAATATCGTCAACGGTCTGGGTGAGGAAGCGGGTCAGGCCCTGGCGCAAAGTCAAAGGATAGCCAAACTGGCTTTTACCGGTTCCACCGCCGTGGGGCAGCATATTCTTAGATGTGCCGCCGAGCTATTGATCCCAAGCACGGTTGAGCTGGGTGGAAAATCCCCGAACATCTATTTTGAAGACATCATGCGCCACGAAGATGAGTATCTGAGCAAATGTGTGGAAGGTATGGTGTTGGCCTTTTTCAATCAGGGCGAGGTCTGTACCTGTCCATCCCGCGCCTTGATTCAGGAAAGTATTTATCCCGACTTTATCGAGATGGTACTCAAGCGGGCGGAAACCATAGTGCGCGGCCATCCTCTGGATACCGATACACAGGTGGGCGCGCAAGCCTCAATGGAACAGTTCGAGCGGATCATGAACTATATTGAGGTTGGCCGTAATGAAGGTGCCAAAATTTTACTTGGCGGTGACGTTGCCAGGGTTGGTCATGGCTTGGATAACGGCTTCTATATTCAGCCGACCTTGTTGCTAGGTGACAATAGCATGCGGGTGTTCCAGGAGGAAATCTTTGGCCCGGTGATAGGTGTTACAACCTTTAAAGATGAAGCCGATGCGTTACGTATTGCCAATGACACTGAGTATGGATTGGGCGCTGGGGTTTGGACCCGCGATTTAAACCGGGCGTTCAGAGCAGGTAGAGCCATACAGGCAGGTCGTGTATGGACTAACTGCTACCATGCTTATCCGGCCCATGCTGCTTTTGGTGGCTATAAGAAGTCGGGGATTGGCCGGGAAACCCATAAACAGGCGCTGGAACATTATCAGCAGACTAAAAACTTGCTGGTCAGTTACAGCACCAGCCCGTTGGGATTTTTCTGAGGAGGTTGGGGCAGGGAATCCTGCCCCAACGCATTTGATGTTTTGTTAGGGGCTTGTTGGTCTGGCTACTGTATTTCAAGCCGGGCTACTAAGCCTACTGACGATGTCTCAATGCTGTAACCATTCTTCCAATAGTAATCCGTTGTCGCTGTGCTCAAATCACCATTGATAAACGCGTCATCACCTAACAAGTGCAACAGGCGATCACTGCGGCTTATCGCCGATGAATGCTTGGGCAACTGACTATTTTCATCACAACGTTCTTGATACACAGCCGCGTTAAACTGATCATCAGAAGAAATATACTGGCTGTCTGAGGCGCGTCGGTCGCGCTCCTGCTCCCAAAGCCACATGCAGGCGATCATCAGCGATAACGATGCACTGGATATGGCCAGTACGGTTAATAAGAAACGCTTCAATGCCTGAGCGATTTCCTGATGATCTTGTTGCATAACACATCCTTTGTATCAGACTTTCCAGAACCAGCCTCGTTTGTACATCCAGTGCATAACCACATAGGACAGTGCCAGGAAACACAAGGCAAAGGCCAGCGAACCGTTGTAATTGCCAAATAAGGGTTGGAATACCTGATTGTATAGCCATCCCTTTAAGCTGGTATCACCAACACTTAACATCAGCAACACTCTGGCAACAATGGCAGCAAACATATAGAAGGCAATGGCATTTGCGCCGAATACGACAAATGGTGCGGTCCACGCCTTGATCCCTTTGTGATCAATCAGCCACAAGCACAATCCCAGGGTTAAACAGGCAAAACCCGAAGACAGCAAGACAAAGCTTGGGGTCCACAAGGCTTTGTTGATGGGCAGTAGGCCATTCCAAACTTCAGCAAGCAGCACGGATACCAGCCCAACGCTTAATAATCCCAGGATGCGTTTTATCAGAGGAATCTTGTCATTCATCAGGAACTGTCCGGCCAACACCCCGGTTAAACAGCCGGCTATGGCGGGTAGGGTGCTGAGTATTCCTTCGGGATCCATCACAAAAGGGCTGGCTTTTTTGTCATACACATGAGCCGCACCAAGTACCCATTGATCTAGCCAGGAAGCCAAGTTATTGCCATGGTCATACAGCCCCTGATACTGATTGCCTGCTGCATCACTGTAGGGCACAAATGCCAACATGGCCCAGTAACTAAAGGAAAGCAGTAACGCCCAGACAATACGTCCGGTGGTACGCCAATGCAGCACAATCAATACGGTGAAGAAATACACTACTCCAAGTCGCTGTAACACACCGGGAATGCGCATTGACAGCAAGCGCTCATCCACCCAGCTAAAGGACGGATCGCGAAAATTATAAAAGAACAAGGCCAAAAACCAGCCCAGTGCCACCAACTTGGCCATACGGATAAAAGCATGCTTGATAATGGGGGCTCGTGCATGCCCCGCCTCTAGCTGGCGGTCAATGGCGATCTTAATCGACAGGCCAACAATAAATACAAAGAACGGAAAAATGAGGTCGGTAGGCGTCCATCCATGCCACTGCGCATGCAGTAGTGGGTCATACACATAGCGCCAGCTTCCTGGGTTATTAACCAGAATCATCGCGACAATGGTTAAGCCTCGAAAGGCATCGATGGCCAGTAAGCGGTTAGCGGGTAAGCCTTGTAATATTCCGTTAGCGTAACGATTCAGCATAGAAGGTCCTCGTTATTATTATGGTGTTGTGCGGCCTGAAGGTGGGCAGCTTGCACGTCTGATGATGTCGGAATGTAAAACCGGGCTATAAGGACAATGATCTGTCCAAGATAGCCCGGCCAATTTGTCTGCTTGGGTCTGTCGGTTAGTCCGCGTCTACCGATACCGGCAAATGGCCATTGGCAGAAATCTTACCGGTCAGGAATCTGGCCAGGGATTCAAACGCGGGAGCATAAATCTGCGGCTCTTCCTCGGTACCTGGAATGACATGGCTGTTATAGGCGTAGGTCGCCAGAACCATATCAGCGTCTTTGGCCAGTCGAGCGGTTTCATAAGGGGTACGCAGGCTCACAAAAGCGACGGCTTTGCTCTGGCTCTTGGCTTGTTTTATCAGGGCAGGGATGAGTGCCTGTTGGGCCTGATGATCCAAGGCGTCCGCTTTAACCAAACTCATATCTTCCATACCGCCGCGCTCTACTGCACTTTGTGCAGGTGTAATGCTGGCAATTAGCAACATATCAGCAGCGTTCATTTGTGTCTGATTCAACTCGGCATCGAAACCTTGCAGGCTAGCGCAGCTCACCGTTAAGGAAGCAGTATTGCGACTCAGCGCTTGTTGCATAGCCAAGCACTTACTTCTGTCCGGCATCACCATATGCAGGGTGCGAACGTTGTCAGCCAGCAGGGTTTGCTCGCCGCGAATCAATGTCAGTGCATCGTCGCTTAAGGCTTGCTCCAGTGCTTTATGTTCTTTTGCACCGACCACGGCTTCAGCCTGAGCGATTGCCTCGGCTTCGCTGCTTGTATCCAGTTTGACATAGCGTGCTTTACTGGCTCGGATTCGTTCAGCGGAGGCATGCACTTCCTCGGCAGAGAGTTCGCCGGATTTTACGGCAGCCATTAAGGCATCAATCAGCGCTGGCAGATTGTTAAGTTCGTCTTTGCTGTGCAGACGCACCGGCATCAACACCATATCGGTACCGGCTTTAAAGGTTTCAATCACAGCTTGGGTTGGCTCGAAGAAATGCGATATGCCGGCCATATCCATGGCATCGGTGACAATCAGCCCCTTAAAGCCCAGTTCACCGCGCAGCAGATCGGTTAAAATCGCACGAGACAAGGTAGCCGGGCGCTGGATTAACTCGCCGCTTTTGCTGACGAGTTTGGAATCGTCAAGGGCCGGAAATTGAATATGGGCGGTCATGATGGTTTCCACCAGACCTTGTTCAATGGCACGACGAAACGGCAGTAAATCGACTTTATCTATGGTGGCGCGGTCATGTTCCACTCTGGGCAGGCCGGTATGGCTGTCTACCGCTGTATCACCATGGCCGGGGAAATGCTTAAGGGTACCTATTACCCCTTCGGCCTGCATGGCTTGCATCTGTGCAATGCCCAGCTTGGCTACCAGTTCTGCATCTTCGCCAAAGGAACGTACGTTTATGACCGGGTTGTTCGGATTAACGTTAACGTCCACGGTGGGAGCGTGGTTTACGTTAAAACCCAGCGATTTGAGTTCTTTACCCAGTACTGTGCCTGTTGCTTCGGCATATTTCAGACCTTGTTGCTCATAGGTCGCACCAATGGCCATGTTGCCCGCAAAGGCTGTACCTAAGTGACGTGGTACCCTGGCAACCCGTCCTCCTTCCTGATCCAGGCTGATAAATAACGGTTGCTGACTTTTCGACTGCAGTGCGGCATCTTGCATGGCGCGATTTAGTCTGACCATTTGTGGAACATCGGTAAGGTTTTCAGCAAACAGAATCACGCCGCCCACACCGGTGTCGCGAATCAAGCTGGCCAGATCTTCTGGTAGCTCGGTCATGGGGGTTCTGCAGAACCCTTTTTCTGGTGCCTGCTCACAATAGTAACGCAGGTCGATCATTATTTTCTGCGCCAGGTCGTCACGCAGTTGCGCATCGCTGAGTTTGGCGTCAGGCTGGGATACTGGTGAACAGGATGTCATGGTCAAGATGGTCGCCACAATACAGATGAGTTTGCCGCGCTTAAGGCGACGTCCGATTGGATACATAGTTACTCCTTTTGGAACTTTATCACTCCCGGTGCCGACAGCAAACTTTACGGCAAGACCAGAGAAAAGAATAATTTTTTACTGGCTTTCGGAATTAATTATTCATTAGAATGGCACTATATCAGTATAAAAAATTACATCAAATGGAAAATCTATATAAGGTATTTCCAGATAAAAAGCGATAAGCGAGGTTCGAATGCATAGCCAATTTGCATGGCAGGACTGGTTGGTATTTGCCGCCTATTTTGTTGTTATGGCATCTACCGGCTGGTACTACAGCAGACAGAAGGCAGCGACTACCGCTGACTATTTCCTTGGCGGAAACAAAATGCCCATTTGGATGGTAGCCATTTCTGTATTGGCTACCTCACAATCGGCAGCCACTTTCTTAGGTGGTCCGGATCAGGGCTATCGTAACGACTTCAGCTATCTTGCCACCAACATCGGCGCATTTATTGCCGCTTTTGGTGTGGCTATCTTTTTGATACCGCGCTTTTATCAAATGCGGGTTACCACAGTTTACGAACTGCTCGAACAACGTTTCGGTGCGGCGGCAAAACGCCAGGCCGGTATTATGTACTTGTTCGGCCGGGTATTCGCCAGCGGGGCTAGATTGTACATGGCGGCCATTGCCGTGGCGATGATTCTGTTTGGTGATATTCAGGCCAGCAGCGTTATTAGTGCCATCGTGATTCTGACGCTGGTAGGGTTGGCTTATTCCTTTGTAGGTGGGCTTAAATCCGTTATCGTCAGTGATGTGATTCAATGTGCAGTATATGTAGGTGCTGCGCTGTTCGTTATTTACTTTCTTGCGGTGAGCATTCCTGCTGACTGGTCGACTATTATGGATGCGCTGGCGAACCCCACCGACCGGGAACAGTCCAAATTGACCTTGTTTGACTGGCGGCTGGACTTTGGTCCCACCGGCGTCTTTACCGTATGGTCGGCGATCACTGGCTTTGTTTTACTAAACATTGCGGCATTTGGCCTCGACCAGGATATGACGCAGCGCATGCTGAGTTGTAAAGACGCGAAACAAGGGGCATCAGCATTGATTTGGTCGGTGGTGATGGTGATCCCCGTCATGGCGCTATTCATCATTATTGGTTTATTGCTGTATGTATTTTACCAGCGTCCTGACCTGATGATGACTGAGGCCGGGCAGTCCATAGTACAAAGCTTTGAAGGTGAGCAGGTCACCATCTTTATGTATTACGTGCTGAACGAAATCCCGGTTGGTGTCAGAGGCTTGGTCACAGTAGGGGTGATCGCAGCCGCGCTATCCACCTTAAACTCTGGCCTGAATGCGATGTCTTCGGTACTGGTACAAGACCTTTATCGCCCGTTCAAAGAGAAGCGCGGTGAACACAGTGAGGCGCATTTTGTCTGGGCTGGACAAATGGGCATGGTGGTTGCAGCCGTGGCGCTGTCTGGCATGGCCATTCTGTGTTTTTACTGGCAGCAATATTCTGATATGCCGTTGCTGGCCTTTGCTTTGTCGGTGATGGTGTTTTCCTATAGCGGATTGCTTGGGGTTTACTTCACCACACTCTTTACCAAAGGGGGCAGCCCTCGCTCTGTACTGGCGGCGTTGTTGACTGGCTTCTTTGTCACCCTGGCGATGCAACCTTATATTCAAAGCTTGTTGTTGCCCCAAGAGTGGCAATTCAATCTCGGTTTCACTTGGCAGTTGTGTATTGGCACAGCGATCGCCTTTTTGGTGTGTTGGGCAGGCCGCGGTGGCCAACAGCCAGCACAAGCGAGTTAACCCATGCAAACAGACTATATTCTCGGTATAGACGGCGGTGGCAGCAAGACCCTGGCGCGCTTGGAACACCTTCCCAGTGGCCAAAGTTGGGAAGCGCGTGGAGAAGCCTCATCGCTGAGTTTAGGTGTGCCGCAGTCGGTGGCCAGAATTCTCTCTCTGGCTGAACAGTTGGCCGAACAGGCCGGTTGTCGCACCCAGGATATTCGTGCGCTGGCTGGGTTAGCCGGCGCTGGCAACCCGCGTTTTTGTACGGATGCCATGGCGGGCTTCTCTGGTCACTTTCAACAGATGACGCTCTGTTCCGATGCGCGGACTTCCGCCTATGGCGCTAACCTTGGTGAGCCAGTAGTGGTTGTGGCGCTGGGCACAGGTTCTGTGGCGATGGTGCTGGATAGCCGTGGCGGTGAGCGACAAATCGGTGGTTGGGGCCTGTTGGTGGGGGACCAGGGCAGTGGTGCGCGTTTGGGTGTTAATGCGGTGAGCGGCCTGTTATGGGAACTGGATCTGCATCAAGGCCAAGCACATTCTGAACTGGGCAAGATTTTGAAACCGCAGTTAGGACAGGATAAGGCGGCTATTTTGCAGTGGCTAGCCTCGGCTACGCCCACCCATTACGCAGCACTGGTACCTTCGGTACTGAGCCTGAAAGACCAATGCCCGGTAGCTGCAGAGCTTTTTGCTGCGCATTTACAGGAAGTGTTGCGTCTTATCGACGCCAGCCGCCAGCATGATCAGGACTTACCGTTGGTACTGACCGGCGGGCTTGCCGAACCGACCATGGCTGCCTTAACTGCTGATAGCAATTTAAATTTAATCCGTGCACGCGGGACTGCCCTGGATGGCGCTTGTCTGCTGGCACGTATATCTGACGACGTTACTTTGAACAATGAGGAAGCCAAGTAGATGGCATCGAACCAAGACAAGCTGAAGAACGAATCCGTTTTGCTACAACAACTGGATCAAATGGTTTCTGAAGGACGCAACCCTGAAACCTACGATATTGATTTGCTCAGCACTGAACAGATTCTCGATAAGATTAATCAGGAAGATCAAAAGGTTGCCCTGGCTGTTCGACAAACCATTCCTCTGGTTGCCCAGGCTGTAGATAAGATTGTTGCCTCATTCGCTAAAGGTGGTCGGCTGATTTATATCGGTGCCGGAACCAGTGGCCGTCTTGGTGTATTGGATGCGGTGGAATGCCCGCCAACCTTCAGTGTTTCTGACCAGCAGGTAATTGGTATTATTGCCGGTGGTGAAGGTGCCATGTACAAAGCAGTGGAAGGCGCTGAAGATGACCCTGAATTGGCCATCACAGACCTGCAAAAGATTGGTCTGAGCGGTGACGATGTGTTGGTGGGAATCGCCGCCAGTGGGCGCACCCCATACGTGATATCTGCGTTGCAATACGCCAAGAAGCTTGGCGCGCCTGCTATCAGTGTGACCTGTAACCCCGACTCTGCCGTGACCAGGGAAGCCGATATTGGTATTTGTGCCACGGTAGGTCCTGAAGCTTTGACTGGCTCCACGCGCATGAAGTCTGGCTCGGCGCAAAAAATGGTGCTGAATATGCTGACTACCACGGCCATGATCCGCAGTGGGAAGAGTTATGAAAACCTGATGGTGGATGTAAACGCCAGCAACCAGAAGCTATACGCTCGGGCTATCCGTATCGTTATGCAGGCCACTGACTGTGACCACGAAACGGCGCGTGAGGCATTGGCCAAAACCGGCTTTAAAGCCAAACTGGCCATTTTGCATGTGCTCACCGGTTTAGAGCGTGAGGAAGGACAAGCCTTGCTTGATCAGCAACAGGGCTTTTTGCGTAAAGCGGTTGAATCTGCCAGAGGTGAAAACTAATGTTTAAATGGCTGCTTACTGTGATGATGGCGACGAGCTTGTTGGCATGTTCCAGCCATGTTACTAAACCAGCGGAGCAATTCCGTATTGGGGCCGAGCTGGATGGCTTGTATCTACCCATGCTTGAAGGTAAACGGGTCGGATTGATTGTTAACCAAACCTCTATGGTGGGTGAGCAACACCTGGTGGATTTGTTATTGCAAAAAGGCGTTAAGGTACAGCGCATCTTTGCCCCTGAGCATGGTTTTCGTGGCGATCACGATGCGGGTGCCAAGGTGGACTCGTCTATCGATGCTAAAACCGGGATCCCGCTCTATTCCATCTATGGAAAAACACGCAAGCCCGAGCCAGAAGCACTGGCGGACTTAGATATCATCCTGTTTGATATTCAGGATGTTGGGGTGCGTTATTACACCTATATCAGCTCCATGCATTACATGATGGAAGCGGCCGCTGAAGCCGGTTTACCTTTTATGGTACTGGACAGGCCCAACCCCAATGGTGACTACGTTGATGGCCCGATGTTGGAGCCGGAGTTCCGCTCTTTTGTCGGCATGCATGAAATTCCGTTGGTGCATGGTCTGACTGTAGGGGAGCTGGCCCATATGATCATTGGCGAAGGCTGGCTTAACACCGATAAGACCCTGTCGTTAACTGTGATTCCAATGCAAGGCTACCGTCATGATATGCGCTATGAATTGCCGGTCAGACCCAGCCCAAACCTGCCCAACTATGTGTCAATTCGTCACTATCCGTCATTAGGCTTTTTTGAACCCACTCCGGTAAGCATAGGTCGTGGAACCGATTTCCCATTCCAGGTTATCGGCCATGAGAGTTTGTATGTCAGTGCGGATTCTCCCTTTAGCTTTAAGCCGCGTTCCATACCCGGCGCTTCAACGCATCCAAAGTTTGAAGACGTTGAAATTCAGGGCGTGGATCTACGTAATTTTGAAGCCAAGGGACTGGATATGAGTTATCTGGTTAACTGGCATCACAAATTCGCAGCAGCGGGTGAGGAGTTTTTCACCAATCCTGGCTTTATGGATAAGTTGGCCGGTACGGATAAGTTACGTCTGGCGCTGGCCGAAGGCTTAAGTGAAGCCGAGATTCGTGCCCAGTGGCAGCCAGCGTTGCAAGATTATCTGAAAATGCGTCAGGACTATTTGCTTTATCCTTGAGGCTGACAGGCTAAGTAAAAGCAGGTATCCAGCGGGTACCTGCTTTTTGTGTTAACGGCCGCTGACACGGAACTCGCGAATGGCCTGGTTGGACACTTCGAGTAGTTTTCGACCTTTTGAGGATGACTGGGTGAGCAGAATAAATAAGGTGTCGATAACAAATTCCTGCGCCGTGCGGGCCAGAATCGAAGATAAACGCGCCGAGTTTTCGTCTGATACCGTGTAGAGTTTGACGTCGGCCAGTTTGGAAATGCTGTTATTGCCATACCCGGTGAGACTGACGATAGTCACACCATGTTTTTTGGCCAGTTCAGTGACGGCGACTTCTTCACGGGTTTCACCCGATTCACTGATAACAAACAACAGATCCTTACTGGTATAGTTGGCCACGTTGGCCATCTGCACGTGGTTGTCGCTCTCGGCTATGGCTGACATACCGAGCTTTTGTAATTTGAATGACAAGTCCCGGCCCACCAGTGCAGAGCCGCCCACACCGCAGATAAGTATACGGTTGGCTTTTTGCAGCATAGCCTGAGCTTGTTCGTAGGTAGACTGCTCGTTAACCCCTTTAGTATTGGTTAACACCGCGATTTTACTGGACAGCAATTTTTCTGTTACAGCGGTATAAGTGTCATCCAGGGAGATTTGTCCATGCAGCCTGGGTTTTTCGTGCTGCTGGGCCGAACGCAAGCTGTCATTAATGGCGAACTTGAAATCCGGATAACCCCGGTAGCCTAACTTTTGGGTGAATTTCACCACACTGGATTGGCTGACTCCGGCTTGCTGGGCCAACTTCTGGGACGACAGATCGCGAATGCTTTCAGGGTGGGACAAGATATAGTCCGCCAAGGCCAGTTCACTGGTGGAGAGGTTGTCGCGCATGGCTTTGATTTTTATGAATGTTGACATGGTGCGCCACTCTAAGAGGTCAATAATAAGCTATTCGACACATATTAAATGAAGACGAATAATTTTCACAACTTACAAACCAAAATGGGGCAGATAATGCAGCAAGACCCGGTAAATAAGGCTGACTTTCAAGGTTTTGTGGATGAGATACAGACCTTCTTACCCGCGCAGGATATGTATTCAGATTTGCCCCGACGATTAGCCTATGCAGGCGATGCCAGCTTTTATCGACTGATTCCCAAACTGGTGGTGAATGTCCAGCACTTGGAGCAACTTACCCGCTTGGTTGCCTGCGCCAATGCTTATGGGGTTGCGCTAACCTTTCGTGCTGCTGGTACCAGCCTGTCTGGGCAGGCCGTGACAGATTCGGTATTGGTATTGCTGTCCGAGCACTGGCGCGGCGCCAAGGTGTTGGATGATGGTGCCAAAATTTGGCTGCAACCTGGCGTAATAGGGGCTCAGGCTAATCAGTTGCTCAAGCCATTAGGACGAAAGATAGGCCCAGACCCGGCATCGATTGACAGCTGTAAGATAGGGGGCATTGCTGCTAATAATGCCTCGGGTATGTGTTGTGGGGTGAAACAAAACAGTTATCACACTGTGGCTGATATTCATGTGGTATTAGCGGATGGTAGCCGCCTGGATACCTCCGATCTTGCCAGTGTGGAGAGGTTTAAAACCCAGCGACCTGATCTGTTGGCTGGTTTATCCAAACTGGCTCAAAGGGTCAGGAATAATCCGCAGCTAAGCGATAAAATTCGCCATAAATACCGGCTTAAAAATACCACGGGCTATGGTATCAACGCCCTGCTGGACTTTGACCAGCCCATTGAAATCCTTAAACACCTGATGATTGGCTCAGAAGGAACGCTGGGCTTTATCGCGGATATTACCTATCACACTGTTGTAGACGAGGCGTTTAGGGCCTCGGGCTTGTTTGTATTCAGCGATATCCGCTCTTGCTGTGAAGCCGTGCAACTGCTGGCATCGGCACCGGTGAGTGCGGTGGAGTTAATGGATGCCAGAGCCCTGCGTAGCGTGGCTGAGAAGCCAGCAATGCCTGCTGGCATGGCGCAATTGCAAGACAATGCCGCCGCCTTGCTTATCGAGGTTACCGGTGAAGATGAAACGGCGCTGAAGACACATTTACAAGCCATATCTAGTATCTTGAAGGGATTTGAATCGTCGCTCTTAGCGCAGGTACCGTTTAGCCAGGAGCCTGGACGGAATCAAGCCTTATGGGCCATTCGCAAAGGCACCTTCCCCGCGGTGGGAGCTGTGCGTCCGGCGGGCACCACAGTTATTATCGAGGATGTGGCTTTTCCTGTTGCCCAGCTAGCCGAGGGGGTGGAGAAACTCCAGGCTTTACTGGTGCATTTTGACTACCAGGAAGCGATTATCTTCGGCCACGCGTTGGAAGGAAACCTGCATTTTGTCTTTACCCAATCCTTTAATAAGCCTGAAGAAGTGCAGCGCTATGGCGAGTTTATGCAGGCGGTGGGCGAGCTGGTGGCGGTGGAATTTGGCGGTTCGCTAAAAGCAGAGCATGGTACCGGAAGGAATATGGCGCCTTTTGTGCAGTTGGAATGGGGAGAAGAAGCCTACCAACTGATGCAAGATATTAAGTCCCTATTTGATCCTGCAGGCGTGTTGAATCCAGGTGTGATAATCAACGCCGATGCCAGCGCGCATCTGAAGGATTTAAAACCAATTCCATCGGTAGACCAGGAACTGGATAAATGTATCGAATGCGGCTTTTGCGAAGCCGTCTGCCCGTCACGGGAGCTGAGTTTGACGCCGCGTCAGCGTATTGCCCTGCATCGTCAGATTCAGGATACCGGCAGCGACTTGTCGGATGAACAAAGAAACGAGTTAAAACACGCTTATCAGTACCTGGCGGTCGATACCTGTGCGGCCACCGGCCTTTGCGCCATGCGTTGCCCTGTGGGGATTAATACCGGTGAATTTATTAAGTCGCTGCGCGCAGAACAACCCAAAGGAAAATGGCTGGCCGGTATGGCCGCCGAACATTTTGCTGCGGCAGGTGTTGTAGCCCGCTTTGCGCTAAATGCCGCCAAAGTCACGCATAATGTGTTAGGAGACTCGGCCACCGGAACCTTGTTTAATAGCCTGAATAAGGTCACCAAGGGGGCGGTGCCAAGTTGGTATCTTGCTTGGCCAGGGGGAGCTAAACGGGCTAAGCCTGAACATAAAACCGCCGCGCAAACCGTGGTGTATTTTCCTACTTGTGCCAACCGTATGTTTGATGCCGACAGTCGGGCGGAAGATCGCAGGCCCTTACCTGAAGTGATGGCCAGTGTTTTAGCTAAAGCCGGTTACCGGCTATTGGTGCCACAGAATATCGATGCACTGTGCTGTGGCATGCCCTGGGACAGTAAGGGCCATAAGACCTTGGCCAGCCAAAAACGCAAGCAAAGTGCGGAGGCATTATTGTCGCTGGCTAAACAGCAGGATCTACCCATTTTGGTGGATGCCTCGCCTTGTGCATTGCAGTTTAATCAGGAAGGTCTGAATGTGCAGGAAACCGCCCAGTTTCTGCATCAGTATGTGTTACCCAAGTTACAAATCAGTAAGCAGCAACAACCTGTTATGCTGCATGTCACATGCTCCAGCAAGCGTTTGCAAGCCGAGCAGCAATTAGTTGAACTGGCCAGGGCCTGTGCAGAGCAGGTGGTGATCCCCAAGGACATTCAATGTTGTGGTTTTGCCGGGGATAAGGGCTTTTTTACTCCGGAGCTTAATGCCAGTGCACTCAAAGGGTTACAGCAACAAGTACCAGCGGATTGCCACCAGGGGGTATCCAACAGCCGTACTTGTGAGATTGGCTTAAGTCAGCATAGCGGGATTCCCTATCAATCCATCTTGTACTTACTGGATAAGGTGAGTGTTACGCAGCCGGTTTAAGCCGGCTGCTTTGTTTGCCTCCCCATTTGGCCGTTCAGATGCAGCAAGCGGGTTTGAAAGTTTTATGCTGTTGAATCAGTCTTGATACATACTTGTCATCAATAGCATAGGTTGACGGCTACAGGTAACTGGCCGCGAAGGAAAGTCATCATGTTAAATTGGGCAGATGTGATCAATTTTGCTAACCAGGGTAACCCCCAACCACCGCACAAAGTGCAGAAATCCGAACAGGAGTGGCGGGAGCTGCTGGATGAAGAGGTTTTCAAGGTAACCCGACTGCATGGTACCGAGCGACCATTCAGCTCAGAGATGTGCGCCAAATTTGAACCAGGCTGTTACACCTGCGCCTGTTGCAATACCTTACTGTTTGATGCTGGTCATAAGTTTGACAGCCAGAGTGGTTGGCCATCCTTTACCCAACCGGCCAATATCGAATCGGTGGCCTATGTGATGGACGAATCGCACGGTATGCGACGCATCGAAACCTTATGCAATGTCTGCGATGCCCACCTTGGTCATGTCTTCCCCGATGGGCCACCGCCTAGCGGTCTGCGCTACTGTATTAACGCTGTGGCATTAAAAAAGCTCTAGTTTATTTAATTGAGTAAATTTATTTCTGTTCGCAATACTCATAATTGATACGTTATCTCATTTCTTCTGGAGTCTTTATTTGTGATGTTATAACATCCCTTGTTTGCGGGTGAAGTAACATACAAAACAAAGGGTAACAATAACCATGATAGAACTCAGGCACGTCAGCAAAGCCTTTGGCGGGCATCTGGCGTTGGATAATCTTAGTTTTAAAGTTCAGGCCGGGGAGGTGATGTGCTTACTTGGTGCCAATGGCGCGGGTAAAAGTACAACGCTGAATATTCTGTTGGATTTTATTACACCGGACAGTGGAGAGGCATGGGTTGATGGCGTCAATGTGCAGCTTGAGCCACATAAAAGTAAACAGCGTCTGGTGTATCTGCCGGAAAACGTCAATTTGTATCAGGAATTTAATGCTATTGACAATCTTAGCTATCTAGCAAGGCTGTGCAATCACGTTCCTGAGCTTAACGACATCAGACGGGCGCTGCAAAAAGCCGGTTTGCAAGAGGATGCATGGTTGCAGCCGTTGGCCAGTTATTCAAAAGGGATGCGACAGAAAGTCGGTATTGCTTTTGCCATCTTACGCCGATCCCAAGTATTACTGCTGGATGAGCCAACATCCGGCCTGGATCACAGTGCTACGCGAGAATTCATCAAAATCATTGAGCAGTTAGCTAAACAGGGGGCGGCCATATTGATGGTAACTCATGACTTGTACTGTGCGCATACGCTGGCCACGCATATTGGCATTATGAAACGCGGCCGCCTGCTGGATGTGTTTGCTAATCAGCAACATTCTCTGGACAGTCTTGAGTACCTTTACCATCAACATATCAGTGGTATTACCCTGGAAAAAACGGCCTGATTTCTCATATGACATACAAACTCAAACTATTGGCCAACACCGTACTGGCCTCTTTTTATGCTGGTACTTCGCTGGCCGATGAAGCACCTGATGGTAGTTCTCAAATTGTGATTGGCGAGCGCATAGAAGTCATAGGCCGTCAAAATGGCGTGCAGCAATCTAGCCTCGCAGGCTCCGTGGACCTTATTAATCGCGACCAACTACAAAACGAACATGTCAATGTCACGGTGGATTTACTGAAGAAAATACCGGGTATCTATTTTGCGCGTTTTAATCAGGGCATAGTGTCTACCGACTTTGCCATTCGCGGTTTTAATGGTGAAGGGTCAATGCCTCATGTGAAACTGCTGATCGATGGGGTGCCAAGTAACTTGCATCTTGGGCTGGCTGAAATGGATGCGCTGTTTCCCATGGAAGTGGAGCGCATGGAAGTGGTAAAAGGGAATCAGGACGTTCGATACGGTCTGCACAACCTGGCTGGATCCGTGAATATGCATAGTCGACGTGACCAGGCTAGTGAAGCAGAGGTGTTGTACGGCAGTTTTAATACCCGCGAAGCGCAGTTTTATCATGGCCACAACGGTGAGCGCTTTTCCCAACACTACTTTGTCGGTCACAGGCAAACCGATGGCTATCGGGATCACGCAGAATTGGAGAAGCAAACCTTCTCAGGTAAATGGTTTTATCAGTTGTCTCCCCAAACTGAATTTGGCGTGATTGCCCGCTATTTTAATTATGAAGCTCAGGCGCCGGGCTACCTTACCGAGGCGCAAAGTCGTCAGGACCCTAGCCAGTCTGCCAGCTATGCGCAAGATGACACTGGAGATAAACAAACCCGCCATATCAGTTTGCACTGGCAGCATGACACGGGAGCCGACTGGCATTTCAATGGCAAGTTGTATTGGCAGCAGTTCGACCGTCATCGATATCTGCAATATACCGCGACGTCTCCACAGCAAGAGCGCTTGGAGAAAGATCAACAGCAGGGTGCCATTCTGCAGCTAAGTCGTAACTTGGGAGAGAACTGGTTATTCCTGGCGGGACTGGATTATCAGGCGCAGGACAACCAAAACAGCCGTCATGTGACCGAAAAACGTGTCCGCCAGCGCACCTTCCGTAATTGGGATTTTAGTTACAACAATTGGGGAGGCTACAGCCAGCTTCAATACCGAGAGGGGCCCTGGACAATTAGCGGTGGTGTGCGGGTGGACAGATTCAGCGGAGAATTGCTGAATCTGCTTAGTCAGCAAACTCGTCATCTGAATGACAATGGCACCACCGTATTGCCCAAATTCAATCTGTTGTATCAGGTCAATGATGACCTGAATTTGTTTGCCAACTACGGGGTCAGCTTTCAGGCTCCTACGGGGGCTGATGCATATGTTAAGGCCGGTACTGAGCATAAGCTTGCTAAAAACTATGGCTATGAGAGCGGTGTGCATTGGCAACCCACAGCATGGCTGAATAGCCGTTTATCCTGGTGGCAACAAGACGCCAGGGATGAGTTAACCCCGAAAACCGACGGTTCAGGCGACTTCGAGAACCTGGGTGAAACTCGCCGCCGGGGCTGGGATTTAGCCCTTAGCGCGGACCTGAATGCGGATTGGTCGGGCTTTGCCTCTTATACCAGACAAAAAGCGACATTAACCGAACCTGGGCCCGGAAAGATCGATAGCAAAGGGAACTGGCTGTTAGGGGTTCCAGCCTATACTGCCACACTGGGATTGATATACAGCGGCCTGGATAAGTTAAATGTGGCGTTATACGGCCATTGGCAGGGGGATTATTATGTCTCCAACTTTGTACAAGCGCAGCGCTATGGTGACTACAGGCTGATTGACCTGGCATTTAACTATGATTTTGGGTGGGGAAATGCCGGTCTTCGTATTAACAATCTGTTTGATACTTACCACGAGTATGTCTACCTCCTGGGCGCTGAAACAATCCATTCACCCGCTGATGGCCGAGGGGTAAACCTCAGCCTGTCCTATCACTTTTAGGAGCTGAGGATGAGTATCAATTGGACAGTTTGTTGCCACGAGCTAAAACGAAAGTGGCATAACCAAACGCTGAAGCTGTTGTTCCTGTTAGCGCAATTTTTGCTCGCGCTAGTACTGTGGAACAGTTGGCAGCAATATCAACAGAACCTGGTTGTGCAGCAAAGTGCGCAGGCCATGGTGGAAGAACAATGGCTAGCCCAGCCAGATCGCCACCCTCATAGGGTGGCACATTTTGGTCATTTTGCATTTCGGCCGCCGGGCATGTTGAGCTTTTTTGATCAAGGCGTGAACAGCTGGGTAGGGCACAGTGTCTTTCTGGAGGCGCACAAGCAAAACAGTGCCAACTTCTCAAAAGATGACAATGCCGAACTGCTACTCAGGTTTTCCGAGTTGTCGGTAGCCAATACCTTACTGCTGATATGGCCATTGCTGTTAATTGCCATGGGGTTTGCCAGCCTAAGTGGTGAGAAAGACAGTGGCACCTTACAGCAACTGGTTTCGCTGGGCGTTAGTTTCCGGCAATTGCTGGTGGGCAAAGCACTGGCATATCTGCTGCTTTCCCTGGCTTTTATACTGCCGGTATTCTGTGCGACCTTGCTGCTAGCGGCTTTTTCTGAGGTGGGGACTGACATCCAGCAGTGGTGGCGTTGTTTACTTTTGTTGGCTGTTTATCTGCTGTACTGCCTGATTTGGGTGGCCTTAATTCTGCTGTGCTCTTTACTGTCATCCACCTCACGTCAGTCTTTGAGTGTATTAGTGACCTTGTGGTTTGTGTTAACGGTTCTGATGCCGCGCGTACTGGCCGATAGCGCTGAGACCTTGTATCCGCATTTGAAACGAAACGATTTTACCCAGACAGTAAAATCCGAGGTGCGTAAAACAGGCAACAGTCACAATCCTGATGATCCGCATTTCAACGCGTTTAAAGAGCGCATACTGGCTCAGTATGGGGTGACGCGTGTTGAGGATCTGCCGGTCAACTACCGAGGTTTGGTGATGCAAGAAGGGGAGCGGATTACCGCGGAGATTTATGATCGCCACTACCAGGCACAGTTGCAGCGATTTGCCCAGCAACAAGCCTTTGTCGGCCATTTTTACTGGTTGAATCCCTATCTGGCAGCGCGGGATCTGAGCATGGCGTTAAGTGGCACCGATAGTCGTCACTTCTTTGACTTCGAGCAACAAGCTGAGTCGCATCGTTATGCCCGCATTCAACAGCTCAATAAGCTGCATGTTGAGGAAGTGGATTATCACGATGACCGTGGGCAGCGTCTGTCCGCCAGTTACTGGCAGACATTTCCTGCCTTTCACTATGCCTTTCCTGCCTTAAGCTGGTCTCTGTCTGGGATGGGCAGAGCGACGTTATCTGCGTTGCTTCTGTTTGGGATGTTGCTGATATTGCTGTGGTTGCCGACTGTACAAAGGAGGGCGTATGTCCGTGTTTAAATTTGAGCTCAGACGCATGTTCAGCGGCAAGGCCAATAACCTCAGCCTGCTGGTGTTTTTATTAAGTGGCCTGCTGGCGGTTTATTTGGGAGCGTTTAACTATGACAAGCAAATGCAGGACCAACAGAACACCGCTTTGCTTTTTGATAAGGAGAAAGAGCAAATCAGTGGCGCCGCGCAAATCCCGGAAGTGGGATCACTGGCCTATTATGCGTCGGTGCCTACTCAATGGCAGTTGTCACCTTGGGCGGCATTGTTCTCAGGTCAAAGTCAGTATCGACTAACGGCCATGCGTCTGCAGGCTTTGGCTTTGCAGGGGCAGATCTACGGCCGCGAACTGATCAATCCAGCCAGAAGCCGGGCGGGCGGGTTTGACCTTGGCTTTGTGCTGGCCTATCTGTTACCCATTCTGGTCGGCATTGTTACGGTCAGTTTGCTGTCAGAAGAACGGCAAAGTGGCCGCTGGCGAATGCTTAACGCCTTGTCTGCGCACACCGGAGCGCGACTTATCATTAGGGCGCTGTTGCTTCGTTTTGCTCTGGTTGCCTTGCTGGTTTGCCTGTTATTCGTTGTGGCTGCTGTGGTGGTAGGGCTACCGCTAGACGGCCTTTTCGTGGCCTTTATCGGTATCAGCTTGCTCTATTGTTTGCTGTGGTTTTTGATCGCAGGGCTGATTATCAGCCTGAATCGTGATTCTCTGTACAACAACCTGGCTTTCCTATCTGTGTGGTTGCTCTTAGCTGTATTACTACCGGGGTTGGTGCACTTACAGCAAGGCCGCTCCTTTGACGCACAGTTGCCTTTGAAAGCGGCGGTTGAACAGCGTCTGGTGATGAATAACGGTTGGGATCAGGATATGCATCAGGCATTGGTTGACTTTGCTGAGCATTATCCGCAGTTCACAGAGCAGCTTGATTTCAGCGGGCGCTTTCACTGGAAGTGGTACTTTGCCATGCAGCATTTAAGTGACCAGGCGGTTGAGGATAAATGGCAGGCTTATCTGATGGAACATCAGGCCAGAGATAGGCAACTGGACAAGATCAGTTTGCTGTCTCCCAGTTTGTTGTTGCAGCGCTACCTGTATGCAATGGCAGGAACAGATAGTCAGGCGTATTTTGCGTACCTTGAGCAGATCCGTGACTTTCATCGCCAATTACGCGAGTTTGTTTACCCTTATCTGTTCGCTGATCGGCAAATGGACGCTGATGATTTCAATGCCTTTCCAGCGTTTGTGGCAAAGCCAACGGCGCAATACCCATTACCACTGGCCTTGGTCTTGTTGCTTGCCGGGCTTGGAGTATTACTAACCTGGCGATTTAATCGTCTGGCAAAAGTATAAAGTATGGGGCGAACTTGTTCGTCCCTGTGCTACAGGCAAACACAAAAGAACACAAACTGATAAGGTTTTTCCCTTGCCACCCGCTTAAGCTTTCCTTTTGAGTTAATTCTTATACTTAGTGGGAAAGCGCCAATGAAGTTATCGCGTCATCTTAATCTTGTCCTGGGAACGGGTTTACTGGCACTGTCTGCTTGGTCTGCACAGGCTACTGTGGTTGAAGTACAAACCGTCATGGGGAATTTCAAGGTCAACCTGTATGACAGCAAAACCCCAAAAACAGTGGAAAACTTTCTTGGCTACGTAAAATCCGGCGCTTATTTCAATAATGTAGTCCACCGTTCCATGGATGATTTTATTATTCAGGCGGGTGGGTACCAGTTTGACGGTGAGCTGCCGCTTAACACCCTGAGTAAAGGGCCGTCTGTCGTCAATGAACCTAAGTTGTCCAATGTACGCGGTACTATCGCCATGGCTAAGCAAGCGAATGATCCGGACAGCGCCACCTCCGAGTGGTTTATTAACCTGGAAGACAACAGTGCCAACCTGGATTTACAAAACCATGGTTTCACCGTGTTTGGTCAGGTGTTGGGGGATGGTATGCAAGTAGTGGATGCGATTGCCGCTCTGCCTACCTTTAACAAAGGTGCGGGATTCCGTAATATGCCGCTGCGCCATTACAGCGATGCCGACGCTGATATCGCAGGCGAAAACCTGGTGCTGATTACCGATATAGTGGTAGTGGACGCCGCCATTAATACGCATCCGGAGCTTAATCCTGTTCCAAATACCCTGATTAACCAGTTGCCAACGTCTGAAAGTTCCAGCTCTGGCGGTAGTCTAAGCTGGGGTGTTTTGCTTGCGGGGATGCTGGTGGCGTTGAGACGCAGGTTTAGTTTGAAATCTTAATCTGTTGCTCTGGCGACTGACTTAATACCCGCCGTTGATACTGATGCCAGAACTCCGGGCTGGCATCAGCAAACCAAAACTCCAAATTGTGCAAATAGGCGGCTGAGCGAAGTACGCTGGGTAATGCCTCATTAATACGGCCAATTGCCTTCTCTCCCCATTCACTATTACTGCATCCCACTGCACCGATAATGGCACTGTGCCGGTTTTCAGCAATCGGCAGATAGGCGAGGGGGAGGCGGGTGGTTAGCTCGAAGTAGCGGCCAATAACCGGATAGTCCAGGCTGTAATCCAGTTTCTTCGCTGTGACCAGGCGTAGCATGGTCATTGTTGGTGCTTCGCCGGCCAATTGTATATGCCGTTTATCCTTATCGGCGTAGTTATTCAGCAAGGGTTGCAGATGTTCACCGTATTGCCGTCCTAAGGGTCTGACAAAAGAAAATTCGGGATCCTGCAACAGGGTGGTCAGTGATATTGGTCGACCATGTTTAGCCTGCAATTGGGCTGCTGCGTCCGGGCTGGTAAAAAGTTGGTGAGGTTCATAATACAAGGTGGCATGGGAATAGGTGGTATCTAAGGTGTCTGCACGCTTTATCATGCAGGGAAAGCATAAGGGCGCACCTTGCTCGCGTAGTTTGGCAATTCTGGCTGGGGGCAGGTACATCACTTCGTGATGGCCGCTCAATGAATCTTGTAGTTGCTGGGTTAAAACATCACAAAAACCTTGTCCTTGGTACTTTCCTTGCAGAATATGAAAGGGTGGGGCATCGTTTACCGCCCAGATAAAATGAGGTTCGGTGGTCATATCCTGGCCGAGTAAATAACTACTGATAAGTCCTGCTGACAGGGAGAAAAAAGCGCAGCGCATCCTAATTCCTTCACATTCCCTGACTTCAGCGTAGTTGAGAAAAGTAGCTTTGCAGGAATTTCAGCCCCCTTTATCTCTTTTCCTAGACCATTGGCCGATTTATCTGGCGCTGGCTGGTTATTTTTTTATGGCTTGTGGGGTAGTCTGGCGTCTTGCGCCCGGGGAATGAGGAGCCGTAGAGCACACCCACCCCGTCGACATTTTGCCAACAAGTTTTTGGACATTCCATGTTAAGACCATTGCTTATCTCTGCAGCCTTGCTTTGCAGTCTGCAAGCCAGTGCTGACGCTATCCGTCAGACTAAAGGCGATTTCGAGGACAAATTTCGTCAGCTTGATGAAGTGCTGCCCACTCCCAACGTGTATCGAAATGCCGCAGGAGAGCCAGGTCATCAATACTGGCAGCAGCAGGTAGATTACAAAATTCAGGCGAAGTTGTTGGAAGACAAGCGCCGACTGGAAGCAAGCCAACAGGTGACTTACCAGAATAATTCACCGGATACCCTGCGTTATCTTTGGCTGCAGCTGGATCAGAATATTTTCAAATCCGATTCTATGGCCGAGCTGACGACAGCTTTTGCTGGCATTGGTCGTCGTGGTCCGGCGACGTCTGCGGGAGATGGTAAAAAGCCGGCACGTCTTAGCCTGGATGAACTGCGCCGCCAACACTTTATGGCCGACAATGAATTAGGTTATGTGATTAAAGACGTTAAGGACGGTAATGGTAAGCCGCTGAAAGTGACCTTGGTGGGTACCAATATGCGTATTGATCTGAACCAGCCGCTAAAGCCCGGTCAGTCCACTCAGTTCTCGCTAACTTACGCTTACAACATAGTGGAAGAGAATGCAGTTTCGGCTCGCGGTGGTTACGAGCATTTCCCCAAGGATGCCCGTGAAGGTGGCAATGATATTTTCCAGCTGGCTCAATGGTTCCCGCGTTTGCATGCTTACACTGACTATGAAGCCTGGACTAATAAAGAATTCCTCGGTCGCGGCGAGTTCACCCTTGAGTTTGGTAATTACGACGTAGAGATTACCGTGCCTGCCGACCACATCGTAGCGGCCACAGGTAGTTTGCAAAACGCCGATAAGGTGTTGACCCGCGAACAGAGAAAGCGCCTCAAAGAGGCCGAAAAGGCCAAGCGCCCGGTGTTTGTTGTAACCGCTGAAGAGGCGCTGGAAAACGAAAAAGAAGGCACCAGCAAAACCAAAACCTGGCGTTTTAAAGCCGATAAGGTAAGAGATTTTGCCTGGGCGTCATCGCGTAAGTTTATGTGGGATGCCAAAGGTTATCAGCAGGGCGGCGATACGCAGCCATTGGTGATGGCGATGTCTTTCTATCCGAAAGAAGGTGGCGATCTGTGGAAGAAATATTCCACCGAAGCTGTGGTGCATACCATGGAAGTATACTCACGCTTCTCCTTTGACTATCCCTATCCGGTGGCTCAGTCAGTAAATGGCCCGGTAGGTGGGATGGAATATCCCATGATCACGTTCAACGGCCCGCGTACCACCTTGCAGGATGATGGTAGCCGTACTTATACCCAGGCGGAAAAACGTTTCCTGATTGGCGTGGTTATCCATGAAATCGGGCATATTTATTTCCCTATGTTGGTTAACTCGGATGAGCGTCAGTGGACCTGGATGGACGAAGGCCTGAATAGCTTCCTGGACGGTGTGGCCGGACGTGAATGGGACTCCGATATGCCTTGGGGGATTGAGCCTTCTGAAATTGTGGATTACATGGTGTCCAGCACCCAAGTGCCAATTATGACTCAGTCTGACTCCGTATTGCGTCTTGGCCCTAATGCCTACACTAAGCCCGCTGCGGCGCTAACCATTTTGCGTGAAACTATTTTGGGCCGAGAGCTGTTTGATTTTGCTTTCAAAGAGTATGCGCGTCGCTGGTTGTATAAACGCCCCACGCCGGCAGATTTCTTCCGTACTATGGAAGAGGCCAGCGGTGTTGACCTTGATTGGTTCTGGCGTGGCTGGTTCTACAGCACTGATCATGTAGATATCTCGTTAGATAAAGTCTACAAGCTGCGTTTGGATACCGAAAATCCGGACATCGATTTTGCTCGTGATAAAGCCCAGGATCTGGATAAGCCATTGTCCATGAGCCTGGAAAATAACCGTAAAGAAGGTATCCGTGAGTGGCGTGAACTGAATGAAGATCTGAAAGACTTCTATGACGAACATGACCGCTGGACCGTGACCAACAAAGAGCGCAACAAGTACAACAAGTTCATCAAGGATTTGGAAGACTGGGAGCGTGAAACCCTTGAGCGCGCGGTAAAAGAAGACAAGAACTACTATGTGCTGGAATTCTCCAATGTTGGTGGTTTGGTGATGCCCATTATCCTGAAGCTGGATTATGCCGATGGCAGTAGTGAAACCATGCGCATTCCTGCCGAGATCTGGCGTCGCAGCCCCAAAGAAGTGAAGAAGCTGATTGTCACTGATAAGGGTAAAGAGCTGACGCAGGTAGAAGTGGACCCTCGTTGGGAAACCGCCGACGCGGACATAGAGAACAACCTCTATCCCCGACGTATTGTGCCTTCCCGTGTTGAGGCCTATAAATCTGAGAAGTCCAAGGCTAAGGTTAGCCGCGATATCATGCAGGATATCAAGACCGAGTTAAAAACCGACAAGGACGAGAAGAACAACTAATGATCAAGCAGCACGTTAAACTGCTTATTGCCGTCAGCCTGGTGCTGGCGGCATTTGCCAGCCTGGCTCACCAGCAAAAAGCCTCGGTGACTAAGGTATTGTTTAATCCCCGGACCGAGCATATTGAGGTTATGCATCGCTTTTACCTGCATGATGCTGAACATGCGGTAAAGGAAATATTTGGTAAAGAGGCGGATATCATTGGGTCTGAACAAACCCAACGTCAGTTTGCTGAATATGTGGCGGAGCGTTTTGCCCTGATGCGTGACGGGCAAGCCTTACCCTTAGGTGCGGTGGGCTTTGAGACCGAAGGGAAATTCTTTTGGGTGTATCAGGAGACGCCGACCCCGGTTACCCTGGAGGCGTTGTCGGTAAAGCATAATGCCTTGCGTGACATCTGGCCGGAGCAGGAAAACCTGGTTAATGTTGAAAAGGATGATGAGGTGAAAAGCCTGAATTTCAACGGCAATGTCGAGCTATTGGAAGTACAGTTGGGTGGTCATCACCACTGATTCACAAGCGGGGCCCTTCGGCCCCGTTTATTATTCTGCCGCTTTACTTATTGTTGCAATTTGTTCGCGCAGCCAACGATGTGCGGGCTTGTCCTTGTTTACCTTGTGCCAGTAGAGTTTTAAACGATAGTCGGGAATAGGTAAGGGCGGTGCAAACAGCTCAATATCCAAATGCTTAAGTACGGTATCAGCGATATGTCTGGGCAGTGTTAGCAAGTAATCACTTTGTACGGCCAAAAACGCTGCTGCCAAGGCACTGGGAAGCTGCACTGCCACATGGCGGCTAAGCCCTCGCTTGTGCAACTCTTTATCAACTATACCTGAGCGCTCTCCCCAGGGCGAAATGCGGATGTGTGAAAGGGACAGAAATGTCTGCATGTCCAGGCCTTTTTTCAGGGCTGGATGTCCTGCTTTGGCCAGGGTGCAATAACTGCCTTGATACCAACTGAGTGATTCCACGCCGGGGTACTTTTTATCATCGTGGGTAAACCCAAGCACAAAATCGATGTTGCTGTCTTCCAGTTGCCGCTCAGCACCGACGCGACTGGCAGGCAACAGCTTCAAGCGAATGCCGGGGGCCAGAGTAGCCAATTGGCAGGTAAGAGAAGGGAGCAAGTGGAATTCGGTGTAGTCGGTGGCCGCCAGGGTGAACTCTTGCTTACTATGTAATGGCTCAAAGCTGGAATTGTCGCTAAGCGCGGCGTCCAGCAAAGGCAGAGCCTGATGCAGACCGGCTGCTAGCTTAATGGCTCTGGGCGTGGGCTGCATGTGCTTACCTGTTCTGACAAAGAGGTCATCGTCAAGGCGCTGCCGTAACCTTGCTAATCCGTGACTAAAGGCCGATTGGCTTAGGCAAAGCTCTTCCGCGGCAAGGTTTACTGAGCCATGTCGGTACAAGGCATCAAAAAGTAAAAGCAGATTCAGATCGAGCTGTTGTAGTCGCATCTATATGAATATTGTTCATGAGAATGTGCATAGTATGCACCAGGTGCAGTTAATTAATCGGTTAATATTGCCCGCCTAGACCTATAACAGAGAGCATGTATGACAAACTTCAATATCAGGGCTGCGCAGCGCGAAGATGCCGCCACTATCTTGCACTTTATTCGAGAACTGGCCATCTATGAGAAGGCTGAGCATGAAGTGAAGGCCACGCTGGAAACCATTCAAGACAGTATGTTTGGTGAACAATCTGGCGTATATGGCCTGATTGCTGAGCAGGGTGGTGAAGCGGTTGGCTTTGCGGTGTATTTCTACAATTACTCAACTTGGTTGGCTAAGCCCGGTTTGTATCTGGAAGACCTGTATGTCTCTCCCGCTAAGCGTGGCAAGGGCTATGGGGTGGCGCTGCTGAAACATCTTGCGGGTATTGCGGTTGACAAAGAATGCGGGCGTTTTGAGTGGAGTTGTCTGGATTGGAACACGCCATCCAGAGCGTTTTACGAATCATTGGGGGCTGAGCCGCTTTCGGAGTGGATTGGCTATCGGATGTCGGGTGACAGATTACGGACCTTTGCTGCAAAATAGCCGTACTTTTCCGACTAGAAAGTTATCACGGTAGTTTGTAACTGACGGCTAGGAATGAACTTTCTTAACGTGCGCGTAATCTACATGGCATATTTTATTGTCGCGGAATGATTTTGCAGCAGGAAGTCAACAGTGCCAAGCTGCCAGCTTTGTGGCCATGGATAGGAATATCTGTGCTGGCACATGCGCTGCTGGCGTTTATCCTGCTGCAACAAAACTCCCCTTCCAGACCGAACAAAACAGAACAGGTTATCAAGGCGCGACTGTGGATCCCACCTCCCATAACTGCGCCTTTGCCGCCTGAGCCGACGGAAAAAGGCATTGAAGCTGAGCCGCTTCAAGAGCCAGCGGCGACAATGGATATAGCCACAAAGCCAACACCGCCTAAAATGGCAAAGCCGGCTTTGCAGCCAGTTCCAGAGGTAAATAAAACTGAGGTGGTTGATACCAACGTGGTTGAACCAAAGGCGCCTGTCGCCGAGACTGAGTCAGCCCCTGAAGCCGGCAAGGTACTGGGCGGCACAAGTGAACATATGTCCATGGCACAGCGCCATCTGCGTGGCTGGCAGGCGCAGCAACAGCAGCAAGTGGCGGAACAGGCAGCGCGGCAGTTCCGGCAACAACGTGAGAATCCTATTGGGGACATTCCTGACTTCAGCGAGCGGTTGAGTGAAGATGAAAAGCGTATGCAAGCCTTGATGGTTGAGGCCAATTGTGATTCAACTGGCAATAAGGTGGCTGCGGTACTAATGGGGATAGCCGGCGGTATGGTGAAATGCAGCAAGCCCCCTTCTGTTAAGCAGTTTATTGATGCGCGTTTAAAGCGCCATGCCAGCCAATCATCCAATTGATAAAGATCCTGAACCTAGACTTCCCGTTGTTTTGTGACTAAACCCGTTTGGCTCTTTATATCTTTATGTTTCTGTCACGTGTTTTTGCGTAGATTCATGTTTCGAGCCGTACTTATCTTTTGAATAAAATCTATATTCAAAAGATAAGCACAGCCCAGATAAAATTTGGCATGCCTTATAGCGAATATTTTCATTGTCACAGGGTGAATAGACGCTATCATGCTTGGCCCAGACCCTTATGTGAGTAGAAAATTCAGGTTTTCTGTTTTGCATAATATTTCATTTTTTATGAATGAAAATTCCTCTGGGTGGTGGTTCAGCAAGACTGCTGTACCTTCTCTGTGCGCCGAACATCGGGATGATTTTGTTTGTGGGGGGAGCTATGTCACTCAATATTGCCAAATTTGGCGGAACCAGCGTCGCGAATATTGACGCGATGCGCAACTGTGCGCGTATCGTTATCGACAATCCGGCGACCCGGGTTGTAGTTGTCAGTGCGGCAGCTGGTGTTACGAATTACCTGGTGCAGTTGGCTAATGAAGAACTGACCTTTGAGCAAATCAATGCGCTGATTGCTAAGGTTGAAGAGATTGAGTTTTCTATCCTGAGCGGATTGAACTCTCCAGCTCCTGTTGAGGCGAAACTGAATGAACTGCTTGGTCAGTTACGAGAGTTGGCCTGTCATGAAGAAATTTTGCATCGTCCGGATTTAAAGGACGCCATTTTGTCGTTGGGCGAACGTATGTCGTCACTGATGTTTGCCGAGTTGCTCTGTCAAATGGGCCAACCTGCCGCAAACTTCGATGCCCGTAAAGTGATTAAAACCGACAGTGAATATGGTCAGGCTGAACCTGATATCAGTCTGATTGCCGCCCAGAGTGAGAAATTGATGCAGCCCGAGTTGGCTGCGACGGTATTGGTGACTCAGGGCTTTATCGGTTCCGATGAGCAAGACAATACCACGACATTGGGACGCGGCGGCTCTGATTATACCGCGGCTTTGTTGGCCGAAGCGCTGCAAGCCGATACATGTGAAATCTGGACCGATGTTATCGGCGTTTACACCACAGATCCCCGTATTACCGATAAAGCCAGGCCACTGCCTGAACTGAGCTTTGAAGAAGCGGCAGAGATGGCCACATTCGGTGCCAAGGTGCTGCATCCTGCCACTATGGTGCCAGCGGTCAGAAAGAACATCAGGGTATTTGTTGGATCCAGTCGCGAGCCAGATAAGGGCGGCACCTGGATTGTGAAGAACTGTGAGCAGGAACCCTATTACCGGGCATTGACACGCAGAAAAGACCAAGTGCTGGTCACGGTTAAAACCCCGAGCATGTTGTACGCCTCTGGCTTTTTACAGCAGGTATTTGAAATACTGGCCAGTCATCATCTGAGCGTAGACTTGGTTACCACCTCAGAGATCGCCGTATCACTGACGATAGATAATCCGCCTAATTCGGTTCGAGCCAGGTTGAATAAAGCCACTATCGAAGATTTAAAACAAATCAGTGAAGTGACTGTCGAAGAGGGCTACGACCTGGTGACTGTGGTCGGCAATAATATGCATAGTGCTGCCGGCGTTTCCAGTCGCATCTTTAATGCAGTCAGTGAGTTTAACTTGCGCCTTATCTGTTACGGCGCCAACCCTCACAATATCTCTTTTTTGGTAAAAGACGAAGACAGTACCGACGTTATCAAGGTATTACATCAGGACTTGTTCGAGTCTTGAGCTTATGTGGGTAATGGTGCCTGAGGTGCCATTGCCCCTTTATGCTTCCCTGTTATTAGCTCCCTTAATCTGCGCCTTTCGTCCCTGGGTTAGATAGTTTTTTACCATCTTATCTGGGCATTTTACATTCGAAATTGTGTGTTTTGTCACTGAGTCAGCCCCTGTGGGTGGCACGCTGATAGCGTGGCCATAATCGGCGTAGTTGTGCGCCGATGGAAATCAATAATAACTCCACAGGAGATGTGACATGAGAGCAAAATTCAATAGGCGCCTGACTGCCTTAGCGGTCGCCGCGGCATTGAGCTTTTCAACCAGCGTACTGGCTGATACCGGCGGTTTACGTATTAGTATCGTTGATAACAACGGTAAACCCGTTGCTGGTGCTGTTGTTAAAGTTAGGACCCCTGACAGTTTGACAGAGAAAGAAGCGGTTTCAGATGCAGAGGGTAATGTGCGTCTGGTTGGCTTGGACGCTTCTACTAAATACGAAGTGAATATTACCGGGCAAGGCTATCAGCCTTTGGTGGCGAACAACGTCCGCGTGGTTACCGGTAAAAGCTTAAGCCTGAACTATCAGGTTTCCAGTGAAAACTTCGAAAAAATCGAAGTGACAGGTAAGCAAGTTGCAGCGATGGATACCACATCCTCCGTAGTGGCAACCGATATCACCTTGGATTTGACCGAGTCTTTACCAACAGGGCGTAGCTATCAAAGCTACCTGCAGCTAGTGCCAGGGGTTAAACCTAGTGCAGGTAACAACCCGTCATCTAAATCCGGGGTTAACTATTCAGATATCCCTGATCCGCGCAATGGTAGTGCGGGCAGCTCTTCCGATAACGTTTATTATATTGATGGCGTTAACGTAACGGATAACTCCACTGGTACTTTCGGCGCTAACTTCAACTCCGAAATTATTCAGGAACAGCAAATTATTACCGGTGGTGTTCCGGCTAAATATGCCGGTGGTGCAGGTTTAGTATCCCGCGTGGTAACTAAATCTGGTAGTAACGAGTTCCATGGCTCAATTAACTACTATATGCAGAATGATAGCCTGGTATCTGATTATAAGAATGATGGGTCTCGCGAGAAGAGCTTTAGTAACTTTGATGCGGCAGTGACCTTGGGCGGCCCCATTATCAAAGATAAACTTTGGTTCTTCGCCTCTTATCAGATTAAAAACGAAGACTCCGATGTTGCTGACCCGGAAACGGGAAATCTGATGCGTTCTGTCGAGAGCGAAGAAAAACTGGGTTTTGCTAAAGTGACCTGGCAGGCCACCGATGATGACCGTCTGACGTTCACATACTTTAATGACCCCACTGATATCAGTGGTACGGACGATGCCAATACACCAAATAACCGTGATCGGGTTCGTACCCAGGGCGGCGATAACTACAAAATTGATTATACCCATTCATGGGATGATTTGATTCTGTCTGCTGGCTTTATGTCTCACGAAGGCGAACTGACGGATGTGGCCGCCGACCAAACCACTCGTAACGATGTGGCCTATTTAGGGGGCGATCCGACCAAGGCTGATACTTTGCGCGGTGGTTTGGGTGCCAACACAACACGTTTTCGTAACAAAGAGAATATGTACTTGAATCTGGAATACTATCTGTATACCGATTTGGGTGAGCATAAGATTGAGTTTGGCTACGAAAGAGAGAAGAACGAGAACTATAGCAACCAGCTCTATACCGATACACAATATAGCTCTATAGCAACATCTAATGCTGGTATTACCTTAGGGGAGTATTTGGATGGCGATTGGGTAGGCTCGGTAGAGTTCACCGATACTGATATGGATAGGATTATCAGCGGTATCAAAGGTAGCAGTGACTCGGCCTATTTTATGGGGTTACTGGATACAGATAATAATGGTGAATTGAGTGTTGATGAGGTAAGTGCTATTACTTTTGACAGCACAGACGGTAACCCTGACAACCAGATTAACTCATATCGCGTAATGCAGTCCTTCCAGGCGGCCTCTCAGTTTGAAACCAAGGGCCAGATTTTCTATCTGCAAGATACCTGGACGCTGGATAATTTGACCGTTAGTGGTGGAGTAAGAGCGGAAAGATGGTCGCATTTTGCCAACGATGGCTCCAAAATATTCACTTTCGACTGGGAATATGCACCGCGCTTGAGTGTGGTATATGACATCAATGGCGACGGCGAGAGCAAGGTCTGGGCATTTACCGGGCGCTATTATGATCCCGTTCGTACCAATATGACCTCCTTTGCCGGTAATAAAGCCGGTACTGTGCTAAGTGAACAGATCCATATCGGTGAGAAATGGGTGACCTATCGTGAGCGTGGACCAGCGGATGCCTTATTCGCCCCTAGCACCAAAACACCTTATACCGATGAATTTATGATTGGTTATCAGCAGAGCATTCTGGATGATATGAGTGTGTCGGTGACCTATACGGACCGTGAAACCAGCGATATCCTGGAAGATTATGATTTGGGGTTGTACTCCGAAACGGGTAAGTACGCCGGAACCTTCCTGGAGTTGCCACTATCTTATTTCGGCTTCACGAAAAAGCCGGGGACAAACTATGTGATTGGCACCCTGGCAGGCGGTGTACGTAAATACAAAGGTTATGAACTGGCTTTCCGTAAGCACCGCACCGATAACTGGCAGATGTTGGCCTCTTTTACGCATAATGATGCGGAAGGTAATACCAACTCAGACAGTAACGCCGATTATCAGGGTGACTGGAGCGTACTCGACCCTCGCGCGCCTAACCAGTATGGTAAGCAGCCAGGCAATATTGCTAACCAGTTCAAGATTGCAGCCTCCTATTTCTTCGATAACGGCATAGAAATTGGCGCGGTTTATAACTGGAACTCAGGGTTACGTTACAGCGAAACCTTCTCGGCCAGTGGCCGTCATTTACCTGTGCTAATCGATAAAGAGGATGCTTACAACTATGGTGGTCTGGTTGACACCTGGATTAAGGACGGTGCCGTAGGCTCTCATGTAACGCCATCGTATGGCGTCCTGGATTTACGGGTTAAATACAGCATGGATATTGATATCTACAAGGCTGAGTTCTTCCTGGATGTCTTTAACGCGTTGGATAATCAAGCGGTTATACGTGAGCAGGACTTGTTGAAAGGAGATGGCGCGAAAAACTTCGGCGAAGCCATGAACTGGGTTGAGCCACGTCGCTTGTACCTGGGCATGAAAGTGTCATTCTAATTTAGTTAATCCCTGTAACAACAAAGCCAAGGCCTGTGCCTTGGCTTTTTTTTTGTGCTGTTGCAGAATCACAGGAGTGTAAATAAGTCGTAAATGTACTGCACGTCGATAACAACGATGGATAAAAGTGCTGCCACAGTGGGGCTTTCTGGCGCAAACAGCAAAAGCGGGTTGGTATTCTGATGGTTGATATAAATATAAGCAGTAACAAGAAGTTGTGGGGAAAACATGTTCACATGCATGGTGGTTGATGATGAGGAGCTAGCCCGGGAGCGTCTTACCAGGTTAATTGCTCAGCGCGGGAACTGGAAAGTGGTGGCTGAGGCCGACAGTTATTCAGATGCCCGGGCATTGTTGCTGGAAAAGCGGCCGCAAGTCTGCTTTATGGATGTAGAAATCATCGGTGGCAGCGGTATTAATCTGGCAACCGAGCTAAATTCAGCACTTAATACCCGTTGGGTTTTTACTACAGCATATTCTCAGCATGCCCATAAGGCATTTGAGATAGAAGCCGATGATTATTTGCTTAAACCCTTTGATGACGGACGATTTGATCGCATTCTGGAAAAGTTGCATCGGAAATTGACATTAAGCAGCCCAAACCGGGATATCTTAGCGGTGCGAACCAATGGTCAGGTTCAGTTTATTAAGACTCGTGACATTATCTGGATAAAAGGGGCGGGTAATTACCTAGAGTTACATTGTCAACATCGTACCTACCTGCACAGAGAATCGATGACGGCCATTGAGCAACTTCTGGATCCTGACAAGTTTGTTCGTATCCATCGTTCGGCCATGGTTAATATTCAGTATCTTGATGCCATCAATAGCGAACTGGGTCGTTACAGTACCCTGGAGATGGCCAACAAGGACGAAGTACGCATCGGCAACACCTACCGTAAGCCCTTATTTCAGATGTTAGGGTTAGATGCGGGTGAGTGAGTCTTTTGAATGTCAGGAACTGGGAAAGGTTAACGAAGCTTTTTTAAAAAAGCCCAATTTTTGGCTGCTACATATTAGTGGCTGGCTCTTTTATTATCTGGTGTTAGTTTTCGACAATCTGTTTCTGTTTGGTAGCTACAACTACTTTGGTTATAGCATTGTCTATCTGCTAATCCCTATCACCCTGATAGGGATGCTGTTAACTATACCACTAAGGTATTTGTTCCGACATTGTATGCATATGCGGCCTTTATGGCTTGGCATCATGATTCTCGGTGTCAGTGCCTTGCTTTCTGTACTCTGGACCGTGCCTAAAAACCTGTTGCTGCATTTTGCCAGAGGGGAAGATGTTTTTGCCCTGCAGACCATTCCAGGGTTTGAATGGGTACATCTGTTTATGATGGTCAGCACCTCCTTCTTTATCATTATGGTGTGGTGCAGTTTGTACTTTGGCATCAATTACCATTTTCGTTTAGTGGATGCCCAAGGGCAGCGGTATCAGGCGGCCCGTTTGAGCCATCTGGCGCAGATTCGTATGCTGCGCTACCAAATTAATCCTCATTTCTTATTTAACAGTCTTAATGCCGTTTCAACGCTCGTCATGCGAGATGATAAGCAGCGCTGCAACCGCATGTTAAGTCAGTTGTCGACCTTTCTGCGTTTCTCTTTGGATACTGACCCGGAGAAGAAGATTCGGTTACATGAAGAGATAAGCGCCTTGATGCTATATCTGGATATTGAGAAAACCCGCTTCGGAGAGCGGTTGGAAGTTAAGCTTCACGTACACCCTGATGCGGAGTTTGCCTTGGTGCCCAGCTTGCTGATACAACCGTTAATTGAGAATGCCATTAAACATGCCATTGCGAAAATGTCCCGGGGCGGAAAAATTGTGGTGGAAGCCTGGGTGGTCGATGCGCATTTATATTTGCAGGTGGAAGACAACGGGCCGTTGACCGAGCTTTCCGAGGTCAACCAGGAAGGTGTCGGATTACAAAATATTACAGACAGGCTACAAGTGCTATATCAGGATAAACAATCATTGAAACTCTATGTGGTTGATCCGAATGGGTTTGGTGTTCGCATTAGTCTTCCATTCGAACAAAACTGATGAACAACCTATCTGTTATTATTGCCGATGATGAAGTGCTGGCACGTGAAGGATTGGCAGGCCAACTGGCCTTGCTGCCTGGGGTGAGTGTGGTTGGCGCTTATGCAGATGGAAAACAGGCTTTGGAAGGGATTCTGGCCCAGCGCCCTGATCTGGTGATTCTCGATGTTGAGATGCCCCTGATGCGCGGTGATGAAGTTATTCGCGCTATGCGGGCACAAGGGCTGCTACACACCAAAGCCATTCTGGTTAGTGCTTCCGACCTGCGGCAGCAATTTTCCCAGCTTTGTGACGGCTATTTATTAAAGCCCTTGTGTCCTTACACCTTAATGGATTTTATCCGCTCCTCTGCACATCCGCAGGCGGACTTTAGTCTGTGCCTGACTTCAAGCCAGTGTGGGGAAAAGAATACTGTGGAGTATTCTGCTGCATCCTCAAATGATGTTGTGCGGGTAAAAAACGGTGAACACTGGCGCAAGGTGCCCCATCATCAAATTAACTGGGTTGAGGAAGCGGGAGATTACGTTTGTTTGCATACCCTGCGAGAGTCAGTGGTTGGGCGGCATAGTCTATTGGGCGTTGAAAGACAGCTAAATCCAAAGTCGTTTTGCCGTATCAGTTCATCGATCATTATTAACCTTAATCATATGAACTGTGCATCTACCGGGGCTTCAGGAGAGTTGCTGGTGTCTCTGAAATCCGGCGACAGATTTCGGGTGGATAATGCCTATCGCTGCCGTTTCCAGCAGTTGGCGACCTGATAAACAGGCCGCCGCATAGACACTTAGTTATCGAAGAAATGTACTTGCCCGGTTTCCAGTGAGTATTCAGCACCCACCACCATCAGCCCGTCATTTTTAATCAGGTTTTCTAATACGGCAGAGCCAGCGCTTAAGGTGTTCACTGACATCCTGACATTGGCTCGAATGGCCTGTTCTGCCAGCGCTTTTTGATCATTTCGCAGGTCAGTGTAGACCAGCGCTTCTACTGCGGGGCGAATGCGTTTAACGATGGAACCCAGGTTTTTGGACGGGGCGTCAGTGGGACGTTGAAGCTGTTCCAGCGTGGCATGTACGGCGCCACACTTGCTGTGCCCCATGACGACCACTAAACGGGTGCCAAACTGTTCGGCAGCAAATTCGACGCTACCGATTTGCGATGGCGCCACGATATTACCTGCTACCCGAATCACAAAAAGATCGCCCAAGCCCTGATCAAAAACGATTTCAACCGGCACTCTTGAATCTGAGCAGCCAATAATGACGGCAAAAGGTGCCTGACTGCTGATAAGCTTATCTCTGCGGTTTTCATTGACCAGTTTTTCCAGCTCGCTTTCTCCTGCAACAAAACGTTTGTTGCCCAGTTTGAGTCTGTCTAGCGCTTCTTGTGCTGTAAGCATTGGCTCTTCCCCAGTTATGAAAATAAATACTGCAGTGATTCTATCGGCATAATCTATCCTTGGAAATCCGATATGATCAATACGTTCTAAATTGTTCTACACTGTTCAGGCTTGATTAAGTCTGATGCGGTAATCTGACCCTGTTTTCATAAATTGCACGGAGTTGTCATGCAGAAAGTTCTTATATTATTCACCGTTTCGGCCTTGGCGCTGACGGGATGTCAGACGACAGCCAACAATACTCAAAAAGGTGCGGCCATTGGTGCTGTGGCGGGGGCTTTGCTGGGTAAAGCCACCGGTGACAATGCCAAAAGTCGTTATGTCTGGGGTGCTGCGGTAGGTGCTTTGGCCGGGGCCGCCATTGGCAACTATATGGACCAGCAAGAGCAGGAGTTTCGTGATGAGTTGGCCGGCAGCGGCGTGCAAGTATATCGTGAAGGTGACAACCTAAGACTGCAACTGCCTGGTAACATCACTTTTGCAACCGGCAGTGCCGGTATCTCTCAGGGATTTAACCCGGTATTGGAAGATGTGGCCAAAGTACTGAACAAATACCCCAAAACGACCTTAATGGTTGAAGGGCATACCGATGATGTTGGTAGTGCCGAAAGCAACCAGAAGCTCTCTGAAGCTCGGGCTAACTCTGTGAAGAACTTCCTGCTTGGCCAACAAGTTGATTATCGCCGTATTACTACTGTGGGATTAGGTGAGTATCAGCCGCTTATTGATAATAACAGTGATGCAAACCGCCAGCGTAATCGTCGTGTGGAATTGAAGATTCTGCCTCTGCAAGGCTGATAGTTAATCTCAACGCGTTAAAAAACGGCACCCTGAGTGCCGTTTTTTGGTCTTTACCTAACTGACACATACTCTGCGCCACGTGACCCTGGCAACATGGCCGGCTTACATTATCAACCGTTAGTGAGCCTCTTGGATTTTCCAAGACTTAGCAGTCGCAAAATAAGCATTACATTTGTTCACAAATTATTCCATGATAACAACGGCTTGCAGGGATTATGCTGAACATCTTCAATGGAGAGAATCGAATGAGCTGGATCAATACCTATCGGACCTGTTGTTTTGCACTTAGCGGTTTTATGCTGTTGGCCTGCGGCTCTGGGGGCGGGTCGCTAGAAGGACCAAAACCCAACCCGACGCCAACCATCCCCCAACCTACCTTTGCCCAAAGTGGTTTGCAGGGCAAGATTGTGAATCAGTTGTTAGCGACAGAATCAACGGTTTATGCCGCAACCAATGCAGGTGTTTACCTCCTTGAGGATGACCAGTGGCTGCTTCGTAGTCAGGCCGACTGGCAGGTGTTGGATATAGTGCGCTACGGCGAACGTCACTTGCTTATCAGCGCCATGCAAAAAGATAAAAGTCTGTTGGCTGAGAGCAAGGATGATGGCCTGAGTTGGGAAGTACTGACACATAATTTTAGCGATATGAGCGGTGAACCCGCATTTAGGCTGGCTGTGCATCAGGGCAAGCTATATGGCGTGGGTTATGATGTACTGGCGGTATCGGAAGACAGAGGCCGCAATTGGCGTTTGTTAGCCGGAGGATGGAATGGCTTTGCCCGCGGTATGTCAGCACTAACGGTACATCCCAGCAAGCCGGATGTCTGGTATGGCGGTCAGGGCGCTATCGAAAATATCATTCTGCGAAAATTGGATATCGAAACACTGGCCGAACAGAACTACCCGGATATTGTCGATTTGTTGCCTGCCCCCAGTGTTGTCAAATCCATTGTTATGCATCCCTCTGATCCCGAGCGTGTGTTTATAACCGGTGAGGGGGGCTTGATCCAAAGCAGTGACTATGGTCAGAGCTGGCAAGTGCTGCGCACCAATGACAACTATCGTTTTTACTTTGGTTTACTGCTGGATAGTCAGAATCCTGATGTGATGTATACCGCCGGCTGGAGCAAAGATTACGACAACCCACAGAGTCTGATTCTTGAAATCAGCCGTGATGGGGGGAAGAACTGGCAGAACTATCAGCATGCCGATAATAGCTTGTTTGGCGGCGTTTACAGCATGGCCAGTCGCCGAGAGCAGGGCAAGGAAGTCTTGTACTTAGGTTTGTATAAAGGTGGTGTGATGAAAGTGGTGCTGGAATAACTTCAAATTAGGGCCGCTGGAACGGAAAAGAGGCGGCTTTGTCATTGACCCTGTCAGAACTGGTGATAAAATGCGAATCCTTCTCATTAATGGTTTCTTTCCATGTCTGGCAAATTTCTTGTTCCACTTCTCGCCGTCACCTCAGTTGTACACGCAGCGGATGATATTGAACGTGTATCGGTAACGGCAACCCGTGGTGCTTACCCTGTTAGCACCGTGCCAGCGGCCATTAGTCTGATTAGTCAGGAAGAAATTCAGGCTCAGCTCGCGCATACCCAGGATTTATCGCAAATATTGGGTAACTTGTTACCCGGCTTTTCACCCAGCCGTCAGAAATTGACCGCCGCCGGTGAAACTCTGCGTGGTCGTGAACCTCTGTATATGATTGACGGTGTTCCTCAATCAAACCCTCTGCGCAATGGCTCCCGGGATGGTAAAACCATTGATCCGGCCATGATTGAGCGTATCGAAGTGATTCGCGGTGCCAATGCCATCCAAGGCATGGGCGCCAGTGGCGGTATCATTAATATTGTGACTAAATCGGCGGGCGAAAAGCCCCATCAGCTCAGTGCGGGATTCTCAACCCCTACAGGCAGCGACAGTCAAAGCTATAAGGCCAGCTACTTGTTTAGCCACGGCGGTGAGTCCACCGAACTGGTGGCCGGGGTGTCATTAACCAGCACAGGTATGTATCGCGATGGCAATGGCGAACTTATCGGTGTTGATGGTACGCAAGGGGACACCCAGGATTCCAAAAGCCAGGATTTGTTCATTAAAGTCCGCCAGCAGATGAGCGAAGAACAAAGCCTGCAGTTGATGGTGAACCATTTCGATATTCAGGGAAATGGCGATTATCTGTCTGTGGCGGGTGATCCTGTTTTGGGATTGCCAACCACTGCGATTAAAGGGCAAATTGATGGCGAAGCCCCGCAGAATAAAGTCACCACCGCGTCCCTCGACTACCAGCACCAGGCGTTTTTTGGCGGGCAGTTAACCTGGCAGTTGTTTGTGCAGGACTTTGCGGCGCTTTATGGCGGTGGTCGTTTTGCCGCCTTCCAGGATCCGACCTACGGTGACAATCTGTATGACCAGTCTCAGAATAAGTCTGAGAAATACGGTAGCCGTCTGACTTGGTTTAAGCAGAATCTGGCCGGTACGGATCTGGACCTTGTCACCGGATTTGACTGGCTGTCGGATGAAACCTATCAGGAACTGGCGCTGACCGGCCGTAAATGGGTACCAGCGGCCAAATTTAATAACCTGGCACCTTTTGTTCAGCTTCGCTATGACGGTATCGATGACTGGGTATTTAATATTGGTGCCCGCTACGAATACGGCAAGCTTAAGGTGGATGATTTTACCACCTTAGCCAGCTACAACAGCACCTTTGTGGAAGGTGGTGAGCCGAGTTTCAATGAGCTGTTGCAAAATCTGGGCGTGGTGTATCAGATAACCCCTGAACTGCGTTTGTTCGCCAGCTACAGTGAAGGCTTCAGCATGCCGGATGTGGGTAGGGTGCTGCGCGGTATCAATAAGCCGGGCATGTCGGTCACCTCCTTCCTGAGTTTACAGCCTGTGGTATCCGACAACCGAGAAATTGGTCTGGAATACAGCAACAACTGGCTGAATTTACAAAGCAGTTATTTTCAGTCTGACTCAGATTTAGGTTCACGTTTGCAGCCGGATGCCGATGGTATTTTCTCCGTTAAGCGGGAAAAAACCGACATCTCCGGCTTTGAACTGCAAGCGCAGGTTTACCTGAATAGCAACAGCCTGATTGGCGCCAGTTATGCCCGCACTCAAGGTCAGTATGACAGCGATGGTGACGGTGTGGTGGAGTCGGATCTTGGTGGTGTGAATGTGGCACCCGAGCGCTTAAATCTGTACTGGCAGCAAAGCTGGACAAGCGCTCTGAGTAGCCGTATTCAGATGAACCGTTTGTTTGATATGGACTTTAATGCCAGTAATGATTTTGACGGGTACCTGACGCTAGATGCCTCGCTGCGCTATCAGCATGCCAAGTGGGGGAGTCTGACGCTGGGCCTGGATAACCTGACTGACAAACAGTACATCACGTATCACTCGCAAACCAATCCGGCCGCCAGCAGCCATTTTGCCGGTATGGGCAGAACGCTTAGTCTGACCTGGCAGCACGCATTTTAATGGCTGTGATGGTGGTGGGATACCTGGTTAAGGGGCCGGAGTTTTCCTGGCTGGATAATACTAGATGAGCGCGCGGCAACTGCACCGCTGGTTAGGGCTATGGCTTGGCATTTATCTTCTGCTGGTTAGCCTTAGCGGTGCTTTGCTGCTGTATAAAAATCCCTTGTTACGCATTCAATACCCAGAGTTAAGGGAGATTGAATTGGTGACGGATATTAGTATCTGGGGGCCGCTGGTCAATCAACTGCAAGCCGACCCTCGCTTTCGCTACATTAAATTACCGGAGGCTGAGGCTCCCTGGCTGGAAGCGGTTACCCATAGTGATGATCGCCATTATTATGATCATCAGGCTAATCTCAGGCTGATAAGAGCGGCCCACAGTGACCTTATCGGTTGGCTATACGATTTCCACTTACATCTGCTGACCGGTAAAGACGGCAGGCTGGTCATGGGTTATCTGGGCTTGGGCGTATTGGTTATGTTTGTCGCTGGGCTTGTACAGTGGTGGCCGCGACATTTTCGCCGTCAATTGTGGCGTCTGCCCAGTCCTAAAGCCGACTTACGTACACTGCGCCAATGGCATACCAGTATTGCTAGTTTATCTTCTCCCTTGCAACTACTGGCCTTGCTTACTGCTCTGGCGCTGATCTTCTCCGCTCAGGTTCGTCCGCTACTTAGCTGGCTATTGAATGATCCGCCGACTGTGGCTCAATCCGTTACCGTTACCCCTCAGCCACTGGCGGTAACAGATTGGCAGGCTGCATTAAACAGCGCTGTTGATTATTGGCCACAGATGGAGTTTCGCCTGCTGAGTCTGCGCAGTGACGAATCAGACGCAATTTCCCTGCGAGCCAAGTCAATAAACGAATGGCACCCTAACGGTCGTTCTCGCTTAATGCTTGAGGCGGACGGGCAACGGGTTATTGCCGCTCAACTAGCCGATGACTTCGGTACTGGCCAACGTTTTTATAATTTGATGTATCCGTTGCATATGGCGGCTGTGGGTGGCGAGAGCTATCGATTGGTGTTGCTTGTAGCTGGTTTAATACCATTGCCGTTGTTTGTCACGGGATTGTGGTATTACTTGTTATGTCGTCGCCGCAAAAACGGTAATTAAATTTCACTTATTTTCATTCTGAATGGGAGGCGGTTCCCCCCTTTCTATCTGGTTGCACATTAATTTGTTGTATTTCATGGTTTATTTGTCACTTGTTTGAAATTTGTTATCAGCGATCAAAAAGATAAAAAACAAATAACTGTAATAAAACAACAAAAAATTTCCAGAGGCGTAAAATATTAGGCTATCAATACTGTGGTCTGAGAGGTTTTATGCAACAGATATTCGCATTTTATGCACGTATTTTTGCCCTGACACAATGTCGTCCGGTGGGGCAGTCTTTGCCTGCGGCACACAAGCCGCAATAGGCTGCATCCTTTCTGGGAGAATTAGCGATTCCCGTTATCCAGTATTCTGGGTTGTTTCTCTAGCGAATTGTCGTGCCCGGCGCATTGAGTTAGCCCCACTTTATCCCCTTTGATATGCTCTTGGTTGCAATAGTGATTTGCTATCAAGGACAACAATGAAAAAAACTATTCTGGCACTGTTGGTGGCGTTTTCTGCTCCGCTGGTGGCTGCACCTTTACATAACGACAATATTCAGGCTCTGGGGCCGGTTGATGCAGGTCTGCTGCAGGATGGCCCGCATCAGGACGCCATTTATCATAATCTGCAAACCCGTCTGGCCAATGATAAGGCGAGCAAGGTTAAGCTGTTCGGTAAGGCCTACAATTGGCAGTCATTAAGCCAATTCACCCCCGACGAGAAAGCCTTGTCATTATACAAAACGCAGTTAAGCGTTGATCGCTATACCCAAGGGGAACTGGTGGTAACGGGGCTTGAGAAACCCAGCCTGTATCTTAACGGTGAAAAGCTGGCAAAAGGGGATAAGGGCTTTACGCTGACGATGACCACCGGGGAGCACAGTTTGTTTGTGCTGGCTTCAGGCAGCAAGACGGATGAAGCCTTGGCATTCGACTTTGTCGGTAAAACCGACAGCGATCAAGTCAGCCAAACCCAAGGGAATAAGCGTTTGTCGGCCAAGCAGCTTTTCGATGCGGAAGTGGTCTCTGGTTTGAGCCTGTCTGATAACGGTGATTATGCACTGGTCAGTTACAAAAGCTTTAATGATGACAAGGGCGACAGCCCCGATAGCCGCACCGAATTGGTAAAGCTGGATGGTATGCAGGTTGTGCAGCGCTGGGACGGCCGCCCTTCCGGTGCGGTATTTAGTCCCGATAACCAGCACTTGTTATTTAGCAAAGACAATAAGCTGCAATTACTGAATCTGAAGAATCAGCAAAAAACAACCCTAACCGCAGAACTAAAAGACGCCAGCGGCTTTACTTTTGTGGGTAATAGTCAGGTGGTGTTTAGCTGGAATAAAGAAGGTAAAGACGACGGTAAGCTGGTTAAGCATTTCCAGGCGCTGGAAGATCGCTGGAGCGGTTGGCGTGACAACAGTCAGCTATACGTGCTGGATATTGCCAGCGGTATGATTCGTCAGCTCACCAAAGACAGCGCCAGTAGCCATCTGCTGGATAGCGACGTAAAACGCGGAACCTTGCTGTTTTCCCGTTCGGTAGTGGATTACAGTCAGCCGCCGCACGGTAAAACCGCATTGTTTGAACTGGAGCTGACCAGTGGCACAGAGCGCAAGATTGGCGACTATCTGGCCTTTAACGATGCAAAATATGCCAAAAATGGTCTGTATGTGATTGGTGGGCCAAACTTTGCCGGTGGTGTTGGACTTAACCTCAGTGCTGGCTTGGTTGCCAATGACTACGACGGCCAGCTGTATCATATGGATTATCAGGGTGAGCAGATTAAAGCCTTATCCAAAGACTTTGATCCAGCCATCAGTAGCATGCAAGTACAGGATAACGATGACCTGCTGTTATCGGTATCTAAGGCTGACCGCTCGCCGCTGTTCCTGTTCGATGTGAGTAAAGGCAAGTATCAGGAGCTGTCTGAACAGTTGGATGTGGTGCGCTATTGGGCAGCAACGCCAGATGATAAAGCCGAACTTCTATATGCCGGTACAACAGCATCCAGCCCACAGGCCATGTTTAAGCAGCGGGTTGGACGCAAAGCCGAAAAGCTGTGGGATTCAATGGGCAGCTACGCCGATACCCGTATTCCCCAACTTGAGGAATTTAACTTTGTTAATGCCGAGGGTGTGACTATCGAGGGGCGGGTATACCTGCCGCACGATCTGGATAAAGCCGCTAAGTATCCAGCCCTGGTGTATTACTACGGTGGCACCGCGCCGGTCAGCCGCGCCTTTACCGGCCGCTACCCCTTTAACCACTGGGCAGCCAATGGTTATGTAGTGTATGTGTTGCAGCCTACCGGCACATATGGCTTTGGTCAGGACTTTTCTGCCAAGCATGTTAACGCCTGGGGTGACTATACCGCTAAAGACATCATTGACGGTACTAAGGCCTTTTTGGCCGCGCATCCCTTTGTAGATGCCGATAAAGTCGGCCACCTTGGTGCTTCATATGGCGGCTTTATGACCATGTATCTGGCCACCCAGACGGATATGTTTGCCGCGTCTATTTCTCATGCCGGCATCTCTAACCTGACCAGCTACTGGGGGCAGGGCTGGTGGGGCGCCATGTATTCGGGTGTGGCGTCGCGTGGCAGTTTCCCCTGGAATAATACCGATCTGTACAGCCAGCATAGCCCGGTATTCCATGCTGATAAGGTCAGCAATCCTATGTTACTTATCCATGGTGATGCGGATACCAACGTGCCGCCAGGCGAGAGTCAGAATATGTATACCGCGCTGAAGCTGTTAGGTAAGGATGTGGATCTGGTGGAGTACAAAGGCGACAACCACCATATTCTGGCCCGTGAGAAGACCTTCCATTGGTGGGCAACAATGCTGGCGTATTTTGATAAACACCTCAAAGGCCAGCCACAGTGGTGGGATAGCTTGTATCCCGCCACAGAGTAATGGCTGTGTATCAGCTTAATATCTATTATTAAGCTGTTATTGAAAGTAAAAAATCCGGCTCTTAGGGGCCGGATTTTTTGTTGGAATCTCTACAGGAAAAACAGATGATCGCTAATAACTGAAGCGAAAATTAAGATTAAGCCGTTGGCGGTCACCGCTGTCTGAGCTGCCGCTTTGGCGTTGTTGCCAGCCATAGGCCAGGTGCGCAGACAAATTACGTCCATAGTAATAGCGTAAACCAGCCCCCAGGCTATGCAATTTAAAGGCTCGCTCGCCTTGTAGTGGCTCTACATTCCAGGTGCGGGCAAAGTCCTGAAATAAGTAAAATCCCAGTTGATCCTGCTGGCCATAACCAAGCCATTGGGCAACAGAAAAGGGAGGAAGCTTAAGCTCCTGGCTAAGTAGCAGGCCTTCGTCACCAATGACTTCGCCTTGCTCATAGCCTCTTACTGTTCCCTGTCCTCCCGCAGAAAAACGCTCACTTCCCAGCAGGTTACCTGAAGCTTGTTGGTAAGCCCCCTTTAACTGCCAACTTAGGCCATCAACTATGGCATTCAGTGATATGGCACGCAATATGTCCAGACGTGCGTAAAGATAGTCTGATTCGGCGCCGGCCCGGGTAGCGGCAAAGTCATCATCCTGATTGTGATGGGTTAGACCGCCGGGAGACAGGATCAGATTAATACTGCCCTGCGTGTAGCCGTATGAATCGGGCAACACTAATCCGTAAGTTAAGCCAAACTGCAGAATTTCGGTCAGGTTGTCAGTCACAGCAATGGTAAAAGGTGGCAGAATAAAATCCAGGTTGTTATCACTGGCCTTAAAGTCCAATGCCATTTCTAGGTTTTGCTGAAATTGTCCGACGTTTGGTAGTGACCAGTCCATACGGGCCCCCACTTGCCAGCTTTTGCCTTGCATTTCCATCGGCTCAGGCACTTGGGCCTCGGACTCACTGTAACTACCGATAAAGCTTAAGTTACGTGTTGCATCGAGTGGTAATTGATAGTTGAACGACAAGGAACGTGAATACTGTGCTTGGGGATCACTTGACCATTGCATGGAAAATTGGTGATCCGTGCTAAAAAGATGACCCAAGCTAAAACCTGTGGTCAGCCTGTCTTCATCCGTCGCCAGGCTGCCAGAGTCGTTGTAACCAACGAATACTTGCCAGGGTTTTTGTTCTTGAGTCAGTAGTATCAGGTCTGTGGTGCCGGGCTCTGTCCCCCGCCTGAGTTTGATGCTGACATTGCGGTAGTCACTGCTATTTAAGGATTCAATAGCGGGTTGCAAATCCTGAGTGTCAAGAATATCTCCCGCCTTTAGTGGCAGATCCTTGAGGTAAGACTGGCTATCAAAATATTGGTTGCCCTGAACTTCAATAGCATTGATACGAGTGGGTTTAACGACCACCCTAACCCTGCCGTCAGTAATATCTTGCTCCGGCAGATAGACAAGGGAATAGGGGGCACCTTCACCGGCCAGGTACAGGCGGATAGACCTGGTGAGGCGGTTAAGCGACGGCTGGGAAATAGGTTGTGCTATATAGTCGAGCAACAGCAACTCAAAATCAGGGCGGGTAAAAACCTCTGGTACCTGGCTCAAATGCAGCGGCTCGCTCAGATCGGTTGGGTAAGGCAAATCGTCACTCCCCACCAAATCCAATTGATTAAAACGTTCCACCAGCACCTTTTCCCCCGGCTGCGCACCAAGATGAGGAATTGTCAGGCTTGCGTCTTGCTGTTCTGTTGGCTCAGCGGCACTAAACTGGCTCACCAGCGCTAAGCTGAGGAGCATGTTTTTTGTTTTCATGGGCATCATATAATGTTGTAACCGCTGGAAAGTTCGGCTGGTGGCTGGCCGCTCATCATGGCTGCAAAGCCAAGTTTAAAAAGTGTGTTGTCGATTTGTACGGCGGTATTTTCGTTGGCCGTGGCCTGGTAACCTTCCATTTTATCAGCCACCAGATTCAAGTTGCGGCTACTGGCGTTTTCGGTCAGTTGGTTGGCAAAAGCTTCACCATCGGCCAATTCGGCAATGATGATGGCCCGGGATATGCCAACGGACAAACCAAAGCCTATGCCATTCATGGCGCCGGACAATGCCCCTGCGTGGGTTGATAACAAGGACGCTCCGCCTTTTATCGATTCTCTAGTGGCATGGATAAATATTTTTGACAGGACTTTACTGGCGCCTTTTTTGACCAAGGTTTTCACGCCTTTTTTCACGGCTTTTTCAACCACCTCCTCGCCCACTTCCTCAAGGAACTCGAGACTGCCTTGCGCTGCGACTTTAAGTGCTTCATTGGCGCTCTGAGAAATAATAAGGTTGGTGCTGCTTGCTAAGAGACCAGCGTTGGCCGCAATAATGGCGCCAGTGCTACTGGCCTGTGCCACGCTGTTAGAAGCAATCAGACTGATGCTCTCCTCGGCCATCTCTGTAAGGGAATCATTGACAATGTCCTTATAGGGGATGTCACCACCTAATAAGGTGTCAGCCATATTGATGCCACCTCCTAAGGCTTGAATTGCAGTGAGTCTGGCCTGAATAGCTTCCGGGCTTTTTATTTGTTGGTGCTTGGCTTCCAGTTCAGCCAAGGCCTGTGAAAGCAGATCCGCTCGGGCCTGCAATAAGCTTTGTGCGGCGGCATCTAAAATATTGCCATCGCTGTCTTTGAGGGCCTCCAGGTCCTCGAGCGTGCTTTGCAATTGTGACAGGGTCGTGTCTAGCTGTGCTCGATTGTCTTTTAGCAACTGATTTCGCTCAAACAGTTCACGTGACGCGGGACTATTTCTGTTTTTATAGGCCTCGATGTTTTTCTCTATTTTACGCGCAAAGCCCTCTTTGGCGGCGCCCATGTAGCTTTCCAGTTTTGCTTTGTAAAGCTGTTGGGCCGGTGTCGAGGCCTGAATATCGCCGCGCATCATCGCGTGGGCATAATCTTTCATGATCTGGGTCATGAATGCCTGCGTATCTGGGTTGATATGCAGGTCAGCTATAAATAACTCCAGTGTATGGCGATAACCACGGTTCTGATCCCTGATCGGCATCTTGCTTTTGATCAGTTCCCACAACATATTGCTGCCTTGTTCTCTTTGCATATTGATGATCCAATCAAGGGCATCAATGGCAACAGGAATGGTTTCTCTGGTAAATCCCAGCGCCATATTGGTGTGAATAGTCAGGTCACCCGATGTATAGCTGGGATCGTAGAGCAGGTTGTGTAATGCCTCCAGACGCTGCTCTTCCTTGGCTGCGGCCACTTCTTTAGGATCTGGGTGAATGGTCATAGTGCCAAGATTCACCGCTGTTACTACATAGTTATCATTGGCCATGAAGATGGGCCTGATAGTCAGAGTCTCTGTGGTCAGGCGACTGTCTTGCTGTGCTTCCCTATCATGCGTTGTGGTGTTGCCATCATAGATAGTTACAATTTGAGTGGTAGAGACCGAAATCTCATCCAAAGGGGTGATGGTTATCACTGAGCCTTCAGGATCATCTACTTTGATCTCAATGGGAATAACCGTGGAATCGGTATCCGGCGTATCTACAGTAACGGGCCCATTTTGTGGCAGACCACTATCCTGCTGCGTGTCTGTGGGTTGGGACTGAGCCGGCTGATAACGAGCTAAGAACTCTTCATCGGTCAGAGCCGGGGCTAGAGGTACATCAACGACTTCTATGGCTTTTTGCGTTTTGGGTTCTGCGTCGAAAGGTAGTAACTCAAAACGTAGATCCGGGAACAGACTGAAGGCACTCAACCCCACATCCTGAGGAGCCAGATTATCCACGCTGGCCAGCACAGCATTGATAAATTGATTGCGAATGCCCTCTGCGTCTTGCACGTTAACTGTCACCGGCCTAGGGACCACCGACAGGGCACCCGGGGCGCTGATGATATGGTAGTTTCTCAGTGCTGTGTCGGTGAACAATGCCTTTACCTGATACCCGCCAGGAGTAATCTGCTGACCGAAGGTGGGACTTGCATCCAGCAGACTTTGTAAAAAGTCAGCACCTTCTCCTTCGCCAATACGCTCATAGGCGTAAGTAAAGCCATGATGAACACCGCGGGTAAATTGAATGTAGTGGCTATCGGCGACGATGTCGTCAATCTGATGAAAGGGAGCCAAACCAAATGCGCCCGTTACCAGGTAGTCGGTGCCACTGAATACATCACCATACGTATGCCCCGCGTTTACCGGTTTAATAGCGATAATGCGTGGTGTCACAGTGACTATCCCTTGGTCTACATGCAGCAGGGAGTAATTTGGGTTAATTAGCTCTGCGCCAACCAGATAGGTATCTACATCAGCATCGATTGATGGGAGGTTAGTGAAGGCAAACACCTCATCCTGAGGGTCGACCAACCCATAACCTCCCGTTGTGACCAGCAGAGGCTGGCTGAAGGCGTCACCATACATGCGGCTGCGGCCCATGATAGACAAGGTGATAGGGCGCGGAAGAATTTCGATGGTGCCGTTATGGGCCGCTACCCTATAGTTTGCATTGCTAAGGCTGATGTTGACCGGATGCACCCCCGCATTAATTGCCCCTCCGGCGTCCACCTGAATTCCCAGCGAAGCATAGCTATCACCGTTTCTCAGTCCACTCTTGTAGTTAGCTACGGCCACGGCATTTGGGTTATCACCGTAATAAGTCTGGGTATTAAAGGTCTCGAAATAAATGGGGGCGGGGGTGACCGATAAGGTACCGCTTTGCAGCGTAATAGCGTAATTGGGGTTGAAACCGACGTTGAGATTCAGGCCGTAGTCCATAACGTGGGAAGATATATTCGCCGGTGTCCAGAACGTTAAACCCTGAATATCAGCGGCGCTGTGGAATGGCGCTAGCCCATCAAAGCTAGCGCTAAATTCTGGATTGGCTAAGCCATATTCTCGGCTAATGTCGTTTGCCGTGATGGTCAGGGGCCTAGGTTGGATTGTCAGCGTACCGGGGTTTACGGCCAGTGGCGACACCACATAATTACCATCATTAATAAAGCGGGCATGAATAGTGTAAGTGCCCACCGATGAGCCTGGATTAGCATTGCTGAACAATTCGAAGTTGAGATCAGCCAGGGTGTCACCGTTTTTCAATCCATCGACTTGCATGGAAAAGACCGGGTTTGAGTCGCCAAAAACGCGGTTGGCATCGGCTATGAGAACCTGATTAAGGATGGCGTGCTGAATGTTCAGGCGGCCATCAATAAACTGTACCTGGTAGTTCCCTGTGCTCTGACCCTCTAAGTTTATGCCGTAGGCACCGACATCTGAATAGATATCTGCCAAGGTGGAGATACTGAAATTCGTTACTGCATCACTTAGGGTATCAGTGCCCAGCAAACCATTTACGCTATAGGTTAATGCTGGATTCGGATCGCCATAAGTACGGTTTATCCAGTCGCCCTGTATCACCAAGCTGGCCGGCAATACTTGCAGATTTCCGGTTTGGTAATTAATGATGAAATTACTGTCACTGATGCCATGGGCGTAAATCCGATACTTGCCAATATCAGAGTAGCGGCTGGCGGCGGTGCTAAATGTCAGCCCACTGGTGTCAATGATACTGTGATGATGGCCTGCCAGGTTAGAAAAGGATATGGAGAAGGCCGGATTGGTCTGGCCGTATACTTTGCTGGCGTTGGCAATATGGGCCTGAATTGTTCTTGGATTGACAGTCAGAGTGCCGGGGAGAAAATTGATGCTGTAATTGGGATCAGTTACGCCATGCACACCAATCTGATAACTCCCCGCGCCCGTTATGCTAGGGGGGGTAAAGACTAATCCTCCAAAATGGGCCGGAGTGTGGAAGTTGGCTAAGCCATTAAAACTAGCGGTATAAGTAGGCGCATCGTCCAAAAAGTCGATTTGATAGTTATCAGCACGAATGGTCAGTAATCTGGGGTTGATGGTGAGCGTACCGTTTTGATAAGTAATGCTGTAATCGCTTACTGTGGCGGCACCTGAAGGGATAATGTCATAGGTACCGACATCTGATTGAGAGGTAGCGGCGGTACTAAAGTTAATGCTGAAGCCATCCAGCAAGCTGGCATTGTCAGTCCCTTGAAATCCACTGTAAGTCGCAGTGAAGTCAGGGTTGGGGTCACCAAAGAAACGATTGATATCGTCGGCGGTGATAAAGAGTATTTTATCGCCCGTCACGTTGAGTAGACCATCTACCAGGTTCAGACCGTAGTTGTAGTCAGATAAGACCAAGCTGCCCTGGTTGATGTTGATGCTATAGCTGCCAATAGGCGAGCTGGCATCTGCGCTGGTTGTTAAGGCTGGCGCGCCGCTGAATGCATCACTTATTAAGTCGCCACCAACCAATCCGCTGAGGCTAAAGGTTAAGGCTGGATTGGCGCTGCCTTGCCCGCGAGTCAGGTCATCAGCGGTGAGAGTCAGTACTGGCGCTAAAGAATATAAAAAGCGATTACCACTGGCACTGATACTATTGGGTGTATCAGTATTGATATGTTTGTCGTAAACCGGCTTGGCAATGAGGCCGCCAGGGGTCATGTTGGCCGGGTCGTCGGAATACACTAAAAAACGCCCACTGCTACCCGGCTGTAAGGCTGTGGCACCAGCTTGATTGGTAAAGCTGCCACTGCTGCTGGCCAGGATGATGTTGCCGTTATTTGTGCTGCTGAGTAGGGTCCCTGAGTTTAAGGTTAAATCACCACCGGTATGAATCGTCAAGTCAGCGTTATAGCCTGTATTGAATTGACCACTCACCAACAAGGGGTGATTCCCGTTTATCAGAGTCAGGCCATTGGTTATGTCTCCTGTTGTCACTGAACTGGTGAGGGTTTGAATGGCATTTTGACTGTGGGTGATATCAACTCTGTCGATCCCAAGGTTTTCAACTTTGATATCCAGGGTTGCCAGGCTCAGGCGGCCAGCCAGGTCAATAGCTCTTAATTGGCGTGAATTAGGAGGAAGTGGATTCATTCCTGGTAGCACGGCGTCTGCATTCTGGCCCAGACTAAGTGTTTGCGCACTAATACTATTCGCCGCGTTTAGCGTAATGGCATTTCCCGGCATCATGTCATGGAAGCCAGCCTGAAAATCAAGGTTACCTGCACTGGCCGTAATATCTGCATTGATCAAGATGGCACCATTGGCCTGCAATGTCAGAGTATTGGCGCTACTCCAGCTAACCGGGGCATTGACTTCAATATCCCCAAAGCTGTTCATACCGTCTCCCCAGCCTGAGGAGTTGACAATCACATTGGCATTACCGAGATTGGTTTCCAGTACTAGATTGTTGAAAATACCATTACTCTGATCATCTGTTGCGGTGCTGATTACGGCTTTGTCTGGATCCAGTAACAGCGTACCAACACGGCCATTTGTGGCATTGAGGAAAGCCTGTCCCCAATAATTCAGGGTGTGCTTGCCTGAGACTTCAGCAAACGCCCCATCGCCTTGAGTTGCACCGCCTTGTCCAAATATCTGACCAAAAAAATCCGTTTGTTGATCGGCCCAAACAATGGCCGTCCCTCCGTTACCTTGGGAAGATTGCGCTGCTACATCTATGCTGGCGGTTTCTGTTACCTGCACAGTGCTTGCATTAGCAAGGTTGCTGTCCTTTCCTTGATATCCGCCACCGATATAAACCTCGCCGCCATGGCCATCATGGCGGTGTGCACTGATTTCACCGCTATGAAGAATGCTGCCAGCGTCGGCAGTGAGTATTACCCGTCCTTGTTGCTCTGTTACACCAGTAGCGCGAATGATACCGCTTTGGTTTATGGCGAGTTCATAGACTGAACCACCGGCCGCTTTTAGCTCTGCTTCGGCGGCCTCAATCCAGCCTTGATTGGTTACACCGCTATGGTGTGTCTGCGCTAGGCCTGACTCGATAAATATTTTTTGCTCTGCTTCGGGGCGATATAGGACTTTGTTGCCGGCAGCCAGTGCCCCCGTGCCTTGGGCTGCTTTGATATGGCCAGCGTTTTCAACCACCTGGGCAATCAGAATGACATCACCGGAGTCGGCGGTAATGCTACCCAAGTTGATAACAGGAGCGTTACTGTCACCACTAAAGGTATTGACGCCGGCAGAGAGGAAGTCTGCATCAGCAATATCCAAGGTCGAGGCAATAAACTCGGCGGTGTTTATGTGCGCCCCTTCCCCCACCAAAACCCCATTTGGATTGACTACATAAACCCGGCCATTGGCACTCAAACGACCTAAAAGCTCGGAGGGGTCAGCCCCTGTTACCCGGTTGAGCAGTGCGGAGTCTAACCCAAGTTGCTGGATGTCCAGTTGCTCACTTTCACCGATAGAAAAGCTGTCCCAGTTGACAATGCCCAGCTGACTTAACTGGTCTATACGCATTTTATTGCCGTCGACTTCTATTTGAATATCGCCGTGAAGGACATTCGCACCTTCTGGATTGGCAAGGCTAATAGCTGGAACAAGCAGAGTGCTGCTAAGTGCTAGTTGTACTGCTTTCGCCAACAAGGAACGACGAACTGGATTGGCAGGCTGAACGGAGCTTGAAACAGGATTCTGTGGGAATTGATACATAGTGCGACTAATTCCATAACGACCACAGATGAAAAATGTAACTATTTGAAACTATTGAGACAATTAAATGGTTTTATGATTTTTGAGCGCCTTTATTATTTTCGGGTCAAATCAATACGGGCTCTTATAAGAGATTGTTTTTCTGAGACTTATATTGCGTTATTGTAGTTTTAGAAAACTTTGGGAGTACGGCCTTATGGATAGAAAACTGTTATCAAGTCAACAATGGGATTTTGACGGTAATACATTTTCTCTTCCCTTAGAGGCCGGTACTGGACGTCTGGATAAGCTCTCCTTTTCCAACAAGTTGTATTTATACCGGGCCGAATTCAGAGTGGAGAAACCCTGTGTTATTCAGGGGGCCTCAACAGAAGAAACTATGCCAAAGTTACTCTGTAGTCAGTTGTTGTTATCCGGCCAGTATGAGATGGAAGGTGATGACGGTAAAAGGCATAAATCCTGCGCACGAAGTGCCATGCTATTTCGGGTTCGTCATCCCGGCACCTTGTTTCATTTTCCAGCGGAACAGGTTATCCGGCATGTAGGGGTAGCTGCAGACATTGACTGGGTGCTGAACTCTGCTGGCTCGGCGGAGAAGGAGCTGCTAAAAGCCAAGCTCGCTGTACCAGAATCAGGCATTAACTTACACACCATACGCTATCAGAACAGGGTGCGAAAAATGGCATCTGAGATATTTACGGCCAGTGCCAATGGCATTATGCAGTCTATGGTGCTGGAGAGCCTGACCTTGGGAATTTACGCCGAGCTGATTAAAACTTTTGTACAGCAGCAAAGTGCAGCTGGCAAAGACGCGCCTTTGTGGGAGGCTGAGCGTTTTGAGGAGTTGCTTAATCTCGTGCGGGCCGATTTATCCTTCCCTTTTCGTTTGGAGGATTTAGCTAGAAAGATCGGCCTTAGTCAGTATCGTCTGCAATCATTGTTTAAGGTCAGGCAAGGGTGTAGCTTTGCGGAGTTCCTAAGGCGTGAGCGTCTTTACCAGGCAAAATTTCTGATTGAGAATCAGGGCCGAGCGGTGAAGTCGGCGGCATTTGCGGTAGGGTATAGGCATGTGAGTAATTTTACTCTGGCATACAGGCAGTTCTTTGGCCAGACTCCCGCGCAAACACAACGTCAGGGAGATACCACTGGCGGATGAGGGCTCCAGCGTGTCATTGGGCATAGACTGCCCCTGCATTAAGCTTTGTGAGTCGATACTGCTAGTGACAAATACTCAAATAAAGCTGGTCGGCTAGCTGCTGTAGTACCTCGCGCTGTGGGTGGGTTTGCGCGTAGGTTCTAAGGCCGTAGATACCCATAACCAGATAACGGGCAAGCACTGCCGGGTTTTTGTCTGCGGCCAGTTCGCCCTGGTCTTTGGCGCGTTGAATTTGCGCCTCTAAGGCGGCCTGCCAAGACTCCAGACTGGTGCTCAGCTCGGCTTGTAATTCTGCATCCTGGTCGGCCATTTCGTTCAGGGCTTTCACCAAAAAACAGGCGCGGCTGCTGTCGCAGCTGTGGCATTCATTGACCAGTTCATCAAGATAGCGTTTAAGGCAAGGTAAAACCGGTGCATCGCTTGGAAACGTCGCCGCAAACTGAGCGTCTCTGTCCGCTTTGTACTGCTCCACCGAGGCCACCAGTAAGCCGCGCTTATTACCAAAGGCACAATAAATAGAGCCGGGGTGTAAGCCGGTTGCCTTGGTCAGATCCTGCATGCTGGTTTTGCCATAGCCTTTATTTAGAAAAGCTTTCAGGGCACTTCTTAATACCTGTTCACGATCAAATTCAGCCTGGCGCATCTTTATCTCCTCTATCGGGGCGATTATATATCTATATTTGAGCGTTTGTTCAAAAAAGTTCTTGAGTGATCGTTCAAGAATGTCTATCTTGAATGCTCATTCAAAATTGGAGCCCGTTATGTCGGACATTCTTTTTCATCCTTTTCGCCTCAATGCCCAGATTGAGCTAAACAACCGCATTCTGATGGCGCCGTTAACCCGCTGTATGGCCGACGATGACCTGGTGCCTACTGCTGATATGGCCGCTTACTATGCACGCCGTGCCGATGCAGGACTGATTATCAGTGAAGCGACCATTATTCGTCCCGACGGCCAGGGTTATCCCAATACGCCGGGGTTGTATAACGCTGCACAGATTGAGGGCTGGAAGCAGGTCACCGGTGCCGTGCATCGTGCTGGCGGTAAGATATTTGCACAGCTTTGGCATACAGGCCGGGTGGCACATCCGCATTTTTTTGGTGGCGGTGATGTATTAGCGCCCTCGGCTGAAAAAGTTGAAGGCACAGTGCCCCGTCGTCGTGACCTGACTTATGTCACACCTAAGCCCGCCAGTGTGGAAGAAATACACCAGTTAGTCGAAGACTATGCCCAAGCCGCCGCCAATGCCATTGAAGCCGGATTCGATGGGGTGGAAATTCATGGTGCTAACGGCTATCTGATTGACCAGTTCCTGCATCACGATAGCAACAAGCGCACTGATGAATACGGTGGCACGCCAGAAAATATGAGTCGCTTTGCACTGCAAGTCACTGATGCTATTGCAGCGCGTATCGGCTGGGAGAAAACCGCCCTTAGAATCTCGCCAGGGGCCTATTTTAATATGCAGGGGGATGCCCGCGATCGTCAGGTCTTCGATTATCTGTTAGGCGAGTTGCAAAACAGAGAGCTGGCCTATCTGCATATCGGTATTTTTGATGACAGCATGGAGTTTGACTATTTGGGCGGGCGCGCCTCGGCCTATGTGCGTCAGCGTTACAATAAAACTCTGGTGGGGGTTGGTGGTTTTAGTGCGCCTGAGGCGGCTAAGGCCATAGGCGATGATAAATTTGATCTTATTGCTATCGGCCGGCCTTTTATTGCTAATCCGGACTATGTGGCCAAGGTGCGTAAGCAGGAAAACCTCGTTGAATACAGTGATGATATGCTGGCAACCTTAGTCTGAGGAAGCCGGCCAAAGCCAGACTACGGTTTTTTTCAATAAGCCTTGCTCCGACCAGACAAGGCTTTTCCCATGCGCCTAAATTGGGTAAGGTGAGCGTCCTTTTTTGCAAGGACAGATAATGAAAGTTCAGTTTATTGTGCCACTGCTCCTGTTGTTAAGTGGATGTATGATGACCGCAGAGGATGCGCCTTCACAATCCCCTGAGCGGTCAAACGGGCAAGCCGACACCCCTGCGCCAACATCCCGTAGCCTGTTGCTTGAAGATCCGGCATTTCGCGCCGAATACGAGGCTTATGTGCCCAGCAGAGACGAATTGCGCAAGATGACGGCATTGCGCGGCAAAGGGGTATTGGTGTTTTATGGTGACTGGTGTCATGACAGCAAGCGCGAAGTGCCCAGACTACTGAAACTCTTGGATGAGTCCCAGGTTAACCCTGCCTGGCTGCAACTGGTGCCGGTAGATCGTAATAAACAGGAACCCAGTGGCTTGTATAAACAATACAAGCTGCGCTATACGCCAACCATTATCGTGTTGGATCAGGGTATAGAGACCCATCGTATGGTTGAACGGCCAAAACACAGTATGGCTAGTGACTTGACGGGGCTGTAGTTAAACTGCCAAACCTTGTCTCCAAACGCATGGAGAGACACAGATAAAGCCAGTCTGCTGAATATAAAAAGCCCCGCAGGGCGGGGCTTTTCTAAACGTCTTATCTTCAGGACAACTTATCGCGAAAATCTTCATAGTCGAATTTTCGCACCAGCTTAAAGCTGCCGTCTTTTTGCAAAATACCAATGGAAGGATGCTCCACCCCGTTAAAGAAGGTGGTTTTGACCATAGTGTAGTGAATCATATCTTCAAAGATAATGCGTTCACCGATTTGCAGCTCGTGATCGAAGCTATACAGGTCTATGACATCGCCTGCCAGGCAAGAGTTACCGCCAAGCTTATAGGTATAGGCTTTCTCTTGCGGCAGACCAGCGCCGCGAATGGCCGGGCGGTAGGGCATTTCCAGTACATCTGGCATATGCGCAGTGGCGGAGATATCCAAAATAGCGATTGGGCCTTCGTTGTGCACAATATCTACCACTTCGGCCACCAGAGGACCGGTTTGCCAGGCCACTGCAGAGCCTGGCTCCAGAATGATTTCCAGGTCGTATTTTTCACGGAAGGCTTTAAGTGTGGCAATCAGATGATCCACATCATAACCCTGGCGGGTCATCAAATGGCCGCCACCCAGGTTTAACCACTTAAGCTTGGGCAGGTATTTAGCAAAACGCTGCTCTACGGCTTTCAAAGTCCGCTCGGCAGCAAAGGAGTCACATTCACATAAATTGTGTACGTGGAAGCCTTCAATTCCTGACAGGTCCACTCCTTCCAAATCCTTAGCCATAATCCCTAAGCGGGAACCAGGCGCGCTGGGGTCATATAACTCGGTTTCTGCTTCGCGGTGCTCAGGGTTAATGCGCAAACCCATAGAAATACCGGCGGCGGCCACCTGATCTTTATAGCGCTGATACTGGCCCAGGCTATTAAAGGAGATATGGTTAACCAGCTTAACCAGCTCATCAATATCCGCCGGCTTATAGGCTGGGGAGTAAGCATGTACTTCCTTACCCATTTCATATTTAGCCAGTTTGGCTTCCCATACTGAACTGGCGGTACAACCTTGCAGATACTGCCCGACTAACGGAAAGGTGGACCACATGGAAAAACCTTTGAGGGCCAGGATAATATTCACCCCAGCTTCTTTCTGCACCCGCTCCATCAACTGCAGGTTGGTTTCCAGTTTGCTTTCCTCACACACATAGCATGGGGAGGGAATTTGTGGATTCATGATCGGATCGTTCAAGGCCGCATCCTCGGTTATGTTCTGTTCACTGACCAGTATTCAACGTTGATACTGGATAAGTCCATTAACTAAAAGGGCGAATAAATTCGCCCTTTTTAACCCTTATTTCTTAAACGGGCTATCGCACTCAATCACGTGCCAAGGCAGGCCGTGCTTGTTAAGCATGTCCATAAAAGGATCGGGGTCGAACTGTTCCATATTCCATACGCCAGGCTTTTTCCAGGTGCCGTTGAGCATCAGGGCGGCGCCAATCATTGCCGGTACACCAGTGGTGTAGGACACTGCCTGTGCGCCCACTTCTTCGTGGCAGGCATGGTGGTCACAGTTATTGTAGATAAAGATGGTCTTCTCTTTGCCATCCTTAATACCTGTGATGTAGGTACCGATACAAGTTTGCCCTTCATAGCCCTCAGAAAGTGAACCAGGGTTAGGCAGCACGGCTTTGAGGAATTCCAATGGCACAATTTGCTGGCCCTGGAAGTCGATAGGCGCAATGCTGGTCATGCCGATCCCTTCCAGCACACGCAGGTGGGTTAGGTAGGCTTCACCAAAGGTCATCCAGAAACGCGCACGTTTCAGAGTAGGGAAGTGCTTAACCAATGATTCCAGCTCTTCGTGGAACATCAGGTAAGAAGCACGAACACCGATATTCTGGTAATCCAGGTCTTCACGTACTGATAAAGGATCGGTTTCTTTCCACTCGCCGTTTTCCCAGAAACGACCGCGCTGGGTGATTTCACGGATATTGATTTCCGGGTTGAAGTTGGTGGCAAATGCCTTACCGTGATCGCCGCCGTTACAGTCAACGATATCCAGATAGTGGATTTCGTCGAAATAGTGTTTGGCCGCATAAGCGGTGTAGACGTTGGTTACGCCTGGATCAAAACCGCTGCCCAAAAGTGCCATCAGACCAGCTTTTTCAAAGCGCTCCTGATACGCCCACTGCCAGGAATATTCAAACTTGGCTTCATCTTTGGGTTCGTAGTTAGCGGTATCCAGGTAATCCACGCCGGTTTCTAAACAGGCGTCCATGATGGGGAGGTCCTGATAAGGCAGGGCCAGGTTGACCACCAAATCCGGTTGTACCTTGCGGATAAGCTCGGCTACTTGCTTGGCATCGTCGGCGTCTACGGCGAATACGCCCTTGACCCGGTCAGCGCCACATTCCTGCTGCAGCGCTTCACATTTCGACACAGTGCGGCTGGCCAGATAAATTTCATCAAAATGCTCAGGTAAACGAGCACATTTTTTGACTGTTACGGTACTGACACCACCGGCGCCAATGATCAAAACGCGAGACATAGGGCATTATCCTCTAAAGTTGTGTTCCGGCGCCCTTGTTAGACGCCATCCTGCCAGTGGCAGAACCATTTTGAACAAGGTACGGGCCTGTTACCAGGCGAAAACCGCTGCATGCTATCAGCTATTTGCAAACTGGCAAGTATTACTGCTTTGCAAGATTCAACCTTAGAATATCAGCCCGCACTCGGCAACAGATGACAGAAAGATGTCCGCTGAGAATGCCAGGTTAACCAATCTGTCACTAGGTTCAGGAAAAATGCGAAAACTGTTGTGCTGAAACCCAAAATAATGGGGGCCGGAGAGTCACGATGAATGATGAATAATGAACAGCAGCATCTGTGTCTACTTTATTGCGGTGTTTCATTGCTAGTCATTAACGCATTGGCGGGTGTGGCATCCAAAGGGCGGATTTCATATTCCAACCCACAGGCCATGCAGGGATTCTGAGCGGCCAATTTGGCGGCTTCATCTATGTTGTCTGCAAGAATAAACCAATAACCGCCAATAACTTCTTTGGTTTCGGTGAATGGGCCGTCGGTTATGCCTTGACTGGATACTTTGCGGATCTGTGTGTCCAGTCGCGAACCCGGACCAAATTGGCCCTTAGCCAGATTGTCTTCATACCAAAGATAAAATGCGTCGATAGCCATTTGAATGTCTTCGGCTGACAGGTTCTTATGCCATTGTCCGCGGGACAGCAGTAGAAAGGTTTGCTTAGTGTTAGCGGCCACACGTCGCTCCCTGGTTGTGGATGTCTATCACCACTATGCCCCAATCGCCTTTGCTGTAAAAGCATAAGGGAAGCACAGAAAGTGGTTTAATTGACCATTATTTGTGCCGAATAACCTTATGGCTCAGTTTGGTTTTTTGTAATCTTTTGATTAACAAGGAATTTACTTTTGGTGTGGGAATTGCTTGTTACCACCGCGGTTTAAGTCATCTATTAGCCACAAGGATGCTAAATATGTCAGTACCTTTGCAGGATCAACCCATAGAGCAAGTACGTGAACAGGTCATTGATAAGCTTATTTATAATTATGGGCAGGGAGCATTGTCGCTTGAAGCTTTTGAGCGGCGCCTAGATATTGCGATGGAAAGTGCGGACGCGACCGAGATCGAAGCGCAGGCGCAGGATTTACCACATCAGATATCCAAGGAATATGAGCGCAGTCGCAGCAGTGCCTTTGATGTCACTTACGATGCAGGTCGGCGGACTGAAAATGAAACAATTTTTAGTGTACTGGGCGGTAGCACGCGAACCGGGGCGTGGGTTGTGCCCACTGAGATCACCAGTGTCAGTATTATGGGAGGCTCTGAGCTGGATTTTAGTCAGGCGGTATTTACCAGTCAGCAGGTAACCATCAGAGTGTTTTGCCTGTTTGGTGGTGACAATATTTATGTGCCGGAAAACGTCAACGTGGTATCCCGGGCTTTCTGCATTCTCGGTGGCAACACCATCGATCTCCCCCCGGTTATACATAGACGCCAGGTACCCACTATAGTGATTGAAGGGTTGATAGTGTTCGGCGGCATTGACGTCAAAATCAAGCGCAGTATAAAGAAGCGCTTAGTTAACTTTGCGCGCAGCATGAAGCAAATGCTGGGCGCGGATAAATAATTGACCGATGGCTAGCGTTGGCGGGCTTCCCGCGCATGGATATGCGAGTGATGCCAACGTTGTTGTCGCCAGCGCCGGTAAAACAATAAGGCGCGCCCTGACTCATCCACCACCGCGGAAATCAGTAGCCCCAACAACCCCAACTTCAGCACAAAGGCCAATAGGTAAGCCAAAGGCAGGGCAACCAGCCAGGTAAACAACAAACCCACAGCGGAGATATACCAGCCATCACCTGTGGCCCTCAGATTCAGGCCAGTCATGATATTCACTGTACGCCCTGGTTCAGACAAACCCGCTAGCAGGAACCACCAGAATGCGCCCGCCAGTAACCATTCATCCTGAGTGTATAGCTGCATGATGGATTGGTTTAATGTGACCAATAAAGCGGCAGTCAGGCCAGTTCCCAGCAAGGCAATGCGAAGACTGCGCCGTAACTGTTGGTCGGCTTTTTGTAATTGCCCGGCCCCCACTTTTTGAGTGACTAAAATTTGCGTAGCGGTGGTTAGCGCCACCGAGATTATCAAGCCCAGCATAAAGGTATTGAAGGTGTAAACCTTGGCCGCTAGCGCCAGTGCGCCCAGTTTTGCGGCCATGCTATTGAGTATCACCATATTGATATCAAAGGACAGGGGTTCGATAGCGCTGGGGGCGGCAATCCGCAGCAGATTCTGAGTAACGTTGGAAAAATTCTGGGTGAATTGTGAGAGTGTTATCTTTAGCGACACGTTAAAAGTAATAGCGGTGAGGCTGACCAACACTCCAAGGCTGGAGGCAATAACGCTGGCCCAGGCTACGCCCATAATGCCATAGGCGGGCAAGCCAAAGAGTTGGTACACCACAATGGCATTGCCGGCCAGATTAGCCAGGAAGTAGATCAGGTTAGCCAGCAGATTCCAGCCCGGTAAACCATGCATATTCAAGATGGAGTGACAGACCCCTTTTACGGCCCAGACAATCACCAGCATGGCGGCGATGTGCAGATAATCGTTGGCATTGGCGCCAATATCGCCACTTAGTCCCATAACGTTGGTGATCCAGGGCGTAGCGATATACAGCCCCAGGGCAATCAGCATACCGAGCAATATGGACCACAAGGCATAGATCCAGATGGTGGCCTTGGCTTTTTCCTGGTTGCCGGCACCGAGGCGTTGATTGGCGATACTGGCACCAGCAAATACGGTCACCCAGATAATATTTCCACACAGAAACAGTACCGGGGCCAGGGCACCGGCAGCGGAGGCCGCGGCGTCACTCAATATGGCCAGAAACAGAGTATCCATTAACGGCACACTGAATTGTAAAGCCTGCTCTAGTAAAAGCGGTTTACTTAGGCCCCATAATCCTTGTTGTTGTGCTTTGGTATTCACTTTGGCCCTTAAAAGCGGTTGCAACCCGGCTGGCGTTCAATATCATCTGCCCATCGCCAATGGCCGGATCTTCATACAATGACAAGCAATGCCCCTCTTATACAAGCTACTGAGAAATTTGCCTACTGGATGCAAACGTATGCATTGCCACTTTGGCAACAACAGGGTATTGAAGCCTCCTCTGGGGCCAGTGCCGAATGTATGAATGAAGATGGCCGGGGCGCTTTTGCACCGGACAGGCGCACCAGAGTGCAGGCACGTCAGATGTTTACCTTCGCCGCGGCCCATCAGCAAGGCTGGTGCCCCCAAGGTCGTGAGGTGGTAGAGGGCATTCAGCGGTATCTGGACACTTATGCCCAGCATCCAACATACCCAGGTGCTTATGTGTTTAAGTTGGATGCTGCCCATCAAGTGGTGGATGACAGTTTGGATACTTACGACTGTGCGTTCTTTTTACTGGCTTGGGCTTATCAGTTCAGCGTGTTGGGCGATATGCAGGCAAAAGTGCGGGCTGACCAGCTGCTTTCATTGCTGGATAAGCAGTTTAAGGGAAAGCCAGCAGGCTGGCTGGAAGGTAGCCTGGGCGGTACACGTCGTCAGAACCCGCATATGCATTTATTTGAAGCCTTTCTTGCCTGGTATGAAGCCAGCAAAGACGCTAAATGGCTGGCCAGAGCCGCCGAGATATTCAGTTTGTTTGAACTGTGCTTTTTTGATCATCGTCACGGCGTGCTTTATGAATACTTCCAGCAGGACCTGCGCCCTTTGAGTTTTGCTGAAGGACAGGCGGTAGAGCCTGGTCATCATATGGAATGGGTGTGGTTGTTGCGTCGGTACCAGCAATTTACTGGTGCCCCGGTGGACGAATATTGCCGGGTTCTGTATACGCGCGGCTTGCAGTTTGGTCTGGATAGCAACGGCTTATTGTATGATGAGGTGGACAACCTTGGCCGTGTGAGCAAAGGCGCCAAACGTTTGTGGACAGTGACTGAGCTGATTAAAGCGCATCTGGCCCAGGCCCGACATGGCTGGCCCGGAGCCGAGCAGGCTGCCGCCGAGGCTATTGATGCATTGTTTAAGCAACATTTGTGTAGTGCGGTGCCGGGTTTTTATATTGAGCGATTGAATGACAACAACCAACCCGTGGCTCAGCAGGCACCGGCAACGTCCATGTATCATTTAATGATGGCGTGCCTGGAAGCCTGCCATTACCGGCAGGAATTGTTGGTCTAAATGATTGAAAACAAGGGTCTTAAAGGTATTTTCGAACAAGTCAGACCTATTGGCAGGTATTGGTCCTCTAACCTATGTATAGGTTAGATGGGATACACATCTGGATGTTTTAACTATTGAGTACAACGGCGTTTTAGAGGCCAAAAAGCCTCACAAAATAAGGCTCTTACGTCAAATTCTGACTTTGGCTGGTTTTTTGCTAGACTATGCGCGTTTCACCTTTTAGACAGAACCTGCGAGGACATCCTTTGCTAGCAGAAAATACCAATAGCTCCGCCAATAAGGAGCAGATCAAAGACGGTTGGTTCAACCGTTTTCTCGGCACCGTGGAATGGCTGGGTAACTTGCTTCCACACCCTATTACTCTATTTGCCTGCTTTTCTTTATTTATCATATTGTTAAGTGGAATCCTTGGCTATTTTGAAGTCAGCGTACCTGATCCTCGGCCTCTGGATGCGGCCGGCCGCGATCCGGACGGCATGATTGAAGTTATCTCTTTGCTCAGTGCAGAGGGATTACAACGCATAGTGACAGGTTTGGTAACTAACTTTACCGGCTTTGCCCCTCTGGGCACTGTGCTGGTGGCACTGCTTGGTGTTGCAGTGGCGGAGCATTCTGGTTTGTTGTCAGCCGCGATGCGTGGATTGGTGCTGAAAGCACCAGCTCGTTTAGTGACTTTTACTGTGGTGTTTGCCGGTATTTTATCTAATACCGCGTCAGAATTAGGCTATGTGGTGTTGATCCCTATGGCCGCGATGATCTTCCATTCCTTGGGGCGTCATCCATTGGCCGGGCTGGCCGCCGCGTTTGCCGGGGTATCCGGCGGGTATAGCGCTAACTTATTTTTAGGTACTATCGATCCCTTACTGGCGGGTTTAACCACTGAAGCTGCGAAGATGATCGATCCCGAATATGTGGTGGGTCCCGAGGCTAACTACTTCTTTATGTTTGTCAGCGTCTTTATGATTGCGATTTTAGGCGCTGTGATTACCGAAAAAATCGTTGAACCCCGTCTGGGTAAGTTTGACGCCTCCCAAGCCGACGCTAATCTGGAAAGAACCGAGATGCAGGCGCTGACCGAGGTGGAGCGACGTGGTCTGCGAAATGCTGGCCTGGCCTTGCTGGCCGTGTGCGCGGTGTTATGTCTTACTATTATTCCGCAGTTTGGCGGTGTACTGCTGCACCCTGAAACAGGTGGTCTAAAAGGCTCCCCTTTCCTTAAGGGAATTGTGGCCTTTATTTTTGTCACTTTCGCTATTCCAGGCTTTGTATACGGTAAAACCGTCGGCTGCATGAAGAATGACAAAGATGTGATTAATGCCATGTCTCAAGGTATGAGTACGCTGGGAATGTACATTGTACTGGTGTTCTTTGCCGCGCAGTTTGTGGCCTTTTTCAATTGGACTAATCTGGGCACAGTATTAGCGGTTAAAGGCGCGGCCTTACTGACGGCGCTGGGACTGGACGGTCCGGAAGTGTTTGTCGTCTTTATTCTGATGTGTGCCTTGGTGAATTTGTCGCTGGGCAGTTCTTCTGCACAGTGGGCGGTAACCGCACCCATATTTGTGCCTATGTTGATGTTGGTTGGCTTTGCACCTGAGGTGATTCAGGCGGCGTATCGTATCGGTGACTCGGTGACTAACCTGATTACACCCATGATGAGCTACTTTGGCTTAATTCTGGCCGTTGCCAGCCGTTATCAGAAAAATCTGGGTATAGGTACATTGGTTGCCACTATGTTGCCTTATTCAATGATCTTTTTCGTGGGTTGGACGGTATTGTTCTATCTGTGGGTGTTTGTACTGGGTATGCCGGTAGGGCCTGGTGCGCCGACTTATTACACACCCTGAGCTAAGTGATTAAGGATGCCGTATGCGTTATCGCAACAGTGACAGTTTTCGCCATGAGCAAGCCGACAAAATCGGGGTGTTGATCACTAATCTGGGCACCCCAGATGCACCGACTAAACCGGCTTTAAAGCGCTACCTGCGAGAGTTTCTATCTGACCCTCGTGTGGTTGAAGCTCCGCGTTGGCTGTGGTGGTTAGTGCTGAATATGGTCATCCTTAACATTCGTCCTGCTCGCAGTGCCCATGCTTATCAGACGGTGTGGACACAGCGGGGCTCACCGCTGTTGTTTCACACCGAAGATCAAGCCCAGGGGCTGCGTCAGGTATTAGCTCAAGAGTGGGGGGATAATCTGGTGCTGGATTTTGCTATGCGCTACGGTAATCCTTCTATCGACACTGTGGTGAACCGCATGTTGGATCAAGGGGTGCGCAAGTTGCTGGTTGTACCCCTATATCCTCAGTATTGCGCGTCCACTACCGCTTCAACCTTTGATGCACTCAGTCAGTGCTTACGGCAACGCCGCTGGATGCCAGAGGTACGTTTTGTCAGCCACTACCATGACGATGACGGCTACATAAAGGCGCTGGCCGAGTCCATTCAGGCGCATTGGCAAACCCATGGTCGGGCCGAGCGTTTACTGTTTTCCTATCATGGGATACCGCAGCGTTATCTTGACAACGGTGACCCTTATCATTGCCAATGTCTGAAAACATCCAGACTGGTGGCAGAACAGTTGGGGCTGGAGAAAAATCAGTACCTCACTGCATTTCAGTCACGGTTTGGACGTGAAGAATGGTTGAAACCTTATACTGATGAGACCCTAAAGGCCCTGCCATCCGAGGGGGTGAAGTCGGTGCAGGTTGTTTGCCCGGGGTTTTCCGCAGACTGCCTGGAAACCATAGAAGAAATTGGCGTGGAAAATCGTGATTATTTTCTCGAGGCGGGTGGCGAAAGTTATCAGTATATCGCGGCACTCAATGCTGAACCGGGACATATTCAAGCGCTGTCGACGCTGATCCGGAAAAACCTGCAGGGGTGGCAAGTTACTGATACTGCGGTTTTGCGGAAGCAATTAGCCGAGGCTCACTGCAAAAGATAGGTTATCGTCTGGCAGTGGCGCGATGTCAGATCACTGTGCTACTGTGTTTGCCTAGTCACTCTTCAATCACAGTGGACGTATGAAGTGTATCTGTAGCCTGTTTCTGGCGCTGCTATGTGCGCAGGCACAGGCCCTCCCCGAACTGGTTATTTATACTCAGAACCTTGAGCCCTACCATTATATGGAAGAGGGGGAACCACGCGGCATCAATTACGAGTTGGTGCGTCAGGCGCTGGAACAGGAAGGCGTTAACTATCGTGTCGAGCGGGTAAATTGGGCCAGAGCGGTCAAGTTGGTTCAGGACACTCCCAACACAGCCTTGCTTACCTTACCGCGTAATATTCATCGCGAAACCCAGTTTAAGTGGGTGGGGCCGCTGTTATCGTCCCAACCCTACTTTTACCGCCTTAAGCAAAATGATGAAGTACAACTTAGTACGCTGAATGATGCGCTGAGTTTACGTATTGCTGTGGTCCGAAATGGTGAATGGCATCAACGTCTGTTAGCCCTTGGCATGAATGAAGGGGAATTATTGTTTCCCGTTACACATATTTCTGATACCTACAACATGTTGTTTTTGGGCAGGGTGGAACTGATTCCAGGCTCTGATATAACCATGCCCTTTATGGCCAGAGAGGCAGGTTATGGTGCCGAACTACTCACCCCAGCGTTAGCGTTACCAAAGCGCTCTATAGGCAACCATCTGGCGTTAAACACCCATGCCGATGCACAGTTGGTGCAAAGGCTGAACCAGCGAATTGAGCTACTCAAGGCGCAGGGCCTGCTGCATAAGTTGAAAAACCAATACCAGTTAGATTGAATCTGGCATTTGATTTGCTCTACAACAGCTAGAGTAACCTGCAGGATGCAGTGATGCAGATAAACACCAGTACTTATCCACTTCAGGGCGGTGCCGCGGCGGCAAATGCCAGCCCAACTGTTGCCGCAGCGCGGCAAGTCGTTTCAGCCAACAGCAATGACGATCAGGTGTCATTGACGGAACAGTCTAAACAACAGGCCTTTATGGCGTCGATGCTGGACAATATGTTGGCTAAAAGACTGGGCATTGATAAAGAAAAAATTGATGAGTTGAAAGACAAGATTAAAGAGCTTGAGGATGCCATTGACGCCATGAAAGCGAAGGGCCCGCTAAGCGCCAAACAGCAGGATGAACTGAATGTTATGGAGCAAAAGCTGGATGACCTGAAAAAGATGCTCGAAGAGTTGATTCGTGAGGCTGCCGAGCGCGCCGCCCGCGAGGAGCGTAAATACGACGCCACGGGCGATAAGATCGCCAGCTACAAAAGTATCTTGGCCCTTGGCTAATAGTTGTGGGCGCGTTAATGGCCGCGGAGCAGCATCAGGCCGCTTTATCAATAACCAATCTGTTGCGTCCGGCATCTTTGGCTGAATAAAGGATTTTATCTGCCCTGGCCAGCAACTCAATGGCGCTGCGCGGTGGTTTATTGCTTACCAGGCCAATGGAGATGGAAACCTGAAGTTCGTCAAGCTGCATAATGTCGGCGATCCCTTCACAGCGTTTTCTCAGCCTCTCTAATAGTGAAGCGGCATCTTCGGCATTGGTATGAGGTAAGGCAATCAGGAATTCCTCGCCCCCTATGCGGCCGATAATATCCGTGTGCCGTAAGGTTTGAGTGCAAAGTTTGGCAAAGTGTTTGAGCACCTGATCCCCTCCTTGATGACCCAAACTGTCATTGATTTTCTTGAAGTGGTCCAGGTCAACCAGTGCGACGCAGAAATCCACCTGATGGCGTTTGGCCAAATCTGCCTGTAACTGAAGCAACTCAAGGGTTTTACGTCTGTTTAATAAACCGGTCAGGGCATCTGTGTCGGCCAATTGCTGTAAGGCCTGTTTATGCAGTCGTTGACGGTGAAATAAAATAAGCAACAGACAGAGGATAAAGCTTAAGCTGATAAACAATACCTGCAGAAGCCGGTTGCTGCGTTGCTGATTGGCCAATTGCGCGAGTTGCAGCTGATTTTGAGCTTCCAATAATTCATTCTGTTGAGCTTGCGCTTCGAGTTCATAACGACTGCGCAACTGATGAAGCTGCTCTGTGCTTTGCTTGGCAAGTAGCACTTGGTGCTTAGTATTAGTCTGGGCTAATGCTTCATAAGCTTGTTGATATTGACCACTAGCAGCCATAATCCTGGCAGCTTGTTCGTTCAGGGCGATTTCCTGTAGTGGCATACTGTCTGGATTCAGTGTTTGCCTGGCTTGTTGCAAGTATTCTGTGGCTAACTTGGTTTGCTGTTCCGACAAATAGATACGTGAAAGCAACAAGGCGCTATCTAGCAGCATGTAGGCATTTTGGCCTTGTTCAAATAAAACCAGGGCCTGTAATGCGGATTGTTTGGCCAGTTCATGCTTGCCGCTTCGCCAGTCTAGTCCTGCCAGCTCTTTTAGGGCATAGGCGACGCCTTGGTTGTCATTTATACGCCGGGACAGATCGGCGGATTCCTGCAGTTGAGCTCTCCCTAGCTCGGGATTGCCGGTATTCTTATTGGCGCGTCCTAAGCCATACAAGTAAATGCTCAGACTTATCCAGCTTTGTTGTTCCCGGTAATATTCTACGGCTTCGGCGAAGTAGGGCAGGGCCAAAGCGTCTTCCCTTCGGTATTCGTATACTAAGGCTATTGAGCCGGCTAAATCGGCTTTTACAACCCATGCATCATGTTCTGGGGCCAGGTTATATGCACGCTGTAAGTCTGCCATCGCCGCGATATAGTCGCTCAGACTGGTCAGCAGAAGCCCCCTGGTCATCAGCGCTTCCAGAAGGAGGGGAAGGTGGTTGTGAGACTCTGCCCATACTATGGCCTCATTGGTTTTATCCAACCCCTTGGCTGGTGTTCCGTTTAAATCCTGGGCGAATGCCATACTCAAATGTAACTGATGGTAAAGCCAGGGTTGTTGATAGGGGGTTATCAGGGCTAGGCCAGTTTGTGCTTCTAAAATAGATTGCTCCGCCATGATTAAAGCGGCGTATGCCTGACTCTTGAGCAAATGATATTGCACTTGTGTTTGCCCTGACATGGGCGGTTGAGCGGCCAGAATCTTAAGCAGTTGGTCAGGGTCTGATTTAATCAGGCTTTGCCACTTTCCAAAAGGAACCTCTAACTGGGTCAATCCTGATGTAGGCGTGGCTGACACCATCCCTGTTATCAGCAGTACTGCCAAAATGCCGGCTTTTAATAAACTGTGCACGCGCAACTCCATTGTCCCTGGTCGATATGTAGGTGTTCTGCTGCTGCGTGTCAGTCTGGTTCAGGCAGTCGCGCCAAGAAGTTTATCAACAATGGCTTTAATTTTCTGCAAATGAAAGGGTTTCAGAATAAATCCTGATGCACCCAGTTTAATGGCTTCAGTGACATAGTCCATACTGCCATGGGCGCTGACCATAACGACTTTGACGTTGGCATCCAGCTGTTTCAGTTCGGACAGAATGGCTAAGCCGTCTTTTCCTGGCATCTGGATGTCTAAGAAGACAATATCTGCATGGTTTTTCTCATAGATGCCTACCGCCGTATCACCACAAGAGGCTTCAAGCAGATTGCAATCAAACATACTTCTCAGGGCGGTACGAAGAAAGGCTCTGACATCGGCATCGTCATCAACAATCAGGGCCGTCATTTCCTGGTATGACATAACACACTCCTAGCATCAATCTGTGGGTAAACTATCGGTATTGGCAATCAGTTTCTCGACTTCGGATCTGAGTTCATCGAGTGCCAGGGGGAGCTTCTCTATGGGGAGATGATTTTCCAGTTGCCTGGCCATCTCGCTAATCTGTTTAAACTGAAACAGTGCTGCGGTGCCTCTGAGTTTATGCGCCAGCTGTTCCAACTGTGACACATTGTTTTGCTGATAGGCTTGCTGTATAGCGCGTAAATGGGCTGGTAAGCCGCGTACAAATTGCGCCATCAACTGGCGCATTTCATCATTTGGCATAACCAATTCTTTTGGGCTGGATATACCGGGAAGATACTGCTGTAACAGCCGGGCGAACTTCTGGCGGTCTATGGGCTTGGAGAGATGGTCGGAAAAACCCGTTTGCAGATAGGTTTGAATGTCTTCGCTCATTACATTGGCGGTGAGTGCGACGATGGGGGTGCCAACGCCCACGGCGCGTAGCAGTTTGAGTGCTTGCAGGCCATCCATGACGGGCATGTTGATATCGGTAAATATCAGGTCAAACTCCTCTGCCATCGCCGCTTCCATGAGTTGTTGGCCATTTTCCACGGCTTTTACTTCCAACCCTTGGCTTTGTAGCATTCGGGTCAGTAACTGCCTGCTTTCTGTGGAATCCTCGGCCAGCAAAATTTTACCGCGCAGCATGTCTTTATGCTCTTGAGGTTCGACATTGACAATGGTTTGCTCGACTTGCTTAAGCTGGATAAATAGTGTGAAGCAGCTTCCTGCGCCAGGTTCACTCTCCAGGCTAATCCGGCCAGAAAGTTTACTGGCCAACTGAGCAGAAATACTCAGGCCCAGGCCAGTACCGCCAAATTCTCGCGTGATAGAGGAGTCGCCCTGAGTAAAGGGCGCAAATAGCTCAGCCTGGCGCTTTTTATCAATCCCCGGTCCTGTGTCTTTGACTTTGAAATATAATTGTTCAGCGTCGGCGCCAACCTCCAGGCTGACCTTACCTTGCTTAGTAAATTTGATTGCGTTGGAAAGCAGATTAACCAGTATTTGCTTGAGGCGTACCGGATCGGTGAGGATTTGGTTGGGCAGTGCATCACTCAGTTGGATGGCGAAAGCCAATTGTTTTTTCCGTGCACTGTCTTCAACTAGTGTCTGGACTTCGTCAATCAACGCGGGAAAATTCACTGGCAGTAAGGTTATCTCCATTTTCCCTGCTTCAATTTTGGACAAATCCAAGACGTCGTTAAGCAGGGCCAACAGATGCTTGCCACTCACGCAAATGGCCTGAACCGCTTGTTTTTCATCACCCTTGAACTCATCGGCTAGCAAGGCCTCGGCATAGCCGATGATACTGGTTAGTGGAGTACGGATCTCATGGCTCATATTGGCGAGAAAGCGACTTTTTGCCTCGCTGGCGCGGCTCAGATCCTGTGATAATTCTTGCAACACTCGACGCTGCCGCACTATCTCAAGTTGCGTTGCAATACGGGCTTTCACCACGTCAATATTGAAAGGCTTGTGAATATAGTCCTGCGCGCCTAAGCGAAGGCCTTCTTGTTCTTTTTCGGGGTTATCCAGACCGGTAATGAAGATGATAGGGATATCTTGGGTGGAGGGGATGGACTTAAGAGTGCGTAGGGTGTCGAAGCCATCCATGCCTGGCATCAGTATATCCAGCAGAATAAGGTCCGGCTGCAAAGCAATAGCTTTTTCAACGGCCTGGTTGCCGTTTTGGGCCAGAATAATGCCGGTATCCTGGCGAAGAAAGTCGCTCAGTAGTCTCAGGTTGGCCTTTTCATCATCAACCAACAGTACCGTTGGGCGAGCTGTTGTCATGCTGGATCACTCCCTGTTCTTCGCCAAACCACAATACTCTGTTCTTGCCCTGGTGCTTCGCCAGGTAGAGCATATCGTCCGCCAGTTTTAACGCATCCTCTGGTCGTGTATTCATGCTTGGCTGGCAAGTCACGCCACCAATACTAACCGTGACCTTATGCTTGGCATCGCTGTATGGTTTTTCCAACTGCAGGGTCTCTATGGCCCTACGACAACTTTCCATCACATCCATACTGCCTTTTTTATTGATTTCCGGCAGTAGAATCACGAATTCCTCACCACCGTATCGAGCAACGAGATCTCTGGGACGCTTTAACTGCGCCGTGAGTTGCATGGCGACTTCTTGCAATATCTTGTCGCCGATGGCGTGCCCGTGGCGATCATTGAATTGTTTAAAGTTATCAATATCCACCATGACCAGTGACAACTCTGACTTATTTCGCATGGCGACGCGCCACTCTCGATGCATGACTTCGTTATAGCGACGCCGATTAGCAACGGAGGTCAATGGATCAATATTAGCCAGTTTTTCCAACATTACCCGCTGCCGGGCTAGCTGCAAATGCAGTTTTATTCTGGCCAATACCACGGCGGCATGAAAGGGCTTCTGGATATAATCGCAGGCGCCGAGCAGCAACCCCTTTTCTTCGTGACTGACATCGCCCAGTGATGTAATAAATATAACCGGGATTGCGCAGGTTGCAGCATCATGTTTGAGATGGTTGATAACTTCAAAGCCATCCATATCCTGCATTACCACATCCAGTAGAATGAGATCGGGTGCAAATTCGCCGGCTTTACGTATTCCCTGCGGTCCGTTCTTGGCCAACACGATTTCGACTTCATCACGCAGTATGTCGCTGAGTATTTTTAGATTGGTCTTTTCATCATCGATGATCAGCACCCGCTGTTTCGCCAACATGTGTTCGGGTCCAAAAATTAAGAGTTCATCACTCTGTCAGTGTTGATATTTTCCTGTCCCTGTAGTTCTTTCAGTAGGGCCTTGGTTAACGTTGCGGCTCGCTCGTATTCTACTTCTTCCACCTTTTGAGCAACCTCAGCTAGGCGTTCAGCAAAGGGGCTGCCTTCCATCATATTTATCAGCACGGCTAGTTTGTCTTCGACGGTAAAGTCAGATTGTTTCAGCAAATCTAAAACTTGCCGTAGTTCTTCCATGAGATCGACATCTGATGTCGGTGCTTGCTGCTCGCTTTGTTCTTTCAACATAGGTGCCAGGGCTGTCAGCAAGGTTTCCAAATCGTCGGCGATAGCCAACACGGCTCTTCGATCACAAGGGCCATGCTCCAATATAGGTTCCAGTGTACTGCACTGAGCTGATATGCCAAGGGCGCCAATATACGCGCTGGATGATTTGAGTGAATGAACCAGCCTGAACAGCACGTTGAATTGCGCATCAGCCACATGCTGACGCAATTGTAGGGGAGTGTTTTGTTGGTCACGGTAGAAAGAGCAGAGCAAGGTTCGATAGAGCTCTGCGTTGCCCCCTAACCGGATAATGGACTGCTGCACATCCAATCCTGCAAACTGTTCATTTTGCCAGCCTTGAAGATTATCGCTTGGTACCTCTGCTATGGCTACAGTACGCTCGGTGGGAAGATGTTCTGCCAAGATGCTAAACAAGCTGCCGTGGTCAAACGGCTTGGACAGATGTCCATTCATGCCCGCCTTTAAGCTCTTTTGGCGGTCGACTTCCATGGCATGAGCGGTCATGGCAATAATAGGTATCTGTAACTCCATATCCTGACGAATAATCACTGCGGCGGTCAGACCATCCATAACGGGCATTTGAATATCCATTAAGACGGCATCGAAAAATTCACTCTGAAGCTTGCTAATGGCTTGTTGGCCATTTTCTGCTACCACCACATCAATGCCGGTTTTCTTTAGAATACCTAAGGCCACCTGACGATTGACGTCATTGTCTTCCACCAGCAGTAGACGATATTCTGACCAATCGGGGATGGTTGGCTCGCTGGTGAGCTCTTTCGCTTCTAAGGGAGTTTCCTGCATTGGTTTTAGCGGTAAGGAAAATCTGAAGGTAGCACCTTGCCCAGCTGCGCTTTCTACCCAAATTTTGCCATGCATTAAGTCGCAGAGTTGTTTACAAATCGCCAGTCCCAAGCCTGTTCCGCCGTATCTTCGGGTGATGGAGTCATCAGCTTGGCTAAAGCTTTGGAAAAGTGCATCCTGTTGATCCTGACTCAGGCCTATGCCGGTGTCACTGACCGCCCCTTCGAGTATCACTAACTCTGGATTGTCCGGTAATGGGCGAGCACTAAGTTCGATGGTGACCTGGCCGCTTTCGGTGAATTTCACAGCATTGCTGACGAGATTGATTAGTATCTGTTTGATTCGCCAGGGATCGCCTAATAATTGCGCTGGCAGGTCGGGTGAAATTTTCTCTTTTAGTTTCAGTCCCTTGGCCCTGGCTTGCAGCATTTGCATGTTTTGCGCACATTTAACCAGTTCTCGGGGCGCGAAGGGAATAACTTCGATGGCCAGTTTGCCTGCTTCTATGCGAGAGAAATCCAAAATATCATCGACCAGCCGTAACAGGATTTCTCCGGCATCCAGTACATTCAGGAGATGGCTGCGTTGTTCGTTGGTTGAGCGCGTTTCTAGTGCTAAGCGACTCAAACCGGTAATTGCATTGATAGGGGTGCGAAGCTCATGGCTCATTCTGGCCAGAAATGCAGACTTTGCTTCAGTGGCGGCTTCTGCTTGATGACGAGCGATACTCAGTTGCTTGCTGAGTCTTGCCAGGCGGCTCTTCTCTCGTTGCATATACATGGACCAGAGCGCCAGAAAGCCCAACATAAAAAACAGCAAAGCTGCCGTTAACCAAGCGTTCTCACTGCGTTTTTGACTGATCTCCCGTTGCAGGTTTAAAAGACGGTTTTGTTCTTCTAGTTCTGCAATCTGCGCCTCTTTTGCTTCGCTTTCGAACAAGGCTTTCATTACCGTGAGCTTAGTGCGTGCTAACTCACTATTAAATTCGCTTTGCAGGGTTCTGGAGGTTCTCAATGCTGCTAGTGCTTGCTTGTCCTTTCCTTGCGCTTCAAAGATCTCTGATTGGGTCTGATAGCTTATGGCTAGTTCGGATTTCTCACCTAGTGTACTGGCTAGGGTAATGGCTTCAGATACCCAATGCTCAGCATCCCCATAAACTCCCAGGTAATTGAGGGACCTGGCCATACGATGCATGGTAGGGACTTTGATGTACTCAAGGTGACTTTCATTGATCGATGCCAGCACTTGCTCAAACATTGTCAGGGCTTTGTTATATTCGCCTTTTTCAACCAGCGCTTCTCCAATGGCATTCATGGCGAATGCAATCCCTAGTTTATCTTCTTCCTTTGTATACTGTTCAAGGGCCCTCTGATACGCGTTCAAAGCCTCGGGTATCTTTTTTTGGGCTAACAGTACATCGCCTATCCCTAAATCCGCACTAGCGTGGCCGCTGTCATCCGTGGCTAAATCTTTGTATTTTTCATAGTACTCAAGAGCAATGGAGTAATTGCCTGCTCTTTCATAAGTATTGGCCATGTTGTTGTAGCAGTATCCTAGGAACTCATCGTTGCCTAATTGGGAATAGATAAGAACGGCTTGCTGATATTTTGAAATGGAATTTTGGTAGTCCGATATTGTTTGCAGCACATTGCCCTGCAGCATATAGGCCCTGGCCAGCACATCATCAACATTGTGTTTCTTGGCAAAATACTCGGCTTTCTTGGCATGCTCCATGGATAAGTCGTACTTGCCGAGAAAATAATAGGCATAGGATGTCGCGTTTAACACTCTTCCTTCTAGCCTGGGCTGTGGGTGTTGTTTGAAGAACGCCGCCGCTTGTTGGGCAACAGTTATGCTTTCATTTGGTGACTGTCTAGCCAGCCGTTCGACTTCAGTTGCAAACCAGATGCCATCAGTTCGAGTAATGGTAGAAAGGGTCGATGATTCACCTTCATGCGCCATTAGCCCAAAGGCCAAGATTTGGCAAAGGAAAAACAGAATAATGAAAGTAAATGATCGACCCATGAAAGTTAATTATTTCTGTGCGCGTTCTTAACTACGATATTTGACTTATTGTCTTTATTTCCGGCTGTTTTTTCTAAACCTTGCCAGTCCTTCGTATTAAGTATCAAGGCCTTAGCCATTTTTTGGCGTAAGGTTTCGCTATCCATCGATAGAAATTGTTCAGCATCTTCAACTCCTGCATCCGCCAGCAAGCGTCGACGATTAGCCGCTAACTCAGCGGCATTGCTACCAGAATTGAAGGCATTCAACTTTCCGGCGTTAGTAGCCAGCTCAATGTAGAAACGACTCAGGTTATCCATAAGGTTTTCCTTTTGTTGTTATGGTTTAGATTTCACTTTCTACTGCTTCATACTCATCCCAATGATGAATATCCTGTTCCGTCAGACCTAGCCAGCTCAGGCGGTCTGCGGCAAATTCGGCAGGTCTGCAGGCAGGCACATAAAGGGTGGTAACTGTATTGACCTCTGCATTTGGCAATGCTGACAAAGCTACCCAGTCTTTTTTCGGCTCATAGCCAGGAAATATCGGCGCCTCATACAAGCATACTCGATGGTCAGCTGGATAATCCTGCAGCAGCAAGCGGGTAAGTGCTGCTAAGCCTTGCTCGCCTGGCTTAAAATCTTCCATACTGTGCTCACCGGTTAGGCCAAGTTGCCATAATATTAAGGCGGCGCTGCTGTCTACTTTGCGGTGGGTTAGCAGGAAGTGTGTCGACTCATAGGACTGGCTGCCGGTATCGGCAGGATCAAGATCCAGGTCGGCATACAAACAAGCATCCGCAGAAATACCAGGGAGCATCTTTATCTCATAGCCTAAGGGGGCTAGCGCTCGACTGGCCATACGTGTTGAAGAGACAAATACCCCGGGGTGGCCATAAAATACGGTGCAGACATCCTTATCCTGCTTTACCAGCTCGATAATCCGTTTGGCCATTTGCTGGTAGATCTCTGGTCGGGAGAAACCCATAGTATAGAACCGACCCAGATGTTCGGTATTGGGGTTGAGCTGCAAAATATGCTGGATGGATAACGGGTTTGGGGCAACCAGAAGAACCACTTCAGCCGTCTGGATCAGGCTTTGTGTTTCCAAGGTCATATGGCCAGGATGTAGACCGCACCCGGCAATTGTAAGACGACCTTTTTTCATCGGCGTTCCCTCTGTCATTATTATTTATTGTTATCCTTATCCGGCAAGCATAAAAAACAATCATGCCGTGCGCAATAATTTAACACTTTTGTTGGCACGACTTTCGGATAGTCAGTCGCTAAAATTAAGCCGCGCTGTGGTATCAACCTTTGTTTAATTGCTCGATTAGCTGTCCAGCCATACTGGCGGCCTTTTCGTATTCAATGTCGCCAACGCGTTGATTGATGCTGGCTATCTGCTCGGCAAAGGGCGTATCCTGCGCCAGGCTTATTAGCTTGGCCAGATTCTGCTCTGCGGCAAAGTCGGATTGCTGTAGTAGCGGTAGCAAAAGGTTTAATTCCTGCTTAAATTGCTCCGCATTAAATTGACTCACCATTTCATCATCCCGTTGCATGGCGTATAACGGACTAAGCTCGTCCAGCAACTGTTCCAGCAGATGACAAATCGTAGAGAGTGCTTTTTCATCACAGCTGTTTTTAAGCAGCAAGTTTTCCACTTCTCCACAGCGTTTGGATATGTCAAAGGCTCCGATATAGGCCGAGGTTGATTTTAATGAATGCACTAAGCGAAGCAGCTCGTCCAGCTTGCCGGTTAACATCAATTGCTGTAACTGCAGCGCGGTTTCCTGTTGTTCAAAATAAAAGTCATGCAGCAGGCTAAGGTACAACTGCGACTTACCGCTCATATTGTCTATGGCTTTTCTGCTGTTTAAGGCTTTTATGCGTGCAATCTGTTTTAGCTCTGGTGCGTCGTAGGATTGTTGTGGCACAGACTCGCTGACTGACGGCACCTGGTTTTCGGCTTGAAGTTGGTTAACCAGTACCTGAAAGAGAATATCTGGATCCAAAGGTTTACAGATATGCTCGTTCATTCCCACTTCGAGACTTTTTTGCCGGTCGGCCTCCATAACATGGGCGGTCATGGCCACCACCGGGAGTTCGGCGAGTTTTAATTGGTGGCGGATCAGGTTGGTGGCTGTCAGGCCATCCATATGAGGCATCTGTATATCCATCAAGACCAGATCGAAAGGCTGCTTTTGCAGCTTCTCTAAGGCCACCAAACCATTCTCGGCGGTGTCTATTTTTATTCCAGTGTCTTTCAATAAGCCAACCGCAACCTGACGGTTAATGGCATTGTCTTCTACCAGTAGAAGATGGTAACGACTTAAATCCGGGATCCCTATCGGTTCCTTTTGTAACTCTGGTTCATGCGTTCGGCGTTGACCGGCCAACACATTGGTCAGCGCATCCACCAAGGTCGAATGGTTAACGGGTTTTTCTAAAAACTGAATAATCCGGGTGTCACCGAGCTGCTTTCTGGCATCTTGTTTATCGTAAGCGGTTACCATTAAGATGCGAGGTGAATCTGTCAGGCCTAGCTGTTGTATGTGCCTGGATGCTTCAATACCGTCCATGTGAGGCATGCGCCAGTCCATCAATATCGTATGATAATGTTGCTGTTCATCCGCAGCCTGGCGAACCATCTCGATGGCTTGGGCACCGCTATCAGCCTGATCCGCCTCGATACCTAGCTCTTTTAACAGATCCACCAGTAGTTTTCTGGCCAGGGGGACATCGTCGACCACCAGTATTCGCATTTGCGCCATGCGCTTGGCGCTAAATAATGGCTGGACTTCGGACTGACTGGAACGGCTTAGCGGTAGGTTAACGTGAAAGGTTGAGCCTTTACCCAGTTCACTGTCGAGCCAAATCTGGCCATCCATTAATTCACATAATTGTTTACTGATGGCCAGCCCTAAGCCGCTACCTCCGTATTTACGGGTGACCGAATCGTCGGCTTGGGTAAAGGATTGAAACAGCCGACTTTGTTGCTCTTCGCTCATCCCTATGCCGGTGTCCCGCACACTGATGTGTAGTTGCAGCTTGTCTTCACCCTCGGGTTGCCCCGTCACATGCAAGTGAATTAGACCTTGTTCGGTAAACTTGATGGCATTGCTGAGCAAGTTAACCAATATCTGCTGAATTCTGAGTGGGTCCCCCATCAGTACATCGGGCAAGTCGCGGTCCACGTCACACAATAACTCCAAGCCCTTACTATGGGCACGAAATGCATTGAGGTTAATACTTCGTTGCAGCAGTTTCTGCAGAGAAAAACTGCAATGCTCAATGCTCATCTTGCCGGCTTCAATCTTCGAAAAGTCGAGAATATCGTTAACCAGACTCAACAGCGTCTCACCGGATTCCTGAATATTGTTGATGTAATCCAGTTGCTCGTTATTCAGTTCGGTTTTTATGGCCAGCCGGCTCAGACCGATAACGGCATTGATGGGAGTCCTGATTTCGTGACTCATTTTCGCCAGGAAGGAGGACTTGGCCTGTGTGGCCTCTTCAGCTTTAAGCTTCGAGGCGGCAAGCTCGGCGGTGCGTTGTTGAACTTTTCGTTCCAGATTGCGGTTGGCTTCTATGACCTTATGGTAAAGGCGGGTGTTATCGAACATCACGGCAGTTTGATTGGCCAACAGTTGCAACACGTTGACCCTGTCGAACGGGAAGGCGCCTGTCATGCTGAAGTGTTCCAGATACAAAATACCCCGGTAACTACCGGTGACAATCACCGGAATACACAACAGCGACTGTGGGCGTCTGCGCTGTAAGTAAGGATCGCGGGCCAGACTGCCAGCCTGGCTGAGATCATTCACCAACTTGGGTTTAAGCGTTCGGCTGACCAGCGTTAACAAACTCTGCGGAAGTTCATCCTGGCCTCTAAGTTCAGGATAACCGGCACGACTTTTCAGTACCCCCTCATCATCGACAAACAGCAAGCTACCCGATTGAGCGCCGGCATTTTCGACAATGATATGGATCATTTTATCCAGATAAGCCCGCAGATTGACTTTACCGCTGAGGGTTTCGGAGGCCTTGAGAATAGAGGCTAAATCCAAATCATCACTATGCTGCGTGTTGCCTATGTCAGTGGTTACCGCATTGCCAAGACGCAGGCGCATATGCTGGGTTTTACTTTTAGCGCCCCAAAGCTGATAACTTTGATATGCGTTGGCTTGTTGCTGCTTGGCAAAATCCTGGTTACCCATCTGTGCCCAATAGTCGGCGTAGCGCTCTTCTGCGATAGCTTGATGCTGTAGAAAACCCGCTTGTTGCGCGGCGATAATGGCGGTCTGATACTTCTGCCATCCACCTGCTTGGTGGTCTAACCTAGCCAACTCGGCATCCAGCAGCATGACTTTATGTAAGTGATTGTCAGGCGCGCTGTCAGCCCAGTTGCTTAATAATGCTCGTTTGCTGGTTAAGACCTGATACCACTCGTCATCTTTGTTCTGGCTCAGTCTGGCGGCCAGCAGGGCGGCAAATAAATGAAACTCGGTCTGGTGATAAAGCGAAAATGCCACGGAAGCGAGGGGCTCTGCCGCGCTGTAGTGCTCGGTGGCCATGGCCAGATCGTCATGCAGATAGGCCAGAATTAACTTAGCACTGTGATAGCAGAACAAGATGGTCAGGTTTTGCGTCTGCTCTAACACCTCAACTTGCTTAGTCTCGTCAAAGGCGCTGCCACATAAATGCAGTGGCTGGCCTTCTTCGCTGCCTAAGTTCATTACGCACTGGCGCCATAGGTCGATAAATTCAAGATTGTAAGGTATGCGCTTATCTGCGATGAAACGCGCATACTTGTCCATTTGGCTGATTACCCTGTCCAGCGGAGCGCCGCTTAAACACAGGTAGAAGCTGTAAAACAGAGCAGAATGCACGGCAAACTCAATATTGGCGTCATCCATCGCCAGATAAATATTACTCTCCAGCCTTTCCAGGCTTTCACTTAACGGAGCCACCCAAGGGAGCACTGCGGCCGCTTTTTGAAACTGCACTTCCGGGGTGTAGCGATGTTGATATTGCTGGTCAACCTCAATGGCCAGGTTGGCAAATTGCAGGGCTTGCTGAAATTGGCCAAATGCACCGCACAGAATAATAGCATGGGAGCCATAGGCCCGGCTCGCCGGTGCCGAGTTGCCTTGTCTGACACTTAGTTCAACCATGGCGTGGGTCACCATCAGGTAGTGCTCCGGGCCAAGAATAAAGGCGGCGGTAGAGATGACATTCAGTGCTTCGATGGCAAGTTGCAATGCTTCGTCTGTCAGAGGCGGGTTGCTTAGCAGCGCCTGAATATTATGCTTATCATAATGCTGCTCTAAATCCAGATAACGTGCGCCAATACCGCTTGGATCTCGGATATCGAAGCCGGCCTCGATCAGTACCTGTGCCCCCAACTGATAAACGGCAGCTAACTGGTTTTGTCCGAATAAAATCAGCAGTTGTAATTTAGTAACCCGCAGCTTGTCGGTTAACCCTTTGACCTTTTCGAGTAGGTTCTGACATAAGTGACTGGCTTCTTCATAGGCCTGAGTCAGATAAAAACTGCTGGCCATGGCCAGGTTGGTTCTAAAACACAGTTTATAATGTTGGGGCCAGTCGCTTTCTTCCAGAAAACTCGTGGCCAACTCCAGATAATCCCGCGCGGCGGCGTAAGCATTAGCCGCCAAAGCTTTCTCCCCAGCCCATAAATTAAATGTTGCCAGCGACAATTTGTCTTTATCTTGCAGATACAGGTCGGAGGCCGCATTCAGGTGGCCGACAAATTCCAACACCTGGTCGGCTTGCTGACTATCGGAATAGTGGTCTAAGTAGTAGCTCCCTATGGCCAGGTGGATTTGGCGTCTGGCTTGGCTGTCATTGAGCTTAAACGCGGCCTGCTGAAGCCGATCATGATTGAAGCGTACACTGACAATTTGCGTGCCTTTGCTGTCAGTAAAGGCGGTCATTATGCCCTCGTCGACAATTTGGGCGATATGGTTCTCCATCTCCTGCGCAGAAAAATCTAAAAGGGTTGCCAGTAAATCACATTGGCTGGAACTGCCTAGCAGGGCGGCAATACCCAAGAGCGACTTGCTGCTGGGAGAGAGTCGAGCAAAGCGCTGCGTGGTTAGTTCGACCAGATTGTCGGTGATTTTTTGTTGCTCAATATCTGCAATGTTCCAACACCACTGCCCGTTGTTATCACGCGTCAGCAAAGCCTGATCGTGCAGGGCGAGTAAGAATTGACGAACAAAGAAGGGGTTGCCGTTGGTCTTTCGCATCAACAGCGCTGCCAGTGGAGCAAGTGCATCCTGGGACTGATCTAATGTATCGGCCAGTAACTCGGTGATCATCTCGGTCGGTAGGGCACTGACCTGCATCTGCTCTGTGTGGCCTCCTAGTTCAGCAATTTTTTGCAGGCTATGTAGTAGGGGATGTGTCCCCGTGACTTCATTGTCACGGTAAGCCAGTATCACAAGCAGATTATCTATTTGTTTGTCTTTAAATAACTCTTCCAACAATTTCAGGCTGGCAGTGTCGGTCCATTGCATATCATCCAGGAATACCACCAACGGTCGTTGCTGTTGCGCAAATAGCTTAAAAATTCGTACCAGTAGTTTGCTGAATCTGGCGTCCTGATAATCGTTGGCTAATCCATTATTGGTCGAGCCTGTAATAGGTTGCCACTGCGGCATAAAAGCGCTGAGCAGATAAGCGTCGTCGCCGGCCGCCACTTTAAGACTTTGCTGCCAGTGCGCTAATTGCTGGGCATTTTCCAGCAGTAATTGCTCGGCCAACTCTGAGAGTGCCTCCAGCACGGCGCCAAACAAACCGTCGCGCTGATATTGCTCGCATTTACCTCTGATAAAGTAGGCGTTTTTCAGCAATTTGGGATGATCTAGCTGTTCAACAATGGCGGACTTACCGATACCGGAATAGCCCTTCAGGCACAGCAAGCGACTGCTGCGTTGCACTTGGACTTGTTGAAAGGCGTTCAGCAGTTGCCCAATTTGTGCATCCCGACCATAAAGTTTGCTTGAGAAATGCAAACGTTGGCTACCTAAGGCGACAGACAATGGAAACGCCGGAATGCTGGCGGATTGTTGCCACAAGGTTGTGCATCGCTCTAGATCGTCAACCACACCACGGATATCGCCATAGCGATCATTCGGGTTTTTGTTCAGCAAGCGCGTGATGAGCTTACAAAGCTGCGGCGGCAACGCAGGGTTGAGCTCTCGCAACGAAGGTGGTGTGGAAGCGATATGGGCGTGGATTAATTCAATGCCATCCTCTGTTTCAAAGGGAAATTGATCCGCAGCCAGAAAATAGCAAAGGGCACCCAACGAATACAGATCGGAGCGGTTGTCCATCGGACAGTTTACCCGTCCCGTGGTTTCGGGGGCCATCGCCCTGAGCTGGTTAATATCGGGTTGAGATTTCGGGCCATGGTGGCTGACCTGGCTGACAATACTGGGGTGACCAAGATCGATAATGCTAAGCTGCTTCTCCGTTCCCGACCAATACAACGAACGGGGGTTCAGATAACCACAGATAAGCTTATGACTATGAATTTCTTGCAGGGCGTAGGCCAAGCTCAGCATGGCTTGTAGCCGTTCGCCTATATCCTGCTTGGCTAATCGGGCACTAAATTGCCAAAGATCCAGATAATTGGCCGGAGCGGATAATACTTCGTGGTAATAACCAGCCTCAATAAAGCTAGCTCGCAGGGTTGGGCTGAAACTGAATTGGGGGAGCTCGGTGTTTGGTAATGCGTTCGAGAGTCCCGGGTTTTGCTGTTGTTTAATAAAAACAGGCTCACCGGAAGTAGCCACTGCTTTGAACAGTTTAAGGTTAGTGTTTAAAGCCGGCAGTTCGCTAAGGCGTGTGTACTCGTATAATTTTTCCATGCCTATACCAAAACGGCCCGATGCAAAATGAGAAGCTTACTGAACATTAAGTGTCTTGTTAAGATACTCAAGTATCGCTTTTTACGACAGAAAATTAACGCTTTTTTAAATTGTTTACCTTGAATATAACAAAGTGCCTTGGGAATCTGCTAGGCTTGCATCGATACCTCTTGATGAATTAGTCAGCGGTTCCGACGGGGTTTATTCATAGGGAAGTGGCGTCCTGCGTCAGGGTCGAACAGACTCGTTGGAGACGCAATAATCTCAGTTTTCATATGTTGGATCCTGCATGTCACTAGTGAAATTCCTTTATGACTGTGCCGTTATAGGTGGTGTTGCTTTTTGGGTGGCGTATGTACCAAGAGCGGCTGCTGAACAATATATTGAAGTTATTCTGGTGCAGGCACAAAAGCGTCAGCAGGATATTCGCGATGTGTCGGTGGCGGTGACCTTAGTAGACGGTGAGCAGATTGCTCGCCAACAGATTAAGGATACGACACAACTGGCTGCGCTGGCACCTAATGTTAAGGCCTCAAAAGTGGCAGGTGAGGGGACAACGCCGTCTTTTAATATCCGTGGCATAGGGATGTTGGACTACAACACCTCAACGGTATCTCCTATCGCTATCTATGCCGATGGCGTGGCAAGCGGCGGCGCTAATTTCCTCGATAGCAACTTGTTTGATATCCAGCGGGTCGAAATACTCAGAGGGCCGCAGGGCACGTTGTTTGGTCGTAACACCACGGGGGGCGCAGTACTTATCTCCTCCAGAATGCCTGAATCTGAGTTTGGTGGTTATGCCGGTATATCGCTAGCCGAGCACGATTATCAGCGAGTTCAAGGCGCGCTCAATGTGCCATTAGCCGAGCATACCGCAGCCCGTTTGGCGGTGAATCATGTGGATTATGACTTTTCTATGCATAATCTCGATGTGAATGGCCAGGACGGAGGGATGCGGCAAAATAGTCTGCGCTTTTTGGTGAACAGCGAGTGGGACACTCTGTCTGTACTTTTCAAGTTGTACTCGGAAGATTGGCGCGGGGCGCCTAAGCCGGTGTACAGTGCAGGTATTCTCAAAGATCCGCTGAGTGGCGAACTATGCTCACCAGCTGAAGTGGGGAATCGGGGCTGTGTTGACAGTTTTGGTTTCGCCCCCGATACCGACGATTTTTGGCACACCGAGGCTGATACCGCAGATAAGCGCCATGACACAGATAGCTGGGGAAGCAGTGTGCAATTGCAGTGGCAGATTGATCGGGTTTGGCGCTTGACGGCCATTACTGCCTATAAGGATCTTGAGCGTTTTCACTCCTTTGACTCGGACGGGCCGGGTAACTTTATTGAAGGTAGCCTGGGCTCCAGTAGTGAATTTTTTAGTCAGGAGTTGAGTTTAAGCCGTCAGGGCGAGCAAAGCTTTTGGCAGATGGGCCTGTTTTATCTGGATGAGCGACTTAAGCAAAACAGCGATCTGGATTTATTTCGCGATTTTCGAGTTATCCCCAGCCTGGCGGCCAATGCTGCACAGTTTTTTTATCATAACCAGTTAGATACGCGCTCACTCTCGGCCTACAGTCAGGTTGATTATCATCTGAATCCACAATGGATTCTAACCGCAGGCCTGCGCTTTACCGATGAAAGTACAGCATACCGGGCACTGAGTGATTTGGATGTGGAAGGGACCTATATACCCTCTTTGTGGGATATTCGCGGTGAAGTGGACGATGGAGAATGGTCGGGCAAGCTGGCGCTGGTGCAAAAGCTGTCGGCGCAAACCAGCCTCTACTATAGCTACTCGCGGGGATATAAAAGTGGCGGTTATAACGGCGGGTATTCGACCAGTGCCGAGCAAGCCGCAGATTCGGAGTATGCACCTGAGCGGTTAAATGCGTGGGAAGTGGGAGCCAGGTTGCAGCTACCTGATTGGAATACCAACCTGGATCTGGCGGCTTTCTGGTATCGCTATCAGGATCAACAAGTATTTGTGAATCAAACCACGGGGTTAAGCCCTTATCATGTGTTGAAAAATGCTGGTGATTCACAAATCCATGGTGTGGAGCTAAGCCTGGCGTATACGCCCTTTAGTCAGTTTATGCTGGATGTGAATCTGGGCTACTTACCTAAAGCCAAATTGGGGGAATACCGGCAGGGTGATATCTATGTTGCTGATACTCAACTGCCCTTTGCCTCCAAGTGGAATATCAGTGGCTTGGCCCAATATGAGATGAACCTGGCAGGTGGGCGGATGTTAATGCAGCTTGGCTTTGACTATCAGTCATCTTTTTACTTTGACCAGAATGAAAATCCTTATCTGCAGCAACCGGGCTATAGCCTCTGGCATGCCCGCCTGGCTTATCAGTCCAATGAAAGCTGGGAAGTGGCCCTGTGGGGAAAAAATCTTTTTAATCGTGAATATTATGAACTGCGCTTCGATTCCATTGCTGCCCTGTCAGCGGTTACCGAATTGCGTGGCGAAGCTCGTCAGCTTGGGGTAGAGCTAAATTATCATTTCTAGCCGGGACCGCGAGTTAGCTAAATATTTGTCGCCAGTCGCGTTGCATGCATACTCGTGTCCAGCCATGAGTGCGGGCTGCCGACAGGGTGTCTGGCCCGGCTGAATAGCGGTACTCTCGAATGCTATCCGTGTGTTCTATCAGTACACATAGCGAGACCGGTGACGTTCCTGCCCAGCGTAACATCTGAATATCGCCGCTGCTGTTGCCAAAAGCCGCTACCGGCCGTTTGGCAATTTGACTTTCTATGGCTAAGACCTTGCCCGGCCCGTTATCAAAGAACCAGGGGACGGGGGCCATTTCTACCGCCAACCCCTCAGGTTTTTCTACTAGCCGGGTGACCAGACGGCTACCAATGACCTGTTCAGGAGGAATGCCGTAGGCTTTTTGGCTCCAGGGGCGGATAAAATAACAACTGCCGCCGGATACCAAGTAGTTTTTAAAACCGGTTTGCTGGAAAAGATCCAGAACCTCTCGCATTGGCTGGTAGGTCAGTTCGGTGTATGGTCTTTTAAAGCGCGGGTGCAACGCCTTCTCCAGCCAACTGGAGACCCACTGGCGATACTCATCTGTGCTGATGCCATCGCGGAATTCTTGGATCAGCAGACTGGTATCTTCAACCAGTTCATCATGGATCCGATGCAACCAGTGTTTAATTCTCTGTCGCAGTCCGGCCTCTTGCGGCGCAGCACGTGGCTCATCAAAACGCATTAGGTCTTTGAGAAACACCAGTTCGGTGATGTTGGGCTTCTCCAGCCACAGGGTACCGTCATTGTCAAAAGTGGCGATGCGTTGTTCCGGGGCAATAAAATCTGCTGAATTTGGGTCGGTGACACGTTCAACAAAGCCCAAAATGGCATCGCGTGCCAAGCCAGGTTGCCAGGATGGCAGAAGGTTTTTACTCTTCAATTGCTTAAAATTCCCACAAGTCTTTGACGTAAAAAGAATACCTGTGGCAGACTGAAATTCAATGTTAAAAGGATGTTACTGGAGCAACTAGATGCGATTTCAATTGATCTGGCCGGTTTTACTGACTTTGCTTGTGCCACTCGTTGTTGCATGGTTTGTTTACCCAACTCACTTGCCACCTGGATTTGGCGTCTTTCCTCCGCAGTTTGTCGAACAGGCTGCCGGTTTTAATCTTTGGGTTTTTCTGGCGGTTGGTGCTGGTGCGGTATTTATCAGCGGTCTAATTCTGTTTCCCAAACTCTACGGCTTTAAAGGAGCGTCTCCTTTACCTCAGCCTGCCAAGCAGCCATTGCCATGGTGGTTCTGGTTAGGATTAGTGCTCAACCTGTTTTTCTGGTGGCTGATGTGGTCCCATTCCACGGCGTTTGGGGATCTGGTGTATTGGTCTTTTACGCCTTTGTGGTGGGGGTTTATCCTGGTTTTGGATGGCCTGGTTTATCATCGAAACAACGGTAAATCCTTGTTTGCCAGTCGACCTACCACGCTATTTATTGCCGCGCTGGTGTCCATTGGTGGTTGGGCCTACTTTGAATTTTACGATTATTTTGTGCTGGGAAACTGGTACTACCCGGATGCCTATCAGGCGCCCTGGCCTTATACCGTGTTGGCGTTGGAGTTTCTGGTCACCTACAGCACAGTGACGCCAGTGTTATTTCAATGGTTCAGCTTGTTCCATACCTTCCCTGCATTACCTGCTCGTTATAAGAATGGCCCTAAGATGCCGTTAAACGGTAATCTGATGATTTTGATTGGCACTGTCCTGATTGGCTTAATGGTGGTGTGGCCTTATCCGTTTTTCTGGGTGGTGTGGATTGGCCCGTTTGCGGTAATGACCGGTATTCTGATGCGTTTGAATATTTGGAACCCCTTCACTGATATTGCTAAGGGGGACTGGAGTGCTGGAGTACTGATTGGTGTTGCGTCGTTGTGTAACGGATTGTTCTGGGAGTTCTGGAATTATGGCAGTCATGCATTCCACACTTCGCTCACTAATCCAAACTACTGGGTTTACAACATTCCCTATGTGGATGTGATTCATCTGTTCTCCGAAATGCCGCTACTGGGCTATTTTGGCTATATTCCATTTGGTGTGTTGGTGTGGCAGGTGTTTATCTGGAGTGGCAAGTTACTCGGATTTAGCACAGATATCCGCCTGGATAATCTGGAACATTTGGATGAGCATATTCAGATGGCCACTAAGTAGAGGCGCACTGCTATGGTGGTGTCCGCTGGTGCTAATTTTTAGTGGTTAAGCTATTCAGAGTAACCTTATGCAAAAGACGCAACGTAGTACCGAGGAGTGGCTCTTAATCAGCATTAGTCTGCTGGGCGCTTTGAGCATCCTGCCTTTTGCCTTGTTGCGGTTATTGCGAGGCGACTGGCAGGTTGCGGCATTGGATTGTTTTGCAGTTCTTGCCATGCTGGCAATTTTCTTCCAAGTCTATCTTAGCGGCCGCACCGTATTCATGAGCCAAGTGTTTGTGGGACTTTGTCAGTTTGTCTTGGTGATGACGGTGGTCATGCGTGGTGCTGAGCAGTTGTTCTGGTTCTATCCGGCGGCTTTAGTGGCATTTTTCCTGCTACGTCCCTGGTTGGCTCTGGCTATCGTGGGGCTAAGTATTTTGGTGCTTGGTAGTTTGCTTTGGACGCAGATACCAGTGCTGCATTTATTCGGTTTTGCCTTGTCGTCGCTTGCGACAATGGGGTTTGCGTTTATTTTTGCCTGGCGGACCCAAGAGCAACAGGCGCGGTTATTGAGGTTGGCGACCAAAGATCCCCTGACCGGTGCCGGTAACCGACGTGCGTTGGAAGAGAAGTTATTGGATGCGGTGCATCACCATCAGCGAATTCCCTTGCCGATGTCTTTGATTTTATTGGATCTGGATAATTTTAAGCACTTTAACGACAGCTATGGTCATGATGAGGGGGATAGGATTCTGGTGGCGGTAACGGATATTATTCAGCGCCGTATACGCCGCAGTGATAATCTTTACCGCTTTGGTGGCGAGGAGTTTGTGGTGATCACGGACAATACCGCGCTACGAGAAGCCAGTTTGTTAGCCGAGGAGCTGCGCAGTGATATCGCCACTGCCCAGCTCAGTGGTTGCCAGGTCACGATATCTTTAGGTATTGCTCAGTACCAGGATGGGGAAACTGGCTATCAGTGGCTGGGACGGGCTGACAAAGCCATGTACCGGGCCAAGCACAGCGGTCGTAACCACCTTTGTATCAGTGGTCTTCATGAAGACCAATTGGCGCTGACCGACAGATAAAAGGCGCGCGGTTGGCCTACAAAATAACGGTATTGGCCAAAGCCAATATCTGCACGCTCCGCATAGTCTCTGTTGGTCAGGTTGATAATACGTAACCCAAGCTGCCAGTCTGTACTCAGGGGATACTGTGCGCGCAGATGCAACAGACTGTGGCCGGGATAAGATGCACTGTTTTGCGGATCCAAATAGTAGCGCCCCATATGCAACCACTCCAGTTCCACAACGCTGTCGTCGGCTCCTCGTCTGCCCAGACGGGCCGAAAATTGTTGCCGGGGTGCGGTATCCATGTCGTTACCGGCAATATCCACATTCGTTAGTTTTAAAGTATTCTGATAGCTGTGTTTGGCCAGCGAGCCGCTGGTCTGCCAATACCACTGATGTTCTAGTTGCCCCCCCAGCGTCCACTCGAGCCCGTAGTGACGGGTGTGACCGCCGCTGACATTGTGGCGTTCTGTATCCTGGAAGATTACATGGCGTTTGTCCATCCAGTACAGGGCTAAGTCATAGTCCAGTGTTTGCCAGCTTCCGCGTATGCCGCTTTCTATACTGGCAAGTTGTTCGGCGTCTAAGTCTGCCACCTGCTGACCTTCTTGTAGCCTGAACAGTTCGGTTGCCTGAGGGGCTCGATAGCCTTGACTGGCACGCGCGTAGAGGCGATGAGAGCGACTCAGTTGGTACTGGGCGGCTATCGAGGGTGACCACTGTTGATAGGTCAGGGTTTGACTGCGGGGGCGATAAAAGCGACAACTTGCGCTGTCTGCCGGGCAGGCATTACCGTCGCCTAAATGATTACGGTAGTCGTATTGCTGCACATCAAATCGCAGACTGGCGGTGAATTGCCAGCGGGGAGCTGCTTGCCACGTCAGGCTGGCATAAGGGGATAGGTTACGCGCTATCACCCGGTAATCGTAATGCATGCCTTGGGGAATAGTGGCGCTAAATGGTTTGTCCTGAAACTCCTGCAGTTCGCCTGCACTGATTTCCGTATCCAGGCCCGCTTGCCAGTTAAGGTCTTTACCTTCGAACAGGTAGCGGGCTTGTACCCCAATACTCTGCTGGCTGTTGTCTTCAGTGGCTTGCCATGGCACATAGTGCTGCAGGAAATCCATCTGTTGCCAGCGCATATAAGGGCGAATCTGCCAGCTTTGTTGTTCATTCACCTTATGACTCAGGGTGCTGGAAACACGAATGGATGACGCATCTCTGTATGCATCGGGGTTGTCATTGGTACGGCGTAAGTCATCATCCCTATAGGCGTTAAAACCACTGATATAGCCCGCGGTCTGCTGATTGAGATGGGTGGCGGCCAGACGATGCACGGCCTGCCATTCTCCCAGTGTGTGCTGAGTTGCCAGGTTGATTTTTTGCTGGTCATAGCCGGATGACGCTTGATATCCGCCATCGTGACTGAGATTGCCATAAGCCAGAAATTGCGAGTTGCCAAGAGCAAAGCTAGCGCGGTGAAATTGATTCGGGCCAGCCTCTAATTTGGCCTGGGCGGTGGCTTGCTCAGGCAGGGGACGACTGGTGATATTAATGATGCCATGAACAGCGTTAGAGCCATACCAACTGCTGCCAGGACCGCGATACACATCAATGGCATAAGCCTGCTCACTGTTAAGCTCAAATAACTGATTCGAATTGCAAAAGCCGCTGGCCCGGGTAGGAATACCATCTTCACTGACCAAAAACGCACCGCATGCTCCGGCACCGGTTAATACTGGTGAGCGGATGGCGCTCAGATGTTCCTGGCCATTGCCACGGCTGATCCACACCCCTGGCGCGCTGGCCAGCGCTTCGCTAATGTGCGTAGTGCCAAGCAGAGCAAGCTGTTCCGCATCAACCTGACTATGACTCAATGGCAAAGATTTTACGGGCTGCGCTGTGACACTGATGCGTTCTAACTGGTTGGCAGAAAGGCAAAGTGGAAACACAGAGACAAAGGCAAATTGACGCAGCATATAAGGGAAAAGTAAAGGGTTATTGCCGGCAAGGTTAACATAACCGCTGACGACATGCCGTACTTGCAGCAGAGGTAAACAAGGATGATGATAGGGCTAAACCAATGCGTGCCGTCCTTTGAGTATGGGCTGTATTTTTCATCCCAACACTTTCTGGTCACGATGCACTAATAATAAGGAACATGGAATGAAACTGGCTTTAGCTGCCTTGTGTATGTTGCCCGTCTTGGCTGTTGCTGATGAATGGCGCACCCCGTTGCCAGAAAATCAGGTTTACCTGTCGTTGGAGCAAGGGCCTGTGGTACTGGAGTTAGCCCCTTTTATGGCCCCCGAGCACGTTAAGCAATTTAAAACGCTGGTGCGCGAGGGCTATTACGATGGCTTAGATTTTTATCGGGTGGTGGATGGATTTGTTGCACAAGCGGGGGATGTCAGTGAACACAAGCCGTCAGCACAGAAGCAAAATTTGCCAGCAGAGTTTAGCCGGCCATTAAGTGATCATCAGGATTTTAGTCTGCTGCAAAAGCCGGATTTTTTTGCCGAGCAAACCGGGTACTTACACGGCTTTGCGGCAGCGCGAGATACAAAGGATAAGCAGGAATGGCTGGTTCACTGTCCTGGCACACTGGCAATGGCACGCAGTACAGAGGCAGACAGCGGCAGTGCAGATTTTTATATTGTTATTGGTCAGGCACCTCGGCACCTGGATCGCAATATGAGCGTATTTGGGCGAGTGTTGTGGGGCATGGAGCATGTACAAGGATTGCCCAGAGGCAATCCGGATGTGGAGATGGGGGTGATTGCCAAGGGACAACCCAAGGGCAAGATTGTGCAGGCCAGAGTAGCCAGCGATATCCCCCCTGAGCAGCGTCTGGCATTGCAGGTACAAGAGCAGGATTCACCGTCTATGCATGCCAGATTGGAAAGCGGCCGAAAGATGGAGAATCCCTTCTTTCACTTTAAGGGCAAGGGCAATCTGGATGTCTGCTATTATCCCACCAAAGTCAGGCTAGCCCCCTGACGAAAAGCTATTTTGTGTGACGGGGTAAGCTGAGGATAAAACGAGCGCCCCGCAACGTGCTGCGGTCTGCCCGAATAGCCCCTCCATGCCAAGCGACTACCCGCTCTACTATGGCTAAGCCTAGTCCATATGTGTCTCGTTGACGGTTTTGCTCGAGACTGACAAAGGGTTTGAATACATCCTGTAGCTTTTCTTCAGCAATCCCCGGACCATCATCTTCGATATGGATTTCCAACTGCTCTTTAACGCTATGCAAGGTCAGTATTACACGGCTCTGGGCGTAACGGCTGGCATTGCTGATGATGTTGCTGATGGCGCGATTTAACCACATTGCATCCCCCATCACCCAGTATGCTTCCTGGCCAAGCTGATGCTCAAGACGGAGCCGGTTTGTCAGGGCCAGTGGCTGGTTTTCTTCGACTGCATTGCGCAATAGCTCGGTTAGATTGAGAGATTTGGGCTGAATTTTGGTGGCTTGGCGTTCCAGGCTAGCAAAGTCCAGAAAGGCGGTGACCAGATTTTCCATGCGCTCCAAATCGTTTTCTAATCTGCGTAGGTAGGTGTTTTTCTCTGTACTATCTGGGGTGTCGATAGCAGCATCCAAGCCAAAACGGAAACAGGCCAGGGGGGTGCGCAGATCATGAGACAGGCTACTGGCCAGTAAGCGGTTTTCGGCGATAAGTTGCTCTATGCGCTGTGCCATCTGGTTAAAACTGGACTCCAGATCCTGAATATAGGAAAGCCGACTGGCCGGTACCCTGGCTTGTAGATCGCCCTGGCCAAACTTATGGGCAGTGCGGGTGAGCAGAGATAAACGGCGGGTTAAGGGTAAAAGCCAAATTCCCATCATCAGAGCCAGGCCCAGATACATGGCAAGGGTTAGTATCAAATCGCGGTCCAGGTCGACTTCTTCAACCGGGGGCAGGGCCATGCGCAGTAAATGTTCTGGGTGAGCAGGCAAAGCCGCCAGCAGATAAGGCCCGTTAGCGGAGTCGAGTAATAGTCCGCCCGGTTGATGTAAGGCGTTGAATAGATCGCTTGGCAAAGCCAGATTAGACGAAGACTCCAGGGTTAAAGACAAAGGGATTAACTGGTTAAGTTGAGCGATCTGCGCCGTGGCAGGCATGGTATTTTGGTTGATTTGCTCGGTTAAGGCGGCAAACATCTTACTCAAGTGGGGATAATCATGTGGGGTCTGGCTTTCCCGGTGTTGTGCTACCCAATTATCAATTCCCCAACCCAGCGAGAATAATGTTAGCAGGGCGGTTAACAGCAAACTGATATAGATACGACTCATGAAAAGGCCCGCCGGCTGGTAATGGAAAACAGCGTGAATGGCCTGATCTTAGCGAGTGTCATCATGCAATGTTGTAAAGAATTGCACGGAATTGGCCTGGATATGTGCGTCAATCCTGGCTATCCCAGGCGTCGGCAACAAAAAGGTAACCTTTGCCCCAGGCCGTTTTTATCCGTTTAGGGGAGTCGGTGTCATCACCGAGTTTTTTACGCAGGACGGAGATCATCACATCAAACCAGCGGTCTAAACCGTCGTATTCCCGGCCTTTTAATTCGCGGAACGCCTCATCGCGATTGATAATACGACCGGCGTTTTTAGCCAGATACCACAGCATGGCAAATTCATTGCTGGACAGCTCAACTTCCTGGTCATGCAACAAAATACGGTTAGCATCCAGATTCAGGTTCAGTCCGCCAAATTGCAGCATATTGTCTGTCTTTGGCCTGTCATTGTTGTCGTTGCGCTGCAATTGGCCTTTGATTCTGGCCAACAAGGCTCTGGGTCTGACCGGCTTTACCAGATAATCGTTGGCGCCGACTTCCAGACCAATGACTTCATCCAGTTCTTCTCCTTGTGCTGTCAGCATGATGATAGGTACCTGACTGAGACGGCGGATCTCTTTACATACTGAAATGCCGTCCAGGCCTGGCAGCATAAGGTCTAGCAGAATGATGTCGGGTTGATACTGATGATAGGCGCTTACGGCTTGGTCGCCCCGGGCCTCATGGCAGACATCAAAGCCTTGGTTTTGCAGGTACTCAAGCACCCATTGCGCCAGTGATGCATCATCCTCCACCAACAGAACTTTTCCGTATAGTTGCATGCTTGCCTTCCTTAAAATAAACGCCAGTTGCGCTTTCTGCGTTGAGATTCATACACCCAGTTAACTTGTATTTCCTGGCTTAGCAGGACCTCGTTACCTTGCTTGAGCAACAAGGTGGTACTGGTGGAGGAGGAAAACTCAAACTGCCAGTTCCCTTGTTGGCGGTTTTGCCAGCAGGCTAAAGGCTCTGATAAACCTGCCAGAAACAGGCAATAGTCCCCTGTCTGTGGGAGATGCCACTCAATACTTACTTGGGTGTAGCAGGTGCGCCCTTTATTAATGGTGACACAAGTATCGGGTGACACGAGCAGTTGTGCAGGCGCTTGGTTGGCGTTCGTAGCGAAGCCCAGCAGCAACAATATTGGTATAAATCCCTTAAAATACATAGCGCACATTGACCATGCCAAGGGTTTCCATATCACTTGCCACGATAGGGCTGTCAGATACCCCACGACTGTATTGGTTTACACCAAAGCCAAGCTCCAGCAACCAGTTTTCGTTTATGGGATAAAGACTGGAAACACCCAAGTGTAAACGATAAGCGGCTTTACCTTTATAAACGGGCCTAGTGGGAGTGGCCTCAAAAGGCCGAATACCAAAATAGTAGTCAACCAGGGCGCGGCTATAAAGATTAAGGCCTAAGGTCAGCTGAATATCCCAGTTACGTGCCTGAATTACGTAGTTGTAATAGGCTTGCAGTAAAAAATCGTTGTAGGCATTGCTAAAGTCCCGAACAATTTCAATGGAGTAGTGCTGTTGGTCATCAAAACGTTGCAAGCGCAGGCCCAGGCTGCCATCTGAATCCCTGTCTCTAATGCCCCTCAACTCCTCAATAACGTCCACGCCATGTTGCGAATACCCGCTCTCATCCAGCATAGGCATATAAGAACCATTAATAATATCCAATTGCCACTGTTCATCCTGATAGAGGTGGTAGCCCCACAAGGCGTAATGGCTCAGGTTCGTTACTCGTCTGCTGGGAGTTTCTACAAAAAAATTCTTGTAACTGACATCGACTTGCAAGGTAGGTAGAACAGGAAGTTCGCTGTTACCAGGGGAGCCTTTGAGTAGAGACTTTTCGCCCCAGGCTGATAAGCCCAGAGAGACTTGCCAGGTCCAGTCACTTGGCTCTTCTGATGCTGTTTCGGCCATCACTGGCAAAGCAAGGTAAGCCAACAGATATGCTGCCGCAATTTTCCTTTTCAATGCTGTGATCCCTCTCTGGCGTTAACGCGGCGTGATTGTATCAAAGCTGGCATTTCTGAGGAGTGGTCGGTTCCGTTTAATTTGTAGGGAAATTGTAAAGTCTGATGACAATCATTTGATAAAATTGAGATATAGCAACATGTACTTGGCAAGGCATTATTGAGGAATAAAAAGAAAAACCCGGGCGGGACATGGAGAGCCCGCCCGGTAAGAATCCCAAGAAAGACCAGTAGACTTGGGTGTGTAGTGCAGGGATATATTGCTATAAATGCGAATGATTCGCAATAATAAACTTTAAGTAAATGTCAACTTACTGATTTGTATGGGGTTTAATTTTTTGTTGGTGCAGATTCGATAAGATGGGAGACGTAAAGCTGAGGGCGGCTGAGCTATGCGTTATGACTAGGCACAGGAGATGGGCAGAAAAAGTCTAGGTGTTGTTCAGCTTAACAGGGAGAAATGTTTTCCAAGTCGTGAAAAGTTAAACCGGACATTCGTCCGGCTTAACTTCAAGGCGTTCGTTTTAACCACTAGCTGGCTTAACAGACCTTGGTCAGCCAACCATGCTTATCTTCCGCTTGGCCCCATTGAATTTCATTCAGCGCCTGACGTAAAGCGTTAGTGGTGGGGCCACCCTGGCCGGTGCCTACAGTGTGCTCTTTGCCATCATGAATCAAAGTGCCGACCGGTGTCAGTACTGCTGCGGTGCCAGATAGTGCTGCCTCTGCGTCTGGCTTAGCGGCACGCTCTAACAGTTCGTCTACGGTCAGTTGGCGCTCAGACACTGTCATGCCGCGATCCCGAGCCAGGGTCAAGATAGAGTCACGGGTGACACCATGCAGGAAACTGGCATCTAAGGCCTTGGTGATAATTTCTTTGCCATCTATAAGCAGGAAATTTGCCGCACCGGTTTCCTGTACATCGCCGTTGGGGCAGAACAAAACCTGGTCGGCCTGCACCGCGGCGCGGGCCTTCATTATGGGTTGCAGTGCACTAGCATAGTTACCGCCACTTTTTACCATACCCATATGGGAGGCGCAGCGGGCATTATCTTCCAGCAATAGGCGCAATGGTTTGGCGCCACCGGCAAAATAATCACCCACAGGAGAAAGCAGTACATACATCAGTGATTGCAAGCTGGGTGCCGCGGCTTTGCCGATTGATGGCTCTGTACCTATGTGAGTTGGGCGGATATACATAGAGCCTGGCGGATTAGGTACATCTGCTGCAAAGCGGCTTACGATGTCGGTGATCATTTCACTTAGCATGGTCTGATCAATTTTTGGCAAGGACAACAGCTCACTGCTTTGCGCCATGCGGGCGACGTTTTTGTCCATGCGAAATATATAGATACCACCGTCAGCATGACGAAAGGCTTTGAGTCCTTCAAAACACGTACTGGAATAGTGCAGCACATGCGCACCCGGGTGTAGGGTAATGCTGTCGGATTTGACAACCTGGGGGGTGCTCCAGTTGTTATTCTCAAAACGGGAGATGATCATCTCCGGGGTAAATACTGTGCCAAATGCTGACATATTTCTTAAGGCTCCTGACATTGTTCTACGTTCGAGACCGGTTCTAACACCCAGACTTAACTTAAGACTGAGTGCGGCACCAGGGAATAGGTGGCAGCAAACCTGCCAGCCGGCTCGGCGTGTGTCTTTGCTTGCGTGCTTACAAAGGCTCAGCGCGTGCGGGCTTGTTGATTATTGCGGCTATCATAGCAGACAACGGGCGCAGAGCATGGAGAATTATGAAATTGGTATAACAAGAATTTGCATGAATGATGACAGACGCAGACTGAAAAAATGGCATTCAGACGCGCCTGTCAGTGAGTATGGCTGCCCTCTGAAATCAGCAGTGACAAGGGGCTGTTAACTGCCACTGACGTGAATTATTTTTTCTTTGTCTGCGTCTTTCTGCTTCGCGATATCCTTTATCTCTGTATAGGTTGCTTTGGGATTATGACGATTTAACCGCTTTGCGACATAAGTGTTTCCAGCTTCATAAGCGAAGTCACCAATACTCTCACCGTTACAACGCAGCTCTTTGGCAATGTAGGACAATGTCAGTCCAGAATGCTGCTGTAGACGATGGAAACGAATAGGGATATCCATGGCGGCGCTAACGCACAAACGCGTACCTATGGAATCATCTGTAGGTACATAGAGTGGTTTGGCTGATACATACAAGGGGCTACATAACACCAAGGCGCAAGTGAGTTTTTTCAGGGCAAGCATAGTCAGTTCCTCTGGTTAATGGGCACATTGCCCACTCATAGTGTCGCTGTAATTGGTGAAATAGTTGTTAATGGGGGATGTGCGTTTGTAAGTGTCCGTACAAATGTGTCCGCTGCGGACAGTTTTTCTGTCCGCGGACAGCAAAAAATCACTCGCCAATTTTTAAAATTCCTTTTTTAACAGTTGCTTATGGTTAATTTTAAAGTTGGCACGGGGCTGGCTTTAAGTATTTCAGAATACGAAATACCGACCGGAGAGTCTTATGCAACTGTTAATGATTTACCTCACTGTGCCTCTAATGCTTTGTGCCTGTGCACCACTTATTGAACTTTGTGCTGAGCTTGCTGCCAGGGGGCAAAAATGATTCGCGATACTAGTGGTCAGGATAAGGTTGTTGAGCATTCGATGACACAACGCTGGCGTAAACCTTTAGCCGTTGCGGCTGCCTTGGCGGTGTCTGTCGGCAGCCTAGTGTGGTTAAGCTCCCGGGATGTTGGCCAGTCCGTTGATGCTTCGCGTTTGGTGGTCGCCAAGGTGGAGCGCGGCACCTTAGTGCGTGATGTTGCCGCTACCGGACACATTGTGGCGGCCAATGCGCCAATACTGTACAGCCCCCAGTCCGGTCATGTGCGTCTGTTAGCACAGCCCGGAGACCAGGTTGAGGTTGAGCAGGTGGTGGCTGAAGTAACCAGTCCCGAGCTTGCCAACAGCCTTCAGCAACAGCAAGCGGTATTGGCGTCATTACAAGGCGAGCTGGAAGGTCGTCGTTTGGACGCCAGAGCGCAGGAATTGGCGCTCACCCGCACTTTGGAACTGGCCAAAGTGGATTTGGATGCGGCCCAACGGGAAGAACGCCGGGCACAAAAATCCATGCAAAAGCAACTGATTAGCCAGCGAGATTTCGATCAGGCCATCGATGAGTTAGCCAGGGCTAAGCTCAACTACAGACTGGCCGGACAGGAAGTGCAAATTGCCAAAGATACCCTGGCTTTTGAATTAAAAAGCGCAGGCATTGCCATTGAGCGCCAGCAATTGGTGGTGCAGGAACTAGAGCGCCAGGTGGACAGCCTGGCAATTCGGGCACCGGTGACCGGCATAGTGGGTAATCACCTTGTCGAGCAAATGGCAGCGGTAAGTCAAAGCCAACCGCTGATCACTTTGGTGGACTTAAGTGCCTTTGAGGCGGAATTGCAAGTACCTGAAAGCTATGCCGATGAACTCGGGTTGGGGATGGATGTGGAGTTGCAACTGGCGGGTATGAATCTGCAAGGGCAATTAAAGGCGATTTCTCCCGAAGTGCGGGATCGTCAGGTCACGACCCGGGTCAGATTAGCGGCTCAGCCGCAGGGCTTACGTCAAAACCAACGTTTATCGGCGCGCATTCTGCTGGAAAACCGTCCGGATACCTTAATGGTTAAACGCGGAGCCTTTTTACAAAGTGGTGGCAGTTTGAGCTACCGGGTTGATGGTGAAACCGCCTACCGCACGGCTATTCAAACCGGGGTTAGCAGTATCAGCCATGTGGAAGTGTTAAGCGGTGTAAAGGAAGGTGATACCCTGATTATCTCCAGCCTGGATACCTTTGAAAACCAAGACAAAGTCATGCTGCGCTAAGCGGCATGACACTAACGATTAAGCAAGTTAATAAGGAAAACTCATGCTAACTATGACCAATATCAGCAAAGTGTATCGCAGCGAAATGGTACAAACCCACGCCCTTAGAGATTTCAATCTACAGGTCAACGAGGGCGAGTTTATTGCCGTCACCGGTCCTTCCGGCTCGGGGAAAACCACCTTTTTAAATATCGCCGGTATGCTGGAAACTTATACCAGTGGCACTTATCAGTTGGATGATGTTGATGTCGGCCGCTTATCGGATAACGGCCGCGCTGAACTGAGAAACCAGAAAATTGGTTTTATTTTTCAAGGCTTTAATCTGATTCCTGACCTGAACTTATATGAAAACGTTGAAGTCCCTCTTCGCTATCGTGGTATTAAGGCTGCCGAACGCAAGCGCCGTATAGAGCGCTGTCTGGAGCAGGTTGGTCTGGGGGCACGTGCTAAGCATTTACCGGCGCAGCTTTCCGGTGGTCAGCAGCAACGCGTGGCGATAGCCCGGGCATTGGCCGGCGAGCCCCGTTTCCTGCTGGCGGATGAACCAACAGGTAACCTGGACAGCTTGATGGCCCGCCAGGTGATGGAGCTGCTGGAAAACATCAATAAGGACGGCGCCACTATTATTATGGTCACGCACGACCCTGAGTTGGCCCGCCGGGCCGAGCGCAATATTCAGGTGGTGGACGGCCAAATATGTGATTTCAAACTTTATCAGGGTGGGTTGGAAAAACAGCGCGCCGGTGCGGAGGCCTGAAATGTTTGTGCATTATATTGATCTAGGCTGGCGCAGCTTAAAGCGCACCCCCGTGGTGAGCCTACTGATGTTATTGGCTATCGCCATAGGTATTGGTATTACTATGACCAGCTTGTCGGTCTATCACATGATGTCGGTGAATCCGATGCCGCATAAAAACGACCAATTGTTTGCCGTGCAACTGCGCACCATGGATCAGGGCGTGGACTGGTGGACCCCTGATGACCTGCCATTCCAGCTCACTTACCAGGATGCCATGAATTTGCGTAAAAGCCCGGTACCTTTTCGCCAGGCCGCCATGCTGAAAACCGGTTTTGGGGTGAAGCCTGCCAATCCCGATATTTCACCTTTTATTGAGACGGCGCGAGCGGCAGATAGTGACTTCTTTGCTATGTACGAAGTGCCTTTTGCCTATGGTGCCCCTTGGGATAAAGCGGTGGACTTGCAAGGTGAAGCGGTGGCGGTGATTGGTGCAGAGCTCAATCAAAAATTGTTCGGCGGTGGTAACAATATTGGTAAAGATATCGTACTTGATTCCGTGTCCTACCGGATTATCGGGATTTTAAAAGCCTGGAAACTGGAACCGCAGATCTACGATTTGAACAACGGTGCCTGGGGCCAGAATGAACAACTGTTTATTCCTTTTTCCCTGCTGCCGATTCAGGAGCTAAAAAGCTGGGGCAACAACAACGGCTGGAAATACGAAGAACAGAAAACCTATCAGGACAAGCTGAATTCGGAAGTACTGTGGCTGCAATATAAAGTGGAGCTGGCCGATAAACAGGCTCAACAGGACTATCGCGACTACCTTGCCGGTTATATCAAGGAGCAGCAGCAATTGGGCCGCTTTCAGCGTGATGACGCCGAAGGTGATATTAAAAACATCGCCCAGTGGCTGGACTATCGTCAGATTGTCAGCGACGACAACAAAATTCTCGTGGGTCTGAGCTTTATGTTTCTGGCCGTGTGCCTGGCCAATATTTTGAGCCTGCTGCTGGCTAAGTTTTTAAAGCGCGCGCCGGAAATTGGTGTGCGTCGCGCCCTGGGGGCCAGCAAAACCCAAGTGTTTGCCCAGCATTTGGTTGAAGTGGGTATGCTGGGATTAGCAGGCGGCGCTTTGGGTCTGGTGATTGCGCAGCTGGGACTGTATCTGCTGCGCAGTGGTTTCAGTCGCTACGAAGCGGTGGCACAGATGGACCTGGCCATGTGGTTGGCGGCCCCTACTATCTCCCTTCTTGCTTGCTTACTGGCGGGGTGTTATCCAGCCTGGAAAGTGTGTCGAACCACGCCAGCCTTGTACCTGAAAACCCAATAGGAGCACTGAGATGTCTGAACTTAAACCCATATTTAATGCGCTGTGGCGCAGCAAAACTGGTGCTCTGCTGTTGGTCGTGCAGATAGCTGTTACCTTGGCCATTGTGAGCAACGCCGCTTTTATCATTCATGATAGGGTGACCTTTTTAAATCAGGACACTGGCCTCAAAGATGAGAACCTGTTTAGGTTCAACCTTTATACCTTTGGTAAAAATGTCGATATTGGCCAGCAACAGGAAGTGGACGAGACACTGCTGCGCGCCATTCCCGGGGTGGCTGATGCGGTGGTGATCAACCAGGTACCGCTGTCTGGTAGCGGCGACTCCACCAGTTTTCATCTTAAGCCAACACCTGAGCAGAGCAGGGGAGCCCGCGCGTCATTTTTTATGGCCGATGAGCATTTGCTTAATACCCTGGATGTAAAACTGGAAGACGGCCGTAATTTTACCGCAGCCGATGTGGTGTACTCCGAAGGCTTTGAGAAGTCCGCCAGTGTGGTGTTGGTGACCCGTAGTCATCTGCTTGATTTGTTTCCCGAAGGTGATGGTTTGGGTAAGACCATTTATCTGGGTGATAACCCCTTTCAGGTCATCGGTATTATTGCGCCTATGAAGGGGCCTTGGCTGGATGATGAGCAGGCCGACAATGTGGCTTTGATTCCACAAGTGATGGCGGCACCCTTTAAGCGGGTTCTGGTCAGAACCGAACCGGGTCGTCGCGACGAAGTGATGCAGCAAGTGGAGAAGCTGTTGTTGGCTTCTGAGTCTGAGCGTGTGGTGAGCCGTATTACCGGTGTTGATAAGCTTGTGCTGGAGCAGACCAGCCAGGATCGCCTGATGAAAAATATGCTGCTGGTATTGATTACTGTGTTGCTGCTGGTGACGGCTTTGGGCATTTGTGGTCTGGCCTTGTTTAATGTGGGGCGTCGCACTCGTCAGATCGGTACGCGCCGGGCACTGGGGGCGAAAAAGTCTGATATTGTGCGCTATTTTCTGCTGGAAAATACCCTGGTCAGTCTGTTCGGTATTGTGCTGGGCGTGGGGTTGGCACTGGCCATGAGCGATGTACTGATGCGTCATTACTCACTGCCTAGCCTGGATAATTGGTTTATCCTCTATAGCCTTGCTGGTATCTATCTGATGGGACTTGTGGCGGTGTATTGGCCTGCCCAGCGTGCCACACAGATTTCCCCCAGTATTGCTACCCGCAGTGTGTAGCTAAACATAGAGGTTCATCATCTGGCCGGGAACACCCCGGCCAGGTTGCGATAAAGAGAATAAGTAAAAGACGATGGAAAAAATCCTGATAGTGGATGACAACCAGGCCGTGCTGGATGCCTTAAGTTTGTTGCTGGAAATACATGGTTATCAGCCTGTGCAGGCCAGTAGCCCCGCCCAGGCGTTACAAGCCGTGATGTATCAGCGTATCGAGCTGGTTATCCAGGATATGAACTTTACTGCCGACACCACCTCGGGAGAGGAAGGAAAAGCGCTGTTTTACCAGTTACGGGAAATCAACCCTAATCTGCCCATCATTCTGATGACCGCCTGGACCGAGTTAGAAAGTGCGGTGTCATTGGTAAAAGACGGGGCGGCCGATTATGTGGCCAAACCCTGGGATGACACTAAGCTTTTGACCAGTATAGGTAACTTGCTGGAGCTGGGTAGTGCACTTAAGGAAAACCAGCAGTTTCGCCAGCGCCAGCGCCAGCGGCAGGCCGAGCTGAACGAAAAAGACCTCTGTGGTTTAGTGTATGGCAGTCACGTGATGCAACGTTTGGTGGATATGGCTTTGCAACTGGCCAAATCCGATGTGTCGGTTTTGATCACCGGGCCCAATGGGGCGGGCAAAGATCGGATTGCCGGTATTATTCAGGCCAACTCGCCCCTTAAGAACAACGCCTTTATCAAGGTCAATGCCGGGGCCTTGCCAGGAGAGTTGATCGAAGCCGAACTTTTTGGTGCCGAAGCCGGTGCCTATACCGGTAACAATGCCAGACGAGCCGGACGTTTTGAGGCGGCCGACGGTGGCACCTTATTTCTGGATGAAATTGGTAATTTACCCCTTTCCGGGCAGATTAAGTTGTTACGGGTTCTGCAAACCGGCGAATTTGAACGCCTGGGCTCGACCAGCACACAAAAAGTCAAAGTCCGTTTGATCTCGGCCACCAATGCCGATTTGCAACAAGATATCCAGGCCGGTCGTTTTCGCGAAGACTTGTATTACCGGCTAAATGTGGTTGAGCTTAGCCTGCCGCCACTGGCACAGCGTCCTGACGATATTCTGCCCTTGGTTGCACACTTTTTGCCGGGACGGGAATGGTCCCTTGCAGCAGAAAGAGCCCTGCTTAGCTATGCCTGGCCGGGTAACGTGCGGGAGCTGGAGAATGCCTGTAAGCGTGCCAACGTATTACACCCCGAAGGCATACTGGACGCTGAGCATTTTGCTATCCAGAGCAAAAATGTGCCGCTGCAACAAAGTGTGGAACCCGGTGCCGAGGAGATCCAACAAGCCATGGATAAGCATAAAGGTGTGGTGGCTAAGGCAGCCCGCGAACTGGGACTAAGTCGCCAGGCCCTGTACCGGCGGCTTGAGAAGTTTGAACTGCTATGAGATTAAAACTGAAGTACCAACTGATTATCTGTGCCTTGATCTCGGTCTGGGCCAGTGCCGCCTTGTTCGCCTTGGTATTAACGGTTTCGCCCGCTAAGTGGTTACTGGTCACCGGCCTTGCCACGTTACTCACCATCGTGCTTTGTCATTATGTGTTTGATGGTGTGGCCAGGCGGTTAGCCGCCCTGGAAACCGGCCTGCTGAATTTTCGTGACAATGAATTTAGTGTCAGCCTGGCGCTGGATGGTAATGATGAAATTAGCCAGCTGGCCGCGTTATACAATGAAACCTCGGATAAACTGCGCCAGGAAAAACAATGGATTTACCAACGTGAACTGATGCTGGATAAGGTGCTGCAAAGTTCCCCTTTAGCGGTCATGTTGTTGGATAACAGCGAGCGGGTTATTTTTGCGAATGCCAGCGCCAGAGAATTGCTGGCGCAGGGAAGCCGCATTGAAGGCACCGCGCTGGCAACCCTGCTTGAGAGCTCGCCACAGACTATGGTTGAGGCCATCGCCTCCGGACGCGATGGGTTGTTCAGCCTGGGCAATGAGGAAGATGAACAGGGTAGCCAGGCCTGGCATCTTTCCCACGGCAGTTTTTTGATGAATGGCAACCAGCACAAATTATTGCTGTTTAAACAATTAACCCGTGAACTCAGTCGCCAGGAAGTGCAAATTTGGAAAAAGGTCATCCGGGTCATCAGTCATGAGTTGAACAATTCCCTGGCGCCTATTTCTTCCATGGTACATTCAGGTCGCCTGTTGGCCGAGCGGCATCAGGAAACCAGGCTGGCTAAGGTGTTTGACATCATTGGTGAGCGTGCCGAATACCTGACCAACTTCATTCTTGGTTATGCTAAGTTTGCCAAGCTCCCGCAGCCTAACCGCAGTCGGGTTGCCTGGCAGGGATTTATCGATAGCCTGGCCCAGCAGTGGGCGTTTCGGTTAGAAGGAAGTTTGCCTGATGAACCTGGTTTTTTTGACCCCGGGCAAATGCAACAGGTGCTGATCAATCTGCTAAAAAATGCCGCCGAGTCAGGCTCTGAAGAACAACATATCAGCCTTGAGGTGAGGGCGCAGCAACAAGGTGTGCTGGTGGAAGTTTGCGATCGGGGCAGTGGTATGTCAGAAGCCGTATTAACCCAAGCCTTATTGCCTTTTTACTCCACCAAAGGCGAGGGCACGGGGCTGGGATTGGCGCTGTGCCGGGAAATCATTGAGGCCCATGACGGACGTATCAGCTTGTCTAACCGTGTTGGGGGCGGTTTGAAAGTGAGTCTGTATCTGCCTCTTTGACAGGCTTTTGTTACGCCCCTAAGTCCACAAATAAAAACGCGGAGATAAGTCTCTCCGCGTTTTTATTTGTGGTAAGTCCTGATGTGCTTAGAGCTTTAGTCTGACGCCCAGACGGTTTAGCAAGGTTACCAGTACCATCATCGACAACGCGAAAGCGACACTCCACAGCATGCCCGGCACGCCGGATGACTGGACTTCGGGCCGTAGACTCAGTCCCAGGCTGCCCAGACCGGCGGCAATAATATAAGGCAGAATGTAGATAAGTAGCGGGTTATTGGCAGCCGGCTCAAAGACCTTAGTAATAGCAGTGTACTTTTGCACCTCCAGTAACTGATAGAACAGCGCAAACAGCAAGCTACAGAAAAAGATACTCAGCAGTGCCCAGCTAGGAGTAGCCCAGATTTTAGAGATTGGCCAAAGCTGACAACTGAGGTAAGCCAGAATGCCGCTGATAACAATATAAAGCCCCAGGTTCAGGTGACGCTTAGGATAGCGATTGTCAAAACACAACAACGACATCAGGGTGCCCGCCAATACCATGGCGGTGTGAGTATGATTGCGGTTTTCCTGTGCAAACCAGCCCAGTAGGCCGGACTGGCCTTCGTAAGGGGCAAAGAGCGGGAATAAACCGATAAAACCAATGGCGACCAGACCAATCAGCAGCGGCCGCTGACCTACCAGTAAATAGGCGATCAGCGCAAACAGATAGGCCCAACCAATAAGCCCCAGGATGCCCCACCACTGATAAGTCATGCCGGTATCATTAGGTCCTTCAAACAGCCACCATAAAACCGCCAAGCCGGCAATACCGACAGCTCTGACACTCAGTTGTAGTGCATTGCTCCAGGCTTTGGGCAGGCTGCACCAAACCAGCAACACCGAGATATACATGCAGAACGTCCATAGCGGAATACTAATGGCCATGCTGGATGCGTCATAGCCGCCTATGCTGTTGACCATATAAAAGCCGATAATAATCAGGCCCAATGCCCGCACCAGCCCATGTTTGAAGACCTGCCAACTGTTATCGCCTTTGTTAACCCTGGCTTGTACCGCAAAAGGGATAGACATACCGACAATAAAAAGAAAGGCAGGAAAGACCAAATCCACAAAGGTCATGGTATCCGCATCCGCGGCCACGTGTTTCATCCAGGCAGGAATATCGGCAATACCTGCCAGTTCGTTGACAAATACCATGACCAGAATCGTCAGGCCGCGGAACAGATCGATAGAAAGAATTCTTCCAGAGGTCAAAGTTGACATCACAAGTCCATGTTGGAAAGGGTGAACAGAACCTACTCAATTCTGCGTTTGCGTGCAACTAATTAACATTTTTATTGAAGTGTAACGTGATTAATTAACCTGTAGAGAAAAGCGGCCAGCGGGTAAAATTCATCTGCTCAGGAGAGTTGTTCTCATTGAGGCGGGATGAAATAATAAACGAGAATTGTTATTAATAAGTGGTGCATTCAATGAAGAGGATAATTCCGTCGCTGGTGTTGCTGTTCGGCTTGATAAGTCCTGTGGTTCTGGCATCAGGACCTGGTCCTGAGCGAATTTTGCATCTGTTGTCTTATGTCGGTGTGGATTACCCCATGACAGTGGCTGATGGTCAGATAGTTGATCAGGGCGAGTATGTTGAGCAAGTCGAGTTTGCCGAGGCGGTTGAGGCCATATTGCAAACCTTACCTGCTACCGAACAAACACCGCAATTATTGGTTGATACCCGCACGCTGCAGCAACTAATTGAAGAAAAGCGCCCAGGAGGGGAAATTAAGGCGATGACCGCAGCCTTAAGTGAAGCGGTTACCCGTGCCTATGATATTAAACTGGCGCCCAGAGGAACGCCGGTGCCTGCCAGTGTCAGCACGCTGTATCAGCAAATGTGTGCGGCCTGTCATGGCGCTACCGGTTTAGGCGATGGGGTGGCAGGGGCTGGTATGGAGCCTGCACCGGCCAATTTCCATGATAGTGAACGTATGAACGAACTGACATTATTTGGTTTGTACAACACCATTACGCTAGGTGTGGAAGGCACCGGCATGGCCAGTTACGCTAATTTGTCTGAAGCCCAGCGCTGGTCGCTGGCCGCTTTTGTCGCCGGGTATGTAACAAAAGCCCCAGCACAGAAAGTCAAATCGCCTTTTAGCCTCGATGAACTAGCGACCCTGACCCCAGTACAAGTTGAGGCACGCGGTCAGGATCAAGCACGCTTTGTACAGCTTCGCGCGCATCCGGACAGCATTGATTCGGATAAACCCACACCGTTGGCATACGCCAAACAGACTTTGACCGAATCCTGGCTAGCGGTGGAAAACGGCCAATTGGATAAGGCGTATCAGTTGTCTATTGGTGCTTATCTTGAAGGCTTTGAATTGGTAGAAGCCAGTTTGGATAACCTGGATAAAGCCTTACGTAAGGAGATAGAAGCAGCCATGTTTGCATACCGTGACGGGCTGCGGGACGGTTTGGCCGAGTCTGATTTGGCGCAGCGTTATCAGCGGGCTCAAGCTGGCTTGGAGAAGGCGCAGATCCTGTTGTCTGAAGGTGGTTTATCTCCCTTACTGAGTTTTGTGGCCTCGCTGATTATCTTATTGCGTGAAGGGCTGGAGGCCATTCTGGTGCTGGCAGCTATTTATGCCTTTTTAAGTCGCTCTGGTGCTACTGGCAGTATGAAATATGTCCATAGCGGTTGGATGGCTGCACTGGTTTGCGGAGTGGCAACCTGGGCTGTCGCCAATTACCTGTTTGATATCTCTGGGGCCAGTCGCGAGTTGACCGAAGGGATGACAGCCTTGCTGGCTACCGCTATTTTGCTGTGGGTGGGAGTGTGGATGCATTCCAAGGCGCATGCCAGTAACTGGCAGCAATATATCAAAGAAAAGCTCAGTGCCAGCCTGAGTTCCGGGCAAAACATCGGTTTTGCGGTGCTGGCCTTTGTGGCGGTGTATCGTGAGATCTTTGAAATTATTCTGTTTTATCAGGCGTTGTGGTTACAAGCCGGTACTGAAGGGCAGCAGGCGGTGTTATTTGGCATGCTGGCCGCCACCGTGCTGCTGGTGGTATTGAGTATTGTCATCTTTAAACTGGCCATGCGGGTGCCGGTTGGTATGTTCTTTAAGGTCAATGCTGCCATCATGTTTGCCTTGGCGGTGATATTTGCCGGCCGCGGTATTGCCGCATTACAGGAAACCGGCAGTATCGTCAGCATCCCATTAAACCTGCCTGAAGCCACCTGGTTAGGTATTTATGCTGATGGGGTAACACTGGCGTCGCAGGCAGCGGTGATAGGACTGATTGTTCTGATGACCTTAGTACAGCGTAAAACACCGGCCTGATGGGCAAGATAAAACGGCGCTACGGCGCCGTTTTTATTCTCCGTTGATGGCCTGATTCAGAAAGAGAACTTAATACCCAGTTGCGCCCGGTTAGTGCTGTGCTCGGCATAGTGCTCAAATTTGGCAAACCATCCCCAGGGCTTTACCCCCAATTTGCCATCCAGTTCCAATGCGATGGCATGGCCGTAATCTAGAAAATCTTCGGTAAGTTCAGCGCGTTCACCAAAGCCTTTATCTGCGTAACTATAATGGCTGAACAGCTCGGTATTTTTGCCCAGCCAGGCTAAGGGCATCCCGAAGCTCAGCACCAGTTTGACTTTATTGCTGTCCAGCCGGTCAACCAATTCTATGGCATAGGTCTGCTGCGATGCGCTTTGGTAGCGCAGCTCACCACGTAAAAAGTTATCCCCAAGCATATGCTCCAGACTGAGCTCGTAGCTAAGGGCGTTATTGACGCGGCTGCTTAGTTCCAGTTCGGCGTAATTGAGGCTGTGCCATTTCTGCCAGGCGTCGGCGTTATCCAGATGAGCCAGCTCACCAACCACCACTTCCAGTCGCGTATTGGCATTCATATTCTGTACTCGGCGCAGACCGTTTATCCAGCCATCTTTGGACAGACCGGTGGATGCCACATCACCCTTGTAGGTAGGAATGACCCCAAATTCGGTTTTTCCCGCGCTATCTTGGTGACGCAGATACAACCTGCGCAGATACAAGTGATCGGCTTTGCCGTCATCCAGGGTGTTGTGGCTGGAGGCAAACCCCTTACCCGTCGCAACAAAGGCTTGTAGGCTCCAGGCAGCATCAAAATGATAAGCAGGATAAAACCGTAAACGATATTGATAACGCAGATCTTTGCCACTGCGTTCATCCACTCGCATCTGGCCAGCCAATTTGGCTTGCCAGTTACCGGGGGGGGCTGCCAGGGCCGGGCCAACAGACAACACAGATAAAAAACTCACAATAGCGAAATAGGCTTTCAACAAAGATAGGCCAGTGAAGGGGCAAGGCCTGCTATTTGAGCGTCACTTGATGACAATTTTATGAAGGGTTGTGACGCAAGAGGCTCGTGTTTACCCCTCTTGTATTTGCAGATTTTCCAGCGGCACCCAGCCACTCTCCTTGCTTGCCAGATGCTGAGCCCACAACCAGCCGTTCAATGTCCTTGTGCCTTCTAGCAGATCACCCTGGGCAACATTTAGTTCCTTGGCGCTGTAGTCTTGCAGCGCCACCCCCTGGCCAGCTTCGGTGAGCCGGAAAACCTGTCTGGGCACCCAGCCACCGGGATGCGCATCGGTGTGGCAAAAATACCAGTCCTGCCAATCTTCCGGCCCCTGATATTTCTCTCCTATTTGCAATGTTGTGCCTTGCTGAAAATGTATGGGTTCCGGGTATTCACTTTGATGAGCGGTGACGACCAAATAAATAGCCATGCTGGCTTCCATGCTTATTAAGGGGGCATGACTATGACAGGTGCCTGTTTTTATGTACAGTATTTTGTGGCTAACTATCAGCTCAGCCTGAAAAAAAAGATGGCTGTCATGCCTATTCCCACCGCCACAATAAAATAACGTAGATATAAGGTGGGAATGCGGTAGGCAAATGCCGCCCCCACATAGCCGCCAGCCATGGCCGCTACGCCAAGCACCAGTAGATACTGTAGTGATATGGCGTTGCCAATGGCATAGACAGCAACGGCCACAGTCGTGAGTAGCGCCGACACCAGGTTTTTGACCCCGTTCATGCCATGTAAGTTGCTTTGCCCCATTAGCCCAAGGGTGGCCAGTAGAATAATCCCCAGCCCACCATTGAAATAACCACCATAAATACATACCGCCAACAAGACCGCGATATTACCCAGCTGTTGCTTTTTGGACGCAGAGGAGGGCGTGGCTGAATGGCGGGCCTGTGAGGCATTTCTCTGCAGCAGTCTGGGGCCCAATATAAAGGCCAGGGTAGCAAACAGGATCAACCAGGGGATCAGTTGTGCGAAGAGCTGTTCGCTGGAAACAAGCAGTATGGCAGCACCGATGCTGCCACCGACAATGGCTAACAGACTGAGGGTGAGCAACCCCATATTGGCGGGCAACTGGATATCGCGACGAAATCGCCAGGCACTGGCTATATAGCCGGGTAGCAGGGCGGCTGTGCCTGTAGCATTAGCAGAAACTGCGGGTAAACCGGCAAAGATCAGGGCCGGCAAGGTAAGAAAGCTTCCTCCTCCCGCGACGGCATTAAGTAAACCGCCAAAAAATCCTGCCAGCAGTACGACAATCCATTCCATGATGAGATGCTAAGTTGCCATCTAGGGTGACCCATCTTAACCAAGTTTGAATTAGGTTGCGCCCTGCTTTAGTCGTATATCTATCTGTTTATTCAGAAGAATAACTTATGGGGCAGCACCTGATGCTTGGCGGGGGCAGCCTCAAAGCCGCCCGTGTCTGGAATTACCCTGAACTGCGCGGGATAAATTCTACATCCACCAAAATTCGCCCTTCAGAGGCGACGGCATCCTTTTTATTACCGAGTAACTTGCATACTGCGCGGCCGATTTCATCTGCATCGATATGTACGGTGGACAGTGCCGGAGACATGCGACAAGAGTCTTCCAAATCATCAAAGCCTACCACCGCAATATCCTGACCTGGCACCCGGCCTAAGGCGCGTAGCTGTTCAATGGCACCGTAGGCAATCACATCATTAAAGCACACTACAGCTTGCAGCAAAGGGTCTGCCTCCAACGCCTGGATAACGGCTTGTCGCCCACCATGGCGGTTGGTTTGTGCCTGGATGCGGGTGATATGTTGCTTGTTTAAACCGGCGCCGTCGACCGCCTGATTAAAACCACATAAACGTTCATGAAAGTCTGAAATACTCTCGCTACCGCCAATAAAGGCGATATGTTTAAAGCCGCGATTAAGCAAGTGCTGGGTGGCTAGACGAGTGCCTCTGATATTATCCGGAATCACCACAGGCGCCCGAGCGCCTGCCACATCCCGCATGATATGGATAACCGGAATACCGGCATCGATCTGCTGATTCACCCAGGCAGCATCGGTTCCCGGGGCCGGACAGATCACCAAGGCAGCCAGACGGTACTCTTTGAGTTTCTGCACCAGTTGCTTTTGGGTGGCGAAGTCTTCCCCGCTGTTAACCAGTACCGACATATAGTCCATGGCCCGGATATGGCGCTCCAAGCCCACCGCCAGCTGGGCCGAGTATGGGTTGGTGAGGTCATTGATAACTATGCCAACCAGATTGGAGCGACGACTGCGTAGCGCGGCGGCGTCCCGGTTGTACACATAGCCAAGCTCATCAATGGCTTTTAAGACTTTTTCCCGTGAGCGCTCACTGACCTTGTCACTTTCTGTCAATACCAGCGATACAGTGGATTTGGAGACGCCGGCCTGTCTGGCGACATCGAAGACTGTAATGTTTTTGTTGTTCTTACTTATTGTCATTGTAATAAATCATGCTTCTTAAGTCCGGCATCGATCCGAAATGCCTTGAACAATACGATATGCTTATTTAAACTCATTAACAATTTGGAACGTTCCACATGTAAATAATTTGGTGCGGAGGTTCCTGATTGTGGCTTTTTAACTAATAAGGATTTGGCGATGTCCCATCCAACGACAACAGGAAAATGGCTTAAGCTGTGTCTGGCTGGCTTGCTTGGCAGCCTGATACATTTACCTGCCATAGCGAGTACTCCTCCTAAATTAGGCAACAGTCAGTTTGTTGACCCCTTCATCGGTACAGGTGGAGACGGTCACACTTTCCCCGGTGCCGTCGTACCCTTCGGAATGATGCAACTGAGCCCAGATACCGAAGCGGTGTCCCGCGGTGTTGATCCACAACCCGAAATCTACAAACGCTGTGCCGGTTATCATCATGACGATACCACTATGCTGGGCTTTTCACATACCCATTTTTCCGGTACCGGCCACTCAGACTTAGGTGATTTGCTGATTCAGCCCATGGTAGGTGTTGCCCACACCAAACCGGGCACGGTAAACAGCCCTGAGTCCGGATATCGCAGTCGTTTTAGCCATGATCGTGAATGGGCCGAGCCAGGTTACTATGCCGTAGACCTGCTGGACTATGATATTCATGCTGAAGTGTCTACTACAGTGCGCGCCGGTATTCATCGCTACACCTTTAGCCGCGGCAACACCGGCCATGTGCTGATGGATCTGACCCACTCCATCTATAACTTCAGCAACAAAGTGATTTGGTCAGATGCCAGAGTGGTAGACGAGCAAACCCTATTACTGCACCGCCGCACCAACGGTTGGGCAAAAAACCGTCCGACCTATTTTGCTGTGCAATTTTCTCGTCCCTTTGATGACATCGAGCTGATTAACGAAGACAACGCCCGCTACCGTTGTAACGGTTGTCTGGATAAGGGGGGCAACAAGCACTCCACCATTGTTAATCCGGCCGAGCAGTACACGGCCGGTAAGGCCATCAAGGTCATGGCGCATTTTAATAAACCCACAGACAAACCCCTGCTAATTAAAGTGGGAATGTCGGCGGTTAGTCATGCCAATGCCCTTGAAAACCTACAAGCTGAAATTCCCCACTGGAACTTTGAGCAGGTACGTAGCGAGGCGCGCAGTGCCTGGGATCACGAGCTGGCCGGCATTGATATGCAGGGTGAGCTGAAAGAAAAGCGTCAGTTTTACACGGCCATGTACCATGCTCTGCAAGCCCCCTCTATTTACCAGGACGTGAACGGTCAGTATCTGGGCGTAGACGGTGCCATTCACAAGGCAGAAGGCTTTACTAACTACACCTTATTCTCGCTGTGGGATACCTACCGTGCCCTGCATCCGCTGCTGACCTATGTGGATCCAGCGCGGGTTAACGATATGATCACCTCTATGCTGGTGCACTATCAGCAAAGCCCGAACAAGCTATTACCTATCTGGTCTTTCCAGGGCCATGAAACCTGGACCATGATTGGTTATCACGCGGTATCTGTGATTGCCGACGCCTACCTTAAAGGTATCCGTGGTTTTGATGTGGAACTGGCTAAAGAGGCGATTCTAGCCACCGCCAACCATCCGCGCTTCGACGCTATTCCTGAATACAAGCAATTCGGTTATGTGCCCATGGATGTGTTGCCTGAGTCGGTATCCATTACACTGGAATACGCCTACGATGATTTCACCATCGCCCGCTTCTTTGAAGCGCTGGGGGATAAGGACAATGCCGAGGAGTTCTACCGCCGCAGTCAGTTCTACCGCAATGTGTTTGATAAGCGCGTTAACTTTATGCGCGGACTGGACAGTAAAGGCAATTGGGATCCCGACTTTGATCCCGAAGAAGCCAAGTATATGGGGCCATTTACCGAAGGTAACAGCTACCAGTACACCTTTTATGTGCCTCATGATGTGCAAGGTCTGATTGATCTGTTTGGTGGCGACAAACCTTTTGTTGAGCGCTTGGATACCTTGTTTACCAAAGAGCTGTCTTTGGAGAAAATCAAAGAGCACGAAGATATTGCCGGCCTGATTGGCCAGTATGCTCACGGCAACGAGCCGAGCCATCATATTGCCTACCTGTACAATTATGCCGGTGAGCCTTGGCGCACCCAACAGCGTATCCGTCAGATTATGGATACCCTGTCTTCAGATAAGCCGGATGGCCTGGCGGGTAATGACGACGTAGGGCAAATGTCGGCCTGGTATGTATTCTCTGCTATCGGCTTCTATCCTGTGGCGCCCGGTGACCTGACTTATGCCATTGGTGCCCCGCAGGTGCCACAAGCCTCCTTCCGCCTGGCGAATGGTAAAACCTTTGCTATGACCACTGAAGGGCTGTCCCAAGACAATCTGTATATTCAAAGTGTGACCCTCAACGGCAAAGCGCTTAAGCGCAGTTACGTCACCCACGACGATATTATGCAAGGCGGCAAGCTGCACTTTGTGATGGGTAATAAACCCAACAAAGCCTGGGCTAAGGCCAAGTCTCAACGTCCCCCTTCGAGCACCGAAGGCCGCTAAGCCGTATGCAAGGAGTAAAGATGAAACAACCTATTTTGCTATCCGCATTAGCGCTGGCCGTATTGGCCGGCTGCTCACCGAGCAAGCAACAAGACGCCCCTAAGGCACAAACCACAGCTGAAACAGCGGTGGAGTATGTCAGCAACCCGGCGGATTATGTTGACCCGCTGATTGGTACCAAAGGCCCCTTTGATCATCGTCAGGCAGCTAACGTGGTGCCTGGTGCGGTGCTGCCTTTCGGTATGTTTAACTTTGGGCCGGAGACGTCCTACACCGAAGAACTGCTCAATGAAAGTGAGCGCATCCGTAAAAAAACCATGGATGAGAATAAGCGCGTGCCGGTGTCCCCTGGCGGCTATAACTATGATGCTACCCGCATCAAAGGCTTCTCCTTCACCCGTCTGTCTGGCACAGGATGTATGGGCGCATCCGGTGATGTACCTGTGATGCCTTTTACCGGTGAGATTACGCATTCACCGGCAACCGATAAGCTGGACAGCTACTATAGTGCGGCCTTTAGTCACGACAACGAGACCACTATTCCTGGTTACTATCAGGTGGGCCTGGACAATGGGGTTGACGTTGAACTGGCGGCTACACTGCGTACCGGGGTGGCCAAGTTTACCTTCAGCGATGCCGACAATGCCAAATTGCTGATCCGTACTGCCCATTCGCAATTGGGCAGCGGCGATGCTTATGCCAAAGTGGATGCCGAAAAAGGCGAGATCACAGGTTATGTCACCTCAGGTAACTTCTGCGGTTATTTGGGCGAATTTAACCAGCGTGACTACTACACCCTGCATTTTGTGGCCAAACTGGATAAGGCCATTCTCAGCAGCGGTGCCTGGCAGGATGATAAGGTGCAAGCCGGTGCCGATTCCGCTAAAGGCGGTATGGGCTACGGTGATAACGGCTGGCCGGATTTGGGTAAAGGTTCTGGTGTCTGGGTTGACCTGGGTCTGAAAGATGGGGAAACCGTTACTATGCAGGTGGGGATTTCCTACGTCAGCCTGGATAACGCCAGAGAAAACCTGGAGACCGAGCAAGGCGGTAAGGACTTTGCTGCTGTGCGTCAGGGGAGTTATCAGGCCTGGAATGACGAACTTGGCAAGGTCAAGGTGGTGTCCGAAGACGAAAGTCAGCTTAGCGTATTCTATACCGCGCTGTACCACAGTTTGTTCCACCCCAATGTGTTCTCTGATGTGAACGGCCAGTACGCCGGTTTTGATCAAAAACCCCATCAGGTGCAGGGCGGCCAGCAGAACCAATATGCCAACTTCTCCGGTTGGGATGTGTACCGTTCACAGCTGCAATTGGTCACCATGATGGATGAGAAACGTGGTAGCGATATTGCCCAGTCTCTGCTGAATCAAGCCAATCAATATAATGGCGTGTGGGATCGCTGGACCCACAACAATGGTGCCACCGGCGTAATGAGTGGTGACCCTTCCACTATTGCCATAGCCAACTTTGTGGCCTTTGGCGCCGACGATTTTGACGTACAGGGCGCCTATCAGTCCCTGTATCAGGCAGCAACCGTACCCACCGAACTGGACTTGTCCTATGAGGGCTGTCCGGTGTTCTGTCGCGGCCAGCATCCTTCCTTGGATCAGTGGCAGCAACTGGGGTATATCTCTGATAAGTCCAACAGCTGGGAAGGTGCGTCTGAGACGTTGGAGCAGGCATCGGCGTTCTTCGCTATGTCACAGCTGTCCTCCCGTTTAGGGCAGGCTGAGCATGCGCAGCGCTTTTTAAGCGAATCCGGCAACTGGAAGAACCTGTATAACCGCGAGGCAACCGCTGAGCTTGGTTATATCCAGGGGCGTAACCCCGATGGCAGCTGGAAAGGCGACTTTGACCCATTCTCCCGCCACTTGTTTGTGGAAGGTAGCCCGGCTCAGTACTTGTGGATGCTGCCGTTTGACGGTGCCGGCCTGGTCAATACCTTAGGTGGAGATGCCCAAGCCGCCAGTCGTTTGGATGGACACTTTAAGAACGACCAGGGGCAGTGGGTGCTGTATCGCGATTCTGCCGAATTCTCGGATGTTTCCAACCAGCCCTCGATTTTGACGCCTTGGATGTATTTGTTTACCGGTAATGCTCACAAAACCCAGGAAACTGTGCGGGAAACCATGAAGCAACTGTGGTTGGATGCACCGGATGGTATTCCAGGGCAGGATGATCTGGGACAGATGTCGTCCTGGTATGTGTTCAGTGCATTAGGGCTGTATCCCATGTATCCAGGCCGCGCGGATATGGTGTTGTCCAGTCCTGCCTTTAGTCAGGCTCAGATTGGCAATATCCACATCAAGGCCGCCGGCGCATCGGACAGCAACCGTTATATTCAAGCGCTTAAGGTCAATGGTACCCAGAGCCTGAAGAGCTGGATTGACGAGTCACATGTTAATCAACCTGTGACCCTGGAATTTAGCTTGTCTGATACACCCAACCTCACTTTTGGGCAGGCGCGTGAACATCGCCCACCCAGCTATGCGGTTAATCCCTAAAAAAGCGGGGCGCTGCGCCGCCCCTTAATTTTTGGTTAATTTGGAGAGTACTATGGCTGGCGCCATTCCAACTCAGGTCAGCGGCGGCTCGCAAAAGCCTCAGCACTTTGCCTTTGCAGTCATGACCTCTTTGTTTTTTATCTGGGGCTTTATCACGGCTCTGAATGATATTCTGATCCCGCATCTTAAAGAGGTGTTTTCTCTTAATTACACCCAGGCCATGTTGGTGCAGTTTTGCTTCTTCGGTGCCTATTTTATCGTGTCACCTTTTGCCGGCATGCTGATTGAAAAAATCGGTTATCGCCGCGGTATTATTACCGGTCTTTGCACTATTGCATTGGGCTGCGCGCTGTTTTATCCCGCGGCAGAAATAAAAGTCTATGCCGTATTCCTGCTGGCGCTGTTTGTGCTGGCATCGGGCATTACCTTATTGCAGGTATCTGCCAATCCTTATGTGGCGATTTTAGGGCCGGAGAAAACCAGCGCCAGTCGCCTGAATCTGGCACAGGCGATTAACTCCTTGGGTCATACATTAGGGCCACTGTTTGGTACTGTGCTTATTTTTGGCGCGGCCGGGGCAGCCATTACCGCCGATGCGGTAAAGTTACCTTATTTAATTCTGGCCGCGGCAGCGGTATTCACCGCGCTGATTTTTAAAGCCATGCATTTACCTGACATTCAGGCCCAAGCGCCATCCGGTGGGGAAGGTGAGAAAACCTCGGTCTGGCAGCACCGTCACCTGATGTTAGGCGTTGTGGCTATCTTTTTGTACGTAGGCGCTGAAGTGGCGGTGGGCAGCTTTCTGGTTAACTATTTCGCTGAGAGCCATATTGGTGGCCTGAGCGCCAAGGAAGCCGGTACCATGGTGTCTTACTACTGGGGCGCGGCCATGATTGGGCGCTTCATCGGTGCCGCCTTGACTCGCATCATCGCCCCGGTTTATGTGCTGGCCGGTAATGCCAGCTTAGCTATCTGTTTGATTGTACTGTCTATTAACAGCGTCGGTGAAATGGCCATGTGGTCCATACTGGCGGTGGGCTTTTTCAATTCCATTATGTTCCCAACCATCTTCTCGCTCGCCATCGGCGGCTTGGGTCGCTTAACTTCACGTGGCTCTGGCTTGCTGTGTATGGCCATTGTGGGTGGCGCTATTTTGCCGGTACTGCAAGGTCTGGTAGCAGACAGCACCAATGTACAATTGAGCTTTGTTGTGCCTGCCCTGGCCTATGTTTATATCGGTTGGTATGCCTTGTATGGTGCCCGTCGTAATGAACTGAAGACGGCAGAAACCCTATGAGTAAGGTGATTTGTTTTGGTGAAGCGCTGATCGATTTTCTCAATATCGATAAACAGCAGTCTGACCGTTTAAGCCTGAATGGGTTTCGCCAGTACCCAGGTGGCGCCCCGGCTAATGCTGCTGTAGCAGTGGCAAAGCTGGGCGGTGAGGCTTGGTTTGCCGGTCAGGTTGGCGAAGATATGTTCGGTGATTTTCTGGCCGAGGCGCTGCAGGCATATGGGGTGAATACCCGTTATTTAAGTCGCCATCCGGTGGCTAAAACCGCTCTGGCTTTTGTGGAGTTGGATGAGCATGGCGACCGACGTTTTTCGTTTTATCGTCAGGACAGCGCCGATTTGTTGCTGGAGTACGAGCAGGTAGAAGAAGGGTGGTTTGCAGGGGCATCTATTTTCCATTTTTGTTCCAACACTCTGACTAGCTTATCTATGGCCTCTGTGACACGCCATGCTTTGGATATGGCCAGAGCCGCAAATTGCTTGGTGAGTTTTGATGTTAATCTGCGTCACAACCTATGGGCGGGTGGCCAGGTTAAACGAGAGGTGGTTAATGAGCTGGTGGCTGAGGCTGATATCCTTAAGTTTTCCACCGAAGAACTGATTTACCTGGCAGGCGGAAACGTGCAGGGCTATATGGACAAGCTGATGGCGGGGCGCTGCTGCTTGCTGGTGGTAACGGATGGTGGAGGCAGTATTCACTATCGCTCTAAAACCTGCACTGGTGACTATCAGCCGCCTAAGGTTAAGGTGGCTGATACAACGGCAGGCGGCGATGGTTTTATCGGCGGGCTGTTGTATGTGCTGAGTCGCGCGCCAAAGGCCTCCGAGTTACTTAATACCCCGTCTCAATTGCTTGGTCTGATACAGTTTGCCGCCTGTTGCGGCGCCCTGGCCGTGACCAGACCTGGCGCATTTCCGGCCCTGCCTGAGTTGGCCGAAGTACAGAACATGGCAAGGGAACTTGCCCTGAGTGAATCGCACATCTTTTTCAACTGAGTCTTACATGGATTATCTGAGTCGTAAATTTTTGACAGACCATAGTCTGTCCATATTAGATTTCTATACCGATCGCGTGGTCGACCCAACTGGTGGTTACTTTCAGAATTTTCTGGATGATGGTCGGGTTTTCTCGCCGGGCTTTCGTCAACTGGTATCCAGCACCCGCATCATAGTGAACTATGCCAGTGCTGCCGGGGTGTTGAAGCGAGCGGATTATCTGGATATTGCCCGTCATGGTCTGGCCTATTTGGAGCAGGTTCATTGGCAGCCACAAAGTCAGACCTATGCCTGGACCTTAAGTGAGCATCAGCCACTGGATATGACCCAGCAAGCCTATGGGTATGCCTTTGTATTACTGGCTTATGCGGCGGTGCGTAAGGCCGGTATAATTGACAGTAACGACAAGCTGCATCAAACCTATGACCTGTTGGAACAACGCTTTTTCCAGCCTGATTACGGTTTATATGCCGATGAAATCAGTGTGGCAGGGGAGTTGTCCAGTTATCGTGGTCAGAATGCCAATATGCATATCTGTGAGGCGATGATTGCGGCTTTTGAAGCCACGGGAGAAAGCAAGTTCTTCGAACGGGCTTGCCTGATTGCCGAGAATATTGCCTTTAGGCAAGCGGACTTAACCGATGGCTTGGTATGGGAACACTTTACTCCCGAGTTTGCTATTGACTGGAATTACAATAAGGACGACCCGAAGAATCTGTATCGTCCCTGGGGATTCCAGCCCGGCCACCAAACCGAATGGGCCAAGCTGTTGCTGCAACTCTATCGTCATCAGGCGGAGCCAAGATGGCTGGAAAAAGCCGCTTTCTTATTTGACCAGGCCTTTGCTAAAGCCTGGGATGCTGAGCATGGTGGGCTGGTGTATGGTTTTGACCCGCAAGGACAGTGGTGCGACGACGACAAGTACTTCTGGGTGCAAGCCGAAAGCTTTGCTGCAGCGGCTATGTTGTACAAGCTAACCGGACAGGAAAAGTATGCCGAGCAATATCGCCTGCTCTGGCAATATAGCGATGAGCATATGGTGGATCATCAATACGGTGCCTGGTTCCGGGTATTACGCAAAGACAACAGCAAATATTCCAATGAGAAAAGTGCAGCCGGGGCGAAGTGCGACTATCACACCTTACTGGCCTGCTTTGAAGTGCTGCATACATTGGATTAACCGCGTTTTTTGGCACTCAAAAATTGGAACCTTCCATTTTTGAGTGCCTAAAGCTTTAGGGGAGAGAAAAATGACAATCAAGCCGTTAGTACTGCTGACACCCTGGCTGCTGATCAGCGCCTGCAGCACGGTAAATACAGCACCTGATGTGCTGCGTGATATCACCATGTCAGGCGGAAACATCACGGGACAATACCCCACTTTTATCGATGGGGAAGGGGTAGGCGAACTGTTTGATGATTCTCTGTTGTCTAAGTATTTGTCCAAACAGAAAAGCGCCTGGGTGCAATTTGAAAGCCCGCAATCCGAGGTGGTCAGGGCATATAGCCTGACGTCGGCCAATGATGCCCCAGCCAGAGATCCGGTTAGCTGGTCGTTGCTGGCATCACAAGATGGTGATAGCTGGCAGGTACTTCATCGGGTTGAACAACATCGTTTTGATGGCAGAACCCAGACCTCGCGCTTTGAGCTGGACAATCAACAGGCCTTTCGCTTTTACCGCCTGGATATGACACAGGGCGGCAAAACCCCCTGGGGGGACGAATATCTGCAACTGGCGGATATTGGCCTGTATGCCAGCACTAAGCTGCCATTGGCTGGCTTTACTCAATCACAAAAAATCATTGCGCCGGGCGAGGTCCTAACGCTCACCAGTACCAGTAAGAATGCGCCAACCGCGTTTACCTGGTATACCCCGGGTGGTGTGCAGCGTGGCAGTGGAGAGCAGATTCAGGTTAGCTATACCCAGCCTGGTGTGTATGGGGTTAATCTGCAAACCCAAAACCGCCATGGCTCCGACTTTACCGAACGGCCATTTGCGGTAAAGGTGCTTGATTCCACCAAGCCTTGGTTAGGCTTTAAGCCGCCCCAAGTGACCATTAATTTTGAAGATCAAAGCTCTGAGGGTGCTAAGCGTTTAATGCGCCTGATGCCGGACCTGGAAGCGGATATTAATGCTGTTACCCATCAATTGGTCAAAAGGCTGTATAAGCATTTTGCCGAAGTGCCTGACTTTGAGCAGGTGGAGTTTCAGCTAAAGTGGATGGACACCTTGGCCTATCGTGCCGGAAGTGACAAAAAGATGGTGATAGCCTTTAGTTCTAAGTACATCACCGAACGTTTGAAAGACCAGGCCGATGAACAAGTGCGCTATGAACTGCTCGGCGTGTTGTGGCATGAGTTAGTGCATGGCTATCAGTTAATGCCCTTAAACCGTAGCTACGGTGGTGATCCCGGTGTGCATGCCTATATTGAGGGGGTGGCCGACCTCGTTCGCATTCAGGCGGGCTACCACAAAACCCGTTCACCCAAACGTTCAGACAGCTGGTTGGGTGGATATACCAATACCGGTTTTTTCCTGAACTATCTGGCAACCACCTATGAACCTGATTTTGCCTATAAGTTTAATCAGTCTGCCTTGACGCTGGACGACTGGAGTTTTGAAAAGGCTATTCAGTCAATTATCGGTAAACCTATCGACATTTTGTGGGCCGAGTATCAACAATCTTTGCCTAATTCCTGAGTTTTTAGTGCGCCCTGCAAGCAATAAATTTGTTTGGCGCTCTTCTACTTAACGGATTTGAGGCCATGGAAAACTGACATAAATGCGTTTTCTCCCTTGTTTGGCCGCGTAATGCGGCCTTTTTTCGTTTTTAATGCTTGTAAAACGAACATATATCCGTTCAAATTGTTTGCATAATCAACAGTCTGCGTATGTTGAACCGGCAATATTGCTGGTGGCGGGAGCAGATGGAAAATAAAAATAAAATATGCAGCCAACTCACACCTTCAGGCTGAAAAGACTTAGGGAATTGCTGTTTCTGATCCAGCTTTGCCTGGCCGTTGTATTTATACACTGGACCTGGGTAGGCGAGTGGTTTGTTACCGGCTATGTACCAGTGGTCTCTGCGCTTTTGTATGCCAGCTATCGTATTGCCGCTGCCGGTCGGATAGAGCTGGGGATCGCACTATTTCTGGGCCTGGTTAATTTCAGTGCCTTGCTGTTTATGTGGGTGTTTTTTGGCCTGCGAGATGAAGTGGTGATGCTGTTACCGGCGGTGATGTTTTTTGCTGCCATGTTAAGTGGCATCCGTCTGATGCTGTGGAGCCTGGTGATTAACGCGGTTAATTTGCTGTTACTGGGAGCTGCTGGTCATTGGGGACTCTGGCAGCATGAGATTCCGCAGCAGGATTTACACAGTGCCTTTTTGATGTTGCTGCTGCTGGCGATGACGGCCTACGGTATCTGGGCGGTGGTTTCACAACTGCGCACCACAGTGGATGAGCTAAAACTGGAAAATGCTCGCTATCGTGATTCGCAGATTCAAGTGGCGCAGCTTATTCATCATGACCCGCTCACCGGCTTATCAAATCGCCTGAAAGCTCGCGAGATGTTTGAAGAGGCCGTGCTGGCCGCCAGGTCGAATCAAACCATGGTGGCGCTGACCTTTCTGGACCTGGATAACTTTAAATCCATCAATGATTCGCTGGGACACAGGCTAGGTGATCGCTACCTGCAGCAAGTGGCCGCCACGTTAAAGTCCACCCTGCGCGAGTCTGACAAACTGTGTCGCTTTGGCGGAGACGAGTTTGTCATCATCAGCACCAACCTCACGCATAGTAAGCAGGTCGATGCCCTGGCCATGCGCATTTTACAGTGCAGTGCTAAACCTCTGGAAATTGATGATCATGAGCTGACCCTAACCTGTTCTATGGGCATTTCCTTGGTGCCTCAGGATGGCTCCGATTTCGACAATATTTGTCAGCAAGCTGATCTGGCGATGTATCAGGCCAAAGAAAGCGGTCGCAACCAGTATCGATACTTCCAGGCGGATATGAGTGAGCAGTTGTCGCAGCAGCTTGGACTGGAACGCGGTTTACGCAACGCCATCGAGCTGCAGCAGTTGTCAATTCATTATCAGCCTAAGGTTTGTCTGCATAGCGGCCAGATTGAGTCAGTGGAAGCATTGTTACGCTGGGAACATCCGCAAATAGGTCGTATCAGCCCAGAGGTCTTTATTCCGCTGGCCGAACGCTGCGGACAGATTGGTGCGCTGGGGGATTGGGTCCTGGAAAATGCCATTCGTCAGTGTGTAGAGTGGCATAAGGCCGGTTTGCCTGAACTGTCTGTTGCGGTCAATGTGTCACCTATGCAGTTGCTGAGCGGCCGCTTCGCCAGAACCCTTGAGGAGCTGCTGGATAAATATGGTCTGGAAGGGCGCTTTTTGTTGTTGGAATTAACGGAGTCGACCTTCCTGGAAGCCAAAACCGAATTACAGCAATGCTTATCAGCTGTTCAGGGGCTGGGAGTGAATCTGGCCATTGACGATTTTGGTACCGGCTATTCTAACCTGGCTTACCTGAAAAAATTCCGTGTAGCCCAGCTTAAGATTGACCGCTCCTTTGTGACTAACCTGCTGGACAGCGTCGAGAATCAGGCCATTGTGACCGCGATTGTGACTATGTCCCGCAGTCTGGGGTTAACCACCATTGCCGAAGGTATCGAAGATAAACCCACTGCTGATTTTCTTACCCGGCTGGGCTGCGACAAAGGGCAGGGCTATCACTGGTCGGTGCCTTTAGAGGCGGCACAAATGCCTGAGTTGCTGCAACATATGCGCACGGCTTGCTAATGAAAAAAGCCGCCCGATGGGCGGCTTTGCGGATAACAGCAGACACTGCTGCGCCCAGATAGTATTCATATTCCACTTCCATAAAGAAGGCCCTGTGAAAGGGCGGCGTTGTTACCTCAGGCGGCAGTAAGCGCTGGCTGCTCTTCCAAGCTATCAATACCAATCTCAGTTGCGGGGCTGTAGATACCCATAAAAAAGGCCACCTGATGGTGGCCTTTGCGGTGTTACAGAGACACTTTTAAGCGCAGATAGTATTCACGTCCCATAAAGAAGGAAGAGTGAATAGGATCGGCGTTGTTACCGTTGCCGGTAGCAAATGGCGGCTCTTCATCAAAGATATTGGTAATACCAAAGCTCAGTTGTGAGTTATACGTATCCAGGTGATAGGTCACCTGCGCGTTGTGCATCACAGAGCTGCCAATTTTGTGAGTGAAACCATCCAGCGTACCGCCTTGGGATTGTGGTACTTCCAGCATGGAATCGGTGTAGTAGATATTCCAGGTGGCGCTGATATCGTCCATGACCCAGTTCAGGGTACCGTTGATACGATGTTCTGGAATAGCATGCTGACCGTTCATACGTTGGCCGGCCTTGTCGCGGGTAGGAACACCAGGCTCAATGATTTCGTGCAGGTCCACATAAGACCAGTTTAGCTGTGTCTTAAAGTCACCAATAGCAGTGCTGCCGATATCATAGGCAAATTCTGCGTCCATACCACGGCGGTTAATACCACCCAGGTTTTCGCTGTATACGTCTACACCGGTAATCACGCCGGCAAATTCGCCGCTCTCTACACGGTGCACGGAATCACAGTACAGACCGTTATCCATACATTCACGCAGCTTGGTCACCGCGCTTATGGTACCGACCGCATTATCCAGTTGAATATCGTAGAAGTCGAAGGTCATGGACGCTCTGTCCAGCCAGCTTGGCTGGTAGATAATGCCCAGGGTTTTGATCTTGGCTGTTTCCGGTTGAAGATCTGGGTTACCACCTACATTGGTACGAATCTGGCCAATGGTTTCAGTGTAAGAACCGTCTGCAGGCACGCCGGTGCTGATACAGTTCTGGTTGGGGTTGGCAATGGCGCAAGGGTCATCGCCATTTTCAAACGCTGGTAGCTGACCTTTAAACAGCTCAACCACGTTAGGAGCGCGGAAGGCTTCAGACCAGGTACCACGGATACTGAATTGATCATTCAAAGACCAGAACAAGCCAACCTTAGAATTGGTGGTAGAGCCGAAGGTGTCATAGTCTGAGTAACGAGTGGCGAGGTTCAGTTCCAGTGATTCAGCTAATGGCGCATCAGCCAGTAGTGGCACCACGGCTTCCAGGTAGGCTTCGTTTACTGTGTAGCCACCACCGGTAGGACGACCCAAGCCATCGGTAACCAGAATATTGATAGACACCGCATCTGTTTGGTTCAGGGCTTCGATTTCCTGTCTTTCCAAGCCGAACGACAGTCCCAATTCACCAGCAGGCAGCTCGTAAGCAATGCCGGCAATGTTGGCACTCATGACCTTAACTTCGTTAAAGCCATGCTGAATACCAGGCCAGTCACCGGACAGGTAATCCAGCATCTCTGGGGTGATCTCAGAGTCAGTACCTGGCTGGCCGAAGATGTTCAGCGGTACACAGCCTTCGATTAGGTCAGCCGCCGTGGCACCACAGCGCAATACACCCTGGTCATCAAAGTGTGTTGGGCCTACGGCATTTTTTGCTGCTGGCCAGTTGAAGATACCGGTTTTCAGACGTTTGTTATCATTGCGACCGTAGTTATAGGCCAGTTCCCAGTTCCAGAAGGCATTGAATTCGCCGGACAGGGCCATGGCAATACGGTACTGACTATTCTCTACGCTATTGATGCGGCCGTTGGTTTCCACCATGCGGCGGCTCCAGTCATTGATGGCGAAAGGATTGCCGTTTTCATCCTTGGGACCGTACATTTTGTTGTAGTAGTTGTCGGGAGAATAGGTGAAGTCCAGATAGCCACCCCATACCGGTACCAGCGGCTGAGGTGCGCCGTTGGTGGTGGACTTACGGTGTGAATAAAGGGCTTCGAAGTTAAAGGTTACCGCATCGGAGAAAGCGGTATCACCCAGGTCATATTCACCAAAGGCACTCATGCTGTAACGTTCAAAAGGCGTTTGCAGCAGGGTGGGCTCCTGATAGTTATAGAGATCGTTGTTGGGAAGCGATTTATCCAACACAGAAGGACGCCACTCACCAAATTCCGGGCCGCGAGTGACATAGATATCATTTCCGTCGGCATCTTTGACTTTCAGGTTGCTCCAAGGCATGGCTGAACTACCACCTTGCCCCAGGCTGCCGTCGGCATTTAAAGTCCAGTCATAACGGCTGAAATCACGGGCGCCAGCATAGACTTCCTGCTTTTCATCATAACTGGCGCTGACCATAAAGCGGCCCTTGTCGCCCACGATACCTGTTACTAATTCCAGTGACAGGGTATCGGCATCTCCTTCATGGGACTGACCAACTTCAGCGGTGACTTCAAACAAATCATCAGCCTGGCGGGTAATAATGTTCACTACACCAGCGATAGCATCTGAGCCATAGACGGAAGAGGCCCCATCCAGCAGGATTTCTACACGATCAATAATTGCGGTGGGGATAGCACTTAAGTCAACAGCGGCGTCTGCACCGTTGCCGCCATTGGGCAGGCGACGACCATTTAACAACACCAAGGTACGTTGAGAGCCCAGGCCGCGCAGGTCAAAGTTGGTCACCCCAGAGGTGTTGCCGTTGTCGCTGGGGTTGGGGGCGCTGGCAGATACTGTCAGGCTTTGCAGCAGGTCGCCGACGTTGCTGTAACCGGTATTTTCCAGATCCTGACGGCTGATCATGGTAACAGCGCCTGGCTTGCTCAAATTAGCGCGGGGAATACGCGAGCCGGTGACCAGAATCTTCTCGGCATCCTCACTGGCTTGCTGTTCCTGAGCCTGAGCATATGTCACTGGCAGTGAGGTAGCCAGTGTCGTGAACGCTATGGACAGCGCAGAAAGTCTGAAATTCTTTGTCATGATGTTGTTCCTCTGTGTCTTGCTTGTTTCATGGAACGTTCCATTTTTTATTGTGTAATGAAGTTCCATATCTATGTCGCTTTTGGCCCTTTGCTCTGCTGGACCAACAAGAGGCTCCACCAACACCTGCTATTTTCCTGATATTGCCCAAATGTAGGCAACAGGGACAGCAAGGTGGAGTGTTGTTAACGACTTGTGTATCAATAACACACAATGGAACGTTCCAACAACTATTTTAAGATGATTTGCTTAAGTTTTAAGCGTCATATGCCTTATGTAGTCAGCAAGGTGTCGCAGCATGACTTGAAATTAGTAATTGCCAACATTAATGCGAGTCGTTATCATTTTCATTGTTGGCGGTGTGTGAAATTTACCGCCCGGTATTTTTCTGTATGGAGTGTTTCATGTCACAGTTTTCTCTGCATGCGTTGTCTGCTGCCGTCGCTTTAGGCTTATCTTTTCCTGTTATTGCCGATTCGGCGTCCTCTAATGATGTAGAAACCATAGTGGTAACCGCGTCGGGCTTTGAGCAAAAGCTGGTGGATGCGCCGGCTAGCGTATCGGTGGTGAATCGTATTGAATTGCAGAGTAAACCTTTTACCAGTCTGGCGGATGCGTTACGTGACATTGAAGGCATTGATGTGGGTAGCGGCCAGGACAAAAACGGCAACATCAGTATTACTATGCGCGGCTTGCCGTCTGATTACACCTTGGTACTGATCAACGGCCGTCGACAGTCAGACATTGGTGATATAGGCCCGAATAACTTCGGCAATAGCCAGTTTATGTATATGCCACCGCTGGAAGCCATTGAACGTATTGAAGTGGTGCGTGGGCCCATGTCCACCTTGTACGGTGCGGATGCCATTGGTGGTGTGATTAATATTATCACCCGTAAGCAGATGGACGAAACGGTAGGCAGTTTGACTCTGGGTTCAACCTTTCAGCAGGATGACCAGTATGGTGACGATCAAAAGGCTGACTTTTATCTGACCGGTCCCAGTGGTATCGATAATCTGGTTTATGCGCTGCGTGCCAGCATTTATGACCGGGAGCAGAGTGAACCCACCTATGCCGATAGTTTACCGCTTCCCGGTGGTGGTACCTGGACAGACGAAGGCAGTTTTGGCGATAAGAAAATTGTTGCGGCTAAAAACTGGAATGCCGGGTTTAGCCTGAACTATGCCTTGGGTGACACCCAGGAGTTGGCGTTTGACTATGATATTGCCAAACAGCGCTATGACAACACGGAAGGGCAAACGGGCACGCTGGACAGTCCTGTCAGCTTATGGCGCAGCCGTGGCGGTGTGATTCAGCCAAGGGTAGGTTATACCCCTTATCAGCGGGTGGAGCGCGAGCAATTTGTGTTGTCCCATATTGGTCATTGGGAGCTGGGCACACTGACCAGCAGTATCACCCACAGCCGCAGCGAAAACTTTGGTCGCTCATTACCGCTAACGGTGCAGGAGCGTAGTGATCTGCAAGCTATCTGGGATCAGGCTGTTATTGAGCAGGACACCAATAGTCCGGTACTGACCGACAGCTTATACAGTCAATTGGAACAACAGTTTTTACCCCGGCCAATCCGTAATCTGAAAATTGATAACCTGATTCTGGACACCAAGTTCGAATCCCAATGGCAGAACCATTACTTTGTTGTTGGTGGCCAATACTTCAATGCGGAAATGGAAGACGGTGTGTTTGGTATGTACGGCGACGGATTTCGTGACGGTACCAGCCAGAAACACCGGCAGTGGGCAGTATTTGCCGAGGACAGTTGGGATCTGAATGACTCGTTCACCGCGGTATTCGGTGGGCGCTACGATGACCACAATATTTTCGGTGGACAGTTCAGCCCCCGTGCTTATCTGAACTTCAGTGCTAATGAAGATTGGACCATCAAAGGCGGAATCAGCACAGGGTATAAAACCCCCAAGCCAAATCAGTTGTTCCCCGGTATTGTCGGCTTTGGTGGGCAGGGGGTGCATCCCTTTGTTGGTACACCGGATCTGCAGCCTGAAACCAGTGTAAACTATGAAGTGGCTGCGTATTTCCATGGTAATGAATGGATAAGCGGTAATATCACCCTGTTCTACAACGACTTTAAAGACAAGATTATTAATCAGGATAACTTGCCCAACTGTGAAGTGGCGGCAAGCGGGCAGGCTTGTGTTGAGATTGGTCCCGGCTGGGCTGATCTTGGCTATAGCAGCTTTAGACAGGCGGACAACGTGGATAAAGCGGAAACCCGCGGTGTGGAACTGGCGAGCAAGGTACGGTTCACCGACAGCCTGAGTCTGAATGCTAATTACACCTACACCGACAGCGAAGTAAAAAGCGGCCGCGATGCCGGGCTACCGCTGGTCAGCACGCCTAAGAATATGCTCAATGCTACGTTGAACTGGCAGGTACTGGATGATTTGAATGTGTCGCTGGTTGGGGAAGTGCGCAGTAAACGTTTCCGCGGTACCGCCGATGTGCAGGGGCCACAGGGGCCGCAAACGGTGGAGCTGTATTACAAATCCTATGAATTATTGCATCTGGCGGCCCGCTATCAGGTTAATGATAATCTGGCCATTCATGGTCGCATCAACAACCTGTTAGACGAAAACCTTTCTACTCGCAGTTGTTTATTGTCGGCAGATGAGCTGGGCTATGAATGCGCATCTGACTATAACACCACTGAAAAGGCGCGCAGCTTCTGGGTATCAGCTAACTATCTATTCTAGACGTATCAATACGTTGTTCTCTGTGCACTTATTATCCCCGCCTGGCGGGGATTTTTTTAAGTAAATCACCTTGTAGGCAAAATTTCATTGTCATTTCTGGCTAATTGTTGCTATCCAATAGCCATAGCTTTATCTCATGGTAACCAGACTTAGCCATGCCCAGAGCCACTCTCACTGCACTTGCTTCGCCCTTGCTGAGTTTATTGGTGTATTCCGTCGGCCATGGCTTGCTGACAACTTTGCTGACCTTGAGAATGACGGCGGAAGATGTCTCGCCCACTCTGATTGGTATGATTTCCACGGCATACTTTGCTGGTTTGATGCTGGGGTCTTTTATCAACAGTAAGGTTATTCTGCGGGTAGGGCATATTCGCGCTTATGCGGCCTATGCCTCGATATTGTGCAGTCTGGCGTTGCTGTTTGGGATCTTTGTGGCTCCAGAGTCCTGGTTGTTGCTTCGCTTGCTTGGCGGTTTTGCCACCGGTGGTCTGCTGGTGGTGATTGAATCCTGGATTATAGTCAGCAGTCCAGTGGCACATCGCGGGCGTATCATGGCACTTTATATGGTGCTGTTTTATGCCGCGATGATCCTGGGACAAATGGCCTTAAAACAGCTGGATATTATGGCCTTGCTGCCCTTTGTGGTAGCGGCGTTGGCTTGCTCCTTGTCGGTGCTACCCCTGGTACTTTCCAAGGTCAATGTGCAGCATCTTGAGCGTCACGAAAAACTGCCCCTTTGGAGTCTGATGACGCTGACACCCACCGCCGTATTCAGTTGCTTTATTTCTGGCCTGATTCTGAGCGTGGCCTACGGTTTACTGCCATTTTTCTATGCCAGGATTGGACTGCAGATAGCGGATATCGCCGATATGATGGCCTATCTGATCTTGGGCGGAATGTGTCTGCAGTATCCGCTGGGAAGGTTGTCAGATCGCTTTGACCGGCGCCTGGTATTGGTCTTTTTGTTCAGCGCTATCTTGCTGGTGGGATTGGCATTTGTGCTACTGCATCCAAATGCAAACAGCGCACAGGCGGCCATTATGACCTTGATGCTCGGTGGGGTTATATTTGCCGTCTATCCTATCAGTTTAAGTCAGGCCTGTGATGAACTGAACCCATCCCAGGTGGTGGCGGCCAACCAGGGCTTGCTGTTGTGTTACAGTGTGGGTGCCATGAGCGGTCCACTGCTGGCTCCCTTGTTTATTCATCATATTGGTCCCTATGGCATTTTTGTTTACTTTTCCTGTATGTCGGCGGTTTGTCTGGTGTTTTTGATTTGGCGGCGACTGGTTCGCGCCCCTGTGCCGCTGCAAGAGCATGTGGCCTTCTCTGCCAGTCTGCCCAATACCCCGCTACTGGCGGAACTGGATCCGCGCGCTGATACGCCGCCACAAATGGAGGATGATCCCGCTCTGGACTACTACGACAGACGCTAGCAGGCCGGGTTAATTTGCGGTTTCTCCTACCCGCAGCCCTTGGCCATAACGGCAGACCAGGCAATCAACTAACTGTGAGGCTGAATTTAGCCGTTTCTGGCCAGGCCTTGAACGTTATTATCTGACAACCACTGTCGCTTTCTGCGTTGTGCTTATCTGTTACAAACTGGCGCAACCTTATCTACACAAGCTAAAAAGCCGGTCTGCTATAAGGTGAGCAATTTCATTTCTCATATGCAACTGCAAATAAGAATGGTTTGCATAAATCATTGCAAATGGTAAAGTTGCCTCAGTGACCCTCGAGGGGGTGTTAGTTGAGAAGTTTTACTATGTCCCGAGGCGCGCTTCGTTCCTTTTACAGCAGTAGCCGCTGGCTACATATCTATCTGTCCACCGCACTTTTTGCTCTGCTGGTGTTTTTCTGTATCAGTGGGGTCGTGCTCAATCATATCAGTTGGCTGGATGATACCGGTGAGGCAGGGGAGCAGACCGTTGCTATTCCTGAGCCTTGGGTGGGGCTGGCCTCGTCTCCTGAGCAGCTTATTGCCCAAGTGGGGGGATACCTGCGACAGCAACATAACCTGAGCGCACCACGCGCTGTGGATTGGTCTGGTGAGGATCAGGAGCTGGTACTGGACTACGCGCTCCCCGCCGGCTATGCCCTGGTTACTGTCGATCTGCAGGGCCAGGAATTGTTGCTTGAATATCACAAGGGGAATTGGCTGTCGGTATGGGGAGACCTGCACAAAGGGCGACATAGTGGCCAGGCCTGGTCCTGGGTTATCGATATCTCAGCTGGACTGATGTTGCTGTTTGCCCTGACCGGTATGGTGATCTTGCTGCAAAACCGCACTAAACGCCGCTCCGGCCTGATTGCTGCCGCGCTGGGCACGGCAACCCCTGTACTGATTTACTGTCTGTTTGTACCAACACTGATGGGAGTTTAAGGATGAAATTGTCTGCTTTGGTGCTTGCCACCACGCTCGCCAGCGCGGTGACCCACGCCGCGCAATTAGAAATTACATTGAATCAGCCTGCGCTGGATGTTCAGCCTTACCATCGTCCTTACATTGCGGTATGGGTTGAGGATAGTGAACGTAATGCGGTTGCCACTATCGCGCTTTGGAAGCAATTGGAAGAGGGCGACAAGTGGCTTAAAGACCTTCGTCAGTATTGGCGCAAGATTGGACGTAATGCCGGTAGCGAGGTGGATGCGGTAACCGGCGCCACACGTCGACCTGGTGACCATCTGTTGCAATGGGACGGCACTGACAGTCAGGGTAAGCCGTTACCTGCCGGTGAATACCTGCTGAATATCGAGGCCTCACGCGAAGAGGGCGGCAGAGACTATCACAGGGTAGCCTTTAAGCTCGGTCAGCAGGGACAAATGAACTTACCGGCCAAAGTTGAGCTTGGCCCTATTCAAATCAGCATTAAATAAGAAGGAATAGCCAAATGCGTATAAAACCTATCGCGCTGTGGATAAAGGCGGCCGGCCTGGCTGGCCTGATGTTAAGTAGTCAGGCGGCGCAGGCTCATGCCCGCTGGTTGGTGCCCAGCCATACCAACCTGTCTGGCCAGGAAGCCCATGGTATTGCCTTGGACCTTAGTATCTCTAACGATATTTTCCATGCCGACCGTAGTTATGGTGGCTCCGAGGATAAAAGTCGAAATGGACGTGCCAAACCGCAACTGATCGCCGTGGCTCCGGATGGCAGCCGCAGTGCACCCATTGCTTATTTTGATGTGCTGCGTAAAAGTACTGCGGGTGTCACCTTGGCGCAGTCCGGTACATACCGTATCGGTTTGGAGCAACCGGCCACTGTGTTTACCTTTTATAAAGATGCCAAAGGTGAGCGAGGCCGGGTGTTTGGTGGTAAAGACAGTAAAGACATACCCGCGGGGGCGACAGAGTTGTCCACCACCCGTATGCAGGCCAGAGTGGAAACCTTTGTCAGTCGCAACCAGACCACTGCGTTGCAGCCAACGGGTAAGGGCCTGGAGTTGGGAAGCGGCACGCACCCTAACGACCTGTTTACCGGTGAAACTATTCGTTGGCAGTTGCTGCAGGACGGTAAACCTGTAGCTGAAGGCACAGAAGTGACTTTAATGCGCGGTGCCACCCGTTATCGCAACGAGCGCGGGGATATCCAACTGAAAACCGATGCTAAGGGATTCATCGAAGTATCTCTGGCGCATGCGGGAATGTATTTACTGGAAGCCGGGGTTAATCGTGCCTCTGACACACAGGGGATTGATAACGAGCGCGCTTCTCTGTTTCTCACCTTTGAAGTGGTGCCTGCCTGATATTTCAACAGATCGGTGCATACCGATCTGTTCTGTTCCTATATCCTAATTAGTTGATTACTAAGCATTAAATAGGGTGTCTCTTTTTGGGGACATCCTTCAAGTCCGACTGCTACAGGGGGGCTGTAGCAAACTCATTACCTGGCCAGATGACTGTCGTAAATTTGAGACGGTTATGGGGGCGGGTGCATAAGTATCATCAATTAACCATATGTTTTTAATAGGGAATATATAATTGGTTCGGTTCTTGATTAGCCATCAGTTGAGTAGTAACCAATATATAGGAGCACCCTATGAAACCCTTATTAGCTGTTTTTCCTCTCGCCTTGGTGTTAAGTGCCTGTGGCGGCTCCAGCAGCGATGATACACCAACACCTCCTCCGCCAGCCCCCACCTCTACCACCTTCTCATTGGCGGTTTCCGATGCCCCGGTTGACGAAGCGCAAGCCGTGGTGGTGTATTTTGATGAGGTAGAGTTAATTAGTAGCGAAGGCAATCAGCGCTTTTCGGTGGCGGATGCCAGTGGTAACCCCAGACGTGTAGACCTGCTCACGGTTCAGGGTAGTGATTTTGAGTCTATTGTGACTGCCGAGGAAATCCCCCTTGGCACTTACACTCAACTCAGAGTATCAGTAACGGATGCCTCCTATATTGAAATGGACGGCGGCACCTTCCCGTTAAAAGTCCCCAGCGGCGAACTTAAGCTGGATGGCTTTACTGCCCTGCCCAATGTACAGGCTGCCTATACCCTGGAGTTTGACTTGCGTAAATCTCTGGTTGATCCCGTTGGCCAGCAAGTGATTTTTCTGAAGCCGCGCGGCGTGCGTCTGGTGGCAAACAATGAAGTCGGCGTATTGGAAGGCACCATTGCCCAAAGCCTGATTGAGGATCCCGCCTGCGCTAACAAAATAGACCCACTGGTGGGTAATGCCGTTTACCTGTACCCAGGCCAAAACCATGAGTTTGCGAATTTAGGTGATGATGCCGACAACCCGGCTGATGCCAATGAAGTATCGCCTTACAGCATGGCAACGGTTAGCTTCGATGAAGCAACAGGAACCTACGGCTACCAGGTGGGTTATGTGGCGGCTGGCGACTATACCTTGGCCTTTACCTGCCGTGCAGACCTGGATATGCCTGAGACTGATGAAGGGCTGGACGACGGATTTGTATTGATGCAGGCCAAGGAAGCGGTGGTGTCTGCGGGGCAAACAACAGTGTTGGATTTCCCCTAAGCACTAGTGCACACAGGGCTGTCGCCATGTTGTTTGATAAGTAAACAATAAGGGTGTCGGGAATTGGCAACAACCATTCCCCGGTATTCTTATCGTTAAACTCCTAACTTATTGAATAATATGAAAAATAAAAGTTGGCCCGCATCTTGATATGTATTTAGTAACTCGGTAACCGGGGCCACTCCTCTGGTTTACCGAGCTCCAAACGGGCCGGCATTCGCCCTTAAGAGTGCCATTCCCTGAAGGTGTTTTGGCCGTACCACTTTGGTACGGTCTTTTTTTATGTTCAGGATGAACGGGCAGATAAATTGCTCCTGCATTTTCTGCACTTCCACCATCCATGGTGGTCGTATTCCGTGGATTCATGGATGAATAGGAACGGCGATGTTCAGGATGAACGGGCAGATAAATTATAAGCTACTTCCGTATAGCTTACCTGCGCTGCAGGCCAGCTAAAGCTGTTCCATAGCGTTTCATACGCTACGGTGCTCCTGCATTTTCTGCACTTCCACGTTCCTTGGCGGTCGGCAGAAAAACTGCTCCTGCATTTTCTGCACTTCCACCATCCATGGCGGTCGTATGCCGTGGATTCATAGATGAACAGGAACGGCTATCTGCCGTAAGGTAAATACCTGGGCTGCCAGCCGAGTTCTGTTTTAGCCTTTTCACTACTTAGCCGCTGTTGCAACCCGTAGCCTTCGGTCCAGGTACCATAGGTGGCAAACCAGTCGCTGATTGGTACAGGTTTTATGGCCTGGTCTGCCAGTTGCCCGGCAAGCGTTACTGCCGGTATCTGTGTCGCGCAGCCAATATATTCCTCGCCATCTTGGCCCCGTTCAAGCACCAGGCGATACAAGCTGGCTAAATCCCGCCGTTCCACAATAGGCCAGCTCAGATTGGCGATATCAGGAATAGCGGGCTGGCCGTGACGTTCAAGCTCCCAATGCAAAATCGGCATGGCAAATTGCTGCGCCTCACTCACCACATTGGCCGGGCTGACCCTGCGCACACCTATATTCGGCTGTGTGGCCAACCACTTGCTGTTATCCAGCATCCATTGAAAGTCAGGAATCGACTGGGGCTGACTTTGCTCGTTGATCTGCCCCGCTTGGCTGCCAAAGGTCCAGCAACCCGTGGTGTAGATAACCAGCAGGGGCGTGGCGCGTTTTACGGCGGCGTTTGCCACCGCCTGCATTAAGCGCAGGTCCACCTCGCCCATATCATCGCCAAATCCACAGGCGGTGTGAACCAGCACATCCACCTCGCTAATTGCGTCAATCCAGTTTTCCGGTGCATTGATGTCGCCCATCAGCGCACTAACCCCTTCGGGTAGTGTGGCCGCACTTTTTGCCGTTCGGCAAAGTGCGCTCAGCGGATACTGATGGGCCAGTAGCTCTGAGACAACGGCTGAGCCGACACTGCCGCTGCCACCTGTGATTAAAACGCGCTTGTCCATACTTAATTCTCCGGCATTGCTACCCGCATCAGTAATAACGCAGTTCGCGCACCTTGCCCCAGAACACCCGATACGACCATGCTGTATAAGCCAGAATACAAGGCACCACAATTAATGCCCCCACTAAGATAAAGCGCAGTGAATTGGGCGCACTGGCGGCCTCAAAAATGGTCATCTGACCGGGCACTATATCCGGGAAAAAGCTAACGGCCAGTCCCTGAAAACAAAACAAAAAGATAAACAGGGCGATCATAAAGGGCACCCAGCAGCCAGCGTCATCTTTGAGGGGCATACGTTTGAGCACCTGATGACAGATAACAAACAAACACAGGCTGACAAAAGGGATAGGCCAGATAAACAGGGCAAAGGGCAGGGTGGTCCAACGCTCCATTACTGCGGCGTTGATCAAGGGATTAACCAGGCACACCGCCAGCACGCCAACAAAACAGATCCAGCCGGTTTTGCGCGCCCAATGAATGGCCTTTTGCTGTAATTCGCCCTCGGTTTTCATTATCAGCCAGCAGGCACCAATAAAGCAGTAGGCGGCAGTGACGCCAAAGCCACTTAGCAAGGCAAACACCTCGGCTTGCAGGCTGTGTTCAAAGCCCATGATATACATGCCCAGCATGTAGCCTTGCATAAAGGACGCCAGCAGAGAACCGAATTTAAAAGCTTTGTCCCAGTTGGCTTTGCGGGTTTGTTTTACCTTGGCACGAAAGTCAAAGGCCACCCCGCGCAGTATCAGGCCAAACAACATAAAAGTGGCCGGTAAATACAGCTCCTTTAACACCAGGCTATGGGCACTGGGAAAGGCTATAAATAGCAGGCCAATGGCCAATACCAGCCAGGTTTCATTGGCGTCCCAGAACGGGCCGATAGAGGCGATCATCTGATCGGCCTTTTGTTCATGCTTAAGGGGCAGCAGTATGCCAACACCCAGATCGTAACCATCCAAAATAGCGTAAACCAGGATGGCCAGTCCCATTAAGCCGACAAAGATATAAGGCAGGTGTGCATCCAAAATCATCAGTGTGCTCCTTGGGCCAGTGGGGCATTGTCTTTATTGTTGGGATGTTCTTCAGGCTGAATCTCTTCAATTTCCACCGCTTTGCGGGCCATTAGCATCAGAGTGCGAATGTAAGCCACCAGTAAAAAGGCATACAGGCTGATATACAGAATAAAGGTCAGCAGCACATTGCCGGAGGCAATATCTGTCACCGCATCGGCGGTGCGTAGCACCCCGCTGACCAGATAAGGCTGACGGCCAATTTCTGTCACGTACCAGCCAGCCAGGGTGGCCAGCCAGCCGGAAAACGTCATGGCCATGGTGGTTTTCAGCATCCAGGGAGAAAGCTTGCCGTGGCGCCAGAGCTGGTAAGTGCCCAGCCAGGCGACCAGCAGCATCAACATGCCGATACCCACCATAATACGAAACCCGTAGAACACTGGTTTTACCGGTGGGTGCTCGCCGATAAATTCGTTCAGGCCACGAATCTCGCCGTCCATTTCATGGGTCAGGATAAGGCTGGCCATATTGGGAATGCCAATGGCGAAATGGTTAGTACGCTGCTCCTCATCCGGAATGGCAAATAAGAGCAGGGGGGCGCCTTGCTCGGTTTCCCATACCCCTTCCATGGCCGCCACTTTTTGCGGCTGGTGCTTAAAGGTGTTTAACCCATGCAGATCCCCCACCAGTATTTGCACCGGCATCAATATGGCGGCAAAAACCAGCGCTGTTTTCAGCGCCAGGCGCGGCGCGCGTTTAGTGTCGCCCCGGTGGATACGATAGGCCGACAAGCCGGCCATCAGGAAACTGGCCGTCAGGCCGGAGGCCAGCAACATATGGGCTAAACGGTAAGGGAAAGACGGGTTAAAAATCACCGCCCACCAATCCAGTACATGGGCAACGCCGTCGCGCATTTCAAAGCCTTGCGGGGTTTGCATCCAGGAATTCAGCGCCAGGATCCAGAATGCGGAGATAGAGGTCCCTACTGCCACCATACAGGTAGCCAGGGTATGTACCCAGTTCGGCACCCGGCCCTGGCCAAATAACATGACGCCAAGAAAGGTGGCCTCCAGGAAAAAGGCCGTCAGTACCTCGTAACCTAGTAATGGCCCGGCGATATTGCCCACCTTCTCCATATACCCCGGCCAGTTAGTGCCGAACTGGAAGGACATGGTGATACCGGACACCACCCCCAGTGCAAAGCTTAGGGCGAAAACCTTCACCCAGAAACGATAGGCGCGCATCCAGACCGGATCGCGGGACAAATCAAAGCGAATTTTGAAATAACACAGCAGCCAGCACAGGGCGATAGTGATAGTAGGGAATAAAATGTGGAAACTGATATTGGCAGCAAATTGCAGCCGGGACAGCAACAGTACGTCTTCCATCCGGGTTCTCCGATTGGGGTTTGAACTGTCCGGCCAACCCGGCCGGACTTGAAGTCGGCACAGCGGCCCGCAATTAGCGGCTTTCTTTACGCTCTTCCTTGCCGATAAATTTGTCTTTCATATCCAGCACCTTACCTACGCCGGAACTGAGTTTTAGCAGGGTATTAAGGTTATCCGGGCTTAAACGCTGTAATTCGTTGGTCCATTTAGTAACAGACTCAAGCAGATCGTGGATCTCCTGCAAGCGTTGCTGCGCATGTTGCTCCTGGCTATTGGACGGCTTATCCAATAACACATCACGCAGTAGCGACAGAGTCGGGTCGATTTCGCGCTTGCGGCGCTCTTCCATCACCCGTTTGGCCATATCCCAGATACTGCCAATGGCACGGAAGTAATCTTTTCTATCCCCCGGCTGGTGCGACACTTGTACCAATTGCCAGGACTGCAATTCTTTTAAGCCCATACTGACGTTGCCGCGAGAGATATTCAGGGTTTCGGCAATATCATTGGCGGTCAGCGGCTCGGCACTGATCACCAGCAGGGCATACATCTGCCCAACGGTGCGGTTAAAGCCCCAGCGGCTGCCCATTTCGCCGAAATGCATCACAAAACTGGTGAGATTAGGTGTCAGGTTCATGTTTGTTTTTGAAGTTTCAGTAATTTCTGAAAATTATAAATGTTTATTGATCTGGCGCAAGGACTTTGGGTGTTTTTTTGTGTGGTTTCTTGTCGTTGATGAAATCTGTCTTACTTTGCTGATATGGATCGCAACTAAGAGTCCTATGCTGCACAGCGAAAAACCTGGACAAACGTAAGTAGTTTAAAAACCAATGATTATAAAATGCCTATATTTAATTGATAATGATTGTCATTAGCGTTAATGTGCCGAGCCTTCCAAGATCACAGATAAGGATACAGTGTGAATATGAGAGATATAAAAGAGCTTACCCATCATTCAGGAATGGTATTTGCCGGGGGGATGGCTTTAGCATCAATGTCACTTAGTTCTTATGCTCAACAGCACACAGATAAAAGTGACGAAGTGGAGAGAATTGAAATTCGAAAATCCTATACAACACATGCAATGGATTACTCCACCGGTCTCAATCTCTCCCTTAGACAAACCCCTCAGTCTGCAACTGTTATAACCCAGCAGCAGATCGAAGATTTGGCGCTAACTGAGATTGCCCAGGCGCTTCGATACACGACGGGCATTACGGTTAATCAGGCCGAAACAGATCGCGTTTTTCCAACCGCAAGAGGCTTCTCGATTGATAACGTACAATTTGATGGTGCCAATGTGCGGGGTGCCAACGGCGGGGTTGAAGGGGACTTTTTGTCTGATATGGCGGGTTATGAGCGTGTAGAAATTATTCGCGGCGCGGCGGGTTTACTCCAGGGCGCGGGCAACCCATCGGCGGCTATCAACTTAATCCGCAAAAAGCCCACCGAAGAATTGAGCTCCTCGATCAGCATAAAAACCGGGCGCTGGGATCTAACCCGTGCCGAAGCCGATGTTTCCTCCAGCCTTGGTTTCAATAATAGTTTGCGTGGTCGTATGGTAGCAGCGTATCAAGACAGTGGTTCGTACATGCATAGCGTTGAACGAGATAAAACCATTCTGTACGGTATTCTGGAAGCAGATGTAAGCCCTTATACACAAGTTAATGTGGGAATTGATTACCAAAAACACCATACAGATGGCGTGAGCTATGGCGACCCTGTACCCATGTATTATACCGATGGTCAGCGCACTGACCTTCCTCGCTCAAGCAATACAGGTAGCAAGTGGACCTACCGGGATCGCAATCGCAAAATTACTTTTGCATCTCTTGAACATCGCTTCGCTAACTTTTGGCAATTTGATGCGTATGCCAGCTATATTGACGGGCATTACGACGACAAAAGAATGTATGTAAGAGGTTATATCGACCGGGATACGGGTTTAGGTCTTGGCGCATTTCCCGGTTCAACAACAGGGGATTGGAATCAGTACACGTTAGATTTCAGGCTAAGCGGGCCGTTTGAATTACTCGGCCGCGAGCACCAAATGGTTGTGGGCTGGAACAGCAACCTGGAAGAAAATGATCGCAGCAGACGGTCCACGCTGTCGGCACTTGAACCTTGGAGCTTCTTCGACTGGGCATCGGTGCCTGAACCAGAGTTTGCCACGGAATCAGACTTACTGTGGGGGTGGGAAACTAAGCAAAGCGGATTTTACGGTGGTGCACAATTTAGCGTGGCAGACCCTGTGTCATTAATTGTGGGGTTCCGGAGTAGTTCCTGGTCACATAAAGAGTACGACTTCTATCCGCAAACTATGGACTCCTCGGTTACCACTGTGGACGAGTCTGACTCAGGCATTGTCAGTCCGTACGTTGGTATTGTTTATGACATTAATAACCACTTTTCAACTTATGTCAGCCTGACTGATATTTACAATATTCAAACGCAGAAAGATCGTGACGACAACCTGCTTGATCCCGTGCATGGTACAAACTACGAAATAGGCCTTAAAGGTGAATTTTTTAATAAACGCCTTAATTTCTCCACTGCCTTATTTCGGGTTAAGCAAAGTAATGTCGCAGTTCCGGATATTGAAGTCATTGTTGACGGCCAACCGGAACAGCGCTACAAAGCGGAGGACGGGGTAGAAACCAAAGGCTATGAGGCTGAGGTTTCAGGTCAGATTACCACCGAATTGCAACTTTATGCGGGCTATACACATCGCGTGGCAAGAAACCAGGATGATGAAAAAGTCAGCCGTCAGGCTCCCGAAAATATGCTAAGAGTCACCACCTCTTACAGTCTGGAAAAGTATATCCCCGGCCTCACCTTAGGTGGCGGAGTCCGCTGGCAAAGTGAAATTTATCCTTCAAGAATGCGCGGAACCGGCCCTAACGGCGAGATTCCCCGCCAGGGTAATTATACCGTTGCGGATTTTTTTGTTCGTTATCAGTTGTCCGCTAACCTTGTTACCTCATTCAATATCAGTAATCTCTTTGATAAGAAGTATTTTGAAAGTGTAGGTATATATAACTACGGAGCTTACGGTGAACCGCGTAATATCAGCGCCAGCGTTCGATGGGATTTCTAGAAAAGTCTCCCTGAGCTAGCCAAAAAAGAATTAAAGGTCAGCGATCTTAAAAAAATTATGCCTAAAGCGGCCTAGGCCGCTTCCCCACTTAAAGTTCCAGGTTCTTTAATGGTCAACTATTTTCAGGCACCAGTTGATCAAGGAGCAGGTTCGCTGAAATTTCGCTAGCTGATCAATGATCAAGGGGTCGTAGTTGTTGAAACAGTTAGGCTTGTGATGGTAGCTGTTAACCCCTTCGTGTATTTCGTGTCCTTCTTGTTGATTGGGTTTTTATTATCATTCGTTATAAGCACTTTTATGACCGAAAAACAAAAAATGTTAGCGGGTGAGCTCTATAACCCCAGTGACGATGAATTAGTCAGGCTAAGGTTGAACGCCAGGCTCCTGGCTGAGGAATTAAATTCGACCTCTGCGGTATCTGAACAGCAACGTGTCGAAATCATCAAGCGTTTGTTTGGTACGACAGGTGACAATATCTTTATTGAGCCTTCGTTTAATTGCGATTACGGCTTCAATATTCATGTTGGAGATAACTTTTTCGCTAACTTCGGTTGCGTGATTTTGGATGTTGCACAAGTGAGATTTGGTAAAAACTGTCTGCTTGCGCCTCAAGTGGGAATATATACCGCAACGCATCCAATCGACCCCATCGAGAGAAATGGCGGTTTAGAATTCGCGCGGCCAATCACCATAGGTGATAACTGTTGGATAGGTGGCCATGCGGTGATTAATCCAGGTGTAACACTTGGCGATAATGTGGTGGTAGCGTCTGGGGCTGTGGTGACTAAAAGTTTCGGTGATAACCTTGTTATTGGAGGCAACCCCGCGAGAGTGATAAAGGAAATCAGTCTCCAGTCATAACGTCCTTGTATCAAATCGTTCAGGAGAATAAAGCGCTCCTGGCCCTTTTGCTGTGGTCTGTTTGTATTGGCTCCACTAGCACCCCTTTATTGATAGTGCTTGCCGCACCCTTTTATCTATGCGCTGCTGTCTGAATTGGCGGTTCCTGGGCTTAATTACTGGGCTTAATTAACACCCCCCCTAAGTGTCACCGCAGAGCTCTGGTGTCATTATGCCCCTTTCTGGCGATTTGCCATTATCCCCAATTGACCCCGCAGATCCTTTCACGCAGACTTTGTTGATAATGCGTCCCAAGCCGTACCATCAGCATGCAAATTAATGGACTAATCGGATATTACACCGAGTGCTTCAAGGAGGACTCCGGCGATTTTAACCTGCGCAATCTGCTGCGTTTGAATAAAGAAGACCTGCTGTTTCTGAGCGGCCTGGATGAAGTGGCAACCGCTAACCTGCACCGCTCGCCTATTAATCCAGCGTTTGGCGAATCCCTGGCTAAGCGCATTGAAATCTATCAGCGTGAACGTGTCCTGCTGCACGGTTCGTTGTTTGTGAGCGGAAAACTGCAAAGCGACAGTGAAACCCTATCCTTATTCAGCCCGCTGGTGATTAGCGAAGCCAAGATTGAATCTGATGAGTACGGCTATTACTTTAGCCTTGAAGACAGTAGCGCGTCGGTGAATGAAGAGCTGTTGGCATTATTGCTTCCCGAAGGGGCCGATTTACCTGATGTGGATGCCAACAGACTTTACGATCCTTCGTATTGGGTGAGTCTGTTGGAACACAGCCCTTATTCGCTTAATTGCCTTGAGAGTCTGAGATTCCCCAAACTGGGCACTAAGGAAGATGTGGGCCGTGCGATGCGGCGCAAGCATGCCAGCCTGCTACCTGTTTCTTGTCTTGCCTTTGTGGAGCGCTCGGTCAGTAGCCGTGGCATGTTACATGAGCTTTCACTGCTTCAGGGGCGGGAGAGGTTATCTGCGCCGTTACACGCCTTATTGGCAGAGGCGCCGGTTGCAAAAACGCCCATCAGTTTGAATCATCGACTGGTGCCGGGCACCCTGAGTCGGGCGCAAAAAAATGTGCTGGAAATCGCGGCCAGCGAATCCCTTGGGGTAGTTTCCGGCCCGCCCGGTACGGGCAAAAGCTTTACCATTGCGGCCACTGCCGCCGAACATTTTACCCGCGGACAATCGGTACTGATTGTCGCAAGTTCAGACACGGCCCTGGATGTTATTGCCGATAAACTCAGCAGGGATTTTGGGCTGGATAACCTCTATGTTCGGGTTGGTCAAAAAGCGGTGCTCAAGGAGTTTAAACAATATCTGGACGATCTTTTAGCGGGGTATCACGACCATACTCAGTCGGTCCATGCAGATGACTATAAGGCGCAATTGGACAACCTGATAGGCACAATAGAGGGTGATGAACATCGTCTTCAAAAACTAAGCGCTCAGGCGTTTAAGCATGGCTATAGGGCGCATAAGCTTGTTACCGGTGAGGCCAGCCTGTGGGACAAAATTACCCATAAGTGGCACGCCTCTGCGGTTGATAAAGGGGAGCAGCTTTGGCAGATATCCACGCACTTTAACCAGCGGGTCGAAGATAAAGAGCTGCTTTCTACTCAGTACCTGCGCGCCGAAAAAGCCCGGGCCATATCGGCTTTGTTAGCATCAAATCGCGCGGCCGTGCAGACGTTAAACCGGGCATCCAGGGCCAGAACATCGTCAAAACAAGCCGAATATTTTGCACAGGCGGACTTCGGTTCGTTATTAAAAGGCTTTCCGGTGTGGTTAGTGACACTGAATACCCTGCATCGGGTACTGCCACTGACGCATGAGATGTTTGACCTGGTTATAGTTGATGAGGCCACCCAATGCACTATCTCAAGTGTGTTGCCTGCCTTTGCCAGGGCTAAGCGCGCGTTGGTGGTGGGGGACCAAAAACAGCTGCGACATTATTCCTTTCTGGCCAGAGCCAAACAGCAAGAGATTGCCGCCAAGTTTGCTGTAAAAGGCTCAGACAAAGCCATAAGTTACCGTGATTCAAGCATTCTGGACTTGGCACTGCTAAGTGCCACCAGGCAAAATCAGGTGGCGTTTTTGGATGAACACTTTCGTAGTCAGCCCGAGCTGATTCATTTCAGCAATAGCCATTTTTACCGTGGCCAACTGAAAATTATGCAGCATCGGCCTTGTTCCACAACCGGGCATATTGAGGTTATTGATATTGGCGGCGTGCGCAACGATGCCGGAACCAACCCACAGGAAGCCGAGGCCATACTGGCGGACGTTCAGCGTATTATCGACAAAGAAGCCGAATTACCACTGCCAAGCACCATCGGCATTCTCTCGCCTTTTAGCAAACAGGCTGCCCATCTTAGCGCGTTGGTGGAAAAACACCTGGCACTTGAGCATATCCAACGGCATCAAATCACAGTGGCTACGCCCTTTGGCTTTCAAGGCGAGGAGCGGGATATCATGCTTATTTCTGTTTGTATTGATAATGACAGCAAGCGGGCAGCGGCGTACCTCAACAAGGAAGATGTGTTTAACGTGGCGGTGACTCGGGCCAGACAGAGGATTAAGCTGTACAAGTCGGTAGCATCAGAGCATCTCCCAAAAGATAATTTACTGCGCCAATATCTGGCATCCATTGACGGCTTTATTCTTGCACATCAGTCAGAACAACAGGCCGACCAATTTCAGACCGATGTGCTGCATACCTTGCAGAGTCTTGGCTTGGATTGCTGGGGAGGCTTTGACATGCTGGGAACTTATATCGACGTGCTGGTTAAAGCTGAGAACCGCTATTTGGCCATCGATTTAATTGGTTTTCCTGGCCCATGGGAAGACTATTTCGAACTTAATACCTATAAAGTGATTAAGCGCGCCGGTATAGAGGTGTTCCCCTTAAGTTATGCGCTTTGGATTAAAGATAAGCCGCGTTGTGTAGAAGCAATGCGCCAGGCCTTGCAGCCAAAAGCTGGGGCAACAGCGAATTAGTTGCCAATGTCAGGTTTGAGCAAGGTGCAGCCTGGCGGCAAGGCAAAACGCTGTTTGTAAACAGGGTGAAGTTTTCAGGAGCATTCGATTGAGTATTAAGATACGAAAAGAACAACCCAGTGATATTCAGGGGATTTATGACGTGACAGTTGCTGCATTTCTTGATGCGCCGCACACCGATCACACTGAGCAGTTTATTGTTAATGCGCTTCGTAAATCCGGTGCATTATCACTATCACTTGTTGCTGAGGAAAACGGCAGCATCATCGGCCACATTGCGCTCTCCCCTGTGACTATTTCTGACGGCACCGAGGGATGGTATGGCTTGGGTCCTGTATCGGTTGTCCCCGGCAAGCAGGGTAAAGGTGTTGGTTCAATGTTGATTAATGCTGCAATGCAAGAATTAAAGCACGCAAAGGCGCAAGGCTGTGTGTTGCTGGGAGAGCCGGGCTACTATCATCGCTTTGGTTTTAAGGCACAACAAGGCCTGGTGCTTGAGGGGGTGCCCGCCGACTATTTTCAAGCCTTGGTGCTTCAAGGCGATTTACCGCAAGGAAGCGTGACGTACCACAGAGCTTTTTCTGCCAAGGGCTAACTGCTTATGCCCTCAGGCCAGGCTTCAACCTAGTGAAGGTTGTGGTATCTTCATTCTCGTAGGTAGGGCTTCAGGCGGCGCACTGGCCTGCCTGAAGCTGTTGTTACAGACCCTTTACGGGCAACTGCCGTTAAACCAGGTTTCACCGTCGAGGGAAGACAAGGTGCTATTACCCCAGGTTGAACCACTTAATGGATCATCAGAGCCACTGGCAAAGTAGTCCGGGTGATAATAGTTACCGCTGCTGTAAGCCCGTCCTGCCACCTTATGGTAGTAGTTGGCTGTGGTATAAGTGGCGCAGCTATGGTTGCCATTCCCGCCGTCATCTGTGCCGCTGCATGCCTGAACAGGCCCTGCACAACTATTGTCATTGTCCTGCCACTGGCACTGCTCGCCCGTAACGACCACTTCGTTGAGTTTGAAGCTATTACTGCTGTATTCCAGATAGCAGTTGGCGTAGTTGGTGTAATCCAGCCTACCGGCGTTGATATGGGCATTAAGATCGGCGCTAACGCCAGCGTCTACGCTAAAGCTAAGGGATTGTGACGCCGAAAGATTAGTGGTGTCTGTGGCGGTGATCGTTGCGCTTTGTTGGCCCCCCGGTAAGTCGCAGGCGGATACCTGAAACTGTGTGCCATTGATTTGTGCCACGACCAAGCCGGTGCTGAAGGTCGCTTCGACGCTTGCAAGATTCTGGTTGCTATCCATCACCTCGCCGGTGATATCGGCGCATTGTCCGCTGACCGTCACCTGCAGATTACTCAGGGTGGGGGCAGTATCCGGCGGTGGGGGGCCAAGGCGTATTGAATCGCTGATGGTCTGGGAGATGCCGCCCGCATCATCGGTGGCATTCACATTCACAAAGTAAAGGGCGTCAGGTAGTGCAGCCGTAGTTAGGCTAAAGGCACCATTGCTAAACGCCTGTGTGCTGTATTGATACAAATTCCCCTGTTCACTGGTTACCTGAACATGCAAGGTATCGACAACGCCATCGGGATCGCTGACCTGACCGGAGATGGCAATCTGATTACCGCTGACGGCCAGGTTAAGACCGGATACCACCGGTACTTGGTTTCGGTTCACCCTGGCATTGTTATTTGAGAAAAACTCACCCAGATACATGGCATAGTTGATGCCATTGCCATTGATGTACGAACCGGACGCGCCCTGGCCACCGGACCAGGCGTGATCGATGCCGTTTAGCCACAGCATAGCCACCCGGCCGTTTTGCCATTGGTACTCCTGGGCCGTGCGGGTGCCGCTGCCTATAAACTGCGAGCCAGATAAGGCGTCTACCCCGTAAACATCGGCCATACCTTCGGCATTTTGACTGTTGTAGCACTGGTCAACCGTAGTGTCTGCATCGCCATGGGCAATAGAGGCTATCTGTGTATTCAGATCGCCACTGTAGTTGCCTGCGTATTGCTGACAGCGAGTCGCCACATCCGCATATTCGCAGCTGCCGATGGCGCCACTAGAGCTGGTGCCAATACTGGGGCCGGCACTGATGCCCATACCGGCAAATACATCGGGGGCGAGACAAGCGGTGGTGTTGGCAAAAGCCGCACCGGAAGATAAACCGGCAATATAGACCTGGTCTGGGTCAATTTGATAGCTGTTGTCGCTACTGAGCATATTGGCCAGGTTGATCAGGTTTTTGTAATCCCCGGCCGAGCGGGACTTGCTACCCTGCCAGTAAGACCAGCAACCAAATCCTGCTTTATTGACCGCATCTGGCACGGCGATCACCATGCCATGGGCTTCGGCGGCCTGCTCCAGATTCGCTGTCTTGTAAGCATCAATGGACTGGGTGCATCCGTGCAGTACCAGCAGCAGAGCACGACCTTGGCCCACAGAAGAGAGGCCATCCGGCGTATAAATATGTACTTTGCTAAAACCACCCACAGACAGATTGTTTTGCCAGGCTCCTGCGCTGACAGACCCGCTGATTAATCCCATACATATCAAAAAGATAAGTCTAAGTATCGTCATCATTCACCCTGTTTGTGTAATTTTAAGGTGAATTTATTGTTATTTTAATGTTTAAATTTTGCTCTAGTACTTTCGTACGGTGAGGGCTGACCTGCAACTGACAATGCCGCGCCGCCTTGAATATCAGCGTTAGCCTATGGCCTTGAGTTAGGCGTTTAGGCTCTTGCTATGACAGGAAGTTTGCGCCCCCGGATAAATGCTGTTGCATTACCTTAAGACATTTTCGTTTAGGCCTTTGGCAATTCAGGCTGCGCTTTAGCTTAGTGTTCTCCCTTTATGTATGATGGCTCTGGCTTATACACCCACTGTGTATGGCTGTCACAGACTTATTGAAAAAGGAAACATCATGTTCACCACTCTCCTGCGAACCAGGAACGCATGTGTAGTTGTTTTGTTGTCAGTTTTGGGGGGCTGTGCATCACAGCCGAATAATGCGCCTGCACCGGCCAACGCGGATGAATTGTGTGGCACCGGGTGGGCACAAAATGTCGAAAATTACGTTCATTCCGGCGATAACCAAGGCCATGGACCAGATATCGGTAGTCAGGAGTGGCAATCGACCATTGAGTTTAGATTGGGGATCAGAGGTAAGCCTGATACGCCAGCGCTAACCGATCCACGCTGGTGTCGTTATATTGATAAGCAGATTGACATGCTAAAACGCACCCGCGCCAGCAAGGAGCCGGCATTTTCTTGTACCGAGGTACGACCGGCCAGTACGGAGGCCATGATTTGTGCACAACCTGAGTTAGGGGCGCTGGATCGTGAGATGCAAAGGGTGTTTGATGCGGCCTTAAGTGGCCAGCATGACCAACAACTTAAGGCAATGCAAAGGGGCTGGATAAAAGGGCGAGATGAATGCTGGAAAGCCACCGATCACCAGGCTTGTATTCGCCAGGCCTATATTGACCGTATTGCTGAACTTAAGGCTCAGCATCATCTAGTCGACAACTAAGAGTTTGAAGGTACCGTCTGCAATGGGACAACTAAGTCACCTCCCTGAAAAAATCCCGGCTAGAACGCAGGGGGGCTAGGGGGGCTTTTGCTGTTCTTAGGTTGTCAGGGACAGGTATAAAAACTGATTAAACGGGCTTGCAAGGTAGTCGCCAAACGCCGGACCGCTTTTAAAACCATAGCGCTGATATAAGCGGATGGCTGGTTCAAAGGCTGGGCCTGAGCCGGTTTCCAGCATGACTTGCTGATATCCGCGCTGATGGGCCTGGTTGATAATATGTTCCAGCAACTGCTTGGCAACCCCTTGCTTCAGGTATGCAGGGTGGGTGCGCATGGATTTAATTTCACCTTCGTGGCTATTCAGTGCTTTGAGCGCACCGATACCGCAGAGCGTATTTTGCTGCCATGCACAATAAAGCTGGATCCCAGCTTGCTCAAAAGCAGATAAATCCAGCGCGAATACCTGTTCGGGCGGGGAGTTTTGGTGCATGCCAGCCAGATGCAGCCGCAGTAGTTCATGTACTTGTGGGTGCGCAAGGTCGGCGTCGGTGATTTTTATCATGGGCTGCTTCTGTCAGTATATCAACGCAATCCTGATTCATTGGATTAGCAATGGGGAACTAGCGCAAAGTGTAAAGTGCTACCTTCACTCGAGTCCAATGGATATTCTGGCGTCTGCCGCTTTGCCACGGCATAGAAAGCGACCGGTTAATGCCGGCCGCTAAAGGCAATTAATAGTATTGGTAGTTCAGCGTCACATTGCTAAAACTGCTATAGGCATGCACACCGATGTGCCAGGTACCACTGGATGGCGCAGGGAAAGTGCAAGTTTCATTGTTGCCAACTAAGTAGGGACGACAGTCAAAGGTGTACAAGGTAGGGGCGTTTGCATGACGCATATATAAGTCTGCATCGCCGCTACCACCACTGATGCTGACCTGCATTTGTGTTACAGCAGCAGGGATATCCCAGGTGTAACGCAGCCAATTATTGGCATTGGTGCTGGCCAGATTCACCGAGCCGTTGACGGGATCTACCACACCGCCGCCACCACCGTCACCGGTGCAACCATAGGTATTGAGATAATCTACCGCGTCTTTTGCCTGCACTAAGCCAAAACCATAAAAGTTATCCCGTCCTGCAGTCCCTTTATCCTTAGCGGTATCTTGCAAGGCATTACGGATCTCTTCGTTGCTGCAACTTGGAAAGAAGCTCCAGACCAACGCGGCCACACCGGCAGTATGAGGTGACGCCATAGAGGTGCCGCTTAAGGTGGCATAGGTGTTGGTGGGGTAAGTGGAATAAACGGCGGAGCCCGGGGCGGCCAGTTCCACCTGGCTATTGTATTGAGAGTACGAGGCATGACTTTCACTGGCATCCACTGCGGCGACTGATACTACGGCATCATAAGAAGCCGGATAGGAGAAGCTGCTGTTGCCCGCATTACCAGCTGCTGCCACAAGCATAATGCCGTTATTAACAAAGTTCTGCATGGCGGTTTGTTCTGAGGTAGACGAACTGTTGCCCCCCAGGCTCATATTTACCACATTCGCCCCGCCGCTTTGACATTGCTGGATACCGGCGATCAAATCGGACGCGTAGGTCCAGTTGCCACTGTCATTAAAGATCTTAACAATATGCAGGTTCACGCCGGGATAGACACCAACCACACCCTGGCTGTCATCCAGGGCGGCGATAGTGCCGGCAACATGGGTGCCGTGGCCATTGCCGTCGTTATACCAGTTTCCCACTTGATTATTGTTGGCCTGGCCGGTTACCCCACCATTCTGATCTGGCAGATCCGGATGACCAAGGTTGTAACCCGTATCTATTACGCACACTTTTCTGGCAGTGGTGTCCAATTGATTAAGCTGGTTAGCTTGTACCATAGGGATACCATATGGGGTGGTTTAGGCCATGGGGAAACGTCTGGGATCTTCCTCAATACTGGCTATCTGCGGATTATCACTTAGGGCTTTCAGGGCTTTGAGGTTGAGGTTTGCAGCCATCATATGATGCTCCGGTAAACTCAACAGTACCTGAGCCCCGGCGTTTTCCAGCAGCGCTTTGGCCTGGTTGTCGGCAAACTTTCCATCAGTAAATACTTGCGGTCCTGTGCCTTTTTTCTGCATGCCGATAGATGGGGCAACACTACGAAAACGCACAATATAACGGGCTGTCTTAACCCACTGTGACAGTGTGGGTGGATGCGCGTCGGCCGCTGGCTGTGGTGCTTTGCTATCGGCCTGGGCACAAAGGCTGGACAGGCCAAGCAACAGGCCCATGCTGAGTTTACTGTATTGCGATTTAAACATTGTCTTTCCTTGTCTGATAATGAATCAAGAAATCCTTGGAAAACAACGAATTAAGCGGACAAGAAACGGCCATGAATGTTGACGTTCCTTGTCAATCGTTCCTGGGGATAGGTTGAGGTGACAGGGCCCGCTGAGGGCGGCCGGTCAGGCCCAAGTATAGAAAAGTGCAGCGCTAGAAAAAGTTGACCGCTTGCTTTGCCGTTATTCAGCCTGATCAAAATGTAAACAAGTGGTTACATTTTGTGACCATTGTTTAGGGTAACGCCGGTCTATTGCAAAGCGGGGTACTGGCGGGTGACTTTAACAACTTGTACCTGATAGTCCTGATACCAGAGCTTACGACCCTGCTGCTGGGCATGGCGGTGCAGTGGGTCAGCCTTCCAGGCGACAATGGCATCTTCATCCGGCCAGTAAGAAATAGCCAGTTCCTGCTCCCCCTCGGACAGGGCAATAAAATCCAGACAGCCATATTTTTCAAAAGCGAGCTGTCTTAACTGGGCGGCCAGACGGACATACTCCTCATCCAGGTTGGCAATACGGGCACGAAAAATCACGGCGTACATGGGAACTCCTATGCATTGGTCATAAATTGCGTAAATGTGCGCAGCGCTTGGGCGAGTGGTTGTGATGAACAGGCCAGCCCTAAATCAACGCCCTGTTGATCAAGCTCATGACGATGTAAGCCTAGCTTTATCTGTCCATGGAAGCTCTCGATATCGAGGCGAAAATGTACTATGGCCTGATTGAGCTTTTGCCGAAAGCTGCTTGGTAGCTGCTCAGGATCCTGTCGAAGACCCGGCTCAAATTTATCCAGCAGTTTATCCATGCAGGTCTGTGCCGCAGACTCGCTCAATTCGGTTGTGCGACCCGATACCTGCAAGCTGACATAGTTCCAGGTTGGCACGGCGGGTTTGCGTTGATACCAGGTTGGCGAGATATAAGCGTGGGGACCGCGAAACAATACCCGCTGTTTTTGACCCGCCAGGGCTTCGCAGTGGGGATTATTACGGGCCAGATGGCCGTAAATCACCATCTCTTTTTCATCCAGCAGAAAGGGCAACTGGCTGACCTGCCAGCTTTCACTGATCATGCTGGCAAAGGGAAAGTGGGTCATAACGTGCCGGGCTTGCGCCATTGTCATAGTTTGCTTGGCTTGCATCATATGGCTCCGTTAACCGGGCTCGACGGCAAAGGATAGCGCTTATCTTCGGTTTGTTTTGGGTCTTGTTGCAAGTCGCCCCATTGACGCTGAATGGGCATCACCCCGGCCCATACCGGCCAGCCATAATCCTCATCGTCATCCGATGGAGGAGCGGCGCGCACTTTAACCGACGCTTCGTGAATTGGCATCGCAATCACCGCGGTGAGCAGCATTTCCTGTTCGTTAATTGGTCTGAGCTGCTGCCAGCGGCCGGGAGATAAGCGCTCGACAAATAATTCTAACTGGCGACGTTTTTCGCTTTCATCCTCAATCAGCTGTGGTACACCAAACAAGGTAACAGAGCGGTAGTTTACCGAGTGGTGAAAAGCGCTTCTGGCCATGACCAGATCATCCAACTGACTGATATTGACACACACACTTTGGCCCTGACTGGCGTACAGGTTTCTGGCTCTGGTATGGCCGTGCCAGTACAACATATCACCGTCGCGCCAGTGACACGTTGGGGTGACCACAGGATAACCATCGTGGATTTGTGCCACATGGCAGAGTAAAGACTGGTCAATAATCTGCTTAACCAATTGTGGATCATAGTCGGCCCGCTTACGGCCACGCTTTACCTGTGTTCTCTGACTGGGAGCTTGCATTCTGGCGTCCTGCTGGTTCGGTTAGGATGCTAGGTTATCTTTTCTGGATGTGTTAAAAATATCCAGATTGATAAAATTTATAGATACCAGATGTCAGCTGCTACCCTGTCCATCAGCCTGGATCATCAAGCCCGGCAAGCCATTTATCTGCAACTTCAGGATGCCCTGCGCAGCTTGATTCACAGCGGTCGTTTGCAAAAAGGCGAGCGTTTGCCTTCTTCCCGTGAGTTGGCGCAGGCACTGGGAATATCCCGTACCAGCAGTTTGAAGGCTTACGATAATCTGATTGCCGAGGGTTTCTTGTTCAGCGCTCCAAAACGTGGAGTGTTTGTGGCGCATAATCTGCCGGTGATTGATTTGCAGCCCCTGCCTGTATTGGATGCTCCTAAGCAGGAAAAACCCATGTTAGGTTTTGAATCTGTGGCCAATGTGGAAAACTTTCCCGCCCGCCAGTGGGCGTCCTGTTTGCGTCGCAGTTGGCTCAAGCCGGATGCTGACTTAATGATGGGGGAATACCCCAGTGGCTGGCCCTTGCTTAAACAGCGGGTGGCTGAATATCTGCGGGACTTGCGGGGCCTGGATTGTCAGGCCGAGCAGGTACTGATTACGGCAGGTAATCGGGATGCTCTGACCATTTTAGTGCAGGCACTACTTGAACCTGGCAGTGGCATTTGGCTGGAAAACCCCTGTTATGCGCAGATGGCGTCTTTGTTTACGCTGTTGGGTAAACCCCTGCATGCCTTGCCATTGGATGACGAAGGCGCACAAGTACCGGATAGCTGCCATGGTATGGCGGTGATCACCCCCAATCGACAGTATCCCCTTGGTATAGTGATGAGTCCACAGCGTCGTCAGACCTGGCTTGAGCAACAACAGTTCATGCGAGAGCAGGGAAAGCGACTGTGGTTAATTGAAGATGACTATGACAGTGAGTTTGTTTACCAGGGCCGCACCCATGTGCCTTTGATGCAACTGGACAGACAGCAGGGGACTTTTTTTGTGGGGAGTTTTTCTAAGGTGCTGTTCCGGGGGTTGCGTTTAGGCTTTATTGTCGCACCACCCGAGCAGATCGGGAGACTGAAAGACAGCCAGTATTTTCTGGGTTCATCTTCAGCCTTAGGCATGCAGCCGGCATTGGCTGAATTTATGGCAGCGGGAGGCTTTGCCAGCCATTTGCGCAGAATGCGGCGTTTTTATCTGGCTAAGCGCGATACCTTGTTGGCTGGTCTGGATGACCTGGCGGTTTGGTTGAAATGGGAGAAAAATGCAGGAGGCATGCATCTGGTGACTTATCTGCGCGAGCCGTGGCAGGGCGAACACACCAGCGGACTTGCCTGGGATACCCTGGTAGCGCGGCGGGCTGCATTGATGGGCCTTAGGCTCAACTGCTTATCAGAACACTATTTCACCGGAAACAGGGTGAGCGGATTTATACTGGGTTATTCACAACGCGATGAATTGCAAATGAGGTGCGCTATGGGACTTTTCAAACAATGCCTGGAGGAGGTATTATCTGCGCCAGCCAGGTAGGGCTGCGGGGAAGGAGAGCCCCGTGAACGTTGTTCGTAATAAGCAAGGAGGTGGTTGTGGTACGAAATGTTTTTTCTTTTCCCGGGCTTTGTGCTCTGTTCTTGTTGCTCGGTAGTAGCTGTCTAATCACATTGGAAGTATGGGGCAGTGAAATGGACGTTGTTCCTGTTCCCTATGATGTTGAACCCTATTTTTTACTCTCTGCCGGCTGGGCGCTGATCCTGCTTGGTTGCGTTGTGGGTATTGTATTTTTACTGCGTAGTTATTGAATTTGTGAGCAAGGTAAACCGCAGCCTGGCTGCGGTTTACAAGTTCTTATACCTATTAATATCTAATACCCCTGCTTCCAGTGGCTGTTGCTGCCGGTGCCATGCTTGAATGGCTTCCAGCACCTGCCAGAATCTTGGATGCGTGCGTCTGATACCAAATGTCTGCACAACCTGCTCAAAGTCCTTCTCGGTTTTTACGCCCTTCATGGCTTCCAGCCACAATGGCAGGCTCTGGGCCGGCAAATCAAAGATAAAGTTGGGATAACTGCCAATCAGGCCGGGATAAATTGTCAGGCTGTCACGCTCCTCCTGATGACGAAGCGACTCACCGAGCATAAAGGCCACGTTGGAGTGGGCTCGGTTACGCAAAAGGGTATAGAGCGTATCTTCTGTATCCTTATGCACTCGCAGCAAGGTGACTTCAGGTAACCAGTGCATAGCGGGGGTATTTTTTACTTGCCACTGGCTCAGCTCGGTAAGCTGTTTATCACTTTGCTGTATCCAGTCGTCCTCTTGTGTTCTTGCGCAAGAATCTTGTTGGCAGCGGTTTAGTGGATCTTCAGCGAAGGCATTGATGGCAGAGAATTCGCTGAGTAGCTTTTGTGTTAGTTCCTGATAAGGCTGCGCGGTTTGATAGGACTCGGCCACTGGGCTTTGGATGTCGACCGGCGCATAACTGAATTTGCGTTTAATTAAGCCCGTACCCTGGTACCACTCCTCTAAGTACGTCTGACGATGCTCTGCCGGCAACAGACGTAACAGATTTTGTTCTGAGCCGTTGCGAATTAAATCAAAGTACAAACGCGTTTGCAGCTGGTGGGCGAGGTTGCCGAACACATCAAAATTCACCACCAACTCATAGTAAGTGCGTTCAAGTATGGGGAAGTCCATCCACCAGATGGTCTGCGGTGGTTGGCCAATCAAACCTCGTTGCACCGAGGCGCTGTCGTGATGACGAAACACCGTCAGCAGGGCGTTGGTATTCTGCCCTTCACCATTCCAGATATCGCTCAGGGCCGCTCCTTGTGGGTGATATCGCCGATAGGCTTCGGTACGCAGTTGGGCGTATTGGTTGCGCTTATCTCGATAGGTAAACCAGTTGCTACCGGCATCCAGTATGTCGTCATCCTGCCCTGGCATACCCAGCAGGGGGGAGACTTTTTGGGCATAGTCAGGATGGGTGATAAACAAGTCCTGATCGGGGGTTTGGAACAGGGTCCAGAAATGATCCCGGATGACGTCCGTGGCTATTTGACCGCGACAAACCGGACCGCGGATAAAGGTGCGAATAAAATACTCGGCATTGTCCAGCATAAATTGATAGCGGGCCCGGGCGGGTATTGCCGCAAAGGTGGTAAAAGGATTGGCCCTGTCATGATAGGCGTAACCTGGTAATTGTTCGACCTGCCAGTCAGTGGCAAAAAACAGCGTGTCAATGCGCTCGCGCTTGGCATCATCCAACAGCAGCGCAATATGGCGTTTATGTACAAGGGTGTCATTGATGGCTTGCAAACGATAGTAAACCGGTCCGTCATAAGGTCCGTTGGGTTGGGCCGTGGCGATAGGCTTCAGTGGCTGTCCAGGCGGAGTGCTGGAGCGCATTAAGCTGAAATAGCGGGTTTGCTGCCCTTGGTCGGAAAAATACAAATGGGCCAGAAAGAGGTGTTCATAAACCCAGCGCGCTACCAACTGTTGTTCTGGACTGGTTTGATTAAGGTAGCGCTCCCATTGCTGAATATGCTTTTGGTCAGCCTGACTTATGGGGGCTGGCTGCTTGTCAAAAGGGGCACCCTGCTCCAACCAGGCGGCCAGCTTGGCATACTCTTGATCGCTCAGCGCCGCTACGCCCAAAGGCATGCCTTCAAGTGGGTGTTGCTTGGCATAAGTGTCAAACTGTTCATTGGTTGGGCATTGATTGTGTCGGGTGATGCCCAGTTCAATATGATCCGGTAGCTTGCTGTTTGGCGGGAAGGGATGTTGCTTGCCAAGTTGCAACATTTTATACAGCAAAGACTGACCAGACTCGTCCGGATTTAACACCGAGCGGAAGCCCAATTCCCGCCATTGCTGTTCAGTGTGGGCATCAATCCCAAGCCGGGTTGGGGTTTGCGCCTCACTGCGAGTGCCGTTATAGACTTCCTGAGGATGGCTACCGCGTTGCAGCCCCTGGGCCGACTCGAATTTAAGTTGGCAAGGGGCGTCGAAACAGCCATGGCAGGCCAGACAGCGGCTATTTAAAATGGGCTGAATATCACGGGTAAAAGAAACCTGCTGGGGAGTAGGGGAAGGAAGCGGTTGTGGCTCCGGGGCCTGACTACAAGCGGTAAGTCCCAAAAATACCAGGACACCAGCCAGAACAGGTGCTTTCATTTAATCTCTCCGTTGGCAGGGAATCATTCTGAGCATGTGGGGTAAAGGCGGGTCAAGCTTTTCTGCCTTGGATAAACGCGATCTAAGCGTTCAACCATGCCAGCGCCTGCTCTAGATTCGAAAAGTTTTTCAAAGCGTAGCCCCGCTTTTCGGCAAACTCTTCAATCAAATCATGTTTAAACTCAGACAGAGGCACTAGCCGGGCAATTTGCATCTGACGGATTATAGGGTCAAGGCTCTCAAACACCTGCATCACCTGACTGCTGTCATAATTCAGGTGTAGGTTAGTTACATCAAGCAACACCTTATTGCAGTGGTTTTGTTCTGCCGTTACCAGCGCCTGTTGGTAAATCTGATGGATATCGTCTGGGAGGGCTGCGCCTTTTGCCATCAGCCTGATAACAGAGACAGCCGGATCATAGTGGCAGGTAAATTGGAATGGTCCGGTCATTGGCGTACTCAATACGTGAATTACGTTCAGTATCAAATAAGCCTTTTCTGATTGCCAGCAAAAATACCCAGACATGATTCTTGACTGGGTTGGCAGGCATCGACAGGATGGACAAAAAAAGCGGGAAGGCCGATGAAAAAAGTTGTTGTGGCGGTGATTTTGCTGGCCGTTGTGTTCGTGAGTTCGCCTGGCTGGTTGGGGTTTGGATTATGGCGGTTGCCTGCTGCTTTCGACGTGGCGGCCGCCATGGGCGCCAAACTTGGCTGCTCCGCGCACTTTATCAGTGACTTTGATGACGAGCGCGTGCTTGCCGATCTGGCCTCATATTCGCCGGTTAACAGCCTGCTGACCTTAAGTTATACAGAGGATGGCGTTCGGGCGGAGTTATTGGGAATAGGTCGTGCCAGCGCCCATTATCGTCCAGGGTTGGGTTGCACCCTTGATATTGATGATAGGCAAGATTTAGACACTCTCAAAGGGGCGCAAAGCTATGTGCCTGACGAGAACAAAGCCCTGATGCTGGATATTCAACCAGACTGGCAAAAAAGCCTGCAGGCTATATTGCAGCAGGATAACCAAAATGGTCTGGACACCCGGGCTTTGTTGCTGGTCAAAGACGGGCAGATAGTAGCGGAAGCTTATGGGCCGGGTATATCAGCCACCACGCCTTTGCTGGGATGGTCGATGGGTAAAAGTGTCACAGCCATGTTAGTGGGCAGGATGCAAGCACTGGGGGAACGGGCAACTGCGCAGGAGCCGCTCTTTGCTGAATGGCAGTTTGACCCACGGGCGGATATCACCCTGGAGCATATGTTACAGATGACCAGTGGTTTAGGCTTTGACGAAACTTATGCCCCAGGTACTGATGCCACCAAAATGTTGTTTGCAGCGCATGCCGCCGCCGCGTTGCCGCTAAAGAGCCCGGCGACGAGAAGCCCCGGTGAATTTTTTGCCTATTCGTCCGGTACCACTAACTTGCTTATGCGTTATATGCGAAACCAGCTTGGCAGTGAGCAAGGGTTGCAAGACTTACTTTATCAGCAACTGGCTGCACCGCTGGGACTAACGCATTTACTGATAGAGCCTGATCCCAGTGGCGTTATGGTGGGGAGTTCTTACATTTACGCTACCGGCCGGGATTGGGCCGGTTTGGGGGCGCTAATGCTAAATGGTGGGGTCTGGCAAGATGACGTTATTCTTCCCGCTGATTGGGTGGCACGGGCGCTAAAACCGAATCAGAGCGAAAATGATGACAGGTATGGCTACCAATTTTGGTTGAACAGTGGCGCACAGACCGAGATATCGGCCAGACGCTGGCCTGAGCTGCCGGCCGATGCTTATGCGATGTTGGGGAATCGAAAGCAGGTTGTGATGATTATCCCGTCGTGGAACTTGGTGTTTGTGCGTTTGGGCTGGAGCAAGCAGGAATATCCTGTTGGACAGAATATCCTGCAGTTGCTGTCCACTGAAGGTTAAGTATCCAGGTTGGTTCTGTGGCTGTTGCGGGCCGGTAAGTCGGCCTGCCATAGCTGTACCTGATTTCGACCATTCTCCTTGGCATGATAAAGAGCCTGGTCGGCCAGCACTAAGGTGCGGTGATGATTGCCAGACTCATCGCAGCGTTTTAAGCCCGCACTGATAGTGACTTGCAGGCCTGAGGCGATATGACTGAAGTCGGCCATTTCTACTTGCTGGCGAATACGCTCACAAATATTCACGGCGGTGGACTCATCCACATCTTTAATGATTAAGGAAAACTCTTCGCCTCCCCAGCGAGCGGCGTGATCGCCCGGACGGGTGTTATGGGTGATGATGCGGCCCACCTCTCTTATCACCTGATCCCCTGTGTCATGTGACCAGGTGTCATTAATACGTTTAAAGTGGTCGATATCCAAGATGGCAACGTAGGCAAGCACATTACGATGTGTTTGCTTACCAAGATTCTTCAGGAAGCTGTCAAATGAGCGCCGGTTTTCAAGGCCGGTCAATTGATCCTGTAGCGCCAGTCTTTCAAATCGCTGCGCTTGTTCCTGAAGTGCCTGGGTTTGTTCATTAACCCGTCTCTTAAGCTGTTCTGATTGGTGTCTGAGGATATGCTCCCTGGCGCTGACAACAATAAATAACAGGGCGACGACTAAGACTAGCGCTGCCACTATGACTTCTTTGCGTTGCCAAAACGCCGGCGCAATACTGAAGGGTTTACGCAGTTTACCTAACCCTTTGCCTCTTTCTGAGGTGGGGTAGGCTGCTTCGACTTCAAAGATATAATCTCCCGGCGGAAGGTTGGTATATTCAGCAATATTGCTGGTGTTTCGCTCCACCCAGGTTTTATCAAAGCCCTGCAAGCGAGTTTTGTACTGGATGGTTTGTGGCATGATGTAGCCCAAGGCCACAAACTCGAAGCGAATTCTGTTGGTATGAGCGGGTAACTCAGACGGCAGATTCATAGTCATATCTACGCCATCAATCTCCACTGCCTCCAATTGCATCGGCAAACTGGATGGGTTTAAGCGGCGGATATCTGAGGGGCTGGTTTTTACCACGCCTTTGGCCGTGGCAACCCAAATGTCCCCCTTCGCGTCTTTGGCGATAGCCGGGCTGGATGTGCCGTTGGCCTGAAAACTCAGCATACCATCGCCATCTGCAAATACCCGATACTCGACTTTTTCCAGCTGTCCGTCTGCCACTTGGTTGGCCGCTTCCAACGGGATTCTTATCATACCCAGGTTGGAGGTTAGCCAAAGGGCTGCTTCGTCGTCCTCCAGAACTTGCCAGAATTTATCAATGGGTAAGCCTTGCTGACGGCCTATCAGGTGAGTTTTGCCGTCTTCATAACGATAACGGATCAAACCTCTGTCGGTGGCTAACCACAGGTAACGGCCACTTTGGTCTGGGTAGAAACCATAGACAGAGCGTGCTTCGCTATGTTGGGTAATATCAAGGTTGGTGACCTGATCTCCATGAATGACCTGGGCGCTCATTTCGGTACCAAGCCAGATGCCACCATAGGGGTCTTCGCTGATGGCCATAATATATTCATCGCTTAGGCCATTTTGTTTGTCAAAGTGAGTTAGTTGCCCCTTGGACAGTCGGTTCAGTCCTCGAGTGGTACCTATCCATATTGTGCCATCCGAGGCAACGAATAAGGAGCGCACATGGTTAGCTGCTAATCCCTGTTCCGTACCAAACTGCGTTACTTGGCCGGTGACTTTATTCAGTATTAACAAACCATGGCTATAGGTGCCGAGCAGGTAATCAGAGGCGGTTTCTGCCAGACTGAGAATAGAGGGCACATCGCCACTGGGTAATGGTAGAGGCAGGGTACTGACCTCACCATGAACAATGCGTGACAGCCCGTTACTGGTACCCACCAGTAAAGCCCCGTCGCTGGTGGAAAGCACAGTACGTACATAGTCACCAACTAAACCGCTTCGACTACTAATAGTGGTGAAATTCGCTTTTCTCAGTCTGACCAGACCACCGTTGGTGCCAATCCATATGCTGCCTTCACGATCTTGATAAAGCGCTTTGATGCGGCTGTCTGGCAATCCGTCATATATGCCTTTATGGTCAAGGCGCCCCTGATGCAACCTGTACAGACCGTGGTTTATGGTGCCAATCCAGATGGCGTCATGATTGTCTACCAGGATTTGACTGACGCCGTGGGACGGTATCGATGAGTCTAAGAGCGTAAAGCCCTGTTCTGATTGTCGGTATATACCCCGCTCTGAAGCAACTAACAGACGTCCTTGGCGGTCTTGCGCCAGACTGACAACCGGCGCATTGGGAATATCTTGCTGGATGTGAAAACTTTGCCCGTCAAAATACGCCAGACCGCCAGTGGTGCCTAACCATAACTGGTTCTTATTATCTTCAAAAAGGGCTTTAACACTCAGTGATGGGAGGCCATGTTGCAGATTAAAGTGCGCGATTTGCCCATCTGGTTTTTGTACAAAAAGCCCTTGGTTATTCGTGGCAATCCACAGGCGTTGCTGATGATCTGAGAGTACCTGGTTAATTCTGGCGTCTAACTGTGGCATGGCATGCCAGCGCTGTTCGCTGTAGCGGGCAAAACTGCCACGGGAGCCTGCAACCAGCAGATCTCCTTGGGGCGTGATGGCGAGCGTACGAATTCCCGAGTCTCTCAGGTGGGTGTCTTTACCCCAACCGAAATGTTTGAACTGCCGGCCATTGTAGCGAACCACGCCTTCCCAGGTTGCAAACCAAAGATAGCCATCGGGGCTCTGTACAATGCTGTTGACACTGTTATGCGGCAGGCCATCCTGTGTCGTCCAGGCTTCGGCGAAATAATCTCGTAGCGGCTCGGCACTGATAGGTGGTGTCGCACTCAACGCTGTTAGCATAACCAACAGTGTCAGAAGCGAGCGTAAATACATCAACAGTACTCCTTGTTGTATTGTACAGACCTTTTGATTCGTACCGCGATGACGAGAGAGCCTTGCGGCGATAACTATTACCTGAGTATGTTACTTAAGCAACAAATGCACAGAAAAAACTCTGTGCAGTCTACTATTTACGCGCTTAGGCTGTCACGGCAAGCTGTAAATTTATGTGATTTTACACAACGACTTTGACTGTTCTGGCATAATGACCGGGTACAGACTATTCAGTACATGCAGCGTAACAGGATAAGACCGAGGATTTCATGACAGAATTGATCATTACTACACCAGACGATTGGCATTTGCATTTTCGCGATGGCGACATCTTAAAGGAAACCGTTCCGGCCACTGCGCGCTGCTTCCGTCGGGCTATTGTTATGCCTAATCTGGTTCCTCCTGTGACTGATGCCGAAATGTTGGTGGCGTATCGTCAGCGCATTCTGGCTGCCAAACCGGCCAATAGTGATTTTGAACCCTTGATGACGCTTTATCTGACTAACCAGACCAGCGTGGAAGATATTCGAGCGGCTAAAGCTGCCGGTGCTGTTGCTGCCAAGCTCTATCCGGCTGGCGCAACCACTAACTCAGATGCTGCGGTGTCTGCCTTAGATGCGTTATTCCCCATTTTTGCTGAGATGGCTGAACAAGGGATGTTGTTGCTGATCCATGGTGAAGTGACAGATGCTGATATCGATATTTTTGACCGAGAAAAAGTGTTTATTGACAGGCACCTGCAACGAATTGTGGCCAATTTCCCTGAACTGAAGGTGGTACTGGAACACATTACTACTGCCGATGCGGCACAGTTTGTGAGTGGGGCTTCAGACCACGTGGCGGCCACTATTACTCCTCAGCACTTAATGCTTAATCGTAATCACTTGCTGGTGGGAGGCATTCGTCCACACAATTACTGCTTACCGGTACTGAAACGCAGCACCCATCAGCAAGCCCTACGGGATGTTGTTGCGTCTGGCTCAACTAAGTTTTTCCTGGGCACGGATTCGGCGCCGCACGAAAAACACCGCAAGGAGTCTGCCTGCGGCTGCGCCGGCTGCTACAGCGCCTGGAGTGCAATAGAGCTTTACGCTCAGGTATTTGAAGAGCTGGGATGTCTGGATAAGCTAGAGGGCTTTGCCAGCCACTACGGCGCCGACTTCTACGGGCTGCCCCGTAATCCGGGCAGCATCACTTTGGTGCGCGAACCCTGGCAAATCCCTGAGCAGATAACCCTTCCTAATGGGAATCCCATTGTGCCCTTCCATGCTGGCCAATTGGTGAATTGGAAGTTGAAGATTTCATAGTGGTATAAATCGGCGAGCAGAGAGCAATGTTGAAACAGGGATGGATATTTGTCACTACACTCTTGCTGAGCCAATGGGGATGGGCGCACGAAGATCCGCTGGTTATTCTGACGCATCCTGAGCCCCCTTTTGTTTATACCAATGACAAAGGGGAGTTGGATGGCTATGCCGTGCAATTGGTGCAGGGGATCCAACAGCAGACCAGCAGCCACGCGCCTATTTTGTTGCACCCCTGGGCAAGAGTGTATTTGCGCGCCAGCACGGAAGCCAACCTGATGGTGTTTTCTATGGTGCGCAATGCTGAACGCGAAGCGCGTTTTCATTGGATCACCCCGATCACCCGTAATCCCCATGCTTTGTTTGCCAAAAATGGTGTGATAAAACGCCTGGATAAGTTATCCGATTTAGCCGTTTTGCCTGCTGTTGGTGTACAACGGGGTGATTTCAGGGAACAGCTACTTATCGAGGCCGGGCTGGAAAATATCGTCTCTTATACCACCTGGGAACAGGCGGTAGGGGCCTTGCTGAAGGACAGGGTTAACGCGCTGTTCTTTTCTGGTGCAGGTATCAGCTATTTTTGTATGCAGTTAAAAGAAGACTGCAGTGATATTGTGAATGTTTACCAACATCAGGTGGAAACCACTTACCTGGCAATGTCCATGGATAGCCCTATAAGTCAGGTGAGAGAGTGGCAGGAAGCAGCAGCTCGTTATAAAGAAAGCCCGGCATTTAAATATCTGGCCGAACAGTGGTTAACCCGCTATCGCAAGGACTTTGGTTTCACTCTTCAATTGCAAGATAACACCCTGTATTTTGCCCAGTTCAGAGAGGCTAGTCAGTGGCGCTAAGGCTTTGATTGAATGATTAAAAGCGGCACTAAATGCCGCTTTTTTTATCGTTGTTTTTGGCCATATCCAACTTGTCCGTTAGCGCTTGTAGCTGTGCTTGCAGTTTTTGAATGTCTTCTTTACTGGCCGGTGCTGATTCAGGATGGCGGCTAACGTCCTCTTCATGCATAACTTGCATGGCATCCACAATGATCCCGATAAATAAGTTCAGCACCGCAAAGCTGGTGATAATGATAAAGGGCACAAAGAACAGCCAGGACCAGGGGAACAGTTCCATGGTAGGCCTGACAATACCCATGGACCAGCTTTCCAGCGTCATCACCTGAAATAGGGTATAGGCGGAGGCCCCGATGCTGCCAAACCATTCCTGCATATTGGCATCAGGATGAGTGCCAAACAGCTTAGTGACTAGTACTGCTGAGACATAGAAAATAATGCCTAGCACACCTACCACAGACGCCATGCCAGGTAAGGAATGGCCCAATGCACCTATTACCCGGCGCATTTGCGGCACCACAGAGAATAACCTCAGTACCCGCAATATTCTGAAAGCCCGCAATACGGCAAGCGGACCGCTGGTGGGTAACCAGGACAGCAACACAATAATCAAATCGAACCAGTTCCAACCGGAGCGAAAAAAATGTTGCCGATAAGCAATCAGCTTAAGACTCAACTCCAGAGTGAATACACACAGGATAATAGTATCCAGCCAACGCAAGAACTGGATGTTGGCCTGTCCAAAGGCGGTGGTTTCTAATCCTAGGGTTACCGCATTGAGCAAGATCAGAGCGATGATGCCGTTGCTAAACCAGGAGCGCTCTAGTAAGCGCTGGACGGCTGATGAAGACGTTGACGCTGTTTGTGAACTTAATTGGGACTGCATGGTTGGTATTTGGTTGCCAAAGAACGAGCCTAAAGTGAGGGCAAGCAGGCGTTTTACAAGATGGATTGCACAATTAATACATTCTGCACTAACTCAATGAGGTAAACTAGCGGCCGATTTTATTGTCATGGTTAGAGCAAATGAGTAACGCGTTTTCCACTTTAGCTTTGCCTGCCGCAATGCAGGACAATTTGCTGACACTGGGGTACACCAATATGACGGCGATTCAGGCCGCCAGTTTACCCAGCATTCTGGCCGGTCAGGATGTGACAGCTCAGGCGAGTACTGGAAGTGGCAAGACCGTAGCGTTCAGCATTGGGTTGCTGTGCCGGCTCGAACCCATATCACCCGCAACGCAGGCCCTGGTGTTATGTCCCACCCGCGAACTGGCTGAGCAGGTCTGTGGTGAGATACGAAAACTGGCGAAGTTTCTCGATAATATCAAAGTGTTGCCCTTATACGGCGGTGTGGCAATGGCGGGGCAAGTGGCGTCCTTGCAACATGGCGCGCAAATTGTTGTAGGCACTCCCGGGCGGGTGTTGGATCATGTGCGTCGGGGGAATCTGAATTTAAGCAAAGTGAATACGCTGGTCTTGGATGAGGCGGATCGCATGCTGGATATGGGGTTTGCCGATGACCTTGATGCGTTGGTCAGGGCGACCCCTGCTAACCGTCAAACCTTGTTGTTTTCTGCGACTTATCCAGAGGGGATTGAGCACATCAGTCGCAGCTTGCAGAAACAACCGCAACGCATCCAGGTAGAAAGTCTGCATAGCCAGGATAAAATTACTCAGTTTTTTTATGAAATCAGCGAAGACAAGCGTTTGCATGCCTTGCGTTGTTTGTTGACGCACTACGAACCTGAAGCGGCAATAGTGTTTTGTAACACCAAGGCCGAATGTCAGCAGGTTGCCGATGATTTGCAAGATAAAGGCTTCAGTGCCCTGGCTCTACATGGTGATTTAGAGCAGCGTCAGCGCCAAGAAGTGTTGCTACAGTTCGCCCAGCGTAGTCTGACTGTGTTGGTGGCTACCGATGTGGCGGCAAGAGGCTTGGATATTAAAGATGTGGATGCGGTGATTAACTATCACCTGGCCAGCGATGTTGACACCCATATCCATCGTATTGGTCGCACCGGCAGGGCTGATAAAAAGGGACTGGCGCTGACGCTTTGCTCTGCACAGGAAGCGTCCCGGGCAGCAGCGGTGGAAGAATCTCAGCAGCAAGCTATCAACTGGGCCGACATTGAACGGGTTCGTTACAATGGCCGAGCCATTCGTGAACCGGCGTTTCGTACCATTTGTATCGACGGAGGGCGTAAAGATAAATTGCGTGCCGGCGATATTCTCGGTGCCCTGACTAAAGATGGTGGCATTGAAGGCGTTGATGTGGGTCAGATTAATTTGTTGGATAATCAGACCTATGTGGCGATAAAGGCGCGCAGCGTAAAGCGCAGCCTGGCCTATCTCAGGGAAGGTAAAATTAAAGGTCGTCGCTTTCGGGCCAGAAAGCTATAAAGGTTATCTTCAGCATTCGCTGCACTATCTCCCATTACCCCTGCTTGATTTCCTGACGGCAGGGGAAAGTGGAGCCCCTCTGTCAGTCAGATTTGAAATCAGCACCGCGGTATTTTTAGCCCGGTAACTGCGACTCATAAAGGTACGTCAATGTTTGGATTGTTTGAACGCCTGGTAAAGGCTTTCCCTGCTGAATCTCCCCAGCAGCCTCCCGGCAACTTGCTGGCCTTTTGCTTGTATTACTGTAAAGGCATGAAGCGGATCTTGATCAGCCTATCTTTGCTAAGTGCCCTGATCGCCATTTTGGAAGTTAGCTTATTTGGTTATCTGGGCCAATTGGTTGACTGGTTCGCGACCCGTGACCGGGCTACCTTTTTGCAGCAAGAAGGGCACAGCTTGTTATGGATGACAGTGGTGATTCTGCTGCTGTTACCCGGCACTGTCTTTTTACACTCATTAGTTAATCATCAGGGCCTGCTGGGGAACTTCCCCATGCGTATTCGTTGGCAGGCGCATCGCTACCTGTTGGGGCAAAGCCTGGGCTTTTTCCAGCATGAATTTGCCGGCAGAGTAGCGACCAAGGTGATGCAGACAGCGTTGTCGGTCAGGCAAACGGTTCTCAAACTGTTGGACCTGATGGTGTATGTGAGCGTTTACTTTATCAGTGCCTTTGTGGTGGTTTTTGCCGTCGATTGGCGACTTAGTTTGCCATTGGCTGTGTGGTTTTTGGTTTATGTAGGCATTCTGAAAGTGCTGTTGCCTCGGCTGGAAAAAGTCTCTGAACGTCAAGCCGATGCGCGCTCCATTATGACTGGCCGGGTTGTCGACAGTTACACCAATATCACAACGGTGAAATTGTTCGCGCATACCAATCGTGAAACACAATATGCCCGTGACAGTATGGAAAAGTTCTTGTCTACGGTATATCCACAGATGCGTCTGGTAACGGTACTGAACGCTTGTGTGTGGTTTAGCAATGCATTGCTGATTTTTTCCACCAGTGCCCTGGCGATTTATCTGTGGTTGAATGAATTGGCAACCCCCGGAGATATTGCTGTGGCGGTTAGCCTAGCACTGCGCCTCAATGGCATGTCGCAATGGATTATGTGGGAAGTAGCAGGTTTATTTGAAAACATCGGCACAGTGCAAGACGGTATGAATACCTTGTCTAAGCCTGTGGCTGTGCAAGACCAGGCAGATGCGAGGCCCTTGGAGATTCAGGGGGGGAGTATTGAGTTTCGTCATGCTTCCTTTGCCTATGACAATCGCAATAAGGTGTTTGACGAGCTGGATATCCAGATAAAGCCAGGCGAAAAAGTCGGGTTGGTGGGAAGATCCGGGGCAGGTAAGTCTACCTTGGTTAACCTGCTGCTGCGCTTTTATGATCTTAACGCCGGGCAGATCTTGATCGATGGTCAGGACATTCGCGAGGTGAGTCAGGAAAGCCTGCGGGAGCATATCAGTATGGTGACGCAGGATACCTCCTTGCTGCATAGATCAGTCAGGGAAAACATTCTGTATGGGCGGCTGGATGCCAGTGAAGAAGACATGATAAGAGCAGCCAAACAGGCGGAAGCGCACGAGTTTATTCAGAATCTGTCTGATCTGCACGGCCGTACCGGCTACGATGCCCATGTTGGCGAGCGCGGTGTCACGCTCTCTGGCGGTCAGCGTCAGCGTATTGCTATTGCCCGGGTTATGCTAAAAGATGCGCCCATCCTTATCTTGGATGAGGCCACCTCGGCGTTGGATTCTGAGGTGGAAGTGGCTATTCAGGAATGTCTGAATAAGGTGATGGAAAACAAAACCGTGCTGGCCATTGCCCATCGTCTATCGACTATTGCAGCCATGGATAGATTGCTGGTGTTGGATAAAGGGCGAGTCGTAGAATCTGGTACTCATGCCGAATTGCTGGCGAAAAAGGGCATTTATGCGAAGTTATGGGCCCATCAAACCGGTGGTTTTCTGGGCCTGGAATAAAAGTAGCAGCGTGATGCGGCTATTTTCTCAGCCTGCTCACTCCCAGTGACAACATGCCTAATGCGAACAGCATCAGTATGTGTGGCTCTGGTATTCTCGGTGGTTGGTCAAAGGTTGCGGTACCGATAAACAACTGTTCATAACCATTGTTAATATTTTTGCCGTAACCCGATACTTCACCAGTACAGATTTCATCTGTTGCCTGGCCAAATAAGGGGTCGCAACCCAGCCTTAAGTCAATATGCATGGTGTAGTTGGCCAGCGTGGCATCATCCAGCCCAAATAGTCCCGCCAACAGGGTGTTCAGTTCAGGGGCAACAATGGCGTAGGCTGCCTCGTCTGCCCCCAGGTTATGATTAATCGGGCCTTCATCGGCATCTGGCGACGTACAAGATACTGGGCTGGGAACACCAGGGATCAGGTCGTAGTCTATACAGATAGGGCCACCGGACAGCACATAGTCGGTAGCACTATTATCCCCTATGGTGGGGCCTGCGCCGGTTGAGGTGTAGTTGGTTGGATCGCCAAGAAACTCACCGCCGCCACCTTCTGATACTAAGGCATAGGGTTTGTTGTTGTTGGTAAAGTCATATATGGCAACCCGATTGCCATTGTTGTCGGTGATCTCCAATTGCGCCCAGGCAGCCAGGCTTTGCAGATTACCGCCGTTTAGGTTGTTGTTGTTAAAAAACATGACCATCTGGTCGCCGGCCAGAAAGGTTTTCAGTGCCAACAGTGATGAATCCCAAGTGTTGCTATTATCGCCGAAGAAAGTCGAAACTTCATTGGGGTCGCTGGTGGTCCCCGTACTGAAAAAGTTTGAACCACTGACCCCTGATGGGGTGGCATAAGCATTGTCCATGCCGGCAAAGTTGGTATTTACCGGCATACCAGAGGACCCGGTTGCAACCACGATCAAGTCGCTGATTTGCCCTGGCGAGGACGGAACATGTAACGGACACCCAGGGCCTGTGCAGCCTTGCTGCAATTGACCAATAGGGAGAGAGTAAGAATTAAAATCGCCATAGGTGGCATAACCGATACCGGTCAGGTCTATCATGGCGGCTTGTGATTGCGCTGCGCAGCCCAAAAGAGCAGCAAGTAGTAACTTTCTTTTCATTATCGACTCCAACATAAATGGTGAATCAGCCATCCATGGTTAGATTCGATACTTTGCCGGGGCCTAAACTGCAGGTCTCAGTGTTAGTATGAAAATTAAGCATTTTTCGCGCCGTTTTTTTACTCCTTATTTTTCAATAAGTAATATCTGCCCCTCTATCTGACCTGTAAAAAAGGTCGACAGTGTTTTGGGGAAAAAGCTAAGCAAATCACGGTGAAATTGTCTGCTGGCTCTGCGTCAAAGGTTGGTTACAATGCAGGTTCAATAACGATCGAAGAATCGGTAGGGACAATGGAAAAATTTTTAGCCCATGGCAGTTTTAGTCTGCAGATAGAAGGACGGATTTTACTATTACATGGGGAAGGGCCGGGCAACGCTGAGTTGATTGAACAATATCAGATGGCCGTTGCGCAGCATCGTGAAGCCTTGGCAGGCAAGCCCTGGGGTAATCTGGTTGTGTTGCACGGTGAGTCCTTACTGACACATGATGCCGTGCAATTAATGAATCTGTCTATTGGTCGCTCATGCGCCAGTGGTATGGTGGCTGCTGCAGTGGTGCTTAGCGACACCAATTATCCTGGATTAGGGGAGCAGCTATGGCACCAGATTTATGTAGCGGCTGATATGCCCCATGCCTTTTTTGACAATATTGAATCTGCTCGTGGCTGGTTGTTGGAGCAGATAGACCTGGCGAATAGCAAGACTTAACAGAGGGTTTACTATGAAGCGTACTATCTTACCCGGCTGTCTGTGTGCCCTGGCGTTTTCTGTGTTTGCAGCAGATACACCGGCAGGTTTTTCGCAGACAAACTACCAAACTCATGTCACTGAATTGGCTTCGGATGCATTTGAAGGGCGGGCGCCTATGTCTGCAGGCGAAGAGAAGACAGTGCAATATCTGGTTGCGCAGCTAAAGGCAATGGGGATTCAGCCAGGTTATTTTGGTGATTATGTGCAAAAAGTGCCGATGGCTGGTATTGCTGCCTCACAAGATATGCAGTTAACGCTAGGGGAGCAGGTGTTTAAGCCGGGGCTGGACTTTGTCTCTCGTACCCAGCAGTTGGCCGCCAAAACGCAATTGCTGGACTCTCCGGTTTTGTTTGTTGGTTATGGCATAGACGCGCCTGAGTTTGATTGGCATGACTATCGAGATCTCGATGTAAGGGGGAAAACCTTACTGATGCTGGTCAATGACCCTGGCTACGCTACTCAGGATGAGGCGTTATTTCGTGGCAACGCCATGACCTATTACGGTCGCTGGACTTACAAGTATGAAGAGGCTATTCGCCGCGGTGCAGCCGGGGTCTTTATTATTCATGAAACCGGGGCGGCAGGTTACCCCTGGTCGGTTGTCGAGTCCGGCGCCACGGGCACCAAATTTACCCTGGTAGATAAGGATAATAATGCCTCAGAGCTGGACGCCATGGGATGGATCCAGACCGAGGCAACTCGTCGGCTTTTTTCATCTTTGGGGCTGGATTTTGATGCCTTAAAAGCGGCAGCGGCTAAACCTGGATTCAAGGCTTTGGACTTAGGCATAAAGGCCAATCTGCTCAGTAAGCACTGGCGTCAGATGGGAGAGAGTCGCAATGTCGTTGGTCTGATTCCTGGTCAAAAACAAGCCGATGAATACATTGTGCTTTCTGCGCATTGGGATGGGTTTGGTAAGAAGGTCGGCGTGAAAGGAGACAGCATCTTTAACGCGGCCGTTGATAATGCGACTGGGGTTGCTGGGGTGTTGGAATTGGCCAGAATGCTGACCCAAAGTGAAACGCCGCTATCCCGTTCTGTCCTGCTGGCCTTTTTTACTGCCGAGGAGACCGGTTTGCTTGGGGCCAGAGCCTTTGCAGAGAAGCCGCCGGTGGCGACCAGACAAATGGTTGCTTTGCTGAATATTGATAGCATGAATATGACAGGTAAAACGGATTATGTCCTGCAGTATGGCAATGGACTGCAGGAGCTTGAAGATTGGTTGGCGAAAGCGGCCGGTCAGCAACAACGTCGAATCAAACTGGATGCCAACCCCCAGAATGGCTTGTTTTTCCGTTCCGATCATTTTGCTCTGGCCAAACATGGAGTACCGGGACTGCTATTTATGGATTTAGGTGACAGCGACCCGGATTACATTGCTAACCGTTACCACAAGCCCAATGACGAGGTATTGCCAACCTGGAAATACGACGGTGTCGAGCAGGACCTTAACCTGATCTATAACCTGGTTGAGAAGCTTGCCAATGGAAGTGCCTGGCCTGCATGGAAAGATGGCGCCGAGTTTAAGTCTGTCAGGGAGGCTGATCGCGCCAATCCTTAGACCAGAATTAAGGGTTACCTTAAGGCAAGCGCAGCACAACACTAAGGGCCCACTTTCAGATAAACAACTAGACTTGTGCTGTTCGTTTATCTGGAGACTGTGATGAAAATCGCAATTGTTAGTGTGATGATGGTACTGGCTTGTCAAAGTGTGGCGGCGGAATCGGCGGTAGACCGGGGCCGCTACCTGGTAAAAATAGCGGGGTGTACTGATTGCCACACCAAAGACTATGCCCTGTTGGGCGGCAAGGTGGCCGAAGCGCAATGGCTGCTTGGCGACCAGGTTGGTTTTGCTGGTCCTTGGGGTGTTAGTTATGCCGGTAATCTCAGACTGAAAGTGGCGTCCATGGACTGGTCTCAATGGCTGGCCAGAATTCAGATGGGTGGTTTGCCCCCGATGCCGTGGCCATCGTTACAGGCCATGACCCGCGAAGATCAAAAAGCAATTTATACCTACATCAGGGCATTGGGCCCTGCAGGGGAGGCTGCGCCAGCCAATCGCATTCCTGGTCAACCTATTGAAACCCCCTATATTTTGTTTGTACCGCAAATGCCGGGAAGCCAAAAGGGGCAATGACACTCACAAGGTAGGAAACAGCAGCTTACAGTTTCAGGGACGCAAAGTGTTGAGAGCTTGTGAATCGCCAACTAAGGTAAAGTAAGCACCATGTTTGGAGCGATTCGATGAAGTTACTTCACTTGCTCATCGTTGCATTGGTCAGCGTTGGTATGATGGCGTGTAGCAGCACGTCGCCGTCGGTTATTGCTAAGCCCCCTCAGCCTCTATTTATGGATACGCATTTTTCTGGATTTGATCAGCTTCAGGTGGAAACCGAGCAAGAGGTTTTTGCCCTGGATGAAGATATGATTCGCTTCGCAGAAAAGGTCAGTGCCGGAGCGAATGAGCCCAAGGCTGCCGCCAAGCAACTGGTTAGGGCTGTGTTTGGACGGGCAAGCTTGAATCTGCTGTATGACAATGAAGCCAACACCATTGCCCAAGATACCTTCCACAATCGGGCGGCCAATTGTTTGTCGATGTCAATTATGACATACGCCCTTGCGACGCAGGCGGGAATGCAGATCGAATTTCAGGAGGTTGATGTACCAGAATTCTGGACCCGCCGTGATGGTTATAGCTTTCTTAATGGGCACGTAAATTTGCGAATCACTCCCAAACGCTCGCCCAATACCATTTATTTCAGTGCGCAGGCGGTTGAGGTGGACTTTGATCCACAAGTGATGAGTGCCAGATTACCCAGTCGAACCGTCAGTAAGCAAAGAGTATTGGCCATGTTCTATAACAACAAAGCGGCCGATGCACTGGTGCACCACAATGCCAAACAAGCCTATGCATATTCCCGCGCGGCACTGCTCAAGGATCCGTCGCTGGCTGAGGCATGGGTGAATTTAGGGGTGCTTTATCGTCAAAATGGTTTGCTTGAGGCCGCTGAACAAAGCTATCAACGGGCTATACAACTGGAAGGCAGCCGCAGTGCACAGGAAAATCTGGCGGTTATTTACAATATGACCGGTCGTCAGGCTCAAGCCCAACAGATTATCCAGGCATTAGAGGAACAGCGCGCCAGTAATCCGTTCTATCATTTTTTGCTAGGTGAACAGGAATATGAATTGGCCCATTGGCGCGCGGCCATTGGCCATTACCGCCGGGCGATAGAGCTTAATCGCCAGCAACATGAATTCTACTTTGGCTTGGCCAAGGCTTATTATGAGATAGGCGATCTAGCCCTGACTGAGCGATATCTGAAGTTGGCCAAGCGGCGCTCGGTCAATGACCACGATGAGCATAGGTATCAAAGTAAGCTGAACTTGCTGACCAAACTTTGATGCGTATTTGTGGCTTCGTCTTACTGCTGATGTGGTTGGTTGCTGATGCCGCTGCTGACGAACTGCTTTGGCAGCATTTGCAGGTGCTAAGCAGTGATGAAATGAAAGGCAGGGAAACCGGAAGTCCAGGAGCAGAGCTTGCCCGCAATTACATCAAGCAGGTATTTACTGAGCTGAATTTGCAAACCTTTGATGATAGTTATGAGATGCCATTTACTTATCACTTTGTGCTTGGCAAATTATCTGGCGTCAATTTACTCGGGTGGTTGCCAGGAAAACGCTATCCAGGACGTTATCTTGTTGTTAGTGCTCATTATGATCATCTGGGGAGCCAAGGACAGCGTATTTTTAATGGTGCTGACGACAATGCGTCTGGTGTTGCGGTACTACTCTACCTGGCTGCTGCGATGAAAGCCCAGCCGGCTGAACATTCTGTCATATTTCTTGCTACCGATGCAGAAGAGAAGGGGCTCTACGGAGCCCGTGCTTTTGTTGAGGCTTCACCCGTGGCGCTTGCCACGCTCATGGTTAATCTGAATCTGGACATGTTGGGACAGGGTGATAATAGATTGTTGGTAGGTGGCAGCAAACGGTATCCTCAACTCATCGGTGCCGTGCAAGCGAGCATCGATTTGGCGCCCCTGAAACTTGAAACCGGCTTGGAAGGGCTTGCCAGGGGCTATCGTGGCCATGGTTGGATTAACTATGACCGCGCCAGTGACCATGCGGTATTTGGTCAGGTTGGTATTCCTTACTTGTATCTGGGAGTCGGGGAACATCGCTTATATCATACGGAATGGGATGAAATTGAGCGTATCAATCGGGACTATTTTACCAAGGCGGCCGAAACCGCCCTGATTGTACTTAGGCAACTTGACTTGTTAACTATTAAAAGTACGCCAGTTGAATCCCCAGACTGATACGTTGCTGGTGCCTGTTGTAGTCAATAAGTGAATCACCATAGCCGTTAAAATATTGCAGCAAAATTTCGTACCTGTCGTTGATGGGATAGGTCAGGTTAAGCTCTATACTGCCTTTGTTGTCGCTGGTTTTAAGATTGTTACGGATCATCGTCATCAACTTAAAGTTACCCATTTGCGTGCCATATCCTACTTCCATATGACCGAGAAAATGGGTGATATCTGGATTGTCATCACCTCGAGGATCCAGTGGATCTTCCTTTTTATCTTCTTTTATACGGTACCAGGCACGCAGGTAGTAATACGAGTCTTGGTCGGAAAATAGCAGCGAGCCGTAAATACGGTTCCAACTGCGAGAACGTAACTGGTTTTGACCATTAGACTGGTGCTCCATACCAATTTGGGCGAGGTTAAACTGATAACCTAATAGCTTCACATCGGCATCAAAGTTATAAAATATTTCCGGCTGATAATTGGTTTCCCTGAATGGTTTAGATACTTCACTGTTGTAAACCTGCCACATAGACTTGGCGGTAAAGCCAAAGTACAGCCCTTCTAAGCTTGAGGTTTCGTCAGGTCGGTAAATGGGCATCTTTACGCTAATTTGGAACTTGGCTTCCATGTGTTCAACATTGCCCTGGCTAAAGCCATCTTCTCCCAATTGATTTGGGTTCTTTTGATAACTGAAAGGGAGCAGATAATTAGGCTTGTGCTGAGTAATAGCATAAGGATTGATTAGGGCTGCCTTGTCTGACACCAATCGCTCGGTCACCAGAGTTTCGGTTTGCTCTGTATCATCCGCGGTTTCTGTATCTGTGGTTTGGCTGAACGCCGTCCCATGGATGAGACATAAGATCAGTAAACAACTGCGCGTCACGACGATTTCCTTATAAGTATCCTGCAAGCTTTGCCAGTTTACCCCAGTTAAGGGCTGGCAATAACCTGTATCTTCACTGCACGTTATTGGTGCATTTTTGTGCAATAGCACTCTGATGGTGCATGTTGTACCGAAATTATCCGTCAGTATTTTTACAATTTATTGAATTTAAATGAAAAATTCACTTGGCATGGCATTTGTTTGGATCCTGCTGTCAACCAATAACAATTACTTCAGGAGCAACAAGATGAAATTAGTCAGTGCCATCATCAAGCCCTTCAAGCTTGATGATGTTCGTGAAGCGATTTCAGAAATCGGCATAGATGGCCTGACCGTTACCGAAGTCAAAGGCTTTGGGCGTCAGAAAGGGCATACCGAGCTGTATCGCGGAGCAGAATATCAGGTGGATTTCTTGCCCAAAGTAAAGCTGGACATAGCCGTGCAGGATGACCACGTAGACAGATTGGTGGAAGCCATAGTTGACGCGGCGAAAACCGGCAAGATTGGAGACGGCAAAGTGTTCGTCTTTGACCTGGAACATGCAGTCAGGATCCGTACCGGTGAAACTGACAACGACGCAATCTAAACGAAGTAGGAGACGATAACGTGGAACAATCATTTCACCTTCAGTATGCGCTGGATACCTTTTACTTCCTGGTTTGTGGCGCCTTAGTAATGTGGATGGCCGCTGGCTTTGCCATGCTTGAAGCGGGGTTGGTGCGGGCCAAAAATACCACCGAAATCCTGACCAAGAACGTCGCGCTATTTGCTATTGCCTGCATCATGTATCTGGTGTGCGGTTACGCCATTATGTATGACGGCGAGCTTTTCCTGGCCGGTATCGGCAGTGTTGATGTGACATCGACCTTAGGTGAGTTTGCTGGGCGGGAAGACGGATTTGAAGGCGGCGCTATCTATTCAAAAGCATCAGACTTCTTCTTCCAGGTGGTTTTTGTGGCCACGGCGATGAGCATTGTTTCCGGTGCTGTAGCGGAGCGCATGAAGTTGTGGGCATTCTTGGCCTTTGCCGTGGCTATGACCGGCTTTATCTATCCGCTTGAAGGTAGCTGGACGTGGGGCGGTCAAGCGGTGTTTGGTATGTACGTACTCGGAGATATGGGCTTTTCTGACTTTGCCGGTTCCGGCATTGTGCACCTGGCCGGTGCGGCGGCGGCCCTGGCAGGTGTGCTGCTTCTGGGCGCACGTAAGGGTAAGTACACTAAAGATGGCAAGATTAACGCGATTCCGGGTTCTAACCTTCCTCTAGCGACTCTGGGTACCTTTATTTTGTGGATGGGTTGGTTTGGTTTTAATGGTGGCTCAGTGCTGAAACTGGGGGATATAGCCAATGCCAACTCGGTTGCCATGGTCTTCCTTAACACTAACGCTGCTGCTGCCGCTGGTGCCATTGCTGCACTTATTCTGGCCAAGATACTGTTCAAGAAAGCGGATCTGACAATGGTACTGAACGGTGCTTTGGCGGGCCTGGTGGCTATTACTGCAGAGCCGTCCACTCCCACTGCACTGCAAGCTAGTCTGTTTGGTGCCATTGGTGGTGTGCTGGTGGTGCTCTCTATTGTGGCCTTGGACAAGCTGAAAATTGATGACCCGGTTGGTGCAATTTCTGTGCATGGTACGGCAGGCATATTTGGATTGCTAATAGTGCCTCTGACCAATGACGGCGCAACCTTAGCGGGTCAGTTAGCCGGTGCGGTTACCATCTTTGTCTGGGTATTTGGTGCCAGCCTGGTGGTGTGGGGAGTACTCAAAGCCCTGATGGGGATTCGGGTCAGTGAGGAAGATGAGTACCAAGGTCTGGATATGATCGACTGCGGTCTGGAAGCCTATCCTGACTTCACAGGTTCACGTAAGTAACGTATTTGGTGTGGGGCTGATAAGAATAATACTTAGGACCCACCTAAGCTGAGTTCTCGTTACGGGAACACCTGCCAGTGAAACTGGCAAACTTTTCCACTGTGTCCTTTGCCCCGGCCTTTTGGCCCGGGGCTTTTTTTATGTTGATTCTGGCGTATATTATGTCGGATTGCCTATAGGCCAATTCAATGCTCTGATTTTCAAAGCATTGCACTCAATAATCTAGCTGCCGATACAGTCGGCAGTGTCGTGTAAGGTTAGCGCAAAGGAAGCAGCAGACTTTCGCCTGTTAACCTTTATTCGGGGAATGAAGAGGAACCACATGTCGCAGCCGCAAAAGGGTATCTGCGCAGAGCCCAACCTGCATGCGTTGTATCTGCTATTTAATGTCACCGATGATGATACGACTTTGATACGTCGTAAGCTGGCGAAAATACTGGATATTTTCGAACACTATGATGAAGAACATTATGAAGCCATGGTGTCAGGTATCGTTGCAGTGGGTAGCAGCTACTGGATGGATTTGTACCCAGGCTTAATTCCGATGGAATTAGCCCCTTTCCCTGATTTGGCCTGCGAAGACCGACAGGCACCAGTGGTACCTTGTGATTTATTTATTCAGATACGTGCCGATCGGGCGGATATCTGCCACGCCGTGGGCGTGGAGGTATACGAGTTATTGAGAGACCAAGCTGAGTTGGTGGAACAAACCAAGGGCTTTCGTTATCTGGACGGACGGGATTTGTTGGGTTTCGTTGAGGGTGGCAATAATCCTAAAGGGATGAAGAAGCTGTCGGTGGCCATAGTCGGTGATGATGATCCTGACTTTGCCGGTGGGAGTTATGTGCATATTCAGCGTTATCTGCATGACTTGGAGAGGTGGGGGCGGGTTAATATCGCTGATCAGGAAGTGATCATTGGCCGTACCAAAGAGGATGATATCGAGTTCCCGCTGGAAGATAGAGTGGCTTTTAGCCACAGCACTAGAACCAACCTGGTGGATACGTCTGGCAGGCCCATTGAAATTCTGCGCCAGAGCATGCCTTATGGTGATATGCAGAATCAGGGACTGTTTTTTGTGTCATGTTGCAAGAGCCCCAAGCCTTTTTTGCAGATACTTCACAGCCGTATTTTTGGCGACAGACAAGGTAACTACGATCGTTTGCTGGATTACAGCGTGCCGGAAACGGGCGCGGCATTTTTTGCCCCTTCAGTGCACTTTTTAAAACGTGAGGCCAAGTGCTGAAACACTATTTTGGTGGTAAGAAAAAGGGCATCGATGATGCCCTTTGTTTTATCTTAGCGAGACCATTTCCTCTAGAGGGTGGCCTGTTGACTTGTCCGGGTAAGTAATTTGCATCAGAGCCGAGAGCGTCACGGCCATATCTTCTGGCGATACCTGACGGCTGATGGTGCGTGATTTTACTTTCCAACCGGTAAAAAAGACCGGTACATGGGTGTCGTATTTGTAAGGTGAACCATGGGTGGCAGCGGCATAACCTTCAAACATACTGGAAGGAGCTTGGACTAATACCACGTCTCCGGCTCTGGAAGGCACATAGGCACGCTGTACTTTACTGCCAATAGGATCATAAGACAGATCTTCGCTCATCAGCTGTTTGCGGGTAAATACCCGAGCCACACCTGGTAGGCTGGCAGCGTGTTTGGCCACAGCTTGCTGCACGGCGTGGATATCCAGTTTATTTTGCTCTATCAATCCCAGGTCAAGATACAGGAATGGCATTGAGGTTTTGCGCACTAACTTACCTTCAATACCAAACTGCTCCGCCAACTGTTGGTTGATGGCGTCAAACTGTTTACCGGTATTGCCCCTGAAACCGGCAAAGCCGATGCTCTTTTTGTATTCAGGAATGGAATCAACGCCATGGTCAGCGGATAACGCAATCAGCACGTTTTCCAGGCCAACCTGCTTATCCAAAAAGCTGAAAAAGTCAGCCAGGGTGCGGTCCAGGTTGATCAGATTATCTTCAGCTTCAAGACTGTTTGGGCCGAACATATGACCTATGTAGTCATTGGTTGAGAAACTGACAGACAAATAATCGGTAACGTTATCCTTACCCATCTCAGCTTGTTTAACTAAAAGCTTGGCAAATTCTGCGGTTAGCTTGTCACCATAAGGGGTGTACGCGAGCATACCATAGTAGGCTTTATCCGCAGCTTGGGGCATCTGATGAGGGAAGCCGGAACGAAAGCCTTTGGGGGGGATCTGGAACGGACGATTTGCTGCATCGTTGTGATAGCGCGCTTCGTCTTGCGACAGTGTCCAAGCGGTGCCGGTAAAACTGTCTTTTAAGCCGGACGCATTAAAATTAACGGCGTAGTCGGGCAGGCTGTCGAAATAGTAGCTGCTGGAAACAACGTTGCCGCTGTTCTTATCAAACCAAAAAGATTTGCCAAAATGTCCACCGGTTAGCACCGCGCCTCTGTCTTTGGTGGATACCGCGTAGATCTTAGCTTTGCCGTTACTTGCCTGATACAGCTCATCAGAAAAGGTTGAGGCCATCAGGTTGGCAGGGGATGCACTGTAGCCTTCAGCGCCAAGCAGTTGGGTACTCTTGTCCGCCACGCAGTACATACTTTCACCGGTATCTCGGTCTATCCAGCCATTGGATAAAATGCCATGCTCTGTTGGTAGCGCGCCGGTTGCCAACGTGGCATGGCCTACGGCCGTCATAGTCGTTGCGTTGCGATAGTGGGCATTGGTGTAGAGCGTACCGTCTTCCAAAAAGCGCTTAAAGCCTTTTTGATTGCGTTTGTCGACAAAGTTGTTTTGATACTTATGCAGTAAGTCGCCACGTAACTGATCTACCGTGATCTGCACTATCAGCTTGGGGGTATCCGCTAATGCCGGAGCGCTAAAGCAGGCGCAAAGCGCCAGGAAGCGTATCGCATTATTCATACAGTCCTCTTTATTAGGTCAGGCCGGCGCACTGACGCCGGCTAATTCTCAGATTACGCCTAACTCGCGCAAGCGTTCGGTCAGGTAGCTGTCGGCAGTATGGCGCTCAGACAACACTACGTCTGGTCTGGGGTGCAGGAATAAAGGCAGGGAAATCCGAGATTTGGATTGATCTGCCCCTTGTGGGTTGACCACCCTGTGGGTGGTTGACGGGAAATATCCGCCCGAGGCTTCCTGCAACATATCACCTATGTTGACGATCAGGTTGCCAAAATCACAAGGCACATCTAACCACGTATCTTCTTTACTTTTTACCTGCAGCCCTGGTTCATTGGCAGCCGGGAGGATAGTCAACAAGTTAATATCCTCATGCGCTGCTGCACGAATGGCACTTGGCTCTTCGCCACCCGTTAATGGTGGGTAGTGCAACACCCTTAATAGTGTTTTATCGCTGTTCTCAATCATGCTCGATAATGGTTGAGAGTAACGGGCTGACACAGACTCGGGCGAGTGTTTCTCTACCCACGACAGCAGGGTAGCAGCCAATTGATTGGCCGCCAGATAGTAATCGGCCAGTTGCTGACGTAGCGCGTCAGGACAACGTCCCCAAGGGTAGTAATGGAAATATTCCTTAATATCCTTCACTTTGTGTCCCTTGGCTGTCTCTGAGACAGAGGGAGGGAAATAGCCGTCCTGGGTGTCCTTATCGAATAAATACTGCTGCTTTTCTTGTGAATCAAAAAAGCCCTGCCAGTTTTTGTATATGCCATCCACTAAGGATTGCTGGATAGGGTGATTCTTCAATACGCCGAAGCCGGTTTGATGCAGAGACTCCACGAACAGTTTGTCGGCATTTTTGGCCTGGTAATCAACGGCAACTAATTTCATTTTGATACCCGCTTAATATTCCAAAAGAACTAATACAATCTGTTTAGAGAAACAGGAAAAAGCCTGCAATGGCGGCGCTCATCAGGTTTGCCAATGTGGCTGCCAGTACGGCCCGTAGGCCAAGTTGGGCGATATCGTGACGACGACAGGGCGCCATGCCACCTAATCCACCCAAAAGTATGGCGATGGAGCTGAAATTGGCAAAACCACACAAGGCAAAGGTCACAATAGCCTGGCTGTGTTCAGACAATTGCTCTTTGTGATTGATAAAATCGGCGTAGGCGTAAAATTCGTTAATGACCACCTTCTGACCGATAAAACTGCCGGCCAGTTGTGCTTCCTGCCAAGGAACACCAATGACAAAGGCCAGGGGTTGCAACAAATAACCCAGCATGACCTGCAGGGTAAGGTCGCCGGCGCCAAAGAAGCTGCCTACCCAACCGATAAGGCCATTCAATAGTGCGATTAGGGCTACGAAAGCCAGTAACATAGCTCCTACATTCATGGCGAGTTGTAAACCACTGGCCGCACCGGCTGCTGCGGCGTCTATAACGTTGACGTTCTTTTCTTCGGGTTGATTTAAATCGGCCAGATCATTTTTGGGTGTTTCGGTTTCCGGCAGGATCAATTTTGCCATCATCAGGCCACCGGGCGCTGCCATAAAACAGGCTGCAATCAGGTATTTGAGATCCACACCCAATCCGGCATAGCCCGCCAGTATGGAGCCAGCGACAGACGCTAAACCGCCTACCATGACGGCAAACAATTCGGAGCGGGTCATGGTCGGAATAAAGGGTTTGACCACCAAAGGTGCTTCGGTTTGACCGACGAAAATGTTCGCCGTGGCAGACATGGCTTCTGGCCGGCTGATTTTGAGCAGGTGTTGGATAACGCCACCAATCAGACGGATAACCCAGCCCATGATGCCCAGATAATAGAGCACGGCAATAAAGGCGGAGAAGAACACAATAACTGGTAGAACGTGAACCACGAAAATGAAGCCCAACTTCATTTTACCTAAATCGCCAAACAGGAACTCTATCCCCTGACTGGCGTAGCCGATTACCTGCGAGACAGTATTGGAAACGGATAACAACATGTCTTTGCCAAAAGGCACATAGAGCACCAAGGCGCCAAGACCGAGTTGCAGTGCAAAAGCACCCAGAACGGTTCGCCAATTGATGGCTTTGCGGTTGGTGGAGACCAGATAACCCAGGCCGAGTAGTAGCAGGATACCGAGCAGACTAATCATCAGTTAGCACTTCCTTTATTGTTGTTATTTAAGAACTTGCTGGATGTGGGATTTCAGTACATCCAAAGCAATTCGGTTTTTACCGCCCTGGGTGACGACAACATCTGCGGTGAAGCGACTTGGCGCAACAAACTTATGATACATGGGCTTAACCGTTGTCTCGTATTGCTCACTGATAGATTGCAACGAGCGGCCTCGCTCATTAATATCGCGCTTGATACGGCGTAGTAAGCAGATATCTAGAGGCGTATCAATAAACACCTTGATATCGAAGTAGGGCAGAAGCTCAGGGCTGGCCAGCAACATAATACCCTCAACAATAATAACGGATGCAGGGGTAATGGTTTGTGTTTGCGTCAGTCTGGTGTGCGTCTTAAAGCAATATTGCGGATAATCGATGTTATTACCGGCTTTTAACTCTACCAGGTGCTTTCTTAGCAATTCGTGTTCGAAGGCATTCGGGTGGTCGTAGTTAGTTTGCACCCTTTCTTCCATGCTTAAATGTGTTTGATCACGATAATAATGATCTTCACACAGCACGCGGATATCCATTCCTTCATCAAGTATTTCTGCTATCAGGGTTTGGGTGAAGAGTGATTTCCCAGAGCCTGAGCCACCGGAAATGGCGATAATTCGCGTATTTGACATGTTTAGGGATTACGGGCAACGACAGGTGTGGCAAGAGTACCAGCGATATCGGAAAAATCCAGAGACTGGCTGAATAATGAACAGAATTAGCTTTACGTAAACGAATACAGGTAAAAGTCGGTCCCTGCTTGGTGGAGATTACTTGCCGATAATCTCCACATCTTCCACTTGCAGTTGCTCAAGGGCGTAATTGTGTAGTTTTGAGCGTGACCCTTCGCCCTGGGCTTTAGGTGGATAAAAGGGAATTTTGACTTCTGGACAATCCCGGAATACATCGTCCAGAGCTGCCCGGATTTCGCTCAGCATTTTATCCAGGTTGGTGCTGAAATCAGGTCGCTTACGTATGGTATGGCCTAATTCAATTAAGCGATAAAAATAACGATTGGCCAAATCCAGTAGCTCTTCAGGGATATTCTTGTTGTGATTTAAGGCTGCATTTTCATGCTGTAAGCAGTACTCCAGCAGCGCCACATAAAAGCAGAAGGGCTTGTTGGATAACTGTACTTGTCTGTCATCCAGACTGTTGGATAAGGTTCTTTCTTGTAAATTAACGATAAGTTTTGGGTGTGCCGGTAATGTTTCGGGCTCGTGAGCAGCACTATTTAGTGGGTCTACTTGCTCTCGGGGGCGGTTGACCAACAGGGTGAAAAGCAGGGCAGCCAATAGTGGGTAAACCGATAAACCGTCAAACAGGGTAAATGTTTTGGTACCCAATCGCAGGGACAGTGTTTGCCCAGGAATATGCAGTTCATGGGTTTGAGCCTGGCTGGCAAAATTATCGTCGGGTAAGGTGGCGCTAATCCCTTGCAGTTCTAAGGCTCTGATCGCATAACCTTGCTGAGAGGCCTGCTGATTCAGGCGATCAAGGTAATCTCTTACCGAGTCTTCATCGGCCACACTATTCATGACGTCATTAGGAAGTCTTAACCAGGGTAAATCCAGCGCGATACGTTTTTCCAGCGCCAGAGAAAGGGTCTGCGCCTGGCGTTGATGTGCTTGATTCGCGGCAATGAAATAGATGATCTGCAGCATAATCAGGCTGACCAGAAATAACAGCAGGCTGTTAGCCAAGTGATTAGCGGGTTGTATTTTCATTATCTTTGGCAATCCGGCTCTGGCGTTAAGCGACTGAAATAACCAGTATTTTCATCTTTTGCCATTTGAATTAACGTATGTTGCACTGCGCAGAACAGATCGACATTGTTGGTCTCCATTTTAAGGTACCACTTAGTGCCACTGACCTGCTGTTCTATGGGGGTGATATAATTACGCGACAAAATAGCTTCATCGCTGTCCTGCCAGTAGGACGAAATTATGTCTACTTTTCCCGACGTCAGCATGCTTCTCAGTTCGGTATGCGAGTTAGCATAGGTAATTTGCAGGCTGTCCAGGCTCAGATTGAGTTCTTTAAACATGCCGATAGGAATAATATGACCGGAACGACTGGTGGGGTAATCCAACAAGCCAATGCGTTTGCCGAGTAGATAGGCTTTATCAATCTGTGGCTTTTCTCTTGTGGAAATAAGATAGGCGGAATAATCAGAATAAGCCGCAACCACACGATAACCATAGGTGGACTCACCTTTGACGGCTTCCATCAGGTTTTTCTTAACTAAGGCAAGGTCGGCGATACCCTTACCGACATATTGCAAGACCTGATCTTCGCTGTGATTCCAGACTGCCTTGACTTGCCCAAACTGTTTTATTACCACGGGATCCCGGCAAAGTGTCTGTGACAGGTTTTTCGCCAGAGACTCGGCGTTAACAAATACAATCAGGGTAGCGTTGAGATTGCCACCTTGGGTGCTACATTCAGAAAACTGTTCTATAACCGGCCTGAATTCAACCTTTGCGGTACTTACATTTCCGTTCCCAATCAACCACATAAGTATAAACAGCAATATGGCAATGGTCGCCAGGCTGGTTTTTGACAGCTTTAAGCCCGATAACATCATGTATTCTGAGAACTCCGATGAGTAATGCTATACATTTCACCAGTTAATCTTACTTGTTTCAACGGGTAAAATTATTTAATCCACTTAACCTGTTGTTTTATAATAAATATGAACAAGAAGTTATGAATCTTTATGAGGTCTTCCTATTTTTCTCAGAGAAAGGACAATTTCATCCGAGAATTCGAAGCGTGGTGCGTTTTTTGTACGGATTCTGTGGCGGGAAATTTGACTTTTCCATCACAGGGTCTACTACAACAAAGTTGTCATAATCGCCTCATAAACTGTGAATTGCACACAACAAACCTTAGGAAAACACAATGTTCACGAAATCCAAGCTCAATCGCGTTGCGTTAGCTGTGGCTCTGTCAGTGGGTATCTCCACATCTGCATTTGCTCAGGAGACCACATCCGGTATCAGGGGGAACGTTCTTTCTGAGTCTGGCCAAGTCGTTGCTGGCGCTACTGTAACTATTACTGATACACGTACAGGTGCTGTCAGAGTAATGACGTCCAACGAAGCTGGCTCATTCAACCTGCGTGGTTTGCCGGTTGGCGGCCCTTACAGCATCGTAGTAAATGATGCATCCGGTACGCGTACGCTGAATGACGTATTCCTGAAGCTGGGTGAAACCACCAGCTTGAACATTGATCTGGAGAGCCAATCTCAGATCGAAACCGTTGTGGTAACTGGTACCCTGACCAACGCCAACTACGGTGCGACAGGCCCGGCAGCCAACTTTGATTTGAAGGCGCTGGAAAACGCCCCTGCAATTAACCGTGATCTGAAAGACCTGATCAAAATTGACCCTCGTGTTTATATCGATGAAGGTTTCAATGACTCTATTCAGTGTGCGGGTGCAAACTCACGTTTCAACAGCCTGACTGTTGACGGCATCCGTACCAATGACAACTTTGGTTTGAACAGCAACGGTTACCCTACTGTTCGTATTCCTTTCTCTTATGATTCTATTGCTCAGGTAGCGGTAGAGCTGGCACCTTTTGATGTACAGTACGGTGGTTTTACCGCGTGTAACATCAACGCCGTGACTAAATCTGGTAGCAACGAATTCCACGGTGGCGTGTTCTTTGACTACACCAACGATTCTATGCGCGGTGACAGCCTGAAGGGCGAAGACATCAACGTGGGTGGATTCAACGAGAAGCGTTATGGCTTCAACGTTGGTGGCGCTTTGATCGAAGATAAGTTGTTCTTCTTCACTTCTTACGAGAAGTTGGAAGGCTCTGATCTGTTCGACCGTGGCCCGGCTGATTCTAACGCTGCGGTTAAAGTCGCTGGTTTCACCCAGGCGATGTACGATGAAATTCTGCAAATCTCCCGTGACGTGTACGGCTATGAACCCGGTGCCCTGGTTAACAGCCTGCCGGTAGAAGATGAAAAGATCATGGCCAAGTTGGATTGGCACATCAACGACTCGCACCGCGCGTCATTGGTATACAACTATAACGACGGTAATACTATTCGCGAATCGGACGGTGACTCCAATGAGTTTGAATATTCTAACCACTACTATAACCAGAGCGGTGAGTTCGAATCTTATGTTGCGTCCTTGTACTCAGACTGGACAGACTCCTTCTCAACCGAACTGCGTATCGGCACCTCCGATTTTGATGCCAGCGTAGTGCCCTTAGGCGGGACCGAGTTTGGTGAGGTTCAGATCTCTACCAGTGTTGGTGACGAGCGGGCCACAGTTTATCTGGGCGCAGATGACTCGCGTCATGCTAATAAACTGAAGTATTCCAGCGATACATTCAAACTGGCGGGTACGTACCTGTTAGGTGACCACGTTATTACCGGTGGTTATGAGTACGAAAGCCTGGACGTGTTTAACATGTTCGTACAGGAAAGCGAAGGCGAATTCCGCTTCGGTTCTATTGAAGATTTCCGCAACGGCACGCCATACCGCATTATTTATGAAAATGCTGCCGGCACTAACAACCCTGCCGATGGTGCCGCTGAGTTTACCTACGATATCCATACTCTGTACTTGCAGGACGAATACTACCATATGGGCTGGGACGCAACCTTTACCTTTGGTGTGCGTTATGACTGGTACAGCAGCGATGACTACCCGGTTGAGAACCCGCTAATTGAAGAATTGTATGACTTCAGTAACCGTCAAAACCTGGATGGTCTGGATCTGATTCAGCCGCGCTTTGGTTTTAACTGGATGGCAGCTGACAATCTGGAAGTACGCGGTGGCTTCGGTCTTTACTCTGGTGGTAATCCCAACGTTTGGGTAGGTAATAACTACCAGAATAACGGTATTGTGCTGAAGGAAAATCAGGACAATTCCGGTACGTCTTTGTTTGATAAAGAGCACGTCGGCGGTGGTCGTCCGATTTATGACATTCCTAAAGAGCTGTATGACAAAGTCGCAGCCGGCGAAGGTCGCAACGGTGGCGTGAACATTCTGGATCCTAACTTTGAGATTCCATCAGAGTGGAAATACGCCTTGGGTCTGACTTACACCTTTGCTGACGACTATGTGTTGATGGCAGATATCTTGTATTCAGATAAGCAGGATGCGGCGGTTATTCGTGATGCATCTCGTACTATTTCCAGCCAGACGGCTCCTGATGGACGCCCGATTTATGCTGACAATGGTCGTTCACAAGACTTTATGCTAACTAACGTTGACGGTGATTCTGGTGAGTCTACCAGCGTGTCTTTGGCCTTAAGTAAGTCTCACGACTTTGGCTTGGATTGGAGCGTGGCCTACGCTTATACCGAAGCTAAAGATGTTAACCCAATGACCAGCTCAGTGGCCTTCTCCAACTACACTGGTGTGGCAACAGCAAATGGTGAAAATCCAGGTGCGTATACCTCTAACTATGAGATCCCGCACAGATTTACCCTGCGTGTGTCTTACGAAAAAGAGTTCTTTGACGGTTATAGCACACGCTTTAGCTTGTTCGGCACAGCCAACCAGGGCCGTCCTTACAGCTATACCTTTGATAACACTGATGACTCCAGAAATCCTAACTCTAACTATATTAATGATAAGTTCGGGTATGGCGTGTACACCGACTCTCAACTGGTTTATATCCCAGAAGAGAACGATGCTAACGTGATCTACGGCCCTGACTTTGACCTGGCTGCCTTTAATCAGTTTATTGATCATAAAGGTCTGAGCCGTGGCGAAATCATGGCTAGGAACAGCCTGAACAGCAGCTGGTGGACTAAGTTCGACATTAAAGTTGAGCAAGAGTTTGCTGGTTTCTATGATGGTCACAAAGGTAGCGCGTTCCTGATTATCGAAAACGTAGGTAACCTGCTGAACGATGATTGGGGTGTGATGGAAGAAGTATCCTTCCCGCGTATGCAATCTATTGTTGATGCAACCATTAACGATGAGGGTAAGTACGTATACAACAGATTTATCCAGCCTGGCGGTGAGTCTATCGTATCCGACGCTTCCCTGTGGGAAGTGCGTATCGGCGTGAAATACAGCTTCTAATAAGTTGTTGTTACACTGCTGAAATTAAAGCCGGCCTAGCGCCGGCTTTTTCAGTAACAGCGCAGCTTGCTGCTCATGATGTCGATGGAAATGCCAGAATGATAAGACAGATAACATTACTTTTAGCCATGACCACCAGTTCCTTATTTGCCGCAGAAATCCGTATTGCTACCTTTAATGTGAGTATGGAGGCGGACAACTATGTTGAGCGCGGCCAGCCGGTCACCGGGCAGGAGTTGTTTGAGCACCTGAAAAATGGCGAGCATCCACAGATTCGCAATACTGCTGAAATTATTCAGCGGGTGAGACCGGATATCCTACTGCTCAATGAATTTGATTATAACGCTGACCCCAGACAGGGCGTCGAGGCCTTTGTAAAACACTATCTGAATGTATCGCAAAGCGGTGCAGAGCCCATAGATTATCCCTATTTCTATCTGGCGCCAGTGAATACCGGTGTTGACTCTGGCGTGGATTTGAATGGTGATGGTGTGGCCTCTGGTATCAAAGACGATGCCTTTGGTTTTGGTAAGTATCCAGGCCAGTACGGTATGGTTCTGCTTAGCCGTTATCCTATTGATGAAGCTAATGCACGCAGCTTTCAGCGCTTTTTGTGGAAAGATATGCCGGGTAACCTGATGACCGGGGTGAAGAAAGAGGATGGTCAATCCTGGTACTCGCAAGCGGCACAAAATGTGTTGAGACTGTCCTCAAAGTCTCATTGGGATATACCTGTACAAGTAGATGGAAAAACTATTCATGTATTGGCAAGTCATCCTACTCCTCCCGTGTTTGACGGTCCCGAGGACAGAAATGGCAAACGCAATCATGATGAAGTCAGGTTCTGGGTGGACTACTTGTCCAAAACACAGTCAAGCTACATGTACGATGACCAGGGACGTAAAGGCGGTTTGCAGGGTGACACTTTTGTGGTGCTGGGAGACCTTAACTCGTCAATGGTTGAAGGAGACTCATTGCGTGATGCCATTGTTGGATTGATTACCCATGATAAAGTGAGTGCGAGCTTTGTGCCGCGCAGTGAAGGCGGAAAAGAGCACAGCCTGGACAATCCTCTGGGCGATACCCATACCGCAGGTTGGCGTATGCGTGCCGACTATGTATTGCCTTCGGTTGCAGGTTGGGACGTAAAAGATGGCGGCGTGTTCTGGCCAGCAAAAGGGGATGAGCTTTATCGTCTGGTTAAAGATCGTAAAAGTTCGTCAGACCACCGGATGGTATGGCTGGCGCTGCAATTTAAATAGAGAGTTACACACAGCCGGTGTCAACCGGCTTTTTTATCACTGTGTTTCGGCTAGTTGCTTTAGCAGCGAAAATCAGACGTTTTCAAACAACGCTTCTACCCGCTTTAACGTATCGTCAATGCGAGTGACATCGGCTGGCGCAATAAAAATGGTATCGTCACCTGCAATAGTGCCCAGCACACCATCGGCCTGACTAAGGGAGTCCAGCAGCCTGGCAATCAACTGCGCGGCGCCGGGACTGGTGCGAATAATTACCATCACATTGTTGTGCACTATATCCAGCACCAGTTGTTTAAGCGGACTTTTGGCTGTGGGCATGCCCAGCTCTGGTGGTAAACAGTAAACCATCTCTCCCAGCGCGTTACGGGTACGTACTGCACCGAATTTGCTCAGCATGCGGGATACTTTTGACTGGCTGATGTTATCAAAACCCTGCTCTTTTAGGGCCTCGACAATTTCCCCCTGAGAACCAAAATTCTCTGTTTTGAGAATGTCTTTGAATGACTTGATCAGCTCGTCTTGTTTTCCTGCCATGGGTATCCGCTCTTTGATGGTCTAGTGTCAAATTAGCCGTTACTTTACCTTTAGGCCCGTATGAATCAATGTTTTTATACTTTGGTCTTATCCTGTAAGCCGTCTGAGGATGGACAGCGAAGGGGGAACCAGGCCAGTTATCAACTGTGTCAGGCCTTGGCCAGTAAACCGCAGTGGGGCGTAACAAAACTATCAGCGCCCAATAGAAGCGCTCTCGCAACTACTCTGGGGGTATGGCTGGGTCTGATAATTGCCACAAGCTATGAATTTTCCACCCGGCTGGCACAGTCCTTTGGGGTTATATATTCTGTGTGCTAAGGCTGATTGTGTGTATCGGCGGTTTGGCTGGTCACTTGCTAAGCCACCGACCACAAAGTAGACTCTGCCCCCAATGTTTTCCGTCATTCAGTCTGAGTGCCAGCTCTGGCGATGTCCGGTATTGCCGGTAGGCTGAATTATTCGACATTGTTCACTGACGTTGCCGTCAGTCGATGAAATTACTCACATTCACAGGAGATAAACATGAAAGTAGCCGTATTAGGTGCAGCCGGCGGTATCGGCCAGGCATTGTCACTGTTGCTCAAGACTCAGTTGCCAGCAGGCTCTGAATTATCCTTGTATGACGTTGCGCCAGTAGTTCCCGGTGTAGCTGTTGATTTGAGCCATATTCCTACCGATGTGAAAGTAAAAGGTTTTGGTAAGGACGATTTGAACACGGCACTGGAAGGTTGTGACATCGTGTTGATCCCGGCTGGTGTTCCTCGTAAGCCTGGTATGGACCGTTCTGACCTGTTCAATATTAACGCCGGTATCGTGCGTAACCTGGTTGATGCTATTGCTGACACTTGTCCTAAAGCTTGTATCGGTATCATCACCAACCCCGTAAATACTACTGTGGCCATTGCTGCTGAAGCGCTGAAGGCTAAAGGTGTTTACGACAAAACTAAGCTATTCGGTGTTACGACCCTGGACGTAATTCGTGCGGAAACTTTCGTTGCTGATCTGAAGGGACTGAACCCCGCTAACGTACATGTTCCAGTGATCGGTGGACACTCAGGTACCACGATTCTGCCTCTGCTGTCTCAGGTTGAAGGTGTTGAATTCAGCGATGAAGAAGTTGCCAGTTTGACGCACCGTATCCAGAATGCGGGTACTGAAGTGGTTGAAGCCAAAGCGGGTGGCGGTAGTGCAACCTTGTCTATGGGCCAGGCTGCAGCGCGTTTCTGCTTGTCTTTGGTGGCTGCGATGCGTGGTGAAAACGTAGTTGAATACACCTACGTTGAAATTAACAGCGACGATGCACGTTTCTTCGCTCACCCTGTTCGTTTAGGTCCTAACGGTGTCGAAGAGATCCTGCCTTACGGTAAGCTGAGCGCGTTTGAGCAGAAAGCTAAAGACGATATGTTGGGTGGCCTGCGTGGTGATATCCAATTAGGCGAAGACTTTGTAAACAAAGCCTAATCGTTAGTGATGCTAAAAAACCGCCTACGGGCGGTTTTTTTATGTCCAGGGATGGACGGTATACCACGGTGGCAGGGATGCTAAGGAGTGGCGATGTCCAGGGATGGGCGGGCAGAAAAACTGCTCCTGCGTTTTCTGCACTTCCGCCTTCCTTGGCGGTCGTATGCCACGGTGGCAGGGATGCTAAAGAGTGGCGATGTCCAGGGATGGACGGGCAGAAAAACTGCTCCTGCGTTTTCCGCACTTCCACCATCCCTGGCGGTCGTATGCCACGGTGGCAAGGATGCCAAAGAGTGGCGATGTCCAGGGATGGGCGGGCAGAAAAACTGCTCCTGCATTTTCTGCACCTCCAGCATCCTTGGAGTCATGCTTTTTCTAAATGTCTACTTTCTCTGGCAACCAGGCGCTAAACACTTTGCCAGCGTAGCAAATTGAGAAATTCCCGACGGTTTTTGGGACCATAAGTTTGAAAATGTGGTGCGGGATGGTTGCGATAGTTGGCTTTGTCCAGAGCAACCTTATCCTTGTGAGTGACTTGCGCCACTTCTTGTGGCGAGATTTGATAAGGTTTACAGGCATTTAAACCAAAGACCTTGGCCTTAAATTCACGGGTCAGGGAAGGGTAATCATATTGTTTCTGAAAGGCCTCACTGATCTGGAAGGCGCGAAAAGCCTGAATTTGATCCTGAGGAGAGCCATACCAAATGGAATCTGTGCCCCACAGTACATTATTCTCACCCACATAACGTAGTAATTTCCCCAGCAGATGGGCGGCTTGCTCGGGATGGCGCATCACAAAGCGCCAGGTAGAGCCGAGTTCGGCATACACATTAGTGTTGGGGGCCACTTGATTGTTTTGCAAAGACGTAATCAAACTATCGACGCCCGCTCGGTGGCTGCCACTGGTATACGCCCTTTCTTCCACAGCAGGATCAAAACCCGAATGATAGATAATAAAATTCACATCTGGGTAGCGCTTGGCCACTACGCCAATATCGCTGCATAGGCTGTGTTGATAAGACTGAGCACCAAAAGGGATACCCTTGTGAATGCAGATATTTTTGATACCCAGCGCTCTGGCTTTTTCAATAAAGCGAATTCCAACTTCGTCATGCAGGAAAAAGCCATTGCCATCTGGGCCCCATTGGGTATAGGTTTTCCAGGCGCTGACTTGCCATTTTTCGGCCAGTTCATCCATACCTTGCAGATCACCATCTTGGTTTGGGTTTACCCTGCCATGTAGCAACAGGCGCTGGTTTCCTTCCAATTCATCAACAATACGTCGTGTGGCATCGGCTTCTTCTATGGTAAGAGGTTCGCGCTGACGTGAAGAAGGCACAAAAGACAGCACCATCATGTCGGTGTCGCTGTCTAAGAAGACATCTTTGATAAATTGCTTGGGGCCCAGGCACTGTAAGTAGCTTCTGTCCCCCGCTAGAGCCGCCAGCGGGCAATCGGCTTGCTGCATGCTGGCGAAGGGCTTGGCGCCTTGCGGTAACGAATTTAGCCAACGGCCATTGGGGTCAACGAAGTGGCCCTGAATATCAAAGATAAATTCATCGCCTCCTAGTACGGTATCGGCGAGTTTATCGTCATAGGCGCTATCGGTTTCCAGTGCGTAATATCCGCCTTGTACCGCTTCTTTGGCGTTGACGTCATTGGCGCATAGTAATGTCAGTGCCGCCGCGCTGCTGGATAGCATAAAGTCGCGGCGACTTAGCCCGAGTTTTCTGCGATACGTTTCAAAACGAGTGGAAGCCAGAGCGTTAATCTGCGCTTCCCTCTCACTTAATATGGGTGGACAAAACTCACCGTTTGAGGTGCTGTCAAATTTGATAGGCAAGGCCGGGGTTGGTTTCATCTTCGACATCCTGTTTGTTCAGATGCAAGAATAAAACGTTAGCAGTGATGTTAAAGTGTTGCTTGTTTTTTGAACAGGTTGTGAGGGCCTTGTTTCCGACGGGTAAGATTAAAGTACGCCGGCAACGCACCGGCGTGAGGGGATCAGGCTAGCCGTTCAACAGATTGCCTGGCCAGTGCAATCAGTGCCTGCTTAAAAGCGGAGTCAGCAACCGGAGATAGTGCGTCAATGGCCTGCTTAGCCGCTTGCTGCGCTTTGTCTTTGGTGTATTGCAATGCACCGGTCTGTTGCATTGCACTTTGTATTTCGGTTAAGTGAGGAAGGCCGTTGGCGTTTTCTATGGCACTGCGAATCAAATCTGCCTGCTCCTTACTGCCATGCCACATGGCGTAAAGTAACGGCAGGGTAGGTTTGCCCTCGGCAAGGTCATCGCCGACATTTTTACCCATGGCTTCACTGTCAGCGCTATAGTCCATGACATCATCGATAAGCTGAAAGGCAGTGCCAAGGTACTTACCGTAATCCTGCATGGCTTGCTCAATCGCTGTTGGTTGGTCGGTTAATACCGCAGCAAGCTGGGTTGCAGCTTCAAAGAGTCGGGCAGTTTTGCTGTATATAACCTGCATATAGCTGTCTTCGCTGGTATCAGGGTCATTACAGTTCATTAACTGTAATACTTCGCCTTCAGCGATAACATTGGTTGCGTCCGAAAGAATTTCCATTACCCGCATACGCTTAAGGCTAACCATCATCTGGAAAGAACGGGTATAGAGAAAATCGCCCACCAACACGCTAGCCTGATTACCAAACAGTTCATTGGCTGTTTCGCGGCCGCGTCGCATGGTAGACTCGTCCACTACATCGTCGTGCAGCAAAGTGGCGGTATGAATAAATTCGATAATGGCAGCCAAAGTGTGATGATCCTGGCTTTGAATGTCCAGTGCACGTGCTGCTAACACCGTAATTAATGGACGAATGCGCTTGCCGCCGCTATTAACGATATAAAAGCCCAACTGATTGATCAGCGCTACATCAGAATTAACTTGATGCTGAATGAGTTGATTGACCGCTTGCATGTCTTGTTCAGCAAGCTCGCGTATCTGCTGGTTATTCATTTTCTCTAGGGTACGTCGACTGGAGACTGGCGGCATTTTTGCAGAATTTGCCTTAGGGTTCCAGTGAGTTCAGGTTATTGTCGCCCAAGCATAAAGATAACCCGCTAATAGGGCTAAATTTCTGGGAATTTGCTCTTGCGATGCCTGCACACTTCACGTACAATTCGCGCCCTGTTTTAGAATTGTTGGCGTCCTGCGGGCGCAAAGAGCGGAGTTAAGTATGTACGCGGTTTTCCAAAGTGGTGGTAAACAACACCGTGTGGCTGAAGGCCAAACCGTTCGTCTCGAAAAGATTGAAGTTGCACCAGGTGAATCTGTTGAATTCGACAGTGTCCTGATGGTTAGCAACGGTGACGATGTTAAGATCGGCATGCCTTTCGTTGACGGTGGCAAAGTGACGGCTGAAGTGGTAACCCACGGTCGTGGCGAGAAAATTAAGATTGTTAAGTTCCGTCGCCGTAAGCATTCACGTAAGCAGATGGGCCACCGTCAGTGGTTCACTGAAGTGAAAATCACTAGCATCAGCGCCTAAGAGGAGTACTGAAAGATGGCACACAAGAAGGCGGGTGGTAGTACCCGTAACGGTCGTGATTCAGAAAGCAAACGCCTGGGTGTAAAACGCTTTGGCGGTGAGTCAGTTTTGGCTGGCAGCATTATCGTTCGTCAGCGTGGTACTAAGTTCCATGCTGGTAACAATGTAGGTTTGGGCAAGGACCACACCTTGTTCGCTTTGTCTGACGGTAAAGTTCAGTTCGAAGTGAAAGGTCCTCAGAACCGTAAGTACGTGAGCATTGTTGCTGAATAAGCAATTATCTTTATGTACTAAAAGCCCCGCCATGCGGGGCTTTTTTATATGACAAAGAGAAGGTGCTGTGAGAGTGTTCATTTGTGTGGACATGCTCTTACTTGCCAACCTTATGCACTTCAGGTTGCCTTCAAGTTTGCGCTGGCACCTTTCTGCTAAAGTATTCATATGATCCTCATGAGGTTTAATAATGAAATTCGTAGATGAAGCCGAAATCCGAGTTGAAGCCGGAAACGGTGGCAATGGCGTGGTCGGTTTCCGCCGGGAAAAATATATTCCTTTCGGTGGCCCCGATGGAGGCGACGGCGGCGATGGCGGCAGTATTTATCTGGTTGCCGATGAAAACCTCAATACACTGATCGATTATCGTTTTGAACGCATTCATCGTGCTGAGCGCGGTCAGAATGGCTCGGGCGGCAATTGTACTGGTCGTGGCGGCGCAGATTTGGAATTGCGAGTACCAGTGGGCACGCGTGCTACGGATGTGGATACTGGTGAAGTGCTGGGGGATTTAACCCGTAACGGCAAGCGTTTGATGGTTGCCAAAGGCGGCTTTCATGGTTTGGGCAATGCCAGATTTAAAAGCAGTACTAACCGAGCACCAAGACAGCAAACCAATGGTACGCCAGGAGATATTCGTAATCTCAAGCTAGAGCTGATGCTGTTGGCCGACGTTGGCATGTTGGGTTTACCCAATGCCGGAAAATCTACTTTTATCCGTGCTGTATCTGCCGCCAAGCCTAAGGTGGCTGATTATCCCTTTACTACTTTGGTGCCAAACCTTGGTGTAGTGCGGGTAGACAGCAACCGTAGTTTTGTTATCGCCGATATACCTGGGTTGATCGAAGGGGCTGCGGACGGCGCTGGACTGGGTATACGATTCCTCAAGCATTTAGAACGTTGCCGGGTGTTGCTGCATTTGGTGGATATCATGCCTATTGATGGCTCCGATCCTGCCCAAAATGCCATGGCGATTATCGCCGAGCTTGAAAAGTACAGCCCTAAACTAGCAGCAAAACCACGCTGGTTGGTATTTAACAAGACCGATCTGCTGTTGGAAGAAGAGTTGGAAGAAACCAAGCAACGCATCATTGATGATATGGGCTGGGAAGGCCCGGTGTATTGCATTTCTGCTATCAGCGCCACGGGAACGGCTCCTCTGACACAGGAAGTGATGAACTATCTTGGAACACTCCCTGCACAGACAGAAGGTCAGGAAGATGCAGTGAGAGCTGAATTTAAGTGGGACAACCCCAACAAGCAGCAGCTCGATGAACTTGACGATGATGACTGGGATGACGACGATTGGGATGAAGATGACGAAGATGGAGCCGAAGTCATTTACAAAAGGTAAGGGAACGATGCGGATTTCTATGATAGCTGCTATGGCTAAAGGCCGGGTGATTGGCAAGGACAATCAAATGCCCTGGCACCTGCCGGCAGATTTGAAGCATTTTAAGCAGGTTACCCTGGGGAAGCCGGTGGTCATGGGGCGCAAAACCTTTGAGTCTATTGGGCGCCCTCTGCCTGGAAGGTTGAATATAGTTATCAGTCGCGCTGAGGATTTCAAACCGCAAGGGGTGACTGTAGTGACATCTCCCGAGCAAGCTGTGGCTGTGGCCGAGGAGTCCGCGACCGAAGAGTTGATGATTATTGGGGGAGGTGCCATATACCGGCACTTTCTGGCCCAATGTCACAGGCTCTATATCACGGATATTGAATTGGACGTTGAAGGGGATACCACCTTCCCGGATTTTTATGCGGTGGCGGATTGGCGGGAAGTGGCCGTGGAGCAGGTCTCCCCTGATGAATCTAATGCCCATGGTATGACATTCAGGACACTGGAACGTATTTAATCGCGTAATCGCGATATACGACCGCCAGGGATGGCGGAAGTGCAGAAAACGCAGGAGCAGTTTTTCTGCCGACCGCCAGGGATGGTGGAAGTGCAGAAAACGCAGGAGCAGTTTTTATGCCCGTTCATCCCTGGACATCGCCACTCTTTGGCATCCTTGCCACCGTGGCATACGACCGCCAGGGATGGTGGAAGTGCGGAAAACGCAGGAGCAGTTTTTGCAGTTTTTCTGCCCGTCCATCCCTAGACATGGTCGATGAGTGTTCCCAACAACATCGACATACCGTCCATTCCTGGACATCGCCACTCTTTGGCATCCTTGCCACCGTGGCATACCGTCCATCCATGGACATAAAAAAACGCAGCCTAGGCTGCGTTTTTTTATATGAGTAGCATAGGTTAAACCCGGAACTGTCTAATCGAGCCCTGTAGCTCATCGGCCAGGCGTGCCACTTCATGACTGGAGTCTGTGGTTTGCTCCGCACCTGTGGCAGTTTCTTCGGCAATGGCGACAATATTCTCAAGCTTTTCACTGATCTCTTGTGAAACCTGATACTGCTCTTTCGCCGATTGTTCAATCTGACTGGATACATCGTGAGCCTTATGCACTGCGTTGGTAATCAAATCCAACGCGGAGGTGGCTTTCTCGGTCTGGGTCACACAAAGCTCAGCCTGTTGTTTACCTTGCTGCATCACGGAAACCGCCTTCTCCGCGCCTACTTGCAGCATTTCAATCATGGCATGAATTTCCTGCGTGGACTCCTGTGTGCGGCTGGCAAGGGTTCTTACTTCGTCAGCCACTACCGCAAAGCCTCGGCCTTGTTCGCCCGCTCTGGCGGCTTCTATGGCGGCGTTAAGGGCTAGCAAATTGGTCTGATCGGCAACACCGCGAATAACATCCAGGATGCCGCCAATGCTGGCACTGTCCTGATGCAGCTTGTTGATAACTTCGGCGGCTTTTTCCACTTCACGGGCAAGTACCATAATGGTGTTCTTGTTTTCGTTGGAAATCACCTTAACCTTCTCCGCCTCAGCGTCGGCATGACGAATTTGGTTCAGCGTGTCATCAGCACTTTGGGATACCAGCTGAGAGGTGCTGTTCATCTGCGTAGTCGCCGTAGCAACCTGGGCAATTTGAGACTTCTGTTCCTGAATGGAACGGGTTGTCTGGGTGGTAACCGTTGAGGTTTCTTCAGAGGCGGCCGCTAATTGGGTGGCACGAGAGCTGATACCTGAGATTAGGGCCTTCAGGCTGTCGATAAGATTATTACAGTTTCTAGCTAACTCACCGAATTCATCTTTTGAGCTGTCATCCAGCTTTTGGGTCAGGTCGCCGGAAGAGACCACATGCAGGATCTCGTTGACCTTGTTCAGCGGGATGGTAATGGCTCTTACGCTGAAAAAGGCGATAGCAGCGGCAACAACCGCGGATACCAGCATGATGATATAAGTGCTGGTAGTGCCACTGGCGACTGAATTAGCAACGTCTTCTTTGACACGGCTGGTTATTTCGTTGGCTTGCTTGAGCAACTTGTCCAAATCGGCAATGCCAGACTGGATATTGGCTTCGGAGTTCTGCAGGGCAAGTACGGCGTTATTTTGATGGTTAAGTCTTTCTACCTGATTGTTTAAAACGCCATTAGCAGATGAAATGGTGTCGTTGATACTGTCTACCATTTCCAGTATCTCTTCCAACATGCCACTGTTGTCACGACCGCCCGCCGCCTTTTCCATATTGGCGGCACTTTCTTTGGCATTATCTAATAATAACTTTAATTCGTTGCCTATGGTTTCTGCCTTAGTCAAATCCTGGGTACGGGTATATTGGTTACCCACAGTGACCAAGGACATCAGGCCGGTTTCCAACTCTCCACCTATCTTGGCGGCTTCAGCCAGAGGGCCGTTATTGCGCGCTTGGCTTAAATCAGAAAAATCCAGTAACAGGGTCGAGGTATCATCGGTGTTGTCCTCTAAATCTGACATCTGGTTGCCCAGGGTTTGATTCAATTGCAAGTCTGCTCTGCGGTTATCAAACATTTGAGTGACATAGCCATTGTATTCGCCGTATACCTTTTCCACTCTCGCCAGGGTCGCTTCTAACTCGGCCTGGGTGCTAACGGATTGCTTTAATAGCTTAAGTTCAGCCTCAAAATTTTTGCGGCTGTTGGAAAAACGCTGCAAAGCGTCATCTAATCCGCTTAATTCTGTTTCGTAATAGGCTTCAAACGTAATTCGTCCCATATTGACGAAAGATACTTTCAGCGCGCTACTGCCTTGTAAGGTTGGCAGGGCCAAGGTGTTAACTTCTTCGGTGGCGCTATCCACATCACCCAGATTGACCAGGGAGGAAATGCTGACAATAAAAACCAGCAGGGTAATGATGGCAAAACCACCTATAACACGCATGGCTACGGTAAGATTCATACGGCTCTCCATACAAACAGCTAAGTACCTGCGATTGTTGCAAATTTACAGGTTCACTTCATCTAAAACCGACAGAACGGCTATTTTTATTTTTTTAACAGGCTTAACAATAAGGCAACTTATTGTATCGACGCAAAAGATTTAAACTGAAGGGAGCGAATAATCGCCCTATTGCTGTTCTATGCGATAAAAGGTTGCGGACTCCAGCTTGTACAAGCTCAATGTTCCTCCCCATATATATCCGGTGTCCAGGGCCAGGCATTGTGCGTTGCCAGTATGACCCTCTAAAGCGGCCCAGTGGCCGAACAGAATTTTTTGTTCAGGAAGGAGCATCAGGCTTGGGTGACTGAACCAGGGATGCTTGTCTGTTGGTGGGGATAGTAAGCCGCTTTTGGTTTGCAAGTCTAATTGACCACTGGCACTAACAAAGCGCATGCGAGTCAGGCAGTTGATGGTGAATATCAGCTTTTCCTGATGGCTGGTACAGTCGTGCCAGGCTTTAGGTTCACTGCCATACATGCTGGCCAGCAAGTCTTGCCATTTATCTGATGTTAATGCCTCTGAGACTTGTCCGGCCCAATACAATGCATCGCTAAATTGCCAGCCTGGATATAAACCTGCATGCGACAGAAAAGTACCTTCATCCAATAATACTGCCAAGGGGCGGCTGCGTAACCAATCTACGTAGACATCAATATCCGGCGAAGTCAGCAGAGCTTGGAAACCATCAGATGGTTTATCTCGCTTAATACCAGCATAAACAGCTAAGAAATGCAGATCATGGTTGCCCAGCACGGTATTAAAACTGCTGCCCAGGTTATGCAAAAATTGCATGGTTTCCAGGGCTTGGGGCCCTCTTCCAATCAGGTCACCCACGGCCCAAAGTTGGTCTGTGTCAGGGTTGAAGCTGGCTTTTTCCAACAGCGGTGGAAGGGGTGCCAGACAGGCTTGGATGTCGCCGACTACATAGGTGGCCATGTTCAATTTATCAGGTTCAGTACGGCCAACCGGAAGATAGCAATAGGCGCTTGAAAACGCTCGCCACAGGGGCGTTGCATTTCATAGTAACCCTGCATGCTGCCTACTGGCGTCTCGAGCATAGCACCACTGCTATAGCGATAGGTTTCACCCACCTGAATGACTGGTTGCTTACCCACCACACCGGCACCGGAAACTTCCGTGACTTTGCCGTTGGCGTCACTGATTAGCCAGAAACGATTGAGCAATTGCACGGGCTCATTGCCCTGATTCGTAATGCTAATGTGGTAAGCAAAGGCAAACTGATGCATGGCTGGATTTGAGCTATCCATCAGGTATTCGGTTTGCACTTCTATGGCTATAGGTGTTTTCATCGCCTTCTTTACGGGGCCGGCTTGAGGTGATTGGCCAGCGCGGCGAAATCTGCCAGGCTGAGATTTTCTGCTCTGAGTTCTGGTTTCAACCGCAGGGTTTCAAATGTTTGCTCGTCAACCAACTCTTTTAAGCTGTTACGAATGGTCTTTCGACGCTGATTGAAAGCCAGAGCGCACACCCTATTAAGATCTTCCAGACGGTTGACCTGTATTGGCTTAACCTGGTGGGGTATCAGTCTGACGACCGCAGAATCAACTTTGGGGGCCGGTTTAAATGCACCTGGGGGCACGTCCAGTACAGGGATAACCTGACAGTGATACTGTGCCATCACGGACAAGCGTCCGTAGTCTTTGCCGCCAGGACCTGCTGCCAAGCGCTTGACCACTTCTTTTTGCAGCATAAAGTGCATGTCCTGCACTTTTTCGGCAAAGCTGAATAAGTGGAACATTAGCGGTGTGGAAATGTTGTATGGCAGGTTGCCAAAGATACGCAAAGGTTTGCCTTTTTCAAGTAATTGGCTGAAATCAAAACGCAATGCATCGCTTTCAATGATATTCAGCTTACTGGCGATAAAAGGATGAGTGCGCAGCCTGGCTGCCAGATCCCGGTCAAGCTCAACCACTGTGAGCTTATCAACCAACTCGCAAACCGGTTCGGTAAGGGCGCCCAGACCCGGGCCAATTTCAACCAAGTTTTGACCGGGCTTGGGGGCAATAGCGCCAACAATCTGGGAAATTATGTATTGATCATGCAGGAAGTTCTGGCCAAAACGTTTACGGGCGGTGTGACCTAAATGCTGTTTGCTCATTTGCGAATACCTGCTAATTCTATGGCTCTGTGTAAGGCAACGGAGAAACTGCCAACATCAGCCTGGTCTGAGCCAGCCAGATCTAATGCGGTACCATGGTCAACCGAAGTACGGATAAAAGGCAGGCCCAGGGTAATATTGACCGATGCGCCAAACCCTTTGTACTTGAGCACAGGCAAACCCTGATCATGATACATGGCCAATACCGCATCGGCTTGTTTAAGATATTTAGGCTGGAAAATGGTGTCGGCTGGCAAAGGGCCTTGTAAGTCCAGCCCTTCGGCTCTGAGTTCATCCAAAGCCGGAATAATAACCTCAAGTTCTTCTCGCCCGATATGGCCACCTTCACCGGCGTGCGGGTTCAGGCCGCAGACAAAGATTTTCGGTTTGGCGATGCCGAACTTCAGTTTCAGATCAGCGTTAACGATCTGAATAACCTTATGCAAGCGTTCACGGGTTATGGCTTTTGACACATAGGCCAAAGGGATATGGGTGGTGGCAAGTACCACGCGCAGCCCTTCGGTAGCCAGCATCATGACTACATCCGGTGTATTGGCTTGTTGAGCAAAGTACTCGGTGTGACCACTGAAGGAAATGCCGGCCTGGTTAATTATGCCTTTATGCACAGGCCCGGTTACCACGGCATCAAATTCGCCGCTGATATTTTTGTCACTGGCCTGACGCAGGGTTTCCACCACATAGTGGCCATTGGCACTGTTCAGTTGACCGGGTACCACTTCTGCTTCGGTAGGGATATCCACTAAATAGGCCTGGCCAGGCCCTAATACCCGATGATTGTCAGTTGAATAGGGGAATAGCTCCAGGGGTTGCCCCAGCAAGGCCGCCCGTTGCTTTAACATGTCGCCGCAGGCAAACAACACTAACTGCGCATCCCATTGTTGCTGCAGTAAAGTGATGATCAAATCCGGGCCGATGCCAGCTGGCTCGCCCGGGGTGATGGCAATTCTTACGGAACGTTGACTCAAGGACTTACTCCAATACCTCGATGTAGGCTTCGTCACGCATTTCTCTCAGCCAATTATCTGTTTCTTCGGCAAACTTACGGTTAAACAGCAACTGATAGGCTTTATCCTGCTGAACCTTATCTGTTGCATCACCGGTACGTTTGTCCAGCAACTGTGCCAAGTGCCAGCCGTGTACAGTTCTGAATGGTTGGCTGATTTCATCTTTGGCCAATACGTTCAGGGTATCGCGGAATTCGGGTACATAAATTTCGGGATCTGCCCAGCCCAGTTCTCCACCTTTCAGCGCCGACCCCGGGTCAGCCGAGTGTTCTTTGGCTAGAGCGGCAAAGTCAGCTTCACCGGCCAGTACTTGGGTACGGAAATCGTTCAGCATCTTCTCGGCCTTTTCTTCGCTCAGAATGACCGAGGGTTTGATCAATATATGGCGGGCATTCACTTCGGTGATTTCCACCGTTTGTACACCACGTAAATCCATGATTTTCAAAATATGGAAGCCAGCACCGCTACGAATCGGGCCAATCAGGTCGTTCTGTTTCTTACCTTGTACGGCTTCAGCAAAAAGGGTCGGCATGGCGTTGATGTTCATCCATCCCATATCACCACCGTCCAGTGCTTTGGCGCCTGATGATGAGGCAATGGCTATCTTGGCAAAGTCAGAGCCATTGTTGAGTAGTTCCAGCACCTTTTCTGCCCGGGAACGGGTGGCATCCACATCTTCTGGGCTGGGTTCGGCTGGGAAGCCAACCAAAATATGCCCCAAATGATACTCGGCCTGCTGTTGACCTTGCTGTTCGATAAGTTTGACCAGGCTGTCAATTTCCTGCGGGGTGATATAAATGCGACGGCGGACATTAGCGCGACGCACTTCACCTGTGATCAATTCACGGCGTACTTCTTCACGATAACTGTCGTAGCTAACGCCTTCCTCTGCCAACTTTTCGCGCATGGTGTCCAGCGTAACACCTTCCTGACGGGCGATATTGGCAATAGTTTGTTCCAACTGAGGATCACTGATTTGGATCCCCATGCGCTCAGCCATTTGCATTTGCAGATTAGTCAGAATCAGACGTTCAGTTGCCTGGGTGCGCAATGCGTTGTCAGATGGCAGTTCCTGGCCTGAGGTCAGGGCGTTTTTCTTTACCGAAGCCACCAGTTCCTGGATCTCACTCTCCAGCACCACACCTTGGTCAACAATAACGGCGACCTTATCCAGTTCCACCTGTTTGGCATTAACACCCATGCTGGCCAGCATCAGCGCGGAACACAATACTGCTTTTATTTTCATAGTTTTCATCATTAATTATTCAAAAAATACGGTTGTCTGTAGCCGAACAGTCCTTCGTCCAATAAGGTACGTGAACTCTTCTTACTTCCCACCCCTTTAAATACAAATTCGAGCAGGACGGTGGTATCAAACTCTTCAGTACTTTGACCGCCAGCGGCATCAAAGCGGTTACTCAGGTAGCGCATACTGCCGAATTGCACAGCCCAACAGCAGGATTCATATTGTAAGCCAGTGAAGCTTTCGATGGTACGCTTGCCGTGCATGTCTTTGTACCAACGTCCTACCCAGTGCCAGTTCTGACTCAGTGGCCAACTGGCGGTTACACCCAGTTGGTTGATTTCTTCTCCAGAGATATCCCTGACATAGCGATGGCTGATTTGCACAAGTTTGTCAGCACTCATCTGATAGTCCAGAGTCAGATTGCTACGTTCAACTTTCTGGTTGGAAGAGGACAGCTGTAATGCTGACCGTGCCACCCACTTGCTGCTTAATCGCCAATCCAGTTCGGCGGCCAGCGCGGAACGATCATCATCGCGGCTGTATTCTTCCAACTTGGTATTGTTGAAATAAAATATCTGCCCCAAGCTGAGTTTGAATCTTTCCTGATGGTTTTTATCCAGCAGGCGCGTGGTGACCCCTACCGTCAGGTGATTGGAATCACTAATACGGTCAAGGCCAACAAATTCCTGTCCTCTGAACAGACCGGTGTAGTCATTCAGTAAACGGTTAGTGTCATACAACCCGATACCGTCCTGACTTTCGTAGCTGGTGTACAAATACTGGAACTTTGGCTCCAATGTCTGAGTCATGTCACTGCCAAAGAGTTCCGTCTCGCGTTCGAAATTGATGGCACCATATATCCGCCCTTGACCCAAGGTGCGGCTGACGTCTTCCTGCAACCCTGATCCGTCAGGTAAATCCTGCTTGTACCAGGTTTGCAACACACTGGCCTCGGTCAGTAGTTCGCCCCAGGCATTTTGCAGCGGCAAACTTAAGGTGGGCATCATGTGAAAACGGGTGGCTGAAGGGGTATCGTCGCGGCCATCTTCAAAGTGAGCCAGCTCCGAGCGAAACCTGAAGTTCAAGTGCTCTGACAGAGGCTGACGATAATTGAGCTTTAACTCCGGTACGGCGCGATAGGCGCTGGGGTGATCGCCGATAATTTCAAAGTCGCGGATTTCGGCTGAGAAGTCCAAAGGCTCTGAATAATAGTCAACCGACAGGGTTTGATACATGTGGGTATCGCCCCGGTTAAAGTAATCATTACCTAAATCCACAATATAGTTGTCGTCGCTCAACCCATTGATTTCAGCACTGATTTGCCAGTTGTCAGATAGCTTACCCTGATGCAAAAAACGGTAAAAATAGCGCGACTCGTCGACATCATGGCGTCTGTCGCTGCCAAGATATTCCAGATCTACCTGACCCCGCTGGCTTTCGGTTAAATAGCGAAACTCAGTTTTTAACTGCAGGCCGCGGTCTGTCATCAGGCGAGGGCTGATAGTGGCATCGTAGTTAGGGGCTATATTCCAGTAAAACGGTTGCTCATAGCTGACCCCGACTTTGTCAGACGCTGACATTTTGGGGAACAACAGGCCGGTTTGACGCTCATCGGTTACGGGAAACTTAAAATACGGCAGGTAAAATACCGGCACCCCGCCCAAATAAAAGCGGGTGTTGCGCGCCGTACCCCAGTTATCCTCTGGTGTCAGCTCTAAACTGCTGGCGCGGATTTGCCAGTCTTCACTGCCTTCAGGGCAAGTGGTAAAACTGACATCCTTAAGCGCTAACCCTTCCTGATTATCGACTTCAATACTGTCTGCTCGCCCACGTCCGGCAAAACCGAGCATTTGGTATTCGGTACTGTCGAGGCGTAATTGGCCGGAGGCCAGATTCAAATCAATCTTTTCACTGTTAACCTGGATTTGCTGATCCAAGAAGCGAATATTGCCGTCAGCATGCAGGGTCTTGTCGGTTTTGTTGATTTGTGCGCGCTGGGCTTGAATGTGTCCTTGCTCACTAATTATTTCAACGTTGCCGCTAAACTGTGCCAGGGTGTCTTGCTGTATTTGGGTTCTGGCCGCTTTAACATGAATATCGCCCGGATTAGTCAGCTCAGTCTGTGGCAGTTGAGGCATCAAAGGGGCCGGACACTCTGCTTGTTGCGCCGCTGCAGCCGAGCTGAACAGCCAGAAAATGGCAAAAGACAGGCGCTTCATTCTCATAGGCAGTGGGAAATCCCTTTGATTGAATAAACGATGACTATAGGGTAGTGGGCAGATTTTAAGGGTTTCAATCCGTTTTACCAGCAGAGTTGCAGAAAAGCTTAATGAAATCGTGATTTTTCTGCGGGGGAATAGTGGGGACGAGGACGGTTTTTACCAATTGATTATACCAACTACCCGCTCCGCGTCTTCATTTGGCCTTGCTGATTCGCTATATTAGCCGCGCAACACAGCCATGCATTTCTAAAAGGATACGCTTCATGCCCATATGGGGAAAACTGCTAGGTACATTTTTCGGATTTATGTTCGGCAGAATTCCTGGTGCCATTCTCGGCTTTATCGTGGGTCACTTGTTCGATAAGGGTTATAGCCAGAATTTTGATCAGATGGGCGGTTTTGGCCGTTTCTTTGCTCAGGGGGATGACTTCAAGCGTCAGGCCATTTTCTTTCATGCGTTGTTTGCCTGTATGGGACACGTTGCCAAAGCCAGTGGTCAGGTCACCAATGAAGAAATTCGCATGGCGACCAACTTGATGGATCAAATGGGACTGACGGGAGATACCCGGCGGGAGGCCCAACAGGCGTTTCGCGAAGGCAAAGCGGCGGATTTCCCGCTTAAAGATATTCTGCTCGAGTTTCGCGAATCCTGTCATGGACGTCGCGATATTATGCAGGTGTTCCTGGAAATTCTAATTCAGGCAGCCTATGCCGATGGTAGCCTGGATGCGGCCGAGCAACGCGTGCTGGAAAGTGCGGCAAGCCACCTTGGGTTTCGTAAGCACGAATTATTGTACCTGCTATCTGTCTATGAAGCGGAACTACGTTTTCGTACCCGCAGCCATCACAGGCGCAGCGACTCTGGACAAGCCGGCAGGCAAACCTATACCGATGCCAACAGTCTGGACGACGCTTATAAAATTCTGGGTGTCACCAAGCAAGACGATATGGCGCAAATCAAAAAAGCCTATCGTAAGTTAATGGCGGAGCATCATCCCGATAAGTTAGTGTCAAAAGGCCTGCCCAAGCAGGCCATGGAGATTGCTAAAAACAAGGCGCAGGATATTCAGGCGGCCTACGAGCTGATCCGTCAGCAGCGAGAAAAATAACCTAATTGATTAGAACTGCTGGGGGAGTAAGGTCGCTTTTAGCAAAATCACCGGTTCGACGGGAACATCTGGCCAGCCCCAGGTTGGGTGAACTTGAGTTTCTACCGCGGCGATTTTATCCAGTACCTCAGTCCCTTCCACAACACGACCAAATACGGCGTAGCCCCATTTTCGACCAGGATCCAGGCTGGGATTGTCATTCATATTGAAGAAAAACTGCCTGCCGGCCGAATGAGGGTCGTTCTCTCTGGCCATGGCAATAGTATAAAGCTCGTTTTTGTTGCCATTGCCTGATTCGTTAAAGATGGTTCTCATCACCGGCTTAGTATTGAACTCCTTATCATAGCCACCACCTTGCACCACAAAGTCCTGAATCACCCGGTGAAAAATGGTGTTTTCATAGCTGCGTTTGTCCACATACAGCAGGAAATTATTCGTGGTCATAGGAGCGCTGGCGCGATCTAGTTCTACTATAATATCTCCCATGCTGGTTTCCAGTTTCACTTTGGGAAAAAGATTGCCCTCTTGCAACTTGGAGCCATCGTCGGCAGCGTGCAGCAAAGGTGATAAACAGATTAGTAATAAAGCCAGAATACGTGGCATGGAGACTCTCCTTATTTCTTGAACGCCGATAAGATAACGAATTTGTTGTTCACTGCAACCTGACGACAGCCGCCGAATAAGCGTTTTAGTTTGTCCTGGTAACCAAGGTGGCGATTGCCTACGATACGCAATTCACCGCCGCTGCGCAGTGCCTGGCGGGCATCGCTGAACATTTGCCAGGCGATATGGTCGGTGATGCGTTGCTGCTGGTGAAAAGGGGGATTGCACAAGACCAGATCCACTGATTGTCCCGGCACCTGTTCCAAACAGTTACTGGCAATAAAGTCACAAACCGCCAATTTTTCTGGCAGATTGCTGCTGACATTTAACTTGGCAGACGCTACCGCCATATAAGATTCGTCCACAAAGAGTAATTTGGCAGGCGAGCTTTGCGCCAGCAAGCTAAGCCCCAGTACGCCATTGCCGCAGCCCAAGTCAATGACCCGCTTATTGTTGGTGTTGGGAAGGTGTTTGAGCAGAAAACGGGCACCAATATCCAACTGACTGCGGGCAAACACGTTAGCATGGTTATGGATGGTGAGGTTGCTATCTTCCAATTGCCAAGTCGTCGGGTAGGGACTAAGAGCGGGCTCTCGCTGTTCAGGTTGGCAAAAAATCAGGCGGGCTTTTTTACGTGCCAGCGAGGTATGGGTTGGCCCCAGATATTTTTCAAATAGCGCCAGGGTGGATTTTTGAATCTGATTGGCCTTGGCCGCGGCGATAATTCGCGTGTGGTTGTCCACGTTTGACTGTAACTGAATAAGCTGATGTTCCAGCAAGGCCAGGGTTTTGGGGATTTTCATCAGCACCATATCGGCCGGCTCTTCAGGTAAGCTCAGGCTGTCAAACAGACGTACCTGAGAGACTGGGATGTCATTGGTACTGAGATTTTGCTGCAAAGCCAGATGACTGACCTTAGAGTCGCTTATCCAAGCGGGCGACCACTCTGCCAGGAAACACCCAAGTGCTCCACAATCATCATTGAAAATAAGCAGGTTAGCGGGCTTTTCCTGGCCCTGGAGCTGTTCCAGTAATAACTCATCGGCCGCATCCCAGGCTTGTTCATTTTTATCCTGTAAACGGGCGGGATAACGTTGCAGCTTAAGACTGCGCTCATTTGCAGTTAGAATAACCTTCATGGTTCAGTGGCTCTCAGTTGATAGGAAAATGCAGCAGTCTTTGTTCAACCCCGGTCAAATCATACTTCCCCAGGCCGAGTTGGACTACCGGGAAGATTTTCTTTCGCGACAAAAAGCCGATGAGTTGTTGGCGTGCTTTCGCCAGTCGTTGGATTGGCGGCAGGATTTTATCAAACTCTACGGTAAAGTGGTGAAAATCCCCAGATTGCAGGCTTGGTATGGTGATCCTGGCAGCGATTATCGATACTCAGGTTTAACCCTGTCGCCACTGCCCTGGACAGAAAGCTTGGCGTGGTTGAAACAAGCCTGTGAACAGGCCTGCGGACACAAGTTTAATGCGGTGCTAGCGAATTGGTACCGTGATGGCACTGACAGTATGGGCTGGCATGCCGACAATGAACCCGAGTTAGGTCAAGAACCGGTCATTGCATCTGTCAGTTTAGGGACGTCACGCAATCTGGACTTTCGTCACATGGCCAGCAATGAGAAATACCGAATTGCCTTACACCATGGCAGCTTGTTGATCATGAGAGGCACCACACAACAGCATTGGCAACATGCCATAGCCAAGAGCCGTCAGGTGAGCGAGGAACGTATTAATCTGACCTTTCGTTATATCATGCGTTGATGAGATAGCGCGCAGCGCAAGGTTAGATGGTTATAGTTCGGCGAATATCCAAGCTTAAAAAATATATCTCGCAGGCTCAGGTGGTTATCATAGAAAACCGGCTCTGGGTGGTAAAACTAGGTTGTAACCTCGTGGGCGAAAGCTAAATTTAAACCAGAGGGATGATTGCCGGAGTGTTTTCCGGCGTCGGCGTAAGTGCCTCTGTGCATGCCGGAAACTCGTAGTAAAAGGGTTGAGAGATGAACATTCAAAGCGTAATCGAAGAAAAATTGCTGTCACATTTTCAGCCAGCCTATCTGGAAGTGACCAATGAAAGCCATCAGCACAATGTGCCTGTTGGTGCGGAAACTCACTTCAAAGTGGTGTTGGTGTCACCCTCTTTCAGTGGTGAAAGGTTGATCAACCGACACCGTGCGGTCAATGCGGTACTCAAAGACGAGTTAGCTAACCACATTCATGCACTGGCTTTGCATACTTATACAGACAGTGAATGGCAAGGTCTGTACGGCGGTGCTCCGGATTCTCCCGCTTGTTTGGGAGGCTTAAAAAGAAAAGTGTCTTAGGACACTTTTTTTATGCCTATGATTAGGCTCGCCGTTCCAATCTGGTAAATATTTTGTTAAAAGCTTGCTGCAAATAAAAAACAAAATCATTGATACGTGCAGCCGTTAACCTCATCCAGTTTATTTATCGACCGTATAAATCTGTATCTGTGCAAGAGCATCAGTTGGCTTACGTTGCTGATGGTGTTGTTGGTATTTCTTATCGTGTTGCTGCGCTACGGCTTTAATCTGGGATGGATTGCCATGCAGGAATCCGCCATGTATTTGCATGCCGCTGTTTTTATGCTGGGCTGTGCCCATACATTGAAAGCCGATGAGCATGTGCGGGTCGACATCTTTTATCGTGGCTGGTCTGCCAAAAAACGCGCTTTGGTGGATATTGCCGGCGCACTGCTACTGTTGTTGCCGGTTAACTTATTCATCCTCTGGATGAGTTGGGATTATGTGGCAACGTCCTGGCGTTTGTTAGAGGACTCTCCCGAAGCGGGCGGGCTGCCGCTGGTCTTCTTACTGAAGAGCTTGATTCCGTTGTTTTGTCTGACGATGAGTTTACAGGCTCTGTCTCAGTGCTGGTGTAACTGGCAGATTATTCGCCACGCCAAAGTACAATCGGGCCAGGAGCGAGAGTAATGGAATATCTAGCGCTGATACTTTTTGTGCTGGTTTGCCTGGTGCTCATGCTGGGTTACCCGGTGGCCTATGCACTAGCAGGGACGGCGTTGTTATTTGCTTCTGTCTGCGCATTGTTCGGTGCGTTTGATATGGCCTATCTGCACGCCATGCCAAGCCGTCTGTATGGCATTATGACCAATCAAACCCTATTGGCCGTGCCGTTATTTGTATTTATGGGCATGATGCTGGAAAAGTCGAAAGTGGCTGAGCATTTGCTGGCTGCTATGTCTCAGGTGTTCGGTCGTTTCCGCGGTGGACTGGCTATCTCGGTGATTCTGGTCGGCATGTTAATGGCGGCGAGCACCGGCATTGTAGGAGCGACTGTGGTGACCATGGGGCTGCTGTCACTGCCCAGTATGTTGAAGCGTGGCTATCATCCCTCGTTCGCTACAGGCTGTATCTGCGCAACTGGTACCTTGGGGCAGATTATTCCGCCTTCTATTGCCTTGGTATTACTGGGGGATGTGCTGTCCAATGCTTACCAGCAAGCACAGTTGAATATGGGCATCTTTTCCCCGGATTCGGTGTCGGTTGGCGACTTATTTGTCGGTGCCATGATTCCAGGGTTGTTGCTGGTGGGGTTATATCTGACCTATGTGTTATTTAGCGCCAGATTGCGGCCTCACTGGTTTGAAGATGCTCATGAGGCTCGCAATGCCATGCGGGTAAAGCCGCTTTTAATGGCCCTGCTTCCCCCTCTAACCCTAATGTTGTTGGTCTTGGGCTCAATTCTGGCCGGCTTGGCAACCCCAACCGAAGCGGCTGGGGTCGGGGCGATGGGGGCTATTGTTCTTGCGCTTTTGGCAAAGCAGCTTAGCCTACAAACCCTTAAAGACGTTATGTTGGGTACCACTAAGGTGACGTCTATGGTGTTTCTTATCCTGATTGGGGCTTCTGTGTTTTCTTTGGTTTTCCGAGGCCTGGGCGGAGAAACCCTGATTGAAGATTTTTTCTCAGCACTGCCCGGCGGCGTCTTTGGTGCCATGCTTCTGGTGATGCTGGTGATTTTTCTGCTTGGCTTTATTCTGGATTTTATTGAGATCACTTTTGTGGTGGTGCCTATTGTTGGCCCGGTGCTGCTGGCAATGGGAATCGATCCCGTGTGGCTGGGCATTATGATTGCGGTGAATTTGCAGACGTCTTTTCTGACTCCCCCTTTTGGTTTTGCGCTTTTTTATTTGCGAGGGGTTGCGCCCGCGTCGGTAAGAACCGCGGATATGTACAAAGGGGTTATCCCTTTTATTGGTATTCAACTTATGTTGCTGGTCATGTTGGCGGTTTGGCCGGCGTTGGTGACCTGGCTCCCCGACACCTTGTATGGCTAGCAGGTCTAGCATGGAGATATGAATATGAAATGGTTTTACTCGGCCTGTTTGGCGGGTGCTACAGCGTTAGCGCTGCTGGGCTGCGGAAAAGAAAACATTGCCACTGACAACAACCGTGCATCGCAGCAGACATTTGAATGGAAGCTGGTGACCTCCTGGCCGAAAAACTTTCCTGGGCTTGGCAGGGGGCCTGAGACCTTTGCACAAATGGTGCAGGAAATGTCAGGCGGCCGACTGAAAGTGAAGGTTTATGGAGCCGGAGAATTGGTACCGGGATTTGAGGTATTTGATGCTGTTTCCAACGGTACGGCGCAAATGGGCCATGCAGGCAGTTACTATTGGAAAGGCAAGGCACCAGCTGCACAAATCTTCACTGCCATTCCTTTTGGTATGAACGTTACTGAGACTAACAGTTGGCTGCATTACGGCGGCGGCTTGGCGCTTTGGCGAGAAGTGTATAAACCCTTTGGCGTGATCCCCTTTGCGGGCGGCAATACCGGTGTGCAGATGGCAGGTTGGTTTAATAAAGAAATCCACAGTATTGAGGATTTAAAAGGCCTGAAAATACGTATGCCCGGTCTGGGGGCGGAAGTATTGAAGAAAGTTGGTGCCATACCTGTTGCACTGACCGGAGGGGAAATCTTCACCGCGCTGCAAACTGGCGCCATTGATGCTACCGAATGGGTAGGGCCTTATAACGACTTGTCTTTTGGACTGCATAAGGCGGCCGATTATTACTATTATTCTGGCTGGCATGAGCCCGGCGCTATGCTCGAGTTCACTGTCAATGAAAGCGCCTATAACAGCTTGCCGGCTGACTTGCAGCACATCGTGGCGGTGGCCACCAGGGCGGTCAATCAGGACATGTTGGATGAATATACGGCCCGCAACCATGAAGCCATGGCTGCACTGAAAGATGAGCATGGCATTAAAGTGTTACCACTGCCGAAGGATGTGATGCTGGCATTACGGGCTGCTTCACTGGCGGTGATGCAGGAGCAAGCTGCAAAAGACCCGCAGTTTGCCAAGGTGTATGCATCATATTCAGAGTTTCAGAAGAAAGTAAGTGCTTACCATGAGTTGTCTGAAATGGAGTATTACAAAAACCGTCAGGCCGAAAAGTAACCGTACATTTTTACCTGCTTAGCAAGGGACGCTTATGCGTCCCTTGACTATATTCAGGGCTTGAAAGCGGCTTTTGCCTCTGTCATTTGAGGTAGCGCCTAACCAGATAAGGTTGAGAGAAAGGGCAAATCAAGTGTTCAGAGTTGTTTCTGGCGCGGGTGTCTTTACAATGTCGGCACTTCTTATAAAGGAAAGGTCCATATGGTTATTCAGCCTAAAATACGTGGCTTTATCTGTACCAATGCGCATCCGGTAGGCTGTGCGGTCAACGTTCAAAAGCAGATCGATTACGTCAAACAGCAGGGTGTACAAGGGCAGGGCCCTAAGAATGTTCTGGTGTTGGGGTGTTCTACCGGTTATGGCTTGGCTTCCAGAATTGTGGCGGGTTTCGGCTATGGCGCAAAAACTCTGGGCGTATGTTTTGAGAAAGAAGCGTCTGAAAGCAAAACCGCTTCAGCCGGTTGGTATAATACCGCCGCTTTTCATAACCAAGCAAAACAGGCCGGTGTTTACGCCAAAACCTTAAATGGCGATGCGTTCTCCAACCAGATGAAGCAGGATGTGATAGACATCATCAAAGCGGACCTGGGAAAAATTGATTTAGTGGTGTACAGCCTGGCTTCGCCGCGTCGTACCGATCCTAATACCGGAGAGGTGTACTCGTCCACGCTAAAGCCCATTGGCAGTAATGTGACCACCAAGAACCTGAATACTTCCAAGCGTGTTATTGATGAAATAACCGTTGAAGCGGCGAATGAAGACGAAATTGCTAATACCGTTAAAGTGATGGGCGGTGAAGATTGGGAATTGTGGATTAAAGCATTGAAAGAGGCCGATGTACTGGCTGAGAACTTTATTACCACGTCCTATACCTATATAGGCAAAGAGTTAACCTGGCCAATCTATGGTCATGCCACTATTGGCAAAGCGAAGGAAGATCTGGACCGCGCTACTCAAGTGATTCGCAATATGACGGCTGACCTTAATGGTGAAGCTTTTGTGTCTTCATTGAATGCCGTGGTTACCCAGGCGAGTTCTGCGATTCCGATTATGCCGCTGTATATCTCGGCACTTTTCAAGGTGATGAAAGGTGATGGTACCTATGAGGGCACCATTGAACAAATTCACGGCCTGTTTACCGATAATCTGTATGCTGAGCAACGCCGTTTTGATGAAGGTGGCCACTTATTCCAGAACTATAAAGAACTGGAAGACAGCGTGCAGCAGCGGGTACAGAAGGTTTGGGATACCGTGCAAACCGAGACCATTGATGAGATGACCGACTATGTGGGTTATCACAATGAATTTCTGCATCTGTTTGGGTTTGGTTTTGACGGTGTCGATTATGATGCCGATGTCAGCCCTCTGGCCGACTGGTAAGTTTTGAAGACCGCCCTTGTGGCGGTTTTTTTCTGTCTCAACCACTTGCCGTCAAGGGGCTGGCTGATGTCCTGAACCGTCATTTGAGCTACTACCAAAGTATCAGAGAATGAGTGGGATAAACAAACATTTGCATGGCGAAGAGGCTGGGTTTAATGCTAAAATGCCGGGTTTGAGAGATAGGTCTATCTTTTTCAAAGATCCTCCCATTGGCAAGACACGTTGTGAACCTGTAAAGGTTCGCAAATGTTGAGTACAGGATGTTCTCGTCAATGCGAACAGGCTTTTTTTGCGTTGATTGCAGCAGTGGCAGGAAAACCGTAAAGAGAATTGCAGGCGCTTGTTACTGGATGACAGACAACAGGTGGGGTTAGTTTCGAATACTCATCAGGATTTACCTTGATGAGACATCAGGATGCATCCTGATGAGTATTCAGTAAATAAGTAGTGCAATTTATGATAAAAATCACTAAAGGGTTGGACCTCCCTATCACGGGAGCGCCACAACAAAAGATCCATGACGGTCCCCGGATTACCCGGGTTGCTGTTTTGGGTGAGGAATACGTCGGAATGCGGCCTACTATGGCCGTCGCCCAAGGCGATACTGTTAAGAAAGGCCAGGTGCTTTTCGAAGACAAAAAAAATCCCGGTGTTAAATTTACCGCTCCCGCAGCAGGTACCGTCGTGGAAGTTAACCGCGGCGCCAAGCGCGTACTGCAATCAGTGGTCATTGAGTTGGCCGGTGACGAGCAGGAAAGCTTCGCCAAGTACGATGCTGGACAATTGTCTTCGCTAAGTCGTGACGATGTGGAAAAGAATCTGGTGGACTCCGGATTGTGGACTGCACTGCGTACACGTCCTTACAGCAAGGCCCCGGCGCTGGGATCCTCTCCCCGTGCTATTTTTGTCAATGCCATGGATACGAATCCTTTGGCGGCGGATCCGGCTATTATCATTGCTGAGCGTAAAGATGACTTCGCCAACGGTTTGAGCGTATTGCGTCGCTTGACCGAAGGTAAGTTGTACGTGAGCAAGGCCCCAGGTGCTGATATCGCCGTTGGTTCAGCTCAAGCCGAAGTGCATGAGTTTGCCGGTCCTCACCCTGCAGGTTTAGTGGGTACCCATATCCACTTCCTGGATTCTGCTGGTGCTGGTAAAACCGTATGGCATCTGAACTATCAGGACGTTATTGCTATTGGCCACCTGTTCACTACGGGTGAGTTGGACAACCGTCGCGTGGTAGCTGTTGCTGGTCCTGCGGCTAAATCTCCTCGCCTGTTGCGTACCCTATTAGGGGCAAGCACCGAGCAGCTTATCGCCGGTGAAGCTCAAGAGGGCGAAGTGCGCGTGGTATCGGGTTCGGTACTCTGCGGTACCCACGCTCAGGGTGTTCATGGCTATCTGGGCCGTTTCCACTTGCAACTGAGCTTGCTGGCGGAAGGTCGCGAGAAAGAGCTGTTTGGTTGGTTACGTCCAGGTAGCGATAAGCACTCTGTTACCCGTGCTTATTTAGGCCACCTAAGCCCCAAGCGTCTGTTCAATATGACGACCACCACCAATGGTTCTGATCGCGCTATGGTGCCAATTGGTAACTATGAGCGTGTGATGCCTCTGGATATTCTGCCTACTTTGCTGTTGCGTGACTTGTTGTCAGGCGATACGGACGGTGCCCAAACTTTGGGTTGTCTGGAGTTGGATGAAGAAGATCTCGGTTTGTGTACCTACGTATGCCCAGGCAAGTATAACTACGGTCCTGTCCTGCGTGATTGCCTGACCAAGATAGAGAAAGAGGGCTAATCCATGAGCTTGAAAGAATATCTCGAGAAAATCGAACCCAATTTTGAGCCAGGTGGTAAATACGAAAAATGGTATGCCCTGTATGAAGCTGCGGCGACTATTTTCTATACCCCTGGTATGGTGAACAAGACTGTTACCCACGTACGTGACAGTATTGACCTGAAACGCATCATGATTATGGTGTGGATGGCAACGTTCCCGGCCATGTTCTACGGTATGTATAACGTGGGTTACCAGGCGCACAACGCTATTCTAGGCAGTGATGCCATCACCTTTGCTGCCACAGTAGAAGGATACTGGCAGGCGGGGTTGTTTGCTGCCCTGGGCGGTGAGCTGGGTACTGACAGTACCGGCTGGCTGGCTATGTTTGGTTATGGTGCCTGTTTCTTCCTGCCTATTTATGCCGTGACCTTTGCGGTTGGTGGCTTCTGGGAAGTACTGTTTGCGTCTATCCGTAAGCATGAAGTTAACGAAGGCTTTTTCGTTACTTCGGTACTGTTTGCCCTGACCTTGCCAGCGACCATTCCGCTCTGGCAAGTCGCGTTGGGTATCAGTTTCGGTGTAGTTATCGCTAAAGAAGTATTTGGTGGTACCGGCCGTAACTTCCTGAACCCGGCTTTGTCTGGTCGTGCCTTCCTTTACTTCGCTTATCCTGCGCAAATCTCCGGTGATGCAATCTGGACGGCTGCTGACGGTTTCTCCGGTGCTACGCACCTGAGCCAGGCTGCTTCTGGTCAGATTGCTGATTGGAGCATCAATGCTGAGTGGTGGAATGCCTTCTTCGGCAGCATTCAAGGTTCTGTGGGTGAAACCTCTACCCTGGCGCTGTTGATTGGTGGCTTGTTCATCATGTATCTGCGTATTGCTTCCTGGCGCATCGTGCTGGGTGTGTTCGCTGGTATGGCGCTGTTCAGCACCTTATTGAATATGATTGGCAGTGACACGAACGCCATGTTTGCTATGCCTTGGTACTGGCACCTGGTTACTGGTGGTTTTGCCTTCGGTATGCTGTTTATGGCTACTGACCCGGTATCAGCTTCCTTTACTAATAAAGGTAAGTGGGCATATGGCCTGTTGATCGGCTTTATGTGTGTGATGATTCGTGTGCTCAACCCCGCCTTCCCTGAAGGCATGATGCTGGCGATTCTGTTCGCCAACCTGTGGGCACCCCTTTTCGACTACTTCGTTGTTCAAGGCAATATCAAACGGAGGATGGCACGTGTCAGCTAAGAAAGAAACTTTAGGAAGAACAGTTGGCGTTGTTGTCGCTGTCTGTCTGGTATGTTCCATCGTGGTATCTGGTGCTGCGGTAGGACTACGTTCTCTGCAGCAGCACAATGCGGCGTTGGACAAGCAAACGAATATCTTGGATGCGGCCGGTCTGTTGGCTGATGCCAAAGGTAATATCGCAAAAACCTATGAAGAACGTGTTGAAGAGCGTTTTGTTGACTTGAGCACGGGTAACTATGTCGAGAAGCCATCCGCTGACTTCGACATGTACAAAGCGGCTAAAGATCCTGCCACCAGCACTAAGCTGGAAGGCAGCAACGTTGGTTTTCAGCGTAAGCCTAATGTCGCGTCTGTGTACCTAGTTAAGGATGACGCCGGCCAAGTAAGCCGCATTATCCTGCCTGTACATGGTAGTGGTTTGTGGGATCTGATGTACGCCTTCCTGGCAGTTGATGCTGACGGCCAGACGGCTCGCGGACTGGTTTACTACCAGCAAAAGGAAACCCCCGGACTGGGCGGCGAAGTACTGAACCCGAGCTGGAAAGCTAAGTGGGACGGTAAGCAACTGTTCGAAAACGGTGATGTGGCTATCAAAGTGAAGAAGAATGCTTCACCTGATGATGAGCATGCTGTTGATGCGCTGTCCGGTGCAACCCTGACCAGTAATGGTGTGCAGTACACACTGGACTTCTGGTTAGGCGAGCAAGGTTTTGGTCCGTTTTTGGCCAAACAACCCTGGAAGTCCTGAGGAGGTAATCTAAATGGCTATGTCTAAAGAAACCAAAAAGGTGTTGTTTGGTCCGATTCTGGACAACAACCCTATCGCATTGCAGGTACTGGGGATTTGCTCGGCACTGGCAATTACTACTAAGTTAGAGACGGCGCTGGTTATGTCACTGGCACTGACCGCGGTTGTGGCTTTCTCTAACCTGTTTATCTCGTTAATTCGTAACCAGATTCCTTCCAGCGTGCGGATCATCATCCAGATGACCATTATCGCGTCACTGGTAATAGTGGTGGATCAGATCCTCAAGGCGTACTCCTATGAGATCTCCAAACAGCTCTCGGTATTCGTTGGTTTGATTATTACCAACTGTATCGTTATGGGACGGGCAGAAGCTTATGCGATGAAAAACCCGCCTATGATGAGCTTCCTGGATGGCATCGGTAACGGTCTGGGTTATTCCTTTATCCTGATCGTCATCGGTACTATTAAAGAACTGTTTGGTTTCGGTACTATCCTGGGCTTTGAAATCCTGCCGCTTGTGCAAAATGGTGGTTGGTATCAGGGCAACGGTTTGCTGATTCTGCCGTTCAGCTCATTCATCCTGATTGCCGGTATGATTTGGTTTATCCGTACCATTCGTCCTCAGCAAGTTGAGCCCAAGGAGTAACGCATGGAACATTATCTGAGTTTATTTGTTCGTTCGATCTTTATCGAGAACATGGCCCTGTCTTTGTTCCTGGGCATGTGTACCTTCCTGGCGGTTTCTAAGAAAGTAAAAACGGCCATGGGTCTGGGTGTTGCGGTAGTGGTGGTACTGGGTATTTCCGTACCTGTTAACCAGCTTATCTATACCAGTATTCTGGCTCCGGGCGCACTGGCTTGGGCTGGTTTCCCTGATGCGGACCTGAGCTTCCTGAACTTCCTGACCTTTATCGGTGTTATTGCGGCACTGGTACAGATTTTGGAAATGGCGCTGGATAAGTTTTTCCCGGCTTTGTACAACGCGCTGGGTATCTTCCTGCCGTTGATTACCGTTAACTGTGCCATCTTTGGTGGCGTAGCGTTTGCGGTACAGCGCGAGTACAACTTCACCGAAAGCATTGTCTACGGTATTGGTAGCGGCATTGGTTGGGCCTTGGCCATTACTTTGCTGGCGGCGGTACGTGAAAAGCTTAAGTATGCCGATATGCCTGATGGTCTGCGTGGCCTGGGCTCGGTGTTTATGATTGCTGGTTTGATGGCGCTGGGTTTCCAGTCCTTCACCGGTATTTCTCTGTAACGCGCTGCACTTGGAGGTTCTAATGAATCAAATAGAGATTTATCTGGGTGTCGGCATGTTCATCGCCATCGTATTGGCTTTGGTGTTCATTATCATGTTCGCCAAATCGAAGCTGGTACCGGCCGGTGAAGTGACCATTCTGATTAACGACGACCCAAACAAAGCCATTAAGGCACAGCCTGGCGACAAACTACTGGGCGCTCTGGCAAATGCTGGTATTTTCGTATCGTCTGCCTGTGGTGGCGGTGGCTCTTGTGGCCAGTGTCGCGTGCATATTCATGACGGTGGTGGTGAGATTCTGCCTACCGAACTGGATCACATCAGCAAGCGCGAAGCCCGTGAAGGCTGCCGCTTGTCCTGTCAGGTAGCCATCAAGCAGGATATGAAGATTGAGCTGGAAGAGGAAATCTTTGGTATTAAGAAGTGGGATTGTACTGTTGTATCTAACGACAACAAGGCCACCTTTATCAAAGAGCTGAAGCTAGCCATTCCTGCTGGTGAGAGTGTGCCTTTCCGTGCCGGTGGTTATATTCAGATTGAAGCGCCACCTCATCACGTTAAATACAAAGACTACGATATTCCTGCTGAGTATCGGGGCGATTGGGAGCGTTTCGGCTTCTTCAACCTGGAATCCAAGGTTGACGATGAGACTATCCGTGCTTACTCCATGGCCAACTATCCGGAAGAAAAAGGCATTATCATGCTGAACGTACGGATTGCGACGCCGCCGCCAAATAACCTGAGCCTGCCTTGCGGTAAGATGTCATCTTACATCTGGAGCCTGAAGGAAGGTGATAAGGTGACTATCTCTGGTCCATTCGGTGAATTCTTCGCCAAAGAGACCGACGCCGAGATGGTATTTATCGGTGGTGGTGCGGGTATGGCCCCCATGCGCTCGCACATTTTCGACCAACTGCGTCGTCTGAACAGCAAGCGTAAGATCACTTTCTGGTACGGTGCCCGTTCACTGCGCGAAATGTTCTATGTTGAAGATTTCGATACCTTGCAGGCCGAGAACGAGAACTTTACTTGGCATGTGGCGCTGTCAGATCCTCAGCCTGAGGACAACTGGACAGGTTACACCGGCTTTATCCACCAGGTCTTGTTGCAAAACTACCTGAAGGATCACCCGGCGCCAGAAGACTGTGAGTTCTACATGTGTGGACCACCCATGATGAACGCAGCCGTCATCAATATGCTCAAGGATTTGGGTGTGGAAGATGAAAACATCCTGCTGGATGACTTCGGCGGCTAATATTAAGAAAGGGGCAATTTGCCCCTTTTTTGTTTTCTCCTCAGACAAAATTCAATGTCTGTCTGACTCTTCTGTATTTGATAGGAACACTAATGAAACGACTGATTAGTCTCGGTTTGTTGTGGTTGTTGCTGGCGGCATGTACTCCGGCGCCAACGGAAGTTGCGTTGGCCGGCAAAACCATGGGTACCACGTATCATATTAAGTTTGTTAATCACAACAAGCTGGACGAACAAGCCCTGCAAGCCGAGATAGATGATGCCCTGGTACTGGTGAATAAGCAGATGTCTACCTACGACCCTGAGTCTGAGTTGTCTCGCTTTAACCAATGGCAGAGCCTGGAGCCTTTTCCCCTGTCAGCGCAGACCCTTAAGGTGATGCGTGAGGCAAAACGTTTAGGCGAGATCAGCGCCGGTAAGCTGGATGTCACTGTTGGCCCGCTGGTGAATTTATGGGGCTTTGGTCCTAAGGCCAGGCCTGAACATGTGCCTGTGCAGCAGGTTATTGATGAAGCCAAAGCGCAGACTGGCCTGCACAAGTTAGTATTGCAGACGACCTCGGCGTCCAAGACGCAACAGGATCTCTATGTTGACCTGTCGACTATTGCTAAGGGCTACGGTGTGGATGTGGTAGCCGAGATATTGGAAGCCAAAGGCTTACATGATTATCTGGTAGAAATTGGGGGAGAAATGCGTCTGTCCGGGATGAAAGCCAATGGCTCACCCTGGCGAGTGGCCATTGAAAAGCCCGTGTCTTCAGAGCGCGCGGTACAACAGATTATCAGCGTGGGGAATAATGCGGTGGCCACCTCCGGTGACTATCGGAATTATTTTGAAGAAGACGGGGTGCGTTATTCACATTTGATTGATCCCACCACAGGCTATCCCATTCAGCACAATCTGGTGTCTGTCACCGTCGTGCATCCGTCCAGCATGACCGCTGACGGTTTGGCTACCGCGATTAATATTATGGGTGCAGAGAAAGGCAGAGTCTTTGCCGAGGAACATAATTTAGCGGTTTTGCTGATCACGCGAGAAAAGGATGGATTTAAGGCGTATAATAGCGCGGAATTTGAGCCTTTTTTGCAGTAGGAACCTAACGTGAGTACCTTTTTTCTAGCCTTTGGATTTTTTCTTGTAGTGGTGGTGGCCATGTCGGTGGGCTATTTATTGCAAAGAAAAACCATTTCTGGCAGTTGTGGGGGATTAGGCGCACTAGGCATAGAGAAAGCCTGTGATTGTCCTGAGCCTTGTGACAGGCGCAAAGCCAGAGAAGCCCGCGAGCAGGCTCGTCAAGAAAAGCTCAAGGAATGGCAGCGTAATCAGATTTTGTAATCTGTTTGAAAAGAAAAGGCCTGTTTTAACAGGCCTTTTTTGTTTTTTTTTGTGAGGAAATACTGCTAGATTGATATATGTCCGTCCGGGGAGCTTTTTCACCGGATCGGTTTAATGGATAAAATAATAATAGGGATAGTTATGCCTTCTATACTGCTATGCAGACACCTGGTATTTATACTAGGTAGCGCTCTGCCATTATTTGCCAGCGCAACACCTTCTCTGACTCCTGCTGACTTCGCGGTCGACAGTACTTTTGTTGATACTGAACTTTCTCCCAATGGTGAATTGCTGGCTGTCACTATTGTGCATGAAGGCAAGCGTCAACTGGCGGTTTTTACCACCAAAGGTAAGAAAGTGGTGGGGGGAGCCAGGTTTCCGGGGCGTCAGGAAGCCGGGCAGGCGTACTGGGTGAATAATGAACGTCTGGTGATTGAGATCCTCAAGAGTGACCCTTGGGACGAGCAACCTAAGTTTTATGGGCAGCTTTATGCGGTTGACTACAACGGCAAAAATGGCGAGCTGATATATGGTGTCGGTGCCGGGGAGATGCAAACCGGCAGTAAGCTTAGGAAAAAGCAAGATACCTATGGGTGGGGCGAACTGGTTAGCATTTTGCCCGATGACCCCAAACATATTCTGATTTCTTCCACTCCCATGTCCGATGGCGGAGAACGTAGGGCGACCATTCACAAACTCAATGTCTATGACGGCAAATTGAGCCACAACCTGACTCGCTCGCCCGTTTCATATGCGCGCTTTATTACTGATGGCAAAGGAAATCTGAAGATAGCCTTTGGTCTCGATGCTAAGGGAGACAGGCGTACATACCGCTATGACAATGATCAGTGGCTGGAAATCAGTGCAGAATTCGGTCCGGGTTTTTATCCCCTGGCATTAAATGAGGCGGGTGACAAACTTTACTATCTTGATGATCCCAAAAAAGATCTTAAGGGGCTGTTTGAGCTGGATATGCGCAGTGGCACCAAGAGAGAAATCTACACCGATGATCAGGTAGATTTGACCTCTGTCACCTACAGTTCCGATGGCAACAGCATTTATGCACTGCGTGTTGACCCTGATTATCCCACCTATGTGATGTTAAATAGTACTGACCCGGAAGCGGACTTGTATCGTCAGTTTTTACATAGCTTTCCTGGTTATAAAATTGCTATTACCAGTCGCAGTGATGATGGGCGTTGGTGGTTGTTGTATGCCAGTAATGACATAGATGCAGGAACTTATTACCTGTATGACAAAGAAAGGCATGCTTTGCAGCCGATGTTTTCTAATTTGGCCCATTTAAAAGCCAATTATTTGTCTCAGTCGGAACCGGTGAGTTTCTTAACCTCTGATCAAGTGAAGATTTCCGGATATCTGACGTATCCTCAATCTGCACCGGCAGAGCACAAAGTCCCTCTGGTTGTACTGGTACACGGTGGCCCCCATGGCGTGCGTGATTACTGGGCTTTCGACCGCAAAGTACAGCTTTTGGCCTCTCAAGGGTATGCTGTGTTAAGGGTGAATTTTCGTGGCTCCGATGGTTATGGGCGCACATTTAGAGAAGCGGGCCACAAGCAGTGGGGCGGCCTGATGATGCGAGATATTGTTGAAGGGACGCGCTGGGCGGCATCGCTGGAACGTATTGATGCCAGCAAGATATGCATTGTGGGAAGCAGCTTTGGTGGCTATGCCGCTATGCAGGCCGCTATTGTTGCTCCTGACTTGTATCGCTGTGTGGTAGGCACTGTGGGCGTGTATGATTTACCCTTGATGTATGAAAAAGGAGACATTCCGGAGCGGCTTTATGGTGACAGCTACCTCACTGACGTATTGGGTAAGGATGAGGCCCAGTTGCGCGCATTTTCACCTGTATACAATGCGGATAAGCTCAAAGCGGCCGTTATGATTGCCCATAACAAAAAGGATCGCCGGGTTCCCATAGAGCACGCAGAACGATTACGCGATGCGCTGGAGAAAGAGGGTAAGCCCTATGAATGGTTTATTAAAGATACCGAGGCGCACGGGTTTTCTGATGCCGACAATCGTGCGGATTATTATCAGGCGGTCAGCCAATATTTAAGTAAACATCTCGGTCGCTGATTTTCCTCTTATCTTTGGCGTTTGGGTCGTCAGCATGGTCAGACGGCCCAAGCACTCTCTCTGAGTCCTTCTGTAAGGCCCGCGTTGAAATAGATTGACAAGTCAGGCTAAATTGCCACAATGAATACTGTTTATTTTTACAGTGTTTTGCGATGCGTAAAATTATTCATATCGATATGGACTGCTTTTTCGCTGCCGTGGAGATGCGCGACGATCCGGCCTTACGCCATGTACCGCTGGCTATTGGTGGCAGTGCCGACAGACGAGGGGTTATTTCTACCTGCAACTATCAGGCGCGAAAGTATGGTGTGTGTTCGGCTATGGCCACGGCCCACGCCTTCAAGCTCTGCCCCGATTTAGTGTTACGCCGTGGTCGCATGGATGTATATGTTCAGGTATCCAGACAGATCCGTGAAATTTTTTCCCGCTATACCCAACATATAGAACCCTTGTCGCTGGATGAGGCGTATCTGGATGTCAGTGATTCAAGCCTGTTTGGTGGCAGCGCCACGCGCATTGCCGAAGATATACGCCGTTGTATTCAAGCCGAAACCGGTTTGACGGCGTCTGCCGGCGTAGCGCCTTGTAAGTTTGTGGCAAAAATTGCTAGCGACGTTAATAAACCTGATGGTCTGTGTGTTATTCCTCCAGCTCAGTTAGACACTTTTGTGCAATCACTGGAGCTGAAGAAAATTCCTGGGGTTGGTAAAGTGACCTGGGATAAATTGCAAACTATGGGGCTAAAGACCTGTGCGGATGTACGGCAGTACCCCTTTGATAAGTTGCTTAAGCAGTTTGGCAAGTTTGGGCCAGTACTCTGGCAACGTGCCCATGGTTTGGACGAGCGAAGTGTACATCACGACCGACAGCGAAAATCCGTGGGGGTTGAGGTGACCTTGCCACAGGATATCCAGGACTTTAATCAGTGTTGGCAAGTGATTGAAGAGTTGTTTCCGCGGCTGCGTAAACGTCTTGGTCAATGTCAGCCGGATATGGCCATACAGAACCAGGGCATTAAGCTGAAGTTCGCTGATTTTCAGCAAACAACAGTGGAGCACAGGCAGGGGCGTTTAGAGCAGGATTTTTTTCGGACGTTGTTGGGAGAAGCTATGAACCGTCGGGCTGGGCGCGGCATTCGGCTGGTCGGTTTACATGTTGCCCTGCCAAGTGAAGCTGACAGTTTACAACTGGAGCTACCGCTTTCATCTGTTGAGTGTCATTAACCAGACAGGCAAAATAGCCGGCCATATTCAATGCATTGGCCCTAGTGGACAATGTAAACAAAGAGGCGAGTTATGGCATTTCCCCACGCAAAAGTTGAACAGGATCTTCTTTTCGCTATTTCCCCACAAAGCCGCTGGGACGCAGTTATTGTGCTGGCGTCCGATGTAAAAGGTATTGATAACCCAACGCTGGAGCAGTGCATTAGCCAGCAACAACAAATGGATGCCCGGATTGGCCGCGAAACAGTACTGATGGTAAATCAAGAGGTTGCGGGGGGGCGCTTGGTATTTGCGCCTGTGGGTAATTTACAGCGTGATATGGATGATGTCAGGCGGATTGCCGATGCAGCTAAGCAAGCCGTAATCATGGCACGGGATGCCGGGGCGGTTAATCCCTTGCTTGTGTTGGGGGCATTGCCTGATAGCCTGGCCTTTGCCCAGTCACTGGAGGTAGCTTATCTGGCAGCCTGTCAGGCGTTGTGGCAACCGCTGGAGGCGCGCGAAGCGCTGAACGAAAGTGAAATCGAACCGGTTCAGAGTATCGGATTATATAGTACTGCCCCGGTTGATTGTGACTGGTTGATAGCCGTGGAAGCCGGACGCCGCCTGGCCCGGGATCTTTGTGGCACAGAACCTGAACGTATGTCGCCACCGCAGTTTGCAGACTACTGCGAGCAAGCCTTTGCTGGTAGTGCGGTTAAGGTCAGCGTAATTAGTGATGATGCTGTCTTGCGCCGCGACTACCCACTGCTGCATGCCGTGGCCAGGGCGTCTACCCATGTTGAGCGTCATCAACCCCGTGTGATTCGTCTTGAATACACTGGCCAGGGGCCAATAGACAATACCCTGTTATTGGCAGGTAAAGGCATTACCTTTGATACCGGTGGTGCGGATTTGAAAACCGACGGTCATATGGCCGGTATGAGCCGAGATAAGGGCGGGGCAGCTGCCGTGGCGGGCTTTATGCTAAGCCTGGCTAGGTATCAGCCTAAGGGCGTTAAAGCCATCGCCGAGATTGGTGCGGTACGTAACAGTATCGGCTCGGATGCCTTTGTGGCCGATGAGATTATCCGCAGTCATGCGGGCGTTCGGGTACGCATAGGCAATACCGATGCAGAGGGGCGTCTGGTATTGGCGGATCTCTTATCGCATCTGCGTGAAGATGCCATGCAGGCGGAGTCTCCCAGTTTGTTCTCTGTGGCAACGTTGACCGGCCATGCTGCACGCGCTTATGGCCCATATACCGCTTATGTGGAAAACGGCGCTGCGCGTCTGGCCAATTGTGGTAATGCACTGTGCGAATTGGGGGATGTATGGGGCGATCCGGGCGAGACATCGCGTTTACGCTGTGAAGATTTTGATTTTGTCCGTCCACGCAGCAAAGCCGATGATACCTTGTCATCTAATAATGGCCCGTCAGCGACGACGGCCCGCGGCCATCAGTTCCCGGCTGCGTTTTTATGTATAGCATCAGGTCTGGATAAGCATGAACTAAGCAGTGAACAGCCATTGCCTTATACCCATGTAGATATCGCCGGTAGTGGTGTCGAAGGCGGTGATTGGCAGCATAGCAAGCCTTCGGCTGCGCCAGTGACGGCGCTGGCGGCCCGTTATATGCCAAAAGCCTGAGTGTGATATGAGCCGAAACAGGTTTTCTGTGACGGCTTTATCTGTTCAATAGCAGACTAAAGCCATTACCTGCGGGAGAATTATGATGCTGCAACCAGGTCGATATAGACATTACAAGGGAAGAGACTACGAAGTAATTGGCGTGGCCCGCCATAGTGAGGATGAGTCACTGCTGGTGGTGTACCGCCCGTTGTATGGTGAACAAGGGCTGTGGGTACGACCCCTTAGTATGTTTAGCGAGACGGTTAACGTATCCGGTCAGCCCGTTAAACGTTTTACCTTCATTGATTGAAAAAGGCCTCCGGATGGAGGCCTTCGATTTTTTAGAAGCGCTGTGTCATGCTGACATAAGCATAGCGTCCGGGTAAGCGATAGCTGGGGTCATACGTGTTGGCAAAGGCCGAGTAGGCATAAGGTGGCTCTTTGTCAAACAGGTTTCGAACACCCAGAGTGAATTGTGAGTCCCATGGGGATGCCCAACCTACCTGCATATCGAAATAAACGACCGAGCCCAGTTTGTTTTCTGGCGCCAATTCATCTTTAGTCACAACAACTTCTGTTGTACCTGGTTTAAATGCAAAATTATCCTGAGTGTGCCCTTTATCAGAACATAGATCAGCAAGCTCTGGCATTCCAAGTCTTGTGGAAGCAGTGACGATATTGGCACAGTTTTCGGTTAACGAAGAAACGTACTGTGCACTGACCGAGGCCGACCAATCATCGTATTTCCAGCTCAAACTTAGATTTGATTTGGTCTTGTTTCTTGAGCCACCGCCGGATTGGCCTGGGGCTAGTTTACCCACCAAGTTACCTTCGGAAATATCACCATCAGTGTTTACGTCACCACGATTTGGCTGACCCACGTCACCCATGTACAGCATAATGGCGGTATCCCAGTTAACTCTGAAATCACCGACCTCAGTTGAGAAGCGATAGTCGACATTGATGTCGACACCTTCACGCTCCAAACCACCTACGAAGTTTTGTGTCAGTGACAACAGTTCTGAAATCTCACCTGGGTTACCGTTCAAGCTGCCACTGAAGTCGCGTTGAATCTGATCACAGTAAGATTGGATACCAGTTACGTAACAGGCGTTGGCAATATACTGCGCTGTACGTGTACCAATGAAGTTTTCAACTTCAATATTGTACCAGTCAACACTAATTCCCATGTTTTCTACGAAGTGTGGGCTGTAAACAAAGCCAAGTACGGTCGTGGTTGCTTCTTCTGGCCCCAATTCAGGGTTGCCCCCAATTTTGGCACGGAATTGCGGATCCTTTTGCTGGAAGTCAGTGGCAACCCCGGCGGAAGCACAGCGAGAGCGTACATCAGCATTCTGCGTGTATGGAACAGATGCAATACTACAGGGGTCTGTTGCAGAAGGGCGGCTATCGTTTTGTCCCTGGTATAGCTCTTGAATGGATGGCGCGCGGAAGCCTTCACCATAGCTTGCACGAATCAGTAACTCTTCAATAGGCCGATAGCTCAGCTTATAGCTGGAATTTGTTGTATCACCAAAGTTAGAGTAATCCGAATAGCGAGTAGATAAGGATAACTCCAAGCTTTCAGCAAACGGTTGATCGGCAAGAACCGGAATCACCATCTCACCGTAAAATTCTTCCAGGCTGAAACCACCTTGGGTTGGGGTCGCAGCATTATCTCCTAACACCTGTCCGGCAACTGTCAGTGGATCCGGGTTGGTGAAACCTGACTCGCGACGATATTCATAACCCACCACTGCGGCTACGGGACCCGCCGGGAGTTCGAACAACTCAGTACCAATGTTGGCAGTGTAATTGTGCATCTTGGACTGAGCGAGGTTGCGAGGGGCTACGGTTACGTAGTCCAACATTTCAGCTGTTACGCCATCAGGACCACCGAATACGTTAAACGGTACACAGCCTGCGACAACGTCATCGGCTGTGCCACATCTTGCCACGCCGTTCACATCAATGAATGAGGCACCTAATGCGTTGGCAAAATTAGTTTTGTTGAAAAAGCCATTTTTAAGCTGAACATACTTATTCTCAGCGAAACCATAACCTACGTCCCAGTGAAACTCTCGGCTTGCTAGTTCAAACTCGCCTTCTAGTGCAGCACCAAAACGCCAGGTTGTGCTGTCTGCTGCAAAAGCGCGGGGAGCTACTATCGGGCGGAAGGAGCCACCGATAATATCCTGGTCAAATGGGTTGTAGACATGGTCTGCAGAGATAGCCAAGCCTCCGAGAGGCTGAGCGGCAAGTTGTGCTTCTGAAGTTCGGTTTACATAAACGGCTTCAGCTGTCGCGCGAACATTATCTGCCAGTTCATAGTGGCCTTGAGCATACAGGGAGCGACTTTCCTGCGGCTGTAGCAAATAGTTTACTGGGGCAAAGTTGTACCCATCGGTATTCGCGTCGTAGATGTGGAAGTCTGCTACTCTATCCGAAGTACATTCTTGTCCAGGTATGCAGCCGGTTTTACCTGGCGTCAAAGTGTAGGAGCCGGTTACATCACCCACTGTTGCTTTAAACTGGCCATATGGTGTTGTCGGACTTGCGCGTCCACCGGCTGCTGACACATTAGCTGGCAAACCGAAAATTGGTACGGATGATATTTCGCGGTCAGCCCCCATTACCTGCTCTTGCTTGGTGTAGTTGGCGGCAAACAGCACTGATCCTTTGTCATTAGAAGTACCTACGCTGAAAGAATAGCTCTCTTTACGACCATCTCCTTCGTCGTACTCACCCACGTAGGCGGAAAGCTCGGCACCTTGAAAGTCTTTCTTCGTTGAAATATTGACTACACCACAGATAGCATCGGTACCATAGATAGATGACGCACCGTCTTTTAGAACTTCTACTTGCTCAATTGCCGCTAGAGGAATAGTCGTTAGATCGACTTCTCCGCTTAATTCTGTCACCCAGCGACGTCCATTGACTAAAACCAAAGTGCGGTTTGAGCCACAATCCCGCAGGTCTACGGTCATATTACCTGCAGTGTTTCCATTGTTAGTTTGCAGACCCAAGGAAGCGCCATTTGTGGCAATTTCCTTCATAATTTCACCGATGCTGGTTAATCCTGTTCTGGACATGTCCTCAGCAGTAATCAGCAGTACTGGCTGAGCGGTTTCCATATCAGTACGTTTAATTCTAGAACCCGTCACGGAAATCTTTTCTACCACTGCGCCTTCTTCTTGCGCAGCAACTTGGAATCCAAGCAATGTGGTAGATACGGCACCAAGGGTAAGAGCGAGCTTTACCGACTTGGCTAAAGAATGCCTCTGCATGTCTGTCTCCTGTCTATTTCTTATTTTAGCGATTCAATTCGCAATCTTATTGTTGGGCTGACCCCTAAACTACGTTAGGGAGTTCGCACAGTGACAAACAGTAATGAGACATGAACTGGCTTTTTTTTATGATGAACATCGTATTTTTAGGGATGAATGACTTTGGCTATTTGTTAAAAATTGTTATCAATAATGGCTCTATATTGTAAGTCAGTCTTGCAAGTGTTAGTTTGCGCTCTTGAAATCTGAGTGATTTTTGCGCGAGCTGAATAAATGGATTGCATGAGAAGTGACATGAATATGCACTTCGATTGTAGTTATACGAAAATGGATGTTTCAGATGATTCGAGCGTTAATGCTTTCTCGAGAAAGCAACTTGGATTCCGTGCTTGGCGCATGGATGGCAGAATGTGCTGATATTAAACTCATTGCTTGTTGCAGCTCTTTGGATGAGCTGACGCGATTTTTGCCTATTGATTTATTGTTTATTGATTTGGACGATGAAACTGGCATCTGTGACCTTTTGCCTGCGGGGGTTATTACTGTGCTGCTGTCGTCCAAAGCTGAGCATGCGGTAGATGCTTACAATGCCGATGCACGAGACTTTCTGCTTAAGCCCATCTCAAAGCAAAGATTCCAATCTTGTCTATTTAGAGTCAGAAATAATGCTTTTCTGCCCCCTGCTGTCTCAAAGCAAAGCAACCCTGCATCCCAGCTAGCGCCTGTTTATCAGACTAGGTTAATTGTCAGGGATCCTGGTCGGTTTCGTTTTGTGGATGTTAGTGATATTGACGCGATTAAAGGGGCTGGCAATTATGTTGATTTGTTATTGCGCGATGGGCGGCATTTGCTCCATCGTGAAACCCTCAATAACCTTGAGCGCAAGCTGAATCCAGCTGACTTTGTCAGGGTTAACCGCTCTTTTATCATTCGTTTTCCAAGCATTATGGAGGTCAGGGCAAATGTACAGGGGGAGTACACTATTGTTCTGCGAAATGAGCGTGAACTCACCTTGTCTAAACGCAGTCGCCAGAAACTGACTGAGTTACTTGAAGTCAGCTAGCCAAAAGATGCTCAGTTTTAAAAAGTCGGCTGCGTCGTAGCCGCGTTTAATTCTATAAGTGAGATTCGAACTTCAAGCTTGTGCTGAATTTGAATATTACGCACTATTGGATACTGTGTTTTGAGTATTTAAATGCCAGGGATAATGGCATTCCGCTTGCTTGTTAAAAATCTCACAAGTCCCTGTATTCTATTAATACGCGAGAAGAGCTTTTGAAATGAATGGATTACTTGCTTAGGCTCTTTACGGATATTCAGCAAACACAGTATTAGTGTGAAACTCTTGTTGTTTGAACCCAATTTAACCACCGGCTGAGAGTGAAGGTTCCTGATATGTTTATCAGGAGCTACTTATCACCTGTTGTGGGAAAAAAACGTAGTTATGCGTTCAAGCCCACAGATAAAGGCGACTACAAAGTCGTGCTTAAATGTGGGCAGGAGTTAACCTTATCCAGACGGAACAAATACAAACTGGATTCTTTGCTTGAATAATCCTCGCTTCGAGTTACGGGAACACACCTATTCTTTGCGTTGAAAGCGCTGCTGGCCAGCGACCCAGGTTTGCTGTACTTGGGTTTGCCATATTTGCGCTGGTGGAATCTCAAAGATGTTGCGGTCAATAAGGATAAAGTCGGCCCATTTTCCGCTTTCCAGATTACCCAGTACTTTTTCCTGGTGCGCCGCGTAGGCACCGTCCAGGGTAAAGGCCCGTAGCGCCTGCTCGACACTTAATCGTTCAGCTGGTTGCCATCCTCCGGGCGGTTGCCCTTCGTGATCCTCACGTGTTACGGCCGCATGCAGACCGTGGAATGCATTGGCCAGTTCTACCGGGAAGTCGGAGCCCGCGGCCAATACCGTGCCTTGCTTAAGAAAAGTCTGCCAGGCATAGGCACCTTTTAGGCGCGCTTTACCTATGCGGTCTTCGGCCATATTCATATCACTGGTGGCATGCACCGGCTGCATGGAGGCAATGATATTCAAATCTTTAAAACGCGGAATATCCTCCAGGCTGACAACCTGGGCATGTTCGATCCGGTTACGTAAGGATTGCCCACCGACCTTCTCGTAGGCTTGTGCAAAGTTGTCCAGCACTAATCTGTTACCGCGATCGCCAATGGCATGTACATTAAGTTGAAAACCACTACTCAGTACCAACTCAAATAATGCCGGTAGATCTGCTTCTGGAGTCAGCAGTAAACCATGGTTATGGCTATCGTCTGAGTAGGCTTCCAGCATCGCCGCCCCGCGGCTCCCCAGTGCCCCATCGGCAAAGCCTTTTACACTGCGGATCCAAAGCATATCTTGCCCATCCTGGATGGGACCGGCTTCCAGCATCTCGGTTAGTTTAGGATCGGCGGCGGACAGCATGGCGTAGATACGTACTTGTAGTTGTGCGTTTAGCGCTTGCTGTTGATAAAAATCATAAGTTTGGTGGTTCACGCCAGCATCATGCATGCTGGTTATACCCAGGCTGAGCAAGTGCTGCGTAGCGGCATTTAAGGAGGCTTGCATCATAGTGGTATCTGATGCCGGCAAGTGCTCTGCTACCAGCCACATGGCGTTATCTATTAACACGCCAGTGGGGTTTCCCTGTGCATCGCGAATAATCTGCCCCCCTGGCGGATCTAAGGTGTCTTTGGTGATACCGGCTATTTTCAGCGCTTTGCTGTTTACCCAGGCGGCGTGCCCATCCACGCGCTCTAGCCATACCGGCGTGTCGGGGATAAATTCATCCAACTGACTGGCGGTAGGGAAGGCCTTTTGTGGCCATAAAACCTGATTCCATCCTCGTCCCACCACCCAATCCAGTGTCGGGTTGGCCCTATGATAACGTTTCACTTCCTCGGCGGATGCATGGGCGCTGGACAGACCGCGCAAATCCACTTGTAGAAGATTTTCACCCAAACCCAGTAAGTGACCGTGGGCGTCAATCAGGCCAGGCAACAGCGTTTCCCCTTTCCCATCTAGCACCTTGGCTTGAGGGTATTGTTTCAGTAGGTCTGCATTTCCACTGGCCAGCACCTTTCCTTGCTCAAACACCAGCGTATCAAATTGTGTTAAACCGCTTTGTGCTAAGATGTGGTACCCCTTAACGTTGGTAATAGCGGTCGGGGCGGCAAAGGCACCTGAGCAAACTAAAAGTAGCGCGCTGGAGAGAAGGAAACGCATTTTCATATCTACATCCTGTTAGGTTGCCGGTGGTCTGGCTGTTTTTTGTTCTTTTTTAGCATGAAGCCATTGCTTGTCCAATGTCTGTGCAATAGCTTTTCGGTCAATCCACTAAAATGGGCGGTTGGTCGAGATAGTCGGTTTGCCAGATCTGTTGCATGCGGGTCTGGTCAATGTTTCCCCCAGATAAAATAACCAGGGCTGAACTTGGCTTTTCTTGTTCTTGCAGCCAGCCAACAACGGCAGCCATTGCCATTGCACTGGTAGGCTCTACATGGATTTTCAGCAAATGTTGCAACCACTGAGTCCAGTAGGCTATTTGAGCTTCGTCCACTTCGTAAAAATCATCCAGTTGTTGCAAAAAGGGGAAGGTCAACTCACCGACGGCGGGTGTGGCGGCCCCATCGGCTAAGGTTATTGCCGGCTTAGGCAAGGGGACTATCTTTCCTTCTCGTAACGAGTTCGCGGCGTCATTTGCCGCCAGTGGTTCAGCCCCTATCACCTGCGCATTTGGGCACAGACCACGGGTAGCCAGCAGTGTGCCGGCCATCAGACCACCACCACCCACAGGCGCAAACACGCCGTCTATCTGTTTTAGGTCTTGCAAGGCTTCAAGCGCTGCAGTGCCTTGGCCGGCAATAATTTGCGCATGATTAAAAGGCGGGATCCACATAGTGTCAGGCTGCTCAGCCGCCGCAGCGACGGCCGCGTCTGCTTCGCTGCGGGTATCAAACTGTGCCAGTTCAGCGCCATAGTACAAGGTAGCAGCCGCTTTGACTCTGGATACCGCCTTGGTGGTGTAAACCGTGGCCGGTATATCGAACAAACTGGCAGCGTAGGCGACTGCTTGTGCATGATTACCTGAACTGTTCGCGACGATTCGCTTGGGTAACTCCCCGCGCCCTTCCAACCAGGCCAGCACGTTAATAGCCCCTCGCAATTTGAACGCGCCGATACGCTGCAATGCCTCAACCTTGAAGTAAACCCGATGCCCCAACCAACTGTCCAGCAGGCTGGAATTGAGAATGGGAGTACGATGTACATGTGAGGAAATACGTTGTGCTGCGGCGAGCACATCATCAAAGGTTGGTAGCTGCATGAGTTCTCCTTGGAAAGGTAAGGGAGCAATGTAGCACGCTTATTTACCCCTGTAGAGTTGCCTTGGTGGATTCAAGAAGACTTAGGGACGGATAATTTGTGACCGCCCGTTATCACCTTCTGATACTATGCGGCAAAAGTAGCAGCGCGTGAGGTTGTGTATGCAACGAGTGAATGTGGTTCCTGAGCAATTGAGTTTCTCCCCTGTGGTGCAAGGGTATTGGCGTTTAAACGATTGGAACATGCAAGCCCAGGATATACTTCGCTTTGTTGAACAGGGGCTGGAGCTTGGGATTACCACTACAGATCACGCTGATGTCTATGGTGCGTTCACCGAAGAAGGATTATTTGGACAGGCGATGAAACTGGCGCCCGGACTGAGGGACAAAATAGAAATCGTGTCGAAGTGCGGCATCCTCTTTCCGTGCGAGATGCAACCTGATGTACAGGTGGTTCACTACAATAATGATCGCGACTACATTATTGCTGCTGCCGAACGTTCTTTGCGAGAGCTGCACACGGAATATCTGGATGTGTTGCTTATCCATCGTCCAGACCCATTGATGGACGCTGACGCCGTCGCAGAGGCATTTAGCCGGCTCAAGCAGTCAGGTAAGGTGAAGCATTTTGGTGTCTCTAACTTTTCAGCAGCCAAGTTTGCGCTGTTGCAATCGCGCCTCGACTTTCCCCTTGTCACCAATCAACTGGAAATCAGTGCAATTCATACTGAGTATTTGTTCGATGGTAATTTGGATTATCTTCAGCAGCAAAGCGTAAAACCCATGGCCTGGTCATGCTTGGGTGGTGGGGGCGTGTTCCATGACTTCCAGTATAAAGCGTTACGTGAATGCGCCGAGGCAATTGGCGAGCAACACAACGCCAGCTTGGACCAGGTGCTAATGGCCTTTGTGTTGGCGTTGCCAAGTTGTCCAATTCCTATTATCGGTAGCGGCAATATCGAACGGGTTAGACAACAAGCGGCAGCGGTAGATATCAAGCTGAGCCGTCAACAATGGTTTAGCTTACTGGAGGCTGCGCGGGGCTACACTGTTCCTTAGGGCTGCGAATCTTCACGCTCAGGTGTTGTTAAATTTCGTGCGTTAGCTTCACATTTTTGTCATTTTTTCTGCTTACACTGCGAGCCTTGATGCCTTCCTAGTGATCAGGGGTTATGCAGTTTAAGCCTTTGAACAGGGTCAATGGGTTACCCCTTAGCCTGTTTTTGATCTTGTGCCTGATATTTGCGCTATTCAGTTTATATCTGGAAGACCAGGAGCAGCGGCGTTTGGCGGCTAAGGCAAGTATTGTTGCACAGCAGGTGGCCAATACTATCGAAGTTTTCTCTGCCGATCGTCAACGAGCCCTGACAGACTTGATGACTACCTGGCCTGAATACCATCCCAACCCAACCGATTGGTTTAATGCGCACGCTGTGACTATGCAGCATGTCCTGCCCGGATTTGATGATATTGTTTGGGCGGATGCGCACCAACAAGTGCAGTGGAACATTAAAAGTACGGATCGGGGCAGCCGTTTGTATCGGCCATTGTCCGATTTTGGCCTAGTGCTGACGGGCGGACAAAAAACCGACTTTACCAATGCATTAGTACAGGCCCCAAATGGTCAGTATTTTGCAATAGTTGGCCGGGCGATTAACCCTTATGACACCCGCTATGGATTTGTGGCTGCCAGCTTTGATTTACAAAGCACCCTGTCGGCCATGGTGGGAGAGTTAATTGGCTCTGATTTCAGCCTGATTTTGTCTGATGGTGAGCACCAACTGATGGCAAATGGCATGCTCAATGGGCATGAGCCTGTGATTGCACAGTCAATTCAATTTGTCGGGCGGCCATGGTTGCTTAAGCTGCAGGGCAATCGTGGCGGTTTTGAAATAGGCAGAATTGTCATGGCCATCGGGGTGCTGATGTCATTGGTCATCAGTATCTTTCTTCGTCGGCAGTTGCGCAGCGCCTTTAAACTGAATCAGTCCCAGCAGCGTTATAAAGCGGCGAGTGAGTCTTCACTTGACGCTATTTTGGTACTACAGGCGTTAACACAACAGCAGCAAATTTTGGATTTTAAGCTGGTGGAATCGAATCAGGTTGCACAGAAGATGTTTGCGCCAGGCATTGAGCAGCTAAAGCTAAAATTACTGTCTGAACAACTTCAGGCCTTTAATCATCCTCAGTTATTGGCGCTGTGCATCCAGGTTTGTCAAAGTGGCAAAGCTCATGAGCAGTACCTGGAAACCAACAGCCCCCTGATTAGCGCCCAATGGATAAAGATTCAGGTGGTGAAGGCTGGTAACGGTATCGCCATTACTGTGCGTGACATTACGGCCCGGCGTCTTAGCCAGCAGGCACTCAAAGAAAGCGAAGAAAAGTTTCGCCGTTTGGTGGACGGGTTAAATGGGCATTTTGTTTATTCCCATGATCTGACCGGGCGCATCAGTTATGTGAGTAACAGTGTTCAGGATGTACTCGGTTATCGGCCCGAATATTTTAAGTTGAACTATCGACATTGTGTAAAACGCACCCCCGATAATGCTGAGCAGATCCGCAGACAACTATTGGCCGGTGAGCGGCCGGATCCCTATGTGGTGGAGTATTTCAGCCAGGATGGGGGCATCCGGCACATTGAATACCGGGATTCACCGGTGTTTGATGATAACAGTAAACTTATTGCTGTAGAGGGTATCGGCCGTGATGTGACTGCCGACTTGGCGTTGCAGCAGCAAGTGTATTATCAGGCCAATCATGATCAGTTAACCGGTTTATATAACCGCTATGCATTTGACCGTTTGCTGAAGGAACGCTTAGGGTTAGTGCGTCAACAAGCCTCGGTATCTACGCTTTGTTATATCGACATGGACCAGTTTAAGCTGGTTAACGACTCATGCGGGCACCAGGCCGGCGATGAGTTATTGCGACAGGTAGCAAATTTGCTAGGTACGTCGCTTAAATCCGGCGATATTCTTGCCCGCGTTGGTGGTGATGAGTTTTGTCTGGTGTATGCGGATCTGTCGGTGGGCCAAGTGCTGGATAAGTTAAGCGATATGCTTAATGCCATACGCAGTTTTCGTTTTGTGTGGGAAGACAAGGTCTTTCATATCGGTGCCAGTATCGGGGTGGCGGAAATCAACATGCAGACCACTAATAGTGAAGCATTGATTAAGGCGGCCGATCATGCCTGCTACAGCGCTAAGAACCTGGGACGCAATCGTTATCATGTGTTTGATGCCAGTGATCAGCAACTGAATTATCAACAAAGCGAACTGGAGTGGGTGAATGAGATCCAAAAAGCCTTGTTGGAAGACAGGTTTGAGCTGTTTTATCAAACTATCGAGCCCTTAAATCAAGTCGCCAGCGGCAGACATTATGAGATCTTGCTGCGTATGTTAAGTGTGAAGGGAGAGTACCTTAACCCCGGTGTTTTTATTCCCGTAGCTGAGCGATATGGCTTAATGAACAAATTGGATGAGTGGGTATTTAACAGCACCATCACGGCTTTGGAACAACATCCGGTGCATTTAGAAGCCTTAGACAAATGCGCCATTAATTTATCCGGAATGACGCTGGGCAATGATGAATTCCTTGATAAGATCGTTTTGCGCTTACGCCACTCTTGCGTGCCACCAGAGAAGATTTGCTTTGAAATTACTGAAACCGCGGCCGTGACGAATCTGGCCGCCGCCAGCCGTTTTATTGATGTATTGCGAGAACTGGGGTGCCGTTTCGCATTAGATGACTTCGGTGCGGGTATGAGCTCTTTTACCTACCTTAAAAACATGGCCGTTGATTACGTTAAAATCGACGGTTCATTTGTGCGTAATATGTGTCGGGATCGCAGTGATTACGCCACAGTAAAAGCCATTCATGAAATTGCCAGCAGTATGGGAAAACTAACAGTCGCGGAATTTGTATCTGACCAGGAAACCCGGCTGGCTTTGACCAAACTGGGGGTGAGCTTCGCACAGGGATTTGCATTAGGTAAGCCAGCTCCGTTACAGCATCTGTTAAAAGAGCAGAAAGTCGTCATTCGGCACCTGAGCGCGGTTTGATTCTGGCACTCCTTTGATATCTCTGTTATTACTAGGGGCTATTGAAATACAGGAGTGCCCCGATGGGATTTCTTGATGCTTTGTTGGGCAACGCCTCTGAGGTGGACAAAAGCGAAGTTGCTGAAGAGCTTGCGCCGATTCTGGCTGAAAATGAACAGATAGATAGAGTGTATAAGCTTATCCGCGATATGTATGTGTTTACTAACAAACGTTTGCTGTTGATTGATAAGCAGGGCGTAACCGGCCGAAAGGTTGAGTATCATTCTATACCCTATCGGGCGATTACCCAGTTTAAAGTGGAAACGGCAGGCCATTTCGATATGGATGCTGAATTACGAATTTGGATATCCGGTAGTTCGGAGCCGCTCAAAAAGGAATTGAAGAAAAATACTGCTGTAGGGATTCAGCGTAGCCTGGCTAACTGGATGTTTAACTAGGCGCTGTTTCGGTATGAAGCGCATTTCTAGATTGGCAGCGGTAATCGCTGCCATCTATTTCCTGTTTGGGGCCGCCTGGATCATGTTCTCCGATCTGGCTCTGCAAAACACCATTACCGACCTTGCCCTGATGACCCAGCTACAGACCTATAAAGGTTGGCTCTATGTAGCCGTCAATGCATTGCTATTGTACTGGCTGATTCGCCAGGCGCTGCGTCGTTTTGAGCGACTGGGTCAGCGTGACCCCCTGACCAACTTGTATCGTCATCACCAATGTATCAGTTACCTAAAAGAGCTACTTAATGCCGCCGCAGCCAAGCAGCAGAAAGTGCTGCTACTGCATTTGGATATTGATAACTTTAAGTCATTAAATCAGCAGCTTGGTTATCGGGGAGCGGATAGTTTTTTAAAAGCATTGGCGGATAAACTGCGAGCCTGTTACCAGGCGGATACCTTATTAGCCAGGCTTGGTACCGACCAGTTTGTGGTGGCGCGTAGTGTCACTGCCGGTCAAGGTGACTGGGAGCAACAGGCTATCATCCTGAACCGTTATTTTTCACAGGTCGCTGCAGAGCATAACCTCAAGGTTAGCTGTTGCATCGGCGTGGCGCTGGGGCCTGATGACGGCGACAATGCCAGGGCTTTATTGCTGGCATCATCGGCCTCTTTGGCCAGTGCGCGGCAGGAGGGGCCGGATAGTATCCGTTTATTTAATCGGGCCTTGTCAGAAGCCGAGCATGAGAGGCAAATGTTGGTCTCTGACCTGCGCCAGGCCATTGAGAGTCAAAGCTTATCTTTGGTTTACCAGCCTCAGTTTAATACCGCCAGTGGCCAGATTAGCGGCTGTGAAGTGTTATTGCGATGGCGGCATCCTCGTCATGGCTGGGTTTCTCCCGAGCATTTTGTTGGCTTGGCGGAGAGACATAATCTGATATCCGCGCTGTCGGCATTCGTGGTCAGGCAAACTGCCAGTGAGCTGGTGGAGGCGGGGCTATTGGGTAATGGCCTGTCCAGAGTATCGGTGAATATTTCAGCCCTTGAATTCAGTAACCCGGCTTTAATGGAGGTGTTGCAGCAGGAGCTTAATGCGGTGCCGCAGTTACTCCCGTTTTTGCAGTTGGAAATTACCGAAACGGCGGCACTGACTGACTTGAATGCCAGCGTGTTGCAATTGGCCAGACTGAAGCAAAAAGGACTGCGTTTTGCCATTGACGATTTTGGTACCGGCTATACCTCATTAATGATGCTCAAAGAGTTGCCCATTGATGAAGTGAAAATAGACCGGGCCTTTATTCGCGATTTGCTTAAGCAGCCCCGCACTATTGCCATTGTTGAGGCGATTACGGCAATGGCCAGAGGCTTTGGCATTAATGTGGTGGCAGAAGGGGTGGAGACCAGTGAACAGCTGCAATGTTTAACTGCTTGCGGATGCCAGGAAGCGCAGGGCTATTTGTTGGCTATGCCGATGGCCATTGATGAGCTGGCCAACTTTGTGAGTAAACAAAAAGACGCCCAGGATAAATCCTGGGCGTAATCTGCTATTGGGCGTTGCCAAGATGGCGGTCAAAGAAGTTGGTCACCGTGCGGTTCAGATGGATTTGCGTTTGTTTACCGCGTATACCGTGCTTTTTACCCGGATAATCCATTACCTCAAAGGGAATGGCTAAATCCTGCAGGGCTTTGTACAGCTTGGTACTGTGCGTAAAGAGTACGTTGTCATCGGCCATACCGTGATAGATCAGTAAGTCGCCTTTCAGATCTTTGGCATAGGGGAAGACCGAGGATTTTTCGTAGCCTTGCGTATTTTCGGCTGGATGACCCATATAGCGCTCGGTGTAGTGGGTGTCATACAACAGCCAATCTGTGACCGGCGCACCGGATACACCAGCCTGGAAGTAATCACCGGCTTTAAACATGCTCATCAATGTCATATAGCCACCGTAACTGTGTCCGTGCACACCGATACGCTCTGCATCCACATGGGGGAGCTGACGCAGGAACTTGACCCCTTCAATCTGATCCTGAACTTCCACATCACCCATATTCAGGTAAATTGCATCTTCAAAGGCTTTGCCGCGGTAATTTGAGCCACGGTTATCCAGGCTGAATACCACGTAACCCTGGCTTGCCCAGTATTGGAACATCAGGCCGCGGTTACCTGCCCAGCTATTGGTGACAACCTGAGCATGAGGGCCGCCGTACAGATACACAATGGCAGGATGCTTTGCTTTCAGAGTTTTTGGGGTATACATACGGTAAAAGAGCTCAACGCCCTGGTCCGTGGTAAAGCTACCAAAGCTAGGCTTTACCCATTGTTGCTGATAAGCATTTAGCGGGTGTTTGTCATCCAATGCGTTTTCGGCCAGCCAAGCCAGTCGGCTACCGTCGGCTTTATGCAAGCTCACCTGTGGCGGGGTGTTAATCGTGGAAAACCTGTCTACATAAACTTGGGCTTTTCTGTCAAAACTGATGCCATGAAATCCGCTGCGCTGACTGACTTTGGTGATTTCTCCGCCGTTCAGACTGACTTTATACAAATGCTTTTCCAGAGGGGTATCTTTGCGGCCCGTGAAATACACCAGCTTATTGGTTTCATCCACCGCAACGATGTCATCTACCACCCATTTGCCTTTCGTGAGTTGGCGTAACAAAGTGCCGTCATTGTTGTACAAGTAAAGATGTTTAAAGCCGTCACGCTCGGATGGCCAGATAAACTGAGGACTGTGACGCAGGAAGGTGAGGTCATCTTGAAGATTTACCCAGGTTGGCGCGGTTTCTTCGACCAGGGTCTTCTGTTGCCAGTTGTCGGTATTAACCTGGCGCAGTGCCAGGTGCTGCTGATTACGGCTTTGCCACTGGTAACTCAAATGACGGCTGTCACGCAACCATTTTACCCGAGCCAGGTAGATATCTTCCTCGTCACCTAAATCGACCCAATGAGGTTTTTTATCTTCAAGGCTGGCCACTGCCAAAGCAACCTTCACATTGGGGGTGCCTGTGCTGGGGTAGCGTTGGGTGATCATTTTGATGGAATCGGCGTAGATTTCGCTGCGGATAATCTCTTCCACCGGCGATTCATCAATACGGGTATAGGCAATCTGGCTCTCATCCGGTGACCACCAATAACCTGTCATCCGGCCCATTTCCTCCTGGGCGACAAACTCAGCCATGCCATATTTGATGGGACCCTTACCGTCGGTAGTGATGGCCGATTCTTGGCCGCTTTTGATATTCTTTACATACAGATTTTGTTCGCGCACAAAGCTGATGTAGTTCGCCCTGGGGGAAAAGCGAATGTCAGTTTCAAACTCGGGGGTGGCCAGTAAACGCTTGGCTTGCTTATCACCCAGGCGGTAATAAAATACATCACCAGCTAAGGGGAACAGCAAGGCCTTGCCATCGTCAGACCACTGGTAATCCACAATGCCGCTGCCGTGTAGGCGCAGCCTTTCACGACGAGCCTTTTCTTCATCAGATAACTGCTCAGGGCCGCTATGTAGCTTGTCTGAGTCAAACAGCATACGGGTTTTGCCGCTGTCGATATGGTATTCCCACAAATCGTAGCGTTCATAATCGCTTTCTTTGCCCTTGAGGAAAGTAACCCGGCTGCCATCAGGTGAAATTCGCAGTTTGATCGGTGCATCGCCATCCAGTGAGGGAGATGAAAAAATACGTTCAATACTGAGTGATTCGGCTGACAGGCTAAGGCTGGTGCTTGCCATGGCCAAACCCAGCAACGTCGCTAGTCTTTTCATTTTTGTTGGTATCCTGATTTAATAGTGCCGCAGCGCAGAATGTGCGGACAATTCGGCATTCATTCTATTGATTCTTAACCTGTAGGTACACATGACACCGGCAAAACTCTGTTCGGCCTTGGTATTAGGGGCTACTGGCCTGGTGGGCAGCACATTAGTTGCCAAACTTAAAAACGATCCGCGTTATCGCCAAATCACGTGCCTGGTAAGAGCCTCTGCCGGCCTGGCAAGCGCCAACTGTCGGGAAGTGATAACGGATTTTTCTCGTTTGCAGCACTATGGTGAGTATTTTCAGGTGTCCCATGTTTATGTGTGTCTAGGTACCACCATTAAGCAAGCCGGCAGTAAAAAGGCGTCTCGCGATGTGGATTTCGAGCTGGTGTATCAGGCTGCACAGTTAGCAGCAATGCACCAGGCGCTTAGCTTTGTGTGGATTTCCTCGGTTGGTGCCGATGCGCGCAGCCGTAGCTTTTATCTACGGACCAAAGGTGAGCTGGAGGAGGCTATTTTCGCCCTGGATGGATTAAATCGGCCGGCACCGGTGCGTCCTTCGTTGCTGCTCGGTGAGCGTAAGGAGTTTAGGTTAGCTGAGCGTTTGGCGGCTATGTTTGCACCAATATATTCGCCCTTGCTGCGCGGACGACTAGCGAAGTACCGGCCAGTGGGCGCCGAGACAGTGGCGGAGCAAATGATAGGGTTGCAGCATTTTGGCTAAGGGGCAGGGCGGTTTTGCTTTTAAACAGTTCTTTATTGGTCACGCACAATGCGCCATGAAAGTGGGTACCGACAGTATTTTGTTGGGCAGTTGGGTTAATGTACTGCAAGCGACAAATATTCTGGACATAGGCACGGGCAGTGGCCTTTTAGCCATTATGATGGCGCAAAAAAGTGCTGTTGATAGCCGGATATTGGGAATAGATATCGATAGTAGCGCTATTGCTCAGGCTTGGGAGAATGGATTGCGTTGTCCCTGGCCTGAAAAGTTGTCTTTTGATTGTGTGGCCCTGCAGGCCATTGATGTTCATCAACAGTATGACCTGATTATCAGCAATCCTCCCTATTTTCCCCATGGGCAACAATTCGACGTGCAGCGACAGCAAGCGCGGCATACCGGGGAACTGAGCCATCCACAACTGATCGAATCTGTTTGTAGCGGGTTATCCAGGCATGGACGATTTGCTTTTGTGCTTCCCACCGAGCCAGCATTCGCGTTAATCGATATGGCGGAGGCTAGGGGATTACACTTACAGCGCCAGCTTTGGGTGAAAAGCCGGCAGGACAAAGCCCCCACTCGTGTACTGGCAGAACTGGGCTATCAGCAGACTTCTCAGGTCGATACCCAGCATCTGAGTATTTATGACCTGCATAATCACTATACCGACGCGTATAAGCATCTTTGCCGTGATTTTTATTTGAAATTTTGACCGCGGCTTTGGCGCTGTTTGTCGCTGAAACGCAAATTGCCAGCTATAGTCATAGTGTAATTTTCTGTTCCACCATGATCTTCACCGAACCAAAAAGAGAGACGCAACACGACAAATTAACCATACAATTTATTGGGGGGAAGCTATGTACGCCAACAAGTTACCCGAAAGTATCCTGTCATTATTTGATACTTTGCAGCTAGTGGAATTGGAGTGGCAAGGCCGCTGCGTCCAGATCCCCAAATTCGCCGTCTACGCTATTTTAGACAACCCGGTATTTGACCGTTATTCCTATATTGATGGTAAGCGCATGGGTGTTATCCAGATGGGAAAATACCAGATACCGGTACTAGACCCTTTCCTGGGGTGTATTGACGGCACTCCAGAACATATCGTCGTTATTAGTCATCACAAGGAAAATCGCTTCGGCTTATTCGGCTACCCGGCGGATAAGGTGCGCGATTATGTCTGCCTATCCATGCAGCATCGTGCTGTTCCGCATATTGTCAGGGCGTTTTGTTGATTTAAAGAAGGGCATAGAGGCAAGTAGTTTTTTGTAGCATCTTTTGGTTGTTTATTGAGCTGTTCTTATGGGTTTAAGTTCTAAAAAATCACTTGCTATAAGTCTGTATATATTACTAACTATCCTTTAGATAAATTAAAAAAATTAGGGAAGAATATGAAAATATTTTATTTTCTCTTTGCTTTACTTGTCAATTCGCTTCCATTAAATGCTGATGTTATTGAGTATACGCTCGCCTCTGATAACCATGAATCTGATACTTGGGATTGTCAGGTGGGCTTTATAACAGGCATTAATTTTCATACCAATTCGGTTCTTTGTGCTGTCGCTCGCAGTAATACATCTTCTATTTCTGAAATATCAGCTTCTTTGGCTGATGGACTTGAAAAATGTGGTGAAGGAAGTGCACTAACCTCGGTTAAAAGAAGTGGCGTCATAAAATGTAGCTCATCAGACGATCTGATATTAACAGAAGTTCATGAACTGCTCGAAATTGGCCAGCAAGAGTACCGTAGTTACATAAATTCCTGTAAGAGTGGTTGGCTTATGACCGGAATCGATATTCAAGCTGTAAGGTTTCAGTGTACAAGAATCAAGGAGTAAGAAATGAATTTCATTGTTAAGGTGAGTGATATTATTACGCCTTGGATGAGGACAGCATGCCTTTTGGGGATATTCATCGTCCCCTCAGTACTAAGACTTCTTGGATGTCTCTGTCAGAGGATAAAAGCCATGTGATCAGGGGTGAATACTCCAATCCACCAGTTTTTGAAAAGTTGCGCTCCCCACTTCCGGGAACATTTATTAGATATCATAGTAGTCTTGGCCAACCCCTCTTGGAATAAAATAGATGAATAGAATTTTTCTAGCTTTAATAGGTGTTTGTTTTTTATCTGAATCCAAAGTTTATGCTGATGATTGGTGGAATAAGGTACATGTTGCGGCTAATGATGTTTTAGTTAATGGCTGCAAGAATTATCCAGATGTAAATGATTTGGGACAAAGGTTTGTCTGTGAAGATGCTATCTTGCGACTTTCTAATATGATTTATTCCGGGTGGCTGAATTCAGATAAAGAAAGTAGACTTGAGCAGCTGAATTGCATTTGGAATTACAAGGGGGAAGGGAAATACTATGTTGATATATTTGGAATCCCCTCGGTTAAATTGGTTGTTGCAGCCTTAATCGGTCAAGGAGTTAAGAATGGATTGGCAAATTATGAGTTGCAGGATATGAGAAGTTATGCACTTGGATTCATTAAGTCTAGAAATGGGGCTTTTATTCAGGAAGCTGTTACGGCATTGGGTTGGGTTGGTGATGAGAGTGATGCCGGAGTATTGTTTGCAATTATTGAAGAAGAAAGAGAAGGTTTGGCAGAGAAGGCGGTTCTAGCTTTGTTAAATATTGATTCTTCAAAGTTTGGAAGTGAGCTGTCTGTAATTTCTGAAAAAGTAAGGCGGGCATCTCTAAAGGATTTTATAGAAAAGCATATCAACCCTTAAAGATACAATAAAAAGCAATGAAAATGGTCAGATATAAATTAAATGCTTGCAATAAAACGGGCACTGGAAGATCTCAACAGTAGATTGCTACGCAAGGAGAGACAGTCCAGGCTATTCCTAATGAAAATGGAAGAATAGAAAAGAAAATAGACGGATCAGTATCTGAGGAATCCCCACAAATAATCGATAAAATTCATTGAAGATCAAGGGGGCATCTATTAATCAGCCGTGTCAAGTAAACAGCAGTATCCCTCCCGGTATATTGAATAATATCGGGATGTGATAAAGCGAATCTCCGTCCGGTAATCGGTTTCTTGTCATTTTTTTGTCGAGAGGTGACGATTCTATTCGCACCAGTTCCCCATCTGGATTTACTTAGCAAATTTCGGTAACCGGGATAAAAGTGCAGGCGGAAATGCTGGCCCTAATGCGGTCAGACAAATATCTAAGGTTATGGGGCTGAATGCCAATTTCAATTACGACGCCCAGGGTAACCTGCTAAGCGGTGACGGGCTAAGCCTGACCTACAACAGTTTCAGGCAGCCGACGCAGGTCAGTCGGGATGGAGAAACAATTCAGTACAGCTATGCAGCTGACCTGCAAAGGGTAAAAGAAAGCCGGAGCGACCTGGTGACCTATGAAGTAGACAAGGTCTACGAACAAAGCAGTGACGGCAGTTGGCGATTATACGTAGAGGATATCGCCATCGTGGGTTATCAACCCCAGGACGGCTATAGCCTGGCGTACACGCACCGGGACCGGCTGGGCAGTGCCGTGACCTATACCAATGAAGGTGGGCTGGTGACGGCCCGCAGACAATACGACCCGTTTGGTAAGCCGCGCCATTGGGACGGAGAGATGATGGATGTTGCCAAGTTGCGCCACTATATGCCGATAGAAGGTGTCAACAATCTGGCAATCAGTCGCAAAGGTTTTACCGACCATCGGCATATGGATGAAGTGCAACTGATTCATATGAACGGGCGGGTGTACGATTACAATGTTGGCAGATTCTTAAGTGTCGACCCCATTATTCAAAGCCCCGGCAATAGCCAGAGTATTAACCCTTATTCGTATATTATGAATAACCCTTTGGCTGGAACTGATCCGAGTGGGTATACAGCAGAAGAGCCAGAAAAGCGTCGTCAGAAAGTTACAGTAACAGGGAGTAAGATTAAACGAGATGCGCCTGTTGGTGGAACGAATACCATTGGTGGATCAGCGGTAGGTGTTGCTTACACTGGCGTTGGAGGGGCTGCCAATGGGGCGAAAAACACTCAGGGCACAGTTTCGGGAAATGCTACTCCTACAGCGGATATTCAGGGGCAGGGAGAAATAAGTAAAAACAAAGATGCCAACCCTCCAAGTGAAGTTAGTTATTGGGGGGAGTTCCAGTCGATGTGGAACAAACGATTGGATCAAGTAACATCTGCTGCGGATCGTGCCGTTGACTATTGGATTGCAAGAGATAACCCAATAATGGGAACTCTTGCTGCAACTATGACTAAAGAGAATATAGGCAATACAACATTCACACTGACGACAGGTGTTTTTGGTGGCGGATTAGCAGGAGGAATAAGGCAGAGTTACGTGAATAGCATGAAACAACTTTCTGCATTCAGGACACATTTGTTGGCTAGCGGATATTCTGAAAGAAATGTTGCTAGGATGCTAGTAAGAGGAAGGAACCTAATTAAGGATAAATTTAGAGGTTTTAGATCTAATTATCACAGACCAAACTATAAGGAGTTGAGTCAAACTCGAACAGATGCTCGCATTATTGAAAATGCTACAAAAACAAATCCCGGTGTTAATTGGATGTTAGGGGCTAAATGATGCAAAAGAGGAAAAGCAATAACGCCAATAAATTCAGATATTTTTTCATGAATGTTGCCTTCATCGGTATTATTGGTGTCTCTTTTTATCTGGGTAACAATGTACTTGGTGGTAGTCTTCTTTTACTTTACTTGGCTGTATTGGCTTCAGTCTTGCGTTAAATAGCTGTTCCTTATTAGTCAAGGGATCAAGTCTTGCACCGCGCACGAGAGATAGAAATATGACTTTAATCAAAAGGTCAAAGCAATAAAAATGCAAAAAATACTAACAGGCTTGTTGCTGCTACTGGTCAGCACACTAGCCCAGGCCAACGTCAAATGCCCGGATGCCAAGGTGCAGATGTTGTATCCAACCGAGGAGAAGACTTTTATCCAGTTGGAGGGGCTGGGCTGGCAGGTGCTGGGCTTTGCCGGGGATGAAGACCTGCCCACCAAAATGGCCATCGCCCAACGGGCCAAACAGCAAGGCCAGCCGGTAGAACTGACCTTCAACAACGGCCATGACAAAGCATGCCTGTCGCGCGACGACAACAGCCCGGTGATTAAAATCAAGGCCCGTAAAGAGAAAAGGAATCAAAACGGCTGATACCGGAAACGTCCAGGTTATCAAAAAACTCGGGTGACAGCGGAAGTTCCAGGCAAATACTGTATCTCATCGTCTGGTGTTGTCGGTGGTCAGACTTGGTAAAGAAGTCAGAAAACGCGCCAACTACCGCATTCCTGAACAACGATTGCACTGGGCACTACAAGAAGAGTCCCGACTTGTACATTCGTTGGGAAGGCCTGAATGATGAGTGTCTACCTTGTGTTGGGAATAAATCTTTCCACTTTCCTCCCCTTAAAGACTCGCGAAAGCAATAAAGTTTTCTACCCTTAATAAACCCTGTCCTGTTGTCTGGGTCATCTGGTTGATGCCTGGCGACCTTCTTTGCCTTGGCTGCATCCCGATTATCACAATTCAATTATTCTCTCTCGGAGATAGTGACATGACAAACAACAAGAATCTTGTGCTTGTCTTGGGGGTCTCTGCGTTGTTTGGTGGCGTGTTAAGTGCAAATGCCGCCCAGCAATTACCTCCAGATAAGGCCGGAGTCAATTATGGTCATGTCAAGGATGATATGCCTCACCCTTTGGAGCAGCGTCGTCGTGCCCTACGCCAGCAAGCCCTGGAAAAGAAGCTGTCTAATCCGGCTGCCAGCCGAAGCGGGAAATCTCATCAGGTGGCCAAAGGCCAATATGTTGAGCTGGAACGCGAAGGGGAGGAGTCCATCTGGACGGTACTCGGTCAATTTGGCGAATTGGAATCCCCCTTCGGTATCCTGCAGGGGGGAACGCCCGGGCCTTTGCATAATGAAATCCCACAACCGGATCGCGCCGTCGATAATTCAACTATCTGGACGGCTGATTTTAGCCGCGAACATTATTTAGACTTGCTTTTCTCCGAGGCGCCTGGGGCTATCTCAATGCGTAACTTTTACATTGAACTCTCCGCCAACCGCTACACCGTCAATGGTGATATCAGCGACTGGGTCACGGTTCCCTACCGGGCGGCGCATTATGGTCGGGATTATTGTGGCTCTATCGTCTGTCAGACCACCTGGTGGTTTGTCAGGGATGCCACCGAAGCCTGGTACAACCAACAAATTGCCGATGGCATGAGTACTGATGATATCAATGCTTACCTTAGTCAGTTTGATGTTTGGGACAGATATGACTATGACGGCGACGGTAACTTTGATGAGCCCGATGGTTATATTGACCACTTTCAGGCCGTGCATGCCGGTGAAGGGCAGGAGACCGGTGGCGGGGCTCAGGGCAGCGATGCCATCTGGAGTCATCGCTGGTACGTTCAGCTTACCGCCATAGGAGCCGGTGGCCCGACCTTGGCTAACGGCGATGTGGTGCCCTTTGGCGGGGTGCGTGTGGGTAACTCCAACTACTGGATTGGTGATTATACCGTTGAGCCTGAAAATGGTGCAGTGGGGGTCTTTGCCCACGAATATGCCCATGATTTGGGGTTACCGGATCTTTATGACACCTCGGGCAACACTTGTGGTTCCGCTTGTGAAAACTCCACAGCCTTCTGGACGTTGATGTCTTCTGGTTCGTATGGCAATGATGGGCAGGCTGAGAATGGCATAGGTACTAAGCCCACACATATGGGGGCCTGGGAGAAACTACAGTTAGGGTGGTTGAACTATGAACTGGCCTCTGCCGGGCAAAAGTCCGAGCATAAGTTGGGGCCGGCTACGGCCAACACTAAACAAGCACAGGCATTAATTGTACTGTTGCCGGATAAGCAAAAAGTCACCACCATAGGTATGCCTTATGCTGGCGATTATTTCTGGTACAGCGGACAAGGCAACAACCTCAATAACAGTATGGCTAAAACCTTTATGTTGCCGGCCAATGCCAGCTTCAGTGCACAGGTTAACTATGATATTGAGGTGGACTGGGATTATGCCTACCTGGCCGTGTCTACCGATGGCGGCGTCAACTGGTCGATGTTGGAAACCGACCTATCCAGCAATACCGATCCTCATGGTAACAACCTGGGCTTTGGCATTACCGGTTCATCAGGCGGAGCCTGGGTAAGCATGAACGCTGATCTGTCAGCCTATAGCGGCGAAGTGATGTTAGCCTTGCGCTATGTCACGGATGCGGCGGTGGTAAATTCAGGTTTTCTGGTGGACAACATAGCGATCACTTCTTTACCTGTTGAAGATGCCGAGATGCCCGAAGGATGGGATTACGCCGGCTTCCTGGCCACCACAGGTACGGCGACATCCAGCCATTTTAATGCCTACATTGCTGAGTTTCGCAATTATCGTGGCTTTGACGATAGCCTGCGCACCGGCCCCTATAACTTTGGTTTTTTGGATAATCCTGTGCTGGGTAACTGGGTGGAACATTATGCCTATCAGGACGGCTTGCTTGTCAGCTACTGGGATAGTTCTGAGGCCGATAACAGCACCAGCGCTCACCCTGGCTCTGGTCTGATTCTGCCCATTGATGCACATCCACAAACCATGTATCGAGCCGATGGCATGCCGTGGCGCTCCAGGATCCAGTCCTATGACTCTACCTTTGGCTTGTCAGATACCGATGAGCTGGTGCTGCACTTTTTAAGTCAGCCTTCATATCACCCTTCGCAGCCTGCTGCCTCGATATTTGATGATATGAACCAGTATTGGAATCCGGAAACGCCAACCTCGGGGGTAATTAATCCCCATACCGGTACCACTATCCGGGTTAAGAGTATCAGCGCACAAGGTAACTTTATGCAGGTACAAGTAGCGGGGAGTAAATAACCCAGTGCTTAGGAATGAAAGCCACCCTAGGGTGGCTTTCTTATTTGCAACTGGGCTCCTGCGCCTTATTCCTGGTGCAGCTGGCAGCAGCGCCGTCCTTATTGCACCGTCAGACTATCGCGGGCGCTAATTCTCAAGGGATCAGAACTGCCAGCTGACCGATGCCATGTAGTTTCTGGGCGCTCCGTAGTTTGCTTGCCCCCATTGTGGACTTAAGCGGTGTTGCTTATCGGTGGCATTATGAATGTTTAATGCCAACTGGATCGCGGGGGTAAGACTGTACTGGGCAAATAAATCGACCAGAGCGTAGCTGCCCTGTACCTCTGTGTTGGCGTAATATATTTCACTTTGCCAGTTGATGCCGCCGCCAACTCGCAAGCCTGGTAAAGTACTGACGTCATAGGCCGTGGCAATTTTTAATTGTTTGGCAGGAATAAAACGGCGTGTGTAATCACCATGTTGATCTTTTACATCAACCTTGGTGAAGCCTGCACTGATGTTGATATCCTCAGTTATCTCTCCGGCCAGTGTAATTTCGTAACCCGAACTTTCAAAGTTAACCCCTTGGTAAAGGTTTAATCCCGAGGTGGTGTCGCGTCCAATCCATTCACCAAAATTCTCTTGCTCTGATTGAAATACGGCGAAAGTGGCCAGGGCATTAAAGAAGGTTTGCTTAATGCCTATCTCCCTGCTTTCACCGCGCACGGAGCCCAATGGGGTCAAGTTGGCGTCAACCCAGGTTTGTGCTTTAAAGACCTCACTGGCACTGGCATAGAGTACGGTGCCATCCTGTACCTCATAGGTTAAACCAATATAAGGCACGGTTTCCTTATCTGACATGGCTTGCGGTGCTCCGTAGCTGATACCATCCTGCTCAATATCGATAGTACGGGCACCCAGTAAAAACGACAGTTGTTCACTGGCTCTGAGCCGGGATGAAATATAGTAAGAATTCAGATCCTGATTAATGTCGGTGGACTGACTGGCTGCATCATAAATATCGAAAGAGGGGCGCGCAGTATTGCCTTTATGCCAATCGCCGCCAATAGGGGCGTAATTCCACTCTGAGGAATACACCGAACGGCCGGTTAGTTTGATATCTGCCATATTTATGCCGACAACCACATCGTGTTCAAGTCCCCATAAAGAAAAGCTACCACTGAGGTATAAGTCGGCAATATGTTCCCGGTCCTTTGCCTGGTACAAGCTGGCATGCCCTAGCAATCCCTCGTTGGTTTGTGCATCTGGCGCGCCGGATAAATACATGGCCTGCCACTCTTTATCCTGGATGTTTCTGGTGTAAACCGCTTTAAACAGCCAGTTTGTGCTGAGTTCCTGCTCTAGTTCGGCAAAGGTACGCTGTTGTTTAACCTCTTGAAAAGCCCATTCTGGGGCCGTATTGGTCGACGCTTCGTAATGCGTCAGTGAGCCATCGGCGTAAAACAACGGCAAAGCGCCGAAAGAATTCCCCTGGTTTTTATTGTCATTACTGGTATGGGCTAGGGTTAATTTGCTGCGGTCGCTGATATGGCCAGAAAACACGGCATAGAACAGGCTAAGGTCCTTGCTGTATCGGTCAAGGTAGGCGTCACCATCTTGTTTGGCAACGACCACGCGACCTTGCAATCTGTCTTCCACCAACTCCCCCGACATATCTGCGTCTATTCGATATTGATCCCAACTTCCCGCCGATGCTGTGATCTTAGTGCGAAAATCCTTGCTTGGCCGCTTGCGTACAAAATTGATAGTGGCTGAAGGATTGGCTAAGCCCGTTGTTAAACCTGTTGCGCCTTTGATCACTTCAACTTGTTCATAAAGTGCGGAATCGTCGTGGCCCTGGGTTAAACCATAGGAAAAAGGCACGCCCACGCCATCGTACTGGAAATTGGCAATATCAAAGCCTCTGGCGGTGTAGTAGGTTCTGTCTGTCTCTGTTTGCTCTACGGTCACCCCCGGCACATAGGTTAGTATTGAATTGGTTTCGCGCAGCGAGAAGTCGCTAATTTGATCCTGTGAGATAACGTTCAGGACTTGTGGCGTTTCCAGGGCGGACAGGTTCAGTTTTGTGGCGGCCTGGGTTTTTTGTTTCTGGCCATAAATGGCAATGCGCTCAACCGCTTCTGTCTTGTTTTGGTTATCAGGCGTGTCAGCCCACGCATTGGTTGCGCCCAGCGCGCTAAGTACTGATATTGCTGAAATGGATGTGGATAAATAGCCCATGAAGATGTCCTTTATAAATAATTATTGATAATGGTATCGATAATCATTATCAATTGCGAGTTTTGATGTGTAATAGTGGGCGCGACGAAACAGGCCCGGTTTGGGCTTAGTTAGAAGGACTAGGTTTGCTTATTAGTGTGTGGTGCTTGTTATTTGAGACTTGAGCGGAGAATTCGGTTGCTCAGTCGGCGTTTTGGTTTGTGGCTGTGCATGGGTAAAATTATTGAGACAAGAAAGCCGACCATCAGGTCGGCTTTTTGCGTTAGCCGCCAGGACTAATTAAAACGCCATATTGTACTGAACAGCCAACAGATAGGCATTGCCCTCTGATTCAAACTGCCACACCTGACCCAGGTTGTCGGCTTCATCAAAGCGGCGGTTAACACCACGTAGTATGCTCACCCCCAGATCCAAGGATGATGCATCGCTGAATTGATGGTTGGCACCCACGCTAAACCACAGGCGGTTGGTGTCAGGGATGGAGATGGACATATGGTTTTCATCGGCAGGTGTTTTATCGTAGGCGATACCGGCACGCAATTTGGTGTCCGCATTCAACTGGTAATCTGCACCGATAGCATAGCGCCAGGAGTTGGAGAAGTTTTCCTGCTTATGGAAAACCGGCGCATCACGCCCTGGTACAAAGGCCTCCAGCTTGTCAAAACTGCTCCATTCGGTCCACATCAGACTGTAATGAATGGCGATAGTCTGATCCAACTGATGAGTGGCAGAAAACTCCGCCATGGCAGGCAGGGTAATTTCCACACGACCTGGCAGGCTTTGCCCTTGCAGACCACCTATCTGGGCGGGAAGCTGGTTGCTATATTCACCGGCAAACTTAATGTCGGTTTCGCTGCGATAATGTAAACCAAAGCGGTGACCTTCTGAAGGCTCATAACTCACTCCTAGGTTCCAGCCCAGACCATAATCGTCGCCTTCCAGACGGGCCGCTTCGGTTTGAGCGGGCACAGACAAGGGAGAGGTACCAAAGTGGCGCACAATCTTGGCATCGGCATAAACATAATTAAGGCCACCACCAATGGCGAATTGCTGGTTGATTTTGTATGACAGACTGGCGTTCATATTTACGGTAACGATTTCTGTCTCGCCAGCCAATTGTCCGGCTACATAGTCGTCTGCAAACTCAGTGGATAGGCCAAAGTTGGAGAAAGCACCAAAACCAAAAGCGAATTGTTCGTTGATTGGCATGATCATGTAGCCAGCAGGGATAATTGCCGAGGGAGCAATGCTGCTATCGTCAAGCCTGGATGCATCGGCATAGGCAGGCGCGCCAGTGCCTTTCAGGCTGACATCGGGTTTTACATATGTCGCCATCAGGCTGACTTGATTACTTGTAAACTCTGACATGAGGGCTGGGTTTCTGGCCAGCACCGAGGCGTCTTCGGCAATGGCGGCTTCACCGGCAAAGGCGCGACCTAAACCAGACGCGCTGTGTTCACCGAGTTGAAATGCTGCGCCATGGGCGTTCAGGGAGAGGAGGGCAAGGGTACTTGCCAGCAGGGTTTTGTTCAGTTGCATGTTGTCTCTTTTAATACTGCTAAAGGGCTCGATCATACGTAAATCGAAGGCGGGATAATAAGGGATTTGTCGTAACTTTGCTGCAGTTAGCCGACCAATGGCGGCACGTTCGCTGCAATTTTGTGCTTAATTGTTAATTTTATGTTGTGGCTTGCTTGGCAAGGCTGGTCTGTTCGAGGCAAAAACAACATTGCCTCGTCAGCGCAGTATGACTAGGGTGGACTGAGTGTCAGGCGATATAGATCGCCTTGTGGTGTGTCGAGCCTGACATAGAGTAAAACGCCGTTGGCAAAACTATACTGATGAACAAAATCAGCATCTTGCGCCAAGAACAATCGGGTTTCTCTGGTTCTGGGATTAAACACATATAGACCATCTTCGGGGCGATGATAGAGAATACCTTCTTGTATTAACTGCCAGTTCAGCCAGTTAGTAACGGCAAAATCCTCTATCAGCTTTGTTGCTTGGCCGCTATTCAGATCTTGTTGCCATAGTCCGGCCATATGAAATTTGCTGTAATACAGCTGACCATCTTTGATCCAGCCACTGTAGCCGCCATGCTCGGTTAACTGACGATGCCCAGAATCCGGGTGCCATAGCCAAAGCTGCCAGTCACCACTTTTTATGCTGCTATATAGTAATGCCCCTGCTGGTGCAGGGTTTACCAAATAAGCTTGTGTCTGCTCTGGCAGTATTTTGCTTGTGGTGCCGTCACTCGCGTTTACCTGGTAAACGGCACCGAGATGCGTGTAAAGCAAGGCGGAATCGTCGTGGCGCCAGCTAAGGCGAGTAAAACCTGCTGGTAAATCTGCCAGTAATCGTGGCTCGGATAAACCCACCTGCAGCCAGATCTGGTGCTGGCCCTGACGTGTGCTGATAAAGGCCAGCTGACTGCCGTCGTGATTGAGCCTGGGTTGTAAGTCCAGTTTTGAGCTGTTGATTCTTGGTTGCGTTTTAGTATCCGATAAACTTTGTTGCCAGATTGCACTGCGCTGCAGGTTATCGCTATACACCAGGGCCTGCCCGGCCAGGGCAAAAGACTGGATGGATTGGCCAGCGTAGAGTAAAGGGGAAACCACATTGTTGTGCCACTGATGAAGATAAGGGCCGCTACTGATAATCAGGCTGCTGCTGGCGGAGTGCCATTGGATATCTTTGATACCCATCGCTAACTCATGTTGGTTGACTGCCTGCATGTCTTTGGTGCGATATGTGGTTAGCAGGGTGTTCTGTTGGCCCTGATAAGTGGCAACCAGTAAATTCTCCCCTTCGTGGCTGACTGTCATGGCTATATCGCCCAAGCCATTGCTGATGTTGGCGGGCAGGGTAAGTTGACGGCTTTTGCTGGTATCTAAACGATACATATAAATAGCAAAAGGGTGTGTCTTATCCTGCCGGAAACGATAGTAAAATCCTTTACCGTCAGGCATCCAAGTAAAGCGTAAACCATTTTCCTCAGAGCAAGAAAACAAGGGCGCCGCGATAACCCCCTGCTCCGTTAGTTCTGCAAGCATCACCTGGCAATCGGTATCCTGCTCAATATAAACTACCTGCTGGCCATCAGGACTGAGTTTGGCGGCAAGTTTGTCGGTATTTGTGTCACTAACCTGATAGGCGTGCTGGAGTTGCATATGCCAAAGCTGAATACGTCCGGCAGTATCAGCCTTGTGATAAAGCAACTGTTGTCCATCTGCTGATAAACTGACATCAAACTCGATGCCGTCATCACCCGTTAATGGCTGTACCTTTTTGTCCTCGATTGTCAGACGCTCTATAGATGTGGGCTTATCTTCCGTGCTTTGCCACCAGATCAAAGTAAGTAGAGCAACGCCTGTCAGCCAAAATAGTGCTCGGTAGGAATGCTTCGAAGCTGGCAAGGTAACGGGGCCAGCAGGTACAACTTTTAGTCGATAACCCAGCTTGGGTATTGTTTCGATATAATCCTGACCAGGATCTAACTCCGCCAGATTCTTACGTAATTGCGATACGGCTCGGTTGATTGCGCTATCACTGACTACTCGTCCTTGCCAGACGCTTTCTATCAGTTGGTCACGGCTGACCAAAAAATTCGGACTGCTGAGCATTTGCAGCAGGAGTTCGTAGACTCTGGGTTCCAGGGCCAATTTACGCTCATGTGAACGCAATTCGCGACTTTGTTTGCACAGGGTAAGTTTACCCAGATGAATTTCGTTCTGCGCCAGTGAATTCAACTTATCTTCCTGATTTTAAAGTTTTTTATTATTCGTAAGCTTTTCATCATAAAAATATCAGCGTCAGTGATGTTGCCTGGCAAACCGATTCGTTAGCTTGCTTGTGACTTAACACAGGAGTTTGCTATGAAATCCGTGTCACTGGGAGGGCGGTTGGCCCTGACGATAATCTTATTCAACCTAACAGCCTGCGGTTCTTCCGGCAATAGCGGTCAGGTAACGGCGCCAACTGAGAATGCAGAGCGTATTCAACTGGCAGATCGCAGTTACGTGCTGGCATTACCCACACATTTTGACCAAGCCAAGCCATATAAGCTGCTACTGGCTTTTCATGGCTCAGGGGGGAGCAGTGAAAGTATGCGCAGTTCCGCCCGCTTTGAGCAATACCATTCTGATTATATTGTGGCCTATCCTAAGTCCCAGGAGGTGGAGTGGAACGAAGGCTGTGATTGCAATATTGCCCATCGTAAAGGTGCTGATGATCTGGGTTTTATCGAGCAGATTATTGAAGATGTCGGCACGCGCTACCGGCTGCAGGAAGGCGAGGTATACGCGGCCGGTTTTTCTCAGGGCGCCTTGTTTGCGCAAAACGTTGCCTGCAACCTTGGTGATAAAGTCAGGGCAGTAGCGACGGTAGGAGCGCCCATGTCCAGACAGCTGTCCCTCAGTTGTGCCATGGAGGCGCCTGTCTCGGTGATGATGGTGCATGGTACGGCTGATAATGTGCTGTCTTATTATGGTAGCAATCACGCCAACTTTGGTTTGCTGTCCAGTCAGGAAGCGGTCGCCAGATTAGCAGCCTTGAACAACAGCCTGCCCAATCCTCTGCTGAAATCTGCCAGCCAGAATGTTGATTTGATTCACTACACCAACGGCAAACAAAAAGTACAGCTACACAGTATCAAACGGGGAGGGCACAGCTGGTCTTTTTCTGGCTTTGACACAAGCCAGAAGATCCTCGATTTCTTTGACCATTTGCATATCCCCGAGCTGCCCGAGCACTCTCAATTGATAGACGTACAGGGGCAAAAGTTCCATGTTCGCAGCATGGGTAAGCAACATAGCGGGCCGGCTATCTTGTTGCTGCCAGGCTTTAACTACAATTACTTCAATGACAGTGCATGGTATGCACTGCTGCAGCCCTATCTGGCAAAAACTTACCGGGTTCATAGTATCGACAGGCTTGGCAATGGATTTAGTAATATGAGCGAAGAGGTTAACCTGAGCCGTTTTGCCGAGGACTTGAATGGCATTCTGCATGCCCTGAATGAAAAACAAGTATTGTTGGTGGCGTTTTCCAGCGCCAGCATTACCGCCAGCCAGTTTTATCAGCATCGCAGTGATGACATCGACCTTACCGGCATGTTGTGGATAGATCCCGACATTGCCTTGCCACACTCTCTGAGCTTGTATAAAGGCTATCCGGCGGATTGGTATCTGGCTAACTTGGAGGCCCTATTGCCAATATTAGAGCAAGGTACCTGGACAGCCCGAACCTGGAACAAGCTGGTGGTTGAACGCGAGGAGATAGCTGCCTTGCTCCCAGAAGCCCTGGCTGATTTGATGGACTGGAATTTTCTGGATGTAATCAGTCAGCAGCGAATGTTAGTTGGGGCGCAGCAAACTCGTGCCAGGGAGATCGCTTTCTATGCTGATGATCTCGATGCTTACGCTGCGTTAGCCTTGCCAAGCTCGGTGCCAGTATCGGTGATAGACTCGGATTTTGAAGAAAAAGATATTCAGAATTATCCGGAAAATGCCGAGGCGCTGCGTCAGTGGCAGCAGGAAGGCAGTGCCTGGAGTCAGCAAGTGGCGGAATTTTCCAATGGCCAGTATATGAGTCTTGAACAGACTGATCATATGGTTATGTTTCAAAAGCCGGAAAGGATTAAACAGGCTATTGACTGGCTGGTGGCCAAGGGGCGCTAGTATTTAACGGGTTCATCCCTCAGGACACAAAAAATGCCGTTCACCAAAAGTGAACGGCATTTACTCACTCATCAGCCCCTAAGGAGCTGGAATTAGTGCAGGATACGGGTCTTTATCGTCCCTTCAATGGTGGTCAGACGCTGGAAGGCCTGCTCGGCATCGTCAGAGTCTACATCGATCACCACATAACCGATTTCTGGGTTTGTTTGCAGGTACTGGGCCGCGATGTTGATATCCATTTCAGCAAAGGCCTGGTTAATCTTGGTTAGTACACCTGGAATATTACGGTGAATATGCAGCAGGCGTGAACGACCACGATGCTCAGGCAGTGACACTTCCGGGAAGTTTACTGCGGACAGAGTAGAGCCATTGTCACTGTATTTAGCCAGCTTGCCTGCTACTTCCACACCGATATTTTCCTGGGCTTCTTGCGTGGAGCCGCCTACGTGCGGGGTCAGTAGTACGTTGTCCAGGCCGCGCAGAGGAGAAACAAATTCTTCGTCATTTGACTTGGGTTCAACAGGGAATACGTCGATGGCTGCGCCTGACAATTTCTTGTCTTTAATACTGTCTGCCAGCGCGTCGATATCTACGACTGTGCCGCGAGAGGCGTTGATCAGGATGGCGCCTTGCTTCATGGCATCCAGTTCGGCAGGACCAATCATATTTTTGGTCTGAGGTGTTTCCGGCACATGCAAGCTAATAATGTCTGAGGTCTTCAGCAGCTGATTAAGGCTTTTGATCTGGCGGGCATTACCCAGTACCAACTTGTCTTCAATATCGTAAAACTGCACGCGCATACCGATATGTTCGGCCAAGATGCTTAGCTGGGTGCCGATATGACCGTAACCTATAATGCCCAGGGTTTTACCGCGCGCTTCAAATGAGCCCACTGCGCTCTTGTCCCAACCGCCACGATGGCACTGTGCATTTTTCTGCGGAATACCGCGTAGCAGCAACAGAATCTCGCCCAGCACCAACTCGGCCACTGAACGGGTATTGGAAAATGGTGCGTTAAATACCGGAATGCCGCGACGCTGAGCGGCCTCTAGATTTACTTGGTTGGTACCAATACAGAAGCACCCGATGGCAACCAGCTTTTGTGCTGCATCGATAACCTTCTCGGTAAGTTGAGTCCGTGAGCGGATACCAATGAAATGTACATCCTGAATTTTTTCAATGAGTTCAGCCTCTGGCAGAGAGGTTTTCAGGTACTCGATATTGGTGTAGCCATTGGCTTTCAGGGTTTCCAGGGCACTTTGGTGCAATCCTTCCAATAACAGAATACGGATTTTGTCTTTTGGCAGTGACACTTTGCTCATTGAACTTTCCAATTTGGTTTGCTTACTTCGGGAATGAATAACTACCCGCCATTGCGGAATAACTATTCCTTTTTATGGGCGTCTGGACGTCTAAAATAACAGAACTGCTGGCAATGGAAAAGGGAATTTTTGCTGATTTTGCCGCCAATTTGAGAATGTTCTCAATTGGCGGCAAAGTTGTTTGTCAGTTGTTTCAGAGTTGTTGCACACCTGATTCGCTGGCGACCAGTACAATATCGGCACCACGTTTGGCAAATAAGCCGTTAGTAACTACGCCAACGATCTGATTGATTTTTGCTTCCAGCTCAACGGGATTCAATATTTCAAGATTATGCACATCCAGAATCAGGTTGCCGTTGTCTGTTACCACACCCTGACGCCATACTGGGTCGCCGCCCAGTTTGACCAGTTCGCGGGCCACATAGGAGCGGGCCATAGGAATGACTTCAACGGGCAGAGGGAAATTACCCAGTATATCAACCTGCTTACTGCCATCCACAATACAAACGAAGGTTTTGGCTACTGCAGCGACAATCTTTTCGCGGGTGAGCGCCGCACCGCCACCTTTGATCATATGCTTGTGTTCGGTGATTTCGTCAGCCCCATCTACATAAAGATCAAGGTAGTCTACCGAGTTAAGGTCAAAGACTTCGATACCTAAGGCGCGCAGTTTGGCGGACGAGTCTTCAGAGCTGGATACTGCACCTTGTAACTTGTGCTTAATACTGGCCAGCCCTTCAATAAAGTAACCTACCGTAGAGCCTGTGCCGACACCCACAATGCTGTCGTCTTCAATAAAATCCAGTGCAGCCAGAGCGGCGGCTTTCTTCAATTCGTTTTGGTTCATGTGATGTTGCACCAGGAAAAATCAGCAGGGTATATATCATCCCTCAATGTCAGCGGCTTTGGAAATGAAAGATCTTACCCGGGGTTATAATTTTATGCATAGGGATATCCCAGGGTTGTACTGGCAAGGCGTCACATTGCTGGCAGTCATGCGCCAGTCCAATAACTTGTACTTTTAGTTGGTCGCGTACAACGGGTCTTAGGGTTCTATCGTAATAGCCGCCACCCATGCCCATCCGATTTCCTGCATTATCAAAAGCTACCAGAGGGGTAAATACGATATCCAGTAAAGGCAGGGGGCAGAGACTGGCACTGCTCACTCTGGGTTCGGCGATACCGTATTTGTTAGCCAGCATACTTGAGTCAGGATGATACTGTACAAAAACCAGATTCCCGGCGGTAAAGGGGTGTAAGACTGGCAAATACACCGCTTTGCCCTCTAGCCAGCAATGGGTTATCAGTTCGTTGGGGCTAAGTTCACCGTCATTGGCTAGGTAAACCGCTATCCGCTCAGCTTGCTGGAAGGCGGGTAGTGACATGCATTGCTTTACTAAATCTCTGGCAGCCATCTGCTGCTGTTGAGTCGATAAGGCGGTGCGGGCGGCTCGATAATACTGGCGAAGGTGGTTGGGGCTGGGTACTGACATAACATTGGTTAAGGATAAATCTGGTCTTCCTTTTCTCCGGGATTGCCCGGAAAGTCAAGCGGCCCTGTGGGGATAAGTTGTAGTTTTAGTCGAACTGGGAAGTCTGAGCGCGAAATAACTGGGCCGTCTGTAGACGACCCGAGCTTGATTCAGACCTTATTGAACTTCGCATCCAGGCTAAATTTTCCACCACCCAGCAACATCAGGGCGAGGAAGCCACCACTGATGGACAGGTTTTTAAAGAACATCAAAAACTGGGTCTGATCGGCCAGATTAATATGGAAGATAAAGGCAGAGGCCAGGGTAAACAGTGCCAGCAATAGCGCCACCAGTCGGGTTTGAAAACCGACCAATAAAGCCAGTGCGCCGCCTATCTCGGCAAGAATTACCAAAGGCAGCAGGCTACCAGGTACGCCCATGGCATCCATCCAGCCAGCGGTAGCTTCATAGCCACTGATTTTGCTGGTGCCAGCCAGGAAGAACAAAATGATTAGCAGTATCCGCGCTACTAAGTTAGTCAGTGCAGAAAAGCTAGAGTTTGGGTTGATTGTCAGGATTTCAGTTTTCATCAATAAGCCTCGTTAAATGTGGTTGACGAGAATAATGATAGTCCGAAATTTAAGAATTAAAATTAGGTTAAATTTGAGGTTATGTTCTTGAAATTAGAATTTCAGTATGAGGTAGGGCGGGATTGACGAGCATCAGGCGCGAGAACCCTTGGCAGGATGCCAAGCCGGATCAGCAATCGCTCTGGGTGTAATCTTTGGATGAATAAGTATGAAGGTGAAGAGGGCGTCTCCCAAAATGCCGCTGCCCAGAATTAGCCCTAGAACCGAAAAGTTCAGGGCGGGAGTATCATCACTACCGTAGGCTTCTCGGTACGAGCCGAGCCTGCACAAAAGCAGCCGAATCAACCCCCTGAGTTGATAGCATCGGCCAGGGACGTTACTGAACTGGCGAACACTTCAGGAGACAAACCGGTTGGCCAAGCCGCTAACGCGACGGGGCCGAATTCATATATCCGCATTTGGATTTTTCTGTCTGGAGAGTGCGTCTGGGCGTAATAGCACCAGATTTATTGTGATTGTTATAGCAGTAGCATCTCGACCTGCTCATTATAGGCCCTAGCCAGGCAGGAAAACCAGTGCTAACTGAGCGATAGCCGAATATTCCAGCGCATTGCGCAAGGCATAAGCTATTCAGGTTCTGGCTGAGTGCCGCAATACTGTTTTGAGGGGCGTTTTGAGGGTAATATGGGGTTAACAAAATTGATTGGGATGGAATGGGTTTGAGCAGCCTCAACAATACCTTTGATGAATTAAGCGCATTACTTGATCGTCACAGCATCGCTAGTGATGCTGCTGAATTGCAAGGCATGCTAACAGGCATGCTGGCCGGTGGCATGCCGATGGACAATAAGGAATGGCTGGGCGCCTTGGCAGATTTTATCAATCAGAGTGACGCGTTACCGGTTGAGGTGAAAAGGGCGGTACAAACGCTTTTTGACCAGACTTGTGAACAGTTGAAAGCATCGGACTTCGCCTTAAGTCTGTGCATGCCCGACGATGCGTCTCCTATTAATGATCGGGGCCAGGCGCTGGTTAACTGGGTGCAGGGGTTTATGCTGGGATTCGGGTTGCATCAAGCCGATTTAACTCGTTGCTCGGAAGACGTGAAAGAAGCGCTGGAAGATTTTTCCGAAATCGCCCGTATGGACGAAGAAATGCCTGAGAATGAAGAGTCCGAGCAGGCGCTGTTTGAAGTGATGGAATATGTGCGTATGTCGGCCATGTTGTGTTTCAATGAATTGGGTGCACATCGCGGTCCATCGGCTCAAGCCAATAAAACGTTGCACTAGTTATGATCACCCAGGCTGAATATAGCGCACGGCGTCAGCAACTGCTGGATAGCCTGGAAGGGGATGTGGTTTGTGTTATTCCTGCTGCGCGTGAGGTTACCCGCAGCCGTGATACCGAGTTCCCCTTTCGTCAGGATAGCGACTTTTTCTATCTGTGCGGATTTAATGAACCTGACGCCATTTTGTTGCTGGAAAAGTATCAGGGTAAAGGTCTGTCGTTACTCTTTTGCCGGGAACGTGACCCGGTTGCAGAGATTTGGCAGGGGCGTCGTCTCGGGCCTGAGCGTGTTGTTGACGTTTTAGGCATAGATAAGGCATTTCCTCTTGCTTGTTTTGAAGAAGAGCTTTTTGCCAGGCTGACCGGCAAAGCCCGTTTGGTGTTTGCCCAGGGCGCAGATGACAATCTGGATAAACGCTTATTCGCCGCACTGGCTGCATTGCGTAACACACCTAAACGCGGCTTTCAGGTGCCAAACCTGATGCAGGATGTTCGCCCCAATTTGCACGCCCTGCGACATATTAAGTCAGACGCTGAAATCACTGTGATGCGCCGAGCGGCTAAGATTTCCTGTCAGGCTCATATAAGGGCAATGCGTTTTTGTCAGCCCGGTCGTTTCGAGTATCAATTAGAAGCAGAATTGCATCATGAATTTGCCATGCAGGGAGCGCGCTATCCGGCCTATGGCACCATAGTGGGTAGCGGCGTCAATGCGTGTATTTTGCACTACACCGAAAATGCCGATGTGCTTAAAGCCGGCGAGTTGGTGTTGATTGACGCCGGTGCTGAGCTAAATGGCTATGCCGCAGATATTACCCGTACTTTTCCGGTTAGCGGACGCTTTAGCCCTGAACAGGCTGAACTCTATCAACTGGTGTTGGATGCACAAAACGCCGCTTTTGCGCATATCAAACCCGGCGGCACCTTGCCGGATGCTATGGATGCAGCGGTCAGGGTGTTGACCCAAGGTTTGATCCAGCTCGGTATCTTATCCGGCGAACTGGAAGATAATATCAGTTCACAGAGCTACCGGTCTTATTTTATGCACGGTATAGGCCATTGGCTGGGACTGGACGTGCATGATGTGGGCGACTATAAATTGGATGGTGAAAACCTGCCGCTCAGATCCGGGATGGTGTTAACCATAGAGCCGGGTTTATATATCAGCGAAGAGGCTGATGTTGACGAAAAATGGCGCGGTATCGGTATTCGTATTGAAGATAATTTGTTGGTGACGGTGGATGGACATGACAATCTGACCGCAGCCTGTCCCAAGCAGATTGCCGACATAGAAGCATTAATGGCTAAGCAGTGAAAGCACAGAGCAATAATCTGGACGTATTAATTGTCGGTGGGGGTGTGGTCGGCTGTTTGCTGGCGCGCGCCCTGGCAACATCAGGGCTTAAATTGGGAATGGTGGAGTCGCGGCTCTATGAAGCGCAGCAAAACCATCCAGGCTTCGACAGCCGTACTTTGGCGCTGGCACGCCATTCAGCGCACTACCTGTGGCAATTGGGCCTTAAGCCTCAACTGAAAGCCGCCAGTACACCTATTCTAAGTATCAAAATTACCGACCAGGGCCATTTGGGGCAGTGTTATCTGGACAGCCATAGTCAGGGGATTGAAGCCTTAGGCTATGTCATCAGTCAGCAGCAACTTGGCAATATGTTGTATTCGCAGCTCGCCAATCAAAGGCTTGAGTGGTTTTGTCCCGACCAGGTGGTCAAGGTGCAGCTCCAATCTGACCTGGTGCAGGTTTCACTCGCGTCCGGGCAACAACTGGCCACCCGTTTATTGGTCGTAGCCGATGGTGGAGATTCCGCAACCGCCAAAATGCTTGGCGTCAACAGTCAGATAGACGACTACGGTCAGGTCGCGCTGGTGGCCAATGTCCAAACCGAACAGCCTCATCATCAACGAGCCTTTGAGCGTTTTACCCAGCATGGTCCGCTGGCCTTATTGCCCATCGACAAGTGTCAGGCGGGGTTGGTCTGGAGTTTGAACGCGGCAAGTCAGGATGAATTTAGCCGACTGTCAGACGCGCAATTACTTAGTCTTTTACAGCAAGCCTTTGGTTATGATTTGGGGCGCTTTACCCGAATAAGTCAACGAGTTATCTATCCGCTCAGGTTGGTGCGAGCCGAGCGCGGTAGTGCCCATCGTACTGTTATTCTCGGTAATGCTGCCCATACCTTACATCCCATTGCGGGGCAGGGCTTTAATCTTGGGCTTCGAGATGTTCAGCAACTGGCGGCACAATTAAATCAGCTTAAGGGCGAGGACCCCGGCGGTTTTAAATTGCTGCAACACTATCAGCAGCAGCGTCAGCCGGATCAGCTGAAGGTGATTGGTTTGACCGATGGCCTAGTGCGGCTGTTTTCCAATCAACATGCCCCCCTTGTCGTTGGGCGTAACATGGGGTTATCGCTTTTACAGGGCTGTCAGGGAGTTAAAAATCTGCTCGCCTGGCAAGCCATGGGCTACAACGGAGCTAACTGATGCAGGACGTTGATCTCGCTATTGTCGGTGGTGGTATGGTGGGGCTGGCGCTCGCTAGTGCCCTTAAGAACAGCAAGTTGTCTGTGCTGGTCGTGGATGAGCAATTTCCCCTTAAACCATTGGCTGAACAGCCGGAGCTTAGGGTCAGTGCCATTAACCAGGCCAGTGAAAATTTGCTCCGTCGTTTGCAGGTCTGGCCGGCCATTCAAGCTGCACGCCTACAAGCCTACGGCCATATGCAAGTATGGGAGCAAGACAGCTTTGCGGCCATTGATTTTGATCATCATATGCTCCATCAGGGCCATCTTGGGCATATTATTGAAAACCAGGTGGTGGTGAATGCTCTGTGGGAATCGCTGCTAGATGCCGATAATGTGCAGTTGCTGGCTCCGGTATCTGTGCAATCCTGGCATCGCCTGGATGACAAAGTTGAACTGCAGCTATCAGATGGCAGTGTTTATCGGGTGGGGTTATTGGTGGGAGCCGATGGTGCTAACTCCAGAATAAGGCAACAGGCTGGGTTCCCCATCAGTTTTGCCGACTATCAACATAAAGCCATTGTTACCACAGTTAAAACCGAGTTGCCTCACGGCGCTTGCGCCCGGCAGATCTTTACCCCGGATGGGCCGCTGGCATTTTTGCCTTTGTATGAACAGAACCTGTGCTCCATCGTCTGGTCCGCAACCACCAGCGAAGCCGATCGGTTGATGGCGCTGGATGAACAGGCCTTTTCCCATGCGCTGACCAGTGCCTTTGATGCCAGACTCGGGGTATGTCAGGTGCACAGCAAAAGGCTGGCATTCCCTTTAACCATGCGTTACGCCAGACGCTGGCTTGATGAACGCCTGGTGTTGGTAGGAGATGCAGCCCATACTATTCATCCATTGGCGGGGCAGGGGGCTAATTTGGGATTAATGGATGCGGCGGCATTGGCGGAGCGCCTGTTGCAGTTACAAGCCGAACATAAAGATATTGGACTGCCTGCTAACCTGCGCCCCTATGAGCGCTGGCGAAAAGCCGAAGCGGTGCGTATGTTGGCCGCTATGGGCGGCTTTAAAACGCTGTTTAATGGCAAACACCCGCTTAAGAAATTACTGCGTGGCATGGGCATGTCTGCTATGGATCGCCTGCCTTTGGCTAAACAACAGGCTATAGCTATGGCGGCGGGGTTAGCCGGTGATATACCAAAGCTTGCCAGGCCACTGCTGTGATTACACCAAGTCGCTCTTGGTATAGTTGATAAAGACAAAAGGGGCCATTTGGCCCCTTTCTCTTTTTACTCTTTGTCTGCTCTGTCGCGTCTTGGGCGATCAGAACGAGGTTTGTCACCTCTGGGTCTGTCACCTCTGGGTTTGTCGAACCTTGGCTTGTCACGGTTGTCACGACGCGGCGGCTCGTCAGACCATTCGCGCAGATTCATGCGTTGGCCGGCAACCCTGGCTTTTTGCAGGATTTGACGGATTTCAGCTGGCATACCCTGAGGTAAATCTACCGTGCTGTAATTGTCATAAATCTCGATAGCACCAATATGTTTGCTTTCTATGCCAGCCTCGTTGGCAATAGCGCCGACGATATTGCCTGGTTTGACACCATGGGCATGACCAACTTCCAGTTTGTAACGCTGCATGCCTTCATCCGGTGTGCTGCGACGACGGGGGCCACGTTCTGTGCGCTCTCCACCTCTGTCGCCACGCCCACGGCCTTCGCCGCGATCACGGAATCTGTCACCACGCTCAGGACGATCACCTCGTGGCGCACGCTCGGACAGATCCGGGCGGTCAGATTCTTTCAGTAACAGAGGCTCTTCACCTTGAGCGATCTTCGCCAGCGCTGCCATTAATACTTCCGGCGTCGCTTCGGTTTCAGTTTGAATGGCTTCGATAATCGGAATCAAAGACTCGATGCTGTCATCGTCCATCGCTTCAATCACGGCTTGCTTAAAGCGCTTCAGACGCTGCTCGTTAAGCTCAGAAACGGATGGAATTGGCATAGGTTCAATGCGCTGTTTGGTGGCTTTCTCAATAGCAAACAACAAACGCTTTTCACGATGCGAGATAAACAGAATGGCGTCGCCTTGACGTCCGGCACGACCGGTACGACCGATACGGTGTACATAGGACTCGGTGTCGTAAGGAATGTCAAAGTTGATAACATGACTGACGCGCTCCACGTCCAGACCACGGGCCACAACATCGGTGGCAATCAGAATATCGATCTTACCGTCTTTCAAACGCTCAACGGTTCGCTCACGGGCATTCTGTGGAATATCACCATTAAGCGGCTCCACCGCATAACCACGGGCGGACAGTTTTTCGGCCAGTTCCAGCGTGGCAGTTTTGGTGCGTACAAAGATGATCACACCATCAAATTCTTCCACTTCCAAAATGCGGGTCAGAGCTTCCAGCTTGTGATGGCCAGCCACCTGACAAAAACGCTGGCGAATCGTGCTGGCGGTGCTGACCTTAGAGGCAATTTTTACCAGCTTAGGGTTCTTCAGGTAGTTATTGGTAATGTTGCGGATACGATCCGGCATAGTGGCCGAGAACAGCGCCGTTTGACGTTCTGCAGGGGCATGGCTGAGGATCCATTCCACATCATCAATAAAGCCCATGCGCAGCATTTCGTCTGCTTCATCCAAGACCAGGAACTTCAGTTTATCCAGTTTTAGGGTGCCACGTTTGATATGGTCAATCACGCGGCCAGGGGTACCCACCACCACTTGCACACCACGCTTAAGTGGGCGGATCTGATTATCGTATGACTGGCCACCGTAAATGGGCAGTACTTTGATCTGACGATTGAAGCTGGCATAGGTATGGAAAGCCTCAGCTACCTGAATGGCCAGTTCGCGGGTCGGCGCCAAAACCAGTAATTGGGTAGTGGTGTCTTCAGGATCCAGTCGGGCCAGCATAGGCAAGGCAAAAGCCGCAGTTTTACCTGTTCCTGTTTGGGCCTGACCCAGTAAGTCATGGCCTTGCAAAAGCAAAGGAATACTCTCGGCCTGGATGGGAGAGGGTTTCTCATACCCCACTTTTTCCAGGGCCTGAAGCAAATGCTCTGGCAGGTTGAGGTCTTTGAAGCTGATGTCTGTGGTGCTGGTCATCTGGGATCCTGAATGGGTGGCAAGGCAATTACAACTGCTGGGGCCGACTGCAAAAGCGCTATTATATTAGATCAGTGCAAGTTACACCATGTTGTGGACAAATTTATGCCAATAAATCCTTTACCTGGCTTATTGCAATAAAGTCCCAAGCGCAATAGCCTAGGGAGTTAACTAGTTTAGTTGACCCCTTTCGCAGATATAAGGATTTCAAGTGCGTAGAACTCTCATTGCCTCTCTGGTACTCGGTAGCCTGTTGGCCTGTTCCCCCAAAGATTCGGATGGCTACCTTTCTGCCGCCAGAGAAGCGTTGGCCCAAGGTGATACTCAGGCCGCTGTCCTCCAGCTAAAAAACGCCGTACAAGTGGAACCACAGAATGCCGAGGCGCGTTTTGAGTTAGGCAAACTGTATTTGGAACAGCGCCAGTATCAGGATGCCGAAAAGGAGCTCAACAGGGCAATGGAGTATGGGCATCCAGCGGCGGAAGTGGTGCCGCTGCTATCTCGCTCTTACCAGAAAACCGGTGCGGATGTGGCATTAAGCAAGCTGACCAACAAATATGCCGGTATCAGTGAAGCCGAAGCCGCCGAGATAGGGTTTTATCGCTTAGAATCTTTGGTGCGACTAGACCAAAAAGAAAAAGCCAAGAGCTTGATCGAAGAAATCCGAAACTACCAGACGAAGTCCCCCTTTAAATCGCTGGCATTGGTATATGGCTTCCTGCTGGAAGACAACATTGAGGCGGCCAGAATTCAGCTCGAGGCGATTCTTAACGCAACACCTGAGCAGCCAGACGCCCTTAAGTTGATGGGCCGTTTGCAATTGCAAGAAGGCAACATAAACGAGGCGATTGCCACTTATCAGGCATACCATCAAGCGAACCCGCAGGATCATGAAATGACCTTTATGCTGGCGCGCTTGTTGACTGACAATGGCCGTGCAGCAGAGGCCGAACCTTTGGTAGATAGCTTGCTCAAGCTGAGTAAGGACAATCCGCGGCTAAATCAGCTTAAGGGACTTAGCCGGGCTGAAGCGGGCGATTTTGATGCCGCTCTGGCCTATACCGAGAAGGCCTTGCTCAAAGAAACCACCGATCCTGCTATGCGTCTGACCGCAGGGTTCGCTGCTTATCAGAGCGGCGATTATGAAGGTGCTCGTACCCATTTATCACTGGTGGCCAGCGACTTACCACCTAACCATCCTGCATTGCGCTTACTCGCTGCAGCCCAGTTGAAGCTGGGTTTGAACGATCAGGCCGAAGAAACCTTAAGTAAACTGGAAGGAGCCAGTGGCGATGATGCGTCATTGTTCTCTGCCGCAGGCTTTGGCTTGCTCAAAGAAGGTGACCTGCAAGGTGCCCAGGCCATGTTGGACAAATCAGAGCAAGTCAGCCAGACCCCCATGGATCTTACTCGTTTAGGGATATTGCAGCTGTCCATGAACGATGTGGACGGTATCCTCAATCTGGAGCAGGCATTAGAGCAGGCTCCTGAGCAGGAAGTAACCCGTACCACATTAGCTACGGCCTATTTAGCCACCAAGCAATATGATAAAGCCTTATCCCTGGCTGCAGATTGGAAAAAGCAGGAGCCTGAGTCAGAGCAGGGGTATCTGCTAGCGGCTACCGCTTATCAGCGTAAGGGTGAAAAGGACAAGGCCATCGCTGAACTGCATAAAGCCGAGCAACTTTCCCCCGATAATCCTAAGGTGCGCTTGGCACTGATTGATATCAAATTGGTGGACAAGCAATATGAGCAAGGTGAAAAGGAACTGTCTGCCTTTTTGCAGGACTTCCCGGACAATATTGCTGCATTATCCCGCTACTTTGATCTGACTCAGGTACAAGGTCAGGGAGAAAAAGGCCTGGCGAAGCTAAAGCAGTCCTTTGACAAGCAGCCTCAGAACATGGCGTTGCGTCTGCTATTAGCTAGCGCGCATATGATTTTAGGGCAACGAGAGGACACTATTGCTCTGCTGTCTGCGGTGAAAGACGGTGATGATAAAGCGCTGTCTAGCGCGTATTGGGACCTGTTGGGTAAGGCATACTTGCAAAGTGACAAGGTGGTTGATGCTGAAGCCCATTATGATCGCTGGTTGAAAGCACAGCCAGGCAACACCCGGGCCATACTGGGCAAACTGTTCCTGCTTGATGTGCGCAGTAATTTTGATGACGGCCTGAGCCTGTCGAAGTCCATGGTGGATACCTACCCTGACGACGTTCGCTTTTTGCAGATTTACACTCACTTCTTATTGATGAAAGGCAACTATAAAGATGCCCGCAGGCAGTTTGATACTTTGCCTGCAAGCGTAAAGTCAACTCCGACGGGTAAAGGCATGCTAGGCCGGTTGTTGGCGGGTGAAGGCGATTGCCAGGCTGCCCAGCCCCATATTCTTGAAGCGTACGAGGCTAAGCAGAATCAGCGCAATCTGACTCTGGCGCTGTTCTGTTATAACCGTTTGGGGCAAAAAGAACAGGCTTATCAGTTGCTTAATAAACATGTCGGGCAGAACACCAAAGACCTGCCAGCCTTGATGATGCTGGCAGAGCAGGAACTATCGCGAGACAAAAGCAAGGCCATTGAGCTGTATAAGCAATCCCTGGCGTTGCAGGAAGCGAATTATCTGGTGCTGAATAACCTGGCGTATTTGCTGTTTGAACAGAGCAAACTGGACGAAGCCCTGGGATTTGCTAAGCGTGCATTGGAGCTTAACCCCTCCGAGCCGTCAGTTTTGGATACGGCGGCACAAATTCTGATTGCTAAGAAAGACTTAAGTCAGGCAGAAACCTATCTGGAACGGGCAGTTAACAGCGAAAGAGTCACCGACGAAGTTTACCTCAACTACGTAGAGCTGCTGATTAAGCGGGGCAAATCGGAGTTGGCCAAGCGTAAACTGGCCCAGCGTCAGTACAAGCAGGAAGGCCAACAGGGGCGTGCCGATAAGCTGGCAGCGCAACTTTAAGGGTAGGAGGGGCTGAAAAGCAGCTTTTCAGCCCCAAGGTTAATCTGGTAGGCTTAGTTGTATAAAAAGCAAGCTGTGCATCAGCAAAGGTATAAAAAGATGGCTGCGACGCCCAGATCCATTGTGCAGTTGAAAGACCGACTTAGGGAACTTAATGACTGCCTTGAGACCGAGCCCTCCGGTGTGGAGGAGATGCGGCAGCTCAAGCAAGCGCTGGAAAGCCTGCTTGATGAGCTGCATGGTGAAGCGTTATCTGAGCCTGGCAAATAAACAGCCATAAGGGGGGAGATGGATGCGGCCTTGTTCAGCGCTGCCGCTGAGTAGTCCATGCCCTTCAATTAGACCATCTATTGGATGTTTTAAGGCCATATCAACGGTCTGGTCGGATAGATTGAAACAGGCCAGGATACGTTCTTCCTGCCACTCCCGAATGAAGGCCAATACCGGCTCCTGACTATCAATAAAGTGGATATCGCCAAACAACAGGACGGGTTGCTGTTTACGCCAACGCATTAGTCCCCGATAACTGTTTAACACCGATCCTGCCTGCTTTTCCTGTTCTTCCACGCTTAACGGCAAATGCTCGTCTGGCACTGGTAACCAGGGCTTGTGGCTGCTGAAACCACCATGGGCTTGGGGTTTCCAAGGGTGTGGGGTGCGACAACCATCACGGCCCTTAAAGTTGGGCCAGAAGGTAATGCCGTAGGGATCCTGCAGGTCTTCAAAGGCCAATTCGGCTTCCGGCAAACCCAGCTCTTCCCCTTGGTACAAACAGATGCTGCCACGCAATGAGCACAGCATGACTAATAAAAGCTTTGCCAACTGGGGGTCGGTTTTCCCTTTACTCCAGCGACTGGCTGCGCGCACCACATCGTGGTTGCTAATGGCCCAGCAAGGCCAGCCATCGCGCATTTTGCTCTCTAATGTCTCAACCGTATGACGGATATAAGCGGCTGAAAAGTCGTCACAGAGCAATTCGAAACTGTATCCCATATGCAGACGTTTATTCCCCTCGGTATATTCAGCCATGCTGGCTAAAGAGTCTTCCGAAGATAGTTCGCCAAGAGACACAGTACCGGGATATCTGTCCAGCAAGGCTCTGAGTGCCTCGATGAAATTGAGGTTTTCCGGTTGCGTGTTGTTAAAGTAGTGGTATTGAAACGCATAAGGATTATCTTCTCTGAATCCTCGTCCTTTACGTTCATGCTCTGGTTTAGCCGGATTGTCCCGTAACTGGGCATCGTGATAGCAGAAGTTAATGGCGTCCAGGCGTAAGCCATGCACGCCTTTTTTGAGCCAAAACTCAACATTGTCCAGCACGGCCTGACGCACCGCTGGGTTATGGAAGTTCAAATCTGGCTGGCTGACTAAAAAGTTATGCAGATAGTATTGGCAACGCCTTGGTTCCCATTGCCAGGCGCTGCCGCCAAAAATCGACAACCAGTTATTGGGCGGTGAACCGTCGGCCTTGGCATCTGCCCACACATACCAATCGGCTTTCGGATTATCTTTGCTCTGACGACTTTCCTCGAACCAGGCATGCTGATCCGAGGTATGACTCAGTACCTGGTCAATCATCAGCTTGATACCGAGGCGATTGGCTTTTTCTACCAATCTTGCAAAGTCTGCCATGGTGCCAAACATAGGATCGATATCCCGGTAGTCACTAATGTCGTAGCCAAAGTCCTTCATTGGGGACTTAAAGAAGGGGGAAATCCAAATGGCGTCTACACCTAGGCTGGCCACATAATCAAGTTTCTCAATGATGCCGGGCAGGTCGCCTATGCCATCCTGATTGGTATCGAGAAAACTGCGCGGATATATCTGGTAGATGACGGCGCCCCGCCACCATGGCTGCTCTGTCATGGAATGCTTGATGATTAGTTACGATGGCGGAAGGATACGCCAGGGGCCTTGTAACTGTAAAAACCCTGCATACGTATTCAACGAGAATAGCGGTTTTAAGCAAGCTGGTCTGGGTGTCATTAATACTTAGTCTCAGGCTTTACTTTTCCTGTTTGCACTCTTGGCTTATGCTTAGGCACAAGCCCTTGAATTAGGGTAATAAAAAGGAATACACCGTACTTCAGGGGAGTGAATATGGAACCCGTTGATTATTCAACATACAGCCTCAGTGAACTTAATGAGGCCCGCAAACAACTGGATGATACTGTGCATCCAGAACACGCCGAAGTGCTGGATGCCTGGATCGCCTATCGTCAGGCTCCTGCACAACCCGCACCATCATCCACCGAGCCTGAGCAGCCACGTCGCGCCGCGGTGCGTTTCCATGGGGATGGTCAGGAGTTTTTCGGTATTTGGATCGTTAACTTGTTGCTGAGCATTGTGACGCTTGGGATTTATTCGGCCTGGGCCAAGGTGCGAACCAATCGCTATTTCTATGGCAACCTGGAAGCCGACGGCCACAGGTTCAGTTATTTGGCTGAGCCGATGCAAATTCTGAAAGGGCGGATTATCGGTCTGGTGCTATTTGGTAGCTATATGTTGGCCAGCTATCTGAGCCCTTTTGTGGCTGCCATTATTATGTTACTGCTGTTTGCATTGATGCCGGTGATGATATGTCTGAGCCTACGTTTTAATGCTCGTATGACTGCCTATCGAAATGTCAGATTCGGCTTTCAGGGTGGGTTTGGCCGGGCCTATGCGTTGTTTATGCTGTATCCGATTCTAAGCATATTTACCCTCTATCTCACTATGCCCATTGTCCTGAAAAAGATGGATGAGTACATCTATGGCAACATGCGCTTTGGTGACCGACAGTTTCAGACCAACTTGCGTACCGGCGAATACTATGTGGCTGCTATTGGTGCCAGTATTATTGGTGCCATTATGGCCGTGATTATTATGGTGCCTGCGGGCATTTTAATCGCAGTGCTGGCTGGCAGCGGGTCATTACAAGAGCCTGAGGGACCGGCGGCCACCGTGTTTTTGATACTGACTATGTTGATGTATGTATTAGTGATTACCGTTGCCAGTTGTTATTACCAGTCGCATATTCGCAATCATCTGTACAACAATAGCCATATTGAAAAGGTCGTGAAACTGGAATCAGCTCTGGGGTTCTGGGCGCTGACAAAGTTGCGTTTGGTGAATCTGTTGATGTTGGTTGGCAGTCTCGGCCTGGCCTATCCCTGGGTTAAAGTCAGAACGGCTGCCCTGTTTGCTGAAGCCACCCATTTACAACTTTTCGCCGAAGCGGATCAGGTGGTGGCAGAGAACAGTGCTGATCCTAATGCCATCGCCGAAGAAGTGTCAGAAATCTTCGATATGGACATAGGCCTGACCTGATGAGCGAGATGCTGGAAGGCGTTTTGTATGCACCCGGCAGCAGTAAAAGCTGTCAGGTGTGGCTTCAGCTTGAGGATGGCGAACTGCGTCTCCTGGTAGAGGGTAACTGGCATAGTTACCCTAAGCCGAGCCTGTCCAGTGCACCGGCGCTTGGGCGGATGCCACGAGAGATCAAGCTTCCAGATGGGGGGATGGTACAAGCGCCGCCCTCTGAGGAACTTAATCTGTGGCTGGACGGGGGCAAGTTATCTGCGCGTTTAGCCGCGCTGGAAACCAACAAATGGGGCATATTGGCGAGTATTTTGCTGGCGCCCTTATGCTTGTTCGGGGTGTTTAAATATGTCATCCCGGCCCTGGCTATCAGCTTTGCTCACTATGTACCACAGGCTTATATCAATACGGCGTCTGAGCATACCTTGCTGGCATTGGATGAATCCTTGCTGGCACCCAGTCAGCTTAGTGAAACCACCCGTCAGGACTATCTGAACTACTGGCAAGGCACTGTCAGTCAGTTGGGCTTGTCTGCTCATCACTATCATATCCAGTTTCGTCACGCCGAGAAGCTGGGACCTAATGCTTTTGCCTTACCAGACGGCACTATTGTTATTACCGACCAGCTTGTTGCGCTGCTGGAGCAGGATAAAGAGGTATTGCAGGCGATATTGCTGCATGAAATAGGTCATGTAGAGCACCGCCACTCTATGCGCCTGATAGCCCAGACGCTGGCGTCCTCTGTGCTGATTAGCTATTTGTTTGGCGATCTTTCAGGTATGGCCGACTTGTTTGCCGGGGCTTCCACCACATTAGTGCAGAATCAGTTTTCCCAGGAGCTTGAATGGGAAGCGGACAATTATGCACTGCAACAGTTGGATAAATTGGGACAGGACGGTGAAAGCTTTGCTAAAGCGATGGAAAAGTTGGCCAGCCTGGCGCCGTCTTCAAGTATGGAGCGCTGGCTTTCCTCCCATCCAATGTTAAAAGACAGGATTGATAACGCACGCCAATAAATTGAAGAGAGTCTGGATGGATCTTTGCTGAATACGTATGCAGACTGTTGTTAACGAAATGTAATTGCCTTTTACTTGGTCGCGAAGGAAGAATCGTCGAGCGGTACCTTCGCGAATTTAATCACGACTAGGAGGCATAGCATGGAGTTCCGTCATTTCAAATACCGTAGTATCCCCATCAAACTCAGTTTACTGGCACTAACCTGCTTCTCTTCACTGGCCTTGGCTCAACAAGCCATTGGACCTGTTACCGGCAAAGACGTCGTTTATCAGATTTTAACTGACAGATTCTACGACGGAGACAGTACCAATAATATTCCTGCCGGCTCACCGTCACAGATTTTTGATGGTACCGGCAGTGATCTTAAGCTTTATCAGGGCGGTGATTTTCAAGGTATCATCGATAAGATCCCCTATTTGAAAAATATGGGGGTAACGGCAGTGTGGATTTCTGCACCTTATGCGAATCGCGACGAACCCATCATAGATTATCAGGCTGGCGGCGGCCAAATGGTGTGGTCCAGTTACCACGGCTACCATGTCAGCAACTACTATCGTACCAATGCACACTTTGGTGATATGAAGGATTTCACCGACATGGTGAATGCGTTACATAATGAAGGCATTAAGGTTGTTATCGACTTTGTATCCAACCACAGTAGTCGCTGGCAAAATCCCACCAATAGCTTTGCGGCTGAAAACGGTAAGCTGTTCGAGCCTGATCGTGACGGTAACGGCGATTTTGTGTTTGATGGGAATGGCAACCCGGTTGATTTAAATAGCGACGGCAGTAGCGACAATCTGATTGCTGATCCTAACGGCACAACTAACCCCGGCTGGTTTCACCGAATAGGTGATAGAGGCTCTGACAGCAGCCGTTTTGGCTATCGCTATCGTGATCTCGGTTCATTGGCAGACTTCACTCATGAGCTTCCTGAGGTTGTGGCTTATTTAGAAGAGGCGGCCACCTTTTGGAAAGCTAAGGGCATAGACGGTTATCGCCATGACGCTACCTTGCATATGAATCCGGCTTTCGCCAAAGGCTTCAGAGACGCTATTGATTCTGCGCCAGGAGGAGCGGTGACACACTTTGGTGAGTTTTTCATTGGCAAACCCGATCCAAAGTACGCGGAGTATGAATCTTTCCCAGACCGTACAGGCATCAATAATCTGGATTTTGAGTATTTTCGTACCCTAACCAATGTTATTGGGAACGGATCTCAGAATATGCAGGATCTGGCCAGTTTCTATCAGTACACCGGCAACGACTACGCCTATGAAAACCAAACTGTCACTTTTATTGATAACCATGATGTGCCGCGCTTTTTAAGGGTAAACAGTGATCAACGCAGTCTGGATGTGGCGCTGGCGTTAACATTAACCTCCAGAGGGATTCCAAACATTTATTACGGTACTGAGCAGTATGTGAATGGTCATGATGGCAGTGAAAATGGCGGGCGGGTGTTTATGCAGACCGATACCAGCTTTAGTCAAACCACCAAGGCTTACAAAATCATTCAAAAGCTATCGGCATTGCGTCAACAAAATGATGCGTTAGCCTACGGTCAAACCAGTATCTTGTATTCCAGTGCCGACGTGCTGGTAATGTCCCGTAAGTTCTACGACAAACAAGTAATTATTGCGGTCAATCGTAGTCCCTATAACAGTTACACCGTGCCAGCGCTTTCTACCTCAATGGCGACAGGCGGCTATAGTGATGTGCTGACCGGTGAGTTGGGAGGAAGCAGTGTGAATGTCAGTGGCGGACAACTGGCGTCATTTCATCTTGGCCAGCAAGAGGTCAACGTATGGAGTTATGATCCGAGTTTAGGCAGTGCGCCTAAAATTGGTGATATGCAGTCTACGGTTGGACGCGCGGGTAATCAGATTAAGATTTTTGGCACGGGGTTGGATGGTGCTTTGCAGGTGAAGTTTGACACCACTAGTGCCACAGTAGTGGCCAATGATTATCACAGTGCTACTGTGACTATCCCGGCGGTGTCGGCAGGTCCTCGCTCTGTGACTGTGGTGAAAGGTGGTGTCACCAGCAATACCTTCGCATTTGAAGTATTGTCCGATGATCAGAATCAGATGATCTTCCATGTGGTTGCCTATACTCAGCCCGGTGAGCAGTTATATGTGGTCGGGAATATCCCTGAACTGGGTAGTTGGGATCCAGCCAAGGCATTGGATGCCTTTCATAACCCGAACCCCAGTGAATGGTGGAAATGGTTTTTGCCTGTTAGCGTACCTAAAGGAACTAATGTCGAGTTTAAATACATCATTAAGGATAGTGCTGGCAACGTAACCTGGGAGTCCGGTGCTAACCGCACGGCCAGTTCGTCAGCGTCTGCCTCTGGTGTTGTAGACCTACCTGAACATACCTTTCAATAACAGACGATAGGGGGGCTGTGTTACCACAACTGGCCCCCTTTTCTTATAAGGACAGTGTTATTACCCATGAATAAGTGTCAACTATTTGCCTTGCTAACCTGCTTTGCTGCCAATGGCTCAGTCCAGGCGCAGTGCCCGCAAAATTCAGATGCCACCCCAAGGGGGCCTATTGCGCTGAATAACAGCGGAGAGTTTGTGCCAGCCTGGGCTAAGGATGTGGTGTGGTATCAGATTTTTCCTGAGCGTTTTCGTGATGGCGATCCCAGCAATAATCCTAAAGTCAGTGATATTGTCGGGGCCGACCCGGCAGCGCCACCTAAGGCCTGGAATATTCATCCCTGGGGCAGTGACTGGTATAAGTTACAGCCTTATGAGCTGGAAAATGGTGAAAAGGCCTTGTGGATGCATATGCTTCGCCGCCGCTACGGCGGTGATCTGCAAGGAGTGATAGATAAGCTGGATTATTTAAAAGAATTGGGCATCAGTGCTATTTACCTCAACCCGGTATTTGATGCGCCTTCGCTGCATAAATACGATGGCGCCAGTTATCACCATATTGATCCTAACTTCGGTCCGGATCCTGAAGGCGATCGGGCTTTAATGGCGACAGAGCAAGCCTGGGATCCCAGCACCTGGGTATGGACTAAGGCTGACAAGCTGGCACTTAAACTGATTGAGCAAGCTCACCAGCGTGGTATACGTATTATCTTTGATGGTGTATTCAACCATATGGGGATTAACAGCTTTGCTTTTGTGGATTTGAAAAAGAATCAGCAGGAATCCCCCTATAAAGACTGGTTCAATGTGGTGTCCTGGGATGACCCCAAAAAGGGCACTGAATTCGACTATTTAGGCTGGTTTGGTGTGAAGTCTTTGCCTGAGTTTCGTGAAACCGACGAGGACCTGGCACCTGGACCCAAGGCCTATATTTTTGCTGCCACCGAGCGCTGGATGAAACCGCAAGGCTCTGGCTTTTCCCAAGGCATTGATGGTTGGCGCCTGGATGTGGCCTTTTGTGTTGGTCATGGTTTTTGGAAAGATTGGCGTGCCCACGTAAAACGCCTGAATCCTGAGGCATACCTTACCGCAGAAATTGTTGACCATCCGGACAAGGTTAAGCCCTATCTGCAAGGGGACGAATTCGATGGTGAGATGAATTACAACTTTGCCTTTACGGCGGCAGAGTTTTTATTCAACCCGCCTCACATGGCCATTAGTGCCAGTGAGTTTGATAGCAAACTCAAAGAGATGCGCGAACTTTACCCTAAAGGCGTGGCGTATGTTACGCAGAACTTGTTTGGCAGTCATGATTCGAATCGTATTGGTTCTCACATTGTGAATCGGGGGATAGGTAACTTCCGTGACTGGGGTAAGTATTTCAATCTTTCGCAGGTGGGTAACAATCCAGACTATCAGGTACGTAAGCCCAATGCAGAGGAGCTGCAACTTCAGAAGCTATTTGTGATACTGCAAATGACTTATGTGGGGGCACCCATGGTGTACTACGGTGATGAAGTGGGAATGTGGGGGGCCAATGACCCTGATGACCGCAAGCCCATGATTTGGCCGGATATTCGTTATGAAAATGAAGTTACTAACCCGGATGGAAGTAAACGTTCAGCCGACAAGGTTGCAGTTAACCAGGACTTGCTAGCTCATTATCGCAAGCTTATTGATATTCGTAACCAATATGTCGCCCTTCGGCAGGGGGATTTTCAAACCATATTGGTGGATGACGAGCGGGGTTTGTATGGTTATGAGCGACAATATCAGGGACAGCGAGTATGGATTGTGCTCAATCGCGGGTCGCAGTCCCAGCAGATTTTACTGGAGAATAGTGACAGACAACATTGGCTGGAACTGGTCAGTAACCTGCCAACTAAGCAACAAGGAGATCAGTTGCAAATCACACTCCCTGCCTATTGGGGGGCGGTAATGATTGCGAAACCCCACTAGGGGCTTTTGTTTCAAGTAGAGATGTTGTTCAAATCCAGCCCTTCTGGTCACGATGCCGAGCAGAAGGGACTGGGTTGACCCTTCGGGCAGTGCTTGTGGCCACTTTCTACGGCGTTATTATTCACTTATGTAGAATAACTCCGTTCAGTCTGCCTTGTATTAAGAGTTCATAAACTGCTGAAAAATCAGACTCTAACGCTAATCCCCCCTAGGTTGGCATTCCTTGCTGCTAAGTGGGGAGTCTTGTACTCTCGTATTTTTTGCAGCGATATGTCATTTGGCCCCAGTATGCTGAATAGGCTTGCCACTGCTTCCCGTCAAAACCCTTGGCACTTATATGGTCTGAAAGCTTTCAGGCTGGTTTTCAGGGCCCGGAGAGCGTGTTATTTGTAAACATTTTGTTTGCTGTACTAGAGTTATCAAAAGTCTTTTCTGTTCTTCATCCCGCGTAAATACTGATGTCAACCAGGGAATGTTAACGAAATGTTTTGCATGAGGTTATGAATACGTATGCAGGTGGTTGTGTCGATTAAACCGCCAGCGATACTATCCTTTGCAACATTTTTGACACACTTTTGCAGTCGTTTGTGAAAGTTGGTCCTTGTTAAAGGGCCGGTTAAAAGTACACAACAACTCAGGACTCCAGGCATGAAAACATTTAAACCCAATCTCATCACTACGGCTTTACTATCCGCAGGTTTGACATTGATGTCATTGCCAGTGACAGCACAACAGGCGGATGCCTCACAAAGTGAGGACGAAAACGTTGAAGTCATCAAAGTGTCTGGCATCCGTGCCAGCTTGCAACGTTCTCAGGCGTTAAAGATGGATAACACCTCGCTGGTGGAAGTCATTACCGCTGAGGATATCGGTAAACTGCCAGACTCCAGTATTGCTGAGTCTATTGCCAGATTGCCGGGATTAGCAGCGCAGCGCCTGGATGGACGAGCAAGCTCTATTTCCATCCGGGGATTGGGCGAAAATTTCAGTGCCGCTACCTTTAATGGCCGAGAACAGGTTTCGCTGGGTGATAACCGTGGGGTGGAGTTTGATGTCTATCCCTCTGAAATCATGAACGAAGTCATGGTTTACAAAACCCCTGATGCCACTCTGATGACACAAGGGATCGGCGGTACTATTGATATGCGCACCGTAAAGCCGCTTAGCTTCGGCGAACAGAGCATGTCCTTTACACTGCGTGGTGAAAAGAACGATATCGGCAAGCTCAATCCCGATGGGGAAGATACCGGCTGGCGCGGCAGCTTCTCTTATATTGATCAGTTTAATGATGACACTGTGGGCTTGGCCGTGGCCGTTGCCCATATGAAGTCCCCTAATAATGAAGAGCGTTTTAACACTTGGGGCTGGCCTGATGGAGTCGTGGGTGGTTTTAAACCTTTTGTACGTTCATCCGAATTGACCCGTGATACCGTGATGGCGGTGCTGGAGCTGGCCCCTAACGATAAACTCAAAGTCAATGTGGATGCCTTATATATTGATTTTGAAGACGAGCAGTTACTGCGCGGTGCCGAAATACCAGCTGCCTGGGGAGATGCCGGCATTACTGTGACCAACACAGTCAACGGCTTAAGTCAGACCGGCGTTATCGGTAGCGTGGACTCGCCGGTAGGGGTGGTTGTTCGTAACGATATGAACCTGCGTAAGGCGGATTTGACTGCTGTGGGCTTTAATGCCGAATATGCTGTGACCGACTTACTCACTCTGGAATTCGATGCGGCGTATTCAAAAGTTGACCGCAGAACCTGGTCCTTGGAATCCTATGCGGGATCTGGCCGCGGCGCGGCATACCGTCAACCCGAGCAGATCGGCTTTACTATGCTGGATAATAACCAAGGCGTTAGATTCGATCCTCAACTGGATTATGGCAGCCATGATGTTATCCAACTGGGTAACCCTCAGTCATGGGGATGGGGTAACCTCACCGATCTTCAGAGTGATGATGACCAAGATGGTTTCATCAACACCCCAGAGGTGGATGACGAACTGACTACCTTAAAACTGGCCGCCGAGCGGGTCTTTGAGGATGGCATTGTCAGCAGTATTGAATTTGGTGCTTACTATAGCGACAGAGAAAAGAGCAAATTTGATCAGGGATTATTCCTGACCCTGCCTCAAGCACTGGACGCCAATGGTAATGTGATCCCTGGCTATCGCATGCCGGTACCTGAAGAGTATCGTTTACCCAATGTATCCCTGGATTTTATTGGTTTTGGCGACATGATTGCCTACGATGCGTTCCGCTTCTGGCAGGAAGGTAATTACAGCGAATATGATTCGCGCCTTTCCGATCCCGAGCGGATCAAACAAACCTGGACAGTGAAAGAGAAAGTCTACACCGCCTTTGTTAAGGCGAATCTTGAAACCGAAATCGGCAATATTCCTGTGCGCGGTAATGTGGGCTTGCAAGTGGTTCGTACTGAGCAGGAGTCTACTGGTGGTAGCGGCAGACGACTGGCCGATCGCACTATCTCGGTTCAGCCAACCTTCGGTGGTGATGAATTTACCGAGCTGTTGCCCAGCCTGAACCTGATCTTCGATGTGGCTGACCAGCAACTGGTGCGTTTCGGTGCAGCCCGCACTATGTCGCGCTCCAGGATGGACAGAATGAACGCCAGCTCGGGGGAATTATCCTGGAATGAAACTGTTGGTGTTTGGTCAGGCTATATTGCGAACCCAGAGCTTCGTCCTGTGATGGCCGATCAGTTGGATCTGACCTATGAAAATTACTTCCATGAGGAAGGGTATTTCGCTGCGGCGGTATTCTATAAATCGCTCAAAGACTGGCAGTTAGAAGTCCCGAGCTTGGTCGATACCTCAGACCTGACTCCTCCCAGTGGTGAGCCAGTTGCGCCATTAGGCGTCATGACGTCCTGGCAGAACTTGGGTGATGGCGATATCCAGGGGGCCGAGTTTACCCTGTCCTTGTCAGGCGGTATGTTCTCTGACGCGCTGGAAGGCTTTGGGGGGATTTTCTCCGCCACGTTCCTAGACAGTTCCATCGATTTTATGCTGGATGTTCCCACAGATACCAGTGGTGGCGTGGAGCAGCGTGAGTTCAATATCACCGTTCCGGGTCTGTCTGATGAGGTGTATAACGCCACGGTTTACTATGAAAATGCCGGTTTTGAGTTCCGGGTAAGCTGGCGTAGTCGTAGTGATTTCCTGGGAGAAGTATCAGGTTTGAGTTTGTCTAAGGTGCCAGTACAGGTGCTAGGTAGCGACCTGGTTGATGCGCAAATCAGTTATGACTTCTCTGAGTCTGGTATTGACGCTCTGTATGGCCTGACGCTGACCCTACAAGGTCAAAACCTGACCGACGAAGCTTTTGTTACTGCGCATACGGCCGATGGCAATGGTTTGGATGTCAGGGATGCTCAGGTGTTCGGACGCAACTTTATGTTTGGTTTGAACTATAAGTTCTAAGCCCTTTTAGGAATAGTGAAGACACCCCTGTGCGAGCGCTCGACAGGGGTGTCTTTTTTTCTGTTAGGCTTTGCATAATGGCGTTAAAAAAGATCACTGGATTTAAGCAAGAAGGATGACAGGATGCGTGTAGTGATAGTGGGAGGTGGCTCAGCGGGGTGGATGGCGGCAGCCATGTTGTCGCGTATGATGGGACGACAACTGGACATTACACTGGTTGAGTCCGATGACATTGCTACTGTGGGAGTGGGTGAGGCAACCATTCCACCTATTCAACACTTCAACCGCGTATTAGGTATCAGTGAAACGGATTTTCTGCGTGAAACCGGCGGGACATTCAAGCTAGGTATTGAGTTTGAGAATTGGCTCGAGCAGGGGCATTGCTATATGCATGCGTTCGGTGGCCTGGGCAAAGAGATGGGCTTGTCGCCTTTTCATCACAGTTGGTTACGTGCTGTTGCCCATGGTCGAAACGACAGTCTGTGGGACTTTTCCCTTAATTATCAGGCGGCGAAGGCGAACAAGTTTCAACCGCTTAGCAGTATCCCTAATACTAAGTTACCCGGACTGGTGCACGCCTATCATTTTGATGCCGGTTTGTACGCCAAATATCTGAGTAAACTCAGCCGGGGCTGGGGAGTGAAACGTGTTGAAGGCCTGATTGAACAGGTTAATCTCAGGCAGGTCGACGGTGCCATAGAAAGCCTGCGGCTTCGCAGTGGTGAGCAAGTAGAGGCTGACCTGTATATTGATTGCTCTGGCTTTCGCTCCTTATTGCTGGGCAGTGCATTAAAGGTTGAGTTTGAAGACTGGCGTCATTGGTTACCTTGCGATCGTGCCATGGCGGTTCCAAGTGAGCGCATTGCACCGTTACAACCTTATACCCGCTCCACTGCGCATCGAGCCGGTTGGCGCTGGCGCATTCCGCTTCAGCATAGAACCGGCAACGGACTTGTTTACTGCAGTGAGTATTTAACAGAGGAGCAAGCTTCTGTCCTGTTGATGGAGCAGTTAGATGCCCCGGCTTTGGCTGAGCCTCGCCTGATTCACTTTACTACAGGCAGACGCAAGCAGCAGTGGCACAAGAATTGTGTGGCACTGGGGCTGGCCAGTGGTTTTCTAGAACCTTTGGAATCGACCAGTTTACATTTGGTGCAAAGCGGTATTGTCAGGTTGCTTAAGTTGTTTCCCAGACAAGGTTGGGTGCAGCAAGAAATTGATGAATTTAATCGCCAGTCACAAACTGAGTTTGAACAAATCCGGGACTTCATCATTCTGCACTATGCTCTTAATCGACGGGAAGAGCCGTTTTGGCAGCGGTGCCGGGATATGCCCATCCCCGAAAGTTTAAGCCAAAAGCTGGCGCTTTTTGCCAAGACCGGCAAGGTGTTCAGAGAACAGGACGAGTTATTTACCGAGGTTGCCTGGCAACAGGTCATGCTAGGGCAGGGGATTCAGCCTGAGGCATATCATCCGATGGCGGATGCATTATCCGAAGCGCAGCTCAATGAACTGCTGGACAGTCTGAGAACTATTTTTGCCGGCACAGTGCAACGTCTCCCTGCCCATGATGAATTTATCAACAGTTATTGTGCATCAAGCAGCACCTTTTGTTGACCTGGATCATGGTTGTGCTGTTTGCCCCTATGCCCAGCTAAGACAGCATGTGAAAACTTGATCTTAATCAGCTTTTTTAGATCAATAGGAGCAGACAATCCTCTCCAGACACACAACACTTTGGAGAGAACAAATGAAATCTCTGTTCACCACTTCTGCTTTGGTTGCCACTTTATTCGCCCCAGCTGCGCTGGCCAATTTTCATGTCAACGTTGGCGCCATTAACGTTAACCCTAACGCCGACAGTACTTACCTGAATGTTGTTGAGACAGTGGCTGGTTTGCCACAAAACTCCAGCAAACTGGATGTCGATAGCAATACGCAGTTGGGCCTGACGTTCGACTACGATCTGAATGACAACTGGACCCTGGAGCTGATCGCTGCCACACCATTTTCTCATGATATCAGCCTGGACAGCTCCGTTGGCGCTGTAGATGGTTTGGATGTCGGTGAAACAAAGCACCTGCCACCGACTTTCCTGGTGCAATACCATTTTATGGATAAGCAGCAGGCATTCCGTCCCTTCGTTGGACTGGGTTTGAACTACACGCTGTTTTTCTCAGAGAAAGTCAGCCCGGCTTTAACCGATGTGCTGGTTGCGACCGGTGCAGCGTCAGAAGGTGACAAAGTGAGTTTGCATCTGGATGACTCTGTCGGTGTGGCGGTACAGGCTGGTTTTAATTACCGTTTAAATGACAATTGGGGTGTGCACGCTATGGTTGCGTGGGCCGATATTGATACCGATGCCGAAGTACGTATCAATGGTGCCAATGTGCAATCTGCTAAAGTCAACATTGACCCCATGATCTTTATGCTGGGCGCTCGCTACAGCTTCTAAGGTTCCCAACCTCTGTCAGAGGCGGCGGTGTCGAGAGACGCCGCCTTTTTTATTTGCGCTACTTTAGCCGATTCAGGTGCTGTAACTGTTCAGCACCTTGCCACTGCCGAGATCGATCAATAAACCTTGAATAACCGCAATTTTCCTGCCGTCCTTGTGGTGTAGGAAAAACACCGCTTTATGTCCTGCGCGAGGGCGAGAGTCTGACATGCTGGTAGAGCTGGTTGCTATTGGTAAACCGCTTTGATTGTCCAGTTGCTCTGCGGAAGATTGAAAATATCCGTAACCCTGATTCAGCAAGGCAAGATAATCGGCTTGATTGAGTGTCATGGCTTCGGTCACCGCATAGCCTTTGGCCGGCTGGTATTGCCAGTGATTGGCATCAAACTCAAAGAAGCCGAGGTAGGGGGATAGGTCACCCACTTCTTTTATTCTTGGCTGCTTAGCACCCGGTAGATTCAGGTCAAGCGCCAGGTCAACACGGTATTTTTGGGTGCCTTCCTGAACCTGCAAGTCGGTAAGCAGCACATCCTGAAAGACCCCGCGGCGATTAAAGGGAATCGCCTGATACGCTGATAAATCTTGCTCGGTGTAACTGCCGCTTTGAATGCTGTCGATAGCAGTGCTGAGCATGATCAGATTCATTTCCCTGGCCACCTGACGATTAGGATCCTGCCGGTGGGCACCAGATTCAATTAGTATGGTACTGATCCCCATGCCGGCCAGGTTATCGCCAAATGCCCGCGGAGCGTAGGTATCGTCATAGCGCCCCAGATGCTCGGGAATGCGTTCATCGGCCACCTGTTTCAACACGCCAATTACTTGCATGGCGCGGTGTCTGGCGGGGCTGATACTTTTTCTGTCGTTAAAGGCCGGTGCCAGCAGCGAAATGGTTGCGGGGTTGCTATGGTGTCCGGCACTGTAAAAGCGATTTTGGTCATGCAGGTTAAAGCCAAAGTCTGGCTTGAGTTCCTTCGCTTGGGCAAGCAGTAGTCGTCCTTCCGGGGTTTGCAGCGCGCGGGCATCACGATTGATATCTATGCCCTGCGCATTGGTACGGGTGGCCTGCTCTGCACCATCCGGATTTAGCATGGGAATCATATAAATGGTTAGTTTGTCCTGCCAGCTTTGTCGCCACTCTTCTTCGGTGGCCATGCGGTTGATTAAATCAAATAAGGCAGAGGTGGCTGTGGATTCGTCACCATGCATTTGTGACCATAGCATCAATTTGGTACTTCCCTTGCCTATGGTTATGCGGTGAATCGGCTGACCAAGATAGGAGCTCCCAATGGGCGTGACCTCAAACAGTGGATTGTCAATAACCTGTTGCAGATGGGATTGAATATCCACAGGGCGGATCTGGGCTTTATCCAGCCCCTCCACCCGATAGGAGGACCAGTTTTCGGCAGACACTGGCAATGACATAAAAAGGCTCGCAAGCAGAATAACAGACTTCATTGTTTATTACTTATATGTGATTTTGTGGTAATAATTTATTTTTAAAAGGTTAATGACAGGTCAAAGGTAAGTCAAAGTGTTGACCGCCATTTTGTCCTAAATTATCCGCCGTGCGGCGGAACCCATGATATTAATCGGAGGTGTTTTCATGGATCGTAGAGGCTTTTTTAAAGCATCCGCAGCGGGTTTGCTCGCCAGTCAACTGATTCCATCCGTCAGTCAGGCTGCGCCAGCCAGAGCCAGCGTGAGGCCCAAAGCTCTGAAGCCCGGGGATAAAATCCGTCTGGTGGCGCCGGCCAAAGCGATTTTTGATCCTATGGAACTGGACATTGCTAAAGAATCCTTTGAAGCCATGGGGCTTAAAGTTGAAGCGGGCCAGCATGCGTTAGATCGCCACGGGTACTTGGCTGGGCAAGATAAGGACAGAGCGGCAGATATCAATGATGCCTTTGCTGACAAATCGGTAAGCGGCATTGTTGCCGTGCGGGGCGGATGGGGATGTAACCGCCTGTTACCTTACCTGGATTTTGCCACTATTGCTGAAAACCCCAAAGTAGTGTTGGGTTACAGCGATATTACCGCTTTGCTGAATAGTTTTTACCAGCATACCGGCTTGGTGTCTTTTCACGGGCCGGTTGGCATGTCGTACTGGGGCCAGTTCCAGGCCCAGCAGGTACAAAAACTGTTATTTGAAGCGCAAGCCAGTCAGATGCAGAACCTGGCTGAGGCAAACGATGCGCTGACCATGCGCAGTAATCGTGCCCGCACCATCACCGGTGGCAAAGCAACAGGTGTACTGGTGGGGGGCAATTTAACCGTCTTTTGTAGCTTAGTAGGAACACCCTATCTGCCGGATATGCGTGGCAAGATTCTGATGCTGGAAGATGTGGGAGAAGCCATCTATCGTATAGATAGGTATTTTTCTACCCTGCAGTTGTCGGGAATGTTGGAACAGGTGGCCGGTGTCGTTTTTGGTCACTGTACAGAATGCGAACCACAAAAAGGTTATGGTGGTTTCACCCTGATGGAAGTGATGGAACATTATCTCAAGCCTTTGGGCGTTCCTTGCTATGTCGGGGCACAGTTTGGTCATATTAAGGACAATCACATCTTACCTGTAGGTGGTGAGGTGACCTTGGATGCAGACGCCTGTACGCTGGATATGAAAGCCAGTGTGATTGGTTAACTGTACAAGGAGATAGCGACAAGGAAGTTAAAGACTTAAGTCGGGTTCGCAAAAGGAAAAGGAGATGCTTATGCGAACCTGGCTTACAAGCTTTGCCCTTGTCCTTTGCTCTGGCTGTTATGCTGATGAGCAGGACAGCGTGCATTGGCTTGTTGTGGATTCCCCGCCGTTATTTGTCGTGCAAGACGGCACCCTAACCGGGGGCGCAATTGGCACTTTGCTTTTGCATCTGGTTGCGCAAATGCCTCAGCGCCATGTTATTGAAGTATCAAACAATAACCGTGGATTTAACGATATTCGCCAGGGTAAACCGCGCTGTGCAGGGGGCTTGGTTAAGAATGCACTACGCGAAAGTCTGATTCATTTCTCATTACCTGTTTTACCTTTTCTCCCTAATGGTCTGGTCTACGCGACTGCCAACTCGCCGCTGGTTGAGCGTCATTATAACGACGGGCAGGTTAATGCTCGGGCGCTGTTAATGGAGCCGAAGTTACGTATCGGGCTTATCGCCGGGCGCTCAAATGGCGAGTTGCTTGATGCGCTGTTAAATCAGACGGCAATGAAATCGCGATTGATGGCTTTTACCAAAACCAATGATGCAGAAAAGTTACTACATATGGTGTCTTTACAGCGTTTGGATATTGCCATTGTTAATCCCACCGAAGTGGGCTTTATGCAAAAGCAGGGAGAGCTGGAAGAAAACCTGCACTTTCTGCCCTTGATGGCACAAAGTGCAGAACAGTATTTGTATTTTGGCTGTACCAAAGGTGAGTGGGGCGCGCAGCAAATCGCACGGATTAACCCCTATCTGACAAACCGGGCTTTGCTGGCGGAGGCAGCCGCTATTTATGCGGAATACTTGCCACAACCTTTAGTGGATTTTTATCGCCAACGGACCAGCGCTTTTTTAACTAATAGTGCGCTGTAACACTCTGTATCGCAAAGATTAAGGATGAATACGTATGCAGGAAGCTGCATGAAAAATAGCGGCTGGGTAACATGATTGCTGCTATTGCTTGTGCATAAACTGCTGGCTGCCAATGTGGAGATGTCATCCGGCACAACAATTTCACTCCATCACGGGGTGACATACAAAGGAGTAAAGGGGTATGACACGTTGGCTGATAGGGTTTTGTTTGTTAGTGAGCCTGCCAAGTTTCGCTGATATACAACTTCAGCGGGTAGAGCCAGCCAATTGGTGGGTGGGTATGCAATCCCAACGGCTGCAGATCATGTTGTATGGCGAGCAGGTCAGTGACTACGAGCCCAGTTTGCATTACCCCGGCGTTACATTAGTGAACACCGAACGAGTAGACAGCCCTAATTACCTGTTTTTAACTCTTGAGCTGGCAAAAGAGGTCAAGCCAGGTCTTGTTTCTATTCAGCTCAGACAAGGGGACAACATTGCCCTAGTGCATAAATACCCGTTGCTGGCGCGAGATAATGCCTCGGCCGGTCGGCCAGGATTCTCTGCTAAAGACAGTATTTATCTGATAACCCCGGACCGTTTTGCCAACGGGAACCCTGACAATGACAGTTTGTCAGCCCTTGAAGACAAGCTGAACAGGACGGCTCCCGGCGGCCGTCATGGGGGAGACTTACAAGGCATTATCAACCATCTGGATTATATTCAGGCCATGGGCTTTACCCAGATATGGCTTAACCCGGTGCTGGAAAATGCGATGCCCAGCTATTCGTATCATGGCTATGCTGCCACAGATTTTTATCGGGTCGACCCGCGCTATGGCAGCAATGCCTTGTATCAGCAACTGGCGCAGCAGGCCAACGCACGCGGCATAGGTGTGATCATCGACGTGGTGCTTAATCATATTGGCTCACAACATTGGTGGATGCAGGATCTGCCAAGTTCTGACTGGCTTAACTTTTCAGGGCAGTTTGTGGCCACCACGCACCGCAGAGAAGCCTTGCACGATCCTTATGCCACCGACTGGGATAAGCGCCATTTTAGTGATGGCTGGTTTGTGGAAACTATGCCGGATTTAAATCAGCGCAATCCCTTGCTTGCCACTTATCTGATTCAAAACAGCATCTGGTGGGTGGAATACGCCGGACTTAGCGGTATCCGTATCGACACTTATTCCTATTCCGAACCTGAGTTTTTAAGCCAGTACACGGCGCGCCTGATGGCCGAATACCCCAACCTGAATATGGTGGGGGAGGAATGGACCCTGAATCCCAGCATAGTGGCCTACTGGCAGCGTGATACACAGCGTCACGATGGTTATCAATCGCAGTTGCCCAGCCTGTTTGACTTTCCATTGCAGGCGGCGCTTGTCAGCGGCCTGACGAGTCAGGAAAACTGGAACTCGGGATTGCGGGAAATCTACTTGTCGTTAGCGAATGATTACCTGTATGGCCGCCCACAAGACTTGGTGGTGATGCCGGACAACCATGATATGAGCCGTATCTTCACACAGTTGCAAGGGGATCCTCAGTTGTGGCGCATGGCTATGGTGTTTTTTGCCACGGTGCGCGGTATCCCGCAGTTTTTCTATGGCACCGAGATCTTGCTGGCAAACCCCGATAGTGATGACCATGGTGAAATCCGTGCTGATTTTCCTGGCGGTTGGCCGGCCGATAAACAAAATGCCTTTACCGGCGAGCACCTGAGTCCTGATGCCAAGATGGCTCAGAACTTTATGCGTCAGTTGCTCAACTGGCGAAAGAATGCGGTCGCGGTGCATCAGGGGCGATTTGTGCATTACGCGCCACTGGAGGGCACTTACCATTATTTTCGATTAAGTGAAAAGCAGAATCTGATGGTGGTGCTGAACAAGAATGACCAGCCGGTCAAACTGGACCTGCAAAGGATGCGGGAAACCTTAACGGAATTCAGCACCGCTACCGAAGTGTTGAGCGGTAAATCGACAGCCTTGGCTGATATCAGTGTACCGGCCAGAACGGCCAGTATTTTCGAACTTAATTAATAGCCGTCAAGACGGTTTTAACCTTAAGCAGGGACACAGAAACCTATGCCAATGATATCAATCAGGGGAATGTGCAGCGTAGTATGGCTGTTTTGCTTCAGCCTTCAGGCCGCAGAGGTACTACAAGCCAGTTTTGATGGTCAAACACTCAAGCTGACCACCGATGAGGGGCTGGTGACATTGACCGCCTATCAAGGCAGCACGTTTGAAGTTCTGTATCAGGTCAAAAATGAAATACCGTTGCCGTCCTTTGCTATTAGCGAACAGGCAGTCAGGGAGAATGCCAAGTATCAGGAAGGTCGTGGCACCTTAACCCTGACAAATGGTCAATTGAGCGCGAAGATCCAAAAATCCCCTCTGCAAATCAGTTATTTCCGCAATGGACAATTGCTGTTGGCTGAAGAGAAAGGGGCCTTTTTGCAACAGACGTTGCGTGGCTTTCGCTTTAACCTGCAGGCTCAGGAAAAGCTGTTAGGTGGCGGGCAGCGGGTGCTTGGTATGGACAGACGTGGTCAGCGCTTGCCACTGTATAACCGCGCGCACTACGGATATGGCACTGAGTCCAAACAAATGTATTACAGCTTGCCTATGGTGCTGTCCAGTCATCAATACATCTTGGCGTTTGATAATGTTGCCAGCGGGCAGTTGGATTTAGGTCATAGCGAAACCGATATCCTGCAATTTGAAGCCGCAGCGGGAAGGCTGGGGTATTTAGTTACTACAGGCAACGACTTTGGACAATTGATTGAACATTTTACCGCGGTTACCGGCCGTCAGCCTATGCCGCCACGTTGGGCGTTGGGTAACTATGCCTCACGTTTTGGCTATCGCAGCGAAGCACAAACCCGCCAGGTGGTGGAGATGTTCCGAACCGAAGATATCCCGCTGGACGCTGTGGTGCTGGACTTATATTGGTTTGGTAAAGATATCAAAGGCATGATGGGTAATCTGGATTGGGACAGGCAAGCCTTTCCCCAGCCTGAGAAGATGATGGCGGATTTTGCCGCCGATGGTGTAAAGACCATCCTTATTACTGAGCCTTTTGTGCTGACCACTTCCGACAAATGGCAAGAAGCGGTAGATGCTGGTGCACTGGCAGAAAATCTGGCCGGGCAGCCCAAACGTTTTGATTTTTACTTTGGCAATACTGGCCTTATTGATGTGTTTGACCCTAAGGCACAGGACTGGTTTTGGCAGACTTATAACACGTTGCTTGGTCAGGGTGTTAGCGGTTGGTGGGGCGATCTGGGCGAGCCGGAAGTGCATCCGGCCGATACCTTGCACAGACTGGCAGACGGCCGTCAGGTCAGTGCGGATGAAATTCACAATGCTTACGGGCATCAATGGGCCAAGATGCTGTTTGAGCGTCATCGACAAGCACGCCCCGAGGAGCGCCCTTTTATTATGATGCGCAGCGGTTTTGTTGGTTCACAGCGCTACGGTATGATTCCCTGGACCGGGGATGTGAGCCGTGCCTGGGATGGCCTTAAACCTCAGGTGGAACTTAGCTTGTCTATGGGGCTGCAGGGGCTGGCCTATACCCATTCGGACTTGGGCGGTTTTGCCGGTGGTGATGAGTTTGATGCCGAACTTTATACCCGCTGGCTGCAGTATGGGGTGTTTCAGCCGGTCTACCGACCTCATGCCCAGGAGCATATTGCCCCTGAACCTGTGTTTCACGATGAAACCACCAAAGCCATTGTGCGTGACTTTATCAAACTGCGTTATGCACTGCTGCCCTACAACTACAGCCTGAGCTACCTTAACAGCCAGACCGGTATGCCGTTGATGCGGCCGCTGTTCCTGGAATCTGGGGATATGACCCAATTTAACAACACCAGCAGCTACTTGTGGGGGGATGCCTTTTTGGTGACGCCGGTGGTGGAACCCGGAGTGAATAAGGTGGAGGTCGAGTTGCCGGAAGGGGTGTGGTTTGACTATTTCAGTGGTCAGCGTTTTGAGGGCGGGCAAGGTATTCAGTTGGCTACGTCTTTACGTACCTTACCTGTGCTGGTACGTGGCGGCGCTTTTGTTCCCATGATTGCACCGCCTGTCAGTACCCAGGCTTATGACAGTAGTGAGTTGATACTCCATTACTATGCCGATGAATTGGTGCCACAGGGGCAAGGGCTGATGTATGACGATGACGGGCAAAGCTTCGATGCCGTTGGTAAAAAACAGTATGAGCTATTGCACTTCAATGCACAGCAGCAGGGCAACAGATTGGCGCTACAGCTTAAACGCGAAGCCTATGCGTATCAGGGCATGCCAGAGCAGCGCAGCCTGTATCTGCACATCCACAACTGGTCTTCGCAACCCCGTTCGGTAACGCTTAACAATGAGGTCATACCAATGGCGGCCAATCAGGGTAAGTTTGATGCGCTGAAACAAGGTGCCTGGCTCGATGGTGAGACGCTTAAGATTAAGTTGGAATGGGCGCTGCCCACCCTGGAACTCAATATCCAATAATGGGAAGTCCTATGTATAAAGCTTATTTATCGCCACTACTGGTGGCTGTGTTGATGGGCTGCAGCCCAGCCCCAGAATCTGCCAAGGATAAGGAGGATGTGGTGAGCAACGAGGAACGTCTCAGCGCCAAGCCGCGACCGGTGATTTATCAGATGATGACGCGTTTGTTTGGTAACACGAACACCAATAACCAGCCCTGGGGAACCATTGCACAAAATGGGGTGGGTAAGTTTGCCGATATTAACGACAAGGCCCTGGCAGGTATTAAAGCGCTGGGGGCGAATTACGTCTGGTATACCGGGGTTCCTCATCATGCCGTGGTAGCGGACTACCAGGCGTTTGGTATCAGCCCCGATGACCCTGATGTGGTAAAAGGACGTGCCGGTTCACCTTACGCGGTTAAAGATTACTACAACGTTAATCCTGATCTGGCCGAAGATCCTGGCCAGCGTTTGGCTGAGTTTGATGCCCTGATTGCCCGCACCCATGGGGCGGGACTTAAGGTAATGATTGATATTGTGCCTAATCACGTGGCCAGACGATACGAGTCCATCAGCAAGCCTGCTGGCGTGAAGGACTTTGGCGCCGATGATGACACCAGCCAGGCTTATGCCAGACACAACAATTTTTACTACATATCCGGACAGGCTTTTGAAGTGCCTGATGGCGTGCAGCCCTTAGGCGGTGAAGTGCATCCTCTGGCAGACGGGCTGTTTGAAGAAATGCCAGCCAAATGGACGGGGAACGGCGCACGAAGTGCCAAGCCTGCGGGCGATGATTGGTATGAAACCGTTAAGATCAACTTTGGCGTGCGTCCGGACGGCAGTTATGATTTTCCAACCCTGCCAGCGGATTACGCAGACAAAAGTTGCCAGGCGCATCTTCAGTTTTGGCAGGATAAAGATCTACCCGATTCCTGGCATAAGTTCCGCGATATTGCCTTATATTGGACCGCCAGAGGCGTTGACGGTTTTCGCTATGACATGGCGCAAATGGTGCCTGTGGAATTCTGGAGCTATTTGAATTGCTCCATTAAAGCAGAAAATCCCAATGCCTTGTTACTGTCGGAAATCTATATTCCCGAACAGTACCGTGACTATATCCGTCTCGGCAAAATGGATTATCTGTATGACAAGGTCGGCACTTATGATGCGCTGCGCGCTATTGTAGAAGGTAAAGCCAGTACCAAGATCTTGCCTGCGTTGTTTAATAACATGGCGGATATTCATTCGCACCTGCTGATGTTCCTGGAAAACCATGATGAACAGCGTATTGCCAGTCCCCAATTTGCTGGCGATCCGCGTAAGGCCATGCCAGCCATGACGGTTTCGTCTTTGGTGGCCGGAGGCGCCAATTTACTTTACTTCGGTCAGGAGGTAGGGGAAACGGGAGCCGGTGATGCCGGCTTTGGTAAAGCCAGCCGTACCACTATCTTTGATTATTGGGGCGTGCCGGCGCATCAGCGCTGGATGAATAACGGCGAGTTTGACGGTGGCTTGCTAAGCAAAGAGGAAATGGCCCTGCGGGACTTTTATCGCCGTTTGCTGAATCTGGCTGCGAATGAGCCTGCCCTGCAAGGTGAATTTGCTGATTTACATATGGCTAATCAAACCACCCCTGGCTACCACGATCAGCTGTATAGTTTTGCTCGCTTTACCGAGCAACATGGGGTGCTAGTGGTAGCAAACTTCTCTTCGCAGCAAGTGCAGACTTTTGAGCTGCTAATTCCCCCTGGTGTGGTTGCGGCTATGGGGATTCGCAACGGCGAATACCCCTTAAATAATAGCCTCAATCCAGGAGCAACAGTTTCTCTGAAGGTTTCACAAGGTGAGGGGAAGCTTAGCCTTAATCTGGCACCCCTTGAATCTGTGGTTTTAAAGGTTAGATAAAAGAGGGCTTCTACGAATGGTGCTATCAGGGATATGAATACGTATGTAAACGGGTTAAAAGGCTCGTGAGGGATACAGAGATTTTGTAACATCACGGTTAGTTGATTATTTACATTCGGATTACATTTTCCTGGGCATCGTTTTATTTCCCAGAATAATCCAGACCGAGAGCATACTATGCAGAATGTCAGTCAAGCTACGCCGCTAACTTCGGCCCAGTCCAATGCAAGAATCGCCGGTGCAAAGCCATCTTTAAGTTTCTGGCAGATCTGGAACATGTGCTTCGGCTTTTTGGGGATCCAGTTCGGTTTTGCTCTGCAAAATGCCAATGTCAGTCGTATCTTTGAAACGCTCGGAGCGGATTACAATAATCTGGCTATCTTATGGGTAGCGGCACCGGTTACCGGCCTGATTGTACAGCCTATTATTGGTTACCTGAGCGATAATACCTGGACCCGTTTTGGTCGCCGCCGTCCCTATTTCGTGCTGGGGGCTCTGCTGGCCAGTTTTGCTTTGTTTGTGATGCCTCACTCCCCAGCCTTATGGATGGCGGCTGGCATGTTGTGGATTATGGATGCCTCCATCAATATTGCCATGGAACCTACCCGTGCTTTTGTGGGGGATATGCTCCCCAAGCAGCAACGTGGTATGGGCTATGCAATGCAGAGTTTCTTTATTGGGGTGGGGGCCGTCGTTGCCTCTGCACTGCCCTGGATGATGAGTAATTGGCTGGGGATTAGCAATACCGCGCCAGCCGGGGTGATTCCTGATTCTGTGCGTTTTGCCTTTTATGCCGGCGGGGTGATCTTTCTGCTGGCGGTGCTGTGGACTGTGTATACCACCAAGGAATATTCTCCTGAGCAGTTGGCAGCCTTTGAAGCGGCAGATAAAGCCATTGAAGGGGATAGTTACGAGCAGCATAGCTCAAAGTTAAGACCCGTCTCGGCAAGCTACCTGCATGGCGGTATCTGGTTGGTTGTCGGCTTAGTGCTTTGGGCTGTTATCCAGACCAATATAGATAAGTTGGATAAGAACTTATTTATTCTCGCTGGTGGCGGTATAGCCTTTGGGGTTTGTCAGATAATCGCGGGCTGGTTGGCCAGCAAGGAACGTCATCACAACGGTTTTTCGGTGGTGATGAATGATCTGTTTTCCATGCCTACCGCGATGAAACAACTGGCGTTTGTGCAATTTTTCTCCTGGTTTCCACTTTTTGCCATGTGGACTTATATGACAGCGGCGGTGACGTCCCATCATTTTGGTAGCAGTGACCCTACCAGTGCCTTATACAATCAGGGCGCCGACTGGGTAGGAGTACTCAACGCTACTTACAATGGCGTGACTATTTTTGCCGCCATGCTTATTCCGCTGGTGGTCAGGCTTACCAACTTGCGTATTGCTCATATGCTGAATCTTTTTCTTGGGGGGCTGGGTTATATCTCTTTTCTGTTTATTTCTGACCCTGATCTACTGATTATTCCTATGATTGGCGTGGGGTTTGCCTGGGCGTCGATTTTGGCCGTGCCTTATGCGATTTTGTCCAATAGCCTGCCGGCCAACAAAATGGGCGTGTTTATGGGCATTTTTAACTATTTTATTGTGCTGCCGCAGATCCTGGCTGCCAGTATTCTGGGCTTTTTGGTCACCCGAATTTTTGACAGTCAGCCGGTTTACGCACTGGTAGTGGGCGGCTGCAGCATGCTGCTGGCCGGAGTGCTGGTACTGAGGGTGAAAGAGCCGCGCTATCAGCAGGAGCCGTCGGCATGAAGTTGAAACCGAGTTTCGTCGCTGTTGCCATGCTGAGCCTGGTAGGCTGTGCCACCCAGCCTCAAGAAAATAAAGCCGCTCCAGCACAATATGTTGGCACCACGCATCCCTTTGCCGCTGAGGCTATCTACTTTCTGATTACTGACCGCTTTGTGGATGGTGATCCTTCCAACAACCATGAGCATCAAGGCGGAGAGCATCCCACCTTTAATTTGCCCTTGATAGGAGAGGATGGCAAAACCGCCAATGTGGGGTATATGGGCGGCGATTTTCGGGGCGTGCTGAACAATGCTGCCTTCATCCGCGATATGGGTTTTACCGCCATCTGGATGACACCCATAGTGGACAATCCGGATGAGGCCTTTGCCGGAGGCGAGCCGATTAGCTTTGGTGGGGCCTTTAAGGACGGCGGGAAAACCGGCTATCACGGTTATTGGGGAGTGAACTTTTTTAAGGTTGATGAACATTACCCTTCTGTTGGGTTGGAATACGCTGACCTGACTCGCAGTTTGCGTGAACAGTTTGGCCTTAAAACCGTGCTGGATGTGGTCACTAACCATGGTTCCCCGTCGTTTTCTATGCCCACAGACCAGCCCAAGTTTGGAGAAATCTACGGCAAAGACGGGCGTTTACTGGCCGACCACCAAAACCTGACGCCCGCACAGTTGAGCGCTGATAACCCGCTGCATCAGTTTTTTCACCGTGAAGAAGACATACTGCAACTATCGAATCTGAACGACGAAAACCCCGCGGTGTTGGACTACTTTGTGGACGCCTACCGCCATTGGTTAACTCAGGGGGCGGCGGCGCTGCGTATTGATACCATCAAGCATGTACCACACCATTTCTGGAAGCAGTTCAGTGACAGGCTACGTGCGCAACACCCTGATTTGTTTATGTTTGGTGAAAGCTACGACTACAACGCCAATTTTATTGCGCAGCACACCCTGGCTAAAAATGGTGGCATCAGCGTATTAGACTTCCCTGGTCAGCAGGCTATCAGCAAGGTGTTTTCTGCATCAGACAGTGATTTTGCCGAGCTGCTCGCTTACTTGCATCTGACTCATGGACCTTATGCCAATCCTTATGAGCTGACGACCTTCTACGACAACCATGATATGGCGCGGATGGATGCCAGTGACAACGGCTTTATTGATGCGCACAACTGGCTGTTTACCAGTCGCGGGATCCCTGTGGTGTATATGGGCTCAGAAATGGGCTATATGCGCGGCACAGTGGAGCATCAGGGCAATCGGAACTACTACGGCCAAGGTAATATCGACCTGGCCAAACAGCATCCTATTCATGCTCAGTTGCAGCGTATCGCCAATGTGCGTAAAGCGGTACCGGCCTTACAACGCGGTTTACAGCTCAATCTGACCTTTGCGGGCAATCAGGCGGCATTCTATCGGGTGCTGCAGTCTGATGACGAGGCGCAGACGGCGTTGGTATTGCTTAATAAGGGGGATAGTGCCGCGCATATGAAAGTGCAGCGCTATATGCAGCCCGGTGTCTGGCGCGAACAACTAAGTGGAGAGGTCATGCAGATAGGAGAAACAGACAGTCTGGAGGATAATATTCCTGCTCATGGGGTAAGAGTGTGGGTGCGGGAAGGTGTGATTGAGCAGCAGGAATTGCGCAACGCCTTGTCTGAATTAATCTTACACAGGTAAAGCCGCCGCTTTTAAGCCAAGGTGAAGCCTGTCAGTCTTGATATGAAATATGGCTCTAGGCTAGATGTCCTCTGAGCTATAGCGCTTCGGAATTATACCTGAAAGGGTTTTTGGTATGGTTTTGAATACCAACGTACCAGTTTCGGGTCTGTAATTGATAATTGTACATTTGTTAACCTCTTTTATGTCAGGACACTAGGAGAGGCAACATCATGAAAAAATACACATTTATCTTGTTGAGTGCGGTATCGGCGTCATGTTTCGCACCAGCCAGTTCGGCAGATATTAATGAAGCGCTGGCCAACATCTGCACTATCGTAAAGAACGACGACAAATCTGAGCTGCGTAAAAAGCTGAAAAATGTACAGAATGACTACAATCTGCGCCTGGGTGATTATTATTCTGGTATCAGTTGTGGCGGCAATAGTTTGATTCGTTATGCGATGGAAAACAGCGCGGTGGATACCGGTACTTATATGATTAAACGCATGGGTAAAAGTGATTTAACCCAGGTTGAACAAGATGGTATGGCATTGAAGGATTGGGCCCAGAATAATGGTTACCTGGAAAAGCCCATAGGTCAGGAGCTGGTGGCTCGTATCAATTAAATCGACGTTTTTTCTTAAGCCCGGTTCGACCGGGCTTTTGTTTATCTGCCTTTAGGCCAGGAAAAAGGCAACCAGTGCGGCCGCAAGGCAATAGTAAAGCATCGGCCAGAAGGTAAAGCGGATGATCTTGCCTTCCTGGCCATTTAAGCCCACGACACTGGCCGCCGCCACTACATTCAGTACGCAAATCATATTGCCGGCATTGGCGCCCAGCATTTGTAGCGCCAGTATCAGATTTTCCGGTTGTCCTGCCAACTGAGCGGCAGATTGCTGGAGTGAAGAAAACATCAAGTTAGAGAAAGTGGCTGAGCCGGCAATAAATGATCCCAATGCACCTATCAGTGGTGCCACCATCAGCCAAGCTTGTGCGAGATGATTAGACGCCAGCTCTGCCAGCGCCATGGGCATACTATTAAGGCTGTTGTCGTTGAGTTCTGAGTGCAAGAACAGCCTGACCATTGGTACCGCAGCACAGAGGGATATTAATGCGCCACGCAAGCTGAACAGGCTGGCATACCAGGCATTAGCGAGTTGTGCAGGCTTAATTTTATGTGTGAATAAGGTTAACAGTGCAGCCAGCATCATGATGCCACCAGGCAGGTACAGCGGCTGGAAGCTCACCGATAGCTCGCTACCAAAGATACCTGACCAGCTTAATTGGGCTTGTTGCAATAGGGATTTTACCGGCAATGCGGGTATTCGGCTGATGACCAGCAACAGGGTTGCCGCCACATAAGGTAGCCAGGCCAGTAACAGCTGTCTGGCCGCTGGCATACGCGCCTCGGCTGGTAACTGTTGGTCATCCAGTGCCCAGTGCTGTTTGGGCAACAACCAGCCTTTTCTAATCAGCAGCGTGGCCAGTACCAGACCTAGCATAGCGCCCAGTAGTGAAGGGAATTCAGGCCCCAATAACCAGGCAACCATATAAGCTGGAAGAGTGAAGCCCAGTCCACAAGCGAGAGCGAATGGCAACATGGCCAAACCGGCTTTGAAATTGGGCCGCTTGGCAAACCAGGTTGTTAGCATCACGCAAAGGATTAGCGGCAGTATAGATGCCACCAGAATATCTATGCTGATTGCCTGAATGGCAATGTTTTGAATATGTTCATCTGTGGTGTTGAGCCCTTGCTTTAGTCCAACCAGCACTGGGGTGCCTATGGCGCCGAAGGACACCGCGCTGGAGTCAGCAACTAACGCCAGAACTACAGCCGCCAGCGGTGGGAAACCAACTGCCATAAGCAGTGGGGCACAAATGGCGGCAGGCGTGCCAAAACCGGCAGCTCCCTCTAAAAAACTGCCAAACAACCAGGCGATAAGGACCAACTGTACTCTGGGATCTGGCGATAGGGCGGTGAATCCCTGGCGGATCACATCCAATGCACCGCTTTCCTTTAAACTGTTGAGCAAAAATAAGGCGCCCACTAGGATCCACAGAATAGACAGCGCCAGAACTAGGCCTTCTGCCACGGAAGCCGCCATTTGCAGGGGCAACATGCCCCAGATGAAATAACTGGTCAGGGCACAGAGTAAGAGACTAAGCGGCATGGCCTTACTTGCAGGTAAGCGGAAAACCACCAGAAGCAAAAAGGTTGAGCCTATGGGGGTTAACGCAGCGATGATCTGCAAGCTATCCATGTTTTATGTCCTTATTGCCTGATTCTCAATTCGGCTTCCAGTTCGACCTCGCGGCCTAATTCCTGACTCATCATTTGTTTTAGTGCTTTGAGGTGTGCGGCTTGTAATGTGTTCGCACTAACCAGCTTAACGGAAATGCGTGGACGTTCGCCGTTACTGATCTCTCGGATAGTCACTTCAATGTCGTCACCTAAAACCTGCATTTGGCCATGGGGTAACGCCCGGCTTAAGCGATTCTTGTCAACGAGCTCCTGAAATGACAAAAACAGTGGAACGCAGATCATAGCCAGGCTGATAAGGGTAATACTCATCCCTTTACGGGCCAGGTGAAAAGGAGCAAAGCCCAGCACCAAAAATGTCAGGGCTGCGGACAACGCTATCCCCACCAGGTTGGTGCTAAACAACAAAAGCGCACCACCCGCCATGGCCAGATCGCCCCAGCCTAATCCAATACCGACGACGGAAAGGGGCGGCACTAACGCCACTGCAATAGCGACCCCTGCCAGGCTTTTCGCTACTTCCTCCTTGGCATAGGCATAGCCACCGGCAATCCCTGATATTACCGCCACGCCAAGATCCAAGAGTGTCGGGGTCAGGCGTGCGCGCATTTCGGTGGTCAGGGTGGAAAGTGGCATAAACCAGGTCACTAAAATCGCGCAGCACAAAGCCAGTACGATACCGCCGAATAATGTCTTGGCCGCATTTTGCAATAAACTGCTGTCGGCTCTTGCCAATCCCATTGCCAGGGAAATAATGGGGGCCATCATAGGTGCCAGGATCATGGCACCGATAATCACCGGCGCGGAGTTGGCGAACAGCCCTGTCACGGCCAGTAATACGCTGAGCACCATCAAAACATAGAACGAGGGCTTGGCCTGGGCGTTTTCCCTCAGGTTACGAAACAGATCGCGAAACTCATCTTCGGAGGCATGATGGAAAACCGGAATGGGTTTATCCGCCAGCTCCATAACGGCACCGCCACAAGGAAGGTGGGCCATCTTGAGTTGGTCCTTGCGGATATCTCCATTGTTGTTGCTGCGCTCCTGATTATCGACCTGTAGCAATTGGAGATGTTTTTCATGGATCTCACATACCAGCTCTTTACTGCCAATAGCCACCCCATCAAGCTGGTAATTAACCCCCGAAGGGGCTTTGATGGTCAGGCTGCGAGTCTTGATTAACCCTATACTGTCCGGCAGGTTGCGCGGGTTGATGCGGCCCTGAAACAGGAAACGCAGCATCAGCAACATAAAGGCCACGATACTGCGCGGCGCAACAGCCACTAGTGATAAACGCCTATCCGTGGGATCTAATATGTCTGCCAGACCGCCGCCTAACCAGGGGCGCCGCCTTTGTTCAAGTACCATCATGCCAAGTAGTGCCAGGCTGATACGTTGCTCGGTTGCTGTGACCAACTCGTAGGCATGTAATTGCATCTGCCTGAATTTACCCAGCATAGTGGTCAGCGCTTGCCAGCGGGATAAAGCGTGGGAGGTATCTTTGAGATTAAACACCAGCAGTTCACCGACAATGATACTGGAAAAAACCGGTGTACCATTGCAACTCAGGCTATCGATGGGGCGGCTTTCGGCATCGAGCAGTGTGTTGAACAATTCGGCGAGTTTGGCATTAGCCGGACAAAATGCACGGGCTGCGTGTTTACTTTGTGGATGTGGCAAAATGCCTACTTGCCATTCCAGTTCAGCGGCATTGTTCCACAGTACCTTTATGCTTTCGTCATTCAGGTAAAGCAGCACTCGCTCACCTTGGCCGGGTAACTCGCAGCTGCCGAATAGGCGGGCTTCCACTTGCTGCCCACTGCTTGCCAGCAAGCCGTCTATATCGATGGAACCATCATGGATAATATACGCCATGTTCGAGCGGTTTCCTTATTTCAACAACTCATGTTGCATGCTACTTTAGTGTAGGGATGTCCATGGTGAAAGTCATGACTTGCTATAAGTCATGTGATACTTTCCCGCCTCTAATTTTTACGCCGAGAGACAAGATGCAAATTGCAGAAAATGCCGTTGTACGTTTTCATTATGAAGTTAAGCAACAAGACGGAGAAGTGGTAGATAGCAGCAGAGATGAACAACATCCTGTAGCCTATCTGCATGGTCATAACAACATTATGCCGGCGCTGGAGCAGGCGTTAGCAGGTAAAGCCGCAGGTGAAACACTGTCTGTGACCCTGGCGCCAGAAGATGCCTACGGCGAATATCAGGAAGGTGCTGAGCAGCGAGTGTCCCTGAAGCATTTGTCCGGTGCGGATAAATGGCAGCCGGGTATGCTGGCACTGGTTCATACTGAGCATGGTCAACGCCAGGTGCTGATCAAAAAAGTCGGTAAGTTTATGGCAACAGTGGATCTAAACCATCCTCTGGCAGGTAAAACCCTGACATTTGATTTGGAAGTGATCGATGTACGTGAAGCAACGGCTGAGGAAATTGAACACGGCCACGCTCACGGTGAAGGTGGCCATCACCACCATTAAGCTAGACAGCAGGGGCGTTTCGCCCCTTGCTTTGTGTGCAGGAAGCTGTTGAATTGAGTGTCAAAACGTCCCGCTTTGTATCTCGTCTGGATAAAGGCTTATTGCCCCTCGTGTTGTTTTTCCCCGTTTTTCTAGTCTGCCTTGGCGGATGGCTTACCACGCTTTCCCCTTGGATCGGCGCCGCGGCCATTGTGCTGGGAATAGTCCATATCTTGGTGAGTCTGGTTTATCTGTGGCCTTGTTATTATCTGCTGACCGAACATCAACTGGTGGTTCGCTGCGGTTTAACCAAATTGTGTATAGCCTACAAAGACATTCACCGGGTGGAAGCCTGCAATGCATCCTTACCCTCACCGGCATTGTCATTAAGGCGCTTATTGATTGAGTCCTCGCACGGTGTATTGCTGGTTTCACCTGTTGACCGTAGCAAGTTTCAGCAAGAGCTGAGTTTGCGCATGCATGGCCGTTTTGTCGGCCCGGCTGGTGGCACCGATGAGGCGGAATTGGAGCCAACCAGTGACTGAGCTGGGGCTGGCTATGCAATTGGCGTTGGTGGCCGGGCTGGCTATTCCTCTTGGCGGCTGGCTGGCCAGTATCGAAAACTTCCGTACAGGTTGGTTGGAACGTGAGTTTCGCCATTTTGTGATTGCTCTGGGCGGTGGGGTTTTGCTGGGCGCCGTGGCTTTGGTGCTGATCCCGGAAGGGGTAGGTCAACTGCAGCAAGCCTATTGGGCACTGCCGGTGTTTGTGGCTGGAGGCGTGAGTTTCTTCTTTCTGGAACGTTTACTTGGGGTTCGCAAGCGTGAGGCGCCACAACTGACCGGTATGTTGTTGGACTTCATTCCTGAGGCCATCGCGCTGGGCGGATTGTTGGCCACCGGCAGCAAGCAGGCTCTGTTGCTGGCACTTTTGATTGGTGCGCAGAATCTGCCAGAGGGCTTTAATGGCTATCGGGAATTGGTCGGGCTGAGTAATCGTAAACCTTCCCAGGTGCTGGGTTTTATGTTGGTGTTAGCCTTGCTTGGTCCAATTGCCGCATTGACGGGGTATCTGTGGTTAGCTGATTTTCCCGGCGCACTGGGTTTTATTATGCTGTTTGCCTCCGGCGGTATTCTTTACCTGGTATTCCAGGATATCGCCCCTCAGGCCCATCTGCAAAAACACTGGGCCCCACCATTAGGGGCGGTACTGGGCTTTGCCATTGCCATGAGCGGACAAATGTTACAGCACCTCTAGTTAGAGCGTGTTGCCGGGCTTTGACTTAGGCACACTAGGCCTGCAGCCCGGCGTCGTGACCAGAAGGGACTGGATTTGAACAAAATCTATACTCAAAAGGTCAACACGCTCTATCCATCAAGGCTTTAACGCTGCTCCACAGCTTTGGCGAATCACCAGCTCGGCAGGCAATAATCTGGGCTGTTGTCTTTCCCCTTTGATCAGACTTACCAGGCTTTTGACCAGCATTTCACCAGCCAGTTTGGTATTTTGATGTACTGTGGTCAGGGGGGGATTGGTAAAGCTGGCGGCCAAAATATTGTCATAACCCACCACGGCAATCTGTTGTGGAATGCTCAGCTTCTGATCATGCAGTGCCCGCATCACTCCAATGGCAATCAGATCACTGGCACATACGATGGCATCCACTTTCTGCCCACTGTTTAGCAATAAAATGGCAGCCTGGTAACCAGACTCTTCGGTGGTAATCGCATCAATCTGGATGGGCAGCTCTTTGGCGCCGGCTTGAGACAACGCATGACACATGCCACGGTAGCGTTCAAAAAACTCCGGGCAATGGCTGTCAGCCCCGCCAATAAAGGCAAAGTGCTTTCTGCCTTTTTGGATCAGGTGTTGAGTCATTTTATACCCACCCTGAAAATTATCGCAGGCAATAGATATTCCCGGGTGCTCTTTATCCACGGCCCCCCAGAGGACAAAATGGGTTTGTTGCTGTTCCAATTTGGTGAGCTTGTCCTGGTAGTCCATATAATCGCCATAGCCAAGCAGGATAATGCCATCGGCCTTGTTGGTATCTTCATAGTCTGCATGCCAGTCATCACTGAGTTGCTGAAAAGATACCAGCAGATCATATCCTTCCTGGGCTGTCGCACGGGTAATGCTGCCCAGCATCGACAGAAAAAATGGATTGATCATTGAGTCGTCTGCGGTGGGGTCTTCAAATAACAACAGGGCCAGGGTTCTGCTGCTTTTTTGCCGCAGACTACTGGCGTTTTTATCGACCTTGTAGTTTAGCTCCTTGGCAATTGCTTGTACTTTCTCACGCGTCTCCAGATTAACTAAAGGACTGTTGCGTAGTGCTCGCGATACGGTGGATTGCGACACGCCGGCCAAATGGGCTATGTCGAAAGAAGTAGCCTTACCTTTCATGGTGATGTGTTTTGAACAGCCGACAACGATATGTATTCCTGTTATACACCAGCACAGTTTGAATATCGACTTGCGTATAGCGAAAAAGGTTAACACTGCTTCTAAGGCGTGCTGTCAAGGACGTCCACGATAAGAGTAACGGGCTTTATTTGCGTCGGATTGGATAGACGATGTTTGGCGGATAAAAACAAGCCCCTATTGAAGGGGCTTAGGCGTTGTACTTGGAGTGTGGTTACTCAGGGGCTTTCAGGCCGCGGTTAATATCCATCACATCCTGGTCGGCCAGCGTACCTGCTGCTTGCTTTAACGCCAGGTTGGCCACAATGTACTCGTAGCGTGCGATAGACAGGTTACGGCGAGCATTGTACAGGTTGCTGGTGCTGTTCAGCACGTCAACAATGGTACGTGTACCCACTTCAAAACCTGCTTCGGTGGCACCTAGGGCGCTTTCCGCTGATACAACGGCTTGTTCCAGCGCTTTGATACGCGAGATGTAAGCCGATACATCGTAGAAGTTAGAACGTACATCACGCACGACCTTACGGTACACCTGCTCACGTACTTCACTGCTGACCACAAACTGATGTCTGGCTTGTTCGGTTTGTGAACTAACGCGGCCACCGGAATAGATTGGAATATCTACGCTGATTCCAATTGAAGCGGTATTACAACGGTCGCATCGGGTGACACCGTCTACTTCGGTTTCACTGGAGGTGGCCGATGCACTCAGACCAACGGTGGGCAAGTGTCCAGATTTTGCTATCTCGATATCTTGCTTAGCGATATCAACACCAAGCTTAGCCTCGGTTAACTCAAGGCTGCGCTCATCAGCAATCTGCAACCAGTCTTCAACACGGGCCGGTGTTGGCGTTGCCGTGCTGAAACTGTCGGTGTTTAGTACATTCAGGTCGCTGTGGTAGCTTCCGGTGATTTCACGCAGGCCTTCACGACGGATTTCCACCGTGTTTTGGGCCGTGATTTCTTTGGCTACCGCATTATCAAACAAGGATTGTGCTTCGTGTACGTCGGTAATGGCGGTTAGGCCCACCGCAAAACGTTGCTTGGTTTGTTCAAGTTGACGTTCAATGGCACGCTTCTCGGCCTGGGCAAATTCCAGGTCATCCAGCGCTTGTAAAACCAGGAAGTAAGCAGTGGCTACCCGTACTATCAATTCCTGTTGTTGTTTGGCGTAAGTGGCATTGGCCTGTGTGGCCCCTAATTCCGCCTTATCCAAAGTTTTCCAGTAACTGTGGTCATAGATTGACTGGCGCAGACTCAGTGTTGCGCCATTACTTTCGCCATTACTTTCCCAGCGATCTAAATTAGCACCAACAGATAAATCGATTTGCGGCAGCAGGCTGGCGCGACTGATACCAACGGCAGAGTTGGCGGCTTCCTTGCGTGCTTGCGCGGCGAGGATAGTGGGATCTTTTTGCAGAGCTTGTTGATAGACCTGATATAGATCGTCCGCAAAGGCTTGTGAGGTCACGCTAAAGCCTACAAGCAAAGACAGCAAGGTTTTTTTCATGAGTATTCCTACGAGATGATTAGCTCGATCACAATTCCGATTAATTGCTGCAAAGTCTAAGTAAATCAAGCGCTAACTGTAACCTTTTTAGGGTAACACTGCGTGTTCAAGTGTAACAGAATATTTAACCGTCCAAATCATGCTGTGTCAGGCCGGTGATGGCTATGCTAGGCTTTCGGCCACAATCTACCAGAAAATAGAGCAAAGTTTGAAAGGGATACCGGGTAATTGCGACGATAAGGTGCAAATGCTGGATAAACAGCCGTTATACAAAGGCTTTTTTACCATGCTCAAATACAGTTTCCGACATAAGCTGTTTGCCGGCGGTTGGAGTAATGTATTACACCGGGAAATTTTTGAGCGGGGTCATGCGGTGGCCGTGCTGCCTTACGACCCGATACGCGACGAAATTGTCTTGATTGAGCAATTCAGGGTGGGGGCCATGGCCACATCAGACAATCCCTGGTTGTTCGAATGTATCGCAGGCATCATTGATAAAGGCGAGAGTCCCGAACAGGTTTGTCTGCGCGAAGCCCAGGAAGAAGCCGGACTGCATATCACACGTTTGCATCCCATGCTAAGCTATCTGTCCAGCCCGGGTGGCACCACCGAACGTCTTTATCTGTATGTCGGACAATGCGATGCCAGCCAGGCTCAAGGGGTGCATGGCCTGGCAGAAGAAGGTGAAGACATCCGTGTTCATCGGATGCCGTCTGAACAGGCGCTGGCAATGCTGAGCAATGGCCAGGTGGATAATGCCGCCACCCTGATTTCCCTGCAGTGGTTTGCCCTGCATAAACAACAGTTGATTGAGCGTTGGTGTGAGTGAAACCCGGATACTGAAAAAACATGTGCCACAACTTGCCACCCTGCATGCGGTGTGCGAGGCCAATTATGGACGCTTACTAAGGTTACTGCCTGATTTGGATCAGCAGTTGAAGTATTGCTTTTCCGCCGGGAAGGGCCTGAGCTACCAAATACAGATTCAGCTTTGTGAACCATACACCACCACAGTGGAAATGCGGCAACTGAGCGAGGGGTTACCTACCTATTTACAACCTGTCATGCAAATTCGTTTGTACCATGATGCGCGTATGGCCGAGGTATTGGGCTTTCAGCATATGGGTAAGTTCAAGCCCAGTTATCCTTATCCAAATACCCTGATGCATCAGCGTAATGAAAAAGAACTGGTCAATCACTTTTTGTCCGAGTGGCTGGCTTTTTGTTTACGCCACCTCTCAGCGACGCCTATTGATCAACGCGAATGACCGACGCACCTTTTTGCCTGATTCAGATTAGCGATTGTCATTTGTTTGCCGACATTGACCGATGCGGATACGGGCAAATTAATCCTTATACCAGCTTGATTCAGGTGGCAAAGCTCGCCGCTAGGTTGAATCCGGATGCTGTGTTGCTCAGCGGCGATATCAGTAATGATTGTAGCGAGCTAAGTTACCAACACCTGGCTAACTTAATGGCGGCACACTTACCTGGCGTAGCCTGGCATCTAATCCCTGGTAACCATGACAGCGCCGCGCATATGCAGCGTTTATTTGCCGAGCAGCAGGCTTGTTTACAGCAGCCGGTGGAAATGGGAGGCTGGATGTTGCATGGATTAGACAGCCAGTTTAAGGGCACCTTAGGTCAAGTAGATGAGGCGCAGTTGGCCCGCTTGCGACACAATGTTAAACAGGCTCCTGATTATCATCACCTGGTAGCCGTGCATCATCATCCCATTGCCTGCCAAGGCTGGATGGACAAGCATGCCTGGGTTAATAGCGAGGCATTTCTGCAACAGCTGGATAGCTTGCCGGGGATACGTTTGGTGCTGCATGGCCATATTCACACCGATCTTAGCTGGAAGCGAGGGAAAAGCCTGATTCAAGCTTGTCCATCGAGTTGCTGGCAGTGGACAGTGGAAACGGATTTCGGTGTGGCGGATGAGGCACCTGGTTTACGCTGTATCCGTCTTTTTGCTGATGGCAGGATAGACTCTGTGGTACACAGAATTCAGCCTTAAACATCTTTTCAGTGATGTGGGATATTAACAATGACTGATAATGTATTGATTTATTTGCACGGCTTTCTCAGCTCGCCGCAATCGGTTAAAGCGCAGCAGATGGTTGAGTATATGGCGACCCAGGCTAGCGGGGTCATTCTGGAAGTACCGCAATTGGCTTGCTTTCCTCAGGCGGCTTTAGCACAAGCTCAGGATATCGCCAGGCGACACCAAGGGAAACGACTCACTTTTGTCGGCAGTTCCATGGGGGGCTTTCTGGCAACGCATTTGGTGAATGAATTCGGCGGCCGTGCGGTGCTGATTAATCCGGCGGTGGATCCCCATTTGTTACTGGCGGATTTACTTGGCGAACATCAAAACCCCTATACCGGCGAGCGGTTTGAATTAACTCAGAGCCACGTTGAGGAACTTAAAGCCCTGGCCATTGGTGCTGTGCGGGAGCCCAAGGCATTATGGGTTTTACTACAACAGGGGGATGAAACCCTGGATTACCGTCTTGCCGAAGCATTGTATCGTGATTGTCATTTGACTATTGAACCGGGGGGCAGTCATGCATTCGACGGATTTGAGCGCTATCTGGCTGGGATTTCGGCGTTTTTAATCGGACAGGCGGAGCCTGCTATGACAGATCTTCCTGGCCTACCAGAAGCGGTAATTGCCCCTCTGGCGACGAGTTGATAACATCAAAAAAATCTGCCGTGAACCGCTTGGATAGCACGGCCTGAATTAACCTCAACCTGTAGAAGTTGCATGTCAAATCAAAGCTATAACGCAGAAGCCATCGAGGTATTAAGTGGCCTGGATCCGGTCAAACGCCGCCCAGGAATGTATACCGATACGGCCAGACCCAACCATCTGAGTCAGGAAGTCATCGACAACAGTGTGGACGAAGCCTTAGCAGGGCATGCCAGCAGCATCAAGGTAACCTTGTTTGAGGATCAATCGCTGGAGGTGATTGATGATGGCCGTGGTATGCCGGTAGATGTTCACCCTGAGCATGGTATTTGCGGTGTTGAGCTGATCATGACCAAGTTGCATGCTGGTGGTAAGTTCTCTAATAAGAATTACCAGTTTTCAGGCGGTTTGCACGGGGTTGGAATTTCGGTCGTTAACGCCTTGTCTACCCGGGTTGAGGTAACCATTCGCCGCGATGGTCAGGTTTACCAAATGGCCTTTGCCAATGGTGACAAGGTGGAAGAATTACAGGTTATCGATACCTGCGGTAAGCGCAATACCGGAACTCGGGTGCGTTTTTGGCCCGACAGTCAGTATTTCGATTCGCCCAAGTTTTCGGTGTCAAAACTGTTACATGTGCTTCGTGCCAAAGCGGTGCTTTGCCCTGGTCTGCGTATCCGTTTTGACGATAAGGTCAATAATCAGACTCACGAGTGGTATTTTGAAGACGGGCTGCGGGATTACTTGTTCCAGTCGGTTGGAGAAAGCGTCAGCATCCCAGCTGAAAACCCTTTTGTGGGCAGTATTGCCGGTAATCACGAAGCGGCAGATTGGGCGGTGATCTGGCTGCCGGAAGGCGGAGAGATTGTCACCGAAAGCTACGTAAACCTGATCCCTACCGCACAGGGGGGCACTCATGTAAACGGTTTGCGTCAGGGGCTGTTGGAGTCGATGCGGGAATTCTGTGAGTTTCGCAATTTGCTGCCGCGCGGCGTTAAACTGACTCCCGAAGATATCTGGGACAGATGTAGCTATATCCTGTCCACTAAGATGCAGGATCCGCAGTTTGCCGGTCAAACCAAGGAGCGTTTATCCTCTCGTCAGGCTGCTGCTTTTGTGTCCGGGGTGGTAAAGGATGCCTTTAGTCTGTGGCTGAATCAGCATACTGACATTGCCGAACAACTGGCTGAAATGTGCATCAGCAATGCTCAGCGTCGTCTACGTCAGGTGAAGAAGGTTGAACGTAAGAAGGTCACGCAGGGGCCTGCATTACCCGGTAAATTGACCGATTGCTCCAGCCAGGATACCAGCCGCAGTGAACTCTTTCTGGTGGAAGGTGACTCGGCAGGTGGCAGTGCCAAACAGGCTCGTGATCGAGAAATTCAGGCGGTGATGCCGCTGCGCGGTAAAATTTTGAATACCTGGGAAGTCGAGTCCAGTCAGGTACTGGGGTCACAGGAAATCCACGATATTTCGGTCGCCCTGGGTATTGACCCCGACAGCAGTGATTTGTCCGGTTTGCGTTATGGCAAAGTGTGTATTCTGGCCGATGCGGACTCGGATGGTCTGCATATTGCCACACTGTTGTGTGCATTATTTATTCGCCACTTCCGCGCCTTGGTGGAACATGGCCACGTGTATGTGGCCATGCCGCCACTGTTTCGTATTGATGTGGGTAAAGAAGTGTTCTACGCCCTGGATGAAGGGGAAAAACAGGGGATTCTTGATCGTATCGAGGCGGAGAAGATGCGCGGTAAAGTCAATGTGCAGCGCTTCAAAGGCTTAGGTGAAATGAATCCATTACAATTGCGTGAAACCACCATGGATCCCAACACCCGCAGATTAGTGCAGCTCACCGTGGATGACGATGCCCATACCCAGGAGCTAATGGATATGCTGCTGAATAAAAAGCGAGCCGGGGATCGCAAAGAATGGTTGGAGAATAAAGGCAATCTGGCAGTGATTCAGTAAAGTGGCTATCGCAACCAGTGAAGGAATTAAAAAGGGCTGATTTTCAGCCCTTTTCTATTTACTGTACCGCCGCCATATACTCGGCCAGCCTGGCTTTATCTTCCGAGTTCGCTTCTTTCAGGGGCGGACGCGGAATGCCGGTATCTATGCCCACCAAACTCAAGCCAGCTTTGATGGTTTTGGGCAGCCCGCCTGCCACTATATAGTGCAGTAGCGGAAGCTGGCGATAAAACAGCTGTCTGGCTTTCTCCATTTCGCCTAAACGGACCGCTTCAAACAGGGCTTTGGGGTGTTTACCCAGCAAATTGGGGGCAGCGGTGCACCAGCCACTGGCACCTGCGCATAAGGCCTCCAGTGCTAAAGGGTTGCAGCCGTTGTAAAAGGGCAGGGTGCCTTGTGACAAGCTGAAAATCTTATGCATGCGCTGTATATCGCCGCTGCTTTCTTTCACCATGCAGATATTGTCAATTTCCGAAGCCATCTTCACGATGAGAGCCGGTGACATATCCACCCCACTGGTTGCGGGGTTGTTGTAAAGCATAATGGGGAGTGACGTGCTATCAGCGATGGCTTGATAGTAGGCTTGAATTTCCTCGTCGGTCAGTTTCCAGTAGGACACCGGGATCACCATAATGGCATCAGCACCAATACGTTCTGCGTATTTTGCTTTTACAATGGCTGCCGACGTCGTGAGTTCGGAAATGCCTATAATCACGGGCAGTCGCTTATTGACGGTCTGCACCGAACACTCGGCAACGTTCATCCATTCTGCCAGACTTAGGTAGGCGCTCTCACCTGTGCTGCCCAGTGGGGCGATAGCATCACAACCTTGTTCAATTAAGTGCTCCAGGCTTTGTGTTAATGCGGCAAGGTTTATCTCGCCATTGCCGGAATGAAAGGGGGTAACTGGGTAAGCAATAATGCCGGATAATTGCATGAATTGGCTCCTTATATGCAGTCAGGATGTTGTTTCAAGGCTTGCCTGGCGTAGTAGGCAAAGTTCACTTTGTTGCGCTTGTCAGTGGATACCCAGTCATGGGCCTCCTGGGCCAGGGATTGGGGTAAGGGTTGGATTTGTCCGGCGGCCATGGCCAGTAACTGCAGCTTAGCGGCCCTTTCGATTAAAATAGCCAGGTTACAGGCTTCCTCAATGCTTTTACCGACCACCAACTGACCATGGTGAGCGAGCAAAATGGCGCGATTGTTCCCAAGGGCCGCAGAAATGATTTCCCCCTCCTCGTTGCCAACGGGAACACCCGGCCATTCGCGTAAAAACGCGCAATCCTGATAAAGAGCGCAGGTATCCATTTGTGCAATTTGCAGCGGTACGGCGAGCATCGCCAGCGCTGCTACGTGGGTCGGATGGGTGTGAATAATGCAGTTAACCTCGGGATGCTGCTGGTAAATCCAGGTATGGAAACGATTCGCTGGATTGGCCATACCCTTGCCATCAAGCGGTTCCAGATCGGCATTCACTTCCATCAGGTTATCAGCGCTAATCTCATCAAAGCCCAGGCCGAACGCCTGCGTAATAAAGCTATTCCCGCTGACGGTACGGCAGGTGATTTGTCCTGCCAGTCCGGCGTCATGGCCTTTATCGAATAAAATCCTGCACGTGAGCGCCAGTTTTTGTCTGTCGCTGAGTTGAGGTTCCTGAATGACTTGGTTCATACGATGCTGTGCACCTTGCATCAGTTCTTGCTTGGAAACTGCTGCGGTTTTCATAAAGCCTCCTAGTGTATGGGGTTGGTGTAGAGGCAATTTAGCGTTATTCTGGCCCCGTCAAAACATCCAGTTTCTTAATTCGTACTGGTCCAGAATGAGGTGTCCGATGCTCAGACCCTGGCATTTACATATCCGTCTTGATGACGCATCAGGCTCAACCTTGCAGCAAAGGCTGTTGAACTGTCTGATTGACCAGATTCAGCAAGGTCGCCTGCAACCCGGTGATGTATTACCGGGCAGTCGTGCGCTGGCGAAGCAACTTGGGGTAAACCGTAAAACGGTGCAATGGGTGTTTGATGACATGATTGCCCAGGGCTGGCTGGTGAGTGAACCGCGACGTGCAACCCGTGTTAGCCCTGTATTGCCCGAGGCGCTTGAAACAATCAGGGAGAAGGTGCCGGCACAGTCTAAGTTAAGGCAGCCGGAGTGGCGGCAATCTGCGCAGCGGCCAAGTGATTGGGCTTCGTACAGTGAAAGCAATGATGGAACGCCTGATTTGCGGCTTATTCCTTATGAAGAATTAGCCAGAGCGACCCGACGAGGGCTACTGCAATCCATCCGCGGTGGTTCGTTGGGGTACGGTGACCCAAGGGGGACGCGTACATTGCGCCTGGCAGTGCAACAGATGCTGAAACAGGACCGCTTTATGCGCGCAGGGCTGGAGCAAATATGTATCGTGCGCGGCAGTCAAATGGGAATTTTTCTTTCTGCGCAACTATTGGATCCTGGCAAAGGGGTCATTGTGATGGAAAAGCTGAGCTATCCGCCAGCCAAAGCGGCGTTTATGTCCCTGGGATTTCAGGTTGTGCATTGCCGGCAGGATGAGCAGGGACTGGACACTCAACATTTGCAGAACCTGTTACAGCAAAAGGCTGTGGCGGCGGTTTATACCACGCCGCATCATCAATATCCCACCACGGTTTGTATGTCTTCGGCGCGCCGTTTAGCACTACTGCATCTGTCTCGTCAGCATGATTTTGTGGTCATAGAAGATGACTATGATCATGAGTTTCACTACGACAACCGACCGGTGGCTCCCTTGGCGAGTCTGGCGGATGCCGATAATGTTATTCATATTGGTTCGTTGTCTAAGGTGTTCGCGCCAGGGTTACGTCTTGGTTATATGGTGGCAGGCGCCGAACTTATCGACCGAGTTGCCGGCCAGATCATGCTGGTGGACAGACAAGGCAATGCCATTGTGGAGTTGGCGGTGGCGGAGCTGATGGAGAGTGGTTTGGTCAAACGGCATATTCGTAAGGCGCGTAAGATCTATCAGCAGCGTCGGGATCTGGCAGCCAGACTCTTACTTGAGGCACTCGGTGACCAAGTGCAGTTTAATCTGCCGGCCGGGGGGATGGCACTATGGTTGCAATGTGGTCGTCTTTTGCCGAAGGAGACTCAGGCGCTACTCAAGCCCTATGGCTTTAATGCTGAACAGAATTTTGGTCAGCAAGTGCAAGATAAACAGCATCTTCGCTTTGGTTTTGCCTCACTGAACGAACAAGAAATAACCCGTTCGGTCAAACAATTACAAAAATGCCTGACAGTCGCGGAGATTTAGGCCAGGTCGATTCTGTCAATTGGCCGCCAGTGTGGTTAAATACGGCCCTTAATTAATCATTCTATTGAACATGGAAACTCAATGCTAAAGGTGACCAAGTGGCTGGTGTATAGCCTGGCAACAACATTGCTGGTAATGCTGTTAGTGGCTGGCATTACACTTTCTCTGGTACTGGAGGATAAGCCTTGGGTTGAGGAAGACTTGGCAGGCCAATTGGAACATGCTGATGAAGTCAGGCCGCTACTGGGGCAATTGAGCGGCTTGCTCAGACATAGCCGTTATCAACAGTTCGTTCAGCTAAGCCGTCCGCAATTGCAGAGCCTGGCTGGATTGGCCCAGCGCGCCGAATCCCGTTTACAAGGGCAGATAGGCTTGAGTGATGAGTTAGGCTGGATGGTTTGGAGTTATCGTTTACCTGACAACCCCTTTGGTGATTATCTGAATGTCAGTGCAGAGTTATTGCCTCACAAGGGGCTGCGTCTGGGCACATTGAAATTAGGTAGTGTCAGCATGCCGGGTGAGCGCGTACTGACGGCCCTATTGTGGTTACTGGATTGGAAAATGGGGGAGCAACTGGCATCGGATTTTAGCCAGCGTATTGAGCAGGTGCATTTAAGCGATGAAAAGTTATTAATACGATTGGCGCCTTTTGATGACCTTGTTGCTAAGTTAAAAGCTTTACCTAAGTCTAACCTTTCTGAAGATAAAGAATTGCGCCGCCAGCGTGTGCAATATTATCTGGCTCAGTTACAGCAAATGCCGTTACCCAACGCCGATGTCTCTCTTGGCAGATTGATTGGCTACGTATTTAACAAGGCACAGCAACGCACTCATTCCGGTGCGGAGGCCAGTGAAGAAAACGAAGCGGCTCTGATGGCATTGGCCATTTTTGCAGGTAGCTACCGATTTGCCCACTTGGTGGGTGATCTGGCGGGAGAAAACGGCAAGATCCAGATGGTTGCAACCCATACAACCCTGGCGCAAAGACGGGACCTGAGTTTGCACTTCCTGTACTCGGCGGCTATTAAGCTATTTTCAGAGCAAGGGATCAGTGTTGCAATTGGTGAATTCAAAGAACTGATGGACAGAGCGAAAAAGGGCAGTGGTTTCAGTTTTGTAGACTTAGCTGCGGATATGACAGGGATTCGTTTTGCTGAACTGGCGACTGATCCGCAAACCGCAGAACGTCTGCAGCAAACATTGGCCGGGCTGGACAGCGAGTTACTGTTTTTCCCCTCCATTGATGGCCTGCCCGAGGGCTTTGACAAGCAAGCCTTTAAACATCGCTATCAGCAGGTGGACAGTGAGGCCTATAAAGCCGAGTTGCAAGAGATTCAGCGGCGTATTGGTGAATTGGCGCTTTATCAAGGCTGATTGCCAGCGCTGGGTAAGGGTACCGAGTTGTCAGTTTGAAAATAGCTATTAGTAAATTAATTAAGCAGGAGTAATGCGTTTGGAAGTTTGGTTGGAAAGGGTCCTGGAGTTTATTGTGGGCCATAAATTGGTGATGTCGGTGGTCTTTGGCGCCTTATTTTTAGTGGTGCGTCAGTGGGTCCTGCGATTGATCCGTAAACGAGCCAAACGAAAAGATGAAGATAAACGGCACGTAGTTAATGCTATCAAGAACGCGACCAACTTTATGTTGGTGTTGTTTTTGTTGGTGGTCTGGTCAAATGAATTACAGAATTTGGCCTTATCTATCGCGGCCTTTATGGTTGCCATTGTGCTGGCGACCCGTGAGTTTATTCAGTGCATTATGGGGTTTTTGTACGCCACCAGTACCCGGATGTTCCGGGTAGGGGACTGGATCCAGGTGGGGAACTATCATGGCGAGGTAATGGAGTCTCACTGGTTTACCCTGACCTTGCTGGAAGTGGATATAAATACCTACGAATATACAGGCAAAACCCTGAATCTGCCGAACAACCTGCTGGTTATTAGCACAGTTAAAAATCTCAATTACCTGAAGCGTTACGCGAGCCATACTTTTACGTTGGTCAGGGATCAGAGCGTTAACGTGTTTGCCTTTAAACAGCAACTGCTTGAACGTGCGCGAGGCCATTGTGAGCACTTTCGTGATGTGGCGATGCGCTATAACAGTCTTATTCAAAAGCGGCTGGATGTGGTTATTGCCGGGCCTGATCCCGATATCCGGGTCACTACTAACCATTTGGGTGATACCGAAGTCCGGATTAAAATCTTTTGTCCTACAGAGCAAGCCACTGAAATTGAACAGAAGATTACCGAAGATTTTATGGCCTTGTGGTTTGCCTGTTCCACGGCGAAGGACGGTCAGTTGAACTTGCCTGATTTGTCAGAAAAGGTAGCAGAATAAGAATTACCTTTAGCTATTTCATTAAGAGCTAAAAAAAACCGGCTTAACTATAGTTAATCCGGTTTTTTATTGGCAGGCTAATTTTAAAGTTGTTTATTTGTTGTACAGCTCTTTGCTGGTGTGATAATCGAGTTTCCTTAAAGGGATTGTTTTTATTTTTATTAAAATCATATGGTTAAATAAATACCTCTGCAGAGTATCTACAGCAGTGGCTGAATTTCTTCAGTTGCTTTTATACTTACAGAGGTTTTGCGTTAATTACTTTATTTCCGATGGTTTTTCATCGGTTTTACCTGCTTGATTAAACAGGGCTCTGATTTGCAGTAACTCGTCTTCGTAGCGCCAGTCATGACTTTGGATTTCAAACGGATCGGTGAGCTGAATACTACTGACTTCCAGGCGCGACCATTGAGGTACGGGAAACTCTTTAATATCACTGCCAAAGTCGCCATGCAATTGACAGGCATAAAAGCGAAAGCCCGCTTCATTGCTGCCAAGGAATGCGCCTACTTCTACGTTAAAACCAGTTTCTTCCCAGGTTTCGCGATGGGCCGTGCATTGCGCACTCTCATCACCATTGCTCAGACCGCCTGGCAGGTCTAATTTTCCTGAATGTCGATGACCTATAGTGAGCAGCCATTTGTCGATTTTTATTAGGCATGCAGCATTACCGGGGGTAGCCTCCTTAGTCTGTTCTTTGACCCGGCACATAGGATCGGCCGGCGGCTCTGATGAGCATGCCAGCAGGAAGAAGATACTGGTAAAAAGGACAGTAATTCGCAACGCATTGAGATTAAGCTGATTTGAGTGGAGCCATATTAGGCGGATGACTCAGATGGATCAATACTTCAGCCTTATCTCTGCCATACTGCAATAGCTGATAATAAAAAGGCATGCGCTTACAAAGCGTAGCTAGTAAAAACAATGAATTACCTTGGGGCAACAGGCTAGATGACCACAAAACGCACTATTTCACCTGTCTTGATCATTTTGCTGCTGGTGGCAGCGTTAACCGTTTATGTTTATCTGCCCAATGAGCAGGAACAAAATCAACGCATGATGCAGGTGGTACCGGTTAAGGTACAAGACGTTCAAGAACAGGAATTTGCCGTGCTTATCGAGGCGCTGGGAACAGCCAGGGCCAACGAGGCTGTGGCCATCACGGCACTGGAGAGTGAAATCGTAGACAGTATCGCCTTCGATGATGGTGACCTGGTAAAAAAAGGCCAATTATTGGTCGGTCTCAATAATAGAGAAGAGAAAGCCAGGGTCAATGAATTAGAAGTGAATCTGCAGGAAGCCAAGCGCCAGTTAGTGAGAATCCGTGATCTGGCGAAAGAAAATGCCACCTCGGCACAGTTGTTGGATGCTCAAGAGGCCAGGGTAAATGCGCTGGCTGCACAACTTGAAGTGGCAAACGCACGTTTAGCTGAGTTGGAGATTCGTGCTCCTTTTGCTGGGCGCTTGGGCATTCGCCGCATCAGCATTGGTGCCTTGGTTAAGCCCGGTGATGTTATCACCACACTGGATGACCTGAGACAGATTAAAGTGGACTTCAGTATTTCTGAATCCCATCTGCCTGATGTCGCCAGAGGCCAACTGGTGATCGCCGAAACGGTTGCGTATCCGGGTCAGGCTTTTAGGGGCGAGATTTCCAGCCTGGACTCCCGCATCGATCCCGTTACCCGAGCTGTGCAGGTGAGGGCAATTATTGATAACCCTGATTTGAAGTTGCGCCCTGGTATGCTGTTGCAAATTAACCTGCAAAAACAGGTGCTCAACACCTTAGTACTGCCTGAGGGAGCCTTGCTACCCATACAGGATAAGCAGTATGTGTATGTTATTGATAGCGAAAATAAAGCACATCAGACCGAAGTTAGTGTGGGCCGGCGTAAACCCGGCGTCGCGCAAATTCTGTCGGGGATTCAAGCCGGTGACAAGGTGGTCGTGGAGGGAACGCTACGCTTAAGCGAAGGTGTTCAGGTCAGGATTCAGGAGTAAGCCATGCTGCTGTCAGATTTGTCGGTTAAACGCCCGGTTTTTGCCTCTGTTATTAATTTACTCCTGATTGTATTTGGTGTGGTGGCGGTCAGCATGCTGTCCCTGCGTGAATACCCGGATGTGGATGCCCCCATTGTTTCTATCAATACCAGCTATCCAGGCGCGTCGGCCAACATTGTGGAAAGCCGTATCACGCAACTGCTGGAAGACAGGATAAGTGGTATTGAAGGTATCAAGAATATTACCTCCAGCAGCCGCAATGGCCGTTCTTCCATCAGCATTGAATTTGAACTGCACCGTGATATCGACGCTGCTGCCAACGATGTACGTGAACGGGTAAGCCGGGCGCTGAATAATTTGCCCGAGCAGGCCGATCCGCCAGAGGTCTTCAAGTCAGACTCGGATGAAAACGTGGTGGTGTGGTACAACCTGCGCAGTGACACCATGTCGGTGATGGAACTGACCGATTATGCTGACCGTTATATTGTTGACCGGCTAGCTATTGTGGACGGGGTCGCCAGGGTACAGATTGGTGGCGGACGTACATATGCCATGAAGGTCTGGCTGGATCGCAATGCCATGTCTGCCCGCAACATTACGGTAACCGACATAGAGCAGGTTATCCGCGCAGAAAACGTCGAATTACCGGCCGGGGTGATTGAGTCTGATGACCGGGACTTTGAAGTACGGGTTGCCCGTACTTTTCTTACCCCTGATGACTTCTCCCAGCTAACCATTAAAGCTGGCGATGATGGCTATTTGGTTAAGCTTGGCGAAGTGGCTCGTGTTGAGCTGGCCGCCGAAGATGATGAAACCGAGTTTCGCGGTAACGGTGTCAATATGATTGGTCTTGGCATTGTGAAGCAATCCAAAGCTAATACCTTGGATGTGGCTATTGCAGCCAGAAAAGCCATCGCCGACATTGAAGCGAATCTGCCGGGTAATGTTTTTATCGTGCCCAGTTACGATTCTTCGGTATTTATCGAAGATTCCATCGACGAAGTCTATGAAACCCTGGCTATCGCCATGGCGATGGTTGTAATCGTAATCTATTTGTTTCTTGGCAATGTACGCGCAACGATAATCCCGGCCATCACGGTGCCGGTATCCCTGGTGGCAGCATTTATGGTGCTGTATATGTTGGGCTATTCAATAAACCTGCTGACTTTGCTGGCATTAGTGCTGGCCATCGGTCTGGTGGTAGACGATGCCATTGTTGTGCTGGAGAACATCTACCGCCGGGTGGAAATGGGTGAACCGCCTATATTGGCAGCCTATCGAGGGGCCCGTGAAGTGGGATTTGCAGTAATTGCTACCACCTTGGTGTTGATTGCCGTGTTCCTGCCGTTGGTGTTTTTACAGGGCAATATCGGCAGGCTCTTTACCGAGTTCGCCGTGGCTATCGCTGCCGCCGTGGCATTTTCCAGTTTCACTGCGTTGACCTTGTCCCCCATGCTGTGCTCGAAGATTCTGCAAAAGCGGGAACGGGGAAGCGGGTTCGGACGGTTAGTGGATAAGGGCTTCGGCAAACTTGAGCGAGGTTACTTTACTTCCCTGGGCAACAGTTTGCATCAACCTCTTATTAGTTTTCTGATGGTCGCGGTCAGTTTAGTCGCGCTCTATGGTCTTTCCAGCAAAATTCCCAGCGAGTTTGTCCCCAGAGAAGACCGCGGTAATTTCTTTATTATGATGCAGGCTGCTGAAGGGGCCAGCTTTGAAAGCAACAGCCGTAACATAGGCAAGATTGAGAGTATCTTATTGCCTTATCTGGCAGACGGCGAAGTTAACCGGGTATTGGTGCGTACCCCTGGATGGGGAGGAACCGCGGGTATCGCTATCGTTGGTGCAGTGGATTGGCAGGACAGGCGGCGCTCCACTTTTGAGCTCATGAATGAGATCAGTGCCAAAATGTCCGATATCCCTGATGTCAGAGCTTTTGCCATTATGCGCAGCAGCCTGGGCGGGCGTGGTGTTGGCCGACCTGTGCAATTTGTGCTGAAGGGCGATACCTATGAGGATTTGGTGGAAGCCAGGGATATTGTGCTGGCCAAGGCCGCAGAAAATCCCGGATTGGTTAGATTAGACAGTGATTACAAGGAGACCTGGCCGCAACTGTTAGTGAAGATAAACCGCGACAGAGCAGCCGACTTAGGTGTCTCGATCGGGGATATTGGCCGGACCCTGGAAACCATGTTGGGTCAGCGCAGAGTGTCTACCTACCTGGATCGCGGACAGGAGTACTACGTGATCATGGAGGGGAATAAGGAAGACTACCGCTCTCCACAAAGCATCGAAAACCTCTATGTTCGTTCAAAGCGCAGTGGTTTGCTGATTCCGCTAGATAACCTGCTGACCTTCGAAGAAGGTGCCACTTCGTCAACCTTGAACCGTTACAACCGGATGCGCTCTATAACCATCACCGCCAACCTGGCTGATGGTTATACCTTGGGTGAGGCGCTAACGTTTTTGAATCAGGTGGTGGAAGAGGAAGTCTCTGACACTATTGCGGTGGACTATCGTGGCGAGTCTCTGCTTTATCAGGAGTCGGGCAGCTCAATATTGTTTATCTTTGCCCTGGCATTGGCTGTTACTTATTTAGTGTTAGCCGCGCAGTTTGAGAGTTGGGTACATCCCCTTGTCATTATGCTGACCGTGCCATTGGCATTGCTTGGGGCATACATAGGCCTGTATTTGAGTAATTTGTCGATTAATATCTACAGCCAGATTGGCTTAGTCATGTTGATAGGATTGGCAGCGAAGAACGGTATTCTGATAGTCGAATTTGCCAATCAGTTGCGTGATGTCGGCGTTGAGTTTGAACAAGCGCTGAAACAGGCCGCCAGACAAAGACTGCGCCCTATCGTGATGACCGGCTTTACCACGGTATTCAGCTCTTTGCCTTTGGTATTGGCCAGCGGTCCAGGCTCTGAAAGTCGGATGGTTATTGGTATGGTGATTTTTGCCGGTGTGATGATGGCTACCTTTATGACGCTCTACGTGGTTCCTACGGCTTATTTCTGGTTGGCGCGACACACAGACTCGCCATTGCGTCGCACTCACGAACTGGAACGCCTGGATGGAGAAATTCCTTACCGTAAAGGCGAGCTTGAATAGCTCGCCTTATGCCTTGCCTATTGGGCTGAATGTTCCGCGGGATCCTGGCCGGGCTGAGGTGTATTGAGGCCAACCAACAAACGCCTGGGATGAGGAGAGCCGGTAATCTTATAAAAACTGCGTCCCCGCCGTCTGAGCTTATAGCGCAGATGACGGTCGCGCAGAATAGGATTGTCGACCTTCTCATGCCAGATTGCCCCAAAACTGAAGGCCATATCTTCAAGACGGTGGACGAAGAAAGAGTAAAGTCCTTGTTCGCGTTTGTCGGCAGGGATAACGACATCAAATATTTTCAAAGCGCGGTAACACATCCCATCATGGTCTATATCTCCAACGACCAGAGAGACGGCGCCACCATCACTAGAGATACGTTGAAAGCGGTGTCCCTTCAGAGGATCCCATTCATCAACCCAGTCCAATGCGTTGATCATTAAAGCTTCAATACTGCGGTAAGACATGACTGCAAACCTCTTAACTGATACCCGGTGAAGAATACTCGAAGCAATAACAGCTGGCTTGGAGGACTTATTCTGTATCGGCAGGTATCGACAAAAATTAGCGGTTATCAATGATCAAGTGCTTAGAACACTCATTTTTAGCGTAGCAGTATTCTTGGCACTATGAAGGCAGGAGGCTAAAAATTTTTATCAGGGCAAAAAAATACCCCCTGCTAGCAGGGGGTATTGAAAGTGTTTATGACTCTGGCTTATTCATCCAGGAAGCTTCTTAACTGCTCAGAACGGCTTGGGTGGCGCAGTTTACGTAGCGCTTTGGCTTCAATTTGACGAATACGCTCACGGGTTACGTCAAACTGTTTCCCTACCTCTTCCAGCGTGTGGTCGGTGTTCATATCAATACCGAAACGCATACGCAGTACTTTGGCTTCACGGGCAGTCAGGCCTGCCAGTACTTCCTGGGTTGCGTTTTTGAGGTTGCCGGAAGTAGCAGAGTCCAGTGGCTGGACAATAGTGCTATCTTCTATAAAGTCGCCCAGATGTGAATCTTCATCATCACCGATGGGGGTTTCCATCGAAATAGGCTCTTTGGCAATCTTCAATACTTTACGGATCTTATCTTCCGGCATCAGCATGCGTTCTGCTAATTCTTCAGGTGTTGGCTCTCGCCCCATCTCCTGCAGCATCTGACGGCTAATACGGTTGAGTTTATTGATAGTCTCAATCATATGCACCGGAATACGGATAGTACGGGCCTGGTCCGCAATGGAGCGGGTAATGGCCTGGCGAATCCACCAGGTGGCATAAGTCGAGAACTTGTAACCGCGGCGGTATTCAAACTTGTCTACTGCCTTCATCAAACCAATGTTGCCTTCCTGAATCAGGTCAAGGAATTGCAGTCCACGGTTGGTGTATTTTTTGGCAATAGAGATAACCAAACGTAAGTTGGCTTCCACCATCTCTTTCTTGGCACGGCGGGCTTTTGCTTCACCTATGCTCATGCGACGGTTGATGTCTTTAATATCTGCAATGCTCAGACCGGTTTCTTCTTCCACCTGATTCATTTTGGCAATGCAACGCTCAAGCTCTTCTTTATGCGTCAGAAGATCGGCGACGTAAGGTTTGCCAGAAGCAAGTAAAGTAGTTAACCACTCTGAGCTGGTCTCGTTGCCGGCAAAGGCTTTTATAAAGTCTTTCTTGGGCATTTTGGCGTGCATAACGCAGTGCTTCATTACAATGCGTTCTTGAACTCGCACACGATCCATCATGCCGCGCATGTTCTTAACCATGCGGTCAAACTGCTTTGGTACCAGGCGGAATTCTTTGAAGATTTCGCTCAGCGCGGCGATTTCCGTTTTCGCATCAGCGTGATCCCTGCCTTTGGATGCGATGGCATCGCGAGTTTTAAAATGTTGCTCACGAAGTGCCGCAAACTTCTGCCTGGCTAGCTCTGGATCTACACCTGAATCGGCGTCGTCATCGTCATCTTCATCTTCATCTTCATCGTCATCTTCGTCGTCCAATTCTTCGTCGGACAATTCTGAACCGATATGGGTTGCTGTAGGCGCGACATCTGTTTCGTTGGGGTCAATAAAGCCCAGTACGATATCGCTCAGACGAATTTCTTCGGCCTCAAATTGATCCCACTGATCAAGCAGGTAAGTAATGGCTTCAGGGTATTCAGCAACAGAACACTGAACCTGATTGATACCGTCTTCTATACGCTTGGCGATATCAATTTCGCCCTCGCGGGTCAGAAGTTCTACGGTACCCATCTCACGCATGTACATGCGTACGGGGTCTGTAGTACGGCCGATCTCACTTTCAACCGTTGCCAACGCCTGAGCTGCAGCTTCTGCAGCATCTTCGTCGGCCGTGGTCTCTTGCATTAACAACTCATCGGAATCCGGCGCAGATTCAAATACCTGGATCCCCATGTCATTGATCATGCGGATAATGTCTTCTATCTGATCAGAATCGACGATATCCTGTGGGAGGTGGTCATTGACTTCAGCAAAGGTTAAATAACCTTGCTCTTTACCTTTTGCGATGAGGAGTTTAATCTGAGACTGCTTATTCGACGCCATATACCTTCCACTTCTCAAATAGAGTTAAATCTGTTCTGAACCGACGCGCAGAGAATTACGCAGTATAGCAGAAATCACCGTTCTGCCGCTAGCCCCATTATTGGGGAAAGGGGAATTAGTCCCTTACTGTTACAGGTCGCGCATCAGACTATTAAGTTCACGTTTCTCATCCATGGATATAGTGCCGAGTCTGGCTTTTGCCAAGAGTTCATCGCACCGGGTCTGCAAATATAAATCAATTAACCGGTCAAATCCGTCGCGATAGAGAGAGTCTATCGGGTTTTCCTCGTCCACCGGCAGATCCATGGTCATTAGTTTGGACAAGTTATCCTGGATTTTGTGCCCACGAAATCGCTCCAGAATATGGGGTGTTTTGTAATTGGGGTTCGCCAGGCAGTGTGCATGCACCTGCTGAAGTATATCCAGCCCGCTAATGGGTACGTTCCCCAAGGCTGCCGGCGAGATCTCGCTATGCGCAGCAGCTAAGGAAGGTTGTTCCAGCAACAGCCTCAATAGCAACCGAATTGGTGTCCAGCTGTGTTTGGATAGTAGTTGGTGGTCAACGTTTTTCGGCTTATGGCGCTGGTAGGCTTCTTCAATTTCCCGTTTTAGGCGTAGGTTCTTATCTTCCAGCGTGTATTCGTTGAGCTGCTCTTCCAGCATCTTCTTTTGCGTGCATTCTGGGATACTGGCTAGCAGCGGCATGGCTTCTGCCTTGAGAGCCGCCTTGCCCTCGTTGCTTTTGGTGTGATGGCGACTCATCAAGCTGTCAAAGAAGAACTTGGACAGCGGTACTGCCGATTCCAACTGTTGTTCAAATGCTTGTTTGCCTAATTTTCGCACCAGCGTGTCCGGATCTTCACCATCGGGCAGGAACAAAAACTGCATCTCTACCCCGTCTTTCAGGTGGGGGAGAGCATTTTCCAGCGCCCGCCAGGCGGCATCTCGTCCAGCCCGGTCACCATCGTAGCAGCAGACAAGTTGTGGTGCTGCACGAAACAGCAATTGAATGTGTTCAGGCGTGGTTGCCGTACCCAGAGACGCAACGGCGTAGTCGATACCAAACTGTCCCAGCGCGACTACATCCATATAGCCTTCTACAATCATCAAACGCTCTAGCTTGCGATTGGCCTGTCTGGCTTGATAGAACCCGTAGAGCTCGTGGCCTTTGTGGAAAATGCGGGTTTCAGGGCTGTTCAGGTACTTAGGGCTACCATCGCCCATCACCCGACCGCCAAAGCCGATAACCCGACCTCGGCGATCCCGTATGGGAAACATAATACGATCGCGAAAGAAATCAAATCGCCGACCTTGATCGTTCTCCGTGATGACTTTGAGGTCCAACAGTTGCTGTTGCAACGCCGGGGTGCGACCAAAGGTTTTTAGGGCAGCATCCCAGTCTGCCGGCGCATAGCCAATATTAAATTGCTTTACAATATCCCCTGATAGGCCTCGACTTTTTAAGTACTCTATAGCTTCAGGTGCCTTGTCATGATGCTTCAGTTGATGGACAAAAAAGCGTGCGACTTTTTCCATCAACTCATAGTCATTTTCCTGTTGCTGACGCTTCTCTTTGCTTTGCTGAGGGGATTTGCCTTGCTCGCGAGGGACTTCCACACCCTGATAACGGGCCAGTTCTTCAATGGCATCGGGAAATTCGAGTCTGTCGTATTCCATTAGAAATGAAATAGCGTTGCCGTGCGCACCACAACCGAAGCAATGATAAAACTGTTTGTCCTGACTGACAGTAAAAGACGGACTCTTTTCGTTATGAAAAGGGCAACAGGCCTGATAGTTTCGACCGGCTTTTTTCAGCCGAACACGGCTGTCGACCAATTCGACGATGTCGGTGCGCGCCAGAAGATCATCAATAAAGTCGCGCGGAATCAATCCTGCCATAGCTGCCGAAATTCACTTAATAAGAAAAGGATGATGCCACAAAGATAAAAAAGGGTCAGTGACTATTCACTGACCCTGAAAAACGGACGGGAAATTTTAGCCCAGTTTGGCTTTAATTTTGCCGCTTAACTGACCCATATCGGTGCGGCCTTGAACCTGAGGTTTCAACCAGGCCATCACTTTACCCATGTCCTGCATACCAGCGGCACCGGTTTCTTGCATGGCTTGGCTGATAAGGGCTTCAAGTTCTGCGTCGGTTAGGGCCTGAGGCAAAAATTCTTGCAACACAACCATTTCAGCCGCTTCCTGGTCGGCCAAATCCTGGCGTCCGGCAGCCTCAAACTGAGCGTGAGCATCTTTGCGCTGTTTAACCATCTTGGTCAGGATAGCAATGATGTCAGACTCAGTAACCGCTTCGCGGGTATCAACTTCTTTTTGCTTAACCTCGGCAAGCGCCATACGAATGGTGCCCAGACGTACTTTATCTTTGGCACGCATGGCGTCTTTTTGGGCTTCTTTAAGGCGTTCAATCAGACTCATGGACTTACTCGTTATGCAAAGTAAAAAGGCGCTTAGCGCGCCTTTTTGGGGAGACCTTAGTAAAGCTTGATGCGGCGTGCGTTCTCGCGAGCCAGCTTTTTCAGGTGACGCTTTTTAGCAGCAGCTTTTTTGCGCTTGCGTTCCCAAGTTGGCTTTTCAAAGAACTCACGACGACGAACCTCAGACAGAACTCCAGCCTTTTCACAAGAACGCTTGAAACGGCGCAGAGCTACATCAAACGGCTCGTTTTCTTTAACTTTAACAATCGGCATTAAAATCTCACCTCAAAAATAAGTGCTTGTTACCAGCTCGAAATATAACCGGCATGGTTAAAAATGGTGCGGAATTTTAATCATATCCGAGAGGAAAGTAAAGGCCGGGGTAAGCTTTAATTGTAAAATCAGGCAAACCCTCACTAAGCCATCATGGAGAAATAGACATCAACAAGGTAAAATCCGCCATCATAGCTTAGCAAATAAAGTGAACTGCATGCGGATTCTGGGTATCGAGACGTCCTGTGATGAGACAGGAATAGCCATTTATGATGACAAGCTTGGGCTATTGTCTCACGAACTTTACAGCCAGGTAAAACTCCATGCCGATTATGGTGGTGTGGTACCAGAACTTGCCTCGCGGGATCATGTGCGCAAGATTATTCCCCTGATTAAAAAGGCCTTGGTGGATGCTGATACTTCCCACGAGCAGTTGGATGGTGTTGCATTTACACAAGGGCCAGGATTAGCCGGTGCCTTGTTGGTCGGCTCCTCCGTGGGGCGAAGTTTAGCTTACGCGTGGAATATTCCTGCGGTAGGGGTTCATCATATGGAAGGCCATTTGCTGGCACCTATGCTGGATGATCCGGCACCTGAATTTCCTTTCGTGGCATTACTTGTCTCCGGAGGCCACACCATGCTGGTGCGGGTCGATGGCATTGGGCGGTACGAAATGCTGGGAGAGTCTTTGGACGATGCAGCAGGTGAAGCCTTCGACAAAACGGCCAAATTACTGGGATTAGATTATCCCGGTGGTCCGCTACTGGCCAAACTTGCCGAGCAAGGTGTGCCTGGGCGCTTTGTGTTCCCCCGTCCCATGACGGACAGACCTGGATTGGACTTTAGTTTCAGTGGTCTTAAGACCTTCGCGGCCAACACTATCCGCGACCAGGGCGACGACCTGCAAACCAAGGCGGATATTGCCTGTGCCTTCCAAACTGCCGTGGTAGAAACCTTACAAATTAAATGTCGTCGCGCGATGGAGCAAACTGGTTTAAACCGCTTAGTGATCGCCGGGGGCGTCAGCGCTAATCAGTCACTTCGCCAAGCGTTGCAGGCGATGATGCAGAAAAACGGCGGGCAGGTATATTATCCCCGTTTGGAGTTTTGTACCGATAACGGGGCCATGATTGCCTATGCCGGCATGCAGCGATTGAAAGCGGGCCAGCATGAGGGGCTAAGTGCTAAGGCTAAGCCCAGATGGCCTTTGGAAAGCCTTGAGCCAGTCTAGTCGGCTGAGTCTGTGTGCAAAGTCCCGGTTCGGACAGAACCCTTATTCCAGGGTTTTGCCCTTGTCCCAAATACGTCCTTCCTCGCCTTTAAACAGGCGAATAATATTGCTGCGATGCCGGGCAATGATCAGAATGGACAGCATGGTGACAGGGATACTGTACTGAGGCTTGATAAACCAAGTAAATACAGGGGCTAACCCCACAGTAACCAAAGCGGCCAGAGAGGAATAACCGGTAATAAACACCGTGGCTATCCAGGTGGCAATCAGCAAACCGGATAAATCCAAGCCGATGGGCAGCATAGTGCCCAGAGCAGTGGCAACGGCTTTACCACCGTTAAAACCGAAGAACAGCGGATAGATATGTCCCAAACAGGCCGCAATAGCGATAAAGCCCAGGTATAAGGGTTCGATGCCAAGAAAGTAGCTGCCCCATACTGGGATAGTGCCTTTTAGTACATCGCAAAGCAGGGTTAACAGAGCAGGAAATCTTCCTCCAATACGGTACACATTGGTGGTGCCTGGGTTACCTGAACCTTGTGTGCGGGGATCTGGCAACGCAAAGATCTTGCAAATCAACACCGCACTGGAAATTGAGCCTGCCAGATAGGCGGCTGTGATCATAAGTAAGGTCAATGCCGTCATTTGCTTTGTGTGATCCCTTGTGTAAACTTGCCCGCCAACGCAACGTGCCCTGTTTTGGCGATTCGTCGCCCGCCATTAAGGGTGAGCGCATATTCCTGTTCGGGTAGATTACCCGAAAAGAACAGTTATCTCATCATTTCTACTGGCCTGATGTGTTATGGATAAAATTTATATTGAAGGGCTACGCCTGGAATCGCTAATTGGTGTTTACGACTGGGAGCGAAAAGCCCCCCGTCCTTTGCTGGTCGACTTGTGTTTGCGCTGTGATCTCAGCCAAGCAGCCCAGACCGATAAAGTAACAGATACTATCGATTATGCGCTGGTAGCCGAAAGCCTGGGACGGGTAGCGGAAAAGAGCAGTTTTGAGTTGCTCGAGGCATTAGCATCGGCCATGTTGGATGCGTTGTTTGCCGAGTTTGCAATTCGGGAAATAACCCTCAAGCTAAGCAAACCTGACATCTTACCTAATGCCAGAAATGTTGCCGTTCAGTTGACCCGGAGCCGACCCTAGATGGCGTTGATTTTTATCAGCCTGGGTAGCAATGTCGAACGCGAAAAACATACGCGCGCCGGGTTGGATGCGCTGTACGAAGTATTCGGTTTGCTGCAGCTTTCCAGCTTGTATGAAAGTGAGGCGGTAGGGTTTGACGGCAGTGCCTTTTTCAATATGGTCATCAGTGCCCATACCCAGTTGTCGGTGGAAGAAGTTGTCGCAACGCTTAAAACTATTGAGCGACAAAACGGTCGTCTGCATGGCGACAAGAAATTTGCCCCTCGTACCCTGGATTTAGATTTGCTGCTTTATGATGATCTTGTGCAAGCCAATCCGGTAGAATTGCCGCGCGCGGAGATTATTCACAATGCATTTGTGTTATGGCCTTTAGCGGAATTGGCGCCGCAGCGGTGTCACCCCATTGCACAAACCTCCTATCAGCAACTGTGGCAGGACTATAACAAGGACAGCCAGAAGCTATGGAAAGTCGACTTTAACTGGAAACCTTCACTATGACGTTAATTGAAATTATTGCGCTGGCCCTGATTCAGGGGATTACCGAATTTTTACCTATTTCTAGCTCTGGTCACCTGATCTTACCTTCAGCTTTGCTTGGCTGGGATAACCAGGGCTTAGCCTTTGATGTGGCAGTGCATGTTGGCAGTTTGCTGGCCGTAGTGCTGTATTTTCGCGAGGATATCCTGCGCCTTATCAGCGCTTGGTTGGGGGCGGTGTTTAAAGGACAGCACAGTGAGCATAGCCGGTTAGCTTGGTGGGTGATTGTCGCCACTATCCCTGCGGTGATTTTTGGCTTTGCCTTTAAATCTGCCATTGAAGTGTATTCCCGTTCCGCGCTGGTGATTGCTATCACCACCATAGTTTTTGGTTTACTGCTGTGGTATGCCGATGCCAAGGCTAAGCAGCATAAAAACATTTTTCAGTTAAATTGGAAGAGTGCTTTATTTGTTGGCTTTGCTCAGGCACTGGCCATTATTCCGGGCACATCCCGCTCAGGTATTACCATGACGGCAGGCTTAATGGCTGGCCTTGACCGCGAAAGTGCTGCGAGATTCTCTTTTCTACTGTCTATTCCGACCATCCTGGGGGCGGGCCTACTGGTGTCGCTGGATTTAGCGGCCAGCGAACATGCTGTTGACTGGCAGGCCATGCTGTATGGAGCGCTTTTTTCCTTCGTCAGTGCTTATTTGTGTATTAAGTTGTTCCTAACTTGGATCTCACGCATTGGCATGCTGCCTTTTGTCATCTATCGCCTGTTGTTGGGTGTGGTATTGTTAGTTTTTGTGTTTAGTTAATTGCCGGGATGCCACTATGTCTGACACTTTGTTCACCAAAATCATAAACCGGGAAATTCCAGCCGACATCATTTACGAGGATGAGTTGTCCCTGGCCTTTAAGGACATTAATCCTCAGGCACCGGTACATTTTTTGATTATCCCGAAAAAGCCTATTGCCACGATCAATGATATTGAATCACAGGATCGTGAAGTGGTTGGGCATTTGTATCTGGTTGCCGCCAAGCTGGCCGCAGAAATGGGATTTGCCGAAGATGGATATCGTGCCGTGATGAACTGTAACCCACATGGCGGACAGACTGTCTATCACCTGCACTTACATGTATTGGCCGGTAAGCCTTTAGGCTGGCCACCTTATCAGGATAAGCTGAAAACGGCTTAGGCAGTATGCAGGCTAAGAGACCTTGGTGGTCTCCTAGAGCGTGTTGACCTTTTGAGTATAGATTTTGTTTAAATCCAGTCCCTTCTGGTCACGACGCCGGGCTGCAGGCCTAGTGGGCCTAAGTCAAAGCCCGGCAACACAGAGCAGGAGGGGCTGGGTTGACCCCTTCGGGCAGCGCTTGTGGGCCCTTTCTACGGCGTTATCACTCACTCATGTAGAATAACTACACCACGTTCGCTCTGCCTTGTATAAAGGGCCCACAAACTGCTGCAAAATCATACTCAAAAGGTCAACACGCTCTAGCCTTAACGCCTGGATTAGAGTCCCAGAACGTCCTTACCCTGTTTGAAGGTAATATCCACTGGGATATTCGCGCGAGTGAGACGTGCCAAATCCTCGGCCAGTTGTGCCTTAATCACCCCCTTGTCGGCGACCAGCGCATCAACGCCAGTGTAGTCGCCATCACCCTGTAACGTCAGGATGCGGTTGGAAAGCGCATCAATAGCCTGTGCCATTTTAGTCATATCTACTTTATATAGCCCTTGTTCGTCACGGGCAAAAGCACCATGCTCGGCAAAGAAATTGAAGCGGATCATGTTGGCTTTGCCGTGCGCACTGGAAGCGCCAAAACGCACGCTACGGAATATGCCGGCCATAAAGGTGACATAGTAATCTTCCAACGTACCTTCGGTAATTTCACCTTTTTCAAGCAATTGCTGAACCATATACAGGCCTAGAATATCCGCTTTACCTTCTTCCAGAGCTGAGGCGTGCTCTTTTAGTGCCTGACGAACTGTACCGCTGCCATCCAGGGTATTTTTGATCCCCAGTCCATGGGCGACTTCATGGAACATGGTGTTGGCAAAGAAGGCGTCAAAGGTTATGTGTTGACGCTGTTCGGGCACGATCAATTGATCAGCTATAGGTACCAAAATATTGTCAAATTTGGCACGCATGGCATTTTTCAGTTGTAAACGACGAGTGCCTTTTTCCAGTTGCACCTGTTCATCATTGGGCAGGTTGATGGCAATGGTTTTACTGCCGGCGTTGGAGTGGCCAGCATAGTAAATGACATCGTAAGCATTCAGGTCGGCATCAGAGCCTGGCATTTCCTGTTTATACGTCTCTTCTACTGGTAAGCCTTTTTGCAGCTCGGGCAGGAAGGCGGCGTATTTGGCCAGCTTTTCGCTCCAGGCCAGGTCTTTAACTAACACATAAGCTTCAAAGGCTGCACGATAACCATAGAGTTGATCCTCATAGGTTTCGATAGGACCCAATACCAACTCGATGGGGTTGGTTTTCATATCCATCCAGGCCATATCGGATGGTTGGTAGCTGTCACTTAGCAAGGCATCTGCGCGCAGCGATAAATACTGTGCGAATTCCTGATTGTCTGCCAGTGCAGAAGCTTTGCGCAGTAATGCCGCCGCAGCGTTAAGCTCTGAATGATACATCTCGGAATAGGGGACTGAAGTCAGCTTGCCCTGAGCGTCACGCACCACCATAGAATACAGGCCTTGTTTGTCGGCAAATTCTGCCCCTTCAAATTCCGCCTTTGTCATATCTTGCGGATAGAACTGCGCGCCAAGAGGCTTTTCGTCGGTGTTGGTTAAAAACGCCTTGTCACCATCCAAACGATCCCATGGGCCATAATTAATGTCTGCAAACTGACGTACCTTGGGATCGTCAATGGAAGCAAGAAACTTGTCTTTGTCTCCACCAAAGGCTTGTTTCCAGAACAGGTCGTCCATGATTTTGGCAGCATCAATCAGTACAGCTACCATCTGTTTTTGACGGCCAGACAGGTGTGATAGGTCACTGGTAAGGTCAACCGGATGGTAGATATCTAATCTGGACTCCAGCCCCTGCTTTAATACCGGTCCTTGCGCAGCGATTGGCGCAACTTCTTTGTTTTGCTGCTGTTGCACTGGCTCAGAGCAACCAAGCAGCAGGCCTGATGCCATAGTGAGGGATAAGGTTAGTTTTGAGAGTTTCATGGGTTTCCTGTCGTTATCTGTTTTAGTGAGGTAAGTAAAACACTATTGCAGTGACTATAGTACTGCATCTTAGACGGCCTGCACACGCCCGACCTTAGCTGCGCTTTTCGAGCACATTTCTTTTACTTTTCCATAAATTAGATGATACTTAGAACGACCTCCAGAGAACCCCGCATATTCTCTTTGGTTATTTCTCTTGCTTAAAAACCGCCGCTTTATAAGGTTGGAATATGTCCACAGAAAATGCCTTGCTGACCATACTGGTTGAGAAGATCAATAACGACACCTTAGTGCTTCCGACCTTGCCTGCAATTGCACTTAAGGTGCGTCGTACGGCTGATGACCCGGAAGTCAATTTGAATAAAATGGCTGATGTTATCGGACAGGATCCGGCACTGAGCGCCCGCATTATTAAGATTTCTAATAGTGCCTACATGGGACGTACGGTAAAAGTTGAAACTATTCACCAGGCCGTTACCCGAATTGGCTTAAGACAGGTGAAAAATATTGCTACGGCGCTGGCAATGGAACAGTTATTTGTATCAAAGAATCAAATTGTTCATGAGCATATCAATCAAGTTTGGCAGCAGACGATTGACGTGGTGGCAAATGCCATGGCCGCGCTGCAAATGCATACGGAACAGACTAAACAAAAGCGCCTGAATCTGGACATCATGACGTTAGCCGCGCTGGTTCACAATATTGGTGTATTACCTATCTTCACCGAAGCCGAACGCCATGATGATGTATTTGCTAATCCTACGTTTTTGTCCGTTGCAGTGCAGAAATTATCGGGGCGAATTGGTGGTGTGATCTTACGTGAGTGGGGTTTTCATGATGAGCTGGTTGAGGTAGCAGAAAACTGGCGCAATCTTGGCTATATGTCCCAAGCCATTACTTATCTGGACTTTGTCCGTTTAGGGGCGGCACTCAGTGGTTATATGGGGAGTCTGAAAGACGGCGTGATGAATGTGACGCAGCAAAAGGGGCTGTTTGAGGATCTGAGTGTGTTGGATAGTGAAGAGTTTAAGACCATGCGCGATAACGCCAGGATGATCTTCCAATAAAAATAGGCTGATGCGTCTTTGCATCAGCCCGGCTTTTATTAGTTTTGTTCGGCCAGGCCAAATGCCTGGTCGAGTGCCTTGACCAAATTAACCACTTCTGCGGCCATTAGGCAAAAGTCTGCATCCAGTCTGGCTAGCTGCTGATCTTTAGGGATATCGTCGTTCTGCTCGCGCAGTACATCACTAAACTTCAGCCGTTTAACGGTGAGATCTTCTTGCAACAGCGCAGTCAAACGCTCATCCCAGTCCAGCGCGATTTTTTGTACCAGTTTGCCACTTTGCAAATGCAACTGGATTTCTTCGGCATCCAGAGGCTGATTTTTGCAGCGGATAATCGCGCCGTCTTCATTGGGTGATTTCAGCTCGGCTTCCTCTAGCAGCGAGAAGCCTTCAGGGATTGCCTCACCTTTTAGCCAGTTGGTTAAGTCAGGCGACAGGCTGCGTCTGCATAAAGGAACCACAGGCAATGAGCCGATAGTTTTGCGCAAATGGGCTAAAAAGACCTCGGCTTTACCGTCCGCCGACGCATCAACGACCACCAGGTTTTCTTTTGTGGAAATGAAACCGAAGGTATAGCTGTCACGAGTAAACGCCTTAGGCAGCAACTGATGGGTTATTTCCTGTTTCAGTTCCTGCTTGGCCTTTTTACCTACTGGAGCCCCGGTATCACGTTCGATTTTCTCGACCCGCTCTTCCAGCTCGGCCGCAACAACCGCGCCCGGCAGAATGCGTTCTTGTTTTTTCAGGCTGAGTAAAATTCGGCCATCGGCAGCATGCACTAAACTGGCACCTTGCTTGAGTGGCGCTGTCCAACCCATGCTGGCCAGGTCCTGATTACCACAAGGACGAAAAGCGGCCTGGCTCAATTGGTCATGCAAGTCATCGGGATCAATGTCCAAAGCTTGGGTAAGTTGATAAATTTTGAGATTTTTAAACCACATTGCGCCGTTCCACTGCTATAGAAAGGGCGCAGGTTATCAGGCTTTAGTGCAGAAGTCAGTGGTCAATAATGCCTTAAGCATCTCGTCTTTGCGGGAAATGGATGTCGTAACGTAACCCCCGCCCTTCTTCGGACTGGGCTTCGATTTGACCATGCAGCGCCTGTGTCACCAGGTTGTACATAATGTGGGTACCCAGCCCACTTCCGCCGCGTCCACGACGGGTGGTAAAAAAGGCTTCAAACAGTTTGTTCAGCAGCAGGGGGGACAAGCCCTTACCGTCATCCTGATATTGTATTCTGACGTCGCCATCCTGGCTGCTAACCTGAATCTTAATGGTGCCGGCCTTTTTATTTTCAAAACCATGAATAAGTGAGTTCATGATCATATTGGTAAATATCTGGGCAATAACACCAGGTGCGCAGCGCACCTGCAGATTGGACGGGCATTCCACTTCAATTTTATGCTGGGTCTTTTTCAGATTAGGCGCCAGGGATTGAATAATTTCCTGCAGATACTCACCTAAATCGAAGTCTCGCTCTGCTTCGCTGGTTTGATCTACTGCTACCTGCTTGAAACTGGCAATCAGCTCGGAGGCTCGGTTCAGGTTTGTCAGCAGCAGGGTGGCGGTTTGCTGTCCCTCATTCAGGAAAGTGGACATGGTCTTAGCGGTCAGGCTTTTTTCATCGAAGGCTTGTTGCAAGCCCTTTAATCGCTCCTGCAGGAAACTGGCGGCGGTTACCCCAACCCCCAGCGGGGTATTAACGTCATGGGCTATGCCGGCGACCAGTCCACCGAGGGAAGCCATACGCTCGGACTCGACCAATTGGTCTTTAGCCATTTGTAAGGTTTTCATCGACTCAGCGAGCTCGGCATTCTTCTTGAGAAGTTCTTCTTCTACCTTGCGACGATTTTCGTTCTCTTGTTTAAGCTCGCGCTGGTTACTTATCAGCTCATCTTTTTGCTGTTCCAAGTCCAGCATTATTTTGCTTAATGACGCTGTCTTACGCGCCACTTCCTGCTCCAGTGACAGATTTTGTTCATCCAACTTTAGATTAGCGGCACGCAATTCATCCTGAGTATGATTGAGCTTGTCCTGGAAACGGATGAGATCTTCGACCAATTGGTTGTAGGCATCTTGCAATACCTTCAGTTCATTGTCGTCGGTTAATCGCGCATGCAGTTTGGATTGCTCTAAACGGTTGATGTCAAACTTACTGATCTGTTCGGTAAGCTCGGCTAACGGGTCGGTGAGCATGCGGCGAAACGCATTTAAAAACAAAAAGATCAGAAAAGCGGTTTTAATAAATGCGTTGCCAATCAGAAAGAAAATGCCAACTTCTATCCGACCGAAAATAATTTCAAAGCTTGAATACAGGGTTACATCACCAACCTGCGAGGTGCGACCTGAAAACTCAAAGATCAGCGGAAAACTGTAACCAAAAGTGCCGCCGGCGTGATCGCGCATGACACCAGTGGTTACCGGCTCCATGGGCTGTTTGTTGGTTCGCCCTAAATCGGCAATGTAGTTGGCATTTTCATCTCGAATCTGTACCCCATCAACTATGGGGAGTTCCATTAATCCTTCTGCAATGGACACGGCCTGGGGGGTGTTCAGCTCCCAGATTGCACGGGTCAGGCTGGTGCTGAAGGTATTTTTGAGCGTCTGTAGCTCACTTTCTATGTGGTTCTTGGCATTGAGATATTCGGTGAAAATCTGGCCAAGGGTAACAATCAGAGTGAGGATAAAATAAACGGAGAGCACGCGGGTTAACAGCTTCTTCGATAGCCCTGTTTTAACCTTCGACATTGAAATTAGTCCGCTTAGCAATCCATCCCAGTTAGACCAAGAATATGCGTAAAGTTGATGTTAGACAAGCGTTTAGAATGTCTTAACCGCTGAAAGCAAGCAACCAAAGGGTGGCTGGGCAGAAGGAACAGACAAAGCAAGCTAATCGCACACATAAGCGTCACCTGGAAGGTCTGGGCTGGCTTTTGCTAGCTGCAAAAATTATGATGCGAAGTAAGTCATCCGGGGTGGTAGCAGCAGGCTGTCAATCAGCTTTAATAAAACTGTCACAGAATCAACCAATAATTGCGGGCGTTTTCATGAAGAAGGTTAAAACCATGTCAAAAAGAGTCTTGCTGGTGGAAGACGAGTCGCCCATTCGTGAGATGGTCAAATTTGTGCTGGAGCAATCCGGTTTCGAGACCATGGAAGCGGAAGATTACGATGTGGCGCTGGAAATGGTCAAAGAGCCCTATCCCGATCTGATTTTACTGGATTGGATGCTGCCTGGCGGTAGCGGGGTACAATTGGCTAAGAAGCTCAAACAGCATGAGCATACCCGCGACATCCCTATTATTATGCTTACCGCCCGGGGCGAAGAAGATGACAAAGTACGCGGCCTGGATGCCGGTGCCGATGATTATGTAACAAAGCCATTTTCTCCCAAAGAATTGGTAGCTCGCATGAAGGCGGTTATCCGCCGTGTAACCCCAACCTCTGGTGATGAGCCGATTGAATTTAACGGTTTGATTCTGGATCCCATTTCACATCGGGTGACTGCCATGGAAGAGCCATTGGATATGGGACCGACAGAATTTAAATTGCTGCACTTCTTTATGACCCACAGCGAACGCGTCTACAGCCGCGAGCAGCTGCTGGATAATGTCTGGGGTACTAATGTGTATGTGGAGGATCGTACCGTTGATGTGCATATTCGTCGTTTACGCAAGGCCATTTCCAAGCATAACCATGATGCAATGATTCAGACTGTCAGGGGCGCGGGGTATCGCTTCTCGGCCAAAGTGTAAAGTATAAAGGAGGCGCGCCGGCGCAATGTATTATCCCTTCTCCTGGTGGAAAATCCTTGGCCGACTAGCCGTTTACTTTGTGCTTGCCATTGTGGTCGGTGTATATCTGGATAACCTGGCTGTATGTATTGCTGTGGCTGTCACCTTGTTGCTGCTACAGCATTATTGGCATCTTTTTCGTCTTAATCGCTGGCTGTGGCACAGCAAGAAAATGACCCCGCCCAAAACGGCTGGCATCTGGGAGCACGTCTACGAAGGTATTTATTATCTTCAGCGGCGCAACCGTAATAAACGCAAGGAATTAGGCGCGCTGGTTAAGCGCTTTCGTGAAGGTGCAGAAGCCTTGCCTGATGCCGCGGTGGTGGTGGATGCCAATGCTTGTATTGCCTGGTGTAATCGCCTTGCCCGCATTGAACTTGGGCTGCGTTGGCCGGAAGACGCTGGGCGACGAGTGGATAATCTCATCCGTCATCCGCAATTTATCGAGTTTTTTCATCAGGGTAACTTTGACTACCCCATAGAAGTCACATCTCCCACCAATATCGATAAGATCCTGGAGTACCGGGTCATGCCCTATGGTGAGAAGCACCTGCTATTAGTCGCGCGGGACGTAACGCGAGTGACACAATTAGAGGAAATGCGTAAGGATTTTGTTGCCAACGTATCTCATGAGTTGCGCACACCGCTTACCGTGCTAAATGGCTATCTGGAGATGTTTAATGCCGATCCTCAGGCGTATCCGCCGGCATTTATGCAAAAAGCCTTTGGCGAAATGACTTCACAGACCCGGAGGATGCAGAGCCTGATTGAGCAACTGCTGATTTTGTCCCGTATTGAGGCCAGCGCCGAACGGGTGTATGAAAAGATTGTTGATGTGCCTCAGGTTCTGGCAGCCATTCAAAGCGAAGCGGCTGCCCTTAATCAGGATAAGGGCCATGAAATTGAATTTACTGTTGACCCTCAGCTAAGGGTATTTGGTATTGAGACCGAATTACGCAGCGCGTTTTCTAACCTGATCTTTAATGCAATTCATTACACGCCGGCTAAGGGCAAGATCCAAGTGGGCTGGCGACTGCGCAATAAAGCTGCAGAGTTCTATGTGCAGGATAACGGTGAGGGGATTGCAGAGAAGCATCTGGCCCGTCTGACTGAGCGCTTTTATCGGGTTGATAAGGCACGCTCACGCAAAACCGGCGGTTCAGGGTTAGGTCTGGCAATAGTTAAACATGTGTTGACGCACCATAATTCCAGGCTGGAGATAGACAGCGAAGTCGGCAAGGGAAGTTGCTTCTCTTTTCATTTTTCAACCGAACTTACCGTGGTAAACAGCCATGCCAGCCATCAGAGTTAGTGCGTTTTTGCTGTTGTTGGGCAGTGTTATTCCTTGCCAGGCAAGTGGCGAGGACTATCAAAAGCAGCCAGGGGTGTCGGGGACTATTACCTCTGTGGGTTCTGATACCTTAGGTAATCTGATGACCTTTTGGGCCGAGGAATTCAAAAGCTACTATCCCCATGTTGCGTTTCAAATTCAGGCATCTGGCTCATCAACTGCGCCCGCCGCGTTGACTGAAGGAACCGCTAATGTCGGTCCGATGAGTCGGGAGCTCAAAGAGAGTGAAATTGCCTATTTTAGTAAGGTGCATGGCTATCAACCTACGGTATTAAAGGTGGCTATTGATGCTATCGCCCTGTTTGTTGATTTGCACAATCCTGTGGCAGGGCTTAATTTGCAGGAAGTTGATGCGATTTTTTCTGTCACTCGTTATTGTGGCGCGGCGCAGCCCATCGCGTACTGGCAACAGTTAGGGTTGCCAGACTCCTGGAACAACAAACGAATTCGTTTATTTGGCAGAAACTCCGTGTCCGGTACTTATGGTTTGTTTAAAGCCGAGGCCCTTTGCCAAGGCGATTTTCTGGCCACTGTCAATGAACAGCCTGGCTCTGCCTCTGTGGTGCAATCTGTCGCTTATTCCGATGGGGCGCTAGGCTACGCTGGATTTGGTTATAAGACGGCCGGCGTAAGGGCTCTGCCTATAGCTCGTCATAACAAAGACTATATCGCGCCCAGCATGGAGAATATCGCCTCGGGAGATTACCCCTTGTCGCGTTTTTTGTATCTGGTGGTTAACAAGGCGCCGGAACAACCTTTGCCATTACTGGAACGTGAGTTTATTCGCTTTATTTTGTCACCGGCCGGACAGGATTTGGTTCGCCGAGATGGGTTTATTCCGGTGCCCGAGGCCCTGATTCGTCAACAATTGCGTATCATTGACCCCGAACTACAACAAGGACGCTAATTAAGCGTCCTTGGGTTTTAGTACCAGTACAGAGCAATCTGTTACTGATAAGATTTCCTCTGCCGTGTTGCCGATAAGCAGACCCTTCAGGCCGTGGCGGCTGACTGTACCCATGACCAGAAGGTCAATGTCATGCAACTGACTTTGTGATGCAATCACATGCGCAGCATGGCCATGAACTACGTGGCGTTGTCCGGGCGATAAGGGCTGCGCCAAGTGCTCGCTGCAATAGTGGTCGGTGATACTGACAAACTCGGAGCGCATGTCTTTCATCAGTTCTTCCATGATGTTGTCTTCCAGCCCGCCACGTAGTTGAAGATAACCTTCATTCTCCAGTTGCCAGGCCTGTACAACATGTAATTCCATATGCAATTGCTTACCCAGGTATTCAGCCGAGTGCAGAATATCCGGGTTCATGGAGCGGCGGTTAGCCTCAAATCCTGTATCTGAGGTAAGGTCAATGGCTGCCATGACTCGCTGAGGAGGCTGGCGGTTGCCAGAGCGCACCGCCATGACTGGGCAGGGGCATTTGCGGATCAGATGCAGGGCTGTACTGCCGAAAAAAGCCTGTTTGAGGCTTTGACCATGATGTGCATTGACGATAACCAAATCAGTCGGCGCTTGTTTTACCTGTTCGATCACCGCTTCATGGGCGCGTCCTACTTCCAACTGGCTTTTGACCTGAATACCGCTTTGACGAAAATCGGCTTCCAGGCTTTGTAGCTCGTTACGCATCTGTTTGGTTATCTGGCCTTCTACATCGCCCAGACTTTCCTGGTATTTCTGCCAGATGGGGTTGGTCTTAGGTACGACATCTATCAAGGTCAGCCTGGCGCCGGTTGCTTGACATAGCTGTTTAACCTGTCGGATTGCGGCATCCTGATTGATGGTTGGGTTACTGAGAAACAGGATATGTTCAAGTTTTTGCATGGCATGTCTCCTTAAGTGGCGGGGCACCCCGACTTTCCTTGGCCTACATCATGAAGACATTTGCGCAAAGAAAGCAATCCCTGGTGCGACAAAGCGATAAATTATTGCTTGTCTGTTGATGCCTCGGTCTGGCTGACCTGGCCAATTTCCAGCAGCGGAGAAGCGTCTAACTGCTCGGCATCCATCATGCTGGCGAGCCGTTGCATTGAGGACACCAGCAAACTTTGCTCCCAGTCTTTCAGATCGTCAAAGCGGCGAATGAAATGCTCTTGTAACATCTGTGGGGCGGTCTTTAGCGCCAGGGCTCCGGACTCGGTCAGATAGACGCCGACTTTGCGTTTATCTTCGGTGGAACGTTGGCGCAGCACTAACTGCCGGTTTTGCAGGCGATCCAGAATGCTGGTGATAGTGGCAGGGCTGAGATTGGTCTCATCTGCAACCTCTTTGACCATCGCACCGTTAAAGCGAGTGATGGCACGCATCACCAGTAACTGTGGTCCTGTCAGACCTACTTGGCGTTCGAGTTTTTTGGAGTGCAAGTCGATGGCACGGATAACCTTGCGCAAGGCAACCAGCAGTTCATCGTGTTTTTCCATCTACCCTCTCCGATCCAGTCCTAGCTTAGGCTGTTGTAAAAGCGGCATTATCTCAGCATATGTAAAAAATGCATATGTTTCTGATATTGGTCGATAATATCGCCAATAACCGCTTGCTTGGACCAGCCCATAATACAATAGTCCTGGCCGCCCTCTGACAAGTGTACTTCGGCGCGATAGTACTTTTTATCCTCATCCATTTGCTGCAGGTCTTCTTCCTGCCGGATAAACTGGGGTTGTACATGCCCCCGGGGCAATACGGCATAGGTAAAATCTATCTCTTCCCCGTGACTGACACGCAGCAACACCCCCTGCTCCTTATGACGTTCAACCACGGCCTGTATCTGCTGTTGATTAAGTTCTTCGGCCACAGCTTCTGCTGCCGGTTTTACCACTTGTTGGATAAAACGACTGACAACTTCGCGGCTGGGGTAATCGACTATGTTGTGCAGCCTTTCCTGCCAACTGCTGTTGGCAGAGTTCACAAAGGTAGGGGCTAACGATAGCGCCAGACTTTCTCGTTTATACACATCAACCCGCAGTGCCTTTAACAATCCCAATATGGCAATCAATAATACGACAGCGAATGGCAGTGCGCTGACTATGGTCATGGTTTGTAGTGCGCCTAGCCCGCCAGCGAGCAATAGAATAATAGCCACTAAGCCTTCACCGCCTGCCCAGTAGACCCGCTGCCACAGTGGGGTATCGTTGCGCCCATGTGAGCAGAGCATATCCACCACTAAGGAACCCGAATCAGCGGAGGTGACAAAAAATACGATCACCATCAAGGTGGCGATGACCGACAGCAAGGATGAGAAAGGAAAATGCGATAAAAAAGCAAACAAGGCGATGGATACGTCCTTGTTGACCATGTCCGCCAATTCGGTAATACCTTGCACATAAATCATTTCGATGGCTGAGTTACCAAAAAATGTCATCCACATCAGGGTAAAGCCTGAAGGAATAAGGAGTACACCGAGAACAAATTCGCGGATAGTGCGACCACGGGAAATACGCGCAATAAACAGGCCAACGAACGGCGCCCAAGCAATCCACCAACCCCAGTAGAAGATGGTCCAGCCGCCCAACCAATCGGTTTTCTGATAGGCGAAGAGATTAAAGGTATTTCTGACAATGTCAGACAAATAGGCACCGGTGTTTTGCACAAATGCTTGCAATAGAAATACTGTCGGCCCCAGCAGAAGTACAAATATCAGCAAGGCTGCCGCCATCAGCATATTCAGTTCTGATAACCGGCGGATGCCCTTATCCAATCCTGTGACCACGGATATGATCGCCAGCAGGGTTACCCCGATAATCAGGATGACCTGTGTGCTGTCACCAACAGGAATACCAAATAGGTAATTCAACCCGGTATTTACCTGTAAAACCCCAAACCCCAGTGATGTCGCTACACCAAACACGGTGCCGATCACTGCAAAGACATCCACGGCATGGCCGATGGGGCCGTATATACGTTCACCTATTAAGGGATAAAGTGCAGAGCGTAAGGTCAGTGGTAGCCCGTGTCGGTAGCTGAAAAAAGCCATGATCAAGGCCACAATGGCGTAGATAGCCCAGGCATGCAGACCCCAATGGAAAAAGGTCAGTTTCATGGCTTCGCGCACGGCTTCAATCGATCCCGGCTGTTCTACTGGTGGAGATAGATAGTGCATTACGGGTTCTGCTACGCCAAAGAACATCAGCCCGATGCCCATGCCCGCAGAGAACAACATGGAAAACCAGGTCAGGCGAGAGTAATCGGGTTTGGCGTGATCGGGGCCCAAGCGAATTTCACCGTAGCGGGAAGCGCCCAAGTACACAGTGCTGACTAAAATAATGGCAACCACTAATACGTAAAACCAACTGGCATTAGTGACAATGAGTTTCTGCAATCCCACAAAAAGACCATTGGCCTGTTCTGGCATTAAAGCAGTAAAAGCCAGCAATAGCACAATCAGTAGCGTAGCGGAGTAGAACACCGGTGGGTTGAGGCGAGCAGCTTGAGTCTTGTCTGTCACATTTATGCCTGAATAATGATTTGTTGACGAATTATATTTTTTATTCCTCGTAGAGGAGGGCCCTATTCTACCACCTCCTACAGGATTCTCATCTCCCAAATGTCTCGTTTTGGCTGAAGTGGAAAGTACACTTATTGGCTTGGTCGATTTGATTACGTCGCTTTTCCCTTTAGAATATTAGTTTGAATACAAATTAATAATAATCGGATAGGGAACCACAACACATATGCTTACACCGCGAAAACTTAGTATTGCGATACTCTCTGCACTAACCGCCAGTGGCGCTGTACAGGCACAGGATGATGCACCGACAACGCCCTCCACTAAAGAAGTCGAAACCATTACTGTGACTGCGGCTAAACGTACTCAGAATATTCAGGAAGCGCCGGTTGCTGTACAGGCTTTGGGCGAACGTACACTGAAGGCTTTAGGCGTTGGCAACTTTGATGACTACGTGCGCTACATGCCGAATGTTTCTGCCGGTGGACGGGGGCCCGGACAGTCCAGTGTTTACATTCGAGGCATGGCAATTCAGCCAATTACCGTCATGCTCTCCGGGGCGCAAGGAACCATGCCAAACGTTGCTCTCTATTTGGATGAGCAGCCAGTTACCGCCCCCGGACGTAATTTAGATGTGTATGTAACGGATATAGAGCGTGTTGAAGTGCTACCAGGTCCGCAAGGGACACTGTTTGGGGCCAGCAGTCAGGCTGGCACAGTGCGTTTAATCACTAAAAAACCACGTTTAGATGGCTTTGAAGCAGGCTTCAAGGCATCACTTGAGAGCACCAAAAGTGGTGAAATGAGCAACGCGGTTGAGTCATACATTAATCTGCCAATTACCAACGATTTTGCTGTTAGGGGCGCCTTTTACTCCGTACAACGTGGTGGGTATATCGACAACGTTGCCGGTGAGTTCACTCTGGATCCAACTGTTAATCCTGATTCCGCTGTGGCAGGCGTAGTACCAGACGACACCCTTTATACATCAGTCAGTAATGTGCATTTGGTCGAAAAGGATTTTAATGACAGTTTTTATCAGGGCTTCCGCCTGGGGGCACGTTATTGGATTGCCGAAGACTGGGAGTTATTAGTGCAGCATACCCAGCAGCAGTTGGGGGCTGATGGGGTATTTGATTATGACCCTGAAGTCGGAGATTTACAGGTTCAACGCTATTTCCCTGATGAACTTGAAGATACCTTTGGGCAAACTTCCTGGACCCTGAAGGGACGTCTGGGGGCGCTGGAAATGGTATATACCGGTGCCTATCTGGATCGGGAAGTTGAGCAGTCCATCGATTATACCGGGTACAACAATTCCGGCGGCTTTATCGCCTATTACACATGTACCTATACCAATCCAGATTACATTGTGAACTATGGTATCGACCCGACCCTGATTACCGAAAATCGTCAGTGCCTTGACCCAACTAAGGGATTTAAAGGTTTTCAGGAGCATAGCCGCCAGACTCATGAATTCAGAGTCTCAACCCCGGACTATGAAAAATGGCGCGCGGTGGCTGGTGTATTTATGGATAAAGTGGACATTGAAACCCAAGATGACTTTATCTATACCGCCACACAGCATTTAGGCTTTGCACCTAATGCCCCCATTTCAGGGGCTAACAATATTAATCCAGATACTCGTCCCGCTGGGGTAGCCTTTTTCAACGACATCACCCGAACCGAAGAACAGGTCGCTTTGTTCGGGGAGTTTACCTACAAGTTTACCGACAAATTCAGCGCTACCTTAGGATTGCGCTATTACGACATGGAATCGGATTATACCGGCTCTTCAAACTTTGCTGACGGAATTTTTCAAGGGTCTAAGAATACTGATCGTGGGCGAGATTATGATGCCTCTGGCGGGCACAGTGAAGAGCCGCTGAAGGCCGATGATTGGATCCCTAAGGTGAATCTGAGTTACCAGGCAACCAAGGATGTTTTGTTTTATGCCACCTACTCAGAAGGTTTCAGACCCGGAGGGTTCAATCGTGGTGGCGGAATCCCTTCTGCCAACCCTGACTTTCCTACCGTGGGCGTGACTTATCAGACCGATGATGTAACTAACTACGAGTTTGGTTGGAAGTCGCTGCTGCTGGATCGCACACTGCGGTTTAACGGTAACCTCTACTATGTTGAATGGTCTGATATGCAGGTGTCACGCTTTGATCCTCAGAATGTGTCGATTCTGACCTTTATTGAAAATGCAGCAGATTCGGAAATTCGTGGTATTGAAGCCGATATGGTTTGGAATGCAACGGATAACCTGACCTTATACGGAGCCTTCTCATACAATGATACCGAACTGACCTCAGTAAGTGCCCAGGTCATAGAGATGGCGCCGGTGGGCAGTGAATTACCTTTAACCCCTAAGTTTCAGAGTACGTTAAGGGCAAGATATGCCTGGTATGCTGGGGAGTACGATGCTTATTGGCAGGTGGCAGCACAATATGCCGATGATGCCTGGAGCTCCATTGTGGCGGCCGACAGAAAAAGGCAGGACAGCTACCTAACGGCAGATGCCAGTCTGGGCGTTCGTAAAGATCAATGGGGTGTAGAGTTATACATTCAGAATCTTACCGATGAGCGGGCTGATCTGTTTATCAACGACCAGGATGATATAACCCGTATCAGTACTAACCGGCCAAGGACAATAGGCCTGCGATTGACTTACGATTATTTTTAATCACGGCTTTGATGTGTCAGGGGCGCTGGTCGCCCCTTTAGTCCGAGGTTGGTGTGAAACAAAGTATTAATGACCGGCAAGCTCGGCTTGCACAGGCCAAGCGTTCCCTGAATCAGGGGTTATTCAGCGAGGCAAAAATCCCTCTGAACTTGTTGCTCAAGTCTGATGAGGCTGACCAGGAAGCTTGGTATTTGTTAGCGGTTTGTCAGCGTTATGCGGGGGAATTAAATGACGCTCTGAGTAGCTTGCAAATCCTCAGGGACCTAAACCCGGGCTATGGCCGCTTGTATCAGGAAATGGGCCATTGTTTGGTGGCTGGACAAGAATCGGCTAGAGCATTATTGGCATATCGACAGGCTGTTCAGTTTAACGCCGCACTGTTGGCCAGTTGGCAAAAAATGGCTGAACTTTTATCTGTTGATGATCCTTTAATGCCGCAGGTAAAAGCCCGTATTGATGAATTGCAGCGTTTACCGCTAGAAATCCAAAGTGCCAGTAGTATGTTGCATGAGGGAAGGCTGCTTAAAGCTGAGCAGCTTTGCCGACACTTTTTACGTCAGAATCCTCAACATGTGGAGGCAATGCGCCTACTGGCACAAATCGGCGTAAAGCACTATGTGCTGGATGACGCGGAATTTTTGCTGGAAAGTGCGCTAGAGTTTGCCCCGGGCCACGATGGTGTCAGACAAGATCTCGTTCATGTACTGCATAAGCGTCAGAAGTATGAACGGGCACTGCAACAGGCGCAGGCTTTGTACCAAGGGGCTCCGGACAACGGCCATCTACAAATGCTGCTGGCTAACCAACTTGTCGCGGTAAGCCAGTTTGAACAAGCATTGGCATTGTATGAGCAAGCGAGACAGGTGATGCCAGCAAATGCCTATGTGCCTTTAATGCAGGGACATGCACTTAAAACCCTAGGCCAGCAACAGGCGGCGGTTGATGCATACCAGCAAGCCATTTCAATCCGGGAAGACTTTGGTGACGCATACTGGAGTCTGGCGAACCTGAAAACCTATGCTTTTTCGCCTCAACAGATAGTCCATATGGCTGAACTTGTTTTGCAGCCAATGGTGTTACCAGACGATAAGATACATTTACATTTTGCCTTAGGAAAAGCCCTCGAAGACAGCGGGCAATTCCAGCGTTCCTTTGAACATTATCAGCAAGGTAATGAGCTTAAGCGTGCCCATACAAGCTATAGGGCGAGCAAGATTAGTGAAGAAGCTGATGCACAGATTAAGCACTGCAATACGGCGCTGTTTGATGGGCGCCAAGGACAAGGTTGTGAGGCTGCCGACCCGATATTTATTGTCGGCTTGCCCAGAGCTGGCTCAACGCTGCTAGAGCAAATTCTGGCTTCGCATTCGCAAGTGGACGGTACCATGGAGTTACCCAATATTCTTGCCATGGTGCATAAATTGAAAGGGCGTAAAGCTGACAGCTCACTATACCCTGCCAATCTGCAGGAGCTGAGCTCTCAGCAGTTGCGTGAGTTAGGGGAAACCTACCTGCAGGAAACCCGCATCCATCGGGGCCAAGGACGCTTCTTTATTGATAAGATGCCCAACAACTTCCGCCATCTGGGCTTAATCCATCTTATCTTACCCAATGCCAGGATCATTGATGCCAGACGTCATCCCATGGCGTGTTGTTTCAGCGGCTTTAAACAACTTTTCGCAGAGGGACAAGAGTTCAGCTACTCCCTTACTGATATTGGGCGCTATTACAAAGACTATGTACGCTTGATGGCACATTGGCAGCATTTGATGCCGGGGCATATTCACAGGGTGCAATACGAAACGTTAATCGGTGACTTTGAAAATCAGGTAAGATCTTTGCTGAGATTTCTGGGGTTACCTTTTGAGCAAGCCTGTTTGGATTTTCATCAGACCAAGCGTGCTGTTAAAACAGCCAGCTCCGAACAGGTTAGGCAACCTCTGTATCGTTCTGGTTTAGCCCAGTGGCAGCACTTTTCGCCCTGGCTTGAGCCCTTACAAGATACTTTAGGACGGGATTGGCTTGCGCAACAAGAGCGAGATTAAGTAGGGGAGACAGTTAAGGCTTTTCTGTTATGTTGCCGCGGTGCTGTTCAAGATAGCTTTGTATAAAACCACGTAATTCTTTGGCCGCGGTACTATTTTGCTCTTCGCAAAGGGCTATAAAAGTATTGCGCATTTCTTTATCAATGCGGATCAGAAGCTGACTGTCCTTCTTTTTCTTCTTTTTGTCTTTACTTGGCATAGTGATTGGGCGGTATGAGCAGGGAGATGGACAAAATTGTACCCGGCAGCAGGTTTATGTCAATTTTGTTACGATCTGCCAAGGTGCGTATTTTTAAGGAATTTCACTGGAAATTCCAGCGATTAGGGCGCTAGACTAAGCCGGTTTACAGCAAGGACACAACAATGAAAAAGACAATATTGGCAGCGTTATGCCTGTTGACCAGCCAGACGGCCATGGCCAATGGTGATATGTATGGCTTATTCAGCGCCGGTTATGCAGACGCCAGCCAGGGACAGGCTGATGGAAAAGGCGTGGGTTACAGCTTTGCCATGGGATATGAGCTGGATAAGCAGTGGTTTGTCGAGGGGGGATTCCAACAACTCATCGATGAAGAAGGCGATGCCCCGACGTTGTCCAACCTGGGTAGCGAAGACAGCAGCAGTTTGAAAGCAGACGCTTTGTACCTGGCATTACTGGGCAAGGCATCTTCCCAAGCGGGGACCTTGTTTTATCGAGTCGGCGTGATGAGCGTGAAACTTGAATCCCAGGCCTTTATCGGCAGCGGCCAAACCTGCGAAGAAGGTGACGCTGAGGTTTATAGCCTGGAAGGCGGCGACGGTGTGCGCTGCAGTTATGACAAGACGTCAGTAGCCGGTGTGGTGGGGCTGGGCTTTGATTTCAAACTGGCCGATGCCTGGGATCTGCGTATCGAAGCGCAACATGTGCGTGGCAAAGATGGTTTTGAAGCCAATATCGGCCAGATAGGACTGCGTTATAATTTTTAGGCTGTCTGGACAGGCGGTTAAAGCCTGTCCAGGTTGGTTAGCAGCTTCCCGGCCCAATCCCGTATTGCATTCTGCTCACTGTGGCTTTTTTTCTGCCACTGGGCCACCATCAGCGCCATTCTGGGATGCGCCGCAAAGGCTTGTTGGTGAGTGTCGATAAATTGCCAATACAGTGCATTGTAAGGGCAGGCCCTTAAACCTGTGGTCTGTTTAGGTGAGTAGGGGCAATGTTGGCAATGATTACCCATTTTATGCAGGTAGTTACCGCTGGCGGCATAAGGTTTACTCGCCAGTATTCCGCCATCTGCATACAGGGCCATACCCAGAGTGTTGGGAAGTTCTACCCATTCAAAGGCATCGACATAGACGGCCAAGTACCAGGTGCAAACAGATCGAACATCCAGCCCGGCTAGCAGACAGAAGTTACCAATGACCATCAGGCGCTGAATATGATGGGCATAGGCTCTGTGTAGCGAGTTTCCGATTGCCTGCTGCATGCAGCGCATTTGCACTTTGGCGTGCCAGAACCAGTCAGGTAACGCGCGCTCGGCTTGCAAGTAATTACCCTGGGCATAGTCTTCCCCCATAAACCAGTACAATCCCCGCACATATTCCCGCCAGCCCAGAATCTGGCGTATAAAGCCTTCCACGGCGTTTAGCGGCGCATGTCCTTGTTGATAGGCCTGCTGAGCTTGTTGGCAGACGTCCAAGGGGGACAGTAAGCCAAGATTAATATAAACGGAGAGCAAGCTGTGGAACACCGCTGGTTGGTTGTCGGCTAAGGCGTCCTGATAGTCGCCAAATTTTGCTAGCCGGTTTTGAATAAAATCGTCCAATGCTAGTAGCGCCTGTTCACGGCATACCGCATAGTTGAAGTGTTCGAGTTTCCCAGGGTTGTCGGAAAATTCCTGACTCACTAAGTGCAGCACCTCCTGGGTTAACTTATCTGACCTAAACGCTCGAGGGGTAGGAACCTGCTCGGTGGGAGACCAAGGGCGACGATTTTGTTTATCAAAGTTGTACTTTCCCCCTATTGGGCGACCGCTTTCCATCAACAGGCCGGTTTGCTGTCTGGCCCATTGATAAAAATGTTCCATTCTCGGCTGCGGATGTGCGGCAAACCACTGATGCATTTGAGTGCGTGAGAAGATGAAATTATGGCTGGGGAACTGCTGTACCGGCAGGGGCAGATTGCCTTGCCAGTGTTTGTATTGCGCCTGTAAACGATACTCCCCAGGCTCTATTAACCACAGTTGTGCATAGTCATGCAGGTTGAGCTGGTGGTTTAGTAATTGAGAAAAGCTTGCCCAGTTGTCTTTCGTCTCAACATAGTCATAGTAGTAAAGGTAAAAACCCTGTTCGCGAAGCTCTGCTGCAAAATGTCGCATCGCAGAGAATATCAGGGCGATTTTCAGCTTATTGTGGGGAACGTAGCTGGCTTCCTGATGCAGTTCCGCCAATAGGATATGATCCCGTTGCCTGTCTAACTGTTGCAGGGCTGGATGGCTGAGATCGAGTTGATCACCGAGTAGCAATAAGAGTCTGCGGGACATGGATATATTTTTATTTGAACTTGTCTGAAGGTATTCGCAAAGCAGTGATATTGGGATCACTTTTTGCTGCGTTTTTTATTAAAAGCTAAAAGGAGGCGTCATGAAAAATGAACTGGATAGCCGTTTTATTCTGAGTGTATTCGATAAGATAAAAACCCACGGCAAGGAAGATGGCGAAGGGCATATGCTGGAAGGTGTAAAGGCCTATACAGACTTTGATGGTTACACGCTGTTTCTTGAAGATGCGTCAGTGCAGCTTAGCTTCGGTTTCCATAATCAGTACCATTTCGATTACGAAAAGGCAGAGCAGCTTGAGCAATTTGAAAGAAAGTTGCAGCACATTCAGGCCAACTATCAGGCCGGAACCACAAAATAATAGATGGATAGGTAGTGACAGGTACAGCCGGCCACCACAAACATGTGCCAGATTGCATGAGTGAATTGATAGCGTTTGGCTACGTAAAACAGAACACCCACGCTAAAGCACAATCCGCCAGCGACCAACAACCACATACCTGCCCCTGGCAAGGCTTGGTAAAGTGGGTAAATAAACGCCAGGGATAACCAGCCCATAAACAAATACAAGGTCAGGGATATGCGTGGAAAACGGTGTTTAGCCAGCCATTTAAATGCAACGCCTGCTAAGGCTATGGCCCAAATAAGCGTTGTTCCCAGTGTGCCAACCCAGCCCCCTACGCTGACCAGCATAAAGGGAGTGTAAGTACCCGCTATCAGTAAATAAATAGCGCTATGGTCGAATAACTTCAGCCAACCTTTGACTTTCTGATGGGTAACGGCGTGATAAACTGTGGAGCTGAGAAACATCAGCAACAGTGAACTGCCGTAGATACTGGAAGCGGTAATTGCCAATCCGGATTCACTGCGCATCAGTAGCAAAACCAAACCGACAATGGCGACAATAAAGCCAATGCCATGGCTTAACGCATTAAGCCACTCTTCGGTAATACTGTATGGGCGCTGTGTGGACAAGGATGGTTCCAATGTGCGTGGTGAGAAGTCAGTATAGATTTTCAGCGAACACTTGTACACTGAAAAAATCATCGACTTTAGATATCAAATTATGAGTGTTGAACATGACTGATACACCGACAGATACGTGCCTTAATACCTCGTCTACATGGTATCTGTATATGATTGAAAATCGTTTGGGGCAATGGTACACGGGGATCAGCACTGATCCGCAGCGACGTTTCACTGAACATCAGTCCGGAGGAAAAAAAGCGGCCAAGGCACTGCGTGGAAAAGCTCCCCTGGTGATGCGTTATTGTCAGTCGGTGGGGGATCGGGCCCAGGCCAGTCGGTTTGAATATCAACTTAAACGATTAAGCAAAGCCGACAAGCTGAGGCTGGCAGCCGGTCAGTTATCTTTGGCTCAGCTTGGCGGGTAAAACGCCAATGTTGAGAAGTAAGTCTATCCCTCCGTTACCCTCATTTGCTGTCGTCGGGAGGGACTTTTTTATCAGCCTTTTTATCGGCTGTTAACTCGACCAGCATTTGCTGAATTTGATCCATTTGCTCCTGAAGATTTTCTACCTGGTCATGAATCCTGTGAATACGGCGATTTTGAACCGCCAACTGGTCTTTTTCTTCGGGGGTAATAAAAAACGACGCAATGTAGCCAGAAATAACCCCGAATAAACTGACGCCGCTAATAATTAGCAATACGCTAACTAAACGTCCGGCGGTGGATATGGGATAAAAGTCACCGTAACCAACAGTGGAGATGGTGACCAAACTCCACCATATGGCGTCTTCGGCGGTGGTAATATTGGCACCGGGCAAATCGTGTTCGATAAGGTAAATAGACAACCCCGCCGCACCAATCAGTATTACCAGCGTTACCATCATGGTTGCCAAGGTTGTTTGAATGCGGTCTTTCAGTGAAGGAAGTGCTAGGTGACGGGTTTGTTTAAGCAAACGGATAACCCGTAGCACCTGTAAAAAGCGCGCCAGTCTGAATGGCTCAATCAGGGGAATACTGGCAATAAAATCTATCCAATGGGACTTGAAATAGGCTTTGCGGTCAGGGGCGGCCAGAATGTTGTAAGTGAAATTTACCAAAAACAGCACGCAAATCAGGGTGTCCATAAATAGCAAATAGCTTCTGACATCCCTAGGTAAGTCGAGCAATATCAGTACACAGATATTGATCACTGCCACCAACGACAGCACCATCATGCCGATATCAAATGCGCCGAGTTTGTTGTTTTTTACCATCAGGATACCAATCCCAGTAATAATAACGCCATGCCTATGGTTAGGGCCATTTCTATGCTTGCCAGGCCGACGTTATGTTGATGGTCTACCTCTCTTACCATATTAATACCGGGCAATACCAAGCGTTTCGCTATCCAAGCCAGTGCGATAGTTAATAAGGTGAATAACATGGCCAGTACCAGCCAGCTCAAAAGATTACTTACATACGCCGTGGGGTGATACTCCAATAATTGGCTGGCCGCACTGACCGAAAACGCCGTACCTAGCAACAAGCCGCCATGTTGTATGGCCAACGCCACCTGTCCACCAACCAACACATCCTGCATCGAATCATTTTGGTTATCCTGAGCAAAGCGTCTTTCCATTAAACGGGTGATCAGCAACATAACGGCTAACGCCACGATAAAGCCGCTAATCAGGGCAATACCACTATGTATATCAAAGCCTTGTGTCCAGAGTAAAATACTGCGCAGCATTATCGCTACGGCGATGGCACTGGCTCCATCCACCAGGGCGATGCTGACGTTGCGGTTTAGGATCTGCTCGCGTTTATCCAACTCATCCAGCACCAGCCTGTCGTGGGCAAAACGGCCTACTTTTATCAGCAGAATGCCAACCACACCATAAACCAGCATCTGTAGGGATTGGGCAAGGTAATCACCTGAGGAGGCTTTCTCTGCCGCACTCCAGAGCACAATGGAGAGTGCCATCAGACTGGATGCGACACTGATCCCAAAGGCGAAGTTGTCCTTACCGGATAGTTGGTCGGTGCCGTCCACTCGCGTCCACAGACCAAATACCCAACGCATAACTATCAACAACACTAATGCAATAGCGACATCCAGGCCTATATATAACAAGGCCTGAGGGGTGATGGATAAACCCATCAAATCGGTTTTCATCTGACTTTCAAGATTGCTTTGCTAAGGCCTTAATTATTCAGTAGTTTAGCGGTCAATCCAAGTGTTGGGTGACAGATGGTGATTTCTGTTCGTTAAGTTGCTGCAATGAAGTTGATATCCCTGGCAGGTATCAGCCCTCTGCACTTGGGCTGATGCAGGTGTATATTAATGCCCACTGCAGCGACATTTGTGTTCGGGCGTCACCAGAATCTTCTCCTTAAGGATTTCCATATGCAGATAGCAAATATTCCGGCTTCCCTAATGTCTATTGGTCACAAGCATTGGCAAAGATTGCTGGAAACCTATCCACAGGAAGAATGGCTGGTTGCCCTTCAGTCAACTGTACTTCCGGTGTTCTGCTTAAGTGACTTTGTCGCTAAGAGTTGTCAGCAAGATATAAGTATTTTGCAATTTCTGCATTTGGAAAATGGCTTGGTTTCTGCCACGCCAGACTATGCCCAGCTATTGGCTGCAGAGTTGGAAGCTGTCACTGATGAAAGTGAAATGCACAGAGCATTGCGGCGATTCCGACGTCGGCACATGGTGCGCCTTGCGTGGCTGGACCTGACCAATGCGCAGTGTATTGATGCTTCTTTGAGTCAGGTGTCGAAACTTGCCAATACCTTGATAGATAAAGCCGGCGACTGGTGCTATCAGCATTTGGCTTCCCGCTATGGCATACCTATGGCGGATGGGGTGGAGCAGCCTCTGCTCGTGCTGGGTATGGGGAAACTGGGGGGCGAAGAACTCAACTTCTCTTCAGACATCGACTTGATTTTTTGTTACCCCGAGTTGGGAGAAACTCAGGGGGGAAGGCGCACGCTGGAGAACCAACAGTTTTTTACTAAGGTGGGACAAAAGTTAATTACCGCCTTGAATCAGGTAACCTCGGACGGCCAGGTATTTCGCGTTGATATGCGGCTGCGCCCTTTTGGGGAAAGTGGCCCGTTGGTCATGCATTTTTCGGCGCTGGAAGATTATTACCAGGAGCAGGGGCGTGAATGGGAGCGCTATGCCATGGTTAAGGCGCGTATCATCAACCCTGTTGCGCCTTTTGCCGATGAACTTAAGGCGATTTTGCGTCCCTTCGTTTTCCGTCGCTATATGGATTTTTCTGCCATTGAAGCCCTGCGCAATATGAAGCGCCTGATCAGCCAGGAAGTCCGCCGCCGTCAGTTGACCGACAATATTAAGCTGGGAGGCGGTGGCATCCGGGAAGTCGAGTTTATCGTTCAGGCATTTCAATTAATCAGGGGAGGGCGAGAGGCCGCGCTGCAACATCCAGGGGTATTTGCCGTGCTGGACGAGCTCAAAGCGCGTCAGTGGCTATCCGCTGAGGATGTGGATAGCCTGGGGCGAAGTTACCGTTTTCTACGCAAGGCTGAGCATCATTTACAGCAGTTTAATGACGAACAAACCCAGACCCTGCCCACCGACGAAGTAGGTCGTCAGCGGCTTTGTCTGACCATGGGCTTTAATCACTATCAGGATTTTTGTTCTCAGCTTGAACAGCATATGCAGAGTATTCATGGCCAATTTATGGAGTTGATTGGGGATGAGAGCGAACCCTGTCCTGATGAACAGGTAAATGAGCTGAGTGACTTGTGGTGTCTGCCTTTAACGGATGATGAGGCATTGGCACTGCTGGCCAAATTTCTCGACGAGCCAGCCGCGCACTCGTTTTGGCATGCGTTAAGTGGCTTTATCGATGACATGCGCAATCGGGCGATGGGCACGCGGGGACGGGAGTCCTTGGATAAACTCATGCCCTGGGTGCTTAGCGCCTGCTTGAAAGATAATCCGGCGCCAAGTGTGGTGCTGCAACGTTTGTTTGGCGTGCTTAAGGCGGTCTGTCGTCGTACAGCTTATCTGGACTTGTTACTGGAAAACCCGGGAGCATTAGCGCAGCTGGTGAGATTATGCAGTGCCAGTCCCTGGATTGCCGAGCAAATAGGGCGTTTCCCCATACTCTTGGATGAGTTACTTAACCCTCAGCACCTATATCAACTGGCGCCACTGGATGGTTATTACAACGAATTACGGCAATTTTTGCTGCGCATTCCTGAGCAGGATTTGGAAGCGCGTATGGAAGCCATGCGGCAGTTTAAACTCAGCCAACAACTGAAAATTGCGGCCGCAGACGTTACCGGCGTATTGCCGGTTATGAAAGTAAGCGACCACTTAACCTTCCTGGCAGAAGCCTTGATTAAACAGGTTGTACTGGATGCCTGGCAGCAAATGACCGAGCGTTATGGTTTGCCAGCCGGTGTTCAGTTGCCCGACCTCGGCTTTGGTGTGATCGCTTACGGCAAGCTCGGCGGTATCGAATTAGGCTATGGTTCTGACTTGGATCTGGTCTTTGTCCATAACTGTGACAGCCAGCAAGATACCGATGGTGATAAGGCGATTGAATCACGTCAGTTTTATATCAAGCTGGCACAGCGAATTATGCATTTATTCAATACTAAGACGGCATCCGGGCAGCTGTATGAAACAGATCTGCGCTTGCGTCCGGCTGGCAACTCGGGCTTGTTAGTCTGTCATATCAATGGTTTCGCTGAGTATCAGTTACAGGAAGCGTGGACCTGGGAGCACCAAGCTCTCACTCGCAGCCGTTTTGTATTTGGTGATGAGGCCCTGGCCGCGCGCTTCTTACAAATTCGTCAGGATGTGCTGTGTTTGCCTAGAGATAAACAGAAACTGGCTGAAGACGTTCGTCAGATGCGAGAAAAAATGCGTGAGCATTTGCAGGCCGGGCAGGGATTTGATCTTAAGCAGGGCAGTGGTGGTATTGCTGATATTGAGTTTTTAACCCAGTACTGGGTGCTGAGCGAGAGTCATCGACAGCCAAACCTGTGCTATTGGTCTGATAATGTGCGCATACTGGCCAGCTTGGAGCATCATCAGGTTATCAGTTCACAGTGGGCAGAAGCGCTGACCACTGCTTATTTAGCTTTTCGTGATAGTGGACATCGCTGCGTATTGGATGGCAAGGCTGCGGTGGACGAAAGCGGCCAGTTTGAGGCGCTACGTGAGCAAGTGCGGGAAATCTGGCAGCAGACGCTGGGTTAAGCCCAGTGTCTGTGGTTATTTCATTGACTGCGCCCGCTCTACCTCGGCGCTAATGGCGGCATCGGTTGGGGTACAAAATTGCCTCAGGTAATCGGTAGGCTTGTCGGTAATCACAAGGGTGCGCTGTTTGGGACAGAAAAATCCCTCCACTGTGGCAGAAAAGTTACTGTCCACGGCGCGGGCTATTTTGTTCAGAGTACCGACGACGGTGTCATCGACCTGGAAATTATTTTTTACCACAAAGTCCTGGTTGAGTTCCCATATCACTTGCATGCCTTCGCTTTGTGCGTAGTTACTGATGATCTCCCTTAGCGTCCCCCCGGCCTTGAATGTGCGGTATTTGTGTTCACCTACCCATCTACCTGAAGCGGGCTTTTGCACGCTTTGCATGGCTTGCAGGCGCTCATTTAAAGGTGTGTCTTGCTCAGACAAGGGCATAACAAAATCGCTTTGTTCGTCAGGATTAGGTTCTCCTGAGGAAGTGCGATACTCGGCATAAAAGCTGGATAAGCCTCTGGCTGGGTCTTTTTTAACTGTCTGGCCTTGTGGCACCGGTTCGTTCTTTTGATGCTTTTGCAACTGGATAACCGCCACTGCAATAATGATGAGTATAGCGGCCAGGCCGAGTTGCCTGGCCCAGAACATACTGGAGGAAAATGATTTCTTACTCATACAATTGATACTGCCTTTTGCCACTTAGTACAAGGATTCTGGGTTTTCAGGTGGCCGGGTCTTGAAACGTTTATGCATCCACAAATATTGCTCTGGTGCCATCATCACCAACTCTTCAATTTTGCGATTAAGCCTGGCCACATCTTCTTTATCGTCTCCTGAAGGGAAATCTTCAAGACCGGGCAGAATATGAATCTCGTAACCTTGCGGGGTGCGAATGGACACCAGGAATACGGTTTCACAATTTGCCTGGCTGGTAAACAGCAAGGTGCCGGTTGTTGTAGCGGCGTCTTTGACGCCAAAAAACGGCACATACTCACAGCGCTTGGGACCATAATCCTGATCCGGCAAATACAAGCACAACTCACCACTGTTCAGCGCCTTGAACATCTCACTGACACCTCGCTTGTGGATCATGTAGCGATTGGAGCGAGCGCGGCCATGGTATTGCATATATTCCATCAAAGGATTGTTGTGTCGGCGGTAAAAAACGACTGAGGGGTGCAGCAGCCCCATCACCCGGCAACCAAACTCCAGGTTCATATTGTGGATGGCCAAACCCATAACGCCTTTTCCCTTGTCTAAAATAGCCTGAACATGTTCATAGCCAAAGACCTTACCCATGCGTTTTACCCGCCAATCTGGCCACCACCACCCCATGCCGGTTTCAAATAAGGCGATCCCGGCACTGGCAATATTGGCTTTGACCAGGGCCTCCCGGCGCTTCTGATCCATATCCGGGAAGGCTAATTGCAGATTACGCTCAGCGACCTTACGCCTGGATTTCAACACCTTGAACAGCACGTGACCTACAGCCTTCCCCAACAGTACTTGAACTTTATAGGGAAGCCAGGAGATGAGGTACAACACCAAGATACTTAGCCAGGTCAGCCAATACCTGGGATGAAAAAAAGCCAACTGAAAACGGGGAGCTTTGACCTGCACAGTTTACCCAATGAAAAATGTTTGGCGCATTCTAGCTTAAATTGACCGTGGCTGACATCTGACCGCGACAGATGGCGCTAAATCCTTGCGCTTGCATAATCGCAGCCAGAGCACCTTGTGATACAATCGGTGGCAGTGACAAGTACGGATGTGAAGTGATGAATATTCCTGATTTTTCCAAGGCCAGCGTTTTAGTGGTGGGGGATATTATGTTGGATCGCTACTGGTCTGGCTCTACGGCGCGGATATCCCCCGAAGCGCCGGTCCCTGTGGTCAGGATCGGTCAGAACGAAGAGCGCCCGGGCGGTGCCGCCAACGTGGCGTTAAACCTGGCGGCATTAGGCGCTGAGGTGACCCTGGTGGGGATGACTGGCCAAGACGAAGCTGCTGGGATATTACAACGCAAGCTGTCTTGTATGGACATTAATTGCCAGTTTGAGCAAGTACCTGGTCTGGATACTATTACCAAACTGCGCGTACTCAGCCGCAATCAGCAACTGATCCGGCTGGACTTTGAGCAAAGTTTTGCCCAGCAGGACAAAACTGCCTTGTTGGCCAAGGTGCGAGAGTTATTGGCCGAGCACGACCTGCTGCTGTTGTCTGACTATGACAAAGGCTGTCTAAGTGACGTATCCGGTTTGATCGCCCTTGCCAGACAAGCGGGTAAACCTGTGGTTGTGGATCCCAAAGGCAGTGATTTTGGTAAATATGCTGGTGCCAGCTTGCTGACACCGAATATGAGCGAGTTCCAGCAAATTGTTGGTGATTGTTCTGACGAAGCCGTGTTGGTTGAGAAAGCTAAGGAGTTGGTCACCGGGTTGCAGTTAGATGCATTGTTGGTGACCCGTTCCGAGCAAGGTATGACCTTGATTACGCCCGGGCAGCGTGAACTGCACTTACCTGCCAAAGCCAAAGAAGTGTATGACGTAACAGGTGCCGGTGACACAGTGATTGCGACCCTGGCGGCGTCTGTCGCCTCAGGATGCAGCTGGGCAGAAGCCAGCGTACTGGCCAATGCGGCGGCCGGTATTGTGGTTGGCAAACTGGGCACCTCTACTGTTAGCGTGTCGGAGCTGGCCATGACGGTTGGCATGGAGCAGCATGCAGGGCGTGGGGTCATGACAGAGCAACAGATCAATATGGCGGTGGAAGCTGCCCGCCTGCGAGGCGAAAAGGTGGTCATGACCAATGGTTGTTTTGATATATTGCATGCTGGCCATGTGTCATATCTGGAGAATGCCGCTCAGTTAGGCGACCGTTTGATTGTTGCGGTTAACGATGACGACTCGGTGCGCCGTTTAAAAGGCGAAGGGCGACCGGTCAATCTGGTTGAGCGACGAATGTCTGTGTTAGCCGGGTTGGCTTCGGTGGATTGGGTGTTTGCCTTTAGCGAAGATACACCTCAGCGAGTTATCAGTGATATTTTGCCTGATGTACTAGTCAAAGGCGGCGATTATCAGGTGGAACAGATCGCTGGGGCAAAAGAAGTCTTAGCCAATGGTGGAGAAGTCAAAATACTGAATTTTGAAGATGGCGTATCTACCACAGGTATCATTAAAAAAATCACCGGCCACTAAGAATACCTAACCTGAATACACAGATGAACCTTAGCGCTCATCTGTGTTTTTTGACCGTTTTACTGTCTGTTAATTCTTCTATATTGATTGCTTGTTTCGAAACCAGGCCTTAGCATTAAGTCATTGCGTCGCTGGGAAGTGACTTGTTTTCAGACAAGCGAGTTTTTTAATGTACGAAAGCTTTTATGGACTTAATGCAAAACCATTCCAACTTACTCCCGATCCTAGTTTTTTCTTTGCCAGTAAATGGCATAAAAGAGCATTATCCTATTTGGAGTACGGGCTAGCGCAGGCCGAAGGCTTTATCGTCATTACCGGTGGTATTGGTACGGGTAAAACCACCATCGCCAATAGTTTGTTGAATGAAATTCAAAATGACATTTTTGCCGCACAAATAGTGACCCCAAAGCTGTCGCCGGATGAACTGGTGAAAATGGTCGCCAGTAAATTTGAGCTGAACACTGACGGCAAAACTAAAGCCGATATCCTCAAGGACCTGGAAAAGTTCCTGTTCGACTTAAACCATCAAGGTAAGCGTGCGCTGTTGTTGGTGGATGAGGCGCAGAACTTGCCGCTGGAAACCATCGAAGAACTGCGCATGCTGTCCAACTTCCAGGCCAAGGGAAAGCCGCTGTTACAGAGCTTTCTACTGGGCCAGGAAGAGCTTCAGCCAATTCTGCGGGCCCCGAATATGGAGCAGTTTCGTCAGCGTATTGTGGCGTCCTGCCATTTATCTCCCCTGACCGATTCTGATGTGCGCCGTTATATTGAGTTTCGTCTGCAACACGCCGGATGGCGTGGGGGGGCGCTGTTTACTGACGGCGCCTATCAAAAGATATTCGAGTTTACTCAAGGGGTGCCACGAAAAATCAATACACTAACAGACCGGATCTTGTTGTATGGATTTTTGGAAGAATTGCAGGAGTTGAATGAAGAAGCCGTCGAATCTGTGGTTAACGAAGTGGCGGATGAAATGTTCATTCAACCTCCACCACCCGTTGTAGATGCCAGTCCCATCAGAGAGGGCGACAGCCCTCAACAGGATGCCCAGCGCCCCAAAGATATTCAGTACTACAAAGATATGCTGAAAGAGCTGACCGACGCCCTGGATGACGCTATCAATCAAAAGGTTAAATTAACCAGGTACATAGATAAGCTGTTGAAGCGAAAATATAAAACCTATGTACGCCTGAAGTCCGATGAGGAATGAGATACGTCTCTGGCAAAGGGAGGGAGGCCATCCTCATGCTGATGCGCACAGTTGAAGTATTGGTTTTGAGGAGATGCAGAGCCTCTCGATATTGGAGGCTGTCTGCGAAAAAACAGCTTGGTAGGCGTTAAAGTCTGCGCGCGTGGCCAAGACGGTTTATCTTTGCCTTGCTTGCTTATCCTTAGCTAGAACTTGTAGCTGTATTTAAGTGACAGCCTAGTATCCTCCAGCGCCCGGTTAGCCTGATCTGTATCGCGGTCAAGATACCGGAGTGACAAACTAAGGTCCGCCTTTTTCGATAGAGCCCTATCCAAAGCTAACTTGTAGCTGACAACCTCTTCATCATAGAAGGTACCTTGTAAGGTATCATTACGTGAATACTCTCCATGGGCAATAAGCTTGGTTTTAGCTCCCAGCTTATAGGTGAGTGTCAGCTGTGCAGCCCGGGTTCGTTGCGCCCGCATTGTTTCCAAATACTCCAGGTTGCTATAGCTGTAATTGAAGTACATGGAAAGTTTGCGTTTGTCATAGCCTAAATTGATAAAGGCTGATTCGCGAATAATGATTTCGTCGGTAAGCTCATTCTCAAAGGTTGGAATGCTGATTTGGGTTTCGTCTACATCTGGTTCATAGTTGGGGGAATCCGGCATAAAGCACTGAGAAAAATCCAGACTACCTTGAGGACAAACCAGCACAATAGGTGCGCCAGGCACTAATTGCAGCTGTGAATAACTGGTGAAACCTTTCTCATAGCCAACACGGGTACGCCAGGAGCGGCTGTTATGATTCAAGCTGAAGTTATAATTATCGCCAAAAAAGCGTTTATCATAGGATGCCTGGACGCTACTTCTGGGGCTTAGTGCCCAATTGAGATCAAAGCCAACATAGTTGGTTTCTTTGCCCTCATGCTTAAATTTATTGTATGTCACACCCAAAAAACTGCCAGAAGCCCGGCGCCATTCAAGCCCTGCCCCATAGCTTTTTGAACTGATGTTTTCTTGTTGTAGGCCACCACGTAGGCCTTCATTATTGTAATCAGAACCCACAGCAATTAAGTGCAGATCTGACAAAATACCGACTCCTATCTTGGCCGATACGCTTCTGCTGATAACGTCGGGTTGTGCATCCCGCTTGGTCTTCTCGTAATTCGCATTAATATTCCAAAACATGCGAGTAATTTCTTGGCCTTGGAATATGCTTGCTCCACCGCTATAAGAGTCACTGTCTATATCGGCAAATTGATTTTGAGCGGATGGGTTACTACGGGTACGAGACTCACCGGCCCTGGCGAAAAAACTCATGCCCAGATAAGCAGGGCGCTGCGGCGAAAAACTCATCGAAGCATTATTGGTTTGAACCGTACTGAGTTCTTCTGCGTTAAGTATTGGGTCACTGATCCCGCTGTCTATCCCAAGTTGAGCTCGGTGGATACGATTACTTTGTGCTGTGAATAGTAAACGCCTATCCCAAAAACCCATTTTTGAGTTGAAATTGACGTCAGTGAATTCTTTATCCAGCTCCGCACTGTTTTCACTTTGCTTCACCGTCGTGTTCTTGATTCGCAGAGCAGCATTCAGCAACTGACTTTTGTAAGTTGTCGCAAGCACGGGCTCCAGCATCAATGCATTATTGTCACTCTTCTCATCCGTGTCTGGGTGCTTGGTCTCATACGTGACAGCGGACACGTCCAACACAGGCCTAAACGTTAGCTCTCCGCTTTGCACTATTAGTGGTTGCAGTGCAATTGCACAAGCTACGCTGACACGCTTCATGCATCCTTCTCCTTGGGCCCCATAGAGTAGTAGCCATAACCGTATTCTTCTCGCTTGGAGCGCTGCGCCTTATTGACGATAAAGCCTTTCGCCATATCCGGGTTGAGCGCCTCTAAAGCGGTTTGAATATCGGTCAGCTTGGTGCGACCTTCTTCCACGACAATAATGGCCTGACCGGCCAAATTGGCCAGGATAGCGGTTTCGTTTACCCCCAGCATAGGTGGCGTATCGAATATGACAACCCTATCCTGATAACGAGAGGCAAACTCCTGCACCGTTTCCAGCATTTTTTCACTGGCCAATAACTCTGTAGACAAATGGTGAGTTTTACCGGCAGGGATGATGCGTAAGGTATCGATGTTGGTGTGATACATCACCTCCGAGATATCGGTGACCTCTCCGAGCAGATACTCCATCAGACCATTAGGCATCTTTTGATTGAGGGTGCGCATCACGTTTGGACGCAGCACATCGGCATCAACCAGCAACACGGTTTTGTCTTGCTCAAGTGCGATACTCAAGGCCAGGTTAATGGCGTTGTAAGTCTTACCTTCGTTCGGGTTAGAACTGGTGACCATGATGATATTGGGATTATTTAAGGTCTTTGCCAGCGGGCCAAAGGCATTACTTAAAACCTTGCGCTTAATGGTTCTGAACTCTTCATTAATTTTAGTGCGCTTGGTTGAGCTGGAGACAAAAGCTTCGTCATCCAGTTCCAGCAATATCATGTCTTTATCGTGCGCCGAGGTTTCCTCTGTACCATGGCTGACTGGCGATGACGTGGCAATATCATCCGCGACAACACCGGAGTCAAGGGCTTCGGAGGATGCTGTTTGTTGCTGCTCTTGGGCTGCTTCGGCCTGTCTGGCCTGCTCTGCTTTTTGGCGTTGCAACGCCTTTTCTATGGTGCTCATAGCAGTCCTCCAAACAATTGTCTGGGGAAACCGCCATACACGGCTTCAATCCAGACCAGTAGCACAAAACCGAACAGCAAGACCGAAGACGACATGGCGAATATAACCAGACGCTGCTTGTTCTGCTGGTTTAATTTTTCTGCGTCGCGGTGTGAAACCAAACCAAATACCGGAGTTTTAAAGTGCTCTATCAGTTGTTTGTAATTAACAACCACAGGGTTTATCTGGCTGACCAGGAAAGCAATACCAAATCCGGAGCCAAAACCGACAAGCAATACCAGAGAGTAGAAAACAATGCGGGCAGGACCCGCAGGTTTGGTTGGTAGCAGCGGTGGATCTATCACTCTGAACTGCACATCGTCTGTGGTGGCTTCCGCTTTTCTAGAAAGCTGAGCAGACTCACGGCGCTGCAGTAACTCTTCATATTTGGTTTTGGTAATGCCGTAGTCACGGTTAAGGCCGGTCAATTCGGCTTCCAACTCCGGGATTAAATTGATTCTTTCTTCCAGTGACTGAACGTTGGCCTGGTAGTTATCAACTCTGACCTTGATTGAGGCAATTTCACTTTCCAAGTTAGCAACGGTGATCTTCATTTGCTGATAGACCGGATTCTGATTCAGATTACCAAACTGGCTGTATGTGCCTGAACTTTGCGCCACTTCACTCATACTTTCCAATTGCGCGCGCCGGTCTTCCTTTAACTGGTCCAGTCGAGCCCTGGTTTTAACAACATCAGGGTGCTCTTCTGTGTAGCGAATCAGCAAGTCATCCAAACTATTTTCCAGATTGGAAATCCGGGCATCGTATTGTGTGGATATTCCGCTGTTGTCAGATAGTTCGGGGGTAACCAAGCCAAACACGGGTTCTTCACCCTGTAATTGTGCCACAGCTGAAGCCAACTGCGATTCAAGTTCTTTTAAACGCAGTTTTGCTTGCTCAAGTAACCCTCGCTCATTCTGTAACTGGGCGTAGTAGTCGCTGCTGCCACCGGGCAATACCTGCTGGCGTGAGCGCTTGAACTCAGCCAGACGCTGCTCAGATTCCATTAAACGCTGCTCATATTCACCTATCTGCCGGTCTAAAAACTCTTCAGCAGAATCACTGCTTTGTCTGGTGCTACCCAGATTAGACTCGATAAATTCGTTCAAGGTAATTTGCACTATACGTTGCGCGAGGGCTGGCGTATTAGATGTGTAGCTGATGGTATAGATATTGGCATCACGGGTGCTGCTAAGGCTTATATCACCACGGAGCTTTTCTATCATTTCGTCAAAATCTGCGCTGGTCTTGGCGGAAATATCCAGATCCGCCTCCCTGGCAATTTTTTCCAAATTAGGTCGACTGAGCAACGTGCGAGCAACGAGGTTTACTTGTTGCTCGGGATTGTTCTGAAAAGCCAATCCCCTGAGCAGGGGACGTAAAAGACTATTGGTGTCTACGAACACACGCGCGGACGACTCATATGTATCAGGAAGCGATATGACATACAGCCAGCCAATAGGGCAAATTAGCCAGGATGAAATGATGACATAACGCTTCTTTATCCAAATCCCTTTGAGATAGGTCTGGATCTGGTCAATAACCTGTTGAAATCCAATCATACTTTCTACTGCTGTGGGGAGGTCTAGAACCAGGCCTCAGGAATAATCAGGATATCGCCTGGAAGCAAATCCACGTTCTCGGAGATATCACCTGATTTTACCAATGAATCAAGGTAGACAGAGTACTCCATTTGCTTTCCATCTACGACCCTGATCAATTTGGCGCTATCACCGGCGGCAAATTCGGTCAGGCCGCCCACGGCAATCATTAAATCCAACAATGTCATGTTTTCTTTATAGCTGATAGCTTGCGGATTAGTGGCTTCACCTATTACGCGAACCTGCTCACTGAAGGGGCTGGAAAACCCTGTCACACTGACGGTAACAATAGGATCGCGAATATACTTAGACAGTACTTTTTCCATGTCACGGGCCAGGGCTGTGGGCGTTTTGCCAGAGACCTCGACGTCTTCTACCAATGAGGTGGTGATTTTTCCGTCCGGGCGCACAATAAAGGAACCAGAAATTTCTGGGTTGCGCCAGACGAAAATTTCCAAATTATCACCGGGGCCAATCAGATAATTATAATTATCTGTGGATGTGGTTAAGGATGGTTGAGTGGTGGCTGGCGGCAGCGTTTGTACGCTGCAGGCAGAAATCCATGCCGTGACAAAAATAATCAAGGCTAGCTGAGTGGCTCTGATGGCGTTCATGTTAGTCATATTCCTTACTTATGGACTTCGTAGACTTAAGTCTGGCAAAACTATCTGTTTTCGCATTAACATGTTGCAATATAATGCTATGACAAAATAAGTTAGTCTATCCCTAATACTTTTTTAACCTGACTTTTTGAACTAATAATTTTAATAGTAAAGGAATTAATCTGTGAAGGCTGCCAACAGGCGTCAATCTAAACGCTCAAATATACTGGTATTATTGGAAGGCGCGCTGATTGCTTATCTTGCCTATATCGCTAATACACTGATTTTGCAAGTTTCCCATACACCTCCACCTTCGGTTAATCAACTGGCATTCAATGTTATACTTTTTACCTTCCTGGTATTAGTTTCAGCACTGTCTGTTGGTTTGTACGAACCTAAGTTGCGCGAGACCTTTCGAGGCATCATTCGACGTATCTTTGTATGTGTTGCGTTAAGCTATTTTGTTATGGAGTTGATCACTAGCACATTTTTAATTGAGCTAGCCTTACATCCATATTACTTGCCCACAGCGTCGGGACTTATCATTCTGGCGTTGGTTTTATTCCGCTACTTTTCTAACCGACTTGGTTTGTTGGGACTGGGCAAGGTCAGATTGATTGTTCTGGGCGCAGGTGAACGCGCGTCAATTATTGAAAAGCGCATGCGCCGTGAAGTAGACAGAATTGGTTTTGATTTGGTCGGCTTTATTCCTATTCCAGGGGATGATCGCAGCAGTGGTATTCAGGCTGAAAAGCTGATTCATGTAAAAGTCGACGAAAATTTTCGGGACTTCTTACAGGAAAACGATATTGAAGAAGTGGTCATCGCCTGTGATCAGCGCCGTGGTACGCTACCCATTGAGATTCTCTTTGATTGTCGCATCCGCGGAATTGAAGTGGTGGATATCCTGGATTTTATGGAACGAGAAACCGGGCAGATAGTGGTTAATTTGATTTATCCAAGCTGGGTTATCTATTCCAACGGATTTTCCAGTCAGAATTATCTGCGCGATATGCTTGATTATGGCATCAACGCGTTTCTGGCCTTGCTGGTGCTAAGTTTTACCTGGCCGTTTATGTTGATAACGGCCTTGCTCATATACTTAGAAGACGGCTTTCGCACCGGTGCATCGGTTTTCTACAAACAGGAGCGGGTGGGGCTGAACGGTAAACTGTTTAAGATCATTAAGTTTCGCAGTATGCGGCCAGATGCAGAGAAGGATGGCGCTAAATGGGCCACCCAAGGCGATAGCAGGGTGACACGTGTAGGCAACTTTATTCGTAAATACCGTCTGGATGAACTACCTCAGTTGTGGAACGTATTGAAAGGCGAAATGAGTTTTATTGGACCGCGTCCCGAGCGCCCAGAGTTTGTTGAACAACTCATTAAGCAAATCCCTTATTACAATCAGCGTCATAATGTTAAACCTGGCCTGGCAGGTTGGGCACAGCTTAACTATCCCTATGGGGCAAGCGTTGAAGACTCTATGGAAAAGCTGAAGTTTGATTTGTACTACGTAAAACATCAAAGCTTACTGTTGGATATTTTGATCCTGATCCGGACAGTGGAAGTGGTACTGTTTGGAAAGGGACGATAAATGAAAGATTTGCATACTTGTTTAAATGCGATGACGGTGGATGTGGAAGACTTCTTCCATGTGTCTGCTTTTGACAAGATTATTACTCCTGCGGATTGGGACAGTTATAAGCCCAGGGTAGATGCCAATACCCGACGTTTGCTGGATGTCTTTGCCCAGCATGGTGTTAAGTCGACGTTTTTTATCTTGGGCTGGGTGGCTGAACGTTACCCAGAGCTGATTAAAGATATCCACGCTCAGGGACATGAGATTGCTAGCCATGGTTATTCCCATCGCCGTGCTTATGAACAAACGCCAGAAGAATTCAAGGCAGACGTCCTGCGTTCTAGGGATCACCTGCAAGATCTGCTGGGGGAATCGATTGCGGGCTATCGGGCGCCCAGTTTCTCTATCGGCTACTCCAATGAATGGGCTTTTGAGGTATTAGCAGAATTAGGATTCCGCTACAGCTCCAGTACCTATCCGGTTAAGCATGATTTATACGGTACGCCGGACTGGCCAAGGTTTGCTTATATGCGACCGGAAAACATCATCGAAATACCCATTCCCACCTTGCGAATTGCAGGCAAGCAGGTTCCTATCGGGGGAGGCGGCTACTTCAGGCTTTATCCTTATGGTTTGACCCGACATCTGGTTAGAAAGTATCTGGAGAAGGAAAAGCAACCTTACTCATTCTATTTTCACCCTTGGGAAATAGATGCCGACCAGCCCCGCCTGAAACAAGCGTCTGCGAAGTCCAAGTTTCGTCATTATGTCAACCTTAAACATACTGAATCTAAGCTGGAGCGCATGCTTGAGGATTTTAACTGGTCAACGATGAAGGATGTGTACGGGGTTAATGCGTGATTGAAGTTGTAAAATTCCAGGGAGATGCTGAGCTTGCCGCACAGTGGGATAGCTATGTTGAGCAATGCGACGCTGCTACGTTTTTCCATTTAAGTGGATGGTTGACGGTCAACGAAAAAGTCTACGGTCATATTGGCCATTACCTGTATGCAAAGCAAGGGCAGGATATTGTTGGCGTATTGCCTCTTGTTGAGCAGAAAAGCCGTTTATTTGGCCATGCGCTGATCTCCACGCCCTTTTGTGTCTATGGTGGTGTGGCTGCGAATAATGAAGATGTGCAACGTGCGTTAGAAGATGCGGCAATTGCGCTGGCTCAGCAACTTGAGGTGGACTACCTGGAGCTGCGCAATAAGGTGCCAAGCAGTCATCCTCAGTTGGTTGAAAAATGCGCTCATTCGTATTTTGCCTGGCCTTTGCAGGATAATCCTGAAGCCATTTTAGCTGGGGTGAAAAAGAAACAGCGGGCGGTTATTCGTCATTCCTTAAAAGCCGACCTGAGCTACAAGGTAGATAGCGACACGCAAACTGCCTATGACATCTACTCGGAAAGTGTTCGTAATCTGGGCACCCCAGTGTTCCCCCGTGAATATTTTAATCAACTGCGTGAGATATTCGGCCATCGCTGCGATGTGTTAACCGTCGAGCATCAAGGAAAGGCCGTCTCGTCGGTGCTTAACTTTTATTTCCGTGATCAGGTACTGCCTTATTATGGTGGAGGGCTCCCCCAGGCTCGCGAGCTCAAAAGCAACGACTTTATGTATTATCAGTTGATGTGTTCAGCCAAAGAGCGGGGCTATGGGCAGTATGATTTCGGCCGCAGTAAAAATGACTCCGGTGCCTATCAGTACAAAAAGCACTGGGGAATGGAGCCTACAGCGCTACATTATCAGTTTTGTCTGGTCAAGGCTCCCGCACTGCCCAACTTGAGCCCGAACAATCCCAAATATCAGTTCTTTATCAAAGCCTGGCAGAAGCTGCCGCTGTGGGTAAGCCGAGCGCTAGGGCCAATGTTGTCTAAATACCTGGGATGAAGCATATGAACAAGGAACCGTTACTTTTCTTATGCCATCGTATTCCGTTTCCACCCAATAAAGGGGATAAGATCCGTTCCTTTCATATTTTGAAGGAATTAAGTCATCGTTATGACATTCATCTGGGAACCTTAGTGGATGACCCTAATGACTGGCAGTACGCTGATGTCTTAAAGCAATACAGCTGTGACCAATTGGTGCGTCCGTTGCGTCCATTGTGGGGGAAACTTAAAGGTTTGTTGGGGATGTTGCTGGGCAAGCCTATTTCACTGACCTATTTCCATGACTCGCAGTTACAAAGGTGGGTTGACCACAAGATCAAAGCCGAAGGCATTCAAAAAGTGTTTTTGTACAGTTCGGCTATGTGCCGTTATGTAGAAAAGCAGCCAGGCTTACATCGGGTTGCTGATTTTGTTGATGTGGATTCAGACAAGTGGCGCCAATACGCTGAAAAAGCCACCAATCCGTTGATGAAAGCCGTTTATACCTATGAAGCTAATACTCTGGCTTGTTATGAGCAGAAGATAACCCGCGATTTTGATGCGGTGAGTTTTGTTTCTTCAGAAGAGGCTGCGTTTTTTGCTAAGCCCTTGGCTGCCGAATTAGCCGCTAAGGTGTTTGCTTTTCCCAATGGGGTGGATACCGCGTTTTTTACCCCCGCAGCCGCAGGACAGTCTCCCTTTACGCAACCTTATCTGGTCTTTACCGGTGCCATGGATTACTGGGCCAATGTTGATGCCGTGGTGTGGTTTGTCAAACACGTCTGGCCTGGTATTCGAAAGCAGCACGCGGATCTTCAGTTTGCCATTGTCGGTGGTAATCCGACCGAGAAAGTATGGCAGTTAGCTGAAGTGGACGGCGTCGTGGTGACGGGTAGGGTGGAAGATATCCGGGCGTACATCGCCCATGCCACCTTCGCGGTAGCGCCGCTTCGAATTGCCAGAGGGATCCAGAATAAGGTGCTGGAGGCCATGGCCATGGGTAAGTCTGTAGTGATGACACAAATGGCGGCAGAAGGCATTAATTTACCGCCTTCTCAGTTGCCCATGGTGCACGATGAAGCCGATGATTTTATGCGTTGCTGTCTGCAACTTATTGCAAATCCACATACCGGCTCGCAAATCGGCCAGGAAAATCTACATTGGATTGGTGCCCATTATCAGTGGCAGGCTGTTATGGATAAGCTGGTAGGGAAGTTAAATCATGACTAACAGAAAGCCTGGCCATCAGTTATTGTTCCTTATGTCGCTTATCTTTTTACTGTGGGGGATTTTGTTTTTCCCTACGGTCATGGCGACGGTGGCGATCTGGGAGCGCTCTGAAACTTTTGCTCATTGTTTCTTAATACTGCCTATCTGCATTTACCTAATCAGACGTAACTGGCCACGCTTAACGCAACAAAAAGTTGCACATAATTACTGGGCTTTATTGCCGATCTTTGGGTTGCTGATACTTTGGTTATTTGGCAGCCTGGCTCAGCTTGCCGCTGTCGAGCAGTTTGCGACATTCGCCTTACTGCCTATGTTTTATTGGTTAGTTTTGGGGAATGCAGTATGCCGTAGCATGCTGTTTGCGTTGTTGTTCTGGATGTTCAGTGTGCCGGAAGGGGAATTCCTGATCCCCTGGTTGCAAGATGTGACTGCGGACATTACTGTTGCGGCGCTGCGCCTAACCGACATTCCTGTGTTCCGAGACGGTTTGTACATTGCTGTGCCTGGAGGCCTGTTTGAAGTGGCCGTTGCATGTTCGGGTATCCGTTATCTGATAGCTTCCTTTTCACTCGGTACTTTGTTTGCGTATCTGACTTATCAAAAATGGCATAAGAGACTAATTTTTATAGCATTTTCTTTGCTTTTGCCGATCGTTGCAAATGGATTGCGCGCTTTTGGTATTGTGTTAATTGCTTATATGTCTGATATGAAATATGCCACTGGCGTAGATCATTTAGTTTACGGTTGGCTGTTTTTTGGCATTGTCATCTTCGTTATGTTCAGCATCGGCAATATTTGGCGAGATCCTGAACGGAGCGATGTCCCCCCCCAAGTCCAAAGTACACAAGCGTTAACCTTCAAGCGTTTTACTCCGGTTATACCTTTATTGTTGTTATGTTTGTCAGCCATCTTGTACAAGCACTCAGCCGCCAACCTTAAGCCAGCGGGTGAGCCGGCCTTTCTGATGGCTTTTGATAACTGGAACAAGGAATCAGCAAAGACTTGGTATCCTGTCTTTAAAAATGCGAGCACAGTGCGCAGGCTTGAAGAAGGCGAAACTGAGGTGTTTTTTATCTTTTACAATCGCAACGATGAGACTGCGGAGATGATAAACAGCCTGAATCAGTTGTATCTCGATAGTGTTTGGTCGAGGGTGTCGGTATCCGCCAAACCAGGCTACCAAGTAATGGAAATAACCAATACCTTAGGCCAGCGTCGATGGGTGGCGCATACCTATGTGACGGCCTGGCAGCAAACCCCAAATACCCTGGAAATCAAACTTGGACAAGCTTTGCAGGCATTGCTCGGACAAGTGCAAGCGGGCCTCGTCGTGGTTATCTCAGCCCCAGAAGAGGCGTATGCCGATCAAGCCGAATTTGAAGCTGCAGCTCGTCACTGGTTTGCACAAGATCTTCGAGAGGGCTTGCATGAGCAATAAACCCGTCCATATTGCCCATGTTATTTACCGGTTTGATACCGGTGGCTTGGAGAACGGGGTGGTGAACCTGATCAACAACCTGCCCGAGGCTGATTTTCGTCACAGTATTATTACCCATAAGGGGGTTAATCCGACCTTTGCCAGCCGGGTGAAGACCACTAACGTCGAATACTATGACCTGGAAAAAAAGGACGGCCATGATTGGGGGGTCTATTCGCGGTTAAATAAACTGCTAAAGACGCTCAAACCTGATCTGCTGCATAGTCGAAATCTTGCCACCATCGAAAGTCAATTGGTGGGCTGGTGGCGACGTGTGCCGCTGCGCATTCATGGTGAGCACGGCTGGGATATGACCGATGTGGGTGGAACCAACCCCAAATACCAGAGACTGAGACGTTTTATAAAGCCCTTTATCCATCATTTTGTGGCTTTGTCTTCCGAAGCGCGTATTTATCTAACCGATAAAATAGGCGTACCCGCCGGTCGGGTTACGCATATCTGTAACGGTGTGCAGTTGGACAAATTCGACACTGTGCAAACTGCGCAAGGCCCGTTACCTGAAGCGTTTTTCAGCAATGCCAGCCTAGTGTTTGGCACGGTTGGACGACTAGCTGATGTGAAAAACCAACAGTATTTAGTGCAAGCGTTTTCTCAGTTAGTGGCAGAGCAAGGTGAAGCGGGGAAGCAGCTGCGTCTGCTCCTGGTCGGTGATGGTGGCACCCGCACTAAGTTAGAGCAACAGGTTGAGCTTGCGGGTTTACAGACTCAGGTTTGGTTTGCCGGTGATCGGGCCGATGTACCGGCGCTTATGCAGCGCATGCAAGTGTTTGTGCTGCCGTCTCTGGCAGAAGGCATTTCTAATACCTTTTTGGAGGCTATGGCCAGTGGGCTACCTGTGATTGCCACTGATGTAGGTGGTAACCCTGATTTGATGCCGCCTGAGCATAAGGCAAATAATTTAATTCCAGTTAACGATGTCGGTGTGCTGGTCAGCGCTATGACTCGCTATATAGCGCGTCCTGAACTGGCAGGACTAGAAGGCGAACAGGCACGACAACACTGCCACAGTCAGTTCAGTCTGGCTAACATGGTAGGAAAATATCAACAACTTTATCAACGAGCAGCGCGCTGAGGACGGATTAGAATGTGCGGAATAGCAGGTATATTTCAGCTTGGAGAACAGGGGCAACCTGACCCGCAGATTTTGTCTGTGATGAATGACAGGCAGCAACATCGTGGACCTGATGCTGGGGACTATTTTTTTGATCCTGGTGTCGGGTTGGCCCATAGACGCCTTTCCATTATTGATTTGGAAGGCAGCCCGCAGCCGATGCTAAGTGCCTGTGAACGCGCCTGCGTAGTATTTAACGGCGAAATTTATAATTTTCGCGAATTGCATAAGGAATTGTCTACTAAGGGGTATCAGTTTAAGACCCATGGCGATACAGAAACCATACTGAATGCTTGGCTGGAGTGGGGCGAAGACTGTGTCCATCATTTGCGCGGCATGTTTGCTTTTGCTATTTGGGACAGGCAGCAGCAATGTTTGTTTATGGCCCGTGATCGCCTGGGCATCAAGCCCATGTATTACAGTCTGCTGAGCAACGGTGAGCTGGCCTTTGGTTCTGAACTCAAAGTGCTGAAACAGCACCCGCTGTTCGACAACCGCCTGCGTGAAACCACTCTGGAAGATTATTTTACCTTCGGTTATATACCTGAGCCGCATACAGTGTATGAGCACAGTTACAAGCTTTCTCCTGGGCACTGTATGTTGGTACGTCGTGGAATGACCGCATTGCCTGAGCCGCGACAATACTGGGATATCCCCACCGACTGGCAGACGCCACTGAGCGAAAGCGAAGTGCAGGAGCAACTCATTGACAGGCTTAAGGAAGCCGTCGATATTCGCATGGTGGCGGATGTGCCTCTGGGGGCATTTTTGTCCGGCGGGGTGGACTCCAGCGGTGTGGTTGCGTTGATGTCGCAGTTGCAATCTGATCCCGTTAATACCTGTGCCATAGGCTTTGATGTTAAAGCCTTTAATGAAACCGAGTTTGCGCAGATGGTAGCCGATCGCTACCAGACCAACCACAGGGTTGAAACGGTCAGTCAAAATGACTTTGATTTAATAGATAAACTGGCCGACCTCTATGATGAGCCTTATGCCGACAGTTCTGCAATTCCCACCTACCGGGTCTGCGAACTGGCGCGCAAGCATGTGACTGTGGCCTTGTCAGGTGACGGTGGCGATGAGCTGTTTGCCGGTTATCGTCGCTATAAAATGCACCTGCACGAAGAGCGGGTGCGCAATTTGTTGCCCTTAGGATTGCGCCGGCCATTGTTTAAACCCCTTGGCAGCCTGTATCCAAAGCTTGATTGGGCGCCTAAGTTCCTGCGGGCTAAAACGACCTTTCAGTCGATGGCCATGGATACCGTACAGGGCTACCACAACTCTATGTCCATTTTGCGCGCCGATGAGCGGGCTAAGTTGTTTTCTGCTGATTTCCGTCAGCGCTTGAATGGCTACAGTTCTTTAGCGGTATTTGAACGCTATGCAGACAAGGTTAAACACCTGGATCCAATGAAAATTGCCCAGTATCTGGATATGAAGACCTATCTGGTCGGCGATATCCTGACTAAGGTTGACCGGGCGTCCATGGCACATTCTCTGGAGGTCAGGGTACCGATTCTCGACCATAAGTTTGTCGAATGGGCATTTAAAACCCCGTCTAATCACAATCTGCACGACGGCATTGGCAAGTACTCGTTTAAAAAGGCGCTGGAGCCGCATCTGCCTGAAGATGTGTTGTATCGCAAGAAAATGGGCTTTGCCGTACCACTGGCTGATTGGTTCCGAGGTCCACTGAAAAGCCGACTGTATGACAACTTGCTCTCAACTCAGATGCTGGACGCTGGCTATTTTGATGAGAAACAGATTCGCAAACTGATTTCCGACCACGTTAATGGCCTGCGCGATAATAGTGCGCCATTGTGGACCATGATGATGTTCGAGTCTTTCCTGCGCCAGCAATCGGGAGCGGCATAATGAAAATTCTGCATGTGCTGGATCATTCCATTCCACTGCACAGCGGCTACACCTTTCGTACCCGCTCTATTCTTAAGCAGCAGCATGCGTTGGGCTGGCAGACTTGTCATGTGACAAGCCCCAAACACGGGGCCTTTGAGCAGGATATCGAGGAAGTGGATGGCTTACGTTTTTATCGTACGTCAGCCTCGCCGGGCTTGCTGAGTAAGATCCCGGCAGTGAATCAGATGGCCCTGATTGCCCCCATGCGCCAGCGTATTTTGGAGGCCATTGAGCAGGAAAAGCCAGATATTATCCATGCCCATTCCCCTGCATTAAATGGCGTGGCTGCGCTGCAGGCCGGGCGTAAGAGTGGTTTGCCTGTGGTGTATGAAATTCGCGCTTTTTGGGAAGATGCCGCAGTTGACCATGGTACCTGCAGGGAAGGGGATCTGCGTTATCGTTTAACCCGCAAGCTAGAAACTTATGTGGTAAAGCATGCCAATGCGGTGACCACTATCTGTGAAGGGCTGCGTAATGACCTGCTAACCCGTCAGGTGCCCAGCGATAAGATTACAGTGATTCCCAATGCGGTGAATATTGAACAGTTCAATCTTATTGAGCATAAGGATGCTGCACTCTTAAGCGAATTGGGCTTAGAGGGCAAGCAAGTATTGGGTTTTATTGGCTCGTTTTATGCCTATGAGGGGCTGGACTTACTGGTCAGGGCCATGCCACTGGCACTGGCTGCTAATCCAGATATTCGCCTGCTGTTGGTCGGTGGTGGCCCACAGGAAGACAATATCAGGCAACTGATTAAAGAATTAAATCTGCAGGATGTCGTGGTGATGCCAGGCAGAGTGCCGCATCAGGATGTGTCACGTTACTACAGTCTGGTCGATTTGTTAGTTTATCCGCGTAAGTCTATGCGACTGACCGAATTGGTTACGCCCCTTAAGCCTCTGGAGGCCATGGCACAGGGTAAGCTTTTGTTGGCCTCTGATGTGGGTGGGCATCGCGAGTTGATCGCGGATGGCGAAACGGGCTGGCTATTTGCCAGTAATGATATTCCCGCCCTGGCAGAAAAAATCCGCACTGTGTTTGCCGACCCGGGCTGTTGGTCGAATATTATCAAGCAAGGTAGGGCTTTCGTAGAGAATCAGCGTAACTGGGCTAACTCCGTGGCCCGCTATCAGCCTGTTTACCAAGCATTAAAAGGGTAGGGGGAACGGTGCGAGTTTGTATTGTCGGCCCCATTCCGCCGCCAGCAGGAGGTATGGCTGGGCAAACCCGTCAGTTGGTAGATTTGCTGAACGGGCAGGATCTCGATGTGGCGCTGGTGGCGACCAATGCCGCGTATCGTCCTGCTTGGGTCGGTAAGATTCCCGTATTGCGCGCCCTGTTCAGACTGCTACCGTATTTTCTGACCCTTTATCGCGAAATCCGCCGGGCCGACGTGGTCCATATGATGGCTAATAGTGGTTGGTCATGGTACCTGTTTGCTATGCCTTGTATTTGGGTTGCCCATTGGTTGAATACGCCGGTGATAGTTAACTACCGTGGCGGACATGCAGAAAGCTTCTTTCAACGCTCTTGGTCAAAGGTGCGCGGTAGTATCAAGAAAGCGGCCCGTGTCGTGGTGCCCTCTGGATTTCTACAGCAAGTGTTTGTCCGTTATGACACCGATGCTGAGGTGATACCCAATATCCTGGATGCCGAGCGTTTTTGTCCGGCGATTCATAAGCTACCGGCCTCATTACATCTTATCAGTACCCGCAATCTGGAACATATTTACGGTAATGATGTGATATTAGAGGCTTTTGCCAAGCTGGAAAAAAAATACCCTGAAGCTCGATTGACCGTGGCAGGCTCTGGACCTCAGCAAAGTGAGCTGGAGGAGCTGGCCGAGCGTCTGGCCATTGCTGACAAGGTGACCTTCTGTGGGCGGTTGAATCAAGTGCAAATGGTGGCTTTGTATCAGAGTGCTCATTTGATGCTTAATGCCAGCCGGGTGGATAACAGTCCCAACTCACTGATTGAAGCTATGGCCTGCGCTGTGCCAGTGGTCAGCTCAGATGTGGGCGGCATTCCTTTTTTGCTGCAAAGCGGAGAAAACGGCTTGCTGGTCAGTCCGGATGATGCCGAAGCCCTGGCCGAGTCTGCATTAATGTTGTTGGATGACAAATCGCTTTATACCAAGGTGCAGCAAAATGCGTTGATAAGTGTTGAGCGCTTTCATCAGGATAAAGTTATAGCTCAATGGATAGCGCTGTATCGCGCGCTGTGTAGTAAAACAGATAAGGCTAACTGATGTCATTGTATACCCGTGTTGTTTCCAGCTTTCTCTTTCCCTTGCATGAGCGCCTGAAAAAGCATACTACAGTGCGTATCCGCAAAGCACTGGAACATAGCCAATGGCAGTCGCCTACTGAGCTGAGAGCAGTGCAGTCACAGCGCTTGGCTAACTTTATGCAAAAGATTTATGCCCAAGTGCCTTATTATCAACAGGTGTTTGATGAACTGGGTTTGAAACCTACAGATATCACGTCCCCGGCTGATTTAGCCAAGCTGCCATTTCTAACTAAGAGCATTATCCGCGAGAATTTTTCAGCCTTAACCTCTTCCCAGGCAGGCCCCTTACAGCGCTTTAATACAGGCGGCTCCAGTGGCCAGCCGCTGGTGTTTTTGCTGGGTAACGAACGTGTTTCTCATGATGTAGCCGAGAAATGGCGGGCCACCCGTTGGTGGGGGGTAGATATCGGTGATACGGAGATTGTCGCCTGGGGCTCCCCCATTGAGCTAGGGGCTCAGGATAAGGTGCGTTTAGCCCGAGATAAGTTGTTCCGTTCCACCTTGATTCCGGCCTTTGATATGACCGAGCAAAAACTGCTGGGCTTTATTGAGCAGATTCGCACTCTTAGACCCAAAATGTTGTTTGGTTATCCGTCGGTGTTTGAATTAATTGCCAAAACCGCGAAGAAGCAAGGAATCCGGTTAGATGACTTGGGTATTAAAGTTGCCTTTGTGACATCGGAGCGCCTCTATCCTTACCAGCGTGAGACCATATCCAGCGTATTTGGCTGCCCGGTGGCCAATGGTTACGGTGGCCGGGATGCGGGGTTTATTGCTCATGAATGTCCGTCCGGGGGCATGCATATGTCCTTTGAGGATATTGTCGTCGAAATTGTTGACCCGCAAGGTAACCCGTTACCTGCCGGGCAAAGCGGCGAAATAGTTGTGACTCATCTGGGAAACAGCGAATTCCCCTTTGTGCGTTACCGCACGGGCGATATTGCCACCTTGTCGGATAAAACCTGTGCCTGCGGCCGTGGTTTGCCTATGCTGGAGTCCATTGAAGGACGAAGTACCGACTTTGTTGTTGCCGCCGATGGCACTGTGATGCATGGGCTCGCTCTTATCTATATTTTACGTGATTTGCCAGGGATTGAAGCCTTTAAAGTCACTCAAGAGACTTTGTTGCAGACTCGGGTTCAAGTCGTTGTGAAAGAGGAATTGACCGATGCGATGACCGAGCAAGTACAGGCTGGCTTTCAAGCCAGGTTAGGTAAGGATGTTAGTGTAGAGGTGGAAGTTGTAGACGAAATTCAGCCCGAAAAGTCTGGGAAATACCGCTATGTAATAAGCAAGGTTGCGCCATGATAGACAGTTTTTATCTGTTAGCGGATATTGCCGCAGTTTGCTACCTGTTTTACTGGTCCAATAAACAAGGAGGGGATCAGTGAGGGATATATTTTTTGTTGGCTTTCTGATCTATGCCATCTATTTCACCTTTAAGCGGCCTTACATTGGCGTAGCAGCTTGGATATGGATTGCACTTACCGCACCTAGTCAGTGGGCGTTTGGTTTTTCGCAAAGCTTGAGATTAAACCTGACCATCGTATTAGTCACTGCACTGGCTTATATGTTTTATAGGGATAAACCTAAGTTTGTGTTTACCAAGCTGCACTTCTGGGTTTTTGCTTTTTGGTTTTGGATGCTGATATCCAGCATTTTCAGCTTACGTATTGATGATGCCTACACCTGGGAAAAGATGATTGAGTTTACCAAGGTAGTGGCATTGTTTTTGTTTATCACTATGACGGTAAGGCGGACTCACGAAGTTGATACGCTGATTTGGGCTATGGTGCTATCTATCTCTGCATATGCCGGGATGGAGGCATTAAAATTCTTAATCTCTGGTGGTGGACACCGAATTGTGGGACGGGCGGGGATCATTATTGATCGCAATGACTTGGCCGTGGCGATCAATATGTGTATTCCGTTTGTAGTCTATCTGTGGGCTAAAACTGAGCATAAAATGCTGAAGCTTGGCCTGCTGGGTTTGTTGCTTTTGAATGTTCTCGCCATCATTGGTACTTATTCCCGGGGCGGTTTTATTGGCCTGTGCGTTCTCGCTATTGCTTTTTGGCTTAAGTCTCAGCGTAAGATACTGTTTCTTATCTTGGCATTAATTTTATTGCCTATTGGTTATGGCCATGCCCCGGAAGAGTGGAAAGAGCGGCAGCAGACAGTTGAGACCGCTGCTACCGAGGATGGCTCTTTTATTGGTCGCTTATGGGCATGGAAGATAGCTACTCTTATTGCTTTAGATAACCCCATGACCGGAGGGGGGTTTAAGGCCACCACAGACCCTGTATTATGGGCAACTTATGCACCGGATACACCGTACTTTGGGCCTATCGAAACCCCGCCTATTCCGCCAGAATTAATTCCTAAAGCGGCGCACAATATTTATTTTCAGGTTATGGCGAGCGCTGGTTTTGTGGGGCTGTTTTTGTTCTGTTGTATGTTGTTGTCGAGTTTGTTGCAAAGTCTACGCAATCGGATTGGCTCGCACTCACTCAAAAAAGGCCTGAACCTAGAAAGTGCCATTGTTTTGTCATTGGTGGGCTATGGCATCACCGGGCTGAATGTAAGCCTGGCTTATTTTGATCTTCTGTATGCCATTATTGGTGTTATTGCAGTGGTGGGAATACAAAAAAAGCAGGCTGAAACTGCTCCTTCTGGTTGGGCAGGTAGGCAGAACCAGAGATGGTAAAAGAACAAGAAAAACAACAAAGTACCGAGCAACAGACCGCAAGCATTCACGGAAAGCTATTTAGCGGCTCTGTTTTTATGCTGTTGACCCGCCTTATCGTCAAAGGCATAGGTCTTGTCAGTTCAATTATTCTGGCGAGGCTTTTAGTACCAGAAGACTTCGGGTTAGTAGCGATTGCAACGGCCGTTTTTGCTTTTATAGAGCTATTTGGTGCATTCGGCCTGGAAACCGCGTTGATACAGCGTCAGACCAAATGCGAAAAAGACTACAACACCGCCTGGACCTTTAAAGTGGGATTTGGGTTGTTTACCGCGCTGGTGTTACTGGCTATTGCGCCCCTAGTGGCAGAGTTTTACAACGACCCTCGTTTGACTGAGGTTATCTGGGTTATCGCGTTGACAGCCTTTTTAGGCGGCTTGTCGAACATCGGAGTTGTAGACTTTCAAACGAATTTGGACTTTCGTCGAGAGCTGAAATTTCAAGTTGTTCCTAAGTTACTTAGCTTTTGTGTCACTGTTACCTTGGCGTTCACGTTGCAAAATTATTGGGCTTTGGTATTCGGTATGTTGGCCAGCCAGGCGATTAGATTGATTGCCAGCTACGTGATGCATCCTTATCGACCTCAATTCAGCCTGGCTTCTGTCGGAGCATTATTTAGTTTTTCTAAATGGCTATTACTCAACAATGTACTGTTCTATGTAAATACCCGTCTGACCGAGCTTGTGCTTGGACGTATCTTGTCACCCGCGGCGGTGGGGGTGTTTTCCATTGGTAATGAAATCGCCAGCATGCCGACAACCGAGATGGCTGCGCCCATCAACCGGGCTTCTTTTCCTGTTTATTCTAAGTTCAAAGAAAATCTTCGAGAGTTAAAGCGAGCATATAAAAATACCGTAGCGCTGAGCAGTGGCATCAGTGTGCCTGCGGCTGTTGGCATTTATGCTGTGTGCCCTTTGTTTGTTGAGGTTGTGTTGGGTGAGGCCTGGATGGCGGCTGTTCCGTTAATGCAATGGATAGCGCTCGGCAGTGTTTTAATGGGGCTTTCAACCAATATTGCCTATGTTTTTATGGCCTTAGGTAAGCCTTACTTTTCGTTTATTATTAGCCTGCTAAGGGCGTTGGCCTTTTTACCTTTGTTGCTTTTGTGGGCCGACGAGTATGGATTGCCAGGAGTGGGTAAGGCGTTTTTTATCACATCTGGGGTGATGTTTCTTGCCAGTCAGATCTCAATTATGTGGTTACTGCGGTTGTCAGTCATGGATATTCTGATGCCGATGGTTCGTCCATTGCTAGGGTCATTGGTTTTAGTCATTGCGGTCGAATGGATACTGACGTTTAGCCTGCCAGCTTTTTTAGCGCTTTTAGCGGCGATTGTGGCTGGCATGCTAAGTTATGCGCTGGCTTCCTGGCTGTTATGGCTGCTATTTGGAAAGCCCGAAGGGATTGAGAAAGTGGTGGCGGATAAATACTTTTCATCAAGCAGCCAGTAAGACAACTTACTGGCTGCATTGTTTCTAGTTCCTGACACGGAATGTTTTGTCAGAAAAGCGCAGCTGTTCAACATGCCGCAAGGTATCTACTCCTTCATCGCTTACCAATGCCGTGACAATTATGGTGTCATTGGTAAAGTCAATTCGATAATCACTAAACTTGCCATCGTACAAAACAATATCGAATCCTCGCCAGCCGTCAATTTTATCCGAACCAGGTCCTCCCCGAATGATGTCATTGCCGGCGCTGCCTGTAATGATGTCATGGCCTCTTGCACCATCAATAAGTTCGATGCTGAGCAACTGTACGTCTGAGAAATCCCAAATTACCCGGCTGTTATCTCCACGAATCACATCATAACCATCGCCGCCATCTATGCGTTCTATGCCAGTAATTTCATAAGCGTTGATCACATTGTCATGTTCATCGCCCAATATGATATCGAAACCGTCCCCACCATGAATCCAGTCTTTAGCATGGTCAGTGTCATGGTAAAGAAAAGTATCATTACCTGGGCCTCCCCACATTTGATCTTCATGTGCACCGCCAACGATAACATCGTCACCGGATGAGCCTGTGATGATATCGGGTCCGCCCTTACCTAAAATCACATAGGAATCAGTTCGGCCTGACAGATCGATAAAATCTCTCTGGCTAGTGCCTACTATAGTGCCTCCACTGATGACATTTATTGTCACCTTTGCACTGGCGGTCGCTCCCTTGGTATCTTCAATGGTGTATATAAAGCTGTCTCTGGTTGGGCTGTTTTCCTTGGGCGTGTATTGAATCTCGTTGTCTAGTAGGGTGGCAGCCCCAAACTCAACACTGCTTATCGCAACCACCCTCAACTCATCCCCGTCTTGATCGGTATCGTTAGCCAATAGGTCGTAGGCGCTAAATACGGTCGTTTCACCGTCTTTAGCCTCAACTTGGTCGGCATTAGCCTGTGGGGCCTGATTCGTTGGAACTACCTGAATATAGATATGGGCTGCAGAGCTCTCGTTCCCGCTGGACAGCTGGTACTGGAATTCGCTGGAGCCCAGTTGCCCACCTTGCGACGTAAACACTAATGTACCATCGCTTTGTGCTTGGAGTTGGCCAAATTCTGATGATGTCGTGCCAACAATCTGGGTTTGAAAGGGTTGGTCAGCAGGGTGAACATCATTTTGCACTGGATCGAAGCTTCGCGACTTATTGACTTCGACCTGAATGAAGTCCGGCGCCGCATACACGCCAGAAAAAGGCACTTGGTTCAAGTTGGCTCCGGTCTGCGGCATTGACTGACCAGGCTCAATAGCCCCCATATGAGTCGTGGTTGACGAGCTGGAGGAGATGCCAGGAATGATTAAGCCCTGCCATGCGGCCTGAGATTCCTGATGCAGTTGCAAGGAAATGTTCTCAATATCGCGAAATTCAGAAAAGGGTTGATCAACTACCCTGCTGTCGTACTGGGAAAACAACTTGTCCAGGCTGACTAGCACATCATTATTACCTAAGGCTGAGTTTTTCCATTCGGCAAAATTGGGTTCGCTAACCGCCCAAGGCAAAGACTCTATATTGAAAGCGAATTTGCCGTCGGCAGTCCAGGCGTTGTAATCCATGATAGTGAGGGCATGTTTGGAGTCATTGCGTAAGACTGTGTCGCCATTGCCGCTGCTGACGAAAAGGTTGTTACGAATGTCTAGTAAGCGTATTTGACCGCTATTGTTTACCCAGGCATATGTGCCACCGTACTTGATCTCAGAATCACTGCGAATAAAGGTATTGTGGTAAATCATCATGCCAGCTGGGCTGTCTTGTTCGGGCTTGATTTTTAACGGGCCTCTTCCTGCATTTATTACCATATTGTGGTGGGCATAAACCGGCCCTCCCCAGACAGGTTGGAAACTCAGCCCATTAGCTAAATTAGCCAGCAGGTTGTGATGAACAGATACATTACGTAAGGAGAAATCAAACTCTATCCCGTCATCACCAGACCAAAGCACTTTGTTGTGGTGCATGTTAATGCTTTTATTGGGAATGCTGCTTTGCCAGCTCATGCCCAAGGCATCGCCAAACCCAGATAAGGTATTGTTGGATACTTCAATATCCTGACCTGTTACTACTATACCTTCATAGTTCCAAGTGCTGCTGCTGGTGTCTCCAATCTCTGCGCGCCCCTCAAGAACATTATTATGAATACGCAAAGTTCGATGCCCGCCTTTTGCGTTAATGCCTATACTGATATTTGCTATGCGGGTACCAGCAATTAATACATCCTCAGTACTGCCTAATAATCTCACACCTGTATCTGCGTTCTGTATAGACAGGTCTCGTATATGGATATGGTTGGCATTAATACTCAATGCACTGCCCTGACCGCCGGCATCTATAGTCGCCAATTGACCTACACTACCCTTTATTGTGATGGGTTTGTCAGGTGTGCCACTAACCTTAATGAGCAGCTTGGTATTGTAGATACCGGGCGCCAGTTCAACAGTGTCACCAGGGCGAAGGTTTTGAATAGCCTGGTTTAGCTCAGCTGCGCTTGCAACCGGCACAGTTCTGCCCGTTGGAGGGGCCTGAACATCTACTGGTGATGAGGTAGAGGCCTGTGAAAACAAGTCTTTCGTATACCCATCAGGATCGGTAAGACTGACTTTAAACTGATAGTCCGTGGCAGGATGCAGTCCAGTGACAATGCCGGCAAAGGCTGAAGGCGATAGCCCAGTGTTGTTTTTAGTATTTCTGACCAGTTCGGGACGAATGCGGAATAGGTCGAGGCTGCGCTGCCATTCCTCTTCAGAGGTCTTTTTTAGCCACAGTGAAGCACTGGCATTGAAGTTTTTATCTCCTGCCATAATAGGGAGTAGAAAAGACACCGACGTGGCTGTAGTGCCGTCGATTTCTAATTCATCAGGCTTGATAGTATTTAGATCTTCTGGGTTTGCGTTTGGTACCCAGGTCCAAACACCATCACTGCCCAAGCCATCCTCCGCATTTTGCAAGCCAACAAAGAGATCGTCTTGTTCGAGGTATACGAATTTCTCAAAGACACGATTTGCGCCTTGGCCACTGCGGCTTGGTGTGTTTGCTTGGTTTTCGTTCCAGATAACTTCAAAACGTTTAGTTTGAGGACTCCAAGTCACGACCTCCGGGCCGCCATTCCATATATAGAATTTGCTATCGGTAGGCCGGTAATTAAAGGCGGCTTGGCGAAAATCCATAGTAAAATGCAGCTCCTCCAGTGGAGGATAGCTGGCAAGTTTTGTGGCCTGCAGATTGTTACCTATAACATCAAGTTGATAAATCCCCTGATCGTGCGAGCTATAAAACTGCCCTGTTTCTGGATGAACAAATACGCTGCCGATGTTTGAAGCACCGCCAAGGCCGGTCACCGTGGTGAAATATTGCTGCCGTCCATCAGGTTTGACCAACATTCCTTTGCTGCCTGATTGGTTGGATAAAAACAGCATGTCGCCGTTTTTTCTTACACCTGACATGGGGTAAGGGAAATGATGATCTATGGTATACGACTTCCACGTTTTAGTGCGTGGGGAGAATTCCCATAACTTCGGTACACTTGGCTTGTGCGGCGGCAGATTCACACCTCCATAACCCGATGTGCTGATGAACCAAAGACTCTGTGTAGCCGGATTCCACAGCATGCCATCATAAGTATGAGGCACTAATGGGGTGCTTTCTGGCAGGTAAACAGAGTGTTCCGGTAACTCTGCGTGCGGTTCAGCTATGACTAATGGTGCAGGATCGGTGAGTCTTGCCCAGCTTTTTTGTTCGACATCGAATTGGTAGACTTCATTGCCACCGTAGTCGGTGTGCCCACCTCCGAAAAAGTATATTTTATTGTTGGCTGCATCAAATGCACTGCTGTTCCACGCCAGAAAAACAGCTTTAGGGCCAATAACCCCCCAAAAATCAGCACTGTTAGTTGCGCTAACTAGTTCGTCATGGGCTTCTTTTGTATAGGCTACATCGTTGAATTGATTGGTTGTCGATAACTTCTCCCAATCGGCTCTGGTTTCGAACGGAAAAAGCCCAGTTATGCAGAGAAATAAACTAACGATTGGAACGGACACTGTTTTAAGCATGATGATTTTCTCGTGTAACGGCTTTTAAACTTATCAAGTTTAGAGTACGGAGGTTACAGTTCAGGCCGAATAACAAAGAGATTCACAAAAGATTCATGCTTTGCTTGGCTGCCTAATATCTCCGGCGAAACTGCGCTACTCCCTGTTGGCGGATTTTTGCTTAAGCAGGTTGCGTAGCCCAGACAGTGGATAGTTATTTTTGTATGCAATGTCAGCGTGCTTGGATGCTTTATCAATGTCATTTTTTTTGATGTACAACAACCCTAGATTATAGTGGATTTCTGAATTATCAGGTTGCAATTTTATGGCATGGAGGTATTGCTTTTCGGCATCATCAAGATGTCCGGTCAGTTGAAGATGACTGGCGTAGAGCATCATGCTAACGGCATCTTCAGGCTGCATGTACAAAGCGCGTTTAAAGTAACATTCGGCGGTATAGAACTCATCTAGCAGCTTAAAATCAAGTTTGTTTTTTCGTTGGTACTTTGCCATCGCGGCAAGGGCTCTATGATAGTTCGGTATTGCTCGCAGGGTGTAATCTAAATCTGCTATCAGGCTACCTCGATTCCCTGAAATCAAATTCTCTACCGAGCTGGTAAAGTGGGCATTTATGACAATGGGCAAGTTTGGTCGGTGAGCTGGATTAGTGAAATCCCAGGGACCATAAGCATTACTTAAAGGCTGACCTGGCTCAATACCACAGTTTTGATTGTTGCGATTAGGGCTAGCGAAAAGCTGGAAACACGCACTGAGTGTCACGATGAATAATGCAATTCTTAATAATGGCATAGGGTCCGTAATTAATGTTTGCTAATTTTGCCCATTATAGGAAGATTATCACACAAGTACACCAGCCCTGTTCCCCGTCATTTTATAAATACCAGTAATATCAGTAATATTTTATAGATAACGAGTTGAACCCTTATATTAATAAGGCTTAAATAGGGGGCGTTCAGAATTAGGGATTTATCGGTGTCAAAACGTCTTCTTTACATAGCCTTTCATTTTCCGCCAATTCAAGTCAGTAGTGGTGTGCATCGCACTTTGGCATTTAGTCGCTATTTTTCTGAGCACGATTGGAAAGTGAGAGTGTTGACCGCCGATGTAAAGGCCTATCAGCAGTGGACAGAGGCGCAGTACAAGTTTATTCCCGATAAGGTTTCTGTAGTGAGGGCTTTTGCCAGAGATACCGCCCGGCACTTTTCCTTTAAAGGCCGTTATTTGGGCTGGATGTCAATTCCCGATCGTTGGCAGAGTTGGATTCTAGGTGGGGTGTGGGCTGGGTATTGGCAGATCAGGCGTGAACGCCCGGATGTCATTCTGTCTACTTATCCAATCGCATCGGCTCATATCATAGGTTACTTTTTACATAAGCTGACAGGGGTACCTTGGGTTGCTGATTTTCGAGATCCTATGTTGCAGGATGCTTACCCGAGCAATCCCGCTATTCGTAGCGTTTTTGCCTGGATAGAGAAAAAAGCCGTTAAGCACTGTAAAAAGATTATTTTTACCAGTCCGGGGGCTGTCGAGCTCTATCAGACTAGGTTTCCTGATGTCGAACCTGACCGCTGGCAGCTTATTCCCAATGGCTACGACAGTAAGCTGTTTGATGCTTTGCCTGAGGTGCCAAAGCAAGATGCTCAGGATGAAAAGATTACCCTATTGCATAGCGGTACTATCTACCCGGCCGAGCGAGATCCGCGCGCCCTTTTTCAGGCCCTGTCTGAATTAAAGCAAGAGGATCAGTTGTTATTCGGAAAATTAAAACTGGTGTTGCGGGCTACAGGGCATGATGAATTGTTTGCGCCCATGATAAGCGAGTACGGCATCGGCGATATGGTCGAGCTTGCGCCAGGTACAGACTATCTAACTGCGTTGCAGGAAATGTTACAGGTGGACGCGTTGCTGCTGATGCAGGCCAGTAACTGCAATTATCAGACGCCAGCTAAAGCCTATGAGTACATTCGGGCCAAGCGCCCCGTATTAGCCCTGACCGATCCATCCGGGGACACCGCTTCCGTTATTCGCCAATCTGGGGCTGCTATGGTGGCACCCTTGGATGATGTCGCGGCGATTAAAAAGGTGCTGCGAGAGTTTATGCAAGCCATCACACAAGACGCGTTCCGTTACTTGCCTGATTCAGATATCGAAGCATTTTCACGTCAGCATCAGGCTAAGACTTTCTGTTCGTTGTTGGATAAGATAGTCCAGCAGTAGCACATATTTGCATTATTTAAGTAGGGAGATTTAACCGGTATGACGCAGTTGCAGTCCAATATGCAATCCCCAGAGCATGTCAATCAACACGTTTGGCAGTGGGAAGATCGGGGGGGGGAGAGCACTACCGTTACCGTGAAGACGGAGCATGCCTTAACCCTGATTGATGCTGAAGATGTGCAAGTCTGTGTACTGGGTAGGGTGAGACAATATGGGCAGGATTACGCTGCTGATATATCCTGGTTACCAAGCGCGGTTGTTGAAAACGAATATTATTGCCGGTTGGCGGGCTTTTTTGCGTTAATTGTCCTGGATAAACGCCAGGGCAAGCTTCGTCTTGTTAGTGATCACGTTGGCAGTGTTCCTTTGTATTGGTTGGAACAAGAGGGTGAGTACTGGATTACCGATTCACTAAAGCTGTTGGAACCCCAGTGGCAAGAAGGCAACCACCCGTTAGATAAGCAGGCCCTGTTTAATTATGCTTTCTTCCATTGCATTCCTTCCCCAAGGACGCTGTTTCCTGGCGTAAGCCGTCTGAATCCTGGCGCCGAGTTACGGATAGGAAGGGACGGGGGGGTAGAGGAGTTGAATCTTTATAGTCCCTCTTACCAATATAGTCGTGCCAGTCAAGCTGAGTTGAGGGCGCAATGTAAGCAGGTTATTGATGAAGCCGTAAGACGTAATATCGTTCCCAACTCGGCGGCATTTTTAAGTGGTGGGTTAGATAGTTCAACCGTCGCTGGTATGTTTGCCAAATACCAACCAGGTGCGCCGACGTTCTCTATTGGGTTTGACGCTAAGGGGTATGATGAAACCCATTATGCCCAGATAACAGCGCGCCAGTTTTCGACCAAGCACCATGTGCACTATCTGCAGCCTCAAGAGATCGTTGATAACTTCGTTGATGTTGCGGGTTATTTCGACCAGCCTTTTGGTAATTCTTCTGCTTTGGCGGCTTTTGTATGTGCCAAAGTGGCTAAAGAGCATGGTTTCGGTGTGATGTTGGCCGGAGATGGTGGTGACGAGATTTTTGGGGGCAACGAACGTTACGCCAAGCAAAAGGTTTTTGAACTCTACGGCAATGTTCCATCCCCGCTAAAAAGTGTACTGGAGGTGTTGCTGCATAGTCCCTTGGGCAAACTGCCAGGATTCAAAAAAGCCCTTAGTTATGTCCAGCAGGCGAATGTTCCTTTGCCCGACAGAATGGACACCTACAACTTCCTTAATCGCTTTGCGCTGGACTCTATTTTTACGCCTGAGTTTTTGGCCGATGTAGATGTCTCTCAGCCATTGAATGCAAAGCGCAAACGATTCGGCCAATGTCAGGATGACCACCCGGTAGAGCGCATGATGTACCTGGATTGGAAATATACCCTGGCTGATAACGACTTGGTTAAAGTCAGTCGCATGTGTCAAAAAGCGGGGGTAGAGGTGCGCTTCCCCTTGTTTGAAAAAGAAGTGGTGGATTTTAGCTGTACCGTGCCTGTGGATGTGAAACTGCCGGGGGATAAACTGCGGGATTTCTACAAGGAGAGTTTCCGTGGCTTTCTTGCTGATGAAACCCTGGAAAAGTCCAAGCATGGTTTTGGGTTACCCTTTGGGGTTTGGATGAAAGAGCAGCCAACATTGAGAGCCTTAACTAATGAGGCCTTATGCAAGCTGAAAGACCGGAATATTTTTCTCCCGGCATTTATTGAGCAGGCTTTGCAAGTTTATGACTCCGGGCATGCTAACTACTACGGGGAATTAATATGGATCCTTGTCGTGTTGGAACTGTGGCTTGAGAGCCGGGGTCTTTAACTATGTTGCACTGGACATTGTCCTCATTGGGGCGGCTATTGGGTCGAGGTAAATTAAGTATTCTGATTTACCATCAAGTATTGGCAGAGCCAGATCCCATGCGTCCCTCTGAACCTACGGTTGACACCTTTGATTGGCAAATGGCTTTAATCGCCAAGTACTTTACCCCCATCTCTTTGGATGATGCAGTTAAGGGACTGGCGGAGAACAACCTACCGGCCAATGCCTTGTGTGTAACATTTGATGATGGTTATGTGAATAATCTGACCTTGGCGCAGCCAGTTCTGGAAAAATATGCTATTCCCGCCACGGTTTATGTGGCAACGGGGTTCAGTGATGGTACCAACATGTGGAATGACAGAGTAATTCACTTGTTTGCCGATCAAGCGCGTAAATCTCTATCTCTGAATGGCGAACATGTTGAGCTTGGTGATTGGGAGCAGCGGCGCGAGCTAGCTTATGGGTGGTTGAAAAAACTTAAGCATTTGCCCATAGAGAAGCGCTTACAAGGGGTGAGCGCTTTGTATGAAGAGAACAATGCCTCTGAGCAAGAATCACTGATGATGACGCCTCAGCAAGTCAGAGCCCTGTCGGAAAAAGGCGTGACCATAGGTGCGCACACTGTTAATCATCCTATTTTGAAGGTGCTTAACGCTGAGCAGCAAAAGCGTGAAATAGTGCAAAGCAAAGCACAATTGGAAGAGTGGACAGACAAAGAGGTCCGGCACTTTGCTTATCCAAATGGTGTGGTTGGCACAGACTTGGATGAATTGGCAGTCACGGCGGTAAAAGAGGCGGGCTTCGCCTCGGCGGTGGTGACCAATTGGGGGGTCTCCACCCGGCAGACTTCACCTTGGATGCTACAGCGCTTCACGCCTTGGGACAGAAGCCCAGGCCGCTTTCATTTGAGGTTGTGGAAAAATCAGGCTGGGCTGTAGAACATATGACATTTTTACCGCCCCTGGCTGACGCCGCTTGTTTTGCTCCGCCATCTATTAAGGCGCTGGCCGACGCTACCCCATTATTTTCGCCTGAGCCTGCCAAAGCCTGTGCTTATTCAAGCTTGCTGTATAATCGTGCCCGTCATGCTTTGTTCCACATTGGGATGGCCATTGATGCTAAGCGCATATGGGTTCCCGCCTATCATTGCCCGGCCATGGTTGAGCCTTTTATTGCGGCTGGCATGCAGGTTGCGTTCTACCCGGTTAATACCAATTTGTCTGCTGACCTGAACTTTCTTGGCGGACGCTTGGAGCAACAAGATGCGTTATTGGGCGTGCGGTATTTTGGCTTTGATAGCGGCGTGCCGGAACTGGCTGAGCTGTGTCAAAAGACGGGGGCGCTGTTAATTGAAGATTTAGCTCATGCTGCGGTCGTGGATAAATTATACGGTCAGTTGGCCGTGACTAGCTTAGTGAAATTCTATCCGGTGCAAGTGGGAGCGGAATTGTTAATAGCGGATGGTGCATTATCTGCTGATGACCTCAATGCCCATTACCGGCAATTGCCCGGTGCGCTGAGCAATAAATGGCAGAGTCTGGTTCAGGCTGTGCAGCAAAGGTTGCATATGAAGGTTGCCAGTGGCTATCGCTACTTTGATGCGCGTGATGTTAGCCGTCTTCATGCTACCAATACCCGGCAATATCTTGAGACGCGTCCTGCTCGGCAAATCAGTGAAAAACGTCGTGCTAACTACATGCAAATGGCAAAACGCTTGGCTGACTCATCATATGGCTCACCACTGTTTCCTGTTCTTCCTGAACAGGTGACCCCTTATGTGCTGCCATTTTTGCTTAGCGACGAAAGCGGCTTTAATCATATCAGGCAGCATGGTGTACAGATTTACCGCTGGGAGGAACTGGTTCCTGGCGAGTGTCAGGTTAGCATGGATTATCGGCGGCATCTGGTTCAGCTACCTTGTCACCAAGGATTAGAACAGAGTCAAATTGATTTTATTGTAGGACTATTAGATTGAGCCTTTCGCAGCATTGTATTGAATGGCAGGTGATGCCCCTTGACGCCTACCCTGGAAAACTTTGGGATGACTGGCACCGTCTGAATCTCCAGTTCCATCGTGGCAATATGATGCTGGGAGCCAGTTTTTGCCAACTTTTGGTGAAGTATTTTGCTACCGAGGTATCTTTGGCGGTTGCCTGGCAAAGCAACAATAGCAATGCATTACCTGTTAGCGCAGACGGCAAGTCGATGCAGTGCGAGGCCTCGCAAGGCGCGCGTATACCTGTTGCGTTGGCGCTGCTTGAGTCAAATGGAAGTGGGCGCTGGAGTATATTTAAGCCGAGTCAGGCGCAGGTGGCGCTAATACTCGCGGATCCCAATATTGCGTTGTCTATGCAGTCCCTGGTCGATGCTATTCCAGGCTCTGTTGCCAGATTGGATTTTTTAGGACTGGATCCTCTGGAACATCCAGGACTGATCACGCAACTTTCGCCAGAACTGCAAGCTAGCGCGACAGATATTCGAGTTGAACTGAGTGGAAGCTTTTCGGATTACTGGGCACAGCGCCCCAAGAATTTGCGCAAGAATATAAGTCGTTATTTTAATCGGGTGGAAAGAGAATTAGGCCAAGTGAGATTGGTTTTTAACACCGAACCACCGGAAGTATACCGTGCTACCAGTCGCTATGGGATGTTGGAGTCTCAAGGTTGGAAAGGTTATGAAGGTACTGCTTTGCACCCCAGTAACGAGCAGGGACAGTTTTATCAAGAATTTATGGCAATGCAGGCCGGTGATGGCGCTAAGGCTTTTGTTGCAGAAACTTATGTGGCGGACCGTTTGGTCGCTTCCAGACTGTGTTGTATCGGTGTGGATACCTTGGTTATTCTTAAAACCACTTATGACGAGTCAATGAAAAAGTATGCCTTTGGGCGTTTGCAATTGCATTCGCTTATCGAACACTGTTTCACTATGAAAGGGCTTCGATATATCGACTTTTATACCAACGCCTCACCCGAACAGCTTGAATGGTCAACCGATTCTCGTCAGATGCTCAATGCCAGCTATTACTCTAGCGCCGCCCTTGGTCAGGTGTATCAGTGGGCAGTGAAATTAAAGAAACGAATGAATGGACGTGCTTTAGATGAACAGCGCTAGTGAGTGTCAAGAGAGCGAATTGAATGCATCTTCGGCCCTTTGCGCCTCTGATATACCGGTTTTTCTCCGGACATGCTGGTTTGAGGCTTTTGCTACTCACATTAATGGTGGGGGCGAGGCTGTTTGGATTCCAGTATCGGATGCCGCTTACAGTCCAGCGCTAGCATTGCTCCGATATGAGCAGAAACAGCTGGGGTTACCCGTTTGCTATCTCAATAGTATGAGTAATTTTTATTCTCCTATGTATGGAGTAACCAATAGCCACATTGATGAGGTGGTCACGCTTTGTCAGCAAGAAGCGCATTTTACTCAGGCAGACTGCATCAATCTGCTACCGCTTACCAGCGGGCAGGCAAAGGTTTGGACCAATGCGTTGCAAAAAATTGGATTCGTCTGTCATCAGTATGACCATTCGGTAAACTGGTTTCAGGACAATATTCAAAGTGTTGAGCATTATTGGGCAGGGCGCCCCAGCCGTTTATGTAACACCTTAAAGCGAAAGAAGGACAAGTTGCAGCGGGAAGGTGGGTATAGTGCAAAGATTCTCTCCTCCGGGGATCACAACGAATTGATGCAGGGATTGATCGATTACCATCAAGTGTATTTTCATAGCTGGAAGAAAAATGAACCTTGGCCTGCCTTTATCGATGCGATAGCAAACATGCAATGGCAAACCGGTGAGCTGCGGCTGGGTCTTATGTATCATCATGATACTCCTGTGGCGGCACAGTTGTGGTTTGTTAATGGACGGACGGCCTATATCTACAAACTTGCTCATCGCTCTGACTACTCTGCGCAGAGTGTAGGAACTGTCCTCAGTGCAAAGATGTTCGACTGGGTTATCGAGCAGGACAAGGTATCTAGGATTGACTTCTTAACCGGTGATGATCCCTACAAACAGGATTGGATGGACACCCGGCAGCCCTTGTTGGGGATCCAAGCCTGCAATAGGCAACGTGTTGCTGGGCAGGCGAAGGCATTAGTCAACAAGATATCCACCTTAAGTAAGCACGTAAAACCGAACAATAAACAGCCGGATTAGTTCAGGTAATAATATGATTTCTGCACAGTTTATACCGTCTTGTGATTCACAGATTCTGCTAACCGGATATGGCCCTGCTTCGACAAAGCAGCTGGTTCTATGTGTTCCCGGGTTATTTGAAGAATTAAACCTTTCACGGGCTGTCGTGGCTAAGTTAGGGCAGTATTTATCAACTCGTGGTACCAGCTTCTTTCAATTGGACTATGCGGGTACAGGTGATAGTCAGGGTGAACTAGAAGATAGCACTAGTCAGATCTGGTTGCAGAATGTGTTGGATGCCGGGGCTTGGCTTTCTCAACAGGGAGCCGGGCAGATTATCTTGTTGGGGGTGCGGTTTGGTGCTTTGTTGCAATTGCATTTTCAACCTCAGTTGCATGAGGCGTTGAATATACAAGGACAAATAGTCTGGAAACCTATAACAAGTGGAAAAACGCTATCTAATCAGCTGCTTCGACTTAAGCATACCAATCATGTACTCAATGGTGGTGAGAAAGTGGATTGGCGGGAGAAGATTCGGCAGGGAGAGGTAGTTGAGGTGGCTGGCTATCCAATCAATGAGTCATTGCTTAGCAGTATTGAAGCCCTGAGCATTAATCCAGAGAGTCCTTTATTGTCATCATTGGATTGGCTTGAATTGGGCGCCAAAGTGCTTCCTCCTGCGGTTGGAAAGTTCCAGAAAGGGTGGCCCGATGCGCGTTTTAATGCTGTCGATGTGCAAACATTCTGGCAGATTCCGGATATTTACACCGAACCTGCTTTGCACGCGGTTCACGAGAAGATTATAGGTCGCTTATGACGAAGGAAGTTGCGCAGGTTTTTTCGGTCAACGATGATAAATGTGTGGGGATATTCCATGCTCCCCTAGAGCAAGATTCAACAATAGGCGTACTTATCGTGGTCGGCGGACCGCAATATCGTGTTGGCAGTCACCGTCAGTTTGTACAGTTATCTCGAGCACTGGCCACTGCGGGTATCGCCTCATTTCGCTTCGATTATCGTGGGATGGGAGATAGCGCTGGCAACAAACAGGGATTTGAGCAGATTGATACTGACATCGGGGCTGCTCTGAACCAGTTTGCACTTACCAGTGGCCTGCAGCGCTTTGTCATATGGGGACTTTGTGATGCAGCGTCAGCGGCAATGATTTATGCCTGCCAGGATAGGCGTGTGACGGGACTGGTATTGATGAATCCTTGGTTAAAAAGTCAATCGGCTCAAGGGCAGACCATGCTTAAGCACTATTACTTGCAACGATTGCTAAGCAAGGCGTTTTGGAAGAAATTATTACGCGGTGGAGTCAATTTAAAGGCCAGTGTTGCGGATGCCAAGGGCTTCGCTAAAGACGCGGCTGCCACTTCGACTGCCGCTGAGGAAAGCTATCAGGCCAGAATGCTCAAAGGTATGCAGGCCTATCAGGATAAGATTTGTCTGATTCTAAGTGGCAATGACTTAACGGCCCGTGAATTTGAACAGGTCGCTTTTAGCGATAAAAATTGGAAAAAGGCGTTAAAGAACAAGGTGAGTGTTAAGCGCATCAAAGACGCAGACCATACCTTTTCCAATCGTAGCTGGAAGCAACAGGTCGAATTGCTCACCATTGATTTTGTTGCATCACTCTAAAGGCTGGAAGTCATATACCACCCTGGCCTTGCCCTGATTGGTTTGGACTGCGCCTGTTAATACATGAAAAGGGCCGTCGGACCAAGCTTTCCCTTTTGCCAGCTCTTGCTGGCGAGAAAGCTGCTTTTCCAGTATGTCAAAAAATTGCGCGGCAAAACTTGTATCACAGGCCGGTATGCCTTGGGTGTTAATCGTTAGCCGGAGGTTATCGGATAGAGGAATTTGTTCAGCCTGGTCGCTATCGACACAGGTATTACGCTCTAATCCAGGCAGATTCAAATGACTCAACAGGATGCCACCTGTTTGCTTAACACTGTCTGTAATTTGCAAGCGACCATTGTTGCTAAAGGTGAATTCTCGAATGATATTTCCTGTTGTCCCCCCTGATAAATAAGCGGGGGTAAGATCTAGTATTACCTGGGCTGTCTCGTTTGTTGTGTAGTGTTGTATTTCCGCCCTTTTATACTTATTGCTTCGTCTAGTCTCCTGAAGCCAGTGTTCAACGCTACGAATAGCGCTGCCATGGGGCATAGACAGATGCTGAGAACCGTCCTGCTGATTAGTTTTGAACTGAGAGCTGGGCTGGTAATCCGTATCAGCAAATGAAACGTTGAGCAGATTCTTGGCGTTACTTCTGATGCCATAATTCAGCCTGAAATCACTTAATATGCTGTCGTAGACAGCGCCATCAACGGCGACGGGCTCCCCCTCAAACATATAGGTGAAATGTCCGGCATCCGCATGTTGATGGTGGCTGAATTGTTGGCCGCCGTTAATTAAGACGTAACTGTCATCTGACTTCCAGCCTGTACGCAGAATTATCTGGTTCAAGTAGTGGCGACCAAATATAGCCTGATTTGGCAGCCACCCATCGAATACCGCTAATCCTTTATCGGCCGGTAGGTGATCGAGGCCAGGGTCAAAGGTAAAAGGAATCAACCAATGATCAGTACGGTAATAACTATCCCGGCCATGTTGGTGCTGGATGTAATCAGCAAATGTGGCAATGGCCGGGTCTTGGGTAATTCTTGCAATGAGATCCAGCACTTTTTTGCTCTCTTCCTTCAAATCAGTGCGACTTCCTTCATCTCCGCTAGCTTGAACACGTCCATCTGGCCTGGTCATGTAGATATGCCAAAGGCCGTTGCGTAGCGCTAATTGTTGCAGTTGCGCTTTAAATTCTTTGTCATCACCACTTTGCAGGTAAGTATTTACGGCCAGATAGAAGGTCAGGCCACGATTTTGTACCCAATAGTTGAAACCGCCGGGCCAGCCTTCAGTGAGAGCCAGCGCCAACACACTTTGCTTGAAATGGTAGAAGGCTCTTTCTAGCAACGCCCCTTCGTCATAAAGGCTTGCAGCAACGATGAATGCTTCTGCACCTAGCGAAAAGCGCCCATGCCACAACGATGCACTACTGGCATCAAGTACATCTAAACATTGTTGCAAAGAGTTTTTTAGTTTCTCTTCAATCACCTTGTAGCTGACATTGGGATTTGCTGCTTTTAGTTGATCCAGCGCTATAGCAAGTCGCCACGCGTCATTCTTGTTGCCCGCTGCTGTGCATGCAGATAGTGAATATGCCTCAATCAATGTCTGCAGCTGGGTTGATGCCCTAGGGTGCCCCGTCAGGGCTAGGCAAGTGATTTGGCTGGTCAGGCGTTGCTCCTGACAAAACTGATTAGGGCCTTGTCGGAATATTGCCAGATAGCGGGTTAAGTTTTCGCCATGTTGGATAGCAGGAGTTAGCCTGGGATGAGGAGTGTTAAGTGAAACGGCGGCCGATTTATGAGTGAGATTTGCTTTAATGAGATTCTCTGCCTGAACAAAAGGCGTTTGGCCAAGCCCAATAGCGGCTAAGCCAAATCCTGTCCCTATGGCAATCAGCCAGGAAAGAAGCGAAACTAAAGCAATGTTCGAGGCGCGCATAGTCACTAACGTATTTCAAGTTAGTCAATAGCTTACAGGGAGACATGGGGAATGAGAATCCCATTGTTCAAGTCGTGGCATACGACGGATTGGATATGTAAAGCCATTGGGGGGGCTTTTTTAGCTCTGGCATTTTACGGCATAGCTGAATTTCCTGTATTCAAGCTGCTGATGTTGGGACTTGGTGTCGCTTATGCCTTTTTGTTGATTGTTTTCCCCTTAAGTTGGTTATTGGTTGTTCCTTTGGTTGCAGTTGGGGTTGATTTGACTCAATCGAGTGGACGCTTCGTGGTCAATGAATGGGATTTTGTGTTGTGGTTGACTATTGGCATAGGCTATCTGCGCGGCACTTTGGTATTCCCCCAATTTCACAATCAGCGATTTGTCCTTGGGCTAGTCATGCTGTTGGTGCTGCTGCTCGCATGGTCAGGGAAGTTCTGGCTGCTTTTTGAGTTTATCGCTGAGCCTGTTTGGCACAATCCTTATTATCAAGATGTTTACGGCGCCAAATTGGCTAAAACCGCCGTATGGGCAATTTTTTTGTTGCCTCTGGTGCTATGGGCAATGCAGCAACGCGAGGCCTTTCCCCGTTGGTTACTGACCGGTATGTTGTCCGCTTCCATCGTGTTATTGATTACCCTGCTTTGGGAGCGAGGGGTACTGAATACTCTGGTGGAGCACGGCATCGGTTATGCCTTTATCAACAGCCTGTTAGATGCCAGTTCTTCCTACCGTACAACAGGCATTTTCAGTGAAATGCATACTGGGGGAGAAGTCATTGATGGTGTGATCATCTTGCTCTTGCCTTTTTGTTTGTGGGGGCTGGTTCAAGCGAGTCATGTCTTCAAACTTTTTAGTGCCGCAGCGCTGCTTGGGTTGCTCTATATCACATTTGCAGGCTTCACACGTACCACTTACATCGCAGTATTTGTCAGCATTTTTCTTTTTGTGATTTTGCATCTGTATCAGCGACGAATAGGCAGTATTTCCATCATGAAAACATGGTTTTCACCGGTTTTACTTTTTACGCTGCTCTGTGTGCTGGCACTAAAGCTAACCGGCAGTATTGGCGGGCTCATTATTGGCGGTACGCTGCTGGGTGCTGCGTTGGTGATAAGAATCCCCCAGTTAAACCCAATCTCGCGAATTCTGCTGCTGGCGTTTGGAATGGGGTTTGCTATCTACCAACTGATCATTAACCACTTCAGCCACCAATGGATTTCAGTTAGCCCCCTGAGTGTTGGTTTACTTGGGATTACCGCACTACTTTTGCCTGTGGCGTTAGTGCAAATGGCCAGCCGATTAAAACCGGTGAAGTGGGGGCAATTGGTTTTAGTATTTGTGCTGCTAGGGCCCTCGTTGATTCTGCTTCGACAGATGGCGGGGGGATATCAGATAGGTAGCAGGATTGAAACGGTGCAGGCAGACTTGCAAACTCGATTTGACCATTGGCAAAACGTGCTGGACAGTTCAAAGAAAGGTCCGCTCACGGTACTTTGGGGCAACGGGGTTGGGAGCTTTCCTCGCAACTACTTGCTGCATAACCCTGATTCATTGAGTCACACTGGAAGTTTCGATATCCGCCAAAAAGAGGGGGCGGGCGCTTTGCTATTGGGAGGAAGTGCAGATATGTCGGTCGGGCAACGTGTCAGTTTGTCTTCCGAAACGCCACTGCGTGTCACTGCGACACTTTACAACCCGGAGCAGGCCAGAGTTGGAGTATACTTGTGCCAGCGCAATGTGATTTTTGCCAGCAATACTGAACGACGTTGCACCGGGACCTTTTTCGATAAGCCGGATGCTCAGGATATCAGCCGATTTGAGTTGACCTTGCACGCTGATGAAATCGGTCCAAGTGGTTTACCTTTACATTGGCCTTTATTTTTCCATATTAAGAATTACACCGAGGGTTCTGTGGTGGAAGTGCAAGCCCTGCAACTTTGGCAGGATAATATTCCGCTACTGAATAATAGTGATTTTAAGTTCGGCAGTGACCATTGGTATTTTTATAACGACTTTTCTCATTTGCCATGGCATATCAAGAATACCTACCTTCATTGGTTCTACGAACTTGGAATTTTAGGCAGCATTTTATACGCTTTCATGTTTGCCGTTGTTTTTATAAAGAGTCATCGAAGTCTTCCCTCTGTATTTCCTGCGATTGTCGCTGGAACTTGCGGATTTGCAATGATTGGGGTGTTTGGCACTCCCCTTGACTCAGCAAGGGTATCTTTATTGTTTTACTTGCTCTCCTTCTCTATCATGGCCACAAAAAACAAGCAGGACACGAAAAATGCTGTTTAATTCGGTCGAGTTCTTATTTTATTTTTTGCCTGTTACCTTGTTTGCTTTTTTTATAGTGGCAGATCGTTTTGGTAAAGAGTCCGCAATTGCTGTTCTGGTTGTAGCCTCACTGTTTTTTTATGCCTGGTGGAATCCCAAGTACCTGCTTTTGTTGGCGGGTTCCATGCTGTTTAATTACTTTCTGGGTAGGGCCTTGGGCCGTCAGGGGCGCCCCCTGTCCTTACTAGTTTTAGGCATAGTAGTGAATCTTAGCTTACTGGGTTATTTCAAGTATGCCGGATTTCTTGTCAGCAATATAAATAGTCTTACCGGCGGTGATTGGAACATTGGCCATGTCTTTTTGCCCCTAGCGATATCCTTTTTTACCTTTCAGCAAATTGCTTACCTAGTGGATTCTTACAAAGGCATCACACAAGAATATAGCTTTTTGCATTATTGTCTTTTTGTATCGTTCTTTCCGCAGTTAATCGCCGGTCCCATTGTCCATCATAAAGAAATGCTGCCACAGTTTGCATCTGGCAGTGCTTATCGTTTTAACGCCGGTAATTTTTCAATTGGCCTGTCTATTTTTGCCATTGGCTTATTTAAGAAGACGGTGCTAGCCGATGGTGTGGCAGTCTACGCAAACCCTGTATTTGCTGCGGCTGATGCGGGTGAAAGCCTGGATTTCTTTACCGCCTGGGGCGGGGCACTGGCATATAGTTTTCAGCTTTATTTTGATTTCTCTGGCTACTCGGATATGGCCATCGGGCTGGCCAGAATGTTTGGTATTATCTTGCCGCTGAATTTCTATTCTCCTTATAAAGCCGCCAATATTGCTGAGTTCTGGCGCCGCTGGCACATCACTTTATCTAGGTTCTTGCGAGACTATATTTATATTCCCTTGGGTGGAAATCGGCGTGGGGAGTTTCGTCGCTATCAGAATTTGTTTATTACTATGCTCCTCGGTGGCCTCTGGCATGGAGCTGGTTGGAACTTTGTCATTTGGGGAGCTTTGCATGGTGGTTATCTAGCCACTCACCAGATCTGGACCCGAGCCTTAGCTTTATTGGGCTTTTCACCTCAAAACAATAAGTTATATGTGTTTTGGAGTTGGACGCTGACCATGTTGGCTGTTGTGGTCGGCTGGGTGTTTTTCCGGGCCGTCACCTTAGACGGTGCCTTGGGGATGCTATCCTCTATGGCCGGCGCGAATGGCGTCTCTATTCCCAATGCTCTGTATAGTCGGTTAGATATGTTACATCCAGTGTTTGACCTTTTTGGGGTGCAAGCCAATAGTCAGGGGGGAGGACAGTTTGTTGCGACTTGGCTTTGGATCGTGGCGTTACTGCCGGTTTGCATACTGATGCCTAATGTTCAGGACCTTTTCAGCAAAGTGAAGGGATCACTGGACAGTCATTTTGTGTTTTCTTCACTTTCTGCTTTTTGGCCGGGGCTAAAGCTGGTCAGAGGCTTAACCTGGCAAGCCTCCAGTCGCTGGGCTTGGTTGTGTGCAGCTGCTTTGGCTTTGGGGGTGATGACCTTAGGGCAGGTAAGCGAATTCTTGTATTTTCAATTCTGAGGAACGAATGAGCTATTTAACACGCCTGCTGTTTGCTTTTGTGTCTGTGTTGAGTGTATCCGCCTTGGTTAACTGGTTTGTGGATCCCTACGCTTTGTATTGGTCACCGGCTCTGGAAGGTATTAATGCTAAAAAAATAGAGTCTTCGGAACGAGGACGGCAAACAAAAAGCTACCGCATTGAGCAGTTACAGCCGGCAATTATCATAGTGGGTAACTCAAGAGTGGAAATAGGCCTGGATGATGGCTATGCCGGTTTTGCCGGCCAAGGGGTATACAATTACGCGTCTCCTGGCATAGGGCTCTTACATCAATTTAATCGTGCCTATACACAATTGCAGAATAATCCAAATCTGACCACCTTGTACCTCAGCTTGGACTTTCTGGATTTTTTATCCCGCGCGCAGACAGGTAGTTCAGCAGAGCTTGAAGTGTTAAGCGAGGACTTCAATCCCCTGCAGTTTTTGCTGTCGTTGAATACACTTGCTGATTCTGCATCTACGCTGATTGGACAGAACTCCCGGCAGAATCATATTAATCCCCAGGGGACGCACATTGCGGAAAGCTATTTGGAGATTGTTCATCATGAAGGATTGAAGGTGCTCTTCAAGCAAAAGCTGTCAGAAGTCGCTCAGCGTCTGGATTCACCATTATATCTTTTTGATGATAAGGGAAAGAGCCATTACCTGAAATTACTGCAAGAGCTCATTGATGAAGCAGCCAGTAAGCATGTTGAACTGAAGTTATTTATTAATCCCTACCATGTGAGCTACTTACATGTGATTAGCGAGGCAGGGTATTTTGATCTGTTTCTGCGTTGGAAGCAGATGTTAGCCGAGCTGGATATACCACTGGGAAACATGGCAATTTTGGATTTTAGCGGCTTTAACCACTATACGAATGAAACAGTGAATCTGCAGGAACCGCATAATGCGATGAAGTGGTTTTGGGAACCCGCACATTATCGTCCCAGCCTGGGGGCCTTAATGTTAGATGTATTGAATAAAGTCGACTCCGATGAGGGCGTCAGCCGGGCGCTGAACAAAGCGTCCATCACCGATATTATTGAACAGGATAAAACCGGCCTCACTACAACTTTGCCTGAATGGCAGAAGCTTAAGGCCGGGTTACAGCTGGATTAAAGTACAACCTCTGTGACATGAGGGTGCCCTAAAAAGTCTTGCGGGCTGGCGGTGGGGCCATAGGCACCAGATTGGAAGATCACCAGCCAATCGCCTACCTCAGCCTGTGGTAGTGTCATTTTATCGGCCAGGGTATCCAAAGGTGTACAAAGCGGGCCTACCGCCATGACTTTGGCGTCACTGGGAACGTTGCCCATTTTATTGCCGATGGCGACCGGGTAATTCTTGCGAATAACCTGACCAAAGTTACCAGAGTTTGACAAGTGATGATGCAAACCGCCGTTGGTCATCAGGAAGGTTTGACCACGGGAGACTTTGATATCGGTAATTTTAGCGGCATAGATGCCGGCTTCTGCCACCAAAAAGCGACCAAGCTCGATCACTAATTCTATGTCGCTCATCAAAGGATGCTGTTCAAGTAAGCGTTGTAGATTTTGTCCTATCGGGGTCAGATCGAGGCGCTGCTCACCGGCAAAATAAGGGATGCCAAAACCGCCGCCCAGATTAATGGTTCTGACGGCAACCGGGGTGACGTCGATTAGCTTTTGGGCCAATGCAAAGGTGTTATCGTGGGCCTCGATAATGGCGTCCTGCTTAAGGTTCTGAGAACCCCAGAAAATATGGAAACCACGAAAATCAAACTGCGAATAATCCAGTTCTGGCAATAATTCAAACAGACGTTCTTCATCAATACCAAACTGTTTAGGCCCGCCGCCCATTTTCATGCCCGAGGCTTTAAGCTCAAAGGCAGGGTTCACGCGAAACGCGACAATGGGTTTTACACTCAACTGCTGCCCTATCTCTATAGCACGTTGCAGCTCAGTTTCTGATTCCACGTGCAGGGTCACTCCTGCGATGATGGCAGCGCGAATTTCCGGAATCTGCTTAGCCGGCCCTGCGAAGCTAATGTCTTCACTGGGCATGCCGCTTTGCAAAGCCAATAGCATCTCTTTATGCGAAGCAACATCAAACCCCGCCACTAGAGGGCGCATACGGTTAATCAGGGCAGGGTAAGGGTTCGCTTTGATGGCAAAGTGCAACTTAATCGCCGCGGGTATATGTTGATGAAAAATTGCGATTTGGCGCTTTATTACCTCGGTATCGTAGGCATAAAAAACCTCTTTATCCAGCAAAGCGGCGATGTCATCCAGACGCTTACCGCCAACAAGTAGCTGTTGGTCTTTCACGTCAAACTGATTCATGGGCGCATGCACCGGTACAGCTTTATTCATTGTGCATACCTCGATTTTAATTCCTGACTAATGGCACTGCGGTCTACCTTGCCGTTAGGATTGCGTGGTAGGGCATCTACCAACTCCAGATACTTAGGGTGCATAAAGTTTGGGGCGTCTTTTTTAATCAACTTCAACGCTTCGGCCTCATTCAGATGGGCGTCTTTCTTCAGCACAATCTTCACAGCAATGGCTTGACCGAGTTCGGGGTCGCTAACGCCACAGGCGACCACTTCATCGATAAGGTCGCTGGCAGCATAGCAAGCATCCTCCACTTCCATAGGGCTTACCCTGTAACCGGAGGTTTTAATCATCTCGTCACGACGTCCGACAAAATACAAAAAGCCGTCTTGATCTTTTTTTACTGTATCCCCAGACCATACCGCCATTTCTGTCAGTACCAGGCCACTGACAGATTTGGGAACGGGTTTAAAACGCTCAGCAGTTTTATCTGGTGCATTCCAGTAGCCAAGACTGACGTGCGGACCACGATGAACTAATTCTCCTGGTTCATCCGGTGCACACTCGCTACCGTCCTCACGTACCACCATGATTTCTGCGTTAGGAATGGCTCTGCCCATTGAACCTGGACGTTCATCAACCAGTTCAGGTGGCAGGTAAGTGCTGCGGAAGGCTTCCGTCAGGCCATACATCAAATAGGGCTTTGCATTATGGAATATCCCACGTAGTTCCGAGAGTACCGGCGCGGGCATGGCCCCTCCTGAGTTGGTGAAATAGCGCAAGGAGGCCGCGGCGGACTCGCTCCACTTGGCTTTAATCAGTTGTTGCCAAAGGGGAGGAACAGCAGCTAAGCCTGTCACACCGTGCTTTTCGATGGTTTTTACCACATCACCGGGTAACAGATAGTCCATCAATACACAGGTTGCGCCTTTCAAAAAAGCGGTTGTGATTTGATTTAAACCATAGTCAAAACTCATCGGCAACAAGGCCAGGATGACATCGTCAGCATGGTTACATAAATATTCAGATACGCTCTCCGCGCCAGCCACAATGTTCCTGTGTGACAAAACCACACCTTTGGGCTTGCCGGTGCTGCCTGACGTATAGAGGATAGCCGCCATATCATTGTCAGTCGCGGTGTTAACCGGCTTTGCATCAACAGTATTTAGTAGATCTGGTAAAACATGTACTCGCTGCGGTATGGAGAGATCCTGCATTTTATCTATCAGGATTACATGCTTGAGCTGTTCACATTGAGGCAGAACCTCTTGCAATGCTCTGGCACGGTCAGAACTGGTAACCAAAATGCTGACATCGCAATCTGTCAGTATATGTTGCACCTGGGCAGCCTTGAGTACATGGTTAACTGGCACAAAGACCCCACCCGAAGCGCTGCTGGCAAAAAGGCTTAGTACGGCTTCCGGGCATTTCGGCAGGTAAACAGCAATTCTGTCATGACGTTTAATGCTTAAACTGGTAAACGCGGAGGCTAATTTTTCCAGGTTATTTTGCAGATCTTGATATGAGTAATTCTGCTGTTTAAAAATTAGCGCCGTTTTATGCGGCGTAATTTGCGCGGTGTGTGTAATTAACTGATGAACAAAGCGTGGCATAGGACTACGTAATTCCTTTGTAACCTGACGGTTCCTAAATCTCAAAAATAATGAAACAATGCGTATATTGAACAAGCCTATCACCGTTGTCCACGGATAGGCTGATGGAATCATTAATTATTTTCAGTTAATAGGAATTTTCATGGTTGCCGAGCACGTCAGAACTATCATTCTTAGCACCTTACAATTAGACGAAGACACCCGTTTTGATGACGACAGTCCGCTATTAGGTGCCATTGCTGAATTTGACTCCATGGCGATAGTGACATTGCTAACAACGCTGGAAGAAAATTTCGGTTTTGAAGTGGATGACGATGAAATCAGTGCCGAAGTGTTTGAGACCTTCGGCAGCCTAGTGTCATTTGTAGAAAGTAAAGTCTAGTTTTGAGGCGGAACTATGTCATTTAAGAATATTCTGTTGGTATTTGGAACCCGACCAGAGGCGATTAAAATGGCGCCGTTGGTATTGGCCTTGCGCCAACATCCTCAATTGCAGGTGAAGGTTTGTGTCACCGCCCAGCATCGACAGATGCTGGATCAAGTTCTGAACCTGTTTGAGTTAACACCTGACTACGATTTGGACTTGATGCAACCAGGCCAGGATCTTTATGACATTACCAGTCGCGCGTTACTCGGATTAAAGGCGGTGCTGCAGGATGCCAAGCCTGATTTGGTTTTAGTGCACGGTGATACCACCACGACGTTCTCGGCCTCTCTGGCTGCGTTTTATCAACGTATTCCGGTGGGACATGTGGAAGCAGGCTTGCGCACTGGGGATATTTATAGCCCCTGGCCGGAAGAATGCAATCGCAAATTGACCGGGGCGCTGACGGCGCTGCACTTCGCGCCAACTCAAGGTTCTCGCGCTAATTTGCTGGCTGAAAATGTTAAAGATGAAAGTATTTTTGTCACCGGCAATACCGTGATCGATGCCCTACTGAAAGTGGTTGAAAAAATAACGACTGATGCCTCGCTGAAGACAGAATTTACTAAGCGATTTGATTTTATCGATCCCTCCAAGAAGCTGATTTTGGTTACTGGCCATCGTCGCGAGAGTTTTGGTGGCGGCTTTGAAAGGATCTGTCATGCCCTTCAACAACTGTCCGAGCGTGATGATGTGCAGATATGCTATCCGGTGCATTTAAATCCCAACGTGAGAGAACCGGTTGAACGCATCTTGGGCAATGCTAAACAGGTTCATTTAATTGAGCCGCAAGACTATTTGCCATTTGTTTACCTGATGAGTCAGTCTTACTTGATTCTAACCGACTCTGGCGGTATCCAGGAGGAAGCACCTTCTTTAGGTAAACCTGTGCTGGTGATGCGGGATACCACCGAGCGTCCCGAAGCGGTTGAAGCGGGGACTGTAAAGCTAGTCGGAACGGATGATGCTTTGATAGTGAATGAAGTATGCAAACTACTGGATGATAATGGCGCATATCAGCAAATGAGTGTCGCCCACAATCCTTATGGTGATGGCAAAGCATGTGAGCGAATCGCAAACGTAATTTTAGGAATATAGAAAATGGCTTTTAAAAAAGTTTCAGTGATTGGTTTGGGGTACATTGGTTTGCCTACCGCTGCTGTTATCGCTTCTCGTGGAATCGAGGTGATCGGTGTTGATGTGTCACAAAAAGCAATTGAGACCATTAACCAAGGTAAAGTACATATCGTCGAACCGGATCTGGACATGGTGGTTCAGGCTGCGGTAACTATGGGTAAACTACGTGCGTCGATGACTGCCGAACCCGCTGATGCTTTTATGATTGCGGTGCCAACGCCTTTCAAGGACGGGCACCAGCCTGACTTGTCTTATATTGAAGCGGCTGCCAAAGCCATTGCTCCAGTATTGGAAAAAGGTAATCTGGTCGTGCTCGAGTCCACTTCCCCTGTGGGAGCAACTGAAAAATTGGCGTCCTGGTTACAAGAACAGCGACCTGACTTGAACTTCCCCGGCGTGTCCAGCGGTGAACCTAATATATATGTAGCACATTGTCCTGAACGCGTGCTGCCAGGCAGGGTTCTGGAAGAGTTGGTATCGAACGATCGTATTATTGGTGGCATTACATCCAAGTGCTGTGAGAAAGCCACTGAACTATATAAAACTTTCGTACGTGGTGATTGCATTTCCACCAACGCTCGCACCGCTGAAATGGCGAAGCTCACGGAGAACTCTTTCCGTGACGTGAATATTGCCTTTGCCAATGAGTTATCGATTATCAGTGACAAGTTAAAGATTAATGTATGGGAATTGATTGCTCTGGCTAATCGTCACCCCCGCGTCAATATCCTGAGTCCAGGGCCTGGCGTCGGTGGCCACTGTATTGCCGTGGATCCTTGGTTTATCGTTGATTCAGCGCCAGAAGAAGCGCGGATTATCCGCACTGCCCGCGAAATCAACGATCACAAGCCTGAATATGTGGTTAGTAAGATTAAAGAGGCCGCTGATCAGTTCAAACGCCCGGTGGTTGCATGTTTAGGACTGGCTTTCAAAGCTGATATTGATGATTTGCGTGAGAGTCCAGCGTTGGATATTACTTGTGAGTTGGCCAAAGCCAATGTTGGTCAGATCCTGGCTGTGGAGCCGAATATTCAAGAGTTGCCGGCAAAGTTACAGGGGCAAGGAGTTGAGCTTGTCTCCCTGCAACATGCTTTGGAAGTGGCTAACGTACTTGTAGTCTTGGTTGACCATAAGCCGTTTAAAGCGCTGCAAAGTAACGATATCAATACAAAAGTGGTAGTCGATACGCGCGGCTTATTTAGTCGCTTTTAATACAGAGCGTTCATCATAGGACTGCTTGGTTTTGAAGTTGCCCCATTGTGTGGTGGGGTGACTTCATAATAACGAAAGCCGACCTGCGAGCCTTGCAAGTCAGCCCGCATAGCGAAATAGGTTACACCGGCCTTAGTAAGTTCTTCCGTATGTAAAAGATGAGTTGACGCTGCTAAGTCAGAGCAACGGACGTATTTTGGCAACGACGCTTAGTATCAGGTTGCTAAATTTCATTTCCGGGCATACTCGACCTGATCTAGATGTTTACGTTTTTCACGCCGTGAACAAAATTCATCCGACTTCTCATGACATTCTAAAGTTAAAAACTTTGTCAGCTATTTTTACATCATCTGAATTCTTAGTTGCCGAAATGCTAAAAATCTCTTTATTTTCAATGTTTTGTATTTTTGGCACGGAGCGTGCTTATTCATGGCAGGCGTTGTTGCCATGATTCGATTTATGGGAGTAAATCATGAATGTTAAATCTTTGACCATGGGGCTTCTTCTTATTGCTAGTGCTCCAGTTGCTATGGCTGATCAGTTTTATATTGATGTTGGTGCTGACTACGGCGATAACGGTTTCGCTCAAGCCGCTGGCAACAACACGACTGGTTGGTTGAACGAAATGACCTACGTATATCAGTCTAATACTGTTGTGACTGATGCTGACCTGAACGGTCCTGATGCAGGTGATTCAATTGTTACTACCGGTGGTTTTACTGATGGTGATATTTCATCCGTTAGTTTGAACCAGATTACTGGTTTTAACCCATCTCAAAGCGTTATTGATCCATCTAGCCCAAGCAAGAACGGTTACGGTAGCTGGGGTATTACTTTCCAGTTTGAACTGTTTGGTACTTTGGGTACTGGTTTGACAACTAATTTCACCTCAGGTGACATCACTTTCTATTATTATGATGCCACTACACCAACTACAGCTCAGTTTATCGAGTTGTTTACAATTGATATCAGCAGCACTCAGCAGAGTGTAGGTGGTCCTCGCTTGACTGGTACCATTACTTCTTTTGGCGCTGGTTCAATCAACGGTGTTGCAGTGGGTGATGTATTTAATTTCTCACAAGGTAACTTTGATGAGTTGGTAGATATTGCGAGCAGTGTTGACTTCAATACTGACCCCTCACAAATCACTGCTCAGGACAACGGTGACGGCACTTGGAATCTGACTGGTCAGCACGATGGCTCAGTATCCTTCGCTGTGCCAGAGCCTTCATCACTGGCCGTTGTTGGTCTGGGTTTGTTAGGTTTGGCTGGCTTAGGTCGTCGTCGTAAAGCTTAATGTAGCCTGCTAATTTTTAAAAACCGAGCTAATATGGCTCGGTTTTTTTTTGCCTGAAAAATAGAAGATAATACTAAGCTTAGATTGTGATTTTTCGAGATTGCAGGTTCTACATCCGAAATTAACCAATCTAAATGTGATGACAATTCTTGTTGTTTCTCTGAACCTGATGTTATGAACTATTGCTAGTACTTAAGTCGCAGAGATGTAAAAGGGGAGATTTTTCGTGTTGGTTTTTCTCGTTGTCCCCCATTAAGCTAATGGACTAGATGGCGTTGTGGGCTTGTAATATAAGAGCCGTTTTGTAAGTCTTGGAATTAAATGTACCTTACTTTTATAGGAAGGGGTGCGATGCGTACCAATATCGGAGATTGGAAATGAAGTTAAATGTTATAAGTGTTGCATTGATTGCAGCGTTATCGCTGGCAGCCTGTGGTCAGAAAAGCGCTGAGCAATATCAGTTGGAAGCCGAGAAATTACTTGAGTCTGGCGATCAGGAAGCGGCAATTATTGCATTAAAGAACGCCATTTCTGTCGCTCCGCAAGATGTTAATGCTCGCTATCTACTGGGTAAGGTCTATCTGGAAAGGGGAATCGCTAGCGCTGCAGAGAAAGAGCTGAGGGTTGCTTATGAATTTGGCGAGCTTTCATCTGAGGTTTTGCCTTTGTATGTGAAGGCACTGTATATGCAACATAAGGATACCGAGTTATTAAACCTTGTAGATGAAGCCCCCGAGTTAGATGCTGACGTTGAAACTACCTTGTTGGTTTATAAGGCGCTATCTCTGTTCAGAACAGACAAATTTTCAGAAGCGAGCAGCACTATTACCAGGGCTAATGAACTGTCATCCGAATCAGCGTACAGTCTGTATGGTTTGGCGCATATGGCCATGAATAATCGTAAGGTTGATGAAGCAATTCAATTGGTCGATCAACTGATTGCCAAGTACCCAGAGTTTTCGGATGCCTATCTACTTAGAGCGCAACTGGCTGGTATTAGCAAAAAGTATGATGCTGCTGTGGATAGCTTGTCTACTTATATCGATATGGTTCCAGAGGATAACCAAGCCAAGTTTATTATGGCCGATTTATTGGTTAAAGACGGGAAATTTGATGAAGCTGAGCCGTATATAGACAGGTTATTGAAGGTTTCTGCCAATAACCCCTATTTAAACCAATTAAGAGGCGTGGTTCGTTTTAATCAAGGCGATTTTGAAGGGACTAAAGAGGCGATGGAAAAAGCCATCAACTATGGCTCAACCTCGTCGGTTGCTCGTCTTCTCGCTGGCATCGCGTCTTACAAGCTAGATAACCTGGAGCAAGCGCACAAGCATCTGAGCATTATCCAGAATACCTTTCCTTCGAATGATGCTGCGCGCAAGTTGTATGCTGAGATACAGTTGCGGCTTGGATATGATGCAGATGCCTTCAATACACTCAATCAATTGGATTACCTTACCGCCGAAGATGTGGGACTATTTACTCAGGCCAGCTTTGAACTGATTGAAAAAGGGATGACCAAGCAGGCGAACGAGCTGCTATCTCGAGTCGAGGGCATCGACACCGATGATCCTATGCAACTGGCCAGAATAGGGGTGTTAAAGCTGTCACTGAATGACTTATCTGGTGTGGTTGATCTTGAGCAAGCCTTGGCCTCGGGCGCAGATATGTCTCAGGCCAAGTGGGCGTTAGCGAGAAGTTATCTGGATGCAGGTGATTACGACAAGGCGATGGAATTAGCTAATGATTGGATAGCCTCTGAGCCTCAGAATGTAGATGGTTACAACTACGCTGCATTGGTTTATTTGCGTTCAGGGAAAGTGGCTGAAGCGGATGCTAAGTTTGCTGAAGCGCTGACAGTTTCGCCCAATAGTGCCTTTGCGTTGAACTATTTTGCTGATAAAGCCCTAAAAGATAACCGGCAAGATGAAGCCATAGCGCTGACACGTAAGTCTGCATTGGGTAATCCTGATTACATCGCTGGCTTATTCAAATATTTTGTCCTGGAACACCAACATGGCGACACATCAAAGGCGATGCCTTTAATGAAGGAAGCGTTCGAGCGCCATCCCGATGACATTTATTACAGGTTGAATTATGCGCGTGCGCTGTCAATGGATAAGCGCCCAGGCGAAGTGGTGGATTTACTGAGTAAAGTGAATCCCTCGGAAAATTTTCCATCGCTGTTTTGGCGTATCCAAATTAAGAGTTACCTCACATTAAACGAAGCCGAAAAAGCGCTCGAGCTTTACTCTAAATGGCAAGTTAACGAGCCTAACAACATTCAGGCTTGGCTTGGGGAAGTTGTATTACACGATATGGAAAAGCGCTTCGAGCAGGCATTAACTAAGATTGATGATGCTTTAGGGAAGAATCCTAACAATTCAGAGTTAGGTTTGATGAAAGCGCATTATCTGTTACTAAACCAAGATGCAGAGGAAGCGAAGAAGCTGCTCAATGCTCTGCCTGATGAAGTGAAAAGCTTGCCGTTTGCTCTCGGTTTGGCGGGGCGCTTACAGTATGCTGATGGTCAGTTTGATAAGGCAATTCCATTACTCAAGGCATCGTACTCCGAAAGTCCAAACGCAAATATGGCGGTCATTATTGCCAATGCGTATCGAAATAACGATGAGCAAAATGCTTCATTAGCGTTCTTAGAGGAGCACCTTAAGCAGTTTCCTCTGGATGCGGGAACGCGCCTGCGGTTAGCTGAACGATATATGGAGGCTGAACCAGACAAGGCGATCAAACATTATGAGATCGTGGTGGAAGACAATCCTGAAAATATCATGGCGCTGAATAACTTGGCCTGGTTGTTAAATGAGCAAGGCGATCCTGCGCTTGCTGAGAAATATGTGGCAATGGCTCTGCGTCAGGCGCCTAAGAGCCCTGTGATACTGGATACCTATGGTTCTATATTGCTTAAGCAGGGGAAGCGTGCCGAAGCTATCGAAAAGTTGAAAATGGCCGCCGAAATGGCGCCGCATAAACCCCAGTATCGGCAGAGGTATGAGCAAGTGCTCGCTAACTAATACACCACTAATGAAGAGGGCTTTGATTAAAACAGACAATTTTTATTGTCTGTTTTTTTTACATTGTACGGCAGCGCCTCTGTGTAAATTTATTAAAAACAACATGTTAATTTTTGGCCTGAATCATGCTTGATTGAATTGGAATAGCTGCAGCAGTTGATGTATCGGCAGTTGTGTTTGAACAATCGCGTTTACATTGGAGAATCTTATGGATTTCAAAGCAAAAATTATAGGTGCCGGTCTTCTCTTTGCTGTGGCGGCTCCTTCTGCATTGGCAGACCAATTTTACATTGATGTTGGGGCTGACTTTGGCGATAACGGTTTTGCCCAGGCCGATGGTAACAATACTACTGGCTGGCTTGATGAAATGACCTATGTGTATCAGTCTTCTACATTAGTCACCGATGCCGATCTGAATGGGCCTGATGCCGGTGACGCTATTACAACAACCGGCGGCTTTATTGATGGAAACGTGCCGTCAGTAAGTCTTAATCAGATCACGGGCTTTAACCCTTCTCAATCCATTATTGATCCAACCAGCCCGAGTGAAAACGGTTATGGAGATTGGGGGATCACCTTCCAGTTTGAATTGTTTGGTACCCTGGGTGCTGGTTTAACGACCAATTTCACTTCAGGTAATATCACATTCTATTACTATGATGCCACCATGGTGGGCACCAACTTTACCGAACTGTTCACTATAAGCGTTACTGGTACACAGCAAAGTAGTGGCGGTCCAAGGCTGACGGGTGAAGTAACCTCTGTGGGAGGAGACATGGTGAATACTGTTGTTGCTGGGGATGTGTTTAATTTTGCGACAGGCAGCTTTGGCGATCACCTAGACGCATTTATAGAGATTATGGCCAGCGTAGACTTTAATACCGACCCATCGCAAGTGACTTCAGTGGATAATGGTGATGGCACCTGGACGTTAACTGGTCAGCACGATGGTTCTGTGTCCTTTGCGGTTCCTGAGCCTTCCGCACTGGCTGTGATGGCGCTGGGGCTTTTGGTACTGGCAGGGCTTGGGCGTAACCGCAAAGCTTAGTATCGTTCTTTCTTCCCTTCGAGGAAAATAAACATAAAAATCCGATGACCATTGTCATCGGATTTTTTTATGAGCCTCAGGCTTGTTCCAATAACTTCTTCAGACGCCAGAACATTATTTTCTGCAAAGGATTTTTGTTGCCCCCGGGGCGCCAGGTTTTGATCAGTTTGTTGCGATAGGCATCAAAATGCAGGCCGTGAGGGGCACAAATCACTTCCCCTCGATTTAGCAAAAGCTTTAGCACATTGGTACACAAAACTCCCGCCGCCAACGAAATTCCCATACAGGTAGAGGGGACTTTTTTCTTGAAAAAGTTTACTGAGCTTCGCTCGACCAGATAATGACGCTGCTGTACTGAGGGCGATACCCCGATAACAAAGCGCATAATATTGTCTTCAAATATTCTTTGTTTTTGCTCGTCAGTATCTGTTGGTTTAGGGTCCTGCATGCAAAAGTATTCTTCAAAGCTCATTTGCCCTGGCATAAATACCAACATCGCAGTTCCCATGCCCATAGGGGCTGCCGTTATGCAGGGAATGCCTTTTTCATAACAGCGTTGGAAGACCTTTCGTCTGATATCCAAGGCGAAGATATCCAGGCTGTCGATGTAGACATCTACACCGTCCAGAAAGGCTTCCAGATTATCGTCATTGACCCCTTCGCTAAAGTTTTTCACCTCAGCTTCTGGGTTTATACCTCTGAGGGTATTTTCCATAACCTCTGATTTTGGCTTGCCGATAGTGGCCATCGAAGCGCCAGCCTGGCGATTAAAGTTGGCCAGGTCATAGTCGTCTAAATCAGAAATATGAAAATGGCCTATACCCATCCTCGCGCATACTATGCTGTGATCGCCGCCTACACCGCCCAAGCCGCCCACAGCAACGCGACAATTTTTTAATCTTTCTTGTTCTTCTTGCGTTACCCAGCCGATATTTCGGGAAAATGCTTCTTTATAGTTAAACATAAATTGTCCTCTCTTTTTCCTACTGGCTGAGTCTGTGCAGTATTTGAATCAGGTTCAAAGCTGTTTAAGCATCTCGCTATTGATGCTTGAGAGCAGCTTTTTAAAACCTGGGCTTAACGTTTCTGGTATGCGATTGGGATTAACATGGTAAGGAGCTCGTTTGCCGTGATAATCAACCACAGGCCCAATTTGCTCAAAGGGAATGCCGACAAATCTCAAACTTCTGGCGAGTCTTGGTTCCATCATCACAAAGCAATGATCAATACCTTTTTGCAGTACCAGCGAGGTAGCGGATAGATAGAGCCCTACCGCAATAAAGGGAAAGCATCGTAGTTCCTGTTCAGAATAGATATCCATGTTGATTGCACCGGTAGCAGCTCCCTGGTGTTTATCAACCGAACGTCTTCTGAATTCCGCTGGTACGGCGAGTCGGGATATTTCTGCTATACGCTGACGTTCAAAGCGGCTGGGCTGGAGGTGCTCGTTGCCTATGGCGGATTGGCAGTATTTTTCTATAGGTAGTATCTGGTCTTCACTGGATGAATAGATGACGCGTACGGTTCCAGCATAAGTACCTCTGGACTTATGTTGAATCAGACAGTGATAAGCGTGGTCATCGAATTCGTCAGTTTCTAAACCGGACTGTCGTGGTTCTTCAAACTTCAGTTCATCACAGTACACGCCGTGTCTGATTTTGAAGCTCTCATTTTTAAGAGCTTCAGTTTCTGCAAAACATGGCCTCAGATAGTACGAAAAATGAGAGGCAATGCTTTTGGCATGTCTGTCGGCAAGAATTTTCTGTACCTTCTTTGCCAAACTGCCGATGACGGGAAGGTTTGTCGCACGCTGTATCAGTTTCATTCCTAGTTTCCAGAAGTATTTTAGCGCCTGTTGGCTTCCTTTGGCTCCTCTCAGCAGAGGCCTGACCAAAACATGCGAAGTTGCATTGCATGTCACACTACCTATTAAAAAATAAGTTTATCACCTCAAATAGTTTAAGAATGTGATTTATTTAAAATTTTTCTGCTTTAGGTCAAAAAAGTATGGCAGTTATTACTGCTTTCTCTTTTTAGGTTTTGGCACGTTAGTTTTATTTTAGCAAACTTACTCTGTTGTCTTAACGAAATAGCCGATCAGTGTTAGGCTTAATAGTATCAACCGGCATAGGTAGGACAAGGATGAAACGGACGCTATTTATTTTTTTGATGCTGATTCAACTACCCGTTGCGCTAGCTGAATCAGCATTTGAAACTGTGGTCGCCAAGATTAAGCCATCAGTGGTTGGCATTGGTGTTAGCGACCCTTTAGGGTCACCGAGAAATGTTCTGCAGGGAACCGGTTTTGCTGTCGGAGACGGCACACTGATAGTGACAAATTTTCATGTGGTAGAGAAAGCCCTGGATCCAGAGGCTTACCAGCGACGTGTGGTCTTCATCGGTGTGGGAGAGTCACCCAAAGTTAGCCCGGCTGAGATAGTTAAGACCGACCCGGGTCACGATTTGGCCATCTTGAAGATTAAGGATAGAGTACCACCGTTAACCTTAGCTAAAGATGCTTACCTTCCTGACGGGCGGGATGTGGCTTTTACGGGGTTTCCCATCGGTGCGGTATTGGGCCTTTATCCTGCGACACACAAAGGCATGATCGCAGCCTTAACTCCGGTTGTGATCCCCAGTGTCAATGCTCAGCAGTTAAGTATACAGATGATGAAAAGGCTCAAAGAGCCCTTTATGGTGTATCAAATGGATGCCACAGCGTATCCTGGCAATAGCGGCAGTCCAGTATATGACATGAACTCGGGTGAAGTCGTTGCCTTGATTAATAAAGTGTTTGTGAAAGAAAGTAAGGAGGCTGCGCTTTCATCACCAAGTGGCATTTCCTACTCTATACCCGTAAAATATTTAAACGCCTTATTGGCTGAGCTTTAGTTGATACTGGTTGTCCGCTTTTTTTACATATAGTTTTTGTTGTTTTGTAAAAACCTTTAAAAACAAATGGTTGAAAGTTGGTGTGATTTTTGCGTAATTATATTTAGTTATCTTTCAGTATCTGATCTTCAGCGCTGATCTATTTGTTAGGAATTAGGACATGAGTGACGAATATAAAGCAGTTGACTCTCTCGAAGTGGCTAAAAATTCACAAGGCCAGGGCCTTAGTCGGCGCAAATGGTTAAAGAAAGCGGGTGCTGCTGCACCGGCGTTATTGCTATTGGCTAATCGCCCAGCCGTGGCTGCTGGATGCACCATTTCGGGCTTTATGTCAGTGCAATTGGGTACATCGCTTACTGTCCATGATGGCGCTACATGTAACGGCTGGAGTCCCGGCAACTGGTTGAGACAAAATGGCCAAATCGATGAGTGGGCCTGGAATGCCACTGGTGAGACGCCTAATTCTATGTTTAGGTCTATCTTTACTACGGCCAGGCTGTCTAACACATATATTCGCAAGATGGTTAATGGCGTACCTGAAGGTACGACAATGGCTTATACCAGCGCGTTATCCTCGACGTTGGGCCAGGAGTTGTGGGGCAAAACCAAAACTAACTCAATAACTCAGCACGCTGCAGCGGCGTTCCTAAATGCCGCTTTTCTGGCGAATGGTGGGGCAGGTTCAAACCCTGACCCTTGGATGCTGACTTATCCCAATATGGAAGATATTATCGGTTCCTATTTGCTGTATGAAATTGCCAATATGTCTGCCGCCACGCTTCAGGCGAGTACTAACACAGTATTTCAGTTGGAACGTAATGGCATACTGCTTGGTCGTTCAGATACCATGACGGATGAAGATTATAACTCTTTCTTTGTCAGTATTGCTGACGGTGGTGGTAGTCAACAATGGCAGAACGGACTCTAAGCTTTAGCCTGCCGTACTTTGTTAAGTAGTTAAATTGCGGTCCCTTCAAGCAGCAGATATACAACTGACCGAATACCATACACCACCCCACTGGGTGGTGTATGTCGGTCAGTACAAGCAGACTTTGCTGTTCCCTTCCAAAGCCAAAGTGCTATATGACTTTATCCAGCAAAGCGACTCTGTGCCATTTTCCTCCCGTGTTCTTCGCGAACAATTTGCAGGCACTGATGATGAATTTTTGCAGTTAATCGATAGACTGCTCAGCGCTGGCTTGCTGGTGCAGTCAATATGATCTTATCAAACTATTCCCTCGCCGAGTTGCATGGAAAACTTAAGGCTACAGGCGTTTGTTTTCGCACTGGACGTTTTGTTTCCCGTGTCCGAAGTTCAATAGAAAATGTCGCGTCTGATCTTCTGCAAATCTATGCTGGCGCTGAAGTATGCGAAGAGGGCTTTGTTGACTTTGATATTGAGCTAGCGCCATCTGGTGGTTATCGCCGTTTATTCAAACCTCAGGTAAATTTCAGCTTCAACGGCTATTTACCCTTCCAACCCCTGCCACAAGATCAATCTCTACCGCTAATGGAATGGGGATTAAATTGGTGTGTCAGCAATCACTTCCAGCAGGCATTGGTTATACATGCCGCCGTTGTGGAAAAGTATGGCAAGGCACTGATATTACCAGGCCAGCCTGGGGCAGGAAAAAGCACCCTTTGCGCGGCGTTGGTCAGTATTGGTGGTTTTCGTTTGCTGTCGGACGAATTAACCATTCTTGACTGTGATTCTGGACATATTCTGCCAAATCCCAGACCAATCAGTCTGAAGAACAAAGCGATCAAGATAGTTGCGGGGCTTCCATCCGGATTGAATATGAGCAGAACCGTAGAGGATACCCAGAAAGGTTCCGTGGCTTTACTACAAGCTCCTCAAATCAGTCTGGCAAGTTGGGATAAGGAGGCGCTACCAGGTTTGGTGATTTTCCCGAGATTCAAAGCCGACAGCGAGGGAGGAACCCTGCAAGATCTGAGTAAGGGTGAGGCATTTCTCCAGTTAGCCAATCAGTCATTCAATTACCCAATACTAGCGGAGCGAGGCTTTAAAGCCATAGCCAGACATTTAGACCAGGCGCATTGCTATCGCTTTGAGTATGATGGCGATTTGAATGCGGCGGTAGATGCATTGGACGGGTTAATGCGGGATGTCTGAAAGACTTATTGTTAAAGCGCTGAAAACTCCTGAGCAGGCTAAAGCCTTTAGTGATGCGCAGTGGCAGACCTTTCTATCCGAATGTTACCAAACCGGGTTGCTGGCCAGATTTTTCCATATATTCACTAAGCGGCAGTTGTTGCAGCATATCCCAACTGCCTTGCTGTGGCACTTTCAATCTGCGGATGTGGTAAGTCAGGCACATCGCAGAGATATTCGCATTGAAGTGGAGCATATTGAGCGCGCACTGAAAATGGTTGGCATCAGACCGGTATTTCTGAAAGGTGTAGCTTATGACCTGGCGCATGATGAGGTCGCAGAGGGACGGGTGTTCTCTGATGTCGATATTTTTATCAGCCGGCCTGAGCTGGACAGTGCTGAACATGCATTGGGGTTGCATGGTTGGCGTCAGGGGAAAATGACCGCTTATGACCGCTCCTACTATCGGCGTTGGATGCATGAATTACCGCCCATGACCCATCGCGAACGTGGTATGGCGCTGGATGTTCACCATAGCCTGCTCCCCGTTACCTGCCGATATGCGTTTGATGCAAAAGAGTTGCAATTGGAGGACTTTCAAGGGCATCTGGTGCTGGCCTTATGTGATCGTATTATTCATTCTTTTTGCCATTTATTGATGGAAAGCGAGTTTGAAAAAGGGCTCAGGGATCTGTCTGATTTAGACTTGTTGTTTCGCCTATGTGCCGATAACGATAAGTGGGAAATGCTATTATTTCGTGCCGAACAACTCGGTGTCGGCCGCCTTTGTTTTTATGCGCTCAGATACTCCCAACTTATTCTTGATACCCCAATACCCGAAGCGGTTTTGCAACAGAGTCAGCGCTGGGCGCCAGCAAGCTTTACGCTTCAGGCTATGGATTGGGCTTTCCCTAAGGTATTGGTAAATGCCTCTAGCATGGCCGTATCTCGTAGAATAAAAATGGCGCATTTTGTATTGTATCTGCGTGGACACTGGTTGCGCATGCCGCTGTATTTACTGGCACCCCATCTCGCCCGCAAAGCCTGGATGAGAATTTCCGGACGCGATCAGCAAGAGACGGCTGCCTGACATCCCAGTCACTGTATACTGGTTTAGTTTGTCATCATTCAAAGGGGATATACGTTGCTTGACGTCATAGGATATGGCCTGGGCCTGGCAGGTAATCTGTTGCTTTTCCTGCTGTTGCTGACAGTTCGACGCCCCGGTTTGCCCAAGCGTCTTCTGCTTATCGCAGTGGTTACCAATTTACTCTGGTCCGTCGCCCATATCAGTGTAGCGAAAGGGCTAACAGGCACCAGTTGGTTGCTGTTCTCAGAAGGTGCTAAGTCGTTAATATGGCTTATGTTTATTTCTTCTGTCTTGAAGCGGGATTCGCTTCGTTTACGCGGCTTGTTGGCACAACCCGTGACGCTTTTCAGTATCAGTTTGCCATTAATATTCTTAGTGCTTGGTGGCGCGGGCTTATTGCCATTTAAATGGCTGCTTTTGATTCAAACTGTGATCCCGCTGGTAATGCTGATTTTATTGGAAACCCTTTATCGTCAGGCTGGCTCTGAGCGCTGGCACTACAAACCTTTGGTATTGTACTTAGGAGCGACCAGCTTATTTGATTTTGTCATGTTTGCTGACGCTACCATGGTTAGCAGTATCGATCCTATGTTTTGGACGGCCCGTGGTTACATTTATGCGCTACTGTTACCTGCGCTGGTGATTGCGATTCGCCGTATTAAGCATTGGGGAATAGAGATTTTTATTTCCCGCGATGTGGTATTGCACAGCTCCCTGCTACTGCTGGCTGGCGGTTATTTGTTTGTGATGGCCATTGCCGGCTATGCCATTCGTTATGTGGGCGGAGACTGGAGCGGTGTGGTGCAGTTGGTGCTGCTGTTTTTATCTTTAACCCTGCTACTGGCGTTATTCTTGTCCAATACGCTCAGAGCCCGAATAAAGGTTTTTATTACAAAACACTTTTTTGCCAACCAATATGATTACCGTGAAGAATGGTTGAAAGTGTCCCAATCCTTAAGTGGTAGCGAGAATAACTTACAACAGGTATTTGATAATGGACTAAGTAGTTTGATGGCTGCCATCAATTATCCATCAGGTATGCTGCTGAAATTCAGTGGCGAGAATCAACAACTCGTGAGTTGTATTGAGCATCCCCCTCTAACCGCTATTGAAAAAGAGGTGCTGGAGCAGTTGAAGGTGTTTTTACAGCAAAAACACTGGTTAATTGATATTGAAGAGCTGCGTTATCGTCCCTTTGTTTACGAGGGACTTAAGGTTAATCATGCGATCCTCAACCAATGTCGCTTTCAGTTGGTGCTGCCATTTTATCGGGATGAAGAGTTGTGGGGAGTGGCACTGTTGTATGCTACCTCCGAACAAAAAATCCGCCTGGATTGGGAGTTGCGTGATTATTTAAATGCGGTGATTGCCCAAGTGGCGAATTATCTGTTTCATTATGAGGCCGCCAAAGAAGTTGCCGAAAATGCGCAGTTTGCAGCCTTTAATCGCATGTCAGCCTTTGTTTTGCATGATTTGAAAAATGTACTGGCGCAGATTGATTTGATTCTATGTAATGCGCAGCAACATAAAAATAACCCTGAATTTATCGAAGATACATTTGAAACTCTGGCACATACCAAAAGCCGAATGGAAAAAATGCTCAGACAGCTTACTGAGAAAAAAGAAGCCTTGCCCAGCAGCACTCGCCCCCTTAATCTAGGGAGTCTTGTGACTAAAGTAATTCAGGAACGCTGTCAGGGGTTGTTGCCTAAACCTAAATTAGTTCAGTGTGATGAGTTGGAATTAGTTTTAGACGAGGAAAAGTTTAGTAATGTCTTGTACCACCTTGTCAGCAACGCTCAGCAAGCCACGGCTGATAATGGTTCTGTAGAGCTAAGCATAAGTAAAAGCGAGATGGGCGCGCTAGTGGAAATTACCGATACAGGCTGTGGGATGTCGCCAGAATTTATTGCGACGCGTTTGTTTAAGCCCTTCGATACCACAAAGGGCAATGCCGGTATGGGCATTGGCGCTTATGATGCAAAAAATTACATAGAAAAAATCGGCGGGCGTATAGAGGTTGCCAGCCAAGTCGGGGAAGGCAGTCGATTCAGTCTGTTTCTCCCTGTTACTGCCGCTAATGATGCGTAGAGGATAAAAAAATACATGGAAACACTGCTAGTTGTTGATGACGACCTGGGAATACAAAAACAACTGAAATGGAGTTTCAGCGACTATGAAGTAGTTTTTGCCGATGACAGGCAATCCGCCATTGCCCAATTAAGGCGTTTTGAGCCTAAAGTGGTGACCTTGGACTTAGGACTGCCTCCTGATCCTGCCAATGCCTCGGAAGGGTTGGAAGCCTTGGCCGAAATTCTGAACCTGGCACCGCAAACCAAAGTGATTGTGGTGACGGGGAATAACGACAAAGAAAATGCCCTCAAAGCCGTGCAATTAGGCGCTTATGATTTTTATCAAAAGCCCATAGATTCTGACACTATCCGCATTCTGGTTAGTCGTGCCATGACCCTGTTTGATTTGGAGCAGGAGAACCGTCAGCTGGTGCAATCGCAGCCGGCCATGGGCAGAATTATCGGTAGCAGTGATGCTATTCAGCAGGCCAGTCGCAGAGCCGAAAAAATTGCTCAGACCGATGTCAGTACCTTGCTGTTAGGAGAAAGTGGCACGGGTAAGGAAGTGTTTGCCCGTTCTATCCATGATCTCAGTGCCAGACGCAATAAGCCATTTGTGGCGATTAACTGTGCGTCGATTCCGGAAAACCTGCTTGAGAGTGAACTGTTCGGTTACGAAAAAGGCGCCTTTACCGGGGCCAATAAAACCACGCCTGGCAAAATAGAAACCGCCCAGGGCGGTACCTTGTTCCTCGACGAAATAGGCGATATGCCCATTGGGCTGCAAGCCAAAATGCTACGCTTTTTACAGGAACGCATTATTGAGCGGGTTGGCGGGCGTCAGGAAATTCCCGTGGATATTCGTGTGGTGTGTGCCACGCACCGTGATTTATCGTCCATGGTGGCTGAACAGACTTTTCGTGAAGACTTGTTCTACCGGGTCAGCGAAATCACTATTCGTATTCCGCCGTTAAGAGAGCGGGGCAGTGATGTGGTACTGCTTGCCCGCACCTTCCTCGGTGCCTACAAAGATGAGTACGGCTCTAAGGTGAAAGGCTTCAGTGAAGCCGCCATTGAAGCCATGATGCAACATCGCTGGCCAGGCAACATTCGTGAGTTACAGAATAAGCTTAAATCCGCAGTCATTTTAGCTGAAGGTAATCTGATTCAGGCCGATGATCTGGGATTGATTACAGGTGAAGCCAGCACCATGCAGAACATTAATTTGCGTGAAGTGCGGGAAGAGGCGGAGAGCCGGGCTATCAGACAGGCCTGGCATCTGGCAGAGCAAAATATGTCTAAAACGGCGGAATTGCTGGGTATCACCAGGCCTACTTTGTATTCTCTGATAGATAAGTACCGCCTGGATGATATTAAGCCCAGCAGCTGATTAACCGTCGTTGAACGTGGATCTCAGACAGATGAAAGATAACATGGAATAAAGTATTGTAATTGGTTACTTTGTATGGAATATAAAATCCATTAACCTCTGTAAACAAAGCGTCCTGCTAAGGACCGATAATAAAGAAAGGTGTTCATTTGTCTGATTGGTTAACCATTGTTCCCCCCGCGCTTGCCATCATTGTGGTGTTCTGGCGTAAAGAGGTCATTCTGGCCTTGATCGTTTCGTTGTTTTGTTCAGAGTTATTGCTGTTGGCGTCATCGGGCAGTGGTCTGCTTCAGGCCGGTATGATGGGGCCTTTCCAAACTCTCGAGCGTGTGGTGGCGGTTTTCAGTTCCGCCGGCAACACCCGGATTTTGATATTTTCCCTGATGGTAGGGGCGCTGTTAGCCTACATGCGTTACTCAGGTGGCGTGACCGCCATGGTAGAGAAGCTTATCAACAAAGGGGTTGCCAAGAGTCAGCGTCAGGTTGGACTGTTGTCTTTCTTCTCCGGCGTGGTGGTATTTATCGAGTCTAACCTCAGTGTGCTTACCGCGGGTATCCTGTCCCGAGGCTTGTTTGACCGCTTTAAGATGAGCCGGGCCCGGCTGGCGTATATCATCGACAGTACCAGCGCCCCCATTTGTATCCTGATCCTATTAAATGGATGGGGAGCCTATGTACTGGGACTGCTTGGTAATTACCCTACCGAGCAGACCGCGGTATCTATCCTGATTGGTACCATCCCGTTGAATTTTTACGCTTGGCTTACTCTGGTCGTGGTGCTGTTTACCATCCTGACCGGCAAAGTGTTTGGGCCGATGAAAGAGTCGGAGCGACAGCTCAATCAAAACCAGGCGCACAGTGAAATTGATTTTGAGGCCACCAAAGCGCGCTTTATGATCGTGCCGCTGCTGACGATGGTGCTGGGCATGTTGGGCTTTATGTATTGGACCGGCGATGGTGTGATTACGCAGGGCGATGGCTCTAAGTCTGTGCTTTACGCCACCACACTGGCTTGTATGGTCGCTTATGGTTTGATGCTGCAATCGGGTCGCTTTAAGCATAAAGACCTGGTGGATATTGGTTTTAAGGGGATGGGTGAGTTGCTGCCCCTGGTGTGCATTGTTTTGCTGTCGCTGGCCTTAGGTAGCAGCCTGAAGCAACTGGGAACCGGCGACTTTATTGCCGGTATTGTGGCTGAGTCTCTGCCATTGTTCTTGGTTCCCGCTTTATTGTTCCTGGCTGGTGGTTTGATCTCGTTCACTACTGGTACTTCCTGGGGTACCTTTGCCATTCTCATTCCTATTGGTATGCCCATGGTGCTGAACCTGGGATTGCCACCGGAGTTAGTGCTTGCTGCCATTTTGGGCGGCGGGGTATTTGGTGACCATTGTTCACCGATTTCTGATACCACGGCCGTGAGTAGTATTGCCTCAGGTTGTGATTTACTTGAACACGTACGTACGCAGATCCCTTATGCCTTGTTCTGTGGTGCATTAACCCTGGCGGCCTACTTAATGGCCGGATTGTTTTGGATTGGACTATGAAAAGAAAGATCCTGCTAACAGCGCTAATGGCATCAGGCTGGGCGACTGCCCAGTCAATGCCCGAAGACTTTGCCGATATGACGGTACTACTGCCGGATGCGGTATATGATATCCGTTATTACGGTAACCATAACTTTGTTGGTTCGCCGGTTGAAGGGTATTTGGCACCCAAGTGCATCTTGCAAGGAAAGGCAGCCAAAGCGCTGGTCAAGGTAGCACAGCAAGCGGCCGAGCAGGGCTACAAACTCAAGGTGTTTGATTGCTACCGGCCAACACAAGCGGTGGCGCATTTTATGCGCTGGGCGCAGGATTTGTCTGATACTGCCACTAAAGCCGAGTACTATCCTAATTTGGCTAAGGATAAGCTGGTGGGGGAATATATCGCCGAGCGCTCTGGACATAGCCGAGGTGCCACGGTTGATCTGACGCTGATGCAACAGGATGCGCAGGGCGCATGGCAAGAATTAGATATGGGCTCGGCGTTTGATATGTTCGATCCTTTGTCAAATACCGAACATCCTGAGATTAGTGAGTTACAGCGAGAGAATCGATATACCTTGCGTAGCCTGATGGAAGCCCAGGGATTTGCTAACTACGCCATGGAATGGTGGCATTATTCGCTGTCTGATCAGCCTTATCCTGATACGTATTTCGGTTTTCCTGTGCAATGATAGGTTGCCTGCCCTAAGGCAGGCAACTATTGGCTACTAGCCTAACATCTCCAGTCCTTTGATTTCTTTGATACCCAATCCCGGGGTATTCTCAATGCTGATTTCAGCACCATTAAACTTCACATTACCCACGACCGGATCAAAGGCACAGAGTGATGGGCCATCCAGATCGACTTTAGTGATCACATGAGACTTAGCGACAGCCAGGTGCGCTGCTGCTGCCACACTGATGCTGGTTTCTAACATGCAACCTATCATGCACTGCACATCGAAGGTTTCAGCGATATCAGCAATGCGTATGGCATTAGAGATACCACCGGTCTTCATCAGCTTGATATTTATAATGTCGGCGGCGCGCATCTTAATTAGATCAATCACTTCCTTGGGGCCAAAGGTGCTTTCGTCCGCCATAACCGGCGTATGAACCCGTTCGGTGATGTACTTCATGCCTTCCAGATCGTAGCCTTTTACTGGCTGCTCAACCAGTTCAAGCCTTACCCCTGCATCTTCAAGCTTGGTTAAGGCATACACCGCTTCTTTGGCGGTCCAGCCCTGATTGGCATCCAAGCGCAGCAAGGCTTTGCCTTCCACTGCAGCGTAAATGGCTTTGACCCGCTCGATGTCCACACCAATGTCTTTACCCACCTTGATCTTCAGGGTTTCAAAGCCACGGTTAACTGCATCAATGCTGTCTTTGACCATTTTATCTATGTAGTCAACGCTGATGGTAATGTCGGTACTGATGGTCGGTTCACCGCCGCCCAGAATTTTGTATAGAGGGGTGTTATAGCGCTGCGCGAATAAGTCGTAGACAGCGATTTCCACCGCGGCCTTGGCGCTGTAATTTTTAACAATACTGCCTTGAATAAGATGGGTGATACGATTGAGGTCTTCAATGTCTTCGCCGATCAACTTTGGCTTGATCATGGTCTTAATGGCTTCGATGATAGAGCCGTGAGTATCGCCGGTGATCACCGCCGTAGCGGGGGCTTCACCATAGCCAACATGACCGGTATCGGTTTCCACAATAACGATAACATCTTCCACCTTTTCGACGGTTCTCAAGGCCGTTTTAAACGGGGTCTTAAGTGGTACCCTTAGCATGGCAAATTTAATATCGGTGATTTTCATATAAGACCCTTAACGAACAGACTTGATTGAGTAAATCCGATCCAGGTAACTGGTGGATTCAGACAGGCGCAAAGGCAGTAGCGGAGTCACTGACACGCCATTTAAACCACCTTGATAATAATTACCCTGTGCATCGGTATAAGACATACCATGCACATCATGAATAACGTATGGCTGACCTTGCTCTTCCCCCAGATACATCACAACATGACCTGGAATATAAATAAGATCGCCCACTTGCAGTTTTTTCAGGGCTGCCAGCTTGTCTTGCTCTGAGCTGTCCGCGTTAAAACGCGTGTTCTGCCCATAGCTACCATAGCCTTGTTCCCCTGAGTTGCGGGGCATCAGAATGCCGAAGCTGCGATAAATTTCAGAGACAAAACCGGTGCAGTCTCTGGCATTGTAGTCATGTCCCCAGCCATAACGCTCACCCAAAAACTTAAAGCCTTGCTGAATAAGATTAGCCTTGTTGAAGGGCAGGTAGCCTTGATGCAGCTCCTGATTGCGGCTGATAAGCGCTGGTTTGAACGACAGCGCACCGTTGTCTTCACGGTAAGGCAATTTCACAACATAGCTGGCATAAGGATTTTGCCCATAGAGGTAATGTTTGACGGCCTGATTATCCAGAAGTGGCATCCGTACGCCCATATCCAACTGCTTTTCAGACAACTGGGGCTCTTGTGGATTGTAGTTGGTGAACACCTTGGCGGCTGTTACGACCACAAAGGGAGTTTGCTGCCCATAATCCAATACCTCCGCTTTGCTACCTAAAGCGACCGCAGATTTTGGCAGCCATGCCAGATAATGATAGGCCCTGGCCAGATACCATTGACCATCTTTACTTTCATGAAAAATTGCCAGTGCATCGCCGGGAAACAGTCCGGTTTCGATAAAGCGGTCAATATCCAGATCCATGCCCTGGTTATAGGTTTTTTCGGCTGACGGGAAGCGGCGCATATTGGTGCGCTCGGTGACCATAGCATAACGAATTGGGTTATTTGCCTTAACCGCCGCTACATTGAGGTTATCCAGATAGCGCTGATAGTCTTCTTGGCTGAGTTTTGTGCCATCGGCATAAAATCTATCGCTGCCTGGTACTGAGCTAATCTGGTTAATTGCGGCTTTCAGGGCATCAGCACTGAGCGCGGCGGGTAACTCAGAGAGATTCTGGAGCTCTTCCTGTTGCTTGAAGGTACGTTGATTGAGCGTGCTAATTTGCGTCTCGCTAAGTAAGAGACGTTCGGCTGCTTCCTGTTTGTTCTGCCAGTAATCGGCGTGTAGGTGCTTAGGTTGAATACCAATAACATCGGTATCCGCCTGGGCATGGGGGAGGCTAATGCCAACGGCCAAACCAACAAGCAGCAATATTGAGTTCAACTTAATCATAGTTTTTTCCATTTCCTGTATTAGAGGGCCGGCAACAGGTTACCGACCAGAATGCCTCCTGCTGTACCGACTATATAGCCTAGCAACGCCATTAGTATACCAACGGGGATCAGGCTGCGTGAGTAGGACGCCGCAAGAATGGGGGCTGAGGCCACACCACCTATGTTAGCCAATGAGGCCACACCACAGGTAAAGAGATCCAGCTTAAACAGTTTAGCCAGTGCCAGCATGACCAAGGCATGCAGCAGCAGAATAAGCAGCCCGGCAAGAATAAACACGGGAGCCTGACCGATATTGGCAATACTGCCTCGTGACGCAATCAGGGCTATCAGCATAAAGAGCATAAGTTTGGATAACTCTCTGTCACCGCCCAGACGTTTCAAGGGGGTTTGTGCCGCGATAAGGCCAAGGCCGGTGGCTATCACAACCTGCCAAGCCGTGCTGTTAAAGAACATATTGCTGGGAAGCATTTGCCCCAGACTGATAGCGCCGGTAGACACTAGCGCTGCACAGCCAAGCCAAAACAACAAAGAGGCGCCAGTGGCGTGACCAACCTGTTGTTCGTCTAACTGGGCGGCAACCTGTGAAAGGCGTTCGCTGTCCGCGCCACTCCAACGGTTAAATTTGGCTGCATGAGGGGTCAGGGCCAACAGAATAAAGACCCATACGGCGTAGTCGATGGAGTCCACTAATAAGGCATAGCCCATAGCGTCTTCATTAATACTGAAGATCCCTTGTACAGCCACCATGTTACCTGTGCCTCCCAGCCAACTGCCGGCCAGGGCAGCGAAGGTTTGCCAGCTTTGTTCGGGCAGCCAGGTTTTGGTCAGGGTGTAGACCAGAATAATCGCCACAACGATAGAGGTAGAGGCGGCCAGGAAGGTCAGTAATAGCCTGGGACCTAACTTGGCAATAATGCGCAGGTCAGCTTGTACCATCATTAAAAAAATCATCGCCGGTAATAAACTGCTTTTGGTGGCTTTATATGCCTGGTCAATGGCTGGACTGGCTTGCCAGACAGATAGCGTGGCGGCGCAGAGAATAACAAAGTACAGCACCACCACCGCAGGTACGAGGGAGAAAAAGCGGCGTCCGACTTTTTCTTCCAGTAGGGCCAATAGGCCGGCGCTCGCCAGGATTAGGGTTATAAAGCCGGGTACGGATTCAATGAGGGTAAACGACATGCTCTGCAATGGGCCTCCTGAAGTTGTTTAATTAATATGCATCATGATTATCAAGGAATATTATTTCATATCAATACAAAAATAATAATAAATTATTTACAAGTTTACCTTTGGTGATATTTTATCCAAGAGCGGTGATGTCGGTGACAGCACAAGCTCGTTATAAAAAACAATAAAATCAAGGGGGTAACATGTTGAATAAGGAATTGAAACGCACGGTTCTTAGCCTGGCGGTATCCGGTATGTTGGGCGTTGGCCTGATGCAGTATGCCGGTATGGCTGTGGCGGCGAACAATGACGGTGCCATTCACGGTACTGTGAGCAATGAGATGGCTGAACATCTGCAAGATGCCCAGGTCACTATTGTTGATAAGGCAACAGGTATTAAGCGCTCGGTGACAGTGAAAGCCGACGGGCGCTTTCGTTTTCCGCGACTGCCCATCGGCAGCTATGAGATTACTGTTCAGAAGAATGGGTATGAAACACTGAAGTTGGATAATGTTTCGGTGGGAATTGGCAATGCCACTACCTTGGAACTGACCATGACCAGTGGCAACGTGGAAGTGATTTCGGTATCGGGCGCGCGTATTGCCATGATTGACACCACATCAACCGAATCGGCACTAAATATTTCAGCTCTGGAACTGGAGCGATTGCCGGTGGCCCGTAGTATCAATTCGGTCGCGCTGTTGGCGCCGGGTACAGCCGGAGGTGGCCGTCATGGTGGCTTGTCGTTTGGCGGTGCATCCGGGGCGGAGAATGCGGTGTTTATTAACGGTCTGAACGTGACCGATCCGGAATTGCCCACCAGTTATTCCAGTGTCCCATTCTCGTTCTACAAGGATTTTCAGATTAAGACCGGTGGCTATTCGGCAGAGTTTGGTCGGACCACGGGTGGGGTAGTCAACGCGGTGGTTAAATCCGGTACCAACCAGTTTGAATTTGGTGCAGATGTTTATTACTCACCTGATGCACTGCGTGGCGATGGCAAGAATACCTACGACAAGCTGGGCCGTAAGGTGGTGAACCGCGAGAATGACAGCCGAGACAGCCTGACGGCTTCGGTGTATGCCGCGGGGCCGATTATCGAAGATAAGCTATTCTTCTTTGCTTTATATGAGCCGCGTTTAGTTCAGAGCGACACCTGGAACAGCACAGATACGCATTTAAGTAAGTACGAGGATGACTCGGGTTTTTGGGGCGGTAAGCTGGATTGGTACATTACCGACGATCACCTGCTTGAATTGATTGCCTTCTCTGATGAGTCTGACGGCACGACGGATATCATTAAAAATGGCGTGTTAGATTCCACCACCTTAAGTAGCAGTGGGGGTAAAAACTACATAGCCACTTATACAGGCCATTTCAGCGAAGATTTTGTGATGAAGGCCATGTACGGAGAGCTTGAGCGTCAGTATCGCAGTAATGCCACAACTGCGCTGGAGTGCAACCGGGTGATGGATTACACCAAGCTGGGACCCATTTTTGATTTGGGCTGTACGTCTTTATATATGACCGATGACAGGATTAACAAACGTGAGTCCATGCGGCTGGATTTTGAATGGAATGTCAGCGACGCACATTTACTGCGTTTTGGTATGGACTATGAAACCCGTATCACCAATATGGACAGGGCTTATCCCGGTACTGAAGCAACCCGCTATGAAATTCGTGATGTGATACCTGGGGGCTCGCTTAATGGTGAAACCCTGAGTGATGAGTATGACTATTATGTCAGGGCACGCACCCGTAAAACCTTCGGTAATTACGAAACCGAAACCTCGGCTTTTTATGTGGAAGATATCTGGTCGGTGACTGACACCATTACTCTGACGCTGGGCGCCCGTTATGATGAGTTCGATACCACTGGTGCCGGTGGAACCGGCTTTATGAAAGTGGATGGGATGCTCTCGCCGCGGGCAGGTTTTGCCTGGGATGTGAGCGGTGACGGTGAGACCAAGGTATTCGCTAATCTAGGGCGTTACTACTATCCGCTGCCTAACTCATTGGTGGCACGCGAGGGTGGTGGTACGGTGGATGTATCCAACTACTACTATATGGAAGGTGGTTTGCTGGTTGACGGTGTATGGCAAGGAGGCTTTACCGAAAATGTTATTTCAACCGGCCAGACCAACCTGACACCGAATCTTGGTCCTATTATTGGTGAAGCCATTCAGTTTGGCGCAGTAGAGGCGGCAGAAGACCAAAGTTATCGTATCGACAACGATATAGAAGCGAGTTTTCAGGACGAAGTGATTCTGGGTATGGAAACCATGCTGAATCAGGACTGGCGTCTGGGAGGCCGCTTGATCTACCGTAAGTTTGAAAATGCGGTGGAAGATATGAAGGTCTACCGCGACTGGGGGGATTGTGATTCACCCGGCACCTGGTTAATTGGTAATCCCGGAAAAGTGATCAGTCTGCAGCTTGAATGTAATGGTCAGATGCAAACGGTGGAAGTGGATCTGGGTAAAGAGCAGATCCAGGCAGGCCATGCGCAAAATAAAACCGATCAGGATATTGGCAGCCCGGTTCCTTTCAGAAAATACGGTGCCATGGAGTTGGTATTGGAGAAACAGTGGGATGATCTGTGGTCATTCTATGGCTCTTATACCTGGGCGCATAGCTGGGGCAACTACGAAGGTGGGGTAAACAGTGACACTACCAACAATGTAGCCGGCTGGCTGGAATACGGTGATGACCCCATGTACTTGGTGGGTGGCTACGGTAATCTGCCTAACGATGTACGCCATCAGTTGAAGCTGCGCGGTGCTTATGCCTTGACCGATCAGTGGACTATTTCGTCTTCGTTGAATATGTCCTCCGGCCGACCGCTCAATGTCAGAGGCGTAGGGAATCCCTACACAGAGGATGAACATTACTATATGAACTGGATATGTGTAGAAAACTGCGATGGGGATGACAGTGCCAGTCGCGTTTATAACGCTATTCCTCGTGGTTCCTATGGTCGCACAGATTGGCTGGTGTCCCTTGATGCCCGACTGTCGTACAAGACAGAAATTGCCGGAATGGATACCAGGGTGTCGCTGGATGTGTTTAACGTCTTTAATACCCAGGTAGTCACACGCACCGACCAGTTCCTCACCGAAGTGGATAGTGTGGGGATTCCCAATGATGACTTTGGTGTGGCCACGGCGCTACAAGGTCAGCGGTCTATGCAGCTTAGTGCATCTATTCGGTTCTAATCTTTTGATTTTATTAAACTAAAGGGGCGATTCTCGCCCCTTTTAAGTTTGTATTGAGCAAAGATTTGTCTATTCGAAATACTTATTTCTAACGACCCTTGTATTAGGAATAAAATATTTCAATTTTGTTAAAACGATGCTAGGTTAAGAATTGGCTTTATAGTAAGTCGACAACAAGTGCATTGAATAAAAAGTACAACTGAACCTGGGATAACATCAACATGAAACTCTACAAATCTGCTTTTAATAAAAGGCGCCTGGCATTGGCAACAAAAAGGGCGTTAAGTACACCTCTTTATTCCATGTCTGCCCTGGCGTTGGCGAGTGCAATGGTATGTGCTCCGGCGGTGGCCCAACAGGCTGGTGGTATTAAAGGGAAGGTCGTGGGTGAACAGGGAACTGCAGTGGCTGGTGTAACAGTAACGGCCACCAGTAACGTTATGCCAAAAGCGCGTACTGCAACAACGTCCGAAGACGGTAGCTATAACCTGCCGCTTTTGATTCCCGGACGTTATGAGCTGACCTTTAAGGCTGCTGACGGTACCGAGCGCAAGGCGGTGGCGAATGTGCTCTTGGATCAGGTATCCAATGTCAGCATCGTACTTGTACCTGCTACTGCAGATGATACTGAAGTGATTCAAATTGTCGGCAGCGCCATTGTACGTGAAGGTAATTCCTCTTTGACTAACTCTATCGGTGACGACGTCGTTGAAGGTCTGCCGGTCGGCCAGAGTTATCGCGATTTGTTTAAGTTAGTGCCCGGTGTTCAATACTCAGAAAATAGTACCCTAGGCCCTGCGGCCGGTGGTTCCGGCGTAGATAATAAATACGGTTTTGATGGCGTTGATGTATCGTTGCCATTGTTTGGTAACCTGGCCTCAGAGCCGTCCACCCATGATATTGAAATGGTGTCTATGGAGCGTGGTGGCGCTAAGGCCATTGGTTTTAACCGCTCTGGCGGTTTTGCCATGAATACCAAGTCCAAATCGGGCACCAACGAGTTTAAAGGTAAGATCGAATATAAACTTCAGGATGGTAATTTTTCTGCCAGCCCTGATCAGGGAATCATTGAGGAAGTCGATAAAAGTTGGGTAACGGCCAATTTTGGTGGTCCACTGATTGAAGATGAACTGTTTTTCTATGCTTCTTACTATCGCCCTGAGGAAGATGGACAAAGCAAGACAACTGCTTATGGCGAAGTTAAACCTTTTAAGAGCGTTAGGGATGAGTACTTTGGTAAGCTGACCTGGGCGCCCACCTATGAGCTAATGCTCAACCTAAGCTATCGGACATCAGAAAAAGAAGAAACGGCAGCCTCTATCGACGAATATGATGCTGATAGTGCGTCGGCTGGTAATACCTCGGATCAGGATATATTGATCTTTGATGGCTCATATATCATTGATGACTACACTACCCTAAGCTTCCAATACAGTGAATTCTCGCTAGAAACCGCTGGTGTGCCAGACACCCCATTGAATGTTGTGCCGACCATCGGTAGTTCACTGGATTTGGCCAATCTGGATCAGATGGGCTATCTGAATGTACCTGAGCTGAAAACTGACGAAGGTTTTGATAACGCCGGCGCTCAGATGCTGATTGATAGGTACGGTTACCTGGAAAATGGTGTTCGCAAAGGTGGCGGCGGTGTTGGTGGTTTCTTCCAGTACGACAACATCAACTTCTATCGTGACACCTTTGAAACGGCACTTAAGCACGAAATGATGGTCGGTGATACCAGCCATAACCTGCATTTCGGCTTTAAGTGGATGGAAAGTGAAGAAGAGTTGATTCGGGATTCCAATGGCTGGGGATCTATTTCATATATTGGTGGCTTGGAAATGGCGACGGATGGCACGCCTATTTATTTCCGTACTTACACTCAGCAATCTACCTTTGGTGATATTGAAAGTTCGGTGCCAGCGATAGTTTCCTCTATTGAAACTTATAGCTTTGAGGTGAATGACACTATTGAGCATGGTGACTTTACCTACAATATTGGTGTGCTGATCAGTAAAGATACTTATTATGGTCAGGGTCTGCGACCTAAGGATGGTACAGTATCTGGTTACGAAGTCGCTCCTGGTCATAAGTACAAGATGTACTCTATTGATTGGAAAGACATGATCCAACCCCGCTTGGGTGTGGAGTGGCGATATGACGGTGAAAATACCGTATTTGCTAACTTTGCCCAATACAATCCAGAAGCGAGTTCTTTAGCACGTGCTGCGTCATGGGATAGAAACGCCCGTCCTCAGTTGGAGGTTTGGTTTGATAAAGACGGTAACTATATCGAGTCAACGCCAAGAGAAGGCTCATCGGGTAAGGCCTTCCAGGAAAATATGCAGCCTCGCCGCGTTGATGAATTTACTATTGGTACCACAAAACAGCTGACCGATGAGTGGTTCTTACGCGGTCATGCCAGATACCGTGAAGGTTCGCATTTCTGGGAAGATGTGCCTAATACAGCACGTTTGTCCGGTACTTACGGTAATGGCTCCGTACCACAACATATTGCCGATAGAGGCTTGTATGTGGATAACCTGGCCGATATTCGTGCAGAGATTGGCGGCTCGTCCTATGTTATCGCTGAGGTGGATGACGGCCAAACCAAATACTGGGAGCTAAGCCTGGAGGCAGAATGGAATGGTGATAATACCTACCTGAATGCGTCTTATGTGTGGAGCCACTTCTACGGTAACTTTGACCAGGACAACACGACTGCCAATAACGATGCTAATACCTTTGTTGGCTCGTCAAACTATAACGATGGTAATGGGCGTTATTCCTGGGATAACAAGTACGGTACGCTGAGCAGTGATAAGCCGCATCTACTGAAGGTCTATGGTTATTACACCACGGACTGGAATGCCAATATTGGTGCTTACTTGTTGTATCAATCTGGGCAGCCATGGGAAAAATGGGATCCTACAGTGTATGGTTATGCCAGCACAGTATCTGCTACTAACCGTTATGGTGAACCCGCGGGTAGCCGTCGTGGACCAAGCCACTGGCAGTTGGATTTGAACTACACCCAAGATTATCAATTAACCGATGATTTTGTTCTGAAGTTCAGAGCCGATCTGTTTAACGTGTTTGACCGTCAGACCGGATATAGCTTCAACCCTTACGCCTTCTCTGAAACTTTCGGTGAGCCGCGTAAGTATTACAACCCACGCAGACTGCAGGTTTCTGTAGCCGTGGAATTCTAAGCAAACCCTTTGGCCCAGCCTGGCTGGGCCATACTCAAAATCCTCGCCATCGGTCGGGGATTTTTTATGTCCAGGGATGGACGGTATGCCGTGGTCGCATGGATGCGAAGGAACGGCGATGTCCAGAGGGCGGGCAGAAAATTCCTGCCTCTCTGGTTTCTTTGACCGGCGCAAGCGGTCAGAAAGATGTATTAACGCAATTCGGTGCAATAAAAACACCATCGGATAACGAGAGACTAACTAAGGCCATGCAGGTCTACAAAAACAAAGAGAGCAGTATGCCGTTTCATCAGGGAATTATTCGTCGAGCTTTGGTTGGCCTTGCCGCCATGGCTGGAGTGGTAGGATGCAGTAGCTTTTCGGTGCAGCAAATGCCGTCGCAAAGCTATAACCATAGAGTACAGTTTTTGGTGATGCACTTTACTGCCATTGATTATCAAAAATCAGTAAATGCGCTGGTCAACGGCAAGCATGTGAGTTCGCACTACCTGCTCCCTGAGCGTTTTGATCCCAGCTACCCTGGCGGTGATGACCTGCAGGTTTACCAACTGGTGGATGAGCATGACAGGGCCTGGCACGCGGGTAGAAGTTACTGGCAAGGTCGTGAAAATCTCAATGATCAGTCCATTGGTATCGAGATTGTCAATGTGCCCCGCTGTGAGCGTCCTATGGGCCATCACTTTATGGATCCAGACCACAGCAGCGAACACGGCGATGGACGCCTGTGTATTTTTCCTGATTACGATCCCAAGCAGATTGAGTTGCTGGTTAAATTATCCAAGCAGATATTGGCCCGCAATCCGAATATCGGTCCAACCCAGGTAGTGGGTCACTCAGATATCACCCCCAACCGCAAAAATGATCCAGGGCCGCGCTTTCCCTGGTACCAGCTATATAAAGAGGGCATCGGTGCCTGGTATGACAATGATACGGTGAATAAGTACTGGCAGCAGTTCAGCCATACGCCGCCCAGCATTAGCCTGATGCAAGCTGCGCTGCGTGCTTATGGCTATGGTGTGCTGGAAACCGGCGAGATGGACAGTCAGACGTTAGATACCTTGTCAGCCTTTCAGATGCACTTCTTACCCTGGCATGTTAACGGTGAGGCCTCGGATAAAACCGCGGCGGTGTTATTTGCGTTACTGGATAAGTACTTCCCCAGGAAACTGGAGCGCTTGATGAGCCGCTATGCCAAGGAACAAGTGGCACTGCCGGTCGAAGTGACCTTGATAGCGCGCGGGCAGATAGACGAGGTTTTCCCCCAGCCAGAGCCCAGTAGCAGAGTTTTTATTAATGACCGCCGGGTTTTTAAAGCCTATGCAGGGCAGGGCGAGATTATTATCGACAGCCAAGAAGCACAAAGTGCGGATATCTATATTAACGGCCAGAAACTGAATATTCAGCAGCCCTTTAGTGCCAATCAGCAGTACCGCTATTCTCTGTCTAAACGCACTCATAGTGGCAATAACACCCTCAAAGTGGCCAATGTAAAGCCCGAAGGCGCCAGCATCCGGGTAACCATCCCCTATCCAGAGCTACAACAGGGTAACAAAAGGGCATATAACTTTAACGCTGTGGATTCACTGATCGAGGATGATATTGCCAATGGCTTCCCTGGCGCGGTGTTGATGGTGGTTAAAGACGGTAAAGTGGTGAAGCAAACCGCCTATGGTTATCAAAAGCGTTATGATGAAAATGGCCAGTTACTGGCAAACTCGCAGCCTATGCACGCCAATACCCTGTTTGATATGGCATCAAACACCAAAATGTATGCCACCAACTATGCGCTGATGAAACTGGCCAGTCAGGGTAAGTTGGATATCAGCCGCCCCATTGCCGACTATATTCCCGAATACAAGGGCGGCGGGCGCAATGTCAGAACCGTTAAGGACTTGCTGGAGCATACGGCAGGATATGGCAGTGAAGTGCGCTTTTTTGACCGCAACAATGCCCTGGGTGAGCGATTCTTCTCGCAGAATAAGGCCCGCACATCGCAGTTGTTAATTTCTCAGGTTCCTTTCGAAACGGGCAGGCATGTACGCACATTATACAGTGACACCGACTATATGTTGCTGGGGCTGTTGGTTGAACGCATTGCCGGTATGCCGCTGGACACCTACGTGGAAACCCAGATCTACCAGCCGCTCGGCCTGACCCATAGTGTATTTAATCCACTGCAGAAAGGGTTCAGCAAGGGACAAGCCGCAGCCACCGAACTGCAAGGCAATAGCCGGGATGGACGGTTAGATTTTGACAATATTCGTACCTACACCCTGCAAGGGGAAGTACATGACGAAAAGGCCTTCTATGCCATGGGCGGCGTATCTGGCCATGCTGGTATGTTCTCTACGGCCTCCGATATGGCAGTGCTTACTCAGATTTTGCTGAATCGCGGTGGCTATCAGCAGCACCAGGTCTTCAGCGCTAACGTGCTGGACCAGTTTGCTAAGGCTTCGGATGCAGATATTACTCAGGGCTTAGGCTGGCGCCGTGCCGGGAATGGTGACAGAGCCTGGCACTTTGGCCCCTATGCCAGCCCGCAGGCTATTGGTCATACCGGCTGGACGGGGACGGTAACCGTAGTCGACCCGACCTACGATTTGGCCATTATTCTGCTGACCAATCGCAAACACAGCCCCATTGTGGAGTCGCAGACCAGCTATGGCTTTGCCGGTGACGAGTTTGAAACCGGGCGCTATGGCAGCGTGATTTCGCTGATCTATGAAGCCATCCTGGGTAAGCAGTAAATGTTTCAATAATAAGAAATTAAGGGGATGACCCAGAGCAAAAAACGGTTATGCTATGGCGTTATACCCTTAATAATAAAATGCATGACAGAAACTGGAAACACAAGCGCTAGGGAGAGACTTTGACCTGTTTACTAAAGATGCAAGCCATGCGCGAGAATATGTCGTCCAGTGAAAAACGACTGGCTGATTTTATATTGGATAATACCCACCTGCTGCGTGATTATTCGTCACAACAGCTGGCGAATGCAGTGGGGGTGAGTCAGTCCAGTGTGGTTAAGTTCAGCCAGAAAATGGGCTATCGGGGTTACCCAGACCTTAAGTTGGCTGTTAACGAGAGTCTGGCACGAGGCCTGGGGTTACAAAATCAGTCTGGCGCTTCTGACAGCCAGGATGAAAGGGAGTTAATCAGTGAACTTATTCGTCAGGAGGCCATGAAAACCATCGATTACCTGGCGGAAGTGGAAATCTCGGATGCATTTAGTCAGGCTCTGGCGGCGCTTACCAATGCCGCCTGTATACAAGTGCAGGGAATGGGAGAGGGGTGTTATCCGGCCACCCGGCTTGCCCAAGGGTTATGTCAGTTACCCAAGCAAGTGCAACATGTAAACGACCAGCGCCTGGATTTGCTGCTCGCCGAACAGGCGATAGAAAATAAGGTGTTGGTGGTGATCAGTATTGATGACAGTGACAGTCACCTACAGGAGCTAATTCGCATTAATCGCAGCTACCGGGCTAAGATTATCGGTATTTGTAAATATGGCGACACCCGTTTACCCAGCCTGTGCGATATAACCTTGCAGATGCTGGTGGACAGTCATCATCCCGATGTGGTGATACCGCCCCAGGCCATCAACTTGTCTTATCTGGTGGATTTATTGGTGCTGTCGTTACAAAAAGCGGCTGCAAAAGGTTAGTTTGTACTCAAAACGCAGAAGCCACTTCTAGCATATTGTTTTTCTTCGAGTTCTCTGCGACCTTCGTGGTGAGAAACAAAACCCAATCAACAAGAAGGACACGAAAAGCACGAAGGGGTCAAAATCAACAAAAGCCCTTGTAACTCATTGCTTTTCTTCGTGTTCTCGGTGGGCTTCGTGGTGAGAAATAAAAACCCAAATCAACAAGAAGGACACGAAATACACGAAGGGGCTAAAAGCTATCAAAATACCATAAAGTATTGTTTTTCTTCGGTTTATTTGTGACCTTCGTGGTGGGAAAACAAAACCCGTTAGGCCGTTACTGGCCCTGATAGCCATCCGGGTTTTGTGACTGCCAACGCCAGGTATCCTGGCACATTTCCTCAATGCCTTTAGTGGCTTTCCAGCCAAGTTCCTGCTCAGCCAGACTGGCATCCGCGTAACATGACGCCACATCGCCGGCGCGGCGAGGTGAAATCTGATAGGGAACCGGTTTGTTGCTGGCTTGTTCAAAGGCCTTCACCATATCCAGTACACTGTATCCCTTACCGGTACCCAGATTATAGATTTTAAGCCCGGCCCCTTGCTGCAGTTTGTCCAGGGCTTTTAAGTGGCCGGCAGCAAGATCTTCTACGTGAATATAATCACGCACTCCTGTACCGTCCGGGGTGGGGTAATCGTCACCGAATACGCTGAGTTGAGCTCTTCGTCCAGTGGCCACCTGAGCCACAAAGGGCATCAAATTATTGGGAATGCCATTAGGGTCTTCACCAATACGACCGGACGCATGGGCCCCCACTGGGTTAAAGTAACGCAACAGGGCGATATTCCAGCTGGGATCGGCGTTAAACAGGTCCTTGAGGATCAGTTCCACCATCAGCTTTGACTGACCATAGGGGTTAGTGGGATTGCCGGTAGGCATAGACTCCAGCAGCGGCAATGATACAGGATCGCCGTACACCGTAGCCGAAGAGCTGAATACCAGATTTTTCACCCCATGGGCTTGCATGGCTTCACACAGCACCAAGGTGCCGTATACATTATTCTGGTAATAACGTAGCGGTTGCTCCACCGACTCGCCAACCGCCTTAAGGCCGGCAAAATGGATAACGGCATCCATACTGTTAGTGGCGAACAGTTTATTCAGTAATGCGCTGTCGCGAATATCGCCTTGGATAAACGCCAGTGTTTTTCCACTTAGCTGCTGGACACGCTTCAAGGACTCCGCTGAGGCATTACTTAGATTATCCAACACCGTGACCTGGTGGCCTGCTTCCAGCAATTGCAAAACGGTATGACTGCCAATATAACCGGCGCCGCCGGTGACCAGAATATGAGACATAGTTACCTTCCTTATTGGTTGTCTGAGAGATATTTTTCACATAGTGCATATTGTACCGGCCTGAGTACCAGCGGATATGCCAGTATCACCAGTGCGGCCCAAAGTAGTGCCCACCAGTTATCACTTACCCGTAAAATAAACACAAAAAGTGGCAATAAGAGCAGCAGCTTTAAGATATTCAGTAGCATTTTTTCCGGCAAACTGAGCTTGCGTGCCGCCGCACTTAAACGAGCCAGCCTCTCTGCTAGAGGCAGCCCTGCTAATGCCGGGATGCTGCGTGTTGATAGGTAAAACTTCATGGTAAATCGCACGGTAAAATTATGGCGCAAGCTTACCTGAATTTGCCGGTTGTTTCAGCCCGGCCAAAAGGATAAAAAAACGCCCGGTTTACCGGGCGTTCTATTCAGCACTATCAGGGGTTCGTTTGTGCCTGACCAACAGAAGGCTGTTGCGGACTGTCCGATTCAGGTTTATCCGCCAGCTTTTCCCAGTGACGGGTTTTCAGCGCAAGCAGGAACACCACAATACCTACGGCGATGCTAAACAGGGTGATTTGCATAAACAAATCTGGCATTTCTGCAGGTTTTTCAGGGTCGAAGTTACCCGCCAGCAGACCGGCCACCACACTACCGATAGAGTAGGTTAATACAAACACGCCCATCATCTGGCCGGCCATACGCTTGGGCGACAGTTTGCTGACCGCGCTTAATGCCACCGGGCTCAAGCAAAGTTCACCAACGGTATGCAGGAAGTAAGTGGCAATTAACCAAAATGGCGCCACTTTCAGGCCACTGGCCGCCAATTGGGCAGCGATAAACATGACAATAAAGCCAGTTGCCATAATCACCAGACCAATGGCACTTTTAAAGCCGTAAGACGGGTTGATCATACGCTTGCTGAGGTTAATCCACAGGGCAGCGAAGAAGGGCGACATAATCACCAAAAAGATGGAGTTAGCCGATTGGAACCAAGCGGTAGGGATCTCAAAGGTGCCCATCATGCGATCGGTCAGGTCGCGACCAAACAGGTTCAGTGACGAACCCGCTTGTTCAAATCCAGCCCAGAAACAGGTGGAAGCGACACAAACCAGAAACAGTGCCAGCAAGCGGCGGGTTTCATCACCGGTTAATTTGCTGAACATAAAAATAGCGGCGTAATACAGCAGGAATACTGCGGTGATCGCTATGGCCACATATTGGGCCATGCTAACCGGGTCAAAGCTCAATTGGCCGGACAGCATTAAAAAGGTAATCACGGCCAGTACCACTAAAAAGCCAATAATGACCATCCAGCTCAGGCGCGCGGCATTGGGTGATAAAGGTTCGGTGGGACCATTACCGATATTGCTCAGCTTGGGTAGGCTCATACGATACTGGATTAAACCCAGGCCCATACCGACTGCCGCCGCACCAAAGGCCCAGTGCCAGCCCATATTGGTTTGCAGATAACCACAGACAAAGTAGCCGATGATAGAGCCGATATTAATGCCCATATAATATAAGGTGTAGCCCGCATCACGGCGCTGATCTTCCGCGCTATAAAGCTGCCCCACTAAGGCACCGATATTGGGTTTTAACAGGCCGGTACCCAGTACCACCAGAATCAAACCTAAAAAGAAGGTTTGATCTGAAGGAATAGCTAACACGATATGGCCAGTCATAATAATCAGACCGCCATACCACACGGCTTTTTGTCCACCGATTAAGCGATCGGCCATCCAACCGCCGGGCAAGCCCATAAAGTATACTGCGCCGGTATATAAGCCATAAATGGCAGTGGCTGAGGCCACGGTAATGGCTAAACCGCCTTCCTGTAAACTGGCGGTCATAAACAACACCAGCAACGCACGCATACCGTAGTAGCTCATGCGCTCCCACATTTCAGTGAAAAACAGCGTAGAAAGTCCGCCGGGGTGGCCAAAGAATGCTTTGTCGAGATTGTCGTTAGATGAAGGGGTTGTCATTATTGCTGGCCTCCGCAAGAATAGCCGGCGGCCGCAAGACCGGAGTCGGATGGTTTCATCAATCCTTCCTTATTTAATAATAATTATCAGGAATCAAACGCTTAGCCGGTTACCAGATGTAAATGGGTTGAAAACTAGCCAACACGCTCGTTGCAAGCGCTCGGTTATACCGCTCACTCTGGTTGAATGCAAGTGTATTGCGGCAAGTCCAACTGGGTGGCCTACCCGTTAGTGGTAGGCAAAACCTGTTGACAGACTCTCTTAGTCACAAGCGCATTTTGTAGCATTTTGTAGCTGGTGGTAAGGGCGTTGCTTTGCTACCATTTCGCGTCAGATGTAAAGTCCGTCTAGAACCGGTTTGCTACTCAGTTTTTGTCGTGAGGTAGAGCCAGCAGATTTAAACCTAGATTGTTGTTATTTTAGACGCATTGACGAGTTTGTAGCGCCTTATCTTCTTCTGGCTGGAAAATTGTGAAACAAAATAGAAAAATAAATAAGTGTAGAGCTTGGGAAATTATTTCTTTTTATGGCTGATTTTATCTTTATTTTATTGAAGCCAAGGAAAGAGTAAATGTTGGCGTATCTGGAAATTATCCCATTATTTACCGCATTTTTTGTGGCGCTTCTATCTTTAGTTGTCATGACTCCCTTTGCTCGCCAGTTAGGTTTGGTTGACGCACCTGATGTGAGAAAACGTCATTCTGGGGTGGTGCCATTAACGGGCGGTGTATCTATATTTTTAGCGGTATTGGTCGCCAGTTTAGTTACAGATGTGTGGATGAAAAACTATCCATTATTTTTTACTGCATCTGCAGTCATTATTTTGCTGGGTATGTTGGATGACAGATTTAATTTAAGCGCTAAGGGGCGGCTTTTTTGCCAGTTTGGCGTTGCCTCAATTATGGCGTGGAGCGCTCAGAACTATATAACAGATCTTGGGGATGTTCTGGGCTTTGGAGAACTCTACCTTGGCTCTGCGGGTTATTTTTTCACGCTGATATGCGTTGTAGGGGTGATAAATGCCTTCAATATGATTGACGGCATCGATGGCCTTGCTGGTGGGATGAGCCTGGTCGTCTTGTTTTCTGTTGTATTTTTGATGTTAGTGTCCAACAACGGTGGTTCAATTATGGCACCGTTGATAATTATTGCTGCTATCGTTCCTTTTCTAGCATTCAATCTCAGTATTAAAGGGTTTCGGGGCAACAAAATTTTCATGGGCGATTCCGGCAGTATGTTTATCGGCCTAACTATCGTTTGGTTGCTGGTAGAGTTTACTCAGGGAGGCAAACCTGCCATGCGTCCAATAACAGCGGTGTGGCTAATTGGTTTACCTTTGATGGATATGGCCGCCATTATGTATCGTCGCGCTAGGCAGGGACAGTCTATGTTAAGGCCGGATAGGCAGCACTTGCATAATATATTTATGAGAGCCGGTTACTCTCAAACAAAGTCTCTGATTATTATTGTATGCTTGGGCGCAATATACTCTGCGGTTGGCATCACCGGTGAGCTGCTTAATGTGCCAGAATCAATTATGTTTTATCTTTTTGTATTCGTGCTGATACTTTACAGCTTGGTATTGCAGAATATTTGGAAAATATTAAGAGTTGTAAGGCGTTGGAGAAAACGCGTGTAGTTCACCAACCTCATGTTGGTGATTTTTTATTATAAGACCCAATAACAACATGTTTAAAAAGTATATTCTGGTTATTTTTTCTTTTTCATTTCTGTATGGTTGCGCGTCTGCTCCAGAGCAACCCGTGTCCTCCAGAGCTCTTGTGAGCAAGCCCGCTGAAATCGATTATCGCAAATTACCTGCCTCTTACTCTGAATTGTTGAGTGCTCCGCAGACAACGGAAGCCCGTATTGGTGAATATCACGTGAGTGTCGGTGACTTGTACTTTTCTGCTGCCGGTTATCAGTGCAGAAAATTAAGGTTTCAAAGTAGCGGCGTAGGGCGAGTTAATATCAATGTGGCTTGCCAGAGAGAGAATGGAGGCAGGTGGTCAATAACTAGACCTGTGCTGGCAAATGATACACAGGTTTGGATAGTCGAGAACAATTAATGAAGAAGTTAGCTGCACTATTATCGGTGTTGCTTTGCATTGCGCACATGCAAAGTGTATTTGCCCAGTCAACATTGAGTCAAACATCCACAAACGAGACCTCATCGACCCAAGGCTTTACCCCGACAACAACAGTGCCACAGATGCAAGCGTTGCAAAGTGAGCAAGGCAACAGGATAGATGTCTCCCAGTATATGCAAAAAGGTGGCTATGGTTATCCAGTCAACCGGTCTTACTCTGTACCGGGGCATTTAGACCGTAGCCAGGTTCAAGCCTATGGTGCGAACTTGTTTTTGAGCAATTTTGAGGCACAAAGAAGCGATGGTATTAACCCTGATTACAAAATTGCGCCAGGAGACAAAATATCTATTTGGCTTTGGGGGGCTGTCAACTTTGCAGAAGTCCTGACCGTTGATAATCAGGGGAATATCTTTATTCCTGATATCGGCCCTGTCAGAGTCATCGATCTTCCGGCTGGCAACCTTAATCAGACTGTGACCGAGCGGATTAAGTCTGTTTATGTCAGTAACGTAAATGTTTATGTCAACTTACTGGTTGCCACGCCCGTTAGCGTATTTGTTTCAGGTCCAGTGCAGAGACCGGGTAAGTATGCAGGGTTAACCTCTGATTCTGCTCTCTACTACTTACAGCGTGCCGGCGGTATTGATTCAGAAAGGGGGAGTTATAGACATATTTCCCTAATTCGTGATGGTGTCGAGGTCGCCTCCTATGACCTGTATGAGTTCCTCAGAACCGGACGTTTAGACTCAGTTCCGTTTAAAGACAATGATGTTTTATTAGTTGGGCAACAAGGACCGGTTGTGACAGTTGAAGGCGCAGCCCGGTATCCATTTAAGTTTGAGTTGGATAAAGACGTATCTTTTGGCAGTGAACTGAATTTCTATGCTAGACCTCTCAGCAAGGCCAGCCATGTAGGGATTTTCGGGGACCGTGATACCGGTCCCATCTCGGTCTACTTACCCTTGGCTGAATTTGACGATTTCCAGGTCGAAGATGGTGACAGAGTTTTATTTAACGATGACCTGCGCGCAGACGTTATTAGTATAAGAGTTTCTGGGAGCTATCTTGGTCCTTCTTTCTATGCGGTAAAAAGAGATACCCGCTTACTGGACTTACTGGACTATATTCAGGTTGACGAAAACCAAGCGAACGTGACGTCTGTCTACATAAAAAGAAGAAGTGTGGCGGAAGCCCAGAAGAGAATGATAGAGGAGTCGCTGCAGCGCTTGGAACGAAGTGTGTTTACTGCACCAGCGTCATCTACTGGAGAGGCAGGGATTCGTGCTGAAGAAGCGAAGTTGGTAGCCAGTTTTGTGCAGCGAGCCAGAGAAATTGAGCCTCTGGGTAAGGTGGTGATTTCCTCAGGAAATAACATTGCCAATGTTCGTTTGGAGGAAGGAGATGAAATCGTCATCCCTATGAAGAGCGACCTGGTCAATATCGCTGGCGAAGTATTACTCCCCCAAGCGGTGGTGCATAACCAGGAAGCGAACATCAGTGATTACATTGCATGGGCCGGTGGTTTTACCGAAAGGGCCGATCCTGAGCGTATCGCAGTTGTTCACGCAAATGGCCTGACGACCTTTATGGAAATTGGTGATGGAAGAAGTTGGTACTCTTCGTCAGTGCAAGAGCGCATTAAGCCGGGAGATGAAGTCATTGTATTGCCCCGGGTTGATACTAAGGTCTTGCAAGCTGTTAAAGATATTACGCAAATTATCTACCAGATAGCTGTCGCGGCGAATGTTGCTCTCAAAGATTAACCTGCGGCTCAGAGTCACGTTATGAGTAGTATCGCCAAACGTAGTCCCTGGGGAATATGGAAAGATGTCATCTTTGCGCTTTTCGCCCGGGAAATTCGTGTCGGCTTTAATGATAAATTAGGTATCGGCTGGGCTATCGTCCAGCCGGTCTTGTTTATTTTTATTTTGTCTTTTTTGCGCGGAAGACTGAACGGTGGTGAAACACACGGTATTCCTACTTTCGTGTTCATGGCCTTTGGTATGGTACTGATACAGTGCTTTTTACAAACTTTCCATGCTGGCGCCAGAGCCATCAAGAAAAATAAAGCGCTGTTTGCATTTCGGCAAGTTCAACCTATTAGTGTTGTTTTGGCTAGTGGGTTGTTTGAACTACTGGTCAAAATATTTGTTAGTTTAGGCATGGGACTGATGATGTATTTTTTGGATCTGGAGTTACAGCTTTCTGATCCATTGAGTCTGATGTTCTATTTCTTTTCGCTCTGGCTATTTTCTTTGTCACTTGGCTTCATCTTTGGGTTAATTGCCTTATATATTCCAGAGGTGGATAAAATACAAAACCTGATGACCAGGCCACTGTTTTTTATCTCGGGCGTATTTTTCTCGCTGCAAGACTTCCCGCAAGAGTATTGGTGGCTACTTGATTGGAACCCTATTCTCCACGCTATCGAGCTCAGTCGCTATGCAGCTTATCCGGTATATGGTCAGGTAGGGGTAAGCAGTGGCTATTTGGCAATGTCGGTGCTTACCTCAACTTTCTTGTGTTTAAGCATTTATCAGGCCTATTGGAAGAAGGCCATTTCCCGATGATTAGTTTGGTGAATGTGACCAAGTTTTATAAAACCAACTTGGGTAATAGATACATTTTTAAGGATCTCTCCTTTGATATCCCCACTGGACACAATATTGCTATTTTAGGGTCTAACGGGGCGGGAAAGTCTACCTTGTTTCGCCTCCTTGCCGGTAGTGAGTACCCAAACAAAGGCAAAGTCTATTGCAACCTTAATATTTCCTGGCCTGTTGCATTAGCGACCGGCATTCATCCTGAAATGACCGGCAGGGAAAACACGCGGTTTATCGGTAGGGTGAATGGTGTGGTGGACTTGGATGATTATGAACAGAGAGTAAAGGGATTTGCCGAATTAAAGGAAAACTATGAGCTGCCGGTGCGAACTTATTCGAGCGGTATGCGTTCCAGACTCGCCTTTGCTTGTTCGATAGCTATTGATTTTGATGTTTACCTGATTGATGAAGTGACCTCTGTTGGTGACGCAGGCTTTAAGCGCAAAGCAAAGCAGGCGCTGTTAGAACGCAGTAAAAATGCCAATGTCATTATGGTGAGTCACGATATGCGCGATATTCGTCAGTTTTGTGATAGTGCAATCGTATTGCATCAGGGTGAATTAACTTTTTATAACGATTTGGATGAAGGTATCCGTAAATACCAGGCCCTTTAAAAATGACCAAAGAATCACAACAAGAATTAGAGCAACGATTGGACAAGTTCCGTCGTGAAAAGTTGGCTGAAGGGGATTGGCGGCGTCCTGTTCGACTCTCAATGGCGGCGGGAGAATTGAAAGATACGGATCCAGCCCTAGCTTTACGTATTTATCAGAGAGTGCGGGTTTTGCAGCCAGATTCCCCTGTCGTGCGTAAACATATAAAAGATCTCAACGCATTGTTACGTAAAACCAAGCCTGAAGTTATGCGTAGCTCCTCAAATGAGGAACCGCAGAGCAGCAAACCAAGCCAAAATGCGCTTCCGGCTCCCTCTTTGAAAGAGCGAGCAAAAAACTTCCTCAGGACGCCGCTGTCGTTAGCCGTATTGCTGCCATTTGTTGCCTTTGCATTCTATCAGCTGCTATGGGCTAGTGATATGTACGAAAGTCAAAGTCAACTGATTGTTCAGCAACCCAGCGGTGTGAACACACTTGACCCATCAATGGCATTATTGTCTGGCTTGACCGGTAAAAGCACCAGTCCTGATACAGAGCTGGTTAAGGCATTTATTCACTCCAGCGACCTCTTGGCATTTTTGGAAACCGAGATTAAGTTTACCGCTTACTTTAGTGATACCCATGCCGATATGTTTAGCCGTTTGGAAGCGGATGCAAGCCTTGAAGACCGTCTGTCTTACTATCAAAAGCGTATTAGCGTGGAAGTTGACGACACCTCTAAGGTTATCACCTTAAAAGCGCAAGCATTTGACCCAGATTATGCGCATCTCCTGACTAAGACCGTTGTGCAACGCGCAGAGTGGTATATAAACAAAATCGGTAATCAACTGGCGGAAGCACAACTGCGGTTCGTGAAAAATGAACATGAGCAAGTAGAGATCCGTCTGCAAAATGCTAAACAGAACCTACTCGCCTTTCAGCGAGAATATAATTTACTTGACCCAATTGCAGAGGGAATGGCGCTTCAGCAAATTACTTATGCGCTTGAAGGACAAATAGCCTCAAAAGAAGCTGAATTGCGAGCCCTAAAAGGTAGCATGAGTGAGAATGCCTCACCTGTTATACAAGCACGTGAGCAACTGCAGAGTTTGAAGCAGCAGCTAGCTCAGGAGCGAGACAGGCTGATACGTAATGACCGAGGGGCGGCCTCTAATTCAGAGACTTTGGGGGTAAATGAGATTCAGGCGAGATTTAGTAACCTTAAAACTGAGCTGGAATTTGCTCTGGAAGCCTTGTCTGCTTCTTTGGTGTCTTTGGAGAAATCAAGAATAGAGGCTTATCGTCAGTTAAAATACCTGGTTATCGTCGAGTCGCCCACCTTACCCGAGGAAGCGAAGTATCCACGAGTATTACATAATCTCGCGTTGTTCCTAGCGGTAGCTTTAATGCTTTTTGGTATCACCAAAATCATCCTCGCTACTGTGGAGGAACTGCGTTGAAACAACATTTATTGATTCATTTAAACAGAGACCAATTGGGTAACTACTAATGCGCAAAGGTATTGTGCTGGCAGGAGGATCGGGAACTCGTTTACATCCTTTGACCAGTGTTGTCAGCAAGCAACTTATGCCGGTTTATGATAAACCGATGATTTACTACCCCATATGCACATTAATGCTGGCGGGTATTAGAGATATTTTAATTATCACCACGCCAGAGGAGCAAAGTCGATTCAGTACTTTGTTAGGGGATGGGAGTCAGTGGGGGGTTAATTTTAGCTATGTCGCGCAGCCTTCTCCCGATGGGCTGGCTCAGGCCTTTATCTTGGGTGAAGAGTTTATTGCCAATGACCCCTGCACCCTGATTCTGGGTGACAATATTTATTATGGGCATGACCTACAGGTGTCTTTACTGAATGCTGCCGGACGGGACTCGGGCGCGACGGTGTTTGGTTATCATGTTAATGACCCTCAACGTTATGGTGTGGTTGATTTTGATGACAACTGGAATGCTCTATCTATTGAAGAAAAACCTGAGCATCCCAAATCAAGTTATGCCGTAACCGGACTGTACTTTTATGACAGTGATGTGGTTGATCTTGCCAAACAGGTTAAGCCTTCCAAAAGAAATGAATTGGAAATAACCGATTTAAACTCCCTGTATTTGCAGGCCGGTAAATTAAGTGTCGAGCTTCTAGGCCGTGGCTCAGCATGGTTGGATACTGGGACATTGGATAGCTTATTGGATGCGGCTAATTTTATCGCAGCCATTGAGAAACGCCAGGGGTTAAAAATTAGTTGCCCAGAGGAAATAGCCTTTAGAAAAGGCTATATCAGTGCTGAGCAGCTAGAAGCTCTGGCCCATCCTCTGATTAAGAGCGGGTATGGTATGTACCTTATGAAGATATTGCACGACAAGGTGAAATAGGAAGCTATGCAAGTTATAGAAACCGCTATACCTGAGGTAAAAATCATCGAGCCGCGTTTATTTGGCGATGAGCGAGGCTTTTTTATGGAGACATTCCGCGATGATTGGTTTCGCCAACATTGTGCCGACGTGCAGTTTGTTCAGGATAACCATAGCCGCTCTTCCAAAGGAATTTTAAGAGGACTTCATTACCAAACTCAGCAAACGCAGGGAAAACTGGTTCGTGTGGTGGCAGGAGAAGTGTATGACGTGGCTGTCGATGTCAGACGAAATTCTGCAACATTTGGCCAGTGGGTCGGTGTTTATCTAAGTGAGCAGAATAAACGTCAACTGTGGGTGCCGGCTGGATTCGCGCACGGCTTTTATGTAACCAGTGACCACGCCGAGTTTGTTTATAAATGCACTGATTACTATCACCCTGAGTCTGAGGTCAGTATCCGATACGATGATCCTGCATTACAAATCGATTGGCCGCTATTAGATGGCATAGATGTCTCACTCTCTGGCAAAGATAACGATGGCATATTGTTTGTTGACGCCCCAACGTTGTAAGTGACGGATACGAATATGTACATAATCATTGGTAAGGAAGGGCAACTGGCTAAAGAACTCGCCGCCTTGTTGGGGGAGAAAGCCGTATGCCTTGGCCGGCATGACATTGAACTGAGTAACGTGCAGGGGATAGAGGCGGCGTTAGCTGATTATGATGTCAGTGCAATAATTAACGCCTCTGCTTACACAGCGGTAGACCGTGCTGAGAGTGAACCTGAGGCAGCCTATTTGATTAATCAAACCGCTGTTGGAAATCTTGCTCGCTACGCCAATGAGCACGGGGTTCATTTGGTGCATGTTTCTACAGACTATGTTTTCTCAGGCCAAAAGGGTAGTCCCTATCTGCCAACCGATACGCTGTCACCTTTAGGTGTATACGGTGCCAGTAAAGCCGCGGGTGAGTGTGAGTTGCGTAGTGTCTTACCTGACAACAGTTGTATTTTGCGAACCAGTTGGGTGTATTCAAGATTCGGTAATAATTTCGTTAAGACCATGTTGAGGCTAATGCAAGAGCGCGAAACGCTCTCGGTGGTGGATGATCAAATTGGTTCGCCCACCGAAGCGTCAGGGTTAGCCCGTGCTTGCATAGAAGCTGCACAGAAGAAGTTATCCGGCGTTCATCACTACACGGATGAAGGCGTGGCAAGTTGGTATGATTTTGCCAATGCCATTCAGGATCTTGCTCTGGAATATGGTATTTTACATAAGCGTATTCCTATCGTCCCTATCCCCAGCGCAGCCTTTCCCACACCGGCGAAGCGCCCCAGCTACAGTGTGCTAGACAAGCAATCTCTACGCTGTGCCTTTACCGGGCTTAATGGTCGCCACTGGCGTTTATCTCTGCAGGAAATGCTTGGCACGCTAGCTGACAAGCCACAATGAATTGATGGCCTTTGACATAGACAGAGGCCCAACGAGGTAAAGTAAATGACAAGACATATGTTGGTAACCGGCGGCGCCGGTTTTATTGGTGCCAATTTTGTGCATTATTGGCTGAATAAACACCCCCAGGACAGGGTGGTTGTTTTGGATGCGCTGACCTATGCAGGAAATGAGCAGAATCTGGTCATGGTTAGTAACGAGCCCGGGTTTAAATTTGTCAAAGGGGATATTTGTGATACGGCCTTGGTCGAAACCTTGCTAAGGGAAGAGGCAATTAATACTGTTGTACACTTTGCCGCCGAGTCACACGTGGACAGATCTATCAGCGGTCCGGATGCCTTCATTGAGACCAATATTATAGGTACTTACAGTTTGCTTAAGGCTGCAAAAAAGGTTTGGATAGATGAACCCAAGGCGGCCGGTCGGGACGCAATTGCACATAGATTCCACCACGTGAGTACCGATGAGGTATATGGAACTCTGGGTCCTCAAGACCCAGCCTTTACTGAGAATACGGCCTACGCACCGAATTCACCCTATTCCGCCAGTAAAGCAGCCAGCGATCATTTGGTTCGCGCCTACCATCATACGTATGGGTTGGAAGTGACCACCAGTAATTGCTCCAATAACTATGGCCCGTTCCATTTTCCTGAAAAACTGATTCCGCTAATCATAACCAACATTTTGCATGACCAGCCGTTGCCTGTGTACGGCGATGGTAAGCAAATCAGAGATTGGTTGTATGTTGAAGATCACGCGCGGGGCATTGAACTGGTGCTTGATAAGGGACAAGTCGGCGAGAACTACAACATTGGTGGGCATAATGAATGGGCCAATATCGACATTGTTCAGCTTCTGTGTCAATTGATGAATCAAGCCTTCTCTTCCCGTCCCGAGTTGGCAGCCCGTTACCCCTTAGCGACGCTGGCGGCGCAAGGGCGCAGTGAAGCGCTAATTCGTTATGTTACTGACCGTCCTGGGCATGATCGTCGCTATGCCATTGATGCGACCAAAACCGGGCAGGAACTGGGTTACCAGCCAGTGGAAAGCTTTGCGTCTGGAATTGAAAAGACCCTTAACTGGTATCTGGATAATGAAGCGTGGTGGCAGCCGCTGAGAGGGAAATAAAGTAATAGAAAAAGCGCCCGCTTTACCAATAAAGCCGGCGCTTCTTTCGTCTAGAATAGTAAAGCGCTTGGAGGTTAAGATTTTTTCACGACGAAGTGTTGAGTAACCTTCTTTCCTTCCGCTTTTTCAAGATTCTCAGCTAGATAGGTTTGGTCTACTTGCATCTCTATGGTCTGCTTATTCACATTTACCTGAATAGCTACCGGAAAGGCAATAGACATCTTAGAGAGAACCTCATTACCAGCGTTGTCTTTGATAACCGAAGCTTTAAGTTCAGGCTCACCTAAGCACTCTACTTGGGTCAGTACCGAGCCTTTATGCTGGCGTTCCAGTTCGGTTTGAATATCCTGCGCAACAAAATGCTCTGCATCCTCGCCTCTTCCCAGCAGTGGGATAACGTCCACTACTGTATCTGCACAGCTAAAGCCAAGAGTTTGAATTTTATTATTTATTGGCTGTTTTGCAGCATAAAGCGGAGAGGCTGCAAGCAGCGCTGCCAATAGGGCGATGTACTTCATATTTTAAATCTCCAATTAAGGTTAATCGGCATATTAACTATATTAGTTTACATTCTGAGGCACTATGGTGCTTGATACGCTATCGATCCGTGCCCGTTGCAGTTCGTCAGTCAGTGCTTCGGCTTCATCTGGTGAGCTAAGAATGTAGGGAATAATCATAATCATCAATTCTGTCCGTATTTGCTCTTCAGCGTCGGTGCTAAATAGTTTCCCTAGCAACGGAAGCTTACCCAAAATGGGGACTCCTTGCTGGTTCCTGCTAGTATTCGAACTAATAAGTCCGCCAAGCAACACAGAACCGCCATCTCTTAGTGTGACAGTGGTACTAAGGCTGCGGTTTAAGATGGTGGGCGTGTCGCTATCGCCACCGTCCTCTGAGCTAACTGCCTCACTTAACTCCTGATTGATTTCAATATCCACAAAGCCAGAGGCATGTACCGTAGGCTTTACGTCCAGCAATACCCCGGTTTTCCGGTAGGAAATATTACTAATTATGGCGGCATCGGGATTATCGGTACTTTGGCTGCTACGTGTCAGAACCGGGATCTCATTACCCACATCAATGGATGCTTCTCCGCCGCTTTTTACCATAATGCGGGGGCGGGAGCGGATATTGGCTTTATTGTTTTTGTAGAACGCATTTAATACTGCCCGGGTGGCACCGGCGGAATTCAGGGAAATATTCATCCCCGATGATTTCAGTCCCAGCCCTTCTCTAGTGCCTATACTGCCAGATAATCCGCCAATGGCCAGATCGGTGATCCACTCAATACCTGTTTGCTCCGAGTCAGTTAAACTGACCTCGGCGAGCACTATCTCCACCATTACCGAGGGTGCCGGTCTATCCAGGCTCTTAATAACAGGCAATACCTGTAGCCAGTCTTTGCCGCTGCCACTGTATAGTATGGTGTTTAGCTGATCATCTACGGCGTAGCGCCCTTTAGTATTGCCTGATTGGGGGCCGCCAATACTATCCGCAGAGGAAGTCACATTTTTGGGGGATTGAGAGGTGTTACTCGTTGTATTTGTGGCGTTATAATTAGCTACTCCAAGACTGTTAAGTATATTAACTAAATGGAGAGCTTGGGTACTTTGTACCTGATAACTAAATAGACCTTCTTCAATATTACTATGACGCTCTTTTTCTAATGTTTCGGCCCATTCAATAATATGTCTTAGCACAGCGTCAGACTGGGCGAAGACCACAAGCTGCCCTACTGAATCTAGGGGGAGAAGGCGAATCGCAGAGATCCCTGCAGTTTGTCTTACAGAATATCCCTGCGCAGATAGAACTTTTTCTAAATTATTGGCTAAATCAGTTGCAGTACTTAGATTTGGCCGGATCACTCTACTATGCATACCACTCATACTCGGTTTATCAAGTAGTTCTGTGGCAGCTAATGCTTGCTCTACGACTTTTCTATTGCCTATAAATATTAATGCGTTTCTGCTGGAGTCTTCTTTAATCTCAAGTTCTTTCTTGGGAAACATCTGGCTTAACCAGCTTCGCACCATTGGCGTGGATACAGCCGCTAGAGGATAGATATAGAAAATAGGACGGCTCGATGATGGTACTTCTGGTAGCGCTCGGCCGCTAACTAGTAATGGAACTTCTCCACTGGAAGCATCTTCCGAAAAATCAAATACTAGTACCTTGTCTCTGATATAAGTTGTTACGCCATAAGAGCGTAACGTTTGGGTTGCTAGGGAATATAAATCTTTCTCACTAATAGCCTGAGTCACCCGCATAGTAACGAGGTCTGGGGTATTTTTTATATTGGGTTCAATAATAAAATTCAGTCCCAGTTGGTTACCAAACACTTCGTTAATAAATGCCCCAACAGGCATATTGTTAAATGAAAGACGACTAACGTTGTTATCACTTAGTCCGGGTATGACAACATCTGTGGCTTCTTTCGCGGCTTGTTCAACACTTAGCGTTGGCGCCTTAAGTACTTCAATACCAATGGAAGTGGGTTGACCTGATTCGGTCAGTGTTGTGCTTGCGTCTTCCGGTAAAACTTTTGGTGTTCTTAGTGGCTGACTGAATATTTTGTCGTCGTTTTGAGCCATTTGATAAGCAGGCCCTTTCATACTTGCGCAGCTTGCCAGGCTGCTAGCAATCAATATGGTTAACAGTGAGCGATTAAGTGTATGCGGTAAGCGCTTGTTATTTAGCATAGTATGTACGTTTTCCGTTAACTTTTCTTAGGGTGAGCGTCTGAAAAGGTATCTGTTCCAAACAGGTATTGGGTGTGTCGCTCGCCGGTTTCATTGTGTTGCCAGGTAACTGAATCTTTTTCTATCGCCAATAGTCTCCAGTTATCCAGCCAGCCTTCACCCACAGACAACGAGATGGGTCCCTGAGTTGCATTGGCTGGCACAATCAATTGTGCTGATTTTGGGTTGTCTACCACAATGGCCACTAAACGACCATCGCTAAGGCTGATTATCGGTTTCTCAACAGTTTCAACCTTTGGCGCTTCAGTTTGTTTGGGGGCAAATTGTGCCGTATTGCTCAATACGTCTCGCCAGGGAAACGAGGCTCTGGTGTGTTGCTCGGTGGTGGCACTCTGTGCCTGGGATTGGCTAACCGAAGGTTGCCTTATGCTTGTGGCTATGGCAAACAATACACTTATAGCCAAGCCCGCAGCCATTATGCTCCATATGCGTTTATTCATTTGAGGCCTGCTTAAACAGAACATCGATGACCAGATTAATTGAGTTCGATGTTTTTGGGGAATATTGCAGTGATGCTATACGTCTGTGTCCAATGCTGCGGTCGAAGAAAGCCAGTAAATTGATAAGTTCTTCTTCGGCTAATTGCCCGGCCACATCAATACGTACCGACCAAAGTGGCTGATTGCCAGCCACAACCTGATCCGAACCTATCAGATTAAGTCGCTTTCGCTTTATATATTTAGCCACTAAAACATCTATGTCTGCCAGGGCTTTCGCTTCTGCAACGCTTGAAGAGGGGGCAGAAGGCAGTGAAGACGTCAGAGCATTGAGCTGACTGGCTGACAGCTCAAGTTGGGCGGGGTCAAAAGGTGCATTGGCGGCTTGCTCCAGTCGACCTGTTAAATTCACCTGATTTTGCAGAGCCATGCCCTGCTCATTCAGGCTGTCAGAGCAGGACTTGGCCAGTGACAAAAATATAATCCCAGCAATGGCGACAACCATCCATTGCAGTCGTTTGTTTGCCTGCCATTCCTGATAGATACTTGTACTTTTAATCCATTGCATAACGCTATTCACCCACTTTGGCTTCCACTATCCACCCTTCACCTGCAACAAATGGACGGATATTCACTTCAATAAAAGCCGGGTTAGCTTCCAGGTCAGCGACCAACTGGGCAATATCCACTTGCTCAGCAATGAACTCCATTGTTAGCGTCTTATTCTGCCAGTTGACCTGGTTCATCTTCCAGCTTCCCTGCATATTCATGCTCTTGGCAAGCGCTGCGAAGGTTTCCGGAAACGAGCTGTACTCATTGGTCCAGGAAGATAACTGGGACATAAGAGATTGATTGTTTTTTAACTGATCAAGCTGACTGACCCGCTCCCCCATTTGCTCGGTAACAGTCTGCGCCTGCTGCTCTGCCATTTGCTGTTGGATATGAATTGTCACGGCAGCACTTACATACCATAGACCTGTGCAAGCGACTAACAGTGCGCAAAAAAGCAACCAATTGCCTGGCGTTTTTACCGCCTTATCTATTTTCCGCGAAACGGCCCATGAACTGCCTTCCAGGTTAATGGGAACCGCAGTTTCACTGTTTGTCGTGACTTCACAGGTCATCAGCACGCCGCGTTGCCAATGCTGTTTATAACATGCTTGCCGGCCTTGCACAGAATGCCAGCCATCAGGTAAAGCTGATTGTCGCGCCGTTTCGGGAATCCCGTCTAGTGGCGTTGGTGCAAACCACATATGAAGAGCGTGACGACTGACATAATGGTAAGCGCCTCCGCTGATAAAAGGAGACTGAGTTTTAACCTGTAAGTCTGTCCACTGTTTTAATTCCGAGGACTTCAGGTTGCCCGGTAGCGGTTTACAGGTATAAATTATCAGTTTGGTGGTATCGATCTGATGCTCTTCAGGCCAAAACCATTGCTCCAGTTTTTCCAGTATCGGCGCCAGTTTTACCAGGGCATGCTGAAGGGGGTGAGTACTCAAACTAAATTCACTTCAATTATCATTGCTGTGGTGTAATATACGCGAATTAAGCCAACAGGTTAACCGCTTCTTTATTAGGGATCCTGTGGTGACTCGGTATGACAGTTTACGGGAGATATGCAAGACCTTGGCCAGCAAACTCCAGATAGATTCAGATAATCTCGATGCGCAATTAATCCCCCTCCTGACCAACCAGGCTGCACTGACTGATAGTGATATTGAACTGGCAAAAAATACTGCCAAAGAGCTGAAATGTTCACTAAGAGAAGCAGTATCCAGACTTGGGCTATGCGGTGAGGATTTCTTGTTCCAAATTATGGGTGGCATTATTCAGTGGCCACTAGTAAATAGCATCTCCCAATGTCCGGCGGCCCACGGGGTACTCGCCTGTTGCGCGCAGTTAGGTATTAGTATTGATTGGTGTTTAGAGCATGAGATCTACCCTGTTGAGAATGAGCAGGATATTGCGCTTTACTGTTCTGAACCCACTGATAGATTTGGTCTGAATGTCATATCCTCTGTCGCAGGGCAAAGGGATATTTCGCCTTATTTGCTTACACCGGCAATGGCGGCGACTGTGAATGATGATGTGGCTCGGGAGCGAGCGGTTTCGGAGCTTTTTGGTCGTAACAGCACAGACCTTGCCGCACTTGCCGAAGAGGCGCCTGTCATTAATCTGGTTAACAGTATTATTGAAAGAGCCATTCAGGCCGAAGCGTCCGATATTCATATAGAGGCCGGAAATCCGTCAATGTTAGTGAGATTTCGGGTGGATGGCCGTATGAATGAATTTATGCAGCAACCTATGACACGTTTTGCTGCTATCGCATCCAGGCTTAAGCTAATGGCACATCTGGATATCGCCGAAAGACGTCTGCCTCAGGATGGCCGCTTTACCACACGAGCCGGTAAACGTGAGTTTGATGTACGGGTCTCTACCGCACCCGATGTGCACGGTGAATCCATTGTGATGCGATTACTGCCTAAGAAGCGTGATGAACTTTCCCTCGATGGCCTGGGCTTTGAATCCGATCACCTTACACTGATTCGTGAGTGGGGGGCATTGAGTAACGGCATAGTGCTGGTAACCGGCCCTACAGGTTCGGGTAAGTCCACGACGCTGTACGGCTTGCTGGCCGATATCCGCACGGGGCAGGAAAAAATTGTTACAGTTGAAGATCCTGTCGAATATCAGGTTGAAGGAGTAACCCAAGTCCAGGCCCGGCCAGATATTGGCTATACCTTTGCTAAAGCGCTGAGAACCTTTTTACGTCAGGATCCCGATGTGATTATGGTGGGAGAGATTCGAGACAAAGAGACGGCAGATATTGCCGTACAGGCCTCGTTAACCGGCCACTTGGTGCTGTCGACACTGCATACCAATGATGCCTGCTCTGTCTTTCCTCGTTTATCTGATATCGGTGTAGAGCCTTACCTGGTGGCCGCAACCATTCAGGGGGTGCAAGCCCAGCGTTTGGTCAGAAAGCTGTGTTCGAATTGCTCTGAACCTACCGAAGCGCCTACATTTATGACCACATCTGGAATGGCTGGTAATTGGCGAAAACCCGTAGGCTGCCAAGAATGTCAGGGCCGTGGATATCACGGACGGGTAGGGGTTTACGAATTAGTACCTGTTACACCAGAAATCAGAGAGCTGATTACCCAACGAGCTCCTGTTGCAGATATTCGGGAGCTGGCCCGAAAGGGCGGAAACCGTTCATTAATGGAAGATGGGTTATTGAAAGCATCCCGCGGTATCACCAGTGTCGAGGAGGTACTAAGGGTGTGCAGTCAGGAAGATCTTGAGTCGTGAAGTTCCGTTATCAAGGTATAGAGCAGGCTTCTGAACAGCGGGTAGAGGGTGTTGTTGAAGCCGTTAGCTATCAGGAAGCAATGCGGCAACTGGCAACAATGCGAATTGACGTGTTCTTATTAGAAGAGCACCAATCTGTCAGTAAAAAAGGGCGTCGCGTTACGGTGTCCGATCTGGTGATACCTTTGCAGGAACTGGCAACCTTAACAGACTCTGGTGTTGCACTAATTGATGCGGTTAAAGCGCTGGCCCAGAACGATGAGCATCCCAACCTGGCCAAAGGTTTTATGTCTATCGCCAGTCGCATTGAAGGCGGGGAGAGTTTTTCTTCAGCGATAAAGGCGTCCAGTTTGCCATTTCCCGGCTATGTGGCGCATTTGGTGAGTGCAGGGGAGCTAGGTGGGCAGCTGTCTCAGGCACTGATTAATGCATCCGAGCAACTGAATTATGATCAAGCAGTGCGAGGGGATATAAAAAGCGCGCTTACCTATCCGCTGGTGTTGATTGGCTCAGGTATTGCGGCCATGTTGATTATTTTTTTTGCGGTAGTACCAAAATTCAGCCATATGCTGGATGGTGACAAAGAGTTGCCGGCGCTAGCCTATGTCGTGCTGACGGCAGGTAAGTATGCCAACGAATCGCCCTGGACCTTAGGGCTGATTATAGCAGGGGGATTGTTGGCGTTAGTAAGCGTTTTAGCTAATCCAAAGGTAAGAAAAAGGGCAATGGATATTGCCATTGAGTTACCCGTTATTGGGCCCTGGTTAGCTGAACAAGATGCAGCGCGCTGGGCATCACTTTGTTCCGCTATGCTGCTCGCCCGGGTGAACCTGATTACGGCCCTTCGTTTGGCGGCAGCATCATGTAACTATACCCGCCGGAGAAAACGTGCAGAGTCCATGATCGCCGATGTAGAGGACGGCGTGGGGTTTACTGAGGCGCTTGAACGCTCCAGATTGGTGCCGCCTACATCATTAAATCTGGTCTCCGTTGGCGATAAAACCGGTCAGTTGGCCGAAATGCTAAAAGCGGTTGCGCAGTTACATGACACCTCGTGCAAGCGGCGAATGAAGCAGGTATTGACCCTAATGGAACCCATTGCCATTTTGATTGTCGGCGTACTAATTGGTGTAATGATATTGGGTATTGTGTTGGCGATAACGGCCTCGACAGATATTGCTATTTAAATATGAGGAGTACAAATGAGTCAAAATAAACAGCGTGGGTTCACCATGATCGAGTTATTGGTGGTGCTGGTTATTCTTGGGTTGTTGGCCGGTTTGGTAGGGCCGCAATTTTTTGGCAAGGTTGACAGTTCCAAGGTGAGAACGGCTGAAACGCAAATCAGAATGCTGAAAATGGCATTGCAGACATACCGACTGGATGTAGGGAGCTATCCGGCTAAGTTAGCGGATCTTAGAACTGCGCCAGCTGGTAGTAAAGGATTTTGGGATGGCCCTTATCTGGATGAAGCTCTCCCTCTTGATCCCTGGAACAAGGATTATCAGTACCGTTTAGACAGTGCAGCTGAGCAGGGGTTTTATCTTTACAGCTTAGGTGCCGACGGGCAGGAAGGTGGTGAAGACCTAAATGCTGACATAGGTTATGTTCCTGCGCAAAACTAACGGCTTTACCATGATCGAGCTGCTGGTAACCCTGGTGTTATTAGGGCTGGTTGCGTCTGTCGCGATGCCGGGATTAGATGCTTGGCTGTCTGCTCGCAAGGCCGCATCACAGCGGGCCGAATTAGCAGGCAAACTAGCATTGATGCCCTTGCAGGCCAATCGTCAGGGGCGGGTTTTGACCGTAAAGCATGCCGAAGACCTGGAGTTATCCGATGCAGAATTGGAAGTGCTTACCCCTATTACTGTATTAGCCAGCGGCTATTGCAAAGGCGGAGAAGTGGCTTTACTGCTCGGGGAGCGGCGTTATCAGTTTAGCGTGTTAGCGCCTTTTTGTGAGGTTCGACAAGTTGCCAACATCAAATAGCCGAGGCTTTACACTGGTTGAGGCAATGGTTGCACTGGTTGTACTGGCCTTAGTGTTTAGTGCTGTTTGGGGGTGGTTCGGCTCAGCGGTTAGCGCCACCGACAAGATTCAACGGGCGATGGGGTTACCTGAGGTTTTTGTGCAGTTCACGCAGCATATTGAACTTGAGGATTTACAGCAGCAACGCAGTGGCACTTACCAGATTGGCGATTACTCTGTAGCCTGGCAGGCAACAGTGGCCAGACAATCTGACCAAGAGCCAATCCGTCGACAGCCTGCCTGGATAGTCGCCTTGTTTGATGTTTCGGCCAGCATTTCCAGAAACGGTGCTCCTGTTAGTGAATTTTCTACCCAGGTAATAAAACAGTGGCGGGATCCAAACTATTTTGAGATGCCCGATTTTTAGCCTGCTGTATCCTGGCTAATTGTATGGTGGCGATGTGGGGAAGTATTGGTTGTTTAGCAAAAGCAAGCAGGGCTAAGGCATTTGAAAATCTTGTGATGAAGCAACAGACTAGATTACAACGCGGCAGTATGCATTCTTGTGCAAAGGGCTTTACCCTAATCGAGATGCTTGTTGTCTTGGTGATTGTTGCACTGACAACCAGCTTGTTGGCTCAGGGGCTGGCCACTACCTGGAAAAATTTCGAGCGCTTGGGAGCCCGGGCCTTGATGCAATCCTCCGCACAGTTGCCTGCTTTGTGGGTGACGCAAAGTGTACAGGGCGCTCTGATGTACCATCCTAATCAAGCGGTAGCGCAAGGCAGTGACAAACACTTCGAGTTTATTACCTTTCTGGCACCCGATGATGAACACCATCTGCCGCAATCTATACGTTGGCAGTTTCAACCAGCCAACCCAGGTTGGCAGTTAAGTTATCAAAAAGCAGAAAGTGCCGCTTCAGTGGTGGTGCAGCTATTTGAACAGGAACCCAATTTTAGCTATCTGGTAGACGGTCAGTGGCAAGCAGCGTTCACCCCCAATGCGGCGCAGTTACCTCAGGCGATAAAGATTCTGGTTGGCGAACAAACCTGGCTGCTGGCCAGTCCCGGCAGACCGGCGCAAGTGGATATTCCTCCCGAATTACCCATATTTGGTGATTATGATTTTGGTCAGTAGGCAAAAAGGCGCCGCCCTGCTGGCTGTGTTGGTGGTGGCTGTTGTGCTGGTGGTAATGCTGGGTGTGGCATCGGCTTTAATGCAGCAGCGTTTGAGCCTGGCGTATGAGTCCAAGCAGATGCTCAGCGACCAAGCTGAGGTATATGCCAAGGCCAATCAACTGACATATCTGTTAGTTACCCAGCGGTGGACCTTTGCCGGTGTAAGCCAGGGCCTCAATGCCAAGGGATTCGAGCGTAATGAGGATGGTTTGTTTTTGCAGCCTCTCACCGGGGATGAACTGCGCATGGATGGCTATGAATACAAAACGGATGAAGGACTTAAGTTTTCGCTTCAAAATGAAAATGGCCTGCTGCCTATTAATTCAGCTTCTCCCTATTGGTTAAAGCGTTGGCTTAAAGGCAAAGGCTACTCGGCGCCGGATCAGGCCCGCTATGCTGACCGGCTGGCTGATTATGCCGACGGCGATCAATGGAGCCGGCCCGGGGGGGCGGAAGGTGGCACCTATGAAAAAGCCAAGCTGCCACCGCCACGCAATTATTTACTGCAACAATGCACTGAACTGGCCAGGGTATATGGTTGGCAGTCGCTTTTATCTGAGTATCCCGACATACTCACCCAGTGCAGTTTACGCCGCACGCCCGTGTTGAATATTAATGCCATACCTGTGGCGCTTTGGGCGGTCATCTGGCCGGATTCCGCGGAACGGCTGGCATTGGCCCGCGCAAAAGGAGAATGGTTTACCCGTTTTGAACAGGCTTATCAGGTTGAGCCGGGTTTTTTACTGGAATCTCAGGATTACTACAGCCCCCTTGGTGGGAACAGGGTGATTATTCGTATTTATAAAGGCGGGGTGGGTATAGCCGTCAGTGTTCAGCGTGGGCAAAAAAACACTTTCCCCTATGTTTGGCGTCAGGTGCTTTAACTAATAGGGGATGTATACTGATGCCCTATTATAGTTTTTTATAACGAAGGCTTAACCAGCCTAAGAGAATAGAACTTTTAAGTTTTTGGTGAAAAGTTAAGCAGATGTTCTACAATTGCCTGCCAAATCGTTGTAGATAGGTGGTTCATGCTCTATAGTTGCGCCGACGGTAGTGGCGTGCTACAAATAAATCCGTCAACTTCATCGGTAAGTTAGTGTTACTGCTGATAAAACTACACTTTAAAAGAGTTGATTACTACAATACGGTGTTGTAGCTTATTGGGGGTGGTCTGGTGATTGGTCACCGAGGACTTGTTGGCGCATCGCCACGACTAACAAAAAACTATAGTTACTCTTGCAGGAGTTTTTCAATGTTAAATAAAAAGATCTTGGCTGCGGCTATCGCTTCAGCATTCTCACTGAACGCATTCGCTGTTGTAGATTTGGATGCGGCTGGTACCGCTGCTGATCCTACTAATACCGCAGTTTTTGCTGCTGAAGCAATCACAGCTACTGATTTGACCGATGGTCTGTTGGAAGCAACCAACGCAGCCAACATTCTGGATCTGTCTGCCAGTGTAGGTTTTACCATTGGTAACGGTACTTCTAAGTATGTTCGTGTTACTTTGGGTAACGGCGCTGAGTTTGCTGCTATTCCTACTTGGACTCTGACAGGTGCTGGTGCTGCTACTGCTACTATCTCTCAAGGTGGTAACGGTGAATCTTTCGTAATCTTCGAAGTGGCTGCTACAGCAGACGTTCCTGCAGCTGACAGTTCTTACACTGTTGCTGCGGCTGATTATCTGTTGAACTCAACTGGTAACACAGCTGTTACAGTTACCACTTATGAAACCGCGGCCGATGCAGTAAACGAGACTAACGCTCTGTACACTGACTCTGGCGTACTGTCTACCGTTACTTCTGTTGTAACTGGTGAAATTGCTGATGAAGGTTTCTCAACTGCTACTGTTGCTAGTGACTTTGTTGCTTTCTCTACTGTTGCTGGTGAAGGTGACGCATTGTCAGCTACATTGGGTCAGGTAGGTGCACTGGATACTGATGCTTATGTAGATGGTACTGCTTACGATCCAGATGGTAACCTGGTTAACGCCGCTACCTTCCTGACTGCTGCTCAGACAGTGACCATTACTGGTGACTTCAGCTTTGGTGCTGGTGCTGCTGGTTGGACTCTGGAAGATGAAGCGACTTGTGCGGACGTTGGTGGTGTTCCCTCTATCGATGTTTCTGCCGGTATCAATGCTGATGAAAATGCAGCCACTGTAGCTATTGCCGATGTTAACGCTGGTCCTTACTACTTGTGTGTTGAAGTAGACGGTGCAGAAGAAATTCTTAAAGGTTCTTACAGCATTGAGCTGAATACCGATGAAGTATCTGATGTATTGGGTCGTATCGTTTACGATACCACTTCTATTGAAGTGCCTTATCTGACTACCTTCAATGCATACAACCAGCGCATCTACATCGTTAACTACGGTTCTGTTGATGCCGCTTACACCATTAACTTCGTTTCTGAAGACGGTGTAACTGCTGTTGCTGGTGCTGCAGCCACTGGTTCTGTACCTGCAGGCGAGATGCTGGCTATTAAAGCTACCGATATCGTAACGCTGAGCGGTAAGACTCGTACTTCTGCTGTTATCGAAATCGAAGCTGAAGATGCAGACGTTTCTGCTGCTTCTCAGTCAGTAAACCTGGCTGATGGTACTACTGATACAGTAGTTCTGAACTAAGTTTTACTTAGTCTGAAAAAAGCCTTCGCCTAGCGAAGGCTTTTTTATTGTTTCCGCTAAAAATTATTTTCCCTTTACGGGTACATAGACTATGAAGTATAGCCTTGTATTGATGGCTCTTTTTTCCTTAAATGCCTATTCAGCGGCGTGGGATTTAGATCAGGGAACTCCTTTACTTTATGCTGAGCAAGCCCTGACGCGTGATGAGTTAAAGAACAACGGTAACCTGATTGTCAGCAGTAGCGCTGATGATTTGAATATTAAGGTTAGCGCCGGATTTGCAATATCCGCTGAGCACAGATATGTGCGTATTGATTTGCATAATGGTGTCTTCGAGCATGCCTTGCCTGGCACAGGTGTGGTTTTATCACCTGACTATCACAGTGTGCTTTCTCAGGGCGGCGCCATAGGTGACAGTTTCGCCATTATTGAAATCTCCTCAGCCACTCCCACCGGACAGGATGTGGGCTTAATGCTTGAGCTTCAAAGTCTTCGCTTTGAAGATAGCAGTATCCCCTTAGGTGTTAGGTATGCCATGTATGGAGACGCTGCCAGCGCGGTTAGTCAAGAACGGCCTCTGGTCAGGAAGCAGGCAGATATGCTCAAAGTGGTTGATGGTGTGGAAAGCAGTTTTGCTGAAGCTTACGTACACAAGGTAGGGTTTGGTTCGGATTTTCTGCGCTTTGTTCCCTCTTTTCGCTCACCGGGGACGTTCGGATTAGGTGATAGCGATGGGGATGTTGCTTCGCTGGCAAAGTTTCAAGGTGAATGGCTGATTAAAACTGGCGTTAGAAAAGCCAGCGACAGTAGCTTTATTGTCGATTTTAGAGATCTATTGCCTGACGTCAGTACATCGACTAAGGATGCCCGTTTGTATGTAACGTCTGGGGCCGATAAACTGTTTTTTAATGATTCTGACGATTGTTCAGGTTCCAGACTAGCAGTCACGACAGAACCTGCTTCGGCAGAGTTCCAACTCAGTATAGACCAACTGGTTACTTACCCCGTATTATGCTTAGACCAGACTGATTCAAAGCGTCGGGTGGCGAGGTCTGAGTTTCGCCTAAACCTCGGTATTGGTCTGGATGACGCGTTTTTTGGCAAGGTAACTTATGATGCGGCAAGTATCGACTTACCTTATGTCACCACCTATTCAGGCTACCGACAAAAATTGATTATCGCTAATCATGCGGGCTACGACGTCAGCTATTTAACAACTTTTCTCAGTGAAGAGGCCGTGGCCGAGAACTATACCCCCGGAACTAAGTCGGTTGGGGTCATTCCCGCTGGTGGCGTATTAAAGCTCAATGCTGATGAATTGGTAGATATAGCGCCGGGTGCGCCCAGCCGCGTTACGGCGCGTATGTTTTTAGATGCTTTGCCGGAGGATATTTCTGCAGCCATACAAATTATTGCTCTTGATAGCTCAGCGCCTCCGGTGACTAATATACTTGACGTGCGTCGCGACTAAATATGAATCCAAATTATACTGCTACAATTTTGCTTACTGGCATACCGCGCTCTGGTACCACGCTATGCTGTAAATTACTGAATGAGCGCGAAGATACCGTGGCGCTGCACGAACCCATCAACCCACCAAGTATCCCTGATTTAAAAGGCAAGCCCGCTGTGGCTGCGCATTTATCTCAGCGGGTAGCTGCATTGCGGCAAGCCATCATTGATGGCGAGGCATTTGAGCACGGTGACAAAGGTGGCTTACGTATTGAAAACCCCGTGGGGATGGAAACCCGCGGAGCGGTGCGTCAGGTTGTCGCCCAACGAGGCATGGTAACCTTACCGCCTCGTAGCAGCGACAGTTTTACGCTGGTGGTAAAGCAAAATGCCTTATTTACCGCCCATTTTACCGAATTGAAACGCCATTACCCTGTTGTGGCGATTGTTCGTAACCCCGTGGATGTTTTGTTGTCGTGGATGACAGTGGATTTACCCGTTAATCGCGGTCGATTGCCTGCCGGTGAAAGATTCTGCCCTGAGCTAAAAAGGCAATTGGCTGGCGAAAAGAACCTGTTTGCCCGTCAGCTACTGATTTACAAATGGTTTAGCGACGTATTTTTGCAACACGCTGATGCGATTGTGCGCTATGAGGCTGTTTTGGAATCTGGTGGCGCGGTGCTGGATAACGCCTTAAGGCTGCCGGTATTACAGCGCAGTACATCGCTGTCTCGTCAGGAGAGAGTGTTTTCCAGCAGCGTATTGGCGGCACTTTCTTCAAACCGTAGCGGCTTATTGGCGCTGGCCCAAGAGAGGCTGTATTCCAAACAGCAAATCTGCGACAGATTATCAGCCATAGGGGTTTAAGTGGGACACGGATTCCTGCCTCGTCAGTCAACAGTGGGGAAAATCTGCTCAACCTAGTCCGACCTATTCGAAAATGCCACAAGAACCTTGTACTATTCGCCAACTTTCACTCCCTTAGGGTAATGTGACTTGAGTCATTCAGATCGCTATTTCTATCTTTGCAGCGGCTTCCATCGCAGCGGAACGTCTATGATTGCCCAGTGCCTGGCCAAAGGCGGAATGCGCATGGGAGAAGACTTGATGGGGGCGAGTTTTAGCAACCCGTTAGGCCATCTGGAAGATATGCCAGTGGTTAGGTTGCATGACAAGATATTTGAGATCAATGGCACTAATTGGCAGTACTGCGACGACAGTCAGTTGATAAAGCCCAGTTGGCTGCAAAACTATCTAATACGTTATATACAGGGGCGCACCCAGGACAACATTATTCAGGGGGTAAAAGACCCGAGAGCTGTCTACTTCCTTGATGATTGGGAGATTGCAGGGCAACAGGCTATTAAGTACATTTTTATCTACAGACATTGGGCAAATGCAGCGCAGTCTTTGTTAAACAGGGCCAGTCGACATTTAATTAACAGCATGGCACCCATTGCCGCCAACCGGGTCAATTACCGGTTCTGGCAGCAACCCGACTTGGCTTTTCAAATGTGGCTGTCCAGCAATCAAAGAATGCTGAATTTTTATTTGGCGCATCCGGATAAATGTGTGCTGATTGCTCAGGAAGGCTTCGCCAGTGGAGGATTTGAGGCACAACCGCTGGCTGATAAGCTGGCACTGCCGGTAAGTTGTTTGACGCCCAGTGAATTTAAGCCTGAATTGATGACCTCCACGCTGGACGCTGACGCGGTGGCATTTATTGGGGATGACCTTCGTAAACAATTGGATGAACTCTGGCAACGTCTGCAGAATCACGCGCAGGTGCCTGCACCTGGCTCCTGTTCTTCGCCGTATTCCGTCGCTGATCATCCACATAAACCAGTTGCTAAGCCTGGTGAATTAAGTCATCAGGGCTTTAAGCTTGACGGACTCACTTGGGCCGAGTTGCTCGGCTTTTTATCTTCCATACCTCACAAGCTGTTACAGCCAGAATTGTTTTCCGACGGCTTTAGACGTCCATATGGATCAGTCGAACAGTTTTTGTCATTGGCAAAGATTACACATAACGCGGGTTTTTATGCGCTAACCAAACTTGCCAGGCTCAGAGCCATGCAGGTTCATACGGGTCACTGGCGTATTGAGCAATGGGACCTGTTTAGCGACAAATGTGATGATTGGTATCACAAGGATGATGCATCTCTTCCTCAGGTTATTCCTTTCTCTCTGCGTCCTATAGGTGAAAGGGAACTAGGTGTGTTACCGCTGATTGATGGCCTGGCAGATATCGGTGAACGGGAGCTTCTGGCCAGAATCGCCAAGCTTGCTACTCCGGCAGCGCGCAAGGTGATTGAAGCGACATTGCTGTATAAGCCCCTTAGCCGACCTGAGTTGTTCCATCAGTTGTCGCAACTGGCCCAGAAGGTCAGGGCTTATGAGTTGGCCGAGTTGGCAATGATTAAGGCGCTGCGGATGGATTATCAAGTAGATTACCTGGTAGGCTTAGGTGATATCTACTATCAGCAAAAGCTATTTAATCAGGCGCTTCAGGTTTTAGAGGAAGCGAGCGCCCTCAGTCCATCGCAAGTTGCTATTCAGGTGCGCTTAGCACAGGTTCATAACGCGCTGGGCAATAAGGAAAGTTATGCTCTGTTTAAGAGGCAGGCACAATCCCTGGCGCCAAACCATCCCATGGTTAAAAGATGGTTAGTAGATAAGCAACCGACCAGTGCCGAGAGCGAAGTAATAAGCTCACCTGCCAATCTGCTCGCTAGGCAGTGCTATGAGGTCTTGAGTTATGAAGAGGTTCTTAAGGTTGTACAAGCTAATAAAGCCGAAGGACAGACTCTGGATTTGCATAATCTGCGGGTGGGATTTTTACTTAGAGATAATCAGGCCTGGTTGGAAGACGCCAATCGTACACTGTCTTGTTCTGGTGCAACGCATTTGCGCACTAGTATTTACCGTCAATGGCAAAAGCTTTGGCCCCGCCCGCTGTTGAATAGTTATCTTGGGCTGCCGCTGGATAGGCCGGCTTATACTCAGAACAAGTCGATTGGGGCAACTGGCACGCCGATGGCACTTTATATAGACACTCAGGATCCTCAGCGCCTTCAAGCGCTATTGTCCTTGGTGAATTGCCATAAGGTGCAGATTGAACTACACATTGTGACGACCACTGAGCAGCAATCTGAGATTGAGCAGCTTGTAGAAGGCTGGTCAGGTAAGGTACATATCAACTCTCTACCCTCTGGTTACCCCGAAGCCAAAGCATGGCTGGCGTGTTGCTCTGCAGCGCTGGCAGGGTACCCGGCGGTGGCAAAGTTACATACCTATTCAGATGCGCCAGTCGGTCAGATTTGCAACCGACTTTTGGCTCAGTGGTACGGATTACTTGGAACAGATGAGCTGCTAAATAAAGCCCTTAGCTTTTTTAGCCACAACGAGCCGGCTGCGTTGCTTGTTCCTCCATATCTTCCGCAGCACGCAGAGTTGTTACTGCAAGAAAGCTGGCTTACGGCTCAGCAACAAAAATGCAAGAAGTATGGGCTACCAGAACCCTCTGAACGGGTTATTGTGCCAACAGATAAAATGTTCTGGTATTCACCAGCCGCTTTAAACACGTTGCCATGGCCAGAGGAACTGGTTGAAGATACCGATTTTTATACCTTGTTGCCGACGGTACTCGAGCAAGCAGAAAAAGTAACCCAGTCTATACAGTTGGTGTAGAAAGCTTGTGCTGCACTTGCTGCCATGCTTTTGGGGATTCACCCATCAGCCAGAAGTACAATCGTGCGTACGCCCTGGCCAGTCGCTCGTTTAATGTCAGTTTAGACGGGGGAGCGGCAAACACGGTTTGTGGCGGAATCGCGTGGCGGTGAATATCTAGGAAGCGAAAGACGCGCAGTAAGCTCTGTTCGTGTTCGGTTTGCAACGCTTCCTGATTCAGTATCAGGATTTGCGGCGCAGGAATTGTGTTGAACACTGTCTGTAACTGCCGGCTATAGCGTCCTCTATTAAGATAGGATTGCGTGCGAAGGGGAGAGTCAAAGCGCCAGTCCTGTTTTTTGGTCGCCAAATAAAGGCGTAACGGCTCAAGTAAAAAAGCGCTGAGCATGTTGCGCGTTTCTTTCCCTGTGCGCCTGGACATTTTGTAGTGTGACACGGCTCTTTCTACGGGATCTCTGAGCATCAGAATAAATTTAGCGTCAGGATTGTATTGATAGCAACTCGCTAAGAACGCAGGGTTATACACGGTAATTGGCGTGGCGTCGCATATGAAGGGCTGTCCGTTGTATCCTTGGGTGCGCCTTTGATAGTGTTGATGCGCAAACTCAATTGGATTTGCCTGAAGTGAATAATCAGGATGATCAAATATATGCGCCTCTTTTCCTTTAACCAGGAATACGGCAGGATGCTGCTGCAAAAAACTGGCTAACGCAGTAGTGCCTGCTTTTTGTACGCCAATGATATGTAAATTGACCAATTTCACGCGTAGTTTGGTGCCTTGCCAAAAGGCGGATACCATAGCCGGTCAGACGCAAATTGTCACCTCATTAGGAGCCGCTAAAAGATGTCGCGCAAAACAGTTTCTTTTCATCGCCGCTATCTGGCATATACGGGCGGGCATCAGAAAGTCAGAGACTATATGGGACATCTGCTAGCGCAAGATTCGTTTTCACTGCGATTGTGGCTGGAAAATCGTTCTGCCATTCAGCCTACTCTGTTTGAAGGGATAGATAAGGTTAGCTATGAATCTGAGTATCGCCCTGACCTTGCGGATATAGTGTTTCTGGCCGGTATGGACTGGGATGATTACCTACCATTTGCAAGTGAGGCGCAGCCTAAGATTAATCTTATTCAGCATGTTCGCCATGGTAACAAACACCATCCGCTATTTAAGTTCTTATCTCACCGAGCGATACGACTTTGTGTTTCTGAAGCAGTAAGACAGGCTATTCTTCCTCATGCTAATGGTCCTTGCTTTACGATTCGTATGGGACATGAGTTCCCCAAAGTGACGTACCCTAAAGTCTTCCAGCTGTACATTCTGGCCACTAAAAACCCTGATTTAGGCATCAGCGTCAGGGACAAGGCCGCTAAGCTCGGCTTGTCTGTTATCTTGCATGATAAACCGGTAGAGCGTAGTGCTGTTCATCAGGCTATGTCACAGAGCCTGGTAACGCTCGCATTGCCCAACAACACCGAGGGGTTTTACTTACCCGGCATTGAAGCCATGGCGTTGTCTGATTGGGCTATCGTACCTGACTGTATTGCCAGTAGGGAGTATTCGTTGTCATCAGCGAATATCAGCGTGTGTGAGCGAGATTCAGAAGCCTGTATTGCGGCTATTCAAGAAGCGTTGGTAAGGGGGCGTGGTATATCTGGCATTATTCGTCGCTGGAAGGGAAGGCGAATCGCCCAAAGCTATAGCTTGAAGACAGAACAGCTTGCTGTCCAAAGGGTATTCCAACAGATACCTTCACTGTGGTAGCGACTATCTCGGGGTATCTCAGTCGGGTAAAACAGATGAATATCCGCCGTGCCATATGTTAGTATTCGCCCTCATTTTCGCCGCCGATGTGGTGATTTAACAGAACTAAACGTGTTTTTTACTACAGTGACTACTCATGAATAGAACCGTTGCTTTACGTGATTTCGGCTTTAACTTTCTGGGCCCTATCTGTAGCGAATATTTGCACGCTTTAGAGCAAGTTTGTCGGTCAGAGCCGCCTCAGCGGATAGTTTTCCTGGCTCGTGAAGGCTATTTCTTTGAGCGCGTATATCAAGACTTAGTCGCTAGTGGGCTGCTGCCGTCATATCCAGCCTGTTACCTTAATGTATCACGCACTTTTTTATTTCGTATCAGCATCGCTGATCCCTACACATGGCAATGGAGCTTATACCACAAGTTCAAAGGGACATTAGCGGACTTATTGGTTGGCCGATTTGGCTTTACTCTCTCTCAATTAGTGCAATTGTTCAGTGAAAAAGAGCTGGCTGATATTTATGAGTTGCCAGCACAAGGCGGTGAGCTGGAAGTCGTGTTAAGTGAGCATTTGGCTGCGCTCAAATCAATGGTTCAGGACAGCAGAAATGCCTATATCGATTATCTGCAAAGTTTAGGCGTGGTAGGAGATGATGTTCCTCTGATGGTTGACGTGGGGTATAGCGGAACTATTCAAAAGCTGCTGACTCGTCTGCTGCAGTGTCCCACACGGGGGCTGTATTTTATCACCACACAAGATGGTACTCATGATATCGATGGCTACCCTGCTGATATTCGCAGCGTCTTTAAAACCGGTGTGCGAATGGGCGATGGTTATTTGATGCTTGATAGGTCCTTGTTTCTTGAATCTTTACTGACGGCGCCCAATGGCCAATTTGTGGAATTAGGCAGAATGTCTGAATTGGCAGACCCCAGGTTCCACTTCTTTTATGGTCGCCAAGCGCGTACACAAAGTCACTTTCATGATCTGCAAGAGGTTTTTGCCGGAGCCCAAGAGGCGATTGAGCATTTTTTCAGGCATCAAGTTCGCTTTAGCGTGGAAGAAATAGAATCTATGTATGAGCAATATGTGACCAAACGTAATCTTCTGCCCAGGGCTGTTTGTCCATTATTTGATGTAGATGATGTTATCTCCGGCAATGGAAATGTAAACCCTTTACAGTTATTTGGGGTGTGACCTATGAAAAAGTTAGTTAGGCGTTCCCTGGCCGGACTATATCGACGTGCGACTATATTGCTCAGAGGGCGTGAATTTCTCCGAGTTAAACGCCACTTACGCATGGCCAAAAAAGCCGGGATTTTTGATCTGGAATGGTATCAACAACACTATGGAATGTTCAAAAGCGAGACGGCTGCATTTGAGGATTACCTCAATAAGGCGCCTTATGCCAATGTGAACCCGTCCGCCAAGTTTGATACCGAGCACTATCTTCGCTCGCATTTGGATATTTATCATTCGGGGGCGAATCCGCTCTTACATTATCTTTACAATGGTCGTTATGAAGGGCGTGCTGTACAGGAAGCTCGCCCAAGATGGTTGCCGTCAAATCAGTTAATAGCAAAAGAAACGCCAACCTGGCATCAACAGAAAGTAGCCATTTGTTTGCATATCTTTTATCCGGATTTTGTTGATAAGTTCTTTAGGTGCTTAAAAGCTTTTCCCCTTGAGGTCGATGTTTTTGTCGCCTGTGCCAGCGAAGAAATTTGCCAGGATGTGACCCGGCGGTACAGCAGATTAAAACGGGTAGGCAAGTTAAAGGTAGTTAAGGTACCAAATCGCGGACGTAATTTTGGACCGTTGCTGGTGGAGTTTGGACCTGAGTTACTTGACTATGACTTAATGTGCCATTTGCATTCGAAAAAGTCCCTCTATTCAGGGCGCGAACAAACGCAGTGGTTTGATTACCTTAATCAGTATTTATTTAAGGATAAGCACGTTGTCTCTTGTCTGTTACGGTTATTTGATGAGCACCCTGAGCTTGGCATTTACTACCCAACTACGTTTTGGATGATGCCGCCCTGGGTGAATCATTGGACCTGTAATAAGCCTTTCGCCAGAGAGTTTGCGTCCCAGTGGGGAATAGACCTGACCAATAACTTTATCAGCTACCCGGTCGGAGGCATGTTTTGGGCGCGCCCTAAAGCATTAAAACCACTGTTAGAGAAAGTCTACACATATGAAGATTTCCCTGCAGAGCCTTTGCCAAATGATGGTTCCTGGTTACATGCCCTTGAACGAGTATTAGGCTTGTTGGCCGAAAAAAACGGTTATAAACAGTTTTTTTATCATCCCCCGACTGGCCATTTTACGGATGATCAAAGTCATCTTTTTGCCGGCTACCATAAGCCACCAGAGCAATTGTTTACAGAGCTGAGGCGCTTCGATCATGTTTCCTTCGATGTGTTTGATACTGTGCTCAGTCGTAGGCTAAATGAACCGGATTATGCCAAGTACCAAGTGGGACAATACTTGCAGGAGCAGGGACTTCTGCCTAACCCTCAGTCTTTTGTTGCGTTACGAAATGAAACAGAGTTGGCGCTTAGAAAAGAGCACAATTTCTCGGGTGATGTTTGTATCAATCAGGTATATGACAGGCTGGCATTGCTTATGGAATTGGATCCTGATCATGCCAGAGGGCTAATGGAACTGGAGTTTGACTTCGATCTTCAGCAAATAGTTGCGAAGCAGGAAATGGTTGAATTGGTGCATAAACTGTCTGATTTAAACAAGACGTTGTGGTTTATTTCCGATACCTATTACAGCCACAAGCAAGTGGAAACCATGCTGCGCAAAGTGGGCATAAGTGCATCGTTCACGTTGTTTGTATCGAGCGAACTGGGTTTACGAAAGGATAGAGGAGATATGTGGCAGCATATCCGGGAGCTATTGGAGACATTGCCGGGTTCTTACATTCATGTTGGCGATAATGTGCGTTCTGATGCTCAGCTGTGTGGCGATCATGGACTCGCGAACTTACATATTTTGCACCCTAACGACAAATGGCAGGCAGCAGGAATGCCACCAATTAACAATGAACATCAAGGAGAGATAAATGAAGCCAATATCTTCAAGTGGGGCCCACTTGTCAGCAACCTGGGCCGTTATCCGTTCTTTGGCGAATAAGATTACAGAAAGCATATAATGAATACTTTTTACTTACATGTGGGTCCCCACAAAACCGGTACAACTGCTTTGCAGAAGTTTTTGTTAGACAACAGAGGTGAGTTGTTCAAGAACAATCTGGTTTACCCTAAGCGCTATCAGAATATCTTTGGCCACCATCCTTTTAGAGCGCTATTGGATGAGCAAAGACTGACCGATGAAGATATTGCGTTTTTTAATCATGAACCACACGATTTCCTGCTATCCAGTGAAGACTTTATTTCTTTAAACCGGGACAAGTTTGAGTACCTGCGTAATACCTTGGACAACAAGCAAGTTGTTATTATTTATGCTTGGAGGAGGGCAAGTTACAAGCTTTACTCTATTTGGCAGGAAACGGTAAAACATGGCGGTACTGAGAGCTTTTTTGCCTATTATCATGATCATCTGGCAAGACCAGGACAAAGTCAGATGTTATCCGCCGATTTGAAAGTTGCCATGTTTTGCCATGTGTTTGGTAAAGACAACGTTAAAGTGTTGGATTATGACGCATCTCAGCGCGGTCGTAGTTTAATCCCCGATTTTATGAATATTATTGGCATGCAATACCGGGATGACATGATTCAGTCTAACGACAATCCTGATGCGGTCAATCGGTCTATGGATATTGCAGATATTGAAGTTATCCGAGCCCTCAATCATGTATTTAAAGTGAACTTTGGGGTAACTGGTTCATGGGTTCGAAATCAATATGTAAAGCATCTTCCAGAATTAATCTCTATTGGTTTAGATGAACTAAAAGCTATTGTTCGTAGTGCTGAGCGAGAATTACGTGTAGGCAATTATTTTGTTGACAGTCGTTGCGAACAGATAATGCAAAATCGTTTTAAAGACAACCTGGTCAACTACCAGCCCAACAATGAATTGGCAAGCATCAAAGTAGTGAGTGATGAGTGGTCTTTCAGCCTGCCAGCCCAGCAGTTGATTGGTAAAATTGCCCATGCTTTGAGGGTGGCTGATGAATGACTCTTTTGCATTAGATACCCCCTTGAAAGTTAGAATTGTTGCTGTCGCCAAGGATGAAGCTGCTTACCTAACTGACTGGGTGCACCATCATTTGTTTTTTGGTTTTGATGATATTGAGATTCATATCAATAGAACCAATGACAATTCTGCCCAAGTGCTGTCAGAGATCAGTACGCTATATCCCAATGTAACTTGGCATAATGCTGACTGGATTGATATGTGTCCAGCGTCAGCCAAAAAACAGATCCAGTTTATCGTTTATGCCAAAGCACTGGATAGAGCGAGACGAGATAACTCGGCTACTCATATTTTATTTCTGGATATCGATGAGTTCTGGTGCCCGGTAGATTTTGAGACAAGTATTAAAAGTTGCTTGAATTCTATAGGTAGAGACTCTGCCATTTTCTTTGAATGGTTGAACGATTTAGGCAATGACGTTCTATTTGCTAGCTTATCGGAAACTCTGATTGGAAACCTTTCCCCTTTGGGGAAAACTTTACTCCCTGTCTCTACTTCTATTCTGGAACTAAAGCATCATGTGCCAGAGTTGGTCGATGGAGTTGTCCCCGTGCTGGCAGATGGGCGAACATTCGTGGGCCGAGAAAATTTAGAACAAGCGGTCTCGGATGAGCTTAACAGTCTTAAGTCCTTTTTTATTTTCCATAGAGCAAATCGTTCCGAGTACGAATATGTGTCTTTGTTGTATCGCGGCAGGCCGGGTAACAATTTCGCATACAAGAATAACCGAAATGGTTTGCCAAGAAGGGGAGCTGCCTCACATGAAGTGAACTTTCCCAGCCAGAAGTTTGCTGAGTACCAGAAGAGCCTGCTGAGCTTCAAGGAACGGGTAAAGCATGCTGAGCATTATGAAGAAGCTAAGCGTTTTGTGCATGAGCGGTACGCAACTGCGGTGGAGAATATCTCAGCGAGCCTGCCAGAGCATTACAATGATATGGCGAGGATATTCACCGGTGTGCGAATTGATGAGATTCGGAGACAATTTCAGGCTTTTCGTAAAGTTTATGCGCAACAACATTCAGACAATGTAGAAGTCTTAAAACAGCTAGCCCGGCATGCGGCGCCTCATGACTTGGATGAAGCCATAGGATATTTAGAACAGGCGCTGCGAATTAGACCTTCAGGGCCACAAATAAAAGCACTTTTGGCTGATTTTAAAGAACGTAAACTGAGACAACAGGGGTGAGATATCGCATTGCTGTACGCGCTGAAAAGCAGAAAGTCTACAATGTGTTTTTCATAGGTTTAACATGAATAATGTAATAGGTCGTCCATCCGCAGGGCGTTCAACCCCTAAAGTTAAACTGGTGGCAGTTGCAAAAGATGAGGCTGCTTATCTTCCTGAATGGATCCACCATCATCTATATGTCGGCTTTGATGCAATTGATATTTACCTTAACCGCACATCTGATAACAGTGCTCAGATACTAAGTTTAATTCAAGAGCAGCATACGAATGTGCAGTTCTTCTATGCGGATTGGATTGACTATTGCCCTCAGGCTGTTTCTGCGCATATCCAATATCTGATCTATGCCAAATCTTTTCAGGAATGTCGCGACTCCGGTGAATTTGACTATGTGATGTTTTTAGATATTGACGAGTTCTGGATGCCGAAGTGTCTGTCCTTCAAAGTTCAGCACTGTATTGCCGAAAATCCCAAGTCAGATTGTATCTCCTTTCAGTGGTTAAATGAGAAAGGAAGCGAAAGGTCATTCACCGCACTAAGCCAAGATATCAAAGGACATATTTTTCCTCTGGTTAAATCACTGATCCGGCTAGACGCCAGCGTCGCCAGAGTAAACTTACATGTTCCCTATCTGAATCAAGGGAAAATTACGCTGTGTGATGGTAAAGCGTTCAAGGGAATGAAAAATAAACCAGAAAGTTTGCATGAGAGTCTGCATGAATTGCGCGATGTGATGATAGTACACAGGCTATTCAGGTCGGAGAAAGAGTACCTGTCGCTCCTGAATCGAGGGCGTCCATCAGATGAAATACCGTTAAAATTAAATAGGGTGGGGTACAACCTTAGCGAAGATAATTCACCTGTTGTTACTTTTACTCTGGAACCAGAAAGTTACCAAGGTTATTCCGAGTCGCTAAGGCAGTTTGTAACCTCATTGAATCTAGAAGTGCCATTACTAGAATCAAGAAAATTTGTTCAGAAACGGTATAAGAAGACGTTACGGAGTATTTGCCATGTTCCTATAGGATACTTTGTGCGAATGATGGGCGTTTTGCGTGGCTTAACCCGAGAATCGGTCTTTAAAGATGTTCGATTGTCTATTCAAACCTATTTTGCGGTAAATCGTTGCACCTCTTCAGAGGAGCTTATTGCCTTGGCGAAAGACGTCGAGCGTGTTGACTTACGTTTGGCCTTAGAGGTGTGGAAAAAAGCCCTGGAACTGAGACCAAATGGTCCGATGATTAAAGCAAGGATTGCTGAGTACGAGTCATTAGAGCTTAAACCTGGGATGAAGCGTGCAGACCTTCGTACCGGCTTATATAGGAAGTAATTATGCGGATCCTATCCGTTGCAATTTCGTTGTTTGTTTTAGTTGCATGTGGCGGTTCAGGTGACCAGCCGACCCCCAGTTTACCCAAACCAGAGGAACCTTCTACAGGCTATCCGGATAAACCCAATATCATCGTGATTTTTACTGATGATCAGGGCTATGCAGACTTAGGTATTCAAGGTGTTCGCCAGGATCTGAAAACACCGAATATTGATAAGCTCGCAACATCTGGAACCCGGTTTACCTATGGGTATGTGACGTCCCCGCAATGCACGCCATCTCGAGCTGCGTTGATGTCTGGACAGTACCAACAAAAATTTGGCGTGGATGAAAACCGCTTTGCTCCCATGCCTCTCAATGTTGAAACTATTGCTAGTCGTTTTCAAAAGCTGGGTTATCGAACTGGCATGGTGGGTAAATGGCATCTGGAAGTCATGGGAAATTCTAAAGAGTGGCTGAAACAAAATCATCCAGACTTTTATGCATCCAATCAGAGTATAGAAAAACTTCCTTTGGATTATAAGCGCCCATTCTTTCCCGACGAGAGGGGGTTTGACGACGTATTTTGGGGATATGAACGACGCTACTGGACTAACTTTGAACTGAATGGCAATGATAAATTGCCTGGCTATCAGATAAATAATCAGTATAGATTGGACTTAACTAATCAGGCGGCCACTACGTTCATTGAACGTAATGCTCAGAGCCCCTTTTTTCTTTACTTTTCTCCCTATGGCCCACATGTCCCATTGGAAGCCACCGATTTTTATCTATCTCGTATACCTGAGAATATGCCAACCAGGCGACGTTATGCTTTGGCTATGATGGCCGCAATTGACGATGGTGTGGGAGAGATTGTTGGCACGTTAGAAAAGCATGGATTGATGAAGAACACTATTATCTTTTTCATCAGTGACAATGGTGCGCCCTTAGGTGACGATATGACCGATGCGCCGCTGGATCAGCGAGGTGAAGCTTGGAATGGTTCCAGGAATGATCCTTTAATTGGTGAAAAAGGCATGCTTACTGATGGTGGTATTAGGGTGCCCTACCTGGTTCAGTGGCAAGGTCAGTTTCCGGCCGGCAAGGTTGTAGACAAGCCGGTATCGTCACTCGATGCAGTTTATACGGCTCTGGAACTGGCCGGTGAGGATTCATTAGCAGAACTCGATGGTGTTAGCTTGCTGCCAGCGCTTGAAGGTAAGACTGACTATTTGGATGAACGGGCACTCTATTGGCGTTTCTGGATGCAAAGAGCGGTAAGAAAAGGAAAATGGAAGTATCTCCAAGCAGGTATAAAGCGAGAGTATCTTTTTGATATGGAGTCGGACGAAGGTGAAAATCTGAATCTAATTCAGCAATACCCTGATATCGCCGAGGAGCTTCGGCAGCAACTACTATATTGGTCGGACGAAATGCAGCGGGCCGACCCCATGACGGAGATTCCTGCGCCTTTTGGGGCCAGGTACGATCACTATTTACCTCAACCTCAGTGATTAAGACTAATAACAGAGATTTACTTTATTCGCTTCAATAGGAAGTGTTTCAGACTTTAAGAGGTTTCAGTGATTAAAAAGGTTGCGGTTGGTTTTTTGAAGTTGGTGATTAGTCGTTTGCCAAAATCGTGGCGGCGCTATGCCAGGCAGCATCACGGACTAACCAGCCGATACACCAGATGGTTGCGTCAAACCGGTCATGTTCAATATTTCCCATCAGAGTTGGTTTTGCAGAAGCGCTTTGAGGCAAATCTGCGATTGCAAGAAGAGGAGATGGCTGCACTGTGCGGTTCAGCGCAGCCTTACTTTTTGCTGCTAGTAACTAATCTGTCAGAGCGGTCACTCTCGCAAAGTATTGAGAGTTTAGTTTCATTAGACGCTTTTAACTCATCGACATTTAAGTTGGTGTTATGGGTGAATGACTCACAAGTTGAACAGTGTAAAAGATACGTCGCGGGGTGCTGGAGTGCTTTGAACGGTAGTATTAGTGTTGAGCGTGATTTAAGTGCTTTACCTTTGAGCTGGGATGAGAATGCCGTTTTCGTCTTTCGGGAAGGAGAATTGTTACATCCTAAATTGCTCTTTGTGCTGCATAACTGGCCATTGCAAGACGCTACGCTGGCTTATACCGACTGTGATTTTATTGATAATAAAGGATTAAAAAGCACTCCTCAGTTTTACCCAGATTGGAACCCAGATCTGCAGTTAACCTGTGGTTATGTGTCAACTGGCGTATGGCTTAAATCTTTCAGACTTCTTCGCCATGAATCGGTGAAGGTATATGAAAATTTTATCAGACATTGGTTTATGGCTGTGGCGCTGGAAGACACACAATGTGTCGTTGAACATATCTCCTTTTGCTTGTTGCATAAGCAACAGCCCGAGCCGGATATCCTCAAAGGCTTACCTGAAGGTATACAAACAAAGTTATCTGTAAGGGCGGATTTGACTCAGGGTGATAAACATCATTTATGTCTGAATTGGCATCTTAGTCGCCAGCCATTAGTGAGTTTGATTGTGCCAACCAGAAATGCCTGGCAGCTCGTGCAGTCCTGCATTGATTCGATCCTGAACCTTAGTACTTATCGAAATTTTGAAATTTTGCTAGTTGATAACAATTCAGATGAGGCTGAAAGCTTGGCCTACTTTGAGCAGGTAGCCGAGCACCCCAAGGTTCGTTTACTGAAATACCCTGGCGTATTTAACTATTCAGCTATCAATAACTATGCTGTTCAGCACAGTAAAGGTGAGGTCATTGGTTTAGTGAACAATGACATTGAAGTTATCAGTGAACACTGGCTGACCGCTATGGTTGCGCAGGTTATGCGACCTGAGATCGGGTGCGTTGGCGCAAAGCTTCTCTACAGTGATAATAGTATTCAACATGCCGGGGTTGTTATGGGCTATGGCGGTGGTGCTGGGCATGCTCACAAATTTTTTGCCTCAGATGCGCCTGGTTATATGCAACGCTTGATCGCCAGCCACAATGTAAGTGCAGTTACAGCCGCATGCTTGCTCGTCAAGCGGGCTGATTTTGAGCTTGTTGCAGGCTTGAATGAACAGGATCTTAAAGTCGCTTTTAACGATGTTGATTTTTGTCTAAAGATCAGGGAGTTGGGACGAAGAAATTTGTTTTGCGCAGAAGCCGTTCTTTATCATCACGAATCGGTTTCTCGCGGGGCTGAAGATACACCAGAAAAAATACAGCGTTTTGAGTCCGAAGTGGCATATCTACAAAGTAGTTGGGCTAGTGTTATCGCGCATGATCCAGCCTATAACAGGCATCTGACCTTAAAGCAGGAGAACTTTATGGTTGCTGATCAACAAGAGTACCGTCACTACTTTTTTACAAAAAAAGGCTAACTTTTACATGTTGATCAGGTTTGTGTTGCTGTGTTTTTGTCTAATTGTCGTGTCTGGATGTGATCGGCATGAAGAAAATAGGAGTAATGCTGAACAGGGTATGGTGCTGGTTGCTGGCGGAACCATCATCTTAGGTGAAAATGCACTTTACCCAGAGGAACAAGGCGGCACGGCTGTATCTGTTGACTCCTTTTATATGAGTAAAACTGAAGTGACAAATCGAGATTTCGCTAGCTTTGTCCAGGCGACAGGGTATGTGACTACTGCCGAGAAAGTCCCCTCCAGAAAGGATTATCCAGATTTACCCAGTGCAATGAGAATCGCAGGCGCAGCAGTGTTTGATCTGCCTGAGAGTAGTCAGGAACCAGTTGATAATATGAGCTGGTGGACATTTGTGCCAGGAGCTTATTGGGCCGCCCCTCGCGGTGCAGGGTCTGACTTAACAGGACTGGATGATTATCCTGTGGTTCATGTTTCATACGAGGATGCAGTGAATTATGCCAATTGGAAAGGTCACCGATTGCCTACAGAAGCTGAGTTTGAGCTTGCTGCTAAGGGGATGCAGATAATGGATGGAAAACGCCACCTTGCAAATACCTGGCAAGGAGCGTTTCCCTATTCTGATGATGCTGACGACGGTTTTGCTGGGATGGCGCCTGTTGCTCAGTTTCCTGCTAATCAATACGGCATACATGATTTGCTTGGAAACGTGTGGGAGTGGACATCCAGTCCCTTTTATCATGGACATGCTGTAAGTGATGAACTATTGCGGAAAAACTTATTCAGTGGACTCGGTGCTAAACAACCAAATGTGCAGGTAATGGTGGTCAAAGGAGGCTCTTTCCTTTGTTCCAGTGACTATTGCGCCAGATTCCGTCCTGCGGCCAGACAAGCTCAAGAAAGAGGCCTTGGTACGTCACATATTGGTTTTAGAACGGTAAAAGATATCAATTAGAGGCAGAATTATTTTTCTGTTTCTGTTATTTTCCCGCCATTTTATCCAGTTCAGCGGTTTGTCTCGCTGTTTTTTAATACTGTACTAAATTTCGTAGAGAGTAGATTGAACAATCAATTTGAGTATTTGGGAAAAAGCTTGCAGGGTAAGTGCTGCCAGGCTGTTGTAGCCATGGCTGTCTATCAGGAAGACCGCGTAGAATGGGTTAAGCAAGCCGTAGACAGTATTTTGGAACAGACCTTCCGCGACTTTCTTCTTTTTGTTGTTGTGGATGGACCGCTGCCATCTCCTATATTGTCCTTTTTGCAAGCCGCAGAGCAGCAGACCGAGCAACTGGTTGTGTTGATTGGGACAGAAAATTTGGGGTTAAGCTCATGCATGAATGAAGTCATCGAGCGTTGTGCGGTGTTATCTCCTAAATATTTGTTCAGAATGGACGCGGATGACATCTCCGAAGTCAAGCGCTTAGAAAAACAGGTGAGTTTTTTTGAACGTCATCCTCACGTGTCGGTGCTAGGTACATCTTTGGTCGAAATTAACGAAGCCGGTGTAGAAGTCGGAGGGCGAAAACTGCCCTTGTCTCACCAGGAAATCTTTGACTTTCTGCCGAAGCGTTGTTCGATGAATCATCCAACGGTCGCTTTTCGTTACAGTGTCTTTGAACATGGCTTTCGCTATAGAAAAGAACTAAAGAATACCCAAGACTACTTCCTGTGGATCGAATTGATGCAAGCAGGGTATATATTCGAGAATTTGAGTGAGCGACTTTTAAAGTTCAGAAGAGTGAATGACTTCTACAAAAGAAGGGGATTTGACAAATCGATTAACGAGTTTAAAGCAAGATGGTTTGCAATGAATAAACTCAAGCGCTATTCCCTATCAAACATCCTCTATGCTGTATCGGTGTTAGCATTGCGCATCATGCCTGCCAAAGTGGTTAAACTGGCTTATAAGCTGGATAGGTTTATTCTTGATAAGTTGGTGAAGCATTGAAAATTGGTGCCGTTGTCATTCTATATAAGCCTGAGCTGAACGAGGCTAAAGCCTTACTGGACAATTTAGCTCAACAGGTTGATGCCCTTTGTATCGTTGACAACTCGCCTGAAAGTACGTATTCCCAGTTGGCTCTGGCTGGCTATGAAAATCAGATATTCTTCCACTTTCCTGACAACATCGGTATCGCGTCTGCGCAGAATGTCGGGCTACAGCACTTGCTTAAAGATGGTTGCGATTTTGGCTTATTGTTTGATCAAGATAGTCAGTTTGATATAGGTTTTGTTGCCAAGCTGGCTGAATTGTTTCAAAAGAGTAGGCAGCACTATTTGCCGAGGCTGGTGGCGCTCGGTCCATCTTTGATGTGTTCTTATACTAAGAAAATAGTGCGGCCAAAAATTCAAACCGAGATTGAGCAGTTTGATGATATCTCTTCTGTCCCCCAAATCATTGCCTCTGGCATGATGATAGATCTGCATTGGTTACAGCAGATTGGTTTAAAAGATGATGCTTTGTTTATTGATGGTGTTGATCACGAATGGTGCTGGAGAGCCAGGAAACATGGCTTTTCTGTTGGCTTAGCATTAGACATTTGTATGTCTCATAAGCTGGGGGATGGAAGGCGACGCTTTGCCGGAATAACCTATAAAGTTGGTGCGCCAGTTCGTCTTTACTATCAGTTTAGAAACATTTTTTTGCTCTCTCGTCGCTCATACGTTCCTTTGTATTGGAAGTTCCGCAATTTTGCCGTTATGCCTTTACGTATTTTTACCAATTGCGTCCTTTTACCCGATAGAATGATGAGGTTGAGATATATGCTTCAAGGCATCATTGACGGCATGCTTAATCGCTCAGGGCCAATAAAGGCGAGTGCTAAAAGGCCGTAAACTCCAGTGGTTTAGTCTGTTGCAGTATACTGCGTTTTTGATTTGTAAGATTGTTGGCTATGTCAAAAAAATGTCTGAGTTTTTCAGGCTAACTTATTGAAATAAATCTATTAAAATTCTGGCATAGTCCCTGCTTTACCCTTGTGTCTGTTTTATAACGTCTAAGTTTTGACACGAGGTCGCTATGGTGAGCCAATCCACATCAGGGGATACCTTCCACACCCTTCCCAGCGTTGCATTACTGCCGGATGAGGAAGAGCTGCTAAGCCTTAAGCGGCAGGCTTCCCGCCTTGAGCACTTGCTTGAGGTGATGCCTGCCGGCGTGATTGTGGTGGATGGCAATGGTCATGTACGCCAGGCCAACCAGGTGGCCATTGAACTCTTAGGCGAGCCGTTGGAAGGGGAAGCCTGGCGAACCATTATCAGCCGTTCCTTCAAACCACAAGCCGATGATGGTCATGAAGTGTCATTGTACGACGGGCGCAAGGTCAAGCTGGCTATCAGTCCGCTGGAGCTGGAACCCGGGCAGCTAATTGTGCTGACCGACCTCACCGAGACCAGGCGTTTACAGCAACAACTGAGTCACTTGCAAAAGCTGTCATCGCTGGGGCGGATGGTGGCGTCACTGGCCCATCAAATTCGCACTCCCTTATCTGCCGCCATGTTGTATGCGGCCAATTTGCAAAATGCCACCCTGGCTCAGGAATCGCGCGGACAGTTTGCCGATAAGTTGCTGTCGCGGTTAAAAGACCTGGAGCAGCAGGTCAATGATATGTTGTTGTTTGCCAAAAGCGGCGAGCAGCAGGTAGTGAGCGAGTTGTCACTGCAAAGTTTAATGCTGGAAGTGGAGTCTGGTGCTGAAGCCATGTTGATGGCCCGTCAGGCCATTGTGAGTGTGGAATTGCCAGAGCCGGATATTCTGGTACTGGGCAATAAAACCGCGCTGGCCAGCGCCTTACAAAACCTGATCCATAACAGTCTTCAGGCCATGCCTAAAGGATGCCGGGTGCACCTGCAGGCCAGACGAGATCCAGGTAACGAGGAAAACGTGGTGATTTCTGTGGCTGACAATGGCCCAGGCGTTCCCAAGGCGCAGTTACTGCATATTTTCGACCCTTTCTATACCACCAAGTCACAGGGCACAGGCCTGGGACTGGCGGTGGTTAAAGCCGTCGCGCAATCCCATCAGGGCAGCGTGCGGGCCTGCAATTTGGAGCAGGGCGGCGCTAAGTTTGAGATCCGTCTGCCGATGCTCAGGCAGTTGGATACGTCCCTAACACCTAAGGAGTGCAGAGGATGAGTAACAGCAAGATTTTAATTGTTGAAGACGATGCCGGCTTACGTGAAGCCCTGATCGACACATTGCTGCTAGGTGGGTATCAGATCCTGGAGGCCGATTGTGCCGAAGCGGCAATGGCACTGCTGGGCCACGAAGAGGTGGATTTGGTGGTCAGCGACATTCAAATGGGTCAGATGTCTGGCTTGTCCTTGCTGCGCAGTATCAAACAGAAATTGCCGAATCTGCCGGTGTTGCTGATGACCGCCTATGCCACTATTGACGATGCAGTACAGGCCATGCGTGACGGTGCTACGGACTATCTGGCCAAGCCTTTTGCCCCTCAGGTATTGCTGAATCTGGTGGGGCGTTACGCCCCAGCTCAGAAGGTGGAGTCCCGTCAGCCTGTGGTGGCCGATCCGGCCAGTAAAAAGCTGCTGGAGCTGGCGCAGAAAGTGGCCAAGGCCGATGCCACAGTAATGGTATTGGGGCCAAGTGGTTCAGGTAAGGAAGTGCTGGCCCGTTATATTCACGACCAATCAGGCCGTGCGGATCAGCCATTTGTGGCCATCAACTGCGCGGCTATTCCGGAAAATATGTTGGAAGCCACGCTGTTTGGTTACGAAAAAGGCGCCTTTACCGGTGCCTTGCAAGCCTGTCCGGGTAAGTTTGAACAGGCCCAGGGCGGTACCATTCTGCTGGATGAAATTACCGAAATGGATCTGGCTTTGCAGGCCAAGCTGCTGCGTGTATTGCAGGAGCGTGAGGTGGAACGTCTTGGTAGTCGCAAAACCATCGAATTAGATGTACGGGTGATTGCCACCAGTAACCGCGATTTACGTCAGTCGGTGAGCAGAGGGGAGTTTCGTGAAGATTTGTACTACCGTCTGAATGTGTTCCCGTTAACCTGGTCACCCTTAGTGCAGCGTCCGGGTGATATTATCCCGTTGGCCCAGCATTTAATAGAGCGCCACAGTCAGAAAACCGGCACTGTCATTCCTCAGCTTAGTGCGGCGGCCAGAAATAAATTGCAGCACTACAGCTGGCCGGGCAACGTGCGTGAGCTGGAGAATGTGATCCAGCGTGCCTTGATCCTGGCTACCGACAATCAGATCGATGCAGTGGATTTAATGCTAGAGCAAGACTTGCCTCAGGATATGCAAGAGCAGGACTGGGAGCCGGAAGGTAGCAAGCTGGGCATGGAGTTACAGCAACAAGAGCATCAGATTATTCTGGATACGCTTAAATCTTGTAACGGCAGTCGTAAAGCGGTGGCGGATAAGCTGGGGATCAGCCCGCGTACTTTACGCTATAAGCTGGCCAGAATGCGTGATGTGGGAATAGAAGTCCCTGCTTGATGACTTTCTGTGGGAAGTGCTGTTTTTATCCCGAAATGCACGGGTAATGCGAGTGAAAACAATAGGTTATAATGGGTTTTGTTGCTTTTGACCCCTTCGTGCTCTTCGTGTCCTTCTTGTTGATTGGGGTTTTTATTTCTCACCACGAAGGTCACCGAGAACACGAAGAAAAGCAATGAGTTACAAGGGTTTGGTAGTTTTTTTGATCCCTTCGTGCTCTTCGTGTCCTTCTTGTTGATTGGGTTTTATTTTCCCACCACGAAGTCCACCGAGAGCACGAAGAAAAACAATATATTTCAAAGGCTTGATGGCTTTTTTTGATCCCTTCGTGCTCTTCGTGTCCTTCTTGTTGATTGGGTTTTATTTCTCACCACGAAGTCCGCCGAGAACACGAAGAAAAACAAAGAGTTACAAGGGGGTTGTTGCTTTTGACCCCTTCGTGTATTTCGTGTCCTTCTTGTTGATTGGGTTTTTATTTCTCACCACGAAGTCCGCCTAGAACACGAGGAAAAACAAAGAGTTACAAGGGGTTTTGTTGATTTTGATCCCTTCGTGTATTTCGTGTCCTTCTTGTTGATTTGGGATTTTATTTCTCACCAGCAAGATAACCCCATAACTATCCTCTCAGCCGGCCCGCTACGCCGCCAATTTCCCGTCATTAGCCACACTTTTCTTTTTGTGTTACTGAAAATTCGCTTTAACTGATTGAAAAATAACAGTTAATTATTTTGGCATCAGTATTGCTATGTCCTTGTTAGTTAAAATTTTCCACACCAATGTGTTTGGAGCAGTCAATGGACATCAAGGCACAGTCTTTGTACAGCGAACTACAGTCCCTGGCCCGTCAGGCCGGGATGGATGCCGCTCAGGCGCAACCGCTGGTTACTAATCCCAGTGCAGAGAATTTCGGCGACATGCTGAAAGATGCGCTGGATAACGTCAATAATCTGCAATTTGATGCCCGCAATAAGCAAGTCGCCTTCGATATGGGCGATACCAGCCTGAGTTTGGCAGATGTGATGGTTGCCAAGGAGAAATCCGGTATCGCCTTTGAAGCCACCGTACAGGTGCGCAATAAGGTGCTGGAAGCCTACAAGCAAATCATGAATATGCCGGTGTAACAGGAGAGTAGACTGTGGCAGATGCAACTGGTACCGAATTGGCCGTAACGGGCAACAGTCCCGACGCGGATAACAACCCGGAGCAACGTTCCGGTTTTATGGAAGGCCTGGGGGGCATCGACCTGCTGCGTCAGATCACCCTGATTGTGGCGCTGGTTATCTGTGTGGCCATTGCGGTATTTATCGTGATTTGGGCGCAGGAGCCGGATTATCGTCCGCTGGCCAAAATGCCCACCGAAGAGCTGATTCAGACACTGGATTACCTGGACCAGAATCAAATCGACTATCGCCTGGATGGCAATGTTGTTTATGTTAATGAAGAACAGTACCAGAGCATCAAGCTGGGGATGGCCCGCCAGGGGATTAGCCAGGAAGCCAACAGCGGTACCGATATCATCATGCAGGACATGGGTTTTGGTGTCAGCCAGCGGGTTGAAAAGGAGCGTCTTAAGCACGCCCGTGAACAGCAGCTAGCCCGTACTATTGAAGAAATCAGCGCCATTACCCGTGCCAATGTGTTACTGGCTTTACCAAAAGAGAGCGTGTTTGCCCGGGTTGAGAAAAAGCCCAGTGCCACTGTGGTGTTAACCTTGCGTCGTGGTGCGGTGCTATCCGGCGAAGAAGTGGATGCGGTGGTGGATATTGTGGCCTCTGCGGTACAAGGTATGGAGCCTGGCCGTATCACGGTAACAGACAATAATGGTCGTTTGCTTAACTCTGGCTCTCAGGACTCCCTGGCTGCTCGTTCACGTAAAGAATATGAAATTGAAAAACATCGTGAAACCGAATATCTGCAGAAAATCGACTCCATTCTGATCCCCGTACTTGGCCTGGGTAACTACACGGCGCAAGTGGACGTAAGCATGGATTTTACTGCGGTTGAGCAAACTCAAAAGCGTTATAATCCCGATCTGCCCGCTGTGCGAAGCGAAATGACCGTAGAAGAAAACTCGGTGGGTGGTATTGCCGCTGGTATTCCGGGGGCGCTTAGCAACCAGCCGCCGCTGGACTCCAATATCCCTGAGCAGGCCAATAGTAATAATGCCAAGTCGGTGACGCCGGGCCGTTCACATAAAGAAGCAACGCGCAATTATGAGCTGGATACCACCATCAGTCATACTAAGCAGCAGACCGGCGTAATTCGTCGCCTGTCGGTGTCGGTAGCCGTGGATCACACCCAGCAAACTGCCGCCGATGGCACGGTAACCTCAGTGCCGAAAAGCCAGGAAGAACTGCTGAATATCCGCCGTGTATTGCAAGGTGGGATTGGCTTCGATGTTACCCGTGGCGACTCGCTGGAAGTGGTGAGCATTCCCTTTAGTCGCATCGACGATTTGGTGGTCACCGAAGCGCCTCTGTGGGAGCAGGAATGGTTTATGCGGGCGCTGCGTCTGGTGGTCGGTGGTCTGGTGATTATCACCTTGATCCTGGCTATTGTCAGACCCATGTTGAAGAAACTTATCTACCCCGATGATACCCGTGAGGCGGATGCCTTCGATGCTGACTCAGGCTTGGATCTGGGAGATGAAACCATCAGCATGCTGTCACAAGAATTTGACGAAGGGCAGGTGGGTTTTGCAGCCGACGGCTCGCTAATGCTGCCGGATTTGCATAAAGATGAAGATATACTTAAAGCGGTACGTGCCCTGGTGGCAAACGAACCCGAATTGTCAGCCCAGGTTGTTAAGGGCTGGCTGATGCAGGATGAATAAGCATGGCAACCAGACAAGTCGCAAACGTCCAGGAAGAAGCTGAGTCCAGCCCTGGTTATGATGTCAGTAAGCTCGAAGGGGTAGAGAAAGCCGCTATCCTGTTGCTGAGTTTGTCCGAAGAAGATGCGGCGCAGATCCTCAAGCACATGGAGCCCAAGCAGGTACAAAAGCTGGGTACTGCCATGGCGAGCATGGAAGACATGACGCAGAACAAGATCACGGCGGTGCACAAACACTTTATCGAAGAGATTCAGAATTACAGCACCATTGGCTTCCAGAGCCAGGAGTTTGTGCGTAAAGCCCTGACGGCGGCCTTGGGTGAAGATAAAGCGGCCAACCTGATTGATCAGATCCTGATGGGCGGTGGGGCCAAAGGGTTGGATTCACTGAAATGGATGGACTCCAAGCAGGTAGCCAGCATTATTCGTAACGAACACCCGCAGATCCAGACCATAGTGTTGTCTTATCTGGATGCAGAGCAGTCGGCTGAGATCATTGGCCAGTTCCCGGAAAAGGTGCGTCTGGACCTGATGATGCGTATTGCCAATTTAGAAGAAGTTCAGCCAGCCGCCCTGCAGGAATTGAACGAGATTATGGAAAAACAATTTGCCGGTCAGGCCGGTGCGCAGGCTGCCAAGATGGGCGGCCTGAAGTCAGCTGCAGACATTATGAACTACCTGGATACCAATATCGAAGGTCAGTTGATGGATGCTATCCGCGAGCAAGACGAGGAAATGAGTCAGCAGATCCAGGATCTGATGTTTGTATTCGACAACCTTGCCGAGGTGGACGATCGCGCCATGCAAACTATTTTGCGCGAAGTGCAGCAAGATGCGTTGCTCAAGGCTATCAAGGGCGCCGACGAAGAAGTCAAAGAGAAGATCACCAAGAATATGTCCAAGCGGGCAGCCGAAATGCTTATCGACGATCTGGAAGCCATGGGGCCGGTGCGGATCAGCGAAGTGGAATCGGCACAAAAAGAAATCCTGTCCGTGGCGCGCCGTTTGGCCGATGCCGGCGAAATTATGCTGGGCGGCGGTGGCGGCGACGAGTTCCTGTAACGACTATCGGGGTAACAGTGGATGAGCGGTTCCAAAGTCCTCAAATATCAATCTCAGGAGCCAGGTGTGCGCTCCTGGGATCTTCCCTATATGGAAGATACGCAGCCTGAGCCTGCGGATAAAACCAATGCCATTAATCGCTCCAGCGAGTGGAAATATGAGCCGCCGGAGGTAGAAGAAGAAATTCTGCCACCGACGGCCGAAGAAATTGAAGCGATTCGCCAGTCCGCCTATCAGGAAGGGCTGGCCGAAGGCCGTCAGGCAGGTCATGAGCAAGGGCTGTTGCAGGGCCGTGAACAGGGCCTGGCCGAAGGTAAAGAGCAAGGATTGGCCGAGGGCCATGCAGAAGGAATAGAGGCCGGTCGCCAGGAAGCAGAAGAAGCCGCGGCGCTTTGGCAGGAACTTGCCAATAAATTGACAAAGCCGGTTAGCCAGGTGGATGAACAGCTTGAAAACGAACTGGTCCAACTGGCGGTTTCCCTGGCGCGGGCAGTGATTCGCACCGAAATTCAAACCAACGAAAACGTATTGCTGCAGGCTATCAGCGAAGGCTTAAAGGTGTTGCCTATTGAGGAGCGCCGTTACCAGATGCATATGCATCCTGAAGATGTGCAACTGCTTAAGCAGCATTTTTCCGAGCAGCATATTGAAGCCCACCATTGGCAGTTTGTTGATTCGCCCAATATGCAACGGGGCGGCTGCGATATTGTTACCGACACCAATGCGGTGGATGTGTCTATTGAGCGGCGCATGCGTCAGGTGTTGGACAAATTCTTGCTTGAGCAGGGACTGAGTAAGGAATAATGCTACGGGCTAGATCCGAGCATGACTTGCCCATGTAAAAACAGGTGCCAGTTTGCAAAACCTCAAAGATAAAATTGCGGCCTATCGCCAACAGATCCCGCAGGCTCATACGGTAGCCGCTGGCAAGCTAGTGCGCGGTATTGGCCTGACCCTCGAAGCGGTAGGTTGTCAGATGCCGGTGGGCAGTCAGTGTTTAGTGCAAACCATAGACGGTGAAATTGAAGCCGAAGTGGTGGGCTTTGCGGAGAACATTACCTACCTGATGCCCACCGAAGCCGTAAGAGGCATTGTGCCTGGTTCCCGGGTTCAACCGCTGTCACGCGAGCAAGGCATTGGAGTGGGTATGGAATTGCTGGGCCGGGTGGTGGATGGTAACGGCCAGCCCCTGGATGGCCTGGGCGCCATTAAGGTTGAAAAACGTATTCCCCTTAGCAGGCCACCCATTAATCCCTTATCCCGTCGCCCCATCGCCCAGCCGCTGGATGTGGGCGTGCGTTGTATTAATTCCCTGATTACTGTGGGCGTTGGTCAGCGTATGGGGCTGTTTGCCGGCTCCGGGGTAGGTAAAAGTGTGCTGATGGGCATGATGACCCGTGGTACCAGCGCCGATGTGGTGGTGGTAGGCCTGGTCGGTGAACGGGGACGCGAGGTTAAAGAATTTATTCAGGACATTTTGGGTGAGGAAGAACGTCAAAAATCCGTGGTGGTCGCCGCCCCGGCCGACACCTCGCCGTTAATGCGCCTCAAAGGATGTGAAACCGCAGTGGCCATTGCCGAGTACTTTCGCGACCAGGGAATGAATGTGTTGTTGCTGGTGGACTCTCTTACCCGTTATGCCATGGCGCAACGCGAAATCGCCCTGGCCGTGGGGGAGCCGCCTGCTACCAAGGGCTATCCGCCTTCGGTATTTGCCCGCTTACCAGCCTTGGTGGAAAGAGCGGGGAATGGCAGTGATAGCCAGGGCGCCATTACGGCCTTTTTTACCGTGCTAACCGAAGGCGACGATCTACAGGACCCTATTGCCGACTCGGCCCGGGCGATTCTGGATGGGCACGTGGTGCTGGCCCGTCGTTTGGCCGACAGCGGCCATTATCCAGCCATTGATGTGGAAGCGTCGATTAGCCGGGTTATGCCTATGGTGGTTAGTGATGAACATCTTAAAGCTGCCCGGCGTATCAAACAGGTGTACTCAACCTACCAACAGAACCGCGACCTTATCAGTATTGGGGCTTACAATAGGGGCGCCGATCCCAGGGTGGATTTGGCGATTAAGGCCGAGCCTGTGATTAACCGCTTCTTGCAACAGGAAATGAAACAAATCCTTCCCTATGATGAAAGCCTGGAAGACATGGCGTCATTGGCTAAAGGCCTGGGAGAAGGCTAATGTCGACCCGCCAGCTAGAACAGGTTGCCAAATGGGAGCAGGAAAAAGAGGACAAACTGGCCCGCGATTATCGTCTGGCCGAGCAAAATGTGCAGGATAATGTGCAAAAACTCACAGGTTTGCAAAGCTATCGTCTGGATTATCTTCGTCAACTGCAACAACGCGCCAACCAGGGGCTGGGGGCGTTGTCCTTTGCCCAGCATCAGTCCTTTATCGATAAGCTGGACAAAGCCTGCTTACAACAAAATCAAATTATCGCCAACGCTAAAGCCGTGGCTCAGCAGCGTAAGAGCTTGTGGTTAAAACAACAGCAAAAGCGTAAAGCAGTGCAAATGCTGATTGATAAAAAGCGTCAGCAGGCGCAGCAACTGGAAAACAAACGCGAGCAGGCCCTACTGGATGAAGTGGCGATTCAGCGTTTTGTGCGCCGCCAACTGCAGACTTAGGCTCATATGGTTAAGCTGGAACAGTACTTGCTAACCCTAAATACAAGAGTATGTGAACAGCGCCAGTGCCCTTATTTCATCAAGACATTGGCAATACAGGTTTGGATGGAACAGTCCTTATGATGCAACAAGTTGCCGCCTCTCACCCCAAGATTGCCGCTGTGCTGGCTGACGATAGTAGTCAGACGGCGGACGCCGGTCAGGCGAATATCTTCCGGGAGCAGTTAAGCCTGGAACAAGGGAAAGGTCAGCACAGTATTGAGCCGGTGCGCAAAGGTGGCCATGAAAAGCCGGTGCCTGAAGTGGCTGATAGGCAAGGTAAGGCGCTACCTGATGCTAAGGGGGACAGCACCAAGGATGCGGCTGACGCCCCAAAAGATAAGAATAAGACTGACACCACTGGGTCAGAAAATCATCCCGTTGAGTCTCAGGATAAACAGTCGGACCCCACTACGACGGCAGTGTCAGCGCAGCAAAGTACTCAAGCTTCAGATGATGAGCTATCCAGGCTAGCCTCTACGTCAACTGACGACGAGGCGCAGCAACAACCCATATCAGAGGGCGAGCAACAAGCCGACGACTGGCTAACGCTGGTATATCAATTGGTGCTGGGTAAGCAAACAAGCCAGGATGGAGAGCAGGTAGCGGCCGAGGAAGACGGGCTTAAAGCCGGGCAGGTTAATGCCACGGCGGATGCACAGGGTTCCGAAAGTGACCTGGCCTGGACTGAAGAAAATCTGGCGCTACTGCAGCAGCTGGGACTGAATCCTGATGTATTGCAGGAGATGTTAACGCCAGAGCAGTTGAGTGAATTCAAAGCCTTTTTGGCGGACATGCCCCAAGAGCCTGAACTGCAGATGTTTGCCAGTGCCATTGTGAAGCTGGGACAAGTCCTGGAGGGCAGTGAGGCCCCCAAAGTGCCGGCCGAATTATTTACCGCTAAGGGCTGGGAAGGATTGCTTCGCCTGGAGTCGAAAAACCTATCAGGCGGCATAAGTCAGGAGCAAATCGCCTCGCTAGCGCAGATGACGGATGACGAAAAGGCTGCGCTACTGAACACTAAGGTGCAGGACGGTATGATGAGTCTCAGCCAGTTGCAGGCTATTGTGCAAGCCAGTGAAGAGCCCCAAAGCCTGAAAGGCCAGGCTATAGCTGCGACTGACGAGCGCGTTAAGAAAGTCTCTCCTGCGCCTGTTGTAACTGCCCTAAAGCATGAAAGCGACAAAGCGCCAACACCCGAGAAATCAGTCACCTTGCAGGAACTGGTGCAGTTACCCGAAAAAGAACTGGATAAAAAACTCACACAGCTGGCGGAGCAATTGCCGGTAAAACAGCAGGGCCCTGAGGCGGTGAGAGATTTTGTTGCCAGTTTAAAGGCCGGTATGGCCGAATTTAAGGCGCAGTTGCAGCAAGGCAGAGAGCCGGGGCTGGATCTGCAAAGCCTGGTGCAGAGCAGCTTGAAAGAGCAGGGGATTCAGCTTCCGCCTGCTACGCTGCAACCCGAGCTGCAACGTTTTGCCAGTTTACTTGAGATGCAGCCTTTAGGGCGCCAGGAGGCTTTTGACCCTAGTATCAGAGGTCTGGCAGAGCGTCAGATACAGGTAGAAACGACCCAGGTTCAAAGCGAGACCGCTAAGGCGGCAACCTCGACCCAGCACAGTGCTTTGGATAAAGCCATTAATATAGCCAAGCCGGAAGCGGCCGTGCAGTTGGCCGAGCGGGTCAGAATGTTGGTGAATCTGGGCAATATGAGTGCCGATATTCGTCTGGACCCTCCGGAGTTAGGCTCTATGCAGGTTCGCGTGCATATGCACGGTGAGCAGGCCAGCGTAAATTTTGTGGTGCAATCTCAGCAAGCCCGGGACATGCTCGACCAGGCAGTACCGAGATTACGTGAAATGCTGGCAGAAAAAGGCATTGAGCTGGGTCAGTCCTTTGTTCAGCAAGAAGGTAAAGGGCAGCAGTTTGCCGACCAGCAAAATCAGTCTGGCATGGGAAGTGAAGCCGAAGCTGCCGCAGAGGCGGTTGAGACAGAGCTACGGGTGGTAAATGGCCGGGTTGGCGGCATTGATTATTTTGTTTAGGCACCGGATTTGCACAAAATCTGTACATAAAAGATAAAAGGCCCCAAGGGCAAATGCGTTAAAGCTTTGCTATTGTGGCGGCGGTAGATAAGATCCGCTTTAGGTATTTGAATCGAGACTGATAATGGCAGAAAAAGAACTGGAATTGGAAGACGCAGGCAAGAAGAAAGGTAAGATGATGATTATCATCGCTGCCGTAGCGGTGCTGGTTATCGGTGGCGCGGCGGCCTTTTTCTTACTGGGCGGCTCTGATGAGCCAACTATGGATGACAGCCAGGCCATGAGTCCTACGCCAGGCGCATCTGACAGTGCGGCGGTTTCCAACAGCGCCGCCCTGGGGTCGGCCCTGTATGTGGCTATGCCTCGTCCCTTTGTGTTTAACGTGCCCGGGACAGGGCGTGACCGTTTAGTCGAGATTAAGGTGCAGTTATTGGTTCGTGGTGCCGATAATGAGGAACAGGCTAAAATGCATATTCCCATGATTGAAGGCACGTTGCTTAGGGTCTTTTCCAGTGCCAACGCCGATGATCTGGTCACTGAAGCGGGCAAGATTGCCCTGCGTGAGCAGTCCATCAAAGAAGTGAAGAAGGTGATGCAGGAAATCGCGGGACGAGATGTGGTGTCCCAAGTGTTGTTTACCGGCTTTGTGATGCAATAGGAATAAACAGGTGAGCGATTTATTATCCCAGGACGAAATTGACGCGCTATTACACGGCGTTGATGAAGTCGAAGAAGAAGAGATAGACAGCTCCGAGCGCGGTGCCTCGACGCTGGAGTATGACTTCTCTTCTCAGGATCGTATCGTCCGTGGGCGTATGCCGACCCTGGAAATCGTTAACGAACGTTTCGCCAGGCATATGCGCGTTAGCCTGTTTAATATGATGCGACGCAGTGCTGAGGTGTCGATTAACGGCATCCAGATGATTAAGTTTGGTGAGTACGTACATACCTTGTTTGTACCGACCAGTCTGAACATGGTGCGTTTCCGCCCCCTAAAAGGTACGGGGCTGATCACCATGGAAGCGCGCCTGGTATTTATTCTGGTGGATAACTTCTTTGGTGGTGACGGTCGCTATCATGCCAAGATTGAAGGACGGGAGTTTACCCCCACCGAGCGGCGTATTATTCAGATGCTGCTTAAACTAATTTTTGAAGATTACAAAGAAGCCTGGGCCCCAGTCATGGACGTGTCCTTTGAGTATCTGGACTCCGAGGTTAACCCGGCCATGGCGAACATTGTCAGCCCCACCGAAGTGGTGGTGATCAGCTCCTTCCATATTGAACTGGACGGCGGTGGCGGTGATTTTCACGTCGCTTTGCCTTATTCCATGCTAGAACCGATCAGAGAGCTGCTGGATGCTGGCGTACAAAGTGACAAAGAAGATACCGACCTGCGCTGGAGTAAAGCACTGCGCGATGAAATTATGGATGTGCAGGTGGAAGTGTCTGCGACCTTGATGGACATCGAACTGTCGTTGCAGGAAATCATGGATCTTCAGGAAGGGGATATTATTCCCATCGAGATGCCAGAGCATGTGGTGTTGTTTGTGGAAGACTTACCCACCTTCCGCACTAAGATGGGCCGCTCCAGAGACAATATTGCCCTGAAGATCACCGAGAAGATCCCAAGACCCACCTCGGTGAAATCTGAACTGCAACTTTTGACCAAAGGCGGTCGACGTCTGGACTCAGACGCCGAGCTTGCCAGTCTGGAAGATGATTTATAACGCCGGTATGCCGGTTGGACAGGTTTTTCCCGCTCAGGCGGGAGCCAATTGAAAGTGAGGTAGCGCGATGAGCACCGAAAATGATGACGCAATGGACGACTGGGCGGCAGCGATGGCCGAACAGGCCGATGCCGAAGCTTCAACCGATGAGGTCCAGGTTGCAGAGCTGGATGAGCTACAGGATGATGCACCTATTAGCGGCGACGAAAAACGCAAGCTGGATACCATCCTGGATATTCCGGTCACCATCTCGATGGAAGTGGGTCGCAGTCACATCAGTATCCGAAATCTGTTGCAATTGAACCAGGGCTCTGTAGTAGAGTTGGACCGGGTTGCCGGGGAACCATTGGATGTCCTGGTAAATGGCACGTTGATTGCTCATGGAGAAGTAGTAGTGGTCAACGACAAATTCGGAATTCGCTTAACCGATGTTATCAGTCAGATTGAACGTATTAAGAAACTTAGATAAATCAATGGCTAAGCTGCTTTTTGGCAGCTTGGCCTGGTTCTCTTTTCCTTCCTTCGCCGACAATAAACCTCTCAATAGCCCCGTCGATTATCTGTCAGTTTTGCTGTCGTTGGTGGTGGTTATCGCGTTGGTGTTTATGCTTGGCTACATTATGCGCCGGTTTAATGTCACCCAGCAGGGCGGCGGGCAAATGAAAGTCGTAGGCTCAATGGCCCTTGGTACCCGGGAACGAATCCTGGTGATCCAGGTGGGCGAGGAGCAGCATATGCTTGGCGTCACGGCACAGAATATTAATCACCTGGCCAAACTGGACAGCCCTTTGGAGGTGGCGCAGCCGTCGGGGGATAATTTCAAAGACAAGTTAACGCAGTTAATGCAGGGGCAGAAGGGGAAGACGCATGACTAGGCTATGGATGCTGTTGGCGGGATTAGGCTTATTGATGTTGCCTGATATGGCCTGGGCCAATGCCGGTGTCAAAGCCTTGACTGTGACCACCAACCCTGATGGTAGCCAGGACTACAGCATGACGCTGCAAGTGCTGGCCATTATGACCGCACTGAGTCTGATCCCTGCCTTTGTGATGATGATGACGTCTTTCACCCGGATCATTGTCGTGTTATCTATTCTGCGTCAGGCCATGGGCTTACAGCAGGCACCGTCCAACCAAATCCTAATTGGTGTGAGTCTGTTTCTGAGCCTGTTTATTATGGCGCCGGTGTTTGACAAGATGAATGAAACCGCACTGCAGCCTTATCTCAATGAGGAAATCACCTCGCTGGAAGCCTATGAACGGGCCAAGGTGCCCATGCGCGCTTTTATGTTGTCGCAAACCCGGGTTAAGGATTTAGAAACCTTTGTTGAGATTGGCGGCTATGAGGGCCAGTTCCAAAGCCCGGAAGAAGTCCCCATGAATGTACTGATCCCCGCCTTTGTTACCAGCGAGCTGAAAACCGCCTTTCAAATTGGCTTTATGTTGTTTATTCCCTTTCTGATCCTGGATTTGGTGGTGGCGTCGGTGCTGATGGCCATGGGGATGATGATGTTATCGCCGATGATTGTGGCACTGCCCTTTAAGTTAATGTTGTTTGTTTTGGTCGATGGCTGGAATCTGATCTTTGGCACGTTAGCCAACAGTTTTGGCATGTAGCGGGAGCACGTTATGAGCCCGGAAATATTTGTTGATATCCTGCGCGAAGCCCTTTTTATGGTGATTCTGCTGGTATCCGCCATTATTTTGCCCAGCCTGTTTGTGGGCTTGATTGTGTCGGTATTTCAGGCGGCGACTTCAATCAACGAACAGACCATTAACTTTCTGCCCAGGTTAATTGTGACCTTGCTGGCACTGTCCTGGGGGGGACATTGGTTGACCGGACAACTGATGGATTTCTTCTTTGAAATGGTGAACCGTATCCCCGAAGTGGTGGGGTAAAGCGTGAACTATATCCAGTATGCAGTGCGCAGACGCTTTGTGTGTGGCCGCGAGTTAAGCCAGAGTCACTCGTTTCTTTCCTCTGCCTGCTTGCCGAATGAGTGCCGTCAGTAATGGAAATCCTGGCCTCGACCCTGACCCAATCTCTGGCCGATTTGCTGCTGCCTTTTATGCGTATCAGCGGCATGTTTGCCGCTATGATTGGGATCAGTGCTAAAACCTTGCCGCCGCCTGTACGTGCCCTGCTGACGTTATTTTTAACCTTGCTGATTATGCCGGTGGTGCCGCCTGTACCTATTACCGAGATGTTTTCGGTAGGGACTTGGCTGATGGTGATTCAGCAGCTATTGATCGGTATTGCCATCGGCTTTATTTCAACGCTGGTGCTAAACACTTTTGTGTTGGCCGGTCAGATTGTTGCCATGCAGACGGGCCTGGGCTTTGCGTCTATTGTGGATCCGGTTAACGGCATTAACGTGCCCGCAGTGGGCCAGTTTTATCTGATCCTGGCCACTTTGCTGTTTTGGGCACTGGACGGTCACCTGGCCATGATCAAGATGATGGTGATGAGTTTTGAGGCCTTTCCTATTGGGCCTCATAGCTTAAGTCCTGAACAGTTTCGTGATGTGGCGCACTTTGCCGGCTGGATGTTTGTGGCCGCGCTGACTATTTCCCTGGCACCGATTATTTCCTTGCTAATTATTAACCTGGCTTTTGGGGTTATGACCAAGGCCGCGCCACAGCTTAACGTCTTTACTATCGGCTTTTCCATTGCACAGATCACTGGCCTGATCATTATCTGGCTGACCATGGATAACTTTACCTTCCATTTTGAACAGGAATGGGATCGGGCGCAGTTATTTATGTGTCAGTTGCTCAGGGTATGCAGCCCATGATGTGCCAGCAGGTTCACTTAATCTCATACAGTCAGGAAAGGGGCGCCTTGTTCCTTCCGCTTTATCTGGAGTACCCGGATGGCTGATGCACATGAGAAAACAGAAGAACCCACGTCGAAAAAACTCGAACAAGCCAAAGAAAAAGGCCAGATTGCCCGTTCCCGTGAGTTGTCCACCACCTTAGTGTTAATTGCCAGTGCTGGGGCATTGATACTGCTTGGACAGAGTATAGGCAGCGCCTTGTTCAGCGTGATGCAGCGTATGTTCAGTTTGTCCCGGGATGAGACCTATGACGTTAACCATATGTTCCAGGCCTGGGGCAGCGGTATGATGGAAATTGCCTGGCCAGTGCTGGCTTATCTGATTATCGTGACCATTGCCGGTATCTACGGCTCCATCGCGCTGGGCGGCTATAACTTCACCTGGGAGTCGGCCAAGCCTAAGGCCAGTAAACTTAATCCCATTAATGGTCTTAAGCGTATGTTTGGCCCTAATGGCATGGTAGAGCTGCTAAAGGCCCTGGCTAAATTTATTATCGTTGCGGTCAGCACTTATCTGGCATTGCGACTGTTCAGTGCCGAAGCCCTGCATCTGGATATGGAGCTCTATCCGCGTAACGTTATGCATGCGCTGGAACTGTTGGGCTGGGCATTTTTGATCATCTGTTGTGCGATGATACCCATTTCAATTTTTGATGTGCCTTATCAGAGCTATAAGCACAACGAAGAAATGAAAATGACCAAACAGGAAGTGAAGGACGAGCGTAAAAACGCCGAAGGTAATCCTGAAGTCAAAGGTCGTATTCGTCGCTTGCAATTCCAGGCGGCGGCCCGGCGGATGATGCAAAAAGTCCCCGAGGCAGACGTGATAGTCACCAACCCCACTCACTTCGCGGTGGCACTCAAGTATGATCAAAACGGCACTCGTGCGCCGGTGCTGGTGGCTAAAGGCCTGGATGAACTGGCGCTGCATATCCGCAAAATAGCCGGTGCCCACGGCGTACCTGTTGTGGAGTCCCCCATGCTGGCCAGGGCCATTTATTATTCCACCGAGGAAGAGCATGAGATCCCGGAGAAACTGTTTATGGCGGTGGCCCAGGTACTGGCCTATGTGTATCAGTTGAAAAACTGGAAGAAAGGTCGTGGCAAACGACCTAAGCCTTTGGCTAAAGAGTTACCTATTCCGCAGGAATTGCGTCGTTAGTCCTTTAAGGGCTGACAAAATCTTCCAAAAACCAGGCGGCAAATTCATGACGCCCCTCAACACCGGCTTTTTCATATACCGAGGAGGCCTGCTGACGCACGGTTTTTTCCTTGGTATCTCTGACTTCACCAATTTCTCTGAGGCTTAATCCTTTCAATAACAGTAAGGCCACATCCTGCTCACTTTGAGTCAGGTGCCATTGGCCGAACTGCTGCTGAATAGCATGGGCAAAGTCATTGCGGGCCTTTTGCATTTCCTCGGAGGCTTTGGCAAGTTGAGAGTGGCTGAGGGTTAACTGATTCTTCAGATGTTCAATATGCTGACGACGGTGCAAACTTTCTCTGATGATATACAACGCCCCCATAGCGGAAGCCAATACGATGCAGCTTTCCTGAATAATGTGCCACATGGGGATGCCCAGGTAATAATCCGTAATCACATCCACTGTGTTGAGCAGCATAATGATGATTAATAGAGTGGTTAAAATCTTGTCTCGTAACACCATGAATTAAAAACCTTTTTTGGAGCTTAGGGCATTTGTCCCATGTATTTTGGGCCTGCGTAAGGTAAAAGCATGGCCATCATTTAGCAACTTTTTGCGACCAATGCCCAGATTCTTCCTGCCCCTAGCATTTTTGTTTTTCCTGTTGCCTTTGGCTCAGGCCACTGAGCAACCACAATCTGTCGACATGGCAGCGTTGCAAGCCTATCAACTTGAGTACGCCAATGCCGAACCGGTAGAAAAAATTCAAGGTAGTCCAGTACTTGGACGGGTTAGCTATCAACCCGGCAGTGCTTATGACGTCAGTTTACCCTTCGCGGTGATGCAACGAAACTGGTTAGTAAATGATGGCGAAGGGGTGAAAGCTGGTCAGCCGGTGGCCGACATACGCGGCCGTGAAGTGGAGCACTTCTTTGATGAATATCAGGCGGCTAAGCGTCTGTTTGAGGTGGCCGAACGTAACTATCAGGCCAATCAGACTGAGCGCACCAAAGGCATTGTCTCCAGTCCACAGTGGCTGACACTGGAACGGGAGTATCATGCCGCCGCGTTAGCCTGGGAGCATGTCAGGCATTTACGCAGCCTGCTGTCGCAGGACAAACAGGGCAATGTCACGATACTAAGCCCGGTTGATGGGATACTGATGTTTGCCAGTGGCGATGAAAGGTTGTCAGCGGATGCACAGCTATTTCGAGTTATCGCGCCATCTGCGGTGCAGCTTAACGTGATGATGCCGTCAGATAGTCTGGCGGGGCTGTATGGATTTGAGGTGGAAGGCGGGCAGTGTGATATGCCCCTGTTTAAAGTAGACGGCCGCTTACAAGGTATTCGTCAACAGACCTGGAGTCGTATTCCGTCAGACTGTGGTCTGAAGCTGGGACAAACCCTGGCGGTGAAACCTGTGTATCCATCATCGGTATACCGGGTACCGGTTTCTGCTGTCTTTGAGTTGCACAATCAAGACTATGTGGCCGTGCGCGAGCAGGCGCGTCTGCGGCTGGTGGCGGTAAAGGTTCGTCAGTCACAAGCCCAAACGCTACTGGTACAAGCCAGCACCGCGCTTGATGGTGAAGCTGTGCTGAGCCGTTCAGTCAGTGCCTTGCAGGGACTGTTTATGGGCTTGGGGAGAGAATAATGCTGGCTGCTGTTCTGCGCTTATCGCTTAGCCAACGACTGTTTGTCGGTTTGCTGGCCATTTTGTTGGCTGGGGTGGGGATGCAAGCTTGGCGAACCTTGCCTGTTGATGCGTTTCCGGATATCTCGCCTACCCAGGTCAAGGTCATTATCAAAGTACCTGGCATGACCACCACAGAGATTGAATCACAAGTGACACGGCTGGTGGAAACTGAGCTGCTAGGGATCCCTCACCAGGCCATGCTGCGCTCTACTACTAAGTACGCCATTACTGTGATTACCCTGGATTTTAGTGAGGGTACCGATATTTACTGGGCGCGTCAGCAGGTCAGTGAGCGCTTGTCCGGAATCTGGGGGAGTTTGCCTGCGGGGATAAGCGGTGGCGTTGCACCTATGAGTACGCCGCTAAGTGAAATGTTTATGTTTACGGTGGACAATCCTGCAATGTCGCTACAAGCGCGCCGTGAACTGCTGGATTGGTATATCCGACCTGCGCTTAGAAGCGTGGCTGGCGTGGCGGATGTCAACAGCCTGGGCGGTTTTGTCAAAACCTACGAGATATTGCCGGATCCGATACGGCTGCAACAGTTGGGTATCGGCTTGGAGGATATTGAACGCACTATTCTCCAGACCAATCAAAACACCGGGCTGGGACGTATCAGCAAAGGCACTGACAGTCTGATTCTGCGTACCGAGGGACGTTTTGCTGATATTGAGCAGTTGCAAACCCTGGTACTGAAAAGCGATGTATCGGCGACCGTCAGGCTGCAGGATGTCGCCAAGGTCAGTGTTGGGCATCTGAGTCGCTATGGCGCCGTGACCCGCAATGCCGAGGAGGCCGTACAAGGCTTGGTGATTGCCCTGAAAGACAGCAATACCGCCGAAGTGGTGCGTGACGTTAAAGCTAAACTGGCAGAGCTTACCCCTACCTTGCCGGAGGGCACCAAGGTTGAGGTGTTTTATGACAGAGCGAACCTGATTGAAACGGCCACAGATACCTTGATCAAAGCGCTGATAGAAGCGGTTGTACTTGTGATCATTGTGTTGGCGCTGTTTTTGGGAAATGTGCGGGCGGCTTTTGTGGTGTCGCTTTCTCTGCCGCTGGCGGCGCTGGGTACTTTTGCGCTGATGAAAGTCTTTGGTTTGTCGGCCAACCTAATGAGTCTGGGGGGGCTGGTGATTGCCATAGGTATGCTGGTGGATGCCTCGGTGGTGATGGTGGAAAATGCGGTAACGCACCTGCACAGGCAAAGCAAACTGCCGCTGCTGCATCAGATCTTCCGCGCTTGTTATGAGGTCGCCACGCCGGTATTGGCCGGTACGCTGATCGTCGTGATCGTGTTTTCTCCGCTTCTGACCTTAAGCGGACTGGAAGGTAAATTGTTCTCTCCTGTGGCCAAAACCATTGTCTTTGCCATGCTCAGCGCAATGTTACTGGCATTTACGTTAATTCCGGTGCTGTCCTCACTGCTGCTCAATGCCAAGGCCGCCGAGATGCCCCGTTGGGTGCAGCGCCTGCAGTCTGCATACCAGCACAGTTTACAGCATGTCTTGGCGCACCCTCGCCCTTATATCGGCTTGTTGCTGGCCTCCCTGGTGTTGGCGGGGGGATTGTTTGTACTGGCCGGCAAGAGTTTTATGCCGCAACTAGATGAGGGCGACATTATTATTCAGCTTGAGAAGTCGCCCAGTATCACCTTGGATGCATCCATTGCGCTGGATAAACAACTGGAACTGGCGTTATTGGAGAATATTCCTGAGATCCTCAATATTGTGGCCCGCACCGGTTCAGACGAATTGGGGCTAGATCCCATGGGACTGAATGAAACCGATGTTTTCTTGCAGCTTAAACCTGTAGACCAGTGGCGTAACCCCGATAAGCAGTGGTTGATCGCCGACATTCGTGCCCAGTTGGCGCACTTTCCTGGTATGAACATCAACTTTACCCAGCCGATTCAGATGCGTGTATCGGAAATGCTGACCGGCACCAGTGGTGATGTGGCCATTAAGGTGTTTGGCCATGATTTGGATACCCTGACGGCGCTGGCCGGTCAGATAGGGGACATTACCGAACAGGTACAAGGCAGCGAAGATGTGCAAGTAGCCTTGGTGGAAGGTGGGCAATATCTGAATATTCGGGCCCGTCCCGAAATTGCCGCCATGCTGGGGGTTAGTACTCAGAGTCTAAGTGCTTATTTACTGGGGCTGGTTGAGGGGCGAACCGTCTCTGAGATTGTTGAAGGCGAAATTGCCACCCCTATCCGTTTTGCCAACAGCCTGGAACAGCCAAATTCAGTTAAGTTCAGGGCGGTGGGGGACTTATTGCATCAGCCAATACTCTTACCTGATGGCACTAGTTTGCCTTTACAGCAGGTGGCGGATATCAGCATGCAACAAGGCCCCTTGCTGATTGAAAGAGAGATGGCCAAGCGCTTTGTGTCTGTGACAACCAATGTGGTGGGACGTGATGTAGTGGGCTTTGTGGAAACGCTGCAAAGCAGCATCGACCAGCAGATAGAGATGCCCCAAGGTTATCGCATTGAATATGGTGGCGAGTTTGAAAACCAGCAACGTGCTATGCAAAACCTGATGCTGGTGGTGCCTATCGCCTTGCTGTTGATCTTTGTCATTCTGTTTACCACTTTCCACTCACTGGCCTTGTCCGGCCTGATTCTGGGCAACATTCCTTTTGCCCTGATGGGCGGTATGGTAGCGCTCTATGTCAGTGGCGAGTTCTTATCTGTGCCTGCATCTGTGGGGTTTATCGCCTTGCTGGGGGTGGCTGTACTCAATGGTGTGGTGATGGTCAGTTATTTTGAACAAACGCAGGGTGTCTATGCCGATGCTCTTGAACATATTACCCAGGGAGCGGTGAGACGGCTTCGTCCGGTGCTGATGACCGCCACGACCGCCATGTTTGGCTTAATGCCCTTGGTATTTGCCACCGGCCCTGGTGCCGAGATCCAGCGACCGCTGGCCATAGTTGTTATTGGTGGCCTGGTCACTTCAACCCTGACGACCTTGTATTTGTTGCCGGTATTTTATCGATTAATGGAGCGTTCCCGTGAGTGAAGACAACGTATTGCTCAGTATTCTGCTGCCGCTTAAGGCAAAAGAAGAGGTGGTGGACCGGTTGATGTCGCTGGACTGGTTATCTGGTTTTACTATTCGCAGTATTGAGGGGCACAGCCGGGAGCATGCAAATCTGAGCATTCGCGAACAGGTACAAGGTTATAAGCAACTTGTGCAGTTCGATATTATGTTGCAAGAAAGCGGGCTTTCCAGCGTATTTGAGCAGTTAACGGGGGTGCTGCAACCAGGCAGTATGCGCTACTGGGTGGTGCCGGTCAGGGCCACCGGGCGTATATAAATGGGTGAAGTTCAGGCAGGCTTTCTACAATTTTTCCAGTTAATCTGACTAACCAGACGCAGTTCTCTCAGGCTCAGGGTATGAGGATGGAACCTATGCCCTTGCTTCCAACTGTGTCCACAGCATGCCGCACTTAGGGTGGCTTTTTTAGGCACAAGCAGGGCGCGATTTTGACTGTTTTCACTGACCGGGCTACCGTCCAGCATAAACCAGCCATTTTTATTCAGATGTAAGCGACCCTCAGCCAGGTCAAACTTATCAATACAATCCAGTTCGAGGTATTCAATGCCTGTTTGGTGTTGCCAAACCGGCACCGGCAGACCAAAGCAAAGATGCTGCTTAAACCAGGTCTGTGTATCGGCTGGGTTATCGTTTCTGGGACAATGGGCCGCTTGTTTAGCCTGCCAACTGGCATTGTGAATATCCAGTTGTAATGGACCATCATGTTGCAACATGCTGGCGGCAATACGCTTGATATGATGTGTCAGACCTTTCAGGCGCCGCTGTAATAAGGCCAGGTTGCCCATTTGCGACAGGGTTTGCAGTTCTCTTTCATACAAGGCATTACACAGCTCGGCAAACTGGAGCTGTTGGCTGTCATCCCGAAAGATATCTGTCTGGTTGGACTGCATAGATGCAAAAGGGGGCGGTTGCCCCCTTTTTAATCTCAGGCCTGGCCTTTGATTTCTTTGCGGCCGTTATAGGCTACGTTACCACCGAGCATCTCTTCGATACGCAGCAATTGGTTATATTTGGCAACGCGGTCTGAACGACACAGTGAACCAGTTTTGATTTGACCGGCAGCCGTACCTACGGCCAGATCGGCAATAGTGGCGTCTTCGGTTTCACCGCTACGGTGCGAAATAACCGCAGTGTAACCGGCTTCCTTGGCCATACGAATGGCTTCCAGGGTTTCGGTCAGTGAGCCAATCTGGTTGAACTTGATCAGGATGCTGTTGGCAATACCGTTATCAATACCGCGTTTTAAGATCTTGGTATTGGTCACGAACAGGTCGTCACCGACAAGTTGTACCTTGTTGCCAATCTTCTTGGTCAGGCTGGCCCAGCCGTCCCAATCGCTCTCGTCCAAACCGTCTTCGATAGATACGATAGGGTACTTGGCCGTCAGTTCTGCCAGGTAATCACCGAAAGACTCGGAGTCAAATACCTTACCTTCACCTTTCAGATCGTATTTACCGTCCTGATAGAACTCTGAAGCTGCACAGTCCAGGGCCAGAGTCACATCTTTATTCAGTTCGTAACCTGCAGCAGCAACAGCCTCGGCGATAACGGCCAGGGCTTCTTCGTTAGACTTCAGGTTAGGGGCAAAACCACCTTCGTCACCTACAGCGGTGTTCAGGCCTTTGGCCGACAGCACTTTTTTCAGGCTGTGGAAGATTTCTGCGCCCATACGCAGGGCTTCACGGAAGTTGGCGGCGCCGACTGGCTGCACCATAAATTCCTGAATATCTACGTTGTTGTCAGCGTGCTCACCACCGTTGATGATATTCATCATAGGTACCGGCATGCTGTATTGACCCGGCGTGCCATTCAGCTCGGCAATATGCTGATAAAGCGGGATGTTTTTATCCATAGCAGCGGCTTTGGCTGTCGCCAGAGACACGGCGAGAATGGCATTGGCACCCAGCTTTTCTTTGTTCTCAGTGCCATCCAGTTCAATCATGATGGTGTCGATAGCTTGCTGATCATGGCTATCTTTACCCAACAGGGCAGCCTGGATGTCATTGTTGACGGCGGCCACGGCTTTCAAGACGCCTTTACCTAAATAACGGCTTTTATCGCCGTCGCGCAGCTCAAGGGCTTCACGAGAACCCGTGCTGGCACCGCTGGGTGCACAAGCGCGTCCCCAGGCACCACTGGTCAGGTAAACGTCGGCTTCGACAGTGGGGTTGCCGCGAGAATCCATAACTTCGCGACCGATAATCTTGCTGATTTGTGACATTGTTGCCTCTGAATATGAAAGATGTGTCGCCCAACCGGGCGACATTATTCGCTCAGGCGCAGCGCGCTACGCCCATCAATTATTGCTTTTATGATGTTGCCCGGCGGCCGCCACAAAACCTTCAAATAAAGGGTGGCCATCGCGCGGGGTAGAGTTGAACTCAGGGTGGAACTGACCGGCAACAAACCATGGATGATCATCTATTTCGATGATTTCTACTAAACGTTTGTCGGTAGACAGTCCCGTCACTTTCAGACCTGCTGCCTCGATTTGTGGACGCAGGTTGTTGTTTACTTCGTATCTGTGGCGGTGACGCTCGTAAATGGCTTCACTGCCGTACATGGCATGCACTTTACTGCCTTTGATCAAATGGCACAACTGGCTGCCCAGTCGCATGGTGCCACCCAGATCAGAACGCTCGGTACGGGTTTCCATGCTACCGTCGGCGTCAAGCCACTCGGTAATCAAACCTACTACCGGGTTAGGGGTGTTAGGATCAAACTCGGTGCTGTTGGCATTTTCCAGGCCCGCCACGTTACGAGCGTATTCAATTACCGCCACTTGCATACCCAGACAGATGCCCAGATAAGGGAGCTTGTTTTCACGGGCATAACGGGCTGCCGTAATTTTACCTTCAATACCGCGCTCGCCGAAACCACCAGGTACCAAAATGGCATCCAGACCTTCCAGCAGCACAGTGCCTTTGCTCTCGATATCCTGAGAATCGATATATTGAATGTTAACGCTTAAACGGTTTTTCAGGCCGGCGTGCTTCAATGCTTCGTTCACTGATTTATAAGCATCAGGCAGGGCAACGTATTTGCCGACCATACCAATAGTGACTTCACCATTAGGATTGGACTCGGCATACAGTACCTGTTCCCATTCACCCAGGTCAGCTTCAGGGCAGCTCAAACCGAAGCGTTTTACCACCAGTTCATCCAGGCCCTGAGATTTGAGCATGGCCGGGATGCGATAAATGCTGTCGACGTCTTTTAAGCTGATAACGGCTTTGTCGGCCACATTGGTAAACAGGGCAATCTTGGAGCGCTCGTTAGCCGGTAACTGGGCTTCTGAACGACAAACCAGAATATCCGGCTGAATGCCAATGCTGCGCAGTTCTTTAACCGAATGCTGAGTAGGCTTGGTTTTTACTTCACCCGAAGCGGCCATATAAGGCACCAGCGTTAGGTGCATATACAGGGCGCGTTCACGGCCAATTTCTGTACCTAACTGACGGATGGCTTCCAAAAACGGTTGGGATTCGATATCGCCTACCGTACCACCGATTTCAACGATGGCCACATCAACCCCTTCAGCGCCTTCGATAACACGGCGCTTAATTTCATTGGTGATATGGGGGATAACCTGGATGGTGGCACCCAGATAGTCGCCGCGGCGCTCACGCTTGATCACTTCTTCATACACACGACCTGTGGTGAAGTTGTTGCGGCTGGTCATACGGGTGCGGATAAAACGCTCGTAGTGACCCAAATCCAAATCGGTTTCTGCGCCATCATCGGTGACGAATACTTCACCGTGTTGGATAGGGCTCATGGTGCCGGGATCCACGTTGATATAGGGATCCAGTTTCAGCATGGTGACTTTCAGCCCGCGCGCCTCCAGAATGGCGGCCAGTGAAGCGGCTGCAATACCTTTACCTAGTGATGAAACCACACCACCCGTCACGAAAATATAGTTTGTCATGCGAAACCTAAGACTTGGGAGTTAATCGGAAATCCGTACCACAACGCAAAACACACCACCTAAAGTGGTTTGCCGGGGGCGTGTGGAATTCTTATCAGGACGGGAAAATAGTATACGCAAATCCCGCTTATCTCTCAATCTAAAAGCGTCATCCGCGTGCAAAATCTGTGCGAAGGGGCGTGCCGAATGGCGCGCCCCTGAGGGCTTGCTTAGTCTTGGCCCAAACGCTTTAGGCTATACAGGGCTTCCAAAGCCTGGCGGGGAGTGAGTTCGTCAGGATTCAGACTCTTTAAGGCTTTACGCAGCGGGTCATCCTGCTGGATAAAATCCAATTGGCTGGGCACAGGGCCTGGTGCGCTGGTGGGGGGCCTGGTGTCGCTTTGTTCCAGCTCAAATAACTTTTGTCTGGCGGCCTGAATAACCGGGCGGGGTACGCCGGCCAGCATCGCCACCTGTAAACCGTAGCTGCGATCGGCTGCACCTTCCTGCACGGCGTGCATAAAGCTGATACCTTCCTCATGCTCTACCGCATCCAAATGCACATTGGCCAGTGATTCCATGCTCTCGGCCAGTTGTGTCATTTCAAAGTAGTGGGTGGCAAATAAGGTAAAAGCATTGAGCTGCTCCGCCAGATAGCAAGCGGTTGCCCAGGCCAGAGATAAACCGTCATAGGTACTAGTGCCGCGACCAATTTCGTCCATCAGCACCAGACTGTTTGCCGTGGCATTGTTGAGAATATTGGCGGTTTCGGTCATCTCCACCATAAAGGTGGAACGGCCTGAGGCCAGATCGTCTGAGGCGCCGATACGGGTGAAAATACGATCGATAGGGCCAATCTTAGCGTTTTCTGCCGGCACATAACTGCCTATGCAGGCCATTAATGCTATTAGTGCCGTTTGGCGCATATAAGTGGACTTACCGCCCATATTGGGGCCGGTTATAATCAGCATGCGACGCTTATGACCAAGGGCCAGTGGGTTGGCAATAAAAGGCTCGGTCAGCACCTGTTCAACCACTGCATGGCGTCCGCGGTCATACTGAATGCCGGGTTCTTGGCTAAACGCTGGCCTGTGATAGTCATATAACTGGGCACAGTCGGCCAGGTTACACAGTACATCCAGTTCTGCCAGCGCCGCGCCGCTTAGCTGTAATTCAAACAGTTGCGGCAGCAGGGTATCAAACAGGGCGTCATACAACTGTTTTTCCAGCGCCAGGGCGCGGCCCTGACTGGTGAGCACTTTATCTTCATATTCCTTAAGCTCGGGAATGATATAGCGTTCATTGTTCTTGAGCGTCTGGCGGCGTACATATTCAGCCGGGACCAGATCAGCATAGCCGCGGCTGACTTCTATATAGTAGCCATGCACTTTATTAAAACCCACTTTCAGGGTTGGAATGTCGGTGCGCTGCTTTTCTCTTTCTTCCAAAAGCGCCAGATAGTCTGTGGCCCCTTTGGACAGTGCACGTAGTTCATCCAGTTCAGCATGGTAGCCAGGGGCTATCACACCGCCGTCGCGAATTAATACCGGCGGGTTGTCGATAATCGCCCGCTCCAGCAGATCCAACAACTCGGGAAACTCATTGATTTCGCCAGCCAAGCTGTGTAGCGGCGGACAATCCAGGGTAGCCAGAAAACTGCGAATGGCCGGAAGCTGGCCAAAGGCCTGACGCAGTCTGGCAAAATCCCTGGGCCTCGCGCTACGCAGCGCCAAACGGCCTAATACCCGTTCGATATCGCCCACTTGTTTTAAGTAGTCGCGCAGTTCCTGCAGGTCGGCATCCAGCAGCGCAGCTATGCTGTCCTGGCGGCGCGTAAGCGTCTGAATATCGGTAAGAGGGCGATGCAGCCAGCGCTGCAGCAAGCGGCTACCCATGGCAGTGCTGGTTTTGTCCAGTACTGAGGCCAGAGTGTTGTCCAAGCTGCCGGCTAAATTCTGGGTCAGCTCTAGATTGCGTCTGGTGGCGGCGTCCATCTGAACCGTATCACTTTGGGTTTCCAGACGAATGGCGCGAATATGTGGCAATGCTGCACGTTGGGTGTCTTTGACATACTGAATCACGCAGCCCGCAGCGCATAAGCCAAGCTCGGCCTTGTCCACGCCAAAGCCACTTAGCTCGCGGGTGCCGAATTGTTGGTTCAGTTGGGTGATGGCGGTTTGCAGATCAAATTCCCACTCGGGACGACGGCGCAATCCGCGACGCTGTTCAATTAGATGCAAGGCTGCCATGCCTTCAGGATAAAGCAGCTCGGCCGGCTGGGTACGTTGCAGCTCGGCAAGCAAGGCTTCTTCATTTTTAAGCTCGGATAAACTAAAACGTCCACTGGATAGCTCCAGCGTGGCGTAGCCAAAGCCTTCCTTGCCTTGCCAGATGGCCGCCAAGAGGTTGTCACGTCTGTCATCTAGTAAAGCTTCGTCAGTAATAGTGCCCGGCGTGACAATGCGCGCCACTTTGCGCTCGACCGGCCCTTTACTGGTGGCTGGGTCGCCGACCTGTTCGCAAATAGCCACCGACTGGCCGAGCTTAACCAGCTTAGCCAGATAGCCCTCTACCGCATGGTAGGGAACCCCGGCCATAGGAATGGGATCACCACCGGATTTGCCCCGAGCAGTCAGGGATATATCCAGTAATTGCGCGGCCCGTTTGGCATCGTCATAAAAAAGTTCGTAAAAGTCCCCCATCCGGTAAAACAGCAGAATATTCGGATGCTCAGATTTGATCCGCAGATACTGCTGCATCATAGGCGTGTGCTGAGCGAGTTGCTGTTCATCGAAAAGACCGGCTTGCGAGGCAAATTTATCAGAGGGCATAATGACGCTATTCTTGTTTATTGTCGGAGTAAGGAATGATGACGACAGAAATTAACCTGCGTCTGGCCGAGCAGCTAGGCGAAACCCTAAAGCAAAAGGGCTGGACTATTACCTGCGCCGAGTCCTGCACCGGAGGAGGCATAGGATACGCCATTACCAGCACATCTGGAAGTTCCAGCTGGTTTGAGCAGGGCTATATTACCTACTCGAATGACGTCAAAGAGCGTTTACTTGGGGTGCATCATGACACGCTGATAGTCCATGGCGCGGTCTCAGCGCAAACGGCAGAGGAAATGGCACAAGGCGCACTTAAGGCGGCAAAAGCGGATATTGCTATTGCAGTAAGCGGTATTGCTGGCCCTGATGGCGGCAGCCCGGAAAAGCCGGTGGGCACAGTGTGGTTTGGTCTTGCCTTGGCAGATAAGGTGGTGAGTGTGCATCAGCGCTTTGAAGGCGATCGCCAGCAGGTGCGCGAGCAGGCCATTACCTTTGCCCTGCAACAGGCGTTGGCATTGCTGGCTTAGTGCCTGCCTGGTACTTCTTAAGCCACAAATTCGTAAATATAAAAACAAAACGCCATACAGTACTTGTAACTGTATGGCTATACAGTATACTTGCCTCATATTCCGATCATCATCACAGGCTCAAGTAAGGAGCGACCAATGGAAGATAATAAAGCCAGGGCCTTGTCGGCCGCCTTGGGACAAATAGAGAAACAATTTGGTAAAGGCGCGATTATGCGTCTGGGTGACAATCAGGCCATGGATATTGAAGCCATTTCCACTGGCTCACTGAGCGTGGATGTTGCCTTAGGTATTGGTGGTTTGCCATGTGGCCGTGTGGTGGAGATTTATGGTCCTGAATCATCAGGTAAAACCACACTGACACTGCAAGTGATTGCTCAGGCCCAAAAAATGGGTAAAACCTGTGCCTTCGTGGATGCTGAACACGCGTTAGATCCTGTATATGCCGGTAAGCTTGGGGTGAATGTAGAAGAGCTTTTGGTCTCCCAGCCCGATACCGGTGAACAGGCCCTGGAAATCTGTGACATGCTGGTGCGCTCCGGTGCGGTAGATGTGGTGGTGGTGGACTCGGTAGCCGCTCTGACGCCTAAAGCCGAAATTGAAGGTGACATGGGTGACTCCCACGTTGGTCTGCAGGCACGTTTGATGTCTCAGGCACTGCGTAAGCTGACCGGTAATATTAAGCGCTCTAACACCTTGTGTATTTTCATTAACCAAATTACGTTTGGATATTCGCCGTATCGGTGCGGTGAAAGAAGGCGACGAAGTGGTAGGTAGTGAAACCCGCGTGAAGGTAGTGAAAAACAAAGTAGCCCCGCCCTTCAAACAGGCCGAATTTAATATTATGTACGGCGAAGGCATCAGCAAAGAAGCTGAGCTGGTGGATATGGGCGTGTTGCACAAGTTTGTTGAAAAAGCCGGTGCCTGGTATAGCTACAATGGTGAGCGTATCGGTCAGGGTAAAGCTAATGCGGTGAAATACCTCAAAGACAAACCAGAAATGGCCCAGGCTATTGAGAAGCAACTGCGCGATAAGCTGCTCTTGGCTAAAACCGTGCAAGCTGAAGACGGTGTGTCCGAAGAGGTACTCTAAACCTCTGCTACTATTCACCCAAAAAGCCCGCTATCGCGGGCTTTCTTATGTCTGTAGTTTATTGCTCAGTAACAGCCGGGTAACGATAATGGCCGGTTATTGGATAACGAAGCAGACTGTTGTCCTCCACCGGGCCAGCCCCGATATTGTGTAATACCAGTGGCGTGCCGTCTGGTGCGTTTTTATCACTGACAATGCCAATATGTGGCAGGTTACCCGGTAACATCCAGGTGACGATATCGCCGGCCACAAACCCCTGGCCTGACTGAGTGAAAGGCAAAGACTGCCCATATCTGCTGAAAAACACCTGCAAATTAGGCACGCGCCTATGGTCAATATTGCGGTCGGGCTTACTCAGACCCCAAATGCGTTTAGAGGGGTAGAGGGTAAAATGCTCGCGTATATCCTCATGCACTAACAACTGAAGGTCGACTCCCAGGGTGCGATAACTGCGGATCACAAGGTCAGTGCAAACGCCAATATTGTCAGGCACATCACCGCCTGGATAGGCCAGTTTTTGATAACTGCCGTCATAACGAATATCCAGTTGTGTACGGGCTTTGGCGGCCTTAACCAGCTCCAGGGGGGCTGCTTGAACCTGGCTGATTAATAGTAAAACGCTGGCAAATAGCATGTATCCTTTCACTTTCATCCTTTTTATCCTTTTTGCTCCAGTGGCTCTGTTGCCTCTGACGTGCGTGTGGCAAGGCCTATCTGCTGATATAGCGCAAAGACTGCCAGGCAGCAAAGGGTAGTGAAGAAAAATAAACTGGGGCCGCCATAAGCTTTCAGTAGCAAACCGCCAGCATAAGGGGCGATAGCAAAGCCGATGGAATACAAGGACGCGGCGCCATAATATACGCCGCGCATATTGGCAGGGGCGATGCGATCAATCTGAATATTCATGGTGGGAAATAAAATACATTCCCCCAGGCTTAAAAAGAATGTGGCCACAATCCAACCCCAATACCAGTCAATGGGGTTAAGGGCGAAAGCCAACTGAGAGATAGTCAGTAGCACCATCCCCACCTGAACACGATGCACTAGCGTGCGCTTTTGCATCAGGCGCACCATCACAAACTGAAAACAGACAATGGTCATGCCATTAGTAAAGATTAGGGTGCCCACCAACTGCACCACATTATCCAGGCCTTCACGACTTAGGTATTGCACTAAGGATGAGTCCAGATGGGCAAACACAAAGGCGACCAAGGTGTTGGCCAATACCAGCAACAAGAACAATTTATCCTGACTTAGCACCCGCAGAATCTGCCTGAACGGAATACGGCTGGCGTTTTTCCCTTTTGGTGAGGAGGGGCGGCGAAACGCCCACCACACAGCCCAGAGCAATACCAGATAAACGGCGGCAACAGCAAAGAAGGTATGTTGCTGACCGGCAAAACCCATCCAGACACCCGCTAGTGGGAAGAGGGCCGCTCCCACATTGATAGAAAAATAGCGTAGCTGAAAGGCCGTTTCGCGCATCTCTACGCTTGGCAACATATCGCTGATCAGGGCTTTGGCGGGCGGTTCCCATACCTCCCGGCTGATAGCACACAAGGCCATACACAGGGCATATAACAGCACCTCATCGGCAACCGCTAGTAAACTAAAGGCCAGTATGGCCAGCACACCGGCACTGAGGAGCATGGTCTTTCGGCCCAACCTGTCGGTGAGCGCACCGGCATAAAATCCCACCAGTACGGCGGACACCGCCGAGATTGTCATGGTCAGGCCAATCTGCCATTCATTTAAAGCAAACTTTTGATAGAGCATAATGGCCATAAAAGGCCACACCATAAAAAAGGTGCCGCGGGAGAAAAACACGCCAAGGATCATGACCCATACCAGCGACGGGAATTGTCTTGCCAACTGCCAGTTCATAAGGCCTTGATTAATGCGCAGGAAAGACGGCTAACCTAGCGTCTTTATGCGGCTTTTTGAAGACTGAAGGTTAGACTGTTTTGCTATGGCGATATGCTGTTCGTTTACTTGTGTCTGACGTTGTTCTTTGCATCGTGGCTGCTGTGTTTGCTTATAGCGCAGCCGATAACCGTCACTGTGCAGCCAGCTTTCCATTTGATGTATCATTTCGTTTGGACGTCTAGACGTAAAGAGGTTGACATTTCCAGACGTCTTGGCAAGATGCCTACATAGCGCGAGTTACGCGCTATTCGCTCACTTGTTCGGAGAACTGCCATGCCAATTCGTATTCCCAATGATTTACCCGCACAGGATGTATTAGGTGAAGAGAATATCTTTGTGATGGGGATGGAGCGGGCGGCCAATCAGGATATTCGTCCACTGGAAGTGGGGATCCTTAATCTGATGCCGAATAAGATTGAGACCGAAGTGCAGTTGTTGCGCTTGTTGTCCAACACGCCGCTACAGATCAATGTAGACCTGATTCGTATTGACAACGAAGCGCCCAAAAATACCCCAAAAGCGCATATGGATGCGTTTTATCATCAGTTCGACGATATCGCCAACAAGAAATATGACGGTTTAATTGTCACCGGCGCGCCACTGGCGCTACTGGATTACGAGACGGTGAAGTACTGGGATAAAATGCAAACGGTGTTGGACTGGGCGCGTCGTCATGTGCAATCCACGCTATTTTTATGTTGGGCTGCCCATGCCGCTATGTATCATTATTTCGGTATTGATCGCCGCTTACGGGACAATAAACTATCCGGGGTGTTTACTCATCAGGTTAATGAAGAGCACGACGAATTACTGCGTGGTTTTGATCCTGTGTTTAACGCCTGTCATTCGCGCTTTGGTGAAATTCCGTTGGACACTTATCAGTCGGTACCTGAAATCAAGGTACTAGCGACCTCTGATAAAGCCGGTGTGTATTTAGCGGCCAGCCGGGATAAGCGCTTGGTGTTTGTCACCGGCCATCCCGAATATGATCCCGACACCCTGGCAGGTGAATATCAACGGGATCTGGAAGCCGGCTCACAGCCAGCAGTGCCGGAAAACTATTTCCCTGGTGATAACCCTTGCTTGGCACCCTTAGTGACCTGGCGCTCGCACGGCAGTTTGTTGTTCACCAACTGGCTGAATTACTATGTGTACCAGGAAACGCCATTTAATTTGTCAGATATCGCCTGAAAGGCACGAAGAGGATTGTTTAGTTGAAGCTTAAGTCCATTGAAGAGGCCCTGAAATCCCGCATCCTGATCCTGGATGGCGCGATGGGGACCATGATCCAGCAATATAAACTGGAAGAAGCCGATTATCGTGGCACTCGCTTTGCCGACTGGCATATGGATATCAAGGGCAATAACGATCTGCTGGTACTAACTCAGCCGGACATGATTCGGGAAATTCACGAGAAATACCTGGCCGCTGGTGCCGATATTCTGGAAACCAATACTTTTAACGCCACCTCTATCGCCATGGCTGACTACGATATGCAGTCGCTGGTGTATGACATTAATGTTGAGGCCACCCGACTGGCCAAACAGGCCTGCAAAAAATACAGCACGCCTGAGCGACCACGCTATGTGGCAGGTGTATTAGGGCCGACTAACCGTACCGCGTCCATTTCCCCGGATGTGAATGACCCAGGTAAGCGCAATGTCACTTTCGATGAGTTGGTGGAAGCCTACGAAGAAGCCACGCAAGCGCTGATGGAAGGTGGCGCGGATATTATTCTTATCGAGACTATCTTTGATACCTTAAATGCCAAAGCGGCGGCCTTTGCGGTAGAGAACGTGTTTGAAAAACGCGCTCAATCCTTGCCGGTGATGATCTCCGGTACTATTACCGATGCCTCTGGCCGTACCTTGTCCGGACAAACCACCGAAGCTTTCTACTATTCACTGCGTCATATTAAGCCACTGTCGTTCGGCCTTAACTGCGCCTTGGGGCCGGATTTATTGCGCCAATATGTACAAGAGCTGAGTGATGTTTGTGAATGTGCGGTATCTGCGCACCCTAATGCCGGTCTACCCAATGAATTTGGCGAATACGATATGGACGGTGAAGAAATGGCTGTGCATATCCGCGAATGGGCAGATGCAGGTCTGCTGAATATTGTCGGCGGCTGCTGTGGCACCACTCCTGAACATATTCGCATTCTGGCCGATTCTGTAGCGGGTAAGGCGCCAAGGGTACCGCCCAGATTGCCGGTGAAATTACGCCTGTCCGGCCTTGAGCCATTTGTACAGTAACAGACCGAGGTAAGCATGACTCAACAAGCCAGCGCCAACTTTATTAACGTCGGCGAGCGTACCAACGTCACAGGTTCGGCCCGCTTTAAACGCCTGATTCTGGAAGGCGATTATGAAGCGGCATTGGAAGTGGCCCGCCAGCAGGTGGAAAACGGCGCGCAAGTGATTGATATCAACATGGATGAAGCCATGTTGGACTCCGAAGCGGCCATGGTACGCTTTTTAAATCTGATTGCCTCTGAGCCGGATATCAGCCGCGTACCTGTGATGATCGACTCATCCAAATGGTCGGTGATTGAAGCCGGGCTTAAGTGTGTGCAGGGCAAGGCCATTGTTAACTCCATCAGCCTTAAAGAAGGTGAAGAACAGTTCCTGCATCAGGCCAAGCTCATCAGGCGCTATGGCGCTGCAACTGTGGTTATGGCCTTTGATGAGGTGGGGCAGGCCGACACCGAAGAACGTAAGTTCGAAATCTGTCAGCGCAGTTACAAGTTACTGACCGAAAAAGTCGGCTTTCCGCCGGAAGACATTATTTTTGACCCCAATATCTTTGCGGTCGCAACAGGTATCGAAGAGCACAACAATTACGCGGTGGACTTTATTAATGCCACCCGCAAAATTCGCCAGCATCTGCCTCATGCCCATATCTCCGGTGGTTTGTCGAATGTGTCCTTCTCGTTTCGTGGTAATGAACCAGTGCGTGAAGCCATGCACTCGGTGTTTTTGTACTATGCCATCAAGGCCGGTATGGATATGGCCATAGTTAACGCCGGGCAGTTGGCGGTGTATGACGATATTCCACTGGAACTGCGTGAAGCGGTGGAAGATGTGATTCTTAACCGCCACCCTGAGGCGACTGACCGCTTGCTGGAACTGGCGCCAAAATACCGAGGCGACGGTAAAGAAGTCGAAAAAGAAACTCAGGAATGGCGTGGCTTTCCGGTGAGTAAACGGCTGGAATATGCGCTGGTTAAAGGCATTACCGATTTTATCGAGGAAGACACTGAAGCGGCTCGTCTGGAAGCAGAAAAACCCCTGCATGTGATTGAAGGGCCGTTAATGGACGGCATGAACGTGGTGGGGGACCTTTTTGGCGAAGGTAAGATGTTTTTGCCCCAGGTGGTGAAATCAGCCCGGGTAATGAAACGTGCCGTGGCCTATTTACAGCCATATATCGAAGATGAAAAGAATGCCGGCTCATCCAACGGTAAAATTCTGCTCGCCACGGTAAAAGGTGATGTGCACGATATCGGCAAGAATATCGTCGGTGTGGTGCTGCAATGTAATAACTTCGAGGTGATTGACCTTGGGGTGATGGTACCTTGCGAGAAAATTCTGCAAACCGCCCGTGAACAAAAGGCCGATATGATTGGTCTGTCGGGGCTGATTACGCCGTCCCTGGATGAAATGGTACATGTGGCCAAAGAAATGCAGCGCCAGGGTTTTGAGCTGCCGCTGCTGATTGGTGGTGCTACTACATCCAAGGCCCATACGGCGGTGAAGATTGAGCAGAATTATCATGGCCCGGTAGTTTATGTACCCAATGCTTCCCGCGCCGTGGGGGTATGCCAGAAGCTGATTTCTGCTACCGCCCGCGCCGAGTATGCGGCCGAGCTGGCAGTGGAGTACGAAAAAGTCCGCGAACAGCATGCCCGTAAAAAGCCGCGCACTAAACCAGTTAGTCTGGAGCAGGCCCGCGCTAACGATGTCAAGCTCGACTTTAGCGACTATCAGCCGCAAAAACCCAATCAGCTTGGGGTGCAGGAAATTACTGCGGATATCGCCACGTTGCGCCGCTATATAGACTGGACGCCGTATTTCCTGACCTGGTCACTGGCCGGTAAATACCCACGCATTTTTGATGATGAAGTGGTGGGTGAGGAAGCTAAAAAGCTGTTTGCCGACGCGAATGCCATGCTGGACCGCTTTGAGCAATCCGGTGAAATTCAGGCCAAAGGCGTGGTGGGTATTTTTGCTGCCAACCGCGTTGGTGATGATATTGAGATTTACGCTGATGACAGCCGTAGTCAGGTGTTAACTAAGGCTTGCCACCTGCGCCAGCAAACCGAAAAGCTGGATTTTCCTAACTATTGTTTAAGCGATTTCATCGCCACTAAAGACAGCGGTGTAGCCGACTATACCGGCGCTTTCGCGGTAACAGGCGGCATTGGCGAAGATGAACTGGCCGATGCGTACAAGGCCGATGGCGACGACTATAACGCCATTATGGTCAAGGCTGTGGCCGACAGATTAGCCGAGGCCTTTGCCGAGTATCTGCACGAGCGGGTGCGTAAGGAAATCTGGGGTTATGCTGCCGAAGAAAACCTCAGTAACGACGAGCTGATCCGTGAAAAGTATCAAGGCATTCGTCCTGCGCCCGGTTATGCGGCATGCCCTGAGCATACCGAAAAGCAGAAGATCTGGGAGCTGCTGGACGTTGAGCGCCGAATTGGTATGCAGCTTACCTCCAGCTATGCCATGTGGCCCGGGGCCTCGGTATCAGGTTGGTACTTTGCTCACCCGCAGAGCAAGTACTTTGCTGTGGCGCAGATTCAATCTGATCAGCTAGAAGATTATGCGCAGCGCAAGGGCTGGGATATCCAGACCGCCGAAAAGTGGCTGGCCCCTAACTTAAGCTGAGCACAGGTTGTATTTAGTTAACACAAAGGGAGCTAGGCTCCCTTTTTTTATGGCCATCAAAGGCGCTCGTGCTTGGCAGCATACCCAGTTATCGGCCTTTCTGTTAGGCTTGCCACTCTGTGAGATGTCAGGGTAATTGAACGTGACAATTCAACTTTTTAATGACGCGCTGTTTCAGCAATTGCATGCGGGCGCTGCGCAAAGCCCCAGAAGACGACTCAATCATAATATCCACAGTGATCTTAGCGATCCCGTGCAGCGCTTATTTATTACCCTGATGCCTGACTCTTACGTCAGGCCACATCGGCATAGCCAATCAGATAAATGGGAGTTTTTTCTGATGCTGGAGGGCACTGCATCTTTTGTCGTTTTCAGTCCAAAAGGCGAGGTGCTGGCCCGCCATGAGCTTTGCGCCCAAGGGCCGCTGCGAGGCTTGGAGATCCCCCCTAATACCTGGCACAGCGTGGTCGCAGTGGAACAAGCGGCGACCTTTTTGGAGGTCAAGCAAGGTCCGTATCAGCCTTTATCTACTGAAGATGTCGCAAGCTGGGCGCCGGCTGAGGGCGAGCCCCAAGTAGCGGATTTTTTGCAGCGTTTAAAGCACTGCCGGATTGGAGACAAATTTCATGAATAAACCTTACAGCCAGGCTTGTGAGAATAACAAAGGCCCCATTCTGGAGGTACTGAAAGTACGCCTTGGCGACAGCAAAAGTTTGCTGGAAATCGGTTCGGGTACAGGGCAACACGCGGTGTATCTTGCTGCGCAATTGCCGCATTTAGTTTGGCATACCAGCGATCGCGCTGAGAATCACGCCGGTATTAATGCCTGGATAGATGACTTCCCGGCCGATAACTTGCGCCGCCCCGTTGGCTTTACCGTTGGGATGGATGACTGGCCGGCGGGGAATTTTGACGCTGTGTTTACCGCCAATACCACCCATATTATGCAAGTGAGTGAAGCCCAACTTATGATGCAGTTGGTGGCTAAGCATCTGCCAGATAATGGTGTATTTTGCCAGTATGGCCCGTTTAACATCGACGGTCAGTATACCAGTGACAGTAACCGGGCTTTTGATCAACAGCTACTCAGTCAGGGATTTGGCGGTATACGTGATGTGGCGCAATTACAGCAATGGCTCAATGGCTCTGGGCTGACACTAATGCAAAGGGTTCAGATGCCAGCCAATAATCAACTGCTGATTTGGCAAAAGTTACCTTAGCGCCTGTGTTGCACAACTGGGATGTAAGCATTGAACTGTGCCAGCCACTTCTGATAACTATCAGGCGGCAGGCCGTTTTCCTCGTACAACTGACGTACATCGTCGGATGCAACAAGCTTTTTCAGCCCTTGGGCTATCGCAATGGAAAAATTGGCAAATGCCGGATCGCCGAGATTGCCCATCAGATGTATGGTGGTTTCCATCGGCATCTCACCGGCTATTAGACAGGGCTGCTGATGCTCCCTGGCATTCAGCGAACAATAGTGGTTCGCCAGGCTCTGCAAGATAAAGATATGCTCAATACGACCGCCTTGTAACATTTGAAATAATGCGTCGCTTTCTACAAGGCCATAAAAATTATCAAAGCCATTGTCACGCAAGAATTGACTTTGTGCCGACCCTTCAATGACACCAACAGGTTGCCAGGCCCTTTTTAGTTGCTGAATGGTTTTGGGCGGCGTGCCAGGCAGACTATAAAAACCGGCGCGTGAGACGGTTAGTGGCGGACTGAATTGCGCCCACTTGCTGCGCTCCTCGGTCTTGGCTGCAAAAAAAACGGCGTCTAATTTTCCTTGCTGTAATTGTGTTTGTGACCAGGACCAGGCCAACGATGATGGGGTCACTTCGAAATGTTTATCATCGGCTAAAATACGTTCCAGTAATTGCCAGCTCAGGCGATATTCGCCGGGACGCGACAAACCCTGCGTATGTCTTTCTGACACCGCAATATGCATATGCACTACTTGATCCGCCCATGCAGAGGGAAAGTTCAAACACAGCGCCAAGAACAAAGAATACAAGGGCTTCACAACAATTCTAAGTACTAGGTATTTTTTTTCGACTTTAGCAGCTGTTCTGCGCAAGGAACATCTTTATTCCGTACCGCGCTGTGAAAATGGCAGAAGGGTAGATGTATCCTTTTGATAATCAAAAATATATTGCTTCTCCCGGACAATGAAATCTTTAACCGCGGTATAAAATTGTGCTGAGGTCAGCCAATGATTGCTGTAACAAATGACGGGCTCAAAGCCGCGCTGAATTTTGTGCTCTCCCTGAGTCCCTGGATTAAAAAATGCCAGTTGTTGTTCAATGCAAAACTCAATACCCTGGTAATAGCAGACCTCAAAATGCAGTCCGTCAATCTCATTCAAACAACCCCAATAGCGACCATATAGCCCCTGTTGATCAAAGAAGAATAATGCGCTGGCCAGCATGTCACCATCTCGCCTAGCCTGAACCAACAGCAATTTTTCACCCATGTGCCGTAACAAATCTTCAAACAAGGCTTCATTCAGGTAACCATTGTGGCCCGAACGTTTGAGGTATGTTTGCCGGTAGCACTGATAAAAGGCTTGTATATGCTCTGTGCTAATGGCTGAGCCGGTTAAGCGGTGAAAAGTGATACCGGCATCGCTAAGCCGGCGTCTTTCTTTTTGCAGATTCTTGCGCTTACGGGAGGTGAACCTGGCAACAAAATCGTTAAAGTCAGTGTATCCCCGGTTGAACCAATGAAATTGTACCGAGTGACGCTGGACGACACCCAATTCAGCCAAGGTATCTGACTCGGTTTTTTGGCAAAACAAGATATGCAGGGAGGACAGCGACTGCGCCTGACAAATAAGTTGTAAATGCTTAAGCACACTTGGCCAAATCTCCTCGAGACGGACATCCTGCCTGGTCAGTAATCTTGGGCCTGGTACGGGGGTAAAGGGAATGCCGGCGACCAGTTTAGGGTAGTAGTCATGCCCATGTCTGGCAAAGGCATCGGCCCAGGCAAAGTCGAATACATATTCGCCGTAACTGTGCCACTTTTTATACAGGGGCAGTAGGGCAACCAGACCCTGCTTATCCTCCACTTGCAAATGCCAGGGTTGCCAGCCGCTTTGCCCACCTACGCAATGCTGGGTTTCCAGGGCGGTTAAAAACGCATAATCAAGAAAGGGGCCCGCGCCTTGGGACAAGGTTTGCCAGTCTGCAGGTTGAATACGTTTAAGACTATCGATAAAAGTGAATTGTAGATCCATGGCGTGCCAGCGTTACAATACTGTCGGGCTTATTGATATGCAGATAACTATGACAGATGCCGATCGCAAGATCATCAGGGAAACTCTGACCTCGCTGCTATCCAGACGAGAACACAGTCAGGCCGAGTTATTGACCAAACTGGCTATGAAAGGACTGGATCCCTCGCTTAGTCGCTCGGTCCTGGCTGATTTTGTCGAGCGGGGGTGGCAGTCTGATGCGCGGTTTGCACAGAGTTTTGTACGCCAGCGTGTTGCAAAAGGCCAGGGGGAAATGCGTATCCGTGCTGAGTTAAGAGCGCGTCAGGTTGGTGAGAGTGATATTTATCAGGCGCTGGAAGCCCTCAGTCCTGACTGGTTTGAAAGTGCACTTTTGGTCTATCAGCGCAAGTACAGCCAGCCTGCCGGCGATTGGAAAGAGCAACAAAAACGTATGCGCTATTTGCAGTATAAAGGCTTTAGCAATGAGCAGATCCGCTATGCGTGCGACGCAGCCTTTGACTAGGATGAATTCTCTACTTTCACGGCTCGGCGTCTTAGGATTACGTGTAAATTCGAGCACTTGAATAGGGAACTTAGCTAAAAGGGCTAAAACAACCTGGTTCTGACCGCGCAAAGCCCTTTATATACTTATCATTGCACCTGACAGGCGGCGAGATTTCATGATATTGTCCGCACTGTTTTACAGGTTTTTTTATCACAGTTTTTCTCCGGGACATTAAATGACTATTAGCACTGCCGAAATTCGAAGCGCATTTTTGGACTACTTTGCCAGGCATGGTCACCAGAAGGTTGCCAGCAGTTCACTGGTGCCGGCAGATGATCCGACATTGCTGTTTACCAATGCCGGTATGAACCAGTTTAAAGATGTGTTTTTAGGGGCGGAAAAACGCGCTTATACCAGAGCCGTTTCATCTCAGCGCTGTGTACGTGCTGGTGGTAAGCACAATGATTTGGAAAACGTGGGTTATACCGCACGCCATCACACCTTCTTTGAAATGCTGGGTAACTTCAGTTTTGGCGACTACTTCAAGAAGGAAGCTATTGCTTTTGCTTGGAATTTTTTGACCGAAGAATTAAAGCTGCCGAAAGAAAAACTGTTGGTTACGGTATATGCCGAAGACGATGAAGCCTTTGCCATCTGGGAAAAGGATATTGGTCTTCCCGCTGAGAAGATTATCCGTATTAGTACCTCGGACAACTTCTGGTCCATGGGGGATACCGGTCCTTGTGGTCCATGCTCAGAGATTTTTTATGATCACGGCGAGCATATCTGGGGGGGCCCTCCTGGTTCGCCTGAAGAAGACGGTGATCGCTTTATCGAGATCTGGAACCTGGTTTTCATGCAGTTCAATCGTCAGGCCGATGGCACTATGGAGCCCTTGCCTAAGCCGTCCATCGATACCGGCATGGGACTTGAGCGTATTTCGGCCATTTTGCAGCATGTGCACAGTAACTATGAAATCGATTTATTCCAGGCACTTATTAAAGACACCGCCCAGGTGACGGGGGCCAAGGATCTGGAAGATAAGTCATTGCGTGTTGTGGCAGACCACATTCGCTCTTGCAGCTTCCTGATCGCGGATGGCGTTTTGCCTTCCAATGAAGGCCGTGGCTATGTACTGCGCCGTATTATCCGTCGTGCGGTACGGCATGGCTACAAATTGGGTGCTAAAGATATTTTCTTCTATCAGTTGGTATCTTCATTGGTTACGCAGATGGGCGAGGCCTACCCAGAGCTGAAGTCACAACAAGCTACTATCGAGCGGGTACTGAAAGCCGAAGAAGAGCAGTTTGCCCGCACGCTGGAACGTGGCATGCAGATTCTGTCTGATGCGTTGGAAAATCTGGATGGCGAGGTTATCCCTGGTGAGCTGGTATTTAAGCTGTATGACACTTATGGCTTCCCCTCCGATTTAACCAACGATGTGGCTCGTGAGAGAGGTTACAGCATTGATGAGCAGGGCTTTGAAGCCGCCATGGCAGAGCAGCGTAAGCGCGCCCAGGCCGCCAGTAACTTTGGTGCCGACTACAATGCACAACTCACCAGTGAGAATAGCTCTGAATTTACCGGATATGAGCATAATGAAGGCATGGCCGAGGTGGTGGAACTGTTTAATCAGCAAAGTGCGGTTAACAGCTTAGCGACAGGCGAACAAGGTATTGTGGTATTGGATAATACGCCATTTTACGCCGAATCTGGTGGTCAGGTAGGTGATACTGGTGTGTTGAAACTGCTGAATGGTACATTCCGGGTCACCGACACCATCAAATTAGGCAATGCCATTGCTCACAAAGGTTTGGCAGAAGCTGCCATTGCGCTAGGTGACAAGGTGGAAGCGCAAATCGATACTGCGCGTCGTCAGGCCATTAAGCTCAACCACAGTGCCACGCACTTGCTGCATGCGGCACTGAAAAAAGTGCTGGGTGAGCATGTGAATCAGAAAGGCTCATTGGTTCAGCCCGATAAGCTACGTTTTGACTTTTCACATTTTGAAGGGGTCACTCGAGAGCAGTTGGTTGAGATTGAGAATTTGGTTAATCAACAGGTACGTGAGAATCACGACCTGACCACACGATTGATGGCCATTGAGGATGCCAAGGCCGCCGGAGCGCAAGCCCTGTTTGGCGAGAAGTATGATGATGAAGTGCGGGTGGTTTCCATGGGGGCCTTCTCTATGGAACTGTGTGGTGGTACGCATGTCAAACGTACTGGGGATATTGGTTTACTGCGTATCGTCAGCGAAAGCGGTATTGCCTCTGGGGTGCGTCGTATTGAAGCGGTCACCGGTGAGGCCGCCCTGGCTTACAGTCAACAACAGAGTCAGCAGTTGCAGGGGGTGGCGAGTCAGTTGAAATCTGATGTGCAGGCCGTACCTGAACGAGTAGGACAATTGCTGGAACAGGCTAAAGGGTTGGAGAAAGAAATCCAGCAGCTTAAACAAAAACTGGCCAGCCAGGCCGGTGCCGATATGCTTAGCAGTGCTGTTGAAGTGAATGGGGTTAAGCTGTTATCTGCTAAACTCGATGGCGTAGAAGCGAAGTCTTTGCGCGATTTAATGGATAGCCTGAAGACGAAACTTGGCTCAGGTGTATTAATGCTGGGTGTGGCCGAAAACCAGAAAGTCAGTTTAATCGCTGGCGTAACCAAAGATTTGACCGATAAGGTTAAGGCAGGTGAGCTGGTTAATTTTGTGGCACAACAGGTTGGCGGGAAGGGTGGTGGTCGCCCTGATATGGCGCAGGCCGGCGGAACGCAACCAGAAAATCTGGATGCAGCGCTTGCCAGTGTGTCGACATGGCTGGCGGATAAGCTATAATCCGCCGCTCACTTTTTGAGTAATTCGGGCCGGTTTTCTGAAGTGACACGGAAAACAAGGAAGGGCTACTAGATAATCTCTTGTGATAACAGAGAATTACGCTAGGTTTAAGTAAGGACTTGTTGGAAAAACGGAACAGGAGCAAGCGAATGCTTATATTGACCCGTCGTGTAGGTGAGACCCTGATGATTGGTGACGAAGTGACCGTCACTGTACTGGGTGTCAAAGGAAACCAAGTTCGGATCGGCGTAAATGCCCCGAAAGAAGTATCTGTGCATCGTGAAGAGATTTATATGCGAATCCAGGCTGAGAAAAACTCTCAGTATCCGGGTGAAGACGCATCTGATGACGCATAAGACAAAATAGGCTGGGTAACCAGCCTTTTTCTTTTCTGTTACCTTACCTCCGCTTTAATATATTGTTCATCGGTGATGAGCAATAAACTGTCAAAAATCGACCTTTTTGTGTAAAAAATGCCTCGATTGTTTAAAAGCTCAACGAACGATTCTTTTCAGTATAAAAAAGGTTTGACTTACTTCAGTGAATCATTAAACTGCGACCCCACATTGAGGAGAGATGGCCGAGTGGCTGAAGGCGCACCCCTGCTAAGGGTGTATAGGTTAACCCCTATCGAGGGTTCGAATCCCTCTCTCTCCGCCATTTACTTTTAGAGTAAATGCAGGATTCAAAAGTTTACGCGTGTGTAGCTCAGCTGGATAGAGTACCTGGCTACGAACCAGGCGGTCGGAGGTTCGAATCCTTCCACACGCGCCATATAAAAGAAAAAGCCCCGTTCGAAAGAACGGGGCTTTTTCTTTTATATCGTCTGGGATGGGGTAAGAGCCTCCTCAGGTTCGACAAAAATGCCAGGAGCATTTTTGAACGTCGCGCTTCACAGCGACGGCCCGCAGGGCGCTGGGCAGGATAGCCCAGCGTAATCCTTCCACGCAGTAGCGCGATCTCGTAGTCACTAACTCGAAAGAGTTGGGGCCTTTTTTTTATATCCCGTCGTGGGACGGGGTGAGAACCTCCCAGGTTCGACCAATTCGTCAGGAACGAATTGGAACGTCGCGCTTCACAGCGACGGCCCGCAGGGCGGCGGGCAGGATAGCCCGGCGTAATCCTTCCACGCAGTGACGCGAGCGCCGCAGTCAGCTATCAGAAAAGTCCGGACTTTTTCTTTTATATCGTCTGAGACGGGGTAACTAAAACACCGGGAGTGTTTTAGAACAGCTTTAGCTGGCCCAAAGGGCGTAGGCAGGATGCCGAAGTAAAGCCTCCTCAGGTTCGACAAAAATGCCAGGAGCATTTTTGAACGTCACCGCCCTTTGGCGACGGTCCGCAGGGCATTGGGCAGGATAGCCCAGCGTAAGTCTTCCACACTGAAGCGTGAGTCCTCTTTCTACTAAATTAAGCGCGTGGCTTTTTCTCTTAATTATCTGGCATCCAGACTGATGGTCCCAACTGCCGTTTGCTGAGTTTGTTGTTAGGACCCGGGCGGCGATAGGCGTTTTGTCTGGGACGGTGGCCCGACGAAAACGGCATGTTGTCTTCCAGTAATCCCGTGCGACTTAAATAAGCCTGTTGCGTTTGCCAACCTGATCGCGGCGTGCGACTGGTGAATCCAGTTTCTGGATGGGTAAGGTAAACAGATTGATAAGCCAGCGATTGCAGGCAACTACCGAGCCGCTCCAGCAAGGCGCGAATAAAAGCAACAGTTGGATTCTTTACCTCGGCTTTAATACCTAAAAATGCCAGTATGGCTTTTAACGCGCCGATACCCAGTTCCCACAACGACTTTAGCGCTGTCATGCCCCGCACCAGCAACCAGCTAATTTGGTCTAAGGTGGTGGCGTAACCGGGCAAGGTACCCAGCCCAATTCCCAGGGCTTTGGATAAAATATAGTTAAGGGCTTTACCAATAATGCTTAGCAGTTTTGCTGAAAATAAGGCCGGTCCCAGCAGCAGATACGAGCCCAGACTGGCCATTAGGCGTCTACTGGTCCATGCCATCGGCTTGTTTTTAAGCCCCTGCCAGTCACTATTGCCAATTGAGCGGATATAGCCCTGGCGATCGTGGGCCTGAACCGACACCAGACTACCATTCCAGTTCAGACAGTAACCTTCAGCGCTGTCGGCCGAGAAAGCATGCAGAAAAGGGTACATGGGTATCATACTGACCACGTCGGCATCATGGTAAACACGGTAAATATTCTGCTTGCCTATCAGCGTTTCCATCTGCTGGTTAAAGTTATCAAAACCCACCCGTGGTGCACCAAAGGTGTATAGCTTAACCTGACAGGATCCGGCAGAATCCCGGCTGTGAATATGTCGTGCGGTTAAGGTGGCGAGCGCCCCGCCCAAGCTATGGCCAACCAGATGAATACGGCTGGGGCTATGCCAGTCCAGATAGCGATCAATATGATGAGCAAAGGACTGAAATGCTTGGTTAAATCCGCTATGAATATGCACGCCTTGTTTTGAATCCGGCATAGTACGGAAATTGGTGCCCCAGTCAGCCCAAGATTGGGTGCCGCGAATGGTAATTAGAGATTCACCTTTACGGTTATTTCCATATATATCAATTCCTTCTGCTATTACTCCAAAAGCTGCGGTTCTTCCGTCACCTAAGCCCGTATTAGCCTGAAAGTAATCGATTGGAGAGAACTGAAGCTTTGCGAAACTAGCAAATATTCTGTTCTTTTTAGCACTCTTCATATAGTCAAAAGGAACGCGAAACTTTGCATTTGAGCTTTTTGTTGCTGTATGAATCTCATCGGTTATGTCATAAGCTAGATCGCAGATTGAAGCGCTTTGATGAGGCGTAAGACTGTCCATATTTTAAATCCTTTATCTATTTAACCACCTTGCAGACCCCGTAATAATCCTCTAAGTAACCACCGTCCTCGTTTATCTGTGCTGATGATGTTAAATCACAGACCAGATTTAGTGGAGATTCCCCTTTTTCTCCACCCAACTCATAGTTGCGTTTTCTAAAACTCCAACCGTCAAATTCTTTATTGTCATATTCAAAGATTATGTATTGATTTACCCCAGCCTCATGCAGTGGAAGCAGGGATACTGAGAGCGACGAGCTATAAAGTGCAGGGAAGCTAAAGCGTCCGGCAGAGTTTGTTGTCGTGTAATCTATTTTCTCTTCTTCGGCAGCTCCCCATAGATAACGCCGTTTGACTTTGACTCCCTCAACAGGTTTGCCATCCGATAGTACTGTCCCTTCAACGGCAGAGAACATACATTTTTTAAAAAATCCCATGGCCTGCGCTCCCAAGCTGCTCGTCAATAAGCCTATCAACACAATAGCGATATTGGTTTTCATCCATTGGTATCCCTTCTTCGTCTGGGTTCAGTCTAGAATATAAGCCACTATTTCGCATAAGCCGAACAAACCTTAGCCGATTAGCGCGTTGCCACAAATAAAATCACCTACTACTATTGCATTTGCCGGCGAGCCATGTAGAATTCGCGCTCGCTGTGACAGGGAAGTGAATTGATTTCCGCTGTAAATAGCCAAGAATTTAAGTATCACGCGTGTGTAGCTCAGCTGGATAGAGTACCTGGCTACGAACCAGGCGGTCGGAGGTTCGAATCCTTCCACACGCGCCATATAAAAGAAAAAGCCCCGTTCGAAAGAACGGGGCTTTTTCTTTTATATCGTCTGGGATGGGGTAAGAGCCTCCTCAGGTTCGACAAAAATGCCAGGAGCATTTTTGAACGTCGCGCTTCACAGCGACGGCCCGCAGGGCGCTGGGCAGGATAGCCCAGCGTAATCCTTCCACGCAGTTGTGCGACCTCGTAGTCACTAACTCGAAAGAGTTGGGGCCTTTTCTTTTATATCCCGTCGTGGGACGGGGTGAGAACCTCCCAGGTTCGACAAAAATACCAGGAGCATTTTTGAACGTCGCGTTTTATGGCGACGGCCCGCAGGGCGGCGGACAGGATAGCCCGACGTAATCCTTCCACGTTATAACGCGAACCTGTAGTCAGCTCGTAGAGAATGTCACTGCGCTCCAGGCAGGAAGCTCTGCATAATCCAGTGCGTCACTACACGGCCCATAACCTGCCAGTAGAAAGAAAGAGGTTTTTCCATCTTGCCTATCCTTATTCTCCTTATCTTTTTATCGTGCTGGTAAGCTTGCTGTCATCTAACCCCTGATATTCTTGCTTTATCAAAATAACAGCTGACCCTCTTAAAGGGCTAGCCCATACCCAGAGTTTAAGGTCTCGCGAATAATGACTATATGTGGCGAGCAAAATTTGCCTGGTTTTATGGCTCTATTTGATTAAATATGCTGAATAAATGAATAAATAGTGATTTCTTATAGCGTTTTAACCGGTCGGTTTGGTTGTTTTTTACTGATCCCCATGATACTTATCTGCACTCTTTAAATCAGGGATACCACAGAATGAATGCTGATGTTCAACAGCTACTGCTTGATGCTGGCCTATTACTATTGGTTGGAATGGTTGTAGTGTTTCTGTTCTTGTCCTTGCTGATTGGCGCTGTGACTCTGATCAGCAAAGTATGCCGCCGTTTCCCCGAGGCTGTATCTCATGTTACGACGGCGGCTACACCAAGAAAGCCTACCGTTGCAGCCGGAATTTCAGCGGCTGAAGTGGCGGCGATCAGTGCTGCTATCCATCAACACCGCAATTCAAAATAAGCAGGAGCTCCCATGTCTAAACCCCTTGCCATTACAGAACTTGTCCTGCGCGATGGTCATCAATCCTTGTTGGCCACCCGTATGCGTTTGGAAGATATGCTACCGATAGCCCCAAAGCTGGATAAGGTTGGCTATTGGTCCATGGAATCCTGGGGCGGTGCGACCTTTGACGCCTGCATTCGTTATTTGGGTGAAGATCCTTGGCATCGTATCCGTGAATTAAAGAAGGCCATGCCGAACACGCCACAGCAGATGTTGCTGCGTGGGCAGAATCTGCTCGGCTACCGGCATTATGCCGATGATGTGGTACGCAAATTTGTTGAGCGGGCACACACAAACGGCGTTGATGTGTTCCGTATTTTTGATGCCATGAATGACATGCGTAACCTGCATACCGCGGTGAAAGCGGCGATTGAGGTGGGAGCACATGCGCAAGGCACTATTTCCTACACGGTCAGTCCAGTGCATAACCTGGAGTTGTGGCTGAATATGGCGCGTGAGCTGGAAGATATGGGCGTGCATTCCATTTGCATTAAGGATATGGCCGGCCTGTTGAAGCCTTATGAGTGTGAAGAGCTGATCACTCGTCTTAAAGAGTCCGTTGCTGTGCCCATTGCCATGCAATGTCATGCTACCACGGGGCTGAGTACCGCCACCTATCAAAAGGCCATTGATGCCGGTATTGATATGTTGGACACCTCTATTTCATCCATGAGCATGACCTATGGTCACTCTGCTACTGAGACTATGGTGTCTATTGTTGAGGGAACCGAAAGAGACACCGGATTAGATTTGGTGTTACTGGAAGAAATAGCCGCCTACTTCCGTGAAGTCAGAAAGAAATATGCCAAGTTTGAAGGCAGTTTGCGTGGGGTAGACTCGCGTATTCTGATTGCTCAGGTGCCGGGTGGCATGTTGACCAATATGGAAAATCAGCTTCGCGAGCAAGGTGCTGAAGATAAGCTGGACGACGTGCTGCGTGAAATCCCATCGGTGCGCGAAGACTTGGGCTTTATTCCTCTGGTGACGCCTACCTCACAGATTGTAGGCAGCCAGGCTGTACTAAATGTATTGACTGGTGAGCGCTATAAGAGCATTACCAAAGAAACCGCAGCGGTACTTAAAGGTGAGTATGGTGCAACGGCAGCGCCGGTTAATGCACAGTTGCAAGCCCGGGTATTGAACGGCGGAGAGGCGGTGACCTGTCGCCCGGCCGATCTGATTGAAGATGAATTGGAGAAATTGTCTGCTGAGCTGAAGACCACGGCAGCACAAAAAGGGATTTCTCTTGCCAATGAACAAGTAGACGATGTGCTGACATATGCGTTATTCCCGCAGATAGGTTTGAAGTTCCTGGAAAATCGCAACAATCCTGCCGCCTTTGAACCGGCACCAGGTGAAGAAGCATTGAGTAAGCCTGCTGCCGTCCAGCCTAAGGTCAGCACACCTAACTCAGGCCCGGCTACCTACTCTGTTCGAGTGGATGGCAAGGTCTATCAGGTCGAGGTTGCCGAGAGCGGCGAGTTGACCGACATTAAGGCGGGCAGCGAAGAAAAAGTGCCTCAGCAGGCATCGGTACAAGGGGGAGAAACCCTAAATGCGCCTCTGGCCGGCAATATCGTTAAGTTATTGGTAAAGCCTGGTCAACAGGTTGCCAAAGGCGATGTGGTGCTGATTATGGAAGCCATGAAAATGGAAACCGAAGTGCGTGCAGCCCATGATGGCACGGTCACCGAACTGTTGGTCAATGACGGCGATGCGGTGCAATCCGGTCAGCCGCTGATGACGCTGGGATAAGCCGTATGGAGAAGTTGACCATATTATGGCAGTCCACCGCCCTGGCGAACTTTCAGGGCGGGCAATTGGTAATGATGGCGGTGGGGCTTTTGCTGCTCTATCTGGCTATTGCCCGTAAGTATGAGCCTTTATTGTTACTGCCCATTGGATTTGGTGCCATCCTGACCAATATCCCATTGGCGGGGTTCAGCGATCCTGGTGGGTTGCTCTACTACATTTATGAGGTTGGTATCGAGTCTGGGGTGTTTCCGCTGCTTATCTTTATGGGCGTGGGCGCAATGACAGATTTCGGTGCATTGATTGCCAATCCTCGTATGTTGTGGCTGGGCGCTGCTGCGCAGTTTGGCATTTTTGCCACCTTGTTCGGCGCTATACTGCTGAATCTTATCCCGGGTTTTGATTTTAGTCTGAAGGACGCATCAGCCATTGCCATTATTGGTGGCGCTGATGGACCTACGGCGATTTTCCTGGCATCTAAACTGGCGCCGGAGTTGCTGGGTGCTATTGCAGTGGCTGCCTATTCCTATATGGCACTGGTGCCTATCATTCAACCGCCGATTATGAAGGCGTTGACCACCCAGGCCGAGCGTGAAATTCAGATGGAACAACTGCGCACGGTGTCCAAGCGAGAGAAGATTATCTTCCCTCTGGCGGTTCTATTACTGACTATCTTGTTCCTGCCAACCGCCACCCCTTTGGTGGGCATGTTCTGTCTGGGTAACTTGATGCGCGAATGTGGCGTGGTAGATCGCTTAAGCAAGACCGCGCAGAATGAGTTAATTAACATTGTGACCATCTTTCTTGGCTTGGCGGTGGGCTCCAAACTTTCCGCAGACAAGTTTTTAACCCTAGAAACCTTAGGCATTCTTGGATTGGGCGCATTGGCCTTTTCCATTGGGACGGCGGCCGGCGTACTGATGGCTAAGCTATTGAACCGACTCAGTGGTGGCAAGGTGAATCCATTGATTGGTGCAGCCGGCGTGTCTGCGGTGCCTATGGCGGCCAGGGTGGTGAATAAAGTTGGCCTGGAGGCCAATCCTCATAATTTCCTGTTGATGCATGCAATGGGCCCCAATGTGGCCGGTGTGCTGGGCTCTGCGGTAGCGGCGGGGATCTTGTTGGCACTGGTGGGCTAATCAACCGTTGTATATTGCCCCCGTAGACTGAGCTGAGTCAGTTAAACAAAGGCCGCCTTACTTAACCGTAACGCGGCCTTTTTATGTCGGGGCGTTGATGCTGAGTCAGAGCCCGGGACACTACAGGTGAGTCAGCCACAGCATCAGGGTGTAAAAGCCACCAATGACGGCTGAAAAAACCAGGATATACACAAAGCCCTGTTTGCCTTGCGCCAGGCTGTAGCCATTGTGGCGTAAATATAGATACCAAATCAGACATAAAATGGCAGGGATTAAAAATAACAGTCGAAGCAAGGCTATCTCCTCTGGCCGATCGACACTAACGCATTGATTCTATTCCACTGATAAGCATTGGCAAGGGCAATTTCACGCCGCTACTGTCATCAGCTTGTCTTCTGTTCGCCATGTCATTGTCATAAGCAGCGATTGTAATAAGGCTAAAAGCTTGTAGGAGGTTAGTTATGACCACCAATGCATTACGTCAATCCAGTCAGGTGTTTCCCTCGGTTTCTTATAGTCAGGCGCTTATTCGTAAGCCTTCAGTGACCCCTGATGACCAGGGATGTCAGCAGTGGCTGGCTGCCAAACTTACAGCCCTTGGTTTTACCTGTCAGCACATAGAAGTACAAGGGGTGAAAAATTTGCTTGCGGTGCTGGGACAGGGCGAAAAGACCTTGGCATTTGCCGGTCATACCGATGTCGTGCCACCAGGTCCTGTCGATAAGTGGCGTGCCGATCCCTTCGGTGCGCAGATTATTGATAGCGAACTCATTGGCCGTGGTGCTGCCGATATGAAAACCGGTATTGCAGCCATGCTTGCTGCTACCGAGCGTTTTCTATCTTCAGGTAAAGCCTTTAATCAGCGTTTTGTATGGCTGATTACCAGTGATGAGGAAGGGGAGGCCGAGCATGGCTCCAAGGTGCTGAGTCGCTGCCTGAAAGAGCAAGGAATCCATTTGGATTACTGTTTGGTGGGAGAGCCCACGGCAACTCATCATACTGGCGATACCATTAAAGTGGGGCGACGCGGGGCAATTTCCGCTCGGCTTCATGTGCGGGGTAAGCAAGGACATGTGGCTTACCCTCAGTACGCTGACAATGCTATCCATAAGATGGGGCGGGTGCTGACCGCCTTAAACAATATTGCCTGGGACAGTGGTAGTGAGGATTTCCCTGGCACCAGTTTGCAAATTACCCATATTGATTCGGGCGGCTTTACCGATAACATCGTGCCTGCGCGCTGCAGCCTGTGTTTTAACATTCGCTATAGTCATCGTTACGATCTGGCGAGTCTGCAACAGTTGTTGCATCACACCTTAGCGCAGGTTACTGGTGATTATGAACTGGAATGGGAACGTCCTTGTGAACCTTACTTTACCGAACAAGGAATAGCTGACAGTCTTATTTATGAGGTGGAGCAGGCGATCTTCCACAATACCGGGAAGTTTCCTTTACTGTCCACATCGGGTGGCACCTCTGACGGCCGCTTTTTTGCAGGACCAGGCACGCAGGTGATTGAACTAGGTGTGCCGAATCGAACCATACACCAGGTCAATGAACGAGTGCATGTTGCCGATTTGATTGCTCTTGAGGATATCTATACTGAGATATTGGCGCGTTTACTTGCTTAGCTTAAATGCAAGCAATGTATTGTGATAACAAAGAGAACGCCGCTTATGCGGCGTTTTCTTTTGTAGCATTTGCCATATAGCGGGTACGTTTGTTGGCTTTTAGCTTGGTAATGTCGACTAACACCAGACCATCTACACAATCATTAAAGTCGGGGTCAACGCCAAAGCTTAGGAATTTCACCCCATCTGGCTCGCACACCTCAGTGTATTGCTTATAGAGGGTAGGGATGGCAGCGCCCATATTGGCCAGTAAGTGTTTAAGCTGGACAAAATCGGCTTTGTAATCGTCGCCGCGAAACGCGTCCTTGAGATCTTGTGGGATCAGATAGGGACGGTTTGAACGCGCAATACCTTCTTCACCACCAAAATAAAGTTGGTAGAAATAAACCAGCAGGTCTTTTGCTGCAGCTGGCAGGCTACCGCTGATACTGACCGGACCAAATAAATAGCGATATTGGGGATGGCGAAGCAGGAAAGCGCCTATACCATACCAAAGGTAATCCAGGCTGCGCTTGCCCCAATACTTGGGTTGTACAAAGCTACGCCCCAGCTCCAGCCCCTGTTCGAAGTATCTGTCCATATCCTGGCCATAGTCAAACAGACTGGCGGAGTATAAGCCTGGGCTCTGTGTTTTGGTGGTGAGTTGCTTAGCGTCACCGAAACGATAGGCGCCGACAATCTCCAGTTCGTCCTTGTCCCACAAAACCAGGTGGTAATAGTGGCTATCGTATTGATCGATATCCCGGCGTTTATTGCTGCCTTCGCCCACGGCTCTGAAAGCCACCTCACGCAACCGGCCTATCTCCCGCAGAATGGGGGAGCTACCTTGATATCGGTAAAGGTAAATGTCTTTACCGTCGGCAGTGGAGCCGAGTAGTTCACACTCCTTGCGGATGGCTTTGGTGAGTTCACGGCGATCTTCAGGAAGGGCAATGGCTTTTTGGGTGGGGAAGATGCCTTCTTTATCCTGACCAATACGGTACAAGTGTTTTTTAAATAGTTTCACCTGTTGGCGCTTGGAGATTTTCTGGCCCTGATAAGAGCCAAAGGGGATCATCTCACCGACCCGCATGGGTAAATGTTTCTGTCGTTGCTTAAACATTTCTGCGACTAAAAACAACGTCGCGAGAGGTTTGTACAGCATGGATACACCGTAAAATAGCGGCGAGTTTTTACCATCGATAAATATCGGCAGTACCGGTGCTTTGGCACTGGCGGCAATGCGCAAAAAGCCACTACGCCAGCGTGTATCTCTGACGCCCTGAGGGCGCAGGCGCGACACCTCACCGGCAGGGAAGATAACAACGACGCCTTCGTCGGCCAGGTGGCGCTGAATATTGGCCAGGCATTCTTTGGCGGTGCCGCCATTCATGTTGTTTACTGGCAGCAACATTGGATGCAAAGGTTCAACGGCCATCAGCATTTCATTGGCGACGATTTTAATGTCTTTACGGACTTCACTGATCAGTTTTACCAGGGCTAGTCCATCCAGGGTGCCAATGGGGTGATTGGCTATGATGACCAGTCTTCCCTGTGTGGGAATGCGTTCTTTCTCGCTGTCTCTGACTGAATAGCTGAAGTTAAAGTATTCCAGTACCTGTTCCACAAACTCCAACCCTTGCAAATAAGGGTAGTCGTTGGCGAACTCCTGGAATTCCCGCTCATGTAACAGGCGTCGCAGTACAAACTTGGCGGAATTGAAGACTAAGGGGTTAGTTGATAGTTTGGGATAGTGTTTTTGTAATACTTCATCAACGGTAAACATAGGCAATTTCTCGGCCAGTTAGTTGAACCGAGTGTAGGAGTCCTGAGTGACGCTTTTGTGAGCTTTTTGTTGCGTTTTAATGACGGCGTATCGCCAGGCTGGCCATTCAGGCAGCCCGCCTAGCATTGGTTTTTCGAGGTAAGCTTTGAAGCTGATTTTGAATTTTTGTCCAGTACACTAAACTCAGTCGTCCTTGCCCATCTTCGGTCAGGGCCGAGCAATTCTCTATCCAGTCGCCGGTGTTGCAATACAATACCCCCTGTCCGCGGGTAATTTCCGGATGATGTATATGTCCGCAGACTACCCCATCCATGCCCATTTCCCGGGCGGTTCTACAGCCTATATCGCGATAGCGGCCAATGGCTTCATTGGCGCCTTTTACCCGGCTTTTTATATAGCCAGCCAGTGACCAGTATGGTTGCCCGAGCCAAGCTCTGGCCCGGTTGTACCAACGATTGATAAAGAGCAGCAGATCATAGGCTTTGTCACCAATCCACGCATGAAATTTGCCGAAGCAGACCTCCTGGTCAAACTGGTCGCCGTGTAGCAGCAACAGCTTCTTGCCATCGGCAGTGGTGTGGATGTATTGGCGGTGAATTTCTACCTCACCAAACACCATGCCATCATATTTTTGTGCGGGTTCATCATGATTGCCAGGCAAATAGATGACCTTAGTGCCTTCGCTGGCTAGCGAGATTAAGCGGTGAAAGAGTTGGTTGTGCGCTTTGGGCCACATAAACTGCTTGCTCATTGCCCACATATCGACAATATCGCCCACTAGGTAAAGCGTGTCTATACGAGTGTGGCGCAGGAAATCCAACAGATATTCGGCCTTGCAATCTTTATAGCCAAGATGGATGTCTGACAGCCAAACGGTACGATAGTGGCGTTTCTCGGTCATGGTGTAGCCTACCTTGCTGAACCTCAAAGCCAAGATAAGGGAGAACCTCTTACAGAAAGGTGACGCTAATTTGAAAAAGTGATGACAATTTCATCAGGCTGAAAAATTTGCGGGTTAGAGTAAATGCAGAATGACCGCAGGTATGCCTTGGGTTTCCATCACCCGGTAATGCTGGCAGGTTTCGCCATGCTTAAAGCTGTGGCAGACATGCAGGTTATTGGTTTTCTGATCGACTTTCACAAAACTGGCACGTGCATCAAGTAATTGTCCCTTGCCGTGAAAGCCCGGCCAGTAAATGCCTTTTGACACGATATTGGCGCGTTCATAAGTGAGCAGTTGTGGCATAGGCACCAAAGTAACTGCCAGCAGCAGAATACAGAATGTCACTAGGGTTAAGGTGACATATTGTGCCTTGTTCATCAGGGGCTCGCGGGTGGCATGGCAGTCAGGTCTGCAGTATTGAGGAGCGACGCATTTTAGCAAAGCATCTATAGCCTGTCTCGATATGCGGCAGCCTTTGCGGTATATCACTGTAAGAAAATGTAACCAACAAAAAAAGCGCCAATAGGCGCTTTTTTATAGCAAATCCTGATTTAAATCAGAATTTTTAGAACGGGCGTATTAGGCTAAAGCGTTGATCTTAGCAACCAGACGGCTCTTATGACGGGCAGCCTTGTTTTTGTGGATCAAGCCTTTGGTAGCCATACGGTCCAATACTGGAACCGCAGCAGCGAAAGCGGTCTCAGCAGCAGCTTTGTCACCAGTTGCGATAGCAGCAAGCACTTTCTTGATGCTGGTACGCGTCATGGAGCGACGGCTGGCGTTGTGCTGGCGACGTTTTTCGGCCTGGATAGCACGTTTCTTAGCAGACTTGATGTTAGCCAAGGTGAAACTCCCAAAAGATTCTTGTCAAATTTAAGGGTGCGGATTATTCCCATTATTGGCGTCTTTGTCAAATGCTTTTGCCGCTTTATTGGGCAATAGACACAGAGCATTTTGTCTGGGTATTTGTGTTTTTCTTGGCGCCCAGAATCCCTCATAATAGGGTGCTGTTTTTTACCTGGGGACGCATGTGTCGGTTAAGTTGCTGAAATCCGGATTGATTGTCAGTTTTATGACGTTGTTGTCAAGGATTCTTGGCCTGGTCAGGGATATGGTAGTGGCCAATCTGATGGGGGCGGGAGCCGCCGCGGATGTGTTTTTCTTCGCTAACAAGATCCCCAACTTCTTGCGTCGCTTATTCGCCGAGGGGGCCTTTGCTCAGGCCTTTGTGCCGGTGCTCAGTGAAGTGCATGCGCAGGGAGATAAGCAAAAACTGCAACTGTTTTTAGCCCGTACAGCAGGTACGCTGGGTACCTTAGTGTTGATCGTCACTATTATTGGTGTGATTGGTTCGCCGGTTTTGGCGGCTTTATTCGGTACCGGCTGGTTTCTTGATTATTGGCAGGGGGGCGAAGGCGGCGCAAAGTTTGAGCTGGCTGCGCTGATGCTGAAAATCACCTTTCCTTACTTATTCTTTATTACTCTGACAGGATTGGCGGGGGCCATCCTTAATACCCTGAATAAATTTGCTGTCGCAGCATTTACCCCGGTATTGCTGAACGTTTGTATTATTGCTGCCGCTTTATATTTGTCCCCTCGCCTGGATGAACCTGCTATTGGCTTGGCATGGGGCGTGTTTTTCGGCGGGGTAGTGCAACTTGCCTTTCAGCTACCGTTTTTATTACGTACTGGACTGATGGCTAAGCCGCAGTGGGGATGGCGTGACCCTCATGTCAGCAAAGTCAGAACCTTGATGATACCCGCGCTATTTGGTGTATCAGTCAGCCAGATCAATCTCTTGCTGGATACCTTAATTGCCAGCTTTCTGGCAACGGGGTCTATTAGTTGGTTGTATTATTCCGACCGTTTACTTGAGTTCCCTCTCGGTTTGTTTGGTATTGCCATTGCGACGGTGATTCTACCGACGTTATCGCGTAATCATGCCAGCGCCGACAGTCATCAGTTTAAGGCCAATATGGATTGGGCAGTACGTATGGTGTGTTTGCTGGGCATTCCCGCCGCGGCTGGATTGATTGTGCTGGCTGAGCCTTTATTGAGTTTGTTGTTTGTGCGGGGGGAATTCGATGCATCAGACGCCCGTATGGCGTCATACAGTTTGATGGCGTATGGCTCAGGGTTACTCAGCTTTATGCTAGTGAAGGTATTGGCGCCTGGTTTTTTCTCCCGCCAGGATACTAAAACGCCGGTACGCTATGGCATTTGGGCCATGGCAGCCAATATGCTGTTTAATATTATTTTGGCCGTACCTTTTGGTTATGTGGGGCTGGCGATTGCCACGGCGATGTCTGCCACCCTTAACGCGGCGCTGCTGTATCAAAAACTGCATCGCAGCCAGGTATACCAAATGCAACGGGATACCTTGTGGTTTTTATTTAAAGTGCTGGCGGCGTCTTTCGCTATGGTCATTTTATTATTGTGGATGCGGCCCGGCGCGGTGGATTGGTACAGTTGGTCGTTGTCAGAGCAAATTATGCAGGTCAGTATGATGATTGGGGCTGGTGTCGCCTGTTTGTGTTTGGTTGCCTTGTTGTTGGGGGTAAGGCCCGCGGATCTGAATAAATCACATCACTCGGAGCTTGACACTGGGCTTTAATTAAGCGGACAGTCGGTTATAATCCCGTGATTTTTGCATGGGCGAAAGCCTCAACCAACAAGGGGTAGCTGGTGGAATTGATTCGTGGCCTGCATAACATCCGGGATAAACATAAGGGATGTGTGCTGACCATTGGCAAGTTTGATGGCGTGCATTTAGGTCATCAGGCGGTATTGCGCAGCCTGATTGAAAAGGCCAGAAGCATGCAATTGCCCGCTACCGTAATGGTATTTGAGCCGCAGCCGGAAGAAGTGTTTAGCCCTCAGCATGCGCCAGCCAGAATCAGTCGCCTGCGTGATAAATACGAGCAACTGCGCTTATTGGGCGTGGACAGACTGCTTTGTATCCGCTTTGACCGCGCATTTTCTGAAATGTCGGCTTGTGATTTTGTTGAACAATTGCTGGTGTCAAAGCTGGGGATTCGTTTTCTTGTGGTTGGGGATGATTTCCGTTTTGGTAAAGCGCGTTCTGGCGACTTTAGCATGCTGCAACAAGAAGGACTGCGCTGTGGTTTTGATGTAGTCAGCACCCGTAGTTTTCGGTTGCAGGACTGTCGCATTAGTTCGACAGAAGTGCGTGACGCGCTGGCACAATCTCAGTTCGACCGTGCCGAGGCGATGCTTGGCAGGCCGTTCAGTATCATTGGCAAAGTGGTGCATGGTGACAAGAAAGGCCGCACGCTGGGGTTTCCTACCGCCAATGTACTGTTAAATCGGTGCCGGGCACCACTGGCTGGCGTTTTTGCAGTAAAAGTCAGTATAGATGGCTGTACATATAATGGCGTGGCCAATATTGGTAACAGACCCACGGTTAACGGCCAGCGCAGTCAACTTGAAGTGCATGTGTTTGCGTTTACCGGGTCTTTGTACGGACGACGTATAGCGGTTGTGCCGGTGGCTAAAATCCGGGATGAGATGAAATTTGCCTCCTTAGAGGCGTTGCAACAACAGATTGGGCAGGATGCCAGCAAGGCCAGGGAGTTACTCTTGGCTTAAGGGCGACTTGCCCCAAACGGCGTAATGCCAACAGCGCGATGCGCCTGTTCTTATAGTGGAATTGAGGATCGATGAGCGATTACAAACATACCTTGAATTTGCCGGAAACTGAGTTTCCTATGCGTGGCAACCTGGCTCAGCGCGAGCCGGAAATGCTCAAGCAATGGACGGAAGATGGGCTGTATCACAAGATACGAGCTGCCAAAGCGGGTAATAAGCCGTTCATTTTGCATGATGGCCCCCCATACGCTAACGGCGATATTCACATTGGTCATGCGGTAAACAAGATCCTCAAAGACATTATTGTAAAGTCCAAGACTTTGTCGGACTTCGACTCGCCCTATGTGCCAGGTTGGGATTGCCATGGTCTGCCCATTGAACTGCAGGTAGAAAAGAAAATTGGCAAGCCAGGTAAAAAGGTCAGTGAAGCAGAGTTTCGTCAGCACTGTCGTGACTACGCTGAGAAGCAAATCGCCGGTCAGAAGAAAGACTTTATTCGCTTAGGCGTACTGGGTGAATGGGATAAGCCTTATAAAACCATGGATTTTCAATCCGAGGCTGACATTATCCGTGCCTTAGGCGCGATCATCGACAGTGGCCACTTGGAAAAAGGCTTTAAGCCCGTACATTGGTGTACCGATTGCGGCTCTGCACTGGCTGAGGCCGAAGTGGAGTACAAGGACAAGAAATCGCCCTCTATTGACGTGGCATTTCGTGCCGTTGATGAGGCGGCTATGGTGGCAGCCTTTGAACACCCTGAGAATCATGTGGGTGAGGGACCGGTATCTGTGGTTATCTGGACCACCACGCCCTGGACCTTACCGGCAAACCGTGCGGTAGCCGTCAGTCCCAAGCTGGAATATGTGTTGGTTCAAGCTGAAACCGAGCAAGGTAAGCAACGCTTTGTGGTGGCCGCCGAGTTGATGGATGCCTGTTTAGACAGGTTCGGCGCTAGCCATTACCACGCCTTGGGATATTGCAAAGGGGCAGCGCTGGAAAACCTGCGTGTTCAGCATCCTTTTTATGATTTTGATGTGCCGGTTATTCTAGGCGATCACGTTACCACCGAATCCGGTACCGGCTGTGTGCATACGGCCCCTGGTCACGGTGTGGATGACTTTAACGTAGGTCGGGGTTATGGCCTGGAAGTGGCAAACCCTGTGGGTGCCAATGGGGTGTATCTGCAAGATACGCCACTGTTTGCTGGTGAACATGTATTTAAGGCCAATGACCATGTGGTTGAGGTACTGAAAGAAAAAGGTTGCCTGCTGCATCACCATGCTTACGAGCACAGCTACCCGCATTGCTGGCGCCATAAAACGCCGATTATTTTCCGTGCCACCCCGCAGTGGTTTATCAGCATGGATAAAAACGGCTTGCGCACTGATTCTCTAAAAGAGATCGCCAATACCCAATGGATCCCGGACTGGGGACAAAGCCGTATTGAAAAGATGGTGGAAGGTCGTCCCGATTGGTGTATTTCCCGTCAGCGTACCTGGGGTGTGCCTATTCCGTTGTTTGTACATAAGGATAGTGGTGAGCTGCATCCCAACAGCCAGGCAATGCTCGAACAGGTTGCCAAAGCCGTTGAGCAAAAAGGTATTCAGGCTTGGTGGGATTTGGATGCGACCGAATTGTTGGGGGCGGATGCCGATACTTATGTGAAGGTAAAAGACACCCTGGATGTGTGGTTTGACTCTGGTGTGACCCATTATTTTGTCGTGGACAGACGGGATGATATTCCTGCCAGTGCAGATTTGTACTTGGAAGGTTCGGATCAGCACCGTGGTTGGTTTATGTCTTCCCTGATGACCTCTGTGGCAGCTAAAGGCCATGCACCTTACAAGCAAGTATTGACCCATGGTTTTACGGTTGATGCCCAGGGTAAGAAAATGTCTAAGTCGCTGGGCAATACCGTTTCACCTCAGGATGTGATGAATAAACTGGGGGCGGACATCTTACGTTTGTGGGTAGCCTCCACCGACTACCGCTCCGAAATCGCGGTATCCGATGAGATCCTCAAGCGTTCTGCTGATGCTTACCGTCGTATCCGCAATACCTCAAGGTTCTTGCTGGCTAACCTGAATGGGTTTGACCCCAAGACAGACTTAGTGCCGGTGCAAGATATGGTGGCATTAGATCGCTGGATGGTGAGCCGTGCTAAGGCCGTGCAGGAAGAATTAGTGGCGGCTTATAACCGTTACGACTTCCTGGTTGTGGTGCAAAAGCTGATGCAGTTCTGCTCTATCGAACTGGGCAGTTTCTATCTGGATGTGATCAAAGACAGACAATACACCGCTAAGGCTGACAGTGTTGCACGCCGCTCTTGTCAAAGTGCCATGTATCATATTGCCGAGGCTTTGGTACGTTGGATGGCGCCTATTATGAGCTTTACTGCCCAGGAAATCTGGCAGGCCATGCCGGGAGAACGTGCTAAGTACGTCTTTACCGAAAGTTGGTACAGCGTGCTGGATAACATGCAGATCGAACAGCAGCATGACGATAGTTTCTGGCAACAAGCGCTAGCGGTTAAAGATGCGGTTAACAAGGCCCTGGAAGATGCGCGCCGCGAAGGTCAGATTGGCGGCTCTTTGGAAGCTGAAGTGGTATTGTCTTGCCTACCTGCACTGGCCGGACAGCTTGCCAGCCTGGAAGATGAGTTGCGTTTCGTTCTGATTACCTCTGCCGCCAGGGTCGAAACCGTGGATGCGCGTCCCGCACAATTGGATGACACCGAAGTACAGGGTTTATGGGTGGCTGTAAACAAAGCTGCCGGTAAAAAATGTGTGCGTTGCTGGCATCACCGCGAGGATGTGGGCACTCACGTCGGTCATGAAGAACTATGTGGCCGCTGTATTGAAAACGTAGAAGGTGAAGGTGAGCAGCGTCACTATGCTTGATATGTTTAAAAACACCGGGCTGCGTTTTTTGTGGCTCAGCATAGTGGTTATCCTGATTGATCAGGTGACCAAACTGGCGGTGGTAGATGCGATGCAACTGTATCAGTCTATTCCGCTGGTGCCGTTTTTTAATCTGACTTATGTGCATAACTACGGTGCAGCATTCAGTTTTCTGAGTAATGCCGGTGGCTGGCAACGCTGGTTTTTTACTGCTATTGCCGTCACGGTGAGCGTGCTGATTGTGCACTGGCTCAAACAAAGTAATAAGTCTCAGGTGATGTTGCCTTGTGCTTTTGCCCTGATCTTGGGCGGGGCATTGGGCAACTTAATTGACCGTCTGGTATATGGCTATGTGGTGGATTTCCTGGATTTCTACGTGGGCAACTGGCACTGGCCGGCGTTTAACGTGGCTGACAGCGCCATCTGTGTAGGTGCCGCTTTGCTGGTACTGGATGCGTTTCGTAATAACGGAGTCAAGTCAGATGAATGAGCCGATGGTAACAGCCGACAGTGAAGTGGTACTGCATTTTGATCTTAAGCTGGAAGATGGCTCTGCCGCGGACAGTACCAGAGTGCATAATAAGCCGGCCAAGCTGCGTATCGGTGACGGCAGTTTGACTGCCAATTTTGAAGCTTGTCTGATGGGGATGAAAGTTGGCGAGCGTAAGGCTTTCACTTTGGCACCTGAAGATGCCTTTGGTCAGCCAAATCCGGATAATATCCATCATATGGATCGCACTAAATTCGGTGCAGATACACCGCCTACGCCCGGTATGATCATTGCCTTTACCCAGCCGGGTGGTGTTGAGATCCCTGGCATCATTCGGGAAGTGGCTGGAGATTCGGTGACGGTGGATTTTAACCATCCTTTGGCGGGGCAGACGGTTATTTTTGACGTAGAGATTATTCAGATCGCCAAATCTGAAGATTAATTTAACCGGCGATTTGTTGTGCCTGGTGCAGGATATTAAGAGAGAGAATAATGCAAATTCATCTAGCCAATCCCAGAGGTTTTTGTGCCGGTGTAGATCGGGCCATAACCATAGTGGAGCGGGCGCTGGAAATTTTCGAACCCCCTATTTATGTTCGCCATGAAGTGGTGCACAACAAGTTTGTGGTCGATGGCTTGCGTGCTCGTGGGGCCATGTTCGTGGATGAGTTGGATGAAATACCCGATGACAGTATCGTTATTTTTTCCGCCCATGGTGTCTCTCAGGCTGTGCGTAAGGAAGCGGAGCGACGCGGCCTCAAAGTCTTTGATGCGACTTGTCCGTTAGTTACCAAGGTTCATATGGAAGTTACCCGGGCCAGCCATAAAGGTATTGAGTGTATTCTTATTGGCCACCAGGGACACCCTGAAGTTGAGGGAACCATGGGCCAATATAACAACCCTAATGGTGGCATATATCTGGTGGAGTCCGTGGAGGATGTGGCAGCACTGCAGGTTAAAAATCCTGCGCAGTTGCATTACTGCAGCCAGACTACTTTGTCGGTGGATGATACCGCTGATGTAATCGATGCGCTGCGGGTACGTTTCCCCGCCATTGAAGGCCCCAGAAAGGATGATATTTGCTATGCCACGCAAAACCGCCAGGATGCCGTTAGGGAATTAGCCGGACGTTGTGATGTATTGTTGGTGGTAGGCGCGCAAAACAGTTCTAATTCCAACCGCCTCAGAGAACTGGCTGATAAAATGGGTGCTAAGGCACATTTGATCGCCAGCGCAGACTGCATTCAAGCCGACTGGCTTAAAGACGCACAGCATATCGGTGTTACCGCGGGGGCATCGGCACCTGAAGTGTTAGTACAGGGCGTGGTAAACCGTCTGAAGGAATGGGGGGCGCAAAGCGTGTTGGAAACCCCCGGACGTTTGGAAAATATTGAATTTGCTGTGCCTAAAGAACTTAGAGTGCGGGAAATACCCTAAGTATCTTCAGCTATACTTTTATATGATGTTCAGGCGCCAGTTGGCGCCTGTTTTTTTGCCCTAAGGTTATTTAATCTCGCTGTGATAACGGCGCTGTTGCAAGGTATTGCGGCCCATTTTACGAACTGGTCAGAGATGCTTTTTATCAGGCATACTGATCTGAATCTTATACCCATCGTCAAGTGAACATAACCAATTAGCCAAGTATATGCAGTACCTTGTACTAAGCTGAAATGGCGTCCAGAACGGTGCTGGATGATTATCTGCAATACAAAGGGGTCTTGGTGAAGATGCTCGTCAGATATGCGGTGCATAAGGTACTAGCAAAACAACGTGGGGTCGGGATGATAGAAATCCTGGTGACCCTGTTTATATTATCTATCGGCTTGCTTGGGGTAGCCTCACTGCAGTTTGTTGGCTCTTTTTCTAATGCCGATGCCATGAACCGTTCCCAGGCTGTGATTATTACCCAGCAGTTAGCTGAGCGACTAAGAGCCAGTGCAGACATCTCCGCGACCGACAGCAGCATGGTAGTAGATAACAGCTACTTTACGGATAGCCTGTATAACTTCAATAACTTAGGCGCATGTACCGGCAGTAACCCCTATAGCTGTTACTGCCTGGAAGTGCCGGCCGCCATACCCGATTGTAGCAATGGTAATTGTACCGCTAGCGAATTTGCTGCCTTTGATGCTTATGAAGTGTCCTGCTCCCTGGTAGGGACTAATCCGGCCGCAACGATTTCCTTAACCTGTTCGGACAATGATGCCGCTGATGCTGATGCTTGCAGTGCCGGATCTCGCCACAGAATTATGATCAGTTGGCCTGCCGAAAATTGGCAGAACATCGATAGAAAGTTAAATGCGACATGTAATCCTGGCGGTAATGATGACCCCAAAGATTGCGTGGTTTTGGATGTCACCTTATGAAACAACGAGGATTTAGCCTGGTTGAACTGATGATTACCATGGTGCTTGGTTTGCTGATATCAGGTGCCATAGTGCAAGTGATGGTATCCAATCAGGTCACCGAGCGTTTAAACCGAGCCATTGCTTCAGCACAGGAGGGGGGGCGCTTTTTTATCGGCCGTATGCGCAATGACTTAATGATGGCGGGGTTATATGACCCTAATTCGCCAAACCTGAGCCGAATAGTAGACATAGTCGATGAAAGTGCTTTTTTGAAAAACCGTCCCGTTATCCTGCCTGGCGATTTTATCAACCGCCCGGCTTTGGGCTCTGAACAGGGTATCAATGGCGCCAGCGATACGCTGGTGGTGGCCTTTCAGGGCGCGCGCGATTGTCGCGGCTATAAGCTTGGTTATGCCCAGAACGAAGAGTTTTTCGTGGTCAATGAATATTACCTGGATGGCGACCAACTAAAATGCCGGGGTTTTGATGGGCGGGTGTTAAGAGGTCAGCGCATAGCGGTAGGGAATAACGGTGATGCCGCTTTTACCTTGTTGGATGAGGTACAGAGTTTCCAGGTGCTTTATGGCATTGCTGATCATCAGGTTTCAAATGATTTTTCGGGTAAACCTGTTACCTACGTTACGGCAGATCAATTGCCAGCTCAGCGTATACGCAATGCAGGTATTGTGGCTATTCGTATTGCTGTTCTGGTGAAAGGAGACGGTGAGGTGCTTATTGAACCGACTCCCACTTTCAAGCTGTTAAATGAAGATCCAATCACACCGACAGAGAAAAGGTTATTCAAGAAGTTTGAATCCACCATTTCTCTGCGAAATGTTAAAAACCACATGCGAAGTAGAAAGATATGAAACAGCAAGGTTTAGTGCTGGTATTGGCCCTGTTGGTGCTTATGAGTCTGACCATCCTGGGCGTGTCGGCAGTGAGTAGCAGTTTAATGCAAAACAAAATGGCCGTGTCGATGGAGAAACAGCTAGTCGCTTTTGATGCGGCAGAGGCTGCCATTGCCGGTGTGGTATTTGAAGCTGAAGATCCTGTGGTGTTGAACGATGCAGCTATGATGGATCCAATCTCTGAGGCCAGACAAGGTAATGCCATTGATTTGGTGAATCAGGAACTGAGCTGTTTTGATGTCGAGAATTGGACAAATAGGCAGTTGACTTCCACCGGTCTGACAGCCGGTACCGTGCATCAGGCCGCTGGCAATTACGCCAATCTTCCGGCAACCGACAGTTGGTCCAGAACCGCTTATGTGGGACAGGAAGCTTGTTTGGGGTCAAGCAACGTGATTGGCGGCAGCAATATCAGTTGCCATGTTTTTTTAGTCAAAGGTTGTGGTCAGGTTGCTGGCCAGTCTTTTGCTATCGCAAATACGCTTAAAGCGGCTGTATTTGCACCGTCTGGACAGTAACGGAGGAATAAGCCATGAACAAGCTCGGCCTATCCGTATCGAGTGCGCTGTTATCAGCCATGATCAGCATGTCAGCCTTTGGCGATGATCTGGAAATCTATCTTGGCACCGGCAACAGCCAGGTTAACTATCACCCTAATGTCCTGTTTATTATGGACACCTCTGGCAGTATGACAAATAAGGACGGTGGTGACACCTCGCGGATGGCCAGAGTTCAGCAGGGACTTAAAACCGTATTGCAGTCGGTTACCAATATTAATGCCGGGCTGATGCGGTTCTCAGACTACGGCGGTCCGGTGTTGTATCCGGTTCGAGGCGTAGATGAGCCGGTAGAGCCGGAGTTTATTACCTCCATCGCTCAACCAGGTGACGATGCCTATGAACGCAATGGTGTAGTGACGTTAAACAGCACCACAGTGAAACTTGCCGAGGGTACCGATAAGCTTGTTACGGGCTTGCGCTTTTCGGGCGTATCGGTTCCGCAAGGGGCAGTGATAACGTCGGCATTTTTGCGTTTTACCTCAGCACAGCTTAATACCGCGTCCGTTGCCATTAATTTTCAGGCTGAATTGACCGCTAATTCCACAACATTCACCTCCTCGCCAAATGATATTTCATCTCGGCCCAGAACCCTGGCTTCCGTGGACTGGACTCTGGATAACGATTGGCCAATTAGTGGAGAGCTGGTTAATACCCCGGACATTAGTCCTGTTATTCAGGAAATTGTTGATCTCAATGGCTGGTGCGGCGGTAACAGTCTTAGCGTCCTGATTACAGGGCAAGGTACAGGTGCCGCCAGCACCCGCTTGATTCAGGGCTTTGAGGAAGGCAGCGGTTTGTCAGCCCAGTTGGTGTTAGCCTATGACCAAGCCAGTGCCACAGGCTGTGTGTCGGGCGAACAGATTTATCAGGTGAACTCGAACGCTGACAACGTTGAAGAGCGCGGTGATGGCTATGATGCCACAGGTACCGAGCTGACCTTTGATAATGACTATAACCGTTACATTGGTATGCGTTTTGAAAATGTCACTATTCCTCAAGGTGCGGTGGTTCAGGAAGCGTATCTGGAATTTACCGGCGCTCAGAAACGCTGGGATAGTGCATCATTCAAGCTATCTGCCGCCAATGTGGATGATGCGCCGGACTTTAATCCACATTATCGGTATATGGTCAGAAACATGGCCAAAACCAGTAGTGTGACTTGGTCTAATGTTCCTAAATGGAGCAAGAATCAGGTTTACCAGAGCCCGTCTTTAGCCAGTGCTGTTCAACAGGTGGTCAACCGCGGAGGTTGGCAACCCGGCAATGCCATGGTGTTTATTGCCTCTGATTTTGATGGGGAGCGGGCCGCGTTCAGCTATAAAGGAAAGCCGTCTGAAGCCCCGCGTTTGATTGTTAAATTCCAAGGGAATGCAACGCCCGAAACCGCCTCTACCGTTCGCGAGCACTTACTGAATAAAGTGGATGAACTCAGTGCCAATGGCTATACCCCTATTGTGGATACGCTGTACGAAGCGGTGAATTATTATGGCGGGTTGGATGTGGATTATGGTTTAACCAGGGGTAACTCTAACGTTTCCAGCAGTGTACGTCGTTCTACCCGGGTTAGCCATAGAATGTCATACGCCGGGGCGGATGCTGTGCTGCCACCAGGATGCAGTGCAGAAGACCCATCCAACTATGACTGTATCACTGAGTATATTCCCTCGGGGGCAACTTATCTTACGCCTATTACTGATATGCAATGTCAGACCAATAATCATATTGTGTTGTTATCTGATGGAGAGGCAAACAGCAATCACAGTGTCAATAAGATCCAGTCTCTGCTGAACCAAGCCTGTGCAGAGGGCTATAGTGGCGGTGAAACATGCGGTATTGATTTGGTTAAGAATATATCCAAATCGGCGGATTCCGTTATTGGTACCAAAATTGTTACGCACACCATAGGCTTCGCGGCCAATGCCACGGCCAACAATTACCTCAATCAACTGGCCATTAACGGTGGCGGTGGCTTCTATACGGCCGATAGTACCGAGAACCTGGTCGATGCGTTTCAGAGTATTCTGAAAACCGTTAAAGATGTGAATGCCACCTTTGTGTCGCCAGGGGTTGCTGTTAACCAGTTGAACCGCCTGACCCATAAAGATGAATTGTATTTTGCCTTGTTTAAACCTGCCGAAGGAACGATTTGGCCGGGTAACCTTAAAAAATACAAAATCAGTGGGGATGTGATCTTAGATAGCCTGGGGCAGGACGCCGTTGACGACAGTACCGGCTTCTTCCATGACAACTCTCACAGTTACTGGTCAACCCTGGCCGATGGCAATGATGTGCGGGAAGGGGGGGCAGCCAGTCGTATGAGCCTGCCACGTAATGTGTATTTCTTCAGCGGTAACGGCACTATTACTACGTCGGCTAATCAATTACATGAAAACAACAACAGTATTTTACCGGCGGATTTGGGGATCCCTGTTAGTGCCCAGCAGGACCTATTGCGAGATACTGTGGTTAAATGGACGCGCGGCGTAGATGTGCAGGATGTCGATGCCGATGGTGATACGACGGATATCAGACTGCAGATGGGGGATCCTATTCACTCGCAGCCCGTCATTATTAACTACTCCAATACCGATGCGGCTATTCTGGTGGCGACCAATCAGGGCTTTTTGCACTCCTTTGATGCAGAAACCGGTGCAGAAAATTTTGCGGTTACGCCTAAAGAGTTAATGAGCAACCTGTATGATTTCTACCAGGATAATTCAACTTTCACCCATGTTTATGGATTGGACGGCGACTTAGTGCTGCGCCAGCACGACGATGGCAGAAAGCTGTTGTATGTGGGTATGCGCCGCGGAGGCCGCAACTATTATGCCTTTGACGTTAGCACCAAGACGGAGCCTTCCCTGTTGTTCAAGATTGAAGGCGGTAGCGTCGGCTTTGAAAAACTGGGACAAAGTTGGTCGCGTCCAACGGTCACTAAGGTCAGGATCGGCGGCAACAGCAAAACCGTACTGATTTTCGGCGGCGGCTATGACGCAGAGCAAGACAATAAGGCCCTGCGTAGCCCTGATGTGGTAGGTAACGCGGTGTATATGGTGGATGCCGACACTGGCGCTCTACTTTGGTCTGCCAGCAATGCCGGTGCCGATCTTAATCTGGACGCGATGCAATACAGTATTCCTGCCAGAATTTCGGTTATTGATCGCGAAAATGACGGTTATGCCGACCATATGTATGTGGTGGATACCGGCGGACAGCTTTTCCGTCTGGATATCCATAATGGCCAAAGTGGCAGCGATTTTGTGACAGGGGCGCATATGGCCAGCTTCTCTTCCGATGCTACCGTGGAAGACAACCGACGTTTCTACTACGGCCCGGATGTGTCGGAAATCAGCCTGGCCAATGAGCACTATTATGCTGTTGCACTGGGCTCTGGTTATCGGGCACACCCCCTGAATACACAAATTCAGGACAATATGTACATGATCAAAGATAAAGGGGTGTTTACCCTGGATATCGACGGGAACTATGGCCTGCCGGAGATGCCTATCACCACGGCTGATCTTTATGATGCAACAGACCATTTGCTGACTTCCTCCAATCAGGCTGAACGGGAACTGGAAGCTGCCGCCTTTGCTGGCAAGCAAGGATGGTTTATCCGTCTGGGGGGCGGGGGAGAGAAAGTGCTGGCGTCACCTTTGATACTCAATTACAAATTGTTCTTCACCACCTATTTGCCGGCGTCTATCAGTCAGAGCCTTTGTGCACCGCCAACCGGCAACAGCAGAGCTTATCTGGTGGAGTTGATAAACGGTAATGCAGTGAAAGACTTTAATAACAACGGCGACAAAGAGCATGTTGATCGACACGCAGACCTCAAGCAGACTGGTATAGCGCCTGATACTAAGATTCTGATAGAAGATATTGTCAAGCCGGTGGTTTGTCTGGGAACCGAGTGTACATCGGCAGTCATTGATGAAAATGAACCTTGTGGTTCCGCCTTTGAATGCTTGGCCGAGAATATCTATGGTCGCTTCGAACGGGTACAACGTGGTTATTGGAAGACAGAACATGAACGAGAACAATAGTCGGGGCTATACCCTGGTGGAGTTAATGATTGTGGTGGCCATAGTCGGCATTATTGCGGCGGTGGCGTATCCCTCTTATATCAATTACACCATTAGTGGTTATCGCAGCACAGCGCAGGCAGATTTGATGGCCCTGGCCGGTGCAATGGAGCGTCACAGAGCGGCAAATTTTTCATACAAAGGGGCGGCAACCGGCGGCGCTGATACCGGTAGCCCGGGGGTTTTTCATGCCCACTCTCCGTCGGCAGAACCTGTGACCAACAAAAGATATTCTCTGAGCATTGATGCGGTCAATGCCAGTGGCAGCAACTTTGTGCTTAAGGCAACGCCGGCGTCGGGCACAAGTCAGGCCAGTGATGGGGCGTTGTTTTATTACAGCGATGGCCGCAAGGCTTGGGATAAGGACAATGGTGGCAGTATTTCTGCCAGCGAGTATTGCTGGCGCTGCTAAGGCGCTCCTGAGGACTCCGATGGAGAAAAAGAAAGGCGCATTAGCGCCTTTGTTTTTTGTTTAACCACCAGTGGGGCGCCGCCGCAGCGTAAATGGGGTGATCAGTTGCCTACTGAATTAGTTGCATGAAATAAAGAAGGATAAGGCCCTCTGTATGGCGGGCCATCTGCCGGTTTATATACAGCTAAGTGCATTCCCGGCACTATCTTCATGAACACCATTGTTATCCGTGTCCTGACTTAACCTAACCCGTCCTTGCAGACTGATAAACAGGGCCCTGGCGAATCTGGCTTCACCATCCTGATGACAGATCTTAATGGTGGCCGGGGTAGAGACAGTGCCATTACCGTTAAAACGCACCGTGATGGCGGGGCCGGTGATAACCAGGCTTTTGGCTGGCAGTGATGTGGCAACCAGAATTTCTTCATCTGCGCTGCGGTTACCATTGCCGTCCAGATCATTGAACACCATTCTGGCTTGATCCCAGTTGGTACTGCAATTGGAAAAATCCGGAGTAGGGCAAACAATGGCGGTGTTTTGTTCATCAATGGCATTACTGCGTGCAAATTGAATAATGCCACTGATTTCATTGACCTGAGAGGTAATGTTATTGCGGATAAGAATATCTCTGACGCTGGGAGCGACCATAGTCAACAGAATACCGGAAATAGCCAGGGTGATCATAAGCTCGAGCAGGGTTAGGCCTCGCTGCCGATGATAATAATAAAGCGTGTCTTGCCTTTTCATAGCGTTAACTCTCCAGCTGTATTTACTAGGCGTATAGGCCTTTTGAGTATAACTGCTGAGCACATTCGGCCACCTAAGGCTGAGTTAAAGTGTGTGCTATGTGCTTCTGCACACCGGTCCATCAACGACTGAAAAATTATACTCAAAAGGTCTGCACGCCTTAGCATAACGGTTTCCGCTTTACGTTGGGTATGTAGGCTCTGTCATAGTTATTGGTCGATTCATATTTATCCCCATCACAACGGTGGACCACGGCATAAAGACAAGCAAGTTGTATGGATTTTTCTTATGATAGCGGAAAAAGCAAACGAGCAGGTTAATGGACGTAAAAGCGATATTGGCGGAAATGCGGGTATTGCCCGAGATTGATGCCGCCTTTGAGATTGCCCGCCGGGTGAACTTTATCAAGTCACATCTTCGTCAGTCGGGTCTAGATACTTTGGTGCTGGGGATCAGTGGGGGGATTGATTCCTGTACCCTGGGTCGTCTGGCCCAGATTGCGGTGGATGAACTCAATGCCGAGCATCATGAACACTATCGTTTTGTTGCGGTGCGTTTACCTTATGCAGCACAAGCCGATGAGCAGGACGCCCAGGATAGCATTGATTTTATCCAGCCCAGTGTGTCGCTGGCGGTGAATGTACAACCCGGCGCTGATGCGCTTCATCAGCAAACCGCAGAAGCCCTCGCATCCGAGGGGTTATTACCTGAGGATCCGGGCAAACAGGATTTTGTCAGAGGTAATGTTAAAGCCAGGGCAAGAATGGTTATTCAATATGAAATCGCCGGCATGTTGGATGCGCTGGTACTGGGCACTGATCATTCCGCTGAGAATATTACGGGTTTCTATACCAAGTGGGGAGATGGTGCGTGCGATTTGGCTCCCCTGTTTGGTTTGAACAAACGTCAGGTTCGGTTGATTGCCAGAACACTGGGAGCGCCAGCACAGGTCATCGACAAGGCACCGACGGCAGATCTGGAAAGCCTGAGCCCGCAAAAGACAGATGAATCGGCCTTAGGGTTAACCTATGACCAGATTGACGATTTCCTGGAAGGACGTGCAGTGCCGGCGAGTGTGAGCGAGAAGTTGCTGTATATTTATCAGCGTACGCAACACAAGCGACGTCCTATTCCAACCATTTATGATGCTTATTGAACAGGTGACAGCAGATGAAAAAGATTGAAGCGATAATTAAGCCGTTCAAAATGGACGATGTCAGGGAAGCGCTTGCCGAGGTTGGGGTTACCGGCATGACGGTCACCGAGGTGAAAGGTTTTGGACGTCAGAAAGGTCATACTGAACTTTATCGTGGTGCGGAGTATCAGGTGGACTTTTTGCCCAAGATAAAGATTGACTTGGTATTGCCGGATGAGCAGGCTGAGCGGGCGATTGAGGCGATAATGCAAACTGCTCAGACAGGAAAAATCGGTGACGGTAAGATATTTGTTTATGACGTAGAACGGGTGATTCGTATCCGCACCGGGGAAGAAAACGAGGACGCGGTTTAATTTTTAGCTAGCGTTATTGTGAAAATAAAAAGGGCCGATATCGGCCCTTTTTAGTTCTACTATCTGAAGTGAATACCGGTAATGTCATATTCATAAATATAACGTTTACCATAGGAATCTCGGAAGTAAAATTCCATCTCTATCTTTTTACGCAGTGGGTCACTATGTTCAAGGATTTCTATCAGGAAATACTTGGTGCTGGGGCGATTGAAGTTTTTAAACTCTTTTTCCTGGATTATTTTGAACTTAGTAGGCTTCCCCATTCTTTCAAAATAACTAAACAAAGTACTCAAACCGCGTTTATAAATATCTTGGTGTTCGGCAGGAGATTTGGGATCCCGATATTTCAAGAGTGAGACTGAGCTTTTTCTGTTCACCGCATGGATAAAGTTCTGCATGATATCCTGATGGGGTTTCAAATCTTTGGCCGTTAGTTTGCTCGCAGCCTCTTTTAACTTTTGCTGTAAAGGTGCCACATTCTTGCTAAACGCTTGATAGTCTCTTGCTGGGTTGACGTAATCAAGGTAGCTCTCAATGCTTTTTTGGTATTCTGCACTTATTCTTTCATATCCATCAGGGATGTGTTGCTTGTAGGATTGATAAAAATTAAACGCATCCCTGTGACTTAAATGAGAAAAATCAGATGGGTCAACAAGTTTAGAGAAAAGCAGAGTGTTAAAGTTAAGGAAGTTTTTCTGATTGCTAAAGATAAATAAGTCGGAATACCATATTGTTTCACCTTTTTCTATAAACACGGTGAACTCATAGAAAACTCGGTCATTTTCAGGCATGAAGGTAATGCGTTTTTTATTTACTTGATGTGTTATCTCAGACGGTCCTCCTTCAATAAAAGAGATTTTGTATTCCTCTCCTAATGCCAATATTTCATCTGCTACCTCAATATTAAGATAGTTTTTGGCCAGCGCATGTCGACTGACGAATAACACTAATAAGGTAAAAAAGAGAAGGGATAAGTTGATTCGCTTTTGCATAATGACTTCCTGTTAAGGCGAAAATACTCAACTGTAAGAAATGTCTGGCCGAGCGGCTTGTCCATTGCTTTATTGGTCGGCACCCAGTTTAATCATGGGTACCAGGCGGTGAACGTTATCAGCGACGGGAGTGTATTTCAAATGTACTCCTGCTGTACGCTGGACATATGACCGTTTTTCTTATGACGGGGTAGTGTCAGAAATCTGTATTCTGGTCTTGGGCAATATTCTTGGCTGTGGCCATTATGTTGTTAGCTGCTCAACAGGTCGCTGCTGACAAGCTATGCCAACAGGATGCTTAGTAAAGACAATGCTTATTTCCGCCACTGTAATACCGAGCTTTTGCATATAGGAACGGTTCATAAGGTGGTGTTCGTCAAGCAGGTACATCCAGTCATCAATAAAAAAGTCATAGTCAGTTTCATCGATTGGCACCCTTAGCACATACTGCCAGTTAAATGCGTTGCCTTTGGCGCGACCTGATGCTGTGCCCACCACATCATCAGCGCTACCTGTAACCAAGCCATCCGGGTGACGCTGTAGATGCCATATTCTGATCTGTCTCTCTCCATCTGCGAAATAAAAGGTTTCGTGCAGTGTTCCCCGGTTACTTTGCCAACTGGCGTCAATATCTACGCAGAATTGCCTGGTGAGTTTGCCGCTGTAGTCCTGAATTATGCCTCTTGCGGTTATCTTGCCGTCAAAGTATTGCCGAAGATCAAAGCTTGGAGACATGATTTGATGATCCTGCAAGGACGAACTGCATGACAGTAATAACATCGAAAACAGCAGTAAGATACTCTTTCTCATGGGGGCGTTACTCCTATCAGCCGGGCGCGTAACTTTGGATATTCGGTATCTTCAGATAGCCAAATGGATAAAAAGCTATCGGCGAAGGTTGTTTCATCAATTTGTCCTATCAGGTCACCATTGTGATAAAAATGGCTGACGCCCTGTTGGTCAACTTTTATCACTAAGGTATCGCCGCGGCGGATATCCGGCCAGATGTCAGACAGGGTAAGTAGCCAACGTTGTGATTGTTCTGACCATAGCGACAGGCGCTGCCATTGCTCACGTGTGGCGTCAATAAGGTCAGCGGCTGCAATATCGCGTAGGTATTTGATTTCCAGAGCCTGTGGGTAGCTACCCACTTGGTATAGGCCATCTGGACTATATAGCGCCGACTCATACACATCCCAGAACCAAACCTGTAATTTGGCTTGCCCAACAAGTTCAAGGTCGCTGACGGGGCTGGCATGGATAGGTAATATGCTAAATAGCAAGCACACCCAAAGGCTAAGCTTTTTCATAGGTTGGCTCCATCAGTCTTGCAGTTATCCAGCCAAATAGCGGCATCAGTAACGCCCAGAGTAAGGCCAGAATCATTAAGGTAAAGGTCAGGTTGTGATCGAATGCGACAGCACCGAGTTGCATGCCGGCAAAGTAACTAAGGGGACCAAAAATCGCACCCAGTAACGCGGCCAGAAAGGGTTTATCCTGCAACCACTTCAAGCCATAACTCAATGTACCGGCAAAAGCCAGCCATAGCCCAGCAAGCCAGAAGGGAATAAGGAAATCAGGTGCTGGGGAAAAGGAAAAGAGTCCCAGTTGGGTCAGGGCACCATCGGTGAGTATACCGATGACACCGCAGCAACCTACTGCCGGCCAATCTCGTTTGCCCTGTGCCGGCCAGCAAAGATGAAACATCAGCAGTAAAAACAATAACCCCAGCCAGGCATCCCGACCTATTACAGCAACCAGCCAGCACAACTGAAACCAGACCAGATTTAACAGGGTGGCGTGTGTTCCACTAGCAACGATGTGTCTCATGGAGGTACTCAGGCTTTGAAAGCAACAACTGCACCGTACTGATGCTGCGTTGCAGAAACCCCCCTTCACAGTAGCAAAAATAGAACGACCATAAACGCATGAAACGCTCATCGTAGCCGCACTTTGCGAGAGGCTGTCGGTTCTGATGCAATGCGCGATGCCAGTCTTGTATCGTTCTTGCGTAATGAAGGCCTATATCTTGGCAATCCCTGAGCTCCATATCAGAGGCCCCGCGAATTTGATCTGTTAGCAATGACAGGGATGGAAGAAAGCCGCCGGGAAAGATATGCCGTTGAATAAAATCTTGCCCTTTGCTGTAGCTGGCAAGCCGCGCTTCGCTAATCGTGATGGATTGCAATAGCATTAAGCCATCCGGCTTTAGCAGCTGGCTACATTGGCGGAAGAAGGTCGGTAAATAGGCTTTGCCTACGGCTTCGACCATTTCAATGGAGACCAGTTTGTCATATCGACCGGTGAGTTTACGATAATCTTGCTTGAGCAGCGTTACCTTGTCTTTTAAACCTTCCTCTTCAAGCAAGGCTTCGGTGTAGCGATACTGTTCCTCAGAAATGGTGGTGGTCGTGACGAGGCAGCCATAATGCTTAGCGGCAAATACAGCCAGGCCTCCCCAGCCAGTTCCAATCTCCAATAAGTGATCCTCGGGGCCAAGGTTCAGTTTGTCACAGATGGTTCGCAATTTGTGCTGCTGTGCTTCCGCCAGACTACTGGCGGCGTTGGGGTATATGGCCGACGAGTACATCATGCTGTCATCAAGAAAATGTCGGTAAAGTGTGTTACCCAGATCATAATGCGCAGCGATATTAGTTTTGGCACGGGACACTGAATTAGCCGTGGATAAGCGGTGCAACCAATCGGCAGGTAGTCTTAGCCAACTGAGTTTTCGCTCAAGTTTGTCCAACAGGGTGATATTGGCAGCAAATAGCCTGACCACGGCGGTGAGATCCGGGGTTTCCCACATGCCCTCGGTATAAGTTTCACCGGCCGCCACTGAGCCGCCGCTCAACACCTTAGTATAAAATTCAGGGTTAAGAATATTAATCTCTGCCTGCAATGGGTGAGAGGCCTGGCCAAACTGCTCAACTAATCTGCCTTGTTCCTTAACGAGTAGCCGCCCTTGAGTCATGCGCCCCAACAAGCTAAGTACAGTGGTGCGGGCAACTTTTGTAAGCCAGTTAAGTCGTTGCGCTTGCTCGATAAGTTGTTCGCCTGCGTGCATCAGGACTCCTTGTGACTGGAAGTGTGGCCGTATACCGGATTGCCTTTAAGATAAATCTTTGCAGCTTGCCAATAGATCCCGACCAGGGTTTTTAAGGTCATGGTGTTTAGCATTACGTTCAGTAACTCGGTACGGTTCAGTTTTTTTTCAGACATCTGTATACCGGCTTCAAAATCCGTTTGTTCGGTCACACAGGCAATTTTGACCTGAAGGTGCTCAGCTGGCGTACTGAAGTGCCATTGGTAGCGCATGGACATAGGGTTAAAAGGCGAAACATGAAAAGCTTTGTCTGTGTCCTGAGGATTACGTAGGTCAATCAGGTAGCAATGACGTTCATTCCAAGGGGTATTGCTGACTTCCGCCATAACATGACTGAAGGTACCGTCAGTTTGTCGCAGATAGTAAAAGTTAACTGGACTGAAATACAAACCAAACCAGCGCAGTGGGGCAAGCAAAAAAACCTCGCCGTCCAGGGGGAAACCTGCCAGCTCTGACATTTTTTGTTTGGCCACTTCATGCAGAGGGCGCTGAGGTTCGGTTAAGTAATCTTGTCGCTTAAAGCGAAGTGCTGCCCAGCGACGGTAGGAAAGTCCAAAGTAACTATCCAGCTGCGGCAGATTCTGCAGATCCAACCAGAACAATTTGAGTGAGTAGCTGAACGCATGGGTCGCAGGCCGATGGCGTTTATGCCATACCTGACCACTATAGAGCCGGTGGCTCATAATCCCACTCCAAATCGCTCACATACATCTAATGCACTGCGCACACCGTCTTCATGAAAACCGTTGTACCAGTAAGCACCACAAAAATGCATGCCTTGCTGGCCGCAGATCTCTTGACGGCGCTGCTGCGCCTTGTGACTGACATGATTAAATTGCGGATGACTGTAATCAAAGGTCTGCAGGATCTTGGCATCTTGTATATCCTTGCGGTTATTGAGCGTTACGCAAAATGTCTGCTGGCTTTGCAGGCGCTGCAGTATATTCATGTTATACGTCACGGACGCAGGCTGTTGTGCCTCGCCTGGCGTGCCCTTCAAACGATAGTTCCAACTGGCCCATGCTCTTTTTCGTTTGGGCAGAAGGCCGGTATCAAGATGCAACACCACATCATTAGCTGCATAACGAATTGCCCCCAGAATCTCTCTTTGGGCGGGAGTGGATTCAGCCAGCATGGCCAATGCCTGATCGCTATGGCAGGCAAAAATGACATGGTCCACTATACGTTCAGGTTGACCTGTTGCTTGAATTAGATAGCCGTTGGGCTGCCTGACAACTCTTTGTACTGGGCTATTTAACAGAATACGTTCACGAAAGCCGCTGGTGAGCGGCGAAATATAGCTGCGGGAGCCGCCAATCAGGGTATACCACTGAGGCCGGTTGACGATGTTCAGCAAGCCATGGTTGTTGAAAAATTGCAGGAAAAAGCGCAGCGGAAAGGCTTTTACATCGTCCAGACTGGCCGACCAAATTGCTGCGCACATAGGTAATATGTAGTTTTGCGTAAAGGCTTCACCTAATCCCTGAGACTGAATAAATGCGCCTAGGGTCAAGGCATCTGGTACCTCTCCCTGACCATGTAGTTGTTTGCACACCCGATTAAAGCGGGTTATGTCCCTAAGCATCCGATAGAAACCGGGTCTGAGCAGATTGCGGCGCTGCGCAAATAAACTGTTCAACCCATGACCGTTGTATTCAAGATTAGTCGCCTGGTTTTGTACGCTGAAGCTCATTTCTGTGGGTTGTTTGGCCACTTTAAGCTTGTCTAACAGGCGGATAAAATTGGGGTAAGTCCAGTCGTTAAATACAATAAATCCGGTGTCTACGGCCTGTGACTCAGCCCCCACGCTGACATCAACAGTATGGGTGTGTCCACCGATATAGTCGTTTGCTTCATACAGCCATAGTTCATGTTCTTTGTGCAACAGATGGGCGCAGACCAGGCCTGATATACCGCTACCTATTACTGCAATACGTTGCTTCATTGATTTTTCATCCTTTGACAAAGCCATTGTTGGGCGCGTTCTGGCAAGCCGGACAATAGCCGGATAGTGAGCGCAAAACGCCAGGGAAAATACAGGCTTGAGCGGGAAGATTGCAGCCCGTTGAAAATATGTTCAGCAGCCTGCTCGGCAGTGATGCAATCGGGCATGCTGAAGGTGTTTTTATCTGTTAATGGGGTTTTGACAAAACCAGGAGAAATACTTTGTACCTTAACCCCCCGGTCGCTTAAGTCTGTTTGCAGGGTTTTGGTCAGGTAATGCAATGCCGCCTTGCTGGCGCCATAAGCTTGGCTTTTAGTAAAGGGAAGATACCTGGCAAGGCTATCCACAATCGCCAGGGTTGTACCTTTATCGAGGTTAGGGAGCAATGCCACTAAGCAGTTTACTACCCCAAAAAAATTGACCTCAAATACGCGTCTAAACAGCGCGGGATCCCAACTATCAATATCTACATATTCGCAAGTACCAGCATTTAGCACCACGATATCCGGTTTGAGGTGGGCAAGCATCTGCTGGCAAGCTTGCGGGTCGGCAATATCAAATGCCAGCGTGGAAATAAGCGCGGTTTGCTCCAGCTCTGCCAGCTTATCCTGGTCCCGACCACAGGCAATCACCTGCCAGCCAGCCTGGGCGCATTTTTGCGCCAAAGCTCTTCCCATGCCAGAACTGGCACCGCTTATGAGAATCTGGGTCATTGGCTTAACCTGCGTTTTAGCCAACGAATAATGGCACCAACAACAGGAATATGTTCATAAAGCATAGCCCCCATGTCGTAGTAATCTCGTTGGTAGTACACCCGTTCATCTCTGATGTGCAGTTCACTGATGCCGTCCAGACTTAGTGGGTGGGCATTTTTTAGTTTTGGGTGTGCGTAGTACATGGTCCAACGAATGAACAGTTTCTGTCCGCAATTATCATAGCCATGGAAATCAAATTTGCAGGTATGGCAATGGCTAAGCAGACGAGAGAAATAAGTCGTTAATTGCGCTAACCCTTTATGGCTGTCGACGGGATCGACAAACTCAATATCAGGACTGTATATCTCGCTCAGTTCATTTAACGCCTCATCGCTGAGCGATGTGTAAAAGTTCTGTAATTTCAATTGTATTGGCGTCATAACGTTCGCAATCCTGTTTTGCTGTTTTATACGTATTGCAGGTCAAAAGGATCAAAATTTATTGGCATAGATCTTTGTTTGCTGACATTACGTATATAGGACAGAAATAAATAGCTGACTGGAGATTATATTGGCCAGTGAACAAAAGCCCGTGGCATTGTTCCCATTGTCTGCCCACTTACTGCCAGGTGGGCGTCTGTCACTGCGGATTTTTGAACCTCGTTATCTGCGCATGGTGAAAGAAGCATGCGCCGCTCAGCGGGATTTTGCCGTATGTATGCTCAATGCCAAAGGCGACAAGCAATTAAATCAGCATATCTACCCGCTGTGTACGCTCGCCAAGGTTATCGATTTTAGTACCCTGCAAGATGGCTTGCTTGGCATTGTGGTAGAAGGGCAGGCAAGTCTCATTGTTGACCAGATTGAAACGGAGCAAGATGGACTTCGTATTGCCAACTGCGAATTTGACCAGGTCTGGAACAGTGCAGACTGTCTTGAGCAGGCAGAGTTGCAACTTGCCACCGATAAGCTTCGTGCCATCTTCACCCGCTTTGCAGATTTACCGCAGCTTTATCCCAGTCCTGACTTTGGTAATGCCATGTGGGTGCTTTTTCGCTGGTTGGAACTGTTACCTGTTGATGCCTCCGTTAAGCAAGCCTTATTGAGTGAAAAAGATTGCCGCAAAGTGTTGCTGTTTCTGACAGAATTACTGCATTGATCCTTTTTCTGCCGGCAACGTATACATGATCAAATCGCAAGGGAAAATCACAAGGTTGCTGGTGGAGTCATGCTGGTCGGAATTGAGTTGAACAAATATCAAGCCCAAGGCGACGTAACCAATGAAATGGTGGCATGTCTTCACACCGTGGCGGCCAAACGCTGCCAGGCGTCCTTTGCCAGACTGTTTCATTATTTCGCGCCAAGGTTGCGTGCCTATGCGTTAAAGCAAATGGGTAATGACGCACTGGCGATGGAGTTGGTACAGGAAACGCTTACGAACGTGTGGCAAAAGGCCCATTTGTTCGATGCCTCCAAAGGCGCGCCTTCAACCTGGATTTTTACCATCGCTCGGAATATCCGTTTTGACATGCTGCGTAAACAACAGCACCGTAAGGAGGATATTTGCGCAGATGATTTGTGGCCGGTGTTGTGTGAGCAAACCGCTGATTTGGCTCAGCCCGAGCTGGATGAACAGGTCACACTTGAGCAAGTAGGGCAATTGTTCGAAGCCCTACCGGATAAACAAAAGCAGGTGATCGAAGCCATATACATCCAGGGTAAATCCCAACAGGAAGTGGCTGACGCCCTTGGGATCCCGCTGGGAACGGTAAAGTCCCGTACACGTTTGGCATTACAACGGCTAAAAGAGATGTTGTCAGATGAAGATTAAGCTACATCCTTCAGACCAACAATTAACCCTGTTTGCTCAGGGGCAGGCTGCGCCCGGTGAGAGCCTGATTATATCGGCGCACGTAGACATGTGCCCTGTATGTCAAAAGCGGATGGCTAATGTGGAGATGGCATTGGCCGAGCAAGTGTTGACTGAGCAGAGTCCGCTGCCCGACAGACAGATGCAGGATATGTTGGCGCAGATCCTTGCGACCCCGCAGGCATCAACGACGCCGGCAGAGGTGCATTATCTTGAATTGGACGGCAAACATTTTGCACTGCCAAGAAGTTTGCAGCGTTATGCGAGCAAGATTAATGGCTGGTCACACATGGTCGGTAAGTTGTGGCAGGCCCGTGTAGATCTGGGGATCCATGGCCGAGCTGACTTTATCTATATGGAAAAAGGTGGCAGTGTGCCTGAGCATACCCACAGAGGACATGAGTTAACTCTGGTGCTGGATGGAGAGTTTTCCGACGGTAAAGGGCATTATGACACCGGGGACTTTATCTGCTGCGATGGTCAGCATACTCATAGCCCCAGAACAGACGCTGACGAAGGCTGTTTGGTTTTCAGTGTGCTGGATCAGCCGCTGCATTTTACCTCTGGGCTGGCGCGCTTACTTAATCCGTTCAGTCATTTATTCTTTAAATAAAAAAACGCGCTCGAGGCGCGTTTTTTTATGAATCAGCGTGGCTGCTGTTGGGGAAGTTGAGCTTCAGGGTTTTAAGGGTATTGTCCTTTAACTCCTGCAGATTCAATTGATCGTAACATTCCACCATCAACTCCAGCGCTTCTTGCAAGTGAGGAGAGTCTGGGAAGTACTCCAAAACATATTGACCACGGTTAGCGGCAGCAACATAGGCTTGACGCTTCATATAATAGCGGGCAATGGCCAGCTCGTATTTTGCCAGACGATCCTTGATATACATCATGCGCTTTTGCGCATCAGCAGCATATTTACTGTCCGGATACTTCTCCAGCAGTTGGCGGAAATCATTAAAGGCTTCACGGGCCATGCTCGGATCACGGTCGGAACGATCTATGCCCATTAAATCCTGAAACAGATTTGTGTCGGCATCCATGTTGACCAGTCCGCGCATATATTGCACGTAGTCGACATCGGAGTGGTTGGGATTCAGGCGCAGAAAACGGTCTATGGTAGCCAGTGCCTGGTCGGTATTGCTGGTCTTATAGTAAGAATAGATAAGATCAAGCTGTACCTGGTGTGACAAAGGGCCAAACGGGTACCTGGAGTCCAGAGCACTAAGTGTGGCGGCGGCGCCATTAAAGTTGCCGTTAGTCAAATTTTCCTTGGCTCTGTCGTACAAAGCTTGGGGTCCTTGATTAACCAACGCCAGGTCTTCCTCTTCCGGTGAACTGGAGCAGGCGGACAAGACTAAAGCGGCGCTGATCAGTATACTTTTTGAAAAAACTCTCGTATTCATAACGCTCATTATCGTTTACGCGATTCTGCCGGGTGCAAAATTCCGCTAGAATAGACACCCTGTTTCAAAATAAGTGCCCAACACATCGACGCATTCTACCCGACTGTGTTGGCCTATGCACATGATATTGCCGGTCGAATTCCAACTGGCTCCATGTAAGCCATTGTTCCACAAGACAGAAGACGGCTGTCTTGTAGCGAATCAACTGCCCGTCGAAGCTGATGATGCAAGAAAGATTAGAGTTACATGCTGAAGTTCCTGAGTCGTTAATTGGTAAACGCTTAGATCAGGCTTTGGCTGAATTGTTCAGTGATTATTCGCGTTCACGGATTAAAGATTGGATCCTGGCCGGTCATGTGCAAATCAATCAACAAGTGTGGGACAAACCCAGGGAAAAGTTGATGGGGGGAGAACAGGTACTGATTCAAACCCGTATTGAGGTACAGCAGCAACACAAAGCGCAAGCCATGGCATTGGATATTCAATACGAGGATGAGCATATTCTTGTGTTGAACAAGCCAGCTGACCTGGTTGTGCATCCTGGTGCAGGTAACAGTAGCGGTACATTATTGAACGCCTTGCTCAACCATGTACCGGATATTGGTGCTGTGCCCCGGGCCGGTATAGTGCATCGTCTGGACAAAGACACCACAGGTCTGATGGTGGTAGCGAAAACCATTCCGGCGCAGACGAACCTGGTTGAACAGCTGCAGGCACGGGAAATCAGTCGTGAATACGAGGCTGTGGTTAACGGCACTATGGTGGCGGGAGGCACGGTAGATGAACCTATTGCGCGCCATGAAACCAGGCGAACCAGCATGGCTGTAAGAATAGGGGGAAAACCTGCCGTCACGCATTATCGGGTTATTCAGAAGTTTCGTGCGCACACGCATTTGCGCCTGAAGTTGGAAACCGGTCGTACCCACCAGATTCGTGTGCATATGGCGCATTTGCATCACCCCATCGTTGGCGATCCGCTCTACGGCGGGCGTCCTCGTCCACCGAAGTCTGCCAGTGACGAACTACGCGATACCTTGCGTGATTTCAAACGCCAGGCTTTGCATGCCGCGCAGCTTGAGTTGGCCCATCCTATCAGTGGTGAGTGGTTAAGCTGGCAGGCTCCCTTACCTCAAGATATGGTTGACCTGCTGACAATACTGCGTGCAGACACCAAAGCACACGACCAGGATTGGGAGTAAGTGTTTATACAGCCGGACTGGCCAGCGCCTAAGAGGGTACAGGCTATTTCCACCACTCGTCAGGGCGGCGTCAGCCGCGCACCTTTCGAGAGTTTAAATCTTGGCATGCATGTCGGTGATAGTGAAAAAGATGTGCTTGCTAATCGCCAGCAATTACCTCGAAGTGAACAGATTATCTGGTTGAATCAGGTGCATGGTAATGCTGTGCACCGGCTCAATGTCGGTAGTGAGCAAAATGTGTCGGCTGACGCGTCTATTGCGTTAGACACAGGGATCACCTGCGCTGTCATGACAGCAGACTGCCTGCCTGTGCTGTTTTGCCATCGTCAGGGCCTGGCGGTCGGTGCGGCGCATGCCGGCTGGCGGGGGTTAGCGGCTGGGGTACTGGAAAATACCCTGGCAGCTTTACCAGGGCAGCCTGAAGACTATTTGGTCTGGCTTGGCCCGGCTATCGGCCCCAATGCTTTTGAAGTGGGGGAGGATGTAAAGCAGGCTTTTGCCGCTGACTATGATGCATTCAAGTCAACCGACAAATCCGGTAAGTTTTTGGCCGATATTTATCAGTTAGCCAGAGCCTGTTTAGCGCGAGCCGGTGTGAACGAAATATACGGTGGCGAATACTGTACGCATCAGCAAGCTTGTCGCTTTTTTTCCTACCGCCGAGATGGTCAGACCGGGCGTATGGCCAGCCTTATTTGGTTAGAGGATCATTGATCCAGCGCAACCCGCCGCCTTGCTTCACTCTTGAATCCTGTGCAAAAGATACCCATAACTAGGACAACTTGGTTCTGAATTGAAGGGTATTTCATGCGTTTAGATAAAATGACCAGCAAGTTTCAACTTGCCATTTCTGATGCCCAGTCATTGGCGCTGGGCCGTGATCATCAATATATAGAGCCTGCTCATCTGATGATGGCTATGCTGAATCAGGAAGGCGGTTCCGTTCGCCCATTAATGGAGCAAATTGGCGTTAACAATAATGCGCTGCGTTCCGCCCTTTCTGAAATCATCGAACGTCTACCGCAAGTGCAAGGGGTCGGTGGCGACGTACAGCTTGGTAAAGATACTGCTGTACTGCTTAATCTGTGCGACAAAATCGCGCAAAAGCGCAAAGACGATTACATCACATCTGAGATTTTTGTGCTGGCAGCCTTGCAGGATAAAGGCAAACTGGGTGAAACCTTGCGCCAGTTGGGCCTGACCGAGCAAAAAGCCGAGCAGGCGATTGAGAAGCTGCGCGGTGGCCAGAAGGTGACCGACCCTAACGCAGAAGATGTGCGCCAGGCGTTGGAGAAATTCACCACTGACCTTACCGAGCGAGCTGAGCAAGGCAAGCTTGACCCCGTGATTGGTCGTGACGAAGAAATTCGCCGTACCATTCAAGTGTTGCAGCGCCGTACCAAGAATAACCCGGTACTTATTGGTGAACCTGGTGTGGGTAAAACCGCGATTGTAGAAGGGCTGGCCCAACGTATTGTGAACGGCGAAGTGCCCGAAGGGCTGAAAAATAAGCGCGTGTTATCGCTGGATATGGGAGCGCTGGTTGCCGGGGCCAAATACCGTGGTGAATTTGAAGAGCGTCTGAAAGCCGTACTCAATGAGCTGGCCAAAGAAGAAGGCCGCGTTATTTTGTTTATTGATGAGCTGCATACCATGGTGGGGGCAGGTAAAGGTGAAGGTGCCATGGATGCCGGTAATATGCTTAAACCAGCACTGGCGCGTGGCGAACTGCACTGCGTCGGCGCCACCACCTTGGATGAGTATCGTCAATATATTGAAAAAGATGCGGCATTAGAACGTCGTTTCCAAAAAGTGCTGGTGGATGAACCTTCAGTGGAAGACACCATTGCTATTCTGCGTGGGCTCAAAGAGCGCTATGAGTTACACCACTCGGTGAATATTACCGACCCGGCCATAGTGGCGGCGGCTTCGCTATCTCATCGTTACATCAGCGACCGTCAGTTGCCGGATAAGGCCATTGACTTGATTGACGAAGCGGCGTCCAGTATTCGCTTACAAATTGATTCCAAACCAGAAGATATGGACAGGCTGGAGCGTCGTATCATTCAGCTTAAGCTTGAAGAACAGGCGCTGGCTAAAGAAACCGATGATGCCAGCCATAAACGTTTGGAATTGATTGAGCAGGAACGTGAAGGCCTCGAAGTGAAGTTTAAAGAGTTCGAGAAACTCTGGAATGCCGAAAAAGAGGCCATGCAGGGCACCCAGCATATTAAGGCTGAGTTAGAGCAGGCCAAGTTAGATCTGGAAATAGCCCGTCGCGCCGGCGATTTGAACCGGATGTCAGAACTGCAATATGGCCGCATCCCAGAGCTGGAACGTCGTTTGGAACGGGCCGATGAAACGCAGCATCAGGAAACCCGTTTGTTGCGTAACAAGGTGACCGATGAAGAAATCGCCGAGGTGTTGTCACGCTGGACAGGGATTCCTGTCTCGAAGATGCTGGAAGGTGAGCGCGAGAAATTGTTGCGTATGGAAGACGTATTGCACAAACGTGTCGTAGGGCAAGCCGAGGCGGTGAGCGTGGTGTCTAATGCCATTCGTCGCTCACGTGCCGGTTTGGCGGATCCCAATCGCCCCATTGGTTCCTTCCTGTTTTTAGGCCCCACCGGGGTAGGCAAAACCGAGCTATGTAAGGCCCTGGCCGAGTTTTTATTTGATACTCAGGATGCCATGGTGCGTATTGATATGTCTGAGTTTATGGAGAAACACTCGGTATCACGTTTGGTTGGCGCGCCTCCAGGGTACGTTGGTTACGAGGAAGGTGGCTATCTGACCGAGGCGGTAAGACGTAAGCCTTATTCCGTTGTGTTGTTGGACGAAGTGGAGAAGGCCCACCCAGACGTGTTCAATATACTACTGCAGGTATTGGATGATGGCCGTCTTACCGATGGTCAGGGGCGTACAGTGGATTTCAAAAACACCGTGGTGATTATGACCTCCAACCTAGGCTCCGACATTATTCAGGATAAAGCCGCACAAGGGCAGTATGAGGAAATGAAGGCACTGGTGATGGGCGTGGTTGGCCAGCATTTCAGACCGGAATTTATTAACCGGATTGATGATACTGTGGTTTTCCACCCGCTTGGACATGCGCAGATTAAAGCCATTGCTGAGATTCAGTTGGCCTCGCTGACCAAACGTCTGAGTGAGAAAGGTTACCAGTTGGCGTTAAGTCCGGCGGCCTTGGATAAACTTGCCGATGCGGGTTTTGACCCGGTTTATGGGGCCAGACCATTGAAACGGGCAATTCAGCATGAAATTGAGAATCCGTTGGCGCAGAAACTGCTAAGTGGCGCCATTTTGCCTGAGTCCACGATACAGGTAGAGGTGGAAGGCGAAGAGCTTGTGATTCATTGATACTAGTCATCGTTAAACTAAGGGCCGCTAAGCGGCCCTTAGTTTTTGGGCGAATAGTGTGGTAAGGCGATATTGATACAGCGCGCTTTTTTCGTCGTCGCTCAACTGCACTTATCTTATTGTGCAAACTACCTGGTGTCGGTTCACTCCGGCTCATTTACCTTGGTTAGGCTAAGTAAAAACCAAACCGGACTTATCTCTTTGAGTAAGCCCGGGTATTGCTAGAGTAGAGGGCGTGACATGTGGTATCTTCTTCGCCATCAATCTGGGAGGAATCAATGACTGACACCAAGCGTAAAGGTATTTATCTGTTACCTAATTTGTTAACTACCGGTGGCCTTTTTTCTGGGTTCTATGCCATTGTTTCAGCAATGAATGGCCATTTTGAAGCGGCTGCGGTGGCTATTTTTGTTGCCATGCTGTTTGACGGCCTGGATGGTCGGGTGGCGCGCATGACCAACACCCAAAGTGAGTTTGGTGCAGAGTATGACTCCATGGCAGATATGGTGTCATTTGGTATTGCCCCTGCGCTGGTGGCTTATACTTGGGGATTAACTGAATTGGGTAAACTAGGCTGGTTGGCGGCCTTTGTTTATGTGGCGGGTGCCGCCCTGCGATTAGCCCGTTTTAATACGCAAATCGGTATTGCCGACAAGCGTTACTTCCAGGGCCTGGCAAGTCCAGCTGCGGCAGCTCTGGTGGCCGGGCTGGTATGGGTTGGTGTTGAGTATGAGGCTGTTGGTGCCGATTACGGTGTGATTGTTGCTTTTATCACGGCGGCAGCCGGTTTGCTAATGGTGAGCAATTTCAAATACAACTCATTTAAAGAGGTAAACTGGCAAGGTAAGGTGCCTTTTGTGGCGCTGCTGCTAGTGATGTTGGTATTTGTTATTGTTGCTACTCAGCCGTCGCTGGTACTGTTTATTGCTTTTCTGCTTTATGCGGTGGCAGGGCCCATCAACACCTTCAGAAGTGTAGATAAGGTTAAGCTTGAGCATGTTGTCGGAGATGCCGACGAGCAGGTGGATGCGGAATTCGGTTCCGAAGATAAAGCTAAAACGGATAAAGAATAAAAAAAGGCGCTGATATCAGCGCCTTTTTTTGTATTTACTTTTGCATCTTACGTCGCATTCCCAGCAGTCCTAGCATCAGACCAAACATGGCCAGGGTCGCAGGCTCAGATACAACACTAGCTTGACCTAACGCCAGTCCATTGACAAATAGTAGATCGGCACTTCCACTGTCAAAAACAGTGAAGTAGTTGAAGTCTGGATTGTCGAAGGCATCAAAGTAACCTTGGAATGCCCAGCCTGGTAGGGAAAAGTCAATATCAAAATCCAGAAACTCAATACCGGCATAGATATTGTTGGTATCAAAGATTGCCTGGAAGAAAATGCTGTCATCCACAGGAATATCGTATCCCAGGAAGTTAAACGACACGAAGGACAGCACCTCACCTGTTCCATGCACAGGGTCAACCAGGGCATTATCGGTGTTGATAGTGATAGAGCCTATTACACCCGTTGAGCCATCAAGAGCTACTTCAATCAGATCTTGGGTGATAAGTGCCGCATTGGCGTTGCACGTCATCGCAGCGATTAAGCCCAGGCCTGCAAAGATTTTTTTTATGCTTTTCATAATTACCTCAATATTTTTATGCTGAGGTTGCTAAGAGCAACCTCAATTTATTGTTAGATGAGGGGATTTCTCCCCTTCTTCATTTTTCTTAGGGTTGAACTTCCAGCACGGTGGTTCCCTGGGCAATGCCTTCATCATCAAAGAAAGTGATTGCGCCCATATATAGGTAGCCAGGTGCCAGTCCGCGGGTGGTAATGGACACGTTGTTGTAACGTCCCTCTATGGCCCGCGGCGTGGAACGCACGTTGGTGGTACTTTCCGCTTGGTTGGCTACCCAAACTGGCATGGTGTAGTCAACCGACGCATTACCTGCCAGGTCCTTGGCATGCACAAAAGCAATGTACAGATCTCCCACATCGCCATTCGCCGCTGGCTCTGGATTTGTCAGAATGACATCTTCATTGGAACCGCCGTAAGTAGAACTGCTGACAAATGAACAGCTCCATCCGATACAGCGATAAATGTACATATCCAGATTGGTTCCTTGTGCGCTAACCAGGCTGTCACGCAGACTAAAACGAGCTACCTTGGTTCCTTCAGGGATCAGGAAGCCGTGGAAACCCAGACCATCTTCGTTAAACGAATAGCTTTGGTCAGGATCCTGCAGCGCTGTGCGGCTTGAACCGAAGGGTGCTACTAAGCCGGCGTAGTCCAAACTGGTCGCACCGCTATATAGCATCTGCACCGGGAAGGATGCTCTACCGCGATTCAGCTGCAGAGAAAACGCTTCCGGCACGTCAATCTTCACGTCACTGGCGGCTTTAACGGCGATAGGAGAACGGACAACATGACCATGTTCGTTGGTCCAGGTGATGGCACCAAATGCCCACTCACCAATGACAGCGTCGCTGTTCTTGCTGAAGGTGAGCGCATAGCTGGCTTGGCCGTCAGCCAATACCACTAGGTTACTGTTTTCTGCTTCTGTGCCATTGGCGTCAAAAGTTCGTAATGACACATCGATACCGGCCGGCGCTTCAATGGTCGCCACATAAGTGCCACCCAAGCCTGATACATCTTTCACCGTACGGGATAGGGTCTTGGCACTGGATAGCGCACCTATGGCCATGGACGGATAGTTAAGCTGGTTGGCGTCAGTGGCAAAACCATCAGCCTCCCACTCACTACAGGTGCGTCCTGATTCGGCTTGAACAAAGCTGTTTTCACCCTGCCCACACATAAAGGCGAAGTAATCGCCTGCGTTGAGGTCATAGGTTAGTCCTGGCTCCATGGCAGAAGCAGGCGCGGCATGGCCGCTGCCATAGTTAAAAGGTGTCGCCGGAATAGGTTCGATGACATTTTCGTTTTCATCATGCATAACCACAATATCTTGTCTGGCGGTGGTCATCAGCGCTGACTTGATCTGCGCTGGGGACCAGGACGGGTACTGGCCTTTCAGCAGGGCAGCCATACCAGCGATATGGGGGGCAGACATGGAGGTGCCACTGTTATACCCATAAGTTTCGCCTTGAGGGCCAAACATAGGTGCAGAAGAGATACCTGCCAATATGTTCACGCCAGGCGCCGTGATATCTGGCTTGATTAAATCCTCCGTATTGCCATTTGGGCCACGTGAGGAGAAATCAGCCATAATATTGCCAACTTCCGTTTGTTGTTCAAACGAACCAGCACTCATTTTAATTGTCACGTTTTCACCGCCAGCAATGGCCGCGCTTAACGCATCACCATCTGTGCCGTTGATCATCACGCCAGGAATATCATAAGCACCAGAGCCACCCATCACAGTCACAGGACGGTCGTCACTGTAGACGATAACGGCTTTTGCCCCGGCTAATTGCGCACGCTCCACTTTTTCAAAGAAGTTGCAGGTTCCGCGCTTAATTAATGCAATACTGTCTGCGATCTCTGCTGCATTATCTAGTGGGCTTGGCTCGCCATCAAAGCAGCCCAGCAAAGGCTCGGCAATAACTACATTAGCGGTAACATCACCGTATTCGGACAATGGCTTGGTAATCGCTCCTTCGGTAGAGCGCAGTTTTTCAGATGGATCTCTGGAAACGATTTCTATTGTATTGGTATAGCGAATGCCATCGTAGGTCGAAGCAGCCACACTCGTTACCCAAGGAGCGGGGGTACCAACAGTCACGGGGGCAGTACCGCTGTTTCCGGCAGAGACTGAAACAAAGACACCAGCATTGGTTGCTCTGAGCATTGCGGCGGTTTGTGGTGGAGTCAGGCTGGTGCGACTACCACTGATAGAATAGTTAATGACATCCACGCCATCGGCGACTGCGGCATCGATGGCAGCCATGGAGTCAGAGCCAAAACAGCCGCGCTCTTCAACTCCCTCGGGACTAACATAATCACTGTTCCAGCACACTTTATAGGCGGCTACACGCGCTCTTGGGGCAATGCCCGTCACGGTACCTACGTCTGTTCCAAATAGATTGACTGGAACGCCTTCATTACCTGCTGCGGTTGAGGCTGTGTGGGTGCCATGACTAGAGGCGTCGCGGGGCGATTCAAATTCACCCAGGGCATATTGGATTTCATAGGCAGATTCAAAACCCGCTTTGAAGTAGCGTGCACCGATAAGTTTGTTGTTACATTCAAAAGTGCCTTCAGCCATTTCGGCGCCGGAATCACAGACACCGCTCCAGCCTAAGTTTTCGGTTGAACTATAGCTGCCGTCATCCGCGAAGCTCGGGTTTTCCGGCCAGATTCCGGAGTCGACCACGCCTACAATGACATCTTCACCCTTGATTCCCAATGTGTGCTGGCCGTTAGCGCCATTTAATCCGAGGAACTCGGGGGTATTGGCGGTGGTGAGCTGCTGCTTTTCATCAATCCAAACTCCAGCAACATCTGCATGTTGGCGAAGTTGCTCGGCTTGTTGCTGAGTGAGTCTGGCGGCAAAGCCGTTAAACGTATGGGTGTAGTTATACAACACATCGGTAGCCCCAATGGCTTGCGCAACACTTTGTTGTCTACTCTTCAATTTCTGAGTGTAGGCCACTAAACGAGCCGATTGTGCGTTATATAAATTACCTTTATTGGCGGCAAGGTGATTGCTGGGGGTTAATTCTCCCAACGCTTGCGCCTGTGCGATACCGGATAGCCCCTTGAGTTGTACTATATAAGTAGCAATTCCGTTGGTACTGGAAGTTGGTAGGGGGGTAATAGTCGAGGCTTTCAGCGCACTGCGATCAATATCGACTTCATAGGCAAGAACATTTGTCGTGGTGAGAGATACCAGTGCAGTCGAGATTAAACTGCCTAGTAGTGACTTCCTAAACGTCATTATTATCTCCTGATTATTGTTTTTTCTTATAGTCTGTTCAGGCAGGGCTCTAATCAGTATTTGAAGACCGCTACCTGTGATTAAAAACTTATGGAGGTAGGATGATTCGGAACTAGGGGACTAATGTCGCACAGTTGAAGAACATCCTTGCTGCATGCCCTTCTTCACTAAGCTGAAGCGAATGTTCGGAGGGACATCTACGGCAATCCATAAGTGGAATACTGCTAATGCAATATTTAATCCATTTGTTATCCACTTGATTTAACAGTGTAAAAAAAAAGGTATCTGCTTGATGTGTAAGAATATCTGACATTGTTAGTCGGATTGCCTATCTAAAGGAAAATGTACAAAAATAAGGCTTTTGCTCAATATCTGCGCGAACGGAAAGTTTTTTGCAAAAAGCGCTTGATCTGTTTCTGTCGAACTGTAGAATGCGCACCACTTCGACGGGCCAGGCTGAAAGGCACCCCGGCAAGCCAGGAAGGCAGAAG